>JASGKF010000001.1:0-2202754 GCA_047600765.1 Rhodocyclaceae bacterium
CCATGGTCTCGTTGTAATATTTAGCCATCGGCATCAGGCCATTCCGAACTTCGGCGTCAGGAAAGAAAATAGTTGTGTCATATGTTGATGAGTGAACAATTGCTTTATATGCTTCTTCTACATCAAAATTTCTAAAACCCTTTAAATAGGCATCTACTATTACAGGCACGGCGTGGTAGCCAATCATTGTGCCCGTTTCGTTCGCCGCCAATTCCCACATAGGTAAAGCTCCTCCCTCTTCGTACTTTCTGATCATACAACGAATCCAAGCTTCATTTTCTTTTGAATTTATTATCGTCATCAAAGGGTGAAAAGCACGGAATGTATCCCATAATGAAAAGACAGTATAACTATCCACGTTCTGAGATTGATGAATTTTTTTATCCATACCACGGTATCGCCCATCATAGTCAGTAAATAAATTAGGGCTAATAGCAGTATGATAAAGTGCTGTATAAAATATCTTCTGTTGATCGGGTGTACCACCCTTAATGTCAATCTTACTCAACCAGGCATTCCATTCCTCCTGAGCTTTACTTTTTACTTTTACAAAATCCCAGTCTTTTATCTCACTTAACACATTATTCTTTGCACCTTGATAGTCAACAGGAGATATGCCAACTTTTACCAGCACCTCTTTCGATGAAGATTTCTTAAACTTCAAAGCAACCTTTGCTCCTGGTTTATTCAGCACCTTAACTGATTGATTCAATGCAGTTACATCATCCACCAATTGCGCAGTAAAGGGCTGTGAGAATATCGCATGAAAGTAGACATGATGCTCGCGCGCCCAACCTTTTGTGAGCTTATACCCACGTATCTCATGGTCGTTTATTATTTCAATCTGATTGATTTCGTTGCGATGACTTTGAAGTGTGTGACTTACATCAATGATAACACCAGCTTCATTTATAGAATTAAAAGTATATCTATGAAAACCTGCGTGTTTTGTTGCACTAAGCTCTGCACGAACTCCGTTGTCTTTTAAAGTAACAGAATAATATCCAGGGCTTGCCGTTTTCTGAACCAGCCAGTTTTCTTGATGCATATCCGGCGTCTGGATTTTCGGCGGTACCTTGTGTGAACTGCTGTTTGCCAGTTATTGGCATAAACAAAATATCTCCATAGTCGCCAATGCCGGTTCCACTTAAATGAGTATGCGAAAATCCAAGAATTGCATCGTCTGAAAAATGATAACCCGAACAGGCATCCCAACCATTTAGGCGCGTATCCGGGCTTAATTGTACCATGCCATATGGAACAGTGGCTCCTGGAAAAGTATGGCCATGACCGCCAGTACCAATAAACGGATTTACCAGGTCGAGTTTATTCGTCTGACTGCAACATGTATTATAATAGAGAAATAGAACACCAAAGAACAAAAAACTTTTTCGCATGGTTTGCTTCAATTTAATAATGACAACAAACCTAGACGCGTGCTCTTAAAATCGAATTAATATCTGCTTAAATACGAAATTCAAACGTTTTTTTTGTCCTTATTCTGAAAATTTAAATAATTTGGTGAAAATGTAGTTGTAGGAGTTTGCGATTTGGTATGCGAAGAGTTCTTTTTCCTTTAGTCTTTTTAGTGATTGTCACCGCACTTCGTGCACAACCCAGAAGTGACAACAAAAGCTATGGGCTCGCATTTGCATCGCACGAAGTCAGCAAAGACCGTCGCACATCACTAGGACTGAATCCCGATCAAGCCTTTCATATTGAAAAGGATTTTGAGATAAATTTCGACTTTACCCTTCAAAGACTTGCAAATGCGTATGGATATATTTTGCGAATCATCGCAAATGACACCATAAATATTGACTTAATGTCTACACCTGAACATAATGAATTTCAGGACTTGGTACTGGTGATCAACAACACACCAACAAACATAAAATTTGAATTTTCAGATGTTGGGCTAAAACCAGAGCAATGGACAAAAATCAACATTGCCATTTCATTTCAAAAGAATGAAATCACATTACGATGGAATGATCGTGTTAAAACCCAATCATATGATACGAAACCACTCAAGAACTTTCGGTTCTATTTTGGTGGCAATGAACTTAAGCGTTACAATACCACGGATGTCCCTCCTATGGTCATTAAAGACATTTCTCTGGAAGTAGAAAAGAAACTGATCGCTAAATGGTTGTTGAAGAATCACAATAACACTGAAGTTTATGATAGTCTTTCAAAACAGAAAGCAGTAGTGAAAAATGCAAACTGGCTGATTAACCGCCACACGCAATGGGCACATCGGAAAGATTTAAGCATTGGCCGATACCCATCAATAGCTTTCAATAGCAATTCGGGCACTCTATATATAATGGATGAACATAATTTATATTCATATGACATAGATAATGAACGAATCGCAAAGAAGACAGTAAAAGGAAGCGCATTTTGCACAGATGCCAATCAGCTCTACTACGACGACAAGAACCGGGAGCTTTTAAACTATGACGTGCACACAAACAAGTACCAGATCTTTAATTTTAAGGACGATCGCTGGCCAAACAGTGACACGACATACTCAGAACCGAATTACTGGCACAACAACAAATTCTATAATAGCGCTGACAGCAGTCTTTACACATTTGGCGGGTATGGATTTTTTGTTTACAAGAACGATTTCTTCAAATATGACAAACGAAAATCTGAATGGGTTACTGTTAAGACCTCAGGAGCAATTCCTCCCCGCTACCTCAGTGCTGCCGGATTATATAAATCAAAAAATCAAGTTCTGATTTTTGGTGGATATGGAAGCCCTAGTGGCAAGCAGGAGTTGTCACCTCAAAGCTTCTATGACCTCTACTCGTTCGATCTTTCAACACACGTAGTCAAAAAGGTACGACAGATACGAGCCAGAAGTTGAAGACAAGGTGTTTTCAAATTCTCTTGTCATTAATGAAGAAGAAAGATGCTTTTATGTTCTCAGCTATCCAAAAGACAAATTCCAAAGTCAGATAATCTTAAAACGATATTCACTTGACACCTTGAATTCTGATGAGTTTGCCAATGCCATCCCTTTCCAATTTCATGATGAAGATTCATTCTGCGATTTATTCTATTCAAAAGCAACGAATGAATTGGTTGCTGTAACTGTTCATAAAGAGAAGCAGCACTACCAGGTAGAAGTTTTTACGATAAACTATCCTCCTCTTCAGATTTCAGATGTATTACAAATACCAGAAACTAAAGAAGCCTCAGCGTATTATTACATTTTATTCGTTTTGGCAGTAATTGCCATCCTGACTTTTGTCTTCTTGAGATTTAAACGGAAAGCCAGTGCAGACAAACCATTAGAGCAATCGATGGTACCGGCAGAACCTCTGGTGAAAATAAATCTCACTGACGAGCCAAGGTTAACATCGTCTATACTGTTGTTCGGCGGCTTTCAGGTTTTAGACAAATCTGGAATTGATATTTCTGCCAAATTTACAATGACTTTGAAGGAGTTGCTTTCATTGATCTTATTGCATTCGGTGCGATTTGACAATGGTATCTCAGCTGCCGTTATTCAAGAGTATTTATGGCCCGACAAAGACGAAGTGAGCGCACGTAACAACCGTAATGTCAACATCAAGAAACTTCGGGGTCTATTGGAAGAAATAAGCGACATTACAATAGACAATAACAATTCATACCTGAAATTAACAATGAATAACGAGGTGTTCTGTGACTATCAGGTAGTGTATGCCCTCCTTAATTCCAGCAAGCAAACGCAGTTGTCTGAATCCGACAAGATAAACTTATTAATTAAATACGTTAAACGAGGTACTCTTTTACCCAATCTTCAAGTGAGCTGGGCCGACAGTTTTAAATCTGACATCTCCAATCAGATCATAGACACGCTTTTAGAGTTCTCTCAAAAACTCGACGGCAACAAAGACGACAAATTGCTGTTAGAAATTGCTGATGCAGTTTTCACCTATGATTCAATTAACCAGGAGGCATTGGTAATCAAGTGCTCGGTACTTAACAAAAAGGGAAAATATTCTCTCGCTAAAACCTGGTACGATCATTTCGCAAAAGAATATAAAAATCTGTATGCCGAAAATTATCCGAAATCCTTCGAAGAAGTAATTTCATGAAAATCTGAGGGTTATTTCCTCTCATTTTCATGTTCAGGCAGAAATTAATTCGTTTTTAAGTCGTAATTAATAGGGAGCAATTAGGTTTGATATCTGCATTTGAAATCTTCAAATGAATTCAACCACATGGCGTCTTACAAATCTTGGGTTTTCCTCTTTTTACTGTGCATTGCATTTTTAACAGCCTGCATGGAACGCAATCACGAATCCAGAATTCTAGTATTCAGCAAAACATCAGGTACACATCACGAATCCATAGCTGACGGTGTTGCCGCCATCCAGCTTCTTGGTCGGGAGAATAACTTTCTGGTTGATACCACAACGGATGCCAGGTTGTTTAATGAAGATTCACTTCATAAATATTCGGCAGTTGTATTTCTAAGTACCACCGGTAACAACCTTAACAGGCAACAAGAAATTGATTTTGAGCGATATATACAAGCCGGAGGCGGCTACGTTGGTATTCACGCATCGTCTGACGGAGAATATGATTGGAGGTGGTACGGGAAATTAGCAGGCGCATATTTCATGGATCATCCCGGTATGTACGACAGTTTTCCGGATATCCAGCCAGGATTGATCAATGTAACAGAAAGTGACCATCCATCGACCGAATCACTGCCTTGCACCTGGCATCGTATTGATGAGTGGTACAGTTTTAAAGACGTAAGCAGCAACATTGACGTAATTCTCACACTTGACGAAAATAGTTACCAGGGTGGAAAGAAAATGAATACCCATCCAATTGCGTGGTGTCATGAATTCGAAGGCGGAAGAGCATTTTACACAGGGTTAGGTCATACTCGAGAGTCCTACAATGAACCACTGTTTCTCAATCATATTCTTGGTGGCATACGTTATGCCATTGGCAATAATGAGAAGCTTAACTATTCGAACGTTTCGACTACACGGATGACGAGCGTCAGTCAACATTAGTGTTTCGCTTCAGCCTCGAGTGAAGCTGCCTTCGCCCGATAGCCTTCACCTTCAGAACCAGAAACTAGTGTTCCAAGTCGCACATACAAATCAGCTATTGTATCGTCAAAACCAATCGCTTCTTTATAAAGCGTCACCGCTTTGTTATTGTTATTTTTGGTTTCATAGATATAGCCCATCAAATAGCACAGGTAAGTATTTCGATACCCGGTTGAGTAGGCACTTTCGTACCACTTCAATGCTGAGTCATATTTTTGTTGATTATAAAAACTATCTCCAATTATCTGAATAGCTTCGTTATTACCAGAATCGCTCAAGACAAGTGATTCTAGCATTGGAATACATTGATCATAGTTTTTATTAAAATACAATGTTCGTCCTTTCTGAAATCTCGCTTGAAGATTTTGATCATCAAGCGCCAGCACTTTATCATAGAACACTATTGCGGAATCGTTCTGAATCATGGCAAGTTTAGAGTTCCCATATCCCATTAAAGCATCTATATGGTCTGGCTCTTGATTAAGTACCTGCCTGAAATAAATAACTGCTGAATCATACTTACCCGCTTCGTAATATGAGTTCCCCCGCCTGATAATAAGATTCATCATCATCATCATTGAAAACAACAATGAATACACTCACAAATGCCATTATTATCATGAAACCGATAACTACAGCAATCACTTTGAAAATTTTTGTGCCTTGATCAGGCGTTGATTGAAGTGTTGCTGTGCTCTGAATCTTCTCAACCCGAGGTCTATAGCTGGTTTTCTGTTCTGTGAAACCTTGCCGGGTTCGGTTAAGGAAATAGCTTCTGATCGCGAGATAGAAACAAATCAACGAGCAACCTAAAAAGAAATACACAAATGCATTCGAAACAGACCAAAGCAGGGCAAGCAGAAAAAGGAAAGCGTACGCTGCAAGAAAGTAGACTTTTACTTTCGGTCCGGCCTTATCAGATTGACGTTGTTCTGTCATCAACCTAAGTTACATATTTGAAGTTAATTCATCAATGCAGTGATTTCCTTAACTTCAATGCGTATATCATCCTCACCCACTTCATCAAAAGGATGCTCCAGGTGATCCTGGATGTTATCGAGGCTCACAAGTATGAAACTGTAAAGTATCGGCATTACATACTCGAGGTCGGCGGAAAAGTCATGGAATGTGCTGGCGAAGTATGGGCCGTAAATTATTGGAAATACGTAAATGAAGACTTTACTGTATGCTCTCAGTGTGATTGGCGTTCTGTAGACATGAATGATCTTCAGGTTATCAAACGCGATAATCATTTTACTAACGTACTGGCTTACCCGCGATATCTCACCACTCTGCACCCCATATTGTCTCAACTCCATAATACAAGCAGAAAGCCGTGAGAAGTGTACATACATCTTTTGTTCGTTAGCCTGCATCCCATCCTGATGACTCGATGTAAACATGGTACGCATTAACATCATCATTTCATTGATCAAGGCGCGGACACGATCAGGCAAGTCATTTTGCTTGTCAGAAGTCCAATCGCGGGTAGCATAATAGATGGCGATTGCGTGGCCCTTAAAGTCTGCAAATCGCTGCAGCGCGGCTTCTCGTCTGTTGTAGGCTGAACCAATTGAAAATACAACGGGAAAAACAATAGCTACCCCGACTAACATGTCAGGAAACTTAGCGGTTAGCCCAAGTTTAAAGCACGTATATGTCGACAACACGGCCAGTGTTGTGATGATTAAAGTCTTATAATTGATGATCAGGAAAAAACTCCTCAATACCTTTTTCATCGTGTACTACTCAAAAGTAAATTTCATAACAATTTGGTAATTCAAAGTCGCATCTGCAACACCTGGCACATTAAAACAAAAAGGCTGCTTCATCTTTGAAGCAGCCTTAAATATCGTCCTGTGTGTTCGTTAATTATTCTTCAAGCATTTCAACCTCAACGCGAACGTTCTTCTTAGCGTTAACACTATTCTTGTCATACAATGGTTGCTTTCCACCCCAAGCTTTTACTTCCATCCGGGATGCATCGACACCTTTTGAAACCAGAAAATCTTTTATTACCTGCGCACGTTGCTCAGATAATTCAGAAGACGAGCCGATCGATTCTTTTGCTCCTGTCAAACTAAAGAAATTCTTATCATCACCTACCACTAGAATTTTACCATGGTAATTTCCATTGGTATGTCCATGCAAGCGGATGCGATACTTTGGATTTTCCTGCATCATCTGTAGAAGATTGTTCAACTCAAATTTTGAATCTGGTAACATGACAGCTGCATCATTATAAAAGTAAACATTATACAACGTGCTTCTATCACCTTTTCTGTACCGTACAAGATCAAAATTGATAACTACCGTTGTACCCATCAAATCAACGTAATCTTTAACGGTGTCAGCCAGTGGCAATGGGTAATTTATGGAATTCTGAATCTTGCGATAACCAAAGACGTCACAGATCAAAGTCAACTGACCAGACTTACTCTTCGGATCTGGCAACAATAAATACTCGTTGCCTTTCACCTTCATGATTTGTCTCGCGCGGTCGGTGTCGATAACCTGAATATCACCATCAACTATTCGGTTGTTGGTAGCATTGTATAAACTCAGAAAGACTTCGGTATTTCCAAGCGTCATGTGCTCATACTGCTTTATCTCTTCGTTATCAGTAACATCAGAGTAATCGTCAGCTGGCTTTACTGGAACTTCAGCAACTGGCTCTTCTTTCTTAATTTCTTTCGGTTGCTCTGTCACCGGAGCTTGTACTGGCTCATCCTTTTTTTCCTCAACAGGTTTTTGAGCTTCACCTTGAATATCACCCGGTACAACACGTACCCATGCATCAACGAACTTACCCGATCTGCGAGCACGTTCCATGTTTTTAAGCGACTCCTTTAGTGTTGTATAATAATTCAGATAAACAAAGTAAAGGTTCCTGCTGGGGTTATAACCGTAGTTAGCTTTATTTCCATTTCGATTTAATGATTCAACAAATCTTTTGGCATAATCCTCTTTTGTTTCAGAATACGCACCAACCACAACATAGTAGCCTGGTGCCAATTCATTGCCAGCAATCTGAGCAGAAACTTCATGTATAGAAAGAATGAATAGAAGACTGAGTAGCGCGAGAGTAGACTTCATGTAAGAATTATGGGCTTGTTATTATTCAAATATTATCCAAAAAATTGGATTTTTCAACTTAATGACCTGATTCTTAGTGTTTACCCTACACTTTTTGAAGAATGTGATTTGAATTGCTCGCTTAGAAAGCCGGTACCATATCCCCACAATTGTAAAAATGCGGAGGGGACAGACAAGAAAGCTACCTGTAGATTCTTATTTACAGTAAGTGAATGAATAAAGATCGCCATGAAATAAAACATCAGCAGTGTAGCCGCCAGCAGAAACAACGGAACACTGAAAATGGCAATTAGCGGAGTGACGACAACGCCGATAGAAAACACTGAAGGAAACCAATGCGCAAGTTTTATTTCTTTAGGGTGATCCCGGCCGACCAGTACGCGTCCTTTGCCAAAGTTGAAAACCTGATTGTAGAACTGCTTGAAATTTGTCCGCCGTTTGTGATAAACAAATGCGTCTGTAATAAGACCAACTTTAAACCCCGCGGTCTTCATGCGAATACTGAACTCAATATCTTCGGCGAATCTGTCAAATTTGAATCCACCTGTCGCAGCAAACACCTTACGTGAAATTCCCATATTAAAGCTCCGCGGCTGAAACCAGCCAACATGCTTCTTACCTCCTCTGATGCCACCTGTTGTTAACACAGATGCCATGGTATAGCCCATCGCTCGCTGAAGTATGGAGAAGTTCTCATGCGCCTTATCCGGCCCACCCCAAGCATCCCATTGATTCTCATTGATTGATGCCTCAACAGCGTCAAAATACCCTGGTGGTATAATACAGTCAGAATCAAATACAACAAAGTAATCACCTCTGGCGTGTTGAAACCCGAAATTGCGACTTGGCCCCGGGCCAGAGTTGGGCTTATAAAAATAGTGGAGCGTCAATCTGTCCTGGTAACGCCGAATGATGTCTTCGCAACGCACCGAAGAGCCGTCTTCAACAATGATGATTTCGAAATTCTTCTGGGTTTGTTTTGTGAGACTATCCAGCAGCTCATCAACCTCCTGAGGCCTGTTATATACTGGAACGATAACCGAGAATTTCATATAGTATTTAAGCTAATGGAATTCTATTCGCCGTTCGAAATACCAGCAGACTCAATTACGAGATAGCTTTTCTTGGCCGCTGACTGGCGTGCTAATAATTCTGCAATAAACCCTGTGAGGAAAAATTGCACCCCCACGATAACTGCCACGAGTGCCAGGTAAAATATTGGTTGGTCAACAATCTCCCTCTTCAGGGGAGCCTTTGATATAAAAATCGAGTCGAATTTCTCCCACAATATCTTCACTGTAAGTAAACTTCCTCCGAGGAAAGATAAAACACCTAGTGAGCCAAAGAACTGCATTGGACGCAACGCAAACTTCCCAACGAAGGTGATTGACATCAGGTCAAGCAATCCACGCATGCGCCCCCAGCCAAACTTACTATGTCCGTATTTGCGCTCGCGGTGTTCGACTACCTTTTCGCCAATCTTTTTGAAACCTGCCCATTTAGCAACAACAGGTATGTAGCGATGCATTTCACCATATATGGTGATGTTCTTCACAACATTACTATGATACGCCTTCAACCCACAGTTAAAGTCGTGGAGCTGTATGCCAGATATTTTGCGTGTAAGTGCATTGAAGAACTTGGAGGGCAATGTTTTGGATATCGGATCATGACGCTTTTTCTTCCAGCCTGACACCATATGAAAGCCGTCCTTCATGATCATGTCATATAATCCAGGAATTTCATCAGGGCTATCCTGAAGATCGGCATCCATGGTAATGATAACTTTACCACTAGCCGCTCTGAAACCAGTTTGCAGGGCAGCTGACTTGCCAAAGTTTCTATTAAATCTAAGTCCTTTAAAACGACTATCAGCAGCATTCATCTTCATGATCTGCGACCACGTTCCATCTTCACTGCCGTCATCAATGACAATAATTTCATAGGAAAAGCCGTGCTGTTCCATAACACGGCTTATCCACTGACCTAGTTCCGGGAGAGATTCCTCTTCCTCTTTTGCTGGTATAACTACAGATATTTGAATATCCTCTATCATCAGAATTTAACTGGCTGATTCTTTTTAACGATGGCTCCTGTTATGAGACAAAGAATAGCATTGAATATCAATATTTTGAAAAAATTCTTAACCTGTCCCAACGGCTTGAAATCATTAGGTGATTCTTGCTTTATCTTATCAATAGCTTTTTCAATCTCTGCCGCAGGGGCGTTGAGTTTTTGCATGAACGCCTCGGTATTTTCGGCTATGATATCAGTCAATTTTTGCCCCAGTTCAGGGTCGATTAAGCTATACAGTACCAAGCCAAAAATAGTTGCAATAAGGCCCGAGACAGCCAGTGTAATGAGGCCATGTATATAGGCCTTTCCGAACGATAAATAACCTCCAACAGATCTTCTGTACCGAATTCCACCGAATATCACGACACCAGCGTGGACGACTATAATTAAAAATAGCATTTTAAAGGTCGCCAAAAAACTGTAGTCTGCGATGTAAATCAATATCGTCATCACTATATTGATTCCACCGAGGATTGCGCCAAGTTTCAAGGCATCTTTATACAAGTTGTTGTCAGACGTATTTTCCAAGCTTTCTTCCATGGTCTTAATTTTTAGGTTGTCTTCTTAAAATAACAGATAATATGATTGTCAGGAAAAATGACAGAAAATAACTCTGACTGAAATAGTTCCTTGCCAACTCAAGACTATTTGTCGCTTTAAGGGCTTCCAAATTACGCTCAATGTTCTCTTTACCGATACCTTCAACAACTTCTTTCTGGCCAAACAACGCGAACGGCAATATGATGATGGCAAGAACGATCTGGACAATTCTGCGATTGTTACGGATGGCTTCTAACATTGCGTGCTCGAAAAAATGTGCTGCTTGATCAGATGGCCCGCACATATACATGCAGACCGGGCAGATACGAAAAAGGCGAACCTGCGTTCGCCTTTATTCGATTGGCGGAGTGGACGGGACTCGAACCCGCGACCCCCGGCGTGACAGGCCGGTATTCTAACCGACTGAACTACCACTCCAAGCCTGGAAAAACACAAAAGCCGCAGACGGCTTTTGCTTGGTGGGTGCTGAGGGGCTCGAACCCCCGACATTCGCCTTGTAAGGGCGACGCTCTACCAACTGAGCTAAGCACCCGCCGCGGTGGCCGGCAAATTCACCAGCCACAGGGCGCATTAGTTTACAGCATCCTTGAGCGCCTTGCCAGGACGGAACTTCGGAACCTTGGCGGCCTTGATCTTGATGGTGGCGCCGGTACGCGGGTTACGGCCCGAACGTGCTGCGCGCTTGCCAACCGAGAACGTGCCAAAGCCGACGAGAGTAACGTCGTTACCCTTCTTCAGCGATTGCTTGATGGCGGCGATGGCGGCATCGAGTGCCCGGCCCGCTGCAGCCTTGGAGATTTCGGACTCTTGGGCGATCACGTCGATCAGTTCAGATTTGTTCACTTAAAACCCCCTCAGTGTTGTCAAGACATCATCGGACGAAGCCACGCTATCAATTGATCGACACAGTGCAGTTCATGCATCGAACATTCGTAAGCCAGCGGCAATTCTTATAACAAGCCGCAAATCCTTGTGTCAAGCGGCTTTGCAGCGATTCGCGGGTTTCGCAGACGGGCGTCCGGCATGTGCCAGACGCCCGTGCCATCAATGGGTGATGACGCCTGCGGCGGTTGCGACTTCGTTGCTGGCGGGCAACTCGGCAGCGGGTACGGGCTCAGCCAGCGGGGTAGGCTGGCGCTCCAGCGCCAGTTCGAGCACCTGATCGATCCAGCGCACCGGAATGATCTCGATACGATCCTTGAGATCTGGCGGCATGTCACTGAGATCCTTGACGTTTTCCTCAGGGATCAGCGCCCGCTTGATGCCGCCACGGACCGCGGCAAGGAGCTTTTCCTTGAGGCCGCCGATAGGCAGAACCTCGCCACGCAGGGTGATTTCACCCGTCATGGCGATGTCAGCGCACACCGGAATCCCGGTCAGCACCGACACCAGCGCCGTGCAGATGCCGATACCGGCAGACGGGCCGTCCTTGGGCGTCGCCCCTTCCGGCAAGTGGATGTGCAGGTCGCTCTTCTCGTAGAAACCTTCTTCGATGCCGAGATTACGCGAACGCTTGCGCACCACCGACAGCGCAGCCTGGATGGACTCCTGCATCACTTCACCGAGCTTGCCGGTCGTGACAATCTTGCCCTTACCCGGCAACGCAACCGCTTCGATGGTCAGCAGCTCGCCACCCACCTCGGTCCATGCCAGACCAGTCACCTGGCCAACCTGGTTTTCCTTCTCGGCCACACCGAAGCTATAGCGACGCACGCCAAGGAATTTGTCGAGGTTCTTGGCGTTGACGATGATCTTGCTGTTGCGCTTCTTCATCACCAGCGACTTGATCACCTTGCGGCAGACCTTGGACACTTCGCGCTCAAGGCTACGCACGCCCGCTTCGCGGGTGTAGTAGCGGATCATGTCGCGCAGAGCGTCTTCCGTAACCGTCAGCTCTTCCTTCTTGACGCCATTGTTCTTTAACTGCTTGGGCAACAGGTAACGCTGGGCAATGCTGACCTTCTCTTCTTCCGTGTAGCCAGAGAGACGGATCACTTCCATACGGTCGAGCAGCGGACCAGGAATGTTCAGCGAATTGGCCGTTGCCACGAACATCACTTCAGAAAGGTCGTATTCAACCTCAATGTAGTGATCGACAAAGGTCGAGTTCTGTTCGGGATCGAGCACTTCCAGCAGAGCCGAGCTGGGGTCGCCACGGAAGTCCTGTCCCATCTTGTCGACTTCGTCGAGCAGGAAGAGCGGATTGCGGACAGCAACCTTGGTCATGTTCTGCAGGATCTTGCCCGGCATCGACCCGATGTAGGTACGACGGTGACCACGGATCTCGGCCTCGTCACGCACGCCGCCCAGCGACATGCGGACGAACTTGCGGTTGGTCGACTTGGCAATCGACTGACCGAGCGAGGTCTTGCCCACGCCTGGAGGACCAACGAGGCAAAGGATCGGAGCCTTCAGCTTGTCGACGCGTTGCTGGACTGCGAGGTACTCAAGAATGCGTTCCTTGACCTTGTCGAGGCCGTAGTGATCCTTGTCGAGGATCTTCTGAGCTTCGCCCAGATCCTTGCTGATGCGCGACTTCTTCTTCCAGGGCAGCCCGGTCAGCGTTTCGATGAAGTTGCGCACCACCGTCGCTTCTGCCGACATCGGCGACATCAGCTTGAGCTTCTTGAGCTCGGCTTGCGCCTTGGCCAACGCCTCCTTGGACATGCCGGCGCTCTTGATCTTCTTCTCGAACTCTTCGAGATCAGCACCCTCTTCGCCCTCACCCAGCTCTTTCTGGATGGCCTTGACCTGCTCGTTGAGGTAGTACTCGCGCTGGCTCTTTTCCATCTGGCGCTTGACGCGGCCACGGATGCGCTTTTCAACTTGCAGGATGTCGAGTTCGGTTTCGAGCTGCGACAGCAGGCGTTCGAGTCGCTGCGCGATATCCAGCAGCTCAAGCACCATCTGCTTCTGTTCCAGCTTGAGCGGAAGGTGTGCAGCAATGGTGTCAGCCAGACGGCCAGCTTCATCGATACCAGCCAGCGAGGTCAGGATCTCGGGCGGGATCTTCTTGTTCAGCTTCACGTACTGATCGAACTGGCTGATGATCGCGCGACGCATCGCTTCGATCTCATGGTTCGTCGTCTCACCGCTGGGCATCGGGCGAACACGCGCCATGAAGACGTCGCTGAGATCTTCAACGTCTTCGATACGCGCACGTTGCGTGCCTTCAACGAGCACCTTGACCGTGCCGTCGGGCAGTTTGAGCATCTGCAGGATGTTGGCCACGCAGCCAATGTCGTAGAGGTCTTCCGTAGAAGGCTCGTCCTTGGCCGCAGACTTCTGGGCGACCAGCAGGATGCTCTTGCCGGACTCCATCGAAGCCTCGAGCGCACGAATCGACTTCGGGCGCCCGACGAACAGCGGAATGACCATGTGGGGGAAGACCACGACGTCGCGCAGCGGAAGCAGCGGAAGTTCGATGATCTCGGGCGGGAGTTCGGGCTTGTTGGACATGAGTGTTCCTCTTAAGAGCTCCCTGCAGATATGCGGGCGATCAGCTGATGTTCAAGCTGCCGCCCGCGCGGAAAAACTCAATTCGAGCCGGAGACCTTTGGCTGGTCTTCGTAAATCAGCAACGGCTTGGCGCCCGATTCGATGACATTCTCTTCGATGACAACCTTGCTGACCGATTCCAACCCCGGCAGTTCATACATCGTATCAAGAAGTGCAGCTTCGATAATGGAACGCAGACCGCGCGCGCCCGTCTTGCGCTTGATGGCCTTGCGAGCAATCGCGTGCAACGCAGCCTGGCGAACTTCGAGTTCGACGCCTTCCATCGCAAACAGTTTCTGGAACTGTTTGACCAGTGCGTTTTTCGGCTCGACCAGAATCTGGATCAGGGCCTCTTCCGTCAGTTCGTGCAGGGTTGCCACGACTGGCAGACGACCGATGAACTCAGGGATCAAACCGTACTTGATGAGATCTTCTGGCTCGACCTGACGCAGTGCTTCAGCAACACTGCCCTGCTCGCGGCTCTTCACCTCGGCGCCGAAGCCGATACCGACCTGCTCGGTACGATTACGGATCACCTTGTCGAGGCCATCAAACGCGCCACCGCAGATGAACAGGATGTTCGTGGTGTCGACCTGCACGAAGTCCTGGTTCGGATGCTTTCGGCCACCTTGCGGCGGTACGGCGGCAACAGTGCCTTCGATGAGTTTGAGCAGCGCCTGCTGCACACCTTCACCGGACACGTCGCGCGTGATCGAGGGGTTGTCGGACTTGCGCGAGATCTTGTCGATCTCGTCGATGTACACGATGCCCTGCTGCGCCCGCTCGACATCGTAGTCGCACTTCTGCAGCAGCTTCTGGATGATGTTCTCGACGTCCTCACCCACGTAACCCGCTTCGGTCAGCGTCGTTGCATCCGCCATCACGAACGGCACGTTGAGCAGGCGCGCCAGGGTCTGAGCGAGCAGCGTCTTGCCCGAACCCGTCGGGCCGATCATGAGGATGTTGCTCTTGGCGAGCTCGACATCATCCGTCTTCGACAGATGACGCAGACGCTTGTAGTGGTTGTACACCGCCACAGCCAGACTACGCTTCGCGCCCGGCTGCCCGATCACGTACTGATCAAGGATCTCGCCGATTTCCTTGGGCGTGGGCAACTCGCCCTTGTCGAGACGTGCAGCAGCTTCGCCACCGATTTCGTCGCGAATGATGTCATTGCACAGCTCGATACACTCATCGCAGATGAATACCGACGGGCCCGCAATCAACTTGCGTACTTCGTGCTGGCTCTTGCCGCAGAAAGAGCAGTAGAGGAGCTTCTCGTTTCCACCGGCTTTCTTGTCAGTCATCTCTCTGTCCCCGGAATTCAGTTGGGCAGGCTTTACCCGCTCAGGCTACATCACTACGGCTGGTCAAAACCTTGTCGATCAGACCATACGCCTGAGCATCCGCAGCTGAAAGGAAATTGTCACGATCAGTATCACGTTCGATTTTGTCGATCGGTTGTCCCGTATGTTCCGACAACATCTCGTTGAGGCGACCGCGGAGATAAAGGATTTCGCGGGCGTGAATCTCGATATCCGAAGCCTGGCCCTGGAAGCCACCCAGCGGCTGGTGAATCATGACGCGCGAATTGGGCAGGCAGAAACGCTTGCCCTTGGCGCCAGCCGACAGGAGGAAGGCGCCCATGCTGGCCGCCTGCCCGATGCACAGCGTGCTGACATCGGGCTTGATGAACTTCATCGTGTCGAAAATGGCCATGCCGGCGCTGACCGAGCCGCCGGGCGAGTTGATGTAGAAGTAGATGTCCTTGTCAGGATTCTCCGACTCCAGGAACAACAACTGCGCAACGATCAGGTTGGCCGTCACGTCATTCACCGGCCCGACAAGGAACACGACACGTTCCTTGAGCAGGCGCGAATAGATATCGAACGCACGCTCGCCGCGCCCGCTCTGCTCCACGACCATGGGCACAAGGCCCAGACCTTGCGGATCCCAGCCATGAGTGCTGTGGGGGGGCATGCTTGTTCCGAAATGAGTCATTCCTGAAATCCCTTCAAACGCAACAATTTGGCTGGCCAGACTACAAAAGCAAAGATCAGGCCGCTTGCTGACTATTCATCAGTTCGTCAAAGGTGATGGCCTTGTCAGCCATTTTCAACTGCGTGCCGACCCATTCGACGACATTGTCTTCAACGACAACATCTTCAATGTTCGACAGGCGCTCCGGGCTGGAGTAGTACCACTTCACCAGTTCCTCAGGCTTTTCATAGCTTTGCGCCAGATCGTCAACGATCTTGCGGATCTGTTCGGGCTTGGCGCCGAGACCGTGCTTGCTGACAATTTCGGACACGATGAGGCTCATCTTGACGCGCTTGCCAGCCTGCTCGACGAACCACGCCGGCTCGACCGGAATGTTCTTCGGGTCCATGCCGCGCTGCGCCATGTCCTGGCGGGCTTGTTCAGCCATGCGTTGCGATTCGGATTCGATCAGCGCCTTGGGCACTTCCAGCGTTACGGCCTTGTCGAGCACGTCAAAAACGTTGCCACGCACCAGGTTGCGGATACGGCGCTTCACTTCGCGCTCCAGATTGCCGCGGATTTCAGCGCGCATGCGGGTCACGTCGCCATCAACCACGCCGAGAGACTTGGCGAATTCAGCATCAAGTTCCGGCAGACGGGGGGCTTCGACGCTCTTGACCGTGATTTCGAACTGGACGGTCTGACCGGCCAGGTTCTGCGCGTGGTAAGCCTCGGGGAAGGTCAGATCGAAAGTACGGCTGTCGCCAGCGGAAACGCCAGCCAGCTGGGCATCGAACTCGGGCAGCATCTGGCCGCCACCCACCGTCACGGGGAAATCGGTCGCCTGACCGCCTTCAAACACTTCACCATCCTTGCGGCCGGTGAAGTCAATGACCACGCGGTCACCTTCAACGGAAGCACGAGTTGCGGTTTCGAACACGGCGCGTTGCTTGCGCAGCACTTCCAGGGTCTTGTCGACTTCGGCTTCGCCGACTTCGACGACAGGACGCTCGACGCTCTGTGCGCTCAGATCACCGACACTGACTTCCGGGAACACTTCAAACACGGCGCTGAATTCAATCTGACCTTCAGCCGCGGGTTGCTTCGCTTCGATACGCGGATAGCCGGCGACACGCAGGTTCTGCTCGCGCACTTTTTCACCGAAATTGCGTTCAACAGCGGCTTCCAGCACTTCAGAGCGCACTTGCGGGCCATAGGTCTGCTCGACGATCTTCATCGGCACCTTGCCCGGGCGGAAGCCGGACATCTTGACGGTACGGGCCAGGCGCTTGAGGCGCTCGTTGACGCCACGCTCGATTTCTGCCGTCGGGATGGACATGTCAATGCGGCGCTCCAGCGCGCCCAGCGTCACTTCATTGGTTTGCATCAGGAAAATCCTTGGTCGATGTGGGGTCGGGCTTCAGCGCCGATGGCACACAGCCCTGCGTTCATAAGGTGCCGAGACTCTCTGCGCATCGCTTGCGCAAGTCCGGGCGAAATACAAATCCGGGTAGCGCGATTTTACCACAGCAGACCGGCCGCCCGTCCCGGGTACGACTTGTTTGACAGCAATTGGCACGTTCCATGCATCGACTTGCTTGCAAGGGATTGAAGGACAACGGAACTTCGCTCGCTTGCAGGGGGTCTTGAAGACGGAAGCCATGATAGTCCTGCATCCGTCGATGGCCGAGAGGAATAGACGTGACAAATGCCGCCCGCTCCGGCTTTAGTTCCAGGCGCAGTTGGACGATAGTTCGATTGCGGACAGTTGTTCCCGTCGCCGTGATTCTTCGAGGAGGTGTTGCATGAGTATTTTCAGTGCGTACCAGGCCCGGTTCGAGGTAAGCAAGGAAGAGGAAATCTCCCTGCAGGAATACCTCGAGATCTGCAAGAAAGATCGCAGCGCCTACGCCACGGCAGCCGAGCGCATGCTGATGGCGATCGGCGAGCCGGAGATGCTGGACACGCGGCTCGACCCGCGCCTCTCTCGCATCTTCTCCAACAAGGTCATCAAGATTTACCCGGCTTTCCGTGAGTTTTACGGCATGGAAGAAGCCATCGAGAACATCGTCGCCTACTTCCGTCATGCCGCTCAGGGGCTGGAAGAGAAGAAGCAGATCCTCTACCTGCTGGGCCCTGTCGGTGGCGGCAAGAGCTCGCTGGCTGAGAAGCTGAAGCAGCTTGTCGAGAAGGTACCGTTCTACGCCATCAAGGGCTCGCCGGTGCATGAATCGCCGCTGGGTCTGTTCGATCCGCTGGAAGACGGCCAGATCTTCGAAGATGACTATGGCATCCCGCGGCGCTACCTCAATTCGATCATGTCGCCCTGGGCCGTCAAACGCCTGCACGAATTCAATGGCGACGTCACCAAGTTCCGCGTTGTCAAACTGCGCCCCTCTGCACTGCAACAAATCTCGGTTGCCAAGACCGAACCCGGCGACGAGAACAACCAGGACATCTCGTCCCTGGTTGGCAAGGTCGATATCCGCAAGCTCGAGCAGTATTCGCAGGATGATCCGGACGCCTACTCCTACTCGGGCGGCCTGTGCCTCGCCAACCGCGGCCTGCTGGAATTCGTCGAAATGTTCAAGGCGCCGATCAAGGTGCTGCATCCCTTGCTGACTGCCACGCAGGAGGGCAACTACAAGGGCACCGAAGGCTTTGGCGCCATCCCCTTCGACGGCGTGATCCTCGCGCACTCGAACGAGTCCGAATGGCAGCAGTTCAAGAACAACAAGAACAACGAGGCCTTCCTCGACCGCATCTTCACGGTCAAGGTGCCGTATTGCCTGCGCCTGTCGGACGAGGTGAAGATCTACGAAAAGCTGCTGCATCACAGCTCGCTGACGGAAGCCCCTTGCGCGCCAGACACCCTAAAGATGCTGGCCCAGTTCGCCGTGCTCTCGCGCATGAAGGAACCTGAAAACTCCAGCATTTTCAGCAAGATGCGTGTCTACGACGGTGAAAACCTGAAAGACACGGACCCCAAGGCGAAGAGCTACCAGGAGTACCGCGACTACGCCGGTGTCGATGAAGGCATGACCGGACTTTCGACCCGCTTCGCGTTCAAGGTGCTGTCGCGGGTCTTCAACTTTGACCATCGCGAGGTTGCCGCCAACCCGGTTCACCTCATGTACGTGCTGGAACAGCAGATTGAACAGGAGCAGTTCCCGCCCGAGGTCGATCAGAAGTACACCGCCTTCATCAAGGAATACCTGGCGCCCCGCTACGCCGAGTTCATCGGCAAGGAGATCCAGACGGCCTACCTCGAGTCCTACTCCGAGTACGGTCAGAACATCTTCGATCGCTACGTGACCTACGCCGACTTCTGGATTCAGGACCAGGAGTTCCGCGATCCGAACACGGGTGAAATCTTTGACCGTTCCTCGCTGAACGACGAACTGGAAAAGATCGAGAAGCCGGCTGGCATCAGCAACCCGAAAGACTTCCGCAACGAGGTGGTGAACTTCGTGCTGCGCGCCCGCGCCAAGCACAGCGGCAAGAACCCGAGCTGGACCTCATACGAAAAGCTGCGTTCGGTCATCGAGAAGAAGATGTTCTCGAACACCGAAGACCTGTTGCCCGTCATCTCCTTCTCGCCCAAATCCAGTGCGGACGAGCAGAAGAAGCATCAGGACTTCGTCAACCGCATGGTGACCAAGGGCTATACCGAAAGTCAGGTGCGCCTGCTCTGCGATTGGTACCTCCGCGTCCGCAAGTCTTCGTAAGCTTCATGCACTGCGCCATGCCCCGTCATGGCGCAGTGCTCCGCACTTGAATCAATCCTGGTGCATAGACATGGTTCGCATCGTCAACAGACGTTTTGACAGCAGGAATAAAAGCGCGGTGAATCGCCAGCGATTCATGCGCCGCTTCAAGGGGCAGATCCGCAAGGCCGTCGCCGACGCCATTGACGGGCGTTCGATCAAGGATCTCGATAACGGCGAGAGCGTCACGATTCCTTCGAAGGATCTGTCCGAGCCGCATTTCCAGCACGGCGAAGGCGGAACCTGGGAGCAGGTCTACAGCGGCAACGACCAGTTCGCCTCGGGCGACGAAATCAATCGCCCGCTCGGTGGTGGTGGCAGCGGAGGCGGCGGTGGCAGCGCCAGCGAGGATGGTCAGGGAGAAGACGACTTCGTCTTCCAGCTCTCGCGCGAGGAATTCCTCGACGTCTTCTTCGACGATCTGGCCCTGCCCAATCTCGTCAAGACACAGCTCGCCAAGATTCCCGACTACAAGTCTCAACGCGCAGGTTTTTCGAACGACGGTACGCCGACCAACCTGAACCTCGTGCGCTCGATGCGCAGCGCACTGGGCCGCCGGTTAGCGCTCGGTTCGCCCTACAACGCCCGTCTGCGCGAGCTGCATGCCGAAATCGACGAGCTCGAAAAGGCCACGCCGCGCGACGACGAGGCCATCCAGAAGCTCAAGGAAGAAGCTGGCGCCCTGCGTGCCAAGCTGGAACGCATCCCCTTCCTCGACACCTTCGACCTGCGCTACAACAACCGCATCAAAGTGCCGCAGCCATCGACACAGGCCGTGATGTTCTGCCTCATGGACGTTTCGGGATCAATGGACGAGCAGAAGAAGGCCACGGCCAAGCGCTTCTTCATGCTGCTCTACCTGTTCCTGACGCGCACCTACGAACACATCGAGGTGGTCTTCATCCGCCACCACACGGTGGCGCGCGAAGTGGACGAAGAAGACTTCTTCCACTCGCGCGAATCGGGCGGTACGGTCGTGTCGAGCGCGCTGGACATGATGCGCGACGTCATCCGCGAGCGCTACGCCAGCGGCATGTGGAACATCTACGGCGCGCAGGCCTCAGACGGCGACAACTGGGAAAACGACTCGCCGCGCTGTCGCGAGATCCTCTCGCAGACCATCCTGCCCTTCGTGCAGTTCTTCGCCTACATCGAGATCACCCCGGGCGAGCCGCAAAACCTGTGGCGTGAGTACGAAAAAATCCTTGGTACGACACCGGTATTCGCGATGCAACGCATCGAGAACTACGCCGACATCTATCCCGTGTTCCGCGAACTCTTCAAGAAGACCCTCCTATGAGCACAACGACGAAGAAACGCGCCAAAAAGCCCCTGCCCGCCCCGTCGGAATGGAACTTCGAACTCATCGACCAGTACCACAAGGAAATCCAGCGCGTCGCCGAAGGCTATGGGCTGGACACCTACCCCAATCAGATAGAGCTCATCACGGCCGAGCAAATGATGGATGCTTACGCCTCCGTCGGCATGCCCGTGAACTACCACCACTGGAGCTTCGGCAAGCAATTCATCGCCACCGAGAAAGGCTATCGCCGCGGCCAGATGGGTCTGGCTTATGAGATCGTGATCAACTCCAACCCCTGCATCTCCTACCTCATGGAAGAAAACACCATGACGATGCAGGCACTGGTGATCGCCCACGCCGCCTACGGCCACAACTCCTTCTTCAAGGGCAATTACCTCTTCCGCACCTGGACCAATGCGGACGCCATCATCGACTACCTGATCTTCGCGCGTAACTTCCTCTCCGAATGCGAAGAGCGCCATGGCGAAGAAGCCGTCGAGCTGCTGCTGGATTCCTGCCACGCACTGATGAGCGTGGGTGTCGACCGCTACAAGCGGCCGCCCAAGCTATCGCTGGAAAAGGAAAAGATGCGCCAGAAGGAGCGCGAGGACTACCTGCAATCACAGGTCAACGACCTGTGGCGCACCCTGCCGCAAACCGAGGCACGCCTCTCACAACAAGCCGAGCGCCGCTTCCCGGCTGAGCCGGAAGAGAACCTGCTGTACTTCCTCGAAAAGAGTGCGCCCCTGCTGGAGCCCTGGCAGCGCGAAGTCGTGCGCATCGTGCGCAAGGTCTCGCAATACTTCTTCCCGCAGCGGCAGACCCAGGTCATGAACGAAGGCTGGGCCACCTACTGGCACTACACCCTGCTCAACACGATGTACGACGAAGGCCTGCTGGCCGACAGTTTCATGATGGAGTTCCTGCACTCCCACACCAACGTGGTGATGCAGCCTGCCTACAACGTGCCCTGGTATCGCGGCATCAATCCCTATGCGCTGGGCTTCGCCATGTGGACCGACATTCGCCGCATCTGCGAAGAACCGACAGAAGAGGATCGTCGGTGGTTCCCGGATATTGCCGGGTCCAACTGGCGCGAGACTTTCGACTTCGCCATGCGCAACTTCAAGGACGAGAGTTTCATCGCGCAGTTCCTTTCACCCAAGCTGATCCGCGACCTGCGCCTGTTCGCCATCGAAGATGACGACCAGGCACCGCGCCTGAAGGTCTCGGCCATCCACGATGATGCGGGCTACCGCGCCATCCGCCAGACCCTGTCGGAGCAATACAACATCGGTTCGCGCGAGCCCAACATCCAGGTGTGGAACGTCGATGTGCGTGGCGATCGCAGTCTGACGCTGCGTCACCAGTCCTTCAAGCGCCGCCCCATGGGCAAGACCACCGCGGAGATGCTCAAGCATGTGGCGCGGCTGTGGGGATTCACCGTCAAGCTTGAAACCGTGGATGAAGATGGCGCTACCGTGCTGACCCGCGAGTGCCGCCCTGAGAAGCCGGTCGCCGTTGCGGCCTGAAGCTAGCGTGACGTAAGCGGAGAGGCAGGCACGCCCTGCCTCTTCACGTCTGCAGCACCGAAGTGTGCCGGCGGCTTGCGCAACACCCAGGCGAACAGTAGCAGCAGGAAGGGTTCAGTCATGTCGCCCGTGCGCCCTGCCACCCAGGTCTGCAGATACTCCACACCAGAAAAACAGATCGCGATGATCACGCAGGCGGCTACAACCCTGCCTTGCATGCCATGGATCAGCCAGATCACCGCCAGACTGATGAAGCTGATGCGCAGCAGGCTGACCAGATTGGCCATCATGCTGCCTTCCAGCCGCGCAAAGAACGGCAGCCAGTGCAGATCGCTCTGCCAACCCGGGAAGTGAAACGGCTTCAATGAATCGAGAAGATAGCTGAGCAGCAGCACACCCAGCAGCACGCCCCAAGGCGTTTCGCGTTTGCGCCACGTCACGAATGCCAACCAGCCCGCACACAAACCCAGCAAAGTCCCCGGATTCAGGGCATGCCCGACGATGAACAGCTTGGTTCCCAGAAAGATCGCAGCCATCGCACTGACCACCAGGACAGGCTTGTAACGCCCCACCCCGCTGCGCAAGGCAAACGCAGCCACCAGGAATTGCACGGCAACGACACCGGCATGCACGAAATCGATGTTGAAGGGGTCACGCAAGGGCCGCAGCGCGCTGCGCACCTGGCCCACATCAAGGCTCGGCACAAAGGGTGCCAACTCCGCACCAAGCCAGCACAGCGCGACAATCATGCTCAGCGGTTCGAACGGAATTTCCTGCCTGTCACGCGCCATGTCCAGGCGGCGGTAAGCCAGGCCCGCCACGACACCGATGCCACACCCGACGCCGTTCCACAGCACGTCTGCCAGACTCGCCGAGCGCTCGGGCACCCAGAACTGCGCAATCTGCACCAGCAAGGCGAACATCAGCCAGGCAAAGAACTGCGCCAGGCGCGTTGCCGGGCGCCCCGCCATGAATGCGATGAGCAGACCACAGGGCAGGAACAACAGGACGTTGCCCATGACGTCGGGGAAGTTGGTCCACAGATCCCCCGCGTGTTCCCACAGCGCCCGCCTGGCCTGTGCGACATCCACATCGGCCATGAAATGAAAGGGGAAGAGCGAACCGTAAGCGATCAGCAGGGCCACGCCCACAGTCAGGACGCGCCACAACGTGCGCCGGCTACGGCGGTGGAACTGGCAAATGTTCACTCATGCCGCTTGTGCGCTATGCGCCTCGCTTGGTGCCCAGGAAGGGACTCGAACCCCCACGCCTCGCGGCGCCAGAACCTAAATCTGGTGCGTCTACCAATTTCGCCACCTGGGCAAGGTGGAAAGCTGCCGGTCCAGCCGGCGAGCGGGCCGAAGTATACCAGCTTGGCTATACTCCCCTGCCCGCGAGTGCCGGCCGGACCAATGCCCGTCGATCATTACGAAAACTTTCCCGTTGCTTCCCTGCTGCTGCCCCGCCATCTGCGCGAGCCGGTAGAAGCCATCTATGCCTTCGCCCGCAGCGCCGACGACATCGCGGACGAGGGCGATGCAGAGCCCCTGCAGCGGCTGGCCGCGCTCAACGACTATCGGCGCGAACTGAACACCATCGACACCGGCGGCATGCCGCCCGCGGCGATGTTCGCCCGGCTGGCGCGCAATGTCCGCGAACACCAGCTGCCGACGATCCTGCTGCGCGACCTGCTCGATGCCTTCTCGCAGGACGTCGTGAAGACCCGTTACGCCGATTTTGCCGAGCTGCGCGACTACAGCCGGCGCTCGGCCGATCCGGTCGGGCGACTGCTGTTGCATCTCTACCGCGCAGCAACGCCGGCCAATCTTTCGCGCTCGGACGACATCTGCTCCAGCCTGCAGTTCATCAACTTCTGGCAAGACGTAGCGGTCGACTGGGCAAAGAACCGCGTTCTACCTGCCGCAGGAAGATCTGCAACGCTTCGGTGTCAGCGAAGCGCAGATTGCCGAAGGCCGCGTCGATGACAACTGGCGAGCCCTGATGCGCTTCGAGGTCAACCGGGCCCGTGACATGATGCTGCGCGGTGCGCCACTCGGCTTCGCCCTGCCCGGCCGCATCGGCTGGGAGCTGCGCCTGATCGTGCAGGGCGGCCTGCGTACGCTGGAGCAAATCGAGGCCGTCGACTACGATGTTTTCCGCCGTCGCCCCACGCTGGGCAAGACCGACTGGCTGCGCCTCGTCTGGCGCGCCATCACCATGACAAGAACAAACGCATGAACCCCTTCGAGTACTGCGAGCAGAAAGCCGCCGCCAGCGGCTCCAGCTTCTATTACAGCTTCCGCTTCCTCGCGCCGGAAAAGCGCCGCGCCATCATGGCGCTCTACGCTTTCTGCCGCGAGGTGGATGACGTCGTTGACGACATTCCCGACCCGCAGATCGCCCAGACCAAGCTGGACTGGTGGCGCAAGGAAACCTGCGAGATCCACGGCGGCTCGCCGACCCACCCGGTCACGCTGGCCCTTGCCGAAGTGGTCAAGACCATCAACCTGCCACGCGAACAGCTGCTGGAAATCATCGAAGGCATGCAGATGGATCTGCAGCAATCGCGCTACCTCGACTTCAAGGCGCTGCAGCTCTATTGCTACCGCGTTGCCAGCGTTGTTGGGCTGCTCGCAGCAGAGATCTTCGGCTATACCGACCGCCAGACACTGAAGTACGCGCACGACCTGGGCATCGCCTTCCAGCTCACCAACATCATCCGCGATGTGGGCGAAGACGCCCGTCGTGGCCGTATCTACCTGCCCATCGACGAGCTGCAACAGTTCAACGTCACCGCGCGCGAAATCACCGACGGCCAGTACAGCGACAAATTCCGCGCCCTCATGGAATTCCAGATCGAGCGCGCCGAGCGCTACTACGCACAGGCCATGGCACATCTGCCCGCAGTCGACCGCAAGCCGCAGCGCGCCGGCCTGATCATGGCCGCCATCTACCGAGCCACGCTCGACGAGATCAAGCGTGACGGCTGCAAGGTGCTGACCCAGCGCACCTCGCTGACGCCACTGCGCAAGCTCTGGATCGCCGTCACCACCTGGATCAAGGGCTGACATGAAGCGTGTCGCGGTCATTGGCGGGGGATATGCCGGCCTCAGCGCGGCGGTGGAGCTGGCGCGGCTGGGCATCCCCGTCACCCTGTTCGAAGCCTCGCGCGTGCTCGGTGGCCGCGCCCGCGTTGTCGAAAAGGAAGGACGCCGCATCGACAACGGCCAGCACCTTCTTATTGGCGCTTACACCGAGACCCTCAAGCTGTTGAGATTGCTGCGCGTACCGCCACGCCAGCTGCTCAGCCGCCCCTTCACCTGGCACGTGCCCGGCAAGCTCGACATCCGCGCGCCGAACCTGCCAGCGCCACTGCACCTCGCTGTCGCCCTGTGGCGCTCGAAGCAACTGACATGGTCGGACCGCTTCGCTGCTGTGCGCCTGATGCGCCATCTCAAGCGCATCCGCTACACGCTGCAGCAGGACTGCAGCGTCAATCAGCTACTCAGCGACACCGCCCAGACCGATCTGCTGCGCCAGCATCTCTGGGAACCGCTGTGCGTGGCTGCGCTGAACACGCCGTCGGATCAGGCATCCGCCCAGGTCTTCATCAACGTGCTGCGCGATTCGCTGACGCAGAGCGCCATGGCCAGCGAACTGCTGATCCCGCGCGTCAACCTGTCCGAGCTGCTGCCAGTGCCGGCAGCGCAATACCTGGCGCGCAATAGCGGCACGGTCAACATCGCCACGCCGGTAAAGAGCATCGAGCAGGATGAAGATACCTTCCGCCTGGTAGGCAATCCTTTCGAGGGAGAGCGCTTCGCCCAGGTCATCCTTGCCGTGGCGCCGTATCACGTCAGCGACCTGCTGGCATCGTTGCCCGAGCTGACCTTGCTGCGCGAGCAGATCGACGCCATCCCGCATCAACCCATCACGACCGTCTACCTGCAGTACGACGCGGCTGTTCGTCTGCCTGAACCCATGATCGGTCTCGCTTCGGGCAGCATCCAGTGGCTGTTCGACCGCGGCCAGCTGGGCGAAGACAAGGGCTTGATTGCGGCCGTGATCTCGGCCCGCGGCCCGCATTCGGACCTGAGCCGTGACGAGCTGTCCTTGCGTGCCCATGAAGCGGTGGAGACCGTGCTGCCGCGCCTGGCGGCGCCCAGCTGGTCGACCGTAATCACTGAAAAGCGTGCCACTTTCTCCTGCACGCCATCGATGTGGCGGCCGATTCCCGTGACGCCGCTAAAGAACCTGGTGCTGGCGGGCGACTACCTGCAATCGCCCTACCCGGCCACCATCGAAGCGGCCGTGCGCTCGGGGCTCGC
Source organism: Rhodocyclaceae bacterium (assembly GCA_047600765.1). Classification (GTDB taxonomy): domain Bacteria; phylum Pseudomonadota; class Gammaproteobacteria; order Burkholderiales; family Rhodocyclaceae; genus Viridibacterium. The sequence goes on from JASGKF010000001.1 coordinate 27,214, forward strand.
CGCGGCGCGACAGGTCGCGCGTTTACGTCAGGCTGAAGCGGACGAAGCCGGCAGCAACTGAGCACGAAGAAAAAACCCGGGAAAAAGGTGTAACAGGCGCTGCACGCGCCAATCAATACACCGCGTTGAAAACCACGCTGCGCGGGCAAGGAATGAGGTGAGCGCCCCATAACCTTCCTTGCCCGGCAGTGCGGCAACCGGCGACTAGCGATCGACTGGTTGTACTGCTCGGTGTGGATGCATGCCGCTGTGCGACGGGCACTGCAGGCATCCGGCAATCTGCAAAGCTTCCATCAGGCATGTGACACGCTGACTTCAGCAGGGCCAGGATCGGGCGATCCTGGTCAGGCCTTGCGGCCATGGAAACGAATGTCGCGAAAACTTCCGACGACGTTCAGCGCGGAACGGTCAGGCGCGACTCTTCGTACATCGCCAGCAAACCGTAGCTGCGACCGCGTCGCTGCAGCACATCCAGCATGGCCTGCGCCCAAGGATAGGTGCTGATGATGCGGCCCACGGGCAGGGACTGACGGCTGACTTCCGGAACGATGTTGTGGGACTTCATGGTGTTGCTCCTGCAAACGGCAAACTGGGAAGAAGAGGCAGACATGAGGCGGGCTCCGTCGGCTCAGAAAGTGAAATCGTCGCGGATCAGCCCTACGACCAGCCCCTCGATGGTGAGGCTCTGACGTTCGGGATCGATCACGATGGGTTGCATGCTGCGGTTTTCGGGCAGCAGCTCGATGCGGCCCTTGGCACGGCGCAGGCGCTTGACGGTGACCTCGTCATCGACGCGCGCCACGATGATCTGGCCGTCACGCACGTCCGCCGTGCGATGCACAGCCAGCAGATCCCCCTCGAAAATGCCGGCCTCGATCATCGACAGGCCGCGCACACGCAGCAGGAAGTCGGCACGGGGCGCGAACATGGCCGGGTCCACCCGCACATGGCGATCTACGGTGCCTTCTGACAGAATGGGCGAACCGGCCGCAACGCGCCCCACCACGGGCAAACCCAGCGCTTCGGCCAGGCGGATCCCCCGCGAGGAACCCGACTCCAGCGACAGCGCGCCTTTTTTGGCGAGCGCCTTGAGGTGCGCTTCGGCCGCATTGGGCGAAGCAAACCCGAAGGCAGCGCAGATCTCGAGCCGGGTGGGTGGTGCGCCGTTTGCTTCCTGAACTTCACGGATGAAGTCGAGGATTTGCTGCTGGCGGTCGGTCAGTTTTTCCATGGCGCTGTAACAGGCACGTGGTCTAAAAGTGATTCAGGTCGGAAACCGGTCAGGTGGGCTGTCCGCTTCCGGTAGCGCCTGAGGCAATGACTGTAGTTTTATACAGTATTCGTAGAATTGCAAGGGCAGCGTGAAAAATCCTGCAAAGAGGGTGTCGCCCTGCCCTTTAGATGCAATGACAAATCAAGCGATTCGGCGATAATTCGTCACAAATAACAAATTTGCGGCTACGCGCTGCAATGCTGAGGGAGCATTGATGGACAAGCGTTTCCGGATCGTTTTCAAGGGCGAGCTGCTACCCGGCCACGACCCGGAAGTCATTCGCCAGCGCGCTTCGCGACGGCTCGGCGCCAACCCGGCCCAGACGGATCGATTGTTCAGCGGCCAGACCGTCATCCTCAAGCGTGGCGTCGACATGGACGTCGCCAAGCGCTACGCCATCGAATTGCGCGAGCTGGGCATGCGCATCCTGGTGGAACCCGAAGCTGCAGCGGCCCCGCCCGCAACGCCAGCGCCCGAGGCGCCGGCGGACGCCACGCGCTATCGCATCTGCTTTGCCGGCAGCGTGCTGGAAGGCTTTACCCGCGATGCCGTCATGCAGGCTGCGGCCGACCGTCTGCGCGCCTCACCACCACAACTGGCGCAGATGTTCTCGGGGCGCAAAACCGTCATCAAGAAAGATCTCGATGCCGAACAGGCGCGTCGCTATGCGGCACGCCTGCAAAGCATCGGCATGCGTGTCGTGGCCGAAATGCACCCTGACGCGGCAACCACCAGCTCCGCTCCGGTTGCCCGGCCAGCAGTGCCGCCAGTCAGCACCCCCATCCGCGTGCAGGAACAGCGACCGGAGCCCGCAGCCCTGACTGCGACCTCACGCGACATCCACGAAATCATGCGTCAGCAGCAGTCGCTCTCCGCGACCGAGGTACATCAGCCGCTCAGCCGCTTCGACGACGGGGCGGACATGACCGCCACCCAAGTGGAGATGAACCTCACGCAGACCATGGTCGACCACGACCTGATCGCCACCAACCAGAACCTGCCCGATCTCGAAAAGACCGAACTGGCCGGACAGGCCTATCTCAATGCCCTGATCCACGACGAGACCAACCTGCCGCCACCTTCGTTTGCCACGGCAACCGCGACCGCACCGATCCGCGTCGAAATGGAACGGACCGCGCTGACACCGCACACCTTCCGCAAAGCGCTTCTGGAAGCCGAAACCACCATTGCCATCCCGCGCCCGGGCAGCCTGGATACGCCACAACCACTGACAACACCCGTCACGGCCAAAGACTCGACAGACTCGACTGTGGTCAATCCGCCGCGCTCCTTTGTCGCGCCCAAACCCCCTGTCGAAATTGTCAGCCTGGTGCTGCGCCAGTGCACCGCCTGCGGCGCCCAACAGGCACAGGGACGTTACTGCGTGCATTGCGGCTGCGAACTGCCGCGCCTGCTGCCCGAGCCCGCTCATCCCATCGTGATCTCGACGCCAGCGCCACCCCCGACAATGCGGGACACGGCATCTGACGAACTGATCGCTGACGCACCGGAATCACGCCAAGGCCGCCCCGGCATTGCGCCACAGCGCCTCGTACTGCCAGGCATCGCACTGCTTGGGCTCGTCTGCCTGGCGGCCTGGGGGCTGTTGCGTTGAAGAGTCGGGCAGACTTGTGATCTCCTTGTCATCCGGCAAGAAGAAAATCACCAACCAGATGTCATCAAAAACCAAGACCTGCGCCCACCCCAGATGAGCCTCCGCCTAGCCCTTGCCTTGGCACTGTCCGTTTTCTCCATGTTGTTCCCTCTCGCTGCGCACTGCGAGCAGGTGCGGTTTTCAGGACAAACCCGTGCAGACGCCACCCTGATCAAGGACGCGCTACGCAATGTCCAGTTGATCACATCGACACGATTTTCATGTCAGTACATCGACGCCGTCGAAGCCCAAACGCTGCCGGAAGACTACACACCACCGGGCGGCCCGCACCCGGAAGGAGAGGCCAGGACGCAATACGAAGTCTGGTTTGTCACCTTTTGCGACAGAACCGAAAAGTTTCTGCTTGCGACCTGGCGCACCTTCCCGCTCCAGGGCGTCACGTTCCGGGTGGGCTTCCCGTTTTCGGGAGACCTTGAACCCACGACAGCCGTGTACCTCGTGCCGGTTGACAATTTCCCGTTCGAAGCCGCCAACAACCTGGCCAACATGCTCAGCCGCGATCTGAAGATCAAGGTAAAAGCCACATTGCCCATGGGCATTGCCGACCTGAAAGAACTCCCCAAAAACGCGCAACTGGCTGGCGAAGATCTGATTGCCAGAGCACGTGATGTGGGTCAGCGACTACCCGGCAAAGCTGAAAAATTCGCGCTGATTGCACTCACGACGCGCGACATCAATGACAAGTCACAGTCCCTGCGTTTTCTCTTTTCCCAGAACGATTTTTCCACGCGCACCACGGTCATCTCGGTCGCACGGATGTTTGCACCCACCCCGCAGGGCGAGGGAACGCAGGCACAGGCCGGCCTTCGCCTCTACAAGATGACCAAGCGTGCAATAGGCGAACAGTACTTCGGACTGCGCCGCTCGGCAGACATCACGGACATCATGTACGCACCGATCATGTCACTTGAAGACATCGATGCGATGGGGCTCAACTACAAAGAGCCCGCCAGGTAAGACCCTTGATTTCCACCAGCGCGGCACCACACACCAGCTGGATTCCGCGCCCCCGCCAGCTGATTGCTGACAGAATCAAGCCTTCACGCATTCGACGAAATCCTGCCACTGCGGCATGCTTGCGCTCCGCCTACTGAATCCCACGCATTCCGAACATGAATCTCGCGCTTTTCGACCTCGACAACACCCTGCTCCGCGGCGACTCCGACCACGCCTGGGGCGAATTCATCTGCGAGCGCGGCGCTGTCGACCGCGCCGAGTACGAAGCGCGCAACAACGAGTTCTACGAACACTACAAGGCCGGCACGCTCGACAACGCCGCTTTCCTGCGCTTCGTCATGGCACCGCTGGCCGCCATTCCGCGTGACCAGCTCAACGCCCTGCACGCCGACTTCATGCAGAGCCGCATCCGCGACATGATGCTGCCGCAGGGCCAGGCACTGGTGCAGAAGCACCTCGACGCCGGCGACCTCGTCGCCATCGTCACCGCCACCAACGCTTTCATCACCGCCCCCATCGTGCGCGCCTTCGGCGTCGCGCACTGCATCGCGACGATCCCAGCGCAGGAGAACGGCCGCTTCACGGGCGAACCGCGCGGCGTGCCAGCTTTCAAGGACGGCAAGATCACGCGCGTCAATGCCTGGCTGGAATCGCTGGCGCTGAACCTGCAGAGCTTCGACAAGACCTGGTTCTACAGCGACTCGCTCAATGATCTGCCTCTGTTGTCGTTGGTGACAGATCCTGTTGCTGTCGATCCAGATCCCACGCTGCGCCAACACGCGCAGCTGTCTGGATGGTCAATCATTTCGCTGCGTTGAATCGCGCTCGTGACTGGAGTTATCTCTTGAAAACCGTGATTCTCATCGGCCTCATATTGAGCTTGAGCTCGTGTTCATCCATAAGGGAGTGGGACAAAGCGCACAAAGAGAAAGAAGCTGCAGCGATGTTGCACACACTGGACAGCCGCTATTCGATCGGGCAGCAATCCATGGGGAGACCACTGCCCTTGAGTGGTTTCGAAATACGTCGGATTCCCGACAGTCAGAACCATATCAAGTTCTCCGCATATAAGCCGGATGGCTCCGCTCTGTTCGACAAAGCCGAGGCAATTTGCGAACGCTGGTCCGAGGGCACACTGAAATGTGAGCTGGCAGGTACAGAGGACGCAATAGCACTGACAGAGCAAAAAACCCTGAACTTCCAGCTGAATGCCACGCTTGAGAAATACAAATTTCTATTCAAAATTATGATTTACCGGAAAGGCGTGCTGGTTGAGCAGCACATCTACTACGCCAATTTCGCAAACTGAAATTGCCACCTGACGTCACTGGATTCGCGCCGCTGGAAGCAACCGGAGCGCGCACTCTGATTCTCGGCTCCATGCCCGGAGTGGCTTCATTGCATGCCCGGCAGTACTACGCTCACCCGCAAAATCTCTTCTGGAAAATTCTTGGCACCGCTCTCGGTTTCGACCCGGCAATGCCTTACGAACAACGCACGGCACAACTCGCCGCTGCGCACATCGCCGTATGGGACGTGCTGCAAAGCTGCGTACGCGAGGGCAGTCTCGATGCCGACATCGAGGCGGACAGCATCGTGCCTAACGATTTCACGCGCTTCTTTGCACGCCAGCCGGGCATCACGCGCATCTGCTTCAACGGCGCAACCGCCGAGACGCTGTTCCGGCGGCATGTGTTGCCGGGCCTGCCAAGCTTGCAGGCCGAATTGATGCGCCTGCCTTCCACCAGCCCGGCAAATGCGGGCATGTCACGCGACGAAAAACTCAGGATCTGGGCGCAGGCAGTCGCATCACGAAACGCGTGACGCCGTCATCGGACGTCACGCCGAGGCTGCCGCCGTGGGCGACGACGATGGCATGCGTGATCGCCAGCCCCAGGCCGGCGCCTTCGCTGCTGCGGTGGCGTGAGGGGTCGGCGCGGTAGAAGCGGTCGAATAATCGCGGCAGGTGTTCGGGGGCGATGGTCTCGCCCTGATTCTCGACCACCAGTTGCACGCGCCCCGACTCACGCTCTTCGGTCCACTCTTCGATGCGCACAACAATCGCCGTGCCCGGTGTCGCGTGACGCACGGCGTTCGACAGCAGATTGGAGAGCGCGCGACGCAGCATGGATTCGTCGCCGGGCACGGCGCCCTGCCCTTCGAGTTGCAGCGTCAGCTGCGCGGACTCGGCCAGTGCCTCGTAGAACTCGAACAGCTTGCGCACCTCGTCCTCCAGCCGCACCAGATCGTGGCGCGGCACGATGAGGCCGTTGTCGGCCTTGGCGAGGAACAGCAGCTCCGACACCATGCTCGACAGGCGCTCGAACTCTTCGAGGTTGGAATACAGCACGTCGCGGTATTCCTCGGCGCTGCGTGCTTGCGACAAGGCCACCTGGGTGTGCGTCATCAGGTTGCTGACCGGCGTGCGCAGTTCGTGCGCAAGGTCGGACGAAAAGTCGGACAGGCGCCGGAACGAGTCTTCGAGGCGCGCCAGCATCTGGTTGAGCGATTCAGCCAGCGTCGCCAGCTCTTGCGGCACGTCGGCCAGCGGCAGGCGAAAGTGCAGGTTGTCAGCCGTCACCTCGGCCGCCGTGCGCCGCATGGCCTGTAGCGGTAGCAAGGCATGCCGCGTCAGCAGCCAGCCCAATAGCCCCATCAGCAACGCCGCGCAGGCCACGAACACCCACAGCGTGACGCGGAACTCGCGCAGGAAGTCGGTGTGATGCGAGATCTCGGTCGCCACGATCAGCGTCACCGGCGCCATGCCGGCGACACCCGTGTGCATCGCGACCGCCAGACCACGGAAGCTGCCAGCCGGCGTCTGCCAGGCGGAGAGCTGCGCCGTGCGGATGTTGGCGGCATGACCGGCATGAGCGAGGTGTTCGAACTCTGCTTCCGGCAAGGCGGACTCGGGGGCCAGCAGCGCTTCGGGCACCTGCATGTCGGGCGATGCGAACAGCCGGCTGCCATCGGCAGCGATCACGGCCACCACCAGCCCGTGATGGCCGATCAGCGAGTCATCGAACTTCTGCGGCAAGGCCGCCAGATCGGCCACGCTGCGGGCGCTCCGCAAGGCGTGCTGGGCCAGTGCGATCTTGCCTTCCAGCAACGCGGCGTCCTGCTCCATGAAGTGACGGTCGACGGCGCGCAGGATCATGTAGCCCAGCGCCAGCAGCACAGCCGTCGACGCAGCGGCGAAGAACAGCGTCAGCCGCAGGCTCAGCGAGGGGCGACGAGCTGGTTGGAGGAGACTCACGGCGCGTCCAGCACGTAGCCCATGCCACGCACGGTGTTGATGAGCTTGTGCGGGAAGGCATCGTCGACCTTGGCACGCAGGCGGCGCACGGCCACCTCGACAACATTGGTGTCGCTGTCGAAATTCATGTCCCACACCTGCGAGGCAATCAGCGAGCGCGGCAGCACTTCGCCCTGACGGCGCATCAGCAATTCGAGCAGGGCGAATTCCTTGGCGGTGAGGTCGATGCGCTGGCCGGCGCGCGTCACGCGGCGGCGACGCAGATCCAGTTCGAGATCGGCGACGTGCATCAGGTCCGGCTCGCGCACCGTGCTGCCCCGACGCAGCAGGGTGCGCACGCGTGCCAGCAACTCGGCAAAGGCGAAGGGTTTGACGAGGTAATCGTCAGCGCCCAGTTCGAGGCCCTTGACGCGGTCTTCCACCTGGTCGCGCGCCGACAGGAACAGCACCGGCATTTCCTTGCCCGCACGGCGCAAACCGGCCAGTACCTGCCAGCCGTCGATGCCCGGCAGCATCACGTCGAGAATTGCCAGCGCGTAGTCCTCGCTGAGCGCCAGCTGCAGGCCTTCGTGGCCGTCGCGCGCGAGGTCGACGACAAAGCCGGACTCGATCAGCCCCTGCTTGAGGTAGTCACCGGTTTTCGGTTCGTCTTCGACGACAAGAATCTTCATGGCATGCACTGTGATCGGCACTGACAGTCTGCATTCTGCGCGGCAAACGCCCTCCTGTCCGCAAGATTACAAAGATGTAATCCGCGCGTCAGGCTTCTGCAGGATGGACTGGACGAAAATGCGCTTGCCGTCTTCCGGGACGTCGACAGAGAGAAAAACATGAAAAAGATTGACTGGCACATGCTGGCCGCCACGATGGCCCTGCTGCTGACCACCAGCGTCCAGGCGCAGTCTGCCCCCGCCGCTACGCCGGGCACGGCCACGCAAGAACCTGCGTTGAAGCACTACCGCAACTTCCGCGATGCGCCGCCAGCCGACTGGCGCGAAACCAATGACAAGGTTGCCCGCATCGGCGGCTGGCGTGCCTACGCCAAGGAAAGCCATGCCGCCCGAGCGCAGGACAAAGCGGGCCCCGCAAAATGAAGGCTAGCTTGCTTGCCACCTTCATTGCTGCCCTGCTCGCCGGCTGCGCCAGCACCGCGATCGACGACAACCGCAGCGCGACAAGCGACTTTGCGCGCGACAAGCTGAGCGTCACGCCGCGCTGGCTCGATTCCGCCGAAGCGCAGCGCGAAGCCCGTGCCGAAACCGATGCCCTGCTGCAACAGCCGCTCACGCTGGAAGCCGCGCAAAGCATCGCCCTGCGCTACAGCCCGGCCTTCCAGGCGCTGCAGGCTGATGCGGCCACCAGCTCGGCACGCATCACGCAGTCCGCGCGCATCAGCAACCCGCTCTTCACCTTCGAGAAGCTCGTTCGGCTCGAAGACGGCGTGCGCGATCTCGACATCGGCCGCATGCTCACCGTCTCGCTGTTCGAGCTGATCACCCTGCCGGCCCGCCTGCGCATTGCCGACAGCCAGCAGCAACGCCTGCGCATGGTGTCCGCCGGCAACGCCTTGCAGACCGTCACCGACGTGCGTCAGGCCTGGCTGCGCGCGGTCGCCGCCAACGAGGCACAGGGCTATCACCAGCAAGTCATGGATCTCGCCGATGCCGCTGCAGAACTCGCGCAGCGCATGCAGGCCGCCGGCAACTTCAGCCGTTTGCAGCGCATGCGTCAGCAAGGCTTCTACGCCGAAGCCGCCGCCGAACTGGTGCGTGCACGTGGTGCTGCCAACGATGCACGGGAGAGCCTGGTGCGCCTGCTGGGCCTCGATGCCGCGCAAGCCGCACAGCTCAAGCTGCCAGCCCGCCTGCCTGACTTGCCGGGCACACCACGCGACGAAGCCGCGCTGTCGCAGACCGCGCTCGACGAACGCCTCGACCTGCGCCTCGCGCGCTTCGACCTCGAAGCCACAGCACGCGAGCAAGGACTCACGCGCGTGGAGAGCGTCGTCAACGGCTTGCACGTCTCGGGCGTGCGCAATTCGGCGACGGGCAAAACCACTCAGCGTGGCTACGAACTGGAATTCCCCCTGCCCGTCTTCGACACCGGTGACGCGCGACGCGCCGGGGCACAGGCCACCTACCTCGCCGCTTTTCACCGCGCGGCGCAGGCCGGCGTCGATGCCAGCTCGCAGGTGCGCCAGCACTACCAGCGCTATCGCGATGCCTATGATCTTGCGCGCCACTACCGCGACGAGATCCTGCCGCTGCGCAAGCTGGCTTCGGAAGAAATGCAGCTCAAATACAACGGCATGCTGATCGGCGTGTTCGACCTGCTTGCCGATGCACGCGGCCAGGTGACGAGCGTGATCGCCACGCTGAATGCACAACGCGACTTCTGGCTCGCCGACGCAGCCCTGCAAGCCACCCTGCTGGGCAAGCCCGCCAGCATCACAACCGACATGCCGCAAGCCGCAAGCACTGCTGGCGCCGACAGCGGCGGACACTGAGCACACCCCCATGAGCAATCGTCGCCAATTCCTCGCCGGCACCGGCCTGTTCGCCGCCGCCACCCTCGGCAGCGTCTCGCGCGTGGCCATGGCCGCCCTGCCCGAGCCCGTCATCCAGACCAGGCCCGACACCATGCCGCCGCTGTTGCCGCAAAACGGCCGGCCCTACAACCCGGTTGTCACGCTCAACGGCTGGACCCTGCCCTGGCGCATGAACAACGGCGTCAAGGAGTTCCACCTGGTCGCCGAACCCGTCGTGCGCGAAATCGCGCCGGGCATGGTGGCCCACCTGTGGGGCTACAACGGCCAGTCGCCGGGCCCCACCATCGAAGTCGTCGAAGGCGACCGCGTGCGCATCTTCGTCACCAACAAGCTGCCCGAGCACACCACCATGCACTGGCACGGCCAGCGCCTGCCCAATGGCATGGATGGCGTAGGCGGCCTCACACAGCCGCAAATCGAACCGGGCAAGACCTTCGTCTACGAGTTCGTTGCGCGCAGGCCCGGCACCTTCATGTACCACCCGCATGCCGACGAGATGACGCAGATGGCGATGGGCATGATGGGCTTCTGGGTCACGCATCCCAGGACCGCTCACCCGCAGATCAGCGAGGTGCAACGCGACTTCTGCTTCCTGCTCAACGCCTACGACATCGAGCCCGGCGCCTACACGCCCAAGGTCAATACCATGCTCGACTTCAACCTGTGGACCTGGAACTCGCGTGCCTTCCCCGGCATCGACTCGCTCAACGTCAAGCTCAACGACCGCGTGCGCATCCGCGTCGGCAACCTGACCATGACCAACCACCCCATCCACCTGCACGGCCACGAGTTCGAAGTGACCGGCACCGATGGCGGCCCCGTGCCGAAGACGGCGCGCTGGCCCGAGGTAACGACCGACGTCGCTGTCGGCCAGATGCGGCAGATCGAGTTCGTCGCCAGCGAAGAAGGCGACTGGGCCTTCCACTGCCACAAGAGCCACCACACCATGAACGCCATGGGCCACGACGTGCCGACCATGATCGGCGTCGACCACAGCAAGGTCGTCACGCAGATCAACCGCTTGATCCCCGACTACATGGTGATGGGCGAACGCGGCATGGCCGACATGGGCGAGATGGAAATGCCCCTGCCCGACAACACCCTGCCGATGATGACGGGGCAAGGCCCCTACGGCCCGGTCGAGATGGGCGGCATGTTCACCCTGCTCAAGGTGCGTCGCGGCCAGAAAGCCGCCGACTACAGCGACCCCGGCTGGTTCAAGCAACCTGCCGGTACGCAGGCATACGAATGGACCGGCCAGCTGCCGGACACACCACGCGCGCAGCCCGCCAACGCAGGCAGCATGCCGCCGGCTCAGCCTCCTCACCACGCCACCGAACTGAAGGTGCGCAAACCGACCGGTTCATCCGGTCACCAGCACTGAGGATCACGACATGCGCATCACACTGCTCGCCCTGGCTCTGCTCGCTAGCCTGCCGACCGCACCTGTCTTCGCACACGGTGACAAGCCACACGCCACCGGCCTCGTGAAGAAAGAACAGAAGCCCTGGGGCATCGCGGGCGACGCCAAGGCCGTACAGCGCAGCATCGAGATCCGCATGCTCGACACCATGCGCTTCGCACCCGACACGCTACGCATCAAACGCGGCGAGACGGTGCGCCTCGTACTGAAAAACGAGGGCCAGATGCTGCACGAGCTGGTCATAGGCACGCAGAAGGATCTCGACGAGCACGCGGCACTGATGCTGAAGTTTCCCAACATGGAACACGACGAGCCCTACATGGCCCACGTGCCGGCAGGCAAGCAGGGCGAGATCATCTGGCGCTTCAATCGCGCGGGCGAGTTCGACTTCGCCTGCCTCATCGCCGGCCACTACCAGGCCGGCATGCGCGGCCGCATCAGCGTGAAGTAAATCCCCCGTAAAGGAACGACCATGAAAGCACTGATCCTTTCCACCCTGCTGGCCCTCATTCCGCTTGCCCCAGCCTCCGTCATTGCCGCTGACAAGACCATGCAAGCTGTGCCTGCCGAAGCCGATGGCGAAGTACGCAAGATCGACAAGGCGGCGAAGAAGATCACCCTCAAGCACGGCGAGATCAAGGGCCTCGACATGCCGCCCATGACCATGGTTTTCCAGGTGAAGGACCTTGCCCTGCTCGACAAGGCGAAGGTCGGTGACAAGGTGAAATTCACCGTGGCGCAGGAAGGCGGCGCGATGATCGTTACCTCTATCGAAACGCTGAAATAGCGCGCCACGCCTCGGTACTTTCCCTGTCGGGGTTTACAGCAGATTTCATGAAACGAGCATTTCGTCACAGCATGGAGGCTGGATCAGGCAGATGCTGAATCAGCCACGGCGTAACGCGTCGCGGCGCTGCCCGTAGCTCAGCAAAGGAGGCCCCCGTCATGGCTCCACATCAAGCTGTTTCCGCCAGCGTTTCCTCTCCCATTTCCGCTCCCAAATCGCGCCCCTGGGTGCTCTACCTGATCGGCATCGGACTCCTCGCCGGCTGCAGTCTGCAGATCTGGGAGACGCGTGGCGTCGCTGCCGCCAGCCTCGTGATGTTCGTCGGTGCGCTCCTGCCCGGCATGGAGTTCTATCGACTGGCACTGAAGGAACGAGCGTTGAAGGCCGAACGCGATCAGGCGCGGGCCGAGCTGCAGGCGCATCGCGAGTTCATGCAGCGCGTACTCGATGCGATGCCGCAGACCATCTTCATGAAGGACAGCGATAGCCGCTACACCTTCGTCAATGAAGCCTTCTGCGAGCTGCGCGCCATGACCCGCGAGGAAATCCTCGCCGGCCCCATCAGCAAGATGCGCGACGCCAACGGTATGGACACCGAGTCCGAGGCGGAAGACAAGCAGGTCTTCACCGGCCACAACATCCTCAAGGAAGAACAGGTCTTCCACCCTGAGAGCGGGCAGGAGATCTTCCGCGTCGTTTCCAAGCGCCTGTGCCACGACGAACACGGCAACGCCCTGGTCGTTGGCTCCACGCAGAACGTGTCACTGTGGCGCCAGGCTGAACGCACGGCCCGGGCGATTGCCGAGGAACAGCAGCGTCAGGGCCAGTTCCTCAAGTTCGTGCTCAACGCCCTGCCCTTCCCCGTCTACGTCAAGGATGCGCAACTGCGCTACACCCTGGTCAACACGGCCTTCCTCGATCTCATGGAAGGCTGTTCGTCCGACCTGATCGGGCGCACAGCCCGCGAAATAACCCCCTGCGAATCGGTCATGATCGACGAGATGGACGACTCCGGCCTGCTGGCTCGCCCCACCCTGCAGGTGCGGGAATCCACCATCGACCTGGTGGATATCCGCGGCCACAGCCACCGGGTAGCCCTCAGCAAGATTGCCGGTCGGGATGCCATGGGGCGCAAGGTCATCATCGGCACCTACGACATCCAGGGGCTGCAGAACGCGCGCCTGGCCCCGGCCGCCACCCGCGGGCGGAGCGCCGCAGCGGCCTGAACGGCCCGCCCTGGCCGGTGGCGGCCCGAAGCGCCGTGCCGGCGGGCGGAAGCCCGCTATAATCGGCGCCTTCCCAGCCCTCCATCGCTGCCTGCATGATCCGCAAACTGCTGCGCCGCGTTTTCCAGCGCCCGCCCCGCCACGCGGCCGAGCCCGCCCAGATTCCCGTCACCCTGCATGGCATCCGCCGCGACGACCTGTCCCAGGCCGCTCGCCGTGTCTGCACTGGCCTGCAGGAGGCCGGCTTCAAGGCCTACGTGGTCGGTGGCGCCGTGCGCGACCTGATCGCCGGCATCCCGCCCAAAGACTACGACGTCGCCACCGATGCCACGCCGGAGCAGGTACGTGCCCAGTTCCGCCGCTCACGCATCATCGGCCGCCGCTTCAAGATCGTGCACGTCATGGTCGGCAACGAGACCATCGAGGTCTCCACCTTCCGCGCCCTGCACGACGAAGACACGGTGACCGACGAGCACGGCCGCGTGCTCAACGACAACGTCTATGGCACGCAGGAAGAAGACGCCACGCGCCGTGACTTCACCGTCAATGCCCTGTACTACGACCCCGCCACCGAAGTCGTCGTCGACTATCACCACGGCGTCTCCGACCTCAAGCAGAAGACCCTGCGCATGATCGGCGACCCGGTGCAGCGCTACCGCGAAGACCCGGTACGCATGCTGCGTGCCGTGCGCCTCGCCGCCAAGCTGGGCCTGATCATCGACCCGGCTGCGCGCAAGCCGATCCGCGAGATGTCCAGCCTGCTCGAGAACGTGCCGCCCGCGCGTCTGTTCGACGAGATGCTCAAGCTGCTCACCAGCGGCTACGCCGTCGTCTGCCTCAAGCGCCTGCACGAAGAAGGCCTGCACAAGGGCCTGCTGCCATTGCTCGACGTGATCCTCGATCAGCCCATGGGTGAGAAGTTCGTCTGGCTGTCGCTGGAGAACACCGACCAGCGCGTGCGCGACGGCAAGCCCATCTCGCCCGGCTTCCTGTTCGCCACCCTGCTGTGGCACGAAGTGCTGGCCAACTGGAATGCGCGCCGCGATTCCGGCGAGCACACCACGCCTGCCCTCTTCGCAGCCATGACTGAAGTGCTCGACCAGCAGGCCGAGAAACTCGCCATCACGCGCCGCATCTCGGCCGACATCACCGAAATCTGGGCCCTGCAGCCGCGCTTCGAGAAGCGCGCCGGCAAGATGCCTTACCGCTTGCTGGAGCAGCCGCGTTATCGCGCCGGTTACGACTTCCTGCGCCTGCGCGCCGAGAGCGGCGAGATCGAAATGGAACTGCCGGACTGGTGGGAAGCCTTTGCCCACGCCAACCCGGATGCCCGCGAAGGCATGCTGGTTGCCGACAAGGCTGGCGATGGTGCCCGCAAGCGCCGCCGTCGCCCGCGCAAGAAGCCCGGCCAGGGCGCCGCGCCGGCCAGCGACTGAGAGGCTGACGAGATGCTGCTTCCCACGGTCAGCGCCTGGATCGGCATCGGCGCCAACATTGGCGACAACCCGGCTGAAGCCGTGCGCAGCGCCATCGCCGCGCTGGGCACAGCAGCACACTGCCGCCTGCAGGCCAGTTCATCGCTGTACCGTACCGCAGCCATCGGCGGCGAGCCGCAGCCCGACTACATCAACGCCGTCGCCCGCATCGAAACGGCGCTGGGCCCGACCCTGCTGCTGGAAACCCTGCTGGCCATCGAGAAACAGTTCGGCCGCACGCGCAGCGTCGCCAACGCGCCGCGCACGCTGGACCTGGACCTGTTGCTGTTCAGCGACCGGCAGATCCAGCAGCACGGCCTCGTCGTGCCGCATCCGCGCATGCACGAGCGTGCTTTCGTGCTCGCCCCACTGGCTGAAATCGACCCGCAACTGGACATTCCCGGACGCGGCCTTGTCAGCGGTTTGCTGGCTGCCGTGAAAGATCAGAGCATCAGCATCATTCCCTGAGGAGCCCTGATGTTCCTGAATGTCATCCTGATCATCGGTGTCGTGTTCTGCTGGATCGTGGCGCCGCTCAAGATCGCCCTCGTCATCAGCTTCGTCGCGGCCTTCACCGCCCTGGTCGTGCACCTCATCCGCACACAGCCCGCCAGCCGCGACAACGACAGCTGGAGCTCGACCGACAACATGACAAGCAGCAGTAGCAGCTCATCGTCGGACTACAGCAACAACTACATCACCAGCAGCAGCGATGACAGCGCGCGCAGCTGTGACAACAGCGACAGCTCGTCCAGCAGTTCCGACAGCAGCAGCTGTGACAGCGGCGGTTCGGACAGCAGCAGTTCGGGAGACTGAAGCATGATTGTTTACGCTCTGCTTCTCGCAGCACTTGCCGCCGTCTGGATCTATCTGCCGGTATCGCTGTCCATTGTTGTTACGGTGTTCGCAACCGCGGCCTGGTTGTTCCTGCGCCCCCGGCACGATGCGCACCTTTACCCGGAAAGCTCAGCCGCGAGCGCTTTTACCCCTGGCACTGACTTTGGTTCAAGCCTCGGTTACGGCTCCAGCCTTGATGCTGGCGGAAGTCCCAGTTGCGACGGCGGCGGATCGAGCTGTGACGGTGGCGGGGGTTCAAGCGAATGAACATGCCCCCCTGGCTCATCACCACCCTGCTGCTCATCGCCTCGAACGTCTTCATGACCTTCGCCTGGTACGGCCACCTCAAGCACCTCAACACGCGGCACTGGATCATCGCGGCCCTCGTCAGCTGGGGCATCGCGCTGTTCGAGTACCTGCTGCAGGTGCCGGCCAACCGCATCGGCGCGCAGACGCTGAGCCTCGGGCAACTCAAGATCATGCAGGAGGTCATCACCCTGTCGGTCTTCGTGCCCTTCGCCGTGTTCTACATGAACGAACCGTTCAAGCTGGATTACCTGTGGGCTGCGCTGTGCATGATGGGCGCGGTCTATTTCATCTTCAGAGCCTGAGAACGCTGCAACATCCCTGCATCCTTGAGTCTCAAAGCCAACACCATGACTACAAACCTGCTGACAAAGATCCTGATTCTTTTCACTACCCTGTCCTTGACCGCCGGTTGCGCATCGACTGGTTTTAGCCAAACACCGCCTCCGATCTCGAAAAAAGTAGTCATTCAAGTCACACCGGAACCCTACTCAAGCTGGACTGAGTTGCCAGCAGGCACTTATTCGATACCCGACAGTCAAGTTGTAATCAGCGGCCATCAGTCGAACAGTGTGGTGCAAGGGCTGATGCTGGGACCGCTCGGAATGCAACTCGCCAATGCGTCGGCGGGAGCAAACCTGGTAAAGGACTACGAGCGCCGTTTACAGATAAAGCTGGACAAGAAGCTACAGGAAGTGGCTCATCAGGAAATTTCGAAGCAGAGCGATGCGTCGATCTTTCAATTGCAGGCGACTCCCGATGCAAGCACGTTGATCATCAAACCCCTGCTCGTCATGGCTCTGGTTTCAAAAGAAGAGTTCAGGCCCAGCATCATTCTGAACGTCGCCCTGCATGATGGTGGAAGAAAATCCTGGGAAACACGCTACATATTTGCATCTGACATCCAGAGGCCGATGCTGGGCGCCAACGGGTGGCTAGCCGAAGACGGCACACTCGCATCCGTTGTCGAAGAGGGTTTGCGGCAAGCAACAAATGTCATGCTCACGGATCTCAGCAAACCATTTCCCCGTGATGAGAATGCCCGGATTTCAGTCGATCTGTTCACACCCTTCAACTCACCCAAAATGCAGTTGGTAGGACTAAAGATGGCAGAAACCGGAACGACGCTGGTTTTCACGCCTCTTTGGGGAACGCCCGGCATCGGCGGCGTCTATGTCCTCGAAAAAAGAGCGATCCGGTTCCGACCTGCAACCAAAGACGAGTCGCCTCTTCCACGCGTTGCTGCTCCCTAGTCATGACAGGATTGGCAGCGCCACATCATTCCGCCCAGGATCCATACACTGACAGCCATGCTCGAAAAAGCCCGCTACATCGTCGTTGAAGGTCCCATCGGTGCCGGCAAGACCACGCTGGCCCGTTCAACTCGCCGAACGCCTGAACAATGCCAGCCTGCTGCTTGAGCAGCCAGAGCTCAATCCTTTCCTCGGCCGCTTCTACCAGAACATGGATCGCTGGGCGCTCGCCACGCAGCTGGAGTTCCTGTTCCAGCGCACCGAGTTGCTGCGCGGCCTCGATGGCCTCAAGCGCGATGGTCAGCGCGTCGTCAGCGACTTTCTGCTCGACAAGGATCCGCTGTTCGCTGGCCTCACACTGGGCGAAGACGAGGAGTCGCTGTACCGCCGTGCCTGGCGCAGCCTGCATCCGCAGGCCCCGGCACCCGACCTCGTCATCTACCTGCAGGCCAAGCCCGAGACCCTCATCGAGCGTGTACGCCGCCGTGGCATGGACAGTGAGCGCCGCATTACCGAGAGCTACCTCGAACGCGTCGCCGTGCGCTATTCCGAATTCTTCCACCACTACGACCGCTCGCCGCTGTTCATCGTGAACGCCGAGGTGCTCAACCCGGTCGAAGTCGAAGAGGATCTCGATCTCCTCATCAAGCGCCTGTTCGCGATGAGGGGCTATCGTGAGTTCTTCAGTTATTCGCAATAAGAGAAGCTCAAACAAAATGGTTCTGGCGTTGTTGCGTCGCCTTGCCGTACTACTGGTACTGTCTGCGGCGACGCGCCTAGCCGGAACCGTTTCGCTTCGCTCCACTCCATTTTGTTTGAGCTTCTAAGGAATCTCCATGAGCGCCCAAGCCGATATCAAATCCGTCACCCTGCACGACCTCGGCAAGATGCGTGCAGCCGGCGACAAGATCGCCATGCTGACCTGTTATGACGCCAGCTTCGCGTCGCTGTGCGAACGCGCCGGGGTTGATGTGTTGCTGATTGGCGACTCGCTGGGCAATGTGCTGCAGGGTCAGCAGAGCACCCTGCCGGTCACCATGGAACACATGGCCTATCACACGGCCTGCGTCGCCCGTGGCGCAAAGCGCCCCTGGATCATTGCCGACATGCCTTTCGGCAGCTACCAGGAGAGCCCCTCGCAAGCCATGCGCAATGCCGCGGCGTTGATGGCGGCTGGCGCACACATGGTCAAGCTGGAAGGTGGCGCCTACATGGCCGAGACGGTGCGCTTCCTCGTCGAGCGTGGCGTGCCGGTGTGCGCCCACCTTGGCCTCACGCCGCAATCGGTGTTCCAGCTCGGTGGTTATCGCGTGCAAGGCAAGACCGAAGAGAGCGCGCAACACATGCGCGATGACGCCGCCGCGCTGGAACAGGCTGGCGCCGCGATGATCGTGCTGGAGATGGTGCCGGCGCAGCTGGCAACAGAATTGACGCAATCGCTGTCTAACATGGCCACCATCGGCATCGGCGCAGGCAAGGACACGCACGGCCAGGTGCTGGTACTGCACGACATGCTGGGCGTTTACCCCGGTCGCAAGGCACGCTTCGTGCGTAATTTCATGGACGGTGCCGCCAGCATCGAGGCTGCTGTCGCCAGCTATGTCGCTGCCGTGAAAGACGGCAGTTTCCCTGCCGCCGAACACACCTACTGATGACTTCACTGCGTCCTGCTCATCCCGTTCTCGCGACGCTCGCCAGCCTGCTGATCAGCGCCCTGCATGCCACCACGGCCACGGCCGCGACACCTGCGCCGACGATCGAAGCCCTGCAGGCCTGCGGCAACCTGGATGTCTCGAAGCAGCTCGACTGCTTCCGCCGCGAAGCCGGCCTGCCGCCGATCAACGCACCGGCAGCCGAGGTGACGCCGCCCGATGCCGGCTCAGCCCCCAGGGCGGAAGTCCCGCAAAGCCGGCTCGACACCTTGTGGACGCCAGCCCCGGACGTTGACGGCAAGAAGGAAAACCGTGGCGTCTTCAGCCAGTACAAGCAGAGCTACCTGCTGGCTACCTATACCCACTCCCCCAACAACGAGGCGCACAGCCCCACCCGCAGCGCAGTCGTGCGCGAAGAAGGTCCTTACGACACGCGTGAAGGCAAGTTCCTGTTCAGCTTCAAATCGCTGGTGGCCGGCAATGATCGCCACAGCCTGTGGGGCGCCTACTCTCAGCAATCGCACTGGCAGGTGTTCGACGGCGAGCACTCGCGCTCCTTCCGTGCCAATGACTACGAGCCCGAGGCCATCTACTCCTACCGCTTCTCCGATGCTTTCCGCGAGAAGTTCAGCTTCGGCGGCATGACGCCGCGCATGCTCAACATCGGCTTCGTGCACCAGTCGAACGGCGAACCGCTGCCGCAGTCACGCAGCTGGAATCGCGTTTACGCCAGACTGGGACTGGAGAAGACCTGGCAGGACGGCAGCAGCTTTGCCGTGCAGATCCGCCCCTGGCTGCGCGTCCCCGAGCGACCGTCCGACAACGACAACCCGGATCTCACCAAGTACCTCGGCTACGGCGACCTGGAGATGCGCTACTGGTGGTCGCGCGAAAGCAGCCTGTCGCTAATTGCCCGCAAGCGTTCGGCCCAGTTCGACCTGGCCTTCCCGTTCGGCATTCCCGGCCTGGTCAGCTGCAAGCTGGTGCAATGGCATCTGCATTACTTCGTGGGCTACGGCGAAAGCCTGATCGACTACAACCAGCGCCACCGTACCCTCGGCCTGGGCATTTCCATCCCCTTCCCGGACTCGAAAGCTGGCAACACCTGCCAGTAGCTGGCTGACGTTTCGCCCTCCGGATCGCGCTGCGCCTGACGAAATGCCGTTCGTCCAGAGATGAGCGGCAACTCAAGCCCTCTGTCATGCGCAAACGTTTCAAACGCCTGAAACCCGCGCCAGTACTGGCGCGGCAGCGCGACATGAAGTGCCCTTCCTCCTTTGCAGCGGGCTGCCACGCAGTTCCTGACCCCCTGTGAACAAATCGACAAATCTGAAATTTTTATAATTGAATCGATGTTTTTGATGGTTTAGATTTCGGCCATAGATTGCCAAGTACAGGCAACACCTGATCCCGAGAGTCGATGTCTCAAATCATGCGCACAGCGCCTACAAACAATTCCTGTATCGGGAGACATGGATGATTCGCAAAATTCTGACTGCTGGCTTCTTCGCCGTACTCGCTTCGGGCACCCAGGCAGCAACGGACTATCCCAGCGGCTACACCAAGTGCGTGCAGGTCGGCGCCACCTGCTCCATGAGCGGCACGCGCACCACGGCTCTGGGCAAGGCAGGTTCCTTCGTCTACGCCACCAAGACCGGCAATTTCGCCTGTGAGCTGAGCGGCTACCCCAGCAACAGCTACACGACCAGCGCCTGGTGTTCTTACGGCGCCACGACGACCAGCAGCTCCAGCTCGGTGGCTTCTTCGACGGCCAGCTCTTCTTCCTCCAGCAAATCGAGCAGCTCTTCCTCCGTCGCATCCTCAACGGCTTCATCGACGAGCAGCACGACTTCCGGCACGGTCAACATGACCATCCCGTCGGCAACCGGCTCCGTCATCAACTCCAGCACGGTCACCATCCCGTCCGGCACGACCAAGAGCTACGGCAACCAGCGCATCGGCGTGAAGAACTCGGTCGGCAACTGTGAAGACGAAGGCCAGATCCCGGTGTTCATCCTCGAAGACGGCGCGACCCTCAAGGACGTGATCATCTACGGCGGCGTGAATGGTTCCGACGGTGTGCACTGCAAGGGCTCCTGCACGATCCAGAACGTGTACTGGGAAGACACCTGCGAAGACGCAGCCTCCAACCTCGGTGCCGGTGCCACCATGACGGTCAAGAACGTCATCATCGCCGGTGCCAAGGACAAGGCCCTGCAGCACAACAGCAAGAACAGCCTGACCCTGGTGCAAGACTCCTACATCGCCGATACGGGCAAGGTCTGGCGCTCCTGCGGTAACTGCACCAACAACGGCGGCCCGCGCAAACTGACGCTCAACAACGTCAAGATCGGCAAGGCTGACTCGGTGGCCGGCGCGAACGGCAACTACGGCGACGTGGTCAGCATCCGCAAGCTGCAGATCAAGGGTTACAAGTCGGGCAGCCCGGCCGTGTGCGTCGAGTACAAGGGTATCGAGAAGAACGGCAGCGCCGAATCGCCGAAGATTGGCGAGAAGTGGAACACCTCGGTGTGCGACGTCAGCACCTCGGACGTGACGGCCTACTGATCAACCCAGGCAGTACAGATGGCAGGAAAAACGGGCGCTCAGGCGCCCGTTTTTTCTTGCAAAGCACGGCATCATTGCGTCTCCCGTCACACCGCACCCAACCGTGACAGACAGCTTGTAACCATGAACTCAAGGTCTCGCCTTCTCCTGTTCAGTACTGCTGCGCTTGTTGGCGTTCTTATCGCCAATTCAGAGCCGTGGATTCATCTGTTGTCTGATCAAGTCACGCGCATCCTCTTGCCGTTTCTTTCGCATGCTTCGACACAAAGCCTGACCTCTCTGTTGCTATTGATCGTCGCTACAAGCCCTGTTGGCTGGCTCGCCCGTGCAGATGGATTCATTTGTGGCGTGTTAACCGGGGGAGCTGTCATTGCTACTTTTTTTGTCTCGTGGTTCTGGATTGACGCACCACGACCGGAGCTGAATTACTCCTTCCTGAATGCCTTGAACGACATTGTGTACATTCTGGTCGCTGCTGTTGCCTGTTCCCTCTGGGGACGTGCAGCCACGAAAGCCCGTTCAGCTTGATGACAAATCAACGTCAGGCGCGGGAGCTGCCCGCAATCTCCTCCTGTGAGTTTCTTGGGCATCTTCTTTGCAACAGTGACCACTCACTTCAAACAATGAAACTCATTCGAGCCTTACGCCTGGTTTCCAGTTTTGTCCTGGCTTCGCTGTGCGCGGCAGCTTCTGCACAGACCCTCTGGAACTGGCAACTCGAAGTCAGCAACGCCAATCTGTTCGTCGCCGCGAGCGATCCGGTCTGCAAGCTGAGTGCGCTGGTTGGCAGCGACGCGGCAATCATGCTGTCGGCTGATGCCGGGCAAAGCTGGCAGCCGCTGTCCGGCTCCGACGGCACGACTTTCTCTGCCATCGTTCTCGACGCAGCACGACAGCAGTTCATCACCGTGGGCAGCAACGGCCGCATCCTGCGCAGCAGCCAGTGCGGACAACAGTGGCAGCGTGCGGCAAGCGCTTTCAACGGCGGTCTGCGCACGGTGCTGGTCGTCGACGAAAAGCGCGGCATCCTGTTGGCGGGTGGCGAAGGCGGCACCTTGCTGCGCTCGACCGATGGTGGCAACAGCTGGCGCAGCGTGCGCTCCCCTACGCGGCATTACGTCGGACATCTGCTGCGCCACGCCTCGGGCCCGCTCGTCGCGGGCGGCGAGCAAGGTCTGTTGATGCGTTCCAGCGACGCAGGCCGCAGCTGGCGTCTGCTGCAAGGCATGCCTGACGCCAACCTCAGCCAGCTGGTCGCACTGCGCGGCGGCAGCGTGCTCGCTGCCTTCAGCAACGGCCAGATCCTGCGCTCGACCGATGGCGCACGCACCTGGCGCAACAGCCCCTTACCCGACAGTGACAAGCCGCCCGTCATCAACGGCGTGGCGCAAAACGGCAATGGGCGCATTGCGGCGGTGACACAGGACGGACGCGTGCTGCTCTCCAGTGACGATGGCCAGCACTGGCAATACGCCGCCACCGGGACGCAGGCATTCCTGTCAGGCGTGCTGGCGACGTCCGATGACGAGTTCATCGCCGTGGGCGCACACGGCAGCATCCTGCGCAGCGAGTCCGGTGGACAACGCTGGGCCGCGCGGCCGCTACCGACACAACAGGAATTCGAATCCATCACCCGCCTGCCCGGTGGCCAGCTCATCGCCCCCGGCAGTGGTGGTGTCATCGCCCGCAGCACGAATGATGGACGCAGCTGGCAACTGGTACGCCAAGGCATCAACAAATACACGCACAGCATCGCGGGTGCAGGCAGCATCCTGCTGGCCGCCGGCGTCGAAGGCAGTCTCGCCCTCTCCAGCAACGACGGGCATGACTGGCAAACCGTCGTGGCGCCCGAAGAGGTCTATTTCTTCACCACTCTCCATCACCCCGGCACAAGATCCTTGCTGGCGGCTGGCTCGAACGGACTGTTGATGCGCTCTGGCGACGGCGGCAAGAGCTGGCAAAGCAGCAAGATCGCCGGCGACGGCAATGTCTCGCAATTGAGTCTGCTGGCCTCGGGTCGCGTCCTCGCGCTGACGGCTGATGCCGGCATCCTCATCTCGGACGATGGCGGCCAGAGCTGGCAGACCAGCGATGCCGACCGCGAAAAGATCTGGCTGGATGTCGCAACCAGTTCAGTCGAAGACCCACAGCGACAAGTCGTAGTCGCTGTCGGACGTGAAGATGCGCTGGTGCGCAGCGACGACGGTGGCAAGCACTGGACGACGCTGCCCGCAGGCATTGCAAAGGGCAGCTTCAAGCTACGCCATGTCGACGGCGTCTTCTTCGCATCAGGCCGCGAGGGCAGCATCCTGCGCTCGACCGATCAGGGCAAGAGCTTCCAGACCATTCCCTTGCCTGCGGCTGTCACGGTGTGGGACATAGCCACCATCCCCGGCGTGTCAGGCGGCCTGCTGGCTGTCGGCAGCAAGGGCGGCATCCTGCGTTCCACCGATTCCGGCAGCACTTGGAGTGTCATTCCTTCCGGCGGCAACGAACTGCTGCGCGTGATCGTGCATGACCCCGTCAGCAACACCCTGCTGGTCACCGGGCGCGGCGGCAGCCTGCTGCAATCGCAGGACCGCGGCCTGAGCTGGCAAGTGCTGGCCCCCTCGTCCGGCGCGCGCTACACCGGCGCCTGGCGCAATCCGGCAACGGGGACTTTGTTGTTCTGGGGTGATCGCATCCTGCGGGTGACGCACTGAAGCAGGTTGGGCTGAATGTAATGAAGCCCAACCTGCATTGGTGGAGACGTTGGGCTTCCTGCGTCAGCCCAACCTACGCACTACATCCCGGCAAACAAGCGACGCGTATTCGCACTCGCCGCCGCAGCCAGCTCTTCCACGCTGATGCCGCGCAGCGCAGCGACTTCCTTGGCCACATGCGGCACATAGGAAGGCTCGTTCATCTTGCCGCGATACGGCACCGGCGCAAGATAAGGTGAATCGGTCTCGATGAGGATGCGCTCGAGCGGCACCGTCGCCGCCACGCCCTTGATCTGCTGCGCGTTCTTGAAAGTCACGATGCCCGAGAACGAGATGTAGAAGCCCAGCGCAATCGCCGCGTCGGCCACTTCCTGCGTCTCGGTGAAGCAGTGCATCACGCCGCCCACCGCGTCCGCGCCCTCTTCCTGCAGGATGCGGATGACATCCTCGGCCGAATCGCGCGTGTGGATCACCAAGGGCTTGCCACAGGCTTTGGCCGCGCGGATGTGCGTGCGGAAGCGTTCACGCTGCCATTCCGGCTTGTCCTTGTGCCAGTAGTAATCGAGCCCGGTCTCGCCGATGGCCACCACCTTGGGGTG
This sequence comes from Rhodocyclaceae bacterium, assembly GCA_047600765.1. GTDB lineage: Bacteria > Pseudomonadota > Gammaproteobacteria > Burkholderiales > Rhodocyclaceae > Viridibacterium. Next base: position 51,751 of record JASGKF010000001.1, read on the forward strand.
ATCGGCGAGCGCCAGCAGGCGCTCCAGCGTGGGCTCTTCGCCCTCGGTGTGTTCGGGGTGCACGCCGACAGTCGCGAAGATGTTGTGGCGCGACTCGGCCAAGCCCAGCACGCGCGGGAAGTTCTCCAGCGTCACGCCGATACAGACGGCTTGCGACACATGAGCTTCCTGCATGCGTGCGAACAAGGCATCGCCTTGCTCGGCCAAGTCAGGAAAGTCGATGTGACAGTGAGAGTCGATGAACACGGGGAACCACCGTTGCTGAAGCCGGTGATCGTTGCCCGGCGGAGTGAATCAGAGGGTATGCGTCGGCCGGCTCGAACCCAGCGCGCTACCCAGCACCTGCTCGATCTTGATCTTGGCCGCGGCGCTGGCATCGTCCGGCGCGAACTGCACGCCCACGCCCTGCGTCTTGCCGTTCTGCGCATGGGCCGGCGTGATCCATACGACCTTGCCCTTGATGGCCAGCTTGGCCGGGTCGTCCATCAGCTGCAGCAGCATGAAGACTTCATCGCCGGGCGAGTAGTTCTTGGGCGTCGGGATGAACAGGCCGCCGTTCTTGATGAAGGGCATGTAAGCGGCATGCAGGGCCGAGCGGGAGTTGATGTTGAGCGACAACACACTCGGGCGGGCAGCAGAGGGGCGAGCTTCCATTCAGTCCTCGATCAAGGTGAAAAACTACCGGGTCGATCTTGCCACACGCAACAGCACATCTTCGAGAAACAATCGCGCATTCAGCGGGTGTTGCGCCACCCGTCGATACGCCTGCAATTCATTGTAACAACTCGTCCAGACTTCCAGACGCCCCGCCACCTGCGCCGACAGCTGCGGCGCGAAGTCGCGGAAGAAGCGCGCCTGGCCGCCAACCGCCAGCCGGGCACCGTCCGACAACCAGCGCTGCAACCAGCCCACCAGCAGGCTCATGTTGAGGCCAATCTTCTCGGCATCCTTGCCCTTGAGCCAGCTGTCCCACGAAGCGGCCAGCTTGAGCGGATCGGACTTCGGCAGCCCCAGCATGTCGCTGGCAAAACGCTTGCGCGCCTCGGCCAGCGGCCCTTTCACGTAATCCAGTGCAGCCAGCGGCAAGCCACTGGCAAAGCCCAGCACGGCGTCCGGCTCGGAAGCCCCGCGCTCCTTCAACCACTGCGTCGCCACGCCGGCGTCCGGCACCGGGAAGTCACGCACCTGGCAACGGCTGCGGATGGTCGGCAACAAGCGGCGCGGTGCATGGCTCACCAGCAGGAATACGGCATCGATGGGCGGTTCTTCAAGCGATTTGAGGAGCGCGTTGGCTGCCGCTACGTTCATAGCCTCGGCCGGGTCGATCAGCACGATGCGACGCCCACCCTGGTGACCGCTGATTTCCAGCAGGCCCTGCATGCCGCGCACCTGGTCGATGACGATCTGCTGCGACTTCTTTTTTTCCTTCTTGCCGCCGTCTGCCTCGCCTTCAGGCTCATCGTCCGCCTCATCAGCGGCAGGTACGAGGCGCAGCATGTCCGGGTGGTTGTCCGCGCCAAACCAGTTGCAGGAGCCACACTGGCCGCAGGCAAAGCCCTCGGCATCCGGCCGCTGGCACAGCAAGGCTTGCGCAAGCTGTTCGGCGAACAGGCGCTTGCCGCTACCGGGCGCGCCGGCGAACAGCAAGGCATGCGGCAAACGCGCGCCCTGCGCGATGGTTGCGCGCCACAGCGGCAGCAGCCAGGGCGGGAAGTCCTGCGGTGCGCTCATGGCAGTCGCTGCTCCAGCACGGCCAGCACTTCGGCCGTCACGCTATCCAGCGGCCTGTCCGCATTGATGACCTGCAAACGCCCACCCGAGGCTTCAGCGCGCCGCAGATAAGCCGCACGCACCTGCTCGAAGAAGCCCGTCTGCTCGCGCTCGAAACGGTCCGTATCGGCACGTCCCGTCGCCAGCCGCTGCGCCGCCACCGCAGGCGCCACGTCGAAGAGGAAGGTCAGATCCGGCTGCAGACCCGGATGCACCCATTGCTCCAGCTGCGCGAACTTGGCGGCATCCAGCCCGCGCCCACCCACCTGGTAGGCATAGGTTGCGTCGCTGAAGCGGTCGCAGACGACCCACTCACCGCGCACCAGTGCCGGCTCGATGACTTGCGCCAGATGCTCACGCCGTGCTGCGAACATCAGCAACGCCTCAGTCTCAAGATGCATGGCATCGTGCAGCACGATCGCGCGCAGTTTCTCGGACAGCGGCGTACCGCCCGGTTCGCGCGACTGCACGACGGTCAGGCCACGCTCGCGCAAGGTCGCCACCACCGCGGCGATCTGCGTGCTCTTGCCCGCACCATCGATGCCTTCAAACGTGATGAAGCGTCCGCGCATCAACCGCGCCCTTTCTGGTAACGCGCCACGGCGCGGTTGTGTTCATCGAGCGAGCGTGAGAAATGGCTGCTGCCATCGCCGCGCGCCACGAAATAGAGGAAATCGGTCTTGGCCGGATGCAGGGCCGCGTGCAACGCTGCACGGCCCGGCATCGCTATGGGCGTGGGCGGCAAGCCGCGGCGCGTGTAAGTGTTGTGCGGCGTGTCGGTCAGCAGGTCGCGACGCGTGAGATTGCCGTCGAAAGCCGCACCCATGCCGTAAATGACGGTCGGGTCACTCTGCAAAGGCATGCCGATACGCAGACGATTGACGAACACCGAAGCGATCTCGTCACGATCCGCCTCGACGCCGGTTTCCTTCTCGATCACGGATGCGAGGATCAGCGCCTCCTGGGCGGACTTCAGCGGCAAACCCGGCGCGCGCAGTTCCCATTCCGCCGCCAGCACCTTCTTCATCTGCGCATGCGCGCGGCGCAGCACTTCAAGGTCACTGACGCCACGCGAAACAAAATACGTATCGGGGAAGAACTGGCCTTCCGGATCCTGCCCGCTCAGGCCGAGCTGCGCCATCACCTCTGCGTCGCTGCGGCCCAGCGTGTCGTGCTTGAGATCCGGATTGCCATCTAGCACCGAGCGCATGCGCCGGAAGCTGTACCCCTCGATCAAGGCTACATCAGCATAAGTCGTCGAACCGGACGACAACAGTTCGACCAGCTCCCAGGGTGTTACACCTTCCTTGACCTGGTAACTGCCCGCCTGGATCTTCTGCGCCCGCCCGCTGAGGCGCGCCAGCCAGGCGAGGTACAGCGGCTGCACCTCGATGCCCTGCTCGGTGACGAGACGCGCCACTTCACGCATCGAAACGCCACGCGGCACCTCGACATCAAGCACAGGCGCAGACTGTCGCAACGGCTGGAACGCATACCAGACAGCCACACCCGTCATGAGTGCGACAATCAACACACTCCAGCGCAACAAACGGAAAAATAAACGGAACATGCAGGAACCGGGATCAAACGAGGAAGGCCCAAGCCTTCAATGGAGTGCAGCGGACCAAGGGCGTGACAAGATGCAATCCCGCATGCCGAAACACCTTGAAATGCCGCGCCGTCAGCCAAACTATAATAGCTGAAAGGCTGGCTCGACCGCCGTTCCGGAACTGCCTGGCGGCGCGGTTTCACGCCGCCGGGCAAGCACCTTGCTTCACACGTATCACTACGCTTCACTGAGGATCGACACCATGCAATCTCCCTGGCTGGTTTTTCTTGACGACATTGGCGCCAGGTTCGAAGAAGGTCCCTCCTGCAACGTGCAGATCGGCAGCGTGCAAGAGTCTGTACAACGCGCCGCCAGCGGCACCGTGATCGTCCCCCTCACCCATACCGGCCTGTTGCGCGCCGAAGGCGAAGACGCCGCCGTGTTCCTGCACAACCTTCTGTCCAATGACATCAAGAAGCTGCCGCTGCATGGCGCGCAGTACTCCAGCTTCAACTCGCCCAAAGGCCGCATGCTGGCCAGCTTCACGATCTGGCGCGACAACACGGGTTACCTGCTGCAACTGTCGGCCGATATCCTCGCTGGCATCCACAAGAAGCTGTCGATGTTCGTGCTGCGCAGCAAGCTGCGCCTGACCGACATCACGCCCGACACAGCCCTGATCGGTCTCGCTGGCGCCAATGCAGGCAAGGCGCTGGACGCCGCCGGCCTCAAGCTGCCGCCCGAAGTGATGAGCGTCTCGCAAGGCGGTGTGCAGGTCGTGCGCATCGACGCCAGCCGCATGGTGATCGCCGTCCCCGTCGCGCAAGCCGGCGAGCTGTGGAAGAAGCTCTCCGCAGGCGGTGCCCTGCCTGCCGGCACGGCTGCCTGGCACTGGCTCGACATCCAGTCAGGCGTGCCGCAGATCACCGCCGCGACGCAGGACGAATTTGTCGCCCAGATGGTGAATTACGAGCTGATCGGTGGCGTCGACTTCAAGAAGGGCTGCTACCCCGGCCAGGAAATCGTCGCGCGCACGCAGTACCTCGGCAAGCTCAAGAAGCGCATGTACCTCGTGAGTTTCGACAGCGAAGCTGCGCCCGGCGCCGACCTGTTCTCGCCGGAGTTCGGTGAGCAATCCTGCGGCAAGCTGCTGGCCGTGTCGCCCGCCCCCGCCGGTGGGTTCGACGCACTGGCCGTCATGCAGATCGCGGCCTTCGAGAGCGGCGACGTGCACCTTGGCGGCCTGCAAGGCCAAGCACTGCGCCTTGGCGCCCTGCCCTACACGATCAACTGATCCGACCAGCCGGGTGACGTCGTTCTACGTCTATTACCGCGTTGCCCCAGAGCAGCAAGCTGCTGTGCGGGAAGCAGTACTGCAACTGTTCGCGCTGTTGCAGACGCAATGCGACATCGCGGGACGCCTGATGCGTCGCGCCGATGACGTGACAACCTGGATGGAAGTGTACGAAGGCGTCGCCAACGCGGAAGCGTTCAGCGACGCGCTTCAGCGCAACACGGCGATCTGCGGACTACAGGTCTTGCTGGAGGATGCCAAGCGCGTCATCGAGCGCTTCGAGGATCTGTAGCTACGACAAGGACTTGCGCATCGCCTGATGCGGGATGCCTGCCTCCATGAAAACCGGGCCAACCACCTCGAAGCCCATGCTTTCGTAGAAGCCCTGCGCACTGCACTGGGCATTCAGCGCCACGGCGCCGTGGCCACGCTTGTAGGCCTGTGCCAACAGCGCCAGTATCAGCTGGCGACCGACGCCCTTGCCACGCCAGGCCGTCAGCACCGACAAGCGACCGATGTGCCCGTCGGGCAACAAGCGGCCGGTCGCTATCGCCGTGCCGTCATCATCACGCACCAGGGCATGCAGCGACACGGGATCGAATTCATCCTGCTCCATGTCGACAGGCACACCCTGCTCCTGCACAAACACCGTGTGACGAATCGCGTAAGCCTCCGCGTTCAGGGCGGCCCAGTCACCAAATTCGATGCGGGTCATGTCAGTACCTCCAGATTAAAGGCGTAACGCATGTCGTAGCCCTCTGCGTCCGCCCGGATATGTGCGAAGCCACCCACCGGGAGGCTCAATTTGTCTGCCACGTGCCCATGCGGCAAGCCGCTCAGCACGGGGATGCCCAGCTTGTCCTGCCAATGGGCGATAACGTCCGGCAGGTCGTAACCGTTGTCGCGCGGCCCCAGCCTGTACTCCGAAAACTGCCCGAGTACCAGGGCACGCTGGGTCTGCAATACGCCCGCGTTCCACAGCTGGTAGAACTGCCGCTCCAGCCGGAACGGCAACTCGCCCGCGTCTTCGAGAAACAGGATGCCACCTTCGACCTGCGGCAGATGCTGCGAACCGACCAGGTGGGTCAGCATCGTCAGGTTGCCGCCCCACAGCAGCCCACGCAGCTCGCCCTGCCAGCCGCAAGCCAGCGGAACGCGAACCATGTCGTCCGGCGCCTCGAACCAGCGCCGGAAGTGTTGCAAGGTGAAGGAGCTGCGCTGAGCGATACCGAAATCGGTCGCCGCCATCGGCCCGGCAAGACTGGCGTGGCCGGTGTGCTTGAGCAAGGCCAGCTGGAAAGCCGTGAAATCACTGTGCCCGACCCACAGCTTGTTGCCCGCTGCGATGCGCGCGAAATCGAGGTTGTCGAGCAGACGGCTAATGCCGTAACCGCCACGCAGAGCCATCACGACGTTGACGTCTGGATCTTCTGCGGCTGCATACAGGGCCGCAATCCGCTCGGCATCCGGTGCGGTGAAGCGCTGCACCCGGCCCAGCAAAGCCGACTCGTCGTACTTCACGGTCCAGCCCTGCTCCCGCATGGTAGTCACAGCGACATCGAGCGCTTCGATTTCCGGCAGGAAAGCCGATGGCGCAACGAGCGCAATGACGGGACGGGTAGCCGATGTGTTCATGGGCCATTAGCTTACACCGCGCTCCGTCTGGCGGGCCGCCCGACATCACCATGGAACCGGCCACAACGCTGGGTTTCAGGCCAGCATGGGCTTCTGGCGTCGCGCGGCAAAGAAACTGGACAGCAGCTGACCGCATTCTTCAGCCAGTACGCCGCCCGTGATGCTGGCATGGTGGTTGAGGCGCGGCTCGGCATACACGTCGAGGACGCTGCCCGCGACGCCGGTCTTGGGGTCGGTCGCGCCGAACACGACCTGCGCCACCCGCGCATGCATGATCGCCCCGCTGCACATCAGGCAGGGCTCCAGCGTCACGTAGAGGGAGCAACCGGGCAGACGGTAGTTGCCGATGTTCTTGGCGGCATCGCGCAGCGCCATCACCTCGGCGTGCGCCGTCGGGTCATGCCGCAGGATGGGCTGGTTGAAGCCACGCCCGACGATCTGTCCATCGAGCACGACAATGGCACCCACCGGCACCTCGTCGAGACTGCCCGCTTCGCGCGCCAGCGCGAGAGCTTCGCGCATGAAGGCTTCGTCCTGCGGGCTCACGATCTCACTCCCACTCGATCGTTGCCGGCGGCTTGCCGGAGACGTCGTAGAACCACGCGGTTGATGCCGCGCACTTCGTTGATGATGCGGTTGCTGACACGACCGAGCAGGTCGTACGGCAGATGCGCCCAGTGCGCCGTCATGAAGTCCTGCGTCTGCACGGCACGCAGCGCCACGACGTAGTCATAGGTGCGACCATCGCCCATCACGCCGACGCTCTTGACCGGCAGGAAGACGACGAAGGCCTGACTGGTCAGCTCGTACCAGGTCTTGCAGGAAGCCGCGTCAACGGTGTTGCGCAGCTCTTCGATGAAGATCGCATCGGCACGGCGCAGCAGGTTGGCGTACTCCATCTTCACATCGCCAAGGATGCGCACACCAAGGCCCGGGCCGGGGAACGGGTGACGGTAGACCATGTCATGCGGCAAGCCCAGCGCCACGCCCAGCTCGCGCACTTCGTCCTTGAACAGTTCGCGCAGCGGTTCGAGCAGCTTGAGACCCAGTTGCTCGGGCAGACCACCAACGTTGTGGTGGCTCTTGATGGTCGTGGCCTTCTTGGTCTTGGTGCCGCCGCTTTCGACCACGTCCGGGTAGATCGTGCCTTGCGCGAGGAAGGTGGCGCCCTTGTGACCTCCGTCGCCCGCCTTGAGCTTGGCTGCTTCGGATTTAAAGACATCAACGAACAGGCGGCCAATGATCTTGCGCTTCTGCTCGGGATCGCTGACGCCAGCGAGCTCGCCCATGAACAGCTCGGCGGCATCCACACGGATCACCTTGGCGTGCAGCTTGCCGGCGAACATCTCCATGACCATGTCGCCTTCGTTGAGACGCAGCAGGCCGTGGTCGACGAACACACAGGTCAGCTGGTCGCCAATGGCGCGATGGATCAGCGCAGCGGCCACCGAGGAATCCACGCCACCGGAGAGGCCGAGAATCACTTCTTCATCGCCCACCTGCTCGCGGATCTTCGCGACGGCTTCCGCGATGTAGTCACCCATGATCCAGTCACCGGCGCAGCCTGCAATCTCGCGCACGAAGCGGTTGAGCATCGCCGCGCCCTGCACGGTGTGCGTCACCTCGGGGTGGAACTGCACGGCGTAGTAGCGTTTCTCTTCGTTCGCCATGCCGGCGATGGGACAGCTCGGTGTCGAAGCCATCAGCTTGAAGCCCGGCGGCAGCGCCGTGACCTTGTCGCCGTGGCTCATCCACACCTTGAGCATGCCGTGGCCTTCGGCCGTCGCGAAGTCCTCGATGCCCTGCAGGAATTTCGTATGCCCATGCGCGCGCACTTCGGCGTAACCGAACTCGCGCGTGTCGCTCCAGCTCAGCCTCACCACCCAGCTGCACGGCCATGGTCTGCATACCGTAGCAGATGCCCAGCACAGGCACGCCCAGATCCCACACGGCCTGCGGCGCGCGCAGTTCGTGATCCTCATAAGTCGAGGCGTGGCTGCCGGACAGGATGATGCCCTTGGGCGCAAAGCTGCGGATGAAATCGTCCGACACGTCGTTCGGATGGATTTCGCAATAGACGTTCGCCTCGCGCACGCGGCGCGCGATGAGCTGGGTGACCTGGGAGCCGAAATCGAGGACGAGGATCTTGTCGTGCATGAGAGTGCTCTGGTTGAGTCTGCTTCAAAAAGCAAGACGGCCGGCTAAGCCGACCGTCCTGTATCTACATCAACACCATCATTCCTGATGGTAGTTGGGCGCTTCCTTGGTGATCTGCACATCGTGCACGTGCGATTCACGGATGCCTGCCGAGGTGATCTCGACGAACTCGGCACGCTCATGCACGGCGGCGATGGTCGGGCAACCGACGTAACCCATGGAGGCACGCACACCACCGCACAGCTGGTGGATAACGGCGCCGACCGGGCCCTTGTAGGCCACGCGACCTTCGATGCCTTCCGGCACCAGCTTGTCGGCGTTGTTCTCTGCGTCCTGGAAGTAGCGGTCTGCCGCGCCCTGCTGCATGGCGCCCAGCGAGCCCATGCCACGGTAGGACTTGTAGGAACGGCCCTGGAACAGCACGGTCTCGCCCGGAGCCTCTTCGGTACCGGCGAACAGGCCACCCAGCATCACGCAGTTGGCACCCGCAGCAATCGCCTTGGCGATGTCACCCGAGTAACGGATGCCACCGTCGGCAATCATCGGCACACCCGTGCCAGCCAGCGCCTTGGCGACGTTGTCGATGGCGGTGATCTGCGGCACGCCAACACCCGCAACGATACGCGTCGTGCAGATAGAGCCTGGGCCGATGCCGACCTTCACGCCGTCCGCACCGTGATCCACGAGGGCACGCGCAGCAGCGCCGGTGGCGATGTTGCCGCCAATGACCTCAACGTGCGGGAAGTTCTTCTTGACCCACTGCACGCGGTCCAGCACGCCTTGCGAATGGCCGTGTGCCGTATCGACAACGATCACATCAACGCCCGCATCAGCCAGCATCTCGCAGCGCTCTTCAGTACCAGCCCCCACACCGACAGCTGCGCCGACGCGCAAACGGCCATGGGTGTCCTTGGCGGCGAACGGGTGTTCCGTGGATTTCTGGATGTCCTTGACGGTGATGAGGCCGTAGAGCTCGCCGTTCTCCTTGAGCACCAGCACGCGCTCCAGGCGATTCTTGTGCATCAGCGATTTGGCTTCTTCGAGCGAGGCTCCTTCGCGCACCGTCACCAAACGCTCGCGCGGCGTCATGATGGCCGACACGGGCTGGTCAAGATTGGCTTCGAAACGCAGATCGCGGTTGGTCACGATGCCAACGACCTTTTTGCCGTCGAGCACCGGGAAACCGGAAATACGGTGCTGGCGCGTCAGCGCCTGCACTTCACGCACCGTCATGCTGGGCGGAATGATGATCGGGTCACGCAGCACGCCAGACTCAAAGCGTTTGACGCGGGAAACTTCCTGCGCCTGCAGCTTGGGGCTGAGATTCTTGTGGATGATGCCGATGCCGCCCTCTTGCGCCAGCGCAATGGCCAGACGCGATTCGGTCACCGTATCCATGGCAGCCGACACGAGGGGGATATTCAGCTGGATATTACGCGTGAGGCGGGTCGCGAGACTGACGTCGCGCGGCATCACGTCGGAGTGGGCGGGAACCAGCAGGACGTCGTCGAACGTCAGCGCCTTCTGGATCAAACGCATGTCTATAATCCTCACTCTTGCAAAGGCGCATTATACGTTCGTCAGGCGCCTCTGGCAAAAATACCCCCGGCAGCCCAGTATCTTCGCCACTACCGGTCAGGAGTCCCACGATGTCCCTGCAACGATTGCTCGTTTCCTCCATTGCTATTACCAGCCTGCTTGCCATGCATGGCGTGGCGGCACAGATCTATTCCTGGAAGGACGCCAGCGGACGGACCCACTACTCGGATCAGCCGCCGCCGGACAGCAAGACGCAAGTGACGAACAAGCCGGCCGCTCGTCCTGGCCCGCCTTCTGACAGCAGCAAATCCAGCACTGCGAGTGGGGATAAAGCAGCAAGTGGCGACAAGGCCAGCAGTGCTGACAAAACCGCCGCCGGCCAATCATCGCCTGCCGCCTCGCAATCTGGCCCGAAGACCTGGCAGGAGCGCGACCTGGAATACAAGCAGAAGCAGGCTGCCGACAAGGAGGCTGAAGCCAAGCGCAAGGCAGAAGCCGACAAGGCTGATGAGAAGCGCCGCCACTGCGAAGGCCTGCGCGGCAACCTCGCCGCGCTGCAAAAAGGCGGTCGTGTCGCGAAAACGGACGCCAACGGCGAACGTGTCTTCATGGAAGACGATCAGATGGCGCGCGAAGCCGAACGCGTGCGCGGCCAGATCGCCCGCGACTGCAACTGACGAATTCCGCCAGAAAGGCGGCGGTTCACGCTTCGAGCGTGCCGCCGCCTTTTTTCATGGCTTTGCCCTCCTCGGCGCGCTTGCGGCGCACTTCCTTGGGGTCGGCAATCAGGGGGCGGTAGATCTCCACACGATCGCGATCGCGCAAAGGTGTATCGAGCTTGACCAGCTTGGCGAAGACGCCGACCTTGTTGTTCTCGAGGTCAATCTCGGGGTAACGCGACATCAGGCCCGAAGCTTCGATGGCCGCCTGCGCCGTACTGCCGGCGGGCAGCGTGAGCGACACCAGCTCCTGCTTGCCGGGCAAGGCATAGCAGACGTCAACGTGGATCTGCTCGCTCATGGCTTCTCCTGCTGCAGCTGGTTGGCACGCCGTACGAAAGCTTCGACGAAGGTATTGGCAATGTGATTGAAGACGGGGCCCAGCGCCTTTTCCAGCAGCTTGCTGGAGAACTCGTAGCGCAGGTTGAATTCGATCTTGCAGGCGGCGTCGCCGAGCGCCTTGAACAGCCACTCGCCTTCCAGATGCTTGAACGGGCCTTCAATGAGGTTGAGCCGCATGCTGCCGGGGAACACCTTTTCGTTGCGCGTGGAAAAGTGCGTACGCATGCCGTGGTAATTGACGTGCAGCACAGCGGTAGTGAGGCTGTCAGTACGCTCCAGCACTTCGCTGCCGCCACACCAGGGCAGGAATGCGGGATAGTCCTCGACGCCATCGACCAGCGCAAACATGCGCGATGCGGAGTGCTCAATGAGGACGACTTTGCGGACTTCGGAAGCCATCGGAAGTAAGGGCGGACGCTGCGCTGCTAAAATCGCGATTCTAGCGCACGCTTGCGCCGGCTCTTTTCTCCCCTTTTCTCCTTTCCCGCCCAACAGCCCTTCTCCGCATGAGCATCATTGACAACCGCAAGGCCTTCCACGACTACTTCATCGAGGAGAAATACGAAGCCGGTCTGATCCTCGAAGGCTGGGAAGTCAAGGCGATTCGCGCCGGCCGGGTGCAGATCAAGGAAGCCTACGTGGTCTTGCGCGGTGAGGAAGTCGTGGTCATCGGCATGCACATCAGCGCTCTGCCGGAAGCCTCGAAGCACGTCCATCCGGACCCCGTGCGCACGCGCAAACTGCTGCTGAACGCCGACGAGATCGCCAATCTCATCGGCCGCGTGGAACGCGCTGGCTATACCCTGGTGCCACTGGACCTGCACTACACACGTGGCCGCATCAAGATGGAAATCGGCCTGGCCAAGGGCAAGAAACAGTACGACAAGCGTGAAACCGAGAAGCAGCGCGATTGGGAGCGCGAGAAGCAGCGCCTCGTGCGCGACAAGGCACGCTAACTGCCGCTCTGCTTGAGCTGAGCTGTCAACGACGCTTTGTTGCCAGAAACTGCGGCCTCTTGCGAATCGGACGATCCGGGGCTCAGGTAGTGATAAGCGCAGCCGACAAACAGGCCACCCCCTACGATGTTGCCGGCCGTGCTGAACAGCAGGTTGAAGCCTGCATCACCAAGCGTCAACGTACCGCTACCGAGCAATGACATTGCGAACGTGCCCATGTTGGCGATGGAGTGTTCGAAACCAAGATAGAGGAAGATGAAGACGATGAGGATCATCGCCACGATCCTGGTGAGATCTTCCTTCACACGCAGCGCAACCCACACCGCCAGACACACCACCCAGTTGGCCAGGATGCCCTTGAAGAAGATCACGCTGGCGGACTGATGGGCCTTGTGAAGTGCCCCTGCAAACAAGGCGTGCGACGGGGGCAAGTCCCCCAGTACCCCGGCACCCAGCAATAACAGGGACAACAATACGGCTCCGATCAGGTTGCCCAGCCAGCAGGACGCCCACAGGCGTGCAGTCTGCGTCCAGCTCACGCGATGCGCCGCCGCCGCAACCGCCAGATACATGTTGTTGCTGGTAAAGAGTTCAGCGTTCGTGAAAACGATGATCGAGAGCCCGACGCCGAAGAAGGCGGAGGCAATCAGCTTGCCAAAGGGAGCAAACGGCGTGGCGTGCAGGTTCTCGCTGATCGACCAATAGACCAGCACCACAATGCTGAGATACATGCCGGCGAGGATCGAGCGCAGCCAGTAACGCGGCGCATCGACTTCCAGCATCTGCATTTTGGCTTTGCCACTTGCAGCGGCTTTTTCGACTGTTTCGGCTTCCATAGTCCACCTCTATCAGGAAGCCTCAGCATAGGGTTAACCGCGACCCCTGAAAGTGACGCAGATCAAGTCTGGCGGCGCTGGCGAACCTGTTCGAAAAGGCAGACAGCCGCTGCGGCGGCCACGTTGAGAGACTCCATGCCACCCGGCATGGGAATGCGCACCAGTTGTGTGGCGCGCTCCAGCAAGGCCGGACTGAGGCCACTGCCTTCCGAACCGAACAGCCAGGCTGCCGGTTTGCCGAGGTCCAGGCTGAACAGGTCGGCCGACCTTGCATGCAGGGCGGTTGCCAGCACAGGGCCAGACCAGTCCTGCAAAGCGGCGAGGAGATCCACGCCCTCGGCAATGTGCAGGGAGAAATGGCCGCCCATGCCTGCACGCAGGACTTTAGGCGACCAGGCCTGAGCGCATTGCTGGCTCAGCAGCGCGCGACGCACACCGGCAGCGGCGGCGGTGCGCAGCAGGGTTCCCAGGTTGCCAGCGTCTTGCACCGCTTCGATCAGCAGCATGTCGCACTGCGAATCCGTTGGCGCATGCTGGGGAATGGCGATTTCCGCCACGATGCCTGCCGGGGTGTCCACCGGGCTGATCTGACGCAGCAGGGGCTCGGGCAGCTCCAGCACTTCGCAGCGCCCGGGCAGTGCGCTTTCAACGACACGCTGCACTTCCTGCGAACGCATGGCCTTGGCCGTGACCGCCACGCGATGAATCACCACACCTGCCGCACTGGCAGCCTGGATGAGGTGCACGCCATCCAGCAGGGTCGCGCCCTGCTCGCGGCGGTAGCGCGAATCATCGCTAAGCGCCCTCAGGTGCTTGAATACCGGGTTATCGCGGGACTGGATCAGTTTCATCAGAGCAGGGAGGACTGTACGGGCACGAGCCCCAACGCCTCGCGCACCGGGCCAAAGCTGCGTCGATGCTGCGGCGTTGCGCCCAGACGCGCCAGGACTTCGAGATGTGCGGCAGTGGGGTAGCCCTTGTGCTGGGCGAAGCCGTACTCAGGATAGTCACGGTCCAGCACCACCAGCAAGGCATCGCGGTGCGTCTTGGCGAGAATGGATGCGGCGGAAATGGCGGGTTCCTTGGCGTCCCCCTTGACGATTGCCCGGGCCGGCATTTTCAAACCCGGCGGCACGCGGTTGCCATCGATGAGGGCCTCGTCAGGCACGACGCCCAATGCCTCGATCGCGCGTCGCATGGCCAGCATGCTGGCATTCAGGATATTGAGACGATCAATCTCTTCCACGCTAGCTTCGGCAATCGCCCATGCCAGCGCATCGCGCTGGATCAACGGGGCCAGACGGTCGCGTGCCACCTCCGAAAGTTTCTTGGAGTCTGCGAGACCGGCAATCGGCTTCACAGGATCGAGGATCACGGCCGCTGCCACCACCGGACCGCACAGGGGGCCACGACCGGCCTCATCCGCACCCGCAATGCGCAGCAGCACGCTCATCGACGTCTCAATAGCGGCAGCAGGACTTCGGCCGCACGATCGGCATTGCCCTGGCGCAATTCATGATGGATCGTGTCGAAGCGCTCAGCGAGCGCTTCACAAGCCGCACGGTCGTTGAGCCACTTCTCGACTGCGTCGGCCAGTGCGACGGGTTTGACCGCATCCTGGATGAATTCCGGCACGAGGAATTCGCGCCCGAGGATGTTGGGCAGGCCTACGTAAGGCAGATAGGCCAGTCGCTTGATGATGTGGTACGAAAGACTTGCCAGACGATACGCGATCACCATGGGACGCTTGAGCAGCGCGGCTTCGAGCGTTGCCGTACCACTGGCGACCAACACCACGTCTGCAGCAGTCATTGCCTCGCGCGAGTGACCGAACAGGATGCGGATAGGCAGCTCCCCCGCGTCGGCACGCCGGATGGCGGCTTCGAACAGTTCGCGGGTTGCACGCGTCACAAGCGGCACGACGAAGCGCAGCTCCGGGTTGCGCTCATGCAGGATGCGCGCCGTGGCTACGAAGTCATCGGCCAAGCGGCTGACCTCACCATTGCGGCTGCCCGGCAACAAGGCCACCAACCGGGGAGTCTTGGGAATGCCCAGCAACTCGCGGGCGGCATCGCGATCAGGCTTCAGCGGGAATTCATCTGCCAGCGGATGACCAACGAAATGCGCCGGTACGCCATGCTTCTCGAACAAGGCCGGCTCGAACGGGAAAAGGCACAGAACGCAGTCCGCCGAACGTTTGATCTTGAAGACGCGTTTGCCACGCCAGGCCCAGATGGTCGGGCTGACGTAGTGCGCAGTCGGAATGCCCGACTTGCGCAGCTTTTCTTCAAGGCCCAGATTGAAATCCGGTGCGTCGATACCGATGAACAGATCCGGCGGCTCGGCCCTCAAGCGCTTGACCAGACCATTGCGGATCCCGAGCAATTCGCGGTAACGGAACAGCACATCCACGATGCCGTTGACTGCCAGGCGTTCGGCAGACCACCAGGAGTCGAATCCCTCGGCCTCCATGCGCGGGCCACCGATGCCACAGAACTGCACATCTGGAAGATGCGCCCGCAACGCACGCATGAGATGGCTGGCCAGCAGATCCCCCGAGGCCTCACCGGCCACCATGGCGATACGCATGATGCTCAGCGGATGATGCCGCGCTTCGAGGCTTCGAAGAAGTCCATCATGACCTGCAGCTCGGGTGTGTCCGCTGCAAGCTGTGCGACCTCTTCACGCGCCTGAGCCAGCGTGAGGTTTTCGCGGTAGATGGCCTTGTAGGCACGCTTGATCTGCGCAATCGCTTCGGCAGAGAAGCCACGACGACGCAAGCCTTCGCTGTTGATGCCATGCGGTGTCGTGGGATTGCCGGCATGCATCACGAAGGGAGGCACATCCTGGGTGATGATCGCACCACCGCCAGCCATGCTGTGCGCACCGATGATGGTGAATTGATGCACGGCCGCCATACCGCCAAGGATGACGAAATCACCGACGTGCACATGCCCGCCGAGGGTGACGTTGTTTGCCATGATGGTCTGGCTGCCGACCTGGCAGTCATGGCCGATATGCACGCTGGCCATGAACCAGTTGTCGCTACCAATACGCGTGACGCCCGTGTCCTGCGCCGTACCGACATTGAAGTTGCAGTACTCGCGGATCGTGTTGCGATCACCGATTTCCAGCCGCGTCGGCTCGCCAGCGTATTTCTTGTCCTGCGGGATTTCGCCGATGGAGCAGAACTGGAAGATGCGGTTCTCACGACCAATGGTCGTGTGCCCCTTGATGACGACATGCGAGCCGACGACGGTGTCGTCGCCGATCTCGACATGATCTTCGATCACCGAATACGGCCCGATCTGGACGCGCGCGCCGATCTTCGCGTTCGGACTGACAAGGGCGGTGGGATGAATCATTTATTGAGCCTGATCGCGCACATGAGGTCTGCTTCAGCAGCCACGTCGCTGCCGACGTAGGCCACACCTTTGTACTTCCAGATGCCGCGCATGGTGCGGTCGATCTGCACTTCGAAGCGGAGCTGGTCACCCGGCACAACCGGGCGCTTGAAGCGTGCGTTGTCGATGCCGGCGAAGTACAACTCGGTCTTGTCATCCGGCAGGATGCCTTGCGTCTTGAACGACAGCACCGCACAGGCCTGCGCCATGGCTTCAAGAATCAGCACGCCCGGCATGACCGGCATGTGCGGGAAATGACCATTGAAGAACTCTTCGTTGATCGTGACGTTCTTGATCGCGACAAGACGCTTGCCCAGTTCCATCTCGATCACACGATCGACCAGCAGGAACGGATACCGATGCGGCAAGTAATTCTTGATTTCCAGGATCTCCATCGCGCTCACTCGTTCTTCTCCCCTTCTTTCAATTCCAGTTCGTTCAATCGTTTTTCAAGCTGCTTGATGCGATCCGCCATCGCGTCCAGATGCTTGACCTGGACAGCATTGCGAGCCCATTCGATATGCGGCTGCACCGGGATTACCGAGGTATAGACAGCCTTCTCGGTCAGGCTCTTGGTCACACTGGAGTGCGCCGACAACACAATGTCATCAGCAATCTCGATGTGCCCCGCCACACCGGACGCCCCACCCACGAGTACCCGCTTGCCGATCTTCGTGCTGCCGGCAATGCCACTCATGGCCGCCATCGCGGTGTTGTCGCCCACCTGACAGTTATGGCCAATCTGGATCAGGTTGTCGAGCTTGACGCCATTGCCGATCAGCGTGTCATCCAGAGCGCCGCGGTCAATACAGGTGTTGGCGCCAATCTCGACGTAATCCCCCATCACCACACGCCCGATCTGGGGAATCTTCTCCCAGCTGCCATCCTTGCGACGTGCGATACCGAAACCGTCCGTGCCGATCACGACACCAGAGTGCAGGATGCATTCGCGGCCCAGCACACAGTCTGACTTGATGACGACGCGAGCATGCAGCCACGTAGCCTCGCCGATCGTCACCCCCTGCTCGATCACACAGCCAGGCCCCACCACAACACCTTCACCGATGTTGCAGTTCTCCCCCACGTACGCCAGAGCCCCGATGCTGGCACTCGCTGGCACCGGACTCAGCACGACGGCGGAGGGATGGATTCCCTTCACGACAGCTGGCGGCGGATTCAGCAACTGCGAGACACGGGCGAAGTACAGGTAAGGATCGTCGACGACGATGCGCGATCCCGACCAGGCATCTGCCAGCGAACGCGGCAGGATCAGCGCGGCGGCCTGCGTCGTTTCGAGACCTTTGCGGTATTTGGCGTGCGCTACAAAACCGATTTCGGCATCACCCGCGCGCTCCAGCGGCGCAACCTGGCAAATACGCAGTTGTCCATCACCCTGCAACTCACCGCCCAGGGCGGCAACAATCTCGGAAAGGGTACGGCTGTTATCACTCATTTGGTCGGCGGCGTAACGGGGTCCGCAAGTGCCTTGATGACCTTGTCGGTAATGTCGATGGCGGGGTTGAAGTACACGGCCTCTTGCACGATCAGGTCGTACTTTTCAGCCTCCGCAACCTGTTTGATCACGCGGTTCGCACGATCCAGCACGCCAGACATCTCTTCGCTCTGACGCTGGTTGCGATCTTCGAGATATTCGCGGCGCTTGCGCTGGAACTCGCGATTGAGATCGTTGAAACTGCGCTCACGCGTCCTGCGCTCGGATTCCGGCATGGTCACGGAATTCTTCTCGAGCGCATCCTGCATGGTCTGCAACTGCTTGGCGACCCGCTGCAAGTCGGCATCACGCTTCTCGAACTCCTTGTCGAGCTTCTTCTGGACACGCAAAGCGGGTGCAGACTCACGCATGATCTTGTCAGCGTTCACGAAGCCGACACGCATCCCGTCGGCCGCATGGACCGCACCGATCAAGGCACAACATGACAAAGCGAACAGGAAACGGCGCATGGCTGGCCTCCTAGAAAATCTGGCCCAGCTGGAACTGGAATTTCTGGGTCCGGTCGCCTTCCTTCTTGTTGATCGGGAAACCCAGACTGAATTTCATGGGACCGATCGGCGATGCCCAGCTGAAAGCCGCACCGTAGGAATAGCGCATCGCGCCGCCACCCGGCCAAACCTGCCCTCCATCGATGAAGGCACTCAATCGCATGCTGCGATCCTTTTCCTTCATGCCCGGCATCGGCACCAGCAGCTCCATCGACGTGGTCAACATTCTAGGGCCACCAAAAGACTCCCCAGTATTGTTGCCATTCTTGTCGAGAACCTGACTACCCAGAGAAGAGTCCTTGTAACCACGCACAGAACCGATACCACCAGCGTAGAAGTTCTTGTAGAAAGGCAAGGACTTACTGTCATAGCCGGAAGCAATGCCAACTTCCGCCGAGTTCAAGAGCGCTACGTTCGATGTGATCGGCGTGAAATGCTGGACTGCGTAGCCCGTTCTCGCATATTTCAAGTAATTGCCAACCGGAACCGCGAAGTCGAGATATACGCGCTGAAATGTGCCCCGCATTGGATAGATAACGCTATCGCGCCGATCGCGTGACCAGCCAACATTGCTTAGCAGCGTTCTGGCGGTATCCCCATTTTCATTGACAAATGTACGGTACTTGGCCGGGCTATCGTCGAACACGCCGATGTCAGTCTTGTCAAACGAAAGCCCGAAACTGACAGTGTCGTCTTCCGCCACCGGTACGCCATAGCGCACGCCCCCGCCTTGCGAGCGCGTTGCATAACGCCCTACCGCCAATTCTCCGGTATCCACCTTGCGCTGATACAGGTCGAAACCACGACTGACTCCATCCTGCGTGTAATAGGGATTGGTATAGGAGAGCTGGAGATTCTGGTTCACCCGCCCGGACGTCACCTGCAAAGTCAACGCGTTGCCAGTACCAAACAGATTGTTCTGCGACACCGATCCGCTAAGGACAACCTTTTCTGTCTGCGAGTAACCAACACCTACAGACAAGTTACCCGTTGGCCTTTCTTTGACCTTGACGTTGAGATCGACTTGATCGGAGGTCCCGGGCACAGGATCCGTATCAACCGTCACCTCATCGAAGAAGCCGGTACGTTCGATGCGCGTCTTGGAACGATCTACGCGCTCACGGTCATACCAGGCGCTCTCCATCTGTCGCATTTCACGACGGATGACTTCGCTCTGGGTCTTGTTGTTGCCCGAGATGTTGATGCGGTTGATGTACGCACGACGGCCCGGGTCGATGAAAAAGGTAACGGCAGCTTCGCGCTTTTCCCGGTCCAGCTCCGGAATGGGATTCACATTTGCGAATGCGTAACCATCATTCCCCAAGCGATCAGTCAGCTTGCGTGAGATTTCGTTAAGACGCTCCCTGGAATAGACCTCACCAGGTTTGATATCGACCAGTTTGTTCAGCTCGGTCTCAGGTACCAGGAAGTCGCCAGCCAACCGGGCATTCGAGAACTTGTAGGCAACACCTTCGCGAATCCCGATGGTGATGTACACATCTCGTTTGTCAGGCGTAATCGACACTTGCGAGGACTCGATTGCGAAGTCCGCGTAACCATGATCCAGATACCAGGAACGGATTTCTTCCAGATCAGCTTGCAAGCGCTGGCGCGAATAGCGATCGTTCTTGGTCCACCAGGAGAGCAAACCTGACTCGCCAAGATTCATCAAGCCCAGCAATTTGCTCTCGGAGTACTCGGAGGCTCCGATGATGCGGATGCGCTTGATGGTAGCGATCTGACCTTCGTTGATTTCGATGTTGATCGCTACACGATTACGCTCTAGCGGCGAAGCCGTAGTGCGAACCGTCACACCGTAATAGCTCTTGGTCAGGTAAAGCTGCTTGATTTCCTGTTCGACACGGTCCAGCACGGAACGGTCGAACGTCTGAGCTTCGGCAATGCCCGCATCCTTGAGGCCCTTGAGCAGGATGTCATTGCTGAATTCATCATTACCACTGACCGAAATACGTGCGATCGCAGGCCGTTCGTCGACCTGGATCACCAGCACCGCGCCTTCGGCTTCGATACGCACATCACGGAAGAAACCGGTAGCGTAGAGAGCTTTCAACGCCTGAGCGACGCGCTGATCATCGACGGTATCGCCGATACGGATGGGCAGGTAGTTGAAGACCGTGCCGGCCTCCACTCGCTGCACACCTTCGACACGGATGTCCTTCACGACGAAGGGCGATAGCGCAAACACGGCGGGCGCGAACAGCGCAGCCAGCGCCGCAGAAAGAATAGTCTTGGTCATCAGCCCAGGCCGGAAAACTGTCGATTGATGTCGTTGAAGAAAGCGAGAAGCATCAGGCAACCGAGAAGCACGAAGCCGATGCGCTGACCGAGCTCCATCACATGCTCGGAGAGCGGCTTTCCACGAATGATTTCAGCGAGATAATACAGCAAGTGCCCGCCGTCCAGCAGCGGCACGGGGAGCAGGTTCAGCACCCCGAGGCTGATGCTGACAAGCGCAATGAAACTGACAAAAGAGTCCAGCCCGGCCCTCGCGCTCTTGCCCGCGTAATCGGCGATGGTCAAGGGGCCGCTGACATTGCTGAGCGATACATCGCCACGCAGCATGCGCCACATCACCTTGAGACTGAACGCCGTCGTTGCCCAGGTTGACTCCATGGCCTTGCTCAATGCGTTGACCGGGCCATAAAACACTTCGGTCATCGTTACCCGCTGCGCCTGCGGGTCCGGCTTTACTTCGATACCTACGCGCCCACGTGGCGGCTGACTCCCCGCTACGGGCTCGACACTGACAGTCAGATCCACCACTTTTCCGTCGCGCTCGACACGCACAGGCACGGTCCGCCCTGATCGCGCAGCCACCGTATCTGCAAACACCTGAAAGTGCGGGATCGCCACGTCGTCCAGAGAGACGATGCGATCCCCAAGCTGAATCCCCGCCTTTTCGGCTGGACTGCCAGGCAGCACGCGCCCCACGATGGGCGAAACCTGGGGCATGGGTGGACGCAAACCAATTTGCTGCATCGGATCCGGCTGACGATCATCGATGGAGACGCCTTGCAATTCGAGCCTGCGCTCAACGCGCGCACCATCAGCAGACTGTACGGTCAATGACAGCGTTGCACCGTCGATGGCCGACTCGATGACGGCCCAACGCAAATCGCCCCAGGACTGCAACGCCTTGCCTCCAGCTTCGACAACGCGATCACCACTGTTCAGACCGGCGCGCTGCGCGGCAGAGTTTGGTTGAACACTACCCACAACGGACGCGACCTCGAACTGCCCCGTCATGAACAGCACCCAGTACACGGCGATGGCGAGCAGGAAGTTCGCCACGGGCCCTGCCAGCACGATCAGGGATCGCACCCAGACAGACTGCTGGTTGAAGGCCCGGTGCAGCTCTCGTGCCGGCACGACGTCGCCTTCACGCTCGTCGAGCATCTTGACGTAGCCACCGAGGGGAAAGGCGCAGATTGCCCACTCCGTGTTGTCTTTGCCTGCACGACGCGACCAGAGCACGCGGCCGAAACCGAACGAGAAGCGCAGTACCTTGACGCCAGACCAGCGCGCGACAAGGTAGTGCCCCAACTCGTGGATGACCACCAGAACGGCTATTGCGACGACAAAGGCCAGAATGGTTTGCAACAAGGCCATGGAGAACGCTCCCTCAGTGTCCTGCCCGGGCTTCCAGTTGTTCGCGTGCGCGGCTGCGAGCTTCGCCGTCGATGCCCGCAATGGTCTGCAGGTCATCGAGGTGCACGACCGGGATACGCGTCATGACGGCCTCAACAACCGCTGCAATGTGGTTGAAGCGCAGACGCCCTTCCAGAAATGCCGCCACGGCAATCTCGTTCGCGGCGTTCAGCACGGTCGCGGCGCTGCCGCCGGCACGCAGGGCGTCGTAAGCAAGACGGAGGCAGGGAAAGCGCTGCAAATCGGGTTCCTGGAAGCTGAGCTTGCCGGTTCGACAAAGATCCAGCATGCCGGTTCCGGAACTCAGACGATCGGGAAAACCGAGGGCATGGGCGATGGGGGTACGCATATCCGGCAGACCCAGCTGGGCGATGACCGAGCCGTCGATGTAATCGACCATGGAGTGAATGACACTCTCCGGGTGAATCACCACGGCGATGCGCTCAGCCTCAACTCCGAACAACCAGTGGGCTTCAATCACCTCAAGCCCCTTGTTCATCATGGTGGCGGAATCGACCGAGATCTTGCGGCCCATGACCCAGTTGGGATGCGCGCAGGCCTGATCCGGACTCACGTCCGCCAGTTGCTCGACCGGCGTGTCACGGAAAGGCCCGCCCGAAGCGGTGAGCACGATGCGGCGCACGCCACACTCACGCAGACCGTAGTCAAAGCCCACCGGCAAGGACTGGAAGATGGCGTTGTGTTCGCTGTCGATGGGCAGCAAGGTAGCGCCGCCAGCGCGCACGGTATCCAGGAAGAGCTCGCCAGCCATGACCAGCGCTTCCTTGTTGGCCAGCAATAAGCGTTTGCCCGCACGCGCGGCAGCCAGCGATGAGGGGAGACCGGCCGCACCCACGATTGCAGCCATCACGGTGTCCACCTCGGGTACCGAAGCGATCGTTTCCAGCGCCTGCGAACCGTGCAGCACTTCCGTTGCGCAATCCGCGCCCAGCATGGCGCGCAGTTGCTGCGCTTCGGCTGCGCCCGCCACGACGGCAATACGAGGACGGTGCTGACGGCATTGCTCCGCCAACTCCGCAACACGGGAATGCCCGCTCAGTGCAAATACCTCGAAGCGGTCCGGGTGACGCGCCACCACGTCCAGCGTACTGCAGCCGATGGAACCTGTCGAACCGAGAATGGTGATGGACTGGCGCTTCATGTCAGCGACAGAACAACCAGATCAGGCCAGCCAGAGGCAGCGTCGGCAGCAGGCTGTCGATGCGATCCAGCACGCCGCCGTGTCCGGGCAGAATGTTGCCACTGTCCTTCACCTCGGCGCGACGCTTGAGCAGGGACTCGAAAAGATCGCCTTCGATGCTCATCGCCGTATAGACCAGAGCAAGACCCAACCAGGCCAGCAGCGGCATCCAGCCTGCTACGGTGGGGACCAGAAAATGCATGGCGAGCGCATACGCAGCCACCGCCGCCAAGGCTCCGTAAGCCCCTTCGCGACTCTTGCCGGGGCTGATCGTGGGAGCAAGCTTGACCCTGCCCCACCGGCGCCCGACGAAATAAGCCGCCGTATCCGCGATCCACACGGGCGCCATGAAAGCCAGCAGGCGCAAAGGCTCATCACGCCGCAATTCGAGCATGGCAAGGGAAGCCGGCACAAGAACGATCAGCCCATAAATGAAGCGACCGTAGAAACCACTCAGGCCGAGCTCATAGCGCAACAGGACCGGCACGGAAAACAGCCACAGTGCCAGCGCGCATCCATACGCGGCGCCACCCAGGACCATCAGATCCTGCCTTGCCCCGGCCCCCTGCCCCGCAAAACCGAAACCCAGCACAGGCAACACCGCCAGCACGGCAAACACATGGCGCTCGACGCTCGATGACTTCAGGAGGCGCGACCACTCACCCGCGGCCAGCCAGACGATCGCGGCAACGAAACACGCCCACGCCCAGTCGGGAAATGCGAACAAGGCCACTGCAAGGATGGCGCCGACAATCAAGGCAGTGATGACGCGGGTCTTGAGCATGTATCAGTTTTCCCCTGCGGGCTTGTCGAGCTGTTCGCTGGTGCGTCCGAAACGACGCTCGCGCTGGCGGAACGAGGTAATCGCCTCGCCAAACGCCTCAGCATCAAAGTCCGGCCACAAACGGTCGGTAAAGTAAAACTCGGTATAGGCCAGCTGCCACAACAGGAAGTTGCTGACGCGCTGCTCGCCGCCCGTGCGGATGAAGAGATCCGGCTCCGGTGCATCGGCCAGGGTCAGATAGGGAGCCAGATCGGCCTCTTCGTAATGCCCCGCCTTGTCCGGCTGCGCAGCCACCATCTTGTTGATGGCATTGAGCACATCCCAGCGACCACCATAGTTGGCCGCTACCGACAGGGTCAACGCCGTGTTGGCGGCCGTCAGCGATTCGGCTTCACGAATGATTGCGACCAGTGCCGGGTCGAAACGCGACAGGTCGCCGATGACCCGCAGGCGGATGTTGTTCTTGTGCAGGCGGGCGGCCTCGTCACGTAGCGCCTGCATGAAGAGGTTCATCAGGAACGACACCTCGTCAGGCGGGCGACGCCAGTTCTCCGAGCTGAAGGCGAACAGCGTAAGGTGCTCGACACCATGGTCGATGCACAGCCGCACTACGGAGCGAACCGTCTCCACGCCACGCTTGTGCCCTGCCACGCGTGGCAGGAAGCGCTTCTTGGCCCAGCGGCCATTGCCATCCATGACAATGGCAATGTGCCGGGGCACAACCGAGGACTCAGGGATTTCACGCGTAGAGCTGAACAGACGCGACAGGGGCATGAGGCCGGGCTCCGCAGGACGTGTGATCAGGCCTGACTCAGACCTGCATCAGATCCTGTTCTTTTTGCGTGAGGAGCTTTTCGACTTCGGCAATGTACTTGTCGGTCAGCTTCTGGACTTCTTCCTGGGTGCGGCGGTCTTCGTCCTCGGAGATTTCCTTGGCCTTGACGGCATCCTTCAACGAGGAATTCGCATCGCGACGCAGATTGCGGATCGCCACCTTGGCGTTCTCGCCTTCGCTCTTCACCACCTTGATGAGGTCGCGGCGACGCTCTTCGGTCAGCGCGGGCATCGGCACGCGCACGACATCGCCCATCACGGCGGGATTGAGGCCCAGGTCGGACTCACGGATCGCCTTTTCGACCTTGGCGATCATGTTCTTTTCCCAAGGCTGGACACCCAGCGTGCGCGCATCCAGCAGAGTCACGTTGGCGACCTGGGGAACAGCCGTCGGCGAGCCGTAGTAATCGACCATCACATGATCGAGCAGGCCGGCATGAGCACGGCCCGTGCGTACCTTGCCGAGGTCGTTCTTGAGCGCCTCGATCGACTTCTGCATCTTGCCTTCAGTATTCTTTTTCAGCTCGGGAATCATTTTCCAGCCCCTTCAAACGTGAACCAGCGTGCCTTCATCTTCGCCCTTCACCACGCGCAGCAGCGCACCGGGCTTGAAAATGCTGAATACCTTGATCGGCAGACGCTGATCGCGACACAGTGCAAAAGCCGTAGCATCCATGACCTGCAGATTGCGGGCAATGGCTTCGTCGAACGTCACCGTCGTGTAACGGGTCGCCGTCGGGTCCTTCTTCGGATCCGCCGTATAGATGCCGTCGACCTTTGTGGCCTTGAACACGATCTGTGCGCCGATTTCGCTGCCACGCAGGGCGGCTGCCGTATCGGTTGTGAAGAACGGGTTGCCGGTACCCGCAGCGAAGATGACCACACGCCCCTCTTCGAGGTGACGTATCGCACGGCCACGGATATAGGGTTCAACGACCTGATCGACACGTAGCGCCGACTGTACGCGAGCGCCGATACCGGCATGGTTGAACGCATCGGCCAGGGCCATCGCGTTCATGATGGTTGCCAGCATGCCCATGTAGTCAGCCGTCGCGCGATCCATGCCGGACGCTGCGCCTGCCATGCCACGGAAGATGTTACCGCCGCCGATAACCACCCCGATTTCGACACCCAGCTTCGCCACCTCGGCCACGTCGGCCACGATGCCGGAGACCACTGACTGGTTGATACCGTAGGCATCGTCCCCCATCAGGGCTTCACCGGAGAGTTTGAGCAGAATGCGTTTGTAGGCAGCAGCCATCTCTTCTCCTGTCAGGTTGAGCGGCACCAGAGGGTGGTGCCGCACACAATCAGTATCGGGGCGAGCCAGGCTCGCCCCGCAAGCTCAGCGAGCCTGAGCGGCTGCAGCAGCCTGGGCAGCGACTTCAGCAGCGAAGTCGGTGACCTTCTTCTCGATACCTTCGCCAACGAGGTACAGCGTGAAGCCAGCCACCGAAGCAGACTTGCTCTTCAGCAGTTGCTCGATGGTCTGCTTGCCGTCTTCAGCCTTGACGAAGACTTGCGACAGCAGCGTCACTTCCTTCAGGAACTTCTGCACCGTGCCTTCGGCGATCTTGGCCAGCATCTCTTCGGGCTTGCCCGATTCCTTGGCCTTTTCGATAGCCACGCGACGCTCGGTCTCGATCAGCTCGGGTGCAACACCCGAAGCGTCCAGCGACTTCGGCTTGCTGGCAGCGATGTGCATCGCGATGTCCTTGGCCGTGGTGTCGTCACCGCCCACTAGGTCCAGCAGCACGCCAACCTTGGCGCCACCGTGGATGTACTGGGCAGCCTTGCCCTTGGCTTCGACGCGTTCGAAACGACGGATCGAGATGTTCTCGCCGATCTTGCCGACCAGTGCGGTACGCACGGCTTCGACGTTCGAACCTTGCAGGGCGAGGCCCGACAGTGCAGCCACGTCGGCCGGGTTCTGCGTAGCAACGAGCTCGGCCACAGACTTGGTGAAAGCCAGGAAGTCGTCGTTCTTGGCCACGAAGTCGGTTTCACAGTTCACTTCGACGATGGCGGCCAGCTTGCCGTCAGCGGAGATGTAGGTGCCGACGATGCCTTCAGCCGTCACGCGGGCCGCAGCCTTGCTGGCCTTGTTGCCCAGCTTGACGCGCAGGATCTCTTCAGCCTTGCCCAGGTCGCCATCCGCTTCGGTCAGCGCCTTCTTGCATTCCATCATGGGCGCGTCGGTCTTCGCGCGCAGTTCAGCCACCATGCTTGCGGTAATTGCCGCCATGCTTGCTCCTTGAGTTCAGTCCAGATGCCGCTTTCAGCGGCTTTGAAGAAAAAACAGCCGGTCGCGTGCTATGCACGCCCCCGGCTGCGATTTTCAGGGGGCTCCATGAGGGGCTGATGACAGCCCCGGCCCGTCATTACGCAGAAGCTGCGGCGTCCACTTCGACGAATTCGTCGGACACTGCTGCCACGAGGGCTTGCTCCATGTTGTTCTTGCCTTCCAGCACGGCATCAGCCACGCCTTGGGCGTACAGACGGATCGCGCGCGACGAGTCGTCGTTGCCCGGGATCACGTAGTCCACGCCTTCGGGGCTGTGGTTGGTATCCACCACGGCGATCACGGGAATGCCCAGCTTCTTGGCTTCGGTGATGGCGATCTTGTGGTAGCCCACGTCGATCACGAAGATCGCGTCCGGCAGGCCAGCCATGTCCTTGATGCCGCCGATGGACTTTTGCAGCTTCTCGAGCTCGCGCTTGGCCATCAGGGCTTCTTTCTTGGAAAGCTTGTCTTGCGAGCCTTCCTCGAACATCTGTTCCATTTCCTTCAGGCGCTTGATCGAACCCTTGACCGTCTTGAAGTTGGTCAGCATGCCGCCGAGCCAACGCTCATCAACGAAAGGCAGACCGGCACGTTGCGCTTCTTCAGCAACGATCTCACGGGCCTGGCGCTTGGTACCCACCATCATCACGGTGCCACGATTAGCCGACAGCTTCTTGATGAAAGCCATGGCTTCGTTGTACTTCTGGAGGGTCTTCTCCAGGTTGACGATGTGGATCTTGTTGCGATGGCCGAAGATATAGGGGGCCATCTTGGGGTTCCAGAAGCGGGTCTGGTGGCCGAAGTGGACACCGGCTTCCAGCATTTGACGCATGGTCACTGCCATTTTGATACTCCGTATTTACAGGGTTTAGCCTCCGCCAGTGGCTGCATGCAGGACTGCCATGCCTTGCGCCGTCACGCTAGACGACGAACCCGATACCTCTGGCGTGCGAATTTGCGCTGCTGAATCCATACAACAAAGCAGCGCAGCCCGCGATTCTAGCAGCGAAGCGCCCCAAGGCTCAAGCCCGGCATTGCTGCCCAGCCACAAACGGGTTACCTTTGTTCCTTTGCGCCCCGCCCTCCCCCGCAGCATGAACGTTGTCATCAAGACCCCCGAAGAAATCGCCAGCATGCGCGTCGCAGGCCGCCTGGCCTCCGAAGTGCTGGACTACATCACTCCGTACGTTGTGCCAGGCGTTACGACCGAAGAACTGGACCGCTTGTGCCATGAGTACATGGTCAATGTGCAAGGCACGATCCCGGCGCCGCTCAACTATTGCCCGCCGGGCTACAGTCCTTACCCCAAGTCGATCTGCACCTCGATCAATCATCAGGTCTGCCATGGCGTCCCCGGCCCCAAGGCCCTGAAGAAGGGTGACATCGTCAATCTGGACATCACGGTCATCAAGGATGGTTTCCACGGCGACACCAGCCGCATGTTCCTCGTCGGCGGCGACGCCAGCATCCAGGCCAAGCGCCTGTGCCAGGTCACCTATGAATGCATGTGGCTGGGCATTGCCGCCGTCAAACCCGGCGCCACGCTGGGCGATATCGGCCACGTGATCCAGCGCCATGCAGAAGGCGCCGGTTTCTCGGTCGTGCGCGAGTTCTGCGGCCACGGCATCGGCCGCAAGTTCCACGAGGAGCCCCAAGTCGTGCACTACGGCCGCCCCGGCACCGGCATGGCACTGCGCGAAGGCATGATCTTCACCATCGAGCCCATGATCAACGCCGGCAAGGCCGCCATCTCGGAACTGCCGGATGGCTGGACCATCGTCACGCGCGACCGCTCGCTGTCGGCACAGTGGGAACACACCATCGTCGTCACAGCCACCGGTGCTGAAGTCCTGACCGTTTCGCAAGGCTCGCCGGCCATTCCGGAAATCGTCAGCAACGCCGGCATCCGCCTGGCCAGCTGACACGATGGGGGCATCCCTGCTGCCTGACCGGGCCCTGCTTGAAACCCTGCGCGTGGTGCTGCAGGCCGCTGCGGCACGCTTGCAGGAAGACTTCGAGCAGGATCCCAACCCGACGCGCATGCTGCAAAGCCGCGCCCGGGTCGTGGACTTCGTGCTGTCCGACCTCTGGCAGATGTGCGGCCTGCCGGCCGACCTGACGCTCGTCGCGGTGGGCGGCTACGGGCGCCGCGAGCTCTACCCCCACTCTGACGTAGACATCCTCGTCCTGCTGCCCACCGACGAAGTCGCCGAAGACGTGCGGCTGCGCATCGAGGGCTATATTGGCTGCCTGTGGGACCTCGGGCTGGATATCGGCCACAGCGTGCGCTCGGTCGACGAATGCATGCGCGAATCGGCGCTCGACGTCACCGTCCAGACCAACCTCATCGAGTCGCGACGCCTCACCGGCAGCTTGCCGCTATACCGCGAATTCCTGCGTCGCCTGTTCGTCGAGTTCAACCCGGAATCCTTCTTCCACGCCAAGTCGGCCGAACAGGAGCAGCGCTACAACCGCTTCAACCAGACGCCCTACGCGCTCGAGCCGAACTGCAAGGAAAGCCCGGGCGGCCTGCGCGACCTGCAGGTCATCATCTGGCTGACCCTCTCGGCTGGTCTCGGCACACGCTGGTCCGATCTCGCCCGCCACGGCCTGATCACCCGCGACGAAGCCCGCGAGCTGCGCACCTGCGAACGCTTCATGCAGCTCGTCCGCATCCGCCTGCACTACATCGCCAGGCGTCGCGAAGATCGCCTGATCTTCGACGTACAGGAAACGCTGGCCAAGGCTTTCGGGCTGGAGCCCACCAAGGCTCGACGTGCGTCCGAAGTAATGATGCAGCGCTACTACCGCGTCGCCAAGAAGATCACCCAGCTCAACGGCCTGCTGCTGCAGAACATCAATCAGCGCTATGCGCCGCCCGCCCTGAGCAACCTGCGGGCGATCGACCAGGACTTCCAGGTCAACGGCGAGCTGCTCGACATCGTCCACGACGATGTCTTCGAGCGTCACCCTGGCGCCATGCTCAAGGCCTACCTGCACATGCAGCAGCAAAGCGGCGTCAAGGGCATGAGTGCGCGCACCCTGCGCGGCCTGTGGCGCGGGCGCAAGCTCATCAACGCCGCATTCCGCCGCGACCCGGAAAACCGCCGCAACTTCCTCGCCATCTTCCAGCAGACGCGTGGCCAGACGCACGAACTGCGGCGCATGAACCAGTACGAAACGCTGGGCAGCTACCTGCCCGCGTTTGGCCGCATCGTCGGCCAGATGCAGCACGACCTCTTCCACGTCTACACCGTCGACCAGCACATCCTGCAGGTGCTGCGCAACGTACGACGTTTCGCACTCGAAGAGCACGGCCACGAATACCCGCTGATGACGCGCCTGATGGCCGAATTCGAGCGCCCCTGGGTGCTCTACATCGCAGCTCTCTTCCACGACATTGCGAAAGGCCGCGGCGGCGACCACTCCACGCTGGGCATGAGCGATGCGCGCCGCTTCGGTCGCGACCACGGCATGCTCAAAGAGGACGTGGACCTCATCGTCTGGCTCGTCGAGCAACACCTCTCCATGTCGCAGGTCGCTCAGAAGCAGGATCTCACCGATCCGGAAGTGATTCGCCAGTTCGCCGCGCGGGCCGGCAACGAACGCCGACTCACCGCCCTCTATCTTCTGACCCACGCCGACATCCGCGGCACCAGCCCCAAGGTGTGGAACGGCTGGAAAGGCAAGTTGCTCGAAGACCTCTTCATGGCCGCACGCCAGCTGCTGCGTGGCGACACCCCGCAACTGGCGCTAGGCCTCGATGACCGCCGCGAACAGATCCGCGAGCGTCTGCGTTTCTACGGCCTCATGCAGGACGTCGAAAACACGCTCTGGTCCGACCTCGACACCGTGTACTTCCTGCGCCACGACATCGAAGAAGTCGCCTGGCATACGCGCATGCTCTACCACCGGCCGCATGGCGATGAGCCCATCGTCAAGGCGCGCCCCAGCCCGGTCGAAAAGGGCCTGCAGATCATGGTCTACACGCGTGACCAGAAAGATCTGTTCATGCGCCTGTGCGCCTATTTCGCACGACTCGGCTACACCATTCTCGACGCCAAGATCCACACCACCACCAAGGGCTACGCGCTGGACAGCTTCGTGGTCATGGACCCCGGCCAGGAAACCGATTACCGCGACGTCATCGGTCTCATCGAGCACGACCTCAGCGAGCGCCTGCGCAGCGAAGCAAAGATCGACGCACCAACCTCCGGCCGCGTATCGCGCCAGATCAAGCACTTCCCGATCACCCCCGCCGTCACCCTGCAGCCCGACGAACGCGGCCAGCACTTCATCCTCTCCATCGTCGCCGCCGACCGCCCAGGCCTGCTCTACTCAGTCGCCCGCACGCTGGCCGAGCACGGCGTCGAAGTGCACACGGCGAAGATCATCACGCTGGGCGAACGCGCCGAGGACACCTTCCTTGTCAGTAGCCGCAATCTCGATAACAGCGGCAAGACGGTGCAGCTGGAGGCCGCGCTGCTGGAGCGGCTGCGTGTCTAGCCCACTCGCCGATGCCTGAGAGAGACCACGACCCCGGCTTTGCACAGCAATGCATCCGCGGCCCCTTGCGTCATGAACTGGCCAGCAAGACCGAAGCTCAACGCCAACAGTTCTGGCAATACGTCTCGAACGTCCGTCAGTCAGTAACAGAAGTGTTCGCCCCCGCCTTCCTGGCCGGGCAAGCCTCACTGACTCTCAAGAGCCTGCTCAAGCAACAACATGCAGTGCTCATGACGGGGCAAAGCGTCGCTGCGGACGCCCTGCCTGCTCTGGCTTCAGCCAACTATCACGGCCACACGGCATTCAGGCAGGAACTCCGCCGCCTCCCGCCGGGCATCATGCTGCACGAAGACACCATGAGCCAGCTGGCACGTGCGTCGGTCGAGCTCAAAGGACCCAGGGCCCCTCAAGGGCTCCATCTCAACGCACCGCTACCGGAAATCATTCTGCTACGCGGCATCGCTCAACCATTGGAAGAACTGGAATTCCGGCGTGGCAAACCGAACACATTGTTCAGCAGCACCCGACCTAAAAACCGGGTCGAACCCGACGGCCGCGTCATCCACGAATTCCCACGCTTTCACGCCACAACACAAAGTATTTACCTGCAGCGCATGGCCACAGTCATGCAAGTCATCGAAGTACTTGCCACCCTCGAGCCACGCGCCGCGCAAGCCAACGCGGCTATTGAGCCCATTGCCGAGTACTACCACCTTGGCATCAACGCCCACTTGTTCGAACGCTGCAATAACTCCCTGCTGATGAGTCAGGTCAATTGGCTGCTGGCGCACTTCGGCCTCACAAGCATCGCTCATCAACTCCTGGACTACCAGGCTTTCTCGCATCACACCGAGGGCTTCATCCCGCTATTCAACGCAGCAGTCCTGCATGGCACGCAGAAAGAAGCCCACTAGGGCTTCTGCAGGCGCCACCATCCCATCTGCACTGCCAACCAATCACTTCGCTTTGCTCACAACACGACTCACCGTCGCGTAATGCACCCCGAATGCGGCAGCAAGCTGATTCAAAGTGAAGTCCCCCGCCCCCCCACGCTTGGCGCATAGCCTCGTTACGAGCTGCCTTATCCCTTCCAGGCACCAGGTAATCGCTCAATGATTTTGCCAGCGGCCTGCGGTGCGCACGGGGAACCTCGGTCGAGTCCGCCTCGGCGCTCGCTTCGCTCAGCCCCTGCATATGCGCCAGGAACGCATCGCCTCCCAGATAAAGCTGGCCGCGCAGATCCGCCC
The DNA here is from genome assembly GCA_047600765.1 of Rhodocyclaceae bacterium. GTDB lineage: Bacteria > Pseudomonadota > Gammaproteobacteria > Burkholderiales > Rhodocyclaceae > Viridibacterium. The sequence goes on from JASGKF010000001.1 coordinate 84,478, forward strand.
AAACACTTGGCAACCCCACCCCGGCACGCACGCACGAAATCGATATATCGCGCCCGGGCGCCGCTCGGTCGAACACCAAACGCCGCGAGCAATCCCCGCGCATTCAACCAGGTGGGGCAAGCATCGACACCGAGCATCGCGCGATATGAGCTCCAAGGCCAGTCACCCACATCACTCACCATCCTGGCCCTGACAGGATTGAGGACGATATAGCGCGCCAACTCCAGCAGGTAGGCATCCCGCTCGACAACAACGCCCTTGAAACGCCCCTGGAAGACATGCCCCACCCGGCCATGCACACGGTTGAAGCGCTGCGTATACACCCCGTTCAGTTGCCGCATCCCCGCAGAAAGATTGCCCTCCGGCGTCTCGATCAACAGGTGGTAGTGATTGCTCATCAGGCAGTACGCATGGCACACCCAACAAAAGCACTCGCACACCTGCGCGAACACCTCCAGCCACAGCATCGATCCTCGTCCGAGAGGTAAATATCCTCCCGCCCCCCGGGAAGTCACGTGATAAAGCGCTCCTGCAAACTACAGACGCAACGGCCTCGCCATCTCCGCCCCCGTATCCTCAGCTCAAAAGGAGCTTAGGAACGGGAGTGCGATAATGCAAGACCTGACCCCGGCCTCTGTTTGAAATTTGTTTTGATCATCGCACTCGCGGCACTCCAGGCTGGCGGTCTGCGTGTATTTCTCCACACAAAATTAACCCAAGAGTTAATCTGAAATCCTGCGCCATCTCTTTTAATTTTTCAGGGGAAGAGGAGTATTCTGATTCATTTTCCAGAATCCCAGCGGCCATATCTAAATCGTAGAGAACTTTTCGCGGCAGCATTTCTAAACCTTTTAGAAGAACCGCCATTTCTCTGGCTGCAATGATTGCAGAAATAAAAGCGTTCTCGTTTATTACCTTGGTTGTTTGAATCGGAACGATCAAATCAAAAATGTAGCGCCGAATATCCTCAGCAACCAGTTCAATCCGCTCTGACATCGTCACTCCTTTGTTGTGTAGTCGTCCCCGCGGCCGCCAAACCACTTCCGCTCAGAACAGGCTTCCAAACAGAAATCTGCGCCAAGGGCGCCAAAGGCGTATATACAGCTCCAGCAGGTATTGCTTGATAAATAGACACTTCTTGCGCCCAAATAGATCGGTGATAGGCCATTGACTCCACATAGTTCTGCGAACGAGCAAGACCTTGCCAGACTTCAACCGACGCAGAAGGAACTTTAGCCAAATTGACCGCAACTAGTCCGCTGCCACTGTTATAGCCGCTGGCGACGTCATAAGACCAACTGGTACCAATCCACGGGTCATTAAGGGCTGCCCCCCCTCGAGTTCCGGGGGCATAGTTCAAAACATGTTGCTCAGCAGTCCAAGTCCCATTAGGCGCTTTAGCGGTCATGCCCAAGCCACTATCCAAGGCGACTCGATCTGCAGGCGTCACTCCTCTATAGACAGTTTGACTCAAAAGTTGATCCTCTGCGACCCGGAGCCCCTGCCCCAAGGCAGCAACACCAGCGACGAATGGTATGGCTTTATCAACTACTGCCGCGATTTTTGGGGATCCAGTTAAATACTCTGTCGCCTGATATGTAACGCTGTTTTGTGCCTCCCCACTGAAGATTCGGTTGAACCCTGTACCAATCTGATCTCCGCCATGAAATGCTAGCGGCACACCCACTACTGTTCCGACACCTGTTGAGCTCAGTGTAACGGCACCACTCACTTCAATAACACCACTGACGACTTGCACTGTTCCCTGCGCCGTTTCTGAACCTTTGAAATAATATTTTGTTACTCCCGAAAGCACCTTGGCTTTTTCTGCAACGGATGAATCGCTACCCAAAATGTTAGATACGGCCGACCAATACCCTTGATCCGCTTGCACGGAGCCTGAAGAAGGCTCCAGATAGCAAGCTGCAGATGTCTTGAAGCCTGTAACACCTTTTGAAAGCGTTGAAATTGTACTTTCAGTGGGGGTCGGCGCAGCGTGCAGCAGCTGGCTCAGCATGCGCCAAGTGTCTCCAACTGCATCTGGCGACGAGGCAACGCCATTACCGGCCGTGCCATTTGAGGCTGCGCTTGCTGCTCGAAGCGAAATTCTTGAATTGTCTGCGTTCAATGCCGCCTGACCAGTCTTCGACGCATCACCAAGCGTATAACGGTCATACGGTTTGACATAGATTTGACCCGCAACGATTGTGCTACTGGTTAAACCGTTGACACGCATGAAGTTACCAACAGCTTGCGGATCGCTCGTTCCAAGAATCTCGGAAATACTGCTTCCCGTTTCGGCTACAACGAAGTCTCCCTTCCGCTCCGGTACGGGCCCAGCCCCCTTGAACAAGATCGCTCCCGATTCAAATGGCAATGAGCCACCCGACTTCCAACCCGCCAGGCCACTACCAAGCTCATTTTTCTTACGGGCGAATACGTCCAATACACCTCCTTGTAGCGCCCCCCCAAAACGGTTACGGGGCGGCACTTCTGCGGGCTTTTCCCCTGTGTCAGCGGGCTCACTAAGTAGAACGTGCTCGATTAGCTTCTCGACGCAATTCTTTCTCCAACTCCGCCTTTCTTTCCTGTTCTGTTTTTACCTCTGCCTTACCAGCCCCCCAAGCATTCCTGAAAACGTCAGTCGCCGTCGTCACGAAATCCATCTTGCCGTCCTTGTACATCAAGGCCGTCATCGTAAGGCGGGCTGCGTCACCGGCTATCGAACTCCAGGCGCCACGTTCAAAGGCGCTAAGGTTCGTGTTGTCCTTCAACGCTCCCTTGACACCGGCAGAAACCCCTGCTGCAACCGCAGCAATTGCCGTCTGGCGCCAGTCGAACTTGTCCTGTACATCCAGTGCGATGGACACCCCCTGCACCGCCACGTTTGTAGCCGCCGCCGCGGCTGCGCGCTGCAGAACGCCCCAGTCCTTGCCTGCGCCTCCCACTGCCCCACCTGCAGCTCCGGATAGAGCCGCGATGGCGACTTGCTTCCAGTTGAACTTGTCCTGCCTGCCCGTGGCCACGTTAAGGGCTTGTGTTGTAGCGACGCTCGCAGCAGCGCTGGCAGCACCGGCGGCCGCTCCGGAGACTGCTGCAGGAAGCCCCTCCGTTGCGCCAGCGGTGTAGTTGCCAGCCATCCCGCCCACTTCATCGCCTGCAGCGGAGATCAGGAAACTCTCGTGATCCCAGTCCTCCTGGTCGCCGTTATAGATTGCCTCAGCTTGCATGCAGGCATTGATCAGCTTGCCCCAGCCCGTCTGCCCCTCCGAGAAGTACAGGTCTGCGGCAGCCCAACACAGGGCCAGCACGACAAAGATAACGTCCGCAACATCGCAATTGTTGCCGCCATCTCGCTGCGGCGGTGGCGGCGCATTCAGCGTGGGCGTGGTATCCCCGATGATGGCGCCGGCGTTATAGGGCCGATAGGTGGTCGAGTTGTTGTGAAGGTTGGTGATACGGGTCGGAATCGTCAGGGTCTGACCAACACGCACATCGTTTTCTGAATTCAGGCCGTTGGCGTCTGCAATCAAGTACCACAACGAAGCGTCACCCCACAGCGAACGGGCGATACTGCGCAGGTTGTCACCACTCTGTACTGTGTAGGTACGAACGCTACGTGCCGAACCCGCAGTGACAGCGCTGTAATTGAAGTCAAAATCCCCGGCGCCATTCGCTCCGGTTGAGCCTGAGGGCTTGTCGTTAACGTAGAAGTAATACTCGGCCTTGCCGTTCTCCGTCTTGTAGAGAATCTGGCCACCCAGCGTAGTGACAAAGTTGCGGTTCTTGTTAGCACCGAACTGGTCTACGACCGAGACGATGTTGCCGTTGACGTCATAACTGGTCGTCGTATTACCCGGCAGGAAGTAGTTGCTATTGCCGCTGACGACCTGCTCCTTGTAGTCGTCAAACAGCTTGTAACTGTAGTCGTAGGTATTCCAGTACTGGCCGGGAACATCCAGTTTGTACTGGAGCACATTGCCTACCTGGTCGTAACGCATGTAAGTAACGCGGCTCTTGAGTCCGCCGCTGGCGTTGTAGTTCTCCTGCAGGGTCAACCAGCCATTGCTGTTGTATTGCGAGACGCCTCGATTGGCCCCGCCTTCGGTAGTCTGCTCAATGACGCGCCCGACATTGTCATAAACCGTCCGGCTATCCATGACGCCATTTTTGCGCGTCTCGACAAGGCGACCTGCGTAGTCGAAGAGGTAGTTCTCCGATATGAAGTTGTTGCTCGCACCGTCTTTGAAGTATGCAAATCGGCGGTTGCCAGCAGCGTCATAAGCCATCTGGACGCCCTTGTCGCCCAGGTCGATGACTCCGGTCGTGCCATCACGCTTCCCCTGGCTCAGGGTAATGCGATTCATGGCATCGTAGAGATACCAGTTCTCGACGTGGGTAAAGGGCTTTCCGGAATCATTTGCATCGGCGTAGTCAGCGATGCTGAAGCGCCGGTTATTGGCTCCGTCATAGCCGATCTTGATGTCGTAACGGTTGTCATGGACTTGTGTAACTCGGCTCAGTGCGTCGAATGAAATGATGTTGTCTTGGTAGATGGTGCCGCCGAGCACGCGCACCCCGGACACCGTGCCGCCTTTGGCGAAACGCTCGCGGGTCCGGTTGCCCGCAACATCGTAGCTGTACCAGGTTTCGGACTTCTCCGTCAGATCCGTGATGCGTGCGACGGCGCCATTCTCGTAGTACTCGTATCGGATGTCCTGGCCACGCGTACCCCATTGACGGAGCACGCTGCCGACGCCGTTGTAGCTTGTCCAGCTCTGCTTGCCATCCAGATCTCTGTGACTGGTCCAGCGACCAAAATAGCCGTCGTCCGGATCTATCGTGACCACACCGTCAATTTCATGAGAAAGCCCCAGTTGGTAATCCCAGGTCATGAAGTTGCCGTTAGCGTCGCTTTCACGGATCTTGTTGCCAGCCTCGTCATAGGTGAAATGCGTTTCCTGCCTTCCCGCCAGCGCTGTTGCAACAAGTTGTCCACGGGTGTTGTACCAGCTCTGTTGCTTCTCCTTGTTCGCGTTCTCCGTCTGGATCAAATTGCCGGCTTCGTCATAGGTATAACGGGTGACAGCAACACCATTTGCGCCCGTCGTTTGCGCAGTCGAGGTGAAATGCGGGTTGCCGACAGGCTGGAGCATTGCCGTAGCACGCCCCATCCGGTCATAGCGGTAGCGGGTAGTGTTGCCGTTACCGTCTGTGGTTGAGATGCGGTAACCGAGCTTGTCATACGCCTGGTACGTAATCGACCCGTCTGCATGGAACTCGGCTGTTTTGTTACCCAATGAATCGTACTGGTGACCATTGAGATTACCGTTGCCGTCACGATTGGCAATCAGGCGCCCTGCAGCATCGTAATAGTTGTAAATGCTGACGCGCTCAGTGCGTTTGCCGTAGTCGGCACCTACTGTATTGGTGCCGTACACATCGACAGCAGCAGACGTAACCTGAATAGCGCGATTGGCCCAGTCGTAACGGGTCTGCATGTACGGCACGGAGTCCGACAACTGACCGCCCAACGCCCCAAGTGTCCCTTGCTGAACAACATTACTGGCTTGAACGGTGTTGCCCCAACGGTCCAGGACGTAACGGGTTATCGGGTTACGAGTAATCGTGCTGTATACGGCGCTGCCCTGCGTAATGGAGCTATTGACTCCGTTGATGCTGAGTGTTCCACCGGCACGCGCATACGGATCACTTGCACCACGATGCTGATAGTTGATCTCGTAGTTGTGAGTGCCGGCGCTAAGGCCTAACACCTTCAAGTCGGCATAGGTGCGATTGCCGAAGTTATGAAGCATGACGGGCTTCCCGTCCACACTCATGCTGTTCGACTCTCCAAGCTCTGTGGGATTGTCGAACACCAGATGACGGGCATAGGTGCCTAGTGTCGTGCGGTCATGGATAACGACTTTCTGATTGTTGGCGTCAACTTTTTCGACCACGAATCGGGTGATTTGTGTGAGCGGAATGGCGCTCATGAAAGCTACGCCAGTGTCTGCCTCGCCACTGGCGAAGCCTAGCGTCTGCGAAATCGGCACCCCATCCTGGGTGCTACCCATAATCGTGACAAAAACATCGCCTCCGCCCCAGGCAGCCATTGCGTTCCAGTTGAAAACAATCCGGTATCCGTCAAATTCCTGATGGATATCCGTTTGCTCCCCCGAATACTCAACGGCATCGTGGTATTCAGGGCCGTGGTCAATCGCCGTGAGGGTAGCAACTTCAAAAGTCAGCGCGGCAGAGCGTGATTCGATAGTGCCGGTAGTGGTGAATTGCGGCAAACGCTTCTCGACCAGACGGGAGGCGCGATCAAACACATAGTCGGTGCGCGTGACGTCCAGGCTTGTTGCAGTGGCCAGCTCGTTCAGATCCAGGGTGCTGCGTGCCAGCGCGTCACTGGGGCTGATCAGATCTGCTGTTTTCTGACCAACAAGATCGTAGAGATAAACCTTGTCAACGCCATCACCAGAGTTCGTACGCCACAAACGCCCTGCGTTGTCGTAATCAAAGTACTCCTGCCAACCGTCATTGATACCGCGCGCTTCTATCTCGCCAAAGGCGTTGTAGCGCGTTTGCCAATAAACCGATGTGCCGTAGGCAGCTGCTTCATGCGCAATCCCAATCTGGGTATTCACCAGTTTGGTCGTGATCGAAAAAGTACCTTGACTATGAGTTTTATCCGCAAAAGTCGTATCAAACTCGTATTCGCCCGAACTCAGTCCTGCTGTATTGAAAAAGCCGGACCCACCAACCAGCAACAGATCCGCATTGGTCCATAAAGAGTCGCCAAGCTTCCGGTAACGATACTGCGGCGGATTGCCAGTTGCTGTCAGCTGAGCTGCGGGCAACGTCAGTGCAACAAGTTCCACCACCATTGTTTGTCCAAGAGTAGGTCAAATCCGGACTATTGGGATCCGGTGGTGGTGGCGCTACTTGCTGAATTAGCGCGTAAGAACCGTCAGCTTTCCGCACCGACAGTCTGATTGCCTTTACGTTAAGAACGAAACCACCGTAGGGGGTATTAAATGTATATCCGGTGGGATTGCTGGCAACACTTAAATCAACGGATTTTGTCCATTCCGGGAACCCATTGAGATCAAACTCCACATAGTCAACCTCCAACCGTATCGTTTCTGCTGCAAATGCAGGAGGGAAGGCCCAGTTAACGCTGATGCGAGCCGGCGCAACACCCGTCGCAAATCCGGACAAGGGATTGGTTGCGGTCACACTACCATTGCTGAACTGAGACGCCGGAGTTTTAAGTGATGCGTATGGGGTACGCGTGCTGACGACCTGCCCTAATTTGTTGTAGTCGGTGAAGGTGACAGCGCTCAACACCTCCCCTTGAATGCCCGTCTGCGTGCGCCACTCCTTGACCTTGCGTCCGAGGATGTCATTGGAGTAGTAGGTTGAGCTGCCTTCGGCATCGACAGTGCGGATCTGATGACCCAGCGTGTCGTACTGTGTGTAGGTCGTCTCGTCGGAGGCATGGTTGATGACAAGGTTGTCGATCCGTGTTACCGCCGTGCCAGTAAGCCAGGAAGCGTTGTCAGGCGCCACGATCTGTACGTGGGTAGTACCAAAAGAACCATAGCTGCGCTCGTTGACATATCCATCCTTGCGCGTTTTGCCCTTCTCGTAAACGTAGAGTGTCGTGCCATCGGCTCGGGTATCGACCTCCACCACGTAAGTCTTACCTGGCTGCACGCCACCCAGCTCAAGCTCTTTCCAGCCAAGAACCGGGTCGTAATAACTGATGATGGCCTTGCCCTGTTTGAAGGACACGAAATGCCGGAAATAGCTACTGCCCGCAAACGGAGCAGGATTCTCGACACCGAACTCGACGTTCTGAGCCTGGGTATTGGCATCTAGCGTGATCTCTGCGGCATAGTGAGTACCAGGCGGATACTCAGTACTGCCTGACAGACCCTGCCAGCCCTGACCGCTACCACTCTTGCTGGTTACGAGCAGTTGCCCGTTCTGCCACGTGTAGTTGGACGGCAGACTGTTCAGGTGCTGGGTGCTCAGGGTGAAGTCCTGATGGATGTTTCCTGTTGCCTGATCGATCAGGCTGCGAACCTCGGGCACCGTAACAGACGAAGTCAAACCACGAATCTCGATGTTGTCGACGAACGTTGTCGACGACCCCGTCAGCCAGCTCGCATCGTTCGGCGCATACATGCGCAGGTGCGTGCTGCCAAAGCGCTTGAAAGTCCGTGCATCGCTATAACCGCTACTGCGCGTGCTGCCTTGTTCATAGACATAGAGCACGCTACCCGATGCACTGGTCTCCAACTCGACAACATAGGTTTTGTTGTTGCCGATACTCCCCAGATTTCGCTCTTGCCAACCCACGTTCGGGTCGTAGTAGCTGATGATCGCACTGCCCTGCTTGAAGGAAACAAAGTGCCGGAAGTAGGTATTGCTCCCCTGCGGAGCCGGATTCTCGATACCGATTTCAAAATTGCGTCCGTTGGCATTGCCATCCAGCGTGACTTCGGCACGATAACTTGTACCGAGCGGGTTCTCGGCTGTCGTGGCGACGCCTTGCCAACCTTGTCCGGTACCGGTCTTGCTGGTCACGGCAAGTTTGCCATTGGCAAGCACGTAATTGGCGGGCAGAGACGTGAGACCGAGCGTGCCCAGCGTGAAGGTCTGATGCAGCGTGCCCAGCGCGTCGGTGCTGGACTGGCCCAGGATGCCATTCCAGTCACCTACCAGTTGGCCAGCGTGGCGAGTGGTGCGTGTGACGTTGCCGAAGAGATCGTAGCTGGTGCTGGTCAGTGCGCCGTTGGGGGCTACGCTGGCGACCAGGCGACCCAGGGCATCGTAGTAATTGCGCGTCTCCCCGGCGTTGTTGCGGCTAACCGTGAGATTGCCCAGTTTGTCATAGGAGAAATAGGATGTGTCATCGCCGGATTCATCGTTTAGACCACCATCCCAGTAGTACCAAAGGACCTCCGGATGGTTTTCCCAGATCTTTCTGTTCTCGCGGTCGTAACCATACTGGGTATCGCGGTCTGCGCCGAACAGAGAAGTGCTGGATGATGCCGCCGGCTTGCCGTGCGACTGGGTGCTCCAGCTACCTGCCGTGAGTACCAGGGCGTACTCAAGCTGGCGTACTGTATTGCCGACCTCGTCGTAATGCCATTCCGTCAGGTACCCCAACGGGTTGACCTGGGCAATGCGGTTGCCACGCGCGTCGTAGTAGAAGTAGGTATCGGCCCAGACATTACCCGGGTCATTCAGCAAACCGCTGGCGGCCGGGTTGAGCAGTTTGCGTAGCCGGACGACCTGACCGTAGGCGTTGTATTCGTTGACGGTGATCGGACTGGCCGAGAAGTCCTGGTGGCCGGAGGTGTTGCTGGTGTCGTGCGCGTAGGTCTCCGGTTCACGGACAATGGTGGAGTGCCCCAGCTTGTCGTATGCCGTTGTGATGGTGCGATTGCCGGCGCGTTGCGCCGCTGTCTGCCCCGCCAGCAGACTTTGCACCCCTTGCAGGCTGTACGGTACGTCAATCTCATTCTTGGGAGGCAGTGCCGTGGCGTGGCGCGTCAGAGTCGACGCATTGCCGAAGGCATCATAGGTATGCTCGGTGACGTAGCGTTCTGCGTCGATCTCGTAACGCAAGCGTCCGCTGATGTCATAGACCTTGTAACTGCGGCTGCCCAACGGGTCGATGTTGATGACGGCCTGCCCCAGACCGTCATAAATCACGCGCGTTGTTGGCGTCGCGAGTGTCTCGCTACGGCTGACGCTGGTGGCGGACTGATTGGCGGTCGCATCGACAGCGACTTGCGGGTGGATGATCTTGACCTGGTGGCCCAAGGCATCGTGTTCGTAGGTGGTCGTGCGTGCGTCGGGGCGTTGGTACGCCTCCGTCTTGGTCTTGAGGTTGCCGAAGGTGTCGTACGTGAAGTATGTGACCGGACGCGTGAGCTCGGAGGTCGTGCCCAGCGTGCCATCCGTGTTGGTCACCGTCGTGAGGACGTGGACGCCGGGCGAGGTCTCTCTGGTCATCTGGCCATTGGCGTCGTACTCGTACTGCCACATATTGCCCAGCTTGTTCCAGAACGAGGTCTTGCGGCCCAGCGCATCGTATTCGAAGCGCTCGATGCCGCCTTCAGCATCCTGGCTGATGTCCAGTTGTCCGCGTGCGTCGTAGTGGAAGGTGTCGGTGCGAGTCTGTGCGCCATGTGTTGCAGTCGGCCGGAATGACCACGGATAGGTGCTTGCATATATGGAATGCAAGGTCCCGGAGGCCTCCTGGATGACGACCCCGCGGACATCGACATAGCGGATACTGCCGCCTACGCCGCTACCGTGGCTGACTCCGGGTAGCGCGGCAACGAAGCGTCCGTTGACACGGGCGGCCGTGACTTCACGATAATCACCCAGCACGTTGTCGTAGTAGCGGATGACGGCTCGGGTATCGGCAGGGGCATTTGTGGCATCCCAGGTAGCACGGACGGTTTCCGTCTTGTTGGGCTGCGTGCCGACTTCGTGGAGGAATGTTCGATGTTCGGTATGCCCATCCTTGTATTGAATACTCAGCGTGACACGATAGCGACCTGTCGCCAACGGTGAAGTACTGAGGTTGACGCTGCCATCGTAGCCAACATGAGCGCGAGGAATGGTTATCGCGCTGGAGATGAAGCTGCCCGTGGCATCGTTTGTCACGGACGCACTGATGTATGAAACGTCAGTCCAGACGCTCAGCGCTTTGAGCGCCATGCCGCCGTTAAGGGTACTGCCGGCTGCTGCGCCATCCACATTGACAGGATAAGCGTAGGCCCAGTAGACAGTTGTTGTATTGCCATCGAACGTGCTGGTCCCAAGCGGATTACTGCATCGGCCAAACTGGTACGACACGTCTTTGCGCCCGACACTCGCGCTCTGCGAATAGACAATCCGGTAGTCGTAGTCTGCAGTGGAGAGCAGACCGAGGTTGGCGACCTTCTGCCCGCTCTCTTCGCTGACGGGCACTTCAATGTATTCGGCATCACTGCCCGCAAGCCGGTAGTAGAAGCGCGCCACGGTATTGGCAGGCTGGGCAGAAGCCGGCCACTTGACGATTGTGGGCTTGGTGATCTCTCCCGTGCCGCCGCTCGCAAGCACACTGTTATTGGTAATGGTCAGCGCTGCTACAGTTGCTGAGGTGCTGTAAGAGTCTGTTGTGGAGGTTCCTGTTGGATAGGCGGGCACTGGCAATCGCGTGCCGCCCAGATCGACGATCTCGTACTCCGGGATGAGCTGTACGGTCTGGCTGGCCTGCAGGGCGGCCTGGACTGCGGCTTGGGTAGGATTGAGACCGACATAGATCGGCTTGGGATGCTGGGTGATCTGCGTCACACGGCCCAGACTGTCGTAGATGGTCTCCTTGACGTAACCGTCCGCGTCGATGGTATAGATCACCTGCCCAAGGCGGTCACGGACGTAACGGGTCGTCCTGAGCGGCTGATCCGAAGGCGCGAACTCGCGGATCACATCGACGTAAGTCGTCGAATTTGCGGCAACGCCGCTGGATTTCGACGCAGCAAACCACAGGGCCAGATTGTTCCAAGCGCTGAAGTTGCGGCGATCATTCAGCGTGGTGACGCCATCGGTGACTTGCAACGTCGTGCCCTGCAGGTCCGAACGAATGTCGAGTACGTAGCGGGTGTTGTCCTTGACTGTGCCTAGGAGAACGCTCTGCAAGACGTTGTTCTCGTCGATGTACTGGACATAGAATTTGTCCCCTTGGAGCAACAGGGTGTGACGACGTTTGCCATCCGTGGACTGCACCCCCAGCGTAGTCAGCCGGTTGGCGCCAGAACCATCGGTACGGAACTCCACCCTGTAATCCACGCCCAATGTAGCTACGGCACCCCAGCCAGCAACTTGCGCCGTGGTAGTAGCGTGTTGGGACTGTATGGCCAATTCGCCATTGGCTACCAGGAAATTGCTGGCCGGCAGATTGAATCCCGCTGCATTGGTAGCGAAATCCTGTTTCCAGGCACTCATGGCGTCCAGTACGGCCGCTATGTCATGGCTGACGCCCAGGCTAATCGGCTCAGGATAGGCAGTGGTTGCTGTGACATTGCCCAGAGCGTCGAAGATGTTTTCGGTGACGTAGCCAAGAGCGTCTATTGCATAGACCTGCTGTCCCAACGCGTTGAAGGCATAGCGGGTGATGCGCGTGTTTGCCGCATTCGCGGCAGAAGCCCCAGAGGACTGGAAACCGATTTCATAGACGAATTCGGACTTGATGTCTGTGCTGCCGTCCTTCTTGTACAGCGTGAGCTCGACGGTGTAGTGGCCATCAGGTAGCAGACCATTGGTCTTGAGATTGATGTTGCCGCTGACGTAACCCGGCGCGCCGGGATAAGTCACCCCTGCACTCACGACGTTGCCATCGGCATCCTTGACGCGGGCCAGGATCTTTTCTGTGGCAGCCAGCTCCGTGGAGGTCAACGGGTAGCCTGTGATGGCCGAGCCCGTGACCGCGGCAGAGCTGAGGGTCGGGGTGCTGAAGAGGACAGTACTGGTGCTGCTGCCTGCATTGCTTGCTGCGGTAAAGGTGCCATTGGCCCAGCGCAGGGTGCGGCCGCTGCTATCGAGATAGGTCAGGATGAATTCGTAGTTGCCAGCGGTCAGTCGGTCGATCTGAACCTGCTGATTAGCACTCGCAGTGCTGACCGTAAGTTCAGCATGGCTTGAGGCTGAGCCAGCCGGCCGATATCGGAAGCTGACGGATGCCGTACCGGGTGGTTGCTGGCTGGCTGGCCAACTGACGGTATTGCGGATGTACCCCGCCTGCGTCCCCACCTGATAGAAGAAAGAGGGTTTGACGTCGCTAGTGTTGTTCTTGCGATAGACGGTGAGGGTGACGTTGTAGCTGCCATCGGGCAGCGTCGAACCGACACTCAGGTTGATTTTGCCGTTGTAGCTGGGCGTGTGGAAGCCGGGATAGGTGCGCGCAGTACTGACGGTTGCGCCAGTACTGCTGTTTTTCACTACAGCGTCAATGTAGTCAATGCCATCAACATCTGTTAGCGGGAAGCCGGAAATGGAGGCGCCAGCGGCTGCCTGTACTGACGATCCTTGAGTGAAGTTGAAGATAATGCTCGGAGTCGTCGTGGTATTAACCCCGGTGAGCAACGAACCTGTCGAGCCCTTGACGTTGCGTCCGTAAGCATCGGTGTATTGAATGCTGTATTCATAGTTGCCGATCTCGGCCGTACCCAGGCTGGCCTGGAGGTTGGAGCCACTCGTGGTGATGGTGGCGTTAGTCCAGGTTGCGCCACTACCAATCAAACGGTAACTGAAGCTAGCCGTGGTACCGGCGGGCTTGCTGCTGGCTGCCCAACTGATCGTGGTGGCCTGGGGCTGAACGCCGATGTTGAAGCTGACGTTAGCTGTGGAATACCAGGCACTGTCACCGTCGCCCCAATACTCGTTGCCGTAGTCGCCACCGTCTGTACCGCCGTAGGTGTCATCCCGTGCTTCAACGAAAGCGGTGTAAGAGCCAGCAGGCAAACTGCCGAGCTCGATCTTGCCGTTGCTGTCCCAAGCGGAGGTATTGGTATAGACCGTGCCGACGAGCACGCTGTTGCGGTAAATCGTGGCGCGTACGTATTCGGGAGACTGGCCCTGATTGGAAAGTGTTCCCGCAGGCAGGGCAAAGCTGGTGTTGGCTCCGGAACCCGCGACGAGGATGAAAGCGCTTTGCGTGATCGAAGTGTTGGCGATGCTGAGGGTAACGCTTTGCGTCTGGGGGCTCGCCACGTCCGCCGTCGCACTGGGCACATAGCCATAAGGCTGAACAGGGTCGGCACCGGGCATGTTGCTGGCCGTGTCAGTCACGATGTCGCTCTGCGTACTCGACGTCACCGTGTCGAGGGTGGCATTTGTAGAATATGAGTAAGGCTGAAGCGGCGGTATCGTGGGGGGCGCACCATTCAGGATGGCTTGCACCTGGGCAAGACTTGGCGTCTGGCTGGTGAGATCCTCGCTGATACTCTGTGGGTACTCGATGGCCTTGATGACGTGGCCGAAGGCGTCGTACTGGAACTCCTTGACGTAGCCGGCGGCACTGATGCTGTAGACCTCCTGACCGCGCTGGTCAAAGACGTGGCGCGTCACGCGATCGTCCGTGCTGGCCTGTCCTGCCATGACGACAGCGACGCTGGCCGCGGTCAGCGCGGCGGGATCCAGCGTGGCCGTGTTGCTGTACGGGGTTTTGGCGTAGACGGTTTCGGTAACAGCGTGACCAACTGCGTCGTACCCATAGGCAGTGACATAGCCTAGCGCGTCGATCTTGTATCGCAACTGTCCCAGCGAGTTGTAGACGGCCAGACTGGTCTGATCGTTGATGTGACTAGCGGGGCTGGTCGTCGGTGTCCAGCTACTGCTGACAGGGGTGTTATACGCTTTGGTACGAACGACATTGCCCTGGGTATCGTAGTCGTAACGACGAACCGCACCGAGCGCATCGACGGAGTAAGTCAGATGTCCCGCCCGGTCGTAGAAGTTACGTGTCGTCACCCCCTGGATGCCGGCGGTAGCGGCCAGCGCCGACGTCACATTGGCCGCAGTAGGGACTGGGGCCGCGATGACGACGAACTTGTCGTACTTGATCGTACTGGTTTCCTGTCCGAGCCCGTTGTAGCGATGCTCAGTAACAGCACCTGCAGCATCGATTCCATATAGCAATCGCCCTGCATCGTCATAGACGTAGCGTGTGACATTGAGCAACGCATCGATGACTCGCACCGGACGACCAATGTCGTCATAGATGGTTTCCGTGACATGGCCCAGTGAATCGGTGCTGGTCAGAACACGATTGGCTTTGTCATAACCGTAGCTGGTCTTGCGGTCCTGAGTATTGACGGTAATAGCCGCACTGACTACGGACGGCGACAGCGTCCCGCCAAGACTGACTGGGGTGACATAAGCAATGCTCTCCTTCAGATTGCCCCTAGCGTCATACACCTTTTCGGTCACATAGCCGAGTGCATCGATCGTATAGCGGAGACGACCTGCCGCGTCGTAAATGATGCGTGTGCTCTGGTCGATGTTGTTGTCAGCAATCAATGCCACTGCCGCCGTCACATCGCCGAGCGTTGCAGCGGTCGTCACAGGAATTGCTTTGGCGTAGCGCAAGGTCTGCGTCAGCTGACTTGCGGGATCGTAGCGGCTCTCGGTAACGTAGCCTGCAGCATCAACGTTGTAGCGCACCCGCCCTGCTTCGTCATAAACAACACGACCACTCTGATCAGCGCTGCTGCTGGCAATCAAAGCAACGGCCGTCTGCACTGCTTCCAGCGTCGCTGCCGTACTTATTGGAATGGACTTGGCATAGCGTATGGTCTGAGCGAGCTTGCCATCGCTGTCATAGCGACTCTCGGAAACACCGCCCATCGCATCCAGGGTGTAGCGCACACGACCATCGTTGTCATACACGTAGCGCGTGTGCTGATCCTGCGCAAGGTCCTGGGTCAGGTGGACGCCAATGAAGCTTTCGTTATCGCCGATATAACTGAATAGCTCCTGCGTGTTGCCGACCTTCTCGGCACGTACGTCGCGCACATACCACTTCTTGGTACTGCCCCACGGACCGTCGATGTTCAGCCACACCCGGGCGTACGTGATGCCGGCGGGTATCGTGACGCGGGCCTTGATGGTTTGCATGCCACTCGTACCGGACGTGGCCGTCGCGCCGGCGGCGAAATCCCAGCTGTGGTAATTCACGCCATCGGTCGAATAGGCCAGACTCAGGCGGACGGGGTAAGGCGACTGGTCGCTGCCAGTTGCTGCGAGTACGTCGGCACTAAGCTCGAATTCAGTACCCGCCGTGACGCTGAGCCAGTTCGTTGCGTAAGCGTCACGGTCCTTGAGCACGACTGCCGTACCGCTCTCGGGGAAACCGACGGTTTGGGCGTCCACTGTGCTCGTGCCAAGGCCGGGGGACGTCCACCCCCACCCGTTGTTGCTGGGGTACGCCACGTAGTTGCCGGTTATCTTCTCGGCGTAGCGCACCGTTTCGATGAGGCGGCCATTGTCATCGTAACGGTTCTCTTTAACGGCGCCAGTCTGATCTACGGTGTAGCGCAAACGGTTGTCTGCGTCGTACGCATAGCTTGTCCAGTTACCGTTTGCGTCGCGGCGTCCGGCAACACTGTCGTTGTTGTTGTATCGGTATTCCGTGGTCAAGGCGAGATCATCCGGATCGATGATCTCGCTAATGCGTCGGCCAAAAGCGTCGTATTGATACTGCGTGGTGCGCTCAGCCTCACTGTCAGTGCCTTCGACTACCGTCAGCACATGACCGAGCTCGTCGTAGGTATAGCGCGTGGTCAGTGCCAGATCATCCGGGTCAACAACCACTTCATGAACTGTGCCATCCCGGTTGTAGCGCGTCTCCGTGGTGCGCGCATCCGTAGTGCCGTAACCTTCTGTCACCCGGGTACGCTGGTTCGCAGGATCGAACTCGTAGCGCGTTTTCAAGGCAAGACCACTCGCGCCAGGATCGAGCGTGCGCAAGACGATACGGTTAGCCGCGTCGAACTCGTAGACAACACGTGTTCCGTTGGCGTCACGGGTCTCCGTCAGACGGCCAGCATGATCATATGTATTGAACTGGACTTCGTTCAGTAGCGGATCAATGACGCGCTTGAGGCGGCCGTCAAAATCATATTCACTGCGAGTGGTGTTGCCTTGGTCATCCTGAACCTTGATGGTCTGGCCCAGCCGATCACTGAATGTCGTGATCTGGACACCTTCAGGGGAAGTGACTGTGACACTTCGTGCGACCGGATCGTAGGCGTAAGTAGTGGCGTATTCTCCGGTGGCATCCCATTGTTTGCTAATGCGGTCGAACGCGTCGTACTCGGTAAGACGAACGATACCTAGCGCTGACTCTGTCTGAATGAGGCGTCCCAGGCGGTCATGCCAATAGTTTGTGCCGTAACCGCGACCGTCTTCGGAGTAGTTGAGGCGGCCGAACGCATCGTAACTCTGATAGTTATCGATCTCCTCATTCCATTCGGTGTCGGAGCGATAGGTGCTGGTCAGCAAACCACGGCGGTCGTAGCCATAGGTGACGAGCTGGGAAATTGCATCGTCTTGTTTCATCGTCGCTGTTTCCAGCTGACCGAAGGCGTTGTAGGTGCGGCTACTCAAATGCCCGTTGTCATTGGTGCTGCTTAGCAAGCCACGCAAGTTGTAAATGAAGAGCTGAGTACTGTCCTTGGTGCTGTTGCCCAGCGCTTGAATCGCAGCCGCGATGGTTGTGAGTGAGATCAGCCCACCATTCACACCCGCCAGGCTCTGCAAGGGGGTTGCGTAGCGGACGGCCTTGTCCAACTGATTCAGTGCGTTGTAATGATTTTCGGTGACTTCGCCAGCCGCATTGATGGTGTAGACGAGATTGCCGTCGTCGTTGTAATAGAAACGGGTTTTGTAGCCATTGGCGTCAGTAGTGCTGATGCGTCGCCCTGCGGCGTCGTAGGCATGGGTCAGGCCATAGCTAGCCCAAACTGCGTTGATCTGAGTGGTCGTGGCGCCGCTACCGAGCGCCGCGAGGGCAGCACTACCCTCGCCGCCCAACTCACCAATCACACGCCCCTGCTTGTCGTAGCGCACAGTGCTGCTGCGTTGGTCTATCGTGCCGTAGGCTCTGATCGTGGAAACCAGATTGCCTTGTACGTCGTAATTAAAACGGGTTTCAGTATTCTGGTGATCGATCGTGCTGGCGATCTGATTCAGATCTGTGTAGGTCCAGCTGGTGCTCTGATTGGCGATTTGCTGCGCAGCCGGCTTCGCCGCTTGCTTTGCCAACGCGGTTGCACGAAGGGTACTGAGAGAATCGCTTGCCAGATTGATATCTGCCGGATTTTTGGCTGATTCGGAATAGCGAACTTGAAGGGTCTTGTTGCCGTTGAGGTCATACTGCAACTCAGTCAGGTAGCCTTCCCCATCAACAGTGGCAATCAAGTCCCCGCGGTTGTTGTAGAGCATCCAGGAGTGGACGTTGTGCGAAGCGTCACTGGTAGTCGTGGCACGCAACTGGGAGAGCGTGCCCGAAGCGCGCAAATCGCTGTTGCCCGGGATACTGGCGGCAGTAACTGCTGCATAGGCCACGGTGTGAACGACGCGTCCAGCGCCGTCATATTCGGTCTCCGTCAGATAGCCCTCGGCATCAAGAACGCCGGTCTGCCGTCCTTCTGCGTCGTAAAAATAACGGGTACGACGGTCTTGCCACAACGAGCTTGTCGGAGACACGTCATCTGGCGTTGTAGTAACGGTAATGCCCGTGACTGCAACCGGGGTGTTGTAGCGCAGTGCTGCTACCAGACGACTTGCGCCATCGTAACTGTAGCGGGTGACATAACCCGCCTCATCTACAGTCTTGGCGAGGCGGTTGGCGCTGTCGTAAAGATTCCAGGTGCTACGGCTGTTTGTGGCGCTGGGACGGAGGCCAGGAGCCGGGCTATCCAGCGTCTTGGTGCTGGGTTTGCCAGAGGCGTCTACCAGCTGTGCGACATCCACCGGAGAGGCATAGCGGATCGTGCGGATGACCTGATTGTTGGCGTTGTAGACGTACTCGATGAGGCTGCCATCGGCATCGATGTCGGCGACCAGACGGCTGGCTGCGTCGTAGAGCTTGTAGGTCCGGACGCCGGTCGGGTCCTGCGTCATGCGCAGACGGCCTGCATCATCGTACCAGTACTGGGTAGTGCCCAGTGCCGTAGCACCATCCGCTTGCAGGACGCTGATGAGTTCGCCGGCCTTGTTGTAGCTCGATGTGGTAGCCAGTCCGTTGGCCAGTGTGACGATGGTCTTGTTGCCGGCATCGTCGTACAGGGTCTGAGTCACGTGACTCAGGCTGTCGGTGGTGCTGGTCAGACGACCCAAACCATCGTAGACATAAGCCGTGACAAAGTCGTTGGCGACGCCAGTGGTAGCAACTCCTTTGGGAGCGATGCTCTTGAGCAGGTGGCCGGCCTGATCGTAGAACGTACTGGGTGGTCGCAGCGCCGGCAGCTACGCCCACTCCACTGCTGTTGGTTTCGGCATAGACAGTGCTGCTGGCCAGGTTGCCACGGAAATCGTAGGTGTAATCGGTACGCTGGCTGCGGGTCTTGTCCGCAGAGCCGGCAACCCAAGCCGCGAGAGTGCTTTCGGAAAGTGTGGCGGTGATGGCCAACCCTGTGAGGTTGTACGTATTGCCCGTGTAAGTAATGCTGGCCGTGCGCTGCCCCTTACCGTCATAGCTTTGAGATGTGTCTTCGTAGCGATACTCCGTAACACGTCCTTCCGCGCTGACTACGAAGCGTAGATGGTTCTTGTTGTCGTAGGCATAGCGGGTAGTCAGTGGCTGATCCGGCGCGCCACTTGCTGCACCATCGGGATCAGGAGTGAGATAGACGGTTTCTGTCAGCAGCTCATTCTGGTTGCCATAGGTACGCTTGATCGTGTTGCCGGCAAAGTCGCGTTGCAGAGTGAGGTTGCCGTTGTTGTCGTATTCGTAAACAACGGGTTGATTGCGGGCATCGATCTGCTTTGTGATGTCGCCATTGGTGTTGTACTCGTAGCTGACGCTCTGGCTGACACCACCGACGGCAGGCGCCAGGATGTTGGTGAGCTGACCGGCCGTGTCATAGGTGTAGACGGTGGCGTTGCCCAGCGGGTCGGTCACCGTGGTCTTGCGGTTCGTCGTGTCGTAGTTGATGTTGGTGACACGCGCGCTACCGGCCAGGGTTTGCGTGATCTGGGTGACCTTGCCGCTGGTGTAGGTGTAGGCAATCTGCGTACCGTCAGTCTGCGTCAGCGTCGCAATGCTGCCGTCAGCGTGATAGGTGTATGTCGTGACGTAGGTTTTGCCGTCACTGATGCTGCTATCAGTCGGGCTGAGGTCAACGGCGGCGGTCCACAAACGACCATTGCTGTCGTAGGTATAGCGAGTTCGAGTGAGTGTCTGATTGGCCCCACTGAGAACGTCATAAGCGCTGGTGGTTATCTCGGTGAGCTGGGTGCCGCTGTAGACCAGGGTCGTGTGGTTCTGATTGCTGCTCGTCTCGCTGGACGAGACGATACTGACCAGCAAGCCGGCAGCGTTGTATACGTAAGCAATTGCGTTGCCATCCGTATCAGACAGACTTTGTAACTTGCCGACACCACCAGCCCAATCGTAGATCTCAGTGATGCGGCTGTCGCCGTCAGTCCAGGTCCACTGACCGGCGCTGCTGCTGTAGGTAAGTGTGTCGTAGCTACCCGAGCCGTCCTTGTTGACGTAGGCACTGCGGCTGGAATCCCAGGTGTAGAGAAGCTCTGCACCATCCGCGCCAGTGCGGGTAATGCTTCCGCCTTCTGCCTGAGGCCCAACGATGGCACCGGTGAAGCCACTAAGGCGCCGCACAAAACCGATGCGCCAGTTGTCGTTGTTGTCACCATCCCACGTGCCGCGGCTGTTGTAGGTGCGCACCACGTTGAGGTCGGGGCCTTGGCCCAGCAACAACTCGTCTTGTTGTTGCAGCACCAGGTTGCCGGTGGCCAGATTGACGTAGTTTTGCTCCCCGGAGCGCCCCAACCCTGCTTGACCCAGTGTCAGAGAACCACTCGACAAGCCCAGCCCATTGCCCGTGACAATCGCGACCATTTTCGATCTCTCAAATGAATGTTTGGTTTTATGGGTCAGATAACCGCACATAGCGGCAACCAACCTGATGCCAATACATCCAGAAAGAACGAAAGCGGTTTAGAGGAATGCGGAAATAAATTATTCCGACAGAAAGAACGGCGCTTTCAGTGCCGCGTCTCGATCACCTGATCAACATTGGCGTTTGTCATGCGGACTATTTCGCTGACCGACAAGCCACGCAGCTCCGCCAGCACGTCTGCAAACCGCCTTACCTCTGCAGGCTCGTTTCGCCCGCCGGGCAGCCAGGCCGGCGGGATGTCTGGCGCATCAGACTCCAGCACGATGCTCTCCAAAGGGAGCGTGGCGGCGAGCTCGCGAATACGCGTCGAACCGCTGTAAGTCATCGCCCCACCAAATCCCAGCTTGAAGCCCAGGTCGATGAAGGCCTGCGCCTGCTGACGGCTACCGTTGAAGGCGTGGGCGATGCCGCCTTTGAGCTTGTGGCGGCGCAGATACTTGAGCACACGGTCCTGCGCACGGCGCACGTGGAGGATGACAGGCAGGTCGAACTCGCGCGCGAGTTTGAGCTGGGCGTTGAAGAACCATTCCTGCCGCAGCGAATCGCCGTCGGGCTCGAAGCCATCGAGGCCGATTTCGCCGACGGCGCAGGCATCTCCCTTTTCGAGCTGGGTACGCAGCACCTCTATATCCGACTCTTGTGCGCGATTGACGTACAGGGGGTGAATGCCCAAAGCGAAGACGCTGCCGGGCAGTGAGCGCGCCAGCGCACGGACCGTCTCGAAGTTGCTGACTTCAACCGCAGGCAGCACGAAGCGGGTGACGCCGGCAGCGTGTGCGCGTGCAATGACCTGTTCGCGGTCTGCGTCGAACTCGGCTGCGTCGAGGTGCAGGTGGGTGTCGATCAGGTCGAGCTGATCGGGCTTTGCGTCCGGAGTTTCAGCTGCGGCAGACACGCGCCGCATCCCAGTCCAGCCAGGCCGCACTTTGTGCCGCCAGCTGTTCGACGGCGGTACGCAATGCCATGGCACCGGCGGCCGGGCCGCTGCCTTGCAAAGGCACACGCAGGTCAAAGCTGCGTTGCGTCACCAGTTGCTGGGCGTCGCGCAGCAGCTGGATGTCCGCCGACACGACGGCTTGCGTCGCACCGCCCTGCTCCACCTCGATGATGAACTCACCCAGCGACACCTGCAGGCGACAGCGCGCCCCACCTTCGAGACCAAGGCTGCGCGTCAGCGCCGATTCGACCATGCTTGCCGGCGGCGCCGCCCAGCGATTGCTGGCGTAGATGCCGCGCCGTGTGGGCTGCGCACGCTCGCGGTACTGCATTGCCGTGCTGGCCACGACGGGTTGCGCGATGACTTGCAGACTGCGCAGAGGAACCGGGCTGCGCGTGGCCCCGGCTGCAAAGCTGCCGCCCAGATCGTGCTGGGTCAGCTGAGGGGCTGGCGAAGGCGTGCTGCAGGCGGCCAACGCAAGGCATGCCGCCAGGAACGGGAGAAGTCGCATGAGAGATGAGGACATCATTTGGTAGCCGACTCGCCGGGGCCAGGCGATGGTGCTTCACGCCCCATCAGCAACATCTGCGGTGAGCGCTGCAGATCGCCAAGCAGGCCATTGAGCTGTGCCGAAGTGCCCTGCAACTCACTGCTCAAGGCGTTGATGCGCGGCAGGGTGTCAGTGACCAGACCGCCCTGCAGGTCGAGCCCCAAGCGATCGATACGCGAGCCGGCAGCGTCGATCTTGCCGATGGCGCGATTCCAGTTGTCGATGATGCCGGGCAACTGTTTCGTGGCTTTCGACACCTCACGCACCGCACTCTGCAGTTCCGCAGCGGCCTCGGGCGATGCATAGGCACGCACGTCTTTCACGAGTGCCGGCATCTGGGCCAGGGTCTTCTCGAGGTGGGTGGTGCTGGCCGCGATGTTCTGCAGCGCCTTGTCGATACGTTCAAGATTCTCGGCGCGCAGCACATGGGCTACGCCTTGCGAAGCCTCGTCGAGGCGACCGACAACGCGGCGCCCGGTTTCACTGGCCTGGTCGATCAAGCCCGGCTGTAAGGTGATGCGCGCCACTTCTTCGCCCACCGGCAGCAAGGGACGCGGATCCTTGCCCGTGTCGTCGAGCTGGACGAAAGCATTGCCGGTCAGGCCCTGGAAGCCCAGCGTCGCAACGGTACCGTAAGTGATCGGCACGTCCTGCCGCACGCGGATGCGCACCACCACTTTCTGCGGATCGGCGTCGTCGAGATCAATGGCCATCACGCGGCCCACGCGCACGCCACGGAAGCGCACCGCCGCCTGACTGGTCAGGCCCGTCACGCCCTTGCGGGTCTCCAGTTCGTAGATGCGGTACTCCTCGCCACCACCACCAAACCACCAGACGATGGCAATGACGGCCCCTGTGAGCAGCAGGGCAACGAAACCGACTATCAGGGCGTGAGCGCGATTTTCCATGGCGACTTGTTCAACGTGCCCACGGTGTTATCGGCTCGTCGCGCCGATGGTAGGCATGGAAGAAATTGTCGATGAAGGGATGTGTAAGACACATGATTTCTTCAACAGTTTCGCAAGCCAGTATACGGTGATCGGCCAGCACCGCAACCCGGCTGGACAGCGCCAGCAGGGTATCCACGTCGTGCGTGACAAATACCACGCTCAGGCCCAGCGAATCGTGCAGGCTACGGACGAGCTTGACGAAGCCCGAGGCGCGCTCCGGGTCCAGCCCCGCCGTCGGCTCGTCGAGCAGCAGCAATTCCGGCTCCAGTGCCAGCGCACGGGCCAGCGCCACGCGCTTGACCATGCCGCCCGACAGCTGCGAGGGCATCAGCCAGGCCTGGTGGGGGTCCAGCTCGACCAACGCCAGACGGCTCATCACCAGGGTGTGGATCTCGTCGGCATGCAGACCGCCGACCTCGCGCAACGGGAAGGCCACGTTGTCGAACACGTTGAGGGCCGAAAACAGCGCACCGTGCTGAAACAGCATGCCGAAGCGCTGGCGACGCAGACGCCGCTCGCGGTAGCTGCCCGCCGTGAAAGGCTGGCCGAACAGGCGCACCTCGCCACGATCCGGTTTCGACAGGCCTGCGATATGGCGGATCAGGGTCGTCTTGCCTTCGCCCGAGCCCCCGATGAGGGCCAGCAGCTCTCCGGCCTGGATGCCCAGGCTGATGCCGTCATGCACCACCTGCTTGCCGAAACGGGTATGCACGTCGAGCAGTTCAACCGGCAGCACAGTGGTCGGCGCATTCATCGCGCCACCCCGATGGTGCGGGTGAGCACCGCGAATATCGCATCGAGCAGAATCACCACGGTGATGCTGGCGACGACCGAAGTCGTCGTGTGCGACGACAGGCTCTCGGTATTCGGTTTGACTCGCATGCCGAAGTGGCAGGCCAGCAACGCAATGGCCAAGCCGAAGACAGCGCCCTTGACGAGGCCGATACCGATGTTGGCAATCGGCACGACAGCAGGCAGGCGCTCGAAGAAGCTCACGAGGTCGATGTTGAGCTGCATCCAGGCGCTGAACGAACCACCAATCATCGCGGCCGCCGAAGTCCACACCACCAGCAACGGCATGCCCAGCGTCAGGCCCAGTACCTTGGGCAGGATAAGCCGCTGGTAGCGCGACACGCCCATTGCCGCGAGGGCGTCGATCTCCTCGGTCACGCGCATCACGCCGATCTGCGCCGTGATGGCCGAGCCAGAACGCCCGGCCACGAGGATGGACACCAGTACCGGCCCCAGCTCGCGAATGACGCCGAGGCCAAGGATGTTGATGAGGAAGGTCTCGGCACCGAAGTTCTGCAGCTGCAGCGCCGACAGGTAGGACAGCACGATGCCGATCAGGAAGCCCAGCAGCGCCGCGACGGGCAAGGCACAAACCACATCCTTGTAGAACGCCGCACTGGTCTCGCGCAGTGGAATTTCTCGCGGATGCCAGGGGAGCCGGCACACCTCTTCGGTGATGTGCCCGATCAGCTCGACCATGCCACGCAGGTTGTCACCGATCCGGAGCCCCGCACTGCCGACGCGCGTCACGAGGCGTTCGAAATGCGCGCGCGGTGGCTCTTCGACGACCGGCGCGTGGCTGATGCGTTCAAACGAGCTGGCCAGCGCCGGCGGCATGATCAGGGTTTCGGGGTAGTGCCCACCCCAGGTACGCCACAGCAGCAAGGCACCAAAGGCGTCGAGGCGCGACACCTGCGAGAGATCCCAGACGGCATTCTGACGATGCGTGCCGAGCTGGTGGCGCAGGATCAGCAGGCGTGGCCGCAATGCGGCCAGCGTCCAGTCACCGTGCAGGTGTATGCCGCCATCGACACGCTGCAATCGCGGGCCAACTGCCTTGGGCGCGCGCCGCATGGTGTTGTCAGACTCCGCTTTCGGCGGGCTGGCGCTGCATCTTCACGCGCAAGCTGCGCCCCAGTCGCGCCCACTGCTGCTCTTCTTCGTGCAGGGCAGCCGCCGTCAACGGCATGGTGCGCTGCCAGTCGGCCGGCGCATAGACGACGTGGCCGCCACGCTTGTCGCGGTCGATGCGGATGCGTCCCTGCACGTGCTCGTCGCGTGCGCGGTGCACGACGACGGCCAGTCGCAGGCACAGGATCAGGTCCCAGTCGATGCTGTCGGGGTCGATGGCCTGCACGCGTTCCAGCTTGCCACGGTGAGCCAGCGCGATGCGCGCCAGACGGCCCTGATCCATGCGCGAAAAACCGGGCATGTCCGCGTTGGCGAGGATGTAGGCGGTGTGCTTGTGATAGCTGGCGTGCGCAATCGACAGGCCCAGCTCATGCAGCTTGGCCGCCCAATCGAGGAAGCGGCGGTCGTGGTCGTCCGCTTCGGCGCATGCGGGGTGCAGATCGGCCAGCAGCTGCAAGGCCGTCTCCGCCACCCGATGGGCCTGACGCGGGTCGACCTGGTAGCGCGTCATGAAGGCCTCGACCGTCGCATCACGCAGGTCATGACGGTGGTAGCGACCGAGCAGGTCGTAGAGCACGCCCAGACGCAAAGCGCCGTCCGAGAAAACCATGTGCTCCAGTTCGAATTCCTTGAACACAGCCGACAGGATGGCGAAGCCACCCAGGAAGACCGGCAGGCGATCCGACTTCAGCCCCTCCAGCCCCATGCGTTCGATATGCCCGGCCTTGAGCATGTGGGTGCGCAAACGGTCCAGCCCCTCGCGCGTGATGCCCGAGCTCGAAAAGCCATTGAGCTCCAGCACATCGCACACGGCCTTGGCCGAGCCGCTGGAGCCCACCGCCTGGTCCCAGCCCGTGCGGTTGTAGGCCGCGGCAATCGCCTGCAGCTCCTGACGGGCCGCCAGCTCGGCTTCACGCAGCGCGCTGCGCTCGATCAGGCCATCGGGGAAATAACGCAGGCTGTAGCTGACGCAACCCATGTAGAGCGATTCGAGCTGCAGGGGTTCGAAATTGCGTCCAATGATGAACTCGGTCGAGCCGCCGCCGATGTCCACCACCAGCTGCTGCAGCCCCGGATCAGGCAGCGTGTGCGCCACCCCCACATAGATCAGCCGCGCCTCTTCGCGCCCGGCGATCACTTCGATGGGAAAACCCAGGGCCTCTTCAGCACGGACAAGGAACTCCGGCGCATTCTTGGCCACACGCAGGGTATTGGTCGCCACGGCGCGCACGGCATCGGGCGAAACGCCTCGCAGACGCTGGCTGAAGCGTCGCAGGGCCTCCAGGCCGCGCTGCTGGGCCTCTTCATCAAGGATCTTGTCGCTGCTGAGGCCGGCGGCAAGCCGCACCGAGGCCTTGAGGTTGTCCAGCGGGTAGATCTGGTCGTTGACGACCCGCCCGACGATGAGGCGGAAGCTGTTGGAGCCCAGATCGACGGCACAGACAAGTTCGTAAGGCATGGACAGGGCTCGGGCTGCGTGGGGAACGGCGGAATTCAAACGTCAGAGACAGGCGACAAATCGGCCCCGATTGTAACTTGCCCGTGGCAACCGGCCTAACGTAGCCTCAAGGCTTGTTGCGGGATGACCGCAAGCTCAGGGGAACGACAGGCCGGTTGGCATGTCGGAACTCCCGATCGCCGGATGCCCTCACGGATTCGTAACAATCCTGACATTTTTCTGTCACATACTGATGTATTCCGCCAGCCACAGCGCTCAACCGGTCCGACATCCGACATGAATCACCCGACCCCGCACCGCATCGCTCCCGCCGAAAGCCTGATCAACCGCGAGCTCGCCCTGCTGGCCTTCCAGCGCCGCGTACTGGCGCAGGCGGATGACGACAGCGTACCGCTGCTGGAGCGCCTGAAATTCCTCTGCATCGTGTCAAGCAACCTCGATGAATTCTTCGAGATCCGCGTTGCCGGCCTCAAGGAGCAGATGCGCAGCAACACCCTGTTGCCCGGCGGCATCCGCCCGCAGGCGCTGTACGACGAGGTCTGCCAGGAAGTGCATGGCATCGTCGCCGAGCAATACGCCTTGCTCAATGACATGATCCTGCCCACCCTGGCCAGCGAAGGCATCGTCTTCCTGCGCCGCCCGCTGTGGAACGAAGCCCAGCGCGCCTGGATCCGCCAGTATTTCGAAGACGAGGTGATGCCCGTCCTGACCCCCGTGGGGCTGGACCCGGCACACCCCTTCCCGCGCGTGCTCAACAAGAGCCTCAATTTCGCCATCGAGCTCGAAGGCCGTGACGCCTTCGGCCGCAACTGCACCGCAGCCATCGTGCAGGCGCCCCGCTCGCTGCCACGCGTCATCCGCCTACCCAAGGAGCTGACCGGCGTCGACTACGGCTTCGTCTTCCTCTCCTCGGTGCTGCACGCGCACGTCAGCGAGCTGTTCACCGGCATGAACGTGCTGGGTTGCTACCAGTTCCGCGTCACGCGCAACAGCGACCTGTTCGTTGATGAAGAAGAAGTGAAGGATCTGCGCAAGACCCTGCAGGGCGAACTGCAGCAGCGCAACTACGGTGACGCCGTGCGCCTCGAAGTCGCCGACAACACTTCGCCACAGATCACCGACTTCCTGCTGCAGCAGTTCGGGCTGGAGCGTGAAGAGCTCTACCGCGTGCCCGGCATCGTCAACCTCGTGCGCCTGATGCAGGTGCCGGACTGGGTGGATCGCCCCGACCTCAAGTACCCGCCTTTCACCTCCGCCCTGCCCAAGGGCCTGGAAAAGCGCGTCAACCTGTTCGACGCCATCCGCAAGCAGGACATCCTGCTGCACCACCCCTTCCAGAGCTTCAACCCCGTCATCGACCTGCTCAAGATTGCAGCCGATGACCCGCAGGTGCTGGCCATCCGCATGACCGTGTACCGCACCGGCAACGACTCCGTACTCATGGAACAGTTGCTGCGCGCCGCGCGCAAGGGCAAGGAAGTGAACGTGGTCGTCGAGCTGATGGCCCGCTTCGACGAAGAAGCCAACATCAACTGGGCGGCCAAGCTCGAAGACGCTGGCGCCCACGTCGTGTACGGCGTGTTCGGCTACAAGACGCACGCCAAGATGCTGCTGATCCTGCGCCGCGAGGAGAACGAGGACGGCACGAGCCAGTTGCGCCGCTACGTGCACCTTGGCACCGGCAACTACCACCCGCGCACCGCCCGCTTCTACACCGACTTCGGCCTGATGACGACCAATCCCGAGATCGGCGACGACGTGCACGAAGTCTTCAAGCAGCTCACCGGCCTGGGTCACGCGCAAAGCCACCTGCACCTGCTGCAAGCGCCCTTCCTGCTACAGCCGGGCATCGTGGCTGCCATCGACGCCGAAGCCGCCAACGCGCGCGCCGGCCGCAAAGGCAAGATCATCGCCAAGATGAACGCCCTCATGGAGGCCGGCACCATACAGGCGCTCTACGAAGCCTCACAGGCCGGCGTCGAGATCGACCTCATCGTGCGCGGCCCCTGCGCCCTGCGGCCGGGCATCAAGGGCCTGTCCGAGAACATCAAGGTGCGCTCGGTCGTCGGCCGCTTCCTCGAACACTCGCGCATCTTCTTCTTCCACGCCGATGGCGAAGAGAAGCTCTACCTCTCCAGCGCCGACTGGATGGACCGCAACTTCTTCCGCCGCATCGAGATTGCCTTCCCGGTGCTGGACGCCAAGATCAAACGCCGCGTGATGCGCGAAGGCCTGCAGTGCTACCTCACTGACAACTCGCAGGCATGGGAGCTGGATGGCGAAAGCGGTAGCTACGTCAAACGCAGCACGCGCGGCGCCCGCCGTTCCGCCCAGGAATGGCTGATGAAGGAAATTGGCGGAGCCTGATCCCGCCCTCTACGCGGCGCCCCGATTGCGCACAGCAATGTGACTTTTGTCACGGCTTTGCTCTATCCTGCGCGCTGCGCTTGCGTCTCCGGCAGCAGCACACCGACGACCCCGGCGTGACAAGAAAACGGCCTGCACTGCAGGCCCGAACAGCTACCAGGAGACAATCGATCATGCGTATCACCCGCTTCGCGCTGGGTACGCTCCTGCTCGCATCGAGCATGGCAGCCCACTCGGCAAACCGCCCCGCCGGTTACGTCACCATCTGCACGGAAGGCAAGACCTGCTCGGTCAGCAGCTCGACCAGCGTGGCCTACGGCCGTGCCGACAAGTTCACCTACAAGACCCTCGTCGGCAGCTTTGTCTGCGGCGAAGTCACCTTCGGCGCCGGCACCAAGGTCGCAGGCGGCACCAACGAGTGCTCGGCCCCCAGCGGCACCAGCACCTCGAGCTCGGCCCCCTCTTCCAGTTCCTCCAGCTCCTCCAGTTCGAGTTCCAGCAAGCCGAGTTCCAGCAGCTCCAGCTCCTCGTCGAGCAGCAGCAAGTCCTCGTCTTCGTCCTCGAGCAGCGTCGTGAGCTCCAGCAGCTCTTCCGCCACCTCCTCCGTTTCCCCGCCCACCGGCGACAGCGTCATGGGCTGGGGCACGCTGGCCAGCGGCGGCTTCCCCACCGGCGGTGCCGGCGGCGGCTCCTGCACGGCCACCAGCATGGCCGAGCTGACCTCCTGCATCAGCACCGCATCGAGTGGCGCCAACAAGTCCATCCCGTGGATCGTCTACGTCAAGGGCTTCATCAACGGCGCCACCAACGCTGACGGCACGGGCTACACGCAGCAACGCATCTCGCGCCCCAACACCTCGCTGATCGGCATCGTCGAGAACGGCGTGGTGCCGACGCTCAACGCCGTGTGGATCAACATCAGCAGCCAGAACAACATCATCGTGCGCAACGTGCGCTTCGTGGCGGGCACTGACCCGTCATGGGCGTATGAAAGCATCGGCAGCTGCACCTACGTCGACAAGGACTACTGCGCGTCCAATGCCGAACCGGATTCGCTGACCCTGCAAGGCGTCACGCGTGCCTGGATCGACCACAACGAGTTCACCGATGGCGCGAACTTCAACGGCGTGAACCCGAACAAGGGCTGGTACAAGATGTACGACGGCCTGCTCGACATCAAGAAGGGCTCGGACTACCTCACCGTGTCGTACAACAAGTTCAGCAACCACGACAAAACCATGCTGATCGGCTCCAACGACTCGGCCGATGGTGACTACCGCATCACTTTCTACCGCAACTGGTTCCAGTACACCGGCCAGCGCACACCGCGCGTCCGCAACGCCCACGCCCACATCCTCAACAACCTGTATGAAGGCGTGAAGCGCACCACCGAAGACCGCCCCTACCACATGACCTACGCCATCGGCCTCGGTTACAACGGCAAGGCCTACTCGGAGCGCAACGCGTTCGACATCTCCGGCGCCGTCGCGACCGACATCCTGTCGGCCAACTTCGACGCCTGGAGCCAGTACTTCACCGACGTGGGCTCCTGGCTCAACGGCACGGCCACCGACTTCAACGCTGCTGCCGCGACCGTCGTGAATGCCAAGAACGCCGTCAAGAACTCCGGCAAGCCCTTCCTGGGCCCGGTCAGCTGGAGCCCGTCGGCAAACTACAGCTACACGCCGCTGACCTCGGCAGACGCCGTGCGCTCCGCCGTCAAGGCTGGCGCAGGTGTCGGCAAGATCACGCCGTAAGCTGCACAGCCTGCTGTCGCAACGCCCACCAGCTGTACCGGTGGGCGTTTTCTTTTGTATTGTCTCTTTCCAGACATCCTTCAGCAGCGCGCTCCTGATTCCGTAAATTCCGGCATGCAACGCTTCGAGCAGATTCCCGCTGGCTCCGGTACCGAAGGCCTCAAGCTGTCCCAGCTCATGGCCGCGCTGAGCCATGCGCTGGACATGACCGAGGGTCAGCCCGCAGGCCACTGCGTGCGCTGCTGCTGGATCGGCATGCATATCGGCCGCGAGATCGGCCTGCCCGAAGACGAGCTGTGGGAGCTCTACTACGTGCTGCTGCTCAAAGATCTTGGCTGCAGCAGCAATGCCGCGCGCATCTGCGAGCTCTATCTCACCGACGATCTCGACTTCAAACGCGACTTCAAGACCGTCGGCGACAGTCTGCCCAGCGTGCTGGGCTTCGTGCTGCGCCACACCGGGTTGAAGGCCGGCCTCGCTGAACGCTTCCGCACCATCCTCAACATCTTCCAGAACGGCGGCGACATCGCCCGCGAACTCATCGAAACACGCTGCCAGCGCGGTGCCGACATCGCGCGCCAATTGCGCTTCCCGGAGGCAGTCGCCCAGGGGGTGCAGAACCTCGACGAACACTGGAACGGCCACGGCAAGCCGCTGGGTGTGCAGGGCGAAGCTATCCCCGTCTATGCGCGCATTGCCTTGCTTGCCCAGGTCATCGATGTCTTCCACACCAGTGGCGGCCCGCAGCCGGTGCTAGACGAAGTGCGGCGTCGTGCCGGCACCTGGTTCGACCCGAAACTCGTCGAACGCCTTCCTGCAGGTGAGCCAGCGTGCGGAGTTCTGGCAGCTACTGGTCTCGGACCACGTTGCCCAGGCTGTCTTCGCGCTGGAACCCGCCAGCCGGACCTTGCCGCTCGACGACGACTACCTCGACGACATCGCGGCCGCCTTCGGCCAGGTTGTTGACGCCAAGAGCCCCTACACCAGTGGTCACAGCGCCCGCGTCGCGCTGTACACCGACATGATTGCCGAGAGCCTTGGCCTCGGCCCTGAACGGCGCCGCTGGCTCAAGCGCGGCGCCCTGCTGCACGACGTTGGCAAACTGGGCGTCAGTAACGCCGTGCTCGACAAGCCCGGCAAGCTCGACAGCGTCGAATGGGCCGCCGTGCAGCGCCATGCTGCCTACACCGAAGCCATCCTGTCACGCATCGAAGCCTTCGCCGAACTGGCCCGCATTGCCGGCGCGCACCATGAAAAGCTCGACGGCAGCGGTTATCCGCGCGGCATCAAGGGCGATCAGATCGATCTGGAGACTCGCATCATCACGACGGCCGACATCTTCGATGCCATCACCGCGGAGCGCCCCTACCGTGGCGCCACGCCGATCCCGCGCACGCTGGAGATCATGGCCGGCACCGTAGGCAGCGCCATCGATCCGGACTGCTTCGACGCCCTCAAGAAGGCGCTGGCGCGCCTCGACATGCACTGACTTACTTGCCGGCCGCCGTGTCGGCGCGCTGCTGCCGGCGCTGTTGTCGGTCAAAGCGGTTCATGTACCAGGCGTAGAGCCCGACAATCACCAGGTAGAGCACCAGCACGCCCTGCGCCGCGAAGTAGAAACCAAGCGGGAAGCCCAGGAAGCTGTGCCGGTTGAAGTCTGGCGCGAAGATCGCCACCACCAGGGTCGCACTGGCCCACACCCCCAGCAGCAGGACCGTGATGACGCGGTTCCGCTGCCAATACGCGCTCACGTCAGCGCCGCTTTCAACCAGCCACCGTGGCGCAGCCAGCGCTCGCAGAGGCCGGTCCATTCACGCACCGGCCCCGTCGCGAGGCGGATGCCGAACCCATGCCCGCCATTGCGGAAGACGTGCAGCTCGGCCGGCACGCCCGCACGACGCAGGGCCAGATAGAAATTGACGCCGTTCTCGGGCGGCACGGCCGCATCGTCGTCGGGCAGGAAGATGAAGCTTTGCGGCGCATCGGCCCGCACCCGCAACTCGGCCGAAGCCGCGTCCACGGCCGCAGCAGCCGGTTCGGCGCCCAGCAGACGCTCACGCGAACCGGCATGGGCAATCGCGCTGTGCATGGAAATCACCGGGTAACCCAGCGCAACGAAATCGGGGCGCGCCGACAACTCGTCCGCCGCATCACGCGGGTCATAAACCGCTTCATCGAAGCGCGTCGCCAGTGATGCCACCACGTGCCCACCGGCGGAGAAACCCATGGCGCCCACCCGCGCCGGGTCCAGGCCGTTCTGCGCGGCGTGTTGGCGCATCAGACGCAGGCCGCGCTGCGCATCCTGCAGCGGGACAAGGGCCGGCCGGGCATGGCCTTCGGCAGGCAGGCGGTAGACCAGGATGCCGACCGTCACGCCCAAGGTATTCAACCAGCGCGCCACTTCGACGCCTTCCTTGTCCCACACCACGCGCTGGTAGCCGCCACCGGGCGCCAGCAGCACGCTGCTGCCATCGGGACGCTCCGGCTTGAACAGCACGATGCGCGGCTGACCGATGCTGGACAGGGCGCGGTCATTGAACGCCGCCGTATCAGGGCTGCGTTCTTCACAGGCTTCGCTCAGGGCGACGCCTTCACTGCCAGGAGCCGTTTGTGGCCAGAGTGCGATTTCGGTCATGCGCGAAGCCCGGATCCAGTCGATTCAGGGAAAGTACAGCAACCGGAGCTCAGATCCTGTGGGCGACGGTCGTCATGACCTTCGACGCCAGGCGCATCGCGCCCTTGATCGGCGCCGGCAGCTCGGCCGCACCAAGACGCACGGCGGTTTCCGCGTGGCTCGCCTCGTCCTGCTTCATCTGGTCGAGGATGGCCCGCGTCCGGGTGTCATCAGCCGGTACGCGTTCGAGATGGCTCGCCAGATGAGCTTCGACCTGACGTTCCGTTTCGGCCAGAAAGCCCAGGTTCCAGCGATCGCCGGCCAAGCCAGCGACGACGCCGATGCCCAGCGCGCCGGCATACCAGAGGGGATTGAGCAGGCTGGTACGCCCGCCAAGCTCGCCGATGCGCTGCGCCGTCCAGGCGAGATGTTCGGTCTCCTCGTCGGCGGCATGTTCCAGAGACGTCCGCAGGGAAGGATCGCGCGAAGTCAGCGCCTGCCCCTGGTAAAGCGCCTGGGCGCAGATCTCGCCAACGTGGTTGACGCGCATCAGCGCGGCCACTTCGCGACGCTGTGCATCGTCCATCTCGCAATCGGGCAGATTGTTGCCGGGCACCGGACGCACGGATTGCGCCGGCGCCGCCAGCGTGCGCAGGATCTTGTCGAACGCGACGATGGCGTTGTCAGGCAGCACTGCTGGCCTCCGCGTAGCTGGGCGGACGACTCTCGAGATTGCCGTGGAAGAGGATGCGCGCCAGTTCGTTGAGCGCATCGCGATAGACGCCACGCTTGAACTCGATGACGCCTTCAAGCGGCACCCAGTATTCCGCCCAACGCCATGCGTCGAATTCAGGATGACCGCTGGCGCGCAGGCTGACGTCGCAATCGCGACCCCGCATGCGCAGCAGGAACCAGATCTGCTTCTGCCCGCGATAGGTGCTACGCCACTCGCGTTTGATCCAGTTCTTCGGTACGTCGTAACGCAGCCAGTCGCGCGTCCTGCCCAGCACCTGCACGTGCTCGGGGCTCAATCCGGTCTCTTCATACAGCTCGCGGAACATGGCCTGCTCCGGCGATTCGCCGTGCTTGATGCCACCTTGCGGAAACTGCCAGGAATGTTCGCGGATCCGTTTGCCCCAGAAAACCTCGTTGCGTGCGTTAACAATGACGATGCCGACATTGGGCCGATAACCGTCCCGGTCAAGCATGATGAACACCTTGAAACATTGACTGCCGACGATTGTTCCACAGATCGCAAGGCAAGAGAACGCCGATGTTGCACCGATGTGACGCCCTTCTCCCACGACTGGCGCACCGCTGCTGCCCCTTGGGCCTGAGCTACAATCACGGGTTCGAATCCACCACGCAACGACCTGTCATGCGCGCCAGCAAGTACTTCATCTCGACCCTCAAGGAAGCCCCCTCCGACGCAGAAATCGTCAGCCACAAGCTGATGATGCGCGCCGGCCTCATCAAGAAGCTTTCCGCCGGCATCTACAACTACATGCCGATGGGCCTGCGCGTGATCCGCAAGATCGAGAACATCATCCGCGAGGAGATGAACCGTGCCGGCGCAATCGAACTGTCCATGCCCGTCGTGCAACCCGCCGAGCTGTGGCAGGAAACCGGCCGCTTCGACAAGATGGGCGACGAGCTGCTGCGCCTGAAGGATCGCCACGACCGCGACTTCGTGCTGCAACCCACGTCCGAAGAAGTCATCACCGACATCGTGCGGCAGGACGTGCGCAGCTATCGCCAGTTGCCCAAGAACCTGTACCAGATCCAGACCAAGTTCCGCGACGAGCGCCGCCCCCGCTTCGGCGTGATGCGTGGTCGCGAGTTCACGATGAAGGACGCGTACTCCTTCCACACGAACTTCGACGACCTCAAGCGCGAATACCAGAACATGTTCGACACCTATTCGCGCATCTTCACGCGCCTGGGTCTCGAATTCCGTGCCGTCGCCGCTGACACCGGCGCCATCGGCGGCACCGGCTCGCATGAGTTCCATGTCATCGCCGAGACCGGTGAAGACGCCATCGCCTACAACCCGGACTCGGCCTACGCCGCCAACGTCGAGCTTGCCGAGGCCGTAGCGCCGACGACGGCACGCCCTGCTGCCTCCGCATCGTTGGCCAAGGTGCATACGCCCGGCGCCAAGACCATCGAGCAACTCGCAGCTTTCCTCAAGATCGACGCCAGCCAGACCATCAAGTCGGTAATCGTCGATGGCGACGCTGGCGTGCCCGTGCTGCTGCTGCTGCGCGGTGACCACGAGCTCAATGAAGTGAAGGCCGGCAAGCTCGCTGGCGTGTTCTCGCCGCTGCGTTTCGCGTCGCCAGCAACGATCCGTGACGCCTTCGGTG
The DNA here is from genome assembly GCA_047600765.1 of Rhodocyclaceae bacterium. Taxonomy (GTDB): domain Bacteria; phylum Pseudomonadota; class Gammaproteobacteria; order Burkholderiales; family Rhodocyclaceae; genus Viridibacterium. The sequence continues at coordinate 120,121 of JASGKF010000001.1, forward strand.
CCGAGCCCGGCTCCATCGGCCCCATCGGCTTCAAGGGCAAGGTCTACATCGACCGCTCGGCCGCTGTGCTGGCTGATGCCGTGATCGGTGCCAACGAAAACGACTACCACTACACCGGCGCCAACATCGGCCGCGACTTCCCCGAACCCGAAGTCGCCGACATCCGCAACGTCGTCGCCGGCGATCCGTCGCCCGACGGCCAGGGCACGCTGGCGATCTGCCGCGGCATCGAAGTCGGCCACATCTTCCAGCTGCGCACCAAGTATTCGCAGGCCATGAACTGCAAGTTCATCGGCGAGGATGGTAAAGAGCAGGTGATGGAAATGGGCTGTTACGGTGTCGGCGTCACGCGCATCATGGGCGCCGCCATCGAACAGAATTTCGACGACAAGGGCATCATCTGGCCGACCAGCATCGCCCCCTTCGGACTGGTGATCTGCCCCATGGGCTGGAGCCGTTCGGAAGAAGTGCGCAAGCAGTGCGAACAGCTCTACAGCGCGCTGCAGGCAGCCGGCGTCGATGTCGTGCTCGACGACCGCGATGAGCGCCCGGGCGCCATGTTCGCTGACTGGGAACTGATCGGCGTGCCGCATCGCGTCGTCATCGGCGACCGTGGCCTCAAGGAAGGCGTCATGGAATACCAGGGTCGCCGCGATACCGAAGCCACCAAGGTAGCCGTGGGCGAGATCGAAGCCTTCGTCAAAGGCCTGTTCGCCTGATGCAGCGCCATCTGATCCTCTGCCTTGCCCTGCTGACAGCCAGTCCATTGGCATGGGCGGGCAAGCAGGCAGAGGAGCAGCTGTCGGCGAGCGTGCAGGCCTCGCTGCAGCGTTCGATTGCCGACAGGGCATCGCCCGAGCCCATCTTCGCCTCTGCCGAAGAGAAGGCGCTGTGGCTCACTGAAATGTCTGCGCGGCTGGCAAAGCGCCTGCCTGACGCACGCGAACGCAGCGATCTGCTGAAGACCGTCTATTACGAAGCCCAGCGCGCGGGGCTGGATCCGCAGCTGGTGCTGGGCCTCATCGAGGTGGAAAGCGGCTTCAAGAAGTACGCGGTATCGTCGGCCGGCGCACGTGGCTTCATGCAGGTGATGCCGTTCTGGGTGCGCCAGATTGGTACGGACGACCAGAACTTGTTCCATCTGCGGACCAACCTGCGTTACGGTTGCACCATCCTGCGTCACTACCTCGATATCGAGAAAGGTGACCTGTTCCGCGCCCTGGGCCGCTACAACGGCAGCCTGGGCCGCGCCGAGTACCCGAACATGGTGCGCGGCGCGTGGGAAAAGAAGTGGTTCTATAGCCGCCCGGCTACGGCCATCAGCTCGACAGCCCAGCGCTGATCCGGTCGATCGGCACTCCGGCAAACACCGCCGGGAATAAGCCCGCCTCGGGCGGTGTTCACCTTGCGTCATCCCGTCGAAAAGCCCTCATCGAAGCCTGCGTGATCCCGCGAGCAGCGGACCGCCAAGGGGATGGATCGCAAAGGCGCCGCAAGGAGAAAACCATGCAAAACCGGCAGATCGCTTTACGCAGCATCGTTGCATTCGTCATCGTGTCGGCCCTGGCGGCCTGTAGCAGCGCCCCGCCTGCGCCCCCCGCCCCGGCCAAGGTCGCTGACGGCGTCTTCGTCGATGGCAAGGGCATGACCCTCTACACCTTCGACCGCGACACCACGCCCGGCAAGAGCGCCTGCAACGGCAACTGTGCCACCAACTGGCCACCGCTGTTCGTGGCCGAAGGCGCCAGCTCCAGCGGCGACTGGAGCGTCATCACGCGCGACGATGGCAAGAAGCAGTGGGCTTACAAGGGTCGCCCGCTCTACCTCTGGGCCAAGGACATGAAGCCCGGCGACAAGACCGGTGAAGGCATGGCCAGCAACACCTGGCACGTGGCCAAGCCGTAATCACGGATACGCAAACCAACAAGGGCGCCACGGCGCCCTTGTTGGTTTTCATGCGAGGCCGAATTCAATAACTCGGCGCGTTCTGGATGTAGTTCTCGAAGCGCGTGTACTCGCCAACGAAGGTCATCGGCACCATGCCGGTCGGGCCGTTACGGTGCTTGGCGATGATCAGCTCGGCCTTGCCCTTGTCCTGCGTGTCCGGGTTGTAGATCTCGTCGCGGTAGATGAACATGATGATGTCCGCATCCTGTTCCAGAGCGCCGGATTCACGCAAATCTGAAGCCATCGGGCGCTTGTCGGCACGCTGCTCCAGGCTGCGATTGAGCTGCGAGAGGGCCATGATCGGCACCTTCAGCTCCTTGGCCAGCCCCTTCACGTTACGCGAGATCTCTGACAGCTCGGCCGCACGGTTGTCGCTCTCCTTGAGCGTGGTCATCAGCTGCAGGTAGTCGATGACGATCAGCCCCAGCTTGCCACCACACTGGCGGTGCAGACGACGCGCACGCGCACGCAGATCGGTCGGGTTGAGGCCCGGCGTCTCGTCGATGTAGATCGGCGCTTCGTGCAGACGACCCAGCGCGTAAGTGAGCTTCTGCCACTCGTCGTCGTTGAGTTTGCCGGTACGCAGACGGTGCTGATCAAGGCGCCCCACGGACGAGATGAAACGCATGGCCAGCTGGGACGCCGGCATTTCCATCGAAAAAATGGCGACGGGCAAGCCGGCTTCCAGCGCCACGCTCTCGGCTACGTTCAGCGCGAACGAGGTCTTGCCCATACCGGGACGCGCTGCAAGGATGATCATGTCGGTCGGCTGCAGACCCGAGGTCTTGTCGTCAAGGTCGACCAGACCGGTCGGCACGCCCGTGATGGCTGCCTGGTCATCACGCGAATACAGCTCCTGGATGCGCTCGACCACCTGCCCCAGCACCGGCTGGATCGGAACGAAGCCCTGCGCACCCTTGCTGCCCTCGTCACGAATAGACAGGATCTTCGATTCGGCCTCGTCGAGAATGATGCTGGCGCTACGCCCTGCCGGCGTCAGCGCGCTACCCGTAATCTCGTCACCCACCGTGACCAGCTTGCGCAGGATGGCGCGCTCCCGAACGATTTCGGCATAGCGGCGTACGTTGGCGGCGGACGGCGTGTTGTTGGCGATTTCGCCAAGGTAGGCAAGGCCGCCAACATGTTGGGCCTCGTTGTTCTTGTCGAGCGACTCGAAGACGGTGACGATGTCCGCCGGCTTGCCCTGCTCGATGAGCATGGCGATCTGGCGGAAGATGCGGCGATGCTCGTCGCGGTAGAAATCAACTTCGGACACGAGATCGCCGACGCGATCCCAGGCCGTGTTGTCGAGCAGCAGGCCGCCAATCAGCGACTGCTCCGCTTCGATAGAGTGCGGCGGCAGCTTGAGCGACGCCAGCTGCGGATCAGGCGCGGCCTGCTCGCGAAAATCATTACGGAATTCGTTGCGACCTTGCGCCATGAAAACACTCCAGATGGAGTCAGGATTCTAATGCTCCAAGCCGGCGACTGCCGGGCCATCCAAAAGAAAAAGGGCTGCGCAAGCGCAGCCCTTTTCGGCAGAGCGGAACGACTTAGTGTTCGCCGAGCACCGAGACCTTGACAGTCACGAGCACGTCGGTGTGCAGGGCAACCTGCACGTCGTAGTCGCCGACGGCCTTGAACGGGCCTTCAGGCAGACGCACGCCGGACTTGGCGACTTCGAAACCGGAGGCCTTGATCGCTTCAGCGATGTCAGCGTTGGTCACGGAGCCGAACAGGCGGCCGTCAACACCGGACTTGCTGGTGATCTGAACCGTCAGGCCGTCGACCTTGGCAGCCAGAGCCTGGGCTTCAGCCAGCTTGGCTGCAGCAATGCTCTCCAGCTCGGCGCGCTTGGCTTCGAATTCAGCCACGTTGCCGGTGGTAGCACGCTTCGCCTTGCCCTTGGGGATCAGGAAGTTACGGGCATAGCCGTCCTTGACGCGCACGACGTCGCCCAGATTGCCGAGGTTCACAACCTTCTCAAGCAGAATGATTTGCATGGTCTGGTCTTCCTCTTACTGGTGCAGGTCGGTGTAGGGGATCAGAGCCAGGAAACGGGCGCGCTTGATCGCCGTCGAACAACTGACGCTGATAGTGGGTCTTGGTACCCGTGATGCGGGCCGGCATGATCTTGCCGTTTTCGGTGACGAAGTCCTTGAGGATATCGACGTCCTTGTAGTCGATCTCTTCGATCTTCTCGGCCGAGAAGCGGCAGAACTTGCGACGCTTGAAGAGGCCGCGATTGCCGCCGCGCTCTTCCTTCTTCTTGTTGGCAGGTTTGAAAGCCATTACGTGGTTCCTTCCAGTTTTGGCGAGCTGTCCAGCAGCTCGAATTTCTGTACGTGCAAAACGGGGTTCTGGTTCTTCGCACTGCGAGCGGCAAGGAATCCCTCTACCACCATCGCGACTCCCATCGGCATCGCAGCAAGCTGCTGCGCCAGGGGGCCCATCGCCAGTGCGCCCAATTCACAACTCGTCTTCCGTTCGACTTCCAGTTCTACCTGGGTCGATTCGTGTTGCAGCCTGAACTGCAGCACCGGGATCCGGGCCGGGGTCATGCGCAGCGCTTCGCGCTCCTTCAGGACTCCGGCTATGCGAACGAGGTTCGTTCCAGTTACACCCAATCTGTTCTGATCGGCGCTCAGGCTGCCGAGGCTTCGCCCGAAGCTTCTTCAGCAGCGGGGGCCGGAGCAGTCAGCGAACGCGACTTTTCTTCCTTCATCATCGGCGAAGGAGCCGTCACGGCCTTCTTCGTCTTGATGGTCAGGTGGCGCAGCACAGCGTCGTTGAACTTGAATGCGTGTTCCAGTTCAGCCAGCGTGTCGCCATCGCACTCGATGTTCATGAGCACGTAATGAGCCTTGTGGATCTTCTGGATCGGGTAAGCCAGCTGACGGCGGCCCCAGTCTTCCAGACGATGGATCTGGCCAGCCTTGCCGGTGACCAGGGTCTTGTAGCGCTCGATCATGGCGGGCACTTGCTCGCTCTGATCGGGGTGCACGATGAAAACAACTTCGTAATGTCGCATGCGGAACCCTTTCGGTTAGTGAATGCAGCCCCCCGGCATGCGTACCGGTGGAGCAAGGAAAGCCCGCGATTCTACGAGGTTTCGTCAGCCCTATCAAGACCTTGAACCAGAAGAGGCTCGATCCGCCACAAAAAGGGCGCTGCGGCGCAACACCTTGGCGTGCTAGAATCGAAGGCTTGCCTGACGGCTGCGTCAGGCCCTTCAACCCCCCGAAACCAGCCAGTTCCGGCGCCGTTCGCCTGAATTCGGCCAAATTTCCGCCAGCAGAGCAATCATGAGCCGCGCAATCCGCAACATCGCCATCATCGCCCACGTCAACCACGGCAAAACCACCCTCGTCAACCAGCTTCTCCGCCAATCCGGCACCTTCGCCGCCCACCAGCAGGTGGCTGAGCGCGTGATGGACAGCAACGACCAGGAAAAAGAACGCGGCATCACGATTCTGGCCAAGAACTGCGCCATCCAGTACGGCGACACCCACATCAACATCGTCAACACCCCGGGGCACGCCGACTTCGGCGGCGAAGTGGAGCGCGTCCTGTCGATGGTCAACTCCGTCCTGCTGCTCGTCGATGCCGTCGAAGGCCCGATGCCGCAAACCCGCTTCGTGACCCGCAAGGCCCTGGCCATGGGCCTCAAGCCCATCGTCGTGGTCAACAAGATCGACCGCCCCGGCGCACGTCCGGACTGGGTGATCAACCACACCTTCGATCTGTTCGACAAACTCGGCGCCACTGAAGAACAGCTCGACTTCCCGGTCGTTTACGCCTCCGCACTGAATGGCTTCGCCATGCTGGAAGCCGACAAGCCGGGTACGGACATGAAGCCGCTGTACGAGGCCATCCTCAAGCACGTACCGCAGCCGGACGTCGATTCCGAAGGCCCGCTGCAGCTGCAAGTCTGTTCGCTGGACTACTCGACCTACATCGGCCAGCTCGGCATCGGTCGCATCAAGCGCGGCCGCATCCGCCCCAACCAGGAAGTCGTCGTCATGTACGGCGACGAGAACCGCGGCAAGGCCAAGATCAGCCAGGTGCTGACCTTCAAGGGCCTGGAGCGTTCGCAAGCCGAATTCGCCGAAGCCGGCGACATCGTGCTGGTCGCCGGTATCGACCAGGTGAACATCGGCGTCACGATCTGTGACCCCGAGCACCTGGATGGCATGAAGCCCATCGCCGTCAACGAACCGACGCTGACCATGAACTTCATGGTGAACTCGTCACCGCTAGCCGGCCGCGAAGGCAAGTACGTCACCAGCCGCCAGATCCGTGAGCGCCTCGAAAAGGAACTGCTCAAGAACGTCGCCCTGCGCGTGAGCTACACCAACGACTCCGACGTGTTCGAAGTTTCGGGCCGTGGCGAACTGCATCTGACCGTGCTGCTCGAAAGCATGCGTCGCGAAGGCTACGAGCTGGCAGTCGGCCGTCCGCGCGTGGTGTTCAAGGACATTGACGGCGTGAAGAGCGAGCCGTACGAAATGCTGACCGTGGACGTGGAAGAAGAGCACCAGGGTGGCGTCATGGAAGAGCTGGGTCGCCGCCGCGGCGAACTGCAGGACATGCAATCCGACGGCAAGGGTCGTACCCGTCTGGAATACCGCATCCCCGCTCGTGGCCTGATCGGCTTCCAGGGTGAATTCTTGACCCTGACACGCGGCACCGGCCTCGCCAGCCACGTGTTCGACGACTACGCCCCGATGGCCGGCCAGATGTCGGAACGCCGTAACGGCGTGCTGATTTCGCAGAACGATGGCGCCGCAGTCGCCTACGCGCTGTGGAACCTGCAGGATCGTGGCCGCATGTTCGTCAGCCACAACGATCCGCTGTACGAAGGCATGATCATCGGCATCCACTCGCGCGACAACGACCTCGTCGTCAACCCGATCAAGGGCAAGCAACTCACCAACGTGCGTGCCTCGGGCACCGACGAAGCCGTGCGCCTGGTTCCGCCGATCCAGCTGACGCTGGAGTCCGCCATCGAATTCATTGCCGATGACGAACTGGTCGAGATCACGCCGAAGTCGATCCGCCTGCGCAAGCGCCATCTGAAGGAACACGAACGCAAGCGCGCTGCAAAGGACGAAGCCTCCTGATCCATCAGGAGCGCCAACAAAAAGGCCACTGCATGCAGTGGCCTTTTTGTTTGTATCAGGACCTCTTCAAACCCATTCGCGCAGCGCTTCCCACTGCGCCAGATCCTTCTCGACACGCCCCGGCGCCACGTCAAACAGCGTCAAGCCATGCGCCGCCAGCTGCACATAGTTCTGGGTGCTGCGCAGACATGTCAGCAGCGGCAAGCCCGTTGATTCAATGAAGCGGTGGAACTGCTCGGCGGACTTTGTGCGCTCATCAATGCGCATGCCAATGATCGCCACCGGCAAACCACGCGCCGCTTTCATTTCTGCCAGCTCGGTAAAGAAAGCCTGACTGGCCATGAGATCGAACATGGAAGCCTGGACAGGCACCAACACGCGGTCAGCCAGTTTGACGAGATCACGCAGCCTCTGGTCATGCAAACCGGCCGGTGTGTCGAGCACGGCATGCGTCGTGCCTTTTGGGGGCTTGGCGGGCTTGCCCTCCTCGATCTCCCAGGTGCTGATGGGTCTGGCGCCTGCCGGGCGGCATTTGAGCCAGTAGCCGGCCGATTGCTGGCGATCTACATCGCCCAGCATGACCTGCGCTTTCGGTTGGCTGGCCAGCAGGCCTGCAAGATTGGTGGCGACCGTGCTCTTGCCCGAGCCGCCCTTGGGATTCGCTACGAGATAGACCTTCAAGATCACCCTCCTTCGTTACCCACACAGACCTGCTGAATCCGTTACATCATGCGCGCCGCCAGGTCGTCCCTCCGGCGCCATCTTCCAGCACGATGCCACGTGCCTTGAGCTCGTCGCGGATGCGATCGGATTCGGCGAAATTACGCGCCTTCTTGGCGTCGATACGCTGCTGGATCAAGGCATCAATCTCGGCCGCATCGTCATCACTCGCCGCACCGCCCTGCACGAAACGCGCGGGCTCTTGCGTCAGCAAACCGATGGTCGAACCCAGCGCGCGCAGCAAGCCAGACAGCTGCGTCGAACGCGTGCGATTCACTTCGCCACGCAATTCGTGCAGCACGGCAAAGGCCATCGACGTATTGAAGTCATCGCACATCACTTCGCGGAAGCGCGCCGCGTGTGGCTCGTTCCAGTCAATCTCGATGTCATCCGGTGGCACATCGCGCAACGCCGTATAGAGCGACAGCAAGGAGGCACGCGCGTCCTGCAGGATGTCCCAGGTGTAGTTGATCTCGGAGCGGTAGTGACCGCGCAGCAGGAAGTAGCGCACCGTCTCGCCGCCCTGCACGAGATCGAGCTTGTTGAGCACCTCACGCGTGGTGAACACGTTACCCAGCGACTTGGACATCTTCTCGTTGTCCATGTTGAGGAAGGCCGCGTGCATCCAGTAATTCACGAAAGGCTTGCCCGAAGCGCCTTCACTCTGCGCGATCTCGCCTTCGTGGTGAGGGAACTGCAGATCCCAGCCACCGCCATGGATGTCCAGCGTGTCGCCGTGCTGGGCTTTGCACATGGCCGAACATTCGATGTGCCAGCCCGGCCGGCCGTTGCCCCAGGGCGAGCCCCAGTGCGGCTCTTGCGGCTTGGCGGCTTTCCAGAGCACGAAGTCCAGCGGATCGCGTTTGGCGGTGTTCACGGCGACGCGCTCGCCGGCACGCAGATCGTCAATAGACTTGCCCGACAGCTTGCCGTAGCCAGCAAACTCGCGCACGGCGTAATAGACGTCGCCGTTGTCGGCCGGATAGGCCATACCCTTGTCGACGAGCTGACCAATCATCGACAGCATGCCGTCGATATGCTGCGTCGCACGCGGCTCATGGCTAGGCAACAGCATGCCGAGGCGCGCAGTATCTTCGTGCATCGCAGCAATCATGCGCTCGGTCAGCGCATTGATGGGCTCACCGTTCTTGTTGGCGCGATCGATGATCTTGTCGTCCACGTCGGTGATGTTGCGGACGTAGCTGACGTCATACCCGATGGCCGTCAGCCAGCGGTAGACCATGTCGAACACGGTCAGCGTGCGGGCATTGCCGATGTGGAAATAGTCGTAAACAGTCAGCCCGCAGACGTACATGCGGACTTTTCCGGGTTCGAGGGGCGTGAATTCCTGCTTCTGGCGGGCGAGTGAGTTGTAGATCTTGAGCATGCCGTTGTGTCTTCGTTCTTCTTGCGCCTGCAGGTCGGCGGAACGTGCGTCCGGCGCCGGCTACAGGCTGGCGGAAATTCTTGTAACGGGCCGCAGAAGCACGGAATGTAAAGTAAAATCCGCACGCGTTTGCAGCCGGATCGAGACCCCGCGAAAGCCGCTCTGTTCAAGGTCTGCAACCGCTGCCAAGCCCGGTCAGGGCTCTGCCCATGCCAGTCCGACAACCCGCTCAGACTCTACCACAATGCCCCAGACCTTCTTCCGCCTGCCTCTCGCCCGCCTCGCAACGCTGCTGATGCTGTGCACAGCACTGCCCGCAATGGCCGCAAGCTACCAGGAAGCACAGAACCTGCTGCGTCAGGGGCAGCACGCCAAGGCCCTCGACGAGGTCAACGAACTGGTATCCGCGAACCCCAAGGATCGCGGCGCGCGCTTCCTCAAGGGCGTCATCCTGGCGGAAATGAACCGCTTGGACGAAGCTGCCACCGTCTTCACCAAGCTGACCGAAGAAGCGCCGGAATTGCCCGAGCCTTACAACAACCTTGCCGTGATCTATGCTCAGCAGAAGCAATACGACAAGGCACGCACCGCGCTCGAAATGTCGATCCGTACCCATCCGACTTACGCGACGGCGCACGAGAATCTCGGCGACCTGTACACGCAGATGGCCCGTCAGGCTTACGACCGTGCCCTGCAGATCGATTCTGGCAACGCCAACGCACAAGCCAAGCTGAAGCTGCTGCGCGACATGATGTCGGCCGGCAATCGCACTGCTGCCCCAACCAGCAAACCCGTGGTGATCGCCGCGGCGAGTAGTGCTGCGCCTGTTGCACCGACACCCACGACGCCCAGCGTTGCCGCCAGTTCGGCTGCTGCGGCATCGGCCAAGCCGCAACCCCCTGTCGCAACCGCCAGCAGCAGTGCCGCATCAAGCAGCAAGCCGGTCGCCGAAAAGCCTGCAGCCAACGCCAACAGCGAAGTCCAGTCCGCGCTGGAAGCCTGGGCCGCCGCCTGGTCGCGCAAGGACGTCAAGAACTACCTGGCCGCCTATGGCAAGGACTTCCAGACCCCGGGTGGCGTGAACCGCAAGACATGGGAAGCCGAGCGTGAATCGCGCATCGACAAACCCGGTGCAATCAAGGTGTCGATCAGCGGTCTGCGCATCGAGGTCAGTGGCGACAAGGCGACGGCCCAGTTCCGCCAGCATTACTCGTCGGCGAGCCTGAATACGGCGACGCCCAAAACCATCGTGTTGACCCGCCAGGGTAGCCGCTGGGTGATCCAGCAGGAACGGGTGGGTCGCTGATTGGGAGCATCTGTCTGAACCGCCTGAACCACCGCATCCTGCTTCGTTGTGCCCTGCTGGCGTGCCTGTTCGCCAGCACTTCCGCCGCCGGCCCCGGGCGCATCCTCGCCGGGGTGTCGGATGCCGGCCCTGACGCCACGATTTCGCTGATCCTGCGTGACATCCGCGAGGCCAAGCTCGACGACGCCTTGGCGCGGACCGAGAACCTGCTCAAGCTGTATCCGAATTTCCGCCTTGCACACCTCATCCGCGGTGACCTGCTGCTGGCTCGCACCGCGCCTCTGAAAGGCTTCGGCAATACCGCCCAGAGCCCCGACGGCAAGCTGGGCGACCTGCGTGATGAAGCCCTGGTGCGCATCCAGGGCTATGCTACGCGTCCGCAAGCCGACCAGATTCCACGCTACCTGCTGCAGATGCCGGACGAGCAGAAGCATGCCGTCGTGGTCGACACCAAGCGCTCGCGCCTGTACCTCTACCGCAACGACAACGGCCGCCCCACTTTCGTGGCGGACTTCTACATCACGCAGGGCAAGGACGGCGCCAACAAAACGCGAGAGGGTGACAAGCGCACACCGGTCGGCGTCTATCACGTCACCTCTTTCCTGCCACCGACCAAGCTGACCGATTTCTACGGCGCTGGCGCCTTCCCGATCAACTACCCGAACGAGTGGGACCAGCGTAACGGCCGCAACGGCCACGGCATCTGGCTGCACGGCGTGCCGTCTGACACTTACTCGCGCCCGCCGCGCGCGTCGGACGGCTGTGTCGTGCTCGCCAACGAAGACCTCAAGACGCTCTCCAACTACGTGCAGATCGGCCGCACGCCGGTGATCATCAGCACCGATGTGGAATGGCTGTCACTCGACGACTGGAAATCGGAGCGTCAGGCACTGAATCGCGAAATCGAAAACTGGCGCAAGGACTGGGAAAGCCTCGATACCGAGCGCTATCTCTCCCACTACGCCACCGACTTCCGCAGTGGCTCAGGCGATCTGCGCGAATGGGCAACAACGAAACGCCGCGTCGCGGCTGGTAAATCCTGGATCAAACTGGGCGTGCGCGAACTGAGCATGTTCCGCAACCCGGGACAGCAGGAAATCGTCGTCGTCAGTTTTGAACAGGACTACCGCAGCAACAACCTCAACAGCGTGTCGCAGAAGCGGCAGTACTGGATGAAGGAAGGCGGTCAATGGAAGATCATTTACGAGGGCAACGCATGAACATCCGTCGTCTCATTCTCCGCAGCCTGATGCTGGGCGCACTCAGTTTCAACCTTGGCATGGCCTCCGCAGCCGACGCGCCACGCGTGAAGTTTGAAACCACACTCGGCAACTTCATCGTCGAACTCGATCAGGTGAAGGCGCCGAAATCGGTCGCCAACTTCCTCAAGTACGTGGAAGACAAGCACTATGACGGCACCGTTTTTCACCGCGTGATCCCCGGCTTCATGGCACAGGGAGGCGGATTCACCAAGGACATGCAACAGAAGTCCACGCGGGCGCCGATCGAGAACGAAGCCAGGAATGGGCTCAAGAACACCCCGGGGACGATCGCCATGGCGCGCACGTCGGACCCCCACTCTGCGACCTCGCAGTTCTTCATCAACTTCGCTGACAACGGCTTCCTGAACGCGCCGGGTCAGGACGGCTGGGGCTACGCCGTCTTCGGCAAGGTCGTGGAAGGCATGGACGTCGTCAACAATATGGCGAAGATCCCCACCGGCATCACTGCTGGCATGCGCGACGTGCCCCAACAAGCCATCATCGTGCAAAGCGCACGCCTCGTGCCTGCCAAGTAAACAGCGAGCGCGACACCCGACTCACTATCCCCTGATAACACGGAGCAACATCATGGTCAGACTGAAAACCCGCTTTGGCGACATCACGCTCGAGCTCTTCGCCGAACAGGCGCCAGAAACCGTCAAGAACTTCCTCGCCTACGTCGAAGCCGGCCACTATGACGGCACCATCTTCCACCGCGTGATCAGCAACTTCATGGTCCAGGGCGGCGGCATGAATGCCGACATGAGCCAGAAGCCGACGCAAGCGCCGATCAAGAACGAAGCCAACAACGGCCTCAAGAACGAGATCGGCACGGTCGCCATGGCGCGCACCTCGGATCCGCACTCGGCCACCGCGCAATTCTTCATCAACGTCGTCAACAACGACTTCCTCGACTTCCGCAACGAGTCCGTGCAAGGCTGGGGCTACTGTGTGTTTGGCAAGGTCGTCGAAGGCATGGACGTCGTGAACCAGATCAAGGCAACGAAGACGGGCCGCAGCGGCTTCCACCAGGACGTGCCGGTCGAAGCCATCGTGATCGACAAGGCTGAAGTCGTCGCCTGACGGCACGCCAGCCTCCAGACAACGCCGGCTTCGTGCCGGCGTTTGCACATCCTGACCTGACACAATCGCCGTGATCCATTTCATCTCGGATCTCCACCTGCACGAAAGCCGGCCAGAAACCACGCAAGCGTTTCTCGCCTACCTCGCTGGCCCGGCTCGCCAGTGCGAAACGCTCTGGATACTCGGTGACCTGTTCGAAGCCTGGACCGGTGACGATGACCTGTCCCTGCCCTTCAACATGCAGATCGCCGACGCGCTGGCTGCGCTGACCCAGGCTGGCGTACAGGTCTGCATCATCGTCGGCAATCGCGACTTCCTGATGGGCACGACGTTTGCGACACGCAGTGGGGTGCAGATCGTGCAGGAGCCCGCGCTACTGCAACTCGGCGAGCACCGCGCGGCGCTGGTTCATGGCGATGCACAGTGCACGGACGACAAACGCTACCAGCGTTTTCGTCGCATCGTTCGCAATCGCCTTCTGCAAACGGTTTTTCACGCCCTGCCCTTCACCCTGCGTCGTCGCATCGGCTCGAAGCTGCGTGCGCAGAGCGAAAAATCCAAGTCCGGCAAATCCATGCTCATCATGGACGTCAATCCCGCTGCCATCGCAGCGTTGTTCCAGCAAAGCGGCGCGGATTGGCTCATCCACGGCCACACCCATCGCCCTGCCATTCACGAACACGCAGAGGGGCAGCGCTTCGTACTGTCAGACTGGCACGACCGCGCGGTCGGCCTTTGCTGGGACGGCAATACACTCTCGCCTTTCTGACAGGCAACAAAAAAGCACCCGCAGGTGCTTTTTTGTCTCGCAAGCGTTCTGGATCAGCGCTTGACGACCAGACCGCTCTGCTTCGCGAAGTAGGCAGACAGGTCAGCAATGTCCTGCTCGCTCAGGGGAGCAGCCATGCCCTTCATGACGTCGTTCTTGCGCGTGCCGTTCTTGTACGACTTGAGTGCCTGCACGAGGTAGTCCTCGTTCTGGCCAGCCAGCTTCGGGAAGGTCGGCACGGCGCTATTGCCATCCGCACCATGGCAGGCCGCACAAGCGGCCGACTTGGCCTGACCCTTGGCAGCGTCGCCACCGGCTTGTACCTGGGTTGCGACGAGTGCGCAGGCGACCAGCATCAAAATCTTGTTCATGGTCGGCTTCCTCACTTCTTCGCGTAATAGGCGGCGACGTCGGCCATATCCTGCTCGGACAGGCTGGCGGCGATGCTGTTCATGTCGGGATGCTTGCGATCACCCGACTTGTAGGCCTGCAGGGCGCTGACGATATAGGCCGCATGCTGGCCACCCAGCTTGGGCACCTTGTAAGTCGTCGGGAAGGTCACCTGGTAGCCAGGGATGCCATGACAGCCGATACACATGGAAATCTTCTTCTTGGCGATCTCGGGACGTCCCTCTGCGGCATGTGCCGTCAGCGTCGTCAGACCGAGGCCAGCAGCCAGAATCAGCGCCTTGGTTTTCATGTTGCCTCTCTGAAGTCGGAAAACTGTATTACGTCAGCGATTTGAGAATCAGTCACTGTCCAGCGCCATTAACCGCGCTGGAAACCGGGGGATTTTACAGGGCCTGCCCAGTTCAGGCGCGCCCGCGCTGAAGAATTTTGCGTGCCCAGAACAGGCAGGAAATGGTCTTGGCGTCCGTGATCAAGCCCTCCAGCACCGCCTGTTCTGCATCTTCGAGCGTCATCTCGAAAACGTCCAGAAACTCGCCCGGATCGAGGCGTTGCCCTTCGAAATGCAGATCCTGCGCAAGAAAGACCTCGATGCGCTCGCTGGAATAGGCGATGCAGGGATGCAGGGTGGCAATGTGCTCCCAGCGATCCGCGCGGTAGCCCGTTTCCTCCAGCAGCTCACGCTGCGCACAGGCCAGCTCGGTTTCGTCCGGATCCAGCTTGCCGGCCGGGAATTCGACCATGGGGCGGCCGATGGGGTAGCGGAACTGGCGCTCCATGACGAACACGCCGGGGCGCAGCTCCGCGATCACCACACAGGCGCCCGGATGGCGAATGTACTCACGCACGGACTCGCTGCCATCCGGCAGTTTCACTTCGTCGCGCCAGGCTTTGAGCATGTAGCCATTGAGCAACTGCTCGCTGGCTATCCCGATCTCGTCGAGATGATCTCCGGACGGAATCGACACCTCAGAACGAACCATTCATCACGATGCTGAGAATGCTCATCGACAGGTGCGGGAAGAGGCCCAGTACGGCAAGCATCAGGACGTTGAGCGACAAGGCGATCTTTACACCAACGCCACCCATGATCGGTGCCGTCTCGACGGGTTCATCGAAGAACATCAGCTTGACGATGCGCAGGTAGTAGAACGCACCAACCAGCGACATCATGACAGCCAGCACGGCCAGCCAGAGGTGATCGGTTGCGACGACAAATTGCAGCACGAGGAACTTGGCGAAGAAGCCGACGAAGAACGGGATGCCTGCCATCGAGAACATCACGACAGCCATCATTCCCGCCCACCAGCTGCTGCGGCGATTCAGTCCCTTGAAGTCATCGATGTTGTCGGCTTCGAAACCCGAGCGCGTCATCAGCATCAGGATGCCGAAGGCGGCCAGCGTCGTCAGCACATAGGTCACAACGTAGAACAACGATGCCGCATACGCATTGCCCGCGTGATAGCTGTCGCCATTGACCACGCCCGAGGTCAGGCCAAGCAGCATGAAGCCCATGTGCGAAATCGCGGAATAGGCCAGCATGCGCTTGATGTTGGTCTGCGCGATGGCCGCTACGTTGCCGAGCACGATGGACGCTGCCGCAAGCAGGATAAGCATGTGCTGCCACTGCTCGGCAAAGGCCCAGAAAGCGATCGCGATCATGCGGAATGCCATGGCAAACGCGGCCAGCTTGGGTGCCGCACCCAACAGAAGCGTGACCGAGGTCGGCGCGCCCTGATAGACATCGGGGATCCACATGTGGAACGGCGCTGCGCCCAGCTTGAACGCCACACCGGCCACGACGAAGACCATGCCGAACACCATGATGGTGTTGTTGGCCTGTTGTTCGACGAGGGCACGCGCCACGTCAATGATGTTGAGGGTTTGCGTGGCGCCATAAACCATCGAGATGCCATACAGGAGCAAACCGGAGGCCAGCGCGCCGAGCACGAAATACTTCATGCCCGCTTCGGTCGACTGCACGGAGTCACGATTGATCGCCACCAGGGCGTAAGACGACAGCGACAGCATTTCCAGGCCGAGATAGATCGTCAGCAGGCTGCCCGCGGAAATCATCACCAGAATGCCCAGCGCACTGAAAAGCACCAGCAGGTAGTACTCAGCCGAGTCCAGACGGCGGTCAGCAACGTAACGACGACCGTACAACAGGGACAGTGCCACAGCGATCAGCGCCAGCGGCTTGAGTACGATGGCCAGTCCGTCATTGACGAACATCTGGCCAAAGGTGAAGCACATCTTGCCGGAGGTGGCGCACTGCTGGCCCAGCGTGATGCCGGCACCATCCAGCGTCCAGCTCTCGCCGCCAAACATCAAACCAAAATCGATGTTGATCAGGATGGGCGAAGCTGCGAGCACTGCTGCAATGATCAGCGATGCCTGAGAGAGCTTGTAGGCAACCTGCCCTGCCCCTTCCCGCACGAACGAGACAACCAGCAGGATGAGGATGGCAGCTGCCGAGAGAAAGATCTCGGTCAGTGCGGGGTAGAAATCTGGGATCTGGAATTCCATGTTTTGCCTGTCGGGCGAAGTCCTGTTCGATTTGCCTGAGTACTGTTGGGTATTTCCGGTCAGAGCTTGCCGGCAGCAACGTGCTTGAGCAGCTGATCAACCGAGGCATGCATCACGTCGGTCACAGGCGCCGGATAGAGGCCCATCACCAGCACGCAGATAGCCAGCACGGCCAGGAAGACGAACTCACGACGATTGATGTCAGTAAGTTCCGAGACATGCGGGTTGGCAATCGCACCGAACACCACGCGCTTGTACATCCACAAGGTATAGGCAGCACCTACGATCAGGGTTGTCGCAGCCGCGAAGCCGACCCAGAAGTCGAACTGCACCGCGCCAAGCGCCACCATGAATTCACCCACAAAACCACTGGTGCCAGGCAAGCCGGAGTTGGCCATCGCGAAGAGCATGAAGAACGCGGCAAACTTGGGCATGGTATTGACCACGCCACCGTAGTCCGCGATCTGGCGGCTGTGCATGCGGTCGTAGAGCACACCGATACACAGGAACATCGCGCCTGACACGAAACCGTGCGAAATCATCTGCACCAGCGCACCTTCAACGCCCAACGCGTTGAACATGAAGAAGCCCAGCGTCACGAAGCCCATGTGCGAGATCGACGAATACGCCACCAGCTTCTTCATGTCGGTCTGCACCAGCGCGACGAAGCCGATGTAGATCACAGCGATGAGTGACAGCGTGATCATCAGCGGAGCGAAATACTGGCTGGCATCCGGCACGACGGGCAGCGAGAACCGCAGGAAACCATAAGCACCCAGCTTCAGGCCGATGGCCGCCAGCACCACCGAACCACCCGTGGGCGCTTCGACGTGGGCATCCGGCAACCAGGTATGCACCGGCCACATCGGCACCTTGACCGCGAAGGACAGCAGGAAAGCCCAGAAGATCCACTTCTGTGCCGTCAGACCCAGACTCAGTTCATGCCAGTCCTGGATGTTGAAACTGCCGCCGGAATGGATGAACAGGTAGATGAAAGCCACCAGCATCAGCAGCGAGCCGAGCAGTGTGTAGAGGAAGAACTTGAAAGCCGCGTACACACGGTTGGCGCCGCCCCAGATACCGATGATCAGATACAGCGGAATCAGCGAGGCCTCGAAGAACACGTAGAACAGCACCGCGTCCATGGACGAGAAGATGCCGTTGAGCAGGCCTGACATGATCAGGAAGGCGGCCATGTACTGCGACACCTTGTTCTGGATCACCTCCCAGCCGGCCACCACCACGATCAGGGTGATGAAGCTGTTGAGCACCACGAACGGCATCGAGATGCCGTCTACGCCGAGGCTGTAGTTGATGCGGATGTAAGGAATCCAGGCCGCGTGCTCCTGGAACTGCATGGCTGCGCTGCTCGCATCGAAATGCGTGAACAGCGGAATCGCCGCGGCAAGCCCGGCCAGCGCCGCCAACAGGGCGATGAAGCGCGCGACCTGCGCATTGCGGTCACCGCCGGTGCACAGGGCCAGCAAGCCGCCGAAGATCGGTATCCAGATCGAGAGACTGAGGTAAGGCACAGCGGTCATCACGTTTTCCGTCATTCTTGTATGGGGCTCAGGCCAGCACGCTCAGCAAACGGCTCAACCAGCTGGCAGGGAACATCCAGACCAGCAAGGTTGCAACACCGAGGATCACCCAGAAGGCATAGGTATAGACGTAGCCGGTCTGCACGAGGCGCGAAGCGCGCGACAACCAGCCCACGGCAGCGGCCGAACCATTGACCAGCACGCCATCGATCACGGTCTGGTCACCAGCCTTCCAGAGGCCACGGCCCAGTACGCGCGCACCGGCGGCGAACACGATCTCGTTGAAGCGATCAAAGTAGTACTTGTTGTCGAGCAGGCGGTGCAGGCCCGAAAAGCGCTTCTGGATTGCTGCAGGAATATCCGGACGCTTGAGATAGAAGAACCAGGACAGCGCAACACCACCCATGGCCAGCCAGAACGGCAGCGACGTCAGCCCGTGCAGGGCCATGCCGACCGGACCATGGAATTCATGCGCGAGCTCGCCCAGCACATTGTTGGCTTCAGCGATGGTCACAACACCCTTGAACCATTCGCCGAACAGCATCGGGTCGATGGTGAAGAAACCGATGATCACCGAGGGGATGGCCAGCAGCACCAGCGGCAAGGTCACCACCCAGGGCGACTCATGCGGCTTCTGCCCCGGAGCAAGCCCATGGTGATGCTCATCGTGCGCGTCGTCATGAGCGGCGTCGTGGTGCTCGTCGGCATGCTCAGCTTCGTGGCCATGATCATCGTGATGCTCATGCGCCTTTCCGAAACGCTCTTCGCCGTGGAAGACGAGGAAGTACATGCGGAACGAATAGAAGGCCGTGATGAACACGCCAAGGATCACGCAGAAGTAGGCATAGCTGGAACCCCAGCGATGCGACTCGGCGACGGCTTCGATGATCGAGTCCTTGGAGTAGAAACCGGACAGGAAGGGGAAACCGATCAACGCCAGCGAGCCAAGCAGCGAGGTGATCCAGGTGATCTTCATGTACTTGCGCAGACCGCCCATGTTGCGCATGTCCTGATCGTGGTGCATACCGATGATGACCGAGCCCGCGCCCAAGAACAGCAGCGCCTTGAAGAAGGCGTGCGTCATCAGGTGAAAGACCGCGGCCGGGTAAGCCGACACACCCAGCGCAACCGTCATGTAGCCGAGCTGCGATAGCGTCGAGTACGCCACGACACGCTTGATGTCGTTCTGGACAATGCCAAGGAAACCCATGAACAGCGCGGTCGTCGCACCGATCACCAGCACGAAGGACAAAGCTGCGTCAGACAACTCGAACAGCGGCGACATGCGCGTCACCATGAAGATGCCCGCCGTCACCATGGTCGCAGCGTGGATCAGCGCGGAGATCGGCGTCGGGCCTTCCATCGAGTCCGGCAGCCAGACGTGCAGCGGCACTTGCGCCGACTTGCCCATTGCGCCGATGAACAGGCAGACGCAAATCGCCGTCATCAGCGGCCAGCCCGTGGCGGGTACTTCCAGCTTCGCCAGCTCGGAGGCCTTGGCAAACACCGTCGCGTAATCAAGCGAACCTGCAAACGCGGCAATCAGGCCGATGCCCAGCAGGAAGCCGAAGTCACCCACACGGTTGACGAGGAATGCCTTGAGGTTGGCATAGATCGCCGTCGGACGCGTGTACCAGAAACCGATCAGCAGATAAGAGACGAGGCCCACTGCTTCCCAGCCGAAGAACAGCTGCAGGAAGTTGTTGCTCATGACCAGCATGAGCATCGAGAAGGTGAACAGCGAGATGTAGCTGAAGAAGCGCTGATAGCCCGGATCTTCGGACATGTAGCCGATGGTGTAGATGTGCACCATCAGCGACACGAAGGTCACGACCAGCATCATCATCACGGTCAGCTGGTCGATGAGGAAGCCGACCTCGAACTTGATGCCACCACTCGTGGCCCAGGTGTAGAGCGCACCGTTGAAGGTGTTGCCAGCCTGAACATCGTCGAAGATGACCAGCGAGGCAATGAGCGCCACGAGCACGCCGAGAATGGTCACGACGTGCGCCGCGGTGCGGCCGATGACACGACCGAACAAGCCCGCGAGAACGGAGCCAGCCAGCGGCGCGAGGGGAACGAGGAGATAGAGTTTCTGCATTGAGCTCATCATCAACCCTTCAGGCTGTCCAGGTCATCGACGTGAATCGAACGCATGTTGCGGAACAGCACCACGAGGATCGCAAGACCGATAGCCGACTCAGCAGCCGCAACGGTCAGGATGAAGAAAACGAAGAGCTGGCCATCGGGATCCTGGAAGTAGGACGAGAAGGCCACGAAGTTCATGTTCACCGCCAGCAGCATCAGTTCGATGGCCATCAGCAGCACGATGAGATTCTTGCGGTTCAGGAAGATGCCGACCACGCTGATTGCGAACAGAACGGCGCCGAGGACGAGTACATGGGACAAGGGCAACATGATTACTCCCCCTCTTTCGGCGACACGCTTGTCGTCACACCGGGCTCGACGGGCATGCTCACGATGCGCATGCGATCAGCCGCCTTGACCGCGATCTGGTCAGCCGGATTGACGTACTTGAGGCCTTGGCGACGACGGTAGGTCAGCGCCACGGCTGCGATCATGGCGACCAGCAGAATCAGCGAAGCAATCTCGAACGGGTAGGCGTACTGCGTGAACAGCTGCTGCGCCAGTTCCTGTGTATTGCTGTGGGTGGCCGCGGGCGCTGCAGGCTGCGGCACTTCAGCCAGCTGGAAGTACGGCTTGTTCAGCACGGCCGCCATCTCGGCCACCATCACCAGAGCAACGAGCAAGCCCACAGGCAGATAGCGCCAGAAGCCTTCGCGAATGCGATCGATATTGATGTCCAGCATCATCACCACGAACAGGAACAGCACCATCACCGCACCGACATAGATGAGCACGATGGCGATGGCCAGGAACTCGGCGTGCATCAGCATCCAGATGCAGCCCGAGGTCACGAATGCGAGCACGAGGAACAGCGCCGCATGCACCGGATTTTTCGCCGTAATGACCAGCAGTCCCGAGATCACCAGGACCGTGGCAAAGGCATAGAAAAGAAGGGTCGAGATTTCCATGTGTTCTCTCAGCGGTACTGCGCCTCGACAGCGCGGTCCTTCGCTATCTGTTCTTCGTAGCGCTCGCCCACGGCAAGCAGCATGTTCTTCGTGTAGTACAGATCGCCCCGCTGTTCGCCGTGATACTCGAACACACGGGTTTCGACGATGGCATCCACCGGGCACGCCTCTTCGCAGAAACCGCAGAAGATGCACTTGGTCAGGTCGATGTCGTAACGCGTCGTGCGACGCGAGCCGTCGTCACGCTGCGCAGATTCGATGGTGATCGCCATGGCCGGGCAAACCGCTTCACAAAGCTTGCAGGCAATGCAGCGCTCTTCCCCGTTGGGATAACGACGCAGCGCATGCAGACCGCGGAAGCGCGGGCTCTGCGGAGTCTTTTCTTCCGGGAACTGCACGGTGATCTTGCGCGCGAACATGTGACGCCCCGTGAGCGCCAGGCCCTTGAGCAGTTCGAGCAGGACTACCGTACCGAAAAATTCTTTGACTGCACCCATGATGTTTCCTAACGCCAGATGGAGAACGGCGACATGATCCAGACCCCCGTCACCAGCACCCACAGGAGGCAGACAGGGATGAACACCTTCCAGCCCAGACGCATGATCTGGTCATAGCGGAAGCGCGGGAAGGTCGCACGGAACCACAGGAACAAGAAGAGAATGAAAGCTGTCTTGCCGGCAAACCAGAAGAAGCCATCCGGCAGGAATCCGACCGGCGACAACCAGCCACCGAGGAAGAAGGACGCCGTCAGCGCCGAGACGAGAATCATGTTCGCGTACTCGGCAAGGAAGAACAGTGCGAAGGCCATGCCCGAGTATTCGACCATGTGACCCGCAACGATTTCCGACTCGCCTTCGACCACGTCGAACGGCGCGCGGTTGGTCTCAGCCACACCGGAGATCAGGTAAACAACAAACATGGGCAACAGCGGCAACCAGTTCCATGACAGGAAAGTCAGGCCACGATCAGCAAACCAGCCCTGCCCTTGACCACCCACGATGTCGGACAGATTCAGCGAACCCGACACCATCAGCACGCAAACCAGCGCAAAGCCCATCGACAGTTCGTACGACACCATCTGTGCCGCCGAGCGCATCGCACCAAGGAACGCGTACTTCGAGTTGGAGGCCCAACCAGCGATGATTACGCCGTACACGCCGAAGGACGTGATCGCCATCAGGTACAGCATGCCGGCATTGACATCGGCCAGCAGCAGCGTGTCGGAGAACGGCACCACCGCCCAAGCCGCCAGTGCAGGCGCCAGCGCCAGCACCGGAGCCAGCAGGAACAGGCCCTTGTTGGATTGCGACGGGACGATGACTTCCTTGAACAGCAGCTTCAGGCCGTCAGCCACCGGTTGCAGCAGACCCAGCGGACCGACACGATTCGGCCCGATACGCACCTGGATGTAACCGATGACCTTGCGCTCGGCCAGCGTCAGGTAGGCGACGCAGCCGAAGATGGGCACCACGATGACGATGATCTTCAGCAGGGTCCACAGCAAGGGCCAGGCGGTCTGTACCCAGGCTTCGGGCACACCGACAAAACCAGTCACGGCCAGCAGCAACGAGAGGAGCAGGTTCTCGATCATCAGGCGCGCTCCACCGTCAGTTCGCTGAACAGGTCGCCCAGCGCCACGGTACTGGCATGCGCTGCAGCGATGCGCACGACGCCTGCAGGCAAGGTGTCGTCGACACGCGCCTTGAGCACGACATCACCTTGCGCAGAGCGCACAGCCACCGGCATGCCGTCTTCGGCACCAATGCTGGCCAGCGTTGCGGACGCAAGACGCGCCACCGGCAATGCACTGTCACGCGTCTTCTGCAGGGCAGTCGCACGACGCACCAGCGGATCGGCGAAGTGGATGGGCACATCAGCAACGCGCTGCAAACCAGCCTGTACGCCAGCGGCAGCAGCCACCACGCCGGTTACGGCATTGCCAAGACGCGTAGCCGGCTCACCGAGGGCGAGCACTTCGCCGCGCACGTCTTCACTACTGTTCTGCTCGAAACCTTCAAGACCCAGCATGTTGCCAAGCACGCGCAGCACCTTCCAGCCCGGACGCGTCTCGCCCGTCGGCTTGGCGACGGCATTGAAAGACTGCACCAGACCTTCTGTGTTGACGAAGCTGCCGGAGGTTTCCGGTAAACGGCGCGATAGGCAACATCACGTCTGCGTACTCAGCCGCCTTGCCGACGAAACTGCCCAGGTAGATGACCGAAGCAGCGGCTTCCAGCGCAGCACGTGCGACAGCACCGTTCGCGCAATCGAGCTCGGGCTCTGCCCCCATCACGATGTAAGCGCGCAGCTTGCCGTCAACGATGCTGCGGGCATTCGCCCCGCCAGTCGGCAGCGCATTGGCAAGATATCCACCCACCGAATTGGCAGCCTCGCCGATCACACCAAAGCTGGCTTCAGCAAGCTTGGCAATTTCCTGCGCGAGCAGATGCAGCGTGGCGTATTGCGGATGCTGCACGGCGAGGTTGCCCAGCAACACGGCGCGCTTCTCGCCACCATCAAGCATTTCTGCAATGGCTTCCGCCTCAGGCGTGATGCTGACGCTACCCAACACAGCTGCGCAGGACTCGGGCGCAGAAGCTCCTTTGAGCTTCAGTTGCGCAGCCAGCACCGCAGCCAGTGCCTCGACCATGGCCGCGGGTGTCACGATGGATTCCGCTTCAACAGGAATCAGCCAGTCTTCGCGTGCCACATGCACACGCGCCAGCTTGCCCCAATGACGCACGGACTGACGCAGGCGCTGCGCAAGCAGCGGATGATCCTTGCGCAGGAAGCTGCCGATCACCAGCGTCGCATCCAGCGTCGACACATCGGCGACCTTCATGCCCAACCAGGGCGCGCCAGCGAGCTTGCCATCCAGCGAGAAGTCACGCTGACGCAGGCGGAAATCCACCTTGTCGCTACCCAGACCACGCACCAGCTTCTGTGCGAGATACATTTCTTCCAGCGTGGCTTGCGGCGAAAGCAGCGCACCCACGTTAGCTGCTCCATGATCGGCAATGATGTCGCGCAGGGTCTTGGTGACGTAGTCCAGCGCCGTCTGCCAATCCACGTCGTGCCATTCACCACCGTGCTTGATACGAGGCTGCGTCAGTCGATCTGCTGCGTCCAGGCCTTCGTAGGAGAAGCGATCCTTGTCCGACAGCCAGCATTCGTTGACGGCTTCGTTCTCGAACGGCAGCACGCGCATCACCACGTCGTGCTTGGTCTGCACGATGAGGTTGGCGCCCAGCGAATCATGCGGGCTCACCGACTTGCGACGCGCCAGTTCCCAGGTACGCGCAGCAAAGCGGAACGGCTTGGAGGTCAGCGCACCGACTGGACACAGGTCGATGGCGTTGCCGGAGAGTTCGGAGTCGACCGTGCGGTCGACGAAAGCCTGGATCTCGGAATGCTCGCCACGGCCAGCCATGCCCAGTTCCATGATGCCGGAGATTTCCTGACCGAAACGCACACAGCGCGTGCAGTGGATGCAACGCGTCATGTCGGTGTTGATCAGGGCACCGAGGTTCTTGTTGAAGACGACGCGCTTTTCTTCCTTGTAGCGCGAAGCCGAGCCGCCGTAACCGACGGCCAGATCCTGCAGCTGACACTCGCCGCCCTGGTCACAGATCGGGCAATCCAGCGGGTGGTTGATGAGCAGGAATTCCATCACCGACTTCTGCGCCTTCACGGCCTTGTCGGAGTGGGTCGTCACCTTCATGCCCGGCGTCACCGGCGTCGCGCAGGCGGGCAGCGCCTTGGGCGCCTTCTCGACGTCAACGAGGCACATGCGGCAGTTGGCCGCGATGGACAGTTTCTTGTGATAGCAGAAGTGCGGAACGTACGCGCCAATCTTGTTGGCAGCATCCATCACGGTGCTGCCATCGGCGACCTCGATCTTCTGCCCGTCAATTTCGATCTCTAGCATCTGTGATCAGCCCACGTAAATCTTGCTGCCGTCGCGCTGCGTGGCGACAGGCACGACACAGCACTTGTTGTCGACGTGATACTGGAACTCGTCGCGGAAATGCTTGATGAAGCTACGCACCGGCATCGCTGCGGCATCGCCCAGCGCGCAGATGGTGCGGCCCATGATGTTCTCGGCCACGTTGTCGAGCACAGCCAGGTCTTCTTCACGACCCAGACCGTGTTCGATGCGGTGGATGATGCGATACAGCCAGCCCGTGCCTTCGCGGCAAGGCGTGCACTGACCGCAAGACTCTTCGTGATAGAAGTAGGCCAGACGCTCCAGCGCCTTGACCATGCAAGTCGTCTCGTCCATCACGATGACCGCGCCCGAACCCAGCATGGAGCCGGCCTTCGAGATCGCGTCGTAGTCCATCGTCAGGCCCATCATCACGTCACCCGGAATCACCGGCGCCGACGAACCACCAGGAATCACGGCCTTGATCTTGCGGCCACCGCGCATGCCACCCGCCATTTCCAGCAGGGTTGCGAACGGCGTGCCGAGCGGGATCTCGTAGTTGCCGGGCTTGTTGACGTGGCCCGACACCGAGAACAGCTTGGTGCCACCATTGTTGGGCTTACCCAGTTCGAGGAACTTGTCACCGCCCTCACGAATGATGAAAGGCACCGACGCAAAGGTCTCGGTGTTGTTGATCGTCGTCGGCTTGCCGTACAGGCCGAAACTCGCCGGGAACGGCGGCTTGAAACGCGGTTGGCCCTTCTTGCCTTCTAGCGATTCGAGCAGCGCAGTCTCTTCGCCACAGATGTAGGCACCATAACCGTGATGCGCGTACAGCTCGAAGCTGAAGTCCGAACCCATGATGTTCTGACCCAGGAAGCCCGCTGCGCGCGCCTCGTCCAGCGCCTCTTCAAAGCGCTGATACACGTCGAACACTTCGCCGTGAATGTAGTTGTAGCCGACGCCGCTGGTCATCGCGTAACCGGCAATGATCATGCCTTCGATGACCGTGTGCGGGTTGTAACGCAGGATGTCGCGGTCCTTGAATGTGCCCGGCTCGCCTTCGTCCGAGTTACAGACCACGTACTTCGCGCCGGGGAAAGCGCGCGGCATGAAGCTCCACTTCAGGCCCGTCGGAAAGCCTGCACCACCACGACCGCGCAATGCCGACTTCTTGAGTTCGGCAATGATCTCGTCGGGCGTGATCTTGTTGGCGATGATCTTCTTCAGCGCGTCGTAACCGCCACGCTTGACGTAGTCGGCCAGACGCCAGGTCGATTCGCTGGCGATGCCATCGAGGATGATGCCGTGTCCGCTCGGCAAGCTCGTCGTCTCGCTCATTTGGACAGCTCCGCGATCAGCGCATCGATGCGCGCACGATCCATCTTGCAGCACATGCGATGGTTGTTATCAAGGATCACCGGCGCGTCACCGCAAGCGCCCATGCACTCGCCTTCCTTGAGCGTGAAGTTACCGTCAGCCGTGGTTTCGTTGAAACCGATGCCCAGCTTTTCCTTCAGGTACTCGGCCGCCTCTTCACCACCCGACAGTGCGCAAGGCAGGTTGGTACAGACGGTGATCTTGTGACGCCCGACCGGCTTGAGGTCGTACATGTTGTAGAAGGTCGCAACTTCGAGCGCCGCCATGGCCGGCATGCCGAGGTAGTCGGCCACGAAGGCGATGGTCTCGTTGGCGAGCCAGCCCTTCTCGACTTGCGCAATGCGCAAGGCCGACATGACGGCGGACTGCTTCTGGTCGGCCGGATATTTGGCAACTTCGCGATCGATCTGCTTCAGGGATTCTGCGCTGAGCATGTTCTTCTCTTACCTGTCGATTTCGCCAAACACGATGTCCATCGTACCGATGATGGCGACAACGTCTGCAATCATGTGCCCGCGCGCCAGTTCATCCATGGCAGCAAGGTGGGCAAAGCCTGGGGCACGCAGCTTCAGGCGATAAGGCTTGTTGGCACCATCCGAGATGGCATAGACGCCGAACTCTCCCTTGGGATGTTCGACAGCCGCATAGGCCTCACCCGGCGGAACGTGGATGCCTTCAGTGAAGAGCTTGAAGTGGTGAATCAGCTCTTCCATGTTTTCCTTCATCTTCTCGCGGGCAGGCGGCGCCACCTTGTGGTTGCCCGTGATGACGGGACCAGGATTCTTGCGCAACCAGTCGATGCACTGCTTGACGATGCGGTTGCTCTGACGCATCTCTTCCATGCGGCAAAGGTAACGGTCGTAACAGTCACCGCTCACACCCACAGGCACGTCGAAGTCGACCTTGTCGTAAACCTCGTAGGGCTGCTTCTTGCGCAGATCCCATTCGATGCCGGAACCGCGCAACATCGGGCCAGTGAAGCCCAGTGCCAGTGCGCGCTCAGGCGTAACGATGCCAATGTCCACCGTACGTTGCTTCCAGATGCGGTTGTCCGTCAGCAGCGTGTGGTATTCGTCGATGTAGATCGGGAAGCGGTTGGTGAAGTCTTCCAGGAAATCGAGCAGCGAACCTTCGCGCGTCTCGTTAAGTTTCTTAACCGTCGCCGCGCTCTTGAACTTTGACACCTCGTACTTCGGCATGCTGTCCGGCAGGTCGCGGTAGACACCGCCCGGACGATAGTAGGCTGCGTGCATGCGCGCGCCTGACACGGCTTCGTACACGTCCATGAGGTCTTCACGCTCACGGAAGGTATAGAGCACCATGGTCATCGCGCCAATATCCAGCGCGTGCGTACCGATGTTCAGCAAGTGATTGAGAATGCGCGTGACTTCATCGAACATCACACGGATGTACTGCGCACGCAACGGCACTTCGATGCCCAGCAGCTTCTCGATGGCCATGCAGTAGGCGTGCTCGTTGCACATCATCGACACGTAGTCGAGACGGTCCATGTAAGGCACGGACTGGATCCAGGTGCGCGTCTCGGCAAGCTTCTCGGTGCCACGGTGCAGCAAGCCGACGTGCGGATCGGCGCGCTCGACGACCTCGCCATCAAGTTCCAGCACCAGACGCAGCACGCCGTGCGCGGACGGGTGCTGCGGACCGAAATTGATCGTGTAGTTGCGGATCTCAGCCATGGCCGACATCTCCATAGCTGTCTTCGCGCACGATGCGCGGCGTGACTTCGCGAGGCTCAATGGTCACAGGTTGATAGATGACGCGCCCCTGCTCCGGGTCGTAACGCATTTCCATGTAGCCCGACACCGGGAAGTCCTTGCGGAAGGGATGACCGACGAAGCCATAGTCAGTAAGGATGCGGCGCAAGTCGGGGTGTCCTTCGAACATGATGCCAACCATGTCGAACGCTTCGCGCTCGAACCAGTTGGCAGCAGGCCAGACATTCACCACCGAGGAGACCACAGGAAACTCGTCATCCGGCGCGAACACGCGCACACGCAGGCGCCAGTTGTTCGCCACCGATAGCAGGTGCAGTACTGCTGCGTAACGACGCTCTCCCAGTCGGCTGGCGGCATAGGTCTGATAGTCCACGCCACACAGATCAATCAGCTGCTCGAATCGCAGCGAGGGATGATCCCGCAAGGCTTCCACCAGGCGCAGATAGTCCGCCGCCTCTACTTCCAGAGTCACTTCGTCAACTGCCATGACGGGAGTGAGCTCCCATCCTGCGAACGCAGTTCCCAGCGCCTCAACCAGACGTTCAAGCCTTGAGCTCATTCTTCAAACCTTAGCGGGCAATGGTATTGGTGCGCTTGATCTTGTTCTGCAGCTGGATCACGCCATAGAGCAGCGCCTCTGCCGTCGGAGGACAGCCGGGCACATAGACGTTGACCGGCACAATGCGGTCGCAGCCGCGCACCACGGAATAGGAGTAGTGGTAATAACCGCCACCATTGGCACAGGAGCCCATGGAAATCACCCAGCGCGGCTCGGCCATCTGGTCGTACACACGACGCAAGGCAGGCGCCATCTTGTTGCAGAGCGTGCCTGCAACAATCATGAGGTCGGATTGGCGGGGACTGGGGCGGAAGACGACCCCGAAACGGTCAAGGTCGTAGCGGGAACATCCCGCATGGATCATCTCGACCGCACAACAGGCCAGACCAAAAGTCATGGGCCACAGGGAGCCGGTACGCGTCCAGTTGATGACGGTGTCGAGCGTAGTCGTCGCGAAGCCTTCGCGAAAGACGCCTTCAATACTCACGACGGTTTCCTCAATTCAGTTGGGGTGACACTGCAGACCTGCTCACCCGGTCACCCCACGCATGCGACAAACCGGACAAACCGGGACCTGCCAAGCAAAACGCGAAACTGCCGGATGCCGCACGGGAGTTTATTCCCAGTCGAGCGCACCCTTTTTCCAGACATAAACGTAACCGATGACGAGTATGCCCAGAAAAACAAACATTTCCATGAAACCGAACATGCGTAGCGCTTCGGCGCCAGCAATATCCTTGACGATCGAAGCCCAAGGCAGAAGGAATGCCACTTCGAGATCGAACAGGATGAATAGGATGGCAATGAGGTAGTAGCGGACGTCAAATTTCATCCGCGCGTCTTCGAAAGCTTCGAAGCCACACTCATAAGGGGAATTTTTTTCTGCGTCGGGCCTATGCGGGGCGAGAACCCAACCGAGAACAACAGGAACAACGCCGATAACTACCCCAAGGATGATGAACAACAGCACCGGGAAGTAGTTTTCCAGCATTTTTCCCCCACTAGATCAACTGGCGTTGATGAGAAAACGCCCGCAAATGCGGGCGTCTCGAGATTCATGGTGCCGACGGTGAGACTCGAACTCACACGGCTTGCGCCACCACCCCCTCAAGATGGCGTGTTTACCAATTTCACCACGTCGGCACGCTCAAAACTGAGCGAATTATAACCCTGTCGCCAAAATGCTGCCAAGCAACAGAGCCAGCAAAACCACTTACTTGGGCAACTCGCCTGCCTGGGGAGCCGATGCTGCTGGCTCCACCACTGCACCAGACTGCTCCGAGAGCGTATCCAGCACACTCTTCGGCGCACTGCTGCGCTGACCTGCCAGATACGTCAGGGTCAGGCTGGTGACAAAGAAGATCGTTGCGAGCACTGCGGTCGTGCGACTGAGGAAGTTCGCAGACCCCGAAGCACCGAACAGACTGCCCGATGCGCCGCCGCCAAAGGAGGCACCAACGTCAGCGCCCTTGCCATGCTGAAGCAGCACGAACACGATGACCGCGAGGCCAACGAGCACATGCACAACCAGCACAAGACTGCCAAAGAAACCGCTCATCGTTAGCTACCTGAAAGGCCGCCCAAAAAAGAAGCGGAATTATAGCCACGGATCCGCAGCACAGCAAGGTCAGCCCAAGGTTTTTTTAGCGCTCAACGAAGGCGCGCTCGATGACGTAATCGCCAGGCTCGCCCACTCCCGGAGAAATGTGGAAGCCGCGTGCATCCAGCAAGGCTGCCGTCTCGTTGTTCATGGACGGGCTGCCGCAAATCATGACGCGGTCGGTTTCGGGATTCAGCGGGGGCAGGCCCAGATCGTCGGTCAGCTTGTTGCTGATGATCAGATCGGTGACACGCCCCTGGTTGCGGAAAGGCTCGCGCGTCACGCTGGGGTAGTACAACAGTTGCTCCTTCACGATCTCGCCGAACAGTTCGTCGTTCGGCAACTCTTCAGTGAGGTATTCCTGGTAAGCCAACTCGCTGACGGTACGGACACCGTGGAATAGCACAACCTTTTCGAAGCGCTCATAGACTTCGGGATCACGCACCAGGCTCATGAACGGCGCAAGGCCCGTACCCGTACCCAGCATGAACAGGGTCTTGCCGGGCTTGAGGTCATCCAGCACTAGCGTGCCGGTGGGCTTCTTGCCGATCAGGATCTCATCGCCTTCCTTCAGGTGCTGCAGGCGCGAAGTCAAGGGACCGTTGGGCACCTTGATGCTGAAGAACTCCAGATGCTCTTCGTAATTGGCACTGGCAATGCTGTAGGCGCGCAGGATGGGCTTGCCTTCGGTGGCCAGCCCGATCATCACGAAGTGACCGTTGCGGAAACGGAAGCCCGGGTCGCGCGTGGTCTTGAATGAGAACAGCGAGTCGTTCCAGTGATGAACGCTGATGACCTTCTCGGGAGCTACAGCCGCCATGCTTGCCTCTACAGGAGTGAATGCGATGCAGCAACTTTAGGGCAGTTGGCTCACGAGGGTAATGGAGGGGGTTCTATCGATACATAACAAGAGGTTATCCAGTACCGACGCGGCTTTACGGGGCGGATTTGCCTTGGCGCAAAGATCGTTCATTTCGGCCGGGATAATCTCCAGTTATCGCAAAACGGGAAAACGCCATGTTCAGACAATCAAGCCTCAGCGACCTGCCCGCCCATGACGGGGTACCCATCCGACCCCTCCAACATCAACACACACCCCTCCCCGACTACATGCAGGAGGTTTATGACTGGGCCTATGTCAGCCCACGCTGGGTGCCGAAACTGGACAGCAACCTGGTCGTGAAAGTCCTGCTGTTCGGCAACGACCAACGCCTGATGCGTGCCTACCTGTCGCGCATCAGGCCGGGCATGCGGGTATGGCAGCTGGCCCATGTCTATGGCGACCTGGTCCGTCGCGCTGCGCTGAAAAGCGGACCAACTGGACATTTCACACTGACCGACATCACGCCGATCCAGCTGGCCCAAGCCCGCCGCAAGCTCGCCGACCTGCCCGCCGTGACACAACAACAGGCAGACGCTGCGCATTACCGCGCTCCTGCAAAACAGGATCTGATATGCAGCTTCTTCCTGCTGCATGAAGTGCCCGACAACTGGAAGCGTCAGATCATCGACAACATGCTCAGCCAGCTCGCCCCGGGCGCCGAAGCCCTGTTCGTCAACTACCACCGCCCTGCCCTCTGGCAACCGATCCGCTACATCCTGCAGTGGGTCAACCGCAAGCTGGAGCCCTTTGCCGAAGCCCTCTGGAATCACGAGATCAGCAGCTTCGCCAGTCAGCCCGAAGCCTTCAGCTGGGAAAAGCGTACGATTTTCGGTGGCGTCTACCAGATCGTCAGCGTCAAACGACGCTGCTGAAGCGGCAACAAAAAGCCCGCCAAACAGGCGGGCTTTTTGTTGGGCTGAAGCCAATCAGGCGGCAGCGTAGGAGCGCATACGCAACGACAGTTCGCGCAGTTGCGCGATACCGCTTTCTTCCGCGCGATGACACCAGTCCTGCAAGTGCTTGAGCAGCTGCTCGCTCGAAGCCGAAGAACGTGCCCACAGCGCAGCCAGCTCTTCGCGCATGGCATGCAGCTGTTGCAATTTTGGGCTGTGAGCCAGGGCCTCGGTCAGGTGCTCGCGTGCATGCGTCGTCAGCGACTGTGCGTCGGCCAACAACGATGCGCGGAATTTTGCCCCATCAAAACGCTCACCATGGCGAGCACGCAAGGCAGCCAGTTCATCAGCGTAAACCTGCTGCAGCGACTTCATGTAACGGGTCATCACGTCGTAGCGATGCGTGATCACGTGCTGGAGCATGTCCAGATCAACGACCTTGCGCACCTCGCCCAGCTTGGGCACGGGAATGGTCTTCTTGACCGTGGCCAAGCCCAGAATTTCGAGAATGCGGATGTACATCCAGCCAATGTCGAACTCATACCACTTGGCCGACAGCTTGGCCGAAGTCGCGTACGTGTGGTGGTTGTTGTGCAGCTCTTCACCGCCGATGATGATGCCCCAGGGAACCAGGTTGGTCGAAGCATCGGCGCAGTTGTAGTTGCGATAGCCCCAGTAGTGGCCGGCACCGTTGATCACGCCAGCCGCCCAGAACGGAATCCAGGCCATCTGCACCACCCAGATCAGCACACCGGGCACGACGCCAAACATGGCGATGTCAGCCAGCATCATGATCGCAACGCCCAGCTTCTGGTGGCGCGAGTAAACACGCTTCTCCAGCCAGTCGTCCGGCGTGCCGTGGCCATAACGGGCCATGGTTTCCTTGTTGCGCGTTTCCTTCACGTACAGCATGACGCCGCCGAACAGCACACGCTTTATACCCAGAACTTGCGGGCTATGGGGATCTTCTTCGGTCTCGCACTTGGCGTGGTGCTTGCGGTGAATGGCGGCCCACTCCTTGGTCACCATGCCGGTCGACATCCACAGCCAGGCGCGGAAGAAATGGCTGGGAATGGCATGCAGATCGAGCGCACGGTGCGCCTGGTGGCGGTGCAGGAAAATCGTCACCGAAGCAATGGTGACGTGGGTCAGCCCTAGGGCGCAGAGCACGTAGCCCCACCAGGGAAGATCGAAAAAGCCGGAAAACATGAGAATCCTTCAGAAGAATGCGCGGGCGATTGTACTGGAGCTTATCGGCGCTCCAAAGGAGAACCTTCATGGTTTTGCAACATTTATAGGCTTGATAGCTTGACATCGCGCGATAGGCGCAACTAATGTTCAGCCATGACTGCGACACAGCACATCGTGCTCACCCTCCTCGCTATCGCCCTCTCCGCCAGCCTTGGTGCCGCCCTGCTGCGTGCCAAGCGTCGTCTGCTGCTGCGCCGCGCGCGCAGATAATCCCCTCCCCTTCCTGCTGGTTCCCGCCCTCTGTCGCTGACAGACGTGCGCCTTTGCGCGGCTCATTCCCGGGCTTTTGCCTTGCTGAGCGCGCAGTTTCCTGGAGCTCGAAATGATTCAAACGTTTGCACCGCTGCGACTGCCCATCGGATACCCGGCCTTGAACAGGCTGCCGGGTATCCCCCGCTGCGCTGTCAACACGGCCGTCGACACGACCCGACACCGAATGCAATGAATCTGGAGCCGTCTCACCATGTTGAAGCAACCTCACACCAAGTACCGCGCCACCGCCCCCATCCAGCTCGCTGATCGCCGCTGGCCCTCGCAAGTCATCAGCCGCCCGCCGATCTGGATGAGCACCGATCTGCGCGATGGCAACCAGGCCTTGTTCGAACCGATGTCTGCCGCACGCAAGCTCGAAATGTTCGAGATGCTGTGCCGCATCGGTTTCAAGGAAATCGAAGTCGCCTTCCCCTCTGCGTCACAGACCGATTTCGACTTTGTACGCAAACTCATCGAAGAAAACCGGGTCCCGCAGGACGTGACACTCGAAGTCCTGACACAGGCTCGCGAGCACTTGATCCGCCGCAGTTTCGAGTCGCTCAAGGGCGCGCGCCGGGCGATCATGCACGTCTACAACGCCACAGCACCGAACTTCCGCCGCACCGTGTTCAACGTCGATCGCGCCGGCTGCATCCGCATTGCGACCGACGCCGCCAAGCTCGTGCGCGAATGTGCCGAAGCCCAGCCGGTCACCGAGTGGGTCTTCCAGTACAGCCCGGAAACCTTCTCTTCCACCGAGCTCGATTTCGCCCTCGAAATCTCCGAGCGCGTCATGGAAGTCTGGCAGCCGACACGCGAGCGCCCCGCCATCCTCAACCTGCCGGCCACCGTCGAATGCGCCACGCCCAACGTGTTCGCCGACCAGGTGGAGTGGATGTGCCGCAATCTCACCCGGCGTGAAGCCATCATCGTCAGCGTGCATCCGCACAATGATCGCGGCACGGCTGTTGCTGCAGCCGAGCTTGCCGTGATGGCCGGTGCTGACCGCGTCGAGGGTTGCCTGTTCGGCAACGGCGAACGCACGGGCAATGTCGATCTCGTGACGCTCGCACTCAACCTTTACACGCAGGGCGTCGATCCCGGCCTCGACTTCTCGCGCATCAACG
The DNA here is from genome assembly GCA_047600765.1 of Rhodocyclaceae bacterium. Lineage (GTDB taxonomy): Bacteria > Pseudomonadota > Gammaproteobacteria > Burkholderiales > Rhodocyclaceae > Viridibacterium. The sequence goes on from JASGKF010000001.1 coordinate 154,858, forward strand.
AAGTCGCGCGCACAGCCGAAGCCTGCACGCAGCTGCCCATCCACCCGCGCCACCCCTATGTCGGCGATCTCGTGTTTACGGCCTTCTCCGGCTCGCACCAGGACGCCATCAAGAAGGGTTTCGCCGCACAAGACTCACAAGCCATCTGGGAAGTACCCTACCTCCCCGTCGACCCCCAGGACCTTGGCCGCACCTACGACTCGATCATCCGCGTCAACAGCCAGTCCGGCAAAGGCGGCATCAGCTATCTGCTCGAATCGACCTATGGCCTCGTGATGCCGCGTCGCATGCAGGTGGAGTTCTCGAACGAAGTGCAGCAGGTCATGGATGACACGGGCCGCGAACAAAGCGCACAGGACATCTGGGCCATATTCGAGCGCAGCTATCTCACGGCTGACCTGCCCGTCACCCTGCTCGGCCACCGCCTTGAGGAGTCGCGCGACCGCCATGCCATCGAGCTCGACGTCATGATCAACGGCTCGCCACAACGCTTGCGCGGTGAAGGCAACGGCCCGCTCGACGCCGCCTTGCGTGCTCTTGGCTTGCCGCTGACCATCCACAGCTTCGAAGAACGCTCGCTGAGTGCCGGTGCCGGGGCGCAGGCCGTCGCGTTTGTCGAGCTGGTCCATACCGACTCGCCCGCCAGCGTGTTTGGTTCCGGCTGTTCGCCAAGCATCGTCGAGGCCTCGCTGCGCGCTCTCATCTCGGCCTGCAACCGCCTCGCCACGCGGCAACCCGCAGTGTTGGCCCGACTTGCTTCAGTGCAATAAGCGGTAATGCCTGCCTGATATCCGGCGTCCTGCGGGACGCCGGATCCCCTAGACTGGGAGTGCTACCGCACTGCATCAGCACTCCCAATGACCGGATCCTCCTCTCCCTCTGCCAGCATTGCCGCCCACGCACTCGACGAAAGTCGCCGTGCCCTGCTCGACACATTGGGCGGCTTGCTGCGTGACTTCAAATACCAGGACAGCGACGTCATCGCCGCCACGCTGAATGCCGCCGGCGAACAGTTCGACATCCTCATCGGGCTGAAGGATCGCAAAAGCTTCGATGCGCAACGCAGCCTGACGGCTTCGCGCATCAGCCTGGTCCACGAGGAAGACCTCGAATTCTCGATCCGTCTCGCCGACCTCGCCCAGCAGCTGCGCGAGCGCTGCGAACAGGCTTTGGGCCAGCTACACCTGCGCTTCATGACCTTGCTGGATCAAACCGAAGCCGCGCCCGAGCAATTGCCGGTCGGCCCGGAGACGATTGGCTGCGCCCTGCGCGCACTGGCCAGCGAGGCCGGCCTGAATCCCGATGCACGCATCCGCATGCTGCAGGACATGCGTTCCGAGCTGGGACGACGCCTCAAAGCCCTCTACGAACTCCTCAACAAACGCCTCGGTGAACTTGGTATCGAACCACGTTCGCTGTTGCGCTCGAACGAACGCAATCCGGCGCTGGAAAGCGCTCAACGCCGGGCAACAAGTGCCGCAGCAACTGCTCCGACTCGCAGCATCGACCCCATGCTTGCCGACGCGTTGCGCGACCGCATGCTCGCCTGGCTGGAGGATCAACTCAAAGCGGGTGACCGCGACAGCATTACGCGACAACTCAGCAGCACGGAACTCGCCACCCTGCTGCCGGAAGACACACGACAAGCGGTAGACCTCGTCGAACGCGCCTTGCAACGCGTGCTCGCCAGCGATCTGCCCGCCGCCGCCAAGACTGCTCTCGACAAGCTACGCATCCCGCTGTTGAAGGCCGCACTGCGCGACACGACGCTGGTCGCTGATCCGGCGCACCCGGCACGCGCGCTACTCGAACAACTGACCCGCATGGCGGCAGAGCTCCCCGCGGACGTCCAGGCGCACGACGCACGGCTCCAGCACATCGCAGCCGTCAGCGCGCAAGTCGCCAGTCACTACCAGGACGACATCCAGTCCTTTGCGCAACCACTCGCGGCCTTGACCCAGGAACACGACAGCAAGGCCACCGCCCTTGCAACACAACTCCACGCTGCCAGCGAAACCATTGCCCGCGAAGAGCGCAATGAGCTGGCACGCCGCAACGCCTCTAACGCCATCCGCGCGCTGTGCTCACCGGAGCCGCCGGTCACCGTGCGGCTGTTCCTCGAGCACTACTGGAGTGTGGTCCTGCGCCGCGCCTTGCTCACGGCAGGCGAAAAGAGCGACGCCTGGCGCGATGCGCTCAAGCTCGCCGACATGCTGATCTGGAGCATGCAGCCGAAGAGCGATGCCACGGAACGCGAGAAGCTCGTGCGTGGCCTGCCCGACCTGCTGCGTGGCCTGCAAAACGGCCTGGACAGCCTGCATGTCAGCCCCGAAGCACGGGACCGTCTGCTGGCCCGCTTTACGACGCTGCACACCGAAGCCCTCAAGGGCCGTGATCCGCGCAGCGTAGAGCCTGCGGTTGCGCCGCCCCCAGAAGAACAGCCACGTCTGGACCCTGCGATGGGCCAACCCGAGCTGAAGATCCTGCGCCGCCCCGGCTTCCTGCCCGCCGAACCCAGCGCACCGGCCTCACTGGCCAATCTCACCGTCGGCGAAATCGTGCAACTCATGCTGCCGGGCGAGATCCCGTTCCGCGGCAGCATTGTGGCGTTCAGCCAGTTCCGCAACGTCATCCTGCTGCGCGAACTGGACAAGAACAACCTGCTCGCCGTGGCCTGGACCGAGCTGCTGCGCCAGCATCAGGCTGGCACCCTGCAGCTCACGCTGATTCCGGAAGTTTTCGCCAGCTGAACGCAGCGGAAGGCGAGTTACCAGGGTTCTGGGCTCGCCAGCCACCATCAATCCATCGTATTGCCGACGTCTGAACAGGCCAGCCACGGCCCTTTGCAGAGCGTCTCAACGCCGCGGTAATAGCTCTTGGTGAGCTTCATCTCGCTGCCAGGACTTCCTGTCGCAAAACCCGCCTCGGCAAGATTCGTGATCTTGCAACGCTCGGCAAAGACGATCAGCTTGTAAGGCTTGCCCGGATCCTGATTGACTAGCGTACGCAGATTGTCGGCGATGCAATTGTTGATCGACAGCGTTACCGGCGCTTCCACCTGGATCAGGCGATCCTTGCCGTTCACCGCGCTGAAGTTGTTGATCGCTACCTTGCCGCCGCCCTTGATGGTCACGGCCTTGTCGTCAAACTTGTTCCAGCGGATGTTGTCCAGCGTGCCGCCATTGACGACGTGGATGCCATCGTCCTCACCCTTGCGCTCACCCACGACGATGTTCTTCAGCGTCGCGCCGTTCTCGACGCTGAACATCGGCTTGTCAGCAGGTTCGCCTGCAGCCCGCTTCAGGCCTACGCCGGCCACGAAGGTCTTGCACTGGCCGTCATAGGCCTGGCCGTTCACGACAATGGTCTTGTTGACAATGGTCGCACTGCCACCCGGCAGACACTGCGCCCCCGTCACGGGAACTGGAGGGGTCTGCAAACGCTTGGGGGCGCCACTGGTATCAACGCCCGCCTGTTCAAGCGTCTGGATGTAACAGGAATTGGGTCCCACATCCGGCAGCGGCGCTTTCAAGCCGAAGTTGGCAAGCGTGCACTGGATACCGCCGCCATTCACGATCACGCCCTTGCTCGTCGAACAGCCGCCGTTGTAACGGTTGACGCTCTTGCATCCGGCAATGTTCACGGTGACTTTGCCATTCACCGCGCAGTACTCGCCGAGATTTGCACAGAAGGTACCGGTCGGCACCATCCTGCCAGTGCTGTCGGTCGCCGCCATCACGCCCTGGCACAGCAGGCTGGCCACTGCTGCAATCAGAAACTTCTTCATCTTCTGTCTCCTTGTCTGGACTCAGCGTACGGGCGTCAGCACCACCAGGCGCTGTCCGACCGTCACGAGTGCTCCGCTGGCTGCATCGAACTGTGCAGCACGTATATGGCTGGTGGTATGGGAAGAAAGTTTCTCCCAGCTCACACCATTGTCACGCGAACGCAGGATCGTGCCGCCGCGCCCCACCGTCACGAGATGCTGTGTTGCGGGCTCGACCAACACCTGGCGCAGGTCTTCCAGCGTGCCCGAAGCAACCTTCTGCCAGGTCTTTCCCTCGTCCAGCGAGCGCAACACCACGCCAGCACGACCAACCATCAACAAGGCATCGCTGCGCGGATCCTTGGCAATGGCCAGCAGCACCGGACTGACCGAGGTCGGGATGCGCGTCCAGCTCAGCCCCCCGTCCTCCGAGCGCAGCACCGCCCCGTTGGCGCCACACAGCAGCATGACCTTGCCCGTCGCGCTGACCCAGCTGCCGAAGAGATCGAACTCCTCACTCAGCTCCACGTGACGCCAGCTGGCGCCACGATTACTGCTTTGCAATAACTGCTTGCCCTTGCCAACGATCACCACGCTGCCCAGAGCTTCGTTAACCAGGCCGGTACGCAGATAGCTCTCGGACGGCACCTCGTTCTTCTCCCAGCGCGCGCCGTTGTCGGTGGAACGCAGCACCATGCCCTTGTTCTCGAAGCTCAGCATCACGCCTGCCGATTTGTTGACGAGCAAGGCTGGAAAAGTCGCGCCCTGGTCATAAGGCGTGTCATAGGTCGCCTGCCAGCTTTGCCCGCCATCGCCCGAACGGATGATGGTGCCGGGCGGCCCCGTAGCCACCATCGTCTTGCCATCTGGCGCCTGCACGATGGACATCAGGTTGGCCGGAATGAAGTCCTGGGGGAACTTGATGCGGACCGGCAGCCAGCTCGCGCCGCTGTCTTCCGAACGCAGCATGAAGCCTACCTCCCCGCCCGCCAGCAAGGTCTTCGCGCTGGCCGTTGCGGCCGCCGTGTTAAGATATTCCCCCAGCGGCGCCTGCACGCGCTTCCAGGATGTACCGCCATCCGTGGAACGATAGATCAGCCCTGCCGGCCCGACCCCGACCATCAGGTTGCGCGATGCATCGAAAGCGACGGCGTCGATGATCGGCTTGTTCTCGATAATGGCGACCCCCCAGCTGCTACCGCCATCCGGTGAGGCGCCAAGCATGCCGTGGTGCCCGTTGATCACCATGAAACCGTTGTTGGGGTTGTACTGGATCGATGTCAGATAGATCTCTTTTTGCGGCTTCTCGACTTTCCAGCGCAGTCCGCCATCAATCGAACGCAAGAGGTCGCCCTTGTGCGTCACCAGCACCATGGCACCACTTTTCGGATCGCTCGCCTGCGCCGTGATCGCGGCATTTGAGCCCGTCTTGATCAATTGCCAGCGCTTGCCATCGTCCACCGAGCGCAACACGCGCCCCAGGGCGCTGGCCGCCATCAGGACCTTGCCCTGGCGGAAAAAGCGCGAGACCGGCGTAGGCGTCAGGCGGGGCAAAGCCTTCCAGCTCACGCCCTGATCGACCGAACGCAGGATCACTCCGCTGTATCCGCCCACAAATACGCGGCCCGGTTCGACATAAATCGTACTCAGCTGCACATCGACACCTGAGTCACGTTCGTACCAGGTTAGACCTTCGTCAGTGGACAAGAGCATGCTGCCCTTGTCGCCCACCGCCAGCCAGTATCCTTCGCGCTCCAGCGCAATGACCTGGTTCAGGTTGTCCGCCTGCCCCTGCGATACCAAGGCCCAGTTGGCTCCCTCATCCGTCGAACGCAGGATGACGCCCTCTTCGCCCACCGCCATCGCCACACCACGCGCGGCATGCATGTGCAGCAACGTGCTCGTAACTGGCGTACTGGCGAGACTCCAGCGCTCACCGTCGGCCGAGTACTGGATCATTCCGTCCGTGCCCCAGGCAATCAGTCTGTGAGTGCGCGGCTCCAGCAGCACTCCCGTGAAGTCCGGATTCATCACGCGCGCCTGGTAGTTCACAGACTGAGCGGCCGCAAGCTGCAGGCATACGACGGCACACAGCAACATCACGACCACACTACGCATGGCCACAGACCACCATGCTCCATCCCTCTGCAAAGACTGCCGATTCATCTGGATACCCATAGTCTGGAAACAGGCGCACATGGACGGGGAGAGTCCACAACGCGGAGACGTAATTTGCCATTAAAAAGGGCATATGACCTGAGTCATATGCCCTTCAATAAACCACCCGCGCCCACAGGAGTAAGCGCGGGGAGTACTACAACAGATTAGCTACCGGTGTTGCCCGAACCCGTGCAGCTAGCCCACTTGCCGATGCACAGCGAGCCGGCGTTCTTCAGCGTGCTGTTGGTCAGCTTGGCGATGGAGCTGGAGCTGTCCGAACGGAACACGCCTTCCTTCAGGTTCGAGATCGAGCAGTTGGATGCATTGACCGTGATCTTGAAGGTGGTGTCGCCGTTTTGGCGGATGAACTTGGCAGCGCCGTCAACCACGCAAGCGGAGATGTTGACCGTCGAAGCGGCGTTGATCTGACCGAACTTGTCTTCGCCCGAGTAGCCGGAGACGTTCGACAGGTTAGCCGTACCCGAGGACTTCACCGTGAATGCGTCTTCACCGATGTTGCTCCACTTGAAGTTCTTCAGCGAGCCGCCGCCGTAGAAGTGAACACCGTCCACACCGTTGTTGCCGAGGATGGCGTTTTGCAGCGTGCCACCATCGATACGGAAGGCCGGCTTCTGGCTTTCCGATTGCGAACCGTCGCCCAGAGCGGAGGTCGGGTTGAAGGTCTTGCAACCGCCGTCATACGTGCCAGACACGGTGATGGTGGCGGAGATCGACGTGCTGCCCGAGGAGGAGCAGGACGAACCACGGCTGCCCGAAGGAGTCGGGGTCGGCGTCGGGGTGGGGGTCGGCGTCGGGGTGGGAGTCGGCGTCGGGGTGGGGGTCGGCGTCGGCGACGACGAACCGCTGTACGAGCACCATGCCGACGACGAGAAGCTGTTCGACGGGTAGGCGGAGCTCGTGCAGGCGAAGCTGCCGGTCTTGGTGGCGTAAACGAATTCACCCGACTTGCCCAGGGCGGTCGAACGGGTGCCGCTCATCGAGCAGGTTGCGCCGGTGTTTTGTGCACACTTCGTGTAGCCGGAGGGGTAGTCGGTAGCAGCTTGGGCGCCGCCAGCGAACACACCAGCAACCAGACCAGCGATAAGGGAACGCTTCATCATATCTGTCTCCATGTTTGAGTTTGTGTGAAACAAAGCGACGAAACTATTGATTCATCACTACATTTCGTCGGAGCGCACGATGTTCTGAGCGGTTTTTTGTGTCAACGCAAAATTGGTAGGTAAGTAGAACCAATTAATCAGTTATTAAATACACCGAGTGTTACCGATACCAACAACAAATTTGATTGCCCCATAAAGGCTTTTGTTTCCAATGAAAACATTTAAGCCATACAAATTGCTGCGGTGCTTTTGTCCGGTTTTCTGACGCGTTTGTCAGAAAAAGGCTTACAGGGGGATTTCGCAGGCAGCTGACAGGGCATTCCCTGCCCTCGGGGCCGCCGCCGACTGGGCAAATCGGCAGTGCAAGCAGGGAAAAGTCAGGCGGGGCTACCGGGCATGTTGCCGGTATCAGCGAGATGGACAACGCGGTGCGGATAGGGGATCTCGATGCCGGCGGCGCGCAGCTTGCGCAGGATGGCAAGGTTTACGTCGGACTGGATTTTCTGCGCCGAACTGCCGTCACGGACTATCGTGTAGACCAGCTCCAGCGAAATACCGCTGTCGTCGAAGGATTTCAGCAGCGCTTCCGGTGGTGGCACGTCGATCAGGCCTTCGATGCCGATGGGGGCTTCTGCGAGCAGGCGCATGGCCAGGTCGATATCGCAGTCGTATGCGACCTGGATGCGGGTCGTCAGGCGGACGGTGCGGTCTACGTAGCTGTCGTTCTGCACGACCGACGACACGAGGTTTTCGTTGGGCACCAGATAGTGCGTACTGCCCTGCCCCTTGAGCACGGTATAGCGCGTCGTGATGCGCAGCACTTCGCCGCGCTGATCGGCACCGACCTGGATGACGTTGCCGATATTGATCGAACGCTCGAGCAGGATGATGAAACCCGCCACGTAATTGCTGGCGATCTTCTGCATGCCCAGACCAAGGCCCACGCCCAGCGCGCCGCCGAAGACAGATAGCGTAGTGATGTCCAGCCCGGCCAAAGACATGCCGAGCAGCACCGCCACGAACAGCAGCAGTGCCTTGATGAGCCGGGCGAGCACGACGCGCAGACTGATATCGAGCTCCTGCGCGGCCTGCAGGCGCGTATCGGCCACGCCGCCCAGCCACATGGCAATCAACGCAGACACGATGACGGTCACCGTGCCCTGCAGGATCTGCCACAGGGTGATGCCCGATTTGCCGACGTGCAGTTTGAAGCCGTCCAGCCATTCGACGAACTCGGGCAACACGCCGATGACGTCCAGTGCCACGAAGGTCCAGATGAGCATGGCGACCGTTCGCTCGAAGCCCGCCAGCAGACTCGACGACGAGAAGGTCTGGCGCAAGGCGAACACGGCCATGCGCACACCTGCCATGGCCAGCGCCAGTTGCACGGCCAGCCCTATGGTGCGGCCCGACCAGCCCAGGTGATGGGTGGCGAAGCGCCCCAGCATCAGCAAGAGCACGCTCAGCAATGGAAACGCCAGACGACGCAAACCCTCACCGTGCAGGGCTCGTCCTTCCAGTGCCGCTGACTTGCGCAACCTCCGCGCGACCAGTGCCGACAACCCCAACAAGGGCAGCACGACGCACAGCTCGCGCAACACAGCAGGGTCGAACAAGGGCCGGAGGAAGTCGAACAGCGACTGCATGCCTTACTCCTTGCGGGTCAGTACGGCGGCGAAGAAACCATCGGTGTCATGGCTGACGGGAGACATGCGCAGGCGATTGCCGGTGTCCAGCGCAATCTTCTGCGACGCCAGCATTTCGTTGGCGGGGACTTCGGCATAAGCCGGGTTCGCAGCCAGGAAGGCGTCAACGATGTCGTCGTTCTCTTCCCGCAACAACGAGCAGGTGGCATACACCAGATGCCCCCCCACTTTCAGCAGGCGTACAGCCGAAGCGAGGATGGCCGCCTGGCGCTGCACCAGTTCCAGCAAGTCCTGCTCGGACTGGCGCCATTTGAGATCGGGGTTGCGACGCAGGGTTCCCATGCCGCTGCAGGGCGCATCGACCAGTACGCGATCGAGCTTGCCAGCCAGACGCTTGATGCGTTGGTCGTTCTCGTGGGCAATCAAGGCCGGATGCACGTTGGACAGGCCTGAACGCGCCACGCGCGGCTTCATGCGTGCCAGACGCTTTTCGGCCACATCGAAGGCGTAGAGACGCCCGGTGGAGCGCATCAAGGCGCCCAGCAGCAAGGTCTTGCCGCCAGCACCGGCGCAGAAATCGGCCACCATCTCGCTGCGCTTGGGTGCCAGCAGCAGGGCCAGCAGCTGGCTGCCTTCGTCCTGCACTTCGATGCTGCCGTTGACAAACAAAGGGTGCTTCTGCAGCGGCACACGCGTGTCGATGCGAATGGCGTAAGGCGAGAACTTGCCAGCCTCCGCTGTGATGCCCTCCGATTGCAGGCGTGCCAGTACGGCATCGCGTTCTGCCTTGAGCGGATTGACGCGGATATCGAAAGGCGCCGACTGGTTCAGCGCATCGGCAAGGGCCAGCAGATCCGCTTCGGCATACTGGGCAGCCATGCGGTCAGCCAGCCAGTCAGGCAGGTCGCAGCGTTCAGCCAGGGTGGTGGCTTCTTTCGCCTCGGACTTCAGCCCGGCCAGCCAGCCACGCTCGCTGACCGACAGGAAAGGCTCGAGCTGGCGGATGGACAGGCCTTCGCAACGCATCAGCCAGGCGAAGATCAGCTTGCGCGGGCCAACCCCCTCGCCCGCTACACGGCGTAGTTGGCGCAGATGGCGTACGACGCCGTAGGCCGCATCGGCAGCAAACGCACGCTCCCGTGAACCGAGCTGACGCCGGGCGCGGAAGAAGTTGGACAGCACAGCATCGGCCGGGAAACGGAAGTCGAGCACTTCGTCGAGAACTTCGGTCGCGGTCTGCAACTGCGAATCGGTGAGGGAATGGGACATGCGGAAACCTGCGAAGACGGGGGCGCCGACAGTCGCTGACATCAGCGGTACGGCCAACCCGGAAAGGCCCGGAGTATACCGCGCCCCCCGTCCGCCCCTGCCTCAATCGGCGCCGGAACCGATTGGCGCCTTGGCCAGCAAGCTGCCGTCGATCTCGACCTCGTCGGCCTTCAGGTCGTAGGCGCCACCTTCATCTTCGACACGGATGCGCACCGGCGCGTTGCGCCAGTCGCTGGACAGCCACACATCGATCTTCAGGCGCCCCTTGTTGCCCACCGCGTGAAAACGCCGCGCCATGGTCTTGCCGACTGGCAATTCGATCAGGGCGGCAGGGAACTGCTGCACGGTCACGCGGCTGATCGAGCCGCGGAAGGTCACGACCATGATGTCAAAGGCTGGCACGTCCGGCGGCTGCATGGCAACGAAGTGCGTCAGCGCCAGCATGTCCAGCGCATAGCCCTCGGTTGGCACTTCGCGCAGAGCACCCTTGCGCACCTGGATCAGCTTGCTGCCGTCGGACGCGAACTGGGTTTCGAACTGGTTGCGGTTGAAGGTTTCGCTGAACTGCTCCGACACCGGGCGCCCGCCGGCAATGTGGCCGGTGGCGGCCTGGCGTAGCAGCTCGCCCTTGACGGGTACCGTGCCGGTCAGCGAGGCATTGAAGCGCGCGCCATCGTGAGACCAGCGCTGCTCGCCTTCGACCGGCATGCCCCAGTAACTGGACTGGTAGCGCACACGCCCCTGCTGCGGCCAGGCTTCGAGATTCAGGGGGACATCGGGGGGGGCCTGAGTGAGCGACGATCCGTCGATCCCGGAATCTGCAGCACCGGGCACGGGCTGCTCCCCCAGCGTCGCACTGGGTGGCACTTCCGGCGCAGTTGGCAGGCTGGCGGGACTCTCTACGTCTGTCGCCAGACGGCTCATGGGCGACTCGACGGCAGCTGATTTCGCCCTGGTCTTTTTGGGTCGCACGGCAGGTGGAGGCGGTGTTTCGTCTGGCCTCGTCAGCAGACGGGCTACGAGCACCTCCGGCACTTCCGGTACGTCTTCAGGCAACTGCCACCCGGGGGACAGCAACGCGGCCGCATGAACGATTGCCGAAACAGCAGCAGCGATCAGCAGCGGGCGCGCATTCATCTTGTTGCCGGGCTAGCTGCCCGCTCCTTCATCCAGGGGCGGCAAGGCCCAGCCTTCTCCCGCCGGGCGCACGGCATCCACGCGGACGCGGCCTCCTTCAATGCGGGTGCGCCCTTCGACGATCCAGCGCACGGCCTGGGGAAAGATCTGGTGTTCCAGTCGCAGCACGCGCGCCGACAGGCTCTTCTCGTCGTCCGTCTCGCTGACCGGCACCACGGCCTGGATGACGATGGGGCCGCAATCGAGATCTGCCGTCACGTAGTGCACGGTGGCGCCGTGCACGCGCACACCGGCCTCCAGCGCACGCTGATGCGTGTGCAGGCCGGGGAAGGACGGCAGCAGCGAGGGGTGGATGTTGATGAGGCGGCCCGCGTAGTGCTCGACGAATTCAGCCGTCAGCACGCGCATGAAACCCGCCAGCACCACGAGATCGGGCGAAAAACTGTCGATAGTCTCGGCCAGCGCCTTGTCGAAGCTGCTGCGGTCGGCGAACTGCTTGTGGTCGACGACTGCCGTAGCGATGCCGTGGGAGGCGGCAAAGTCCAAGCCTGCGGCATCAGGGCGGTTGGCGATCACGGCCGCCACGCGGGCGCCGGGAATCGCGGCACGCACGATGGCCTCCATGTTGCTGCCACGACCCGAGATGAGGATGACGAGATTCTTCTGCATGATGAGCGGGGTATCGGAGTACTAACGCTTCAGCGGCCGGCGCGCTGACAGGATTCAACCCGGCGCCGTGACAGGCGACCGGGCTGTGAGCAGTGGTGAGCCGGACAGGCGCTTCAGGCTGCGCTCTTGCGCGACTTCAGCCAGGTAATGATCACTGGCAACAACGATACGCCGATGATGCCCACGATGAACAGGCTGAGATTGGACTTGATGATGGGGATGTTGGCAAAGAAGTAGCCAGCATAGGTCAGCGAGCCGATCCACAGTGCGCCTCCCAGAATGTCCAGCGGCAGGAAGCGGCGGTACTCCCAGTTGCTCACGCCGGCTACGAAAGGCGCAAAGGTGCGCAACAGCGGCAGGAAGCGGGCAATGATGATGGTCTTGCCGCCGTGGTGCTCAAAGTAAGCGTGGGTCTTGTCGAAAGCGGCGCGGTTGAAGAGCTTCGATTGCTCCCAGCGGAACACACGCGGCCCGATGAAACGCCCGATCCAGTAGTTCAGGTTGTCGCCCGACACAGCCGCGATGAACAGCAGCAGCACCAGCAGATGCACATTCATGTTGCCGGTTGCGGCCAGCCCGCCCGCCACGAACAGCAGCGAGTCACCCGGCAGGAAGGGGCACACCACCAGGCCGGTCTCGCAGAAGATGATGAGGAACAGGATCAGGTAGATCCAGCCGCCGTAGTTGGCAGCCAGCACCGCCAGGTGCTTGTCGAGGTGCAGGATGATGTCTACGAACTGCAGCAGGATGTCCATGTTGGGCCACGCCGGGAAGGGGCCGCCATGATAGCTGCAGCAAGTTACCGGGAGGAAAATTCCCTCCCGGAGAACGGCTGATACGTCACGCCCGGCAGGTCAGCCCTGCTTGCGCTCGCGCCGCCAGACGTCGAACTGCTCCGCCGTCATCGGGCGACCGAACAGGTAGCCCTGCATGCGTTCGCAGCCCATGGCCAGCAAGGTTTCGCGCTGGGCGTCGGTTTCCACGCCCTCGGCCACCACAGTCAGCGAACGCGCCCTCGCCAGCACTACCACCATGGCGGACAAGGCACGGTCAGCCTCGGAGAGATCCACCTTCTCGACGAAGCTGCGGTCGATCTTCAGTTCGTCAGCCGGCAAGCTGGCGATCTGGCTCAACGACGAGAAGCCGGTGCCGAAGTCATCGATGGCGAAGCGGATGCCCAGGTTGCGCAGGACCGAGATCTGGCTCATGACCAGTGACAGGTCTTCGACGGCAATCGATTCGGTGATCTCGAACACGATGTTCGAGGCCGGCACGTCGCACAGGTCGATGAGCTTGCGCACACGCATTGCGAAGTCATCGGCACGGAACTGCACCGACGACACGTTGATACTCATGCACAGCGTGTTCAGGCCCTGCTTGCGCCAGGCCGCGAGCTGATCCATGGCCGACTCGATGACCCACAGACCCAGCTCGGCAATCATGCCGGTACGTTCAGCCAGCGGGATGAACTGCGCCGGCGGAACGGCCTCGCCGAAGTCACTGTGCCAGCGCAACAAGGCCTCAGCGCCCAGCAGTTCGCCGGTGACTGCATTGACCTGAGGCTGGTAGACCAGGCTGAGGCCGCGTTTGAAATCGATGGCCGCACGCAGGCTGTGCAGCAAGGCGACGCGCGACTGCACGTCCGCCGCCAGCTCGCTGCTGAACCAGGCGTAGCCCGCTCCGCTCGCGTGGCGCGCCTCGTTGAGGGCCAGGTTGGCATTGCGCACGAGGTCCATGGCGCCACCTCGGGTGTCACCAGCGCGCACCAGCCCGAGCCGGACGCCGACCGACAGCGCATGCCCGTGCACGAAGAACGGCGACTCGAAGGCACGCCGGATCGCGGCCGGGTCGATGAGATTTTCATCGCCGAACAAGGCGAAGACGTCGCCCGAAATCCGTGCGCAACGCACACCGGGGCCAACGGCTGCACGCAGGCGTTTGGCTACGGCGGCCAGCAGCGTGTCGCCACAGCGATGACCGAGGGCGTCGTTGATGTCCGAGAAACGCACCACGTCTGCAATCGCCATGCAACGCCTGACGCCGCTGTGGGCGTAGATGTCCTGGTCGACATCGGCAATGAAACGCGTGCGGTTGGGCAAACGGGTCAGCGGGTCGAAGAACGCAAAGAAGTTGAGGCGCTCGAACAGATCCACGTTCTCGAAGCCCACACACAGATTGGCCGACAGCAATTCGATGAGACGTGACTCCAGTTCATCGGGCACCCGTCCAGCGTCGAAATAGACGACGGCATCGCGATCCGGGTAGCCCAGCCACAGGCAGAAGCGTCCGCCCTCCATTTGCGTGGCGTGCGAGGCGATGCAGCGCGAAATCAGGCGCTGCACTTCGATGTCGGCCAGACGCTCCAGCGCCAGCCCGGTCATGCCGGCATAGGTTCCTGCACCACCCACCACCTGCAGACTGCCCGGCGGACTCATGCGGTCGTTACGGTCCGTCACTTCGGCGCAGCAGACCAACCCGAGCGCCTCTACGTCCAGCATCGTGGCCAGCGTGTCGAGCAGACGGCTGGCGAATTCCGCGCCGTCATGGATGCGGAACAGCGCATTCGAATTGCGCGCCACGTCGCGCATGCCGCGGCTGACCTGGGCAATCTGCTCCAGCTGCGCATAAGCACGCACCGACGAGGTCAGCGTCGTGATGAGACGCACCTGGGTCAGTTCGGACTTGGTGCGGTAGTCATTGATGTCGCAGCGGCGGATGACTTCCAGCTCTGGCGCGTAACCCGGCTGACCGGTGCGCAGGATGATGCGCAGGTTCTTCAGGCCCAGCTCTTCGCGGATCACCTCGACCAGCTTCAGGCCGGCGTCGGTGCTTTCCATCACCACGTCGAGCATCGCGACAGCGATGCGCGGTTCGCTCGCCAGCAGGTTCTTCGCTTCGGCGGCGCTCATGGCGTGCAGCAATTCGAGCGGCGCGCCGTCGATCTTCACGCCACGCAGTGCAAAGGCCGTGGCGCGATGCACCTCCTCATCATCGTCGGCAATCAGGATGCGCCAAGGCGCCTCGGCATGGATCGCAGACTGCTCATCGCCGGACTCGCCTTCTGCGTCGTCCGAAAAAACGATCCTGTCATCGTTGTCAGCACCGGCATCCACCGGGTGCAGCTGACTGCCCTCCGCCCCGCGCAGCAAGGTCTTGCTACTGGATGTCTGCATGTTCAGCCCGATCTCGCGACTATGGTCTTTCAGGACGATCGTATGCAACCGAGTGTGCAACCGACCACCCCGCACTGCGGATTCGCTGCGCAAAGCTACTCCCCGATATGACGGCACATCCGCGCCGGGCTGAAGTGAATGGACATTCCCGGACGAATCCCCGCACATCAGGAAGCAGGCCGTTGTCGGCCAGTTTCATATTGGCAGGAATGTTAGCGCCCGGCATCGCAGGCAAAACCCGGAGTCTCTGGGGATTTCCGTGACAATTCTCACGGCTGCGTGTCGCCAGAGGAAACGAGCTTGCTGCAACACAGCAACGACGAATTCTAACGATTTCATGGCGGTTTGCTGCGCAGAATTGCTTCCGTGTAAGCAATGCAGCACAACCCGGTGACCGGTAACCACCTGATCCGGAACACCTAATTTTCCGGGTGTTCTGGCGCCACCTGCCAAAGGCCACGCCCACTGTAAGAACAGCAGGATTGCCAGTCATTTCAGAACGCGCCGACTTGTTTTTGTATTTGTGTTTTTTATTGATTTTTCAATGGTTTGCCGGGCAAAAAATCGTCGCGGCGCACAACATAATTTTGTTGACGAACTAATGCCGGATCACCAGACTGCGCACACCAAGTTACCGATCACATTGCAAAGCCATGCGGGGGCTTGGCTGATGTCCAGAAGCAATCAAATTTCCAAGCAGTAAAAACCAAAACCAAGGAGACATTCGATGCAATCCAAGCTTCTTCTCGGCCTGTTCCTGGCCGCTGTCGCAACCTCTTCCCACGCCACTTCCACCATCTCGGGCACCGTTGACCTGGGCGGCAAGACCGTTGGCACGTCCTGCGACGGCCAATCCGAAAGCCAGTCGCCGGTTTTCTACCTGAAGGATGGCGCCACGCTGAAGAACGTCGTGATCAAGGCTGGCGGCGCTGCTGACGGCATCCACTGTGCCGGTTCCTGCACGCTGTCGAACGTGAAGTGGCCTGACGTCTGCGAAGACGCAGCCACCATGAAGGGCGGCTCGGGCAAGACCATGACCGTCTCTGGCGGCTCGGCTTCCGGCGCTTCGGACAAGGTGTTCCAGCACAACGGTATCGGTTCGACCGTCAAGATCTCCGGCTTCACCGGCGGTTCGATGGGCAAGCTGTACCGCTCCTGCGGCAACTGCTCGTCCAACGGCGGCCCGCGCTACGTGAACATCAGCAGCACCAAGATCACCAGCAAGCCCTCGTCGGGCCTCGTGGTCGGTATCAACAGCAACTTCGGTGACAAGGCCACGATCCGCTCGCTGACCGTCAAGAGCGGCACCAAGGTGTGCGTGACCTTCAAGGGCGTGCAAAAGGGTTCCGAGTCGCCGAAGATCGGTGAAGAGTGGGGCACCACGGCTTGCAACGTCAGCAAGTCCGACGTCACCTTCAACTAATCGCGCAGTATCAGCCGGGGCCCTGCCCCGGCTGGCGAAACAATCTGTTTTCTGTTGCCCCTGCCTCGCGGCGGGGGTTTTTCTTTGTGCACCCGCACCTTGCGGGATCGCCGAATTGCGTAGCATTCACGGCATGAACTCACGCAAGCCCGCTCGCCCCTCTGCCGCGCCCGACCCTTTCGCGGCCTACTTCGCCAACGCCATCCGCTTCCACCAGCAAGGCAATCTCGTCGAGGCGGGCAAGCTCTACGACTACATCCTGTCGCGCAATGCGCAGCATTTCGACGCCCTGCACATGCTGGGCGTGGCCTGCATGCAGGCGGGCCAGACGCCCAAGGGCATCGAACTGATCCAGCGTGCGCTAGCCGTGAACGGCAATGCCGCGGACGCCTGGATGAACCTCGGTAACGGCCAGATACAGCTCGGCGAGCACACGGGCGCCATCGCCAGCTTTGACCACGCGCTGCGCCTGCAATCGAACAACGCCCTGGCGCACTACAACCGCGGCATGGCACTGGCCAACCTGCAGCGCACCGAAGAGGCCCTCGCCGCCTACGACGCCGCGCTGCGCATCGAGCCACGCAATACTGACGCGCTCAATGGCCGCGGCAATGCGCTGCGGGCACTCGGCCGTTACGACGAAGCGCGCCAATCCTTCGAAGCCGCACTGGCGATCAATCCGCGTTTTGCGTCGGTGCTCAACAACCTTGGCCTGACGCTGGCCGCAGTGGGCGATGCCGAAGGCGCACTGCGCCGCTACGACGAAGCCATTGCCTTGCAACCACGCTTTGCCGAAGCGCATAACAACCGTGGCACAGCGCTGCAGGAGCGCGGCGACGCCGAGACTGCGCTGCAGAGCTTCGATACGGCCCTGCAGCTGCGCCCGCAGTACCCGGAAGCGCACAACAACCGTGGCAACGCCCTGCGCAATCTGGGCCGTACGGAAGAGGCATTGGCCGCACTCGACACCGCACTGGAGCAACGGCCGACCTATGCTGGCGCACTCAACAACCGCGGGCTGACTCTGGCCGCACTGGGGCGCCAGGAAGAAGCCCTCGTCAGCTACGAGGCCGCGCTGCAAGTCCAGCCCGACTACCCCGAAGCACTCAACAACCGCGGCAACACGCTGGCCGTGCTGCGTCGTCACCAGGAGGCTCTGGCCAGTTTCGATCAGGCGCTGGGACTGCGGCCGGACTTCGCCGACGCACTCAACAACGCCACCAACACCCTGCTCGGCATGCGCCGCCCCGAGGAAGCCCTGACACTGGTGCAGAGCGTGCTCGACAAACATCCCGATCACGCAGCCGCGCGCAACAACCTTGGCCTCGCATTGACGCAGCTGGCGCGCTTCGACGAAGCACTGGCGGCGTTCGACACCCTGCTCGCGCAACATCCTGACGACGTCGATGGCTGGAGCAACCGCGGCAACGTGCAGGCCGCGCTGAAGCGCTACGACGAGGCCTTCGCCAGCTATGACCGCGCGATAGCCATCCAGCCTGGCTATGCCAGCGCACACAACAATGCGGGCGTGACGGCAGCCCTGCTCAATCGTTACGACGACGCGCTGGCGCACTATGCCCGCACGCTGGAATGCGACCCGCAGCATCCGGGCGCCCAGCTCAACCGCAGCGTTGTGGAACTGGTGCGTGGCGATTGGGCGGCAGGCTTTCCGCGCTACGAATGGCGCTGGCAGCACGCCACCGCCGAAGTGGCGCTGGCGCTGGACTGCCCGCGCTGGAAGGGTGAATCGCTGGCCGGCAAGCGCATCCTGCTGTGGTCCGAACAGGGCTTCGGCGACACGCTGCTGACCTGCCGCTTCGCTGCCGATCTGGCTGCGCAGGGCGCACAGGTGATCCTCGCGGTGCAGCCGCCCTTGATTGCGCTGCTGCGCTCGCAAGCGGGTGTGCATGACGTGGTGCCGAAAGATGGTCCGCTGCCCGCGACCGATTACCACTGCCCGCTGATGAGCGTGCCAGCCGTGCTGGGCGTGACGCTGGAAAACCTGCCGCGCCTCGAATCCCACCTCGCCGCACCGCCCGAACGCGTTGCGGCCTGGCGCCAGACTCTCAGCGGCGTCACGCGGGCGAAGATTGGTCTCTGCATCTCCGGCAATCCGCGCCAGTCGAACGACCACAACCGTTCGGCCTCGCTGGCACGCATCGCGCCCCTGCTGGGCTGCGACGCGGAATTCTTCATCGTGCAGAAAGACCTGCGCGCCGAAGACGAAGCCTGGCTGCTGACACACCCGGAAGTGCGCGACATTCGCCCGCAGCTGACGGACTTCGCCGAGACGGCTGCCGTGATGCAGAACCTCGATCTGGTCATCAGCGTCGATACCTCAGTCGCGCATCTCGCCGGCGCACTGGGTTGTCCCACCTGGATCATGCTGTCCTACGCCGCCGACTGGCGTTACCTGCTCGATCGCAGCGACAGCCCCTGGTACCCGAGCGCACGCCTGTTCCGGCAAGCTGCACCTGGCGACTGGGACGGGCTGATCGCCGACGTCCGCAACGCGCTGACCCAACACCTGGCATGAAGAAGAAGTCACCCAAGCCGCAGCGCCCTGCGCCGCGCCCCGATCCTTTCGCCGCGCGACTGGCGCAAGCCCTTGACGCCCACCAGCAAGGCCGGCTCGACGAAGCCGAGCAGCACTACAACGCCATCCTGCAGGCTCAGCCAGCGCACTTCGATGCCCTGCACTACTACGGCGTGCTGCACATGCAGAGCCGGCGCATGGCCAGCGGCGTCGCCCTGATCGAACGCGCGCTGAGTCATGGCGAAGCAGCCGATGCCTTGTCCAATCTGGCGGGGGGCTTGCTGCAACTGGGCCGTCATGCGGACGCCCTGCCCCGGCTCGAACGCGCCGCGCAGCTCGATTCACGACAGGCTGCCGTGCATACCAATCTTGGTCTGGCCCTCGCCGGAGTCGGCCGCCACGCCGATGCGGTCAACGCGCATCGCATGGCCTTGCAGTTGCAGCCGGTGTTCCCCGAAGCGCTCAACAACCTCGGCAACGCCCTGCGCGCACTGGCACGTCACGATGAAGCGCTAGCGGCCTTCGAGCAAGCCCTGCTCCAGCGCCCCGGCTATCCCGAGGCCCTCAACAATCGCGGCCTCGTTCAGGCGGCTCGCAAGGATTTCGCCGCAGCCATCGCCAGTCATGAAGAAGCCATCGCCCGCCGGCCGCGTTACGCCGAGGCGCATAACAATCGCGGCAACGCACTCAAGGAGCTGGCCCGCTTCGACGAAGCGCAGCGCGCCTACGATGAAGCACTGGCCATCAATCCGGGCTACGCCGAAGCGCGCTACAACCGTGGCAACAACTTCGGCGCGCAGAACCGGCACGCCGAGGCGCTGCAGGAATACGCCCAAGCCCTGCAGCTGCAACCGGAACATGCTGACGCCAACTGGAATCAGGCTCTGTCGCATTTGCTGCTCGGTGATTTTGCAGCGGGCTTCCCGCAATACGAATGGCGCTGGCGCCTGAAGAACGCGGAAGCACGCCGCAGTTTCGATTGTCCCGAATGGGACGGCAAAGCTTCGCTGGACGGCCAACACATCATCGTATGGGCCGAACAGGGACTGGGCGACACCTTGCAGTTCTGCCGACTCGTCCATCTGCTCAGCAAGCGCGGTGCGCGGGTCTCGCTGGAAGTGCAGCCGCCGTTGGCGCGCCTGCTGTCACGCCTGCCGGACGTAACAGTCTTTTCGCGCGACGAGACAGCGCCGGCCGCCGACTTCCACTGCCCCTTGCTCAGCCTGCCCGCGCGCCTCGGCCTGACACCCGAAGCCCTGCCGGTCGCCACGCAGTATCTCGCTGCAAGCGATGCCGAGCGCGAGATCTGGCAGCAACGCCTGCCCGCTGCCGCGCTGCGCATTGGCGTGTGTTGCTCAGGCAATCCCAGGCTCTCCAACGATCACAACCGCTCCGTTCCCCTCGCACGCTTCCTCCCCCTGGCTGCTGCAGATCGCCAGTTGGTGCTGATGCAGAAAGACCTGCGCAGCAGTGACGAAGCGACACTCGCGGATTCGCCCATTCACGATCTGCGCGGCGGGCTGAACGACTTCTGCGACACGGCTGCCGCGCTCAGCCATTGCGACCTGCTCATCAGCGTCGACACCTCGGTGGCCCACCTCGCTGGCGCCATGGGCGTACCAACCTGGATCCTGCTGCCCTTCGCCCCCGACTGGCGCTGGCAACTGCAGCGCGAAGACAGCCCCTGGTACCCCGCAGCCAGGCTGTTCCGGCAACCGGCTCCCGGTGACTGGGATGGCGTATTCGCGCAGCTGGGCACGGCGCTGGCGGGCTTCCGCCGCAGCGCCTGAGTACCCGGCTGACTCCTCCTCACATCTTCATGGCCGGGTAGCGAGCACCCTTGCCTCGCTGACCCGGTCTGCGTCCCTGCGAAACGCCTCTCCCCAAGCGCGCTTTCGCATCGAAACGGCAGCGCTTTCCTGAACTTTTCGTTCCGCAATGCAGTACGCCGCAAGCTGCTGATCAGGCAAAAACTTTCCCTTCCAGCGCACCTCGTCTGACGCAGTCGCAATATGGAAATTCCGCATGAATCCTCCAGAAGCAGTTGACTGTTACCGGTATCAATAACAAACTCGCGCCGCTGGTTACCGGTAACAACGGATGGCCAGAGATGACTGCAGCAAACGACACATGCAGCACAACACCTGATAAAGGAGACAAACGATGTACAGCAAACTGCTTCTGGGCCTCTGCCTGTCCGCCTCCATGGCCAGCGTTTCGGCTACCACGACCATCACCGGCACCAAGGACTACGGCGGCGCAACCGTCGGCACGTCCTGCGCTGGCAGCAGCGAAAGCCAGGCTCCCGTGTTCTACCTGACCGATGGCGCCACGCTGAAGAATGTCGTGATCAAGGCTGGCGGCGCCGCTGACGGCGTGCACTGCGCCGGCAACTGCACCCTGTCCAACGTGAAGTGGCCTGACGTCTGTGAAGACGCTGCCACCATGAAGGGCGGCTCGGGCAAGACCATGACGGTGTCGGGTGGCTCGGCTGCCAACGCCTCGGACAAGGTCTTCCAGCACAACGGTATCGGCAGCAAGATCTCCATCAGCGGCTTCACCGCCACCACCATCGGCAAGCTGTACCGCTCCTGCGGTAACTGCTCGTCGAACGGCGGCCCGCGCTACATGCAGGTCAGCAGCACCAAGGTCACGACGAAGCCTTCGTCGGGCATGGTGGTCGGTATCAACAGCAACTTCGGCGACAAGGCCACGATCCGCACCCTGACGGTCAAGACCGGCACCCTGATCTGCGTGACCCACAAGGGCGTGCAGTCGGGCTCCGAGTTCGACCAAGATCGGTGAGCAGTGGAACACCGCCAACTGCGACGTCAGCAAGTCCGACATCACCTACAACTGATCCATCCGCTCAGTTGTCGAAGCCCCTTGCCTACCCGGCAAGGGGCTTTTTCATTTCTGCTTCTCGACGCCGGGGCTAGCCGCTTCGCGCAAAACCAGATGGATCAGCAAGCCGATCGCCGCGCCCGCAATCTGCGCCAGCACAAAAGCAGGAACACTCGCCGGCGCGATGCCCGCGAAGCTGTCGCTGAACATGCGCCCGAATGCTGCGGCCGGATTGGCGAACGAAGTGCTTGCCGTGAACCAGTACGCCGCACCGATGTATGCGGCAACCATGACCGATGCGCGACCAGACGGCGCACGCAGGATCACCAGCAGCAACCCCGCCGTCGCAACGGCTTCCGCCAGCCACTGGCCCGTTCCGCTGCGCACCTTCGCCGACCACTGCAGGATCGTCATGTCGAACATTGCATGCGCCAGCCAGGCGCCCAGCATCGCGCCCAGCAACTGGGCAGCGACGTAAGGCAACAGATGTTGCCGCGGCAGCTCGGCACGAAAAGCCATCACCGCGCTGACCGCCGGATTGAAATGCGCGCCGCTGACAGGGCCAAAGGCTTCGATCAGGACGTAGAGACCAGCCACCGTCGCCAGCGTGTTGGCGAGCAAGGCAATGGCGACGTTTCCACCAGCCAGCCGCTCCGCCATGATGCCCGAGCCGATCACGACGGCGAGCAGCAACATCGTGCCGAGCAACTCGGCCAGCAACTTGCGGGAAAGCGACACGATCAGTTCTTCGCGATCTGGATGAGCGCCGTCTGCAGCTCTGCATTGCTCATCGTCTCGAGCGGCAGAGCCAACAGTTGCAGCATGCGGTAAGCGATGGCCTGGCGCGTGATCTCGAAGGCCTGACGTTTGGCATCCTCCCCCTCGGCGTTGGAGGGGTCCGGATAGCCCCAGTGCATCTTCACGGGACTGCCCGGCCAGATCGGGCACACCTCGTTGGCCGCGTTGTCGCACACGGTGATGACGATGCGCATCGCCGGCGCATCGGGCTGACTGAATTCACCCCAGCTCTTGCTGCGATAGCTGGACGTGTTGACGCCGGCATTGTTCAGCGCCTCGATGGCAAACGGATTGATGCGACCACTCGGCGCACTGCCTGCGCTGTGGGCACGAACGTCCCTGCCGAGCTTCTGTGCGAGATGGTTGAGCATGCCTTCGGATAGCACGCTGCGAGCGGAATTGTGGGTACAGAGGATCAGAACGTGAGTGGTCATTTTGGGATCGGATCGGGGGTTTGGTGCGATGTGTGGGTTGCTCAGCAACAGCCACCGCCAGGAGCGCAATGGTTCTGCGCCGCAAGCTTGATGGTCGTGACAGGCTCGGTACGTGGCCCACAGCACGTGCCGGACTCGGGCAGGTTGTCAGCGCGACTGAAGGTGGGAATCGTGGCCAGCGTGTGATACGCCTCCCAGGCAATGCCGGCCGGGTCCTGCGCCCAGTGTTTGTCGGACTCTGCATAGCAGCAGGCTTTGCCGGACTCGCTCACGCTGGCCGCATCCGCCGCCGAAAACTGCGTCTGCAGCGCGGACAGCTCTTCCTTGCTCTCCACCTGGATACCCAGGTGATCAAGCCCCAGCGGTGCACCGCGTTGCGAGATGGCGAAGTTGATGCGGGGATCGTCAATCATCCATTTCGCATAGTCAGTCTTGACCACGGCGGGTTCGCTGCCGAACAAAGCGGAATAAAAACGGACACTGGCAGCCAGATCGGCCACCGAGACATGGACATGGAAGCGTTTCATTGCGGGTTCTCCGGACAACAGACACCGCTGCCAGCACCGCAAGGCTCGCCGGCGCAGCAGTTCTCGGTGAGGAAAGCGAGCAGCGCGTTCATCTGCGCAAAGTTCGCTACGTAGTAGATAAAGCGCCCTTCCTGACGCGGCACGATCAGCTCGGCCTGGGCGAGGGTCTTGAGGTGGAAGGACAGCGTCGCATTGGCGAGGCCGAGTGATTCGGCGATACGCCCCACGGGCAGTCCGCCCTGCCCTTGCTGCACGAGCAGGCGAAAAATGGCCAAGCGGCTTTCCTGGGCAAGTGCAGCGAGCTGGCTAACGGCATCGTTTGATTTCATATTTCCAATAATATGAAAATAAAGATCAATGGCAAGCACTTTCTGTTTTTGTGGACGACGTAGCAGCGATCGGACGCAGATCACGGAAAGCACACCGCAAATCAGCCAGATGTGAGGAAAACACTTGACTGTTACCGGTATCAAAACCAGAATATCGATTATTGAGTTACCGGTAACAATCAAGGTCTGGCAAGCCCCTTCAGGGCACGCCACAGGGCACCGGTCAATCACGTTTTTGCGAAGCTGTCTCTTGGTCTAAGACCAACCCCGCCCAACAGGCGGGGTTTTTTTTGGCTCTGCGTCTTTGGAACAGACCAAGCCAACTCGTCACCACCCCGCCCTCGATGAGGTCGCCGACAGATCCGGACACCCAATGAAAACGGGGCGACGTCATGTCGCCCCGTTTGCTTTGACCAAACGCCCTTACTTGGTCGGCTTGGCGCTGGTGCGTTCGAGCAGCACGACACGATCACCATAGGCCAGCAAGTTGCCCGACCCGGGCAGCACGACCAGTGTCTTGATATGGCCCGTCGTGTGCAGATCGATTGCCTGCCAGGTCTTGCCGCCATCCACGCTGCGCATCACCGTGCCATTGCGTCCAGCAGAGATGATGGCCTTGCTGCCCGGTTCGATCATCAGGCCACGCAACAGGTTCTCATTGCCGCTGCTGACGGGCTGCCAGGTCTTGCCCTTGTCTTCCGAGCGCAGGATGGTGCCCTTGTCGCCGACCACAACGACGGCGCCGGACTTCGGGTCAGCGATGATGGAGTTGAGACTGTGCACCACACCGCTCTCGACGGCTGCCCAGTTGTTGCCATCATCCTCGGAACGCAGGATGGTGCCTTGCGAGCCGACCACGAGGTAGATCTTCTTGTCGGAATCGATAAGTGCGTTGTAGAGCTTGGCCGTGCTGCCCGTGGGCATCTTGCGCCAGCTACGGCCCGCGTCGGCCGACATGGCCACGCTGCCGTCATCCCCGGTCAGCCACAGCTTGCCGGACGACGCATCTTCAACGCCACGCCACAGCGCGCTCTCACCGAACTTCTGCGGCGTGGAGAAATTACCATCCGGCGCCTGCAACCCCAGCCCGCCGATATCGCCGTGCATGACTATGTTGCCGGTCTTGCTGTGCGTCACGAAACCCTGGAAGGTCGGCAGATCATCACTGCGATGCGCCTCCCAGTTGACGCCACCGTCACCCGAGAAGATGCGCGTGCCGCCAGCTCCCACCGCCACCAGCTTCTTCAATGCCGGTTCGTAGCCCACCTTGAACAGGTAGGGCAGAGGGAAGCCCTCCATGCTCTTGACGTTCTGCCAGCGCAGGCCGCCATCTTCCGAGCGCAGCAACAGGCCGCGTGCGCCCACAGCCGTCAAGACGCCGGCCGGATCCGCCGCAATGCCATGCACATAATCGCCGGCGCCTTGCCGCACGCGGCTCCAGGTCTTGCCGGCATCGGTCGAGCGGGCAATCTGGCCTCCGGGCCCCACCACCACCAGTGCACCACTGGCCGCGTCGCGCAATACGCTGTCGATGTTCTTGCCGGCGTCCCACTCCAGCGCCACTTTCTGCCAGCTCTTGCCGTTGTCTTCCGAACGCAGCACGGCACCCTGATCGCCGACTATCAACAAGCTCTTGTCCGGGTTCTGCAGCATGCGCGCCAGATAGGTGTTGTCGGCGACGTGTTGCTTCTGCCAGGTCTTGCCACCGTCGGTCGTACGCGCCACGTCTCCGCCACTGCTGAGGGCATACAGGGCACCATCTTCTGCCACGAACAGACGCGTGACGTAAGTCTTGAGACGCGTATCCGTGACGGCCCAGTTGCCACCACCATCGAGCGACCTGAGGACTTCGCCACCTTCCGTGCCGGCATACACGGCACCGGTCTTCTGATCGACGATCAGTTCGGAAATCGTGATTTCACCGATATTGAGCCCATGCCAGGAATTGCCGCCGTCTTGCGAGACCAGCAAGGCGCCCTTCTCGCCCCCCAGCAATACCGTGCCGAACTTTTCGTTGATCACCACGTGACCAAGGAAAGCCCCCGTACCCGGTTTGAGCGGCGACCAGTGCTCGCCCGCGTCGGTCGACTTGAGCAAGGTGCCCTGCATGCCCGCTGCGAAGACCGTCTTGCCATCAGGCGCGACGGCCAGCCCGCGCAAAGCGGCCTGCGTACCGGTGTCAACGCTTGCCCAGGTGGCGCCGTGGTCATCGGAACGCAGCACGACACCACTGGTTCCCAGCGCCAGCATGCGGCCACCCTTGCCGATCGCGCTGATCGCACCGATCTGCTCGCTGGTGACAGCAGCGCCGATCTGCCAGGTCTGTCCGCCGTTAACCGATCGCCAGTTCGCACCGTCCGTACCGACGACGACAATGCTCTTGCCCTCGCCATCATTGGCGAGCTGGAACAAGTTGGGGTTGGTGACCACGGTGCGATAGTTCGGCGCCTCGGCCGGCAAGGCCACCACGCCGTCGGCACTTTCCTTCTTGCTGCACGCAAACATCGACAGGCAGGTCAGCGCAATCAGGCTGCCACGCGCAAACATCGATACCTTGCCCAGAGCTGCTGGATACATCCTTGTCTTCCTCCTGTGTGGTTCCGCACCGCTTCGTGGCAGCGCGCATTTAGTCCGGCAAGTGTACTTGAGCACCGGCCTGATCCGGTATTGCGGCACAGCACATGGACGCTGACAGGCCACGCGGGCACAATGCGCCCTCCTCTCCCACCTCGACGCCACCGAACGTGTCATTGATCCGCCTCCGCCCGTCCAGGGGCTTCAGCCTCAAGGGGTTCAGCCTTATTGAACTGCTGATCACGCTGGCCATCCTCGGTGTGCTCGCCAGCATTACGATCCCGCTGGCTCAAGTCGGCGTGCAACGCACCCGCGAACACGAACTGCGGCTGGCCCTGCGGGAAATCCGCGCGGCGCTCGACGCCTACAAGCAGGCGGCCGACCAGGGGATCATCGCCACCGAGGTCGGCTCGCCCGGCTACCCCAAGACGCTCGACGACCTGGTGCTCGGCAAGCCCGACCAGCGCAACTCTTCGGGCCGCAAGATCTACTTCCTGCGCCGCATTCCGCGCGACCCGCTGAGTGACGACCCGAGCATCCCGGATCCACAGACCTGGGGTCTGCGCTCCTACACCAGCGAAGCCAACGACCCCAAGGAAGGCGAAGAGGTCTACGACGTGTACTCGAAGTCCGAAGCCATCGGCCTCAACGGCATCCCCTACCGGCGCTGGTAAGCATGCGTCTCACGCAAGGGATTTCGAGCCGCACGACGGCGCTTGGTTTCAGCTACATCGGCGTGATGATCGTGCTCGCCGTGATGGCGCTCATCGCGGCCTCCGCCGTGCAATACGGCGCCGTGGTGCAGCGACGCGAGGCCGAAGCCCAGCTGCTCGCCATCGGGCTCGAATTCAAGCGTGCCGTCAAAGGCTATTTCGAAAACACCCCCGCCGGCATGCCCGCCGTGGCACCGCGCTCTCTCGACGACCTGGTGCGTGACAAGCGCTATCCAGGCGTCAAGCGCTACCTGCGTCGCATCTACGCCGATCCCCTGACCGGCAGTTCCGACTGGGGCATCATCCGCTCTCCCGAGGGCGGCATCCTCGGCGTTTACAGCAAGGCCGAAGGCGAGCCTATCCGCAAGGACAACTTCCCCGACGAGTTCTTCCACTTCAAGAACAAGAAGCGCTATCGCGAGTGGGTGTTCGTTCTACGGTGTCGTGTGTACCGACAACGGATGTGAACTCCCCAACCAGGACGGCCAGCCCCCGGCTGGCAACGGCGCCACAGCCGCAGGCTCACTGCCCATGGCGGGTGACCAACAGAGTCAGCAAAGCCAGCCACAGAGTCAGGGCGGCCTGGGTCAGGGACTGAATTTCGGGCAGTAAGCAGCTGGAAGCGCGATTCAGCGCTGCCAGCGCGCTGCGGCCGTGTCGTCGGTCTCGCGCGCATCCACCCAGTGCGCACCATTCGCGTCTTCTTCTTTCTTCCAGAAGGGTGCGCGCGTCTTCAGGTAGTCCATGACGAACTCGCACGCCGCGAAGGCTTCGCCGCGATGCGGCCCTGATACGCCGACGAACACGATCTGCTCGCCCGGCAACAAACGACCCACACGATGCACGATACGCACCGCTGCCAGTGGCCAGCGCGCTTGGGCCTCGACGGCGATGTCATGCAGCGCCCGCTCGGTCATGCCCGGGTAGTGCTCCAGAGTCATGGCGACAAGCCCGCTCTGCGATTCGCGCACGCGGCCGACAAAACTCGCCACGGCCCCAACACCCGGCAGTGACAGCGCACGCACCTCGACACCGACGTCGAAATCTTCGGCCTGCACGCTCACGGACACACTCATCTCAGCCCCCCGTCACCGGCGGAAAGAAGGCCAGCTCGTCGCCCTCGGCAAGAGCGTGCGATTCCGCCACGAGGGCCTGATTGACGGCAGCGCGGATGCGCGGCGAAGCAAGGCGCTGCCACTCCCCGCTGCGAGACGCCAGCAACACACGCGCGGCCGCAACGTCGGCGCCTGCAGTCAGCTCCAGGGCTTCGCCTGCGCTGCCCAAAGCCTCGCGCAGGCTGGCGAAGAACAGCACCTGCACCTTCATGCGAGCGCCCCCAGCGGGATGAACTCCACCACGTCGCCCTTTGCAATCGTGGTCTGCGGCGGATTACTCACGAAACCCTCAGCCCAGGCACAGGAGCTCAGCACGGCGCTGCCCTGGTTGGGGAAGAGCTGCAGCGTCCCGTCCCCATCGACACGAACACGCAGGAACTCACGCACCGGCACGTTCTTGCGCCAGTCGAACGCGGCACGCAGGCTGACAGGACGTGGCAGCACATCGGTCATGCCCTGACGGCGACGCAGGTAGGGGCGCACCAGCAGCTGGAAGGTCACGTAGCTCGACACGGGATTACCCGGCAGGCCGATGAAGGGCGTGGCACCGATGCGACCCGACGCCAGCGGTTTGCCCGGCCGGATGGCGACACGCCAGCTCTCCAGCGCGCCTTCGGCTTCCACTGCGGCCTTGACGTGATCCTCTTCGCCCACCGATACGCCGCCACAGGTCAGCACGAGGTCACTGTCGAGCGCGGCCTTGCGCAAGGCTTCGCGTGTCGCCGCCAGATCGTCGGGCACGATGCCCAGGCTGATCACTTCACAGCCCAGCTCGGCCAGCAGCCCGGCCAGCATGTACTGGTTGGAGTTGTAGATGCGATCTGCCGCCAGCAGCGTGCCCGGCTCCTGCAACTCACTGCCGGTGAAGAAAGTGGCCACGCGCAGACGGCGATACACCGTCAGCCGCGGAATACCGATCGATGCCGCGAGGCCCAGCGCAGCCGAGCCCAGACGCTCACCCGCGCGCAACACGACCGCCCCGCTGGCGATGTCCTCGCCACGGCGACGGATGTTGTCACCGATGCCCGGCACTTCCTGCACGCGCACACCGGCTTCGCTGACTTCGCAACGCTCCTGCATCACGACAGCATCCGCACCGGGCGGAATCGCCGCACCGGTAAAGATGCGCGCCAGGCTGCCGGGCTGCAACGGCTCGGCCTTGCTGCCTGCAGGAATGCGCTGGCTGACGGGCAGCACACCGCCGCCCTGCTCCGCCACCCGGATGGCATAACCATCCATGGCTGAATTATCTGCAGGCGGCACGTCGATAGCCGACACGACATCGGCCGCCAGCACGCGACCAACGGCCTCGGTCAACGGCACGCTCTCCGTCGCGGAAATGGCGGTAGCAGATGCCAGCAGGGCATCGCGCGCAGCCTCGAAACTCAGCATGTTCAATCTCGTAGGGGGTTGGGCAGCTACGCGGGCTACTGCCCGGGCAACTGCACTGGAATATCCAGGAAGCGTAGAACGAAATCCGCGATCGCGAGCGGATCATCCAGATCCAGGCAGGGCAAGCCGCAGTCGAGCGGTTCGTTGCTGGCCACGGCCACCACGCCCGGAAAGCTGCTGTGCACGAAAGGATGCCCCAGCGAGGGACGGCAGACTTCGATTTTCGGCAGCTCGGCCGATTTGAAGCCTTCGACCAGCACCAGGTCGCAAGGTGCCAGCTGCGCCTGCAACTCGGCCAGCGTCGGCTGCGGCACCTCCCGCAGCTCGGTCATCAAGGCCCAGCGTTTCTCACCGGCCAGCATGACCTGCGATGCACCGGCTTCGCGGAAGCGGAAGGAATCCTTGCCAGGTCGGTCGATGTCGAAACCGTGGTGGGTGTGCTTGATCAGCGACACCCGCAAGCCCGCGCTGCGAAAGACGGGGATCAGCCGCTCGATCAGCGTCGTCTTGCCTGATCCGGAATAGCCGGCGAATCCGAAAGCCGGGGTTCCTGTCCCGGCTGCCTTGCCTTCACTGCGCGTCAAAGCCACTCCTCAATTTGCCACCGTACTGCCGCGCACGATCAGCTGATGTTCGAACGACGTATTCGGCACCTCGGCGCACAGCGCGGGATAAGGCTCACCGTGGCGCTCGCAGATGCGGCGCACCAGCAGGCACAGGGCCGCTTCGGCCATGGCCGGCGTGTCCTGCGTCATGGTCGTCAGCGGCGGGTTGAAAAACGCGCTCTGCGGATCGTTGTCGATACTGACGATCGCAATGTCTTCCGGCACGCGGATACCCATACGCTGGGCTTCCAGCAGCACACCGAGCGCCATGCGGTCGCTACTGACGAAAATGGCGTCGAGCTTCGGATCGATTTCCAGCAGACGGCGCAAACCCTCGCCACCACCCGAGGTTTCCCAGTTGCCCTCGACGAACAGGCGCTGGCAATCGCCGAGTCCTGCTTCCTCCAGCGCCTTGCGCCAGCCGAGCACACGCTCCGACGCCACCCAGCGATCCAGCGGCCCTGACAGATGCGCCACACGCTTGCGCCCGAGGCCGATGAGGTGACGCGTCGCGTTCTGCCCACCGAGGAAGTTGTTGAAGCCCACCACGTCGATACCGGGACGCGGACGGGTATTGATCGCCACCATGGGCATGGGCAGACGCTCCATCGGGTAGCTGTCCATCCAGGTGTGACTGTCGCCGATGTCCGGGCCGGCCCATATGACACCGTCAACCTGACGCTCGATGAGCCCGTCCATCAAGGACGTCACATTGTCAGGTGCAAAATCGGTGACCAGCTTGTTGAGCAAGGCGTAGCCCATCTTGTCTGTTTGCTGAAGCATGCCGACGTAGGCTTCACCACACACGAGATAGCCCACCGAGGCATTACTCACAATGCCCAGTGTGTGGCTACGGCCGGTGTTGAGCTGACGCGCCAGGGCACTCGGACGGAAACCGAGGGCCTCGATGCATTGCTTCACACGTGCCCGCGTTTCGTCGGTCACATTGGGGCTGTCATTGACAACCCGTGAGGCGGTCTGCTTTGACACGCCTGCCATTTTGGCAACGTCTGCAAGCGTGACGCGCCGGGTCAGTTTTGCGCTGCTGTCCACTGTCTGGTTTCCCCAAGATCTATGGTGTGTTTTGTCTGCTACCTGTTCCTGGCTTGCCCGGAGAACCGGGAAAACATCGGGATTATCGCCTGTTCAGGGCCGTTACGGCACCCTTGGGCCCCATTCAGGGATAATCGATGCGACTGGCGGCGCAGATCGCCAGCTTCACAGGAGACGACGATGTTGCAGCAGCTGTTGCGCGCCGTAGCATGCGCGCTCCCCTCTCTCGCCCTCGCGGCGGCACCGGCCCCTGCCTACGTGGCGGAAGTGCTCAACCCGGGCTTCGCCACCGCGCTGATCGAACCGGCCAGCCAGGCACTGATCGTTGCCGGTGGCGATGCCAGCATCCTGCGCTCCGACGATGCACTGCGATGGCAAGCCGCCGCCACAGACGCAAAGGACGCCATCCAGCACGTGGCGGCAGGCCGCAGCCTCATCGCGGTGGGCGACAACGGCCTGATCCTGCGTTCGACCGACGCGGGCAAGCGCTGGCAGCGCATTGCGTCCGGCTCGTCGGCCAGCTTGCGTCAGGTCTTCAAGCTGCGCGAGGACAACGCCTGGCTGGCCGTGGGCGCCCAGGGCAGCCTGCTGCGCTCTGCCGACGATGGCATGCACTGGGAAAGCGGCTCGCTGGGCAAGGCCATCACGCTCAACACCGTTGCGCGCAGCGCGAGTGGCAGCCTGCTGGTGGGCGGCGAGCAAGGCACCATCCTGCGCTCCGGCGACGAAGGGCAAAGCTGGCAGCTGATCCAGTCGCGCGATCGCAACACGCCACCCGTCACGCGCTTCATCACCGCCGGCAAGAACCTGATCGCCGCCAGTGCCAAGGGGCGCTTGTGGCGGTCCAGCGATGACGGGCTCAGCTGGAAGCTGATCCAGACCGCATCACAGGGCTATGTCACGGATGCCGTCTTCGATGCGGCCCACCAGCGCTGGGTGCTCGCTACCCACAGCGGCGACGTGCTGCTGGGCGACGCGCAGGGCAAGCAATGGCAGTGCCGTGTGGCGAAGGCCGGCGTGCAGCTGTCGGCGTTGAGCTACGACGCCTCCTGCCGCTGCATTGTCGGCGTGGGCCTCGGCGGCCTCGTCGCACGTTCGGAAGATGGCGGCCGCAGCTGGCGCAGTGCGATGCTGTCCGAACAACCGAGCTTCCAGACCCTGCTGCATGACGCACAGCGCAAGCTGCACATCGCTGCCGGCGATGAAGGTGCGCTCTATCAGTCACGCGACAGCGGGCGCAGCTGGCAGAGCCTGCGTGCCAATCAGGGCGAGTATCTGGTGGCGCTGGCCGCCCTGCCTGGCAGCCCTGTCATCGTGGCGCTGGGCGACGCGGGTGCCATCGCACGTTCGGAAGATGCCGGCCAGACCTGGCAGACGGTCCCCGTGCGCTTCCCGGACGAGCGCTATCCAGCGGGCTTCAAAGCCGTGCTGCATGTGCCCGGCACGCAGAATTTCATCACCGCCGGCCCACCCGGCACCATCATGCGTTCGCACGATGCTGGCCGCAGCTGGCAGATCGCGCATCACACGCCCTTCGAGCAGGCCGAGGGCTACTACGCGATGTTTGCCGACCCGGCGCGCAAGCAGTTCTTCACGCTGGAGATGCACGGCTACGTTTACCGCTCGCGCGACGGCGGCGAGCACTGGGAGAAGCGCGGCCTGTCGCATGACGAAGACCTGTTCCGCAACGGCCTCGTCTCCAGCAAGAGCGGCAGCATCCTGCTCTACGGCAAGGGCCGCAGCCTGCATCGCAGCACCGATGGCGGCGACTCCTGGCAAGCCCTGCAACTTGATGCGCCGGCCAACCTGTTCGCGAGTCATGCCGATCCCGAGACCGGCACGCTGTGGCTCGCGGGTGAAGATGGCGTCATCCTGCGCAGCGACGACGACGGCCTGCACTGGCAGCGCGTCGCATCAGGTGTGAATTCGGTGCTGCTGGCCTTCCAGCACGATGCACGCAGTGGCGCCCTGCTTCTGGTCGGCCGTGGCGGCACGATCCTGCGTCAGGCGCGTGGCCAAGCCGTCTGGCAACGCATCAGCGCGGGCACCGATGAAGACCTGCGCGTGCCGCTCATCGAGCCCGGCACAGGCCACATCGTGCTGGTCGGTCGTGGCGGCAGCATCCTGCGTTCGCAAGATGGTGGCTTGAGCTGGCAGGCGCTGGACAGCCACACCGCAGCACATTTCCGCAACGCCATCTTCCATCCGGAGAGCGGCGCATTGATCGCCATCGGCCAGCGCATCGTGCGCCTGGCTCCCCTCAAGCCATAAAAAACACGACCCGAAGGCCGTGTTTTTCACTCAACTGAACTAACAGATCAGAAGGTCGTGACGCCCGAAGACGTGCACTTGCCCGATGCGTAACCGATACAGATCGTCGGCACGTTACGGATGCGGCTGTTCTTCAGCGACGCGACGCTGGTCGAGCTGTCGGTGCGGAAGACACCTTCCTTCAGGTTGGAGATGTCGCAGCCGCTGACATTGATCGTCGTCTTGAAGGTCTTGCCACCGTTCTGACGGTAGAACTTGGCAGCGCCGTCCAGGATGCAGTTGGTCACGGTGATCGTGCCTTCGGCATTTTGCTGGATGAACTTGTCTTCGCCAGACTTGCCGGTGATGTTCTTCAGCGTGACGTTACCGGCCTTCTTCACCGAGAAAGCGTCTTCGCCGATGTCGGTCCAGGTGATGTTGTCCAGCGTGCCGCCGTACCATGAGTGGATGCCGTCAGCGCCGTTCTTGCCGATGATGACGTTCTTCAGCGTTGCGCCGTTCATGATGCGGAAGTAGGCCTTCTGGGCTTCGCCCTGGCTGCCGTCGCCGAGTGCCGAGGTGCCGTTGAAGGTCTTGCAGCCGCCGTCGTAGGTGCCGCCGTCGATCTTGATGGTTTCGGCCACACTCACCGAACCGGTGGACTTGCACGAGGCGCCCGTTGCAGCAAAGGTGGCGGAAGAAGCGAGTGCCAGAGCCACGGCACCGACGATGTACTTCATGTTCATCTGTAGTCTCCTTGATGTTGTCTGCTTGGAATTTTTCTGCGGGCCACACAAACCCTGTGCTGCAACACCCCTCTGCGGGCGGATGCCAAGTTTGGTTGGCTGCGCGAACTTTCTAGATTGGCCGAGGTCTCGTCAATCCGCAGTGCAAGGCAATCCATCAAATTCAATAACGACGCCAAATAAAAACCTGGTGGGCGTGAAGTACCAGCACTTCAGGTAGAGTCCCCCTCCCATTCCGGCTCATTCACCATGTCATCTCCCTCCATCGATATCAGCGAAGAAGACGGCGTCCGCTACCTGCATTTCGGCTCGGAATGGGTACAAGGCGCCATGCGCATCCGCCGCCCCGTTCGACCTCGAGCTGGCCTATACACGCGAGATGATGGCGGGCCTGCTGCTGCGCGACGCGACGCGCTGGCCAAAGAAGATCTTGCTGATCGGCCTCGGCGCCGCATCGCTGACCAAGTTCTGTTACTGGAAGCTGCCGCACAGCAAGCTGCGCGTTGTCGAAATCAATGCCGAGGTCGTCGCTGCCGCGCGCCACTTCTTCAAACTACCGGACACGGATCGGCGACTCGGCATCACGATTGGCGATGGCGTGGAGTACGTCTGTCAGGACGGCCCTTTGTTCGACTACATCCTCGTTGACGGCTACGACGAAAATGCCCGAGTCGGCGCGCTCGACTCGCTGCCTTTCTACCAGGCCTGCCGCGCAAGACTGGCGCCGGATGGCCTCGTCAGCGTGAACCTGTTCGGGCGCAGCAATCGTTACGGCCCCAGCCTCAAGCGGCTGTCGGACGCATTCGAGGGGCGCACCCTAGCCTTCCCTTCGTGTGAGAGTGGCAACGTCGTGGCTTTCGCTGGCAACACCAGCACCGCTGTCGAGCTCGCGCTGCTCAAGGAACGCGCAGCAGCCCTGCGTGC
The DNA here is from genome assembly GCA_047600765.1 of Rhodocyclaceae bacterium. Taxonomy (GTDB): domain Bacteria; phylum Pseudomonadota; class Gammaproteobacteria; order Burkholderiales; family Rhodocyclaceae; genus Viridibacterium. The sequence goes on from JASGKF010000001.1 coordinate 190,062, forward strand.
GAATACTGGTCTGGATCTGCGCCCGACGGTCAAGCGACTGGTGGCATCCGGCCTCGTCGAAGACGGCCTGCTGAAAATCTGATCAAACAGGGCGTACGTACTGGTGTAGCACCAGGGCGGTTGCCCCCACGGCGACGGCCTGCAAGCCAAAACGCGCAACCGTCACGGGTGGTGGCTTGATGAGGCTGCCCTGCACCTGGTTCTTCAGCTCGCTCTCGACCTCTTCCAGCCAACCTGGCGTGAGCATGCGTGCGACGACACCCCCCAGCACGATGTGCGCAGGGTCAAAAGTCGCCCACAGGTTGTGGATCAGCACAGCGAGGAACTGAGCGCCTTCACGTGCCACCGCCGTAGCCTCCGGCTCACCCGCCTGCACCCGGGTGAAGAAGACTTCTTCACTGACACCCAATCTGCCGGCCATCGCGGCCATGCCGATGGAAGCATTGGCTGATGCCGTGCGGCCATTCAACACGAGTTGCTGATTGCCGACATCCCCCGCGAAACCGCCGTGACCACTGAGCAAGCGGCCCGAGATGAACACACCGGCACCAATGTTGCTGCCCAGGTGAATGAACAACAGCGGCTCATCGACGTCATCGCACGAAAACTCGACTTCGCCCAGCGCAGCGATACCCGCACGACGCTGCACGAAGATCGGCAAATCATGAAGACCATGTGCCACCAGTGCCTTGCGCAGCACTTCGCGCATCGGCACATCTTTCCAGCCGAAGTTGGGCGAGTAGTGCAGCACACCGCTATTGGCATGCACGGGGCCCGGCACGCCCACCCCGACTCCCAACGGACGGCGCCCCAACGCGCTGACTTCAGTGACCACTTCAGCAATCAGCGCCACCACTTCGGCCACAACGCTGTTGAGATCCCGCGTAGAGAGCTTGCGCACGCGCGAGACAATGATTTCTCCGGTCAGATTGGTCGCGACAACTTCGATGGCATTGACCGTGACATCCACGCCCAGCAGAGCGAGGCGTTCGGTATCGAGGCGCAGGGGTGTCGGACGACGCCCGATACTGCCCGTGGCAAGTGCTTCGTCCTCGGTGAGCCAGCCTTCATCGATCAGCTCCTGCACAAGCTGGCTGACAGTCGATTTCGTCAGACCTGTCACCTCTGACAAATCTGCGCGCGACAAGCCCGGCTCGCCACGGATCAAGCGTATGAGTGCCATACGGTTGATGTTCTTCAGGAAACTCTGGTCACCGGTAATCGCCACACATCTCTCCAGGGTCGTGCCCCGGTGGTGTCCGGGCCGACTGCCGCATCGATCAATAGTTTTGTGTGAACAACGCTATGCTGCTGACAATCCGTCGGCGATTGTAGCTGCATTGTTACAGCCGGTGCAGGCCGCACCGCAGCAGGCCTTTCAAAGACAAAAGTCCCCTGATGCGCTACATCAGAGGCCAAAAATGACAGCGTTCTTTCCGACCGCCAGTTGCTTCTTCGCTGCACTGATCGGCGCCATTCCGGTTCCGCAGAGATTGTCGAGGCTTCGCAATCCCATCATCTCCGCCCGACAGCAGTTCCAGGCTCCGGGCATCGATGCAGACCTTGGGACATGACTCTCCGGATGACGCGCTAAAATTGTCAGATCGACCCCACGGCAACTGATGTGACGAATACCGCCCGTAGCAGCAAAGATCTGCAAACCAGCCAGACCGTATTGCCCGGTGACCGCTTGCAGCGCAAATCGAGCATCGCATTCCTTTTCGGACTCACGGGTCTGATCGCAAGCGTCCCCGTCTATGCCTACGCCACCCCGCTGTGGCTCGCCACATCGAAACTGGAGGGCGGCGCGTTCTCACTCGCCGCGCTGGGCTTCGGGTTGTTGCTGGTCGCCGGCCCGCTGCTCGCCATGGGTGGTTTGCTCACCGCGCTGTTCATGCGCACCGAGAGCATCTTCCTGGCACGCAGTCACGCGTCAAAAGCAGATCGCCCCCTGCTCGCTCTGGCAGTCCTCGTCACGGCCCTGCCAGCGCTGCTGGCCTGCTATCCGCCCATCAAGGCATTGACCACTGGCCAGATCCGCTACAAGTTCCCGGCCACCGAAGTTAGCCAGAGCTTCGACCCTCTTGGCTACTGGCAGGGCATCGCCTTCTGGGCCATGGGGGCCGCCGCGCTGGGCTGGCTCGCTTTCGTGTTCTGGCGCTCGCGCTGGCGCAAGTACCAGGCCCTGCGCCAGCCCGGCTAGTCGCTACTCGGCGCGTAACCAGTCGTCCCGCAGACGCTGCACGGCGGCGGCCACCTTCGGCTGGCGAATCAATACGCACTCATCATTCTTCGGCACCGCGAACGTCAGCCGGGTCTGCATCAGTTCATCGCGACGGAAGAACTGCACATCCAGCTTGTCCCCGACACCGTAGCGCAGCAACAAGCCATCGAGGTTGCTGCCCGTCACGCGCAGTCCGTCAATCGCGACGAACTCGTCACCCGCCGACAGTCCCGCACGCTGGGCGCTGCCACCGTCGATCACGTGTGTGATCTTCAGCGCACCACCATCAGCCTTGGTACGGATGCCGATACCCGAGAGCAGATTGCCACGCTTGCGCTCCAGCCCGATGCCGACTGCTGTGAGTAGCTTGTCGAACGGCACGTCACTCGTGCCTTCCGCCCAGGCAGCAATCTGCCGCGTGACATCGACGCCTGTCGCAGCCTTCACGATGGCGGGCATCTCGCCCTCTTCCACGCCGCGTCCGGCGAGATATACGTGTTGCCACAGATGGCGCATCACATCGTCGAGGGAACGCTTGCCCTGCGTCGCTGCGCGGATATTCAGATCCAGCCCCGCCGCGATCAATGCCCCCTTGGTGTAGTAGCTGACGATGGCGTTCGGGCTGTTCTCATCCTGACGGTAATACTTGGTCCAGGCATCGAAAGACGACTCCGCAGCACTCTGTCGCAAGCGGCCCGGCGTGCGCTCCACGCCCGAAATCGTCTTGGCGAGGATGCCGAGATAGTCAGCCTGCGAGATGACCCCGCTGCGCACGAGAATCAGGTCGTCGTAATACGAGGTAAAACCCTCGAAGACCCATAGCAGGCGCGTGTAATTCTCGACGTCCAGCTGGTAAGGAAGGAAAGCCGCCGGCTTGATGCGTTTGACATTCCAGGAATGGAAGTACTCGTGGCTGCACAAACCCAGAAAACCCCGATAGCGCTCGTCCATGCTGCTGACGCCGGGCACCGGCAGATCGTTGCGCGAGCACAGCAGCGCCGTGGAGCTGCGATGCTCCAGCCCGCCGTAGCCTTCACCAACGGCCATCACCTGGAACAGGAAACGCGCAAACGGCGCTTTGCCGCCGAACATGTCGATCTGGGCTTGGCAGATTTTCTGCAGATCCGTCACCAGCCGCTTCTCGTCGAAACGCACCCGCCCCGTCACAGCTACCTGGTGCGGCACGCCCCCCGCAGTGAAACGCAACAGGCGGAATGTACCCATCTCAACCGGGTGATCCACCAGCTCGTCGTAGTCCGCCGCGGCGTAGAGACCGAAGTCCCCCACCCGCGCGGCACCCTTGACGCCCTTGGCGACACCGAGCGTGGTGGCAACGCGCCAATCCTTGAACACCTCCCCGGCGGGCCGTATCAGCTCTACCAGGTGGGGATGCGCCTCGCGCCCGGCAACCTGCAGGAACAGCTGGGTGCCATTGAAAAACCCGTGCGTCTGATCAAGGTGCGCGCAGCGGACAGACAAGTCCCACGCGTAAATTTCCATCTCGACTTCCAGCGGCTGCTCAGCCTGCAAGCGCCCCGTCCGCCAGGACTGCTTGTCCAGCTTGCTCAAGACGATGCGCTTGCCAGCCTGCCGCGCCTCGATGCTGACGATGTTCTTGGCGAACTCCCGGATCATGTAACTCCCGGGAATCCAGACCGGCAAACTCAGCACCTGCCCACTCACCTCCGGATCCGGCACCGCAAGGCGAACCCGGAACAGATGGGCCGCTGCATCGGCCACTTCGACGGTGTAACGCAGCGCCGACAGCGCAGCCGGCTTTTTCGAGGAAGGCTTCTTCATTTCATCCCGCATTGGAACCAGACGTCGGGATTATGGCGCCTCTGCCCCACCCATGCAGGCAGGGAACTTGATCGGAGGCGCCAAATCAATACACTCTCCAGAATCAACAGCTCCGGAGGTCACCCATGAACCTGCGTCCTGCCGCTCTCGCCCTCTGCCTGCCAGCACTCGCGCTGCTGCAAGCGGGCTGCGCCGAGCTCAATACCAAAACCGGCAGTACCGCACTGGGCGCCGCCATCGGCTGCGTCGCCGGTGCGGCGACCGCCAAACTCACCAAGAACGATGCCGCACTGGGCTGCGCGGCCGGTGCTGTCGTAGGCGGCGCGGTGGGCTACATGCGGGCCCGCAACCTCGAAGTTGAAGAAGCCAAGACCGCGGCCAACCAGGTCGCCGCCGAAGTACCTGGCGCCAAGGCCACACCAGTGCAGACCCAAAGCATCCAGGTACTGGACAAGCAAACCAAGAAGACAGAGACCGTGCAAGCCTTCCGCACCGTCTCGGTCGACATCCCGCTCAATCAGCTCGACACGAACGAAGGCAAGGCTGCCATGCGCAAGCTGGAAGCCTACGCCGCCAAGACAGCCGATACGCGCGCTGACACCATCGAATTCCAGGTGGCGACGCCCCCCGCTCGCGGCGCACGCGCCGTGAAGGTGACGCAGCAGGAAAGCATCGAGGCCGCAGGCAAAGGCAAGATCAAGCGCGTACAGGTCGTGGACCCGCAGATCCCGGCCGGTTTCCAGCGCGTCACGATCGAGGCTAAGAACCAGAGCCATATCGAGGTCTGACACCCGCGGGGTGTAACGCGGCTGATGCAGAAATGCAAAAGCCCGGCCAAAGGCCGGGCTTTTTTATTTGGGGCGACATACCGGGATCGAACCGGTGACACTTGGAATCACAATCCAATGCTCTACCGACTGAGCTAATGCCGCCACTGGGTACTACAAAACCTGTGCAACGTCGGTACTACGAATTCTGGCCTGCCCGAAGGGAATCGAACCCCTAACCTACGGCTTAGAAGGCCGTTGCTCTATCCAGTTGAGCTACGGGCAGTTCGGCTCGCGGTCCTTCGACAGGTCTCGGGTCGCTGATCCCGCATCACTTGCCGGGAACCTTGGTCGGGGTGAGAGGATTCGAACCTCCGACATCTTGCTCCCAAAGCAAGCGCGCTACCGGACTGCGCTACACCCCGAGGAGGGCGAATTCTATGTGAATCGATGCAGCGCGTCAAACGATTCTGACGACTTCAGCTTTGCCTTCTTACAGCTCGTCAGATTCGCGGAGAAGGCGTAGCGAGCGCGCCAAGGTCGAAGCGCGGAGCGGAGCTGTACTCAGGTACAGCGAGCACCACAACTTCGAGATTGGCGGGCGCAGTAGCTTTATCCGTGAATTAGTGATGGTGACCGTGGGGACCGTGTACGTGGCCGTGGGTAATTTCTTCCAGCGTCGCCTGGCGCACTTCTGCCACCGTAATGCTGAACACCAGCGCCGTGCCGGCAAGGGGATGGTTGCCATCGACGACAACCTTGCCATCTTCGATGTCGGTAATACGGAAGATCAGGTCTTCCTCACCGTCTTCACCCACACGCTCGAAAGCCATGCCGACTTCGATATCGGGCGGAAAGAGCTGGGCGTCTTCGATCATCACCAGACTCTCGTCGTATTCGCCGAACGCGTCGTCCGGTTGCAACTTGATCTCCAGCTTTTCGCCAAGCTTCTTGCCATGCAGGCCTTCCTCGATCAACGGGAAGATGCCATCGTAGCCACCGTGCAGGTAGACCAAGGGCTGCTTGCCCTCATCCACCACGTTGCCGTCCGGATCACGAACGGTGTAATCAAGCGTTACGACGGTGTTCTTGACGATTTCCATGCTCACTCCTGGTCAGTTCTTTCAATGATTGCAGCACCGCTGCCAGGTGTTCTCGTGAGCCCACATCCTGGAACACGCGGTGAATCACACCGTCGCGCCGGATGATGAAGGTTTTCCGTTGCACCGAAGCCTTTGGTACCCCGCCGATCTCCTGTTGATGCCAGACGCCATAGAGGCGACAGGCCTCAGCATCTTCATCAGAGAGCAGCCGCATGGAAAGGCCGTGCTCGTCCCGGAAATCTGCGTGCCGCAGACAGTCGTCAAGGCTGACCCCCACCACTTCAGCATCACAGTCCGTGAACTCCGATTCATGATCGGAGTACAGGATGGACTGCTGGGTGCTCGACGGCATGCCGTCGCGGGGATAGAAGTACAGCACGACGTTGTGTCGGCTCAACGCTTCCCGCAGGTCAAACATTTCCATGTCTGCGTCCGGCAGGGAAAACAGCGGCGCGGGGCTCCCGGTGGTCAGTTCGGCGACCAAGCCATGCGTGGCCGATTGTACGCTGGAGAGCGTCCGCTGCGAACGGTTCGTGTCGAGTTCCATCAGTCGCGCCATTGAAATCTCCCGGGGGCTTTCTCTTGAGATAGTCAACGACACGACGAGAGACAAGTTTATTGCGACGCTATTCCACAATCCTTCACGAACGCGTCATCTGTCACATTTGTCACATGCGACCGGCGGCCCGCCTCAGCGGATGCAGACCTTGCGCACCTGATTCATGTCGGTCAGGCCGGCCAGCACTTTTTCGATGCCGTCCTGCCTGAGTGTGCGCATCCCGTCATCGAGCGCAGTGATCATCAGCTCGGACACCCGGGCGCGCGTCTGGATGAGGCGCTTGACCGCATCCGAGCCAAGCATGAGCTCATGCAGGCCGACACGGCCACGATAGCCCGTGTCATTGCATTCTTCGCAGCCCTTGGGGCGCATGAGCTGTATACGGCCTTGCGAATCAGCAAACCGTTTGTGCCAATCCTCGCGCAATGCCTCCCTCGCACGAACGGGGTCCGCAGCGAAGCCCGGTGTTTGACGCAAGTCTTCGCAGTATTCGTCGAGCAAGGCATCCAGCTCCGCGGCGCTCGCTGCATGCGCCTCACCACAACGCCGGCAGACGCGCCGGGCAAGACGTTGCGCCAGCACACCCAACAGGGCGTCAGCGAAGTTGAAAGGATCCATGCCCATGTCGAGCAGGCGCACGATGGATTCCGGTGCGCTGTTGGTGTGCAGCGTCGACAACACGAGGTGTCCCGTCAGGGAGGCTTCCAGACCGATGGTGACCGTTTCACGATCACGCATTTCACCCACCATAATCACGTCAGGATCGGCACGCAGGAAGGCACGCATGACCACCGGGAAATCCAGCCCCGCCTTGCGATTGACCTGCACCTGGCGCAGACCTTTCTGCGTGATTTCGACAGGGTCTTCCGCCGTCCAGATCTTGGTGTCCGGCGTGTTGATGTACTTGAGGATGGAGTGCAGCGTGGTGGTCTTGCCTGAACCCGTCGGGCCACACACGAAGAAGATACCGTAGGGTTTGGCAATCGTTTCCTTGAGGCGAGCCAGCGTCGACTCCGACAGGTTCAGCGCATCCAGCGGTAGCGGCTCGCCCTGCGCCAGCAGACGCATCACGACATCTTCCAGCCCGCCCGCCGTCGGCACTGTGGCCACACGCAACTCGAGGTCCAGCGGGCCGTACTTGCGGAACTTGATCTTGCCGTCCTGCGGCTTGCGACGCTCAGAGATATCGAGATCGGCCATGATCTTGATGCGCGCCACCATGGGGCTGCGATAGCTTGCCGGCACTTCGACGTAGGGCATCAGGGCACCGTCCTTGCGGAAACGGATCAGTGTCTTTTCCTTGCCGGGGCGCGGCTCGATGTGGATGTCCGACGCGCCTTGCCGATGCGCATCGACGATGACGCGATTGACCAGCTTGACCAACTCGTTATCGGCGGCCGCTGCCAGATCTTCGTTGCTCGCAGCGTCCCCGTCCTCTCCCATCTCCGACAGCAGATCTCCGACCGACGACAGGTCTTCTCCGCCCTGATCGAAATACTGCGCAACCGTCCGTTCGAATTCGCGCTGCAGGCACACCCGGTAGTGCAGCGGGGCGCCGTGAAATACGTTGTGCGCCACACGGGTGCCGATCACCTGCTCGGGATCAACGGCCAGCACCACAATGCCATCCGGCCCGTCTTCCAGCGGCAGCCAGTGGTTGCGCATGACATATTCGCGCTTGAGGTTGCGCAGCAGATCCATGGGCCGGATACGGTCCGCACGAAAGGGCTCGTAGGGCACGCCATAGAACTGCGACATGGCCTCACCCAACTCTGCAAGAGGCAAACCCAGCTCGTCGGAGAGATAGTCCTCCAGCGTCACGCCACGCTGCCGCGCCGCCTCCCGTGCGGCGTCCATTTCATCCGCGTCGAGGCGCCCGCTGCGCACCAGGTAGTCGAAGCGCGAACGCAAAGGCTGCTCGGCCCGCAGACGCTGGGCGAAAGCAATCGACAGCGTCTGCGCGAGTGCCAGCACCCCCTCTTCCTCAATAGGCGAAAAAGGCTGGGCATCGTGCGTGTTGATCAGCTGGATCACGCCGATCAGGTTTTCACTGTCGAGATCGACCAGTGGCGTCGCAAGCATCTGCCGGCACTGGAAGCCATGGCGCTGATCCATCTCTTGCCGGAATTCGAGATCCGGCGAGATCGCATTCAGTTCATCCCGGTCATAGACGTTGCGCAGATTGAGTGTCTGCCGCCGCCCCGCCACGTACCCCGCGACGCTGTCATCCGCCACTGCAAGACGAATCGCGCGGCTTTCATCCAGACCGGTCTTTACGCGCGCATTGAGATAGGCGCCGCTTTCATCCACGGTGTAAACCGTCAGCCTCTCGGCACCGAACAACGCACAGATTTCAGTAGACACATCGAAGATGATTTCGTCGATGTCGTGCGTTTCGTGGATACGCGTCGTCAGCGCCTGCAGGCCTTTGAAAAAAGCCAGGCGGCGCGCCATAGCGTTCGATTTTCCGGATTGCGCACTGCGGGTGCTCATGCCATCGCTACCTGTCCAGGTCTGTCAGTCCGATCAACCCCGGCGCCTCGATCCCGAGTACGCCCTCCGTTTCATATCGGTCCGGGCACAACGAATCTTCACGCTCAGATCGTGAAGGTTTTTCCGTTTTCGAGAATCCGGGGCTGGAAACGCGCGAGCTTGTCGACGATCTCCTGCACGATCTGCTCGCTCATGCCCGGCTTGAGATGGGTGATGTAAATCTCGGGAGCGGACACCAAGCGCTCCAGCATTACCGAAAGCATGCTTGGACACAGGTGACGTGCTGCCAGCGCCAGATCGTGCTGGCTGTCTGGGAAAGCCGTTTCAACAATGAAATAGCGCAGATCCGGCATTGCGTTCAATGCATCCACCAAGGCATCGCATGGCCCGGTGTCGCCCGAAAACACAAGGTACCCCGCCCCATCACAAAGGCTGTAGCCCACTGCAGGGACCGCATGCGAGGCCGGCAACGCACGGATCTCGCGGCTGCCTTGCTGCCAGCTTTCACCGACAGCCAGCGTCTGGAAGCGCAGGAAAGGATTGTCCCGATCCGGAATGGCGCTGAAGTCCGGCCACACCAGCCAGTTGAAAATATGCGAGCGCAGGATGCGCAGGGTTTCCTCGGTCGCATGCACCGTGATCGGCTTGTCACGGAAGTCCCCGATGGTATCGACCAGCATGGGCAGCATGGCGATGTGGTCGAGATGCGCGTGAGTCAGGAAGACATGATCAATCTTGAGCAGCGACTCGAAGGGCACGACGGCAAGGCCGGTGCCGCAATCGATCAGGATGTCTTCGTCGACCAGCAACGAAGTCGTCCGGTTCTCCGTACCGCCAATCCCGCCACTACAGCCGAGGACCCGGATCTCCATGCGCGGGCGCCGTCTGGGTTCCGATCAGCCTTGCGGCCGCAAATAAAAGCCCATCTTGACGCCGGCGATCTCGATCACATCCTGATCCGCCAGCAGATGCGCCTGCGCGTCGAGCTGACGACCATTGACGATCGGGAAGCTGTCGCCTTCGACGTGGGTAATGAAGTAACCGTGGGGGCGGCGCGTAATCACCGCCACCTGCGTGCCGGGCTTGCCCAGCGTGGTCAGGGACTTCGACAGCTCCAGCTCACGCCCCGCATTACGGCCGGAGAGGATCTGCACCATGCCCATCGCTTCGTCCCCACGCGGACGCGTCTGTTCGCCTGCTGGGCCGCTCCAGCCGCCCGTTGACGAGGCGTCGCTGACCGAGGTCTCGACACCAAAGCCCACCATTGTGTCTGTGTGACCACGCGGCGTATTGGTGAGCTTTGCTGCCTCGGGTGCCGGCACGAAGGCTTTCTCGAACGTGCTGCCTGCCGCGAACTCGGGCGTGTCCTTGATGAACTTGAGGCGGTACTTGCCAAGCTCCACGACATCGCCTTCTTTCAGCACGTGCTTCTTGACGGGCTGGCTGTTGACGTAGGTGCCGTTGGTGCTGTTGAGATCTTCCAGGAAGGCATCGTTGAGGATGCAGACAATGACGGCGTGCTCGCCGCTGATGGCCAGATTGTCGATCTGGATATCGTTGTGCGGCTTGCGGCCGATGGAGGTGCGCTCCTTGCTCAACATGATTTCCTTGAGCACCAGACCATCCATGCTTAGAACCAGCTTCGCCATGTTCTCCTCAACCTCGATTTGCTTTTGCTCGTCCGCAGACGTTGCCTGAGAGGCATCAATAAGGCAGTTGCTGCCCGCAATGACTACCCGGGCCGTTCTCCGCTGCGGACAACTTATCCGACAAGCCGGCTTCTTGCAACACCATCGCCGCCACGGCGATGTCCTGGATCGCCAGTCCCTGTGACTCGAACAGCGTGATCTGCTTCACATCCTGCCGCCCTGGATGCCGTCCTGTCAGTACATCACCCAACTCGACAAGCTCGCGCACAGCCAGGCGCCCCTTCTCCATCAAGGCACTCAGATCGCCAGCTTCCAGCAGCGCCGTGTCACGACTGTCCACGCAAACCAGACCTGCGCGCATCACTGCGGCTTCATCCAGCTCCCGCCTCAACAGGGAGTTCGATCCCATTGCATTGACATGCATTCCATCGGCAAGCCAGGCAGCGTCCAGCACCGGCTTGGACGAAGTCGTGGCCGTGACGACGATGTCGCTGTCGCGCACCGCAGCTTCTGCACTCGCAGCAGGCTCCACTGGAATACCCAGCTCCGCTGCCATGCGCGCACAGAATTCCGCCAGTTCGTTTGGCCGACGTGCGTACACCTTGAACAGCCGGACGGTCCTGACCGCGGCGAGTGCCAGCATCTGGCCACGGGCCTGACGCCCGGCACCGATGATGCCGACGGTGGCCGCATCAGGCCGCGACAGCACGCGCGCTGCCAGGCCGGCAGCGGCCCCGGTTCGCATGATGCCGATCTGGTCAGCCTCCATGACGGCAAGCGGTGCTCCGCTGTCCGCGTCAAAAAGATGCAGCCAGAAGCGCGCGCCTTTTGCTGTCGATGTGTAGGTCTTGAAACCCATCACGCCACGAACCGGCCAGGCCGCCTGCAACAGGTGCTGCATGGCGCCACCACCACGAACGCGCCGGCGTGGCACGTCAGTCGCCTCACCCAGCGTCAAGGCACAATGCGCCGCCTCGACAGCCGGCAAGACCCGGCCCATGTCGAGATACGGTGCAACGTCCGCTTCGCTGAGAAAGCATGCTGTCACGTCAGTCCTTGCCGGCTTCCTTCGACGGGCGACGGGCCGTCACGAGTTTGCCAAGGGCATACACCAGCACGGCACCGCCCACGCCAACGCCATACTTCAGCACATCGCTTGCCTCGGCAATACCGAGCAGCTTCAGCACAGCCGGGTCGGTAATCGCCATCGTGCCGGCAATCCACCCCAGCAACATGGCACCCAGGGTGATGATGAACGGGAAGCGCTCCATCAGCTTCAGCACCAGTTGACTGCCGAATACGATGATGGGGATACTGACCAGCAAGCCGAAAATCACCAGTGGCATCTGGTGCGTACCAGCAGCCTCGGCCGCTCCGGCAATGGCAATGACGTTGTCGATGCTCATCACCAGGTCCGCCACGATCACGGTTTTGATGGCCGCCAACAGGCGATCACTGCCCTGGATCTCGTCGTGACCATCCTCGTCCTGGGTCAGCAGCTTGACGCCGATCCAGATCAGCAACAGACCGCCAATGAGCTTGAGGTAAGGAATCTGCAGCAGGGTCAGTGCGAAGAAGATGAGGATGACGCGCAACAGCACGGCACCAGCAGTTCCCCAGATGATGCCTTGCAGGCGCAGCTTGGCGGGCAGTTGCCTGCAGGCCAATGCGATGACAACCGCGTTATCGCCCCCAAGCAATATGTCGATCATGATGATCTGACCAACTGCCAGCAGGAATTCGGGACTCAGGAACTGCTCCATCAATATCTCCAGTTATCTCGGCAAAACACAGAAGGCCGCTCGCGCGGCCTTTTCTGTTCACTTCTGCCTGCTCTGATCAGAGCACGCTCTTGAGGAGCTTGCCCATCTCGGACGGGTTACGCGTCACCTTGAAACCGCACTCTTCCATGATGGCGAGCTTGGCATCAGCCGTATCGGCACCGCCGGAGATCAGCGCGCCAGCGTGGCCCATGCGCTTGCCGGCCGGAGCCGTCACACCCGCGATGAAGCCGACGATGGGCTTCTTCATGTTGGCCTTGCACCACTGGGCGGCCTCAGCTTCGTCCGGACCACCGATTTCGCCGATCATGATGACGGCATCGGTTTCGGGATCGTCGTTGAAAGCCTTCATCACGTCGATGTGCTTCAGGCCGTTGATGGGGTCACCACCGATACCGACGGCGCTGGATTGACCCAGACCGATTTCGGTCAGCTGGGCAACCGCTTCGTACGTCAGGGTGCCCGAACGCGACACGACGCCGATGCGGCCCTTGCGGTGGATGTGGCCCGGCATGATGCCGATCTTGATTTCGTCCGGCGTGATCAGGCCGGGGCAGTTCGGGCCCAGCAGCAGGGTCTTCTTGCCACCAGCGGCTTCCTTGGCCTTCATGCGGTTGCGCACTTCCAGCATGTCACGCACGGGGATGCCTTCGGTGATGCAGATGGCCAGATCGAGGTCGGCTTCAACGGCTTCCCAGATCGCAGCAGCAGCGCCTGCGGGCGGCACGTAGATCACGGACACGGTGGCGCCCGTTGCACCGGCGGCTTCCTTGACGGAACCGTAGATGGGGATGTTGAAGATCGACTCGCCTGCCTTCTTGGGGTTCACACCCGCGACGAAGCAGTTCTTGCCGTTTGCGTATTCCTGGCACTTTTCAGTGTGGAACTGGCCGGTCTTGCCCGTGATGCCCTGGGTAATGACCTTGGTATCTTTGTTGATGAAAATAGACATTTCTTGAACTCCTGATGGCCCGGCTTACGCCACGGCAGCAACGATCTTCTGGGCGGCTTCTGCCATGGTGTCGGCAGCGATGATGGGCAGGCCGGACTCGGCGAGGATCTTCTTGCCGAGGTCTTCGTTCGTGCCCTTCATGCGCACCACCAGCGGCACGGCCAGCTTCACTTCGCGGGCTGCAGTCACCACGCCGTTGGCGATGGTGTCGCACTTCATGATGCCGCCGAAGATGTTGACCAGGATGCCCTTCACTTCAGGGTTCTTGAGCATGATCTTGAAAGCTTCGGTCACCTTCTCGGTCGTGGCGCCGCCACCGACGTCGAGGAAGTTGGCCGGCTCGCCACCGAACAGCTTGATGGTGTCCATCGTGGCCATGGCCAGACCGGCACCGTTCACCAGACAGCCGATGTTGCCGTCGAGCGAGATGTAGGCCAGGTCGAACTTGGAAGCTTCGATTTCAGCCGGATCTTCTTCTTCGATGTCGCGCAGCGCGACGATTTCGGGGTGACGGAACAGCGAGTTCGCGTCGAAATCGAACTTGGCGTCCAGCGCCTTGATGTTGCCGTTGCCTTCGAGGATCAGCGGGTTGATTTCCGCCAGCGAAGCATCGGTTTCCATGTAGCAGGTGTAGAGCTTCTTGAAGGTGTCGATAGCCTTGTCGATCGAACCTTCGGGAACGCCGATACCCTTGGCGAGTTCCAGACCCTGCGCGTCGGTCAGGCCGGTGGCCGGATCAACGAAGACCTTGATGATCTTCTCGGGCGTGTTGTGGGCGACTTCTTCGATGTCCATACCGCCTTCGGAGGAAGCCATGATGGCAACCTTCTGCGAAGCGCGATCCGTCAGGGCAGCGACGTAGTATTCCTTCTTGATGTCGGCGCCTTCTTCGATCATCAGGCGACGGACCTTCTGGCCTTCCGGGCCGGTCTGGTGCGTGATCAGCTGCATGCCGAGGATCTGGCCGGCGATCGTGCGCACGTCGTCCTTCGAACGGGCGAGCTTGACGCCACCGCCCTTGCCACGGCCACCTGCGTGGATCTGGGCCTTGACCACCCAGATTGAACCACCCAGCGTGTCAGCCGCAGCCACGGCCTCGTCAACGCTGAAACAGGGGATGCCACGAGGCGTTACCACCCCGAATTTGCGCAAAATCTCTTTTGCCTGGTACTCGTGAATTTTCATGTTTGTCCTTCAAGCGCAGCCCGCCTCCGACGAGGACGTTGCTGCAATTGGATCACCTGGAATTTGACGCGGACATCCGGGCCGGTACCAGATCCGCCGTTGTGGTACTGCTGGCGGCGGTCGCTGGACACGAACACAGCTTCTTGTCAGGGGGAGGCTGAATCGGCTCACTGCTGGATGCAGCCCGAGATTGTACCTAAAGGCATGCTGTTCCGCACAAAGCTGAGGGAGTTCCCGCTGCGCCCCCTGACAAGTCGCCCCCCGCACGCAACACATCCGGGCATGGGCCGCCTCCACCCCGTCATACCGCACGAAAACCTGAAAATATGCGGCTTGGCGAGGCTTTTCCGGCTTTGCCGCGCGAGCGCGTCGTCTAGAATCGGGCCAAATGACGCCAATCCCGCCATATCCCTTTCGCCGCCGCAACTCCGGGTGGATGTGGAAATCCCGCAGTCCGCTCGCCGCAGCCACGACTGGCGGCACGGCATGCCTGCGTGCGTGGCTGGTAGCACTGTGCGGAACCGGCTGGTTTGGCCTGGCCCAGGCAGTCGGATTGGGCGATGCCGAAACCAGCAGCCGGCTGGGGCAACTCCTGCATGCTCGTATTGCCGTTCAGGCCAACGTTGACGAGGAGATTTCGGCCGACTGCATCCGCCTGGAGGGCCCCCGCCGTGATGCCGGAGAAGACCTCCCCTGGTTGCGCACAGGCCGGCTGAGACTGGAAAGCCGCAATGGCAAGCCACTGATCATCGTTAGCTCGGTGGATACGATCAGCTCGCCGATCCTGATGTTCGCGATCCGCGTCGACTGTGGCACCGCCCTGCGGCGCGAATACACCCTGCTGATGAACCCGGCCGAGGCCATGGAAGCTCCGGCCAGCAAGTCCTCCCCCACTGTCGATGCACCACCGCCCGCCGGTTCGGGAACCCTGCGCACCACGCAGGGAGAAACCCTGCAGTCCATCGCCAGCAGCCTTTTCCCCAGCGATCGCGGTCTGCAGGCGCGCTACATCACGATGCTGCGACAGCAGAACCCGGGCAAGTTGAACGCTTTCCACAACCAGGCCCCACTACCACCTGGTACTGAGCTTTCCGCACCAGAAATCGGCGCCGTCATGAACAGCGCGGCGCCGCCACCCGCGCAGGCTCCTGCAGAGCGCCCTGCCTCCCAAGCCACCACCGGTAACGAACGCAAGACCGCACCCCGCCCTGTCGCCGCGCGCCCTGCGCCCCGCTCGCAACCTCGCCTCGTACTCGGGCGCGGCGACAGCACGCTGCAGATGGCCACGCAACTCGAAGGGCGCAAGGAGCTGTCCGAGGCCGAACGCGAACGCCTGCGCGTTGAACTGCAACTGATCGCCACGCTGGACGAAAAGATCGCCACCCAACTGGAGCTCAGCGAAAAGCTGCGCCAGCTGGAAGCCCTGCAGACGCGCCTGCAATCGGATGTCCAGGCACTTGAATCGAAACTGCACGCACAGCAGTCAACGCTCGCGCCTGCAGTCGGTGCTTCGCTGGCTCTAACGACCAGTGCGCCGCAGGAGAGCCCTGCATTGAGCCCACCGCCTGCAGTAGCAGTGCAGCCCAAGGTAGCCGCAAAGAAGCCAACAGCCGGAGACGCCTACCCATGGTGGATGATCGCCGCCCTCGCGTCGGCCGCCGTCGGCGCATTGCTGCTGATCTGGTTCAAGCGGCGAACGCGGACTGACAAAGACGAAGCCAGCACGGATGTGGCACCGCAAGCCAGTCAGGGGCATGTCGGTGAAGCAGCTTCCGACAACCTGTTCGAGCCGCTGTCGGAAGATGACATCTGGCCTGACCTCGCACCGGGCAAATCTCCTGCGGCCAGACCCGACCTGTCGGATCTGCCCTCGCTGAGCGAGCATGGCCCTGCATCCGTATTACACATTGTCGAAGATGTCGAAGAGCACGACTCCGCAGTCGAGCTCGCCGAAATCATGCTGTCTTTCGGCCGCGTGCAAGGTGCGGCGCAGACGCTGGCCGACTACATCCGCGCCAACCCCCTGCAGGCCGTCAAGCCCTGGGTCAAGCTGCTGGAGGTTTACAAGGCCGGCAACATGCGCGCCGAGTTCGAAGCCCTGACGCTGCAGCTGAACAAGACCTTCAACGTGAAGCCCGTGGCCTGGGACGATTTCGAAGTTGCCATGCGCGCACCGGAATCACTGGAGCATCTTCCGCACGTGCAGGAACGGCTCTGCCGGGTGTGGGGAACGCGCGAATGCCAGGCCTGGCTGCACCAGTTGCTGCGCGACAACCGTCAGGGCACGCGGCAAGGATTCCCCCTTGCCATCGTCGACGAAATCCTGCTGCTGCTGGCCATCCTCGAAGCCAGCCTTGGCCCCTATCGCCCTGATCAGGACCCCGAGCTGGATGCCCCGCCGACGGCCCACCCGGCGACAGTCGCCACAACCGGCACCCGTCCGACCGAGACCACACTCACGCGCAACACGACCACCACGCTGCCGGATCTGGAACTGGGCACGGAAACCGCGGATCTCACGCGCACCCTGCACATCAACCTCGATGACCTGCCCGACAGTGACGACACGCGCACTTCGCTGGAGCCGCGCCGTCTGGATCTGGACTGATCGCCGCGCCACACGCCGGTCTCTTCAGACCGGGTTGTCGATGTCCTCGAACGAGACGTTCAAGCCGAAGCGCTCTGCGAGATGGGCTCCGACAGCCTTAACGCCATAGCGCTCTGTCGCGTGATGCCCGGCAGCCAGATAGGGCACACCACTCTCTCGCGCCAGATGCACAGTAGGCTCCGAAATCTCTCCGGAGAGATAAAGATCTGCGCCAGCGATGATGGCCTCTTCGAAGCTGCCTTGTGCCGCCCCGGTGCACCACGCCACGCGCTTCACCAGCCGGCCTGCATCGCCCACCAGCTGGGGCTGACGACCCAGTGCAGCACCGACTTGCGCCGCACAGCAAGCGGCGGTGATGGGCTCCGGCAGATCGCCGAGAAACACCAGCTCCTTTTCGCCACAACGTCCCGTGACAGGCCAACCAAAAAGCTTTGCAAGCTGCGCGTTGTTGCCAAGCTCCGGATGCAAGTCGAGCGGCAAGTGATACGCAAACAGGTTGATGTCGTGTCGCATCAGCGTCGCCATGCGCTGGCGTCGATGCCCCGTCACCCGGCCGTCCTCGCCACGCCAGAACCAGCCGTGGTGCACGATGATCGCGTCGGCCTGCAATGCCACGGCACGTTCAATCAGCGCGAGGCTTGCCGTCACGCCGCAGACCACGCGTTCGATGCGGCCCTTTCCTTCCACCTGCAAGCCGTTTGGGCAATAATCCTTGACGCGCGAACACGCCAATAATTCATCCAGATGTGTTTGCAGCTCTTGTCGGTTCATCACAATCATTCCGGGGGCGGATACCAAGCATGCGGCGCCTGTGGCTCATCTTCGCACAAACCGTCACGATCGCTCTTGCCCTGCTCCTTGTCGTGAGCGTCCTGCGGCCGGACTGGCTGCCACGCGGCGACACGCCCGCACCTGCGGTCCAGGTGCTCAGCGCAGCGCCCAGCGCGGCTTCCGCAGCGCTCCCTGCAACAGGCTACGCACAGGCCGCTCAAGCCGCCCTGCCCGCCGTCGTACCGATTTTCACCAGCAAGGCGGTCAAGCAACAACGTCATCCATTTCTCGACGACCCGCTGTTCCGCCATTTCTTCGGCGAGCGGCCGGACAGCGGCACCCGCCGCGCATCGGGCCTCGGCTCCGGCGTGATCGTCAGCCCTGACGGCTACATCCTCACCAACAACCACGTTGTCGAGGCCGCCGATGAAATCGAGATATCGCTGCCCGACAACAGCCGCCGCATGGCCCGCATCATCGGGCGCGACCCGGACAGCGACCTCGCCGTGCTGCGCGTCGATGTGGATCGCCCGCTGCCCGCCATTACCTTTGCGCGCAGCGATGCCCTCCATGTCGGCGACGTCGTGCTTGCCATAGGTAACCCCTTCGGTGTCGGCCAGACCGTCACCATGGGCATCGTCAGCGCTCTCAACCGCTCGCACCTCGGCATCAATACCTTCGAGAACTTCATCCAGACCGACGCGGCCATCAACCCCGGCAACTCGGGCGGCGCACTCGTTGACATCCGGGGCCAGTTGGTGGGCATCAACACCGCCATCTACTCGCGCTCCGGTGGCTCACTGGGCATCGGCTTTGCCATTCCGTCCGATTCGGCCAACAAGATCATGCAGGAGATCATCCGCACCGGCGGCGTCACGCGTGGCTGGATAGGTGTCGAGGTGCAGGAAATCACCCCCGAGCATGCCGAAGCCTTCAAAGTGCCGCGCCAAGGCGCGCTGATTGCCGGCGTGGCCCGCAACAGCCCCGCCGACGCGGCCGGCGTTCTGCCAGGCGACGCGCTGATCAGCATAGAAGGGGAGTCCATTCGTGACGTCCAGGCCATGCTGGAACGCATTGCCGCACTGCAACCCGGCAAGGCAGCCCGGATAGGCTTTGTCCGCAAGGGCCAGAACATCGAGCTCAAGATGACGGTCGCCAAGCGCCCGGGACCGGACAACCAGCGCGCCGAATAAGGTCGGGACGCGGGCCGAACGGCCCACAGCACGCACCCGCCAGCTTTTTTCACCCTGACGTCAACCTCCCCGAAACTGCCGCGTTAGTGGAAGTGTCGGTCAGGTGACCGGTTATCAGGACGAATGAACATGGGGCAGCAAAGCCACGAGACGATTGACGCATTCCTGGATTCGCTCAAACGCGCAGGCGTCAAGATCAGCAACGAACAAGAACTGCGTGAGCGCCTGGTCGAAGCACGACTCTGGCACATGGCGTTCATGACGCTGGCGGCACACGGCCAGCCGCTGGGCATCCGCTTCGAAAGCGACGATGGCCAGTCCATCGACGAAGATGCGCTGCAGAACCTCTTCGCCCGTCACAGCTTCCCCTCCTCGGCAGAAGGCAACTTCGCCGCCCGCCTGAAGACGGCTCACTGAGCCGTCTCCATGTGACAGGGCGCCCGCAGGCGCCCTGTCAGAAGCACATCAAGACGGACTCGCCTCGCCCCGCTTCATCATGGCGGCGAGCAGAACGCCCACCTCGTAGAGCAGGCACATCGGAATGGCCAGCAAGAGTTGGGACGTGACGTCAGGCGGCGTCACCACCGCTGCCACCACGAAGGCACCGACAATCACATAGCGTCGCGCTTCACGCAGCTGGGCCACTGTCACCAGCCCCGTTTTCACAAGCACGAGCACCACGATCGGCACCTCGAAGGTGACACCGAACGCCAGGAACATGCTGATCGCGAAGGACAGGTATTCCTCGATGTCCGGCGCGACCGTAATGCTCGCAGGCGCAAAGTTCGCGATGAACTTGAACACCATGCCGAAAACGAAGAAGTAGCAGAACGCCATACCCGCGAGGAACAGGAAGGTACTGCCGATGATCATGGGCAGCACGAAGCGGCGTTCATGCGCATACAGACCGGGCGCTACGAAGCCCCAGGCCTGATAAAGCACCACCGGCAAAGCCAGCACGAAGGCTGCCATCAGCGTGACCTTGATTGGCACAAAGAAGGGCGCCACAACGCCCGTCGCAATCATCTTCGTGCCCTCAGGCAGATTCTGCAGCATCGGTGCTGCCAGCAAGTCATAAATGTGACTTGCGAACGGCATCAGGCACAGGAACACCACGACGATGGCCAGCACCGCGCGGATCAGGCGATTCCGCAACTCGACGAGATGGGAGAGGAAGCTGTCTTCACCAATCGCCATCAGTGCTTCTCCCCGTCCGTAACGCCGGTTTGCTGCGCGGGCTCAGGCAGCGCGGATCCGGACTCGGCCGGTGATTCGGGCGAAGCGAAAAGGTCGGGCTGATTCTCATCGACCACTGCTGCGTCGGTCGCTTCAGCATCCGGAGCCGCCGCGTGAAAGGCAGCATCTGCAGCCGCCGACACATCCTGCGCAGCCGCCACGACTGGCGCAGCGATCTCGCCCACCTGTTCATTCACCGCCGCAATGCTCTGGTTCATGTCCTGCTCGAACTGGCCTGCGGCAGTCTGGATTTCTTCCTGCATGCGCTTGAAGTCAGCCATCTCCATCTCGCGGCTGATGTCTGACTTCACGTCGGACACGTAGCGACGCAGGCGCCCCATCAGGTGGCCCGCCGTTCTGGCAACGCGCGGCAATTGCTCCGGCCCGATGACGATCAGGGCCACTACGCCGATGACGCCCAGCTCCGAAATACCGATATCAAACATGGATCCTGTCCGGCAAATTCACTGTGCTGAAAACAAGCGGGGCGCTCGCAGCGCCCCGCAGTGTCCATGCAACTCTGCTCAGCTCTTCTTTTCGCTGGCCTGACCTTCAATGGTCTTGGAGTCTGCCGAAGCCGTCGTACTGCCCGACTCGTTGCCATCCTTCATACCCTGCTTGAAGCCCTTGACCGCACCACCCAGATCTTCGCCGATGTTGCGCAGCTTCTTGGTGCCGAAAACCAGCAGGACGATGACCAGAACGATCAGCCAGTGCCAGATGCTAAAGGAACCCATTTGCAACTCTCCTCAGTATTTCAGCATGGCCGGCATTGCTTGCCCGCCAACAACATGGATGTGGAGATGATACACCTCCTGCCCACCCAGCCTGCCGGTGTTGATGATGGTACGGAAACCATCGGAACTTCCGTTTTTCGCAGCAATACGCGGGGCCAGCGCCAGCATCTTGCCCAGCACGGCTTGATCCTCGTCTGGCACGACATCGAACAGCGTTGCGATGTGCTTTTTCGGAATGATCAGCACGTGCAACGCGGCCTGCGGATGGATGTCGCGAAACGCCACGACGTCCTCGTCCTCGAAGACCTTGGTCGCGGGAATCTGGCCCGCAACGATGCGACAGAAAATGCAGTCCGACATCATGTCTCCTTGCGGGCGTTCTTCTCGTCGATGCCGGAAATGCCTTCACGACGACGCATTTCGACCAGCACGTCATCTGCCGACAGACCGAAATGCGACAGCAGCACCAGCGAGTGGAACCACAGATCCGTCACTTCGTAGACCAGGTGCCGCAGATCACCGTCCTTGGCCGCCATGATCGTCTCGGCAGCCTCTTCGGCCACTTTCTTGCAGATCGCGTCCGTGCCCTTGCTGTACAGCTTGGCAACGTAAGACGATTCCGGCGCAGCCCCCTTGCGTTCGGCCAGTGTGGCGGACAAACGTTGCAGAACTTCGGGATCAATCATGATTGTGTTCCCCGTCATGCTTCTGGCCATAGATGGCGGCGGGATCCTTGAGCACGGCATCCACCGTCTGCCAGCCCTCATCGGTCAGGTACTTCTGGAAGAAGCAGCTACGACGCCCCGTGTGGCAGGCGATGCCGCCGACCTGCTCGATGCGCAGCAACACCACGTCGTTGTCGCAATCGAGGCGCAGCTCATGCACGCGCTGGATGTGGCCGGACTCCTCGCCCTTGTGCCACAGCTTGCGGCGCGAACGCGACCAGTAGACAGCTTCGCCGGATATCGCGGTCTGCTCCAGTGCTTCGCGATTCATCCAGGCAAACATCAGCACTTCGCCCGTCTGATGATCCTGCGCAATGACGGGTACGAGACCCTGCTCGTCCCAGGCAACCTGGTTGAGCCAGCGTGTGTCGCTCACAGCCGCACCTCGATGCCACGCTCACGCATGAAGGTCTTGGCTTCGCGCACGGTGTGTTCGCCGTAGTGGAAGATGCTGGCGGCCAGCACCGCGTCAGCGCGGCCTTGCTGCACACCGTCGGCGAGGTGCGCGAGCGAGCCCACACCACCACTGGCAATCACGGGAATGCTGACGGCATTCGCCACAGCGCGCGTCAGATCAAGATCGAAACCGCTCTTGGTGCCATCGCGGTCCATGCTGGTCAGCAGGATCTCGCCTGCGCCCAGTTCGTTGGCACGGCGCGCCCACTCGATGGCGTCCAGCCCTGTGTTCTTGCGGCCACCGTGAGAGAAAACCTCCCACTTGCCGGGCGAGGTCTGCTTGGCGTCGATGGCGACCACGATGCACTGGTTGCCGACCTTGCCCGAAGCCTCAGCCACGAGATCCGGATTGCTGATGGCCGCGCTGTTCATGCTCACCTTGTCAGCACCAGCATTGAGCAGGCGACGCACGTCGGCCACGCTACGCACGCCACCGCCTACGGTCAGTGGAATGAAGACCTGGTTGGCGACCTGCTCGACGATGTGCAGGATGATGTCGCGCTCGTCGGAGCTGGCCGTGATGTCCAGGAAGGTGATTTCGTCTGCGCCCTGCTCGTCGTAACGACGTGCTACCTCGACCGGGTCCCCGGCGTCGCGCAGTTCAAGGAAATTGATGCCTTTGACGACGCGACCCGCGTTGACGTCGAGGCACGGAATGATGCGTTTAGCCAGCATGGCGTTTGCCTTGTGTCCGGATGCGTCGGAATGGGAATCCGGCCGTACCCGATGGGTTCAAGTCTCGCCGTTGAGTTCGTCGGCGCGCGCCTGCGCAGCCTTGAAATCGAGCGTGCCTTCGTAGATCGCGCGACCGGTGATGGCGCCGATGACACCCTCTTCTTCGACGGCGCACAGCGCATCGATGTCGTCGAGGTTGGTCACACCACCGCTGGCGATGACGGGAATGCGCAGCGCCTGCGCCAGCTTGACGGTCGCCTCGATGTTCACGCCGCCGAGCATGCCGTCACGACCGATATCGGTATAGATGACGCCTTCGACGCCGTAGTCCTCGAACTTCTTGGCGAGGTCGATGACATCGTGCCCGGTCAGCTTGGACCAGCCGTCCACGGCAACCTTGCCGTCCTTGGCATCCAGACCGACGATGATGTGGCCGGGGAAAGCGCCGCAGGCATCGTGCAGGAAGCCAGGGTTCTTGACCGCAGCGGTACCGATGATGACGTAGCTGATACCGTCATCGAGATAGCGTTCGATGGTGTCCAGATCACGGATACCGCCGCCAAGCTGCACGGGGATTTCGTCACCCACTTCGGCAATGATGGCCTTGATGACGGCTTCGTTTTTGGGCTTGCCAGCCACGGCGCCGTTGAGGTCAACGAGGTGCAGGCGTCGGCCGCCTTGCTCGACCCAGTGGCGCGCCATGGCGGCAGGGTCTTCAGAAAACACGGTGGCATCCTGCATATCACCCTGACGGAGACGCACACAATGTCCGTCCTTGAGATCGATGGCGGGGATCAGCAACATGATGAAGTCGGGGGCGGTGAAAGAAGGGGTTGAAGAGGTTTGACCTGGCGGAGGGGAACCGGATGGGGCGTACGTGAAAAGTCGGGTACGTTCAGGGCTGCCAGGCAATGAAATTCGACAGGAGGCGCAAGCCAGCGGCGGCGCTCTTTTCTGGGTGGAACTGGATGGCGGCGATATTAGCTTGGGCCACTGCACAGGTAAAGGGCACGCCATAAACCGTGCGGGCTGCCGTGGCGCCGCCGTCTGCCGGTTCGCAGTAGTAGCTATGCACGAAATAGAAGCGCTCGCCCTGCCCTTCGGGCGTGGCAATGCCCTCCCAGAGCGCATGGGGAGCGGTCGGCAACACCTCGTTCCAGCCCATGTGCGGCACCTTGAGGTACCCACCGTCCGGCGACGCCATGTCACCCGCAAAGCGGCGCACCCGGCCGGCCAACAGACCAAGCCCCTTGGTATCGCCTTCTTCACTATGGTCGAACAGCATCTGCATGCCCACGCAAATCCCCAAGAACGGGCGGTCTTCCGCCACACGCAACAAGGAATCATGCAATCCACGTGCCAGGAACTCGCGCATGCAGTCGTGCATGGCACCCTGCCCCGGCACGATGACGCGGTCAGCGTCCAGCAGGGTCTGCGACTGATCGCTGACAATGACCTGCGCTTGCGGGGCGACCTTTTCGACGGCCTTGGCCACCGAGCGCAGGTTACCCATGCCGTAATCCACGATCACTACTTTCATGCTCGTCACCGCTACCTCAGGTCGCCCTGATTACAGCGCCCCCTTGGTGGAAGGAATGCTGCCGGCAGCGCGCGGATCGACCGTCACCGCGGCACGCAGGGCGCGCGCGAAGGCCTTGAACACGGTCTCGCACTGGTGGTGGGCGTTGATGCCGCGCAGGTTGTCGATGTGCAGGGTCACGAGGGCGTGATTGACGAAGCCCTGGAAGAACTCGCGCACGAGGTCGACATCGAAGTCGCCGATGCGCGCACGCGTGAATTCGACGTTCTGCACGAGGCCGGGACGGCCGGACAGATCAACCACCACGCGCGACAAAGCTTCGTCGAGCGGCACATAGGCATGGCCGTAACGCACGAGGCCCTTCTTGTCGCCAACCGCCTTGGCAAAGGCCTGACCCAGCGTGATGCCGACGTCTTCCAGCGTGTGGTGGGCGTCGATGTGCAGATCGCCCTTGGCTTCGATCTCGAGGTCGATGAGGCCGTGGCGCACGATCTGGTCGAGCATGTGGTCGAGGAAGGGCACGCCGGTATCCAGCTTGCCGACACCCGTACCGTCGAGGTTGATCGCCACGCGGATCTGCGTCTCAAGGGTGTTGCGCACAATCTCGGCCTTGCGGCTGTTCGGGGCAGTCATTGCAGTTCTCTCAGAGGATTTCGGACAGTACGTTGAGGAAGGCATCGTTCTCGGCCGGCGTGCCGATGGTGACGCGCAGGCAATTGGCGAGCAAGGGGTGCGCGCCATGCAGGTTCTTGATGAGGATCTGACGATCCTTGAGCGCCTGGAAAGTCGCGGGCGCATCGGGCACGCGCAGCAGCAGGAAGTTGGCCTGGCTGCGGAAGACCTGCACACCGCTGATGCCTGCCAGCTCGTGGAAAACCCGCGTGCGCTCACCGACGATGATCTCGGCCTGCGCTTCCAGCGCGTTGCTAGCCTTGAGCACTTGCGTCGCAATCGCCTGCGTCAGCGAGTTGATGTTGTACGGCAGGCGCAGCTTTTCCAGCTCGTTGATGATGGCCGGCGCGGCCGCCATGTAGCCCAGTCGCAGCGCGGCAAGACCCAGCTTGGACAGCGTGCGCATCACCACCAGATTCGGGAACTCGGCCAGACGCGGCATGAAGCTCTTGCCCGACGCGAACGGCGTGTAAGCCTCATCAACCACCACCAGCCCCGGTGCGGCCTTGATGATGGCGGCGATCTCGTCAGCAGCGAACAGGTTGCCAGTCGGGTTGTTCGGGTAGGCGATAAACACCAGTGCCGGCTTCTCGCGCTCGATGGCCGCCAGCGTGGCTTCGAAGTCCAGGCTGAAGTCTTCGCGCAGCGGCACGCCGACGTAACGCAAGCCGCAGAAGGTAGCGATCATGCGGTACATGACAAAGCCGGGCTCGATGGCCAGCACAGTAGCGCCGGGCTTGGCCACAGCCATCTCGAGAATCTGGATCAGCTCGTCCGAACCATTGCCCAGCATCAGGCCGCTGTCAGCAGGCACCTGCATGGCTTCGCGCAGCGCGCTCTTGAGATGCGCAGCAGAAGCATCCGGGTAGCGATTGAGCGCCACACCATGTGCCACTTCCGACACCACGTCACGCAGTTTTTCCGGCAGATGGAAGGGATTCTCCATCGCGTCGAGCTTGATCATGCCTGCGGCAGGCGGCACGTGATAGGCCGACAGGGCCTGAATCTCGGGGCGGATGAGTTGCTGCACAAGCGCTTGCGCGTCGGTGGTCATGGAAAAGCTCGCTATGGGAACACGCCGATTGTAAGGTTATTTGCGGTACAGGGCCGACAGGGCATGCGCCTGCAGGCCTTCGCCGTAGGCCAGCGTCGCAGCCACCGGGGCCAGCGTCTGCTGCTCCCTCGCGCGACATGCGGATCAGACTGGTGCGCTTCTGGAAGTCGTAGGCGCCCAGCGGCGACGAGAAGCGTGCGCTGCGGCCGGTCGGCAGCACATGATTGGGGCCGGCGCAGTAGTCGCCCAGCGCCTCGACCGACCAGTGGCCGATGAAGATGGCGCCGGCGTGGCGGATCTTCGGCAGCAGGGCCTCTGCGTCATGCACGGACAGCTCAAGGTGTTCAGCGGCCACGTAGTTGGCAATCTCGCAGGCTTCGTCGAGGTCGCGCACCAGAATCAGCGCGCCGCGATCCTGCAGCGAGGCACGGATGATCTCCGCGCGCGGCATGGTCGGCAGCAACTTGGCAATGGATTCGGCAACGCGTTCGAGGTAAGCCGCGTCCGGGCACAGCAGGATGGACTGCGCGCGCTCGTCGTGCTCGGCCTGCGCAAACATGTCCATCGCCACCCAGTCCGGGTCGCCCGAACCGTCGGCAATGATCAACACTTCGGACGGCCCCGCCACCATGTCGATGCCGACACGGCCGAACACGCGGCGCTTGGCTTCAGCCACGTAGGCATTGCCGGGGCCGACGATCTTGTCGACTTCAGGGATGCTCTGTGTGCCGTAGGCCAGCGCGGCCACGGCCTGTGCGCCGCCAATCGTGAATACGCGATCGACACCCGCCAGCGCGGCAGCTGCCAGCACCAGCGGATTGCGCTCGCCACCCGGCGTCGGCGCCACCATGATGATTTCGCCCACGCCCGCGACCTTGGCCGGCATGGCGTTCATGAGCACGGAGCTGGGATAGCTGGCCTTGCCGCCCGGCACGTAGATGCCGACGCGATCCAGCGGCGTGACGCGCTGGCCGAGGCGCGTGCCATCGGCTTCGGCAATCTCCCAGTCTTGCTGCACCTGATGCTCGTGGTAGTCGCGCACACGCTGGCAAGCGGTTTCCAGCGCGCTGCGTTGCTCGGCGTTGAGGCTATCCAGAGCACGCTGCAGTTCGGGCTTCGACACTTCGAGCTGAGCCATGCTGGCAGCGTCGAGTCGGTCGAAGCGACGCGTCAGGTCAAGCACGGCGGCATCGCCGCGCGCGCGTACGTCCTGGATGATGTCCGTCACGGTCTGCTGCACGCCGGCATCCAGCGCGGCTTCGAAGGCCAGCAGCGCTTCGAGGCGCGAGCGGAAATCCGCATCGGTACTCGACAGACGATTGATCATGGCTTGACCGCCCCGGCGAAGGCTTCGATGACCGGCTGCAGCAGCTCGCGCTTGAGCTTGAGCGCGGCCTGATTGACGACCAGTCGCGAGCTGATCTGCATGATCTCTTCGACTTCGACGAGCTTGTTCGCGCGCAGGGTGCCGCCCGTGGAGACGAGGTCGACGATGGCATCGGCCAGGCCCACCAGCGGTGCCAGCTCCATCGAGCCATAAAGCTTGATGAGGTCGACGTGCACGCCCTTTGCCGCAAAGTGCTCGCGCGCCATCTGCATGTACTTGGTGGCGACGCGGATGCGCGCACCGCGCTGCACGGCGGCGGCATAGTCGAAACCGGCTTGCACTGCGACGCTCATGCGGCACTTGGCAATGTTGAGATCGAGCGGCTGATACAACCCTGCTCCACCATGTTCGAACAGCACATCCTTACCCGCGATGCCGAGGTCAGCCGCACCATACTGCACATAGGTCGGCGTATCGCTGGCGCGCACGATGACGAGGTTCACCTCGGGCCGGTTGGTACCGATGATGAGCTTGCGCGACGACTCCGGGTTCTCGCTCGGCACGATGCCGGCGGCAGCCAGCAGCGGCAGGGTTTCTTCGAAGATGCGCCCCTTGGAGAGCGCGAGGGTGATTCCGTTTGACATGATGGTCTGTTCGTTCAGTTCAGGCGGCGTGCCCGCGCGCCCAGCGCAGCGAGCTTCTGCTCCAGCTTCTCGTAGCCACGATCCAGATGGTAGATGCGGTCAATGATGGTCTCGCCTTCCGCCACCAGACCGGCGATGACCAGCGAGGCCGAAGCGCGCAGGTCGGTCGCCATTACGGTTGCGCCTTGCAGACGTTCAACGCCGGTGACGACAGCCGTGTTGCCGTCGATGCGGATGTTGGCACCGAGACGTTGCAGCTCGACAGCATGCATGAAGCGGTTCTCGAAGATGGTCTCGCGGATCACGGCGGTACCGTTCGCCACGCTGTTGATGGCCATGAACTGCGCCTGCATGTCAGTCGGGAAAGCCGGATACGGTGCCGTGCGAATGCTCACCGCAGTCAGACGCTGCGGCGCCTTGATGCCGATGGCGTCACGCTCGATGTTGATTTCGCAACCTGCGTCCATGAGCTTGTCGACCACCGCGTCGAGATACGCTGACGAGGTGTTGGTCAGACGTGCTTCACCACCTGCAGCAGCGACGGCGCACAGATAGGTGCCAGTCTCGATGCGATCCGGCATCACGCGATGCGTAGCGCCGTGCATGCGCTCGACACCGCGGATGCGGATGATGTCGGTGCCGGCGCCGGAAATCTGCGCGCCCATGGCGATCAGGCAGTTGGCCAGATCGACCACTTCAGGTTCGCGCGCGGCGTTCTCGATGACGGTTTCGCCCTCGGCCAGACAAGCCGCCATCAGCAGGTTCTCGGTGCCCGTTACCGTCACCATGTCGGTGAGGATGCGCGTGCCTTTCAGACGCTTGGCCGTGGCGTGCATGTAGCCATGTTCGACATTGATCATGGCACCCATGGCCTGCAGGCCCTTGATGTGCTGATCGACAGGACGTGCGCCAATGCCGCAGCCGCCCGGCAGGCTCACCTTGGCTTCGCCGCAACGTGCAGTGAGCGGCCCAAGCACCAGCACGGATGCGCGCATGGTCTTGACGAGGTCGTAAGACGCGAAGGGATTCGTGATCTCGCTCGCGTCGAGCTGCACGGTGTCGCCTTCGTATTGCGTCTTGACGCCCATCTGGCCCAGCAGCTTGAGCAGGGTCAGCGTGTCGTTGAGGCGCGGCACATTGGTGATGGTCACCGGCTCGCGTGTCAGCAACGCTGCGCAGAGAATCGGCAGGGCCGCGTTCTTGGCACCGGAAATGGCGATTTCGCCCGACAGGCGAGCACCGCCTTCAATCAATAGTTTGTCCATGGTTCCTTGAGTACTTCAGCTTCAGCCTCGGCGAAGACAGCGAGGCCGGCATTGCGTTACAGCGTTTTCTGGAATTCGTCCCACTGGGCGGGGGTATAGGTCTGCAGTTGCAGGGCATGAATCTCGTTGCCCATGAGCTTGCCGAGGGTGCCGTAGACCGCCTGATGCTGGCGCACGCGCATCTGCCCTTCAAAGGCGGCGCTAACCACGATGCCGGAAAAATGCACGCCATCGTCGCCTTCAATGGCCACGAACTGACAGGGGAGACCTGCCTCGATCAATCGCTGGATTTCTGCTGCCTGGAACATTTTTTGTGCTTTGCGGTAAGCGGTTCAGTGCCGAAGTTTATAGCCCCGCCGCAGCATTTCGAGGCAAATCCCGGCAAAAAGCCCCAAGGCAAGCATCACCACAGTAATGCTGAGCCAGGGAGAGACGTCCGAAACCCCGAAAAATCCGTAGCGGAAGCCGTCAATCATGAAGAAAAACGGGTTCAGATGCGAGACCCCCTGCCAGAAGGCCGGCAGGGAATGGATGGAATAGAACACGCCCGACAGCATGGTCAAAGGCATGATCAGGAAGTTCTGGAAGGCGGCCAGCTGGTCGAACTTGTCCGCCCAGATGCCGGCAATAATGCCCAATGTGCCCATCAGCGCACCGCCCAGCAGCACGAAACAGAACACCCACAGCGGATGCGCCATGCTGACCTGCGCGAACGGCAGCGAAGCCAGCCAGACGCCAACACCCACCAGCACACCTCGCAGGATGGAGGCCAGCACGTAAGCGCCGTAGAACTCGCTCCAGGAAATGGGCGGCAGCAACACGAAGACGATATTGCCCGTCAGCTTGCTCTGGATCAACGACGAAGAGCTGTTGGCGAAGGCGTTCTGCAGCACCGACATCATGACCAGCCCCGGAATGAGGAAGTCCGTGTAGTGCAGGCTGTCATAGACCTTGATGCGGTCAGCCAGTACGTGCGAGAAGATCATCAGGTACATCACGGCCGACAGCACAGGCGCCGCCACAGTCTGGAAAGCAACCTTCCAGAAACGCAGCGTTTCCTTGTACAGCAGGGTGCGGAAGGCAATCACGTGGCCTCCCGGTTCATCAAGTCGATGAACGCCTGCTCAAGGTCGGGCTTGCTGATCTCCACTTCCTGCAGCACGACGCCAGCGGCACGCAAACTGGCCAGCACGCCTTCGATTTCGTCGAAGCGCTCGAAGCCCAGCACGAAGACCTCACCGTCCTGCCGCACCAGCCGGCCACGCAAGGACTCCGGCAACGCTGCGCCAGCCTGCAGTCGCAACCTCAGCGTATGCGCGCTGACGCGGGCGAGGATATTGCGGGTGGTATCCAGCGCAATCACCCGCCCGGCCTTGAGCATGGCGATGCGCGAGCAAAGCTCTTCTGCCTCTTCGAGGTAATGCGTCGTGAGCACGATGGTGTGCCCTTCGCCATTGAGGCGACGGATGAATTGCCACAGGGTCTGCCGCAACGCGACGTCCACCCCTGCGGTGGGCTCGTCGAGCACGATGACCGGCGGCTTGTGCACCAAGGCCTGCGCCACCAGTACGCGACGCTTCATTCCGCCCGATAACGAGCGCATGTTGGCGTCGGCTTTCGCCGTGAGATCGAGACTCTCCAGCAATTCATCGATCCAGGCTTCGTTGTTGCGGATGCCAAAGTAGCCGGACTGGATGCGCAACACTTCGCGCACCGAGAAAAAGGGATCGAACACCAGTTCCTGCGGTACGACGCCCAAGGCGGCACGCGCGGCACGGTAGTCGCTGACCACGTCGTGTCCGCTGACGCTGATACGTCCTTCATCAAGACGCACAAGCCCGGCCAGCGCCGAAATCAGGGTTGTCTTGCCAGCCCCATTGGGGCCCAGCAAGGCGAAGAATTCGCCCTGGCGGATATCGAGGTCTACACCCGCCAGTGCCTGGAGATTGCCGTACCGCTTGACTGCCCCTTGCACCCGGATGGCAATGCCATCAGTGCTGGACATGCGTCGTCAGGCTTTCCGCCAACAGGGCGTCCACCCCGTACAAGCTGGCGAGGGAGGAAAAGCTCGCCGGAGCATTGATAAGCGAGAGACGGTGCCCGGAAGCCTGCGCAGCACGCAACAGAGCCAGCACCAGCGACACGGCCGCCGAATCCAGCGCAGTGACTTCGGCCAAGTCCAGCGTACAGTCTGCCGCACACACTCGCGGCCCAGCGGCAGCCAGGACGGCGGTGACTTCATCTATGGTCAGGGCCCCCTGCAGACACAGGTGGCGCTGGCCGTCGACGTCGCGCTCGGCAATCATTTCTTTTCGGCCGCCTTGGCTGCGTTCTTGTCGCGCAAGGATTTGATCAGACCATCAATGCCGCTGGCCTTGATCTCCTGACCGAAGCTGTCGCGGTAGTTCGCGATCAGGCTCACACCCGCAACATAGACATCAAACACCTTCCAGTCGCCCGAAGGCTTGTGCAGGTCGTAGTCGATCTGCACAGGCTTGGCGCCCGGCTGCTTGACCTCAGTCTTGACGGTCACCTCGGGGTCGGACGACGCCTTGTACGGCTTCACATCCACGGTCTGGTTCTTGTATTGCGACAGCGAGTTGGCGTAGCTGCGCACCAGCAGGACCTGGAACTCCTTCGTCAGCTGGGTCTTCTGATCCGGCGTCGCATTGCGCCATTCACGCCCCACGGCCGAAGCCGTCATCTTCGTAAAGTCGAAGTGCGGCAGGATCTTGCCTTCCACGACCTCCTGGATGCGCTTCTGGTCACCCGCCTGGATGGCCTTGTCGGTCTTGATCAGCTCGATGATCTCGCCGGTCACCGTCTTGATCATCTGATCCGGGCCTTCCTGGGCGTGTGCCGAGGCAACAAGGCCCGCAATCAGAACGAATTTCGAGAAAAATTTCAGCATGGTCTTCCTGTCAGGAAAGTGTTACAGGGCTTCGTCCGCGGAAGGCGGCACCCGGACATTACGACCAGCCCAAGTGCGATCCAGTTCCACCAGCAACAGGCGCCGCGAGGCCAGCTCGATGTCGGGGTCCTTCACGCTATAGAAGGGACGACTATTGCCATTCAACGCATCATCGTCGGTTTTGCGGACACGGCGTCCATCGCGAATCAGACTTTCACGACGATTCAGGTAGAAATCACGCAGGTAGGCGTAACGGTCCAGCGCTGCATCATCCAGCGATTTTTCCGCGCCCAGCAGATCAGCGCGGTCGCTGATGAGCTTGATCGCACGGGAAATATTGCGGGCAGGCACCGAGGGAATGAAACCGTACGGTGACGCCATCATGTCCACCACCATGCCGCCTGTGTCGCGCAGGGTACGCGGCCCGAAAAATGGCAGCATCAGGTACGGCCCGCTGCGCACACCCCAGACTGCCAAGGTCTGGCCGAAGTCCTCTTCATGCTTGGTCAGGCCAAGCTCTGTCGCCACATCGAAGATTCCCAGAATGCCGAAGGTGGTGTTGATCGCGAATCGCCCAAAATCACTCAGGCCATCCAGCGGCTTCCCCTGCAGCATGTTGTTGATACCGATCCACACGTCCTCGACGTTCGAGAACACGTTTGATACACCGGTACGAACCGGCAGCGGCGCCACTTCGTCGTAGATCTGTGCCACAGGCTTCACAAATGTTGCATCGATCTTCTGGTTGAAGTCGAACACCGCGCGGTTCGGCTTTTCCCAAGGGTCACGCGGATTGGAGCCCGTCGCGCAGCCGGCGAGCACTGCTGCGAAACAGAGCGCCAACAAACAGCGCAGGACGGGCAGCACGCGGCTCATTTCTTGGCCGGACCTTCTTCAGCCTTGGAGAACATGAACTGGCTGATCAACTTTTCGAGCACCACGGCCGACTGGGTCTTCTTCATCTTCTCACCCGGCTTCAGCACCTGCTCGTCACCGCCGGGCTCAAGACCGATGTACTGCTCGCCCAGCAGACCGGAGGTATTGATCGTCGCGAAGGTATCGCGCGGAAAGTTGAATCGGCTGTCAACACGCATCTTGACCAATGCACGGAAAGTTTCCGGATTCAGCTCGATGGACTCGATTCGGCCCACCACAACGCCAGCACTCTTGATGGGCGCACGCACCTTGAGACCACCGATGTTGTCGAACTCGGCCGACAAGGGATAGGGATCCTGCAACTTGGAGCCCGCAAGATTACCGACCTTCATGGCAAGGAAAATCAGGGCCGCAATGCCCAGCACCACGAAAATACCGACCCACAGATCGATTGTTGAACGCTTCACGTCAGCCTCGGAACATGAAAGAAGTGAGAATGAAGTCCAGCCCCAAGATGGCCAGGGAGGACGTAACTACGGTGCGCGTTGTTGCCCGCGACACCCCTTCGGCCGTCGGGTCGGCATCGTAGCCTTCGAACACGGCAATCAACGACACGGCAAAGCCGAATACCACGCTCTTCACCACGCCGTTAAGGATATCGCGCTTGAAGTTGACGAAAGACTGCATCTGGGCCCAGAAAGACCCCGAATCCACGCCAATCAGCACCACGCCGACCAGATAGCCACCCAGCACGCCCATGGCGGAGAACATCGCAGCCAGCAAGGGCATGGAAATAACGCCCCCCCAGAAGCGTGGCGCCACCACACGTGCCAACGGATTGACGGCCATCATATCCATCGCATCCAGTTGCTCGGTCGCCTTCATCAAGCCGATTTCAGCGGTGATCGCTGAGCCTGCACGACTCGCGAACAGGAGGCCCGCAACAACCGGCCCGAGCTCACGCACCAGCGACAAAGCCACCAACACCCCCAGCGCCTCCTCGGAACCATAGCGCTGCAGGGTGTCATAGCCCTGCAGGCCGAGCACCATGCCGACGAAAAGTCCAGACACGAGGATGATGATCAGCGACAACACGCCGGAGAAATAGATCTCCCTCAGAGTCAGATTGATACGGCGGAAACTCGCGCCGGATTGCAGGATCACCGCAAGGAAAAACCTCGCCGCATATCCCATACGCCAGACCGCATTGACAACGCGCGCACCGGCAGTCTGGAAAAACCCGCTCAGACCTTCAAACACTACGCACCCCCAGAGATTCCGCATAGGGCGCAGCCGGCACCTGGAATGGCACGGGGCCATCCGCCTCGGCCCAGACGAACTGATGTACCCAAGGATCGGTCAACGCCTGGATTTCAGCCGGGGTGCCTTCGGCCACGACTTTCCCTTCGGAGAGGAAATAGATGTAGTCGACGATCTTCAAGGATTCCTGCACATCATGGGTCACCACGATAGAGCCTGCTCCCAGTGCGTCGTTGAGCTTGCGGATCAACTGCCCGATCACGCCCAACGAGATGGGATCCAGACCCGCAAACGGTTCGTCATACATGATGATGCCGGGGTCCAGCGCCACAGTGCGCGCCAAGGCCACCCGCCGCGCCATGCCACCGGAAAGTTCGCTGGGCTTGAGCCATGCCGCACCGCGCAAACCAATCGCATGCAGCTTCATGAGTACCAGATCGCGGATGATCTCTTCCGGCAGGTCCGTGTGCTCGCGCATGGGAAAAGCCACATTGTCGAACACCGACATGTCAGTAAATAACGCGCCGAACTGGAACAGCATGCCCATGCGACGGCGCAGACGATAGAGGCCGTCGTTGTCGAGGTCATGAATGGATTCGCCAAATACCTTGACCGCCCCACCCGGCACCTTCAGCTGGCCGCCAATGAGACGCAGGAGGGTGGTCTTGCCACACCCCGAACCACCCATGATGGCTACCACCTTGCCGCGCGGCACACGGATATTGACGCCGTGCAGGACAGGTCTGGAGCCATAACCGAAGCGCAGGTCGTTGACCTCAACCAGCGCCGGCGTTTCTTGTGCAGGAGAGTTGTTCAAGTCAGATCTCGGGTCGAAAACGCGCGGCAATGATAGCACGCGGTCACAACAGCCCCGTCGCACCAAGGCTGCACATCCGGGCACTTGCAGGAATGCGATAAACTCGAATGCACCAACCATACACCGGCCAATCGAAGCCCCGTAACCGGCATGACGCGCCCAGCGCTACCCGACATCCTGCTGGTCGATGATGATCCGCTCATCGTGGAAACGATGCGCTACATCCTCGAACACGACTTCTCCCTGCACTGCGCGAGCAACCGCAAGGATGCCATCGGAATCATCCGGGGCCATGACAAGCCGTTCGATCTGGCCTTGGTCAACCTCGGGCTGCCACCAGTACCAAATCGCCCGGATGAAGGTCTGACCCTGATCAGCGACCTGCTGGCCCACAACCCTGCCTGCAAGATCATCGTCCTCTCGGGGCAGAACGAAGAGATGCATGCCCGCCATGCCCGTACCCTTGGCGCACTGGAATTCATTGCCAAGCCCGCACGCCCCGAAGCACTGCGTGCAGCCCTTCATGGCGCCTTGCGCCTGCAACGTGACGAGCAGGCTGCCGACACGCGTCAGCGAGCGCTCGATCGCTTTGTTGGAAGCAGCGCGGCCATTACCGGTCTGCGCGAACAATTGCAGCGCTCGGCCACTTCCCCTTTCCCGGTACTCATCGAAGGGGAGTCAGGCACGGGCAAGGAGCTGGCGGCGCACGCCCTCCACGAACTAGCCGCCAACGGCAACCGCGAGCGTCGCTTCGTAGCGCTCAACTGCGCGGCGATTGCTCCC
The DNA here is from genome assembly GCA_047600765.1 of Rhodocyclaceae bacterium. Lineage (GTDB taxonomy): Bacteria > Pseudomonadota > Gammaproteobacteria > Burkholderiales > Rhodocyclaceae > Viridibacterium. The sequence continues at coordinate 226,125 of JASGKF010000001.1, forward strand.
GGCCTGATCGAAGCCACCCTTTTCGGCCACGCCCGCGGCGCCTTTACGGGCGCACAGGCGGCGCAACCCGGTTACTTCGAAGAGGCCGAAGACGGCACGCTGTTCCTTGATGAAATCGGCGAACTGCCTCTGGAGCTGCAGCCCAAGCTGCTGCGCGTCCTTGAAAACGGTGAGTTCCAGCGTGTGGGCGAAACCACCAGCCGGCAGGCAAAAGCGCGAGTAGTCGCTGCAACCAACCGCGACCTGCAGCAGGAAGTCCGCATGGGGCGCTTCCGTGCAGACCTCTTCCACCGCCTGTCTGTATTGCGTATCCGCGTCCCGGCGTTACGTCAGACAGGACGCGATCGTGAGGCCCTGCTACAGCATTTCACCCGCCTGTTCGCAGGCCAGATGAACGTCCAGCCGTTCGAACTGGATGTGGAGGCGGCCGCCGTCTGGCATGCCTACGACTTTCCTGGCAACGTGCGCGAGCTGCGCAACATTGTCATCCGCCTGCTGGTGCGCCACGCTGGAAGCAACGTCTCCCGCACGGCACTGGAAGCCGAAATGGAAGCCGACGTCGGCCAGCCCGCCGCTTCCCAAGCGACCGCCATTGCAAGTGAAGACCCGGCCCCTGACGTCGCGACCATGCCGATGCCGGCCGAGGGCGTGGACCTGCCCGCCGTACTTCGCCGCATCGAGCGTGACTACATCGTGGCGGCCCTGCAGCAAAGTCGCGGCAATATGAGCCAGGCAGCACGCCTGCTGGGCATCAATCGCTCCACGCTCTACAACCGCATGGAAACCCTCGCCCGCAATGGCGAGGATTTCGGCAACGTCAGCCCGGGCAGCATGCAGTGACCTGCATCCCGAACTTCCCCTCCCCTATCTTCCGGCTCGCTCCGGATCGAGATCCGCGCCATGTACCTTGAGCACTTCGGGCTGAGTGAAGCACCCTTCCGCATCACACCGCAGACAGCCTGGTTCTACGCCGGCGCGCAGCGCGGTGCCTTGCTGGACGCCTTGCTATACGCCATTGCGCACGACGAAGGCATCATCAAGATCAGCGGCGAAGTGGGTGTCGGCAAGACCATGTTGTGCCGCATGCTCATCGAGCGCTTGCCTGCCAATGCGCAGGTCATCTATCTGTCCAACCCCAGCCTGACGCCGGAAGCCCTGCTTCAGACCATTGCACTGGAGTTGGGTATTGCTGACACGCAACCGCTGACCGTGCTTCGCCAGATCGAACAGGCCCTGATCGCCAGCTACGAAGCCGGCAAGCGCGTTGTGGCCATCATCGATGAAGCGCACGCCATGCCGCGCGAATCGCTGGAACAGATCCGCCTGCTGTCCAACCTGGAGAGCGCCAGTCGCAAGCTGCTGCAACCCGTGCTGTTCGGACAGACAGAACTCGACGAGCTGCTGGCTCTGCGCGAAATGCGCTCCCTGCACGACCGCATCACCCAGCACTTCTCGCTCGGTCCGCTTGCCGAGCCCGACGTAGCCGCCTATCTGCGCCACCGCCTCGAAGCCGCCGGGTACCGCGGGCCGGATCTGTTCAACGCCCGCAACGCCCGCCTGATAGCCCAAGCGTCACGCGGCCTGACCCGACGCATCAACATCCTTGCCGACAAGACGCTGATGGCTGCTTTTGCAGACAAGACACGCAACATTGCTCCGCGCCATGTGCGACTTGCGGCACAGGATGCACACTACACGCTGCCGCCCGCCCGCCGCCTCGCTCTGCCTGCACTCGGCGTACTGGCCGGCATTACCGCATTGGGTTTGCTGGGCTGGTGGTGGACCCACAGCAAGACCACCACCCCGGCAACGAATACGATCTCCGCCGTAGCGGCGGCTGCGCCAGCCGTCGCATCCTCTGAGCCCTCCCCCAGTATCGCCAGCTCACCGGCTGCAACATCCGCACCTGTCACCGCATCGACTCCGCCCCCTGTGCCAGCGGCGCTGCCTCAGGCCTCTGCCCCTGTTGCCACGCCAGCGGCGCCAATGCTGGTGCCTCAAGCTGTCACGCTGACGGGGCTGGGCCCCATCTCCGCCAGCCTGCTGCAAGCCTCGAAGCCACATATCGCCCAAGCCCCGGCGAGTCGCTTCTTCGTCCAGATCCAGCGCGTTTCAGAAGCCGATGCGGCCTCGCTGGAAGCCTTTCTGCAGCGACTCCGCCAGGCGATTCCTGCCGAGCAGACGCGTCTGTACAGCGCAGTCATTGCCGGCAAGACACGCTACGGAGTGATTTTCGGGGATTTCGAAACGGCGAAAGAGGCCAACGCCGCGATCGCAGCAATGCCTGAATGGCTACGCGGACTGGGCATCTATCCCCGCCAGTACGCAGCCTTGAAGTAAATCGGGAAAGTAGCGGTCAGCGCGTCGCGCTGCGTTTTTGCGGATCAGTGGCAGGCACGGGCGACTCCACCACAGCATTCGCCTCGGCGGCCTGTGCTTCAGAGATCAGGCGGCGACCGCCATTGAAGCGCTTGGTCCAGTAGGAATTGTCCATGCGCTCGACGCGCACGACACCGCCCTTGGAAGGCGAGTGCAGGAACTTGTCTTCGCCCAGATAGATGCCGACGTGCGAGAACGCCCGGCGCATCGTGTTGAAGAACACCAGATCGCCCGGCTTCAGTTCTTCCTTGTTGATGCGGTCGCCAACCTTGGCCATCTCGGCTGCGGTACGCGGCAGGTTCATGCCCAACGCGTCACCGAAAACCTTGCGCACCAGACCGCTGCAGTCAATCCCGCCATCTTCCGGGCTATTACCACCCAGGCGGTACTTGACGCCAAGCAAAGCAAAGCCTTCATCGAAGATGTTTTCCAGCCCGCTCTTGGATGCAGTCAGCACCTCTTTCGCGCCCAATACATAACGCTGAAGACGTGACGGCTCCGCGGCTTGCGTCTGCGTAGCGTCCTGCTTCACCTCTTGGGCGTGCAGGGCCGCGCCATGCAGCGCCAAAAGGCTCAGGATAATCAGGCTCTTGCGAATCATGTCCCGGACTATAGCCGTCACAGCCGCAGAGGTAAACCCGCAGGATTTGTTACAGGACAAATGGCAAGCGGGGGCGGACACACGTCCGCCCCCGCTTCTTTGCGATAAAGCCTGTCTATCAGCGTCAGAGAATATCGGCCGCGTGATCCGCCAGGCGCGAACGCTCACCACGCTGCAGCGTGATGTGTCCGCTATGCGGCCAGCCCTTGAAGCGATCCACCACGTAGGTCAGACCCGAGCTGCCCTCTGTAAGGTAAGGCGTGTCGATCTGGGCGATGTTCCCCAGACAGATCACCTTGGTACCGGGGCCGGCGCGGGTGATCAGCGTCTTCATCTGCTTGGGCGTCAGGTTCTGCGCTTCATCGATGATCAGGAACTTGTTGATGAAGGTGCGGCCACGCATGAAGTTGAGTGATTTGACCTTGATACGGGTACGGATCAGGTCGCGTGTTGCCGCCCTGCCCCACTCACCACCGTAGCCACCGCCATCATCCACGCCGCCGTTGAGCACATCGAGGTTGTCCTCGAGCGCCCCCATCCATGGCGCCATCTTCTCTTCCTCGGTACCCGGCAGGAAGCCGATGTCCTCGCCGACCGGCACGGTCACACGGGTCATGATGATCTCGGAGTAACGCTTGGTTTCCAGCACTTGCGTAAGGCCAGCCGCCAGCGTCAGCAAGGTCTTGCCGGTACCGGCCTGACCCAGCAGGGATACAAAGTCCACTTCCGGATTCATCAGCAGGTTGAGCGCGAAGTTCTGCTCTCGATTGCGCGCCACGATGCCCCAGACGTTGTTCTTCTGGTGACCGTAGTCGATCAGAGTCTCGAGGATGGCACTGGGGCCCGTACGCTGCTTGACGATGGCGTGCAGCGGCTTCTCGCCTTCCTGGAAGACCAGTTCGTTGATCGACAGGTCCGCGCACATCGGCCCCTTGACCTTGTAATAGGTCCGCCCGCCTTCTTTCCAGGACTCCATCTCCTTGCCATGGGTTTCCCAGAAATCCACCGGCAACTCGCGCATGCCGGAATACAGCAGGTCCGTGTCTTCGAGAACCTTGTCGTTGAAGTAGTCCTGCGCATCCAGCCCCAACGCGCGCGCCTTGATGCGCATGTTGATGTCTTTCGACACCAGGATCACATCGCGCCCCGGGAAACGTTCGCTGAGGAACATCACCACAGCAAGGATCTGGTTGTCAGCCTTGGCGGTCGGCACCCCTTCCGGCAAGGTTGGCGCGATGGCTTCCGTCTGCAGGAACAAACGGCCTGAAGCCAGCTCCTTGGATGGCCCGCTGAGCGGGATGCCTTCCTCGATCCCGTTCATGTAGCCCGACACGATTTCGTCCATCGTGCGGCTGGCTTGGCGCGCGTTGCGCGCGACTTCGGTCATCCCCTTCTTGTTGTTGTCGAGCTCTTCGAGGGTCATGATCGGCACGTAGATATCGTGCTCCTCGAAGCGATACAGACTGGTCGGATCGTGCATCAGCACGTTGGTGTCGAGAACGAAAAGCTTGGTGGCAGCGTCTGCCTTGGGATTGGGGGTGCGCTTGGTGGCCATATGTCTCGTATCGAATCTATCCGTTATCGGGGGGTGAGCTGATGTGGCTCACAGGAAGGACACGTGCGCTACAGGGTTTTGACGAATTCAAGTACCTCCCTTGCATGAGCATCGACCTTGACCTTGCGCCACTCGCGAGCGAGCTTGCCGGTCTTGTCGATCACGAACGTGCTGCGCTCGATGCCCAGCACCTGTTTGCCGTACATGTTTTTCAGCTTGATGACGTCGAAAAGCTTGCACAGCGACTCGTCCTCGTCGGACAGGAGTTCGAAAGGCATGCACAGCTTGGCCTTGAAGCCTTCATGGGATTTGAGGCTGTCGCGTGAGACCCCGTAGATCACCGCACCGGCCTTGTCGAAGTCCGCGTTGAGCGCAGTGAAATCCTCGCCCTCGGTCGTACAGCCGGGCGTGTTGTCCTTGGGGTAGAAATACAGCACCACAATCTTGCCGCGTAGTCCGGAGAGGGTCACGGTCTGGCCACTCGTTGCAGCCACGGAAAAATCGGGAACAGCTTTGCCAAGCATTCAGGACTCCTGGATCACGTAAGTTCAGACTAACCACATTCGCAATGCGCCGCAACCGCGTGACCTGATGGCATACTGGAAGGCCTTGCCATGCGCCGCCCGGCGCAACTTCAAGCCAGGTCCAGCAGCAAGGCCGCTGCGACGACCCGCCCTTCCGAAGCAAGGATGTTGTAGGTCCTGCAAGCCGACCCGGTATCCATCACTTCGAAGCCGATGCGCGCATCAATCAGCGGCCGCAGCAACGCCGGCTTGGGAAAGCGCTGACGCCCCCCTGTACCGATCAGCACCAAAGCGGGCGACAACGCCACAATCGCAGCGAAATCAGCTTCCGTCAGACCGTCGAAACCCGCCGTTCCCCACGGCTGCGGTGTGCTTTGCGGCATCACGACCAGACTGGTCTCGTGGCGCTGTCGCTGGATAGCGATGTGAGCGGCGTCGTAACCGGTCACCAGATTGAGGCCGGAATCCTCGTCGCGATAGAGTTTCATGGGTGTCAGGCAAGGTGGGGCTTGTTATCATAAGCCCCCTTTGGCCGCGTGCAGGCTTTTGCGCTCGCGGCGGCCCCGATTCAGGCTTTGAACCAGCTTTTTCAACTCCGGCAACTGGCCGGTGGAGCGCATCATGAAACACGGGACGACATTGCGCGTCGCAGACCCGACGCAAACCCCTGCAAACGCAACGGCAAAGGCTGCCGCGGCGCGTGCAGCCGCGCCCGCGCCCATCACCAAGTCCGCCAAGCTCGCCAACGTCTGCTACGACATCCGAGGCCCCGTGCTCGAACGCGCCAAGCAAATGGAAGACGAAGGCCAGCGCATCATGAAGCTGAACATCGGCAACGTGGCGCACTTTGGCCTCATGCCGCCCGAAGAAATCGTGCAGGACATGATCCACAACCTGCCCGACACGGCCGGCTACACGGATTCCAAAGGCCTCTTCGCGCCGCGCAAGGCCATCATGCATTACTCGCAGGAGAAGGGTATCGCCGGTGTCACCATCGACGACATCTATCTCGGCAACGGCGCGTCCGAACTGATCGTGATGAGCATGAACGCCCTGCTCAACCCGGGCGACGAAGTCCTGCTGCCGGCACCTGACTATCCACTCTACACCGGCGCCGTGGCGCTGTCGGGTGGCACGCCCGTGCATTACGTCTGCGACGAAAGCTCCGAGTGGATGCCGGACATCGCCGACATGCGCAAGAAGGTCACGCCCAACACGCGCGCCATCGTCATCATCAACCCGAACAATCCGACCGGCGCCCTGTACCCGCGCGAAGTGCTCGAACAGATCGTGCAGATCGCGCGCGAACATCAGCTCATCGTCTTCGCCGACGAGATCTACGACAAGACCCTCTACGACGACGCCGAGCACGTCAGCATCGCTTCGCTGGCCGACGATGTGTTGTTCCTCACCTTCAATGGTCTGTCGAAGAACTACCGAGCATGCGGCTATCGCTCGGGCTGGATGATCGTCTCTGGCGAGAAGCGCCATGCCCGCGACTACATCGAAGGCCTCAACATGCTGGCCTCGATGCGCCTGTGCGCCAACACTCCAGGGCAACTGGCCATCCAGACCGCGCTGGGCGGCTACCAGTCGATCAAGGACCTCGTCGCGCCCGGTGGCCGCCTGCGCCGTCAGCGCGACCTCGCATACGAGCTGCTCACGGCGATTCCCGGCGTCACCTGCGTCAAGCCGAAGGCCGCGCTGTACCTGTTCCCGCGTCTCGACCCGAAGATGTACCCGATCGCGGACGACCAGCAATTCATCCTCGAACTGCTCGAAGCCGAGCGCGTGCTGCTCGTCCAGGGCACCGGCTTCAACTGGAAGTCGCCAGACCACTTCCGCGTCGTCTTCCTGCCGCACGAAGATGACTTGCGCGAAGCCATCGGCCGCATTGCCCGCTTCCTCGAGGGCTACCGGAAAAGGCATGGTGCTGCATGATTCGTCTGATCCTGACCATGCTATGCGTGGGCCTTTCGGCTTCCGCCATGGCCCAGTCTCAACTGACAACACCCATTGCGCTGGGCGGTGACGTTTTTATTGATGTGCCGCGAGAGAAATGTCAGGCACGCAACGAGGATGGCGAGAAGCCTGGCTTTGCTCTCTCCACAACCAAGATCAACTGCGGCGGAGTTTCTCTTTCCATAACCTCTTACCGCCCTACCAAGAGAGCCGACTCAGAAAAAGAGGCCGATGCGACCATACTGGCAATCATCAAAAGTGCGGATGACAAGTTAAGAACCACGTCGGAGTTCTTCAGCCTTTCTCATGGCGACTTTCAGGGGGGATACAGAACCCTGACTTCCGTCACCGATCTTGAAGAATTGAAGCTTGGTTATCCTGGCGCCTCCAAACATGTGGTGTTGGTTCGCATTGCCAACAGCACTACAGGTCTCTACGCCACCATCGGCACTCATGCACTGGACGACGATTTCACCGTTGTTATTCAGGCGTTCAAAAACATGTATTTCAAGAAGAGCTAGGCATGCTTGCACTGATCGACATCTGCGACGAGCACGGCGAAGTCCTGCAGCCCGCCCTGCTGGCGCAGGCCGAGGCCGTACATCGCCAGCTGCGCACGCGCATCCCCGCAGACTACGTGCCGAAGCTCAAGCGCGTCTTCCATGCTGGCGCGCGCATGACGGTCGCGGTGAAGGATGACAAGCTCGTCGCCCTCGCGGTGTGGCGTCACTTCGAAGATACGCACGACGGCTTCAAGTTCTACGTCGACGACCTCGTCACCGACGAAGCGCATCGCGGGCAAGGCATCGGCAGCGCGCTGATCGCCGGGCTCTGCGACAAAGCCAAAGCCGGTGGCGCGGCACATCTCGTTCTCGACGTCGGGGTGCAGCGTCACGAAACCCAGCGCTTCTGCTTCCGCGAACGCTTCTCCATCATTTCACACAGTTTCAAGAAACCACTCTAATGAAACCCATCAACGTAGGCCTCCTTGGCATTGGCACCGTTGGCGGCGGCACCTGGACGGTGCTCGCACGCAACGCAGAAGAAATCACCCGTCGCGCGGGACGCCCGATCCAGATCACTGCGGTCGCGGATCGCAACGTCGAGCTCGCGCAAAAAGTCACAGGTGGGGCCGCACGCATCACGACGGACGCCTTTGAACTCGTCAAGGATCCCTCCATCGACATCGTCGTCGAGCTTATCGGTGGCTACACCGTGGCAAAGGAGCTCGTACTCACCGCCATCGAGAACGGCAAACATGTCGTGACGGCCAACAAGGCCCTGCTCGCAGTGCATGGCACCGAGATCTTTGCCGCCGCGCAAAAGAAGGGCGTGATGGTCGCGTTCGAAGCCGCAGTGGCTGGTGGCATCCCCATCATCAAGGCGCTGCGCGAAGGCCTCTCCGCCAACCGCATCCAGTGGATCGCCGGCATCATCAACGGCACGACGAACTTCATCCTCTCCGAGATGCGCGACAAGGGCTTGCCCTTTGCCGACGTGCTCAAGGAAGCGCAAGCACTGGGCTACGCCGAAGCTGACCCGACCTTCGACATCGAAGGCGTCGATGCTGCACACAAGGCCACCATCATGTCGGCCATCGCTTTCGGCATCCCGGTGCAGTTCGACAAGGCCTATGTCGAAGGCATCACCAAGCTAGAAGCCACCGACATCAAGTACGCCGAACAGCTGGGCTACCGCATCAAGCTGCTGGGTATCGCCAAGCGCCGTCCGCAAGGTGTTGAGCTGCGCGTGCATCCCACGCTGATTCCCGCCAAGCGCCTCATCGCCAACGTCGAAGGCGCGATGAATGCCGTGCTCGTGCATGGCGACGCAGTCGGCGCCACCCTCTACTACGGCAAGGGCGCCGGCGCCGAGCCGACCGCTTCGGCCGTCATCGCCGACCTCGTCGACGTGACGCGCCTGCACACCGCCGACCCGGGTAACCGCGTGCCTCACCTCGCCTTCCAGGCCGACAAGCTCGCCGATCTGCCTATCCTGCCGATCGAGCAGGTCGAGACCGCCTACTACCTGCGTCTGCGTGTCGAAGACAAGCCCGGTGTGCTCGCTGACATCACGCGCGCTCTCGCCGACCATGCCATCTCCATCGACGCCATGCTGCAGAAAGAACCGGCTGAAGGCGAATCGCAGACCGACATCGTCGTGCTCACGCACCGCGCTGTCGAAGGCAATGTGAATTCCGCCATCGCACGCATCGAGGCCCTGCCGACGGTGCTGGGCGCGGTCAAGCGCATCCGCCTTGAAGAGCTGAACTGAGATCAGCAGCGATCATGAAACCGCAACATCTCCTGCTGTTTCTGATCGCTGTGCTGACCGGCTGTGCAACCGGCTCCTCCGTCGTACAGGATGGTCTCGACGGCTACCGGGTTACCGTAGCCGGCAAGGCGACCGACACACCCCTGAATGTCCTGCAATCTGAAGCCCAGGCACATGCCGGCAAACACTGCGCGGACAAGAACCTGTTACTGCAGATCAGGAACTTCGAAGCAAAGCCTCCGCGGCAAGCAGGCGAAAAGCTGGAAGCCACGCTGAAATTCCGCTGCGTCGGCAAGCCCGAACGCCTCAAGTAATAATCAGAACACAGACAAGCCATGCAATACCTCTCCACGCGCGGCAAGGCGCCGCAAAAAACATTCACTCAGATCCTGCTTGGCGGCCTGATGGAAGACGGCGGTCTCGCGCTGCCGCTCCAGTACCCGCAGCTCACGACGGAAGAGCTCGCCGCCATGCGTGGCATGAACTACCGCGAGCTGGCTTTCGCCGTGCTCTCGAAGTTCGCAGACGACATCCCTGCCGCTGATCTCAAAGCGCTGGTCGACAAGACCTATACCGCGCAGGTGTATTGCAACGGTCGCCCCGACTCGGACGCAGAGGCCATCACACCACTGCGCGAAATCGAGCCTGGCCTGTTCCTGCAGGAGTTGTCGAACGGCCCGACGCTGGCGTTCAAAGACATGGCCATGCAGCTGCTCGGCAACCTGTTCGAGTACGCACTGGACAAGACGGGTGAGCACCTCAACATCCTCGGCGCGACCTCGGGCGATACTGGCTCATCGGCTGAATACGCGATGCGCGGCAAGAAGGGCGTGAAGGTCTTCATGCTCTCGCCGCACGGCAAGATGAGTGCCTTCCAGACCGCACAGATGTTCTCGCTGCAGGATCCGAACATCTTCAACATCGCCGTGCGTGGCGTGTTCGATGACGCGCAGGACATCGTCAAGGCTGTTTCCAACGACCTGGACTTCAAGACGAACTACCGCATCGGCACGGTCAATTCGATCAACTGGGCACGCGTCGTCGCCCAAGTCGTGTACTACTTCAAGGGCTATTTCGCGGCGACAAAGTCAAATGACGAAGTGGTCTCGTTCTCGGTGCCGTCCGGCAACTTCGGCAACATCTGCGCCGGCCACATCGCACGCATGATGGGCCTGCCGATCCGCAAGCTGATCCTCGCCACCAACGAGAACGACGTGCTCGATGAATTCTTCCGCACCGGCGTCTATCGCCCGCGCGGCACGGCCGAGACTCAACAGACGTCCAGCCCGTCGATGGATATTTCCAAAGCATCGAACTTCGAACGCTTCATCTACGACCTCGTTGGTCGTGATCCGGCCGTCGTGCGCGAGCTTTGGGCATCCGTTGACAAGGGTGGTGCCTTCGATCTGTCTGCTACGCCCTACTTTCCGCGCATCGAGGAATACGGTTTCGTGTCGGGCCGTAGCACCCACGGTCATCGCCTCGCAACGATCCGCAGCACGCAGGAGAAGTACGACGTCATGATCGACCCGCACACCGCCGACGGTCTCAAGGTCGGCCTGGAGCACCGCGAAGCCGGGGTGCCGCTGGTGGTGCTGGAAACGGCATTGCCTGCCAAGTTCGAAGAGACGATCCAGGAAGCGCTTGCTCAGAAGCCATGGCGACCCAAGGCCTTCGACAACATCGAAGCGTTACCGCAACGCTCGATGGTGGTCGATGTCAGCGTCCAGCAGGTCAAGGACATTGTCGTGACCAATGCCTGACGCCCGGCACACAAACAAAAAAGGCAGACCCGAGGGTCTGCCTTTTTCTTTACCGGATACCGATCAGAGCGGCTTGATCGTCGAAGCTTGCTGACCCTTGGGGCCTTGCTTCACTTCGAACTCGACGCGCTGGCCTTCCTTGAGGGAACGGAAGCCGGCACCCGAGATTTCAGAGAAATGCGCGAACAGGTCTTCACCACCGCCGTCCGGCGTAATGAAGCCAAAGCCCTTTGCATCGTTGAACCACTTAACAATTCCAGTTGCCATAACCAACATCCTTACTTTCAGTAGAACACACAGGCTGAAATTCAGCCCTTCCGAAGCAAACGAAACCGGAAAGCAGTGCGAACACTGGATGGCATCCACCGGAGAGTGGCGTCAGGCGTACACGACACAAAAGCAACCCGCGCTTGCTGGATTGGACGATAAGCCAAGCGAATGGCCGAATCAATACGCAAGACCCTGAAAACAGGGCCTTTTTGCCTTGGTGTTTACCCCAAGTCAGCGCCAGCGAACCTCGTCTGCACCGCCCGTGATGCCTGACATGACGCTGGCGCCGAAGCGCTTGGCAAAGCGTTCGGCGATGTTCTCGCGAGCCGTGTAGTCGCGCACTTCGGGCACCTTGATCACATCGCGTGCAACCGAATCCACCGTGCCATAACCGTCGGCAAGACCGAGTTCGATGCTCTTTGCACCAGACCAGAAGAGCCCCGAGAACATCTCGGGCGTCTCCTTCAGACGATTGCCACGTCCCTTGCGCACCACGTCGATGAACTGCTGGTGAATTTCGGCCAGCATGCTTTTGGCATGCTCGACATGGCGTGGCACTTCGGGTGAGAAAGGATCCAGCAAGGCCTTGTTCTCCCCTGCTGTCAGCAGACGACGCTCCACACCCAGCTTCTTCATCGCTTCGGTAAAACCAAACCCGTCCATGCGCACACCGATGGAACCGACGATGCTGGCCTTGTCGACAAAGATCTTGTCGCCCGCCACCGCGATGTAATAACCACCTGATGCGCAGATGTCTTCAACCACGACGTAAAGCGGAATGTCCGCGTGCGCCTTGCGCAAGCGGGCGATCTCGTCGTTGATGATGCCGGACTGCACGGGGCTGCCACCCGGACTGTTGATACGCAGGATGACGCCGCGGGTACCGCTGTCCTCGAATGCCGACTTCAACGCATCGATGACGTTTTCTGCGCTGGCGTCGGCACCGGGAGCAATGGGACCTTCAATCTGCACCAGAGCCGTGTGTTCACCGCCCTTGCCTTCCTTGTCTGCCTTGCCGCCGCCACCCCACACCATGAACAGGATGAAGCCAAAATAGGCGAAGCCCAGGGCCTTGAAGAAGATGCCCCAGCGACGACGACGACGCTGCTCGCGCAGGCTTTCGAAAGCCAGCTTCTCCAGTACGTTACGCTCCCAGCCCAGATCCGACTTGCTGCTCTGCGTGGTACCGGCACTCACTGCATTGCCTGCGAACTCCTGCTCGTCACTCATGTGCTTTGGCTCTCGTTGGATTCAATCAGATAGACATGCCCGTCGCGCTCTTCGACGCGCAGCGGCTGCAGCCCGTTCCCGCGGCAGGGGCCTCCGGCACAACGACCGGTGTCGGCTTCGTACAGGGCACCGTGGGTGGCGCAAACCAAGTATATCCCTGCATCATCAAAGAACCGCCCCTCCTGCCAGTCCAGCTCTACGGCAATATGGCCACACTGGTTGAGGTAGGCGCGCGGCAAACCCTCGAAGCGCACGACGAACGCAGGCACTTCACCATGCGGCATCCCGACGGTGAAGCGCACACCCTCCCCGCCTTCTGCAAGCTCAGCGGATTCACAGATCAGGCGTGACATGCGAGCCACTCCGGCAGCGCTCCCACCTCGTCCAGGATCGCCAGATAAGGTTCGCGCTGCAATTCGCTCAGCGGATGCGCGCCACAGCTCACTGCCACGGCCGCCGTGCCAGCATTCCGCGCCATCTGCAGGTCATGCGTGGTGTCACCCACCATCAACACACGCTCCGGAGCCACGTCAAACTCCTCGATCAGTTCCAGCAGCATCATGGGATCAGGTTTGGACGCAGTCTCATCTGCGCAGCGTGTCGCGTCGAAAAAGCCGGTCAGCCCAGCCTGCTCCAGCGCACGGATCAAACCCTGGCGCGCCTTACCCGTCGCCACGGTGAGCAGATACCCCTCTGCGCGCAGCGCCGCCAACATCTCGCGGACGCCGGGGAACAGGTTGACGTCCTTGTCTCGCCCGAGAAAGTGATAACGATAACGTTCGAGCAGCGCGGGATGACGCCCTGGCTCCAGATCGGGCCACAGCCACGCAAAGGCCTGCATGAGACCCAGCCCGATCACGTGGGAGGCTTCTTCCCGCGTCGGCACGGCGAGTCCGAGATCGCGCGCCGCCTCCTGCAACGAAGTGGCAATCAACGACGTGGAATCAATCAGCGTGCCATCCCAGTCGAAGGCAATAAGGTCAAATTTTCGGGCTGCCATCCTGCTTGTGTGTCCTGTTTACATGGTCCAGATAAGTCTGCAGATCATCCGGCAAGGGTGATCGCAATTCGAGCAGTGCCCCGCTGACCGGATGATGGAAGCGCAGCAGCGCGGCATGCAGAAACATGCGGGGCAGGCCCTCCTTCATCAAGGCCTTGTTGAGCGCAAAGTCACCGTACTTGTCATCGCCGAGCAGCGGGAAGCCCAGATGCTGGAGATGGACGCGGATCTGATGCGTCCGCCCAGTCTTGAGTTCAACCTCCAGCAGGCTGCTGTACTGCCCTGCCCGCTCCCAGCGGGCCTGCAATCGCACGATGCTGTGTGAAGGCTTGCCTTCGGGGCTGACGCGAACGCGCCGCTCACCATCGGGCAGCAGGTATTTGTGCAGTGAAAGCTTCACGTGCTGCAACGCATTAATCCAGCGCCCCGGCACCATGGTCAGGTAGCGCTTCTCGACCTTGCCATCGCGCATCTGGTCCTGCACATGATTGAGCGCAGCCCGGCGCTTGCCAATGATCAGCAGGCCCGAGGTTTCACGGTCCAGGCGATGCGCCAGCTCCAGGAAACGTGCCGTCGGACGCTGCGCCCGCAATTGCTCGATGACGCCGTAGCTGACGCCGCTGCCTCCATGGACAGCCACACCGGCTGGCTTGTCGATCACCAGCAGCGAGTCATCCTCGTAGACCACGCTGAACTCACGCGGCGGCGCGCTGGCCACGGCACCTTCTGTTCGTTCCGCCAAGCGAATCGGCGGAATGCGCAGCTCGTCACCTGCGACAACCCGGTAGGTCTGGCTGACCCGACCACCATTCACCCGCACCTCGCCGCTACGCAGGATCCGGTAGATATGGCTCTTCGGAACCCCCTTGCATTCACGCAGCAGGAAATTGTCGATGCGCTGCCCGGCATCCTCCTCTCCCACCAGTACCCGACGTACCGCCGGTTGGGGCGAAGAAGCCGGCTTTCCGGCGCCAATTGCTGCTTTGCGTAAAGTCACGTTCTTCCCATATACTGCGGGTGGTTTTCCGGGCGAAAGTCCGGCGCGCTGTCCCTCCGGGCCCCGATGGGCTTGATCAGGACAGCCTCTGCAGCACCGAATGCGCTCCAGCGAGCAGACCGGCGCTGCGCCGATGGCCTGACGAGATTGTCATACAGTCGTCACCCCATTGTCGCGCAGCAGCACGATGAAGCCCAAAGGGTGTTTTTCCCGCCGCAGAAGCTGCCCCGGCCCTGTACTTGCAGCACACGTCGCCAAAGCGACCGGCTGGTTCGGGAGTCAAGCGCCCGGTCTGTCTGACAAGCAGATCGAAGGACAAGTTACGGAAAACAAAGGCCATCGCGGCCAAAAGTCCGCGATGGTATCCCAAACCGCGTGCCCGCACGTGATTGAACGAAACATAGAAACAGCGCACGTCGCAGAATTTCCAAGGCGCTCCGGCCACCATGCCGGAGCGTGCAGTACCCAGAACGATACGGACTCTGTCCAGAATCCACCCTTCAGCCCTGACAATGATTTTCTCGTTGCTCACCACAATCTGAAGTTGATCTGACCGCTGCCTGAAAAGGCCGCGGTCGTGTCGTTCTGCCCGCACGTGCGCGGGAGAACAGAATGAAGCGCATGCTTTTCAATGCAACGCAGGCCGAAGAACTGCGCGTTGCAATCGTGGATGGTCAGAAACTGATCGACCTCGATATCGAATCGGCCACCAAAGAACAACGCAAGAGCAACATCTACAAGGGCGTGATCACCCGCATCGAGCCCAGCCTCGAAGCGGCCTTCATCGACTACGGTGAAGAACGCCACGGCTTCCTCCCCTTCAAGGAAGTCGCCCGCTCCTACTTCCGCGAAGGCGCCGACAGCCGCGCCACCATCAAGGAAGCCCTCAAGGAAGGCCAGGAACTCATCGTCCAGGTCGAGAAGGAAGAGCGTGGTAACAAGGGCGCAGCCCTCACCACCTTCGTCTCGCTGGCCGGCCGCTACCTCGTGCTGATGCCCAACAACCCGCGTGGTGGTGGTGTATCGCGCCGTGTCGAGGGTGATGATCGCGCTGAACTGCGCGAAGCCATGGACTCGCTCGAAGTGCCCAACGGCATGAGCCTGATCGCTCGCACCGCCGCCATCGGCCACGCTGCCGAAGAGCTGCAGTGGGACCTCAACTACCTCATGCAGTTGTGGACCGCCATCGACGGCGCAGCCAAGGAAATCGAAGGCGCCGGCCTGATCTACCAGGAAGGCAGCCTCGTCATCCGCGCCGTGCGCGATTACTTCCAGCCTGACATCGGCGAAATCCTCATCGACACCGATGACATCTACGAACAGGCCCGTGCCTTCATGGGCACCGTGATGCCAGACAACCTGCATCGCGTGAAGCGCTACCGCGACGACGTGCCGCTGTTCTCGCGCTTCCAGATCGAACACCAGATCGAATCGGCGTACTCGCGTCAGGTCAACCTGCCGTCCGGTGGCGCCATCGTCATCGACCACACCGAAGCACTGGTCTCCGTTGACGTGAACTCGGGTCGCGCCACCAAGGGCAGCGACATCGAAGAGACCGCGCTGCGCACCAACTGCGAAGCTGCCGATGAAATCGCCCGCCAGCTGCGCCTGCGCGACCTTGGCGGCCTCATCGTCATCGACTTCATCGACATGGAAAACGCGCGCAACCAGCGCGAAGTCGAGAACCGCCTGCGCGATGCGCTGCGCTACGACCGTGCCCGCGTGCAGACCGGCAAGATCAGCCGCTTCGGCCTGCTCGAACTGTCGCGTCAGCGCCTGCGTCCGGCCCTCGCCGAGACCAGCTACATCACCTGCCCGCGCTGCACCGGCACCGGCCACATCCGCTCCACCGAATCGGCTGCGCTGCACATCCTGCGCATCCTTGAAGAAGAAGCGATGAAGGAAAACACCGGCGCCATCCACATCCAGGTGCCCGTTGACGTCGCCACTTTCCTGCTCAACGAGAAGCGTGTCGACATCGCCAAGATCGAGATGCGTCACCGCGTCAATGTGCTGATCATCCCGAACCGTCACATGGAAACGCCGCAGCACGAAGTCATCCGTCTGCGTCACGACCAGCTCAACCAGGAAGACGTCGTCCTGCCCAGCTACAAGATGGCCCACACGCCGACCGATGCGAACTACACGCCTCCGTCAGCCAACCTCGATGCCAAGAACACGCGTCAGGAAGCCGCCATCAAGAGCATCACGCCTGAGCAGCCGGCTCCGGTTGCAGCTGAGCCGCGCGCAGCAGCGCCCGCCGCGGCTGTCGCCGAGGCACCGAAGAAAGGCCTGTTCGGTCGCTTCCTCGACTGGCTGAGCGGTCCTGAAGAAGCGCCGCAAGCCGCTGCACCGGCCAAGGCCGAGAGCAACAACCGTCGTGAAGGCGGCCGTCGTGGTGATCGCAAGTCGCGCGAAGAGCGTCAAGGCCGTGGCGAAGGTCAGGGCAAGGGTCGCGAAGAGCGCAAGCCGCGCGAAGAGCGTCAAGGCCGTGAAGAACGTGCCCCGCGCGAAGGCGGCAAGGAACGCAACCAGGAGCGTAACCGCGGCGCACAGGAAGGCCAGCAACAACGCCAGCCGCGCGAACAGCGTGAGCAACGTGGCGAACAGCGCGAAGGCCGTGAGCGTAACAACGAGCGCCAGCGTCAGAACGCAGCCCCGGCAGCCGAAGGCGCAGCACAGGCCAGCGGTGAAGGCCAACAGCCGCGTCAGCGTCGTGAGCGCCAACCGCGCGAACAACGCCAGCAACGTGACCAGGCCGCCGCAGTCGCTGCAGTGGAAAACCAGGCCGTTGAAGCCCAAACGACCGACGAAGCCCTGCTCAACGCAGCCGCCATCGAAGGTGAAGGCGCACCGACAGCTCAGGGTGGTGAGCAACGCGAAGGCGGTCGCCGCCGCAACCGTCGCGGCCGTGGTGGCCGTGGTCGCGGTGAAGGCCGCAGTGCCGAAGGTCAGGAATCGGGTGTCGATGCAGAAGGCGGCTCCGAGCTTGCCGAAGTGGCATCGCACAGCCAGGACGGCGGTGACAACGGCTCGCTGGACGACCTGATCAAGGAAACCATGCTCGCCGATGACACCCCGGTCGCCGCACCGGTCGTGGCTGCTGCACCGGTGGTGGCACAACAGGAGCTTGGTTTTGGCAACGCCGAACCAGCTCCCGTGGCTGCCGAGCCTGTGGCCGCCGCACCGGTAGTGATCGCCGAGATCGCCGCTCCCGTGGTGGCACCGGAACCCGTCGCAGCACCGGTCGTGGCTGCAGAGCCCAGCATCGTGCGCGCTGCGGCCAAGATCGAAGAGCCGGCAGCACCCGCTGTGCCGCGCTCGCCCATCGACCTCGCAGCCCTCATTGCTGCCGAGCCGCTGGAGATGGTCGAGACGGCTGCTGGCACATCGGTGGCTGCCGTGCCGCAGACGCCGCCCGTGCAACTCGGTCGTCGCATCGAACGCCCGGTTACTCGTGCCGAAGACGAACCGCTGCAACAGGTCGAAACCCGCAACTGAGCTGTAGCCGGTTACGGCATCCAATGAAACAAGGGCCGCATATGCGGCCCTTGTTCTTTGTGCTGCGGGATCGGCTCGCGCATTCCTGCGCCGGGAGCCCGCTCAGCAGTCTGCTACGACCGCCGCAGCCTTTGCTCAGGCAGGCTTGCGCATGCCCTGGATCAGCTTGCTGACCAGCGTCACGCCCACAAGCACGACACCACCGGCCACAACACCTGCGATGGCGTCGAACAGCATGCCGGCCACAGCGCCCAGCAAGGGAATGCCGGCGAGGTTATGCGTCATGGTTTCGGCTGCATGGTGCAGGAAAGGCAGACCGTGGCTGAGGATGCCGCCGCCCACCATAAACATGGCGGCCGTGCCCACAACAGACAAGGTGCGCATGAGCAGCGGCGCGAAGCGCAGCAGACCATTGCCAATGACACGCAAGACAGCCGAACCGCTACGCAGCCAGTGCAGGCCAAGATCGTCGAGCTTGACGATGCCGGCCACGAAACCATAGACGCCCACCGTCATGAGGATGGCCACGGCTGACAGCACCATGATCTGCGTCGTGATGGGCGCCGACTGCACGGTGCCGAGCGCAATGACGATGATCTCTGCAGACAGCACGAAGTCCGTACGGACTGCACCACCGATCTTGTCCTTCTCGAAAGCCACCAGATCGACAGCCGGATCACTGAGCGCTGCGGTGAGCTTCTCGTGCTCCGATTCGTCTTCCGCATGACTGTGCAGGAAGCGATGAGCCAGCTTCTCGAAGCCTTCGAAACACAGGTAGGCACCACCGATCATCAGCAAGGGCGTGATGGCCCAGGGCGCGACGAAGCTGATCAGCAGCGCTGCAGGAACAAGGATCAGCTTGTTGCGGAACGAGCCCTTGGCAACGGCCCACACCACGGGCAATTCGCGTTCGGCCTGCACGCCAGTGACCTGCTGGGCGTTGAGCGCGAGATCGTCGCCGAGCACGCCAGCCGTCTTCTTGGCTGCGACTTTGGAGAGAATGGCGACGTCATCCAGAACGGTAGTGATGTCGTCAAGCAGTGCGAGCAGGCTGGAGGCCACGTCGGATTCCTGTCTGGTAGTTGCCGGAAAGCTGGCAACTCTAGCAGGAGTCACTGGCAAACGTTGTTGCGGGGCCGAAGCTCAGCTGCTCAGCTGGTTTGCGAGGTGACGGAGACTTGCGCGACCGGACGCTTGTCCTGTCCGTTGAACTGGCGGAACCAGGTCACGAACTCATCTGCGGGCAGCGGGCGGCAGTAGTAGTAGCCCTGGGCGACGTGACAACCCAGTTTGCTGAGCACGGTGATGGTGCTGCGTTGTTCGACCCCTTCGGCCACCAGGGTGAGATCCAGCGCACGGCCCAGCGAGACGATGGCTTCGACGATGGCACGGTCGGCCTTGTCGGACTCGATACCGCGCACGAAGGCGCCATCGACCTTGAGCTTCTGGATGGGCAGGTGCTTGAGATAGCCCAGGCTGGAATAGCCCGTGCCGAAATCGTCGATGGACAAGGCCACGCCCATGTCGCGCAGACGGCGCAGTGCAGCGGCCGTCGCGCCAGATTCGTGCATGACGATGCTCTCGGTCAGCTCCAACTCCAGCTGCGTGGTCGGGATGCCATAGATCTGCAGAGCCTCCTCGACACGCCGGATGAACTCGGGCTGACGAAACTGCAGGGCTGACACGTTCACCGCGATGGGAAAGTCTGCCACCCCAGCGAGGTTCCACTCCGCACGCTGGCGACACGCCTCGCGCAGCACCCAGTCACCCATCTGCAGGATCAGGCCGCACTCCTCGGCAATGCGGATGAACTTGCCAGGCGACACCATGCCGAATTCCTGGCTGTTCCAGCGGATCAGCGCTTCGACGCCCACCAGCTTGCGCGTCGCCATTTCGATCTGCGGCTGGTAGTAGAGAATGAACTCATCGCGGTCCGCCGCCGTGCGCAGCGCATGCTCCAGCGACAGGCTTTCCTCGGCCAGCTCAGCCATGCGCGGGCTGAACAGCTGGCAGTTATTGCGCCCCTGCGACTTCGCGTAATACATCGCCACGTCGGCATTGCGCACCAGCTCTTCGGCATCGATGCCGTGTTCGGGATAGACCGCGATGCCGATGGAAGGCGTGATCGCCAGCTCATGCCCGCTCACGCGTGCCGTCGGCGCCATCGTGGCGAGAATATGTTCGGCCGCGCGCTGTGCGTCGGCAGGCTCGCGCAAGCGATCGAGCAGGATGACGAATTCATCGCCGCCGGGACGCGCCACGACTTCGCCCGATTCACAACTACGCACCAGGCGATCCGCCACCGTGCGCAGCAACTCATCGCCCACAGCGTGACCCAACGTGTCATTGATGACCTTGAAACGGTCGAGATCGATGAACAGCAACGCCACCATGCTGCCAGCACGCTCGGCCTGCTGCACAGCCGTGCGCAGACGTTCCATGAAGCGCGCGCGATTGGGCAAGCCAGTCAGCGTGTCGTGATGCGCCAGGTACTGGATGCGTGCTTCCTGCTCGCGGTGACCGGTGTTGTCGCTGAAGAATGCGGCCAGATGTTGCACGGCGCCCTGCTCGTCGCGGATGGCGAAGATCGACACAGCGCACACCGGGAACTCGCCTCCGATGCAGACGTTGCGCACTTCTCCGCTCCACTCACCCAGCTTGCGCAAGGCGGCCCAGATCTCTTCAGTCTGCGCGGCGTCTTCGGTACTGGCACCGAGGAAGCCGGGTATCTGCCCCAGCGTCTCGACCTCACCCTGGCCACACAGGCTCAGGAAAGTCGCATTGGCAATCTCGATGCGCCCCTGCGGATCGGTCACGCAAATGGCTTCGCGGGCATGGCGGAACACGCTGCCCCACAAGGCACTGTCACGACGCAACTCACGGTTCTCGCGCGACAGCACGCTGGCCATGTCGCGCAAGCGATCAAATTCACTATTGGGGCTACCAGCCACCGGCGCCAGCGCTACCGGGCGCGTGCCCTGATCGCCCCTGAGCGCTTCACCAAGACGTTCGAAGGGTTGCACGAAATAACGTCGTGCCAGCCCTGACACGGGCACGGCCACCACCAGGCAAGCCGTCACCAGTGCCAGCAGTGCAGCAATGACCAGTGCATGCCCGTCCTGCAACCAGCCGGCATTCTGTTGCAGCAGCAAGCGCATGGGCGTCGGCCCGCTACCCGTCGGCAGGTTCAGCACGGTGCCGTACAAGGCTTCGTTGCCGCTGCCATATTTCTGCAGCACGCCGCGCTGGGCATCGCGCTCGTCGATGATGTGTTCGCCAAGCACGGGGGCTTCGCTACGCCATAGCGCCGTGCGCGCATCTTCCGTCATCGCTGCCGCGGGGTCCGTGCCCCCACCCAGCCAGCGCGCGGCAAAACCCTGTCGCGCGGCCAGACGCTCGATCTGCCCCGTCATTTGTGGCAACAGCAGGACCACATGGCCCACCTTGTTGCGCTGTCCGGGCACGTCCTGGAAAAGTGGGGCGCGCACCCCCAGCATGGGTTGCTCGCCCAGCCTGACCCACTGCGCCTGGGTGCCCAACCAGCCGAACTGCAGCGGCTCCATGCCACCACGCACGACGACACCACGCACCGCGAGCGGCGATCCGCGTTCATTCTGGGCCACGATGATGACGTCGTCGGCGGCATCCAGCCGGTCGAGGACGCGCTTGAGATCCTGCGGCGACGCATCGGCCGCCAGCCTATGAGCCAATTCGGTATCGCGGATCACGGCTTCCAGACGACGTGCCAGGCCCGAGCCCGCAAGGCGCACCTCGGCATCCAGGTCGACCTGCAAAGCCGACAGCGCACGGGAAGCGGAACGCCCCTGCCACCAGCGCGCAGCGCCAGCCAGCAGGACACTGGAAAGGACCACCAGCAGGGCTACACCCAATGCGAACAGCACGCGTAACTTGCGCGCCATCGCCTGGTTACTCAGCCAGTTATCAACGGCAATGATCGGGTGACTCATCCGAAGTCTTGTCTTTGTTTTCCGCCCGGCTGGAGGCGGCCGGTAGGTGTTTATCGACCCGGCCACAAACTAATTGAGGGCTGAAACGCAAATTTGCGCTAAGACTTTCGTACTAGCCCCCTCCCCCGCACCCCGTCTGGCCGTTACTCCCACATTGCCTGACCGGTGATTTCCAGCCAGCACAGGTAGGCACGCAGCTCGTACTCCAGCTGGTGATAGTCAGGCGCCATGTGGCGGCACAGCTGGTAGAAAGCCTTGTCGTGGTCCCGCTCGCGCAGGTGAGCCAGTTCATGCACGACGATCATGCGCAGGAAGGCTTCGGGCAGCGTGCGGAACAGGCTGGCAATGCGGATCTCGCGCTTGGCCTTGAGCTTGGCTCCCTGCACGCGCGAAATGGTGGTGTGTGTGCCCAGTGCGTTGCGGATCACATGCAAGCGGTTGTCGTAACCGATATGCGACAGCGGCGGCGTGCTGCGCAGGTACTGGTTCTTGAGGGCCATGACGTAGTCACGCAGGGCAGCGTCATTGCGCGCCTCATGCGCATCCGGGTGGCGACTACGCAGGTTGGGGCCCAGCGTGCCATCGGCAATGGCAGCAGCCGTCTTTGCCAGCAGGTCGGGCGGGTAGCCGCCAAGAAAAGCCAGCTTCACGGCGCGGGCTTGCGCAACTTCGGATCCTGCCGGCACTGCTGCAGCGGACGGGCACTGCCACTCAGGATGCGGCTGACCTTATGCGTGCCGACGTCCGCCACCACACGCAGACAGGCACAGCCGTAGCCATAGCTGCCCGCATTGGTACGCACCCACTGCCGCTTGCCGAATTCTGGCCAGTCACCCTCGGCCTGATGCCCGCCCTGGATGCCGATGACCCACTCGCCATCCGCATCGTTGAGCCAGGCATTGCCGGGGGTCGGATTCTCGAACCAGCCGCAACGCATGACCGGCTTGTCGGCAGCCATGGCGGCCGCGCTGACCAGCAGGGTGGCGATGCAGACAAGGCAACGAATCAGGGACATGCGGGGCTCCGGAACGGTTGGGGAGAGAAATGATGCCTGAAGAACGCCCCGGCTCGGGCACCCCCGCTTCCACTGCCCTCTGCCGCTAAAATACGGCCCTTCAACGCGCCCCTGGCGCCCGCCCCCATCGCGAGAGAGTTTCCCTTGTACGACTTCAGGAAGATCACCGAGCAGGAGATTGCTGCCCACACCCCCATGATGCAGCAGTACCTGCGCATCAAGGTCCAGCACCCCGACACCCTGCTGTTCTACCGCATGGGCGACTTCTACGAGCTGTTCTTCGGTGACGCCGAAAAGGCTGCACGCCTGCTCGACATCACGCTCACCACGCGCGGCGCTTCCGGCGGCTTCCCAATCAAGATGGCCGGCGTCCCCCATCACGCGCTGGAGCCCTACCTCGCCAAGATCGTGAAGATGGGCGAATCGGCCGTCATCGCCGAACAGGTCGGCGACCCCGGCGCCACCAAGGGGCCGATGGAGCGCGCCGTCGCGCGCATCGTCACCCCTGGCACGCTGACCGACGCCGCCCTGCTCGACGACCGCGCCGAAGCCCCGCTACTGGCCGTGCAACTGCATCGTGGCGTGCTGGGCCTGGCCTGGCTCAACCTCGCCAACGGCGACTTCCGCATCGCCGAGACCGACCCCGAAAACCTCATCGCCCAGCTCGAACGCCTGCGCCCCGCTGAAGCGCTGATCCCCGACAGCCTCAAGCTACCCGCGCTGGAAGCCCGCGTACCCGCCCTGCGCCGCCTCGCCGACTGGCAGTTCGATGCCAAGACCGCGACCGAACTGCTGACCAAGCACTTCGGCACGCACGACCTCGCCGGCTTCGCTGCAGAAGGACGCGACGTCGCACTGGCCGCAGCCGCGGCGCTGTTCGAGTACGCCCGCAGCACACAGCGCCAGTCGCTGGCGCACATCACCACGCTCAAGGTCGAAGCCGAAGGCGACTACCTGCGGCTGGACGCGCACACGCGCCGCAACCTCGAAATCACCGAGACCCTGCGTGGTGAGCCCGCCCCCACCCTGCTCTCGCTGCTCGACCTGACCACAACCAGCATGGGCTCGCGCTGGCTTCGCCACGCCCTGCATCATCCGCTATCCAGCCGCAGCGCCTGCCGCGCACGGCACCAAGCCGTCGCAACATTGCTCGGTGACGCGGGCAACGGCCCCATGTCTGCCATCGCCGCTGGCCTCAAGCCCATCGCCGATATCGAACGCATCGCCACGCGCATCGCACTGACCAGCGTGCGGCCACGCGAACTCTCGGCTTTGCGCGAAAGCCTGGCAGCGCTTGAAGAACTCCGGGCACCACTTGCTGGCGACGTGACGCAACCGCTACTGGAAGAAATCCACGCCGCACTCGCCACGCCGCAAGACGCCGTCCTGCTGCTGCGTGCCGCCATCGCCGAAGAGCCCGCCACCATGGTGCGCGACGGCGGCGTCATCGCACGCGGCTATGACAGCGAGCTCGACGAGCTGCGCGACATCCAGAACAACTGCGGTGAATTCCTCATCGCACTCGAAGCACGCGAACGCGAACGCACGGGCATCGCCAACCTCAAAGTCGAATTCAATCGCGTGCACGGCTTCTACATCGAGGTCACGCACGCCAACACCGACAAGGTGCCCGAGGATTACCGCCGCCGGCAGACCATGAAGAATGCCGAGCGCTACATCACGCCCGAGCTCAAGACCTTCGAAGACAAGGCCCTGTCGGCCAACGAGCGAGCGCTGGCGCGCGAAAAGCTGCTCTACGACGGCATCGTGCAACAACTCGCCCCCATGGTGCCGCGCCTGCAGCGCATCGCCCACGCCGTGGCCCTGCTCGATGGCCTCAACGCCTTCGCACAGGTCGCTGCTGCCTACGACTACCGCCAGCCCGAACTCGTCGACGAGCCCGTCATCGCCATCACCGCTGGCCGCCACCCGGTCGTCGAACGCCAGGTCGACAACTTCATCAGCAACGACGTGCAGCTCTCACCCACGCGTCGCATGCTGCTCGTCACCGGCCCCAACATGGGTGGTAAGTCAACCTACATGCGCCAGGTAGCGCTGATCGTGCTGCTTGCCCACTGCGGCAGCTTCGTGCCGGCGCAGCAATGCCGCATCGGCCCCGTCGATGCCATCTTCACGCGCATCGGCGCATCGGACGATCTGGCCTCCGGCCGTTCAACCTTCATGGTCGAGATGACCGAAGCCGCCGCCATCCTCAACGGCGCCACCGACCGCAGCCTCGTGCTGATGGACGAGATCGGCCGCGGCACCTCGACCTTCGACGGCATGGCACTCGCCTACTCCATCGCCCGCCAACTGCTCGACCAGAACCGCAGCTACGCACTGTTCTCGACGCACTACTTCGAACTCACGCGCCTCGGCCACGACACCCCCGAATGCGCCAACGTGCACCTCGGCGCCGTCGAGCACGGCCACAGCATCGTCTTCCTGCACGCCGTGCAGGACGGTCCGGCCTCGCAGAGCTACGGTATCGAGGTCGCCGCACTCGCCGGCATTCCGCCTGTCGTGGTGCGCGATGCCAAGCGTCGGCTACGTGCGCTGGAGTCGCGTGAAGTCGCTGGTGGGCCACAGGACGACCTCTTCGCGTCAATGCCCGAGCCCGAACCGACTGCCGTGCAGCACCCAGCACTCACCAGGCTCGCCGAAGTCGACCCCGACAACATGAGTCCGCGCGAAGCGCTCGAAGCGCTCTACGCGCTGCGCAAGCTGCTACCCGGTGCATGAGCGAACACGCGGCGCCGGCAACCCTCTGAAACGGATCCGCCCTGGCGAACCCGGCGCATCCAGACCGCAGCAAAGGTACGGCAACAAACTCCTATGCGTCCGGTATCGCGAGAGCACTGACGGCACAACCCGCTACACCACCGTTGAACTGCTCGTCGACGAACGCCCGGCGCCCGCACGCAATCAGCAGGTACTCGTTCAGACTGAAACCGGCGAGCAATCCCTGCGAGCTCAACTGATCAGCCACGGGGAAAAATGGGACAACACACTCCGCCTATGGCGCACCACACTCGCTGTCGCCAAGTCACTTGGCATCAGCCATCGCATCCGATAGTGTTGCCATCCATAGACATCCACATCTGGCAATTAATATCCAGATATGGACGTTTACCTCCACCAATCGACACTTAAGGTGTCGTCTACCTAGCGTTAGCCATCACAAAGCATGAGCACTACCAGAAGACCCGCAGGACGAGAGACTTGGCACCGATTGATCGAATGGGATCGCGGGCAAGCCGACTCCGAGAGACTGGTGGCACGAATGCTTGCCGCAGAGGGATACGACACCGTTGATCCCACTCATCCACTCGGCGGTCCTGATGGCGGAAAAGATATCGTGTGCAAGCGAGAGGATGAAACTTGCATCGTCAGCATCTACTTCCCGAGGGGACAGAAGGACTACGCTGAAATTTCCGCAAAGTTTCGATCTGACTTCGAGAAGACAAAGTCTTCGGGTTCTGCGGGCTTTGTTTTCTTCACAAACCAAGAACTGACTCTGGGAGAGCGGGCGAAGTTAGAAGACATCGCCGAAGGAAGATGGGTCGACATCTATCACCTAGAGAGAATCGCATCTTGCTTGGACACCCCGAACGGATACGGCCTACGACTTGAGTTCCTACAGATTGAGATGACTCGAGAAGAGCAGGTCAGCTTCATCAATAGCCGAGACCAGCTTCTCCACGAGATTCATGCCGCTGTTCTCAAGAAGCCGGAAGCACGGCCGCCAGAGACAATAAAAACTGTCCGCATTCAGCAGCCAGACTTGTTCGACTCGCTGTCGGCTCTCACTGGAACGAAGCTTGTTGAATGCCGAAAGTGCCAGGAGATATTCCGCGCTACTCGCAATGCCTTGCTTGCCATCGTCGATCCCAACTCTCTGTCTGTTGTTACTTGCCCAAGTTGCGGTCATACGCAGAGATTCCAGTGATGGCTAACCCTTCCATCGAGAGGGACGTCTAAGAGCTACGCTCTTAGCCGCCCCTCATGTCAAACGTTAGGCCTGAGGAGATCACGTGTTCGAGTTCCATGGGTGGGCCGCGATTCGAGTCCCAGATCCAGACCTAGATGTCGATCACCGACATGAGCTGGAGAGAGTTGCCGTTGAAAGGCTGCGTGAGGCTATACGGGCGGCCGACGATCAGTTCTCGCTCTTCGATGTTCGCATGACCGGGAACGAATTGATCGTTCTCTACGCACACGGCCTCCGCAACCATCGGTACAAGAAAGTCATTGAATTATTCAGATGGGTAGCAAAAGAGTTGCCGGAGTCCTATGGGCTCTTGTACGTCCACGATGACGAAGTAGAAGGTCGGGGAAATGAGTTCCAAACGTGGCGGCTTGCGCGCGGGGAGTTGCGTGAAATGAGCGACCCCTTCCTGTCACCTCGTAACCCAACTTTGGAAGATGCCTGGCACGGAGAACCCGATGACGAATCTGCGGCCTAACATGGCAGTCGAGCGGGACAGGGGACCTGACCCGTTTCAGTTGACACCCTGACCTATCGGTTGGGGGTTATATGTCAGCAAGTCACCCTCAGTGGCTGATCATCCACGGCCGCTTGCTGGGAAAGGTCTTTGCCCCCTCGGGCGTGCGCACCGTGCTGCGGCCCGGTTTGCCGCAACCACAGTTGGGGCCATGCACGTGCTGCGAGGCGAGCTTGGGCTCGTGCCGCGCGCGTTCGTTGGTGGCATGCGCAGTCCGCGTTCCGGCATCCATCAGTGCGTAAGAAGGCACGCCGACCAGGCGTGAGGCCTGTGTGCCGCAATCCGGGCAATGTGCAGAGTCGTCGCGAGTGGAGATGCTTCGCATCAGCTCGAAGCTTCCGCAACGGGGGCATTCGTAGTCGTAGAGGGGCATGGCGCTCTCCTGCCGTGCGCGCCGTCGCCAGCACGCACGGACGGTCGGGGTCAGAGGTCGGGCGACAGGGGCATGTCGATCGAACCGTCGAGGTACTTCACCGGCCCGGCTGCAGTCGGGTTGATGTCGAACTCGAAGATGTCGGTCGGCAGCCACAGCGTGGCGCAGGCGTTCGGGATGTCGACCACGCCGCTGATGTGCCCCTGACACGGCGCGGTGCCGAGGATGGAGTAAGCCTGTGCGCCGGAGTAGCCGAACTTCTTGAGGTACTCGATGGCATTGAGACAGGCCTGGCGATAAGCCACGTGCACGTCGAGGTAGTGCTGCTTGCCGTACTCGTCGACCGAGATGCCTTCGAAGATCAGGTAGTCGTCGTACTTCGGCGTGATCGGGCTGGGCTTGAAGATCGGGTTCTTGATGCCGTACTTGGCCATGCCGCCTTTGAGCAGCGAGACCTTCATGTGCACCCAGCCGGCCATTTCGATGGCGCCGCAGAAACTGATTTCGCCATCGCCCTGCGAGAAGTGCAGGTCGCCCACCGACAGGCCCGCGCCGTCGACGTAGACCGGGAAGAAGATCTTCGAGCCACGTGACAGATCCTTGATGTCGCAATTGCCGCCGTGCTCGCGCGGCGGCACAGTGCGTGCGCCTTCCGCTGCGATCTTGGCCGCCACATCGCCCTTGGCCTTGCCGGCATGCGTGGTCTTGGCAAACGGCGGGTTGGCGAGCGGCGGCACACGATCAGGTTGCGTGGCGATGAAGTCGACTTCGCGCGTGTTCCACATCTCCAGCATCTTGGGGTCGGGCAGGCAGCCGATGAGGCCGGGGTGGATCAGGCCTGCGTAGCGCACACCGGGCACATGGCGGCTCTTGGTGAACATGCCCTCGATATCCCAGATCGACTTCTGCGCCTGCGGGAAGTGATCGACGAGGAAGCCGCCGCCGTTGTTCTTCGAGAAGAAGCCGTTGAAGCCCCACAGGCTGTCCTGCTTGGCGCCGATGTCGAGCAACTCGACCACCAGCAAGTCGCCGGGCTCAGCGCCCTTGACACCGACCGGACCGGAGAGGAAGTGCACCGTGGAGAGATCCACATCCCGCACGTCGTCGGCACTGTCGTTGTTCTTGATGTAGCCCCCGGTCCAGTCATACGTCTCCAGCACGAAATCGTCGCCAGGATTGACCCAGCACGCCATCGGGATGTCCGGGTGCCAGCGGTTGTGGATGTTCTCGTTCTCGTACGGCGACTGCTCAAGATCGACTTTGATGAGTGTTTCAGGCATGGCACACCTCCTTGATTTGAACAGGGTGTGGAACACCCCGGACTCTGAATAAAAAGCTCCCGGCTGCTAGTTGGGCACCGCTGTGCACCGGCCTCTCCGACGGTGCGCAGTGGCGCCTGTCCTCACTACACCGAGAGAAACTGCTTGATCTTCGCCACGTCGGTTTCGGCGCGCGGGCTTTCATGCACAAGGCGCCCGCCTTCGATGACGAAGAGACGGTCGGCCACGTCCATGGCAAAACTGAGCACCTGCTCGGAGACCACGATGCTGATCTCGCGCAGCTTGCGGATCTCGTTGAGGGCCTTGGCAATGTCCTTGATGATCGAAGGCTGGATGCCCTCGGTCGGCTCATCGAGCAGCAGCACTTTCGGATTGGTGACGAGCGCGCGCGCAATGGCGAGCTGCTGCTGCTGACCGCCGGAGAGGTTGCCGCCCTTGCGACGACGCATGTCCCACAGCACAGGGAAGAGCGCGTAGATCTCTTCAGGGACTTTCTTGACGGCAGCGTTTTCAAGGCCGGTCTGGATGTTCTCTTCGACGCTGAGGGTCGGGAAGATCATGCGGCCCTGCGGCACGTAGGCAATGCCCTTGGCAACGCGACGATAGCTCTCATCTTTCGAGACCTCGTTGCCGGCCACCTGGATCGATCCGCTCTTGGTGGGCAACACACCCATCAATGATTTGAACAGCGTGGTCTTGCCCATGCCATTGCGCCCCATGATGGCGACGGTCTCGTTCTTGTTGGCTGCGAACGAGATGCCATGCAGGGCTTCGCTCTGGCCGTAGGCTACGTGCAGGTCGGTGACGTTCAGCATGCTTTCTCTCCCTCTATTCGGTCATTCCCGCAAAAGCGGGAATCCACTTCCCGTGATGTCCGTTCGTTACTGTTCGTGGATTCCCGTTTGCACGGGAATGACGGCGAATGACTCAGTGACCCAGGTAAACATCAATGACTTTCGGATCGTTCTGCACCTTCTCCATCGAGCCCTCGGCGAGAATCTTTCCCTGATGCATCACCGTGACCTTGTCGGCGATCTGCGCGACGAAGGCCATGTCGTGTTCGATGACGATCATCGAGCGGTTCTTGCAGATGCGTTTGAGCAGGTCGGCCGTCACCTCGCGTTCGCGCGCACTCATGCCGGCGATGGGTTCGTCGAGCATCAACAGCTCCGGGTCCTGCATCAGCAGCATGCCGATCTCCAGCCACTGCTTCTGGCCATGCGACAGCAGCCCTGCTTCCATTTGCAGCACTTCGCCGAGGCCGATTTCATCAGCCACCTTCTGCACCTGGTCTTTGACTTCCTGATCGCACTTGAAGGCCAGCGCACCGAAGACGCCACGACCGCGCGGAAAGGACACTTCGAGGTTCTGGAAGACGCTGAGGTTTTCGTAGATCGAAGGCGTCTGGAACTTGCGGCCGATACCGGAGCGCACGCGCTTGTACTCCGGCAAGCGGGTCATCTCGGTGTTCTTGAACTTGATGCGGCCGGCGCTCGCGGCGGTGCGCCCGCAGATGAGATCGAGCAGCGTGGTCTTGCCCGCACCGTTGGGGCCGATGATCACGCGCAGCTCGCCCTTGTCGACATACAGGTTCAAGGAATCAATGGCCTTGAAGCCGTCGAAGGACACCGTGAGGTCTTCGACTGCGAGTACGAAATCCGTGTTGCTCATGGCGCGCTCCTGCTGGCGTGATGAATGAAGTTTCCTTGCTGACGATCAGGCCTCAGGCCGACTGCCCCTGGATGCCGCCCATGGCGGGTGGCAAGGTGCTCTTGCTGTTTGTCGCTTCGGGTGCCGGCGCTGACGCCTCTGTTGTCGCTACGACTTTCGGAGCGCGCATCGCAGCCCAGCGGCGCAGCAGCCAGGGTTTCACGTAGCTGACATACACACCGGCCAGGCCGTTCGGGAAGGCCATCACCACACCGATGAACAGACCCGCCATCAGGAACAGCCAGAGATCGGGGAAGCTTTCGGAGAAGTAGGTCTTGCCGAAGTTCACCAGCAGCGCGCCATACACGGCGCCGATCAGCGACATGCGACCGCCCACCGCAGCGAAGATCACCATCTCGATGCTCGGCACGATGCCGACGAAGCTCGCCGACATGAAGCCGACCTGCAGCGTGAACATCGCGCCGCCGATAGCCGACAACATGGCCGCAAGGCAGAAGGCAAAGACCTTGAACATCGACACGTCGTAGCCGGAGAAGCGCACGCGGTCTTCCTTGTCGCGCATGGCGAGCAGCAGCGTGCCGAGCTTGCTCTTCTGTATCCAGGTGCAGAGGTAGATACAGCCAAGCAGCAGTACGACCGTGGCGAAGTAGAGGATGTACTTGGCGTTGTTGGTACGGATGTCCCAGCCCAGCATGGTCTTGAGGTCGGTGATGCCATTGACGCCACCGGTGTAGCCCTGCTGGCCGATGATGAGCACGGTCATGATCAGTGCGACGGCCTGCGTGATGATGGCGAAGTACACCCCGCCGACGCGGCGCTTGAACATCGCGAAGCTGATGATGAAAGCCAGCAGCGTCGGCACCAACAGCACGGCCAGCAAGGCAAACGGCAAGTGCTCGAATGGCTTCCACCAGATCGGCAATGCGGTCAGCTGATTCCAGTCCATGAAGTCGGGAATGCCTGGCGTCGACTGGATCTTGGTGCTGATCGGGTCGGACGCTTCGAGCTTCAGGAACATGGCCATCGCATAACCACCGAGGCCGAAGAACACGCCCTGCCCCAGACTCAACACCCCGCCGTAACCCCAGCACATCACGAGGCCGATGGCGACGAAACCGTAGGTCAGGTACTTGCCCACCAGGTTGAGGCGGAAGATGTCCATCGCCAGCGGGAACACGATCAGCAGCACTGCAGCGAGGATCGCGAAGTTGCCGAGGTCGCGTTGGGCTAGCCAGGTCTTGATCTTGTTCATCATGATGCGTTCTCCGATTCTCTTGAGACTGACAAAGCGTGAGCTGCGGGGTGGGCGATCATCTGCGGATCTTTGAAGCAAAGAGGCCCTGGGGACGCATCATCAAAATCGTGACGATGGTCAGCAGCGTGAGCACCTTGGCCATCGAGCCCGTCATGAAGAACTCGCTGATCGATTGCATCTGGGCGATACCGAAAGCCGATGCCACGGTGCCCAGCAAGCTGGCTGCGCCACCGAAGGTCACGACGAGGAAGGCATCCACGATGTACAGCGAACCACTGGTGGGACCGGTCGAACCAATGGTGGTGAAGGCCGCGCCTGCCACACCGGCAATGCCGCAACCGATGGCGTAGGTGAGTCGGTCGGTCTTCTTGGTATTGATTCCGATGGCGTTGGCCATGCTGCGATTGGCAACCGTGGCGCGCACACGCAGCCCCCAACGCGACCTGTAGAGCGCCAGCAGCACGCCGGCGGTCACCACCAAGGTGAGTCCCATCACGAACAGGCCGTTGATGGGAATGTCGAGCCCCTCGTGCGGCGACCAGGAGCCCATCAGCCAGTCGGGCAGCGTGGGGCTGACTTCCTTGGGGCCGATGAAGGAGCGGAAGCATTGCTGCATGCCCAGCGAGACGCCCCAGGTGGCAAGCAAGGTGTCGAGCGGACGTTTGTAGAGGTGGCGGATCAGTGCCCACTCAATGAACCAGCCAAGCGCGAAGGCGATGAAGAATGCCGCGACGATGGCGAAGACGAAGTAGGACTGTACGAAGCCGGGGAAGTAGTTCTCGCTGATCGTCGAGCACAGGAAAATCGTGTAGGCACCGATGGTCATGAACTCGCCATGCGCCATGTTGATCACACCCATCTGGCCGAAGATGATCGCCAGACCCAGCCCCATCAGGAGCAGCACCGCAAATAGGCTCAAGCCAGCGAAGCCCTGCATCATTGCGATATTCATCATGTCGGCGAATGCCATGGTGCGTACCTCCGGTCAGTCTGCTGTTTGCCGTCATCCCCGCAAAAGCGGGGATCCACTTCTGTCCACTTGCCCCTCAATCCGCGCGGGGCAAGTGGATTCCCGCTTTCGCGGGAATGACGCGCTATTGATAGCCCTTCGGGAACGGGTTCGGCTCGATCAGGTCAGGCGACTCGGCAACCACCTTGAACTGCCCATCGGCCTGCGCCATGCCGATGCGCGTCTTGCTCCACAGGTGATGGTTTCCGTGCACCTTCACGTAGCCTTCCGGCGCACCCTTGAACTCGATGTCCTTGCTGGCCGCAGCGATTTTGTCGACATCGAAGCTGCCGGCTTTCTCGACCGTGGCCTTCCACAACCAGGGGCCGAGGTAGGCAGCCTGCGTCACGTCGCCGATCACGGACTTGGCACCGAACTTGGCCTTGAAGGCTTCAACAAACTTCTTGTTGTTGACGTTGTCGAGCGACTGGAAGTACTTCATGGAGGCATAGAAGCCCGCCATGTTTTCACCGCCGATGCCGAGCACTTCGTCTTCCGTCACCGAGATGGTCAGCAGGGTCTGCTTGGCCGCCGTTACACCGGCCGCTTTCAGCTGCTTGTAGAAGGAGACATTGGAGCCACCGACCACGGCGATGAAGATCACATCAGGCTTGGCCACCTTGATCTTGTTGATCAGCGAGTTGAAGTTGGTATGGCCCAGCGGGTAATACTCTTCGCCCACGACCTTGCTGCCGGCCAGGTGCCCTTCGATATGCTTGCGTGCAATCTTCATCGAGGTGCGCGGCCAGATGTAGTCGGAGCCGACGAGGAAGTAGGTCTTGGCCTTCTTCTCCTTCGACACCCAGTCGAGGCCCCAGAGGATCTGTTGCGTGGCTTCCTGCCCCGTGTAGATCACGTTCTTGGATTCCTCCAGACCCTCGTAGAAAGTCGGGTAGTACAGCATCCCGTTTTCCTTCTCGAAGATCGGCAACACAGCCTTGCGTGACGCCGACGTCCAGCAACCGAACACGGCCGCAACGCGGTCATTGATCAGCAGCTTCTTCGACTTCTCGGCGAAGGTCGGCCAGTCGGACGCACCGTCTTCCTTGATCACGCGGATCTTGCGACCGAGCACCCCGCCCATGGCGTTGATCTGGTCGATGGCCAGTTGCTCGGCCTGGATGGAACCCGTTTCCGAGATGGCCATGGTGCCCGTGGCCGAGTGCAACTGACCCACCACAACCTCGGTGTCGGTCACGGCGAGCTTGGTCGTATTGACCTTCGCCGTCGGGAACTGCTGGGCAACGCTGATACTGGTCATGCCCGCCATCAACAAGCCACCCAAGCCCTGCATCAGGCGGCGACGGTGGTTGGAAAACGGATCGCGATGGTCAAAGTCGCTCATGGAACTCTCCTGTCTGTGCATTGGGCAAAACGCCGGTTCAAGCAGTCGCGTCGTGCGCCCCGTCGTGCGAGGTCGCATCCTTTGTGGCTTGGACGCATCCTCGGTCGCACGACGCGTATCGACCAATACGTCAATTGACGTACTGCGATACGCACGCCCCGTCAGCACAATCAGCGCCGTGAATAACGCGCGCGCGATCTTTCTTGCCATGGCCTTGCCTGTGCAGCGGCATTCGGCACGCGACTTGCTGATTCCATCCCTGAACGGACTCCAGTGATCACTGTGCCCAACCCTCTCGTGCCAGCTGCCGCAACACCTTCCACCCTCGACGCTGCTGCCCAGCCCCCCGCCACACCGCGCGAAGCCGCGCCGGTGCAGCGGATCATCAAGATCCGCCGCGACTACAACCGCTGGGTGGCCAACGAAACGCTGGAGGACTACGCGCTGCGCTTCACGCCGCGCAGCTTCCGCAGATGGAGCGCGTTCCGCGTCGCGAATACCGCTTTTGGTGCGGTCTCCTTCCTCGCACTGGAAGCCATCGGTGCAGCGATCACGCTGTCGTACGGTTTCACCAGTGCTATGTGGGCCATCGCCGTGGTGAGCCTGATCATCTTCATCACCGGCCTGCCCATCGCCTATCGCGCGGCCCGTCACGGGCTGGACATGGACCTGCTCGCCCGCGGTGCGGGCTTCGGCTACCTGGGCTCGACGATCACCTCGCTGATCTACGCCAGCTTCACCTTCATCTTCTTCGCGCTGGAAGCGGCGATCATGGCGCAGGCCTTCGAGCTGTGGTTCGACATGCCACGCATGGCGGGCTACCTCGTCTCCGCGTTGCTGGTGATCCCACTCGTGACGCACGGCGTCACCCTCATCAGCCGCCTGCAGATCTGGACGCAGCCGCTGTGGCTGATCCTGCTGGTACTGCCCTTCGTTGCCGTCGCCATCAAGGACCCGGGGGCTTTCGTCGCCTTCAGCTCGCTCAACGGGCGACTCGTCGACAACGACGGCTTCTCGTGGGCGGCCTTCGGCTCCGCAGCCACGGTCGCCGCCGCACTCATCGCGCAGATCGGCGAGCAGGTTGACTTCCTGCGCTTCATGCCCGAGCCCACACCACAGACGCGGCTGCGCTGGTGGGGCGCCGTCATCGTCGCCGGGCCAGGCTGGATCGTGCTCGGCGGACTCAAGATGGCCGGCGGCGCCTTCCTCGCACACCTGGTGTTGCAGAACGAAGTCGGCATCGCTCGCGCGCTGGAGCCGACGCAGATGTATCTCGTCGGCTTCCAGCAGGTCGTCGGTCACAGCGGTCTGGCTGTCTTCCTCGCCGGGCTGTTCGTCATCGTCTCGCAGCTCAAGATCAACGTCACCAATGCCTACGCGGGCTCGCTGGCGTGGTCCAACTTCTTCGCACGTCTCACGCACAGCCATCCGGGGCGCGTGGTGTGGCTGGCCTTCAACGTCGCTATCGCCATCCTGCTGATGATGATGGGCGTCTTCGAAGCACTGGAGCGCGTGCTCGCGCTGTACGCGCACCTCGCCGTCGCCTGGGTCGGTGCGCTGTTCGCCGACCTCGTCATCAGCAAGCCACTGGGCCTCTCGCCACAGCACATCGAGTTCCGCCGCGCCTACCTTTACGACATCAACCCCGCCGGCTTCGGCGGCATGGCGCTGGGCTCGGCGCTGTCGATCGCGGCCTACTCGGGCTTGCTCGGCGACGCACTGCATCCGGCCTCCGCCGGCATCGCTCTCGTCGTGCCGCTGATCGCGTCGCCCTTCATCGCCTGGGTGACGGGTCAGAAGTACTCGCTGGCGCGCAGCGCACCGGCAGCTGGCAGCGAGCCCCGCGTGCAACGTTGTGCGATCTGCTCCAACCAGTTCGAGTCCGACGACATGGCGCACTGCCCGGCCTACGGCGGCCCGATCTGCTCACTGTGCTGCACGCTGGACGCACGCTGCGGCGACCGCTGCAAACCCGGTGCGAGCATGCACGAACAACTGGCGCAGCTGCTCACGCGCATCCTGCCCCATCGCATTACACCGGCCACAGCGCGCCGCATCGGTCACTACATGCTGGTGCTGGGCGCCATGGTCGGCACCTTCGGCGCCGTGCTGTGGCTGCTCTACACGCAGGAGCACCTGCACATCGAATCCCAGCCCGCCCTGCTGCTGGCAAATCTCGACACACTGTTCTGGAAGATCTTCGCGAGCCTGCTGTTGCTCACTGCCGTCGCCACCTGGTGGCTGGTGCTCGCCAACGAAAGCCGGCATGTCGCGCAGCAGGAGTCCGAGCGCCAGAACCAGCTCCTGCAGCGCGAAATCGACGCCCACCGCCAGACCGACGCCGCGCTGCAGCTCGCCAAGGAACAGGCTGAACACGCGCGCGAACTGGCCGAAAGCGCCAACCTTGCGAAGAGCCGTTTTGTCACCGGCATGAGTCACGAGATGCGCGCGCCGCTCAACAGCATCCTCGGTTACTCGCAAGTGCTGCTGCGCCAGCGCGCACTGGTCGCCAAGCAACGCGACGCCGTGAGCACCATCCACCGCAGCGGCGAACACCTCGCCAGCCTCGTTAACGGCCTGCTCGAACTGGCGCGCATCGAAGCCGGCAAGCTGCGCCTGGAACAAAGCGCGCTGGACCTGCGCGACTTCCTCGACCAGATCGTCAAGATGTTCCAGCCGCTGGCGGAAGATCGCGGACTCGCCTTCCACGTTGACATCGACCCCAACCTGCCGGCCAACGTGCATGCCGACCCCAAGCGTCTGCGGCAGATCCTCATCAACCTGCTGGGCAATGCCATCAAGTTCACCGAGCATGGCAGCGTCGGCATCCGCATCCGCTACCGCCGCGAGATTGCCCACATCGATGTCGAAGACACGGGCAGCGGCATCGCTGCGAGTGACCAGGAACGCATCTTCCTGCCCTTCGAACGCGCCAGCGAACGCGTCGGCGTCGAAGGCACGGGACTGGGGCTCACCATCACACGCCTGCTCGTCGACCTCATGGGCGGCGACATCCGCCTGCGCAGTGCGCCGGACGAAGGCAGCTGCTTCTCGGTGCGTGTTTACCTGCCGGCCATCATTCACCAGAGTGCCGACGTCGCGCGCGATCCCGTCATCGGTTACGAGGGTCCGCGGCGGCGCATCCTCGTGGCTGACGACGAACCCGCGCACCGTGGCGTACTGCGCGAGATGCTGGTGGCCATCGGCTTCGCGGTGAGCGAAGCGGACGGCGCCGCGGCCTGCGTCGCACAGGTCGTGGATGCACCCCCTGACCTGCTGCTGCTCGACATCAACCTGCGCGACGGCACCGGCTGGGATGTCTGCGACCGCATCCGCGCCACCGGCTTCCCCGCCCTGCCCATCATCATGGTGTCGGCCAATGCACATGAGAACACCGAGCTGCGCCGGCGACAGCACGACGTGCATGGTTTCGTGAGCAAGCCCGTCATCGAAGCCGACCTGCTCGCCAACATCGGGCAAGCGCTGCAACTGCGCTGGATCAAGCACGGCGACGCGCACGGCCAGCCGCCTTCCAGCGAACATCTACGCGAACTGCTGGGTCTCTCGGCAGCAGGCCTGACGCGTGCGCTGGGCGCGCGTCTCGACGAACTCGCCGAAGACCAGCCCGGCTGCACGCGCTGGGTGGAGCAGATGAAACGCCTTCTCGCCAACGACCCCGACGGGCTCACACGCTCGTTGTCCGACTCACTGCAAGATCATGCCCTGCACTGACACCATGCCTTGTGACCTTCTCGTCGTTGACGACAGCACCGATGCCCGCAGCCTTCTGACGGAGGAGCTGGGCGCACTCGGATATCGCGTACATGGTGTCGGCAGTGGCCGCGAGGCGCTCGAACACCTGAGTCTTCACCTGCCGGAAGCCATCCTGCTCGACATCCTGATGCCGGGCCTCGACGGCTTCGAGACCTGCACACGCATCCGCGAGCAGAGCGAAGAAACGCCGGTCATCTTCATGACCGGCCTGGGTGAAACGGAACACATCGTCAAAGGCTTCGCATCGGGCGGCAACGACTACGTCACCAAACCCATCGTGCTCGCCGAAGTCGTTGCCCGCATCCAGGCCCACACGCGCACCGCCAGCCTCGTGCGCACCACGCGCGACGCCATCAATGCCAGCAGCGCCGCCATGCTGGCTTTCGATGCCGATGGCGCCCTGCTGTGGATCAACGATGCCGCCGCGCAGCTGCTGCCGGCCAGTGATGGCAGCGCCCTGCCTTTCCACCGTGCGCCGGCAAGCCTGCTGGCCTTGCGCGACAGCGAAGAGCGCAGCGCGCACTTCGAGCACGCCGGACAACTGTTCGAAGCCCAGCGCATCAGCGATGCGCAGGACTCGGTGGTGGTCGTCAGCCTGCAGGCCCAGGCGCGCAGGCCCGCCGACTGGCGACCGCCACAACTCACCGCCCGCGAGGGTGAGGTGCTGTTGTGGGTGGCACGCGGCAAGACCAACCGCGACATCGCCGACATCCTGGGCATGAGCCCGCGCACGGTGAACAAGCACCTCGAACACATCTTCGAAAAGATGGGTGTCGAAACCCGCACGGCTGCGGCCGATGCGGCACGCAAGATGAATCTGACCTGAGGGGAATCGCCGCGCCACACTGCCTTCAAGTGACTGAATTTCAAGCGAAAGCGGAAATTTTTGCTTAGGCCGCAAGGCGTGCATCAGCTAGAATGCCGGGATGAGTTCGCAGCAAACCGCCCAGCCCGTCGATGGCGCGCCCCGCGCCCTGGCTGACTACCCCCGCCACCGCCCCGACCTGCGCCCCGCGCCCTTCTTGCCCACCTCGCGTGCCGAGATGGACAAGCTCGGCTGGGACGTGTGCGACATCGTCATCGTCACGGGCGATGCCTACATCGATCACCCCAGCTTCGGCGCCGCGCTGATCGGCCGCATGCTCGAAGCGCAGGGCTTCCGCGTCGGCGTCATCGCGCAGCCGGACTGGCAATCAGCCGAGCCCTTCCGTGCGCTGGGCTGTCCGCGCCTGTTCTTCGGCATCACGGCGGGCAACATGGACTCCATGATCAACCGTTACACGGCCGACCGTCGGCCGCGTTCGGACGATGCCTACACGGCGCACGGCGCGGCCGACAAGCGCCCGGACCGCGCCGTCACCGTCTATGCGCAACGTGCGCGCGAGGCCTTCCCGCAGGCCAACATCGTGCTCGGCAGCATCGAAGCGAGCCTGCGCCGCATCGCGCACTACGACTACTGGAGCGAGAAGGTGCGCCGCTCGGTGCTGCCCGACTCCAAGGCCGACCTGCTCGTGTATGGCAACGCAGAGCGTGCTGTCGTCGACCTCGCACATCGCCTCGCCGCAGGCGAAGCCATCGAGAGCATCCGCGACCTGCGCGGCACCGCCTTCATGGTCAAGCGTGGCTGGAAACCCGCCGAGGACTGGGCCGAAGTCAACTCGCTGTCGCTCGACCGCCCCGGCCGCATTGATCCGCATCCTGACCCTTACGCGATGGAGCCGCAGCAGACCGCCACGGCGCCGAACAAGGATGGCTCGGCGCCCGTGCAGATCGTGCCTGCCGCTTCGCGTGTCGCCGCCCGCAAGGCGCAGCGCGCAAAGACCGTAGTGCGCCTGCAGGCTTACGAAGTGGTGAAAGACGACAAGCTGCTCTACGCGCACAACTCGCGCGTCTTCCACCTCGAATCGAATCCCGGCAATGCGCGCGCGCTGGTACAGGCGCATGGCGAGCGCGACGTGTGGCTCAACCCGCCGCCGATTCCGCTCAGCACGGAAGAGATGGACTACGTGTTCGACGCGCCCTATGCGCGCGCCCCGCACCCCAGCTACGGCAATGCCAACATCCCGGCCTGGGAGATGATCCGCTTCTCGGTCAACATCATGCGCGGCTGCTTCGGTGGCTGCACCTTCTGCTCGATCACCGAGCACGAAGGCCGCATCATCCAGAGCCGTTCGCACGAGTCGATCCTGAAAGAGATCGAGGACATCCGCGACAAGATTCCCGAGTTCAAGGGCCACATCTCGGACCTCGGTGGCCCGACGGCCAACATGTACCGCATGGCTTGCAAGAGCAAGACCATCGAGGAGTCCTGCCGCCGTCTGTCCTGCGTCTATCCCGGCATCTGCGAGAACCTCAACACCGATCATTCGTCGCTGATCTCGCTGTACCGCAAGGCGCGCGCGATTCCGGGCGTCAAGAAGATCACCATCGGCTCGGGCCTGCGTTACGACCTCGCCGTGCGCTCGCCCGAGTACGTCAAGGAACTGGTCACGCACCACGTCTCGGGCCTCTTGAAGATCGCACCCGAGCACACCGAAGACGGCCCGCTGTCGAAGATGATGAAGCCGGGCATCGGCACCTATAACCGCTTCAAGCAGCTCTTCGACAAGTTCTCGAAGGAGGCCGGCAAGAAGCAGCACCTCGTGCCCTACTTCATCGCCGCGCATCCGGGCACCACCGACGAAGACATGCTCAACCTCGCGCTGTGGCTCAAGGAGCACGACTTCCGCCCCGACCAGGTGCAGACCTTCACGCCGACGCCACTCGCGATGGCGACTGCGATGTATCACAGCGGCAAGAATCCGCTGCGCAAGGTCGCGGCCGATTCCGAAAACGTCGAGACCCCCAAGACGGCCAAGCAACGCAAGCTGCACAAGGCCCTGCTGCGTTATCACGATCCCGCCGGCCACGACGCGATCCGCGAATACCTGCGCGAGATTGGCCGCGACGACCTGATCGGCAACAGCCCGCACCACCTCGTGCCACGCGCACCGGCCGCGCACCTGCAGCGCAAGAGTGGCAAGCCGCATGGCAACGACTACGTGCATGCCATCAAGGCCGCGCCGCGCAAACCCGCCGCACCGTCACGCAACGCGAGGCGCAAACCATGAAGTCACTGTGCGTGTTCTGCGGCGCCTCGACGGGCACCAACCCCGTCTACCGCGACGCCGCTGCGGCTTTCGG
Source organism: Rhodocyclaceae bacterium (assembly GCA_047600765.1). Taxonomy (GTDB): domain Bacteria; phylum Pseudomonadota; class Gammaproteobacteria; order Burkholderiales; family Rhodocyclaceae; genus Viridibacterium. The sequence goes on from JASGKF010000001.1 coordinate 267,559, forward strand.
CCAGGAACTCGCGCGCCGTGACATCGAACTTGTGTGGGGTGGCGGACACGTTGGCTTGATGGGCGTGGTGGCCGATGCGGTGCTCGACGCGGGCGGTCGCGTCTACGGCGTGATCCCGTCGTTCATGGTCGACCGCGAACTGGCGCATCCTCGCGCACAGCAGATCATCGTCACTGCCGACATGCACACCCGCAAGGCCGCGATGGCCGAACGTGCCGAGGCTTTCGTCGCGTTACCCGGCGGCTTTGGCACGCTGGATGAACTGTTCGAAATCCTGACCTGGGCGCAGCTGCAACTGCACAACAAACCCATCGGCCTGCTCAATGTGCAGGGCTTCTTCGACCCGCTGCTGGGCGCCGTGCAACGCATGCAGGACGAAGGCTTCCTGCGCGGCGAACACGCCACGATGCTGCACCGTGCCGACGATGGCGGCGCACTGATCGACCTGCTGGAGTCCCTGCGTGCTTGAGCTGTTGCAACGCGCCGAGCTGACCCTGCCGCTGTTCATCCTCATCGCACTGGGCTACGCCCTGATGCGCTGGGGGCACTGGCCCAAAGTAGTTGCCGACGCGTTGACGCGCTTTGTCTTCGCGCTGGCCCTGCCCGCCCTGCTGTTCCACACCATGTGCGACATGTCGCGCCTGCCTCCGGTTGACATGCGTGTGCTGGTCGCCTTCTTCGGCAGCTGCCTGATCGTCTTCGCCATCGGGCGCCTCGTAGCCGCACGCTTCTTCGCGCTGGATGGCGTCTCGGGATCAGTCTTCGCGCTGGGCGGCGTGTTCTCCAACAACGCCATGCTGGGCATTCCGCTGGCGCGCGAGCTGATCGGCCCCGCGGCCATGCCCTCGGTAGCCTTGGTGCTGATCTTCAACGCGCTGACGCTTTGGACGCTGGTGACCATCTCGGTGGAATGGGCCAAGCACGGCGCGCCGTCGCTTGAGGGTTTCGGCAAGACCGCGAAGAACGTGATCACCAATCCGCTGATCGTCGGGATTCTGTCAGGCGCACTCGTGGGCCTCATGGGCTGGCCCATCCCCAAGGTCATCGACGCTCCGATTTCAATGCTGGCGCAGGCCGCCGCCCCGCTGTCGCTGATCGCCCTGGGCATGGGCCTGGCCGAATTCGGCGTGCGCAGCGGCTGGCAGCACAGCGCCGCCATCAGCACGCTCAAGCTGGTTGTCCAGCCGCTCGTGATCTGGCTTCTGGCACGCCTGATGGGCCTGCCCACGGTCGAAACACAGGCTGTCGTCCTGCTCGGCTCCATCGCCGTCGGCGCCAATGTTTACCTGATGTCGCGCCAGTTCAAGGTCATGGAAGGTGCCGTTGCATCCGCCCTCGTCCTGACGACCGTGTTGTCTGTCGTCAGCACCCCTCTGGCCCTGACTCTGGCCGCGTTCTGATAGTTTGGGGTCATCATCACGATATAGCGGTATGCCTCTTGCGCAATTCCCAACCGCCCCGATTTTGTTTAGCATGCCCCCACCAAAGGCTGCAATTGCAGCCGTTTTTCATTGCGAGGAACCATGAGCGAAAACATCCTTCACGTCACCGATGCCACCTTTGACGCTTCCGTGCTGCAGTCGCAAGCACCGGTGCTGCTCGACTACTGGGCAGAATGGTGCGGCCCCTGTAAGGCCATCGCCCCGATCCTCGACGAAGTCGCCAAGGAATACGCCGGCAAGCTGACCGTCGCCAAGATCAACATCGACGACAACTCCGAGACCCCGGCCAAGTTCGGCGTGCGCGGCATCCCGACGCTGATGCTGTTCAAGGACGGCAACGTCGTCGCCACCAAGGTCGGCGCACTGGCCAAGTCGCAACTGTCCGCATTCCTGGACGGCAATCTGTAATCCACACAGCTGGCGCGGCGCGAAGCCGCGCCACGCTTGACAGGGCGGGACTCGCGCGATTAGAGTCCCGCACAACCTGAAGCTCCCTGCCACATCCATGTGTTGCGGGTCGAGCCCGGCGGACCGAACCGGTCAACTGCCAGTAAAAACGACAGAAAATCCGCCAGCAAAACCAGCAAAAAATTCCAGCCTGCTGTTCTGACATCCGGTAACCCGGCTCCGCTCTTCCACTCCCAAACCGTTCTTTCCGCGCACCCGCCAATCCGGCGCTCCGCTTACTTCCCTCAGGGTTCTCCATGCAACTTTCCGAACTGAAGGCGCTTCACGTCAGTGAACTGCTCGAAATGGCCATCGCCAAGGACATCGAAGGCGCGGCGCGCCTCCGCAAGCAGGAACTGGTCTTCGCGCTGCTCAAGAATCACGCCAAGCGCGGTGAGCCGATCTTCGGAGATGGCGCCTTGGAGATCCTGCCGGACGGTTTCGGCTTCCTGCGCTCGCCGGACATCTCGTACCTCGCGGGTACCGACGACATCTATGTCTCACCCTCACAGATCCGCCGCTTCAACCTGCACACCGGCGACACCATCGAAGGCGAGATCCGCACCCCCAAGGATGGCGAGCGTTACTTCGCACTGGTGAAGCTCGACAAGATCAACGGCGAGCCGCCCGAGAAGTCGAAGAACAAAATCCTCTTCGAAAACCTCACCCCGCTGCACCCCACCGAGCCGCTGAAGCTGGAACGCGACATGCGCGGTGAAGAGAACACCACCAGCCGCGTCATCGACATGATCGCGCCGATCGGCAAGGGCCAGCGCGGCCTGCTGGTCGCCCCGCCGAAGTCCGGCAAGACCGTGATGCTGCAGCACATTGCACACGCCATCACGGCCAATCACCCTGACGTTTTCCTGATCGTGATGCTCATCGACGAGCGTCCCGAAGAAGTGACCGAAATGACGCGTTCGGTGAAGGGCGAAGTCGTCGCCTCGACCTTCGACGAACCCGCTACGCGTCACGTTCAGGTGGCCGAAATGGTCATCGAGAAGGCCAAGCGCCTGGTCGAACACAAGCGCGACGTCGTGATCCTGCTCGACTCGCTGACCCGTCTGGCACGCGCCTACAACACCGTGATCCCGGCCTCCGGCAAGGTGCTGACCGGTGGTGTGGACGCCAACGCCCTGCAAAAGCCCAAGCGCTTCTTCGGCGCCGCCCGCAACATCGAAGAAGGCGGCTCGCTGACCATCATCGCCACCGCGCTGATCGACACCGGCAGCCGCATGGACGACGTGATCTACGAAGAATTCAAGGGCACGGGCAACATGGAAATCCACCTCGACCGCCGCATGGCCGAGAAGCGGATCTACCCCGCCATCAACGTCAATCCGTCCGGCACCCGCCGCGAAGAGCTGCTGCTCGACCCGGCCGTGCTGCAGAAGGTGTGGGTGCTGCGCAAGCTGCTCTACAACATGGACGACCTCGCAGCGATGGACTTCCTGCTCGACAAGGTCAAGCAGACCAAGACCAACGCCGAGTTCTTCGACGCCATGCGTCGCTGAGCGGCTTTCAGCCAGACACAGCCAAGGCCTTGATTTGCCACGCCCGGCGTGGCAAAATCGCCGGCTCTACAAATCAGGGCGGTTACACCTTCCGCCCGCACGAGGAAAAATCATGAAAGCAGAAGGCCATCCGAATTTCGTCGAAGTGCAAGTGACTTGCAGCTGCGGCAACAAGTTTGCGACCCGCTCCACGCTGGGTAAGCAGACTTACCACATTGAAGTCTGCTCGGAATGCCACCCGTTCTGGACCGGCAAGCAAAAGGTGCTGGACACCGCCGGCCGTATCGAGCGCTTCAAGCAAAAGTACGCCACCAAGTAATTGGCAGCGGAAACGGAAAAGGCAGCTTTGGCTGCCTTTTTTTGTTTACCCGTCTGTAGTTTGCCCAAGCTTTTGTTTGCCCACTTCGCGCCCTACAACGGGGCCTACCGTTAGAATTCGCGCAGCGAATTGCCAGACCCGTCCATGCTGAAAACCCCCGCCATCGAGTTCACGACCACGCCCTTCACGCAGAAAGTGCGTCTGCCGGGCTGGAGCCTGATCTTGCTGGGGCTGGCCTACCTGCTGCCGGGCAGCCTCGGGCATGTGCCCTGGCGCGGTGACGATCTGGTGCATATCGCGGCCGCCGCCGGCATGCTGCGCGATGGCCACTGGCTGCTGCCACACGTCGCTGGCGCACCGATCTTCGATGCGCCGCCGCTGCACTACTGGCTGGGCGCCCTGTTCGGCAAGCTGTTCGGCTGGCTGCTGCCACTCCACGATGCGATCCGCTTCGCGACCGTCACGACCTGCTTCCTTGGTCTGTGGGTACTGCGTCGCGCTGCGCGCAGCCTGCTACCGCATGACCCCAAGGGCAACGGCAGCCTGCTGCTTGCCATCGGCTCGCTGGGGCTCTTGCTCCACGCACACGAAGCCCAGCCACAGATCACCCTGCTCGCCATGCTCACCAGCAGCCTGCTGGGGGCGGGCTGGATGCAGCGGGACCTGCGCATCGGCAGCCTGATTCTCGGGGCAGCAACCGGTGGCGCTTTCCTGACCATGGGCGTACCTGGATTGATCCTGTGCGCGCCGGTCTTCGTCACATCCGCCTGGCTGGCGCGCAAACCCGGCAATCCGCTGTTCAAGGCAATCTGGCCCGGGCTGTTGCTGCTGGCTGCGCTGTTGTCGCTGTGGCCGCTTCTGCTGGCCTTCCAGGACCCTTTGCTGGTGCGCCTGTGGTGGCACCAGGAGTGGCTCGACATCGTGCCGCAGCTGAGCCTGCAACGCCTGTCGAACACGCTGGGCCTGCTCAGCTGGTTTGCCTGGCCGCTATGGCCCGTCGCGGGCTGGGCACTGTGGAATCGGCGTACCCAGCTCAAGCAGGCTGAATACGCTATCCCGCTGAGCAGCCTCGTCGCGGCGCTGCTGATCGTTTTCCTGACCGGCCCGACGCGCCCGGCCAGCGCCCTGCCCGTGCTGCCCGCACTGGTCCTGCTGGCCGCTTCGGAGCTGACGCGCTTGCGGCGTGGTGCGGTGAACTGGCTGGACTGGTTCGGCATCATCACCTTCACGCTCAGCGGCCTGTTCATCTGGCTGGCGTGGATCGCTCTGCACTTCGGCTGGCCGCTGGGACTGTCGCGCAACATCGCCCGCCTCGTGCCGGGCTTCGTCAGTCATGTCGAGCCCTGGACGGTCGTCGTTGCGCTGGCGCTTTCCCTGGGCTGGCTGGTCACCTTGTGGCGCCTGCCGCGCTTCGCGCTGCGGCCCGCGCTGCACTGGGCACTGGGCATCACGCTGACCTGGGGCCTGCTGACGACCCTGTGGCTGGACTGGTTCGACCATGACCGCAACTACACCCGCGTCATGCAGGAGATCGAAGCCCAGGCCGGCCCCGCACCGGCTTGCGTGGCCACGCTGAACGTTGGCGCTTCGCAGATTGCAGCGCTGGACTACTTCACCCAGCTGACCGTCTTCCCTTATGCGCCGGGTGACACGCGCTGCACCCTGCTGGTGAGCTATGCCTCGGGCCGCAATGCGCTGGTCGAAGCCCCGGCGGGCTGGATCCGCTTCCAGGAAATCGACAAGGGTCGTGGCCGCTTCCGCGAGCAGATCCATCTCTACCGTCGCCTCGATCCGGGCCTCAGCCCGGCGGGCAATCAGCGTCCGCGGTCCTGAACCGCAGCGGCCAGAGCCGCTTGTGCCTGCTGGAAAGTAATCGCGTCAAGCTCGCCCTGCAGACGCCGGTAGCGCAGCAGGATCTGCTGGATGAGCACCGCCTCAGCGACGCAACGCTCTGCCACCGCAAGCGTATCCAGCGACACGCTCTCCATCCCCGCCAACCTCGCCATTACAGCCAGATCCAGCTCAGCCTCAGCGCCTTCGGCCAGCGCTGCCGCCAGTCGCAGCGTCTGTGGCCACGCAGCCGACTCACAGCCATTCAACAGGGCACGCTGCAACAGGACGGGGACCTCCGCCGCGTTCCAGCACACCAACCGGGTGCCCACTGCAACGCATGAAAGAAACTGCTGCAACAGCTCGCCTTCGCTGCTGGCATCAAGCGACCACTGATGGCAACGCACGCCGTCGTTGTCATGTTCGACAGCAGCGAGAGTCACGATGCGTTGCAGGGCCGCCGGCAGGTGATCCGGCAAGTCGGCGGCGCGCTGCTTCTGCAGGGCGTACTCAACGACCTGGAAATCCGACAAGCCCGGCGGCAGCGCATGCAATGCGCGCAAGCCCGCAACGTCGGGCTCGCACGCCAGACGGAAAACCAGAGTGGTGGTGCTCAAGGACACGGCGCTCCGTCTCAGGCGGGGAACACGCCCGTTAACAGGTAACGATCACCACGGTCGCAAACAATGGAGACGATCACCGCATTCTCCAGCTGCTGCGCCAGCTGCAGCGCAACGCTCATCGCGCCACCTGACGAGATACCGGCGAAGATGCCTTCCTCGCGCGCCAGACGACGCGTCAGCTCTTCGGCATCGGCCTGCTCGACGGTGAAGACTTCGTCTACGCGACTCGCATCGAAGATGCGCGGCAAGTATTCGACCGGCCATTTGCGGATACCCGGAATCTGCGCGCCGTCTGCCGGCTGACAACCGATGATGCGCACGGCGGGATTCACTTCCTTGAGGAAGCGCGAAGTGCCCATGATGGTGCCCGTCGTCCCCATGCTGCTGACGAAGTGCGTGATGCGTCCACCGGTCTGCTCCCAGATCTCGGGGCCGGTGCCTTCGTAGTGGGCGAGCGGATTGTCGGAGTTGCCGAACTGATCGAGGATGATGCCCTTACCCTCGTTGCGCATGCGCTCTGCCACATCGCGGGCCAGCTCCATGCCACCTTCACGCGGCGTCAGCACGAGTTCGGCGCCGTACGCGCGCATGCTCTGGCGGCGTTCGATGCTCTGGTTCTCGGGCATCACGAGAATCATCTTGTAGCCACGGATCGCGGCCGCCATCGCCAAGGCGATGCCAGTGTTGCCACTGGTGGCTTCGATGAGGGTGTCGCCAGGTTTGATATCGCCACGTGCCTCGGCACGCACGATCATCGACAGGGCGGGCCGGTCCTTCACGGAGCCGGCGGGGTTGTTGCCTTCGAGCTTGGCGAGGACGACGTTGTTACGACGTTCGGCCTCGGCGCCGGGCAAGCGTTTGAGGCGCACGAGAGGGGTGCGCCCGACGTAATCTTCAAGTGTGGGGTAGGAGTAGGCCATGGGGGTCATCATTCTTCAGCGCTGGCGGCGCAATGATAACCCCTGCCCTCCCTTGCTGACGCTTCAGCCTTGCTGGATGCGTCCCACAGTCTCGCCCAGGCGATCGGTTTCCTGTCGCAGGTGTTCGAGCTGACCGCGCATGGCTTCGAGATGATCGGCCATCATGCCCATCATCTGGCGCACGGCCTTCATCGGCGAACCTGCCTGGGCACGCGTGCCGTCGATCAGGCGCTGGGTCGCGAGCAGGGTCTCGCGATGCTCCGGCGGCGCCGAGTCGATGAAGTCCTGGATCAGCTTCTCGCGCTCGGCGAAGAAGGCTGCCGGGTCACGGCGCGCCAGCTGGCTCCAGTAGTCAAAATCAAAATCCGCTTCGGGCATGTCGGGGCTCCAATCGCATCGATTCTCGTCGTTTTTCAGGTCTGGTTTACCTTGATGCTACTTGGCGACCGGTAACGGTTCAAGAAAGCGACATGCCACATGGCAGCGTTCGGCGCGACATCCCGCACGCAGCAATGAAAACGGCCGCTTGCGCGGCCGTTCTGTTTTGACTGCTGGAAAGACCGGAATGACCGGCTCAGGCTGCCAGGGCGAAGGATGACCTGTTTTCGAGCAGTAGCTGGGCCCGCGTGACATTGCGCTGGTCGCCCATGCCACCCAGCAGCTCCTTCATGTCGAGGATCAGCACGATCTGGCCGTTGGATAGCGTTGACACGCCCGCCACGCCCTTGGGACGGAAGTCGTCCAGTGACTTGATGACCGCATCTTCGCGCCCGGCGAAGCTGTCGATGGCGAGAATGAAGCTCTGCTCGGCCGTCTGCATGAGCACGCCGTACTCCGGCACACGATCTTGCGGCCAGCCCAGCAAACCGGCCAGGGTGACGATGGGCAGCACTTCGCCACGCACCACCATGGTGGCGCGGCCACCCAGCTCCTGCACCTCGGCAGCGTGGATCGGCAGGATCTCGCGCACCATCGACAGCGGCACGGCGAAGGGTTGCTCGTTGAGGCAGACCAGCAGCACCGGCAGGATAGCCAGCGTCAGCGGCAGGGAGATCACGAAAGTCGTGCCCTTGGTCTGCTCCGAGCGGATATCGATCGTGCCGTTGAGCTTCTGGATGTTGGTACGCACCACGTCCATGCCCACACCACGGCCCGACACGTCGGAGATCTGCGCCGCCGTCGAGAAGCCCGGCAGGAAGATCAGGTTGAAGCTCTGGCGCTCGTCCATCGTGTTGGCTTCCTCATCGGTGATGAGGCCCTTCTCGACAGCCTTGGCACGCAGCTTCTCGGCATTCATGCCGCGTCCATCATCGGCCACGAGGATCAGGATGTGGTCACCCTCCTGACGGGCTTCGAGGCGCACGATGGACTTCTCGGGCTTGCCTGCCGAAGCGCGATCCTGCGTGGATTCGACGCCGTGGTCGACCGCGTTACGGATGAGGTGGATGATGGGATCGGACAAGTCCTCGATCATGGTCTTGTCGATTTCAGTCTCTTCGCCGCTCAGCACCATCTCGACATCCTTGCCCAGCGAGCGTGCAAGGTCACGGGCAATGCGCGGATATTTCTGGAACAGACGGCCGATCGGCTGCATACGCGTCTTCATGACAGCGTTCTGCAGATCGGAGACCAGCAGGTCAAGCTGGCTCACGGCCACGTCCAGCGCGTGCAGCGTATCGGTATCCGACTTGCCGTTGAGGATGTCGCTACGCAGCGCGTTGAGGCGGTTCTTGGTCAGGCCGATTTCGCCCGAGAGGTTAAGCACCTGGTCGAGCCGCGCGGTATCGACACGGATCGAGTTGTCGCGCACTTTCTCGCTGTCGCGACGGCCTCCGGGTGGGCCCTGATAACCGGGCTTGTCGGTCTCGCGACGGCCAACGGCCGCCTTGATGATCTGGTCGGCGGCCGAATCTGTCAGACCGCCATCGGCGGCGACGACAGGCTCAGCTGCTGCAGCGGGAGCCGGTGCTCCCGTCACGGCTGCATAAAGTCCATTCCAGTCCAGGTCTGACGAAGCGGCAGCCGGGCTGGCCGCGGCAACCGGCGCAGCCGGTGCCGCAACAGCAGCCACGGGGGCCGGAGCACTGGCCTTGCCAGCCTTGAGCTCGCCAGCGATGGCGAGACGCAGCGAACTGATCAAACCAGGGTCAGCGGGCTTGGGCTGCATGCCACGCTCGAGTTCGCCGAACATTGTGCGCACCGATGAGGTCGCCAGCAGGATCGCGTCGAGCACCTCCGGCGTCACGGTCAGCTGACCATTGCGCAGCAGGTCGAACAGGTTTTCAGTCAGGTGACACAACGTGACCATCTCGGTCGCGTTGAGAAAGCCTGCTCCGCCCTTGATCGTGTGGAAGCCGCGGAAGATCTCGTTGAGTAGCGCCCTGTCATGCGGCGTGCGTTCGAGGTCGACCAGCTTGTTGTTGACACCGGACAACAGGTCTCCTGCTTCGACCAGAAAGTCCTGCAGCAGGTCTTCCATCCCGGAAAAATCACTCATCTTGTGCTCCCGTTCTTCTTTCGGTCAGGTCTGGGTCAGAAACCAAGGCTTTCGAGCAGGTCATCGACCTGTTCCTGCCCTGTCACCACGTCGGTGCGTCCCTCGGCATTGATCACCGGGCCATTGAGCAGGCCTTCGTGTTCAGGTGTGCGCTTGTTTTCCGGCACGAACTCGATCAGCGCCTTGAGCAGCTCGGCTTCCAGCGTGGCCGCCATGTTGACGATCTTCTTGATCACCTGACCGGTCAGATCCTGGAAGTCCTGCGCCATGATGATTTCCATCAGCTGCGCATTGACGAGCTTGCTGTCCTGCGCCGTCTGCCCGATGAACTCGCGGGTCTCAGCCGCGAGCTGCTTGAACTCATCCACGGAAAGTTGCTTGGCATACAGCATTTCCCAGCGCTTGTTGAGCGCCGTGGCATGTGCTTCCACCTTGTCCTGCACGGGCTTGGCCACGTCGGTGGCGTTGAGCACACGGCTGGCCGCCTGCTCGGTCATCTGCGAGATGTAGGACAGGCGCTGGCGGGCATCCGGCAGCTTCTGCGCCGTCTCGGAGATCATCCGGTCGTAGCCCAGTTCGCGAATCGTGTCGTGCAGCAGACGCGTCATCTGGCCGATGCGGTTGAATGCCTTGTCCTGCCTGACTTCGTCATCCACGACAGCAGCATTGTCCCCGCCATCACTGGGTGCGGCCTTGCTCGACACCTGGTCGAACAGCGCCTCGAGTTCGTCAGAATCTCCCGCGTCATCCGTCTTCACCGCGGCTGCGGCTGGCGCGGCTGCAACAGGCTTGGCCTGCGTGCCGGCAACGGAATCGAACAGATCCTGCAATTCATCGTTATCACCAGCGCCATCTGCCGAGGCCACTACCTCGAGCTGCGGCTTGCCGGAATTTTCCGTAATCGAGTCGAACAACGCCTGCAGATCAGTGTTGTCGCCCGCTTCATCTGTAGTGAGCCTCTTGGCCATGGCTACGCTCCTTGTTTTCTTTTCAGGTTCGTTGGCATGCCAGGATCAGGCCGCAGCCTTCTTGTCGAGCTTCTCGAAAATCTTGCCGAGCTTCTCTGACAGCGTCGCGGCCGTGAAAGGCTTGACGATGTAGCCCGAAGCGCCCGCCTGGGCCGCCTCGATGATGTTTTCCTTCTTCGCCTCGGCAGTGATCATCAGCACCGGCAGATGCTGCAGCTGCGAGTTGGCGCGGATGTTCTTGAGTAGCTCGATGCCCGTCATGTTGGGCATGTTCCAGTCCGTCACCACGAACTCGAAGCCGCCTGCAGCCAGCTTCTGCATGGCTACGACACCATCTTCCGCCTCATCGACGTTGGTGTAGCCAAGCTCCTTGAGCAGGTTGCGGACGATACGGCGCATCGTGGAAAAGTCATCGACGACAAGAAACTTCATTTTGGGATCCGACATGACTGTTCTCCGGTTAGTCGCGGTTACGAAGGAGGTAGGGGCGCAGGGTGTCCGACAGGATGTCGGCATCGAATTTGGCAACGTAGGCATCCACGCCTACGGATTTCCCCATCGAGCGGTTGGCTTCGGAGGAAAGCGAGGAATGCATGACAACCGGGATGCCATCGAAGCGCGGGTCATTCTTGATGTTGCGCGTCAGCACATAGCCATCCATTTCGGGCATCTCGGCATCGACGAGGATCATCGTGAGCTCGTCAGCGAGATGACGCTTCTGCTGGTGCGCGTGATTGGCCATGCCTTCCAGGCGCGTCCAGGCTTCCAGTCCGTTCATGGCGTGCTTGTGATAAACGCCCAGCTTGTCGAGCACTTCGGCAATCTTCTTGCGTGCCACGGCCGAGTCATCGACGAAGAACACGTTGATGTCACGCGTCTTGTCGATTGGCTGGATGGCACCGATCGGCGCTTCGCCGAAGGTCTGTGCGAGGATGGTCTCGACATCGAGGATGGAGACCAGCTTGCCATCGGGCAGATCCGTGATCGCGGTGATGAAGGAGTTGGCACCGGCCTGCACGTTGTCGGGCTGACGCACCTTGTCCCAGTTGACACGGATGATGCGATCGACCTCGTGCACCAGGAAGCCCAGCGTGCGCTTGCTGTACTCGGTGACCATCATCGAACCACCCAGCGGCTCGCCCGGTTTGGCGATGCCGATGACCTTGGCCAGCGACAGCACGGGAATCACGTTGCCGCGCAGGGAGATGAGGCCTTCTACGCCATGCGGCATGTTGGGCGAGCGGGTCACGAAAGGTGCCTTCGACACCTCGCGAACCTTGAAGACGTTGATCCCGAAGATCTCGCTCGAGCCGAGCGAGAAGAGCAGGATCTCCATGCGGTTGGAGCCCACCAGTTTGGTGCGGGCATCTACCGCTTCGAGCAGATTGTTGTCAGCGCGTTCCATGCGTTCCTCTCGAATCGGATAGCCGCTCAGGCAGCCAGGTTGACACTATCGGGGGCGAGCATGCGGCGAATGGCATCAGCCAGCCGATGCGGCTCGAACTTGGGTACGTAATCGTCCACACCGACGGACTTGCCGAGGGTCTGGTTCGACATCGAGGACAGTGACGAATGCATCAGCACGGGCACACCATCGAAGCGGGCGTCGGACTTGATCTTCTTGGTCAGGATGTAGCCATCCATCTCGGGCATCTCGACGTCGGTTAGGACGAGGTGCACCAGCTCCCAGACCTTGCGACCGGTCGTTTCAGCATGGTTGGCCATGCGCTCCAGCTCGTCCCAGGCGGCTCGGCCATTGACGGCGGCTACGCCACGCACGCCCAACGAAGCCAGGGTGCGCTCGATCTGGCGACGCGCCACCGAAGAATCGTCGGCGTAGAAAACAGTGAAGTCGCGGTTGAGCGGCGTGATGTCGCGATAGACCGACTCTTCGTCGTAGCCCGAGGTCTCGGACAACACCTTCTCGACGTCGAGCATCATGATCAGCTTGTCGGGTTCGACTTCGGTCACCGCCGTGACCAGACCGCCCATGCGGTTCGTCAGCATGTCGGGCGGCACACGCATCTGCGACCAGTCCAGACGCAGGATGGTGTCCACGCCTTCGACGAGGAAGCCCTGCGTATGGCCGTTGTATTCGGTGACGATCATGATCTCGCGCTTGGCTTCCTGCGTGACACCGCAGTACTTCGAGAGATCGACCACGGGAACGAGCTGACCGCGCAGCGAGACCATGCCTTCGACGCCGGCCGGCATGTCGGGCGCAGCCGTGATGGGGGGCGTCTTCATGACTTCGCGCACCTTGAAGACGTTGATGCCGAAGCTCTCTCGACGCCCGGTACGGGAGTCCAGACCCAGCGTGAACAGCAGGATCTCCAGCTTGTTCGTCCCGGCCAGGCGGGTTCTCGCATCAATGTTCTTCAACAGCTCTGACATGGTCATCTCCGGTGTGTGTCGTGCCCGGTGTCAGCGAGACTCTTTGAATCGCGCCAACCCAAGAGGCTTTACGGCTCCCGAATCACAAACTTGAACCCCTGATCACTTGTGCCGGTGCGGCTTTCGTGACGAAACGTGTCTGCCCATGACCGGCCAACCGGAGGCATGGCGGAGAGCCAGTCCGGATGCGGTTTGGCAACGAAAACGGGAGGCTGGCAGCCCCACCTCGGGGGCCTCGCGAGCCCGGCGATTCAGGCGCGGAAACCGATGCGAAAACCGCCCCAGTGACGCCCCTGAACGTAGATCGGCGCAGAGATGTCGTGCAGGACTTCACCGGTATCACGCCGGTAGGTCTGCACGAGATAGGCCTGCTCGTGCGCCCCGCAACGGCGCCCGACCGGGTCCTCGAAGATGCGCTTGGTTCTGTTGTGCACGATGTTGACCGCCGGATCGCCCGTCAGCGGCTTGGTGTAGCGGCGGTTATGGGTCGGGAAATAGCCCCGGCGGTCCACTGCGCCGGCATAGACACACTGGGCATGCCGCTCCAGCACCGGCTCCTGGATGGCCGGCAGGATCTCGTCGGTCAGGCTGTCGAAGCGGGTGTTGTACTTCTGCGGCTGGGTACCGGGAATGGGGATGTAGTTCTCGTCGAACAGGTCTTCGAGCCTGATGCGACCGCTCACAACGGCCTGGTCCAGCGCCGCCGACACCGCCCTGGCCGCCGCCACCACAATCTCGGGCATGGCCGCATGGATGCGCGTGGCGTCCTCGCCCTGCGTCCCCAGCTTGAAGACGTTGGCCACCTCCAGCATGTTGGCCGCCTGCTGCCGCAACTGGCCGGCACGCTGCTGCGCCTGCCCGGCAAGGCTCTGGTTGCTCTCCGCGCCAGCAATCGTCTCGTCGATCAAGGCATTCAACTGCTGCGCCTCCCTGCCCCGCTCATCCAGCGCTGTCACCACGCTGTTCACGCAATCCTGCGTCTCGCGAGCCCCGGTTTCGATGTGCGCCAGGTGCTCGGCGATTTCATGCACCAGGCGGGCGCCCTGCGCCGCTTCGTCCTTGCCACCCGCGATGGCCTCCATGACCGTGCGGCTTTCCTGCCGAATGGTCTGGATCACGCCTCCGATCTCGCTGGTGACCCGCGTCGTTCGTTCAGCGAGGCCACGCACTTCGTCGGCCACCACGGCAAAGCCACGTCCCTGCTCGCCAGCCCGCGCCGCCTCGATGGCAGCATTCAGCGCCAGCATGTTGGTCTGGTCCGCGATGGCCTGGATCTCCTCGACCGACGCGATGACCCGCCGCACATGGGCATCCAGCCCCGTCATCATGGCCGCTGAAACCTCGGCCTGCTTGGCCAGGCCTTCCATCTGGCTGACACTCTGGCGCACCGCATCGCGCCCCTCACTGGACAGTGCAGCGGCATTGCGCGCGATATCAGCCGCCGTGCGCACCTGCTCCTGCATGTGCAGCACTTCGTCTCCCATGCGGTGGATGGACTGGGCTGTCTGCATGGCCTGCTCGCGCTGCTTTGCCGAACTCGCCATGATCGCGTCAGCCCCTTCGAGCACGGCCTTGGCGCGTGCGTCGAGCTGGTTGGCATCCGCCACGGCCTTGCCGAATGCGCTCTGCATTGATCCCAGCAAGGTATTGAGCGCCGTGCCCAGTCGCCCGGCTGCGTCCTGACCTTCAGGCACACGCCGCGACAGATCGCCGTCGCGATGGACTGCCTGCAATTGCCCCAGCGCCTGCAATGACCCGGCCGCCGCACGCCCGCTGACCCAGCGCAAGGCCATGAAAACAGCGGCAGCAGTGCCCAGGCCCGCTACCAGCAAACCAGGCCAGCCCGTCCCGATCAGCGCCAGACTGGCAGCGCACCACAGTGCGGCCAGACAGCCCAGCAGCAATGACAGTCCCGTTGTGCCCATGCCTCCTCCTTGTCCGATCGCCCACCGCCTGCAGCGGGAATGGCGCCCACCCGGGTGTTATCGGAATCATGGAATGGCGACTTGAATGCGCCTGCAGGAGCCAGAAAATACAAAGGGTTGCGGCAAGCCTTGCGGCTCACGGCAACCCCGGGGGCATACCAGCCGGCGACAATCGCCGGCTGCTGAAATCAGTTGATCGAGAACAGCTTCGAGAAATTGGCGATATCCAGCACCTGGCGAACGCTGCCGCTCACACCGACCAGCGACACGTCACGACTGGCCGCCTTGGCCTTGTCACGCAGCATCAGGAGCATGCCCAGCGCCGAACTGTCGAGGTAGGACACCTCGGCCATGTCGACCTTCACTGCACGGGCCCCCGATTGTTGCAGGAGCTTCTCGACGGCTTCGCGGAATTCGCGATGCGCCTTGAAATCGAAGCGGCCCACGAGACGCAGGGTCGCCGCGCTGTCGCTCACTGTCACACTCGTATCCATGCACAACCTCCGTTTGCTTCTGTAAACCCGGTTAACGTCATTTGTCTAGCGGCCTTGAGGCAAACCTGACCGCGCTGCGAAGTCAGCGCATGTTACGCAACTTTTCAGTCAGCAGGCCCGGAATGTCCTTCAGGGACGCCACTTCGCTGGCTCCGCCAATCATCGCAGCCTCGCGCGGCATGCCCCACACCACCGAGCTTTTCTCGTCCTGGGCAACCGTCCAGGCGCCAGCCTTCTTCATGGCAAGCATACCTTGTGCCCCATCCTTTCCCATACCGGTCAATAACACCCCCAAAGCCCTGCTTCCCAACAATTCAGCGGCCGAATTGAACAGGACATCCACCGATGGGCGATGCCGGTTGACCGGATTCGCGTCCGACAGCCCGCAGACAAATCCGCCCCCCGCCGCCTTGCGCAGGTACAGATGCGAATGTCCCGGTGCCAGATAGGCCACACCGGGGCGGATGCGCTCGCCATCCTCCGCCTCCTTGACCGCCAGTTTCGAGACCGAATCGAGGCGTTTGGCGAATGAAGCGGTAAACATCTCGGGCATGTGCTGCACGATCAGGATGGGTGGCATTTCGGCCGGCAAGGGTGACAGCACCTCCTTGATCGCCTCGGTGCCTCCGGTCGATGCACCGATCATGATGAAGCGGTCGGACAGCGCCCGCGCGCTCAAGGCTGCTGCGGGTGATGCGGGCTGACTGGTCGCTGCACTCTGTTGTCTGGCACTCACGTTGGCAGATCCGTAGGTAGTGGCGATGCTCCGGCGCGCCTGCCAGGCGCCGCGGATCTTTTCGCAGATCTCGTCGGCGGATGCCTGGATGCCGGTAGCCGTCATGCCTTTGGGCTTCGAAATGAAGTCCACGGCACCCAGCTCCAGTGCCTTGAGGGTGACTTCAGAACCACGCGCCGTCAGGCTGGAGATCATCACCACCGGCATCGGCCGCAGGCGCATCACCTTGTCCAGGAAATCCAGGCCGTCCATGCCGGGCATCTCCACGTCGAGGGTCATGACGTCAGGATTGAGTGCCTTGATGTCCTCGCGCGCCTGCGATGCACTGGCCGACGCCCCCACGACCTGCAGGTCGGGCGCGCTGTTGATGATCTCGCTGAGTACCGCCCGCATCAGGGCCGAATCATCGACGACAAGCACCTTGATCTTCATGCCATCTCCTCCCGTGCCACTCAGAAGAGCTCCACTTCGCCGGCAACGCCCTTCTGCAGCGTAGCGGCATATTCACGTTCGCGCTGCAGCAGGGTCTCATTGCGCAGCTTGATCAGCTTCTTGACCATCACGCGTCCGGTTAACGGAAAAAAATAGACCTTGCGTGCGTAGATATCGAGCATGTCCTCGGCCACCACGCGGATGCGTTCCAGCTTGAGATATTCCAGTACGAAGCGTGCATTGAGATCCCCCACCTGGGAACTCGACAGCGAGTCCATCACGCGTGCGCCACCGAACACCTTGCACTCCAGGTTGTCGCGCTTTGCGCCCAGCTTGAGCAGGTGATTGAGCAGCACTTCCATGGCAAAGGCACCGTAGCGCGCCGAGCCCGAACTGATGTCACCGTCGCGCCCGCCTGCCGGCAGCATGAAGTGGTTCATGCCGCCAATGTTGAGACGTGTGTCGCGCATGCAGGCCGAGACGCAGGAACCCAGCACGGTCACGATGCCCAGGTTCTCGGTGGTGACGTAGTACTCGCCCGGCAAGATCTTGGCTGTCTCGCAGCCAAAGACCCTATCGAAATACAGATTGGTGGCGAAGTGGGCGGCCCCCCCCTCAGGGGCGAGTGCCAGTACCTGCTTTCGCATACACGGTTCTTCCCATTGAGCGGAAAAGTTTGGCCGCGTGCATGAAATTCTCTGAATGTCCCGCGAACAACAGACCATCGTCGCGCAGCAGCGGCAAGAACTTTTCGAGAATGGCGTACTGCGTGGGCTTATCGAAATAGATCATCACGTTGCGACAGAAGATCACATCGAACTGACCCTGCAGGGGCCAGCGATTGTCGAGCAGGTTAACGCGCATGAAGGTAATGAGCTTCTGCAGTTCGGGGCGAACACGCACATGCCCCTCCTGCGCCCCGGTGCCACGCAGGAAGAACTTCTGCAGGCGGGTTTTCTCCATGCGGTCCACGCGGTCCTCGGTGTAAACGCCGCGCTCACCATGGGCCAGCACATTGGTGTCGAGGTCAGAGGCGATTATCTGCACCGGTGGTGTCATGCTGCCAAAGGCCTCGCAGGCCGTGATGGCCAGCGTATAGGGCTCTTCGCCCGTCGAGGCCGCGCTGCACCAGATGCGGATCGGGCGACGCTCGGTGAGCTTGCGCAGATGCTCGCCGAGGATCTCGAAGTGATGGGCTTCGCGGAAGAATGACGTGAGGTTGGTCGTCAGCGCATTGACGAAGGCTTCCCACTCGGCCGCGTCGTTGCCGGTCTCCAGCTGGTCGAGATAGTCGACGAAGCGCTTGAGCCCCTTGGCACGCAGGCGACGGGCAAGACGGCTGTAGACCATGTCCTGCTTCACCGGCGACAAGGAGATACCGGCACGCTGGTAGATCAGCTTGCGTACACGTTCGAAATCGGCCGCCGTGTACGTGAACTCGCGCGTTCCGATATCAGACGTTGCGGGGCGCGTCTCCAGGCTCTCGCGCAGCTTGCGGGCGGCGTCCAGGCCGGACATGCCGGTCAGGCCCGTACTGCGGGTACGACTTTCGGGTGCGCTGGGCAGTGGTGGCTTGAGTGGTTGAACCACGTTCAGATCCTTCCAGATGTTCTATCAGTAATATGTGCTGAGGCGCGTGCTCAGAGCGTGAAGATCGAGCTGGCATCGCGCAGCTTGCGGGACTGATCAGACAGGCTCTCCGCAGCCGCCGCAGCCTCTTCGACCAGCGCCGCGTTCTGCTGCGTCACGGACTCCATCTGCGTAACGGCCCGCGTCACCTGCTCGATGCCCGACGCTTGCTCCTTGCTGCTTTGTGCGATGTCCGTCACCAGCGAAGACAGGCTCTGGAAGCGCTCGACAAGACTGCCGATGGTGCCGCCAGCCTGTTCGACGAGCTGTACGCCACCATCCACCCGGGTCACCGAGTCCGCGATCAGCCCCTTGATCTCGCGCGCGGCCTGCGCACTGCGCTGAGCGAGGTTGCGCACCTCGCTGGCCACCACGGCAAAACCACGCCCTTGTTCGCCAGCACGCGCGGCTTCCACGGCGGCATTGAGGGCCAGGATGTTGGTCTGGAAAGCGATCGAGTCAATCACGCTGATGATGTCGGCAATCTTCTTGCTCGACTGCTGGATCTCGGCCATGGTCGTCACGACTTCGCGCACCATGGCGCCGCCCTGGCGCGCCACTTCGTTCGAGGCCTCGGCCAGACGCTGTGCTTCGACCGCGTTGCCTGCATTCTGCTTGACCGTGGCGTTGAGCTCTTCCATCGAGGATGCGGTCTCTTCGAGACTGCTGGCCTGCTCTTCCGTGCGCGCCGACAGGTCCGCATTGCCGCTGGCAATCTCTCCGGATGCCGTGCTCACGGCCTCTACGGCCTGCTGGATGCCGCCCACCACATCACGCAGTTGCTCGACGGTGGCATTGGTGTCGGCCTTGATCTGGCCGAGCGTGCCGCGGTAATCGGCGGAGATCTGACGCGTCAGGTCGCCCTGGGCGATGGCCTTGAGAACGCTGGCCACATCGGCAAGCCCGGCAGACACCACGCCCGTCAATCGATTCAGCCCTTCGGCCAGGGTCTTGAAGAAGCCGCTCTTGCCCGCCAGGGACAACTGGCGATTGAAGTCACCATTGCCAGCCGCTTCGATGAGCCCTGCAACCTCTTCCTCGGCCGCCACTTCACCGGTGCGGTCCACCCACTCGACAGCGGTGCCGATACGGTCGCCCCGGTCGGTAAACACCGGCGTCACCCCCAGCGAGAAGGTACGGCCGCCGAGCTTGACGGTAGCGTTGTGCGTACTCTTCAAGCCAGCCAGCATGCCGCGCTGATGCGCCGGGTTCTTGTGGAACACGTCGATGTTGCTGCCCATCAGCGTCGCCACGTTGAAGGCCGGCAGATCGCGCCGGATATCCGCTTCGGCAGCCGACAGCATCTGCACGATGGCGCGGTTCATGTAAATGATGTTGTAGTCGCGGTCGGCAATCATCACGTTGGTCGCGACGTTATCCAGACCGATCTTGATGCGTTGCGTTTCCTCGGCCGTACGGCGCCCTTCGGCCAGATCGAAGCCCAGCCTGTTCTGCATGGCTTCCAGCGCGTGGAAGACATGCCCGACTTCGTCGTTACGTGCGATATCCATGCGACTGGTGTAGTTGCCCACCACTACCGCACGCGCCACGGTCGTCACCTGCTGCAGCGGTGCCACCACGTAACGCGAGAACCACCAGGCCATCAGCCCGCAGAGTGCCAACCCGGCAGCTGCCAGGCTAAAGAGCGCGATTCGCTCGCCACCCGTGGCGGTATCCAGCCCCAAGCCCACGGCGATCAGCATCAGCGTCGTCATCACGGCGTATACCAGCAAGGCACGTGTCTGCATGCTGAAGCGGTCGGCAAGATCTTCGATCTTCGCCTTGCTCTTCGAAATCACCCTGCCGCGACGCACGCACAAGCCTTTCGCCCGCCCCTCACGGAAGTCGCGATAGGCTTGCTCGGCCGCGTCAACCTGTGCTCGCGTCGGCGTCCGGCGCACCGAGATATAGCCCGTCACAACACCGTTCTCGAACATCGGTGCGGCGTGCGCTTCCACCCAGTAGTGATCGCCGTTCTTGCAGCGATTCTTGACCATACCGATCCAGGGCAGGCCTTCGCTCAGGCATCGCCAGAGGTCCGCAAAAGCCTCGGAAGGCATGTCCGGGTGGCGCACGATGTTGTGCGGCGCCCCGATCAGTTCAGCCTCGGTGAAGCCGCTGATGTCGATGAAGTCCCGGTTGACGTAGGTGATGCGACCCTTGGTATCGGTCTTGGACACGATCATCGTGTCCTGCCCCAGGGGCAACTCGTGATTCGTCACAGGCATGTTGATACGCATGGATTCCTCCCGCTTCAGATGAAGCCATCAACCAGCACACAAACCGCTGCCACAATCATTCAGAACTCGGTCCACTCGTCAGCCCCGGCAGCCGCAGCAGGTGCTTTTGACTTGCCGTTTACGGCTGGCTTGGGCGTAGCCACAGCCTTCGCCACAGGAGCTTTGTCGGTCACAGCCGGCTTGGCCGCCGCTTTCCCCGACGCGGGTCTGGCCTCACGCACAGGCCTCGAAGAAGCCGCCACAGCATGCTTCACCGGCTCGCGCGCCACGCCTGTCCGGGTGGCGTTGCCCAGCTTGAACTGCCCCACAGCAATGTTCAGCTGTCGCGCCTGATCCTCAAGACTCTCTGCCGCAGCCGCCGCTTGCTCGACCAGCGCGGCATTCTGTTGCGTCACTTCGTCCATCTGCGACACCGCATTGCTGACCTGCGAAATTCCTTCGGCCTGCTCGCGGCTGGCTGACGCAATCTCGCTGACGAGACCCGACACATCTTGCACGCTGCTCACCAGACTGTTCATGGTGTCACCGGCTTCGGCCACCAGATGGCTGCCGGTGTTGACCGTCTCCACACTGTTGTCGATCAAGGTCTTGATCTCGCGTGCAGCCTGCGAACTGCGCTGGGCCAGATTGCGCACCTCGCTCGCCACCACCGCAAAACCACGCCCTTGATCACCGGCTCGCGCAGCCTCGACGGCGGCATTGAGCGCCAGGATGTTGGTCTGGAACGCAATCGAGTCGATGACGCCAATGATGTCGGCCATCTTCTGGCTGGAGCTCTGGATGGCACTCATCGTCTCCACGACACGCTGGACCATCTCGCCGCCCTTGACGGCCACATCGTTCGACGCAGCGGTCAAGCTCTCTGCGCGCTGGGCGTTCTCGGCGTTCTGCTTCACGGTGGAGTTCAGCTCCTCCATGCTCGCAGCGGTTTCCTCGAGGCTGCTGGCCTGCTCTTCGGTACGCGACGACAGATCCGCATTGCCACTGGCAATCTCCTGCGCAGCGGTGTTGACCGCATGTGTCGCCGTTTCGATCTGCTGCACGACTTCGCGCAAACGCTCGACCGTGGCATTCACATCCACCTTCAACTCGGCGAACATCCCTTCGTAGTCGGCGTGGATGTGCTGGGTCAGGTCGCCCGCCGCCATGGCCTTGACGACACGCATCACGTCCGTCAAACCGCCGGATGCCACCTGCATCAAGCGGTTGAGGCTCATCACCATGTCACGATAGCCATTGGAGAAAGCCGATTCGT
Organism: Rhodocyclaceae bacterium; assembly: GCA_047600765.1. GTDB lineage: Bacteria > Pseudomonadota > Gammaproteobacteria > Burkholderiales > Rhodocyclaceae > Viridibacterium. The sequence goes on from JASGKF010000001.1 coordinate 289,224, forward strand.
CACCGCGCTGGGCAAAGTCACCACGTGCAGCGGCCTCTGCCAGGCGACCGATCTCGTTGCTCACACCCAGCAGCTTGCGTTTGATGTCGCGCGCGGCATTGGTGATGACCATCTTCTGGCCCGGCAACTCAGGCATGTTCAACAACGAAATTACCGTCTGCATAGTGCTTGAGCACTTCGACGAACTTCATCTTGGTGTCGATGTGGCCCTGGGCCAGCGCATTCGTGCCGCGTGCCATCTCGGCATAGGCGCCGTGCATGCCAGCAGGGTCGATGCGGTATGCGATGTTGCCCGCCTCGTGCTCATCGCAGATCCGCTTCTGCTGTTGCACCACGGTTCGCAAGGACTTGACGACTTCGCTGACATCTTTGGCAATGGCCGCAAACTCATCGCGCGAATCCATGCGCAGGTCTACATCCATGTCGCCCGCCGCGACGCGCGAACAGGCGCGCGTCAGCACATCGACCGAAGTCCTGACACCCCTGCGTACCGCAAGGAAGCACAGCAGGGACAGCAACATCGACAAACCCACCGCGCCGACACCCAGGTTGCGCTCGGTAGTCAGGAAGCTCAAGCGCGCGTTGATCTGCTCATCGAACTCGTGCGCAGACAGGTCTGCCAGCACATAGGCCGCGTTGATGGCCTTGCTCGCCTTGCCGAAAATCTCCGCGGGGTCCGCCGTGATCTTCTCGCCCATCACCTGGTTTTTCAGCGCCTCATCGAAATCATTGGTTGCAGATTCATAGGCCACGAGGGGCTGCTCGAATTTTTCTTTCAGTCCGGGATCTGCGGCCACAGCCTTGGCCAGCATGGTTTTGGCCTGGGTCTGGGTGATCGACGCGATCTCATGATTGACACGTAGCGTCGAGATATCCGCCTCGCGGGACTGTTTGGTCGTGGCCAGCAGGGTCGCCTTGGCACGCACACGTCCGAGGCGTTCCGCGTTGGCGGGCAGCGCTGTCACAAAGGCGTTCATCAGCGAATAGCTGACGAGTTCGGGATCCAGGGTCGCGTGGGTTTCGTCTGCGACCTTGACAATGAATTCGAGTGAGGATGTCACCAGATCGGTGTGGGCATTGAAGCTGTCGCCGGCCGTGACACCGCGTTGGGCCAGGACAGTCTCTGCAGTTTTGGCGAGACCTTGCCACTCAGCCTGCAGCGTGCCACTGTCCAGCGGCCCCATCCCTTTTCCTACTTCGGTCATGGCCGCACGGGCACGCGCCTCGATCTCGGGGAGACGCGAGGTCATGCTCGCATTTCCATTGATCACGGCCTGCATCACGCCACGGTGCTCCTGCAAGGCCTGCACCAGCTGGCGTGCGGGGTTGTAGACCGGGGTCATCAACTGTTCGCGTGCCGTGACGGCAATGTCACTGTTGATACGCACCAGCAGCAAGGCCGACACGACGGCCGCTGCGGTAAACATGATCACCACGGTGACCATGAGCTTGCGCTCGACGCCAAGCTTGTTCATGAACCGCGTGAGCGGCCCGATCAGGAAGTCCATGTCAGCCCCGCTCAGTGAATGACGCTGTCGATCAGACACATGTCCGCCGACATCATCATGCTTTCAATGTCGAGCACGATCAGCATGCGCTCGCCCACCGAGGCGAGGCCGGCGATGTATTCAGCTCCGACAGAAGAAGAGAACTCCGGCGCGGGTTTGATGCCGTCGCTGGCCAGGGCCATGACATCCGACACCCCGTCCACCACGGCGCCGACGACTCGCCCGCCGACGTGCATGATGATCACCACGGTGAAGGCGTTGTACTCCGCCTCGCCCACGCCGATCTTGATACGCAAATCAATGATCGGCACGATCGTGCCGCGCAGGTTGATGACGCCCTTGATGAAGGCCGGCGCACCGGCAATGCGGGTCACCGAGTCATAGCCCCGGATCTCCTGCACCTTGAGAATGTCAATGGCGTACTCTTCCTGCCCCAGCGTGAAGGTCAGGTATTCCCCCGAATGCCCTGCCGCCTGAATCGGTTGCGCAGCGCCGCTGTCAATGGATCCCAGCATGTTTCCCCCCTTGCAGGAATGGTCGTCCGTATGCACCTAACGGCATGCAGAACGGGTGACTTGAGCCCGACAGGCAGCTGTCAGACCCAGGGGGACGAAGCCTTGAAAATCAAAGCGCTTCGGCAGTTTCTCCGGCCATGGCGACGGCTGCGACCGCTGCGCCTTCATTGCCCGCAAGGGCATGTGCCAGTGCATTCATGGCCTGTGCCTCGGCCGGCGGGAACTTGGCGGCCTTGAGCACCAGTTCGCGGGAGATCTTGAGCATGCGCCAGGCAATCTCATGCAGAACGCATTGCGCCTCGAAGCGCGATTCACGCAGCTCCTCGGGGCTCAGCGTGGCGCCCAGCTCGGACAACGCGGCAATCCCCGTGCTGGCAAAAGCCCGCTGCACCAGAATGAAGCGGTCGAAAGCTGCGCTCATGGCGTCCTTGCAGCCCTGCGACAGGCTGGCGGTCTGCATCAGGTTGTCATAGACGCCCAAGATGCCAGCGATGCGGATGAAGACCTCGTGCGCCTTGGCGTCCACTTCCTGCAGCCCGTCCTCGGACGCTTCGGTTCGCGACAGCTGGCGGCTCTCGCGCAGCAGGTCATGGATGATGCTGGTCAGTGCCGACTCATGCTCGGCCGGCATGACCTTCAGCGCGATGGCGATGCGGTCTTCAGCCGAAGGTTTGACGATCAGGGCCGACAGGATCTCGGCCAGCGACATCAGCTTGCCCGCCGTCGAGATACCCTTGCCACGCACCCCACGGGGGTAGCCGAAGCCGTCATCGGCTTCATGGTGTTCAAGGATGGCGCGCTGGGTCGGGGTGTCGAAACCGCAGATTTCGCGCGCCAAGGCAGCGCCGATGACCGGGTGGTAGGCATAGCTCATCCACTCGTTGGCCGTCAGCTGGCGTCCGTCCTGCAACACGGCGGGGTCGACATACAGCTCGCCTGCGTCGTGGAACAGCCCGGCCTGGCAGACCGCCGCCATCAGGGCGTGGTCGTTGTAGGCATGGGCGTTGGCCAGGCTCATGGCGATCATGGAGGTCATCACGGCGTGCCGCGGCGCATGTTCGCCGCGTTCGAAGGTGACATTCAGCAAGGTGCCTGCCGCCGGATTGAGCTTGGCGCGCCCCAGCATGCCCAGCGCCGTCACACGGCCTTGCGACCAGTTGCAGAGGCTGGCCAGCAGCGGGTAGGTCTCCAGCGCCTCCTCGCCAATGCGGACCAGGAAGTTGCCCGAAGGTTGCTCGGCCGTCACCAGGCTGGATTCGATGGGCTTGGACAGACGATGGCTGACCACCTTTTCATAGGTGGTCGAGGAAACCTTTGCACCCTTGGCCAGCAGCTTGACGCCTTTTTCGGAGTAGACGTCTTCAGAAAGCACTACTTCCTGTTTGTCCGCCAGGTTCACCACCGCCCCCATGAAATGGCGGTTCGCCTGCGTGGGCAACTCGGGAATATCGCTGCTCGTCATGGGCTCTCCCCAGAAAAAGCTTCGTAATCAATAGCCGGCATCAATGATGGGCAGGCGGGCCGGTACGGCCCCAACTAGGAGATCTTTACGGCCTCACTACGACAATGGTTTAGGGAAATCCTTGATGCCGCCTGTGCAAAACCGCCTGTCTGCCCTTTCGGGCAGTGGTCCATCAGGCGTCCCGACGCGATCAACGGACGGCCCGGGGCGCCGCCGGGCTAGAATCGCCCGACTCGCCTCTTTGCTCCCTTTCGCCGTCACCGAATCCTGATGAGTACCGAACGCCCGATCCTGCTGGTCGAAGACAATCCTGATGACGAAGCCCTCACCCTGCGGGCCTTCAGCCGCCAACGCATCCCCAACCGTGTGGTGGTGGCGCGCGATGGCGTCGAAGCCGTCAACTACATCTTCGGCACCGGCACGCACGCCGGCCGCAACCCGGCCGACCTGCCCGTATTCGTGCTGCTGGATCTGAAATTGCCGCGCCTGGACGGCCTGGAAGTGCTGCGCCGCATCCGCGCCGACGAACGGACGGCCCTGCTTCCGGTCATCGTGCTCACCACCTCGCGCGAAGCCAGCGACATCCACGAGGCCTACAGCCTCGGCGCCAACAGCTACATCCGCAAACCGGTGGATTTCGAGCAGTTCCTGCAAGCCATCGGCACGCTGGCCACGTACTGGCTGACGCTCAACGAAGCCTGCGAAGCGCCCCGGGCCTGAACGGGCCGGCCCGGGACTTCCCCGTTACTGGAACGCCACCTCGGCGAAGCTGCGCAGCTTGCGACTGTGCAGCGCGTCGCGGCCCTTCTCACGCAGGATCTCCAGCGCGCGGATGCCGATGCGCAGATGCTGGTCGACGCGCTCACGGTAGAAGTGGTTGGCCATGCCCGGCAGCTTGATCTCGCCGTGCAGGGGCTTGTCGCTCACGCACAGCAAGGTGCCGTAGGGCACGCGGAAGCGGAAGCCGTTGGCGGCGATGGTCGCCGACTCCATATCCAGCGCCACCGCGCGGCTCTGGCTGAAACGGCGTTGCGGTGTGTTGTCGGGCAGCAGTTCCCAGTTGCGGTTGTCGGTGGTCGCCACAGTGCCCGTGCGCAGGATGCGTTTGAGCTTGGAGCCCGACAGTTCGGTGACGTCGGCCACGGCGGATTCGAGCGCGAGCTGGATTTCAGCGAGCGCGGGAATCGGCACCCACACCGGCAGCTCTTCGTCGAGCACGTGGTCTTCGCGCACGTAGGCGTGGGCCAGCACGTAGTCGCCAAGCTCCTGCGTAGTGCGCAAGCCGGCGCAGTGGCCCAGCATCAGCCAGGCATGCGGGCGCAGCACGGCGACGTGGTCGGTAATGGTCTTGGCGTTGGCCGGGCCGACGCCGATGTTGACCATGGTGATGCCGGACGTATCTTCGCGCACGAGGTGATAAGCGGGCATCTGTGGCAAACGCGGCGGGGCCTTGCCGAGTGCATCGTTCTCGCCGGCTTCGGTGCCCACTTTGCGGGTGACGACGTTGCCGGGTTCGACGAAGGCGATGTAGGGGCTGTCCGGGTCGTTCATCAACTCGTGGCCCATGCGCACGAACTCGTCGATGTAGAACTGGTAGTTGGTGAACAGCACGAAGTTCTGGAAGTGCTCGGGTGACGTGCCGGTGTAGTGGCGCAGGCGCTGCAGCGAGTAGTCGACACGTGGGGCCGTGAACAACGACAGCGGCTGCGACTCTCCGGGGCGCGCAATGTGCGTGCCGTTGGCAATGCCGTCGTCCATCACCGTGAGGTCGGGCAGATCGAATACGTCACGCATCAAGCGACGGCGCTCGCGCGTCATGTTGCCTTCGATGTGGTCGTAGTCGCCGAACGAGAAATGGATGGGAATCGGCGCCGAGCTGGTGCCGACCTCGATCTCGACATCGTGGTTCTGCAACAGCAGGGCGAACTGTTCGCGGTAGTAGTTGGCGAACAGGTCAGGCCGTGTCAGCGAGGTTTCGTAATGGCCAGGGCCGGCAACGAAGCCAAAGGAAAGATGCTTGTCATGCCCGCGTGCCTTGATCACCGTGTCGGTGTGGATGCGCACGAAGGGATAGCAGGCACGCACACGGGCAGAGGATTTGCCGTCATCGGCGGGGATTTCCTCGCCAGCCACGAAGCGCTGCAGCGCTTCGCGCAAGTGTTCGATGCTGCTGTTGTAGATGCTCTGCACCTGCGCAAGCGCAGCGTCGGCATCGTTGAATCGCATGGGGGCGATGAAGGGGGGGCGGTATGGCATGGCAGCTCGCTCTTATCTGGTTGCAACTGCGATGGCGGGCGCCTTGCGGGCGCTCGTCGCCAATCGAAGACGCCTCTACCTTACCGCGAAGTGAGCGCGCGCGGGGACGGAATTGCGATGCAAAGACTCGCCAGTCAAAGCCGCGCTAGTCAAAACGATAGGCATCCATCGCGAGTGCCGCGCCTTCATAACCCGCGAACACGGTTTCCGTTTTATACGAATCGCCCGCAGCGCCCAGCGCCACGAACAGCGGCAGGAAATGTTCAGCCGTCGGATGCGCACGCGATGCCGCCGGGGCATCCACGTCCCAGTCGACAAGCTCGTCGATGCGATGCGTCTGCACGCGCTCGTCGATCCAGTTGCGGAAGCTGCTGGCGTACTCCGCCACGCCGCTGTGCGCACGCAGGCTGAAGAAGTCGCGCAGGTTGTGCGTCATGTGGCCCGAGCCCATGATGAGCACGCCTTCGTCGCGAAGGGGCTGCAAAGCTTGCCCCATGGCGAGGTGGTGACGCGCACCGCGATCGGTCTGGATGGCCAGTTGCAACACGGGTACGTCGGCCTCCGGGTACATGTGCAGCAGCGGTGCCCAGGCGCCGTGGTCGCGGCCACGGTTGGCGTCGATGCCGGTGCAGATGCCGGCTCCGCGTTGCAGTGACTGCACGCGTTCGGCCAGTGCGGCATCGCCGGGCGCGGTGTACTGGATGCGGTAGAGCTCTTCGGGGAAGCCCCCAAAGTCATGAATGGTCTCGGGCTCGGGGTCGCCCGTCACCATGGGGATATTGGTCTCCCAGTGCGCTGATGCCATCAGGATGGCGCGCGGTTTGCCGTACTGTGCATTGATGCGCGCCGCCAGCGTGCGCCAGGCCTCGCCCGCCGCACCGGCCTGAATGGCGTGCATGGGCGAACCATGCGATAGGAACAGACTCGGCAAACGTTTGCTACTGGGTGCACTCATGGCATTACCCTGCTTTCACAATCGCGGCATCCTGACCGAAGAGGATCTTGCGTGATTCTGCATCGACGGCCGGCTTGCTCGACGGATTCACTTCACTGGCGCGCGCATAAGCACGCACGGTAGCAGGCCGCGCGGCAATGCTGTCGAACCAGCGCTTGAGGTTGGGGAAATTGTCGAGGTCCTGCTGTTGACGCGCATGCGGCACGATCCAGGGATAGCTGGCGATGTCGGCAATCGAGTACTCGCCCGCACCAGCGCCCGCGATGAAGTCGCGCCCCGCCAGATGCTTGTCGAGCACGGCATAAAGACGGCTGGTTTCCTTGACGAAGCGCTCGATGGCGTACGGCAGTTTTTCCGGCGCGTATTGCACGAAGTGGTGGTTCTGCCCCGCCATCGGCCCCAGCCCGCCCATCTGCCACATCAACCACTGGATGGCCTCGTTGCGGCCACGCAGGTCTTGCGGAATGAGCTTGCCGATCTTGTCGGCGAGGTACAGCAGGATCGCGCCAGACTCGAACAACGACAGCGGTGCGCCACCATCAGCCGGCGCATGATCGACGATGGCCGGGATGCGATTGTTCGGCGCAATGCGCAGGAACTCCGGCTTGAACTGCTCGCCCTTGCCGATGTTCACGGGAAAGATGCGATACGGCAAACCGCTCTCTTCGAGAAAGAGCGTGATCTTGTGGCCGTTCGGCGTCGTCCAGTAGTGCAGGTCGATCATGATGTGTCCTTTGCTGCCGGGCCGCCCCGCTCCATGCAGAACGGCCCCGCTTCATTTACTTCAACAGGCCTTCAGCCTTCAGTGCTTCCTGTACCGCAGGGCGCGCTGCCACGCGAGCCAGGTAATCAACGATCACCGGCCATTGCGTCACATCGACACCGACGAACTTGCCCCAGCCCAACACCACGAACAGGTAGCCATCGGCCACGCTGAACTTGTCGCCCAGCAGCCAGGTCTTGCCCTGCAGCTTGTCCGCCACGTAACCGATGCGATTGACGAGGTTCTCGCGAGCGATGCTCTTGTACTCGTCCGGCGTGTTCGGCTTGAACAGCGGCGTGAAGCCCTTGTGCAGCTCGGCGGTGATGTAGTTCAACCACTCCTGCAGGCGATAGCGCTCCAGCGTGCCATTGGCCGGCGCAATCCCGGCTTCGGGCTTGAGATCGGCGATGTACTGCACGATGGCCGGGCCTTCGGTCAGCAGCTCGCCGTTGTCGAGTTGCAGCACCGGCACGTAACCCTTGGGATTCACTTCGAGGAAGTTGCCGCCGCCGTGCATCTCCTTGGTCTTCGTGTCGACGCGCTGCAGTTCGAACGGCAGGCCGGCTTCACGCAGGGCGATGTGGGGGGACAGCGAACAAACTCCGGGGGCGTAGAACAGTTTCATGTTGTTTCTCCTGGGTGGAAGACAGACAGATCAGGCGTGAGCCAGCGCAGGCTGGCTTGCAGAGACGCGGCTATCGAGCGAGTACGCACCGCTGCCAAGCAGGGCTTGCACGATGACGCCGACAGCGAGGAAAACCGGGTACTCCCAACCGCCGCCGGGCGCGTTGAACACCCAGCCATTGCCGACATGCACGACCGAGGCGCCGATCAGCACGGGCACCAGGCCCAGGGCGGCGAGACGGGTCTTGAAGCCGACTACCAAGGCGATGCCACCGAACAGCTCGGCTGCAATCACCGGGTAAGCCAGCACGCCGGGCAAGCCAACGGACTGGAAGAAGCCGACGGTGCCGGGGATGGTGAAGACGAAAATCTTCAGGCAGGCGTGGGCAATCATGATGAGACCCAGGCTGACGCGCAGGGCCAGGGCGCCATAGGCGGCGGTACGTGTATCGATCATTTCGCGACTCCGATGTGTGGGTTGAACATGGAGCGGATTATGAGAACGCAAGAATTCGGGATAAATAGCCTAAAATGCAAATCATTATTGCGATTTAAGGAACTATCGAATGGATCGCCTTGAAGCCATGCAGATCTTCTGCAAGGTCGTCGAGCTGGGCAGCTTTGCCGCCGCGGCCGAGCGCCTGGACATCTCCACCTCGGCCGTATCGCGCCAGGTCGCCCAGCTCGAAAGCCACCTGCAGGCGCGCCTGCTCAACCGCACCACACGCCGCATCAGCCTCACCGACGACGGCCGCGCCTACTACGAGCGCAGCCTGCAGTTGCTGTCAGACATCGAAGAGATGGAAGAACAGGTCGGCAACACCAGCGCCGTGCTGCGCGGCACCCTGCGGCTGACGGCGCCGATCAGCTTCGGCATCTGGAAGCTCTCAGCCGCAATTGCCGAATTCTCGGCCCAGCACCCGGAAGTGAAGTTCGACATCGCGCTCGGCGACAACCAGGTCGACATGGTCGAAGCCGGCCTCGACCTCGCCATCCGCATCGGCGAGCTAGGCACGCAGAACCTCGTCGCCCGCCCCATCGGCAAAGCCCGCCTGATGACTTGCGCCTCGCCCGACTATCTCGCTCGCCACGGCACGCCGGCCACGCCCGCCGACCTCGTCAGGCACCAGTGCATGACCTACGCCTACAACGCCGACCCGCATGTCTGGAAGTTCGCCAACGGCGACAACGTGGTGGAAGAAGTGCGCGTCAAAAGCAGCCTGCACGCCAACAACGGCATCATGCTGCGCGAGCTCGCCGCACAGGGCATGGGCATCTGCCGCGCACCGGACTTCGTCATGCAGAGCGCTGTCGACGAAGGCCGCGTTGTCGAGATCATGACCGACTGGGCGCCGGGCCTGCTGACGATTTACGCCGCCTACCCCAGCCGCAAACACCTGTCGGCCAAGGTGCGTGGGTTTGCGGCTTTCCTGCAGACCTGGCTGGGGGAGCGTTGTCCTTACGCGGTCAGATAATATTTGACGTAAGAACGCTGACAAACTGGCAGGACAGCCTCCTCTGGACACCTTGACTATGCATCGCGATCAAACGCCGCCTCCGCTTGCTTCGGAAGAATGTAGAACGTCCTTGAGTACATGCTCCACGATGTCCATCGCCAGCGCCAATTGCTCCCCTGTGTGAGGTTTCACTTCGTGCGCGGCTGCATTACCCAGCGTTCGGATTTTGTGGAGGATCGTTGCCCCTGCCGGAGTCAAGACTCTTTTGTCAACCAGTGAATCGATTTTCCTAAAGAGGTCAGTCCCCTCAGCTTCCTTTTCTTTGCACACCGTTTCGAGAAGTGCACGCAGTCCAATTGCGGCGAGCACTGGCGCCTGCACCGATAGGGCTGTTTGAGTTTCCGCGTAGATCTGTTTGATCTTCAAAGGTAGGTAGACTGTTTCGTCCCCGAGCCCCTTCACGCCCTCAATGCGTGGAGGAAAGAGCTTCTCGGACTCGAAGTGAATGCGATTGCCACTCTCATCGTCGCAGTAGTCCTCAGAATCCGAACTGACAATCCGATAGGAGAGCGTTCGGCAACCAAGGCATTTGATGATCTGGTGATCTTCGTGCCACTCGAAAGAAAAGCTTGGATCTCCTTCGCTTCCTCGAACCCCAACCTGCACCAAGGGGACGTGTGCAGTCTTGCAGGCGCACTTCGAACACGCAACGTCAATTTCCTCCCCTGGCGTTGCCACGACTTCGTGTTTGAGCGTGATTCCCATATCTTCCTTTTTAACGCCTAAAGCTTGACGCGAGTAGCAACCGAAGCCGCAAAGCGGCGATGGACATTGTCAGGCCGAAGGCAGTGAGTGCGCACGACACTAACGATATTGCCGATGTTCTGGATTGAGGATTGCGTCCGTGACGAAACCGCGGCCGCATTTGTCGCAGTAATAGCCATCAATGAATTGCTCTAGCGGAGATTCCTTAAGGAATTCTTTCTTTACGTCATCTACGCGCAGACTCGCAAAGTACGCATGGCGAGGATCTGCACCAGGAACGTAGGCCCAAGCTTCGTCAATCAGAAGAAGCTTTGAACGAACGAAGTCTGTACTGGCACATGATGGACACGCTTCCGTACCTTCAACGGCTTCCATTTGCTGTCCTTACGCGGTCCGACAACGATTGAATTCAGCGGCAGCCGGAAGTGATCCGCTGAAATGACGGATTAAGCAGCATTCCTGATGCGCTTTCGCATCACTACACAATCCATAGAGAAGCCACGCGGCGAATGGTATTGCGACCTGCCGCTGCTGATAAACCCGATGCTCCGATAGAAGACTTCGGCATTCAGTGTGGATTCAAGATGCAGAGCATCCAGAGATGCATCCAGGGCCTGTTGCTCCAGGAAGGCCATCATTGCTGATGCGAGCCCTTGGCGAAGATTCTGCGGGCGGACAAACACTGCATCGACCTGTCCCGTCATGAGGTCAATGGCTCCCGTGGCGACAATCTCGCCATTGATCTCGATGACATGGCAGACGTCCTCGACAAACCGGACGAATCCGTCGGACGGGACAGTCCCCGTCGTCCAGCGTTCGATGATGTCGTCGGCGTAGTGCCCTGAGGACTCGCTTCGAATGGCTGCGTTTCGCACATCGAAGACGGCCTGCGAATCCGCAGCGCTAGCTTTGCGTATCAAGTACATCGGCGGCAATGCCTGACCTGAAATGGACGCCACTCAGTGCTGCGGCCCGCGCCGTGCCGACTGCCACGCCCGCACAGCCTCCGACGACTGCTTCATGATGCGTTCGCGCAGATCCTCGGGCAGCGCGGCGGCGAGTGAGGCGAACAGGGTCTGCGTGGCCTCCTGACCGATGCCTTCCAGCGCGATGCCTTGCGACAGGCAGCGCATCTGGATCGAGGCCAGCGCATCGGCGATCAAGCGCCAGCCGTGTTGCGGCATCTCGCCCACGAGCGCCAGCATCATGCCGCCGAGGTGGCGCAGCACGACGTCGGCCTCTTCGCGCTCTTCGCTCGCCACCATCGCGTGCCACAGCGCCAGGTGCAGCTCGCGGCGCAACAGCACCTTGAAGTCGAACGCCGTGTCTTCCTGACCCTGCACCTGCTCAAACCAGCGCTGGCAGGCTGCTTCTTCCGTCACGTCGATGCCATCGCGCAACAGGCCGACCAGCTCGCTCAACCCATCCAGCCCGCCGGGCCCGAAGGCCTGGCTGAAGGCCAGCCCCCATTGGTCCAGCCCGGTCAGCAGCAGCGCGCGGCGCGCCACGCCCTCTTCACGGGTAGCCATGTTGCTCCAGGCGAGCAGGTGGCCTGACAGCTTTTGCAAGGCTGGCTGACGCTGTTCGGCACTTGCTTCGACCGACAGCCGAAAAGTGGCAGCGAAAGCCTCCTGGACGAGTCGCGCGGCTTGCTGCTGTGCATCACGCGGCACTACAGACAGAAGGGAATCTTGCGGCAAAACGTTCTGCTTTTCGGAATTGGCCATGTTTTCGGGCGCTTTTTAGCGGTTAAATCGCGTCATTGTGACGCACTTTCACCATTCATCGGCGCAGACGTGACTTCCATCACGCCCTGTGCGGTGCGATTCATCAAGGTGGGCATGCGGCTTGCGCTAACACAACCATACAAAGCATCACCCGGGATCACGAACATGGACCACATCGTCCATCAACATCTAACGCGGCTGAACATGTTCCTCATGCAAGAGCTTGATTTTCAGGTTGACGTCTTGCGCTTCGCCACCGAGCCTGAATACGCCGCGCAAGTCCTTGATCTGGCCCTCGAAACAGACCATGGCGAGCTGTGTCAATTGTCCCGACAGATCCGCGAACGCCAGCTGCAACTGTTCAGCCTCAATGCCAGCCAGGCAGCTGCCGATAATGATCCGGATGCCACACTGGTCAATGCGCCGGCAGTCAAGCCGGGCCTGAAGCCCCTGCCCAAGAGCAGCTAGTACGAACCCGGGCGCTGTCGTACAAGCGCCGCACCCTGTCGTACCGCCTGACGCAACATCGCCCACCTGTCGCCAATCAGCGACATCGCAAACCCTGTATTCACAGGGCTTTTTCCCGCCCCCATCCATAGCTGTCGCCAATCAGCAACAGCTCGCTGCGTCATGCCCGCCGGAATTCGCCCCTGCCAGAACACAAGTCTTTGTTTTAATTAAAAACATTACTTCTGGCACATCGATTGCGTTAGGCATTACGTCCGGCTCGCCCGGCAGCGCTTACGGCGCTTGAACTGCTCAATTCCTCAAGGAGGTTGCCCACACCGCACTCTGCTTTTTGGTCCGCATGCTGGCTGATCCCCCTGCGTGCGGACGGGTACAGGAGCCCACACTCCGCGTACCCATTTCTCCCTCGGCGTGGTGCCCACACACCACCCGGCTTCCACGGCACGCACTCCTCCGCGTGCCGTTTTTTTTGGCCGCTCGTTTTGGCAGCTCGATCAGCCTCACTGGAACCTTGGCCGCCAAGGCATCCCCCCGCCAGTCTTCCAATCTGCATGGGCTGCACGGCAAAAAAACGGTTTGCAATCAGCAACCTGCAGCCTGATTACCCCGACAGTCGTCATCTGCCAACAAGAGTTATTCGTTGTTAATCATGTGGTTACAACAACAACTTCAAGTTGTGTCGTGCATCGGCAACGCTTTTCAGGCGACATGACCCCGCGTAGCGACAGACAGAAAACGCCAAGCAACTGTTTTCAGGGCACTTCCCCCTGCATGGCACGCCGCTTGCCATCGCCCCCACGTCGGGCGCCATCGGGTTCCGGCCAGAACCATCAGGACAATCAGGAAAGGAAGACTCATGTTCGAGAAGCAGCAATCCATCCTCAGCAAGCACCAGCAGGACCGCTCAGGCGTCGGCCTGCAGCCCGCCATGGCATCGCCCGCCACGTCTGGCGGTACCACGCTGTCACCCGGTGCACGCGCCCATCTCGAAGAGGTACGCAACATGATCGAACAGAAGTCTGCGCAGACCGCCACCACGCCTGCCGCCACCGCCCCGCGCGTCGCGGAAGACGAAACCGGCAGCCGCCTCATCGTCGGCCCGGACGTCAAGCTCAAGGGCGCCGAGATCCAGGACTGCGACACCCTCATCGTCGAAGGCAGTGTCGAGGCGACGATGGACAGCCGCGTCATCCGCATCAGCCAGGGCGGTGCCTTCCGCGGCAAGGTCGGCATCGACATCGCCGAGATCCACGGCGACTTCGAAGGCGAGCTCACCGCCCGCCAGCAACTCATCATCCACGCCACCGGCCGCGTGCGCGGGCAGATCCGTTACGGTCAGGTCTTCATCGAGAGCGGCGGCATCCTCTCCGGCGACGTGCAATCGACACGCGAAACGCCCAGCCTCAAGTCCACCAGCAGCAGTGCCCCGAGCCTGCCCAAGGTCGTCGCTGCCGCACTGGCGAGCTGAGTATTCCCCTGCATCACCGCTCCCCGGCTCGCCCCCACCGGCGGGTCGGGAGCACAACTGCTTCACGGCAGCCATGCAGTCCTCTGTGAGACCTGCTCCTTCGGGCATATCGATTGCTAAGAGAGGGTTCCCGCTACTCAGGACTGCATCTCATGGACAACGCACTCATCCAACTCGTCGCCCGCCTCAAGATCCGTCTGCGTCAGGTTCAGAACATTTCCCTGAATACCCAGCGCTTCTTTGCCGAGCCGATCTATGCAGGCCAAGTGCTTGATCTGGCGGAAGAGTGTGAAGACATCGAGCTCGTCAGCATGGCCATGGACATGCGCGACAAGCTCGGCTGGCTCGCCACCCCCACGGCCAGCACAGCCCCCGTCAAGGGCGCCAGCAGCAGTGCGGGCGCCACCCTGCAACAACAGCGCTACGCCTTCGGCGCACGATCCTGAACCGGTGCGGCGGCCGCCTCGCACCAAGCCGAGGCAGCCGCCATGCGGCTCTCGCCGCCCGCTTCCGGATCGTGAAACAGATAGTCCGTTCTACGCATCAAGACACTCAGCTCCGCGCCGATAACGAGTGATGGCCTGACCCGGGCCGCCCCAATTTCCGGTTCGTTCCATCTTCACAGCTTGCATCGCGGAGCCCATCTTGAAGCCTCATTCCCTCCTCCACAGCCCCACCCGCATTCTTGTCACGCTCGCCTGCGCGCTCTGCGCCCTGCTCGCGATGCCGGCTCAGGCCAGCGGCGGTGGCGGACAAGCCGCCGGCCCCGCTCCGCTGCAGTTCACGGTGAATGTCGGCCCCTTCAATCGTGAAACGCCCACTGGCGGCGGCATCCTGCAGGTGACCCTGGTGCTGCACACGGCCAAACCCGAAGCCCAGCACGAACTCGACCTGTACAAGCCGATGATCACGCACCACATCCACCTGACCATCAATGGCTTCAGCATCAAGGAGCTGCGCGCGCCGGACGGCAAGGATCAACTCGCCGACGCCATCATCGAACGCGTCAACAAGGTGCTGAAGCTCGACGAGAAAACCGGCGTCAACGACGTCTTCTTCACCAGCTTCATCCTGCAAGCCAACTAGGGCGTCGCCGGTTTCACCTGCAGCGCAGTCCGCCGCTCTGCCGGGCTGCGCTCACCCAGCTTCTCGACCCGCGCGTACCAGCGCCCCAGGTCGTCGCCTTCGGCCTTCAGCAAGGCCTCGAAGCCCGGCACCAGCCCCTGGTAGAACCCCACCGACGCCAGCCGTGCATTGTTGATGCCGGCAAACCACGCGTCATAGCCGGCGTAGCCATTCCAGCGCGTTTCACGCAACGTCCGGTGCTCGGCCTGCAGCGCCTCGATCAGCGCCTGCTTGCGGGCCAGGAACTGTGCCTGCACCCCATCACGATCTGCCGGCTCTGCGCGCTTCAACGCCGCATCCGCCTCGGCATACAAGGCCACGAAACGCTCGCGGCCCTGCCGCACCAGCGTCGCGAAATCCGCCTGGATCACCAGCCCACGCTCGAAGGACGCACGCTGCGCCTCCTTGCCCGGTTGCGACAGCCAGCGTCGCACACCCACCAGCTCCACCGTCAACGCGAAGGACTCGTTGAACTCGGTGTCGTCCTTCACATACACCTTCTGGTGCGCGAGCTCATGGAAGATCAGCCGCGCCAGCTCTGCCTCCGGCCAGTCGATGAAGGTATTGAGCAGCGGGTCGGACAACCAGCCCAGCGTCGAATACGCCGGCACGCCGCCCACGATCACGTCCAGCCCCTGCTTGCGCAGCACTTCGGCACGCGAGCGCGCATCCGCCTCACCAAAGTAACCCAGGTAACCCACACAGCCCGCCACCGGGAAGCACCAGCTCATCGTCTGCAACGACAGAGGGGGCGCCGCGAACACGTTCCACACCACCGAGCTGCGTTGCAGATCGGCGTAGCTGCGGTAGCTGTCGTTGTCGGGCAGACCCAGCTCGCGACTGGCGTAGGCGCGGATCTCCTTCGCCAGTTGCAGGCGCTTGCGCAAGGCCTCAGGCGTCGCCGCATCGGCCTCGACGTCGGCCGCCGGGCGCGTGCGCTGCCACAGGTCGTACTGCCCGCGCATCGCCTGCCAGTAGTACCCAGGCCCTACGCCATCACCCGCACAACCGCTCAACGCACTGGCCAGACTCAAGCAGCCGGCCAGCCACGCGACTCTCTTCACTTGCGCTTGCCCATCAGGCCCAGTGCGCCCACCACGATGAGGATTGCCGGCCACCAGGTACGCAGGATTTCGCCGAGGTAGCGGAAGCTCAGGATGTCCAGGTTGTGCAGCAGGAAAAACAGCCCGATCACGATCAGGGCAATGGAGCCGAAACGGGATTGCACGAGGTGCGTCCTCCTTGGTCAGATAAAGTCCAGACAAGCCGCCAGCCCTTGCCGGTGGCCGATCCCGCACTGTGCCAGCATGCCCCCGCGTAGTCCATGCCGGCCCATGCGCAACGCACTGCAGAACACCGGATGTGGCCATTCGGGCATCCCCCCGGAAACCCCACTACAGCCCCCGCACAATCTGCCGACATGCCTTATGCATGAACATGCGCGGCCCCACTTGCATACAAGATGCGGCGACGTCGCAGTTCATCCGACAGGAAATCGAGCGTCATCCCTCATGGCGATCACCGTCATGAGCAACTAAGCTTTGCAGCGGTTGGGCCGGCCCTCTGACTGACACCAAGGGCTCGTCTGCAACAGGGCAATCACGTAGCAGCGGGGGCAGCACAGATGGATCTGTCGGGCGCACAGGACAGTCGATTTTCCCCGCCATCCAGCGGCCAGCCTGCCGCCGCCGGCCTCCCTCCCGAAGTCCTCATCGACGCTCTGCCCTTCGCGGCCGCCCTGCTCACCCCGGATCTGCGCATCCGGCACTCCAACGCGCCACTGACCCGCCTCACCGGCTTGCCGCGTGATGAATGCATGGGTCACAGCATCAGCGAAGTGCTGCACACCGATCCGACGACCATGCAGACCCTGCTGCAACGTGCGCTGCATGCCGGGCAAGCCGTCATCGACCACCCCGTCGGCCTGCACAGCAAGCGCGGCCCCGACGAGCATGCATTCTGGCTGCTCAGCCTGCATCCGCTGCCCGCACATGACGGGCTGGAGGCGGGCCTGCTGCTCCTGCTGCGCGACGTGCAGCAGGATTCCGCGCAGGCCATCCACGCCGCCGAGATGAAATCGCGCCGCGTGCTCGACACCCTGTTCGCCTTCGTCGGCCTCATGACGCCCGACGGCACCGTGCTCGACGCCAACCTCGCGCCACTGCAAGCCGCCGGCATCAGCATCGACGATGTGCGCGGCAAGAAAGTCTGGGACACCTACTGGTTCTGCCATGACCCGGCGCTGCAGGAGAGCATGCGCATCGCCGTCAAGGCCGCCGAACGCGGCGAGGTCTCGCGCTACGACATGGTCGTGCGCATGAAGGACGATTCACGCATGGCCATCGACTTCATGCTCGCGCCACTGCGCAACGAGATGGGCCAGATCACCCACCTCGTGCCTTCCGCCATCGACATCAGCGCCCGCAAGTCTGGCGAAGAAGCGCTCAGCCGCTCCGAAGAGCGCTTCCGCTGCGTTGTCGAAGCCGCCCCCGATGGCCTCGCCATGGTCAACCGCGACGGCCGCCTGGCCCTCGTCAATTCCGGCATGGAGCGCCTGTTCGGCTACAGCCGCCAGGAGATGATCGGCCAGCCCATCGAGATGCTGATGCCCGAGCGCTACCGCGGCCGCCACGTCGGCCTGCGCTCCAGCTACATGCAGGCCCCCACCACGCGCGACATGGCCGGCCGCCGCGAGCTCTACGCACGACGCAAGGACGGCAGCGAATTCCCCGTCGAGATCGGCCTCAACGCCCTCACCACCGCAGGCGGCGAACACGTGCTCGCCACCATTGCCGACGTCACCACGCGCAAGGCCGACCAGGCCCTGCTCGAACGTGCCGTCACCGAGAAGACCGCCCTGCTCAACGAGGTGCACCACCGCGTCAAGAACAACCTGCAAGTCATCTGCAGCCTGCTCAACCTGCAGGCTCGCACCGCCGCCAGCGAAGCCAAGGCCGTGCTCGACGACAGCCAGAACCGCGTCAAGGCCATGGCCCTGATCCACCAGCTACTGTACGAGCGCAGCGACTTCTCCAGCGTGCAGCTCAGCGTCTACCTCGGCCGCCTCGCCTCGCTGCTGCGCGAAGCACTCGGCGAAGCGCGCTCGCGTGTCACCGTCAATGTCAACCTCGGCAACGCCGACATCTCGATGGACCTGCAACGCTCGGTGCCCTGCGGCCTGCTGGTGAACGAACTCGTCACCAACGCCATCAAGCACGCCTTCCCTGACGACCGCCACGGCAGCATCACCATCCGCGCCGAGCTGGTCAGCGACAAGCGCGCGCGCATCGTCGTCGAAGACGACGGCATAGGTGTGCCACCCCACATCGAGATCGGTCACGTCCGCTCGCTGGGCTTCCAGCTCATGCCCCTGCTGGTCGACCAGCTTGGCGGCGAACTGCTCCTGCTGCGCGACAAGGGCTCGCGCTTCGAGCTCTACTTCACCCCCGGCCTGGAGAAACGCTGATGGGCGCACGCATCATGGTGGTCGAGGATGAGCGCATCGTCGCGCTGGACCTCAAGGGCGGGCTGGAGAGCCTGGGCTACGACGTCGTCGGGCTCGCTGCACGTGGCGATGAAGCCATCGAGCAGGCCGGCAATCTGCGCCCCGACCTCATCCTCATGGACATCAACCTCGAAGGCCCCATGGACGGCACCGAGGCCGCGCGTCACATCCACGACGAGTACCGCCTGCCCGTCATCTACCTCACCGCCTACGCTGCCGAGAAGACACTCGCCCGCGCCGAAGCCAGCGCCCCCTACGGCTACCTGCTCAAACCCTTCGAACTGCGCGAGCTCGAAGCCACCGTGCGCATGGCCCTCGCACGCCGCAAGGTGGAAATCGAAGTCGAACACTCCGAAGAACGCCTGCGCCTCGCCATCAACGCCGCTTCGCTGGGCGTGTGGGAATGGTCATCCGGCGAAGAGCGCTATCAACTCAGCCCCTACATGGACAAGCTGCTCGGCAACGGCCACCTCGTCCTCAACGAAGGGCGCCCCGGCCTCCTGCAACGCATCCACCCCGACGACCGCAACGCCGTCGCCACGGCGCTGGAAGGTGGTGGGCAAGTCAGCACCACGGTGCGCATGCTGTTCAGCGATGACCGCGAAGGCTGGGTCGAGCTGCACGCCACCTCGGCCAACGCCTTGCCGCCCCTGCCCGGCGCCAACTCCAGCGCCAGGCCCGGTGATCGCGTCATCGGCGTGCTGCGTGACGTCACCGACCGCCGCCGCATCGAAGAAGAACTGCGCCAGGCCAGCGTCGTCTTCCAGTCAACTGCCGAAGGCATTCTCATCACCAACGCGCGGCGCGAGATCATCTCCGTCAACGGTGCGTTCACTGCCCTGACCGGCTACGCAGCCGATGACGTCATCGGCCGCGATCCCGAGACCTTCCTGCACGCGCGTCGTCACAACGACCACTTCTATCCCGACCTCGACCTGCCCGGCCACGGCTTCTGGCAAGGCGAAGTCGCCTGCCGCCGCGCCAATGGCCACGTTTTCCCGTCGTGGCAACACATCTGCGCCGTGCGCGACGAGCAGAGTCAGCTGACGCACTTCGTCGTCACCTTCTCCGACATCAGTGGCATCCGCAAGGCCGAAGCGCAGATCAACCATATGGCCTATCACGACGCCCTCACCGGCCTCGGCAACCGCAACCAGCTGGAGAAAGTGCTCGAGAACGAACTGCCCCGCCACGCCGAAGCGCAGCAGAAGCTGGCGCTGATATTCATCGATCTCGACGGCTTCAAGCTCATCAACGACACCCTCGGCCACACGGCGGGCGACCAGATGCTGCAAGTCATCGCCGGCCGCCTGCGCGACTGCCTGCGGCGCGATGACCTCGCGATCCGCCTCGGCGGCGACGAATTCGTCATCGTGCTCAACGACATCAAGCGCGCCGACAATTGCGCCCGCCTGTGCGACAAGCTGCTGCGCCAGATCCGCGCCCCTATCGAGCTGCCCTTCGAGCGCATCAGCGTCTCCGCCAGCCTCGGCATCGCAGTCTTTCCCGACGATGCCAACAACCGCCAGGGCCTCATCAAGGCGGCAGACAGCGCCATGTACGAAGCCAAGTCGCGCGGCCGCAACCGCTACGCCTTCTACTCGCCCGAGATGGCCGCCCGCACGCGCGAACGCCTGCTGCTCGAACAAGGCCTCATGCGTGCCGTCGAAGACGACACCCTCACCCTGCACTACCAGCCCATCGTCTCGCTGGCCGACAGCCGCATGGTCGGCATGGAAGCCCTGGTGCGCTGGAACCATCCGCAGCTGGGCCTCGTCCCGCCCGACCGCTTCATCCGCGTGGCAGAGGAGTCCGGCCTCATCGACGGCATCGGCGAATGGGTCATGCGCAGCGCCTGCCAGCAAGCCGTCGAATGGTGGCGGCTGCATCCACAGCATCCGCTGCTGCTGTCGGTCAACGTCTCGGTGCGCGAGATGGCGTCCGACAACTTCGTCGACCGCGTCGCCCGCGTGCTCATGGAAACCGGCCTGCAGCCCGCACAACTCGAAATCGAGATCACCGAAAGCACCCTGCAATCCATCGAGTACAGCCAGGGCCTGCTCTACCGCCTCAAGAAGCTCGGCGTGCGCCTCGCCATCGACGACTTCGGCACCGGCTTCTCCTCACTGGGCCTGCTCAAGCACCTGCCCATCGACCGCATCAAGATCGACCGCTCCTTCGTCCGCGACCTGCCCGACGACACCAGCGACGTCGCCATCACCCGCGCCATCGCCGCCATGGCGCACAGCCTCGACATGCAGATCACCGCCGAAGGCATCGAGCAAACCAGCCAGCACCACCTGCTGCGCGACATCGGCTGCCAGTGCGGCCAGGGCTACCTGTTCAGCGAACCCTTACCGCGCGATGAGTTCGCGCGCCTGCTTGGGCCCGACGCGGCCCCCGCCAGACTCATCCCTTCGGCCTGAAAACAGGCTTGCTCTCTGCCGGCTGGCATGCGCGATAATGCCGCCCGGATTCGCTTGTTCTTCTTGCCATTCCTGACACCCGGAATCGACATGCTCACATCGCGCGCAGCCCTGCTTCTCATCCTCGTCACGCTCGTCACCGCCGCCTGCGGCACCACGCAAGTCTCCAGTCGCACGTTCTTCAACAAAGCGCAGGCCAGCAACATCCGCAAAATCATCATTGCCGAACGCGCCGACCCCGAGCGCTACGTATTGAGCTCTGGCTACAGCCCCTATCGCGGCCCCTTTACCATCATTTCCAGCGCACTCGGCGGCCTCGACAGCGCCACGCGCAGCAACGAGCTTGAAACGGCCGTCCAGCCGGCCAAGACGCTGCTGCAGCAACGTTTTCTCGACGACCTCGGCGCGCAGCTGAAAAGCCAGGGCTACGAAACCGTGCGCAAGCCCATCGGTGCCAAGCTGGACGAGGCCGCTGCGCTGGCCGCCATAGGCCAGCTCGCGCCCGACGAAGCCGCGCTGATCGTCAACGTGCAAGGCAGCTACATCGCCGCCAACCCGTTCTCGGCCTACGTCCCCTTCGTCGTCAGTCGCGTCGCCCTGTTCGGCGCCGATCACAAGCGCCTCTACGACCAGACCGCCAGCTGGGGAGGCCAGCGCTGGCGTAACGACGCGTTCCACATGAATGGCGGCTACGGTTTCGCGGTCGAACGGATTCCAGACTTCCCCGCCAATGCAGACAAGGCCAGGCAAGGCTTCTACACGGGTTCGCTGGCCGTTGCCGAGCACCTCGCGCTGGGTCTCTCACGCAACTGAGCGTCGCGTCGCTGCCCGCCCGGCCCCTGCACAGGGGCCGCTGGAATAGGGTCTAATGGCAATCAGCCCGCGTCACCACCGCCCAGTATTGCCATGCCAGCCGCCCCCCTCATCACCGACGAGCTCGCCGCCTTCATCCACAAGGGCGTGTCGCTCGCCGCCGCCTCGCGCGACGCCAATCTGCAGCCTTCCATGGCGCGCGCCTACGGCTGCCACATCTCGCCCGACCGCCGCCGCGTCACGCTGATCCTCAGCCAGAAGCAGTCTGCTGCCCTGCTCGCCGACATCACCGCCAGCGGCCAGATCGCACTGGCCATCACCGAGCCCAGCACGCACCGCACCTACCAGCTCAAGGGCAGCGACGCCGCCATCGTGCCGTTGCGCCCCTTCGACCACGCCAGCTGCGACAGCCATCTGACGGCCTTCATCCGCGAAGTCATGCCGCTGGGCTTCACCGAAAGCCTGCTGCGCGCCGTCATGGACACGCCCATCGACGACCGCGTCGCCGTCAGCTTCACGCCCTCCGACGCCTTCAGCCAGACGCCGGGTGCCAGTGCCGGGGCGCGCCTCGCATGAAGTTCGACCTCAACGCCCTGCGCCACTGCATGGAAGGCATGGTGCCGCCCATCCTCGCCACCTGCGCGCTGGATGGCACGCCCAACATCAGCTACGTCTCGCAGATGGAGTACGTCAACCGCGAACACATCGCGCTCAGCTTCCAGTTCTTCAACAAGACGCGCGCCAACATCCTGGCCCACCCCTTCGCCACGGCCTACCTCACCGATGCGGAGACCGGCGCCAGCTACCGCCTGAGCCTGCGCTTCTGCGACACGCGCACCGAAGGCAAGCTGTTCGAACGCATGAAGGCCCGCCTCGCCGGCATCGCCTCGCAGACCGGCATGCAGGGCATCTTCCACCTGCAGGGCGCCGACGTGTACCAGGTGCTGGCCGTCGAAAACGTGGCCTGCGACAGCCTGCCGCCCCCACCACCCCGCCGCAACATGCTCTGTCCGCTGCGCGCGGCAGCCGACATCCTCGGCACCTGCAGCGACCTCGACGAACTCTTCGACTTCGCGCTGCAGGTCCTCGCCGACGGCTTCGACATGCCGCACAGCATGCTGCTCATGCTCGACAGCAAGCGCGACGTGCTCTACACCGTCGCCAGCCGGGGCTACGACGAAACCGGCGTCGGCAGCGAAGTGCCGCTCGGCATCGGCGTCATCGGCGTCGCCGCCGCACAGCGCGTGCCGATCCGCATCGGCTTCATGACCAGTGAATACCGCTACTCGCGCGCCATCCACGAATCCACCACCGGCACAGCGCCCCACCCGCCGGCCGAAGTCCCTTTCCCGGGCCTCGCCGAACCACGCAGCCAGGTCGCCGTGCCCGTGCTCGGCAACCAGCGCCTCATCGGCGTGCTCTACGCCGACAGCCCGGAAGACATGCGCTTCAACCATCTCGACGAAGACGCCCTCGTCACCTTCGGCCACCTGCTCGGCGCCACCTACCTCGCCATGCAGGCAGGCTGTAGCGAAGACGACGGCGAGCCCGCCGCAGCGCCTGCACCCGCCGTCGCCCTGCGCAGTGCCGACACCCCGGCCCTGCGCCTGCGCCGCTACGCCGAGGGCGACGTCGTCTTCGCCAACGACGAATACCTCATCAAGGGCGTCGCCGGTGCCGTGCTGTGGAAGCTGGTGGGCGAATACACGCGCAACCAGCGCACCGACTTCACCAACCGCGAACTGCGCCTCGACCCAGCGCTGGGCCTGCCCGACATCGACGACAACCTCGAAGCCCGCCTCATCCTGCTCGCCCGCCGCCTGCGCGAACGCTGCCCCGACGTCGCCATCGAGAAGACAGGCCGCGGGCGCTTCCGCCTCTGCGTGCAGCGCCCGCTGCAGCTGGACTTCGCTGCCGAGGTCTGAACCAGCCTCAAGCAGCCACAGCCACCCCACGCAAAGCCGCATCCAGCTTGGCCCAGGCGCGCGGCGACAGCAGCGCACGGCAGGTCGACAACAGCCCATCGAACGCCTCGGCCGGCATGCCGGCACGCACACCCTTCAAGAAGCCCGCACGCTCGTTCGCGTTCGCCGCCTGCACCATCCAGGGCACCATCATGCCGGCCTTCTCGGGCGGAATCGACGACACCAGGCGACGCTCGATGTCCATGATTTCGTCATCCGCGTAGCACGCCCACAGCACCGCGTTGTGGTCACGCTCTTCCATCGCCATGTGCTCCAGGTTCTCGGCCACGAACAGCGACAGCGAGGTGTAGAGGCGATAGCCCAACGCATCGCGCTCGGCCGGCGTCGCACGCTCCACCGCCAGCACTTCAGCCTGCAGGGCCGCAATGGCTTCCTCATGCCCCACGTGTGCTTCCGCCCCGTGGCTGGTCGAACCCGGCTGGCGCGCTTCCATCGCCACGTGGATGAACGCGTTCTCGTGCTTCAGGTGCCCCACCATCACCTCCAGCAAGCTGCGGGCAGCGGCCAGCGTCTCCGCCACTTCGCTGGCGTCGCTCCAGTCGCAGCAGCCCACGCCGTGCAGGGTGTGCTGCATCAGCAGACGCAGCCCCTTGTGCGGAAAGGTGTAAATGTTGAATCGGCCCGTCGGGTTCGGCTGTGCCGCGGTCTGGTTGTTGGCTTGCATGGCTGGCTTCCTTTTTTCTTGAAAATGCGAGAGATGAAATCACGATGAATCTGCCCTTCTACGAGCTATCGGATGCAGCCCGTTGCAGTGATTGCAGATTAGGGATTCGCCCCGCCACGCACTCCTAAATCTTCGGTAAGCAAACCTTAAAGCATTCTTAAATCCATGTATGAAAAGGCTTTTTGCCCTTTTGTACATAGTTCTTCGCCTGAACTCCCCCTTTGACGTTGCCACCACCAACGCATCCACCAGCATTGCGACGCCCAAGAGACGCTGGATGAAGCCAGCTTCCATCTTGTGTAGCTGGCCTGTCATCAAAAGCCGACCTCATTCACCAGATGCCGTGCCGCAGAGGCACACTTCGTTACCTGTGTACAATCGCTACGTGATCAAGGATCACCGACGTCGTATCCCATCCCAATAAAACTACGTCACCAGGAAAAATCGATGATTCAAAAACTATCCGTCTTGCTGCTGGTCAGCATGTCCCTGCTTGCTGGTTGCGCCGTCCCGCGGCAAGCCTTCGACAAACAAGCCAGCGCCAGCCTGAAGAAAATCGTCATCGCCGATCGCGCCGATGAAGAATCGTACGAAGCACGACTCGAACGCCACGTTGGAGGCGCATTTGGCCTGATCGGAGCAGCCGTTGCCGAAGCAGATATGGCCGCCAAAAGTAGCCGTTTGACTAAGGCCTTGGATCCTGCCAAAACGCGCGTGCAGCAGAAGTTCATTGCAGAACTCGCGTCACGTCTCAAGGCAATGGGTTACGAGACTGAAATCGTGGCTGTAGGCAAAGGGCTGGACCCAGTCGCAACCGTCAACGCACTGAAAGCAAAAGCGACGGCTGATGCCTACATGTATGTTGACGTGCAGGCTAAATACATCGCGCCTGGTGGTTTCTCCCCCTACACGCCTTACATCGTTACGAAAATCCGGGTTGCTCCACCGGCAGGGGACAATGCCCTCTATGAAGACACCATCAGTTGGGGCTACAACTACAATCAAAGCCGCATGATGCATCTTCCCGGCGGGTACACATATCGATACCAAGCCATTGAAGACCTGGAGGCTAACGCTGACAAAGTACGTGAAGGTCTCTACGAGGGAATCCCGGTACTCGTCACCGAGTTCTCGAATAGCTTGAAAAAGAACTGATCGACAGGCAGCACAGGAAAAACGCCCGTCTTGCGGGCGTTTTTCTTTTCCGGCCTCCGATGGTCACAGCTTTTGCCTGTACGGCGGGTGGCCGTCAAACCGGGGGCCTCAAATCCCCCACCCCCAACAAGCCCCGCCACGCAGCCTCAAGGTATCCTTACACCTTTGCTTCCCACCCCACGTAGGTACCTATGGCCCAGTACGTCATGTCGATGTTGAAGGTGAACAAAATCGTTCCCCCCAAGCGTCAGATCATCAAGGACATCTCCCTCTCCTTCTTCCCCGGCGCCAAGATCGGCCTGCTCGGCCTCAACGGCTCGGGCAAGTCCACGGTCCTCAAGATCATGGCTGGCGTTGACAAGGAATACGACGGCGAAGTCCAGTGGCAGCCCAACATGAGCATTGGCTACCTCGCGCAGGAACCCCAGCTCGACGCCAACAAGACCGTGCGCGAAGAAGTCGAATCCGCCCTCGGCGAAGTCATGGAAGCCAAGCAGAAGCTCGAAGAGGTCTACGCCGCCTACGCCGAGCCCGATGCCGACTTCGACAAGCTCGCCGAGATGCAAGCCAAGTACGAAAACATCATCGCCACCAGCGGTGCCGACATCGAGACCCAGCTCGAAATCGCCGCCGACGCCCTGCGCCTGCCCCCTTGGGACGCCAAGGTCGGCCCCCTCTCCGGCGGTGAAAAGCGCCGCGTCGCCCTGTGCAAGCTGCTGCTCAGCAAGCCCGACATGCTGCTGCTCGACGAACCCACCAACCACCTCGACGCCGAATCCGTCGAATGGCTCGAACAGTTCCTCGTGCGCTTCCCCGGCACCGTCGTCGCCGTCACCCACGACCGCTACTTCCTCGACAACGCCGCAGAATGGATTCTCGAACTCGACCGCGGCGAAGGCATCCCCTGGAAAGGCAACTACTCCGAATGGCTGGAGCAGAAAGAAGCCCGTCTGGCGCAGGAAGAGAAATCCGAAAACGCCCACCGCAAGGCCATGAAGCAGGAACTCGAATGGGTACGCCAGGGCGCCAAGGCCCGCCAGAGCAAGAGCAAGGCGCGTCTCGCCCGCTACGAAGAAATGTCCAGCGTCGAATACCAGAAACGCAACGAAACGCAGGAAATCTTCATCCCGCCCGGCGAACGCCTCGGCAACCAGGTCATCGAATTCAAGGGCGTCAGCAAAGGCTTCGGTGATCGCCTGCTCATCGACAACCTCAGCTTCCAGATTCCCCCCGGCGCCATCGTCGGCGTCATCGGCCCCAACGGCGCCGGCAAGTCCACCCTGTTCCGCATGATCCAGGGCCTCGACAAGCCCGACTCCGGCGAAATCGAACTCGGCAGCACCGTCAAGATCGCCGCCGTGAATCAAACGCGTGAAGGCCTCGACGACAAGAAGACCGTCTTCGAAGCCATCGCCGAAGGCGCCGACATCCTCACCGTCGGCAAATTCGAAATGCCCAGCCGCGCCTACATCGGCCGTTTCAACTTCAAGGGCGGCGACCAGCAAAAGATCGTCGGCAACCTCTCAGGCGGTGAACGCGGTCGCCTGCACCTCGCCAAGACCCTCGTGCAAGGCGGCAACGTCCTGCTGCTCGACGAACCCTCGAACGACCTCGACGTCGAAACATTGAGAGCACTGGAAGACGCCCTGCTGGAATTCTCCGGCTGCGTCCTCGTCACCTCCCACGACCGCTGGTTCCTCGACCGCATCGCCACGCACATCCTTGCTGCGGAAGGCGATTCGCAGTGGACCTTCTTCGCCGGCAACTATGCGGAGTATGAAGAGGACAAGAAGAAGCGGTTGGGTGAAGAGGCGGCTAAGCCTAAGCGGATTCGGTATAAGCCGATTAGTCGTTGATTATCGAGATGAAGAATAAGCCCAGCCGGCATCGCCCAATCGCCAGTGAAGTTAGAAAGGATCTAAAGCAACCGCGACGGTCAGCTCTGCCCCAATGGCACACTTGGGTGCGGAAGAAACAAAAACCGTCGTCGTCTGGGACCGAAGAATTCCGCATCGTGGATCTGTTTAGTGGATGCGGGGGCATGACTCTAGGTGCCGTGGTAGCGGCACAATCTTGTGGCTTGCGGCCGCGGGTCAAACTTGCGGCCGACATTAACCAAGACGCAGCCATCACATACAAGAAGAACTTTGCGTCACTGATCGATCGATTTCATGATGGAGATATCGGCCAGCTCTTCCCTGAGGTATTTAAGCCTGCTGGCAGTATTGAGCGCTCATTGCGACAAATCGACCTCGTTGTTGCAGGACCTCCGTGTCAAGGTCATTCCAACCTAAACAACTCAACACGAAGAGACGACCCAAGAAATCGGCTCTATCTCAATGCCATTACAGCTATTGAAAAGATAAAACCAAAATTAGCGTTGGTGGAAAATGTTCCCTCGGTAGTTCACGACAAGAACGTCGTTACATATGATGCCCGATCCCGCTTGGAGTCCATTGGTTATTACGTGGAGGAAGTTGTCGTTCGACGCCTCAACATTTGGTTTAGCTCAACGCAGAAAGCGCCACTTGCTCGTTGCCAGCTTGAGTCCCTTCAAGCCGATTGAGCATCACATATTGAAAGTAAAAAAGCAGCCAGGTGTGCTGTCTAGATTCATTGGGGATTTGTCGAACGAGGAAGATCACTCCGTCGAAATATTCCGCACTCCCTCTAAAATGTCTCAAGCGAACAGCGAAAGAGTGAATATCCTGTTCTCGAAAAACATCTATGACCTACCAAACCAATTTCGACCTGCTTGCCATCGAGATAAAAGCCACTCTTATGTTTCAGTGTACGGTCGTCTCCGTTGGGATCAGCCCGCACAAACAATTACGAGTGGCTTTGGCTCCATGGGACAAGGACGATACATCCACCCTGAACGAAAACGGACAATAACGCCACACGAAGCTGCCCGTATCCAAGGATTCCCAGACTTCTTTGACTTTTCTGAAATCAAGCACAGAACGTCGCTTCAAGAGATCATTGCCAACGCTGTGCCGCCGCCGATAATCGCTGAGATTCTGAGCCACCTTTTGGGAGACCACGACTGCGATGACTAAGAAACAAGAATTGAACAAAGACGCTGCAGATCTACAGCTGAAGGAACGCAATCGTGAGATCAATTTCGATCTAAAGGATTACACCATTGAACTCCTCGTCGAGAAGTTCAAAAGGGACGAGTTCTGGATCCCGCCTTACCAGCGCGAGTTTGTTTGGAAATCAAAAAACAAAAATTACTTTATAGAATCGGTGCTACTAGGGCTACCGATTCCGTTCATGTTCATGGCGGAAAATGACGACGGGCGGCTTGAGATCGTAGATGGTGCACAACGGATCCAAACTCTAGAAGAGTTTCTTGCTAGCGACTTGACTCTTGAGGGACTGGAGAGGCTAGATAAGCTAAATGGCTTTAGCTTTGACGATTTACCTGATGGTCAGAAACGTCGCTTTCGAAATCGTGCCCTACGAATCATTGTTTTAGACGAGAGAACAGAAAGCCAAGTCCGGCACGAAATATTCAATCGAATAAACACCACAGGACAAAGAGTCCGGCCAAGCGAAGTCCGGATAGGAGCTTTCCCCGGCGCATTCATGGAATTTATAGAAGAATGCTCCAACCTATCTCTATTCAAATCTCTTTGTCCTATAAGTGAAAAGATGGCAGAGCGGCAAGAAGGCCAAGAGCTCGTTCTGAGATTTTTCTGCTATCTCGACAGGTACCAACTATTCAAACACGACGTAGAGAAGTTCCTGACGGCTTACGTGGTCGAACACAAGGACGTTTTCGATATTGAGCAAGGCAGGCAGGAATTCCTAGCGATGTTGAGGTTCGTCAAGAAACATTTTCCGTTGGGATTTGCAAAGACGAAAGGGGCCTCAACCACCCCGCGTGTGCGCTTTGAAGCCATTTCGGTTGGCACAGCATTGGCACTTAGAGCAGATCCTAACTGCACACCAAAAGACATGAGTTGGTTGGAGTCCTCTGAATTCGCGGGACATACGACTACTCATGCCAGTAATTCAGGGCCGCGCCTCCGAGGGCGAGTCGAGTATGTTCGCGAGGCTCTATTAAGGAGTTGATATGAGCGATAGCTCCTTAAGAGAGGCCCGAGAAACGGAGCTCAGCAATTACCTTGATGGTCTTCTTCAGCTTGAGAAGGCGTCTCTGGATCCAGCTTGGTCCAATAAACTCCATGCGGACTACATTAGAGTTTCGAAGGCTGCGGTTTTTTTAATGCTTTACAACTACATCGAAGCTGTCTTACATGACTGCTTTTTGGCACTGCATGAGGGCATCAAGAGTCAGCCGACAAGCGTTGCGGCCCTTCGCTCCGAACTGCAAACCGTATGGGTTAAAAGTAAGCTGCGTGCGTTGCAAAGTGACCCGGAATCATCTCACTCCAGATACGAATTAGTTGCTCTCGGCATGGTGCAAGACGTGTTATCGGGCCAATCAGTAGTTTTCTCCAAGGAGTCTATCGGTTACTCGGGCTCTTTAGAGGTTTCGTCAATACGAAAACTATGCACTGACCGAGGAATAAAACTCCACCAAAAATTCGGTGATGGCGAAGAGGACGTGCTCATTGTCAAAAAGAAAAGAAACGATTTGGCTCATGGTGCAGCGATGTTCTCCGAAGTTGGCCGGGAATATGGAGTTGCAGATTTGCAGCGTATTTCTGCAAGCGTAAAAAAGAACGTGGGACATCTTGAAAATAGCATTGGTGCCTTTGCAGCTAGCAAGCGTTTCTTATCCGCATCAACATAGTGGATAGCTTGGGTGAAGGCTCACACCCATGACAAACGCTTTCAACACGAAGGCACGGGAAACGTGGTCAGGTCTTGCAGTAACGCATTCCCAACGAATGAGTAAGGCCAGTCCGCTGAACCTCCGGTAGGTTGTCGCTACGCTCCGAGCCCAACTTGCCCCCTGCCCGCAGCCTTCGCAGCAAGACTTTTTCCCGGGACTCACACCTCATGCGCTTTCCTGTCGTCTTGCTGAGCACTCTCTTCACCGCGCTTCTGCTTCTGATGCCAGCCGTCCAGGCACAGCAACAAACAGCGCCCTACGTCATCAAGACCGACACCGGTCTGGATGAATGCCCACGCTCGGGCAAGAGCGCCTGCCTGGAACGCCTCTTCAAGGGCGAATACTCCGGCGGCTTCTACCTCGCCCACGGCAGCGGCCTGGAAGTCGTGCTCGAAGGCAAACGCATCCGCACTTACATCTTCTACATCGACAGCCCCGGCAAGGCGCCCTTCAATGGCCGCACCGATAAAGGCATCGGCAAGGGCAGCAGCATGGATGACGTGGTCCGCGCCTACGGCCCGCCTGATCGCCGCGGCCCTCCCACCGGCGTTCCCCCTACCCCCGGCCGCGAACACATCGCGCTGACCCAACTCGACTACGACAAGCTCGGCATCATCTTCGACTTCGAAGACACGCGCCTCGCCAGCATCCGAGTCTTCACGATCACTCCCCCGGGCGCAGATCCCTTCGCCGACCCCTTCGTCGATCTCGACACGCGCGCTGGCGGCTCCCCCAGCGTCGCCCTGGATCTCGTTCAACGCATCGGGCTCAGCCAGATTTACGCTGCAAACATCCGCCAGAGCCAAGGCAGCCAGCTCAAGAAATTCGGCATCCCGGCAGCCGTCGTCGCCTGCTTCCAGCACGGCCTCACGCCCGGCTTCATCGAGACCCACCTCGGCAAGGCCTTCGCCGACGAATTCACGACCGACGAATTGCAGGAAGGACTGGATTTCTACAAGAGCGCCAGCGGCAAACGCTTCGCTGACAACTTCCGCATCAGCACCCTGCAACTCCTGCGACTCCCGACGCCAGATCGCCTGCCCACACTCAGCGATGAAGATCGCCAGAACATTGCAGCCTTCACCCGCACGCCCGTTGGCCAACAAGCCATCGACCCTCAAGCCAACATCATTCAGCGCGCCAATCCCAACATCCAGTCCGCCGTGTTCAAGCTCATCGACCAATGCACCCCCAAAAAGGCGAAACGCTGAGGTGACTGAATTGCACCTCGCGTCGGGGCAAACTCATCGGGCGCAACGCCGATCTTGGGCATGAGAGCGCGTATGGTGGGTTCCGGAGGCTATCCCGATGAGTTGTCGCTGCGCTCTGAACCCACCCTACAGCCCTGAACCTTTAAGCAAGGCAATTGCATGACAAACATGAGCATCACGGATGCAGAAAACAATCTGTTTGCTGAATGGCGCGCAAAGCGCGAGGGCTTTGTTGCCGACGGTGTCGCGGATGAGCAAGCGTATTTGCAGAGCAACAGGAAGCTGCTCTTCGTTCTGAAAGAGGTGAACGACGGCAACGGAGGTGGATGGGACCTGCGGGAGTATCTCCGGCAGGGAGCGCGAGCTCAGACATGGGCCAACATCACCCGATGGACTGAGGGCATCAGAAAGATTGGGGAAGACTTTTCATGGGATGAGCTGGTGGAGGTCGACGAAGACCGGCGAGTCAGCACGCTCCGATCGATCGCGGCCATCAATCTCAAGAAGTCTCCGGGTGGTCACACCTCGGACCCCGAAGAGCTGGCCCGTATCTCTAGAGAAGACAAGGTCTTCCTTAACCGGCAATTCTCTCTCTACGCCCCTGACATCGTGGTTTGCTGCGGAACGAGCGGTCTGTTTCATGCCCTTGTCACAGTGTCTGAAAGTATCCGGTTGCAGAAAACCCGGCGCGGGATTGCCTTTCACGAATATCAACCCGGGAAGTTCATCGTCGATTACGCGCATCCGGAAGCGAGATGTGCGTCGCATCTGCTGTATTACGGCTTGGTGGATGCCATGCGAGAAATTCTGACTCCTTCCGCCTCCTGACCACACCTTTCCGGGGGCCTCGGGGTCAACGCGTAAGGTGGGTTCGTGGGGCACGCGGGGGGTTGTCGCTTTGCTCCGAACCCACCCCACGTGGCTGATTCAGGTACGACTCCAGACGGCCAGATTGACCGGCAAGTCAGCGCACTGTCAGCCCCAGCTGAACTCCTTGAGCTTCAGCTTGATGGTATCCATCTCCTCTTCCGAGAAGGCGGTGTTGCGTTGCTCGTGTGCGAGCTCAACGTGCCAGTGGTTATAGCGCGCCGTGGTCGTCGGTTTGCCGTCGTACATGACAACGGAGCCGCTTTCTCCTTCATGCATCTCTTCGTGAGTGCCCATGTAGTTGCTGTTCTTGCCGAGACCGTGCTGACTTGGGTGTTCGAGGTTCACGCACATGATCCTGCCCTCCTTGCCAAGGCAAGTCGTCAGTTCGCTGGTGAACTGTTTGGCTTTCAGGGCCTCGCTGCGGTGTGCGAAATATACGGTGATGAAGAACCCACCGATCTCGTAGCGCGGTGGTCTGTAGCCCGAAGTGTTCGTCCCGTACTTTTCTTCCGAACTCCACACGATGACTCCCATGATTTGTGATCTCCTTGTGCGGGATTAATGTACCGGCCAACAGAACAATACTAGCGTGATGACGCATGACGCGAAAGCGTCTCGAAACGCAAGTGGCCATGGTCTGGAAGTGCGAGCGGAGTCAGGCCTTGCAATTAAGCATCTCCACTCCACTGTTCTACCGCGATGCCGTCCGATTTTTCACTATTGCCCTCGTGCCACGAAGAGACGAAGCCAATGCAATCTAAGGCTTCACTTCCATTTCGACACCATCCCGTTTGATGATCTGCACGAGCTTCTGGTCAGGCAGATAGATCGCCAACTGTGCGTCGGATGACTCGATCAGAAACCCTTTCAGATCAGGCAGCCCAAGGCGCCGGAACACGATGCAACGCTGACTGGCTTCGCTTGTACTGCATCCGCCTCGATACCTGTCGATCTGCCCCTTCGCGACTTTTTGTCCGCTCTCCGCTCCAAGCAACGACGGCAAATACAGCACGCCGACCAACAACAGCGGCGAGATGAAGATCAGCAGACACATCGCTGACATGTACGAGGAAGTAACTCCAAGTACCAGCACCCATCTTGGAAAAATTTTGAGTGGTCGGCAGAGAAAATGCCGTAAGCCTGCTGCCTCACTCTTGAGTATCGCCATGGACAACCCAAAAGCCATGAGTGCCAGACAAAGCCCCCAGATCGCCAGCTTCCACCAATAAGTCTTGAAGTACAGATAGCACTCGCCCAGCGCGCCAACCAACACGTAGTAGCCCGCCATCAGCACCCACTCGACAGGCTTGGGAAAGAGGTCGGAGTCCAACCCCCAGGCTCCTAAGTGCTCAACGTGATATCTAGAACCCGCTGCGTGTAGTGCCAACCCACTTAGCGTGATCACCAAGGCGCTCCACTTCAGCACGGCATCCCAGGAAAACGAAGCTTTTGCTTCGCTGCAGTTCTCTGATCTGGCCACACCAGTTTCTTGCGCTACCGTTTTTCCCATCTTTCGTGTCCTTGTTGGATTATCCGAATGGAATTCTATGTCTCTGCATCGCAACGCGTAATTCGATAGATTACAGCTTCGTCGATTCTGGCGATTTCGCAGTGCCATTTCTCCACTCACTTGCTTAGTCCATCCGCCGGACTTGAGTTGTGCCCCGCAAATGCCTAGGCTGCCTGTGCGATCTGAGCCAAAGAATCGGACGCAGGCAGGTTGCAGGGCTATACGCAGCAATGGCAGCCGCACATCAAAACCAAGGAGACAGTCATGACAGTATTTCGCATCGCGCTCGCCGCGATGGCGGTCGCGTGGTCGTTCAACGCGCAAGCCGCCAATCGTCCGGCGGGTTACATCACCCTGTGCAGTGAAGGCAAAACCTGTTCGGTGAGCAGCAGCACCCAGGTGGCATTCGGCAGGGCGGACAAGTTTTTCTACAAGCAACTGACGGGCAGTTTTGTCTGCAACGAGGCGACCTTTGGTGGCCGCGTGGCCGGCGGCACGAATGAGTGTTCGGTGCCGAAGGCTGGCAGTTCATCGTCGAGCGTCAGCAGCGCGTCTTCTTCGAGCCTCAGTTCTTCGTCGAGCAGTTCGAAGAGTTCCAGCTCGTCTTCCAGCAGCTCCTTCCCGACCGGCATCACGGGCGGCACTTGCGTCTCGACGGGATCGGTTACGGTCAATGCGACGATCCGCGTGACGGGTGGCGTGTATGACGGTGGCTGCAAGACTTTCATCCCCGGCCCGGCCTTCGAGGTCAACGAGAACCCGCCGCCGGTGTTCCGCCTTGAGAACGGCGCCACGCTGAGAAACGTGATCATGGGCGCAGCGCTCTACGGCGACAGCGTGCATGTGTATGGCGGTGGCACGGTGGAGAACGCGACCTGGGTGGATGTTAACGACGATGCGCTGACCGTGAAGACGACGGGTGTGGTGAACGTGAATGGGCTGACTGCGGGCAAGTCAGCGGACCGCATCTTCCAGGTGAACGCCGCGGGTAGCGTGCTGAATGTGTCGAACTGCGTGATCGATACGGTGGGGAACGCGGTGGTGCGGCAGAACGGTGGCACCACTTACAAGATCACGGTCGCCATGGACCGGTGCCGCATCGCCAACGCGGTCCGCGTTTTCCGCGCCGACAGCCCCACCAGCATCGCGACGCTGAGCAACAGCCAGCTGCGCAATGTAACCAACGTGTGCTTCGGCACCTGGAAGAGCTGCACGGAGTCGGGCAACACGACGTACTGACGCACGCTGCGAGCTGCCTTGTCAGCCCCTGCCGGAATGCTTGCTCCGGCAGGGGCTTTGTCTTTTTCCCTATCGCAAGGAAGAGCCCCGCATTTGTTGTGTGTTGCCCGAGGCGCTCCGGGCTTGAAGACGCTAACTGCAATTCGGCGTGGAGGGATGACAGACCTCCATGCTGTAGTTCTTCTTCAGACGTTTGAACTGCTCCACACTGCGCTTTTGGCCGCTACTCACAATGCGGCCTGGATCACAGTTCCACGCAGCCTTCTTCTCAACCAGGCGACGTGCCAGTAGCTCTGTTGTCTGCCAGGAGTCAATCTGACCGGGGCTGGTGTCATTCTTCCCCTCCAGTGCAGAGTAGAAGAGCAGACACATGCCGTCGCTCCGTGCGGACTGACGCGTCTGGCTGATGAGTGTCATCTCGACCTCTACATCGAGGCTGGCGATGCGCTTGAATGCATCGATCAATCCAGCTTCGGCCATGACTTGCGCGGCGCCACCGTCCAGTGCTGACTTGAACTCGACATCGTTCATGTCATCGAACAGCATGCCCAACGCGATGCTGTTCACCCCGGCTGGGGCCGAGTGCATGTTGCTGAAGACGCTGGCGTACGGGAAGTTGATGTCACGCGTGTGAAAGAGTCTGCGCAGCTCCGGGTACTTCAGCATGGACTCCCCCAGACTCTCACTGACTTGCGCGGTCGCCATATGCTCGAAGTCGTGCTTGTTCAGCAGGCGGCTGGCAATCAGGTACGCCGCGCTGGACTCCCCTTCCCCGCTGTAGCCTGTCAATGCCGACACCAGCGCACGGTCGCTGGAGGCGCCGGAGCGCTGCAGGTAGTTCTTTGCCAGAAGCCAGTCGACCAGCTCCAGATTCTTGCGGAAGACAGCGACTTGCAGCAGGCTTTCCTGACCCTGCGGCATGTGGGTGATGCCGACGCCGAGTTCTTCGAGACGCTCCAGCGCTGACACTGCAGCCGCGCCCTGCTTAGACATGATCGTCATGCGCGCAGCCGGATAGCCGCGCTGGATGTCACCCGCCAGGTGCGGATAGCGCTTGAGGAGAAGGAGAGCACTTTCCGACTTCTCGCCTCTCGTGCCGATGATTCCCGCCAGGGCGGCGCCTTCTTTCCCACCCTCCTTATCAAGCGGCGCGCCTCTTGCGGCCAGGTATTCCGCGACGTGCTCGTTGCCACTGATCAGTGCAAGATAAAGCGGCGAGTCCGATTCACCACGCCCCGCTGCAGCAGGGTCAAAAGAACAGGCAAAGCGGCAGTAGTGTTTGATCACGTCCAGGTGCCCGGAGCTCGCCGCACAGTTGATGTTCCTTCTGACTTGATCCTGACTCAGCACGCCGGGCAGCGAGTAAAGCAGGCTTCTCGCAGACTTGCCCGTGCATGCGGCCAGATACGTGGATGTTTCGAATTCGCTCTTCGACGCTCCGCTTGCGGGATTGAAACCGTTGAGCAGCATCACCAGCGGTGATCGGGCCAGGACAACAACGACGAGGACAACAACCACCACTTGCCAGCGCAGGGGAATACGGGGGCTCGCCGCGGGCGAATTCGCCTCGACGCCGGATGCGGCAGCCTCATCATCAACCAGAAGGGTTTCCTGACCTGTGTCGACAAGTATCGTGAGTGCGCCAGACGCGGCGGACATTGCAGCCGATAGAGGCTGAAGAAATACATGCGCGGCCACGAGACAAAGCAGATAGGCCAGTACGGCGGCAGCCAGCAGCCATGGAATCGAGAATGGCTCGGAAGAACTACTCGACAGCGCACTATCCATCAGCAATTGTGTCGCGTTGGCCAGCGCCGCCAATGCCATGCATACCAGGGTTCGCGGCCAGAACTGGAACAGGGGAACGGAGTAGGCCTTTGTCATCCCGCGACGCAAGAGTGCGGCTTGGTCAGTCGTTTCGATGAACAACGCGGTCACCATCCGCAACTGGTATGCGGACCCCACGGCGGCACCAACGCCTATCAACAAGACCTGCTTGAGCCAATCCGGCAAACCCAATGACGTGGCGACGAGACCCAGCATCACGCTGATCACGTAGCAGAAAACAAACACCAGCAGGCCACGCAAGAACATCGTCAGGGCGGCGGGTTGCTGCGTCTCCCTCAGGCCATGACGGGCACCTGCCGCGCGTGAAGCGGCTTTGAAGAATGGCCAGGTGAGTATCAGACACACCAGCAAAAGCAGCATCACCTTGTACAGCACGGTGAGTCCAAAACCGACCACGACACCTAACCACCCGGTCATGGGAAGCGACGCAATGAACCCCGGTGTTTCTTCGCGCTGCGCCAGCCAGATGAGCACCGCCACTGGCACACAGACAAATGGCGGCAGGATGCAGATCAGCAACTCTCGCCAGGCACGCAGACTGAACAGGTCCTGAACGGCCAGAGGAAACGCAGCCAGCAAGCGCTTGAGCAAATCTCCCATGCAATCTCCCGGAATACTGCATTAATGACGAAAACACCAAGAATCACTGCGCAACTGTCATCCCACGACTGATGACAGATGTGCGACGGATTCTACAAGTCACAAAGGCCATCGGGGCACGGTAGCACTTGCTTCAGGCATACGTAGCGCAACTGGATCAACGACGCCAAAATCGATCAAGGCCACCACGACTCAGAAACCACGCTCGAAAACATCAGGCGTAGAAGCACTCCGGTGGCAGGCTGATGCTGGCTATGCTGACGAGAAACCGAGCCCCTTTTCGACGCGGGTGACATGCCAAGCCTGATTGGCCAAGAATCAGGCAAGCAGCGTTACGAACTGACGGAGCACCTGGCCTCCCCTCCTTTTCATCAAACGCGACGCCCGACCCGACTGGCATAATCTGGCAGATCTTGTGGCCGTAAACCGCCAAGATCGCTTTGAGTCGTTGATCCTGAGCCGGAAGTCCGGGGGAAATCTGAATGAAGGAACTGCTGGTCACTCTTGCTGTATTCGCACTGCTTTTTGCGTTGATGCCGGTTATCCAGGGCGTCAGGGCATTCTTCGCGCTGATGCGTTGCGCACTTTGGCAGCCAGTGATCCAGCGACTTGAATCCGAACCGGAGCTGGCGCCGTTCCAGCAAGCAGCCAAGGCTGAAATCGAAGACATGGGTTTCGTTTGCGTTGCGAGCTTCGCGATGCAATGCGGAGCTGATCAACACTTTCAGTTCATGTTCCGCCATGAATCACGCCGCACCCATGCCTGGCTGAACATGACCCCCTACCCGTATTCGGGCTACCCGGTTGCCTTTTACAGCTTTCTACCAGACGGCCGCAGGCTGCTGACCCAGAACCGGATCGCCTGGGCAATGCCCAATCTGCCATCACCCGATATGCTGGCCGACGATCCACTGACCGACAGCGTACTCACCCAGTGGGCTGTGCACGAATCACGCATTGCCGGGACCGCTCTTGAAACCGTTAATGATGAAGATGTCATTGATCGCATTCTGGCGGGCATGGACACGATCATGCCAACCGGGGTTGTCCAAGGCCTGCTGACACCCAAGGGAAGCGGATTTGGCATTACGGCGAAGGGCGCACTACGTATGACCCTGAGCTTGTTGCGTGTCGGTCCGAAGATCAACCGGCCGTTTCATGCCGCAGTTTTTTCCGGTGAGTTCCGCGCACCATTTTTCGCAGCGCTGCATGACTACCACAAGAGCTTGCAAGCCCAGCGGCACGCTCAGGCTCCTGCCGCCCGTATTGCGCTGCCCGTCATTTCTGCCATGGCATTCCTGGGCCTGTGGGCGATGGCGTTCGACTGGCAGTCGGCACTGATGCTGGCCGGCGTGATTGCGGTACACGAGGCTGGGCACGCCATCGTGATGTGGTACTTCGGCCATCGCGATCTGAATGTCTTCTTCATTCCGTTTCTTGGCGCTGTCGTAACTGCTGCCGAGCGCCCCCTGCCGGTCTGGCAACGTGCGCTCATCTACTTCGCAGGCCCGCTACCGGGTTTGCTCGCCGGGCTCGCCATTCTCGTCTGGGGCGCACATCAAGCCGACATGGAAAACCTTGCTGTGTGGATGAAGCTCGCCCACATAGGCATCTGGGTGAATCTGTTCAATCTGCTACCCATCACGCCGCTGGATGGTGGCCGCTTGCTGGAGATTTCCCTGCTGGGCAGGCGGCCTCGTGTGCGCTTTGGTTTCGCTGTAGCAAGTCTGTTGGGGTTCATGGCGCTGGCGGTGTGGGCTGAATCCAGTGCGCTCTGGTTCGCCATTGCCCTGCTGGGCATCAATGTTCGCAATCAATGGCAGCTATTGGGGATTCAGCAAAAGCCTGCAGAGCCCGAAGGCACTGGGGGAGAAACTGAACAGCTGTACCGCGGAGCGGACGCCGTGACCGGGGGAAAGAGCTTTGCACACATGCTTGCCCTCGTGAAACAGACCGAAGCGCACAAGGAGGCCGTGCCCGCACGCCGCTGGGAGATGCTGGGGACGCCCTTGCTGCTGGTACTCATCTGGGCTGGCAGCCTGACCCTGCTCGCACCGGAAATTTCATCCTGGCGTCACGGCGAAGATCTGCTCGATGCACCACAGGCTGCTTTCGACAAAGCGTATGAGTCGTTTTATGAAGACGGGGAATCTGATGGGGCCAAGCCCTCTCTCTCACGCAAAGAGCGGCTGCTCAGACTCGCACAGCAGCTCCCCGCGCAGGATCCGCGCTGGATCGACATGCACTGGCTTGAAGCACAGGAAGGTGATGGTGAAGCGCGCATCATCCGGATGCGCCAGATCATTCGGCTGAATCAGGAGGGTCACCATGTGTCACGCAAGTCCATGGTCTCCCAGTTTCTGGAGCAGGTCCATGCTGAAAGTCTGCGCGAAGCGCCAGCGAAACGCGCGTCGCGCTTGCAGAATGCAGTCGATGAAGTGCTGGGCAGTGCGCCAGAGCTGTACTCATCGACCATCAACGCACAGCTACGCGTGGCAGAGGAGATGGACCGATCCGGTGACATGACGGGCGCGGAAGAGCGTATTCGCAGCATTCGCAAAATTGCCGAAAGCAAAGAGGATTGCAAATGCGCCGTGCCGAACATCTATCGTGCTTACGCGTGGTTCATGATGAAGTACAAACGTCACGCCGAAGCATTGAGCCTGCTGGAGAACTCTCCCTACACAGACAGATTCAAGAAGGCGAACGATTCGTTCGGAGAAGCACGTGCCTGGGCATTGCTCATGAATGGCCGGAATGAAGACGGCCTTGGCCAGATGCGCATTTCCGTCTACTCCGAACCATACACTCCGACACCCGAGCAGAAGGCCAGAGGCGTAGGTACGTATCCACCGACTCTCGTTGAAGCTGGCAGCCTGATCTTTGCACTACGCAGCAACGGACGTGAAGACGAAGCGCGCACGCTGTTGAGCGACATGCATAGCGAATGGGTATGCCGGCGACGCGAGTATCTGGAAGAAAACTGGATATCTCCCTGGGAAGACCTCCGGGACAAGTGGGCATCTGAAGCACTGACTGCGGTGTGCCCGCCGCAACCGCAACGGAACGCTGAAACAGCAGGAAGCTGATAGAGCGACTTGCTTCCTTCTACAGGAGATCAGCCGCTTTCCTGTTCAAGCATTCGCTCGATGGGCTCTTCTTGCGATGAAGATCATCACGACTTTCATCCTTTTTGTTTTTCCCCTGCGCGGGAGTCGCCCCTTAACTCAGCCGCGTGATGTGCGATGTGTTCGCCGATGAAGCTGGCGATGAAGTAGTAGCTGTGGTCGTAGCCGGCTTGCCGGCGTAGCGTTAGGGGATGAGCAGCCGCTTGTGCTGCGGCCTGCAGCCGTTCTGGCTGTAGTTGCTTGTCGAGGAATTCATCGGCGTCGCCCTGATCGATCAGCAGGGGCAGGCGCTCGCTGACTTTCGCGATGAGTTCGCA
Source organism: Rhodocyclaceae bacterium (assembly GCA_047600765.1). Classification (GTDB taxonomy): domain Bacteria; phylum Pseudomonadota; class Gammaproteobacteria; order Burkholderiales; family Rhodocyclaceae; genus Viridibacterium. The sequence goes on from JASGKF010000001.1 coordinate 330,395, forward strand.
GGCATCCCACTCTTTCCAGCATTCACGATCTGCACCGAGGTAGGCGCTGAAGGCTTTCTCGCCCCAGGGCACTTGCGAGGGCGCGACGATGGGCGAGAAGGCGGAGACGCTGCGATAACGGCCCGGGTTGCGCAAGGCGAGCACCAGTGCGCCGTGCCCGCCCATGGAGTGGCCGGAGATGCTGCGCGCATCGCTGGCCGGGAAGTGGGCTTCGATGAGGGCAGGCAGTTCGTGCACCACGTAGTCGTGCATGCGGTAATGCTGTGACCACGGGGCCTGGGTGGCATTGAGGTAGAAGCCGGCGCCCTTGCCGATGTCGTAGCCATCGGCGTCGGCCACGGCATCGCCGCGCGGGCTGGTGTCGGGGGCGACGATGATGACGCCGTGCTCGGCGGCGTAACGCTGCGCACCTGCCTTGGTGATGAAGTTCTGCTCGGTACAGGTGAGGCCGGATAGCCAGTAGAGCACGGGCAGTTTCTGCGCGCTGTTGCCCGCACTCGCCTGCGGCGGCAGGTAGATGCCGAAGTTCATCGTGCAGCCCAGCGTGGCAGATTCGTGCCGCCAGACGTCTTGCCAGCCGCCGTGGCTGGCGCGGTGTTCGATGCGTTGCATGGTGTCCCCGGTCAGAAGCCGTAGAAAAATGGAGTGAAGCGAAGCGGAACGGTTCTGGCAAGGCGCAACGCAGACAGTACAAGCAGTACGGCAAGGCGGCGCAACGCAGCCAGAACCATTGTTCTACGGCTTCTCAGTAGTGGATGACGGAGCGGATCGACTTGCCCTCATGCATCAGGTCGAAAGCTTCGTTGATCTTGTCGAGGCCCATGGTGTGGGTGACGAAGGGGGCGAGTTCGATCTTGCCCTGCATGGCGTCTTCGACCATGCCGGGCAGTTGCGTGCGGCCCTTCACGCCACCAAAGGCGGTGCCCATCCACTTGCGGCCGGTAACGAGCTGGAAGGGGCGCGTCGAGATCTCCTGCCCCGCACCTGCGACACCGATGATCACGCTCTGGCCCCAGCCGCGGTGTGCGCATTCGAGCGCAGCGCGCATGACACTGACGTTGCCAATGCATTCGAAGCTGTGGTCCACGCCCCAGCCTGTCATCTCGACAATGACTTGCTGGATGGGCTTCTCGTGGTCCTTCGGGTTCACACAGTCGGTCGCGCCCATGGACTTGGCGAGTTCGAACTTGCCGGGGTTGGTGTCGATGGCGATGATGCGACCAGCCTTGGCTTGGCGCGCGCCCTGGATGACGGCGAGGCCGATGCCGCCGAGGCCGAACACGGCCACCGAGTCGCCCGCCTGCACCTTGGCGGTATTATGTACGGCGCCGATGCCGGTGGTGACGCCGCAGCCAAGCAGGCAGACATGCTCCGGGTTGGCGTCGGGGTTGATCTTGGCCAGCGAGACTTCGGCGACGACGGTGTATTCGCTGAAGGTCGAACAGCCCATGTAGTGGTAGAGCGGCTGACCGTTGTACGAAAAGCGCGAGGTGCCATCGGGCATCACACCCTTGCCTTGTGTGGCGCGCACCGACACACAGAGGTTGGTCTTGCCGCTCTTGCAGAACAGGCACTCGCCGCACTCAGCGGTGTAGAGCGGAATGACGTGATCGCCCGGCGCGACGCTGGTGACACCCTCGCCGACTTCCACCACCACGCCCGCCCCTTCATGGCCCAGCACGACGGGGAACAGGCCTTCGGGATCATCGCCCGACAGCGTGAAGGCATCCGTGTGACAGACGCCGGTGTGGGTGATCTTGATGAGCACTTCGCCCTTCTTCGGCGGGGCAACGTCAATCTCGACGATCTGCAACGGTTCACCAGCAGCAAAGGCAACAGCGGCGCGGGATTTCATGAAGGCTCTCCTGGGGGGTATGTGAGATAAGTGAGGTGAGTTCGATGCTTGACGGCAACAGGCCGTCACTTGAGATAGGTGCGCACGAGCGACAGCAGCTCCTGCACGGCAGCGTCGTCCGGCGTGTGGCCGGGCTGGGCGAAGCCCTCGCGGATATGGGCTTCGAGCACTTGGGACATGAGCCCGTTCACCGCGCCACGGATCGCTGCGATCTGCTGCAGCACCGGCGCGCAATCGGCGCCCTCTTCCAGCGCGCGCTCCAGCGCCGAGCACTGGCCGGCGATGCGACGCACACGCTTGAGGACACGGACTTTTTCTTCGGGGGAATGCGGCACGGACGAGCTCCTTTGATACTGGGAGGGAGTATAGCGCGGAGAGCCCTGCGCGCGGCCGGTGCTGCCGGGATACTCCCCGGGGTATAGGGTCCGGCCGGCCGCACGCGTCTCCGTTGCCTCGGCCGCAGCGCACATTGACTTGCCCCCTGCCCCGGCGCACATTGCCGCAGCGCCCGCAGTCCACAACCACAGGCGCACACGGTCGGCAAAGACTGACCGGACAGCAGTTCATAAACCAAAGGAGACTTCGATGATTCGCAATGCATTTGCGGGCGTAGCGCTATGCCTGCTCGCAGCCACAGCAGGGGCTGCTACCGACTACCCGAGCGGTTACACCAAGTGTGCGCAGATTGGCGGCGCCTGCAGCATGAGTGGCACGCATACCGTGGCGCTCGGCAAGGCAGGTTCTTTCGTCTACGCCACGCTGACCGGCAACTTCACCTGCCAGTCCTCGCTGTTCCCGTCGAACAGCTATCCGTCCAGCGCCTGGTGCTCGGTGGGCCCGACCAGCAGCGCATCCAGCGCCAGCTCGGTGAAGAGCAGCAGCTCTTCGTCCAAGGCTTCGAGCAGCGTTTCTTCGTCAAAATCTTCCAGCAGCGTCTCGTCATCGAAGTCGTCGAGCAGCACTGCGGCCGCGTGAACTTCGTCGGATCGCTGGGGCACGTGGACCCACAACGGCTACACGCTCTACAACAACGTGTGGGGCTCGGGCTATGGCTCGCAGACGATCTGGGCCAACACGTACAACAACTGGGGCGTCACCTCGAATCACCCGAACACGGGCGGCATCAAGTCCTACCCCAACGTGACGCGCAACATCGGCAAGAAGATCAGCGCCATCAGCACGCTGAGCTCGAGCTTCTCGGTGAACACGCCGAGCGGCGGCGCCTGGGAATCCACCTATGACATCTGGGACGTCAACAACAAGTACGAGATCATGCTGTGGATGAACTACACGGGCAATGCGGACGGCAGCGGCAACGTGAAACCCATCGCTGCGCAGTACGACTCGTCCGGCAAGGCTGTGCCCTCCTTCACCAATGTGTCGGTGGGTGGCTCGACATGGAACGTGTTCAAGGGCAGCAACGGCAGCAATGCCGTGTTCTCGTTCCTGCGCACCTCGAAGACGAACTCGACCTCGGTCAACGTCAAGGCCATCCTCAACTGGCTCAGGTCGCAGGGCTGGATGGGTGATGTGACGATGGGTAACTTCCAGTTCGGTTTCGAGATCACGTCAAACTCAGGCGCATCGACCTTCACGGTCAACAGTTACTCATTGACCTCAAACTGACATCGAACTGATTCAGCAAATCTGTCGATAGCAAGAAAAAGGGGCGCGAACAGCGCCCCTTTTTCATCTGCTCTGCCAGATTCCATTTACTCCATGCACCGAACTTGAGTTGCGCCGGGTAAATGCCTAGGCTGCTGTTGCGATCCGGTCATCAGAACCGGACGCAGGCTGCAATGACAGCCAACTATCCATGTTCAAGGAGACAGCCATGAAATCGATTCGCATCGCACTCGCCGCGATGGCGGCGGCGTTGTCGTTCAACGCCTCTGCCGCCAACCGCCCTGCGGGCTATGTCACGTTGTGCAGTGAAGGCAAAACCTGCTCGGTGAGCAGCAGTACCAAGGTCGCATTCGGCAGGGCCGACAAGTTTTTCTACAAGCAGCTGACGGGGAGTTTTGTCTGTAACGAAGCGACCTTTGGTGGCCGTGTTGCGGGCGGCACCAATGAGTGCTCGGTGCCGAAGAGCAGCGCTTCATCGAGCAGTTCTTCAAGCTCATCCAGCGTCCAGCCGCCCGTTGCGTCCAACTACACCTTCTGCGCAGCGCCCGGCAAAACCTGCAGCTTCACGGGCACACGCATGGTCCAGTTCTGGGACTGCACGCCGAGCGGCACGTGCGGCGCGATTTCATCGAAATTCACGGGCCAGATGTTGTGCGATATCAGCTCCTACGGCGGTGGCAGCATCGGCATGAATCCGGTGGGCTGCTGGTACGGACCGGACATCACGCCTCTCCCGCCCCCGCCTCCAGGTACGCCCCCAGCCAGCATCACGGGCGGCAGCTGCGTGTCGACGGGAACGGTGAAAGTGACGACGCCCATTCTGGTCACCAGCGGCACTTACGATGCCGGCTGCAAGACCTATGTGGGCCAGTTCCTCGCCAGTGACGAAAGCACGAAACCGGTGTTCCGCGTCGAGAACGGAGCGACGCTCAAGAACGCCATCATCACCATCGACCCCAAGCTCGACAATCATGGTGGCGTGCATGTCTATGCTGGCGGCACAGTCGAAAACGTGACCTGGCTCAGCATCCAGGAGACTGGCTTGACGATCAAGACAGCAGGTAGCGTGATCGCACGGAATCTGACTGTCGCCAACTCGGCGGACCGTTTCCTGCAGATTAATGCCGCGTCGAAGATCAGTGTGCAGAACTGCGTAATTGACCACGTTGGCCAGACGGTCGTACGCCAGAACGGTGGCACGACGTTCAAGACCGATGTAACGCTGGATGCTTGCCGCATCGCCGGACCGGCTGTCTCGGTGTTCCGCTCGGACAGCCCGAGCAGCATCGCGAAGCTGCTCAACAGTTACGTGCACATGGCGGGTCAGGTCTGCTACGGCACTTGGGCCAGCTGCAGCTACACCAACTCGTATTCGTACTGATGCTGTTGCCGCCCGGATGACATGTCATCCGGGCGGCAATCCACAAACAGGTATCCAGGAGAAATTCATGAGAATTGCATTCGTAGCAATGGCAATGGCGTGGTCGTTGAGCGCGCAGGCAGCCAATCGCCCGGACGGCTATGTCACGCTGTGTGCCGAGGGGAAGACCTGCTCGGTGAGCGCCAGCACCAAGGTCGCTTTCGGCAGAGCCGACAAGTTTTTCTACAAGCAACTGACGGGCAGCTTCGTCTGCAACGAAGCTACCTTTGGTGGCCGTGTTGCAGGCGGCACGAACGAGTGCTCGGCGCCTAAAAGAACCAGCTCATCCTCGTCGAGCAGCTCATCCGGCAGCAGCCTGCCCCCGGGCACACCGCCTGCCAGCATCACGGGCGGCACTTGCGTGTCGACAGGCACGATCAGGACGGCGGACACCATCGTTGTATCGAGCGGTGTGTTTGACGGCGGCTGCAAGACCTACATCTACACCGGCGAAGGTGATCAGGGTGATCTGTCGATGACGCCGGTTTTCAGGCTGAACAGCGGTACGACGCTCAAGAACGTGATCATCGGCGCCCCCGGTGCGGCGGGCGTTTACATCTACGGTAACGCGACCGTGGACAACGTCACCTGGGCCGATGTGGGCGATACGGGCATCACGGTGAAATCGTCAGGCACGGCAACGATCAAAAACATCACGGCCACCAAAGGCGCCGACCGCTTCCTGCAGGTCAATGCGGTGTCGACCGTGAAGCTGCAGAACTGCATCCTCGACACGATAGGCGCGACAGCCGTTCGCCAGAATGGTGGCACGACGTACAAGATCGACGTCACGCTCGACAGCTGCCGCATCGCCGGCCCCGCGACCGCACTGTTCCGCACCGACAGTTCGGTCAGCACGGCCAGGCTGCTCAACAGCTATGTGCGCATGACCGGCACTTTGTGCCTCGGCCCCTGGGCCAGCTGCAGCATCAGCAATTCGTTCTCTTACTGACGCTGCCTTCAGCACGATGAAAACGGCCGCATCTGCGGCCGTTTTCATTTGCAATCCGGAACGTGGAAACGATCACTCGCTGATGAGTATCAAGCGATCGCCATACCCCAGTACGCCAGCGCCATCCGGCAATTCCAGCAAGCCTTTGAGGTGCCCGGTGATGCGCGTCGGCAGCGGGCGCCAGTTGAGGCCGGCATCGTCTGAACGCAACAGCACGCCGGTGCGGCCGGGAATCAGGATGGTCTGCTTGCGCGTCACCAGCGGCTTGCGCAGGTTCTGATCGCTGCCGCTGTTCATCTGCTGCCAGCGCGTGCCGCCATCGCTGGAACGCAACAGCGCGCCCTTGTCGCCCGTCGCGATCAACACCTTGCTGGTAGCGTCGTAGGCAAGGTAGCGCAGCACCGCGCTGCTGCCCGAATCGAGCGCCTGCCATGTCGCACCGGAATCCATCGAACGCAGGATCACGCCATTGGCGCCCAGCACGAAGAACGCGCGCAGCTCGGGGATGAAGCTGACGCCGTACAGATGCGTGGCCACACCGCTCTTGATCGGCTCCCAATGCTGGCCGCCGTTGCGGCTGACCTGGATGACACCGTCGCGCCCCGCTGCCACGAAGCTGCCGTCAACGCTGCTGGCGTCGGCATCGAACAGATGCGGGTCGGTGCGCGCGTCAGTCGCTTCCCAAATGCGCCCTCCGTCGATGGAGCGCATGACGATGCCCGGACTGGCCAGCGCGAGCAGCACGCCACTCTTCGTATCGGCCAGCATCTTCTGGAAGTAGCCGCGCGATGAGTTGTTGACCTCCAGCGTGCGTTGCCATGCCGTGCCATCGCCCTCTGCACGGATGACGGTGCCGGGTGGGCCACCCGCCACGACGGCGCCCGAACGCGGATCTTTCGTTGCGCTGAGCAGGTAAACGTCCTGCCCCAGCCCGAGGGAAAGCGGCTCCCAGCTGCGGCCAAGATCGACGGAGCGCGCCACCGAGCCTTGCGGGCCGACGCTGACGAGCGTCTTGCCGTCGGCAGCGAGCTGTACGTCATGCACGTAGAGGCTGATCGCTTGCTGTTGCACCTGCCAGCTGGCGCCCGCATCGATGGAGCGCATCACGGCGCCGAACTGGCCGAGGCCGATCACGGCGCCATCAGTGACGACCAGACGACTGATGCGGTCGCTGCTGCCCACCGCGACCTGCGTCCAGGTCTTGCCGCCATCCAGCGAGCGACGCACCGCGCCCGGCTCGCCACTGGCAATCAGTGCGCCCGGTGCAGGCAGATAGACGAGGTGCTGCACGTAGTAGTCGGTGCCGGTCGGCACGACCTGCCATGTCAGCCCGCCATTCGTGGAGCGTGCGACGGCGCCCTTGGCTGTGGCCACCACCAGTGCCTTGGACTGCGCATCGTAGGCAAGCGAGCTGAGATAGCCTTCGACGCCAGTTGCGACGCGCGTCCATTGACGGCCGCCGTCCGCGCTGACAAGCACATGGCCGTCTCCGCTGGCGGCAAACAGGCGCTTGATCTGCGGCACGTAGAGCAATGCCGTCATCGTCGCCGTGCTGCCGGTGCGCGACGTCTGCCAGTGCAGGCCGTCATCAGTAGAGCGCAGGATGACACCGTCCTCCCCTGCTGCGATCCAGCTGCCGTCGGGCAAGCTCAGCACGGCGCCGAGGTTTTTCGTCGCCGGGTTGGCAATCATTTCCCAGCTGTCGTCATCCTTGGCGGCGCGGACGATCACGCCCTGCTCGCCCACCGCGACCCAGCTCGCCGTGCGCGCCGACCAGGCGACGGCACGCATGCGCGCGGGCGAGCCGAAGGGTTGCAAGGTCCAGGTCTTGCCATCATCGACGGAACGCAGCATGCCTGACGCCGCCCCCGCAGCGACGACTACGCTGGCCGCATCGCTGGCCGCGAACTGCATGATCGCCTGACTCACGTCCCCCGTCGGTGCGGCCACCCAGTGCTGGCCCGCATCGCTGCTGCGCAAGATGCTGCCATCCGTACCGCCGATCAGCAGCGTGCCGCTGCGGGAGATCTGAGCGCCCGTGAACAGCGTCGAGTTGATGACGGAGCGCGCGCTGAACACGGGCGTGGCCGGAGCGCCTTGCGCCATCACGGCGCCGCTCAGCAGGAGCGCGCACGCCATCAGGACAGATCGGATGAACATCGTGGTTGAACCCTTGCAGGTCATGGTCAACAGATTGCGCGTTCAGACGCGCACAAAGAAAAACCCCCGTCTCGAATGATACGGGGGTTCGGGATGCAACCGGACAGGCGAGCCCGTCCGGTAGTGCTACGTGAAGATCAGAACGAGGTCACGTCGGAGGTGCTGACGTTACAAGCGCTGGTGTTCCACTTCTCGCCAACCGTGCTGGACGAGCCGCTACCCTTCTGCACGCCCTTGTACTCGACGCAAACCTTCGGGCTGCCCGACTTGTAGCCCTTGATCTTGATGTTGCGCAGCGTGGCCTTGTCGCCGTAGTTGCCGTTCACTCCGATCACGGCGGAAGACACCTTGTTCAGCGTCACGCCATTGATGTTGAAGTAACGCGGACCGCCGTTGCCCGTGCAGTCGCCGCAGGAACGCGACAGCTTGCCGATCGAGCCGTAGGTGGTGAAGTTGGTGACGTTCAGCGTGGCGTTGATACCGTTGTGCTGGAACACCTTGTCGTCGGCATCGGTCGCCGAGCCGCCGTTGATGTTCATCGTCGTGCCGACCTGGCCGTTGCCGATGGAGGCTGCGTCTTCGCAGACTTCGGCCCACGTCACATTAGTCAGGTTGCAGGTGCCACCTTGCACGTTGGTGCCCAGACCGCTGCCGAGGCTGCCCCAGCCGCAGTGGATACCGTCGGCGCCGCCACCGGCCTTGATCGTCACGTTCTTGACGGTTGCGTTGATCAGCGTCAGCACAGCGGGTTGCGTTTCGCTGTCGCCGTTGCAGCTCAGACCGATCGACTTGCCACCGCAATCAATCGTCGTGCCGTGAATCAGCGCGCCGGGTTCGCAAACGTTGACGGGGCCGGTCCAGCCGGGCACGGGGTTGTTGCCGTTCGACGAGCTGGTGGACGACGAGGACTTGGAGCTGCTGCTGGAGCTGGTGGTCGATGCCGAGGACTTCGAGCTGCTGCTCGACGACGACTTGGAGCTGCTGCTGGAAGAAGGTGCAGAGCTGCTCGAGCTGCTGGTCGTCGAACCGCTATACGAACACCAGGCCGACGAGGTGTAGCTGTTGGACGGGAAGTTGCTGCTGGAGCAGACAGCGCCGTTGCTGAACGTGGCGTAGACGAAGCTGCCGGACTTGCCGAGAGCGACTTGACGCGTGCCGCTGAACGAGCAGGTTGCGCCGGTGTTCTGTGCGCACTTGGTGTAACCCGAGGGATAGTCGGTTGCTGCCTGCGCGCCGGCAGTCAGGCACAGTGCCGCAGCGGCACCGAGAAGATGCTTGAACATTGTTGTCTCCTTGATTGAATTTGTCGTGCCCCGTTTTTTCTTTGCGACCTGTTACTCGCCCCCGGAGCAGAAGGCGCCATTCGTCTTGCGACAGGTCACTTTTCGAGAGGCGACCATAGATGAAACGGCACGGCATTCTTCTCCATGCCCCGTGCGCGTTCAAGGGATTTCCCGGATATTTTTGAGTGACCGGTAACGGTTGTTTCTGTCAAAAATATCAATTGATACAAAGCCTTGTGATCGATCACAAAACTCCACACAAATTCAATCGTCATTGACAGACACAAGCAGAATCGCAGGAAAGCCGCGATCGGACACAGCCACCCGCACCGCCGGAGTGCGCACACTGTCAGCGAGGGACTTTCTTCTTTCTGGCGACTTTGAAGAACCGGAAACGCTGCGGGCTATGCCTTGCCGGCAAACACTGCAGCGCAGCCCTGCACGCTCACCGTCACGTCACTGAAGCGTGCGTTCAGGGCCGCGACAAGCCCTGCAAGATCGTCCTGCTCGTTGCAGAACACGCCCTTGCGGTTGTAGGCGGCCATCAACTTTCTGGCCGCAAGATTGCGCGGCACGCCGCCTTGCAGGAGCGTGGCACCGAAAATCGTCGCACCGGGATTCATGACAGCCTTGACGTGATCGAACGCGACGGCCTTCTGCGCGATGCTGCCGGGAACGCAGTGCAGCAGGTAGTTCATGCCGACCGAGTCGTACTTCTCGTCGGTGCGTGCGAAAGGCAGCAGCACGTTCTGCACGACAGTCGCCGGACGATAGCGGGCAATGCGTTGCGCCGCATGCTGCAGGGCATGCTCGTTGAGGTCCATCAAGGTGATGGCAGGCTGAGCTAACGAGAAGCGGCAACGATCGAGGAAGTAGCCCGTCCCGACTCCGATGTCGAGGTGCTTGCCGCTGATGTGCGCGTTGTAATGCCCCAGCAGACTCCGCGTCGGACAACGCCAGATGAAGCGATTGGAAATGCCGAGCACCACCAGGTCGTAGAGCTTGAGCGTCAACGGTGTGTAGATGGCCTGGCCTGCGTCGATCTGCGTCGAAGTGAAGTCCGTCATGTGCGTGCCCCTGCGAGTGAGGCGCTGATTGTACGAGTTTGATCTTCTGGCACGCTGAATGCGCGTTTGCGCACCATCCTTGCGCGTTCCTGCACCTCGGCAGCGAAACGGGACGGGCACACTGGAATCCCGCTGTTCCGCTGCTCCCGAAAACACTTTCCCGAGGTGAAGCCATGAGTGTCCGTTTGAATGCCTGTCTGCTGCTGTTGTCCTGCCCCGCCGCCTACGCAACCGACTTCAGCCTGAGCAGCCCGGGCTGGCAAGACGGCGCCACGCTGCCGCTGGAGCAGGTGGCCTGTGGCGGCAAGAACCTGTCCCCCGCATTGCAGTGGCACAACGCGCCTGCCGGGACGAAGAGCTTTGCCGTCACGGTCTACGACCCCGATGCGCCGACGATGAGTGGCTGGTGGCACTGGCAGCTGTACAACATCCCGGCCAGCGTGAATGCCTTGCCGGCCAATGCGGGCGATCCGGCGGCGAATCTCGCTCCGGCCGGTGCCATCCAGAACGTCAATGACGGTGGCAAACCCGGTTATGCCGGCGCCTGCCCACCGCGTGGCGACAAACCACACCGCTACGTCTTCACGGTGTTCGCCCTGCCGGATGAGGCAATCAAGGCGCCCGCCACAGCCAGCAACGCGATGATCGGCTTCAATCTCCTGCGCAACGCTTTGGGCCGCGCCAGCCTGACACTCACTTACGGTCGCCCTTGATATCCTGTCTCATCTTTGCCGCGGCAACGCGCCAGCCCCGAAGGGCCACGACCATGATGCGCAGCTTCAGCCACATGCCCCTGCAAGCCCTGCCCGCGCTATCGGTGCCGGGTGTGCTGAGCCTCAGCCAGCATCGTGCACGTTTGCCACAACAGATCCGCCGCGTGCCGATGTTCCGTCCGGTACTGGTGCGCGTGGTGGCTGGCGTCAAGCGCGTCTACAGCGGCGCTGAGGAAGGCGAGGCGCAGGACGTGGGGACTGGCTGCTTTGCAGCGTTTGCGGCACGCAGCGAATGCAGCCTGCTCAACATCCCGGCCGAGAATGGCTACCTCGCCGAAGTGCTGGGCATCGCACCTGACTCCATCGAGGCATTCCGGGGACGCCATGGCAGTCTGGTCGCCGAGGCCCTGCGCCAACCGGTGTCGCCGACACTGTCGGTCACTGCCGACACCAACATGGAAGCCGCCTGGCAGCATCTGCGCGAACTGTGGCAAGCCGGCGTGACACCGCAACCCGAGATCGCGCGACACCGGCTGGAAGAAGTGCTGCTGTGCCTGGCACTGCGCGGCGCGGGGCAAGCGCTGTTCCTGACCCGGCACGACTGCTGGAGCGAACGCCTGCGTCTCGTGCTGCAATCGGCGCCCGGTCGCAAATGGTCGGCCAGCGACGCCGCGGCAGAGCTGCATTGCAGCGAAGCGACCTTGCGTCGTCACCTCGCCGCCGAAGGTTCGAGTCTGCGCAACATGCTGGAGACCATACGCATGAACGCGGGGCTGGGCCTGGTGCTGAACTCGGCACGGCGCATCGACGACATCGCACTCGCCTGCGGCTACGACTCGGCGTCGCGTTTCAGCATCCGCTTCCGCCAGCGCTTCGGTCAGTCACCGACCGAGATGCGGGCCACCACCTGAGTCCCGACGCAACAGGCTCAAACGTCCCTCGCTTCGCGCCTGCATGGCTTGCGGGCATACTGCAGTCATGTCGCCACGCGACCTGGTGTGCTTGCGGAGGGAACCATGATCTTCGAACAGATTGCGACCGGTGGATGCCAGTCCTACCTGATTGGCTGCGGTGACACGCGGACGGCGGCACTGATCGATCCGGAAGTCAGCCAGCTCGACCACTACCAGGCACTGGCTGCGCGCGACGGGCTGCACATCCGCTACATCATCGACACGCACACCCACGCCGATCACTTCTCCGGCGCCCGCAAGCTGGCGGCGTTGCTGCACGCACCGGTCGTGATGCACCGGAGCAGCCCTGCCCCCTACGCGGATCTGCGTCTCGGCGATGGCGAGATGCTGATGCTCGGCAAGATGCGCATCGAAGCGCTGCACACGCCGGGCCACACGCGCGACTCGATGTGCCTGCGCGTCGAAGATCGCGTCTTCACCGGTGACACACTGCTGATTGGCGGCACGGGACGCACCGACCTGCCCAGCGGCGACCCGCTCGCATTGCATGACAGCCTGTTCAACCGCTTGTTGCGCCTGGACCCTGCACTGATCATCTGCCCCGCACACGAATACAAAAGCCGCGCCAGCACGACGCTCGGCGAAGAGCTGGCCAGCAACCAGCGCCTGCAGGTGCGCGACCCGCAAGCCTTCGTCGAAATGATGAACACGCTCAACCTGTCGATGCCCACGCACATGACCGAAGCGCTGCGCGTGAACATGATCGGCGGCAAGTCGGTCGCGCAGATGCTCGCCGAAGCCTCGGCCAGCGTGCCCTTCATGTCGATGGAAGCGCTGCGTGCCAGCCTCGATGACCCGCACGCAACGCTGATCGTGCTCGACGTGCGCGAGCGCGACGCCTACGAGGCTGGCCACATTCCCGGCGCACGCCACTTGCCGCGCGGCCAGCTGGAGCTGCGCGTGAACCAGGAGTTGCCGGATCCGACACGTCGCATCTTGGCGTGTTGCGAAGTCGGCAAGGTCTCCACCCTCGCCACCGCGACGTTGCGCGAGATGGGCTTTGTCAGCGCAGTGGCGCTGGACGGCGGCATGAAGGCCTGGCGGGATGCGGGCTATCCGCTACGCAGCGGCACCGAACCCTGAATGCTGGCGCAACGGCTCCTCACCTGATCGCGCGGCACGCCAGACACAGACTGCGCCAGCCTGCTTCAGTCGCGCTCGGGAAAGCCGGCGAGGAACTCGGCACCACAGCCACGCAGATGTACTTCATCGGACGCGATGCGCGATGCGACGACGACGCGTGACACGAACATGCCGACCAGGATGCCCAGGCCGCCCGCGACAAAACTCAGGATGCCGACCGTTCCGTAGTCCGAGGCGATCATGAAAAACGAGGCGACCAGTGCCGCCAGGCTGCCCCACATCAACCCGTGCCCGATTTTTCTGCGTCGGGCGTGCGCCGCACACAGTGCAACCTGCACCTTGGCAGACTTGCGAACCACCAGGCCGACCAGCGCATAGATGAGCAGGTTGAAAAAGAGCAGCAGGTACCAGCCCGGGTGATGCCAGGACAGCTTCAAGGGCTTGCGCAGCAAAGCCCCCTCGTCATTGCATTTGACGCAGCGCGACGGAAAGTGCGCATCACGTGCCACGATCAGCTTCTTGCCGGAGCGCCAGATGCCATTGCCATCCCCCGACACCACGCTGGGCTCGATTGCGCTGCGTGGCGGTGCATATGGATTGAATTCAGACGACACGGCTCCCCCTTGTATGTTCTGGATTTTTCCGAGGGGTCACTTTAGCCTCAAACGCCCCCGGGCATCTGCGGTACCTGTCACACGCCATGCCATGTGCGAAACAAAAAAGCCCGCCATGTTGGCGGGCTTTTTGTTGGCTGACGGCGCTCAGTACTCGAAGGCGCCGAGGTCGGGGTAACTGCCGTTGTAAGGCAGCTTCACGTCACCGCCCTTGTTGATGAGATCGCTACCGCTCTTGAGGTGCAGCTTGGTGTGCACCGGCAGGCTGCCATCGGATTGGCGCGAAGCATCCCAGCCACTGGTCGACACGGACTGGAAGTCCGAATCCGACACGCTGACGCCGGTGCCGGCATCCCAGGAGTTGTAGCGCGTATTCACGCCCGAGGTGTTGACCAGCAAAGTGCCCTTGTACGCGATGTTGTTGCGCAGGGTGCCGAGGTTCACAGCGTTACCGCTCGAGTCGATGCCGAGCATGTTGAAGTCGCTGCCATTGTTGTAGCTGGTGTTGTTGAAGTAGTCATTGGCAACCGGATGGTGGTTGGCGTACACGCCGCTGGCCTTGTTGTTGAAGGCGACCGACTGACGCAGGATGTGCTTGGGCGCGCCCGACACATACACACCACCATAGCCGCCGACCTTGAAGCCATTGCCATTGCCTGCCGCCACCGGCGTCGTGGTGCCCGGCAGGTAGCCATGCGACCAGGCCCAGGAGTTCTCGATGGTCACGCTGGAATAGGCGTTGATGAGATCGAAGCCGTCATCCGAGTTGTTCCAGGCGCGGCAGCCACGGAACACGTTGCCGGGGTAGCCAGCCTTGATGTGAGCGCCGAAACCATCCGCGCTCTGCCCTGCGCCGTTGGAGGTCTTGGGATCGTAGTTGTCATGCGAGTCGGTGTTGAGCACGAGGTTGTAGCCACCGTTCTGGATGAACACGCCAGCGCCCTGGATGTTGTGCACGTTGAGCGTGTCGAGCACGTTGTTGCTGCCGTTGATCCACACACCCCAGGATTCGTGGTTGAGGTTGTTCCCCTGCAGCACGCCCTTGATCTCCAGGCCCTTGAGGCTGACCCACGAAGCCGTGATGTTGAAACCCTTGATGCGGCAGTTGTCCGTCATCTTGCTGAAGTCGAACACCGGTTTCTCACCCGGGTAGGCGTAGTACTTGATCGGGTTGCTGGTTGCGCCGCTCTTGTTGAGCAGGATGGCGTTGACCGTGTCGGTCTGCGAGGCGCAGGTATTCACGCCCTTGGTGATGCTGTAGGTGCCGCCGCGGATGTAGACCGTATCGCCGGCCACTGCGGTCGTCTGCGCACGCGTCACCGACTTCCAGGGCGCAGAAGAACTCCCCGCAGCGCTGTCACTGCCGCTCGGCGAAACATAATAGGTCGCGGCCGATGCGGCGCCCGAGGCGCCCAGCACCAAGCCGGCCAGCATGAACTGGCTGAAGGATGATTTCATTGTTTGTCTCCGTCTTGTATGAGCAGTGCTCTGATTGCACGTCATGGCGTGCTGGCATCACTCTACTGAAGGCATACAAGCCGGGCCCTACTGCAATTGCCTTACTGCAGGGCGTTGCATGCGATCAGCTGACCACACCGCATCGCAGCACAGAAAAGCAGCGGCCCCGATGCTGGCGACCGCAGTGTTCAGCCGGGGCTAGCCGCTGTTTCAGTAACGCACCAGCACGCGGTACTTCAGAGTGGCGCTGCCATTGGCCGGCACGCTGATCTTCCATTGCGCCACGCCGGCAGCAATTTTCTCGTGCTTGTGCGATTGCTCGAGCATGCTCCAGTCACCCGGTACGGGTTCGCGCACGGTCACCGTCACAGCCTCGGGCTTGGCATTGCGCAACACGATCTCGTAAGCGCTCTCGTGAATGTTGCGCGGGCTCGATTCGCGACGACGGAAGTCGGTCTGCTTCTTGTCCGCCGTCACGTCGAACGCTTCGCCAAGCTTGAGGCGTACGGTTTCGTTCTTCGGCGTGTGATCGATACGGTCTTCACCGACAAACTGTGCGTTGCCTGCACTGTCACGTTTGTACACGCGCACCACGCCCTTGGGTAGCGGCAAGCCGAGACCACTGCCCTCCTTGTTGACGAACTCGACGAAGACACCCACCTTGATCTTGCTGCCGATTTCACCCGCGGCGTTTCCGTAGTAATGGGGAGATCCTTCGAGCAACAGCTCCTTCTTCATCGGCACGCCGGTCGCATCGAGCAGTGACACCTGCTTGGTCTGGTTGTTGGCCAGCGTGGTGGGACGCTGCAGGGTGTAGAGGTGATATTCGAACAGGCTCTCCTGTGCCATGGCGGCCTTGGCCATCATCGGTGCGGGCGCGGCACGCCGCAGTTCGTACAGGTTGGCGACCTCCTCCTCGCGCACACGATTCACATCCCCCGCCACGAGTTGCAGACGGGCATTGCCGAAACTCGTCCCGCTGCGATTGTCGAGCGTCACCCAGCCATTGAGGTCCAGCGTAACGTCGTCCTGGCTCAGCTCGGCCACATAGTCAGCTTTCCACGAAAGCCCGCCGGTGAGATAGGACAGTTCGATGTCCTGTGTCCCCGCCTGCTTGCTGTTCAGCTGCGAGACCAGGGTCGGACGGTCGCGCAAGTTGCTGGGCACGTTGTCGAACACGATGCGGCCCGGCACGCCGGTTTCGATACGGTCGCCGATCTTCAGCACGACGCCCTCCGCCGCGGCCAGCACTTCGGCTGTTTCGGTTGTCTCGGCGCCCGTCATCGGGTGCGTTCTCACGATGCGCACCGTGCGGCCCACGGACTTTTCCAGCAGGCGCGCCGGTGTCAGCAGGTCGTAGTCGAAATTCTGCTCCAGCAGGCGCAGACCGCCAGGATTGGTGAGATTGCGCAGCAACGCGGTCTGGGGACGGATCTGCGCGCTGACATCACGCAAGGCCAGACGATTGAAACCCGCATCCAGCGCCACACGCCGCACCTCTTTCACCAGCGCAAGGTCCTGGTTGTAGACCGTGACAGCCACGCTGCGCTGGTCTTCCAGCGTGCTGCGTCGCTCTGGCGCGTCGGCAGCAAAGCTCGCAGCACTGGCGAACAGCAGGCTGACGGCAAGGGGCAGAAGTCGGGGGAAGGAAACGGATTGGCGGAAATCGCGCATGATGGCCTCGTGTGATGAATGAATGGGTCGTGCGGGTATTCAACGATCGACATGAGAAAACAGGGTTAAAGGATTGTTCCGCAACAACATGACGCCTGCGCAAACGCAGGTCGCGAGCGTGCCAGCCCAAGGGTTTACGGCAGCCGCTGCCCTAACGGGCAGGTATCCGTATGGCATCTGATTGGCCATATTGTGAGGATCTCACTCCGGGAGGCAATATCGTGGGTCAAGCTCTCAATACCCGTACCCTGCCAGGCCTGTTGCCTGCCTTCGGTCTGCCGTCCCTAGATGTATCGGGGTCCATCGATCACATCCTGCGCGCAGTACGGCAGCATCTCGGCATGGACGTCGCATTCGTTTCGGAATTCACCGGTAACGAGCGCATCTTCCGCCATGTGGACGCTGCCGGATGGACGCCGATCTACATGGGTGACTCGATTCCCATGGACGTGGGCTACTGCAAACGTGTCGTCGATGGCCGCCTGCCGCGCCTGATTCCCGACACCACGCAAGAGCCCGAGGCCATGGCGCTGCCGGAAACCACGAGCATTCCCATCGGCTCGCACCTCAGCGTGCCGATCCGTCTCTCTGACGGGCGCATCTACGGCACATTCTGCTGTTTCGGCTTTCACCCTGACAATTCGCTCAACCAGCGCGACCTGGGGATGATGGAAGCCTTCGCAGGGCTCGTGGCTTATCAGATCGACCTTGAGCTGCTGTCGCAGAACGAGCGCAGCGCAAAGTTCGCACGCATCGAGGCAGCGCTGGCGCATGGCGGCCCGGAAATCGTCTTCCAGCCCATCTGCCGGCTGAGTGACGAGCGCTTCGTGGGAATGGAGTGCCTGTCACGCTTCCCGAACAGTCACGGGCACACACCAGACAAGTGGTTTGCCGAAGCGGCTGAAGTGGGGTTGGGGCCGGCGCTCGAAGTCAGCGCGATGCGCAATGCGCTGCGAGCGCTGACGCTCATGCCCGAGGACACATACCTGGCCATCAATGCTTCGCCCGAAACCGTGATGAGCCGGAATTTCGACGCGATATTTGCCGGCGTCGATACCGAGCGCATCGTGCTGGAGCTCACCGAGCACGCCCACGTCGATGACTACGACGCGCTGCGGCGCAGTTTGAGCAGTCTGCGATCCCGTGGGGTGAAAGTGTCGATCGACGATGCCGGCGCGGGCTACGCCAGCATGCGCCACATCCTCAATCTGCAGCCGGAGATCATCAAGCTCGACATCAGCCTGACGCGAGCCATTGATCGTGATCGCTCACGCTGTGCGCTGGCTTCTGCCCTGGTGGAATTCGGCAAACAGACCGGCAGCAGCATCCTGGCCGAAGGGGTGGAAACGGCCAGCGAGCTGGATCTGCTGCGCAAGCTGGGCGCGGACAAGGCCCAAGGCTATTTCCTTAGCCGGCCGCTGCCACTGGAAGACGCGCTGCGCTTCATGACGCACTGACGAGGTATCGGGAGCGCCCGCCAGCCGGGCAGACGTGGCCGACACGCGCAGCCAAGCTGGCCACGCGTGGGCCGGATTTGTTCAGCCGGCGAAACGTCCCGGGCGGGAGCGCCGGCAAAAACCGTCATTCAAGAGTCAGGCTCAGTCCGCGTCTGCGTAACTGTCCCAACGGCCGACGCCGAACTGTGTACTTTCGACATGCGCTTCGTCGAGGTAAGCCTGACGTTCGCTATCGATGTCCGAGGGCAGTTCTACGGGCTCTGCGGGGGCGACAACTTGACCGATGTTCATGACGATCTCCTTGTAAAGGACGTTGGCGTGAAAAGCTGCTGGCGTTCAACATCACTGTAACAGAGGCCTGCCCGTATGTCGCGACGCAACACGCATGATCGTGATGCATTCGCGCAACCGGGTGGCGACTTTTTTCTTTTTGATATATTGCCTTAGCTGATCCCCGCGTCAATTGGGGCCCTCCCCCGGGAACCCGGCATTCCGCGCTGCAGCACAACCGCAAACCCACGCCAGATCTGCAATTCCACACATTTCGACGTCAGCAGGGCTACAGGATTCCGGACTTTCCGCCGATATTGTTACCGGAAACATCATAAGCTGGCGCCCCGCCTCGCCGGTCCTGAATCCCTGCACCACGGAACCCCACGCACCATGCTGTTACCTCTGTACCGCTTCTCCCTCCTCGCCCTGCTCTGCCTGCCGCTGTCCAGCGCCTTCGCAGCAGCCAGCCTGTCCGGCCGCGTGGAGCCCGCCATGGCAGAACCCGCGGCTCACATCGACGCGCGTCTCAAGCTGCGCTTCGATAGCGCCCCCACCATCGGTATTTCCGGCTTCATCAAGATCTTCAAGACCAGCAACGACAAACTCGTCGACAGCATCGATCTGGGCGGCAGCGCTGCCAGCGGCGACACGCAGACCGCCATGCCGCGCGCCAATACCGAGGTCGATGCATTGGCATCGGGCGTCTCCTGGGGTGCGGGTGCCCGTTACGTCTATTACCGACCAGTCGTGGTGCGTGGCGACACCGCCGTTGTCACGCTACACAACAACCGGCTGGAGCCGGATACCGAGTACTACGTGACGCTGGACGCGGGCGTGCTGTCGGGCAAGCTGGCAGGCGCCGACTTTGCAGGTGTGAAGCGCGAAGACGGCTGGCGCTTCAAGACGCGTGCCGCACACAAGCGCAGCAGCGTGACCGTCGACGATGATGGCGACGCCGACTTCCGCTCACTGCAGGGTGCCTTGAATCACATCATGAGCCTGTCGGACTCTGACGATGCCAGAGTGCCGAAGCAGATCAACCTGCGCAGCGGCGTGTATGAAGAGCTGCTGTTCCTGCGCGGTGTGCGCAACCTCACCGTGCAAGGCGAGAGCCGCGATGGCGTCGTCGTCCATTACGACAACTACGAATCCTTCAACCCGGGCACGGGCGCCAGCGATGGCAGTGCGGGTAGCGGCTTTCTGCCCGGCTGCAACCCTGCCAGCAAGGCAAAGTGTGGGCGCGTCTACCTCAAGGGCGGCAGAGCCATGTGGCTGATCGAGGGCAGCGACCTGCTGAACCTGCGCAACTTCACGCTGAAGAATTCGCACGTGAAAGTTAACAAGATCGGCGAAGCGTCCATCGACAACCAGGCCGAGACCATCTACTTCAACAGCGAGGGCCGTCTGCTGGCACGCGAGATGAACTTCATCTCGGCGCAGGACACCATTCTCGTCAAAGGCTGGAGCTGGTTCTACCGCAGCCTCATCGCTGGCGATGTCGACTTCATCTGGGGCTACCCACGCGCGTCACTGTTCGAAGATTGCGAGATCCGCTCGGTACTGAACGTCACCAACAACACTGGTTACGTATTGCAGGCACGCGCCATCGGCAACATGCCAGGCTTCGTGTTCCTCAATAGCAAGCTGACTGCCGAAGAAGGCGTGCCGGAAGGTTCGGTCTACCTCGCCCGTAGCGGCGGGCAATCCTGTGGCTCACAGAACTGCGACAACGTCGCTTTCATCAATACGAAGATGGGCCCGCACATTGCCACGACCGGCTGGCTCGACAAGCCTTTGCCGTCACCCCGCCCGGCAAATTGCAGTGACGATCTGTGTGCGGGCTGGACCGAGTTCGGCAGCACCACGCTGGAGGGCAAGCCGCTCGACAACACGCAGCGGCTGGAACATGCCATCCAGATACCAGCTGTCACACAAGCGCGGCGCTACGCGACGCGCAACCAGGTGTTCCGCGACTTCGACCGCGGCGAGGGCTGGACGCCCTCACCCTGATCTCACCACTCCGGGGGCGGCGCCACGCTGTCAGGGGGCGCCAGCTGTGCAAGCAAACGCTCGACGGCGGCCGGCTCACCACGCACCTGGAAGATGGCGCAATCTTCGTCCGCATCTTCGTGTAGCACCTGGCAATGCGCATAGATATCACGACGCAGATGCTGGGCCGACCAGGGCAGGCGCAGCTCTGCCTCGACCAGATCGCGCTGGAACCAGGAAACGATCTGCGCGTGCAGCGCAGCCACGTCATCAGGGCGCCGTGCGCTCATCACGATGCAGTCCGGATACTTCGCGCGCAGCGCCGCGGCATGCTCGGCCTGCGCAGCTTCGTCCCCGACGGAGTCGATCTTGTTGAACACGGTCAGGCGCGGCACGTCGTGCGCGTCGATTTCTGCCAGCACCTTGTCGGTCACTTCGCGCTGACGTTCGAATCCGGGGTCACCGGCATCGATCACGTGCAGCAGCAGGGCTGCATCGAGCGCCTCGTCCAGTGTCGACTTGAACGACGTCACCAGACCGTGCGGCAAATTCTTGATGAAGCCCACGGTGTCACTGACCAGCACGCGCGGCACGCTCTCCGGATGCAGCACACGTACGGTCGTGTCGAGCGTAGCAAACAGCTTGTTCTCGACCAGCACTTCGCTGCCGGTGAGCGCACGCATCAAGGTCGACTTGCCTGCATTCGTGTAACCCACCAGCGCAATACTGGCGAGCCCCTGACGTTGCTGACGACGGGAACGCTGCGTCTCGCGCGTCGCGTTCATGGCCTGGATTTCAAGCTGCAGCTCGGCAATGCGGTCGCGGATCTTGCGACGATCCAGCTCGGTGGCCGACTCCCCTGCTCCGCGCCCGCCCACGCCACTGCGCTGACGCCCCTGCGGCCCTGCCGCCTTGGCCGCTTCGCGCAGACGCGGCGCCATGTAGCCCAGGCGTGCGATCTCGACCTGCGCACGTGCCGCAGGGGTCCTCGCGTTGCGGTGGAAGATCTCGAGGATGACCATGGTACGGTCCATCACCTCGCAGCCCGTCTCCAGCTCCAGCTTGCGCAGCTGGGTCGGCGAGATTTCGTGGTCGACCAGCACCAGCTCGATCTCGCCTTCATGCCCTGCCGGCGCGGGGCTACCGTCCTCGGGCAAGGCCAGGCTCTCGACGTAGTCGTGGATCTCCTGCCGCTTGCCGACGCCCAGGTAGCCCGTGCTGTCAAAGCTCGCGCGCTTTTGCACGAAGGTATTCACGACCTTGAAGCCCAGCGTACGGGCCAGCTCGCGCAGCTCCATCAATGAGGCTTCGAATTCGCCGTCGCTGACGCTGGACAGCTGCACGGCCGCAATGACGGCACGCAGGGGGGCTTGCTCTTGTTGCATCAATCAGTTTCTTCCGGGTAAAGGCGGATTTTACCCTTCGGAAGGGCACACCTCAGCGCCAGATCCTGACCATTTCTGCCGCGCCTGTGACGACTTGCGGCACTCCTGCCTGCCTCCGGTCGGGCCAGACCAGCGGCCGGGGGTACCTCTACGACCGTTCCCGCCCCCCATTCCGCCACTGACAGCAAGTCGCGGAGCTCCTGTCAGATGGCGAACGGCACCCCCGGCCACAGGCACTCCGGATGCTTGATTCCAGGCATCGCGGCCGCCACCGGACTCCATCATGACCTACCGCCCCTCCCCCCGCCTCGCAGCACTGCTGCGCCTTGGTGCCGCCATGGCCATCGTGCTGTCGCTCAACGGCTGCGCCGCCCTGGCCGTCAGCCTCGCCGGGGCGGGTGCCGGCGCCGGCCTGTCGCACCAGGTCAATGGCACCGCCAGCCGCACCTTCAGCGAACCCATCGAAAAGGTGGACGACGCCGTACGCCTGGCTGCCAAGTCCATGCTGCTGAACATCGAGGACGTCAGCAGCCTCGACAACGGCATCCTCACCAAGGCCAAGGTCGCCGAGCTGAACATCACTGTAAAAATGGAAACCCTGTCACCCCGGCTCACCCGGGTCAGCGTGACGGCCCGCAAGGACATCCTGCGCGTGGACGGCGCCACAGCCAACGAGGTCGTCGCGCAGATCGAGCGCGCCATCGGCGAACTCAATACCACCGCCGCGCGCACCAACACGCCGAATGCCGTTAGCGGCGCGCGTTACGCGCCGCAAGACTCCCCACGCAAGACAGTACGGCGAAAGAACGACATCTGAGTCGTCACAATGGTAAGTCTCATCGAACCGGTGGCGACAAGCATCTCCATCACTTGTTCAGTATCACGACGAAGACTACAGGTGTCACACCGGCCAATGACGGTGTGATCGTCACTTTGGCCGTGCTTGTGCTGAAGCTCGCGATATCACCGATAGCGGTCAGGTTCTACCTGGTAGCTCAAACTCGCGCCTGTTGAACCTGACGCAACAGGCAGCTTGAGCCAAGGCTGGTCGGACGATGCCGCCCAGTTCATGACGACCCCGTTCCTGCTGGTCACGGACACCGTGCCCGACAAAGCTCCAGACACTACGGCTTCATTGAGGTTGATGACGACAGGATCCGGAGTCATCAGACCGCCACCGACGACGAAGGTCACCGGGATTTGCACACCGAATCCAGGCTCGTCAGGGGAAATCGTTATCACTGCAAAATAGTTGCCTTCGGTCATGGTTGGAGATGCCTTGACCAAAGCACCGGTCGGGGTTCGGCTCACTGTCAGCCATCCGCCAGCTGCATCAAGATACTGCGTGGAGATACTCACGTCACTTGAGCTACCCCAAGTTGGCAAGGTAATTGCGAGACTCTTACTGCTTGCCTTTCCCCCTTCAACCGCGGTTAGAAGCAGCGAGCTAGGGGTCACCAGCAAATCGCTTTCGCTACCAGCAGGTGCTGTCACGACATAGCTCACGGGCACCAGCACTGATTTGGTTCCGGCCGTCAGTCGAACCGATCCGCTATACGTACCGGAGCGCCAAGGCTTGGCAACAAGACTCACACTGCTCGATGTCTGACCACCGACAGACAACCAGTTGCTGCCACTGTTGACAGAAACGGTGATGCTGTCTGTGCCTGGTGGCAAGGCTCCGTTGACCTCGAGTTTCGCACTACCTCCTACGCCGCTAACGGCATTGATTGCTACCGCCGATGGCGTCACTGAGAACCCCGGCGTAACCGTTACTACGTAATTGATCTTTATGGGAACGCCCGGAAGGTTGCTTTGGCAATACAGATCGGCACAGACGTATATCGATATTTCGCCGGTATAAGTGCCGGAAGCCAACCCAAGGCGCGCAGACACCGAAAAACGAAGCTGATTCGACGAAATTACAGTGAATGGAAGGTTTTCCCCATTCGCAATCCCGGAACCTGTGGCGACAGCGCCGACAGGCAGTCCGCTTGGCGCGTTATTGATGGTGAGCACGAAGGATGTCGAACTGCCCGATGTCGAGCCTTCGACATAGCTCAAAGCGATGGAAGTCTTGTCGACTGAAACGCTGCTCGCGCTCCCACCTCCCCCAGCCCCGCCACCTCCCCCACCGCCACCACAAGCCGTCAAGACGACGAGCAGCGACAGGCTGAACAGCCGGCTGATAAATTCAAGCATGCAACGATCCCTCTCGATGTTTTCCGGGGCTGCGCTGCATCTTGCAAGGCACCCTGTTTTTTATGCAGGGGCCGATTCTACGGTTCTTTGCTTATACAAACGGAATTACTCACCTGGACTTGTTGACGTAACTGCCTTGACAAACGGAGCACATGCCCGATAGGCGCGGCGACTTATCAAACGTATCCTCAACGACATCTAGGGCCGGGTATCGGCCTTGACCCCTGCCTGATGAACAGGCAAGCCCGTCAATCGCCCAAGTTCCTCCAGCATTGCCTCAGCCGCCTCCTGCCCCTGCAAGCTGTTGACCAGCGTGAGCAATTTGCCGCTGTCGAGTTCGGCCACGACGCGATACGTCACCTTGTGCCGACCCGAGGTCTGGGTGCGATAGCTCTCCTTTAGTCGTAGCTGCCGGATCTGCTCGCGCTCTGCCTGATGCCGCATGGCGACGAAGCCCAGTACGCGGCGTTCGGAAGCGATGCCGCGTGTGTCGACGGATACGCGGAGGCTGTTGGTCAGCCCGTACAGCGCGGCCAGCACGGCCGCGGCGCCGATGCCACCGAAGATCAATGGAAACAGCCAGGGGGCCCCGAGGAAGCCCGAGGCCACTCCCGCTCCACCGAAGCCCAGGCCGAACGCCAGTGCCATCGCAGCGTTGCCCGGGTTGCGGCCATAGGGCAGCGTGATGCGCACGCCACCGGGAATGCGTTCGATGTCGCTGACCGCATCGATCTGTCGCTGCTGGCGCTGTTGCATCTGCGGATGGTTACTGGCGTCGTCCAGCGACAGTGACGACTGTGCCCCGGTGGCGAATACGGGTAGCTCGTAACGACGCGAAAAGACGATCTCGGCGTTTTCGCTCACAACGTCAAGACGCCAGACGTGATGGTCAGCCGAGCGCGGCTGCGATACGGGCAGATCGGCCGGCACACGAAAGCGGAATGCCAGGCTCAGCCCGTTCGCCGTGCGCTGCACCTGGGCCATGCCTTCGCCCTGCCACACCAGGCGCTCACGGGCCTCACGACTGCGACCGCGGTGCTTGCTGGAATGATGGATGCAGCTGAGTGTCACGGGGAAGCGCAGGGCCGGATCGAAAGCCAGTGGCAACGCGATGCTGCCACCGACGTCACCCCCGATCGCCCCCGGAAAAGGATCGAGCACCAGCACCGCCTCACCGTAGCGCCGCGCGTCGCGCGTGATGCGCACGGCCCAGGCCAACAACACGAGGCTGCCGAGCGGGAAAAGCAGCAGCACCCAGGCCAGTGCGCCCTCACGCTGCAGTAGATCCGGAAACTGCAGCACGACCAGCGGCACGCTGATGCCGCTCCACACCAGCGCGAAGAGCCACGCGAACACCAGCTCGGCATGTCGCGTCGAGCGGATGCGGTTGCCCGCCCACTCTGGTCGTGCCAGCCAAGGCTTTTCAGCCGTCGACGCCGCAGCGCCGCGTCGCTGGCTGCGCAGTACCAGCCACACCAGCGACACAAGCACCAAGAGCAGCGGGATGGCAAACCACGGGAGGAGCAGATCCTTCACGACGACAACCTCGGCAGGAAAGTCCGCAACAGGGCGGCGAGGCCATCATGCTGGCACGCACAGCAAAACGCCGCAAACAGGCAACCCTGTTTGCGGTGTCCAGGCCCGACCAGCAACGGTCAGGCGGGTGTCAGATGCGCGAAGCGTTCTTGCTGATCGCGTCGATCTCAGCCAGCACGGTCGCGATCTGGCTGGTGCCGCGCGCGGCTTCGTTGAGCACGTCGGAGATCTCGTTGGTCGAGGTCTCCTGCTCGGTGATGGCGTTTGAGATGCCGGCGGACAGCTCGGACACCTTCTTCATGATCTCGTCGATGCTGGCCATCGAGGCATTCACCTGGCGCGTGTTGTCCTGCACGCTGCCGATCATCGAACGAATGCTGCTCGACGATGTGACGGTGTTAACCGCCAGCGTCTTGACCTCCTGCGCCACCACGGCGAAGCCGCGCCCTGCCTCGCCCGCACGCGCAGCTTCGATGGCGGCATTGAGCGACAGCATGTTGGTCTGCTCGGCGATCTCGGTGATGATGCTGAGGATCTTGCCGATCTCGGTCGCCTGCTTGTTGAGCACGGCAATATCGCGCCCTGCTGCGGTGGTGAGGCTCACCGCGTTCTCGATGACGCTCATCACCTCGCGGATGTGGCGCGAAATGTCGGCGATGCTGCCGGCGACGCCTTCCATGGCCGACGACCCACCCTGCACGCTGACGTTGATCTTCTCGGAATTGCCCGACACCTCGGACACCTTGCTCTCCATGATGGCGAGCGTTTCCTTGAGGGTCTGACGCAGCAGCGCGCCGTACAGCGAGCTCGACAGCTGCACCTTGATCGATTCGTAGATGCTGCCGTCCTTCGGACCGACACCGAACACGGCCACACCGATCTGCGTGTCGTTGAAGTGCAGTGGCAAGGCCATCAGCGACTGACGGCCCGATCCCGTCGCAAAGATGCGCGGGATGAAGTCACCCACCGCCATGCGGCCAGAACCACTATCGAGGCGCACGGCGCCTTGTGCGTTGAACGCCGTCAGCACCTTGAGGTGCGCAGGAATGCTCTTGCGATCCCAGCCCGCTTCGCCGTCATAGACGCCGAGGAAGAACGAGGGAATGCCCAGCTTGGGCAGGTCGCTCTGCAGGATCTTGAGGATGGCCGCCGTCTCGTGCGTGGTGACCAGCTTGGCCCCCAGCGCGCTGATGCTGCGCTCGACCGCCACCGACTTGATGTTGGCGGCATCGCGCAGGCGCCCGGCATGTTCGCTGAGCATCACGCGGCCCTGTGCCCAGATGTCCTCCGCCTTGATCACGCTGGAACGCAGGTGGATGGTTGGCAAGGCGTGACGACGCAACAACGAAATGTAGTTCTGCAGCAGTTCGACGGGCAGCTTCTCACCGGCGAACGTCTTGATAGCCACCGTCAGCGCCGCACCGAACGCGCCGGTGTGACGACGCCAGCTCAGTTCCTTGTAGAAAGCCGTGATCAGATCGTCGGCGACGGACAGCAGCACGTCTTCCTTGACGCCGCCGTTGTTGAGCGTACTCAGGATGGAGGCTTTCATGGCCTGTGTCGCTGCACCACGGCGGAACATGCCGAAGCGTTTCGCAATGCTCGCAAAGCGATCGACCAGCGTATAGCGCTGCCCCACCGGCACCAGGCCCGACACCGCCGCTTCCACCTTGTGCGAGCGGCAACCGCAGGACTGACCCACCACCAGCTTGGCCGGCAGCTTGAAAGTGTCGGCTGAAGCACGGCCCGTAGCCGCTTCATTGACCACGTCCAGCGCCTTGGCAATCTGCTCGTCGCTGGGCAGGAACACGGTTGTCACAGGCGGCGTCAGCGCGCGTGCTTCGAAAATGTCGTTGCAGCCCGTCACCGCCACGTCTTCCGGCACGCGGATGCCGCGCTTCTGCAAGTCTTCGATCAGGCCGATGGCGATGTTGTCATTGACGCAGGCAATCGCATCGAAATCGCTGCCGGGCGCCATGCCCTTGTCGTCGAGGAAGTGGCGGGCCATCTTGGCGCCCTCTTCCTTGCCCCAGGTGCAGAACGGCGAGACGAGCGCGTCGTCGAGCGGCATGCCGTTCTCGCGCAGCACGTCGGTGTAAGCCTGATAGCGTTCTTTGGCCGAGGCATGCGACTCCGGCCCGCGGATGAAGACAATCTTCTTCTTGCCATGCACCTTGATCAGGTGCTCGATCACGGCGCGCACGCCCTCGTAGCTGTCGGCCGACACCACCGGGTAGGGCGGAATCTGCAGCGTCAGGGTGACAACCGGGACCTTGCCGTAACGCTTGTAGTAACTGTTCGTGAAGGCATCGCCGTCCGACGAAGCCCAGGTGATCACGCCGTGGTAGCTCGGGTTGATCAGGTCATAGATGGCCGAACCCGGATCCTTCCCCAGTTGCCCGCCGCGGAACACGACCAGGTTCTGGTCCTGTTTCGCCGCAGCGTCCAGCACCCCGGAGAAGAACAGCTCGGGAGCACTGCCGCCGGATGCCTCGCGGGTCAGGAATGCCACCGGTTTGCTTGAAAAGGCCATCGTTGTCACCTTGCAAAGTCTTGTTCCCTGCTGCCCTCGGCAACGGGAAAAACGCCATCACAGGGCGTAACGGCCTTGCAGGGAAAAACTTTACGAAAGACGTAGAGATCCAGCGCTGGCGCGGCTTGCGGCGGGGCGCCCCGGACGGTGCAGCGCGCGGATCAGAACACCCGGTGGTGCCACCACAGCGACAGGGCGGCCGCCAGCGTCGCCAGCAAGGCAGCCAGCGCGGCAAACAGGGCCGTGACCTCGGTCTGGCGCTTTTCCATCGAAATACGCGCGTTCAGGGTCTCGTAAATCTTCTTCAGATCAACCGCGTTGCCCGCATAGAAGTACTCGCCCTTGGTCATCTCGGCGATCTTCTTGAGGCTCTCTTCATCGAGCCGCACACGCATCGACCAGCCCTCGAAGCCGATGTTGCTGCCCTCCTTGGTGCCCACACCCACCGTGTAGACCCGCACGCCACGGTCAGCCACCATCTTCGCGGCTTCCAGCGGGTCGGGGCCCGTCGTGCGCTGCCCGTCGGTGAGCAGGATCACCACCGCCGAGGTATAGGAACCCGGTTCGACCGGCGTGAATTCGCGCTTGGGCCCCTCGCGGCTGCCCAGCGGTGCGTTGGCGTCGTTCTCGTTCGAACTGTTGGCGTTGTTGCCGTAGATATAGCGGCTGACGTCGATGCCAGCATCCGGGAACAGCGTCGCCAGCGACACGATGAGGCCGCTGCCGATGGCCGTGCCTCGTTGCAACTGGAAGCGGTCGATGGCCGCCACAAGGTCTTCGCGCGACTGCGTCGGCGCCTGCACCAGCGAGGCCGTCGCGGCGAACGACACGATGCCCACCCGCGTGCGCGACGGCAAACCATCCAGGAAGGCCTTGGCTGCAGCCTGCGCCGCCTGCAGCCGGTTGGGTTGCACGTCGGTGGCGCGCATGCTGCCCGACACGTCCATGGCGAGGATCACGGCATCCTGCTGCAGCGGCAGATACACGGTCGCAATGGGTCGCGAGATCGACGCGATCATCACCGTCAGCGACAGCAGAAACAACAGCGGTGGAATGTGGCGACGGAACTGGTGGCCACGCCCCAGCGCCTCCTGCACCAGCCCCAGGCTGGCATAGCGTACGGCAACGCGTTGCCGCTTGCGCAGGATGAGCCAGTACAACAACACCAGCAATGGCACAACGAGCAGCAACCAGAGCATCAGTGGCCATTCGAAAGTCATGGACGTGTCTCCGTCTTGTCAGCGGCCTGCAGGTGAGAAAGATGGGCCGGCATGCCGCCACCCGTAGCCGCCCGGCTACGCAGGGCGCGCAGGTCGGCAAAGCGCAACAGGGCCTCGATGAGTTCGCCCTCGGTCAACAGTTCCAGCGCGTCGACACCGGCCATCGCGAACTGCTCGCGCAGCGCCGTCTCGCGGGCCTCTGCCAGTGCCGCAAAGCGCTTGCGGAAGCCTTTGTCATGCGTATCGACGAAGAGCTGTTCGCCACTCTCGGCGTCCTGCAACAGCAGCATGCCGATATCGGGCAGCTCATGCTCCAGCGGGTCCGACAAGCGCACGGCCACCACCTCGTGGCGCTGCGCCAGCCGCCCCAGGGCCTCGCCCCAACCGGGTTCGCTGATGAAATCGGACACCACGAAGATCAGCGAACGACGCTGCACCAGCTGCGCCGCATGTGCCAGCAAGGCATCGAGCCGCGTCGGCTGCGGTTTGACGACCGGCCGCTCCAGCATGGCATGCAGCAGGTGCAGCACCTGGCGGCGCCCACTGCGCGCGGGTATGACCTTGTCCACCGCGCTGCCGTAGCACAGCGCTCCGATGCGGTTGCCATGCCGCGTCAGCAGCCGCGCCAGCACACCAACGAATTCGGCCGACACGGCCTGCTTCTTGACGCGCGCACCGAAGTCCAGCGATGCGGAAAGGTCGAGCAGGAACCAGGCCGTGAGGTCGCGATCTTCGTTGAACTCGCGCACGTGCGGCACCTGGTGACGTGCCGTCACGTTCCAGTCGATGTGGCGCACATCGTCGTGGTACTGGTACTCGCGCAGGTCGGCAAGATCCAGCCCCGGCCCGCGGAAGAAGGTGCGGTAGTCGCCATGCAGCAGCCCGTCGAGCCGCCGGATGACGGTCCACTCCAGGCGCATGAGCAACTGCTCGGGGTCAGGTCGTTGCGACATGCTTTTCCAGCGCCTTGGCCGGTGCAGGCAGGTGTTTCATGATCTTGAAGATCAGCGCATCGGCATCCAGGCCCTCGGCCATTGCCTGGTACGACAGCACGAGGCGATGACGCAGCACGTCGGGCACCAGGTCGACCAGGTCTTCCGGCAGCACGTAGTCACGCCCGCGCAGGAAGGCCAGCGCGCGGGCACCTTCGACGAGGTGGATGCTGGCACGCGGGCTGGCGCCGAAGCTGATGTAGGGCGCCAGCTCCTTGAGGCCGTACTTCTCGGGGTCACGCGTCGCCGCCACCAGCTTCACCGCATGCTGCATCAGCGCCGGCTCGACGAAGCCCTTGCGGCACTCGGCCTGCAGCGCGGCGAGCTCTTCGGGCGTCGTGATGGCAGTCAGCTGCGGCACCTCACCCGTCACGCGTTGCACGATGACAAACTCTTCTTCGGGCGTCGGATAACCGACCAGCACCTTCATCATGAAGCGGTCAACCTGCGCCTCGGGCAGCGGGTAAGTGCCTTCGGTCTCGATGGGGTTCTGCGTCGCCATGACCAGGAAGGGTGCGGGCAGCTTGTGCGTCTCGCCAGCAATTGTCACCTGCCGCTCCTGCATCACCTCCAGCAGCGCGCTCTGCACTTTGGCCGGCGCGCGGTTGATTTCGTCAGCCAGCAGCAGGTGCGTGAACACCGGCCCCAGCGTGGTGGTGAATTCGCTGGTTTTCTGGTTGTAGATCCGGTTGCCGACGAGGTCGGCCGGCACCAGATCGGGCGTGAACTGGATGCGCCGGAAACCGCCGTTGATGGTGTTGGCGAGCGCCTTGACCGTCAGCGTCTTGGCCAGCCCCGGCACCCCTTCGACCAGCAGGTGACCCTGCGCGAGGATGGCTACCATCACGCGTTCGAGAAACACGTCCTGCCCGACGATGAGCTTCTTCACCTCGTAGAGGATGCGCTCCATCAGGGAGGCCACTTCTTCAGTGCTGCCGGCTTGCGTAGTCATCGTTGCTCCTGTGTCGGGAACGGTGGATGGAAACTGGCTAAAAACTGGCTGAAATCAGAACGGTGGAATGCCTACGGCCGCCGCTGCGTTCTCGATGGGGACTGCAAAACCCAGGCCGACGAAGAAGCGCTGATCGACCGGGTTGAGGATGGCCGTGACAATGCCGACCACGGCGCCGTCCATGGTCACCAGCGGCCCACCGGAATTACCAGGGTTGGCCGCCGCATCGAACTGGATCAGGTTGGACAACACATTGCCCGTGGGCGAACGGAACTCGCGCTTGAGGCCGGACACGACGCCCGACGACGTGGATGGGCCGAAGCCGAAGGGAAAGCCCACGGCGATCACTTCGTCGCCGGGCCGAAGATCGCGTGTCGAGGCCAGCGTGGCGGGCTTCAGGTCATCGGGCAGCGTGCTGGCACGCAGCACAGCAAGGTCGTTGCGCGGATCCAGGCCGACCACCAGCGCCTCCGACTCGGTGCCGTCGGCAAACAGCACCTTGATGCGCGTGGTGCCGCTGACCACGTGGAGATTGGTGAGGATGGCGCCCTGCTCGGTGATCACCACGCCGGTACCGATGGCGGTGCCCTCTTCGCGCTCGTCCGACGACTTGTCTTCCCCGGCCTTGCCTTTGGCGGCGTCCTTTTTTGCTTTCTCTCCGGCTTTGCGGGCGGGCTTCTCCTCCTCGGCCTGGCCGTAGCCATACACCCGCACGACCGACGCGCTGACGGCCTCATAGGCCTTGGCCGCGCGCGAAGGCAGGGGATGTTTTTCGAGGGTCTGGCGCACGGCCTTGTCGATGTCGCCCTGGGTCACACGCCATGGAGCCGGCTGGACGAAGAGCGCCAGCACGAAGCCCAGGCCGCCACACAGCAACAGCGCAAGCCCGGCAGAAGCACGTGGATGTCGCGACAGCCAGCTCAGCAGACGGCCGCGTTTGGCGGGTGGAACAGTGGGGACGGAAGATGCAGCATCCGCCGCAACAGGTGCCGGCTGCGCGGCCGTTGCCGCCTGCGGCAACGCTGCGCGACTACTGCTGTACAAGGCAACCCGCTTCATGCGCCCCCCTTGCACCGCCCACCACAGACGGCTTCAAGCCTGTGACAAGTCAGCCCGGACAAGTTCCATCACTGCAGCCATATATCCGTTCATGCTGGCACGAAATACTGGCGCCAGCCAGCGGCCAAAGCCGGCAAAACCCGGGCTTTTCAGACCGGCCCCGCAACGCTCTGCAGGGGTCAGGCGGCGAGCAGGACGTTGAGCTGATCCACCACACCAGCCCAGTCGGCATCGACACAGATCTCGCTCTGCAGCAGCGTGCGTTGCGAGGGCGTCCAGAAGCTGCCGTCCTGCAACAGGGTGCCGGGCGGCAAGGTGTGGGTGCGAACGAAGCTGGCGATGGCAGCGTCATCCGCCGGCAGGCCGAGTTGCGCGAACAGGGCGTTCAGGGAATGCATCGGGGATTCCATGGTCTCGACCTCCAGGATGAACGTGCGTTGGGACAATGCAGACTTTCACGTTACCCGCACGCCGATGACACGGCAAGCCTGCGCCGATCTGGCCTGCCCACCACCCCGCGCGGCCTTCGCCTATACTCCGTCGCACCTACACGGAGCGTGTTGAACCGCCTTGATGACAAGACCGGGTTTCCGTCTGTTTGCCCCCCTGCTCGCAGCCTTGCTGCTCCTGCAGATCCCTGCGAGCTTCGCCGCCGACATCCTGCTGCGCCTGCCCAGCGGCGCTTCCGGCAACCACGTCTATTTTCATCGCCTGCTGACCGAATCACTGCGGGCAGCCGGGCACTCCGTCACCCTCGAAGACGGCGGCAGCATGCCGCAACCACGCGCCTTCGCGCAGCTGGAGTCCGGCTTCATCACGGCGGACTGGATGCTGCAGACGCCCGAGCGCGACACGCAATTCGTGCGCATCGACCACCCGCTGACCCAGGGCCTCATTGGCCAGCGCGTACTGTTCGTGCCCAAGGGCAGCGAAAACATGTTTGCCAACGTCAAGGATCTTGCGCAGCTCCGTGCCACCGGCAAGGTAGCCGGCCTCGGCAAGGGCTGGTTCGACACGAAGGTGTGGGCTGCCAACGATCTGCCCTATGCCGAGCAAGGCGGCGAATGGCGCCAGTTGTTCCCCATGCTCGCCGCCGGCGGACGCGGCATCGACTACTTTCCGCGCGGTGCCAACGAAATCATCGCGGAGGCCGCGCTCTATCCCGACCTGTCGATAGAACCCAACCTGCTGCTGGTTTACCAGCGCGACTTCTACTTCTACCTTGGCCGCGGCAACGCCGGCCTCAAACCCCTCATCGAAGCCGCGTTGCGACAGGCCGAGAAGAGCGGCCTGCAGAAAGCCCTGTTCGACGAACACGTCGGCCGCCCGCTGGCGAAGCTCAATCTCGACAAGCGCGTGCGCATCAAGCTGGTGACGCCCTGAAACAGCATGTCTGACGCCTACGATCGCGACAACCCTGACCTCAACCCCTGTCTCAGCTGCGGCGCTTGTTGCGTGCAGTTCCGCGTCTCCTTCTACTGGGGCGAGTGCGATGACGCCGGCGGCAGCGTGCCCGCCGCGCTCACCGAACAACTGACACCACACCGCCGCGCCATGCGTGGCACCCTCACCTCGCCCGTTCGCTGTGCCGCGTTCAACGGGTGAGGTCACGCAACACATCGGCTGCAGCATCTACGACAAACGCCCCTCGACCTGCCGCGAATTCTCGGCGTGGGAAGAAGACGGCACGCCCAGCACGCGCTGCACCCAGGCGCGTGCCCGCATCGGCCTGCCCGGGCTGGCGCCGATCCGCGCCCATGCCTCCGACGACGAGCGACGCGTCAATTGACATGCCACACGCCATGACCAGAACACTGCGCACGCTGGCCGCCCTGCTCGCCCTGGCCTGCATGACAGGCGTAAACGCCCAGACACCGGAAGCCAGCGCACCGACGGCCAGCACTGCGGACCTCGATGCCTTGCGCAGCCGCCTGCCCGCAGACTGGAGCCTGCAGCGCGTACGCGAACCCGTTTTCAGCAGCCAGATCGTCACGCTGGAAGGCGGCCCGTCGAACGCGCCGCTCATGCTTTTCGTGCACGGTCTTGGCGATGGCGGCATGACTGACTGGCTGCCCACCATGCGCACCATGAGCGAACGCTACCGGGTGCTGGCGCTAGACCTGCCGGGCTTCGGCCGCTCCGAAAGCCCGTTCGGCAAATACTCTCCGACACACTACGCCGAGGTGCTGAGCTGGCTTGTCAGCCGCTCCGGCAGGACTTCTGCCATCGTGATTGGCCACTCGATGGGCGGCGCCGTCTCATTGCGCTTCGCGAATGCCCACCCCGAGCAGGTGTCACGCCTGATCCTCGTCGATGCCGCTGGCATCCTGCACCGCACGGCCTTCGTCAAACATTCCGCCACGCTTCCATTGAGCGTTGACGCGACACCCGAAGCGCTGAAACCCTCGATAGCCAGCCTGCGCAACTTCGGCGGCGTGCTGGTCGAAAAGGTGCTGGGTGTTCCGCTCGACCCCACCGAACTGCTGCGTCGCAGTGACCTCGCCTGGAGCGTGCTGCTGCGCTCGCGCAGCAACGTCAATGCCGCGATGGGCATGATCGACGAGAACTTCAGTCAGGCCGTTCTACCAGACCCGCACCCCCACCTGGATCATCTGGGGCGAAGCCGACCCGGTCACCCCGCTGCGCACCGGCCAGATGCTCGCCGCCCGCCTGCCGCGTGCCAGCCTGGCCAGCATTCCCGGCGCCACGCACTCGCCGATGCTGTCAGCCACCTCGCAATTCATGCCCTTGCTGGAACGCGCCCTCAGCGCACTGGACAGCGACGTGCCGGCCATCACCAAGGGGCCCGCACCAAACAGCAAGCCCGGCACCCTGCGCTGCAGCGGCGAGACCGGCAAGCTCTACACCGGCACCTGGCGCGAGATCATCATCGATGGCTGCAGTGCCGTGCGCCTCGTTGACGTTCAGGCCGACCACATCGTGCTGCGCGACGCCATCGTCGAGATGACGCGCGTCAGCGTACGCGGCGACAAGGTCGCGCTGGAGGTCACCAACGGCGACCTGCGTGCCACGGCCAGCGACTTTTCTGCCACCACGGCCGTTGTCTCCGACGGCGCGCGTCTCGACTTTGCCGGCGTGCGCCTCAAGGCCACGCGCGACATCCTGCAGGCAAAGCGCCACACGCGCCTGATCGCCTCCGTCAGCCAGGTAGACCGCCCCGGCTGGCAGGGCTACCTGCACACCAGCGTCGAACTGGTTGACGCCCCCCTTCGCCCCGACACACCCCCAGCACCGGACAAACCATGAGCGACGCCCCTCTCCCGCCCCTGCCCAGCCTGCCCCTGGGCCGATACCGCCACTACAAGGGCAAGGAGTACGAAGTACTGGGCGTCGTGCGCCACAGCGAAACCCTCGAAGCCCTCGTGCTCTACAAGCCGCTCTACAACGACAGCGGCCTGTGGGTGCGCCCCTTCGCCATGTTTTGCGAAAACGTGACGATAGACGGCGTCGAACAAGCCCGCTTTGCGCACTGCACACGGTAATATCGCGCCTCACCTCATAGCGGCAGTACATCGCCACCATCGCCTCCCGCCGTCACACAGGCAGCCAAGGCTTCCGCTAGAATCGTTCTCCCTTTTTGCACACTTGTGTGCCATCCGAACGGATTCCTGCCATGTTTACCGCCCAAGCCCACATCGACGACGTCCGCATCCGCGAGATCAAGGAACTCGCCCCGCCCGCCCATGTGATGCGCGAGTTTCCGGCGACGGAAGCCACCGCGCAAACCGCGTTCGACACACGCAGCGCCATCCATCGCATCCTCCACGGTGCTGATGACCGCCTGCTGGTCATCATCGGCCCCTGCTCGATCCACGATCCCGACGCGGCCATCGAATACGCCCGCAAGCTCAAGGCCGAGGCCGCACGCGTCAAGGATGACCTGCTCGTCGTGATGCGCGTCTATTTCGAAAAGCCGCGTACCACGGTGGGCTGGAAAGGCCTCATCAACGACCCGCGCCTCGACGGCAGCTTCCAGATCAACGAAGGCCTGCGTATCGCCCGCAAACTGCTGTGGCAGATCAACGAAATGGGCGTGCCTGCCGCCACCGAATTCCTCGACATGATCACGCCGCAATACATTGCCGACCTGATCAGTTGGGGCGCCATCGGCGCACGCACGACCGAGAGCCAGGTGCACCGCGAACTGGCCTCCGGCCTGTCCTGCCCCGTTGGCTTCAAGAACGGTACCGATGGCAACATCCGCATCGCCATCGACGCCATCAAGGCTGCACAGTCGCCGCACCACTTCCTGTCCGTCACCAAGGCCGGCCACTCGGCCATCGTGTTGACCGCCGGCAACGAGGATTGCCACGTCATCCTGCGCGGTGGCAAGGAACCCAACTACGACGCCGCCAATGTCGACAAGGCCTGCAAGGAACTGGCCGCAGCTGGCGTACCAGCCAAGCTGATGGTGGACTTCTCGCACGCCAACAGTCGCAAGCAGTACCTGCTGCAGATCGAAGTGGCCGACGACGTCGCCACCCAGCTGGCCAACGGCGAAGATCGCATCATGGGAATCATGTGCGAATCGCACCTCGTCGAAGGCCGCCAGGATCTCGCCCCCGGCAAGGCCCTGACCTACGGCCAGAGTGTCACCGATGGCTGCATCGGCTGGGACGCGACCATCAACGTGCTCGACCTGCTTGCCGAAGGTGTACGCAAGCGCCGCCAGACGCTGGCTGAGCGCGGCTAAGCATCGATAGTGAAACAGGCTGGCAGAAGCCAGCCTGTTTTGTTAGATCGCTGCGCTGCGGCGGATCAGATCCTGCGTCGAGGCATCGTAAGCCGACGCCTCCGCAGTCCCGGCCAGCACGGCCTCGATGCCGGACGCAAGCTGCTTGCCCAGCTCCACACCCCACTGGTCGAAAGAGTTGACGCCCCAGATGGCACCCTGCACGAAGACCTTGTGCTCATAAAGCGCGATGAGTGCGCCAAGGTGATACGGGTCGAGTGCGTCGAGCAGCAGTGTATTGCTCGGCCGGTTGCCCGAAAACACGCGGTGCGGAATCGCTGTTTCGAGTGCATCACCGCTCATGCCGCGCGCAGTGAGTTCGGCGCGCACTTCGTCGGCCGTCTTGCCGCGCATGAGCGCCGCCGACTGCGCGAAGCAGCTTGCCGCCAGCGTGCGCTGGTGGTTCGGCAGCGTGCCTTGTTGGCGCAGCGCGAGGATGAAGTTGACCGGAATCAGGGCCGTGCCCTGATGCAGTAGCTGGAAGTAAGCGTGCTGGCCGTTGATGCCGGGCTCGCCCCAGATGACCGGGCCGGTGGAATAGGCAATGCGCTCGCCTTCGCGTCGCACGCCTTTGCCGTTGGACTCCATGTCGAGCTGCTGGAGGAAGGCCGGCACACGGTGCAGGGTCTGGTTGTAGGGCGCGATGACCTGCGAACGTGCGCCGAGGAAGTTCACGTACCAGATGCCCAGCACAGCCAGCAGCACCGGCAGGTTCTGCGCGAAGGGGGCCGTGCGGAAGTGCTCGTCCATGTCGTACGCACCACGCAGCAATTCATCGAATGCCTGCGGGCCGATGGCGATCATGATGGGCAGGCCGATGGCACTCCATAGCGAGTAGCGGCCACCGACCCAGTCCCAGAAACCGAACATGTTGGCCGCGTCGATACCGAATGCCGTGACCTTTTCGCGGTTGGTTGACACGGCCACGAAGTGCTTGGCGACCGCCGACTCGTCGCCACCTGCTGCATCGAGCAACCATTGACGCGCCGTGCGCGCGTTGGTCAGCGTCTCGATGGTAGTGAAGGTCTTGGAGGCGATGACGAACAAGGTACGTGCCGGATCCAGCCCCTTGAGTGCACCGACGATCTGCGCGCTGTCCACGTTGGAGACGAAATGCAGGCGCGGGCCATCAGCCTGCGGCTTGAGCGCTTCGCAAACCATCAGTGGTCCGAGATCGGAGCCACCGATGCCGATGTTCACCACATCGGTGATCGTCTGACCGGTGTAGCCCAGCCATGCACCACTGCGCACCCGCGTTGCAAAGTCGTAGCAGCGCTGACGCACCTCGCGCACACCGGGCATCACGTCCTGCCCATCCACCACCACGGCGCCGTCACCCTGCTTGCGCAAGGCAATGTGCAGGACAGCGCGGCCTTCGGTGTTGTTGAAGGGGGCGCCGCCGTACATCGCGTCGCGCTGCGCGGCGACCTGACAGGTCTCGGCCAGCGTCAGCAGGGCCTTCAGCACATCGTCATTGATGCGATTCTTCGAGTAGTCGAGGTGAATGCCGCAAGCCCCGGTGGCATAGCGCGTGGCACGCGTCGGGTTGACCTGAAACAGCTCGCGCATATGGGTGCTGCCGGCATCGGCAGCCTGGGAAGAAAGGGTTTGCCAGGCAGGAGTCAGTGTGGGATTCATCGATGAGCACCCTTGTCGGCCGTATCGGCCTTGTTGATTGTGGGGATTATGCCGGCTTCAGGCACGCAGGTTCCGTGCCCAATGGGTATAGAGCCGCTCGGCCACCTCGCGCATGATGGGCAGCTTGTGCGGCAATTGTTCGAACTGGGTTTCCGGCGCCTGCACTGAGGGCGGCAGGCAGCTCGCACTCGCAAATTCGTCCTGCCACTCGCCATTCCACTCGGCGATGAGTTCCTCGGTCATCTCGATATGGAACTGCATGGCCAGGTGCGGGCCCATGACCCAGGCCTGATTGGCACACACCTCGCCTTCGAGAATGCGCACGGCCGCCGGCGGCAGCGCAAAGGTTTCGCCATGCCATTGGTACACGTCGAAAACCGCCTGCTCGCCCAGCCAGGTTCGTGCCTCAGGCGTTTCCGTGGGCACGACCCTGCCCCAGCCGATTTCCTTCACCGGGTTGCGCGTCACGGCTACGCCCAGCGCTTTCGACATGAGCTGCCCGCCAAGACAATGACCGATGACCGGCATGTCGGTGGCCACGGCCGCACGGATAAGCGCCAGCTCCTGCGCAATCCAGGGCAGATCGTCATTGACGCTCATCGGCCCGCCCATGAAACAGAGGCCGCTGAATGCTTCAATGCTGGCAGGGAGAGAATCACCCCGGTCGATGGCAAACAGCTCGAACGGGATGCCGCGCGTCTGCAGGAAGCTGGCAAAATGCCCCGGGCGGACGTTATGACAATGCTGGACAACGGCAACTGGCTTCATGGGACCACTATAACGATGCAAACATGGCAAGCAGGACTTCGTGCCCTCATTCTATGTGCCGCAGCCACAAGCGTGCACGCCGCCGAGGTGGGACTCGTCGGCATCTTCCCCGGCAAGGCCGTGATCAGCATCGATGGCGGTGCGCCGCGCATCGTTGCGGTGGGCCAGACGCTCAACGGGGTCAAGGTCGTCAGCGTCTCGGGCGACACCGCCGTCATCGAAGTGGGCGGCAAGCAGGAGCGCATCGTGCTGGGCGCCCAGCCTCTCAACGCGGGTGGCGGTGACGATGCACAGGGCCAGCAAAGCATCACCCTGGTTTCCGATTCACGCGGCCACTTTGTCACCACCGGCAGTCTCAACGGCGCGCTGGCAACCTTCGTCGTCGACACGGGCGCATCCTCGATCGCCATGGGTCCGAGTCAGGCTCGTTCGGCCGGCATCGATTTCACCAAGGGCGAAGCCGCCATGGTGGGCACGGCCAACGGTCTCGCCAAAGCCTGGCGGGTGCGCATCGACCGCGTCACCGTCAACGGGCTGACCTTGCGCGATGTGGAAGGCATGGTGCTGCCGCAGGACATGCCTATCGTGCTGCTGGGTATGACCTTCCTGAATCGCATGAACATGACGCGCGAAGGCAACACCATGGTGCTCAAACGGCGCTATTGAGATGCCCGACACCGAATTGCTGGAACGACTGCGCGCGCTGCTGCCCAAGGCGCAGGACTTTGCGTGGGCATCGGAGCTCCCGCCGGGCAGCCCGGGGCATGCTGCTGCAGTCCTGATGCCAATCTGCCAGCGCGCGGATGGCCTGCACCTGCTGCTGACCCGCCGCACCGACCACTTGCATCACCACCCGGGTCAGATCAGCTTGCCCGGGGGCCGCGTCGACGCTGGCGATGCAGACGCCCGCGCTGCGGCCCTGCGCGAATGCGACGAGGAAATCGGCCTGCGGGCCGCCCAGGTGGAGCTGCTGGGACAACTCCCCGACTACGGTACCTGGTCCGGCTTCCACGTCACCCCGTTTGTAGGGCTCGTATCACCCGACTACACGCCACGACTGGACGACTTCGAAGTCGCCGAGCTTTTCAGCGTCCCGCTGGCTTTCCTGCTCGATCAAGGCAACTACCAGCACCACCGGGTGGAGCGGGACAGCTCGCGTCGGCACTTCTTCGCCGTGCCCTGGCAAGGGCGCTTCATCTGGGGTGTGACGGCCGGCATGCTGGCGATGCTGGCTGCGTTCGTCGCCCATGACGGGCGCTGACAGGCCCTGCGGAAGCCGCCTGGCTTATACTGGGCGCCTGCCTGAGCCGATTCTCGCCATCCTCACCCCCGCCTTCTTCTCCAAGTCATGACGCTGTTTTCACTCGTCTTCGCACTGGTTCTCGAACAGTTCCGCCCCCTCAACGCAGCCCGCCTGCTCTATCCGCCGCTGGAGGCTCTGGGCGATTTCTTCGAGAAGCGTTTCAACGATGGTGACGCACGCCACGGCATGATTGCCTGGCTGCTCATGGTGCTGCCGCCTGTGCTGTTGTCGGCCCTGCTGTCGTTCATCCTCTACCACGCCGTGCACCCGCTCGCGGCCTTCGTCTTCAACATCGCGGTGCTCTACTACACGATGGGCTTCCGCCATGTCAGCCACTTCTTCACGCGCGTGCATACCGCCCTGCGTGAAGGAGACCTGGCCGCCGCGCGCAGCCTGATCGGTGAATGGCGCGGCCAGCTGCATGACCAGAGCAGCTCGCAGGAAATCACGCGCCTGGCCCTCGAAGGCGGCATCGTCGGCGCCCACCGTCAGGTGTTCGCGATCATCGTGCTGTTCGTGTTGCTGCCCGGGCCCAGCGGTGCCGTGCTGTATCGCATGGCGCACTTCTATCGCCAGCAATGGGGCCAGAGCAAGGCGCTGGGCATGGAGGGTTTCGGCCGCTTCGCCAACCGCGCCTTCAGCATCATCGACTGGCTGCCGGCGCGCGTTACAGCTATTTCCTTTGCCATCGTTGGCGACTTTGAAGACGCCGTGTATTGCTGGCGCATGCAGTCCGCCAGCTGGATCGACCCCGACGACGGCGTGCTGCTGGCCAGTGGTGCCGGCGCGCTGGGTGTACGCCTTGGCCAGCCCGTGCATCAGAACAACCTGATCATCGAACGGCCGGAAATCGGCACCGGTGATGAAGCAGAGGTCGAATACCTGCAGAGCTTCATCGGCCTCGTGCGACGCGCCCTGGTGCTCTATGCCCTGGTCATGCTGATGATGGGCATCACGCGCCTTGTGAGCTGAACCCCACTGCCAGCGCAATCACCTGCGTCACGGCATCCGCCGCGAGGCTGTCGACCTCGACGTATTCAGGCCATTTATCACGGAACTGCCGCTGCCAGGTGATCTGCCGCTTGGCCAGCTGGCGCGTGGCAGCAATGCCTTTCTCACGCATGCCGGCGAAGTCATCGCGGCCGTCGATGTAGTCCCACATCTGGCGGTAACCGACGCAGCGCATGGACGTCATGTCCGGCTCCAGTCGATAGCGCTGGCGCAAGCCACGCACCTCGTCCTCGAAGCCCTGTTCCAGCATGCGGTCGAAGCGCTGTGCGATGCGCCCGTGCAACACGGCGCGATCCGACGGCGTCATCGCCACTGCCTTGATGTCCAGCGCCGGCGGTTCAGCCGCCTTCCGCGCGTAACTCTCAGCCAGGGGCCGCCCCGTCAGCAGCACGATTTCCAGCGCGCGCTGGATGCGCTGCGCATCCGTGGCATGCAGGCGCGCGGCCGCATCTGCATCCAGCGCCGCCAGCCGCGCATGGACGGCTGGCCAGCCGTCCCGCGCCGCCTGCTGCTCGATCTCTTCGCGCAAGCCCGCATCGGCGGACGGCATGTCTGACAGACCGTCGCGAAGCGCTTTGAAATACAGCATGGTTCCGCCGATAAGAAGGGGAAACCTCCCCCTTGCGTGTACTTCGTGAATTAGTCGCTGGGCATCTTCTGCGAATCGCGCAGCAGAATAGGCCTCCTCCGGACTCACCACGCCGATCAGGTGATGCGGACAGACCGCCAGCTCCTCAGGTTCTGGCTTGGCCGTGCCGATATTCATGTCACGAAAAACCAATGCCGAATCGACGCTGATGATTTCGACCGGCATCACGCGCGCCAGTGCCAACGCGGCAGCAGTCTTGCCGCTGGC
Organism: Rhodocyclaceae bacterium; assembly: GCA_047600765.1. GTDB lineage: Bacteria > Pseudomonadota > Gammaproteobacteria > Burkholderiales > Rhodocyclaceae > Viridibacterium. The sequence continues at coordinate 373,201 of JASGKF010000001.1, forward strand.
TGTGGGGCCCATCAGGAACAGGGCGCGCGGCGGGTGAGGAACATCCATGGGGTGGCTATGAAAACGGTTCTGACAAAGCTTCTGACACCAGTCCTGACAGGCATGCGGGCAGCACTGCTCATGCTCCTGCCCCTTTTCCTGCCTCTTTCCGCAACCCAGGCAGGCCAGCTGCCGATGTGGGAGGTGCGTGACCCGGTGTCGGGCGGCACAGTGTATCTGCTCGGCTCCATCCACGTCTGCAAGGCCAGCTGCCTCAACTTCCCGGAGGCCGTTACGCGCCGCTTCCGCGACAGCCAGGCGCTGGCCGTAGAACTCGACCCCGGCGCACCGCACACCGTGCAGGCCATCCAGAAAGCCATGCTGCTGCCCGACCAGCAATCGCTGTGGCAGCAACTCGACGGCAACAAGCACGGCGCCCTGCAGTCCGCACTGACGGCCGCCGGCCTGTCACCCGAGGCCGTTGGCCGCGTGCGCCCGCCCATGCTGGCCGCGATGATGTCGGCCATGGTCTGGGAGAAACTCGGCTACAGCCAGCGCTTCGGCGTCGACCAGTGGTTCATGCAGAACGCACGGGACGCCGGCAAGCCCCTGCGCGAACTGGAAACCATCGAACAACAGCTCGGCGCCCTGCTCAGCGGCAGCGAGCAGGAGCAGCTGCGTGCCCTCATGCACGATGCAGACACCATCCTCAGCGGTCGCGCCGAGGCCTACCTGGGCAGGCTCGTCGCGGCCTGGCAAGCAGGCGATCTGGTTGCGCTGGACAGGCTGACGCTGGAGGAATTCGGCGACTATCCCGAGATCCACAGCGCCCTGCTGATGCGTCGCAACCGTGACATGGCCGCCAAGGTGGCGAGCTGGCTGCGACAAGGCGAAAAGGTCTTCGTCGTGGTCGGCGCAGCCCATATCGCCGGCGACCAGAACATTGCAGCCCTGCTGACCGAAGCCGGTTTCGCCACGCGCCAGCTCAGCGATACCGATTGAGCCGACGCCTACCCGAATTAAAAAGGCCCTGCGATGCAGGGCCTTTTCTTTTGCGGCGTGCCGGATCAGCGACGCGACGACTGGATGCTATGCACGAAGTCGTCGAAGCTCTTCTCGGCGACGCGGAACCACAGCAGTTCATCGTCGCGGAATTTCTTCCACTGATCGTAGATCTTCTTCCACTTCGGATTCTTGGCCGAGTACTCGTCGTAGAGCGTGAACGCGGCCTTGCTCGCTGCGGTCATGATCTCCTTGGAGAACGGACGCAGCTGGGTGCCGGCAGCCACCAGGCGGCGCAGCGCGTTGACGTTCTTGACGTCGTAGCGCGCCTGCATCTCGAGGTGGGCATAGGCGCAGGCATCTTCCAGAGCCTGCTGGTATTCCTTCGGCAGCTCCTGGTACTTCTTCTGGTTCACGTACAGCGACAGCTGCGCACTGCCTTCCCAGAAGCCCGGGTAGTAGTAGTACTTGGCGACCTTGTTGAAGCCCAGCTTCTCGTCGTCGTACGGGCCCACCCACTCGGTCGCATCGATGGTGCCTTTTTCCAGCGCCGGGTAGATGTCACCGCCAGCGATCTGCTGCGGCACCACGCCCAGCTTGGCCAGCACCGGGCCACCCAGGCCGCCGATACGCATCTTGAGACCTTCGAGGTCCTTCAGCGTCTTCACTTCCTTGCGATACCAGCCACCCATCTGCGTACCGGTGTTGCCGCAGGGAATGTTGTGGATGTTGTAGTCCTTGAAGAACTCGCGCAGCAGGTCCATACCGCCGCCTTCCCACAGCCAGGCGTTCTGCTGGCGGCTGTTGAGGCCGAACGGGATGGCTGCGTCAAAGGCGAATGTCGGATCCTTGCCGATGAAGTAGTAGCCCGCCGTGTGGCAGCAATCCACCGTGCCGTCCTTGACGGCATCCACGACGCCCAGCGCCGGCACCACTTCGCCCGCAGCGAAGATCTGGATTTCGAACTTGCCACCCGTGGCCGTCTTGACGTGTTGTGCCACCACTTCGGCTGCGCCGAAGATCGTGTCGAGACTCTTGGGGAAACTGGACGCCAGACGCCACTTGATCGTGGGAGCGGTCTGGGCCACGGCCGGAGCAGCCACCGCACCTGCGGCGAGTCCGACGCTTGCCTTCTTCAGAAATGAACGACGTTCCACTTGTCTTGCCTCCTCTTGGTGATCTGCATTCAACGACAACCGCTGGCGAGTATAGGAACAAACGCCCGCCAGCCACTCGCGGGTTAACCCGCAAGAAGCCTTGGAAAGACGCCGGTCTCAGCCCCCGGCGACGGTCATGCCTTCGACGCGCAGGGACGGCACTTGCCGACCACCGCGAACCACCACGTCGTTACCCAGCTCGGTGATCTGCCTGAACATGTCACGCAGATTGCCGGCGATGGTGATCTCCTGCACCGGGTACTGGATCACGCCGTTCTCGATCCAGTAGCCGGCCGCACCGCGCGAATAGTCGCCGGTCACGTAATTCACGCCCTGCCCCAGCAGCTCGGTCACCAGCAGGCCGCGCGACACGCCGGCAATCAACTGATCCAGGCTCTTGCTGCCCGGCGCCACGATCAGGTTGTGCGCGCCACCCGCGTTGCCGGTGGTCTGCATGCCCAGCTTGCGCGCCGAATAGCTGCCGAGGAAATAACCCTGCAGCACGCCATCCTTCACCACCTCGCGCATCGCGGTCGCCACACCTTCGTCATCGAACGGCGTGCTCGCCTGTGCGCCGACCAGGTGCGGATCCTCGACGATGGAAATATGCGGCGCAAAAATCTGCTCGCCCAAAGCATCGAGCAGGAAAGACGAACGACGGTAAAGGCTGCCACCGCTGGCTGCCTGCACGAAGCTGCCGATCAGCCCACAAGCCAGCGGCGCTTCGAAGATGACCGGCACGCTAGCCGTCGGCACACGACGCGCACCCAGTCGCGACAGGGCGCGCCGCGCTGCATAGTCGCCAATCTCGGCCGGCGCTGCCAGGCGTGCCGCATCGCGACGCGAGCTGTACCAGTCATCGCGCTGCATGTCTTCGCCTTCACCGGCAATCACCGAGCAGGAAATCGCGTGACGCGAGCTCGAAAAACCATCCATGAAGCCAGCCGAATTGGCCGAAATGAAATGCGACTCCTGGCGCGACACGGTCGCCCCTTCGGAGTTCTTGATCAGCGGGCTCACCGCAAACGCAGCCGCCTCACAATCGCGCGCCAGTGAAGTGGCCTCTTCGATCGACACCGACCACGGATGATGCAGGCTCATGTCGCGTGCAACGCTCTGCGCGCCACGCCACAGACGTTCCGGGTCCGCCAGGCCGGCGCAGGCATCTTCGGCCGTGAAGCTGGCAATCGACAGTGCTGCATCGACGGCGGCACGGATCGCCGTGCGCGAGAAGTCCGACGAGCTCGCATGGCCCTTGCGCTGGCCGAGATAGACCGTGACGCCCAGACCCTTGTCACGGTTGTACTCGATGGTCTCCACCTCGCCACGCCGCACCGACACGGAATTGCCGAAACCTTCCGACACGTCGGTTTCACAGGCACTGGCGCCGCGACTACGGGCGTAATCCAGCACATCGCTGGCAATTTCTTCGAGCTGTTGGCGGCTGAAACCAAATCCTTCTGTGTCGCGTGGCATCGTCTCGGGGTCAGGGAATGAGCAAGGGCTATAATTAGACCCCAATTCACGACTCCCTGCGCGGTTTGGCCACGACTGGCCACGCGCCTGCCATGCAAGAAAAAACCAAACCCGAATACGACGGCCCCAGCAAATCGCAGCGCAAGCGCGACATGCACTCCCTCCAGGCACTGGGCGAAGAACTGGTCAAGCTGAGCGGCGAACGCCTCGCCAAGATCGACATCGACGAGCGCCTGCGCGAAGCCATCCGCGACGCCCACCGCATGCAGCCCCGCACCGAAGAATTCCGCCGCCAGATGCAGTTCATCGGCAGACTCATGCGCGACGCTGAAACCGGCCCGATCCGCGCTGCACTCGATGCAGTCAACGGCAAATCACGTGCCGAAACAGCACGCATGCATCGCCTCGAAGCCCTCCGCGAGCGCTTCCTCGAAGACGAACAGGTTGCCAGCGAAATCGCCACCCAGTACCCGGGCGCCGACCTGCAGCACCTGCGCCAGCTGCGCCGCAACGCCCTCAAGGAACGCGAACAGAATCGCCCACCACGTGCCTTCCGCGAGCTGTTCAAGCTACTACGTGAACTCGATACGGCCGGCAAAGAAGAAAGCACTGCCCCGGATGATGCTGACGGCAGCAACGAGGGCGACGATGAGTGACAGCCTGCCCATTGCGGCCAGTGCCGAGCATCCATTCGTCATCGGCATCGTCTCGATCAGCGACCGTGCGTCGCAAGGCATCTATGAAGACAAAGGCATTCCCGCCCTGCGCGACTGGTTCGGCAGCGCCATCGCCTCGCCCTGGCGCACAGAAGAACGGTTGATTCCCGACGAACGTCCGATCATCGAAGCCACGCTCATCGCGCTGGCCGACCAGGCGCACTGTCATCTGATTGTCACAACCGGCGGCACCGGCCCGGCACCGCGCGACGTCACGCCAGAAGCCACCCTGGCCGTCGCGGAGCGCGAAATGCCCGGTTTCGGCGAAGAGATGCGCCGCATCTCGCGCCACTTCGTGCCGACCGCCATCCTGTCGCGGCAAACGGCCGCCGTACGCGGCAAGTCCTTGATCATCAACCTTCCCGGGCAGCCCAAGGCTATCCGCGAGACGCTGGAAGGCCTGCGCAACGATGCGGGCGAACTACTGGTCGAGGGCATCTTCAGTGCCGTGCCCTATTGCATCGACCTCATCGGCGGTCCCTACATCGAAACCCATGCGGCCGTGAGCAAGGCATTCCGCCCCAAGAGCGCACCTCGCCCCGCGGACTGAGCGAGCTCAGGAAGACTGTTGCGCGTTTCACCTGCCCGCACGGGCAGCCAACAAACCACGTGGCAAATAATGCTTGCCAATTGCGGGAGAGCGCGCCATAGTCGCGAACACGATTTTCAAGCAGTAGTTGCGTAGTGCTTTTCTCCAGCGTCATTCACGCTCCGGTTGGCCATCCCCTCTCTTGATTGTCGTTATCGGGTTCGCCCGGCTTCTTTTTGTTTTTTTAGGACTTATCAAACATGGCAACTGGTACCGTCAAGTGGTTCAACGATTCCAAGGGTTTCGGCTTCATTACTCCTGATGGCGGCGGTGAAGACCTCTTCGCCCATTTCTCCGCAATTCAGTCCCAAGGTTTCAAGACCCTGGCTGAAAATCAGCGCGTCTCGTTCGACATCACGCAAGGCCCGAAGGGCAAGCAAGCTTCGAACATCCGCCCGGAGTAATCTGAGCGCTTGACGAAGAAGCCCGGCACACGCCGGGCTTTTTTTCGCCCTTTTTTCCATAACCGTTCCATTCCTCAGCAGAATTTCTTCGATGGAGATCAGCGGTCCGCTGCAGAACGTACGTCACGAATGCGAACGCATTCTGCGCAGCCTGCCCGCCTGGTTCGGCATCGAGTCCGCGCTGCTCGACTATGCGCAGGCAACGGAGCGTCTGCCCACTTTCTGCGCTTTCGCTGAGGGGGCGCTGATCGGCTTCATCAGCCTTGAATGCCTCGATGCAAACGAGTGGGAAGTCCATTGCATCGCAGTCCGGGAAGGCCGGCGGGATGGCGGTGTCGGCACCGCGCTGCTCAACATCGCAGAAGCCTGGGCCAGGTCACAAGGCGCACGCAGCCTGATCGTGAAGACTCTTGCCGACAGCCACCCGAGCCTGGCCTACAAAGCCTCGCGCGCCTTCTACCTGAGCAAGGGCTTTGCCGCGGAGAAAATCATTCCGGATATCTGGGGCCCTTCGAACCCCTGCCTGCAGATGCGCAAGGAACTCGCTCCGGGCTGATCAGCTGACGTGCGATATCTGCGCGGAATACTCGTCGTCCAGCGACGCGGCATCCGGCCTGTGCAAGGACAGGCTCACCGTCAGGATGTCGATGACCAGCAGATGCAGGATGCGCGACAGCATCGCCACAAAGCGCGCGCTGTCTTCACCATGATCCACCGCAATCACCACGTCGGCACGTTTCGCCAGCGGCGAGGCACTGGACGTGATGGCGATGACCGATGCCCCGGCCGCCTGTGCCAGACTCACTGCCTCCAGCAGGTCGGCCACCCGGCCCGAACTGGAGATGGCCAGCACTACGTCACCCGGCTGGAGCGTGCGGGCAGATAAACGCTGCAGATGACTGTCGGCAAAGGCCACGCAGGGCACGCCGAAACGGCAGAACTTGTGTTGCCCGTCCTGGGCCACCACGCCCGAATTCCCGACCCCGTACAGTTCGATCCGGCGTGCATCGCGCAACAAGGCAATCGCTGCATCAATGGCTGCCATATTCAACGAGTCACGCAATCGCAGGATGGCCGAAGTCGTGTTGTCGAGCACCTTGGCACTCAGATCCGGCACACCGTCGCTGTGACGCACCTGGCTATGGCGGATGGGCAGCGTGCCGGTGAGGCCCGAAGCGAGCTTGAGCTTGAAGTCCTGCAAGCCTTCGAAGCCCAGCGAGCGGCAGAAGCGTATGACGGTCGGCTGACTGACATCGACCTGTTTCGCGATGGCGGCCACCGGGTCGCCCAGCATGCTGCGCGGCTGACGCAGCACGAAGTCCGCCACTTTCTGTTCGGCACGGGACAACTGCTCACGCTCGGCACGGATGCGCGCCAGCAGATGGTTCTCGCCGCGCGCCCCGTTTTCGGCACGCAGCGCGCCAGACAGGATGGCGGAAACACCCGTGAGCGCCGGGTGAGGCGCGTTGATGACGTAGGTCGGTATGCGCGACAGATAGTCCGCGAAGCGCCCCTTGGCTTCGAAACGCGCACGGAAAGCCGACTTGTCGAGATAGCTCGCCAGGCGCGGGGCGATGCCGCCACCGATATAGATGCCGCCGACAGCGCCCAGTGTCAGCGCAACATCACCGGCCACGGATCCCAGCATCGCGCAGAAGCACTGCAAGGCCTCTTCGCACAGCGCATCCTCGCCCGCCAGCGCAGCCGACACGATGCGCTGCGCGTCACGCGGCCCCTCGCGCATGCCGGCATTCTCGACCAGAGCCTGATGGCACAGTTCCAGCCCCGACCAGGACAACAGGCGTTCGGCCGAAACGTGCGGGAACTGCTTCCAGGCATGGCGCAGAATCACGATTTCCCGCTCGTCCGACGGCGCAAAACTGACGTGCCCGCCTTCACTGCCCAGCGTCACCCAGCGATCCTCGGTGGGGATCAGGCCGGACACACCCAGCCCCGTACCCGGGCCTATCAGGCCGATAACCGCATTCTCCTGCGCCGTGCCGCTGCCAATCTGGATGCGTTGCGTCGCATCGAGTCGTGGAATGCTCATCGCCAGCGCGGTGAAGTCATTCACCACCAGCAAGGTGTCCAGCGCGAGCGCCTGCCTCAGCTGTTCAATCGAGAACGACCAGCTGCGATTGGGCATGCGCACCGCGTCGCCATCCACCGGGTTGGGCATGGCCAGCGCAGCGTGGCGCACCGCATGGCCCTCTGCCTGCGCGGCGAGGAAAGCCTGCGTCATGCTCTGCACGCCATCGTAGGCATCGCAATGCAAGACGCTCACCTCGCTCTGCACGCCATTGCCGAACTCCAGCGCGTAACGTGCAAAGGTGTTGCCGATGTCGGCCAGCAGGCGGGGAGATTCGTGACGTGTCATCGGGCAGTCAGCTTCGGGGCTTCAACGGATTCTCTGCTCGCTCGCCGGATCGAAGTAAACGACCTTGGAGAGATCGAACAGCAGGCGCATTTTCTCGCCGCTGCGCACGGCAAAGTCCGGGCAGACGCGGCAGGTCACCTTGGCGCCATTGATCGTCGCCAGCAACAAGGTGTCCGGCCCGGTCGGTTCCGCCAGGTCAATCTGCAGACTCTGCTGAACGGCGTATTCCGCCGCGCCATGCGAATCGACTACTTCGGTGATCTGCTCCGGGCGGATGCCCATGATGATCTCCTGCCCCAGGCGCAACGCCTCACCACGTATCGCCGGAAAAACGAATTTCTCGCCGTGGTTCTCCATGGCCAGACCAAGGCCAAAGCCCAGCTCGACCACGCGCGCCGGAATGAAGTTCATCGCCGGCGAACCCATGAAGCCCGCCACGAACAGGTTGGCCGGGTCACGGTAGATCTCCTGCGGCGTACCGAACTGTTGCACCTCGCCCGCCTTCATCACGGCAATCTTGTCACCCAGCGTCATCGCCTCGATCTGGTCATGCGTGACGTAACGATGGTCGTGCCGAGGCGCTGGTGCAGCAGCTTGATCTCGGTGCGCATCTCGACGCGCAGCTTGGCGTCAAGATTGGACAGCGGCTCGTCGAACAGGAACAGCGCCGGGTTGCGCGCGATCGCGCGGCCCATGGCCACACGCTGACGCTGACCACCTGACAGCTGCGAAGGGCGACGATCAAGCAGATGCTCGATCTGCAGGATCTTCGCCACGCGTGCCACGGCCTCCTCGCGCTCTGCCTGAGGCACCTTGCGGATCTCCAGCCCGAAGGAGATGTTCTTGCGCACCGTCATCGACGGGTACAGCGCGTAGGACTGGAACACCATCGCGATGTCGCGATCCTTGGGCGATAGCTCGTTCACCTTGCGCCCTGCGATGTGCACCTCGCCCGAGGTGATGTCGTCGAGCCCCGCGATCATCGCCAGCAAGGTCGATTTGCCACAGCCGGAAGGACCGACGAGGATCAGGAACTCGCCCTGCTCCACCTCAAGGTTGATGCCCTTGAGGATCTCGTTGCCAGCGTAGGACTTGCGGACGTTGCGGATGGATAGAGCGCCCATTGTTCAACCCTTGACTGCGCCAGCCGTCAGGCCACGCACGAAGTATTTGCCTGCCACCACGTAGAACAAGCAGCGTTGGCAGTGCCGCAATGATCGCGGCCGCCATGTCCACGTTGTATTCCTTGACGCCCGTCGAGGTGTTGACGAGGTTGTTGAGCGCCACCGTGATCGGCTGTCGCTCACCCGACGAGAACACCACACCGAACAGGAAGTCATTCCAGATCTGCGTGAACTGCCAGATGATGGTCACCACGATGATGGGCCCCGACAACGGCAGCACGATACGACGAAAGATGGTCAGGAAGCCCGCCCCGTCGATGCGCGCAGCCTTCACCAGCTCATCCGGAATGGTCACATAGTAATTGCGGAAAAACAGCGTGGTGAAAGAGATGCCATACACCACGTGCACGAAGATCAGACCCGGCACCGAGTTGGCGATGCCCAGCGTACCCAGCGTCTGCGCCATCGGCAGCAGGATGGACTGGAAGGGAATGAAGCAGCCCAGCATCAGCGCCATGAACAACCAGTCCGAACCACGGAAGCGCCACATCGTCAGCACGTAGCCGTTGAAAGCACCCACCAGCGTGGAGATCAGCACCGCCGGCACAACGAAGGACACCGAGTTCCAGAAGTAGCCCTTGAGCCCCTCGCATTGCACACCGGTACAGGCGCTGTCCCAGGCCTTGATCCAGGGCTCGAAGGTCACGCTCTGCGGGAAGGCCATCAGGTTGCCTGACTTCAGCTCGTTCAGATCCTTGATCGAGTTGAACAGCATCACCGTCAGCGGCAGCAGGTAGTACAGGCAGCAATAAGTGATGAAGGCGTAGAGCGCGATGCGCCCCAGCGTGATCTTTGGTTTTGCGACGGCCTCAGTCACGATTCGAACTCCTCAGCTCCGAATACATGAAGGGCACGATCACCGCCACCACGATCATCAGCATCACGATGGCAGACGCCGCACCGAGACCGATCTGGTTGCGCGTGAAAGCAAACGAATACATGAAGGTGGCCGGCAGATCGCTGGAAAAGCCCGGCCCGCCGCCGGTGAGTGCCATCACGAGGTCGAAGCTCTTGATCGCGATGTGCGCGAGGATCATGAAGCTGGAGAAGAACACCGGGCGCAGCGACGGCAGGATGATGCGGCGGTAGATAGTGGGCATCGACGCACCATCCACCTTCGCGGCCTTGATGATGCTGTCGTCTATGCCGCGCAGACCGGCGAGGAACAGCGCCATCACGAAGCCCGAGGACTGCCAGATGCCAGCGATGACCACGGTGTAGATCGCCATCTCCGGGTCCTTGATCCAGTCGAACACGAAGCTGTCCCAGCCCAGATCGTTGACCACTTTCTGGAAGCCTATCGAGGGATCAAGAATCCACTTCCAGGCCGTGCCCGTGACGATGAACGAGAGCGCCAGCGGGTACAGGAAGATCGAGCGGATGAAGCCCTCGGCGCGGATGCGCTGGTCCAGCAATATTGCCAGCAGCAGCCCCATGACCAGACAGGCCACGATGAACAGGCCGCCGAAAGCAGCAAGATTCTTGAGCGCCAGCCACCAGCGGTCGTTGCCGAACAGGCTCACGTACTGCTCGATGCCGACGAACTCATAACGTGGCAGCAGGCGCGACGGTGTCATCGACAGCACGGCCGTCCAGATGATGAAGCCGTAGAAGAACACCACGCAGACCACAAAGGTGGGCGACAGCACGAGCTTGGGCAGGAAGCCCTCCAGAGTATCGAGCCAGTTACGGCGCGCGGGTGAAGCGTGAGTGTGGATGGAGGACATGCGGATTCTGGAGTGGTCAGGGCACGCAGCCCTCTCCCGTTTGCGCGGGAGAGGGAATGACAAGCGCAGCGCTTACTTGGTCTTCGCCGCAGCAGCCAGCTTCTTCACGGCATCCTTCGACGACTCGTTCGAGTTGAAGAAGGCCGTCACCACGTCCTGAATCGCGCCCGTCGTCGCCGCGGGAACCGCCATCTGGTGCGCAATCGAAGGCACCAGACCGCCGCCCTTGGCAGTGTCCGCAAAGTCCTTGGCCGACGCCTTGGCGCAGTCGTCGAACTTCGCCATCGACACACCGCTGCGCACCGGGATCGAGCCCTTGTTCAGGTTGAACACCTCCTGGAACTCGGGGCTCATCACCGCGCTGGAGAAGTTGGCCTGGGCCTTGGCTGCATCCGCAGCGCTCTGCTTGAAGACGATGAAGCTATCGATGTTGAAGGTGAAGGACTTGGCAGTACCCGGCGCGGCGAGACACAGGTAGTCCTTGCCCGGCACCTTGCCGGCTGCGGTGAACTCGCCCTTGGCCCAGTCACCCATGAACTGCATGGCCGCCTTGCCGTTGATGACCATCGCGGTCGCGAGATTCCAGTCGCGGTTCGCAGCATCCTTGTCGACGTACTTGCGCACCTGGCGGAAGGTGTCGAAAGCCTTCTCCATGGTCGGACTGGTCAGGGCCTTCTGATCGAGCTTCACGAGCGCATCGTTGTAGAACTGCGCGCCCCCCACACCCAGCACAACCGACTCGAACACCGTGAAGTCCTGCCAGGGCTGGCCACCGTGCGCCACGGCAATGAAGCCCGCCTTCTGGATCTTCTCGGCTGCGGCCGGAAAGTCCGCCCAGGTCTTGGGCACTTCAGCACTGGCCTTTTTGAACACCTCAGGATTCACCCACATCCAGTTCACGCGGTGCACATTCACCGGCACGGCCACGTAGTTGCCCTTGTACTTCATCACGTTGGCCACCACGCCAGGCAGCAGGCCATCCCAGTTGCCGGCCTTGGCCGTGTCGTTGAGGTTGGCGAGCACACCTTCCGCGCCCCACTCCTGGATGCTGGGCCCCTTCACCTGCGCCGCGGTCGGCGCCTTGCCCGACACCACGCGGCTCTTCAGCACGGTCATGGCGTTTTCGCCACCGCCGCCAGCGACAGCGAAGTCCTTCCACTTGTCGCCCTTGGCCTCGATCATCTTTTTCAGTTCGGCGGCCGATTTGGCCTCGCCACCCGAAGTCCACCAATGCAGCACTTCGACTTCCGCAGCCTGTGCTCCGGCCACACCCAGGGCCAGCAAGGCCACCGCCAGCTTGTTCATCCTGATCATCTTCAGTCTCCTTCGGGATGGAATGCGCCACAGAACCGGCCCGCTGGCCGAGAACCCGCAACGCTGTCGTGATACGTGCGCCAATTGTAGTAATGCTACAAATTCAATTTCCGTGGGCGTTTTCCCTTATCGAAACAAGGCCAGTACTTGTGCCAGCCTTCGCCGCAAATCGCCAATTCCGGCCAGCGCGCCAAGCAAGCCGCAATAAAAATGTAGTACAGCTACACACATAAGCGCACCAACGGGCACAACATATCGCCGGGCGGCTACAGCTGCCTCCTATACTGGGCGGCATCTGCCGGCCCCTCACAGGACCCCCACCATGAGCACCCACGAACTCAGCCCCTGGATTGCCGGAGACATCGGCGGCACCAATGCGCGCTTCGCCCGTGTCAGCCGTTCGGGCGAACTCCGCGACATCGCCATCCTGCGTTGCGCCGACCATGCCGGCCCGACCGAGGCGCTGCAGGCCTACCTCGCCGCACACCCTGGCCCCGCCCCCGTCGCCGCCACCATAGGCATTGCCAACCCGCTCGATGGCGACCGCGTGCAGATGACCAACCACAGCTGGAATTTCTCCATCGAGGCGATGCGCAAGGCCATCGGCCTCACACAACTCGATTTCCTCAACGACTTCACAGCACTGGCCATGTCGCTGTCTGAGCTGCGCGACGGCGACCGCAGCCAGGTCGGCGGTGGCCACGCCAGGCCGCGCGCCGCCATCGGCGTGATCGGCCCCGGCACCGGGCTGGGCGTCTCGGGCCTGATCCCCTGCCCCGGCGGCTACGCGCCCATCGAAGGCGAAGGCGGTCACGTGTCGATTGCCGGACAGACCGCGGAAGAACTGGCCGTCATCACTGCGCTGTACCGCATGTTTCCGCATGTCTCGGCCGAGCGCGCCGTGTCGGGCACCGGTCTGCCGTCACTGCATCAGGCGCTGGCCGAAGTGCGCGGCACACGCGCCGATCCGCTCACCCCGCCCGAGATTGCCGAGCGTGCGCTCAACGAAAGCGACGCCCTGTGCGTTGCCGCCATGCAGATGTTCTGCTGCCTGCTCGGCACCGCTGCGGCCAACCTCGCCGTCACCCTCGGCGCACGCGGCGGCATCTACATCGGCGGCGGCATCGTGCCCAAGCTGGGCGACTTCTTCCTGCGCTCGGGCTTCCGTCAGCGCTTTGAAGACAAGGGGCGCTTCTCTGCCTACCTCGCCGACATCCCGACCTGGATCATCACCTCACCCGTAGCGGCGCTGATCGGCGCGGCTGCGCACCTGCGTCAGCACGCCCGCCAGGGCGCTGAATGAAAAAAGCCCGGCTTGTGCCGGGCTTTGTCTGTGGGCATGGCGAGTTCATCGCCCATAGCGAACGATGGCCGCAGGAATGTCGTCGAGCGAAATCACATCCACCACACCACCGTGGCGGATCGCTTCCTTGGGCATGCCGAACACCACGCAGCTGTCTTCGTCCTGCGCAATGGTCTGTGCCCCGGCGTCATGCATCTCCTTCATGCCGCGCGCGCCATCGTCGCCCATGCCGGTCATGATGATGCCCAGCGCATTCGACCCGGCCGTCTTGGCAACCGAGCGGAACAGCACATCCACAGAAGGCCGATGGCGCGACACCAGCGGGCCATCGACGATCTCCACGTAGTACTGCGCCCCGCTGCGCTTGACCAGCATGTGCCGCCCGCCGGGTGCGATGAGTGCGCGCCCCTGACCGATGCGGTCGCCATTGGCGGCCTCCTTGACCTCGATCTCGCACAGGCCATTGAGCCGCTGCGCGAAGCTGCGTGTGAAGGCCTCGGGCATGTGCTGCACGATGGCCATGCCCGGCGCCGTACGCGGCAAACGCGGCAGCACCTGTTCGAGGGCCTGCGTGCCACCGGTCGAGATGCCGATTGCCACGAAGCGTTCAGTCGTGCGCGCCATGGCCTTGCCGACAGGCGCTGACAAAACCGCATCGGCCGACAGCTTGGGCGCCACCGCACGCGGCTGCAAACGCTTCATGTTGGCCGCCGCTGCGGCGCGGATCGCGCCAGCCAGCTCGTCCTCGTGACCACGCAGGAAGTCGCCGACACCAATGCCCGGCTTGGTGATGATGGACACTGCGCCGGCCTCCAGCGCCTCCATCGTGATCTGTGCGCCACGCTCGGTCAGCGACGAGCAGATCACCGTCGGCGTGGGGCGCTGCTGCATGATCTGTCGCAGGAAGGTGATGCCATCCATGCGCGGCATCTCCACATCCAGCACCAGCACGTCGGGCCAGTCCTGCTGCATGCGCGTCAGCGCGAAAACAGGGTCGGAAGCCGTGGCGATCACCTTGATGTCCGGGTGGCGCTTGAGCACCTCCTGGATCACCTGGCGCACGACGGCGGAGTCATCCACGATCATTACCCGGATCATTCGATCGTCTCCTTGAAGTCCGTGCCATGTGTCAGCTGGGTCGGGCGATGACGCATCCACACGTCACCGGTGGCGAGATTGAAGCGCACTTCGCGATGCCCTATCCCGCCCACGTGCTCCTTGCTGATGGCCACACCACAACTGTGTAACAACTGACGCACCGATTCGATGTTGCGACTGCCGACGTTGGCGAACTCATTGGCGAAGATGCGGCCACCGCCGAAGATCTTGCAGACGCATTCATTCGGCGAGATCCCGTGTGCCGCCAGCAGCATGCTCATCTTCACCCAGGCCTCGTCAGCAAATCGCCCATCCAGCCCGCGGCCGCCGGGCGGCAAGTTGCGCGCAGGCAAGGCCACGTGGCTGAGCGCGCCAATCTTGCGCAGCGGCTGCCACAGGCTAATCGCCACGCAAGAACCCAGCAGGGTGCGCAACTCCACGCCCGCGCTACCCAGCTCGACATGCCCCGGCGCCACATGCACGATCTTCACGACGCGTTTCCGTCCCGCACGCTACGTTGCGCGTCTCCGCTCAAGCTTCAGTTCAGGCCGGCACGCATGGCAGAAGCCTGCGCGGCACCCACCAGTTGCTCCAGCTCACCGACCGACAGCACGCTGTTCATATCCAGCACCACGACGAAGCGGCTGTTGATGTTGAGCATGCCGCCGACGAAGTCCGAACGCAGGCCCGCACCGAAGCCGGGCCGCGACTCGATGCTGCCGGGCTCGACATCCAGCACTTCGCTCACCGAGTTGACGATCACGCCAAGCGGATAAAGCCCTTCATCCAGCGCCACCTCGACGATCACCACACAGGTGCGTCGACCGATCTGCGTCTCGGCGCGGCCGAAGCGCACCGACAGGTCGATCACCGGCACCACCGCACCGCGCAGGTTGATCACCCCACGCAGGAAGTCCGGCGTCAGCGGGATCTGGGTGAGGCCGTTGAACTCGATGATTTCGCGGATCGGTGCGATGGGCATGGCGAACAGCTCCTGCCCCAACGAGAAGGTCAGGTACTGACGTGGGGCCGCAACCGTCGCGGGTTCCCGCGCGGCCGGGCTTTTCACAAGTTGTTGGCTGGCCATGACCCGCTCCTCAGAAACGCTCGAACGATGCGGTATCCACTTCATCCTGCGCCATCACGGCCGCCTTGCGCGGCGCCGCGCCACGCTTGCCACGCGAACGCTGCGTCGGCGCACCGCCATCACCGCCCGTGCGGAAGAACTGCATCATTTCCTGCAGCTGCATGGCCTGGGCGCTCATCTCTTCAGCGGTCGAGGACAGTTGCTCGGACGCCGAGGCATTTGCCTGCGTCGTCTGCGTGACCTGGCTCATCGCCGTGTTGATCTGTTCGAGACCGGCCGCCTGCTCGTTGGAAGCCGCAGCAATCTCCTGCACCAGGTCGGCAGTGCGGGTGATCGACGGCGCCAGCTCGGAGAACAGCACGCCCGTGCGCTCGGCCATCATCACGCTGTTGCTGGCCACGGCGCTGATTTCCTGCGCAGCGACCTGGCTGCGTTCAGCCAGCTTGCGCACTTCAGCCGCCACCACGGCGAAGCCCTTGCCGTGTTCGCCGGCACGGGCAGCTTCAATCGCTGCGTTGAGCGCCAGCAGATTGGTCTGGTAAGCGATGTCGTCGATGATGCCGATCTTGTTGGCGATCTGCTTCATCGCATTGACGGTTTCGCGCACGGCTTCACCGCCTTCCTTGGCGTCCTTCGACGACTTGGAGGCGATGCCGTCCGTAACGCGGGCGTTCTCGGTGTTCTGGGCAACGGTCGAAGAGATCTCTTCGATCGAAGCACTGGTCTCTTCAACGCTGGCGGCCTGCTCGGAAGCATTCTGGCTGAGCATCTGCGACGACGAGGACATCTGCTCCGAAGCGGCAGCGAGCGCATCGGCCGAACCGCGCACGTCACCGATTACCTGGGTCAGGCGGCCCACCATCTTGTTCATCGCAGCCAGCAGGCTGTCTTCATCACCGCTACGCAGTTTCACCTGCACGGTCAGGTCACCCTCGGCCACGCGGCGCACCACCTCGGCGGCGTAGTCGGGCTCACCACCGAGCTGACGGGTGATCAGACGCGTCACGACGGTACCCATGGCGATGGCCAGCACGATCGCGACGCCGATGATGCTCATCATCACCACGCGCGCTTCCTTGGCCAGATCCTGGCTGCCCTTGTCAGCCGCTTCGGCTTGCGCTGCATTCTCTTCGGCAATCGCCGTCAGCGTCTTCTGCATCACGTCGAAGGCTGCACGCGTCGCACCGTTGGAAACATCTGCCGCATCGTCACGCTTGCCCGCAGCAGACAGCTCACGCACCTTGTCATTGAGGGCAAGGTACTTGGCTTCTTCAGCATCGAGCACCTTGTTGAGCTCGACTTCCTTGTCGCTCAGGCGCGTCTTGCGGTACTCGTCGATAACCTTCTTGAAGGCCTTCCAGTGATTACCACCGCGCTCTGCGGTTTCGGCAATTTCCTTGGCGTCCTTCATCGACGGCATGCGGGCATAGGAACGGTTGTGCGCGCCCATGCGGTAAGTCGCCTCGCCCAGCATCTGGATCGAGCTGAGGTTGGTGGCGTAGATATCGTGCGCCACATCACCCAGCTGACTGATGCGCGTAAGGGCGTAACCCCCGACGACAGCCGTCAGCACGGCACAGAGAAGGAAGGTTACGGTCAGTTTGGCGGCCAGGGTAAGGCTCTTGAACCAGTTCATGGCAGGACTCCTGTCGATGACAACTCGGGTTGTTCAGTTAGTAAGCGCACGCGACGCGACACCCGCTGCGTCATGTTCGGTTTCGGGATGGCTCAACTGGATCAGCGCAGCGATATCGAGGATCAGTGCCACCGATCCATCGCCGAGGATCGTTGAGCCACTGATCCCCTTGATGCCACGGAAAATCTGTCCGAGCGGTTTGATCACCGCCTGGAATTCGCCCAGCAGGCGGTCGACAACGAGGCCGGCACGCTGGCTGCCGTACTCGACCACAACAAGGCTTTCGCGCTCGGGAACCTGTGCTGTCAATTCGAAGACGTCACCCAGGCGCACATAGGGCAATGGCTCGCCACGCAGGTTGATGATGCGTTGCGTGCCATCCGACTGCGCCATGTCGGCACATTCGACAACCATGTCGAGCGGGATGACGAAGGTCGACTCGCCGACTGCCACCTGGAAGCCATCGATGATGGCCAGGGTCAGCGGCAAGCGGATGCGGAAACAGGTGCCTGCACCCAGCGCGCTGTCGAGCTCGATCTCGCCACGCAGCGCTTCCACGCTGCGCTTGACGACATCCATGCCGACCCCGCGACCGGAAAGATTGGTGACCTGATCGGCTGTCGAGAAACCGGGCAGGAAGATCAGCTGCCGCACTTCGGCATCGCTGAGCACGGCATCGGCTGCTATCAGGCCGCGTTCGACGGCCTTGGTACGGATGCGCTGGATGTTCAGACCACGCCCGTCGTCGCTGATCTCGATGACGATGCAGCCAGACTCATGGAATGCATTGAGACGCAGCTGGCCCGCTTCGTCCTTGCCCGCAGCCAACCTGTCCTCGACACCTTCGATACCGTGATCGATGGCGTTGCGCACGATGTGCAGCAGCGGGTCAGACAACTTCTCGACCATGGACTTGTCGAGCTCGGTCTCGGCACCGGTAATGATCAGTTCGATCTTCTTGCCGAGCTCCTGCGAAACATCGCGCACCACGCGCGGAAAGCGCTGGAACACCTCGCCGATCGGGATCATGCGCAGGTTCAGCGCGCCGTCGCGGATCTGTTCGACCAGCTGGCCAACCTCGCCCATGGCTTCGACCAGCACGGCCTGTTGCGTGCGACTGGCCATCAGGCGTGCGCCGGCACTGGCAATCACCAGTTCGCCAACCAGGTTGATGAGCTGATCCAGCTTGGCGGCCTCGACCTTGACCACGCGTTGTTCCTGGCTGCGACGCTCCTCGCCCTGCTTCTGCTTGGACAGGGCTGCCGCCACGACCGGTGCGGGCACCATGTGTTCTTCGACCAGCAACTCGCCGAGGCGCGGCACCTTGCCACCTCCTTCGTCGCGCGAGGCCTGGATGGAGAGGACTTCGGCCAGCTCCTTCTCGGTCAGCGTGCCGCCGGCCACGAGGATCTCGCCCAGACGCTGACGCGACTCGGGCAGCGCTTCGATGAGCGCGATGTACTCGCTGATGCGTGCATTGGGGGGCAGGATGCGCAGATGCATGTCATCGCGCACAAATTCGAAAACACCTTCCAGCGTCTGCTTGCTGGTCTCGGCGAGCAGGTCGATCTCGAAGCCGAGATAGCAGTGCTCGGCGTCCATCACATCAGCTGAGGGCATGTCGTCCCACAGCGTCTGCAGGCTAACCAGCTTGCCGATGCCGGCGAGGTAGTGGATGAAGGACAGCGGGTCCATGCCCAGACGCAGGACGTCGCGACCGAAGCGCAGCGACAGGTGCCAGCATTTGCTGCTGACCATGCTGCCCTCGCCTTCACGCTCCACCACCGGTGCAGTGTTGACCGACACAACCTGGGCTTGCTTGCCCGCAGGTGCCGCAGCGCCCGAGTCGAGCAGCTTCTGCAACATGGCCAGCAGGCGATTACGCTCGGCCGGGTCGGGATCGACGGACTCATCGCCCGCATCCACTGCATCGACCAGTTTGTTCAGGTAATCACCACAGCGCAGCAGGCCACCGGAAAGATCGGCGTCCAGCTCGATCTCCGCATTGCGTACGCGGTCGAGCACGCTTTCCATCACGTGGGTGAAGCTGACGATCAGATCCAGCGCGAACAGGCCAGCTGAACCCTTGATGGTGTGCGCTGCACGGAACACCGCATTGACGCGTTCGCGCGTGCTGCCTTCCGACTCGATTTCGAGCAGGGCCACTTCCATCGCGCTCAGCAATTCGCGGGCTTCTTCGACAAGAGCGGCGCGTGCTTGGGAAAGATCCATGTTCAGCTCCAGACGACCGCAGCGGGCGCGTTGAACTGCGCTGAAAGATTGAGGGTGTCGAGCACCTGGGCAACAGCATTGCTGTGTTTTTCCCACGTGACGGTCTTGTCTGCCCGGCCCGCTTCGCGTGCCAGCAACAGCATCAGCTGCACGCCGGAGCTGTCCAGTTCGGTGACGCCAGACAGGTCCACCGTCAGCGCGTCGCGTGCACTCAGCTTGTCCAGCAGGGTGATGCGTGCCTGGGCGGCGTCGAAGATGGTGAACTCACCTTCAAGCACCAGCGTGCCCGGCACGGTTTCGGTACAGGAGAACGTACTCATGCGGTTCTCCTCAGGGGGCAATCAGCTTGGCCACGGCGTCCAGCAGTGCGGGCGGCTGGAAAGGTTTGACCACCCAGGCGCGCACGCCGGCGGCCTTGCCTTCCTGCACCTTGGCGGTATCGCTCTCGGTGGTCAGCATGATGATGGGGGTGAAGCGATAGGCCGGCAGTTCCTTGGCCGCCTTGACGAAGGTGAGGCCATCCATGTTCGGCATGTTCACGTCGGAGATGATCAGGTGGAACTTGCTGCCGTCGAGCTTGCCCAGCGCCTCGCGACCATCGGACGCTTCGGTCACTTCGTAGCCCGCCCCCTTCAACGCGATACCCAGCGTCTGACGCATGCTGAACGAGTCATCGACAATGAGAATGGTCTTGCTCATGGGAACCCCTGTGTTCAGAAGAAAGTGATGCCTCCGGGCTTCGCAGCCCCTTGGGCAGGTGCTGCGGAGGCAGCGGAAGTGGCATGCGCGTGCATGTCACGTTGTTCGAGCATGGTGTAGCTCTGTGAAAGGGTGTTGAGCCAGGTCGTCACGTTGGGCACATTCGCCCCGTTGCTATCGGAGACGGTCTTGGCCGAACCCGACATGCGCTCCATGTCGGAGACGACGTGTTCGATGATCTGGTGCACGCGGTCCTGGAATTGCAGGCTCACCAGCACGTCACCAATGTCGTTCTCAAGCGCACGGCGCTCGGCTTGCAGGTCGGCGAGGGAGTGATTGAGCGTGTCGGCCGTCGCGTTGAAGTTGCTGACAATCTCGGTCGCGGCGGTCTGCGATTCGCTGACCGACACCGCTTCGCGGCGCGCAAAGTCTTCAGACATGCTCAGCGCGTGGGCGATGGCATCACTGACCGTGTTAACCGTGTCCTGGATGCGCTTGCCGGTGTCACCGGATTGCGTTCGACAGCTTGCGCACTTCGTCAGCCACAACCGCGAAGCCACGTCCCGTTTCACCGGCACGGGCAGCCTCGATGGCGGCATTGAGTGCCAGCAGGTTGGTCTGCTTGGCGATGTTCGCGACATCCTCGGCCATCTTGCGCAGCGCATCGGTGTGCGAGGCGACGCCGTGGATCTCTTCCATCAGCGCCACGCGGAAACCCTGTGCTTCGTTGAGCGTACCGATGATGCGGTTGAGGCCGTGTTCAGCGTTCTCGATGGTGCGCAGTGCGACCTTGTCGCGCTCGCTCTGCCCGCTGCTGGCGCTGCCTGACAGGCGCTGCGAGATCGATGCGAAACGCTGCACGAGTGAATCGATGGCGTCCTTGATCTGCCCCTGGGCCAGCTGGACATGCTTGCGCCACAACGGCACCACTTCGGCCACCAGGCCCGGGAATTCGCTGCGCACGGGTGCGGGGCGTTCTTCGAAAGCCGGCGTCACGGGCAGGCTGCTCACACTGGGCGCGGGTGTTCCGGGTAAGAACTTGTACAGGGCTGCCAGCACCACGGCGCCGACAATCAGCCCCAACCACCAGCTGGAGGCCACGAGGGCGACGACGATCAGATTGACAGCACCAATCAGGAGAATCGGATTCATAAGGTCACCAGACAATTCATGCGGGTCGCTGTCATAACGGCAGATTCTCCGGGGACTGAAGTCCTTCCTCGCCCGCACGCAGGCCCTCCAGAAGGCTGTTGAACTGGGTTTCGAAGCGTTCCAGCGTGGCAGGCATGACGGCACCCGCACGCGCCTCCGTCTCGAGCGCGACGCAGCTGTCCTGCAAAGCCGTCGCCCCCAGGGTGCCGACGATGGCCTTGAGTCCGTGCACGATCATGCCGGCCTGTTCGACGTCGCCTTCCTGCACGGCGGTGCGGACTTCCTGTGGCATGCCGGCGCGCTCGGTCAGCAGGCGCGACACCAGCTTTGCGTAGAGATCGCGGCGCCCCATGAGCCTGTCCAGCCCCAGCGAAACGTCCAGTCCCGGCACGGCGCGCCAGACGGCAAAACTATCTGTGGCGGAATCTTCATCCGCCCTGCTTTGCCCGGGCGCCTCGGCCTGCGTCGCCGGGGCCGGCTGTGCAGGGTCTGTGGGCAGTACACGCAGCAGCGCCGCAAATAGCTGATCGGGGTCGATGGGCTTGGCAACGTAGTCGTTCATGCCGGCAGCCAGGCAGCGCTCACGGTCACCGCTGAGTGCATTGGCGGTCAGCGCCACGACCGGCAGTTCCGCAAAGCGGGGATCCTTGCGCAGGGTCATTGTGGCCTCAATGCCATTCATGACCGGCATGTGCACATCCATCAGCACGACATCGAAATCGTCTTCGTGCAGCGCCTGCAAGGCTTGCAGGCCATCACGCGCCGTGCCGACCCGCATGCCGGCATAAGCCAGCAACTCGGTCGCGACTTCGCGATTGATCTCGTTGTCTTCAACCAGCAGCACGGAGCGCCCATGCAGACGCGTCAAGGACTGCGTCGATGCCGTGCTGTCGGCACGACGTGCCGCTTGCGGCGAGGCAGCCAGCAAGGTGGCCACGGCATCAAACACTTCAGACGGCACCAAGGGCTTGGCCAGTGTGGCATCGAAGTGCACATTGTCGGCGCCGTGATTGCGCTCCGCCGCCGGGGCGATCAGCACCAGCAACGGCAGGTCATTCTTGAGCGACAGCAGTTGCATCTGCCCGGCCGTGTCACGACCACTGAGGCCAGGCATCTTCCAGTCGATGAAGACCAGGTCGAAGCCCTGCATGCGCGCGTCGGCCGCAGCCAGCTTGTCGATGCCTTCGTGACCGGACGACGCCGTCTCGACCACGAAGGACAAGGAGCGCAACAGGTCAGCCAGCAAGGTAGCCGCGTGCTCGTTGTCATCGATGACCAGTGCGCGCCGGTTGCGCAGATCCACGGACGGAATGGGTGCGGAACGGCTCTCCGGCAGGCGCGTGACGGGCAGCTCCAGCGAGAAGATGCTGCCATGGCCCGGTTCGCTGCTCACGGCCACGCTGCCGCCCATGAGCTCCGCCAGCTTCTTGCTGATGATGAGGCCCAGCCCTGTACCTTCGAAACGGCGGGCCATCGAACCATCGAGTTGCTGGAAGGGCTGGAACAACAGGGGCAGGTCTTCGGCGGCGATGCCGATGCCTGTATCGACGACATCGAAACGCAGCTGCAAGGTAGCGCCGCGTTCTTCGAGCTTGTGGACGTGCAGGACGACTTCTCCCTGCTCGGTGAACTTCACGGCGTTGTTGGCGAAGTTGATCAGCACCTGACCGATATGCTGGGCATCGCCCAGAAGTTGATCGGGGATACTCTCGTCAATGACGACGAGCAGCTCCAGCCCCTTGGCGTCGGCACGGTCCCAGACCAGGCTGGTGACGTGCTCGAGCATTTTCTCCAGCGAGAACTGCTGGGTCTCGACCGAGAACTTGCCAGCCTCGATCTTCGAGAAGTCGAGGATGTCATTGACGATGCTGAGCAGGTGCTGGCTGGAGCTGGCGATGCGCTTGAGGTAGTGCTCGATGCGCTCGTCCTGGTTGGTTCGCTCGGCCAGCAGCGACATGCCGATGACGGCATTGAGCGGCGTGCGGATCTCGTGACTCATGTTGGCGAGAAACTCGGCCTTGGCGCGCGCCGCAGCCTCCGCTTCGAGACGCGCCTCGCGCAACTCCGCGGTGCGTTCGTCCACCCTGGACTCCAGGGTACGTGCCAGTTCTTCGAGCGCACGCTGGGCGTTGACCTGGTCGGTGACATCCATCGCCACGCTGCCAACGCCCATGACGGTCGTATCGTCCAGCCCGAATACGGGGAAGCGCAGGACGGTGAAGGTCGACTCGTCCGGCTTGCCTTCGTTGAGGATGTACTTCCTCGTATAGGCCTTGCCGGTTTTCATGACCTCGTCGAACTCCTGCGTCCGCTCGCGGGCGAGCGGCGCAGGCAGGATCTCGTAGTCAGTCTTGCCGAGCACCTGGGCCTCGGTCACGTTGAAGCTGCGTTCGAAGACCGGGTTGGTCATCACGTACTCGCCGCGCCGATTGCGCAGGATCAATCCGACCGGCGCGTTGTCGCGGAACGCACGGAAGCGCCGCTCCTGGATGGCCAGGCGGCGGCGTGCCTGCAGTTGCAGCACGCTGAGGCCGATGATCAGGAGCATCGCCAGCACCGACAGGAAGAGAACGACGCTGCGCGCGAGATGGAAGGAGCGGAAAGCCTCGGCGACGTCTTCCTCGACGATGAGCCCCATGCGACTGTCTGGCAGCCAGCGCCCGGCACCGACGACAGACACGCCGCGATAGTCAGGGTAGCTCTCGGCGTACTGCGCCCCTCCATCGGGATTGCCGATCACGCTGGCCGCCATCTTCGTCAGCCCCGGCGTCTGCGGACGTTGTGCCGCGCCACGCAGGGACGCCCCTGCAGCAGGCACGCGCGCCTGCAGGCTCAGCGCGCTCCAGCCGGGCTCGGCATTCCCCGGCGCCTTGAGGTTGGATTCAAAGCGCGATGGCGACAGGATCAACCCTTTGGCGTCGATCAGGTAGGCCTCGCCAGACTCCCCTGCTCGGCCCGCCTGCAGGATGCTGTAGAGGCTCATCTGCGGATTGGTGCGCAGGCACAGGAAGCCGATGGGGCTGCCCTCGGCATCGATGCGCGCACAGGTGTTCTGGAACAAGGTGCCCACCGGCTGGGTGACCCCCTTGGTCACGACCGGGCGGATGGCCACGACGGGCCGCGCCGTCGCAGCGCCACGGTCCGCCGCGATGCTCATGGCTTCCAGCGTTTCGGGCGCAACGGCCTTCTGACCGACATACGCCGGGCTGCTGGCCGCCACGATGCTGCGGTCCAGCGCGATGACGGAATAGCCTTCAAAGGTGCGTCCGCGATAGAGCGGCGTGACCCAGCTGTCGAGTTCGCGCTGAAGGATGAGGTTGGCGGGCTGACGCATCAGGCGCTGGGTCAGGTGGACGAACTGCGCGTCATTGGCGACGAAACGCGCACGATCGAGCTGTTCGGATTGCGAGCGGATGACGAGACGCCCCACCGTCTCCAGCGTCGTCTGGACGTGGATGGCCGTGCTCTTGCGGAACTCCCTCTCGATGTATTGCATGGCGCCCCAGCTCACCGCGCCAAGCACGACGAGCGAGACGACGGTCATCGAGATCGCAACCCACAGCTCGGTCCGGGGATGAGCCAGTTTGATCACGACGGCATCTCCTTGACCTGGCAGAGCGCCGCCAGCGGCGCGCGGCCCCAGGCCATCCAGTCGCCCACGGCGTCAAAGGGCATGGGCTTGGCGATCAGGTAACCCTGTGCATAGTGGCAACCCATGGTCTTCAAGAGCTGCAGCTCTTCCGGCGTCTCGACGCCTTCCGCTACCGTCGTGAGTCCCAGGCGGTGCCCCATGTCGATGGCCGATTGCAGGATGGCGCGCAGGTTCCACTTTTCGTGCGCGTTGTGCACGAAGGCGCGGTCCACCTTCAGCTCGGTGAAAGGCAGACGCGAGAGCTGCTGCATCGACGAGAAGCCTGTGCCGTAGTCGTCGATGGACAGGCTGTAACCCTTGAGGCGCAAGCGGCCCAGGGTGCCCAGCGCGGCGGCCAGATCGCTGACCAGTGAGCTTTCGGTGATCTCGATGACCAGCGCGCTCGGCGATATGCGAGCAGCATCGACGCGCGCGATGATGCGGTTGGCGAACTGCCGATCGATCAGGGATTGCGGTGAGACGTTGATGGCGATGCGCGGGTAGAAGCCCTGCTCATGCCAGCGCTGCAGATCGGCCAGCACGCCATCGAGCATGGCGAGGGTCAGTGCATCGATCTGGCCGCTTTGCTCGGCGCGCTCGACAAAGCAGGACGGCGGCAGCACCTTGCCATCCTCCTGCACCAGACGTGCAAGGGCCTCGAAGCTGTCGACCTCGCCGTCGCTGAGGCGCATCTTGGGTTGGTAGTAGGGACGCACGCGTCCGGCTTCGAGCGCTTCGCGCAAGGCCTCCACGCTGAGCTCGCCATCCGCATTGCTGCGCCAGGCGGGTTCGGCGCGCTCCAGCCCACGAAAGCGCTGCATCGCACGCGCGACCAGCAAGGGTGAAAGAGGCTTGGTGACCACGTCGAGCAGCGGCAGGCCGATGGTCTCGATCATGGTTTCGACCGAAGACAGGATGCCGGAGGATGCACTGCTGGCGACCAGCAAGGCCGGGCGCAGACCTTCCTGGGCCAATTGCTGGACGAACTCGATGCCGTCCATGCCGGGCATTTCAAGGTCGAGCACGATGACGGCTGGCGGCACGAACAGGCTGCGCATCATGTGCAGCGCAGCGGCGCCATCCGCGGCTTCATAGATCTTGCTGACGCCGGCCTCGCGCAGGATGGACACGGCAACCATGCGCTGCACCGCACTGTCATCCACGACCAGCACACCCTGCTGACGGATCAGCGGGGGCAAGGGTTCGCCGGGGATGACGTCGGGCTGGTTCATGGTCAGCCAGGTTTGCGATAGACCGCGGGTTGCACGGGGTCCAGCGGCAGGCCCATGCCGAGCAGGGATTCCGCGTGCCCGGTGTAGAGCCAGCCACCGGGGCGCAGGGCCTGCAGCACCTGGTCGATGATGCGGCGCTTGCCGGCGTCGTCGAAGTAGATCAGCACATTGCGCAGGAAGACGACGTCGAAGCTGCCGAGGCCGTCGGGCTTGTCCAGCAGGTTGTGCTGCGTGAAGCGCACGCGCTCGCGCAACAGTGGCGAGACGAGCATGCTGCCTTCATAGCTGTCCGTGCCGCGCAGGCAGTACTCCTTGAGCAGATGGGCCGGCATGTTGTGCAGGCGCTCCATGGGGTACAGGCCACGGGCGGCCATGCCCAGCATCTGCGTCGAGATGTCGCTACCCAGCACTTCCCAGCCCGTGCTGCCCAGGCTGTTGGCGAGACACATGGCGATGCTGTAGGCCTCTTCGCCACTGGATGAAGCTGCGCACCAGACGCGCAACGGCCGGCGCGTGATGGCCGGGAGGGCGTGCGCAACGAGGTGATCGAAATGCGTGGGCTCGCGGAAGAAATAGGTTTCGTGCGTAGTCAGCACATTGACGACGTGCTCGCACTCCTCGTCGGCAAAGCCGCTGGTGATCAGGGCACAGTAAGCATCGAAATCGGGCAGGCCCAACTGCTGCACACGCCGGCCGAGGCGGCTGATGACCATGCTGCTCTTGCTGGCAGGCAGGCGGATGCCGCTCTCACGGTGCATGAAATCCTGCAGGTGGCGGAAGGCTTCCTTGCTGAGTGCCGGGGGCAACGGTGCGTTCATTGGGCGGGGATGCATGTGGATCAATGACTGCATTGTCGGCACCCCCCGTTTTCCTGCGCAGAGTAGAACTACTCAGCTCGCCCCTGCAGTTCTACTCAGAGTTACTCACCCGTCAGATGAACAGCCTGGCCATCTCTACGGCCGATTCCACGTGCAGCTTGGCCATGATGCGCGCCCGGTGGTTCTCCACCGTGCGCGGGCTGATGCCCAGCTGATCCGACACTTCGCGACTGGACTTGCCCGACACGACCAGCTCCGCGATCTCGCGTTCCTTGGGCGTCAGCAAGGCCAGGCGGGCGTCGCGCGCGGCCCGCGCCAGACGGTCGGCATGCAGCTCGCGGCTGCGCGCCAGGGCGTTCTGCACCTTGTCGCGCAGCAGACTGCCCTGCACCGGTTTTTCAAGGAAATCGAAAGCGCCCTGCTTGATCGCCTCGACGGCCGCACTGACCTCGGGATAGCCCGAGACGAAGATGATCGGCAAGCTGGCGCCCTTGAGGGTCAGCTGGCGCTGGACTTCCAGCCCACCGACCTCGGGCATGCGCAGGTCGGCAATCAGGCATTCACAGGGGGCAGGAATGTAGCTGTCGAGGAACTGGCGGGCAGATGCGAACGTGCGCGTCTCTGCGCCAATGCCTTGCAGCAGTTCGCGATACATCCACAGCACGATATCGTCGTCGTCGACGATGTAGATCACCGGTGTCGCGCTCAAGTCACCCTCGGTCAAGCCTGTTGTTCTGCTGTACGGGCACAGCCCGGTCTGTCAGCCCCCCGGGCCAGAATCCCATGCTATT
Organism: Rhodocyclaceae bacterium; assembly: GCA_047600765.1. Taxonomy (GTDB): domain Bacteria; phylum Pseudomonadota; class Gammaproteobacteria; order Burkholderiales; family Rhodocyclaceae; genus Viridibacterium. The sequence goes on from JASGKF010000001.1 coordinate 400,805, forward strand.
ACCGCAATGGCATTTCCGGAGGCGCAAACAGAGTGCAATGCGCCCTGCAATTAAGGGATTGAATGGGGCTTTACCGGTAACCGTAGAACGCCTTGGGCAATTGCGCAGGACAGCCTAGGGAAAACCAGAATGCATCAGGCCGGCAACGCGTCGCCAGGAGGCAAGGCCAGAAGCGCGAGACGCAGAGGGAGATGGCGCTCAGGCGCCGCGTTCGGTCAGGGCTTCGCCCATCACGCGGCGATAGAACTCGTGGAAGTGCTGCATGCCGTCTTCCATGGGCGACTGGTACGGGCCGGCATCGCTGAGCCCTTCCTTGTACAGCGCCAGACGGCCGCGATCCATGCGCTCGCCGATCTCGTCGTCTTCGACGGCGGTTTCCATGTAGGCCGCCTGTTCGGCCTCGATGAATTCGGGCTCGAAGGCCACGATTTCCTCGGGGTAGTAGAACTCGACGACGTTCAGGGTGCGGTTCACGTCTTGCGGAATCAGGTGCGAAACGACCAGCACATGCGGGTACCACTCGACCATGATGTTCGGGTAGTAGGTCAGCCAGATCGCGCCCTGCGGCGGGTGCTCGTCACCGTAGATGTCGCGCACGGCCTTGTGCCAGCGCTCATAGGTCGGGCTGCCGGGCTTCTGCAACGAGGTGATGCCGACCTTCTGCACCGAATACCACTCGCCGAACTGCCAGGACAGGTCGTCACAGGTGACGAAGCCGCCGAGACCCGGGTGGAACGGCGCGACGTGGTAGTCCTCGAGATAGACCTCGATGAAGGTCTTCCAGTTGTAGTTGCACTGGTGATGCTCGACCTTGCCCAGCACGTAGCCCGAGAAGTCCAGCTGGTCAGCCACCTGCATGCCGGCCAGATCGGTATTCGCTGAACGCGGCCCCTTGAACAACAGGCCGTGCCAGGACTCCAGCGACTGCCGACCCAGGTTGAGGCAGGGCTTGTCAGGGAAGTGCGGAGCGCCGATCAACTGGCCTGCGTTGTCATACGTCCAACGATGGATCGGGCAGACGACGTTGCGCGCCGTGCCGGCGCCTTCCAGCATGATGGCCTGGCGATGGCGGCAGATATTGGACATCAGCTGCACGCCGCTGTCCGTATGCATCAGCATGCGGGCGTGGTCTTGCCAGCCCAGGGTGCGGTAGTTGTTGAGCTCCGGCACCATCAGCTCGTGCCCGACGTAGCCCGGCCCCTCTGCAAACAGCAGACGCTTCTCGAGCTCGAAAACCTTCTCGTCGAAATAGGCGGAAACCGGCAGCTGGCTTGCGGCCGGAGCAAGTCGGGAACGCGAATCGATCTGGGACATACGCCTTGGGGAACCTCCAGAACCCCGTCAGCCCGGCTGGGCCCGACAGGATTTCTGCAATCGGGGGAGTCGGGAATGGGCTCCGGATTGCAGCCGGAAATGCAAAGCATTGAATTATAATCTGAGGCCCCGCTTTTCGTCAGCCTGACAGGCACTCTGACCGGTCTGGCCGACGCACCCGGAATCCTCCTCGATGAAATCCGCTGACGCAGCTGCCAAAGGCGTGAACGACGCCGACGCCGCCATTCCGACCCGCTTCGAAGATGCTGTCGCCGAGCTGGAAGCGCTGGTCGCCGCCATGGAAGGTGGCGAACTGTCGCTCGAAGACTCGCTGCGCGCCTTCGAGCGCGGCAGCATGCTGCTGCGCCACTGCCGCAGCACGCTAGAGACGGCCGAACAACGCATCCGCATTCTTGAAAACGACGCCCTGAAGGATTTCGACCTCGGGCAGAACAACAACTCATGACAGCCACACCCGTCACAAAATTTCCCGACTGGATGGCCAGCATCCAGCGCCGCACCGAAGACGCACTGGCCCGCCTGCTGCCCTCTGCCAGCATCGCCCCGAACCGCCTGCACGACGCCATGCGCTACGCCACGCTGGGCGGCGGCAAGCGCGTCCGCCCCCTGCTCGCCTTCGCCGCGGGTGAAATCTCCGGCGCGCCGCTCGAGCGCATCGACACCCTGGCCTGCGCGCTGGAATGCATCCACGTCTATTCGCTGGTGCATGACGACATGCCCTGCATGGACGACGACGTCCTACGCCGTGGCAAGCCCACCGTGCATGTGCAGTACGACGAAGCCACCGCCCTGCTCGTCGGTGACGCCCTGCAGACGCTGGCTTTCGAACTGGTCAGCCAGAGCGGCCTGTTTGACGATACCGCGCGCCAGCTGCGCGCCGCCGCCGTATTGGCCAGGGCCAGCGGTTCGCGCGGCATGGCCGGCGGCCAGGCTATCGATCTCGCTTCGGTTGGCCAGACCCTGAGCCGCGCCGAGCTGGAGTTCATGCACATCCACAAGACCGGCGCCCTGATCCGCGCCGCTGTGCAGCTGGGCGCACTGGCCGGTGACGTGCCGGACGCCGAGCTGGAGCGCCTGGATCACTTCGGCAAGTGCATCGGCCTGCTGTTCCAGGTCGTCGACGACATCCTCGACGCCACGGCCGACACCGCCACGCTGGGCAAGACCGCCGGCAAGGATGCCGCCAACGAGAAACCCACCTACGTCAGCATCATCGGACTGTCCGCCGCGCGCGAACTGGCCGGCGAGCTGGCCACCGAGGCCCGCAACACCCTTGCACCGTTCGGCGAAGCTGCCGGCCGGCTGCAGGACATCACCCAGTACATCGTCAGCAGGCCCTTCTGATAACAACAACACATCGACCCGACTGATGGACCGCTCACACAACGCCATGCCCACCTTCCCATTGCTTGAAGCCGTCAACTCACCCGCTGAACTGCGTGCGCTGGAGCGCAAGCAACTACCTCAGCTGGCCGAAGAGTTGCGCGCCTTCCTGATTGAATCCGTCTCGCGCACCGGCGGCCACCTGTCGTCCAACCTCGGCACGGTCGAGCTCACGATTGCCCTTCACTACGTCTTCAATACGCCTGAAGACCGCATCGTGTGGGACGTTGGCCACCAGACTTACGGCCACAAGATCCTCACCGGCCGCCGCGAGGCCATGGCTGGTCTGCGCCAGTTCGAAGGCATTTCCGGATTCCCGCGTCGTAGCGAAAGCACGTACGACACTTTCGGCACGGCACACTCCTCCACCTCCATCTCGGCCGCCCTGGGCATGGCCGTGGCGGCGCAGCGCAAGGGAGAAGACCGCCACGCCATCGCCGTGATCGGCGACGGTGCGATGTCCGCCGGCATGGCCTTCGAGGCACTCAACAATGCCGGCGTCATGGACGCCAACTTGCTGGTCGTGCTCAACGACAACGAGATGTCGATCTCACCACCCGTTGGCGCCCTCACCAACATCCTCGCTCGCCTGCTCTCGGGCAAGACCTATAACTTCGCGCGCCGTGCCGGTGAAAAGGTGCTCGGCGGCACGCTGGGCGATTTCGCCAAACGCGTCGAAGAGCACGTCAAAGGCCTGGTCACGCCGGGCACCTTGTTCGAAGAATTCGGCTTCAACTACATCGGTCCCATCGACGGCCACGATCTCGACACCCTGATCCCGACCCTGCAGAACCTGCACGAGCTCAAAGGCCCGCAGTTCCTGCACGTCGTGACGCGCAAGGGCCAAGGCTACAAGCTCGCCGAAGCGGATCCCATCCTCTATCACGGTGTCGGCAAGTTCGATCACAGTGCGGGCATCCAGGGCGGCGGCAAGTCCTCCGGCAAGCTCAGCTATACGCAGGTTTTCGGCGACTGGCTGTGCGACATGGCCAAGGCTGACGAACGCCTCGTTGCCATCACGCCCGCCATGCGCGAAGGCTCAGGCCTCGTGCGCTTCGAGCAGGAATTCCCGCAACGTTATTTCGACGTCGGCATCGCAGAGCAACACGCCCTCACCTTTGCCGCCGGCCTCGCCTGCGAAGGCCTCAAGCCCGTTGTCGCGATCTACTCGACCTTCCTGCAACGCGCCTACGATCAGCTGATCCACGACATCGCTCTGCAGAACCTGCCCGTCATGCTCGCCATCGACCGCGCCGGCCTGGTCGGCGCCGACGGCGCCACCCACCACGGCGCTTTCGACATCTCCTACCTGCTGTGCGTACCGAACCTGGTCATCATGGCACCGGCCGACGAAGCTGAATGCCGTCAGCTGCTCAGCACCGCGTTCAAGCTCGACGCCCCCACCGCTGTGCGCTATCCGCGCGGCAGCGGCCTTGGCATTACGCCATCCGCTGAACTCGATACGCTGCCCGTCGGCAAAGGCGAAATCCGCCGGCAGGGCAAGGGCGTTGCCCTGTTGTCCTTCGGCAGCATGCTCGGCGCAGCCCTGCAAGCCGGCGACAGCCTCGATGCAACGGTCGCCAACATGCGCTTCATCAAGCCGCTGGATGCCGAACTGACCTGCGAACTCGCGCGCCAACACGACCTCGTCGTCACGCTGGAAGAAAACGCCGTGATCAGCGGCGCCGGCAGCGAAGTCAGCCGCGTGCTGGCCGAAGCCGGTATCCAGACGCCCGTCCTGCAGATTGGCCTGCCCGATCACTTCATCGATCACGGCGATCAGCAACAACTGATGCAACTTATCGGGCTGGACGCCGCTCACATAACCACGACCGTTGCCGCCCGACTCGATACCCTCCGGTAATCGGAATAATAGTTGAGCAATTTGCTCAACTATAATAGTCTTCGGGCCGTATGCCCGTTATCTGGATTTCACGCTGCACAACATGACCACTATCACCGAGACCCGCCCCGCGCCGATGCCTGACGTTCAGGGCTCCGAGGATCGCCGCCACATCGCCATCGACAAAGTCGGCATCAAGTCGATCCGTCACCCCGTGCGCGTCAAGGATCGCTCCGAGGGCATCCAGCACACCATTGCCACGTTCAACATGTATGTCGGGCTGCCCCACAACTTCAAGGGCACCCACATGTCGCGCTTCGTGGAGATCCTCAACAGCCAGGAGCGTGAGATCTCGGTGGAGTCCTTCGAGCCCATGCTGCGCTCGATGGTCAAGCGCCTCGAAGCCGAGACCGGCCTCATCGAAATGCGCTTCCCCTACTTCATCAACAAGACGGCACCCGTCTCCGGCGTGCAAAGCCTGCTTGATTACGAAGTCACCTTCATCGGCGAGATCAAGGCGGGCGGCGTGTACGAACTCAAGGTATCTGTGATCGTCCCGGTCACCAGCCTGTGCCCCTGCTCGAAGAAGATCTCCGACTACGGCGCTCACAACCAACGCTCACACGTTACCGTGACGGCCGTGCTCAACAGCCACATCTGGCTCGAAGAGATCATCCAGAAGGTCGAAGCGCAAGCCTCCTGCGAGCTCTACGGCCTGCTCAAGCGCCCTGACGAGAAGTTCGTGACCGAGCGCGCCTACGACAACCCCAAGTTCGTTGAAGACATGGTGCGCGACGTGGCTGGAGCCCTCAACGAAGAGTCTCGCATCGACGCTTACGTCGTCGAATCCGAGAACTTCGAGTCCATCCACAACCACTCGGCATACGCCCTGATCGAAAACGACAAGCGCAAGCGCTGAGCACATTCACCCATGAAAAAGCCGCAGGCATGCCTGCGGCTTTTTTTGTTGTCTGTCGCACGCCTGGCAACACAAAAACAAAAAGCCCGCATCGCTGCGGGCTTTTTGTTGAAGATCTGAAGCAGATTAACGCTTCGAGAACTGCTTGCGACGACGTGCGCCGTGCAGACCGACCTTCTTACGTTCGACTTCACGTGCATCACGCGTCACGAAACCGGCCTTCTTCAGCGACGACTTCAGTGCTGCGTCGAAGTCGATCAGGGCACGGGTGATACCGTGGCGCACGGCACCGGCCTGACCCGATTCGCCACCACCGGTAACGTTGACCATGATGTCGAAACGATCGACGTTCTGGGTCAGCTCCAGCGGTTGGCGCACGATCATGCGGCCAGTTTCACGCGAGAAGAATTGGTCCAGCGGCTTGCCGTTCACAACGATCTTGCCAGAACCAGCCTTGATGAAAACACGGGCGATCGCAGTTTTGCGACGACCAGTACCGTAGTTGTATTGTCCGACGGGCATCATGCGCTCCTGGTTCAGATTTCGAGAGTTTTGGGCTGTTGTGCAGCGTGCGGATGTTGGCCGCCGGCGTAGCACTTGAGCTTCTTGAGCATGGCGTAGCCCAGCGGGCCCTTCGGCAGCATGCCCTTCACAGCCTTCTCGAGCACGCGCTCGGGATGACGCTGTTGCAGCTTCGTGAAGTTCGTTTCGTAGATACCGCCCGGGTAACCCGAGTGACGGTAGTACTTCTTGTCCAGAGCCTTGTTGCCCGTCACGCGCAGCTTGTCGACGTTCACGACGATGATGAAATCACCGGTATCAACGTGCGGCGTGAAGATTGGCTTGTGCTTGCCACGCAGGCGGCGAGCAATTTCGCTGGCCAGGCGGCCCAGCACTTTGTCATTTGCATCCACCACGTACCAGTCATGTACGACTTCGTGGGGCTTTGCGGAAAACGTACCCATCATGAAATTCCTTGAGATTGAGTTTCTTGGAAACCTTGTTGTTGTCGCTTCGCCCAGCACGAACCGGATGAAGCAAAGCTACACCCCCTGCAAAGCAGAGAGCCCGCGATTATGGATGAGAAATTACAGCCCGGTCAAGACCTTGCACTGCCTGGAGAATGGCCGGAGGAGAACGATACGTTTCCAGCAGGCAAAAAAAACGCAGCTCGGTTGGAGCTGCGCCAAGTCCACACCAAAGGAGGAGGGTGGAGGAGACACCGGGAAGATTCCTGCTAACAAACAGTTCAGCAAGAACCTGTGTACGGTTTGCATTATGCGAATCGGGCTTGTGCGGCGCAAGGACTATTTGCGGCAGCGCACTCAATTCTTTCTATGCCAGCATCAACGTCGCTTATGCAACAAATCAATGCTAACTATTTCACTACAAAGGCCATTTTCCTGACGCCGCGCACCTGTTTTGCGCAGCGCAATTTCAGTGCGCCCCAAAAACGAGTCAAAATTGCTGCGATGCACACAAACGCAGTTTGTTGATTAAATTGAATTTGTTGAATTTCGCACAACAAAACTCAGCCCCGGAGGCACCGAGGAAGTACAAAATGAAAATGCCCCTTGCGGGGCATTTTCGGTTTGGCGGAGTGGACGGGACTCGAACCCGCGACCCCCGGCGTGACAGGCCGGTATTCTAACCGACTGAACTACCACTCCACGCAACCAGCCTTTTTCAAGGCCAGCTGCTTTGCACTACAACTTGTCGGGTCGGTTAAAACCGACAAGCCATTAAAACTGGCGTCCCCACGGGGATTCGAACCCCGGTACTTACCGTGAAAGGGTAATGTCCTAGGCCTCTAGACGATGGGGACAGAGGCAAATCTTTACTGCTTTTTTACTACTCACTTCGTTCAGCCGACCACCATTTTTTGGTGGAGGTAAGCGGGATCGAACCGCTGACCTCTTGCATGCCATGCAAGCGCTCTCCCAGCTGAGCTATACCCCCGCGAACGAAGAAGCAGAATTATAGGCACGTCACTGCAGTGCGTCAACATCGAATTGAAGATTTTTTGCAGAAACAGTGTCACAACAACTTGCCTGGATTCATGAGATTCAACGGATCGAATGCGCGCTTGATCTGTTGCATCAGCGCGATCTCTACTAAGTCTTTGTAGTGCTTGAGCTCGCCTCGCTTGAGAATGCCGATGCCATGTTCTGCGGAGATGGATCCATTCAATGACATGACAATATCGTGCACCACGCGATTGACCTGCCCTGTCTGCGCAACGAACGTGGCGTTGTCGAGCGCATCAGGTTTGGACAAGTTGTAATGAAGATTGCCATCGCCAGCGTGGCCGAAGCACACGATGCGCAACCCCGGAAACTGCTGCTGCAGCGCCTTGTCCGCCTGTTCGATGAAAGCCGGAATTGCGCTCACGGGAACAGAAACGTCGTGCTTGATGCTGATGCCTTCGCGCTTCTGTGCTTCGGATATGTTTTCTCGCAAAGCCCAGAGCGCGTCCACTTGCGCCTCACTGGCTGACACCACGGCGTCCAGCACCTTGCTCTCATCAAGCAGCGGCGCGAGCGCCGCTTCCAGAGCAGCTTCGAGACCAGCATTCGGTGCGCTGTCGCTCAACTCGACCATAGCAATCCAAGCCGCGCTCTGTGCCAAAGGATTCCGTGCCCCCGGAATGTGTCGGAGCACCAGGTCCAATGCGGGTTTTGCGATCAATTCGAAAGCAGTCAGGCGTTCACCGCAGGCAGTGCGCAGATGACTGAGCAGTTCGATAGCCGTCGCGGGATCCGCAACGGAAAGCCAGGCGACTGAACGGGACTGCGGCAGCGGAAACAATTTGAGGACTGCTGCGGTGATGATGCCCAGCGTACCTTCTGCTCCAATGAACAGTTGCTTGAGGTCGTAACCAGTATTGTCTTTGCGCAGGCCGCGCAACCCATTCCAGATCTGTCCATCGGGCAAGACCACTTCCAGCCCTAATGTCAGCTCGCGCATGTTGCCGTAACGCAGAACATGCACGCCGCCCGCGTTGGTCGCGAGATTGCCACCAATCTGGCAGCTACCCTCCGACGCCAACGAAAGTGGGAACAGGCGTTGCTGTGCCGCCGCCGCAGCCTGCACGGCAGCAAGCGTGCAACCTGCTTCTGCGACCAAGGTGTTGTTATGCGCATCAACAGCGCGAACGCGATTAAGGCGCGACAGGCTGATAACAACTTCCTGCCCACCCTGCCCCGGCACACTGCCGCCCACCAGGCCGGTATTGCCACCTTGCGGCACCATTGCGGCGCCGGCGTCGTGGCAAACACGCACGACGGCGGCAACCTGATCTGTATCAGCCGGGCGGACGACGCACGCCGCCTTGCCGTGATAGCGCCCGCGCCAGTCCTTCACGTAGGGCTCACAGTCGCTATCGGCAGTGAGAACGTATTGCTCGCCGACAACCGCAGCGAGTCTGGCGATCAGGGCCTGAGTGTCAGCGCCGCTCACGCCAGCCCACCTCAGGCCTGCGATGCTTCGTCGGCGTAAATCGGTTCGGCGTAGAGGTCGTGCACATCGCAATCGGTGACACGTACGCGGTAGAAGCCGCCGACTTCCATCTCCTGCCCGTCAGGAATCATGACGAGGCCATCGATCTCGGGTGCATCGCCTTCGCTGCGCGCAATGGCGCCTTCGTCGTCAACGTCATCGACGAGCACGACAATCTCTTTGCCGATCTTGGCCTCGAGGCGACTCGTACTGATGTCTTCCTGGAACTCCATGAGGCGATGCTTGCGCTCTTCACGCACTTCGTCAGGCACGGCATCAGGCAGGGCATTGGCCGTCGCACCTTCCACTGGCGAGTAGGCAAAACAGCCAACACGATCAAGCTGCGCTTCGCCAAGGAAGTCGAGCAGCTCGTTGAATTCGTCTTCGGTCTCGCCGGGGAAGCCGGCGATGAAGGTGCTGCGGATCGTCAGTTCGGGGCAAATCTCGCGCCAGCGCTTGATGCGTGCCAGATTGTTCTCGGAACTGGCCGGGCGCTTCATGAGCTTGAGGATGCGCGGGCTGGCATGCTGGAACGGCACATCGAGGTACGGCAGGATCTTGCCCTCCGCCATCAGCGGAATCACATCATCGACGCTGGGATAGGGATAGACGTAATGCAGGCGCACCCAGACATCGAGCTCCGACAGCGCATTGCACAGATCGTAGAGCTTGGTCTTGACCGGTTTGCCATTCACGAAACCGGTGCGGTATTTGACGTCAACGCCATACGCGCTGGTGTCCTGCGAAATCACCAGCAGCTCCTTGACCCCAGCGTCGACGAGCGACTCCGCTTCGCGCATCACGTCGTGGATCGGGCGAGAAACGAGATCGCCACGCAGCGAGGGAATGATGCAGAAGGTGCAGCGATGATTGCAGCCTTCGGAAATCTTGAGGTAGGCGAAGTGATCCGGCGTCAGGCGTACGCCTTGTGGCGGTACCAGATCGGTAAAAGGGTCGTGCGGCTTGGGCAGATGAATGTGCACAGCATCCATGACTTCTTCGGTCGCGTGCGGCCCGGTTACGGCCAGCACCTTGGGATGCACGCTTTGCACGATGCCCTGCCCTGCCGCGTCCTTCTTTGCACCCAGACAACCGGTCACGATGACCTTGCCGTTCTCCTTGAGCGCCTCACCAATGGCGTCGAGAGATTCCTCGACTGCTGCATCGATGAAGCCACAGGTGTTCACGACCACGAGGTCGGCGCCTTCGTAGCTGGCCGATATGTCATAGCCTTCGGAACGCAGGCGGGTCAGGATGTTCTCGGCGTCGGAGGCAGCTTTGGGGCAGCCCAGGGAAACGAAGCCAACGCGGGGAGTCTCGATCTTGCTCAATTGAACCACTCTCTGAAAGTACAAAGGCGCTGCAAGCGTGCAGCGCCCTGACAGGTATTTTAGCAGGCCGGCGACATCTGCTCAGCAAGACAAACGGCGCCACGAGGCGCCGTCGAAGTCTTGCCAGCAGAACCAGGCCTTACTTCTCGCCAGGCCCCTTGCTGCCCGGGAACGGAAAGGTCGAGAACATGCTGCGCGTCTGGCTCTCGATCTGCTCCTGCATCTGCGTGAACATGCGGCGGCTCTGATCCACGTAGGCCGTCATCATGCTGTTGAGCGCAGGCCCCTGGAAATTCAGGAACTGCGCCCAGAGGTCCTTGCTCATCGGGTTGTTTTCACCGTAGAGCGACTTGGTCTGCTCCTGCAGCTTGGACTGCATTTCGGTGAAAGCATTGATGTTGTTTTCGAGGTAACGCCCCATGAAGCCCTGCATGGCGTTGCCGTAGAAGCGGATCATCTGCGAGAGCACATCACTGGAGAACATCGGCGCACCGCCGCTCTCCTCTTCGAGAATGATCTGCAACAGGATGCTGCGGGTCAGGTCTTCACCCGACTTGGCATCAATAACCTGGAATTCTTCCTGTCCCAGCACCAGATCGCGAACATCTGCGAGGGTGATGTAACAGCTCGAAGCCGTGTCATACAGCCGACGGTTCGGGTACTTCTTGATGAGTCGCGAGTGATGCTCCGCCATGTCGTCCTCCGGAGTCCTGCTGATTATTGCGATCTGCAATCCGTACTGCGCGTGCTGCTTAGCGTAACACGGGCTGCGTCGTCTTCTGTGGTTTTGCTGCGAGTATAACAGCGCGAAAACCCGCGCCAAGCAAAGTGAAACGGCCGCCGATGCGGCACTATTTCTCGCTTCGCAACACACTCATGCTGCAGTGAATGTTGCACCACTCACTGCAGCATAGTGCAGCGATCAGCACATGTGCAGGCCGCCGTTGATATTGATTGTTGCGCCAGTGATATAACCGGCCTTGTCGGAGGCCAGATAGGCGCACAGGTCACCAATTTCCTCGGGCTTGCCGAGGCGGCCAGCGGGGACCTGGGCAACGATCTGCTCGCGCACTTCTTCCTTGATGGCCATGACCATGTCGGTGCCGATGTAGCCGGGAGCGATGGCGTTGACTGTCACGCCCTTCTTGGCCACTTCCTGCGCCAGCGCCTTGGTCAGGCCCAGAATGCCCGCCTTGGCGGCGGAGTAGTTGGCCTGGCCGAACTGGCCCTTGACGCCATTGACCGACGAAATGTTGATGACGCGACCGAAGCCACGCTCAGCCATGCCGGGCAGGATGTGGTGCGTAACGTTAAAGACGGAATCCAGGTTGGTCGCCAGCACGGCGTCCCAATTGCCTTTGTCCATCTTGCGGAACATGCCGTCACGCGTAATGCCGGCGTTGTTCACGATGCAATCGACAGGGCCCAGCTCGGCTTCGATCTTCTTGACCATGGCGCCGCACTGCTCGTAGTCGGTGACGTCAGCCTCGCCGATGTGGAATTCGAAACCATCGGCCTTGGTCTTGGCCAGCCACTCGGCAGCAGGCGGGAATGCCGGCAGACAGTTGGCCACCACCGTCCAGCCCTCGCTAGCCAGGGCCTTGCAGATTGCCGTGCCCAGACCACCCATGCCACCCGTTACCAACGCTACTTTCTTAGCCATGCTGCACTCTCGCTTTCTGGAACAATTTTCCGGCCGCCCAGGGGGAATGCGCGGCCGGACAGGCGTCTCGCTTGTGGCAAGACGCGCTCAGTACATGTGCTGCCCCCCGTTGATCGAGATGTTGGCGCCGGTCAGGAAGGCCGCTTCTTCCGAAGCGAGATAGGCCACCAGACCAGCGATTTCCTCGGGCTTGCCCAGTCGGCTGACGGGGATCTGCGGGAGGATCTTCGATTCAAGGATTTCCTGCGGAATGGCGGTCACCATCTTCGTGCCGATGTAGCCCGGCGAGATGGTGTTGACGGTCACGCCATGCTTGGCGACTTCGAGCGCCAGTGCCTTGGTGAAGCCGTGCATGCCGGCCTTGGCTGCGGAATAGTTGGTCTGGCCGAAAGCGCCCTTCTGACCATTCACGGAAGCAACGTTGATGATGCGGCCCCAGCGGCGCTCGACCATGCCGTCCATGACCTGCTTGGTCATGTTGAACACGGAGTCGAGGTTGGTGTGGATCACGGCGTCCCAATCGTCCTTGCTCATCTTCTTGAAGGTCTTGTCACGCGTGATACCCGCGTTGTTGACCAGCACATCGACCGGGCCCATTTCGGCAATCAGCTGCTCGATACAGGCATGAGCCGAATCGAAGTCGGTGACGTCACACTTGTAGCCCTTGAAGCCATAACCGAGGTGATGCATCTTCGTCAGCCACTCATCCGCAGTGGTGTTGCCCGGCGAGTAGGTCGTGGCCACCTTGTAGCCCAGCGCGGCCAGCTTCATGCAGATTGCCTCGCCCAGACCGCCCATGCCGCCGGTTACCAGTGCATTACGTGCCATTCGTTGTCTCCAGTTTTTATGCCCGATCAATTGAGTGAGTCATACGCCGGCCGGGCTACCGGCGCATGACAGGGGGTTCAGAGCTTTTCCTTGACGTAGCTGCCGGGGGCCGCTTCCATCTGCTTGTAGGTACGGTTGCCGAGGCGCGAACGCGCGCTGATCTGCTTGCCGCTGCGCGCCTTGAGCCATTCGATCCAGTTGGGCCACCAGCTACCCTTCTGCTCTTCCGCAGTAGCCAGCCATTCTTCCGAAGCCACGTCGCTGGCCTTGCCCACCCAGTAGCTGCGCTTGTTCTTGGCAGCTGGATTGACAACACCGGCGATGTGCCCCGAAGCGCCCAGCACGAAGGTGGTATCACCACCGAGCAGGCGACGACCGAGGTACGAGGTCTGCCAGGGCACGATGTGATCTTCGCGCGCAGCCATGAAGTAAGCAGGTGCCTTGATGCGGCCAAGGTCAACCTTCTGACCCAGCATCTCCAGCTTGCCGGGGATGCGCAGGTTGTTCTCGAGGTACATGTTGCGCAGGTACCAGGCCGCAAACGGACCGGGCAGATTGGTGCTGTCAGAGTTCCAGTACAGCAGATCGAATGCTGGCGGCTTGTTGCCCTTGAGATAGTTGTCAACGACGTAGTTCCAGATCAGGTCGTTGGGGCGCAAGCTGGAAAACACGTTGGACAGCTCGCGGCCATTCATGAGACCGCTCTTGCCGATGGTGGCTTCCTTCGTGGCGACCGAGCCTTCGTCTACCAGGCACTGAATCTCGCCGGTGTCCGAGAAATCCAGCAGCGTGGTCAGGAAAGTCACGCTGCCCACCGGATCTTCGCCACGTGCATAAGCCACGGCCAAGGCACTGGCAACCAAGGTGCCGCCGATGCAGAAGCCGAGGATGTTCGGCTTTTCCACCTTGCCGATGTCACGCACGACTTCGAGTGCTTGCAGCACGCCGTCGCCCACGTAGTTGTCCCAGCCCAGCGTCGATTGACCGGCCTTGGGATTGCGCCAGGAGACGAGGAAGACCGTGAAGCCCTGCTCCACGATGTAGCGCACGTAGGAGTTCTCGGCCTGCAGGTCGAGGATGTAGTACTTATTGATACACGGCGGCACGATCAGCAGCGGCGTCTCGCAGACGTTCTCGGACAGCGGCGAGTACTGGATCAGCTGCATCACGTCGTTCTCGTAGATCACCGAGCCCTTGGTGACGGCGAGGTTGACGCCCACTTCAAAAGCGCTGTCATCGGTCATGGAGATGCGGCCCTTCTCCATGTCGCCGATCATGTTCATGACGCCAGCCGTGATGCTCTCGCCCTTGGTGTCCAGCGCCCGCTGGATGAATTCGGGATTGGTCGCCGCGAAGTTGGCCGGCGACAGCGCTTCAACGTATTGCTTGGTCATGAACTGCAGGCGGCTCTTGGCCTGCTTGTCCGCGATTGGCAGCGCGTCGGCCACGGCGGACAGGAACTGCGAATTGAGGACGTAGGCCTGGCGGATGTAGTCGTAGAACGGGCTGGAAGACCACTCCGGCGCGGAAAAGCGACGGTCCTTGACCACGGCCGGCACAACGGGTTCAGCTGCTTCGTCCGGCTTGCGACCGGCCACTGAAGCCCACAGCTTGGCATGTTGTTCGAGATGGTCACGTTGCAGGCTGACCAGTTTGTCGGTGTCCACACCAGGCATCACCACGGGGGCAATGGGCGCGGTAGGCACGCTGCCAGCACCACTCTGCGCGCCGGCAAACTGCTGGAAGAAGTTCTGCATGAAGGCCTGACCTGCACGCATCATGCCTTCAAGTGCTTCGCGGGACTGCTCGGGGGTCATGTTATTCATTGTCGAATCCGTTTGAAGTATTGTCTTCGCGCTGCAAGCTGCGTCTTTCGTCCTGGACGACTACGCGCAAACATTTTTGCACTGCACCAAAACCCCGTCAAGCAATCCGGCTCGTGCCGAATCAGTATTTTTTATGTTTCCCATCATCGCGCTAGGCTGGCTCTACGTCGCCCTCATGCTGGCCATAGGCTCGGGCTCCATCGTGGCCGGCGTATTTGCATTCCTCGGCTGGGGCGTCCTCCCGGTCGGCATCCTCTGGTATCTGTTTGCCCGCAAACGCCCGCCACGCGACAAGCCTCCGGCTCAGACACCCGAGTGATCCAGCCACACCAGGCTGGCCATGCGCCCCGTCACACCGTCACGCCGGTAGGAAAAGAAGCGCTCGGGGGCTGCAACGGTACACACCCCGCCACCGTAGATGCCCGACACGGGCAAACCGGCGGCTAGCAGACGCTGCCGGGCGAGTTTGAAGATATCGGCCATCAGGCGATCACCTTGGCCCGGCCTGAAAGCCAGGGCGGCTTGCGCATCCTGCTCCACAAAAGCAGCGCGCACCTCCGGCCCGACTTCAAAGTGCTCCGGGCCAATGGCAGGCCCCAGCCAGGCCAACACCTCTCCGGGTGAAACCTCCATAGCCTGCAAAGTACGCTCCAGCACTCCGGCGCAGAGCCCGCGCCACCCTGCATGCGCCGCCGCGACGACCTGCCCTGCCCGATCGGCAAACAGCACGGGCAGGCAATCTGCCGTCATCACAGCGCACACCTGCCCTGTCCTACGCGTCACGGCGGCATCCGCACAGCGAGAATCCGACCCCTCGCGCCAGACGTCCGTACCGTGCACCTGATCAAGCCAGACCGGCTCGGCGGGCAAAGTCGCCATCACCCGTCGGCGGTTCTCCGCAACGCGGGCAGGATCGTCCCCCACCTTGCCGCCCAGATTCAGGGCCGCCCAGGGTGCGGGGCTGACGCCCCCCAGACGCGTCGTCGAGATGGCGCGCACCCGCGCTGGCGCTGGCCAGTCCGGCGTAATCAGGGACAGGCTCAACCAAGGCTCCGCAGCGTATCGATCAGCACCTGCATGTCTGCCGCCATCGGAATCTCCCATTGCAGGGACTGCCGGCTGACCGGGTGGATCAGACCCAACCGGAACGCATGCAGAGCCTGACGGCCAAAACCGGTCGCCCCCGGCGGCATGGCGCGCTTCGATGCGTAGACCGGGTCGCCGACGAGGGGGTGACCGATATGGGTCATATGGACGCGGATCTGGTGGGTGCGCCCGGTGTCCAGTGCACACTCGATCAAGGCCGTTTTTTCGAACTGCTCGACCACTTGGTAGTGCGTGCGCGCTTCCTTGCCACCTTCGACGACCGCCATGCGCGTGCGCTGGGTCGGATGGCGGGCGATGGACGCCTCGATCCAGCCCGACAGCTTGGGCGTACCCAACACCACCGCCGAATAGTTGCGTTTGACGGTACGCGCCTGTAACTGGCGCACCAGGTCGGTCTGCGCGATGAGGCTGCGTGCCACCACCATCAGGCCCGAGGTGTCCTTGTCCAAGCGATGCACGATGCCCGCGCGCTGCAGGCCGCGCAGTTGCTCGTCGTGCGCCAGCAAGGCGTTCTGCAGGGTGCCCGCAGGATTGCCACTGCCCGGATGCACGACCAGCCCCGCCGGCTTGTGGACGACGATGATGTGCTCGTCCTCGAACACCACGTCGAGCGGGATGTCCTCGGGCGCATCGGCCAGCTCGGTATCGCTCTGTGCGGGGCGTACCTCCAGCGCTTCGCCGCCTACTACGCGGTAACGCGTGTCGGTCATCACGGCGCCATTGAGGCTTACGCGGCCATCGCGGATCCACTCCTGCAATCGGCTACGCGAATGCTCGCTGAGAATCTTGGCCAGCGCCGCGTCGAAACGCATTCCGCCCAGCTCCAATGGCATCAGGCAGTTCACGTTCGGGGGCTGGGGGGTTCCGCTATAATCCGCGGTCTCTACAGTCTGTGGTGTCGGCATGTTCAATTTCACCCTTCGCAGTGTACCGGTTGTCCTCGCCCTTTGCCTGACACTGGGCCTGAGCGCCTGCGCCACGCACGAACGCCTCAAGGGCGATACGCCGCAAAAGCTGTTCGATGAAGCCAAGGGATTGCAAACGGCTGGCTCCTGGGAACAGGCCATCAAGGGCTTCGAGCAACTGGAGTCCACGTTCCCTTTCGGTCGCCACGCCCAGCAGGCGCAGCTGGAGATCGCCTATACCTACTACCGCATGCAGGAATATGCATCGGCAGTCGCCGCTTGTGACCGCTTCCTCAAGCAATACCCCAATCATGCCGCCGCGGACTATGCGCTGTACCTGAAAGGCGTTTCCACTCAGATCGAGGAAGACCGTTTCTTTGCCATGTTCTTCGAGCGCGACCTCGCGGGTCTGGATCAGGCCGCCACACGCGAGGCCTTTGAGGTCTTCAAGAACCTTGTCACGCGTTTTCCGGACAGTGCCTATGCGCCAGAGTCGCGTGAGCGCATGGAAAAGATATCCAACGCCCTGGCACGCGGTGACCTTGGCGTCGCCCGTTACTACTACCGGCGCGGCGCCGTGCTGGCAGCGGCCAACCGGGCCAAGTCGGTCATGACCGTGCATCCGGACTCCCCCGTCGTCGAAGAAGCACTGGCCATCCTGATGGCCAGCTACAAACAGATGGGTCTTGATGATCTGCGCCGCGACACCGAACGAGTGTTGCGTCTCAACTATCCGCAAAGCGTCTGGCTGTCCCGCGAGTACAAGGCGCCCAGCTGAGGTGCGCTGCCGCACCCATTTGCCCATTTCGTTCCGGTTGATTTGTGGCTGACACGAGCCACGGGGTCCGCATGCAGATCCATCACGATATTTCTTCCCTGCGCTCAGCACTACGCAATGCAGGCCGCATCGCCTTCGCCCCCACCATGGGCAACCTGCATGCGGGGCATGTGAGCCTCATGCAGCAAGCGCACGACCATGGCGATTGCGTAGTCGCCAGCATCTTCGTCAATCGGCTGCAATTCGGCCCCCGCGAGGACTTCGACAAGTACCCGCGCACTTTCGAAGCCGACTGCGACAAGCTGCGCAGCGCCGGCGTCCATCACCTGTTCGCACCTGATGAGACGGTGCTCTACCCCAGTCCGCAACAGTACGTCGTGCAGCCTGCCAGCGCGCACGACAGCATCCTCGAAGGCGCCTCGCGCCCCGGCCACTTCCAGGGCGTTGCGACTGTCGTCATCAAGCTGTTCAACATCGTCCAACCCGATGCCGTGTTGCTGGGCAAGAAGGACTACCAGCAGCTGATGGTGATCCGCCATCTCGTGCGCGAACTCAACATGCCCATCGACATCATCGGTTGCGACACGGTGCGCGCCGATGATGGCCTCGCCCTGTCGTCGCGCAACGGTTACCTTTCGCCTGCCGCACGTGCCGAAGCGCCGCGCCTGTATGCCCAGCTGCAAGCCATTGCCGCCGCCGTCAAGGCAGGCGATCAGGATTTCGCCCGGCTGGAAAAACTGGCCTGCGACGTGCTTGCTGCACAAGGCTGGCAACCGGATTACATCAGCATCCGCCGGCAGGTGGATCTTTTGCCACCGACCGTCGGGGATGCCCTCGTCGTCGTGGCCGCAGCACGCCTCGAAACAACACGACTGATCGACAATCTGGAAATTGTCTGATCTGTGCAGAACTACACTGACAGCGGGCAATGAACCCGTTGCAATGCGAGCATCCTGAAAGCGCCACAGTCCGGTAGATGCATACCGGCGGAAGAAGTCGCTGACCGGAAATCGAACAAGGAGCGACGCTGCGCGGTAAGGCAGCTCGGGCAAGGGCATGAGACTGGACTACCGGGAGGTGTGGGCTGCACCGCTTTGGCGCGCGCTGGCGCTGGCCTGCGGGCTGATCGCGTCTGTCGCCCAGGCACAGGGCGACGACCTGCCACTGGCCATTGCACCTCACCTGGAACCCCATGTACCTGCTGCCGCCTCGGCCCCTGTCATACAGGCGGAGCACTCCACCCCCGTCGTACTTCAGCTGAGCGGCCAGCTCGCTGCACCTGTTAACAACACCCCGCCGCCGACCGACAGCCTTGCCCCGGCCGCAACACCGGCGACGCCCGCACCAAGCGGACGCGGACTGTGGACCTTCGCTTACTGGTTTGCCCTGTTGCTGCTGATCGGCATCGCCGCACGTGACAGCCTGCGCGTCATGCTGCAGATCCTCTGGCAACCGGCCCCGCCTCGCGCGCCCCTGCCCTATGCGCAGTGGCCCAGTATCTGCCTGAGCTTCAGCGCAAACGACGCCGAAACGCTGGAGCAGACGCTGTGGCGCATCCGTGATCTCGACTACCCGCCGGAGCGCGTGCTCGTCGTCGCGCTGTTCGATACCGAGTCCGAAAGCATGCTCGCTACCCTGCAGACCGCTCGTCCGCGCATGGGTAGCGAAGTCATCGCCAGCCCGCTGGGCAAGCAGCTGGACCCGGTTCGCCAGTGTTTCACCGCAGGCCTCCTGCACGGGCGCAGCGATATCGTCATGACCATCCCGGCCGGTGAGCCCATCGACAACCAGTCGCTCAAGCACGCCGCCGAAGCCTTCCTCGACCCGACCCTTGGTGCCCTGCTCGGCTACCTGCCACCGGGTACGCCGGGCGATCAAGGCATCGCCGCGCGCCTCGGTCGCCTGCAACGCCGTGCCACCACCCAGCTGGACCTGCCGCCGCCACAGAGTGTCCCGCCCGGCACGGGCTTGGTCGCCATCCGCCGTGGCTGCGTGCAGTCGGCCAGCATCGACCCGGCCTTGCCGAATGGCACGCTGTCCATCCTGCTCGACATCGAAGCCGCCGCCTGGCGCATCAGTCTGCAACCCGCGCAAATCGCGGCAGGTGCCCCTATGCAGGATTGGGATAGCCGTGCCAAGTGGTTGCGCCGCCGCGCCCGCGCCCGCATCGAAAGCAACGCCGCCCTCAGGCTCTTCGGCCTGTTACGCCACGGCCGCTTTGCTGGTGAGCCCGGCCCCATGCTGACCCTGCTGTGGATCGGTGTGCTGCTCGCCTCGCTGCTGCGTTTCTTCATGGGCGACCTCTTCTCCGCCGCCATCGGCCTGGCAGCTTGCATGGCCTGCGCCTTCGGTGTGGAGGCTCGCCCCGCCTCGCTGCTGGCGCTGGGCATCCTGCTGCGCACGACGGGCCGCAACCCCACCGCCATGCTGTCGGCATTTGCGCCAGTCGTCTTCCTGCACGACCTGCAAGTCACCCTGCGGCAAACCATCAGCAGCGTGGTGACGCGCCTCCGCCCCGGCAAAGCAGCAGCCACAACCGGAGCGTCCGAACTCGGCGCCCCGTCGGTCACGCACTGAGGCCAGCCCATGCACGTCTCGTTCGCCTCCCTGCTCTTCGTACCACTGGCACTGGCCGGCCTGTTGTGGCCGCTGTGGCCGGTGTGGCGGCAATGGCAATACCCGCGCCGCGAGACACCGCGTACGACCGAGACGCACACCGAGTGGAACGAAGATGCGCTCGACGCACTGCAAAGCACGCAGAACGCCTTTGCCGAGCTGCTGGCCGTTGCTGAACGCGATGGCGTAGTGCGCGGGGCCGGCGAAGACGGCATCCCGTTCCTCGTGCTGGGCCCCAAGGACTATCTGTCCGGCCAGCTGCCCTCGAACGTCACCCGGCTGCGCATGCTTGTCGTCGCAGCACGCCACCTCGACGTGCCCGGCGAGCTGTTGTGCGACCGCCTGATGTTCGCCCGCAATCGCCTCAACATCGCCCACAACGCCATCGTCAAGACCGCTCTGGCGGGCCGCGACGCCATCGTGGGGCCACGTGCCCGCGTGCGTCGCTGGCTGCACGCCGGAGCACGCGTCGATGCCGCAGAAGGCGCCGTGCTGGCAGGCTGCTGCAGCGCTGGTCACGAGATCACCTTGGCGCGCCGTGTCCGCTTCGAGCAACTGCTGGCGCCGATCATCCGCTTCGGCAAGGCCGAAACGCCGCGCACGCCCGTCGTGCCGGTGCAGTACATCCTCATGCAGCCGCCCGCCAACGCCTTTGTTCCCGGTGATGGTCGCTGGATCATCAACGGCGACATGAGCGTGCCCCCCGGTCACCGCGTCAACGCCCACCTCATCGTGCGCGGCAACCTGCTGGCGGGCACTGGCGCCTTCCTGCGCGGCAACGTACGGGTGATGGGCGACTTCGTGATGCACCACGACGCCCGCTGCGGCTCGGCCGTCATCTGCGATGGCGACATGCAGACCGGTGAGTGCTGTCAGATCGGCGGTCCGCTGATCGTCGAAGGCGGACTGCAGATCGGCGCACAAAGCGAGATCGGCAGCCTCGAACACCCCAGTTCGGTCAGCGCGCGCAATCTGCGCGTCAATGAAGGCGTTGTGATCCATGGCGCTGTGCAAGCCAAACGCCGTGGCGAAGTGGTCAGCGATTCCAACCGGGGGCAGCAGACATGAGCACGCCACTCTCGCCATTGCCGGGTTCCTCGCGCATGCCCAACAGCCGGCTGTTCTCGACACGCCGGCGGCAACCGCGGCCCAACAGCCAGACCCTGTCCACACGCATCCTCCACGCCGTGTTGATGGGCTGTGTCGTCAGTCTGGTGGTATGGCTGGCGCTGGCGCCGCTGAGCCTCGCTTTTGCCGATATCGTGATCCAGGGGGCGGGCCTGCTGGACCTGCCCGCCATGCTCCAGCAGGAAGCGCTCAACATGGGCGACAAGCTGGTGCTGACCCGCTTCGGCTTGGCCGACGAGCCGGTGGCCGTCAGCGATGCCGACTTCATGCTCCACGTGCTGGGCATCGCTGCCGTGCTGGTAGCGGGTAGCCGTCTGCGGCGCGTACCAGTACGGCACGCCGTGTTCGCCGTCTGCGCGCTGCATCTGCTGGGCGCCAGCGTCGCCTGGCTGCAGGGCGACGCGTTCCCGCACAACATGCTGACGCACACCCGGCTGGTGGCCGACACCAACCTGCTCTGGCTGGCCATCAGCCCGGTCATGCTGACCATCGGCTTTTACGTTGTCGAGCGCAGCTGGGTGAATCGCGTGCTGGCCACGGCGCTGTTCCTGGGCTGGCAGGTGTTTGCCCTGCCGCTCAAGGTGCTGCTGTCGGCCGTGCTGATCCAGACCCTCACACCCGCCATCATCCCGCTGCTGTTCGTGGCAGCGGGCCCGATGCTGGACGTGCTGCTGATGGCCGCGCTGTACGCCTGGTTCATGACCTGGCCCCTGCTGCAACTGGATGAGCGGGGCCGCCTGGCCACCCGCCCCGACCTGCAAGTCAGTCCTCCAAAGTAAGGATCGACGCGCCTTCTTCAGCCGTGCTGACCACCGCGCGCAGGTTACCGAACAGGTCGCGCCCCATGCCGTATTGAGGTAGTTCCGCCGCGAAGGTAGCCGGCGTGCGTGCCGCGAAAGTCGCGGCATCCACTTCGAGCAGCAGCGTACCGGTCTCGGCATCCAGCTCGATCATGTCGCCATCCTGCACGCGCGCCAGTGCGCCGCCAGCGGCCGCTTCGGGGCTGACGTGGATGGCTGCGGGCACCTTGCCCGAAGCGCCGGACATACGGCCGTCGGTCACCAGCGCGACCTTGAAGCCCTTGTCCTGCAGGTTGGCGAGTGTTGGCGTGAGCTGGTGCAGCTCGGGCATGCCGATAGCCTTGGGGCCCTGGAAGCGCAACACGGCGATGAAGTCGCTCTCCAGCAGCTTGGCCTTGGCAGCCTTGAGGAAATCCTCCTGGCTCTCGAAGACCTTTGCCGGCGCGCGCACCTTGCGATGCTCGGGCTTGACGGCCGACACCTTGATGACTGCGCGGCCGAGGTTGCCCTGCAAGAGGCGCAAGCCACCGTCAGCACTAAAAGGTTTGCTGGCCGAGGACAGCACCGACTCGTCGCTACTGGTCTTGACCGGTGCCCAGTGCAGCGCCGTACCTTCGAGCGCTGGCGCCGTCGCGTAGGGACGCAGGCCCTGACCAACGACGGTCAGCACGTCTTCGTGCAGCAGGCCGGCACCGAGCAGTTCGCCGATCAGGTAAGCCATGCCTCCTGCTGCGTGAAACTGGTTCACGTCAGCCTTGCCGTTGGGATAGACCTTGGCGAGTAGCGGCACGGTGTGTGACAGCGCTTCGAAATCGCCCCAGTCGATGAGGATGCCCGCCGCACGCGCCATGGCGACGAGGTGCAGGGTGTGGTTGGTCGAACCGCCGGTGGCGAGCAGGCCGACGATGCCGTTGACGATGGCACGCTCGTCGATGACGCGGCCTATCGGTGCGAAGTCCGGCTTGCCGACGCTGATCTCGACAACACGCTGGGCGGCGGCACGCGTCAGCGCATCACGCAGCGGCGTGCCCGGCGACACGAAGGCCGAACCCGGCAGGTGCAGGCCCATGATCTCCATGAGCATCTGGTTGCTGTTGGCCGTGCCATAAAAGGTGCAGGTGCCGGGCGCGTGGTAGGACGCGGCTTCGCTCTCCAGCAGGGCGTCGTGCCCCACTTCGCCAGCGGCGTACTGCTGGCGCACCTTGGCTTTCTGGTCGTTGGAGATACCGGTCGGCATGGGGCCGGCGGGCACGAAGATGAAGGGCACGTGGCCGAAGCGCAGGGCGCCGATGACGAGGCCGGGCACGATCTTGTCGCAGACGCCCAGACAGAGGCCGGCGTCAAACATGTTGTGCGACATGCCGATGGCCGTGCTCATGGCGATGACGTCGCGCGAGAAAAGGGACAGCTCCATGCCCGGCTGACCCTGCGTGATGCCATCGCACATGGCCGGCACGCCGCCCGCCACCTGGGCCGTGGCGCCGACTTCACGGGCAGCTTTCTTGATGATCTCGGGGTAGGTTTCGAACGGCTGATGCGCCGACAGCATGTCGTTGTAGGCCGTGACGATGCCGATGTTGGGCGCCTTCACCGTCTTGATGCGGAACTTGTCCTCGGCCGGGCTGGCGGCGAAACCGTGCGCCAGATTCGTGCAGCCGAGCTGGCCGCGATAGGGCGAGCCGGGAATCGCCGCGTCCAGCCGCGCCAGGTAACGCGCGCGCCGCTCCCGGCTGCGGTCAATGATGGCTTGGGTGGCAGCGGCGAGCTTGGCATGGACAGGCATTTAGAACCTCGACGGTAAGAGTGGCAAACAACGGCTGAAGCGAAGGCTGTGCCATAGCTTACGCCTTGTGCGCAGACTTGATGCATAGCAGCACACCCTGATTCGGCTACTGCTCAGCTGGTGGTAAATTGCCGCACCCGTCCGTCCACATCGGACTGCTTCACTCACAGGCTTCGACACCATGCAATCCGCCCAATTCCCCGATCTCAAGAACAAGCGCGTCCTCATCACCGGCTCCACCATGGGCATCGGCCTCGCCACCGCTAGGGCTTTTGCCGCACAAGGCGCCAAGGTGGGCCTCAACGGCCGCCGCGCACCAGATGATCTGGAGGGACTGCTCGCCGGCTTGCGTGCAGATGGCGGCGACGCAGCTTTCTTCGCTGCCGACCTTGCGGACTCCGCCGCTTGCAACAAGCTGGTGGCGGACTTCGTGGCGCGCTTCGGCGGCATCGACGTGCTGATCAACAATGCCGGCGGTCTCGTTGGCCGCAAGCCGCTGCCCGATATTGACGATGCCTTCTTCGATGCCGTGCACGACCTCAACATGCGCTCGGTGCTGATGACCACGCGCGCTGCCCTGCCCCACCTGCGCGAGTCGGCCAAGGCCTCGGGCCAGACCAGTGCCGTCATCTCGGTCGGCTCGATTGCCGGCCACACCGGCGGCGGCCCCGGCGCCTCCTTGTATGGTGCAGCCAAGGCCTGGCTGCACAACATTCACAAGAACTGGGTCGATTACCACACCGACGACGGCATCCGCTTCAACATCGTCTCGCCCGGTACGGTGGATACCGCCTTCCACGCCGACAAGACCGCAGAAGTGCGCCAGCGCATCAGCGCCGGCATCCCCATGGGGCGCTTCGGCAAGGCCGAAGAAATGGCGCCGGCCTTCCTGTTCTTTGCCTCGCATGCCTGCAGCGGCTACGTCACCGGGCAGATCCTCGACGTGAACGGCGGGCAGTTCATGCCCTGAAACACCTGGTTCGACCGAGGCTGGCATTTAGATGTTTTTGCAACAAATCAAAACGCCAGTCGGACGTCATGCCTCCCCGCGCTGCAACACAGCCCGATCCGGTCGCGGGGCAAATTTTTCCTTTTACCTCGCAATGACTTGGCAAGCTGCCTCGTGAGAAAGCGCCAAGTCGCTGTCCGGAAAGAGAAAAACCTGCCGCACCGCAGCATCCATAAGCAAAAAAACATCCGTGCGAAATTCACCAGATCTCGCGCGGATTTCTTTGCCTTGTAAGAGTTTGTCTTACAGACTGCAGTGGCAGCCCGGTAGCAAACGCCCGTTCCAGATCTCTCTGGCCACGGAGCGACATCCAAAAACACAGGAGACAAGCAATGCAATCCAAGCTTTTGAAGCCGGCCGTCCTCGCCGCAGCCGTACTGGCCGCGAGCCAGGCCTTCGCAGGCCCCGTGGGTTATGGCGCAGCAACGACTGGCGGTGGCAGCAAGTCCGCCGTGACCGTCACTTCCCTGTCTGCCGCGCAATCCGCCATCGACTCGTACGACGGCAGCAGCGGCCTGGTGCTCAACTACACGGGCACGTTCAACTTCAGCTCGATTTCCGACCCTTGCGCACAACACAGCAAGTCGGCCCAGATCCTTGAAGTCAAGAACAAGAGCAACATCACCATCAAGGGTGCCAACGGCTCCTCCGCCAACTTCGGTATCCACATCGTCGGCGCTTCGAACAACGTCATCGTGCAGAACATGACCATCGGTCTGCTGCCGGGTGGCGAAGCGGCTGACTCGATCTCGATCGAAGGCAACTCCAGCGGTGCTCCCTCGACGATCTGGATCGACCACAACACCATTTTCAGCAAGCTGGTCGATTGTTCCGGTGCCGGTGACGCCTCGTTCGACGGCGCCATGGACAACAAGAAGGGCGCCAAGAACATCACCTACTCGTACAACTACATTCACGATCACCAGAAGGTGGCCCTGAACGGTCACAGCGACAGCGACAGCACCAACGCTTCGATGACGGCCACGTACCACCACAACCGTTTCGAGAACGTGAAGTCGCGCCTGCCGCTGCAACGCATGGGCAAGACCCACAGCTACAACAACTACTACGCCAACGTGTCCACCTCGGGCATCAACGTGCGTATGGGCGGTGTGGCGCTGATCGAATCGAACTACTTCGAGAACGTGAAGAACCCCGTCACCTCGCGTGACAGCGACTCGATCGGTTACTGGGACCTGCGTAACAACTACGTCGGCTCGGGCATCACTTGGGATACGCCGGACTCGGCCACCGTCAATGCGACGGGCTGGACGACCACAAAGTCCTTCGGTTCGACGGGTTACAGCTACTCGGTCGATTCGGCAGCTTGCGTGAAGTCCATCGTGATCGCTACGGCTGGCGCGGGCACCAACCTGGCCACCACGGCCAGCTGCTCGGGTAACAGCAGCTCGTCCAGCAGCGTCGCCAGCTCCTCGTCCTCGTCGAAGGCTTCGTCCAGCGTCGCTTCGTCCTCGTCGTCGAAGGCCTCTTCGAGCGTCGCTTCGTCTTCCTCGTCGAAGGCTTCGTCCAGCGCCGCTTCGTCGTCGTCCTCCAAGGCCTCGTCCAGCGCCGCCAGCAGCTCGGGCAGCGCTCCGGTCCTGACCGGCACGGGTGACTACCCTGATGGCTTCAGCAAGTGCGCCGACCTCGGCGGCACCTGCTCCGTCAGCTCCGGTACCGGCTGGGTAGCCTTCGGTCGCAAGGGCAACTGGGTGACCAAGAAGGTCACCGTGGGCAGCAGCATCGCTTGTACCGTCGCAGCCTTCGGCTCCGACCCGGGCGGCAACCCCAACAAGTGCTCATACCAGAAGTAAGTCAGCCCAGACTGACTGTTCGACGGCGCCTTCGGGCGCCGTTTTTTATTTCACCGAGCAAAACTCTTCCGTCTTATCTGACAAAAGCCGTCACAAAACCCGCCAATTCTCCTGTCAGACAATCATCAAATTTAATTGATTCATTAAATTTGCCACATGGTTTTCAGATGTTGTCACGCACACTTCAAACACCCGTAAGACAGCACGGGGGCAGTCGCAACGACAGCACTAGCCAGACAGACAAAACAAACAGGAGACATGCACATGAAATCGACTTTCTTGAAACCTGCCGTGATCGCAGCCGCCGTGCTGGCTGCCAGCCAGGTTCAAGCCGGCCCTGTGGGCTACGGCGCAGCCACGACCGGGGGTGGCAGCAAGACCGCCGTCAATGTCTCAACACTGTCCGCCATGCAGTCAGCCATCGACGCCTACGACGGCTCGAGTGGTCTGGTACTCAACTACACGGGCACCTTCAACTTTGCTTCGATCACCGATGTCTGCGCCCAATGGCAAAAGTCGGCCCAGACGCTGGAGGTCAAGAACAAGAGCAACATCACGATCAAGGGTGCCAACGGCTCGTCAGCCAACTTCGGTATCCATGTGGCCGGCAGCGCCAGCAACATCATCATCCAGAACATGACCATCGGCCTGCTGCAGGGCGGTGAGTCGGCCGACTCGATCTCGCTGGAAGGCATGTCCAGCGGTGCGCCGTCGAACATCTGGGTCAACCACAACACCATCTTCGCTTCGCTGACCGAGTGCTCGGGCGCCGGCGACGCCTCCTTCGACGGCGGTATCGACCTCAAGAAGGGCGTCAAGAACGTCACCATCTCGTACAACTACGTGCATGACTACCAGAAGGTCAGCCTCAACGGTTACAGCGACAGCGACACGGCCCACGATGCTGCCCGCACGACCTATCACAACAACCGTTTCGAAGCCGTGAAGTCGCGCCTGCCGCTGCAACGCCGTGGCCTGACCCACATCTTCAACAACTACTTCAACGACGTGCATACCTCGGGCATCAACGTGCGTATGGGTGGCCAGTCGCTGATCGAATCGAACTACTTCGAGAACGTCGCCAACCCCGTCACCTCGCGTGACAGCTCGGCCGTCGGCTACTGGGATCTGCGTAACAACTACGTGGGCGCTGGCATTACCTGGACGGTGCCCGAATCGACCTCGAACCCCTACGTGAACGCCACCAACTGGTCGACGACCAAGGCCTTCGGCTCCACCGGCTACAGCTACAGCGTTTCGCCGGCCGCCTGCGTGAAGGCCCTGGCCATCGCTACGGCAGGTGCCGGCACCAACCTCGCAACAACGGGTGGCAGCTGCACGGCGACCAGCAGCTCGTCGTCGAGCGCCGCGGCCAGCTCCGTCGCCTCGTCGGCAGCCAGCAGCGTTGCCAGCTCTTCGTCCTCGTCGAAGGCTTCGTCCAGCGCAGCCAGCTCCGTCGCTTCTTCCTCTTCGTCGTCACGTGCTTCGTCGAGTGCAGCCAGCTCGGCAGCCAGCAGCTCGGGCAGCGCACCAGTCCTGAGCGGCACGGGTGACTACCCCACCGGCTTCAGCAAGTGCGCAGACGAAGCCGGCACCTGCTCGGTGACTGCCGGTACGGGCTGGGTTGCTTACGGTCGCAAGGGCAAGTGGGTCACCAAGTATGTCGGCGTGGGCAAGAGCATCGCTTGTACCGTTGCAGCCTTCGGCTCCGACCCGGGCGGCAACCCCAACAAGTGTTCGACGCAAAACTGATCTCACTCGCTTCACGAAAACGGCGCCCTCGGGCGCCGTTTTTCATTTCTGTGTCGTCGCGATCAGGCAGACGCAAATCCAGTAGGTCCGGTAACAATATTTGATTCCCGATTTGAACAAATTAAAAACAATTTGTTGTCAATGAATATTAATCGCTCATGGCAAATATTTAACGCATTCCATTTGCATGCATTGATGCATAGCGTCAAACAGGCGGAGTAACCAGAACCCCCATCCGGCCGAAGCATTGCACCCCGCACAGAATGCACCGCGATTTGCAGGACGGCGCCGCAACAAGAATCGACAAAATCGATCGGCGCCGAAAGTGCGAAATATCACGCCTGACGAATATTGCGATGTCGGAATATTTCTTACAGACTACGCGCCGACTCAAGCAAGGCGCTGGTTTGTATTGCAGAAAGTCCGTGCCGCAGTTGACCAAAAAATCAGATCAGGAGACAGAAAATGAAAGCCACTTTCTTCAAGTCCGCGCTGGCTGTTGCTGCGCTGGCTGCCGCAGCCCAGGCCTCTGCAGGCCCGGTCGGCTACGGCGCTGCCACCACTGGCGGTACCGGCGGTGAAGTCGTCAACGCCACCAGCCGCGATGCGATCCAGAACGCCATCGCCACCCTCAAGACCAACCCGCGCAAGCTGATCATCAACGTCAGCGGCAACATCTCCGGCGACACCATCGTGCTCGACGGCGAAGTGGGCGGCAACAACGTGTCCATCATCGGCGTGGGCAACACCGCCAACTTCACGACCGGCATCAAGCTGAAGAACGGCGCCAGCAACGTCATCATCCGTAACCTGACCATCCACCACGTCAATACGGGTGACAAGGACGGCATCGGCATCGAAGGCACCTCCAGCAACATCTGGATCGACCACAACACCCTGTACAGCTCGCTGGACGTGGACAAGGACTACTACGACGGTCTGGCTGATACGAAGAAGGGCGCCGACAAGGTCACCATCTCGTACAACTACTTCCACGACCACCACAAGGCTTCGCTGCATGGTTACAGCGACAGCGACAACACCACGCGCAACATCACCCTGCACCACAATCGCTGGGAGAACATCGGTTCGCGTACCCCGCTGCAACGCTTCGGCAAGGCCCACATCTACAACAACTACTACAACAACATCACCACCAGCGGCATCAACATCCGCATGGGTGGCGTGGCGCTGATCGAAAACAACTACTTCGAAAATGCCAAGAACCCCGTTACCTCGCGTGACAGCTCGTCGATCGGTTACTGGGAACTGAAGGGTAACTACGTTGGCAGCGGCATCACCTGGGACACGCCGGATTCGGCCACGGTGAACGCCACCAACTGGACCACGACCAAGAGCTACGGCTCAGTCGGCTACAGCTACAGCCTTGATGCAGCCTCCTGCGTGAAGAGCGTCGTCATCGCCACGGCTGGCGCCGGCAAGAACCTCGCCGAGTCCGCATCGTGCACGGTGACCAGCTCGTCGAGCAGCGCCGCTTCGAGCGTTGCCTCCTCGTCGTCTTCGTCGAAGGCTTCGAGCAGCGTCGCCTCCAGCTCCTCGTCCTCCAAGGCCTCCAGCAGCGCAGCATCAAGCGCCGCCTCGTCCTCGGGCAGCGGCCCGGTCCTGACCGGCACGGGTGACTACCCCGATGGCTTCAGCAAGTGCGCAAACCTGGGCGAAACCTGCTCAGTTGCCAAGGGCACCGGCTGGGTTGCTTTCGGTCGCAAGGGCAAGTGGGTCACCAAGAAGGTCACCGTCGGCAGCAGCATCGCTTGTACCGTTGCAGCCTTCGGCTCTGACCCGGGCGGCAACCCCAACAAGTGCTCGACGCAGAACTGACGAGCCTTGATGTGACATGGAAAACGGCGCTTCGGCGCCGTTTTTCTTTGGTCGTGACGCCTGCGCTGGACACCCGACCAGCAGCGCCTTAGGCTCCAGCACCCTGTCGCTGAAAGCCGTCCATGAAGCACCGCCCAGCCCTCGCCCTGCTCGCCGCAGTACTCATGACAAGCAGTGCCAGCGCAGCCGTCGGCGGCTATGCCCAGGCCACCGGGGGCGGTAACGCCAAGCCCGTCATCGTGCGCGACAAGTACGAGATGCAGGATGCCATCAACGACTACTCAGGCTCGGGCGGGCTTGTGTTGCTCTACACCGGCAAGTTCGAC
This sequence comes from Rhodocyclaceae bacterium, assembly GCA_047600765.1. Classification (GTDB taxonomy): domain Bacteria; phylum Pseudomonadota; class Gammaproteobacteria; order Burkholderiales; family Rhodocyclaceae; genus Viridibacterium. The sequence goes on from JASGKF010000001.1 coordinate 431,288, forward strand.
CCGGCCCCCATCCTCGCCGACGTCTGCGGGCAGTGGCGCAAATCTACGGTGGAGCTGGTCATCAACGACAAACGCGACATCACCATTCTTGGCGCAGACGGCTCGTCCGCCAACTTCGGCATCCGCATCAAGGGCTTCGCCAGCAACATCATCGTGCGCAACATGAGCATCGGCCTCGTGCCAGGTGGCGCCAACAACGGCGACGCCATCGGTATCGAAGGGCGCGCCAACCACATCTGGATCGATCACAACGAGCTCTACAGCCAACGCATCCACTGCCCCTACACGCCCGGTGACGATACGACCTTCGATGGCCTGCTCGACATCCGCGACAACGTTGACCACATCACCATCTCCTACAACTACATCCACGACCACGACAAGGTCGGTCTCAACGGCTCCAGCGATCGCGACACGCCGGATCGTCACATCACCTACGCCCACAACTGGTACCGCAACGTCGGCCAGCGCCTGCCCCTGCAGCGTGGCGGGTTCTCCCACATCTACAACAACTATTACGACGGCATTGCCGAACACGGCATCAACGTGCGCATGGGCGGCTTCGCACTCATCGAAGGCAACCGGTTCGAGAACGCCCGCAATCCCGTCACCTCGCGCCTGAGCCCGAAAACCGGCGATTGGGAACTGCGCGACAACAACATCGCCTCGCCCGCTGATTTCGAGCGCTTCGGCATCACCTGGAGCCCGGCACGCAGCGGGCCCAGCCGCGACGCCACCGACTGGGCCAGCACCAGCAAGTTCCCGCAACCCCTGCCCTACGCCTACACGGTGCAGCCTGCCGCCCTCGTGAAGTGCCTGGCCATGGCCACCGCTGGCCAGGGCAAGCAGCTGGCCGAGGTGGATGCCGCCCTGCTGGGCTGCAACGCCACTCGCTGACCCACGACCTGACAGCGTCGAGTCGCCTCGCCCGACAAGGCCTGGCGCGGACCTCTACTGCGCGCTGCGCTGCGAGGTTGTCATTCTGGATGTTCTATCCCACACTACATCGGCTTGCCCAAGGGACGCAGATCCCGGCATGCCAATGCGCCGTCACGACGGCGTAACAAAACCCATAGTTCCAGGAGACAACCATGAAGTCGATGCATCTGAAGCATGCAGCGGTGTTCGCTGCGCTCGCCGCAAGCAGTCTCGTTCACGCAGCCGTTCCCGGCTTCGCCACCGCTACTGGCGGCGGTAGTGCCACCCCCGTCGTCGCCAGCAGCCTGTCCGCCATCCAGAGCGCCATCGACAGCTACTCGGGCAGCGGCGGCCTCGTCGTGCAATACACGGGCACCTTCGACCCCGCGCCCATCCTCGCCAACATTTGCGGCCAGTGGAGCAAGTCCAAGCAGGAAGTGTCGATCAGCGGCAAGAGCAACATCACCATCCTCGGTGCCAACGGCTCGTCGGCCAACTTCGGCATCCGCATCAAGGGCTCGTCGAGCAACATCATCGTACGCAACATGACCATCGGCCTCGTACCCGGTGGCTCCAGCGACGGCGACGCCATCGGTATCGAAGGCACGGCCAGCAACGTGTGGATCGACCACAACGAGCTCTACAGCCGCAATTACAAGTGCGCCGGCACGCCCGGTGACGACACGACTTTCGACGGTCTCCTCGACATCAAGTCGGGCGCGACCAACATCACCATCTCGTACAACTACATCCACGATCACCAGAAGGTGTCGCTGGGTGGTTCGAGCGATAGCGATGTGTCCACCGTGCGCCGCGTCACCTGGGCCTACAACCGCATCGACAACATCCAGGAGCGCGGCCCGTTCAACCGTGGCGGCCTCTACCACCTCTACAACAACTACTACACCAACATCGTCGGCAGCGGTATCAACGCCCGCGTCAACAGCAACAACCTTATCGAAGGCAACTACTTCGAGAACTCGGTGAACCCGGTTGTGGCGCGCTACAGCAGCACCATCGGTTACTGGGATCTGCGCAACAACAACATCCTCAGCCCGTCGGACTTCGGCACTTACGGCATCACCTGGACGGTGGATGGCGATACCAAGAAGAACGCAGACGACTGGACGACGACCAAACCCTTCCCGATCGCCCTGCCCTACAGCTACACCACGCAGCCCGCGCTCAAGGTGAAGTGCATTGCACTGGCCGCAGCGGGTGCCGGCAAGGGTCTCAAGGAAGCCGCGGATGTCGTTGGTGGTTGCGGTGGTGGCTCATCCTCTTCGGCCCCGTCCTCGTCGAGCAGCAGCTCCAGCAGCAGCTCTTCGTCCAGCAGTTCTTCCAGCAGCTCGTCGAGCAGCTCTTCTTCGAGCAAATCCTCGTCGTCCTCGTCTTCGTCGAGCAGCAGCTCCTCGTCGGCCAATGGCAGCAACCTTGCCCTGTCCGGCACGGCCAGTGCATCGGGCCAGTCGGGAAGCAGCCGCACGGCAGCCATGTCTAACGACGGCAACACCTCGACGCGCTGGGAGGCCAGCAACAGCAGCCCCGGCAGCTGGCTGCGCATCAGCTTCAGCTCGGCCAAGTCGATCAGCAGCGTCACCCTGCGTGAGTACCTGTCGCGCATCTCGGGTCACCGCGTCGAAGTGCTGAACGGTTCGACCTGGACCACGGTGGCAACCGGCACTACGGTGGGCGCGGCGAAGAGCCACAGCTTCCCGGCCGTCAGCACCACGGCGATCCGCGTGTTTGTGACGGGCGCTTCGGGCCAGCCCTCGATCACCGAGTTCGAGGTGTACTGAGTCAGGCCTTCTGCAGAAAAACAAACGGCGCCCGCGGGCGCCGTTTGTTTTTGTCGGGCGAGCGCTCAGGCTTTCTTCGTCCCGACGATGCCCATGGCTGCGGTGATCAGGCCTGCCATGTTGCCCATGTCGGCCGGCACCACCACGGTATTGCCTTCCTTGGCAATGCTGCCGAACGCGCCGACGTACTGTTCGGCAACCTTCAGCTGGATGGCCTTCTCGCCACCTTCGGTCTGGATGGCCGCTGCGATGGAACGGATCGCCGATGCCGTGGCCTCGGCCACCAGCTTGATGGCCTGTGCCTCACCTTCGGCGCGATTCACGGCGGCCTGACGCTCGCCATCCGAAATCATCACGGCCGACTTCTGCTCGCCTTCGGCCTTGTTCATGGCCTCTTGACGCTGGCCTTCCGAACGCGCGATCAGCGCTCGCTTCTCGCGCTCAGCCTTGATCTGCAGCTCCATCGCGTGAAGGATGCTTTCGGGCGGCGTGATGTCCTTGACCTCGTAGCGCAGCACCTTCACACCCCAGGCGCCAGATGCTTCATCGAGCGCCGACACCACGGCCTGGTTGATCTCGGTACGCGCCTCCAGCAAACGATCCAGCTCGCGTTTGCCCGCCTCCGAACGCAGCATGGTCTTGGCCAGCTGCTCGATGGCGAACTCGTAGTTGGCGGTGCCGTACGAAGCCAGCTGCGGATCGGTCACCTGGTAATACAGGATGCCGTCGATCTGCACCTGCGTGTTGTCGCGGGTGATACAGGTCTGCGGCGCCACATCCATCGGCACCTCCTTGATCGAGTGCTTGTAGGCCACGCGATCAATGAAAGGCACCAGGAAGTGCAGCCCTGCGTCCAGTTGCTCGTTGAATTTGCCGAGGCGTTCGATGATGAACACCGTCTGCTGCGGCACGATTCGAACAGCGCGGACCACGAAGATGAAAGCAATGATCAGCAAACCGAGGGCGAGGAAAGATACATTCGTCATACGTCGTTACTCCCGTCTGTGTCAGCGTAAAAATCCGGCCCGGCGCCCGGGCCACGGCTCAGGTCAGACCTGTCAGTTCTTGAGTGAAATCCCGACTTCGAGCACATTGCCCTGGCGGCCCAGCACTTCCAGCTTTTCACCCACCACGGCCGAAGTCGGGCCATTGGCATCCCACTCAGTGCCACGCCAGCGCACGCGCAGCTTGCCGGGCACGATGACCTGCGCCACCTCGACATTGCCACCACCCTGGTCCTGCGGCATGGCGGCCGCCGGCTCGGGCTTGAAGCGGCGAACGAACAGCGCACCCAGCACGCCGACCAGTGCTGCGGCCACGCATTGCCAGCTCAGCTCGAAACCCGTCCACGACAGTGCTGCAGCCGCAGCGCCCGCAATGCCGATGACCAACAGGTACAGCGTACCCGTCATCATTTCCGCCACGATGGCGCCTACCGCGACCACCAACCAGAAAAGCGTCATGCACATCTCCTCTCGGGCAACCGGAATGGCTGCATGGCGGAGATTATCCCAGCCCCGTGACAGCTCGGGGGTACACTTGGGCAAATGGATGCACACGATCAAACCCCCGGCACGGACCTCGATACATCAACAGCGGAACAGCCTTTCGCCTCGCTGACCCCGTCTGCGCTGCTCGACGCCATCGACAGCCTTGGCCTGCGAACCGACGGCCGCTTGCACGCACTCAACAGCTTCGAGAACCGCGTATACCAGGTCGGCATCGAAGCGGACGATGGCAGCGCCGCGCCGATGCTGATCGCCAAGTTCTATCGCCCCGGCCGCTGGACGGATGCGTCGATACGCGAGGAACACCGCTTTACGCGGCAACTGGCCGAAGCAGAAATCCAGGTCGCAGCCCCGCTCGCCTTCAACGATGAAACCCTGCATCACGTCGGCGATTTCCGCTTTGCGCTCTACCCGCGTCTGCGTGGCCGGCCGCCGGAACTCAGCGACCTCGATGCGCTGACCTGGATGGGCCGCTTCATTGGCCGCATACACGCTGTCGGCGCACGCAGTGCGTTCAAGGAACGCCCTGCGCTGAGCCTGGCGCGCTTTGGTGACGAGCCCTTGCAATGGCTGGCCACGCAGGACCTCGTGCCGCCCGAGTTACGCGAGGCCTGGCACATCACGGCCGAGCGCGCATTGCAGATTGCACGACAGCGCTTTGCCGATGCGGGACAAGTCCGGACGTTGCGCATCCACGGCGACTGCCATGCCGGCAACATCCTGTGGGCGGACGATGGCCCATGGTTCGTTCGACTTCGATGACTGCTGCAGCGGCCCTGCGGTGCAGGACCTGTGGCTGCTGCTGTCAGGCGAACGCGAAGCCATGTCGCTGCAGCTGGGTGCGGTGCTGCGCGGCTATCGCCAGTTCCACGATTTCGACCTGCGCGAGCTGGGACTCATCGAAGCCCTGCGCACGCTGCGCCTCATCCACTATGCCGCCTGGATTGGCCGGCGCTGGCACGATCCGGCCTTCCCGATTGCCTTCCCGTGGTTCGGCTCTGCCCGTTACTGGCAAGACCGCATCCTCGAACTGAAGGAGCAGATTGCCGCCATGGAAGAGGAACCCCTGCAGCCGGCGGATCCCGTATGAAGGCCAAAGCCGATGTCTGCCCCTGTGGCAACGCGAGCTACGCGGCCTGCTGTGGCCGCTACCACGCCGGCGAAGCGGCGCCGAATGCCGAAGCCCTGATGCGTTCGCGTTACAGCGCCTATGTGCTGCGGCTGTCGCCGTACCTGCTGGACACCTGGCATCCGGACACCCGACCCGCCTCGCTGGATCTCGATGACGATCCCTGCCAGTGGATAGGCCTGCAGGTGCTCTCCCATGCCCTGCAGGACGACAGCCATGCCACCGTCGCCTTCGTGGCCCGCTACCGCATCAATGGCCGCGCCCATCGCCTGAGCGAGCTGAGCCGCTTCGTGAAACAGGACGGACGCTGGTTCTACGTCGATGGCGATACGAGCGAATGAACCGGGCGGGCTGAAATCCCCTCCGGGAACACCCTCATTGCGGTGCACCATCCGCAAACCATACTGAAAAATCGTCCCCACCGAGGCATAGCCATGGGTTCAAGCAGAGCCTTGCCGCGAGCCTACCTGCGCCACCCCGCCGACATCCCCATCGAGATCCGTGCCCAACCCATTCTTGAAGCGGCGCCGCGTCGCCTCAAGGATGTCGGCATGGGCGGATTGGCCTGTCGTTCGGACAAGGCGCTGGAAGTCGGCACGCCCGTAGAAGTCAGTATCGAGCTGGTCGAACCGCCCTTCACGGCCGAAGGTCGCGTCGCCTGGTGCAAACGCTGCGGAGCGCATCACGAGGTCGGCATCCAGTTCACCAACGCCGACGACGCCTTTGCAGCGCGCATGGTCGAGCAGGTTTGCCACATCGAGCAGTACCGGCAGGATGCCCTGCGTTGCGAAGGACGCGTGATTGACGGGCGCACCGCCGCGCTGGAATGGATAGACCAGCACGCGGCGAACTTCCCTTCCGTGTCGGAATTCAAGTACGACTAGCGCAGCGCCCGCAAGGGGCTGCGCTGTCGCTCAGACCTTGAACTGGTGCACCGTCTCGTTGAGCGCGTTCATGGCCGAGCGCGTCTGCTCGATCAGGCGATCGAGCGACTCGGCGTCGTTGCTCGCCTCCTGCACATCGCGACTGACCTGCTCGATGATGCGCGCGACCTCGTTCTGGGTACTGCGCTGGGCCGCCAGCGCATCGCGGATGCCATGCATGCCAGACACCACGTTTGCCGCCGCCGCCGGAATCTCGGCCACCGAGCGTGCCGAGCTGGATGCGCGTTCGATGCCGGCCGTCACCGCACTGACGCCGTTCTCAACGCCGCGCACGGCGTTCTCGCTGGCTGCGCGGATCTGTTCGATGCGCGAGAAGATCTGATCGGTCGAGCTGCTGGTGCGCTCGGCCAGCTTGCGCACCTCGTCGGCCACCACTGCGAAACCCCGTCCCTGCTCACCGGCACGCGCCGCCTCGATGGCAGCGTTGAGTGCCAGCAAGTTGGTCTGGTCGGCAATATCGCGAATCGCCGAAGCGACACCGGAAATCTCGTTCGCCTCATGCGCCAGCGAGGTGATGATGGCGGCGATTTCTTTCACCGTATGCGCGAGATTGTCGAACTCGCGCGTGCTGTTGGTGACGTCCTGCGCGCCGGCCTGCGAAATCTTGCCGGCCCGCTCCGCCGCACTGGCGGCATCTGACGCATTCTCGGCAATCACGTTGATGCTCTCGGCAGACTCCTCGAAGCCCGCCATCGCGCGCTGCATCAGGTTGCTCTGTTCACCGGCATTCGTGCGCACGCGGCTGGAGAGAGAGCCCAGCTCCTGCATGTGTTTATGGATGGTGCCGGCCGTGCTGTGCGACTGCGACACCACCGCACGCTGACGCACGATGAGCTGATTGAAGGCGGTCGCCACCTGCTGCACTTCCTGGCAACCCGCTTCGCTGAGGGTGACGGAAAGATTGCCGTCACGTGCGATGCGCGTTGTATCGGCAGCCATGCGTTGCAGCGGCGGTACGCTGGTCTGGTACACACGCCAGGCCACCACGCTGAGAATGCCCAACGCCAACGCCGCCCCCAGCCAGATAATGAAGCGCGCCTGGCTGACTGCCGCCGCATTGGCCTCCGTCTCGCTGGCCGCGTAGGCCTCGATGGCCTTGGTGAGATCGCCCAGTTTGGTCTCCAGCGCTTCGAAATCTGCCTGGAAGCGCTCCAGCTCGGCCGCACTGTCCTTGTCCGGTTGCGCCACGATGCGACGCGCTGCTTCGAAGTAGCGTTGCAGCGTGGGCTTGGTGTCGTCGGCAATCCTGCGTGCCTCGGGAGGCAAACGCGCCATGTTGTCGTTGAAGAGCTTTTCGAGGTCGCCTGCGTGCTCTTCCAGATCCTTGCGTGCCGAAGCCACGCCGTCCTGGTTGCCCTGCGTGACGAACAGAAGCACCGCCAGCACGTCGGCGCGCACGGCATCGTGATTCATGTCGACATCGGCCTGCTGCTGGGTAATGCGGCCCGTATCCAGCAACTTGGTGTTGGCATCGAGCAGGCGCGAAATATTGATCTGGGCAAGCACCGTGATGACGAGGATGCCGGTCAGGGCACAGATGGCAATCGTCATCAGCAGGCTGCGCAGCGAAAGACTGGAATGGGTGGGCATGGAAGCTCCTCCGCCATGAAGGTTCAACTGCTCATAACGGCGCGGATGCCGATACCCTTTAGCTATGGGCCGGCAATATCCCTCATGGGCGGAACCCGCTGCCGCCGGGATTGTCTGTGCCGCACGGGGCCAGCTCCTTGGCCGGTGCTATCCTCGCTGCCTCGCAGCTTTCCCGCCTTCCTTCCGGATCCCGCCATGCCTCTCCTGCGCATTCCGTTCGCCGGCACGCTTGCCGCCCTGTTACTGTCCCTCAGCTGTATCACCGCCCTGGCGGCCGACGACAAGAGCATCGTCGAGCAACGCATCCAGGCATTGAACGGCAAGCTCGCCAACGAACACCCCCGACTGCTGATCCGTCCCGCCGACGTCCCAGCCCTACGCAAATCCCTGCTGGAAACGCTGCCTGCACAGTCCGACACGGCCGCCCTAGCCAAGCTCGCCCTGGCACCGCTCGACAACAAGCCCCTGCCGCCACAACCGCTTGCCGTGTCCAACGGCACCGACGAAGGCAGCAAGGCCTGGCGCGAGGGCTACCAGACGGCCAGCGACACCGGCAACCAGGCCTGGCGCTATGCCTTGGGCTGGCAGCTGAAGAACGACGCCCAGTACGGCCGCGAGGCCGCGCGCTGGTTGCTGCACCTTGCCAGCTGGAAGATCGACCGCGAGGTGCTGCGCACCAACGACGAGCTGTTCATCCAGCACCTGCGCCCGATGATCTTCGCTTACGACTGGGCCTACGACGCCCTGACACCCGAAGAGCGTGCCACCGTGCGCAGCGCCCTCGAAGCCCGCCTCAAGCTGCTCGCCGAGCACATCCAGCCGAAGTTCTCGCTGACCCAGCCGACGCCGCCCGACAACTCGCTGAGTCACCCGATGCGCTTCATCTCGACCCTGGGGCTCGGTGGTCTCGCGCTGTACCACGACACCGCCGCAGCGCCGGGCTGGGTGGCTTGGGCCTACGAGTACTACAACCGCCAGTTCCCGGTGTGGGGCGGCGACGCTGGCGGCTGGGCCGAGGGACTCAACTACTGGGCGACCGGCATGACGCAGCACCTGCGTTTCCTCGAAGCCATGCAGTTGCAAGGCTTTGGCGAACCGCTGGCACGCCCCTTCTTCCGCAATACCCCCTGGTTCGCCACCTACTTCCAGATGCCCTACGGCGGCAGCTCGTTCGGCGACCTCACCAACGTCATGGCGCCCACGCCCAGCATGGCCCTGCTGCTCGAAAAATTTGCACTGCAACAGCAGGACCCGTACCTGCTGCAGGCAGGGCGCCTGTTCTCCAGCAAGCTGCCGACAGCCTTCAATTACTACGAGTACGGTGCCATCGACGCCCTGCTGCACCTGTTCCGCCGCGGGCAGTCGCAACTGGTCGAAGCCGAGCTCTACCAGCTGCCACGTGCGCGTCTTTTCGACGACATCGGCTGGGTTGCCATGCACGGCAAACTGGGTGACAAGGCCACCGACGTCATGATGGGCTTCAAGTCCAGCCCCTTCGGTTCGGCCAGCCACAGCTTCTCCGACCAGAACAGCTTCGTCATCAACGCCTTCGGCGAACCGCTGGCGATCAGCTCTGGCTACCGCGAGTACTACGACAGCCCGCACCACAAAGGCTGGACACGTACGACGGCCGCCAAGAACGCCATCCTCGTTGGCGGCGAGGGCCAGCCGATAAAACAAGCCAACGCAAAAGGCCGCATTGCCCGCTTCATCACCAGCGACCAGGCCAGCTATGTGTTGGGCGACGCGCGCGAAGCCTATGCCGGCAAACTGTCGCAGGCGCTGCGCCACGTGTTCTTCATCGACAAGCGTTACTGGGTAATGCTCGACGAGCTGGCAACCGACGAAGCGCGCAACTTCCAGTGGCTGATGCACGCCCGCGAAAAAATGCAGATCGACGAGGACCGCAACTTCGTGCAGATCGCCAAGGGCGCTGCACGTCTGGATGTGCACTTCCTCTCCCCCACGACTGGTCAGCTCGCCTTCCGCCAGACCGATCAGTTTGCTGTTCCCGTCGCCAACGGCTATGAAAAACGCATGCCCAACGAATGGCACATGACAGCAGAAACGAAGAAAGAGACACGCAGCCAGAACTTCTTCTCGGTGCTGTTTCCGCGTCGCGACGGCTACACCGGCGATGAAGCCAGAGTGCGCCAGCTGTCCGCCCGCAGCGGCTTCGCAGCCGCCGTCACCCACAACGCTGGCATGGACCGCATCTATTTCGCACGCGACCGCGACGGCAGCATCCGCGCTGAAGGCCTGACCGCCGATGCGCGCGCCGCCTGGCTCGGCGAACGCGGTGAGGACACGCGCCTGCTGCTCGTGGATGCGCGTCGCTTCCACGAGAAGAAAGTGTACTTCGAGGCCAGCAAGACACTCAGCATGGAAGGCTATTTCAACTGGTCTGTCTTCAACGTGCGCTTCCTCGAACCGCCACCGGAAGGCACCACGATCCGCTTCCGTATCAGCCTGCCACCACGGTCGCTGACCGGCGTGCCGAAGAATGACTGGGTCTATGACGATGACACCCAGACGCTGGACATCAAGCTGAGACCTTCAACATCCCTGCTGCGCATCGTCCCGGCTCGCCCCTTCGACGCCGAAGACAATCCCAATCCCCTGCTGCGCTGATGGCGGACGATTTTTCCCTGCTTGCTCACCGCCCCTTCCGCAACTACTGGCTGGGGCGCATCAGCAGTGTGATGGGCAACAACATCCTGGCCGTCGCCATCGGCTGGCAGATGTATGACATGACCCGCAGCGCCATGGATCTGGGCATGGTCGGTTTGTTCCAGTTCCTGCCCGCGCTGCTGTTCACGCTGGTGGTCGGCCAGGTTGCCGACCGCTTCGACCGCCGGCGCGTGCTGGGTCTCTGCCTGCTGCTGCAGGTACTGGTCGTCAGTGCGTTGCTGGCTGGCACCATGGGCCACTGGCTCACGCGCGAAGTCCTGTTCGTTGCATCGTTCCTCATTGGTACGGCCAAGGCCTTCCAGATGCCCACGCAGCAAGCACTCGCCCCGCTGGTCGTGCCGCCCGAAGTCCTGCCCCGCGCGCTGGCCACAAGCTCGTCTGGCGTGCAGTTCGCCATCATTACCGGCCCGGCGATCGGCGGCTGGCTTTACGTCGCAGGTGCCGAAGTGGTCTATGCCCTCTGCGCGGCGCTGGGCCTGCTGTCCATCATCGTCTTCCAGCGTGTCGAAGCGCGCCCGCAAGTGGTGCTGCGCGAACCCGTGAGCCTGCGAAACCTGTTCGCCGGCGTGGACTTCATCTGGCACCGCAAGGCCGTGCTCGGCGCCATCTCGCTGGACCTGTTCGCCGTATTGCTGGGCGGGGCAACCGCCCTGTTGCCCATCTTTGCGCGCGACATCCTGCTCGTCGGCCCGCTGGGTCTGGGCCTGTTGCGCAGCGCTCCGGCCGCTGGTGCCCTGCTCACGTCACTGTGGCTGGCCCGCCATCCGGTCAAGCGTCGCGTCGGCAAGATCATGTTTGCCTCGGTAGCCGTCTACGGCGTAGCCACCCTCGTCTTTGCGTTTTCAGAGTCTTTCGTCCTGTCCCTGCTCGCGCTGGCCATCAGCGGTGCGGGTGACATGGTCAGCGTGGTCATCCGTCAATCGCTGGTGCAGCTAGAAACACCAGACGACATGCGTGGCCGCGTCAGCGCCGTCAATTCCATCTTCATCGGCGCCTCGAACCAGCTGGGGGAGTTCGAGTCCGGTGTCACAGCCGCCTGGTGGGGCGCCGTCACCTCTGTCGCCGTGGGCAGCGTCGGCACCCTGCTGGTCGTCGCCACCTGGATGGGCGCTTTCCCCGAATTGCGCAAGCGCGAGACCCTGCAAGGCGGTCCGACCAGTCAGACCTGAGGGCCCGGGCTCGGCAAGCAAGGCCGAGCGCCCCACTTTCGAGGGAGGGGACTACCCACCTTTACGGCAAATCCCTCTATGATTTGCGGCAAGCATAACTAGACAAGGCGACGTCAGCGCCGACCCGCAACCCGTGACTACCCGCCTCCTCAAGCTCATTCACTGGCTCAACCGCATCGCTCGTCCGATTGCGGCGGTACTGGGTATCGGCCTTCTGATCCTGGTTGCAGTGCTGGATGCCGTCACGGGGCCTGCGCTGGCCCTGTCCATCCTCTACCTGGGCCCCATCGCCCTGATCGCTTGGCGGCTGGAGCGCGGCGCAGCCATCGCCATGGCCATCATTGCCGGCCTCGTGCACGCCCTGCTCAACCCGCACAGCATCCGCTCGGACGCCAGCTCGCTGATCGCGATCTGGAACGTCATTATCCTGTGCGCGATATTTACCGTGTTCGCCGTAATCATCTGCGAGCTCAACCGTCTGCTCGAAAAAGAGCGCGACCTCGCGCGCACCGACTTCCTCACCGGCACACGCAACCGCATGGCATTCCTCAGGGAAGTCGACCAGGAAATCCTGCGTGCAGTGCGTCATGGCCAACCGATCTCACTGGTGTATGTCGACCTCGACAATTTCAAGGCGATCAACGACCGCCTCGGTCATCGCGAAGGTGATCGCCTGCTGATGGCCGTCGGCCAGACCCTCATGCAGACGATTCGCGGCATCGACACGGTGTCACGCCTCGGTGGCGATGAGTTTGTCGTGCTGCTGCCCAACGCCGATTCGGAAGCTGCGGCCACTGTCGCGCCACGCATCCGTCAGGCCCTGCTGGCACGGATGAAGCTGGACCTGTGGCCCGTCACTTTCAGCATCGGCGTGCTGACCTGCCCTATCCCCCCAGGCTCGGCCGAACAGCTGATCCACCGCGCCGACGAGCTGATGTATCGCGCCAAACTGCAGGGCAAAGACAGGCTGGTGTTTTCGGTGCAGAGCGCCTGAATCACTCGAAAAGGGCCACGCACTGCGTGGCTTTTTTTATGGCAACACCTCCCGGCAGCACCCTTTCAGCCAGCCTTCACCGCAGTCCGTCCTCAACGGTACTCGCCGCGTGCAGCCACCGGCCGCTCTACGGTGACCTACATATGATGACGGCCGATAAAATCAGAAAACTTTATGCGTCTTCGCAGGTCAAGCACTCTCAGTCCGCCACACGAACTGCCGTTAATCCTTTTTGCACTCAACGCAGCGACCCGACACGATGAACGCACCCCTCACCCCCGCCGTCAGCACGCCTGCACAGGCCAGCGCCCTCGCCCATCGCATCCTCGATCAGCTGGGCCAGATCGTGCTCGGCAAGCCCGCCGTGCTGCGCCTCTCGCTGACCTGCCTGCTGGCGCGCGGCCACTTGCTCATCGAAGATCAGCCCGGCGTCGGCAAGACCACGCTGGCGCATGCACTGGCCGTGACGCTGGGCTTGCGGTTCCAGCGCGTGCAATTCACCAGCGACCTGCTGCCGGCGGACCTCATCGGCGTGTCGATCTTCGATGCACGCGAACAGCTGTTCCGCTTCCATCCGGGCCCTGTGTTCTCGCAAGTGCTGCTGGCTGACGAGATCAATCGCACGACGCCCAAGACGCAGAGCGCCCTGCTCGAAGCCATGGAGGAGCGGCAGGTCACCGTCAACGGCAAACCGCACCCACTGCCCGAACCCTTCTTCGTCATCGCGACGCAGAACCCGTCACACCAGATCGGCACCTTCCCGCTGCCCGAATCGCAGCTCGATCGTTTCCTCATGCGCCTGTCGATTGGCCTGCCCGACGCGGCGGCCGAACGTGCCCTGCTCGCCGGACAGGATCGCCGCGAGATGCTGCAACAACTCACGCCGCTCACCGATGCCGCCAGCCTCGGCGCGCTGCAAAGCGTGGTCACCGGCATCCATGTCAGCGATCGTCTGCTTGACTACGTGCAAGCCCTGCTCACCGCCAGCCGCAGCATGAGCGGTGTGGCACAAGGCCTGTCACCACGCAGCGGCATCGGCCTGCTGGCCGCTGCGCGCGCCTGGGCGCTGCTCGCCGGGCGCGACCATGTGTTGCCCGAAGACGTGCAGGCCGTGCTGCCCAGCGTGGCCGGACACCGCCTGCATGGCGGCGGCACGGTCGGTGCTGGCGAAGGCGTAGTGCGCAGCCTGATCGAATCGGTCGCCATCGCCTGACGCTGCCGCATGCTGAGCACTGCACTGCGTTCGCTCCGCCAGCAGATGCGCCGCTGGATGCAGCGCGTTGCCGGCCCCGAGCCGCAACCCATCCTGTTGCCGCAGCGGCGCGTGTATGTGCTGCCGACGGCTGCCGGGCTTGGCGTGGTCGTCATGCTGTGCCTGATGCTGCTGGCAGCCGTGAACTACAACCTGTCGCTGGCCTACGCCTTCACCTTCCTGATCGCTGGCGCCGGTGTTGCGCACATCCTCGCCACCTGGCGCAACCTGGTCGGGCTGCGCATTGCCGTGCAAGCCGATGGCGAATGCTTCGCGGGTGACGCGGCGCGCTTCCGCGTCACGCTGGACAGCCTGCGCCCCGGCGAACGACATGCCATCCACATACTTGATGAAAGCGGCCAGCTCTTGCTGGAGGCCGACGACGTCAGCCACGCGGCACGCCACGATGCCCTGCTGCGCCCTGCAAACCGACGCGGCCTCATGCCGGTCGGCCGGCTCACGCTGGAAACCCGCTACCCGCTGGGCTGGGTGCGCGCCTGGAGCTACATCGAGCCGGATGCGCAGGCCCTGGTCTATCCGCAACCCGCCGGGGATCTGCCACGCAGCGATTCACGCAGCACGCGGGGAACGCAGGAGCAGGCCCTGATCGGTGGCGGTGAGGAAGAGTTTGCCGGCCTGCGCGAACGCCGGCCCAGTGACCCGCCATCGCGCATCGCCTGGCGACGCACCGCGCGCGACGGTGAACTGCTGGTGAAAGATTTCCATGCCCTGGCGGCAGAAGAAGGTCTCATCGACTGGCACGCCCTGCCCGCCTGGATGGATACCGAGGCGCGCCTGTCCCAGCTCACGCAATGGTTGCTGCAGGCACAGGCACAGCACGCGCGTCTTTCGCTGCGCCTGCCGGACGGCACGCTGGGCCCGGACAGTTCGCCCCAGCACTACCAGGCCTGTCTGGCACGCCTTGCGCTGTTCGGCCTCGATGATGCGGGAGCCGTGCGATGAACGCAGCCGCGTCGACCCCGCGCATTCCGCGCCGCCTCGCCCTGCAGCTGTGTGCGCTATGCGCGATCTGCCTGTGGCCTTACGTTCTCTTCCAGCCCTGGTACCTGAGCGCCATTTCGGCCTTGCTGCTGCTGTGGCGTGTGGCCTTGGCCTGGCAGGACCGGCCAGCCGCACCGCAGTGGCTCACCTTGCTGTGCGGTGTGGGGTGCGCAGCCCTGGTCTTCTATGCTTACGGCATTCCCGTTGGACGCCAGCCTGGCCTGTCCACGCTGTGTCTGCTGATGCCGCTCAAGCTGCTTGAAACCCGGCGCATGCGCGACGTGCGGGCGACGCTGCTGTTGGCTTTTTTCCTGATCGTCGGCATGTTCGCGCACGAGCAGTCCGCAATCATTGCAAGCGCGGCGGCACTGGCCACACTGAGCTCGCTGACTGTCGCCGCGCTGGCACAACGACCACGCGCCTCGGTTCGCTCGGCAGTGAAACTCTCCGCGGGCCTGCTGGGCATGGGCATCCCCTTGATGCTGGTGCTGTTCATCCTGTTCCCGCGTATCGACGGCCCGCTGTGGGGCATGCCTCTGGATGCCTACAAGACGACCGGACTGTCGAACCGCATGCGCCCCGGCAGCATCAGTCAGCTCATCCAGTCTGGCGAGATCGCGTTCCGCGCAGCTTTCCGCGACAAGATTCCAGCACCAGCCGAACGCTACTGGCGCGGCCCGGTGTTGACGCACTACGACGGCGCCGAATGGCTGCCACAGGCCATGCCACGCGAGAACCAGCAATTCCCCGAAAGCGGACGTGCGTGGCAATACACCGTAACGCTGGAGCCCCACAACCTGCGCTGGCTGCTGGCACTCGACTACCCCGTCGACAGCGACGCCAGCAAGACCCGCACGGACTACTCGCTGATTGCCCGCGAGCCGGTGCGGCAACGCATCCGCTACGCCGTCACCTCCCGCCCCGACCTGCACATCGGCCCCGACGAAGACCGGACCAGCCTGCGCATAGCCTTGTGGCTGCCACGCAACTTCGACCCACGCACGCAGGCCGAAGGACAACGCATCGCCAGCCAACACATTGACGACAAGTCACGGCTGCAAGCCGCCCTGCAATTCATGCGCGAACGCCGCCTGCAATACACGCTGGACCCGCCCCCGCTGGGGCGCAACAGCGTTGATGACTTCCTCTTCGTGACCGGCCGCGGATTCTGCGAGCACTTCTCATCCGCCTTCGTCGTGCTGATGCGCGCGGCGGGTGTGCCCGCACGTGTCGTCACCGGCTATCAAGGCGGCGAGACCAATCCCATCGATGGCACCCTGGTCGTGCGTCAGTCCGACGCACACGCCTGGGCCGAAGTGTGGCTGCAGGGCCGCGGCTGGCAACGCGTCGAACCCGACAGCGGCCAGCTTCCCGCAACGCATCGACGAGAACGGCTTGCAGGCCAGCCTGCCGCCCGGTGAGACGCTCTCGGTGCCTTTCGTGGTGCGCACCGATCTCGCCTGGCTGCGCGACCTGCGCTATCGCTGGGAGGCTCTCGGCAACGCATGGAACCAGTGGGTGCTGGGCTACAACGCACAGCGTCAGGCCGAACTGTTCAAACGCCTGGGCATGCCCGATGCGGACTGGCGCACGCTGGTCAGCCTGATGGCCATCGCGGGCGGGCTATGGCTGGCCTGGCTGGGCTGGCGATACCGTGCGCGCCGCCCGCAACGCGACGCACTCGACAAGCTCTGGCAACGCTTCTGCCAGCGCCTGGCACGCGCCGGCCTGCCACGCTTCGGCTGGGAAGGCCCGCAAGATTACATCCGTCGCGCCAGCACGCACTGGCCGGCGCAAGCTGATACCCTGCAAGGCATTGCCGACCACTACACGCGCATGCGCTACGGCCCCGGCATCCTTGATGCGGAACGCATGCAGCAACTCCGACAACTCATCGACCGATTCCGTCCATGACCACACGCTCCCCGCTGCACTCCCTGCTGTTCAGCCTCGCACTGCTTCCCGCCGCGAGCATGGCCCAGAACATCCCGATGGCGCCCGCAGCCGACACGAGTGGAGCCTCACCCGCCGCGGCTTCCGCCCCTGCCGCCAGCGTCACCACAACCACGCCGTCCGCCACGCTTGCAACGCCCCCCGCATCGACCACGGGTTACCTCGCCCGTCGCGAAGTGCAGGACTTCGTTACCAACCTGACCGAGCGTCTTGGCGTGCCGCGCGCCAGCGTCGAGCAGGCGCTCGCCGAAGCACGCCCGACACCGCAGGTCATCGAGCTCATCAAACCGCCAGCCAACCCGCTCGTACGCAGCTGGCAGCGCTACCGTGCGCGCTTCCTCGACACCACGCGCATCAGCGGCGGACAGGCCTTCATGCGGGAACACGCCGAAGCTCTCGCCACGGCAGAGACAGCCTATGGCGTACCGAAGGAAATCATCACCGCCATCATCGGCGTCGAAACCGTCTACGGTCGCAACACCGGCAACTTCCGCGCCCTCGATGCCCTCGCGACGCTGGCCTTCGACTACCCACCGCGCGCCGAGCTGTTCCGCAAGGAACTCGAAGCCCTCTTCCTGCTGGCTCACGAGCGCAAGGAAGACGTGCGCAGCTACAAGGGCTCGTATGCGGGCGCCATCGGCCTGCCGCAATTCCTGCCCAGCAGCATCCGCGCCTTTGCAACCGACTTCGACGGTGACGGCCACATCGACCTGCGCGGCAGCCCCAAGGACGCCATCGGCAGTGTCGCCAAGTACCTAGCCGAGAACGGCTGGAAGCAAGGCGAACGCATCGCCATTCCCGCCCGCCTCGGCGAACGCGCCGACCTCAACACCCTGCTCGCCGCCGGCTTCATCCCCAGCCTGGGCACCGAACAGCTGGGCCAGAGCGGCGTCAGCAGCAGCCTCGGCGCCAACGAGAAAGCCACCCTCATCGATCTCGTCACCCCGGGCGAAGCCACCGAGTACTGGCTGGGACTGCAGAACTTCTACGTCATCACGCGCTACAACAAGTCCAGCTTCTATGCGATGGCGGTCAAGGATCTGGCGGAGGCTTTCACACACCCCGTTGCGCTGACGACCAAGCCCGCGCGCAAAACCGGGCGGCCTTTGCGCAAGAAGAAAGCGCACTGATCTGCGCCTGAAAAAAAGATGCCCGCAAATGCGGGCATCTTTTTATATGCTCGAACTTGACTCCGGAGCAAACCACTCCTGCTTCAAATTATCCTTAGCCAAAGACTCCGCATCCAGTTTTGACGGAAACGGAATCACGCCGGCCAACCGCATTTTGTTGGCTTGCTCTTCAGCATAGCCATGTGCGTAGTCTTCTTTCAGAAGTGTCGTCTTTTGCGCCCAAGCCTCAAGCTCAGTCCTTGAGTAATCGAGGTGATGCCCAATCTCGTGCAACAAGGTCCGGTACAAAACTGTATTGCGCAGGGACATCGATGTCGGAGATATCAGAATCGCCCTTCGCCCGACGGTAACCTCATGTCCGTCGGAGCGCAAACGCCGCAATTCCTTTGCATCCTCAGGAGTCAGTGACTTCCCCCACTTGATTCCGTCAACGGACTGCGACTCGATGATAATCGCGCTTCCCCAGAACTGATCTATATCTATCGCAAAGACCGCCCGCCCCCATACATGGGCAAGAACGCGCTGCTTTGTCGTGGGCTGACGAAAAACAATGAAGTCAAAACTCTTCAGGTCGTCCTCGTCACACCCCTCCAGTACAGCGCAGATATCGTCAATCGAGCACGGATAGAACTGCCTGGGCAAAGTCGGCTCAACAAAAAACAGCTGTTCCTTGTTTCCAATCTGGCGTTTCACGAGAACGTAGGAAGTCAGCCTCTCCCAATAGCGCACCAACTGATGGCGAGACTCGGGAATGACAAGCTTGTTGTCTTCCCCATGCCCGTGCGCTTTTGTACCCACATTCCTGTTGCGCTTGCCCGGATTCCAGCCAGCACGCATCAGCTTAGCTCCCGGCTTGTCCGCTTCACGGCCCCTTCAGGCGAAAGCCTTCTCCACCGCATCCGCGATGCTGCGCGCAAGGCGCTCCACCTTCTCGCCATCGCTGCCTTCGACCATCACGCGCAGCAAGGGCTCGGTGCCAGAGGGGCGCAGCAGCACGCGACCACTGTCGGCCAGCTCGGCTTCGGCTTGCTCTCGCGCGGTGCGAATGGCGGCATTTGCTGCCCAGTCGAAACCTGCGGGCATGCGCACGTTGATGAGACGCTGCGGATAGAAGACCAGATCTTCGCAGGCCTGCGCCAGCGTCAGCCCGGTCTGGCACAGTGAAGCCAGCACCTGCAGCGCGGAGATAATGCCGTCGCCCGTCGTATGACGGTCCAGGCAGATGATGTGGCCGGAATTTTCACCGCCGAGGTTGATGCCCTGCTCGCTCATCATTTCGAGCACGTAACGGTCACCGACCTTTGCACGGTGGAACGCTGCACCAAGACGCTGGATCGCGTGTTCGAAACCGAGGTTGCTCATCAGGGTGCCGACAACACCGTCGAGCTTGCCTTGTGCATGCAAGGCCTTGGCAATCACGTAGAGCAGCTTGTCGCCGTCGTAAACCTCGCCCTTGGCGTCACACATCATCACGCGGTCGGCGTCGCCATCAAGCGAGATGCCGATGTCGGCACCGCTCTTCAGCACGGCAGCGCTGAGGTTGGACGGCACGGTCGCGCCAACGCCATCGTTGATATTGCGGCCATTGGGTTCCACACCCACGGGCACCACATCGGCGCCCAACTCGTGGAAGACCTTGGGTGCAATGTTGTAGGCCGCACCATTGGCGCAGTCGAGCGCGATCTTCAGTCCACGCAGGTCGAGGTCATTCGGGAACGTGCTCTTGCAGAACTCGATGTAACGGCCCGCCGCATCGTCGATGCGCTTTGCGCGCCCCAGATCAGCGGAGTCGGCGCAGCCCATGGGTTCATCGAGGTAAGACTCGATCAGCAGTTCAACAGCGTCCGGCAACTTGGTACCAGCGGCAGAGAAAAACTTGATGCCGTTGTCGTAATAGGGATTGTGTGAGGCCGAGATCACCACGCCGGCCTGCAGGCGCAGGGCACGGGTCAGGTAGGCCACAGCGGGCGTCGGGATCGGGCCAGCGAGGATGACATCCACGCCCGCTGCCGCGAAACCGGCCTCCAACGCAGCCTCCAGCATGTAGCCCGAGATACGCGTGTCCTTGCCGATCAGCACGCCCGGGTGATCGCCGGGGCGCAGGGTCTTGCCTGCGACGAGCGCCTTGCCGGCTGCGTAGCCAAGACGCATGACGAAGTCGGGAGTGATGGGGCCTTCACCCACGCGTCCGCGTACGCCATCCGTGCCGAAGTATTTACGGGCCATTCCTTGCTCCTTCATTTCAATTCATTGCCGGTGTGCGCTTGCAGCCAACCACGCCCACCCTGTCATTTCTTTCCCGGCCTCAGGCCAGTTGCTCGAGTACCGCCAACGCATCCCGCGTGGCTGCGACGTCATGCACGCGCAACACCGCCGCACCCTTCTGAGCCGCCAGCAAGGCCGCAGCAGCACTCGCCGCGACGCGCTCCGGCGCCGGGCGGCCCACGATCGTCACCGAGCATGGTCTTGCGCGACACGCCAACCAGCAAGGGGGCCATGGCGGCCAGTTGCGGCAGGGCCCGGAACAGCGCCTGGTTGTGGGCAAAACGCTTGCCGAAGCCGAAGCCGGGATCCAGCAGGATACGCTCCCCACCTACCCCGGCTGCGTGCAATTGCTCACTCTGCCCCTGCAAAAACGCGGCCACTTCGGCCACCACGTCATCGTAGGCCGGTGCGGCCTGCATGGTACGCGGCTCACCCTGCATGTGCATGACGCATACCCCGACGTCGGTAGCTGCGACGGCCTCCAGCGCGCCCTCGGCACGCAGGGCGTTGATGTCGTTGATCAGCGATGCGCCGGCCTGAATCGCCGCTGACATCAGCGCAGGTTTGACGGTGTCAACGGACAAGGGCACACCACAGTCGCGCAGCGCTTCGACGATGGGCAGCACACGATCCATCTCTTCCTGCAGGCTCACCGATGCCGCGCCTGGTCGCGACGACTCGCCACCGATGTCGAGCAAGGCAGCGCCTTCGCGGATCGCTAGTTCAGCTTGCGCGAGACATTGATCGCGCTGCCCCACCAGCCCGTCACCAGAGAACGAATCCGGCGTGACGTTGAGGATGGCCATGATCAGGGGCTTGTCGAGCGCCAGACGGAAGCGACCGCAGTGCAGGATTTTGGGCATGGATTGCAGATGGATAGCGCCAATGAAAACGGCCCCGCTGCGGGGCCGTTCAATCGTGAAGAGTCCGGGTCAGGCCGGTGCGGTCGCGTTGGGCTCGGCACCGGGGGAATTGTCCGAGCGCGGCGGCGTGCTGCCTGCCGAGGGCTTCGGCGGACGCGGCGGACGACCGTCCATGATGTCCTTGATCTGGTCCGCATCAATGGTTTCCCACTCCATCAGCGCGGACGTCATGGTCTCGACCTTGTCGCGATTCTCTTCGAGGATGCGCTGGGCGACGGCGTACTGTTCGTCGATGATGCGACGGATCTCGGCATCGACCTGCTGCATCGTCGTCTCGGACACGTTCTTCTGCGTCGTCACAGAACGACCGAGGAAAACCTCACCCTCGTTCTCGCCATACACCATCGGGCCCATCCTCTCGGACATGCCGTAACGCGTGACCATGTCACGTGCCATCGAAGTCGCACGCTCGAAGTCGTTCGACGCCCCGGTGGAGATGCGATGGATGAACAGGTCTTCAGCGATGCGGCCACCGAACAGGATGGAGATGCGCGACAGCATCTGATCCTTGTACAGGCTGAAGGTGTCACGCTCCGGCAGCTGCCAGGTCAGACCCAGCGCGCGGCCGCGCGGCATGATCGTCACCTTGTGAACCGGATCGGTGCCAGGCAGCATCGCCGCCACAATCGCATGACCCGACTCGTGATATGCCGTGGCCTGACGCTCTTCTTCGGTGAGCACCATCGAGCGACGCTCGGGACCCATGAAGATCTTGTCCTTGGCCTTTTCGAAATCGTCCATGTCAACGAGGCGTTTGTTGGCACGTGCGGCAAACAGCGCAGCTTCGTTGACGAGGTTGGCGAGGTCGGCACCCGACATGCCAGGCGTGCCACGCGCGAGCACCATCGCATCGACGTCCGGCGCGATGGGCACCTTGCGCATGTGCACCTTGAGGATCTGTTCGCGACCACGAATGTCCGGCAGCGGGACCACGACCTGACGGTCGAAGCGACCCGGACGCATCAGCGCGGGGTCCAGCACGTCCGGACGGTTCGACGCAGCGATAACGATCACACCGGTCTGACCTTCGAAGCCATCCATCTCGACCAGCAGCTGGTTCAGCGTCTGCTCGCGTTCATCGTTGCCACCGCCGAGGCCTGCACCACGCTGGCGTCCGACCGCGTCGATTTCGTCGATGAAGATGATGCAGGGCGCATGCTTCTTGGCGTTCTCGAACATGTCGCGCACGCGGGCTGCGCCCACGCCGACGAACATCTCAACGAAGTCGGAGCCCGAGATCGAGAAGAACGGCACCTTGGCTTCACCGGCAATCGCCTTGGCGAGCAGGGTCTTGCCGGTACCCGGCGAACCAACCATCAATACGCCCTTGGGAATGCGGCCGCCAAGCTTCTGGAACTTGGAGGGATCACGCAGGAAGTCGACCAGTTCGGAGACTTCTTCCTTGGCTTCGTCGCAACCGGCGACGTCAGCAAAAGTGATCGAGTTGGCCGACTCATCAAGCATGCGCGCACGGCTCTTGCCGAACGAGAACGCGCCGCCACGACCACCACCCTGCATCTGGCGCATGAAGAAGATCCACACGCCGATCAGCAGCAGCATCGGGAACCACGAGATCAGCGCGCTGACGAGCCAGTTCTGCTCTTCGCGGGCTTTGACGTCGAACGGGGTCTTGTACTTGACGATCAGGTCTTCCATGAGACCACGGTCAAGGTAAGTACCCGTTGTTGTCACGCGGCGGCCATCGGTGCGCTCAGCCACGATTTCAAGCGAGCGGCCACCCTCGTGGATCTCCACCGACTTGAATTGGCCTGCATGCAGGCTGTCGATGAATTCGGAATAGGTGATGTCTTGCGCGCCGCCATTCCCGCTGCCGGAAATACGCGTGATGACGGTCATGATGACCACGCCAATCACCAGCCACACCGCAAGATTCTTGAAAAGATTGTTCAAGTTGATTCCTCGCTGCCCGCCTGTGCGGGCCTACTTGTCAGCTACCAGGGGCTATGCCCCGAATGCAGACCCATTCTAAGCCGCTTCGTTCCGTCGATTCAAACCCGTACGGGCGGAATTACCCTGATTTCCGCAAGCCCAGCAGATAAACCTCCGCCGAACGGTCCCGCGAGGCCTCCGGCTTGCGCGACAGCACGCTGCCAAACATCTGTTGCATGGATTTGCGGTACTCCATGAATCCCGCACCCTGGAACAGCTTGATCAGCATATTGCCGCCCGGCCGCAGGTGGTTGGCCGCGAAATCCAGCGCCAGCTCTGCCAAGTGCATCATGCGGCCGTCGTCACTGACGGACACCCCCGAGATATTGGGGGCCATGTCGGATAAAACAAGGTCCACCGCCCGACCGTCCAGCAATCGCTCGAATTCGGCCAGCACCGCGTCCTCGCGGAAGTCTCCCTGCAGGAAGCTCACGCCGGGCACCGGATCCATGGGCAGGATGTCCAACGCCAGCAACAAGCCCCCCGGCTGGATGCGCTTCACCGCCACCTGGCACCAGGAACCAGGCGCCGCGCCGAGGTCGACCACCACCATGCCCGGCTTGAGCAGGTGGTCCTTGTCATCGATCTCCATCAGCTTGTAGGCCGCGCGGGCACGATAGCCCTCCGCCTTGGCCTTATGCACCCAGGGATCGTTGAGATGTTCCTTCATCCAGCCTTTGCTGGTCTTGCTGGGCTTCATAACTTAAAATGCCGCTTCAATCTGCTCCCCGGCCTGCATTGCCAGGCCAGAAATCCCTCCGGGGAGCCGGGAAAGTCCTCTGGATGTTCTCGAAGACACGCAACTACGTGTCGCTTTCCTGATCACGAAAGATATCAATGACTGCACTGACCCAAGCCCAGCGCCGCGACCTGCGCGCCCGCGCCCATCACCTTGACCCCGTTGTGAGCATTGCCGGTAACGGCCTCACCGAAAGCGTGCTCAAGGAGATCGACGTCGCCCTGAAGGCTCATGAACTCATCAAGATACGCGTCTACGGCGACGACCGCGAGGCACGTATCGCTTACCTGCAAGCCATCTGCAAGGATCTGGGCTGCGAGCCGGTGCAAAGCATCGGCAAGCTGCTGGTCGTCTTCCGCGCCAACCCCAAGCTGGCCGCACCGAAGGCCGCCGCTGCCCCGGCCGGCAAATCCGCTGCAACGCCCCGCACGCCGTCCCGCGCGACCACCAAGGCCCCGCCCCGCGCCAAGCTGCGCGGCGTGTCGGAACGCGTCCGCAAAGCCCCGCTGGGCAGCTCCCGCCCCAAGAAAAGCGCCCGCTGACGCCCGGGCCCGGTTTGCCACCGGGCTCAACGTTTGAACAGCTGGGTGACCAGAACGAGGCCCATAGCCGCCTCGATCAGGTAGATCACGCTCGACACGCCATGCCAGGCCAGGAAACGGCTGCGGAAAGCGCTGGCCAGCACCTCGTGCGGAAAGGCGTCAGCGCGCAGCTGGCTGAGGATGGGCGTGATGCCGAAATGGCCAGCCACCGTGAACAGCAGCATCAGGAAGAGCAACCAGAACACCAGCGTCTTCATGACCCCTGCCCCGGTCTGACGGAACAGGTAGATCAGGGCATAGACGCCGGCCATCATGCCCAGCCAGGCCACAGCTGCGAACAGCTGCCCCGCCAGACTGCCGGCCAGCATCTTGTCCGCCAGCTGCTTCTGCAGCAGGGCAGCGGCAAAACCGAAGGCCCACAGGCTGCCGACCCACAGCGTGATGAGGATCGTGAAGAGGTAGCTGCCGAGTTGGCTCATGCAAGCTGACGTCAGGTGAGTCGTCTAGATGTACTTGACGTCGAGGATCTCGTATTCGCGCACGCCACCCGGGGCCTGTACCTCGGCCACATCACCGGCGAACTTGCCGATCAGCGCACGCGCAATCGGCGACGACACGGAGATCTTGCCGGCTTTGAGATTAGCCTCGTCTTCGCCCACGATCTGGTAGGTCACGTTATCGCCCGAACCCAGGTCTTCCAGGTCCAGCGTGGCGCCAAAGACCACACGCCCATCGGCATCCAGCAACTGGGGGTCGATGATCTGCGCGGATGACAGCTTGCCTTCGACTTCCTTGATGCGCCCTTCGATGAAGCCCTGGCGTTCCTTGGCCGCATCGTATTCGGCGTTTTCCGACAGGTCGCCGTGCGAACGCGCTTCGGCGATCGCTTCGATGACGCGCGGACGCTCCACGGTCTTCAGTTGATGCAGTTCGGCGCGCAGCTGTTCGGCGCCCTTGACGGTCAGCGGTACCTTGTTCATGTCAGTCCGATCTGTTCAATCAGGCGTTCGCCAGTTCGGCGTGCAGTTGTTGTACCGAGTAAACCTCGAGGCCAGACAGGTGGCGCATGCCCATGCAGGCTGCGCGCGCACCTTCAATGGTCGTGAACACCGGCACCTTGGCGGCCAGCGCGCTGGTGCGGATCGAACGCGAGTCGATGATGGCCTGACGCTTCTCTTCCACGGTGTTGATGACCAGCACGATCTCGTTGTTCTTGATCATGTCGACGATGTGCGGACGACCTTCCATGACCTTGTTCACCGGCGTCACGGCGGTCAGACCTGCTTCGTGCAGATGGCTTGCCGTGCCCTTGGTGGCAACAACCTTGAAACCCAGATCCAGCAGCTCGCGCGCGACTTCGACCGACTTCGGACGATCTGACTGCTTGACGCTGATGAAGGCCGTGCCAGACGAAGGCAGGCGCGTACCGGCAGCCAGCTGGCTCTTCACGAAGGCTTCGGCAAAGCTGCGGCCAACGCCCATGACTTCACCCGTTCGACTTCATTTCCGGCCCGAGGATGGTATCCACGCCCGGGAACTTGTTGAACGGGAAGACGGCTTCCTTGACCGAGTAGTACGGCGGCACGACTTCACCCGTGACGCCTTGCGAAGCGAGGCTCTGACCAGCCATGCAACGTGCGGCGATCTTGGCCAGCGGTAGCGAGCAAGCCTTGGACACGAAGGGCACGGTGCGCGAAGCACGCGGGTTCACTTCCAGCACATAGACAGTCTCACCCTGAATCGCGAACTGCACGTTCATCAGGCCCACCACGTTGAGGGCCTTGGCCATCAGCTCGGTCTGGCGACGCAGCTCGTCCTGCAATTCTGCAGACAGCGTGTAAGGCGGCAGCGAGCAAGCTGAGTCGCCCGAGTGCACGCCAGCCTGTTCGATGTGCTGCATGATGCCGCCGATGATGACCTGCTTGCCGTCGGACAGCGCATCGACGTCGACTTCGGTCGCATCGTTGAGGAAGCGGTCGAGCAGTACGGGCGAATCATTCGACACCTTGATGGCATCACGCATGTAGCGCTCGAGATCCTTCTGTTCGTGCACGATTTCCATCGCGCGGCCGCCCAGCACATAGCTCGGACGCACCACCAGCGGGTAGCCGATTTCGCCAGCCAGACGGATCGCGTCCGACTCGGTACGCGCCGTGCGGTTGGGCGGCTGCTTGAGGCCCAGATCGTTGATGAGCTTCTGGAAACGCTCGCGGTCTTCCGCAGCGTCGATCATGTCCGGCGAGGTGCCGATGATGGGCACGCCGTTGGCTTCAAGGTCGCGCGCCAGCTTGAGCGGCGTCTGGCCGCCGAACTGCACGATCACGCCGACCGGCTTCTCGATAGCGACGATCTCCAGCACGTCTTCCAGCGTCAGCGGCTCGAAGTACAGGCGGTCCGAGGTGTCGTAGTCGGTTGAACACGGTCTCGGGGTTGCAGTTGACCATGATGGTCTCGTAACCGTCTTCGCGCAGGGCCAGTGCGGCATGCACGCAGCAGTAGTCGAACTCGATACCCTGACCGATACGGTTCGGGCCACCGCCCAACACCATGATCTTCTTCTTGTCAGTCGGCTGCGCCTCGCACTCTTCCTCGTAGGTCGAATACATGTAGGCCGTGCTCGACGCGAACTCGGCCGCGCAAGTATCCACACGCTTGTAGACCGGGCGCACGCCCAGTGCCTGGCGGCGCGCGCGCAGGGTCGATTCGTCGGTCTTCAGCAGCTTGGCGAGACGACGATCGGAGAAGCCCTTGCGCTTGAGACGACGCAGTTCAGCCGCGTCGATCGAACCCAGCGAGCGGTCATCCAGCTCCATCTCGTGATCGACGATGTCCTTGATCTGCGCGAGGAACCACGGATCGATCTTGGTCAGGTTGTGCACTTCTTCGAGCGTCATGCCGCTCTCGAAAGCATCGCCGACGTACCAGATGCGCTCGGGGCCGGGCTCGCCCAGCTCCTTCTCGATTTCTTCGCGGTCGTTGGTCTTCTTGTTGAGACCGTCGACGCCCACTTCCAGGCCACGCATGGCCTTCTGGAAGGACTCCTGGAAAGTGCGGCCCATGGCCATCACTTCGCCCACCGACTTCATCTGCGTCGTCAGGCGGTTGTTGGCCGTCGGGAATTTCTCGAAGGCGAAACGCGGCACCTTGGTGACGATGTAGTCGATCGAAGGCTCGAACGAGGCCGGCGTTGCGCCGCCGGTGATGTCGTTCTTGAGCTCGTCGAGCGTGAAGCCGACCGCCAGCTTGGCGGCGATCTTGGCAATCGGGAAACCCGTGGCTTTCGAGGCCAGCGCCGACGAACGCGACACGCGCGGGTTCATCTCGATGACGATCAGGCGACCATCCTTGGGATTGACGGCGAACTGCACGTTCGAGCCGCCGGTATCCACACCGATCTCGCGCAGCACCGCCACCGAGGCGTTACGCATGATCTGGTATTCCTTGTCGGTCAGCGTCTGTGCCGGGGCAATGGTGATCGAGTCACCCGTATGCACGCCCATCGGGTCGAGGTTCTCGATGGAGCAGACGATGATGCAGTTGTCGTTGCGGTCACGCACGACCTCCATCTCGAACTCTTTCCAGCCGAGCAGCGACTCTTCGATCAGCAGTTCGTTGGTCGGCGAGAGGTCGAGACCACGCGTGCAGATCTCGACAAATTCTTCGATGTTGTAAGCGATGCCGCCACCGCTGCCGCCCATGGTGAACGAGGGACGGATGATGGCCGGGAAGCCCATCTTGGTCTGCACAGCCATCGCCTCTTCCATGCTGTGGGCGATGCCCGAGCGCGCGGATTCGAGACCGATCTTGGTCATCGCGTCCTTGAATTTGAGGCGGTCCTCGGCCTTGTCGATGGCTTCCGGCGTGGCGCCGATCAGTTCAACCTTGTACTTGTCGAGCACGCCATTGCGCCACAGATCCAGCGCACAGTTCAGCGCGGTCTGACCACCCATGGTCGGCAGCACGGCGTCGGGACGCTCCTTCTCGATGATGCGTTCGACGACCTGCCAAGTGATGGGCTCGATGTAGGTCACGTCGGCCATGTTCGGGTCGGTCATGATCGTGGCCGGATTGCTGTTGACCAGAATGACCTTGTAACCCTCGTCGCGCAGGGCCTTGCAGGCCTGGGCGCCGGAGTAATCGAACTCACAGGCCTGGCCGATGATGATGGGGCCGGCGCCGATGATGAGGATGGATTGGATGTCAGTCCGCTTTGGCATATCTACACCTGGTGCATTGCTGTTGGAACGCAACCCGCTGGCTGCGCCCGGAATACTGGATTCTTACTTGGCCGCAGCCATCAGCTGGATGAAGCGGTCGAACAGGTAGGCCACGTCATGCGGACCGGGACTCGCTTCAGGGTGACCCTGGAAGCACAGCGCCGGACGATCCGTCCAGACCAGACCCTGCAGGCTGCCGTCGAACAGCGAGACATGGCTGGTGCGCACGTTGGCCGGCAGCGTGGCCGCATCAACGGCGAAACCGTGGTTCTGGCTGGTGATCAGCACGCGGCCCGTATCGAGATCCTTGACCGGGTGGTTGGCACCGTGGTGGCCGAACTTCATCTTGAGCGTCTTCGCGCCAGCGGCGAGACCCATGAT
This sequence comes from Rhodocyclaceae bacterium, assembly GCA_047600765.1. Classification (GTDB taxonomy): domain Bacteria; phylum Pseudomonadota; class Gammaproteobacteria; order Burkholderiales; family Rhodocyclaceae; genus Viridibacterium. The sequence continues at coordinate 460,384 of JASGKF010000001.1, forward strand.
CTGGTGGCCGAGGCAGATACCGAAAGTCGGCAGCTTGCGTGCGAGGAACTCCTTCGCAGCAGCGATGGCGTAGTCACAGGGTTCCGGATCGCCGGGGCCATTCGACAGGAACACGCCATCCGGGTTGAGCGCCAGCACGTCCGCCGCACTGGTCTGCGCCGGCACGACGGTCAGCTTGCAACCGCGCTCGGCGAGCATGTGCAGGATGTTCTGCTTGACGCCGAAGTCGTAGGCCACGACGTGATACTTCGCTGCGGCCTGCTCGACGAAACCCTTACCCAGCTGCCACTCGCCCGAAGTCCATGGATAGGACTTGTCGGTAGTGACGACCTTCGCGAGGTCCATGCCTGCCAAGCCCGGGAAGCCGCGCGCGGCAGCAATCGCTGCGTCGGCATCAAGCTCTTCAGCGGTCGCAGCCGTCACCAGGCAACCGGCCTGCGCACCTTTTTCACGCAGGATGCGCGTGAGCTTGCGCGTGTCGATACCAGCGATACCGACGGCGCCTTCGGCCTTCATGTACGAATCGAGATCCTGCTCGGCGCGGAAGTTCGACACACGCAGCGGCAGGTCACGGATGATCAGGCCAGCGGCGTAGACCTTGCCAGCTTCGCTGTCTTCCTTGTTCACGCCCACGTTGCCGATGTGGGGATGCGTCAGGGTCACGATCTGGCGCGTATAGGAGGGATCGGTAAGGATTTCCTGGTAGCCGGTGATGGCGGTGTTGAACACCACCTCGCCGACGGTCTTGCCGACGATACCGAACCCTTGGCCATGGAACACGGTTCCATCGGCGAGGGCTAGCAGGGCGTGCAGGCGTGCAGGCGCTTGAAGGGACACTGAAAACTCCTGAATGGCAACGCGGGGAAGCGCAGCGGCGGCGGTCCTGCACCGTCAGCCCCCGGGGGAGCGTATGACGTAAAAAACGGGACGGTCCCCGATCAGTTTCCTGGGCCCATCCCGCTATTGCGCTGCTGCAGCAAATTTCCGGAATCGTAACATTTTGGCCGTATTTCGGCAATGCCGAAGGCGGCCCAAAGCACCGGGATGCCCCCGAAAATGCCGCTCAATGGCCCGGCGCGGGCCTGTCAGCCGCTCAGCTCTGGCCGGTGTTGTGTCCGCAGGAAATCAGCCAACCGGTTGAGTTCGGCCAGCAACGGCGAGGCCAGGGCCACGGCCGTGGAGGTGTCGCCACTGCGGCCTGCCATCTCGACCTTGAGTGCCGCTTCGGCTGCCGGAACGGCGCCAAACACGCCAACCGAAGATTTGACCGAGTGCGCTACGGCGCCAAGCGCCTTGGCGTCAGCCTTCTGCAGCGCGACCTGCAGCTTCTGGCAGGTATTGCCCACATCGCTGAGGAAGACACCGATCAGGGCCTGCACGGCACCTTCGTCGCCTTCGAGCAGGCTGCGCGTCTGGTCAAGGTCGGCCAGCGGGCTGCCGCCCATGCCCTGCCCCAGGAACTCCTCGGGGGTTGCATCGCCTTCGGCGTCCGTACTGATGTCGCGGGCACTGACCCGCTCGATGGCCGCAAACAGTTCGGCCGGCTGGATAGGTTTTGACACGTAATCATCCATGCCTGCATCCAGGCAACGTTCGCGGTCACCGGCCATGACGTGGGCCGTCATGGCGATGATGGGTACAGACTCCCAGCGTCCCGACATCGCCCAGCTACGCCGTGCCTCCCGCGCACGGATGGCCTTGGTGGCATCCAGTCCGCCGAGGATTGGCATCTGCACGTCCATGAGGATGATGTCAAAACGCTGCTTCTCGAACCATTCTATGGCTTCCTGACCATCACCTGCGACAGTCACGCGGAAACCGGCACGCTCCAGGATCTTGGTCGCCACCGTCTGGTTCACCGGATTGTCCTCGACCAGCAGGACGTCGCGGCGGCGTACCGGAGCCCCCGCCTCGGCCAGTGCGTCATCGACGCGGAACTCGTCCAGCGCCATGTCAGGCTCCACGTTGGTGACCAGCGCAAGTCGGATCGCATCCAGCAATTCAGTCGGCGCCAACGGTTTGACCACGTGTGCGCGAACGCCCAGCTGGCGGCAGCGCGCGGCGTCATTACGCTGCGAATCGGTGGTCAGCATCATGATGATGCGGTCGCACGGCGCGCCTTCGGCGTGATAACGCGAAGGCAGCTCGAAACCACCGGGCTCGGGCATGCGGGCATCGACGAGCATCAGATCGAAGGCCTCGCCGGATTTCTGCGCCACCTTGAGTGCCATGCTGGCTTCCTCGCCGCTGGCCGCGATGGCAGCCGCCATGCCCCAACGCCGCAGGGTTTCGGCAATCTCGCGTGCAGCCGTCGCGTTGTCGTCGACAACCAGCACGCGCAAGCCAGCAAGTCGCTTCTCGACACGCTCGGCCGCCGCTTCATCGCGCACCACTTCGACTTCGGCTGTGAAGTGGAAGCAACTGCCCTTGCCCAGCTCGCTCTCCAGCCACAAACGGCCCCGCATCAGCTCAACCAGACGACGGCAGATGGCCAGCCCGAGGCCGGTGCCACCGTAGCGGCGGGTGGTGGAAGTATCGGCCTGCGAGAACACGCCGAAGACTTCTTCCTGCTTGTCCGCTGCGATACCGATGCCCGTGTCACGCACGGAAATCTGGATCGTTGCCGTACGCCCACGATGCGACACCTGGCGCACCGACACCTCGACTTCGCCCTTCTCGGTGAACTTGATGGCGTTGCCCAGCAGGTTGATGATCACCTGCCGCAACCGGTTGGGGTCGCCGCGCAGCACCTGCGGCGTACCGGGCTGCATGCCGTACACCAGCTCCAGCCCCTTCTGGTGGCCACGCAGGGCCATCGACTTGTAGGCATCGGCGAGCAAGGCCGGCAGCGAGAACTCGATGTTTTCGAGCTCCAGGCGCCCCGCCTCGATCTTCGAGAAATCGAGGATGTCGTTGATGATGGACAGCAGCGATTCGGCCGACGATTTCACCGTCTGCAGGTAACCGCGCTGCTCGGGATCCAGCTGGGTATCGAGCGCCAGCTCGGTCATGCCGATGATGCCGTTCATTGGCGTGCGGATTTCGTGGCTCATATTGGCGAGGAAGTCGCCTTTGGCACGGCTTGCCGATTCGGCAATTTCCTTGGCACGCAGCAACTCGGCTTCGAAACGCTTGCGCTCGGACACATTGCGATGCACGCCGACCACACGCAATGGCGCCCCCACCGCATCGCGCTCGATCACACGACCGTAACTCGCCACCCAGTGCCAGTTGTCGTCCGCAAAGCGCAGCCGGTACTCTGCCTCGAAGCCCGGCGCACCGCCTGACAGATGCTTCTCCATGCGCGCCATGGCGCCGGCGAAGTCATCCGGGTGAATGCGTTCCTGCCAGGCCGCAATTCCCCTGCCTCGGTCCGCTTCGGTGAAACCGACGTCCTGCCGCCACTGCGGGCTGAGGTAGCCACCGTTGGTGACGACGTCCCATTCCCACAAGCCGTCGTGGGCGCTATCTAGCGCCAGCTCGATACGTGTCTTTTCGCCCAGTTCCGCTTCCAGCAGGGCCTTCAGGCGCCACGCCAGCTCATCGGGCGAATCGCCGCTGCCCTCGAAATACCCGGAACGCCCTGCACGCGCCGCGAGGATTTCCAGCTCGCGGCGCAACTCGGATTGAGACAAGGTAGGCGGCACGGTCATCGTTTCAGGCGGGCATCCGTGGCAATTGAAGGAAAGTGATCAGCCGGCACTCAGCGCTGCGCACGCCGCTTCGAGCCGGCGCAGGCCTTCATCAAGCTCATCATCTGTGATCGTCAGCGAAGTCGCAATACGCAGGACATTGGGGCCTGCCTGTAGCGCCAGCAAACCCTGGGCCGCCGCCTTGCCGATCAGCTCCCCCGCGCGGTTGGCAAAACGCTCGCTCAGCTCGCAACCGATCCACAGCCCCTGGTAGCGGATCTCGGAGAAACAGCCCAGCCGCTCGCCGATCTCACGCAAGCGCGCGGCGGTGCGCTCAGCCTTGCTACGCACGCCGGCCAGCAGGGCCGGATCGCGGATCGTATCGAATGCCGCCTCGGCCACGGCACAGGCCAGCGGGTTGCCGCCAAAGGTCGAACCATGGCTGCCGGGCTTGAAATGGTTGCCCACCGCCGCGGTCGTCAGCATCACGCCGATAGGGAAGCCGCCGCCGATGCCCTTGGCCGTCGTCAGGATGTCCGGCACCACATCGCCGTTCATGTACGCATACAAGGCTCCGGTACGGCCATTACCGGACTGGATCTCGTCGTAGATCAGCACGGCATTGTTGGCGGAACAGAGCTCGCGCAGCGCCTTGAGGAATTCAGGTCTTGCCGGAATGACGCCACCCTCGCCGACCACCGGCTCGACGATGACCGCACAGGTCTTCGGCCCAATGACGCGGCGAGCCGCCTCGACGTCGTTGTAATCAACATGGATGATGCCCGCCGGGTTGGGCCCCATGCCCGACGAATACTTGGGCTGACCACCGACCGACACGGTGAAGAAGGTGCGACCGTGGAACGAGCCGTTGAAGGCCACGATCTCGATCTTGTCGGGCGAGATATCCACGCCACGCTTGCGAGCGAGCTTCAGCGCAGCCTCGTTCGCTTCGGCACCGGAGTTGCAGAAGAACACCTGCTCGGCAAAAGTCGCGTCGCACAGCTTGCGCGCCAGACGCAACGCCGGCTCGTTGGTGTAGTAGTTCGACACGTGCCACAGCTTGGCTGCCTGATCCTGCAGCGCCTTGAGCAGCAAGGGATTGCCATGGCCCAGCGAAGTCACCGCCACGCCAGCACCAAAATCGATGTAGTCGCGCCCTTGCTGATCCCACAGGCGCGAACCCTCGCCTCGCACGAAGATCATCTCGAGCGGGCTGAAGACAGGCACCATGTACCGATCGAAATCGGCGCGTTGGACAGCGGTGGTCACGGGCGTTCCTTTCATTGAACGTTGATGGAAAACCCGATAGTACTACCTGAACGATGCGCTGCAAGAAAGCCCGGGCTGCGTGGCGCCATTTCACCTCTCCCGGCCCTGACGGGCCACCCTCTCCCCGAGGGAGAGGGAACGGCTACCCGCATCACACGCCCGGTCTTCCCGCACCAGGAAAAACAAAACCCGCCGAAGCGGGTTTGACCTTGCAGGACGACAGGAAGGTGTCGATTGCCGTAGCGAGCGGGTCAAGGTCGCTTTGAGAAGCGCAGACGTACTTGAGTACGTCGAGCATCGCCGAAGCGAGATTGGCCCGCGCAGTAGGCAAGCGACGCCTTCTTACCCAAAGCGGCCGGTGATGTAGTCCTCGGTTTCTTTGCGCTGCGGCTTCACGAAGATCTTGTCGGTCTCACCGAACTCGATCAGCTCACCGAGGTACATGTAAGCCGTGTAATCGGAGATACGTGCGGCCTGCTGCATGTTGTGGGTCACGATGACGATGGTGAATTCGTTCTTCAGCTCGTCGATCAGCTCTTCGATGCGCATCGTGGAGATCGGGTCCAACGCCGAGGTCGGCTCGTCGAGCAGCAGGACCTTGGGCTTGACCGCCACACCGCGCGCAATGCACAGACGCTGCTGCTGACCACCTGAGAGGCCGGTGCCGCTCTGGTGCAGTTTGTCTTTCACTTCGTCCCACAGGGCTGCCTTGCGCAGGGCCCATTCGACGCGCTCTTCCATCTCGGCGCGCGACAGTTTCTCGTGCAGCTTCACGCCGAAAGCGATGTTGTCGTAGATCGACATCGGGAACGGCGTCGGCTTCTGGAACACCATGCCGACCTTGGCGCGCAGCACGCTGACATCGATGTCCTTGCCCAGCAGGTTCTTGCCTTCCAGCAGCAGCTCGCCGTCGGCCGACTGCTCGGGATACAGGTCGAACATGCGGTTGATGGTACGCAGCAGGGTGGACTTGCCACAGCCCGAGGGGCCGATGAAGGCCGTGACCTTGCTCTTGGCGATGGACAAGTTGATGTCCTTCAGCGCACGGTACTTGCCGTAGTAGAAGTTGAAGTTCTTGAACTCGATTTGCGGGACAAGCGTAGTCATTTTTTCTCTCTCGTTGCCGGCGCCGGGCGCCAGACACATTTCAATGTTTCTGGCGGAAGAAGACGCGCGCCACGACGTTGAGGGTCAGGACGCCGAAGGTGATGATCAACACCCCCACCCAGGCCAGGCGCTGCAGGTTTTCGTCAGGGTTCATCGCGAAGTCCAAGATCACCTTGGGCAGACTGGCGATCGGCTTGCCGAGATCCACGCTCCAGAACTGGTTGGACAGCGAGGTGAAGATCAGCGGTGCGGTTTCACCAGCAATGCGGGCCACGGCCAGCAGCACGCCGGTGACGACGCCAGCGCGGGCTGCGCGCAACGTGACGCTGAGGATCACCGAATACTTCGGCGCACCGAGCGCGAACGCCGCTTCACGCAACGAGTTGGGCACCAGTTGCAGCATGTTCTCGGTCGTACGCACCACGACCGGCACGACGATCAATGCCAGCGCCACGATGCCCGCCCAGCCGGAATATCCGCCTGTATTGGCCACCACGACGGTCCAGACGAACAGGCCGATGACGATTGACGGTGCCGACAGCAACAGGTCATTGACGTAGCGGATCGCACCGCCCAGCCAGGAGTGGCGGCCGTACTCGGCGAGGTAGATGCCTGCCAGGATACCCAGCGGCGTACCCACCAGTGTTGCAAGGCCAACCAGCATGCTGCTGCCAACGATGGCATTCAGCAGGCCGCCGCCTTCAGCGCCCGGGGGCGGTGTCATCTTGGTGAAGATATCCAGCGACAAGCCACCAAGGCCCAGCTGCAGCACCGTGATGAGGATCCACATCAGCCAGAACAGGCCGAAGCTCATGGCGAGCATCGACATGGTCAGGGCGAACTTGTTGATGAGTTTGCGACGAGCGAGCAGTTCCATGTCCTGTTACCTACCTATCAGCTCTTCGCACCTTCGCTACGCGCCAGGCGAGCGAGGAACAGCTTGGAGATCACCAGCACGATCAGCGTGATGACGAAGAGCAGCAAGCCCAGCTCCATCAGCGCGGCGGTGTGCAGGCCGGGAGCGGCCTCGGAGAATTCATTGGCGAGTGCCGATGTGATGCTGTTGCCCGGCATGAACAGCGATGCCGAGTTGAGGAAGTTCGTATTGCCGATCACGAAAGTGACCGCCATGGTTTCGCCCAGCGCACGGCCCAGGCCCAGCATGACGCCGCCCACGACACCGGTCTTGGAGTGCGGCAGCACGACGTTCCACACCACTTCCCAAGTCGTACAGCCCAGGCCGTAGGCCGATTCCTTGACCATCGCCGGCGTGACTTCGAAGACGTCGCGCATCACTGATGCGATGAAGGGAATGATCATGATCGCGAGGATCACGCCCGCACACAGCAGACCGATACCCAGCGGCGCACCAGAGAACAGCGCACCGATCAGCGGGATCTTGCCCAGCGTGCTGGCCAGCAGCGGTTGCACGTATTGGGCAAACAACGGCGCGAACACCAGCAGGCCCCACATGCCATAAACAATGCTGGGGATAGCCGCCAGCAGTTCGACAGCGGTACCCAGCGGGCGACGCAGCCAGGCAGGCGACAGCTCGGTGAGGAACAGGGCGATACCGAAACTGACCGGCACAGCGATGATCAAGGCGATGATCGAAGTCACCAGCGTGCCGTAAATCGGGATCAGCGCGCCGTAACGGTCCATCGGAGGATTCCACTCCGACGTGAACAGGAAGCCGATGTTGAAGGCCTTGATCGAAGGCCACGCCGCGTAGCAGAGCGCGAGGACGATGCCGACCATCGTCACGAGCACGAAGAGTGCAACCCCTGTAGTCAGCCAGGAAAAGAACTGATCGCGCACATCGCGATGGGGGGTATCAGAGGTACTCATCGTGGTTTCATGTCCCGGTGACAAAACATCCGGGACCAAGGTGGTCCCGGATGCGGTCCCGGCTGCGGTGGCGGCGGGGAGAGACATGATGTTACTTCACCGAATGGACGGGTTTGCCGGAAGCGTCCTTGATCTTTGCCCACGAGGCATAGATCAGCTTGACGGTGTCGTCAGGCAGCGGCACGAACTCCAGGTCGGTCGCCGTCTTGTCGCCGTTCTTGTACGCCCATTCGAAGAACTTCAGCACTTCGGCGCCTTGCGCCGGCTTGTCCTGCGTGGCTTGCATCACGATCCAGGTTGCCGCCGTGATGGGCCATGCATTGGCACCCGGTTGATCGGTCAGGATTTCGTAGAAGCCCTTGCTCCAGTCAGCCTTGGCCGCAGCGGCCTTGAAGGTCTCGTCGTCCGGTGCCGGGAAGGCCTTGTCCTTGTTCTGCACCAGTGCGTAAGCGAGCTTGTTCTTCTTGGCATAAACGTACTCGACGTAGCCAATCGAACCCGGCAGGCGCTGCACGAAAGCGGCCACGCCTTCGTTGCCCTTGCCACCCAGACCCACCGGCCATTGCGGAGCCGTACCTTCGCCGACCTTGGTCTTCCATTCCGGCGAAACCTTGGACAGGTAGTTGGTGAACACGAACGAAGTGCCCGAACCGTCGGCACGGCGCACGACACCGATGTCGGAATCCGGCAAGTTGGTCGTCGGGTTCAGTTCCTTGATGGCCTTGTCATTCCACTTGGTGATCTTGCCCAGGTAGATGTCAGCCAGCACGGCGCCGGTGAGCTTCAGCTGGCCGGACTGGATGCCGGGCAGGTTGAACACGGGCACCACGCCACCGATCACGGTGGGGAATTGCACGAGGCCATCCTTGGCTTGTTGTTCGACGGTCAGCGGAGCATCCGAAGCGCCGAAGTCGACGGTCTTGGCAGCGATCTGCTTGAGACCCGCGCCCGAACCGACGGACTGGTAGTTGATCTTGTTGCCCGTTGCCTTGTTGTAGGCATCGGCCCAAGCGGTGTAGATCGCGTTGGGGAAAGAGGCGCCGGCGCCGGTCACTTCGGCAGCAGCGGCAGACAGGGAAACGCTGGCCAGGACGGCAGCAGCGAGGGAGGACACGAAATACTTGCGCATGGCGGTGTTCCTTGGGTTACGGAAACTGAAGAGCCGCCAGCGTATTGCGGGAAAGTTACAGAAATATTGCACACACAAAAGTGTCTGCCCGCCACCCGGGAAAACAAACGCCACCTCGCAAGGTGGCGTTTTGTCTGTTGAAACAGCCGGTTATCAGACCGACATGTTCATGATGTCCTGGTAAGCCGTGACCAGCTTGTTGCGGACCTGCACCATCTGCTGGAAGGACAGGTTGGCCTTCTGCAGATTGACCATCACGTCTTGCAGATTCACGTTGGGGTCACCCGCCGAGAAGTTCTGCGCCATCTGCTGGGCCGATTGCTGGGCTTCACTGACCTGGGCCAGTGCGCCTTGCAGGGCTTGTGCGAAGTCGGCACCACCGGCTGCGGGCGCAGACGAGGAAGACTTGCCCGCGGCGAGATCTGCCGTGGCGCGAAGCTGTCCGATCATCTGTTCGATACCGCGAGTGTCCATGAGATTTGCCGGTTTCCGGAAAAAGTGGGTGATCTACAACCTATTAGCAATTAACGCGCCTAGATATCGGTGATCCCCTCTTCGCGATACTGCTGCAGTTTGTAACGCAAGGTTCGTTCCGAGATGCCCAGCTTTTCGACAGCCTTCTTGCGCGATCCGCCAACCGCCTTGAGGGTCTCCAGGATGTGCTGCTTTTCCAGATCGCGCATACTGGTCGGACTCCCAACAGGCTGATTTGATGGATTATTCCCGCCAGCCACGCTAGCCAAGGCTTCGACTCTTGGCGCGCCGGCTGGTGGCGAAACGCGCGAGGCATCCGGCAGACACAGGCGCACGTCATCGGCCTGGATGGTGTCGCCCGAGGCGACGATCAGGGCGCGCTGCACGGTGTTTTCCAGCTCACGCACGTTGCCGGGCCATTGCCAAGCGGCAAGAATTGCCGCCGCCTCGTCGGCAATTCTTGCCGTTTTGCCGATCCGTTCGCCGTGCCGCTCGATGAAATGCCGGGCCAGCGGCACGATGTCGGCCGGCCGATCACGCAGGCTGGGGATCTCCAGCGGAAAGACATTGAGGCGGTAGTAAAGGTCCTCGCGGAAGCGACCGGCCTGCACCTCGCGCATCATGTCGCGGTTGGAGGTGGAGAGCACGCGGATGTCCAGCGACACCGGCTTCTTGCCGCCGACGCGCTCCACCTCACGCTCCTGCAATACCCGCAGCATCTTGGCCTGGAGGCCCAGGGGCATTTCGGAAATTTCGTCGAGAAGGATGGTGCCGCCTTGCGCCTGTTCGAACTTGCCGGCCTGCGAGGTCTGGGCGCCCGTGAAGCTGCCCTTCTCGTAACCGAACAAGGTGGCTTCGAGCAGGTTTTCCGGGATGGCCGCACAGTTGATGGCCACGAAAGGCCCACTGCGACGACGCGAGTGCTGGTGGATGTAGCGCGCGAACACCTCTTTACCCGTGCCGGACTCGCCGGTCAGCAGGATGGTGGCATCCGTCTCGGCGACCTTGGCGGCCAGCGCCAGCGCATTACGGGTGCGCGGATCCTGCGCCACGGTGTCATCCTGACCCGGTGCGACGGTGGCATGGCGGCGCACGTTGTCGAGCAGTACGTCGGGCTCGAAAGGTTTCATGAGGAAATCGCAAGCGCCACCGCGCATGGCAGCCACAGCCTTGTCAACGTCACCGAAGGCCGTCATCAGCAGCACCGGCAATTGCGCGTACTTCGCACGGATATTGGCCAGCAGCGTCAGCCCGTCCATGGGGTCCATGCGCAGGTCAGACACAACGAGATTGAAGCTCGCCGACTCCAGTTCGGTCAGGGCTTCGGGCCCGCTGGCGGCCAGCGTGACGTGATGCCCGGCGGACTCGAGGATCATGCTGATGGCGTCGCGCAGCGAAGCGTCATCGTCGACGACGAGGATGTTGAGTGACTCGATCATGATGAGACTTCCTGATACGTCATTGACGAGAGAGGTTGGGCAGGCGCAGCCACAGCCTGTACACGTGGCAGGCACAGGCTGAATTCCGTGCCCTGTGCAGCAGACGACACAAGCGAGATGTCGCCACCGTGCGCACGAGCCACACCACGCGCGATGGCGAGGCCAAGGCCGGTACCGTTGGCGCGCGTCGTGTAGAAGGGTTCGAACAGACGCGCCTGCAGCTCGGCGGGGATGCCTTTGCCGCTGTCATGGACGCGCAGCACGACTTGCGTGCCATCAAGGTCAGCCGACAAGTGCAGGCGCCCCGCCGAACCCAGTGCCTGCAGGGCGTTCTCAAGCAGATTGATGAGGGCACCGGCAATTTCCTTGCGGTTGCCGAACAGCTGCTCGCCGGGCACAGCGCAATCACAATGAAACTCGGTGCCCTGCCCTTGCGCGACGGGTTCAATCGTCGCGGCCAGTTCACTCAACAGGTCGCAAACGCCGAACTGTTCGCGGCCCAGGGCCTCACCACGCGCAAAAATGAGCATGTCATCGATGAGCTTCTGCAGGTGGCGCAAGCGCTCCAGTGCTTTGTCGGCGACGCTGCCGCGTTGCTCTGCGGCCAGACTGGCGTTCGACAGATGCCCGGTGTAGAGCAAGGCAGCCGCCAGCGGCGTACGCAGCTGATGTGCCAGCGAGGCCACCATTTCGCCCATGGCCGCCAGCCGCTCATTGCGCGACGAGGTGACACGCATGCGCCAAGCCTCGGTCACGTCGTGGATCAGTACGATGCGACCGCCAGAAGCCGTCTGCGCCGTTGCCGCAATGGAAACGCGACGCACCAGTGCGGGATCGACCGGCAGAGGCAGCAGCGCCCATTCGCCCGGCGTATCGGTGGACTCGAACAAGCGCGCGGCGAGCTCCTGCCAGTCGCGCCCCGTCAGCCCGTCCCCCAGCATGGTGGAGGCAGCCTGATTGCATTGTTCGACACGTCCAGCCTGATCCACCACCACCACGCCGGCCGGCAAAGCTGCGAGCAGCAAGTCCAGCCGTTCGGTGAGCACGCCGACCTGTGATTGCAGACCGCTGTAGGCAACAGTCAGCTCGTCCGACGCGCGTGCAAAGGCCTGAAAAGCCTCGGCGAGGCGAGCGGCATCGAGTGGCTGATCGAGGTTTGCGAGGGGGGTGGAATCCATGACGAACCGGCTATGGGTACGCATCGCACTCTAGTCCCCGCGCCAGCGGCAACGCTGCAGGAGAAGCCGGTAAAACTTGCCGCTTATCGGCAACATGTGTCGTCAGCCCCGCGCGCAGAATCCGGCCATCACAAATGGGATACGTGTCCCTCGACAGACAGAAAAATGGCCGCTGAAGACGCCCTCCCGCAACCTGCCGCATCACCGCTGGCAGCCATTGCAGACAACCTCGCAAAACTCACTGCGCAGCAGAAGATTGCTGCGGGCGTTCTGCTGGCCGTCGCGGTCGCACTGATCGCTGGCGTCTGGATGTGGAGCAGCCAGCCCAGCTACGCCATCCTGTTTTCGAACATCGCAGAGAAAGATGGCGGTGCCATCATCACCTCGCTGCAACAACAGAACGTGCCGTACCGGGTGGAGAACGGTGGCGCGACAATTCTTGTCCCCTCCACCCGCGCCAATGAACTGCGCCTGCTGCTCGCTTCGCAGGGGCTCCCGAAGGGCGGACTCGTCGGCTTCGAACTGCTGGAGACACAGAAGATCGGCGTCTCGCAATTCAATGAGCAGATCAATTACCAGCGCGGGCTGGAAGGCGAACTGGCGCGCACCATCCAGTCACTCGCTGCCGTTACGGGTGCGCGTGTCCACCTCGCCATTCCGAAGCAATCGGCTTTCCTGCGCGACGGGCAGAAGCCGACTGCATCCGTCGTCCTGAATCTCACACCAAGTCGCCGGCTGGAACCACAACAGGTCGCCGGCATCCTGCACCTCGTTGCCGCCAGCGTGCCGGAACTGGCCACCAGCCAGGTCAGCATCATCGACCAGAACGGCAACCTGCTGACCCGCGCCGGTAACGGCCGCGCCAGCGGACTCGACTCCAGCCAACTCGGTTATGTGGAAGAAGTCGAAGGCAGCTACATCAAGCGCATCGAAAGCATCCTGATCCCCATCCTCGGCACCGGGAATTTCCGGGCTCAAGTGACCGCCGATATCGACTTCGATGCGACCGAACAGACTTCGGAAACCTACAAGCCCAATCCACCGCCCGGCACGGCCATCCGCAGCCAGCAGATGGCCGAGAACATCAACGCACAGCAACCTGCCACGGGTGTGCCCGGCGCGCTATCCAACCAGCCTCCTGTGCCGGCCTCGGCTCCGCTGACGACGCCGCCGGTGCCCGGTGCGGCTGCAAGCAACAACACGACGCCAATCAACACGAACAAGAGCTCGACGGTCAATTACGAAGTCGACAAGACGGTGCAGCACATCAAGCGCGCACTTGGATCGGTCAAACGCCTCTCTGTAGCGATGGTGGTGAACAACCGCATCGAAAAGAACGCCAAGGGCGAGAGCAAATCGATCCCGCGCACCGAAGACGAGATGAAGCAGATCAACGATCTCGTACGCGAGGCCGTGGGCCTCAGCAAGGACAGGGGCGACACGCTCAACCTCGTCAACACGGCATTTGCCGAAGCTGCGCGCGAGGACGTCGCGGGCCTGCCAGTCTGGAAGGATCCCGAAATCCTCGCCTGGGCCAAGGACATCCTGCGCTGGCTGGCCTTGATCATTGTTGTGCTGGTGATCTTCCGCACCGTCATTCGCCCCTTGCTGGGCACCGTCTTGCCACCCAAACCCGTCGAGGCCAGCGGCGAAGAAGGCGGCGCAGCCACGGCAGCCGAAATGGCAGCAGCGCTGGAAGCCGAACAGAATTCCGATCTCGAAGTGTCGCCCGAAGTGCTGGAAGCCGAGCTCGCCAAGATGAGTTTCGAGAAGAAAGTCGCGCGTGCCCGCGAGATTGCGGCCAAGGAACCGAAGATGGTCGCTCAGATGCTGAAGGAATGGCTGGGCGGAGGAGCTACCAGTGGCGGACACTAACGAAGCTCTCGAAAACTGCGCGATGCTGCTGCTCACGCTGGGCCCCGATCATGCGTCCGAGGTCCTCAAACACATGTCTCCGCGTGAAGTGCAGAAGCTTGGTGCCGCCATGGCCAAGCTGCCGCCACAGCCACGAGATCGCGTCGAAAGGCTCGTCGAGAAGCTGCAGCTTCACGCGGCTCAGGCATCGACCATCCAGCCTGACGAAGAAACCATCCGCATCATGCTCACCAAGGCGCTCGGTGACGAACGCGCTGCCAACCTCATCTCGCGCGTCCTGCAGGGGTCCGATACGGCCGGCATCGAATCGCTGAAGTGGATGGATGCAGCTACTGCGGCCGATCTCATCAAGAACGAACACCCGCAGATCATCGCCACCATCCTCGTGCACCTCGAGTTCGACCACGCAGGCGAAATCCTCAAACACTTTACCGAGCGCCTGCGCAACGACGTCCTGCTGCGCATTGCTACGCTGGATGGCGTACAACCCACCGCGCTGAAGGAGCTCAACGAAGCCCTGACGCGAGTGCTCTCGGGCTCCAGCAATACACTCAAGAAGACCGCCATGGGTGGCACACGACACGCCGCAGAAATCCTGAACTTCGTCGGCAATGCTGCCGAGACGGCAATCCTCGACAACGTCCGCGAGTACGACCCCGATCTGGCACAGCGCATCCTCGACGAAATGTTCGTCTTCGAGAACCTCATGGATGTCGATGACCGTGGCATTCAGGTGGTTCTGCGCGAAGTGCAATCCGATCAGCTGGTGCTTGCACTCAAGGGCGCCAACCCCGAGATGCGCGAGAAAATCTTCCGCAACATGTCGTCACGTGCGGCGGAAATGATGCGCGAAGATCTCGAGTCGAAAGGCCCCGTGCGCCTCTCGGAAGTGGAAGGCGCGCAGAAGGAAATCCTCAAGGTTGCACGACGGCTCTCGGAAGAAGGCCAGATTGCGCTGGGCGGCAAGGGCGGCGACGACGCCTTCGTCTGATAGCGGAGAACTGCGATGGCCATCATCCAGAGCAACCAGGCATCCGGCGCATACAAGCGCGCAGAGTTCGTCAGCTTCGATTCGCCGTCCGCGCCCCAGGGCGGACATGTCGAAGCCGTTGAACCGCCCCCCAGAGAACAGCGCGTCGAGCTCGCTCCCGGTGTGGCGCTACCTACGGCGGACGAGATCGACAAGCTTCACCAGGAAGCCTGGAAAGACGGCTATGCCGCTGGCTACGAAGAAGGCAGCGCACGTGGTCGCCTGGAGGCGGCCGAACTACACCAGTTGCTGCAGGCATTCAACGACGCACTGGGCAGCTTCGACCAGGAGGTCGCCGAAGAACTGCAGGCGCTGGCAATAGAGATTGCCCGTCAAGTGGTACGTGACACCTTGCAGTCACAACCCGAGATTGTCACCGCCGTCATTCGGGAAGCGCTGCCACAGCTCCCCCAGCAAGGCGCCACGATCCACGTCCATCCCGACGATGCGGCATTGATCAAGCAATACCTTGGGGATCAGCTGAGCGCGAACGCGCATCGCCTGCTCGAAGACGAAAACGTCACGCGTGGCGGCTGTCTCATCGACTCAGCTGGTGGCCAGATCGACGCGCAAATCGCGACACGCTGGCGCCGCGTGGTCGAGAACATCTCGCGCAGTGCATCGCAGTTCAACGACGAGTAAACGCATGGAACACTTCGGCCCCACTTGGCGTGCGTTCCTCAAGGACTGTCGCAAACTCTCTCGCGCGGCCCCGCCCTATCAACTATCCGGGCGACTCACCCGCATCAATGGCCTTGTCATGGAGGCCGCCGGCCTGAAGCTTCCCCTCGGCTCGGGCTGTCGCATCCTTGTGCCGGGCGGCGGTGGCGTGGAGGCCGAAGTCGTTGGTTTCTCAGGCGACAAGCTGTTCATGATGCCAACCGATGACGTGTTCGGCCTCGCTCCCGGCGCGCAGGTCATTCCCAACGAACCTGTACAACCCATTGCCAGTGCCGCAGAGCGCGTTGAGCCGCGGCGCCGCGCCTCAGATCGCGCCAAGCATCTTCCAGTCGGCGACGAACTTCTCGGTCGTGTCCTGGATGGCGCGGGCCGCCCGCTAGACAGCTTGGGGCCACTGCAAACCATTCACACTCGGTCCCTGCAAAGCCGCCCCATCAATCCGCTCGCTCGCGCTCCGATTGATCGCAGTCTTGACGTTGGCATACGCGCCGTAAACGCCTTGCTGACAGTGGGTCGCGGTCAGCGCCTCGGCCTTTTCGCTGGTTCCGGCGTCGGCAAGTCAGTGCTCATCGGCATGATGGCGCGCTACACATCGGCCGACGTCATCGTGGTGGGGCTGATCGGAGAACGGGGACGCGAAGTCAAGGAATTCATCGAACACAACCTCGGCCCGGAAGGCCTAGCACGCTCCGTCGTCGTCGCCGCTCCCGCAGACACCAGCCCTTTGATGCGCCTTCAAGGGGCCTCCTATGCGACAACGATTGCCGAATACTTCCGCGATCAGGGCAAGCAAGTCTTGCTCATCATGGACTCGCTCACCCGCTACGCCATGGCGCAGCGCGAGATTGCACTCGCCATCGGCGAACCACCCGTTACGCGTGGATACCCACCTTCCGTATTTGCGCGACTGCCTGCACTCGTTGAACGCGCGGGCAATGGTCCTGAGGGCGGCGGCTCAATCACAGCCTTTTACACCGTGCTAGCCGAAGGCGACGACCAGCAGGATCCCATCGCCGACTCCGCGCGTGCCATTCTTGACGGCCACTTCGTGCTGACCCGCGCACTAGCTGATCAGGGGCACTATCCGGCCATCGACATTGAGCAATCGATCTCACGTGCAATGCACGGACTCATCCGCCCCTCGCATTTCGAGCTCGTACGTCGTTTCAAGCAACTGTTCTCGCGCTACCAGCGCTCGCGTGACCTTATTGCAGTCGGCGCCTATCAGGCCGGCGCAGATCCTCTGCTCGACGAAGCTGTCAGGATGTATCCCGCACTCGAATCATTCCTGCAGCAAAAGATTCAGGACCAAGCGGATTTCGAGCAAAGCCTTGGTGGCCTGCATCATCTTTTCGGGGTTGAACGCTGATGAGCAAAGACCCGATCAAGATGTTGCTGGAGCACGCGCACGTCAAACTCGACAACGCCGGCGTGCGTCTCGGCGAGTTGCTGGCATCCGAAGCCATGGCCAGCAAGCGTCTGGAACTCCTCGAAAACTACCGTCAGGAATACAGGGACAAATTCATGTCTGCGGCTAAAGAAGGCATCGGCCCCGACGCCTGGCGCAACTACAGCAGTTTTCTTGGCAAGCTCGACGAAGCCATTGCGCATCAACAGCAGATTGTCGCGCAATCGAAAAATCAGACTGCCGCAGGCCAGGCGCAGTGGCTACACGAACGTTCCCGGATGAAAGCCTTTGACACGCTGCACCAGCGCCAGGTGGCAGCGGTTGGCCGTCGTGAGCTGCTTCGCGAACAGAAGGGCAATGATGATCGCAGCGGCTCGAAGAAGGCGGAGGAATCAGAAGAATAGCGAGCGGGTGTTCAGCGCCCCGAGCAAATAACAACGCCCCTGCAGCATTGAGCTGAGGGGCGTTGTGTTGTGGGGAGTCTGACGATGACCTACTTTCACGCGGGCAATCCGCACTATCATCGGCGCGACTTCGTTTCACGGTCCTGTTCGGGATGGGAAGGGGTGGTACCGAAGCGCTATGGTCGTCAGACTGTAACTTGTCTATCTGCTGATTGTGTCAGCAGACCAAAGCTGGAAGGCAAACTTCACGTGTTGTGATTGCTGCGTTGTGCTGCGATTTTCATCGCATCGCACTGTAATTCTCAATGTTATAGGATCAAGCCGCACGGGCAATTAGTATCAGTTAGCTTAACGCATTACTGCGCTTCCACACCTGACCTATCAACGTCCTGGTCTTGAACGACCCTTCAGCAGGCTTAAAGCCTGAGGGATATCTCATCTTGAGGCGAGTTTCCCGCTTAGATGCTTTCAGCGGTTATCTCTTCCGGATTTAGCTACCCGGCGATGCCACTGGCGTGACAACCGGTACACCAGAGATCCGTCCACTCCGGTCCTCTCGTACTAGGAGCAGGCCCCCTCAAATATCCAACGCCCACGGCAGATAGGGACCAAACTGTCTCACGACGTTTTAAACCCAGCTCACGTACCACTTTAAATGGCGAACAGCCATACCCTTGGGACCGGCTACAGCCCCAGGATGTGATGAGCCGACATCGAGGTGCCAAACTCCGCCGTCGATGTGAACTCTTGGGCGGAATCAGCCTGTTATCCCCAGAGTACCTTTTATCCGTTGAGCGATGGCCCTTCCATACAGAACCACCGGATCACTATGACCTGCTTTCGCACCTGCTCGACTTGTGGGTCTCGCAGTCAAGCCTTCTTTTGCCATTGCACTATCAGTACGATGTCCGACCGTACCTAGAAGACCTTCGTACTCCTCCGTTACTCTTTGGGAGGAGACCGCCCCAGTCAAACTGCCCACCATGCACGGTCCCCGATCCGGATTCACGGATCAAGGTTAGAACCTCAACGACACCAGGGTGGTATTTCAAGGATGGCTCCATGGCAACTAGCGTCACCACTTCAAAGCCTCCCACCTATCCTACACAAGTCCCGTCAAAGTCCAATGCAAAGCTACAGTAAAGGTTCATGGGGTCTTTCCGTCTAGCCGCGGGGAGATTGCATCTTCACAAACATTTCAACTTCGCTGAGTCTCAGGAGGAGACAGTGTGGCCATCGTTACGCCATTCGTGCAGGTCGGAACTTACCCGACAAGGAATTTCGCTACCTTAGGACCGTTATAGTTACGGCCGCCGTTTACTGGGGCTTCGATCAAGAGCTTGCACCCCATCACTTAACCTTCCAGCACCGGGCAGGCGTCACACCCTATACGTCCACTTTCGTGTTTGCAGAGTGCTGTGTTTTTATTAAACAGTCGCAGCCACCGATTCTCTGCGGCCCCATCGCCCTTCGGATGTACTCCTACAAGCTACCGGGGCATACCTTCTCCCGAAGTTACGGTATCAATTTGCCGAGTTCCTTCTCCTGAGTTCTCTCAAGCGCCTTGGTATTTTCAACCTGCCCACCTGTGTCGGTTTGCGGTACGGTCGATTCTTGACTGAAGCTTAGAGGCTTTTCCTGGAAGCAGGGTATCAACCACTTCGCGCACAAGTGCGCTCGTTATCACGCCTCAACTAAGTCTCGCGGATTTGCCTACGAAACACGTCTACACGCTTGAACCGGGACATCCAACACCCGGCTGGCCTAACCTTCTCCGTCCCCCCATCGCATCAAGAATCGGTACAGGAATATTCACCTGTTTCCCATCGACTACGCTTTTCAGCCTCGCCTTAGGGGCCGACTCACCCTACGCCGATGAACGTTGCGTAGGAAACCTTGGGCTTTCGGCGAGAGCGCTTTTCACGCTCTTTATCGCTACTCATGTCAGCATTCGCACTTCCGATACCTCCAGCAGCCTTCTCAAGCCACCTTCGCAGGCTTACGGAACGCTCCCCTACCACGCACTTACGTGCATCCGCAGCTTCGGTTCATAGTTTGAGCCCCGTTACATCTTCCGCGCAGGACGACTCGACTAGTGAGCTATTACGCTTTCTTTAAAGGGTGGCTGCTTCTAAGCCAACCTCCTAGCTGTCTATGCCTTCCCACCTCGTTTTCCACTTAACTATGCATTTGGGACCTTAGCTGGCGGTCTGGGTTGTTTCCCTCTTGACGATGGACGTTAGCACCCACCGTCTGTCTGCCGTATATCACTTTGCGGTATTCGGAGTTTGCTATCGCGGAGTAGATCGCAATGACCCCTCCAACGATTACAGTGCTCTACCCCCGCAAGTGTCCGTACGACGCACTACCTAAATAGTTTTCGGGGAGAACCAGCTATCTCCAAGTTTGTTTAGCCTTTCACCCCTATCCACAGCTCATCCCCAAATTTTTCAACATTTGTGGGTTCGGACCTCCAGTACGTGTTACCGCACCTTCATCCTGGCCATGGATAGATCACTTGGTTTCGGGTTTACGCCCAGCAACTCTGACGCCCTTATCAGACTCGCTTTCGCTACGCCTCCCCTATCCGGTTAAGCTCGCTACTGAACGTAAGTCGCTGACCCATTATACAAAAGGTACGCAGTCACCCCTTACGAGGCTCCCACTGTTTGTATGCACGCGGTTTCAGGATCTATTTCACTCCCCTCCCGGGGTTCTTTTCGCCTTTCCCTCACGGTACTGGTTCACTATCGGTCGATCACGAGTATTTAGCCTTGGAGGATGGTCCCCCCATGTTCAGACAGGATTTCTCGTGTCCCGCCCTACTTTTCGTATGCTTAGTACCGCGCAACTGTTTTCATGTACGGGGCTATCACCCGCTACGGCCAGACTTTCCAGACTGTTCCATTAACAATCGCGTTATCACATACAGGCTCTTCCCCATTCGCTCGCCACTACTAGGGGAATCTCGGTTGATTTCTTTTCCTCGGGGTACTTAGATGTTTCAGTTCTCCCGGTTCGCCACCACTGACCTATGTATTCAGTCAGGGTTACCCTTTCGGGTGGGTTTCCCCATTCAGAGATCTCCGGATCAAAGCTTCATTGCCAGCTCCCCGGAGCTTTTCGCAGGCTTGCACGTCTTTCATCGCCTGTGATCGCCAAGGCATCCACCACGTGCACTTAGTCGCTTGATCCTATAACGTTGAGTCCTGGTCTTATCCAGGCACGTTACAGGCGAACTCAGCACAACGCTGTTTGTGAGTGTCTCTGCCGCTGGTTCGCAAACAGATTCACTCGATGCAATCACAACCCGTACAACACATCATCTTTCGACAATGCGCTGCACATTGTGTGTTTAATTTGCCTTCCACTTTGTTAAAGAGCAACAACCGATGACTCCGAAGAGTCATGCGTCATGACTGCATGCAGTCATGACGCATGATTCCGCTTACCGGACAGAACTGAAGAGGGTGGTGGAGGATGACGGGATCGAACCGACGACCCCCTGCTTGCAAAGCAGGTGCTCTCCCAGCTGAGCTAATCCCCCGATGGTACGTGGTGGGTCAGGTAGGAATCGAACCTACGACCCCCGCCTTATCAAGACGGTGCTCTAACCGACTGAGCTACTGACCCTTATCTTCACTTCGTAAGGGTTCAGCCTCAGCGCCAGCTCTAGACTTCTCACTAGCGCCTGGTCTTCAGCCCTTGTTGCTTGAACAACCGATAGGTTGTAGGTACTTGATCTACAGCTTGCTCTAGAAAGGAGGTGATCCAGCCGCACCTTCCGATACGGCTACCTTGTTACGACTTCACCCCAGTCATGAATCCCACCGTGGTAAGCGCCCTCCTTGCGGTTAGGCTACCTGCTTCTGGTGAAACCCACTCCCATGGTGTGACGGGCGGTGTGTACAAGACCCGGGAACGTATTCACCGCGGCATGCTGATCCGCGATTACTAGCGATTCCGACTTCATGCTCTCGAGTTGCAGAGAACAATCCGGACTACGATCGGCTTTCTGGGATTGGCTCCACCTCGCGGCTTGGCAACCCTCTGTACCGACCATTGTATGACGTGTGAAGCCCTACCCATAAGGGCCATGAGGACTTGACGTCATCCCCACCTTCCTCCGGTTTGTCACCGGCAGTCTCATTAGAGTGCCCTTGCGTAGCAACTAATGATAAGGGTTGCGCTCGTTGCGGGACTTAACCCAACATCTCACGACACGAGCTGACGACAGCCATGCAGCACCTGTGTCCTGGTTCCCGAAGGCACTCTCACATCTCTGCGAGATTCCAGGCATGTCAAGGGTAGGTAAGGTTTTTCGCGTTGCATCGAATTAATCCACATCATCCACCGCTTGTGCGGGTCCCCGTCAATTCCTTTGAGTTTTAATCTTGCGACCGTACTCCCCAGGCGGATCACTTCACGCGTTAGCTACGTTACTCAGAAAGTCACCTTTCCGAACAACTAGTGATCATCGTTTAGGGCGTGGACTACCAGGGTATCTAATCCTGTTTGCTCCCCACGCTTTCGTGCATGAGCGTCAGTACAGGCCCAGGGGGCTGCCTTCGCCATCGATGTTCCTCCTGATATCTACGCATTTCACTGCTACACCAGGAATTCCACCCCCCTCTGCCGTACTCTAGCCGTGCAGTCACAAACGCAGTTCCCAGGTTGAGCCCGGGGATTTCACATCTGTCTTACACAACCGCCTGCGCACGCTTTACGCCCAGTAATTCCGATTAACGCTCGCACCCTACGTATTACCGCGGCTGCTGGCACGTAGTTAGCCGGTGCTTCTTCTTACAGTACCGTCATCCGCACAAAGTATTAGTTCGTGCGATTTCTTTCTGTCCGAAAGAGCTTTACAACCCGAAGGCCTTCTTCACTCACGCGGCATGGCTGGATCAGGGTTTCCCCCATTGTCCAAAATTCCCCACTGCTGCCTCCCGTAGGAGTCTGGGCCGTGTCTCAGTCCCAGTGTGGCTGGTCGTCCTCTCAGACCAGCTACAGATCGTCGCCTTGGTAGGCTTTTACCCTACCAACTAGCTAATCTGACATCGGCCGCTCCAATTGCGCGAGGTCTTGCGATCCCCCGCTTTCACCCTCAGGTCGTATGCGGTATTAGCGTAACTTTCGCTACGTTATCCCCCACAACTGGGTACGTTCCGATGCATTACTCACCCGTTCGCCACTAACTCAAGGAGCAAGCCCCTTGAATCCGTTCGACTTGCATGTGTAAGGCATGCCGCCAGCGTTCAATCTGAGCCAGGATCAAACTCTTAAGTTAAATCTTGCTCTGGCCAAACTCAAAATCACTGACTTCTTAATGATTCAAAGTGTTGGCACTTAATTTTCTTGCATTTTGTGCTTCGACCCGAAGATCGAAACGTGCTGAAAACCAAGCACCTACACCTATCGGTTGTCATCTTTTTAAAGAGCGTTACTGCTGTTTTTCGTCTGTCGCTGCAGCTTGTTTGCTGCGTCGCGATCAACGAGAGGGGCGCATTTTACAGAGCTTTTTAAGTTCGTCAAGCAAATTCGAAAAATTTATTTTTCCAACTTGCTGCGCCGACTTGCGACGCACAACTGACCGAACCGCCCTGCTTCACCACTCCCCTGCCGCCGAAGCAGCAGAGAGGCGAGATTATGGACAACGATTCGGGAGAGGTTAACACCTGCGAAACAAAAACTTCAAATCGCTCGATCGAGCGAAAGACGAGTTCGTCATCGTTGCCGTCACAACACCAAGTACATAAGGGTAAGGGGGTTCCCCCTGCCATGAAGCAAATCGCTTTTGCGTTACTATCGCGGCAACCCATTCATTCTTCAGGGAAGTTGACGCGTGATGCTGTTTCGCCCTGGATTCCTCCTGTCCATCTCTCTATTAGTAGTGGCAGGGTGTGCAGCGCCCAATGCTGTCCCGGTGGCCCCGAACCGCCACATCGGCGCACCGGCCAGCCAATCAAGTCCGGCTGCTGACGCCATACCTGCCCCCATCAAGCAAGGCTTTGTGCTGCCGCCACCGCGGCCTGCTGCAAAACAGGAAACCTATTCTGTTGTTGTCAGCAACGTGAAGGTGCAGGAATTACTGTTTGCGCTAGCGCGTGACGCAAAGATCAACGTAGACATCCATCCCGGCCTGAGTGGCAACGTCACACTCAACGCGCTGGATCAAACTCTGCCGCAGTTGCTGGCGCGTATCGCGAAGCAGATAGACATGCGTTTCGAGCTGGACGGCAACAACCTGGCGGTAATGCCGGATTCGCCGTTCCTGCGCACCTATCGCGTTGATTACGTCAACATGTCCAGGGATACGTCAGGCACGGTGTCGGTTGCAAACCAGATCGCTACGGCTGGGGCGACAAGTACGACAACGACCCAGCAAGCCGCTGGCGGCGGCAACGGTTCATCCACCCAGATTACCAACACGGCCAAGAATCGCTTCTGGGAAACACTGGTTCAGAACCTGCGCGATCTGCTTCGCGAAACGGACAAGATCTTTCCGGAAGGCGCGACAGAAAAGACGGTGGAGTCGACGGTCAGCAATGCAGCCGCTACGACCAGTGTCACGACAGGCAAGAACAACGAGCTGCTGCCTCGCTCGGCCGAATTTGAACGGAAAGCCTCGTCAACAGAGAAGACGGTCACCTTCCGGGAGGCGGCAGCCATCATCGCCAACCCGGAGACGGGCGTGATTTCAATTCGTGCAACGGCCAGGCAGCATGAAAAAGTTCAGGAATTCCTGACACAGGTGCTGAGCAGTGCCCGTAGGCAAGTGCTGATCGAAGCAAGCATCGTGGAAGTCGAGCTGTCGCAGAACTATCAGAAAGGCATCGACTGGAAAGCGCTGAACGTTTTCGACACCGGCTTGCGCATCATTCAAGGTGCAGCCGGCGCCATTTCAGGCCCCGGCGCGTCGATGATGGAGCTGGGCTACAACTCCAGCGGCGGCAACTTCACATCCACCCTCAAATTCCTGGAGTCCTTCGGCAACGTCCGGGTGCTGTCGAGTCCCAAGATCAATGTGCTGAACAACCAGTCTGCGGTTCTGAAGGTTGTCGACAATGCCGTGTACTTCACTATCGACACGAACACGCAGCAGAACCAGACCCAGACGGTCGTGACTTACACCAGTCACGTACATACCGTGCCGATTGGTCTGGTCATGAGCGTCACACCGCAAATTGCGGAGAGCGACACGGTGCTGCTCAATATCCGGCCGACGATCTCCCGCACTGTCGGCGAGGGTGCGACAGATCCCAATCCTGCGCTGAAGTCAGCAGGCATCATCAATCGCATTCCAGTCATCCGCTCCCGCGAAATCGAATCAATCCTGCGCGTCAATAGCGGCAACGTTGCCGTCATGGGCGGGCTGATGGAGGATCTGCTCAACAACGTTGATGACACGGTACCCGGCATTGCGCAGGTGCCAGTCATTGGCGCGCTTTTCGAGAATCGCAACGATACGAAGAAGAAGACCGAACTGGTCATCTTCATCCGCCCCACCGTGATCCGCGAAAGCAACAGCGCATTCACCGTAGACGAACTGCCGCGTGCGGACTTCTTTGATTCGCCCAACCCGATGCGCCGCGAGGGGGCCCGATGAGCCTGCTCATCGACGCACTCAAACAGGCCGAAGCGGCTCGCCAGCGCTCAGAAGAAGGAAGTACGCCCCCCGCAGGGGACGATAGCCTTTCACTTGCACCACTCGATCCGCCAGCGGCGGCCCCCGCAGCCGCGCCCCAAGGCGCCGGCGCCACACAGCCCCCAGCACAAGCAGTCCGTCGCAGCCGGCCGGCGCCCGAGTCGCCACGCGATTCATCGGCCGCCACACGCGAACTGTTTGAAGTCAAACAGCAGGAGCCGAGCCGCCTGCCCTACTACTTGCTCGCCTTCGCCATCATCGCGCTCGTCGCTGGCGGCGCTTATGTCTGGTGGGCCATGCAGCCGCGCAGTGCGCTGCTGGCTACCGGCCACAACAATCAGACACCAACGCAAGCTGTCACCAATACAAATGCGCAAGCTGCAGAACCGGTAAGCGCCCCGCCTGTTGTGACCACTGAATCGTCTCAGCAGTCTCCCGCACAACGTTCCAGCCTCTCGACAGGCATTCCTCCTTCACCTCGTCGCAATCGAGTTACGCTCGATTCGCAGGCACCTGCCGTAGCAGAAGAGTCCGCAGTGAAGATCCGCCCCGGATCAGGCCCGGCAAGCTCCACGGCCCCCTCCAGTACGCAACAAGCCTACGATGCACTGGCGGCCGGTGATCTGCGCACGGCGCGCCAGCTGTATCAGGAAGCCTTGCGCCTCAATTCGCAGAACGTGGATGCATTGAACGGATTGGGGCTGATCGCGGCGCACGACAATCAGCCGGATCAGGCGGAGCGCTACTTCCGTGCAGCGCTACGGGCGGACCCCGCAGACGGTATAGCGGCCTCGCAACTCGCCCTGCTCTACGCAGATGGCGACCCCGCCAGTGCCGAAGCCCGTCTGCGCAACCTGATTGCCAGCCAGCCGGCCAGCGCAGCCGGACACTTTGCGCTCGGCAATCTGCTGTCCCGTCAGCAACGCTGGTCCGAAGCACAGCAGACCCTGTTCCAAGC
Organism: Rhodocyclaceae bacterium; assembly: GCA_047600765.1. GTDB lineage: Bacteria > Pseudomonadota > Gammaproteobacteria > Burkholderiales > Rhodocyclaceae > Viridibacterium. The sequence goes on from JASGKF010000001.1 coordinate 486,464, forward strand.
CTACACACTGGACAGCAACAATCCGGACATCCTTTTCAATCTGGCCGTCAGCCTCGAGCAGGTACGTCAGCCTGCCGTGGCACGCCAGTTCTACGAACGCGCGTTGCAAGCCAGCAGCAAGCGCCCGGCCGGCTTCGACCCGGCCACAGCGAAAGCGCGCGTCGAAGCCTTGAGCTCCCGCCGGTAAACCATGAACACGAACTTCCGGTTGCCGCTGGGCCAGCAGCTCATCAATCAGGGCATCCTGAGCGAAGATCAGCTGCGCATCGCACTGCATGAACAGTCACGCAGCAACGAACCGCTGGGCAAGCTGCTGGTGCAGCTGGGCTTCGTCAGCGAAGTCACGTTGCGCGATGCGCTGTCCGCATCGCTGGGCAAACAGGGCGTCGACCTCACCCACGCCATCGTTGCCATCGAAGCGCTGGCCCTGGTGCCGGAAGACGTCGCCAAGCGCCATCACCTGATGCCACTGCTGTGGGACGCCGATGCGCGACGCCTGGTTGTTGCCATGGTCGACGTCGATGACATCGTCGCCATCGATCGCCTGCGCAACCTGCTGCCGGAAGACTCGGAAATCGAAGTCTGGCTGGCCAGCGAAAGCGAAATTGCACATGCCATCGACCAGCATTACGGCTTCGAACTATCAATCGACGGCATCCTCACCGAAATCGAGACCGGTGAAATCGACTACCGCTCGCTGGCCGCGTCGTCCAACGAATACAGCCAGCCTGTCGTGCGACTCGTTCAACGCTTTGCTGTCCGACGCAGTCAAACGTGAAGCCTCCGACATCCACTTCGAGCCGGAAGCCAGCTTCCTGCGCGTGCGCTACCGCATCGATGGCTTGCTGAGGCAGATCCGGGTGCTACACAAGTCGTACTGGCCGGCCATGGCCGTGCGCCTCAAGGTGATCGCCAGCCTGAACATCGCCGAGAGCCGTGCGCCGCAGGATGGCCGCATTTCACTGAACGTGCGTGGCCGCCCCGTCGATTTCCGCGTCTCCGCCCAGCCCACCCTGCACGGCGAAAACATCGTCCTGCGCGTGCTGGATCGCCAGAAAGGCATCGTCCCGATGGCGGCACTGGGACTGACCGATCACCAGCTCGACATCCTCAAGCTGATGATCGCGCGCCCGGAGGGCATCCTGCTGTTCACGGGCCCGACCGGCAGCGGCAAAACGACCACGCTGTACTCGATCCTGAATCACATCAACACCGAGGGCATCAACATCATGACCCTCGAAGACCCGGTCGAGTACCCGATGGCGATGATCCGCCAGACCTCTGTCTCGGAAGCCGCCAAGCTGGATTTCGCCAACGGCATCCGCTCCATGATGCGGCAGGACCCGGACGTCATCCTGGTCGGCGAAGTGCGCGACGCCGAAACGGCCGAGATGGCCTTCCGCGCCGCCATGACCGGCCATCAGGTCTACACCACGCTGCATACCAACTCGGCAATCGGTGCCATTCCGCGCCTGCTGGACATCGGCATCCTGCCCGACATCATGGCCGGCAACATCATCGGCGTCGTCGCGCAGCGACTGGTGCGCAAACTCTGCCCGCACTGCCGCCAGCCACGGCCGCCAGCGCCCTACGAACTGCGCCTGCTCAACCTGCCGGCAGAACGTGCGGCTGCCGTGCTGCACGACGCCGTGGGCTGCGAGCTGTGCGATTACCAAGGCTACAAGGGTCGCACGACAATCATGGAGCTGATGCGCATGGACGCAGACATCGACGAGCTGATTGCCCGCCGCGCAACCATGCGCGAGCTGCGCAACGCGGCCCGTGCCAAAGGCTTCCGTACACTGGCCGAAGACGGCGTGCGACGCGTGCTGGACGGCACCACCACACTCGACGAGCTGGCCCGCGTGGTCAACCTGACCGAACGGATGTTCAGCGCCGAACTGTGAGCCCCTGAGTATGGCGATCTTCTCCTACCGCGCGATGGACAGCACCGGCCGCATCCAGCGCGGCGAATCGGAAGCGCTCAACCTCGTCAACCTCGAGATGCGCCTCAAGCGCCTCGGGCTGGATCTCATCACCGGTGAGCCCGCCACACAGTTTTCCGGCATCAGCCGGGCACGCGTTCCGACGCGCGAGCTGATCCAGTTCTGCTTCCACATGGAGCAGCTGACCCGTTCCGGCGTGCCGCTGATCGATGCGCTGGCCGATCTGCGTGATTCGACGGAGAACCAGGCCTTCAGGCAAGTCATCGCGTCGGTCGTGGAAAGCATCGAAGGCGGGAAAAGCTTGTCGCAGGCACTGACTGAACAGGGGCGTATCTTCAACCCCGTCTTCTGCGCACTGGTGCGGGCCGGCGAAGCCAGCGGCAACCTGCCCGACGTGCTGCGTGAACTCACCGAATCCCTCAAGCGCGAAGACGAGCTGCGCTCCTTCATCGGCAAGCTCGTCATCTACCCTTCCCTCGTCCTGTTCGTAACACTGGCTGCCGTTGTCACCGCGATGATGTTCGTCGTGCCGCAGCTGACCCGGCTGTTCCAGAACTCGGGCCAGACCCTGCCGTTGCAAACACGGCTGCTGGTCGGCATCTCGAATTTCGTGGTCAGCTACTGGCCCTTCATCCTGATGTCGCTGGCTGCGCTGATCGTCGGTGGCGTTACCTGGGTTCGTACCAGCCAGCGCGCAGCCCTGCGCTGGGACCGCCTGAAGCTCGCCATCCCCATCGTCGGCACTGTCTATCGCAAGATCATCCTGTCGCGCTTCGCCAATCTGTTCTCCATGATGTACGCCTCCGGCATCGCCATCATCGACACGGTGCGTACCGCGCAGGACATCGTCGGCAACCTCGAAATGCGCGACGCCCTGCAGCGGGTCGAGCAGTCGATTGCAGAGGGGCAGAACGTCACGGCGGCATTCTCCTCAGCACGACTGTTCCCGCCGCTGGTCATCCGCATGCTGCGGGTTGGCGAACATACCGGCTCGCTGGATCACGCACTCAAGGGCGTCAGCTACTTCTATGAACGTGACGTGAAGGAATCAGTCGAACGTCTGCAGACCTTGCTGGAACCGCTGCTCACCATCGTGCTCGGCGGCCTGATGCTGTGGGTCGCCACCTCGATACTCGGGCCGATCTACGACATCATCACCAAGATGAAGACCTGAACCGCCCATGCGCCTACGCTTCCTCCACCTTCTCACCCACGCCGGGCTGGAAACCCACCGCGTCAGCGGCAACGCGCTGCAGCCAGTGCAGCTATTTGCCCTCGGTGAAGCTGGCGTTCTCGCGTTCAGCGAATGGCTGTCCAGGGTGCCGACCGCGCTGCACAGCGTGGTGGTGGACGTCGCGGACGAAGGCTTTTCTCTCGAAAACATTCCCTACACGCTGGGGTCTGACCGGCGCGCGCTGATCCAGCGCCGGCTGACACAACAATTCTTCGGCTCGCCCTATGCCACCGCCGTGTCATTGGGGCGCGAGCGCAATGGTCGCCGCGACGAGCGCCTGCTGCTGATGGCCATCACGCGCCCGGCACTGCTCGAACCCTGGCTGCAGGCCCTGCATCGGCATGAAGCGCGCCTCAGTGCCCTGTACACCGTGCCCCTGCTGGCCGGCGATCTGATCCGCAAACTCGCCCCTGGCGTACAGCGCGGCCTGATCCTGCTGCTCTCCGGCAATGGCATCCGCCAGATCCATTTCGAGGACGGCCATCTGCGCTTCTCGCGCCTTGCCCCAGCGCCCGAAGGTCCCTTTGCCAGCTGGGGGCTCGATTGCCTGCGCGAAGCACAAAAGACCTGGCAGTACCTCAACGCACAACGCTGGATTCCACGTGGCACGGCGCTCCCCGTCATCCTCGTGGCCAATGCGACTGACGGTGCAACACTGCTCGGCGAAATCAGTCGCGCTCGCCAGGCTGACGACAAGCTGCAGTTCCGCCTGGCGCCCATCGATACCGCCGTGCGCCAGTTGGGCCTCGGTGCCAGCCACGGCGAATCGGACAGCCAGTCTCTCGTCATGCAGCTGGCCGTGCGCGAACGCAGCGGCGGCGCACAGCTTGCCAGTACGGAAGACCGTCACTTCTACCGTCAGTGGCAGATCCGGTTTGCCGCCCTCGGCGGCTGCGCAGCAGCACTGGCTGCCGCGTTGGTAATGAGTGCGCACTGGCTGGTCGATTCCGGCGAAGACCGCAGCACAGCAGCCACTCTGCGTGCCGAAGCCGCCAACTTCGACCAGCGCTACACCAACCTGCTGGGCACCCTGCCGCGCATTCCCTCGTCAGTCGAAGCCCTGCGCGCTGCCGTCGAAAGCACTGAACGTATCCGCAATGGCATCACCGACCCGCGCGAGGCACTGACCGGCGTCAGCAAGGCCCTCAGCGGCTTCGCGGACATCACGCTGGAGCAGCTCGACTGGCAATCCATTCCCGACAAGCCCGGCGCGCAAAGCCTGCTGCTCATTGCTTCGCTGGATCAATCCAGCGGCAACAACCCGCGTGCCACGCTGGAACGCATCCAGAGCTTTTCCGCAGCCGTCGGGCAAAGCACCGGCGCGAATGTCGTGCTCGTGCAGCAACCCTTCGATACGGGTTCGGACAAGTTGCTGCGCAGTGACGCCAATCTCAGCGCCAAACGCCCGCAGTTCCGCCTGCAACTCGACTGGAAGGAACGCCCATGACCCCGGCGAGTCGCAAGGCCCTGGGCATCTCCCTCTCGCTGGCTGCGCTCATGCTGCTGGTGGGTGCCGCCGCACTCTGGTGGGCCCATGGCGTGCGCGGCCGGGCATACAGCGAATTGCGCCAGGCCAGGCAAGCGCTCGACGCCAGCCGCAACCGCTACCAGCAAACGGTCAGCGAAGAGCAACTGATCCGCGACACCATCAGCCGCTTCGAACGCCTCGGTGCAAGCGGCATGATCGGCAACGAGCGCCGTCTCGACTGGGCGGACGAAATGCGCAACATCCGCATGCGACTGCGGTTGCCGGCACTGGAGTTCGAACTCGAGCCACGCCGCGCGCTGTCCAAAGCCGGCGCTGACGAAGGCCGCTTCATCCTGGCTGCCAGCCAGATGCAGGTGCATGCCAGCCTTCTCCACGAAGGCGACCTGTTCGACCTCATGGCCGCCCTGCGCACGCCGACCAGCGCCCTCGTCGTGCCCCGCACGTGCAGCATCACCCCCCTCAGCGACAAAGCTAGCCCGCAAACCAATCTGCGCGCAGAATGCACGCTCGACTGGCTGACCCTGCTGCCCCCCGCCAAAAACGGAGACAAGCCGTGAAAACCGTTGTCTCGCACAGCCTGCTGAGTCTTCTGCTCTGCTGCCTGCAGCTCGTCTGCATGCCCGCTGCGCTGGCCGCCGACAAACCCTGGCGCGAGGACCTTGGCCGGCTCTTCCTCACCCCGGAAAAGCGCGCCCTACTTGACGAACTCCGTCGCAACAACGCCCGCATCACCCCCAGCGCCGAGCAACCCGAGAACCTGCGCCTCGATGGCATCGTGCGGCGCTCGAATGGCCGCCAGACCATCTGGATCAACGGTCAGGCTTACGGCGACGACGCCCCCGTCACCAGCAACGACGAACGCTCGGCACGCATCATCACCGGTGATCGCAAGGGTGCGCGGCTGAAGGTTGGTGAAAGCCTGCGCATCGCACCTGCGGAACCCGCGCAGTGATGCGCAAGCCTCCCGCCCGGTCTGCGCAGGACGGCTACATCCTGATCGTCGCCGCCCTGGCCCTGCTCGCCACCGGACTGACCTTCGGCGGCATCCTGTTCGGCAGTGTCTTCCGTTACGACCGCAATATGCATACGGAAGAACTGGCTACGCGACGTCTCGCCAGCGAGGCACGACTGGCACTCATCGGCTACGCGGCCGCCAAGGAGACGCAGCCCGGAGCGCTGCCCTGCCCAGACACAACAGGTAGTGGTCAAGCCCTCTCCGGCTGCACAAGCGCGACGCCACGCATCACTGGATGCCTGCCCTGGAAAACCTTGGGACTTGAACGCGGCACCGACGAGTCCGGCGCTCCGCTGTTCTATACGCTCTCCACGGCGTGGCGAAATACACTCAAACCCTCCGAACGCACAACGCCAGACAAGCCGCGCTTGAATCCTGATATTCCGCCTACCGTGACAACAACATACGGCAGCACCCTGGCGGCCGCCGTCATCACTCCGGGCAATGCCCTTGCAGCGCAAGACCGTAGCGCTGCGACACTTGCTGACGCATGTGCGGGCAACATCAACACCGTGTATTTCGAAGACAGCAACAACGATTGGAGCTCCGCCCTGCAACCATCGGATGCTCCGACAGACACGTTCAATGATCGTATCGTCGCCATCACTCGTGACGACATTTTCCGTGTCCTGTTGTCCCCCGTTCTCTCTGCATTCATGAACACTGCGGACTTTGACAACTATCCTGGCGGCAAAGGACTACCCTATTTCTTCGCCAGCCATAGTCCGTCCAGCCTTTTCAAAAGTGTCTCGTCAGCCACAGGGCAGCAGTCCAGCACGATCATGGATCACTCGGTTGATCCAGATAACCTGGACAAATCCATGCTGACACAGCATTCCTATGCAAGCAGTTACACGAAGCTAGCCAGTGGGTGCGTAAAGGAAAAAGGGACAACCGCAGACAATTCCCCCGCCGACTGGCTGTGCCTCAACGACTGGTACGCCTACATCGATTACATGCCCCTATCGACGGGGGCTCGCCTGGCACTGAAGGCCGATCGCTACTCAACGCCAGGCAAAGGGAGAGAATGCATGCTCTCCGTCAGCACCATCACCACCGACAGTCTTTCATGTACAAACTACTGAGCGCACAACGCGGCTTCAGCCTCATCGAGCTCGCCGTCGTCATGCTGATCCTCGCCCTGCTGGCTGGTGGTGTTGTCAGCGTGCTACGCATCCAGCAAGAACAAAAGGTCCTGACAGAAACCAAGGCTGTGCTCAATGAAGCGCGCGAAGCCTTGTTCGCCTACGCCGAATCACACAAAGGCCTGCCCTGCCCGGACACCGACACCGCCCCGGACGGCTTGATCAATACGGGCTGCGGTACAACGATTCGCGGCTTCCTGCCCTGGAAAGACCTGGGACTCAGTCGCGGCGAGGACGGCTGGAATCAGACTCTTCGCTATGTGGTTTCGAAGGATCTGGTCGAAGGAAAGCTGGCCAAGCTCACCGATGGCAGCAGCGGCGTGAAACTGGCCGAAGATGCGAGCGCTCCATCTGCCACAGTGACGATCGGTGCCGTCGCCTTTTCGGTCTGGTCTGTAGGCCCTGACGGGATCAATGGTTCAGAGGGCGAAAGCGCTACCAGCAACACCATCTATACCGGTTCATCCGCGACACCCGCCGATGACATCGTCACCTGGGGTTCAAAGTTCGTGCTCTTTGGCCGTATCCTGCAGGCTGGACAAACCCTTTCGGTGAACTGATGGCGGCCATCCCATCCGCAACGACCGACAACTCTTTCGTTGCCCGCCTGCGTCGCGCCGGCATCGAGCCCGGTGACAGCGAGAACCTGCGCCAGCAGAAATCCCTGCTGGTCTTCATCAGCGGCCTGATCAGCCTGGCCTCGGTGCTGTGGTTGCTGATCTACAGCTGGATGGGCCCGAAGTTCTCGTCGACCCTGCCTTTCACGCTGCAGGTGCTGGTCGCGCTCAACCTGTGGATCTACGTCCAGTTCCGCAACTTCGAGCTGTTCCGCATCTCGCAGATCGGCCTCATGTTGTTCTTCCCCTTCGTCGCGCAATGGGCCATCGGCGATTTCGTGTCCGCCTCGGGCCTGATCCTGTGGGGCTTGCTGGCGCCCGTCTGCGCCCTGCTGTGCATGGGGGTGCGCGAGTCCTTGCCCTGGTTTGCCGCCTACCTTGTGCTCACCATCGCCACCGGCGCGGCCGACTACCTGCTCGCCGACTTCGCTCCTGCCCTCAACACGGCCATCTCGCGGCGCACCTCGATGGTGTTCTTCGCGCTGAACTTCATCACGCTGTCCACCCTCATCTACCTGCTGCTGCGCTTCGCCCTGCTGGATCGCGAACGCGCCCGCATCGCACTGGAAGACGCGCATGCACGACTGGCTGTCGAGCAACTGCGCAATGAGCGACTGCTGCTCAACATCCTGCCGGCGCCGGTGGCAGAGCGGCTCAAAACTTCCGACGCCACGATCGCGGACGGCTTTGCGCAGGTTTCGGTGATGTTCGCCGACATCGTGAACTTCACGGGCATCGCGGCCGGCATGACGCCGGAGAAGGTGTTCGCGATGCTCAACCGCGTGTTCAGCAACTTCGACGAGCTCGCCGAGAAGCGCGGCCTCGAGAAGATCAAGACCATCGGTGATGCCTACATGGTGGCGGGTGGCCTCAACAACGAGCAGGAGCACTCCTGCGTCGCCGTCGCCGAGCTCGCGCTCGACATGCTCGCTTGGCTGCGCCTCGATCAAGCCGGACGCAGCGAGCCGCTGCATGTGCGCATCGGCATCGGCACCGGCCCCGTCGTGGCCGGCGTGGTCGGCAAGAAGAAATTCATTTACGACCTATGGGGCGACACCGTCGAACCTCGCCAGCCGCATCACGGACGAAAGCATTCCCGACGGCGTGCAATGCGACCGTGCCAGCTTCGAGTTGCTGCGCGACAACTTCGAATTCGACGGTCCCTTCCAGCTGCCACTCAAAGGCAAGGGCGTGGTAGAAGTCTGGCGCCTCAAGGGCCGCCGCTTCACTGCATAGTCGCTGACTGCGGCGCCAGTTCGAAACACACAGCGCCGGGCTGGTTGTTCACCAGACGCAGGCGATAGCCCAGCGAATCGGCCAGCCGCGCAGCTTGGTACAGCCCGATGCCCAGCCCTCGATCAGACGGCAAGGGGCGCAGGAACAACACTTCTGCCCGGCCGGACTCGACCGGGGCACCATCGTCCTGCACGCTCAGACAGCAACGCCCGTTGTTCGCCCGCAGGCACACCTCGACCCCGCCCGCCGCACCCGACTTCTCGATGGCGTTGCGCATCAGGTTATCCGCCACGGTGTCGAACAGCAGCACCGGCAACTCGGTCTGTGCGATGTCGCCTTCCAGCACGAAACGCACCCCCTCTTCGGGATGTCGCGCCTGCAAGGCCTCCCACCAGTCTGCCGCCATGCCTTGCCGGACATCGGACGGCGCGGGCTGTTTGATGTTGTCGAGCGCGGCATGCAAACGCTGGCTGATGACGGGCAACTGCCGACTCAACAGGCCCTGCACAGCCTCGTTACGCCCTGTCCGCCCGGCCTCGTTCATCGCGAAACACAGCGTGTCGATGGACTGCAGCAGGTTCTTGATCTCGTGCGTCATGCGAGCCCCGGTTTCATGCACGGCCCGCAGGTAGGAGATCGATTGCAGATGGCGCGCTTGCTCCCGCGCCGCATGGAATTCAGCCAGCAGACGCACCATCAGGTCGAGCTGCCACAGTTGCATCGCAGCCAGTTCGTAACGCGAATGCAAGCCCAACTCCAGCGCACCGTAGCTCAGCACGCTGCGCCGTTGCGCCACCGCCCCGGCAAAGCCAGCCTGATCCTGCGCCCCGCGGCGAATGCGCCAGTCCACACCCAGCACCTCGGGTTGATCGAGCATGCTGCGCACCGCCTTCTCGACCAGTGCCTCGGGCGCCTCATCGCTCGCCGACAGCCGCGCCAGCTGGTCCAGCCACTGCGCAAAACTTGCCTCGCCCGACAGGGCGTGCCGCGCCACGGCAAGGCTGAGCCCTGCCCCCTGCGCTGGACTCCACACCCAACCCAGCAACATCAGGCCCACCGCCATCAGCGCCAGCGACTGCAGCAAGGCCACCAGGTAGCTGAGTCCGGAAATGAACATCAGGGCCAAAGCCCCCAGCAACACGCCGGACAGCACCAGCACGATCACCACACCACCGAGGAAATCCAGCGCCCGCTGTTCGCGCCCCTGCTCCGATGCATCTCGCCGCGCCAACCAAGGCACGACCGGGAACAACAAGAGGCCACCCCAGCTGACCACGCGCGTCAGCAATTCATCGCGCAATTCGGGTTGCGGCAGCATGGCCGGCAGCACCAGCCCCGTCAGCGCCACGATCAGGTAAGCCTCAGCCACCCAGAACGACAAACGCGTAGGACCCTTGGCTTCACGAAATAGCTCAGCCCCCAGCACGCCAGACAGCACCAGCATCCACAGCAAGGCCAGCCCTGGCGACATCCAGAAGCCCAGTGCACCGATCACCAGCAGGCCGATCACCAGTGCCTGCGGCCCGACCCGGCTGTCCTGCCGCACCAGCGGCTGCCACATCAGTACCGACCCAAGGTGACACAGCATCAGCACTCGCCCCAACGGGGTCGCCACGCCCTGAACCAAGCCCAGGTGCAACAGCAACAGACTCGCTGCCAGCAGCCGGGGGCGCATGTGCCATGTGGCAAGTCGCTCCTTCAACAACATGCATCGCCTTTCAAGCTGTCTCACCCCTGCGCATTTGATGACACCTCTGGCTGTGACAAATTGCACACCCTGTCAGAATCTGAACGGATTAGCGTTCTGGAAGCCACGAATTGCGGGTGTTTCGCCCGCTTGAGTGCTGGCATCATAGTTGCTGATTTCCTCGCACTCACCATAAACAGAGTCGAACAAGAAAATGAAAGCTCAACAATCGGGTTTCACGCTGGTCGAAATTGCCATCGTGCTGGTCATCATCGGCCTGCTGCTGGGCGGCGTGCTCAAGGGGCAGGAGCTGATCACCCAGGCCAAGATCAAGAACCTCGCGAACGACCTGAACGGCATCACGGCAGCCGTCTATGCCTACCAGGACCGCTTCAAGACCCTGCCGGGTGATGACCCCAAGGGTTCGCGCTGGGCGACCGAGCTGGACCCACTGGGCAAAGCCGCAGCCGGTACCAACAAGGGCGACGGAGACGGCAACGGAAAAATTGACGACGCTGCGGAGCCGGGCCTTTTCTGGGGACATCTGCGCAAGGCAGGTTTCATTGCCGGTAGCCCGGTTGGCGGCCCTCCCCTTAACGCTGCTGGCGGACAGATCACCGTAGTGGCTGGCGCCTATGGCATTGGCGGAACGACCATCTGTATGGGGGCATTGAACGCGAAGATGGCCGAAGCGCTGGACACGCAGATGGACGATGGCGACCCAGCCAAAGGCATCGTGCGTGCTGATGACATTACAACAGCCACAAGTGCCGCCACCGATGTCACCAAATACGTTGATGACGGCTCGACGCTCTACACGCTCTGCAAGCAACTCTGATTGCGAGCCAGCCTGAAATGAAAACAGCCTCCTCGCGGAGGCTGTTTTGTTTTGGGCGCAGGGATTCAAGGGGACTCGCGGAATCGCTCCGACGTCAGGATTGCCACTGATCAGAGATGGCCACCACTACTGCCATCAACGACAGTAGCGCTGCAGACTCAGCCCCCCTTCAGCAGCTTCAACTCCGCCACCGACAGATCCGCCGACACCCCCAGCAGCACCAGCACATCGCCAGCTTCCAGCTGGGTCTCGCCACTTGGATTGAGGTCGCGCATGCCACGCCGGCGGATAGCCGTCACGCTGACGTGCAGGTCCTCCAGGTGCAGTTCGGCAATGCTGTGGCCGATGGCCCAGGCGCCGGGCTGCAGGCTGATCGAGTGCAGGCGCTCCTGCATCGCGTCGGGCCTGTCGGCCGCGTCGGACGCGCCATGGAAGAAGCCGCGCATCACGGAATAGCGCTGGTTGCGGATGTCGCGCACGCTGCGGATGACACGCGACAGCGGCATGCCGGCCAGGGCCAGCACGTGGCTGGCGAGCATGATCGAGGTCTCCAGCATCTCAGGGACGACCTCGACGGCACCGGCATCCATCAGGCGTTCGAGATCGTTCTCGTCGGCCGCACGCGCCACCACGGGCACCTCGGGGCGCACGGCCTGCACGTTGTGCAGCACGCGCAAGGTGGCCTGCACGTCGTTGAACGAGACCACCACGGCACTGGCGCGCATCAGGCCTGCCGCCATCAGGGTCTCGCGCCGCGAGCTGTCACCGAACACGACGGTCTCGCCCGCCGCCGCCGCGCTGCGCACCCGGTCCGGGTCAAGGTCCAGCGCCACATAGCTCAACCCTTCCTGATCCAGGAAGCGCGCCAGGTACTGCCCGCTGCGGCCGTAGCCACAGATGATCACGTGCTTTTCGGTTGCGATCGACTGCGCCGCCACGCGCGTCAGCTCCATCGAGCGCAACAACCATTCGGACGCCACGAAGCGCAGCACGATGCGATCACTGAACTGCACGATCAGGGGGGTCAGCAGCATCGACAACACCAGCGCCGCCACCGTCACCTGCAGGGCGCGTGCGCTGCCCAGATCCATGTCACTGGCCAGCGTCAGCAGCACGAAGCCGAACTCGCCGCCACCGCACAACCACATGGCCGTGCGCATCGCCGTCCCGGTGCTGGACTTCAGCAAGCGCGACGCCACCAGCAGCACGCCGAACTTGAGCAGCAGGATGCCGACCAACACGACAACCACCAGCAACACGTTCTCAAGGATGACGCCCACATCGAGGAACATCCCCACCGTCACCATGAAGAAGCCCAGCAGCACGTCGCGGAACGGCTTGATGTCTTCTTCCACCTGGTAGCGGAACTCGGTTTCCGAAATCAGCATGCCGGCGAGGAAGGCCCCCAGCGCCATCGACAGACCAGCTTTCTCCGTCACCCAGGCAAGGCCCAGGGTCACGAACAGGATGTTGAGCATGAACAGCTCGGACGACTTGCGCTGCGCCACCCAGTGGAACCAGGGACGCATGAGGCGGTGCCCGACGTAGAGCAGCACGAAGAGCACCACGCTGGCCTTGACCAGCGCAAGCGCCAGCACCGTCGGCAATTCGCCAGCCGGACGACTGAAGGCGGGAATGAGGATCAGCAGCGGCACCACGGCCACGTCCTGGAACAACAGCACGCCCAGCACTTCGCGACCGTGCGGCGTATCCAGTTGCAGGCGGTCAACCAGCAGTTTCGACAACACCGCCGTCGAAGACATGGTGAGCGCCGAGGCCAACGCAAAGCTGGCGAGGAAGCCAAGCCCGCACAACAGGCCAGCCACTGTTCCCAGCACGATGGTGGCCCCGACCTGGATGCTGCCCAGGCCGAACACCAGGCGCTTCATGGCGAACAGGCGCCCCAAAGAGAACTCGAGGCCGATGGTGAACATCAGGAACACCACGCCGAACTCGGCGAGGTAGTGCGCCTGCGCGGTGTCGGGCACCAGCCCGGCCGCATGGGGGCCGAGGACAGCGCCCATGGTCAGGTAGCCCAGTACCGATGGCAGGTGGAACCAGCGAAACAGGGCCACCATACCGACGGCCGCAGCCAGCATCAGCAGGATCAATTCCAGCGCGTGGTGCATGGTGTCGGTACGCCCTCCCCGGAGGCTGCTTAGGGTGTTTGGTATACTGTTGCGGCAGTGCAGAAACCGGCTATGCATCCCTTGTACGGGCTTTCCGGTATGAATCACTGCCTGACCGGACGTCTCGGCTGCGAGTCCCCGCGCCGGTCTCCACGCAGTTTAACCGATGCGGCCCGCTGCCCCACAGCAGGCCGACACACGACGCGTGCTGCGTCAGAAGCGGTGATGGATTTGACCCCGACCAAACGACCCGACGACTCCCTGTTGCTCGAACGCGCGCGCAACGTTCTGGACATCGAGGCGGCTGCCGTGACGGCGCTGCGCGATCGCATCGACGCGCGCTTCCTCACTGCCCTGCAGCTGATCCTCAAGAGCCCGGGCCGCGTCATCGTCAGCGGCGTCGGCAAGTCCGGCCACATCGCGCGCAAGATTGCCGCCACCCTGGCCAGCACCGGCACTCCCGCCTACTTCGTGCACCCGGCCGAAGCCGCGCATGGCGACCTGGGCATGATCCAGCCCGATGACGTCGTGATCGCCCTGTCCAACTCCGGCAACGCCGAAGAGCTACTGACCATCGCCCCCTTCGTCAAACGCATGGGCGCACGCCTGATTGCCATGACCGGCCGGGACGAATCGCCGCTGGCACAGCTTGCCGATGTGCACCTCAACGTGGGCGTGGCCGAAGAAGCCTGCCCGCTCAACCTCGCCCCCACCGCCAGCACCACGGCCGCGCTGGCCATGGGCGATGCGCTGGCCGTCGCCCTGCTCGACGCACGTGGCTTCGGCCCCGAAGACTTCGCCCGCTCCCACCCCGGTGGTGCGCTGGGCCGCCGCCTGCTGACCCATGTGCGCGACGTGATGCGCAAGGGCGAAACGGTCCCCATGGTGTCGCCTGACGCCAGCTTCGCCGACGCACTGCTGGAGATCTCTCGCAAGGGCATGGGCATGACCGCCATCTGTGACGACCAGTGCAAGTTGCTGGGCGTGTTCACCGACGGCGACCTGCGTCGCCTGCTGGAACGCACCGGCAACATCAGCGGTCTGAGCATTGCGGACGTGATGAATCACAGCCCGCGCTGCATCACCCCCGAAGCCCTGGCGGCCGAAGCCGCAAGCATCATGGAACAACTCTCGATCACGCGACTGCTGGTCACCGACGCTGACGGCATCCTGGTCGGCGCCCTCAACACGCAAGACCTGATGAAAGCCAAGGTCATCTGATGCCCGCCCGACAAAAAGCTGCGCGCCTGCGCCTGATGGCCTTCGACGTCGACGGTGTGCTCACCGACGGCACCTTGTTCTTCACGCCCAACGGCGATGAGATGAAAGCCTTCTCCAGCCTCGACGGCCACGGCCTCAAGATGTTGCGCGACGGTGGCGTCGAAGTGGCCATCATCACCGGGCGACGCTCCCGCATGGTCGAGCTGCGTGCGGCCAACCTCGGCATCACGCATCTATTCCAGGGCGTTGAAGACAAGCGCAGTGTGATGCGCGAGCTGCGCAGCAAGCTGGGCGTCAGCGCTGACGAATCCGGCTACATGGGCGACGACGTGGTCAACCTGCCCATCCTCAAGGACTGTGGCCTCTCGGCCACCGTGGCGGATGGCCATGCCTTCGTGCGCGAGCATGTCAACTTCGTCTCGCGTTTCGGCGGTGGCCGTGGCGCCGTGCGCGAGCTGTGCGACTTCATCCTCGCCGCGCAGGGCAAGCTCGACACCATGCACGCTCGTTACCTCGAAAGCTGAGCCCGTGCTGCGCCGCCTCGCCCCCGCCTTTCCCCTCATCGTGGCCGCCCTGCTTGCACTGGCAACCTGGTGGCTCGAGCGCACGGTCAGCCTGCAAGCCGCCGCGGGCGCCAGCAAGGCCCGCACGGCGCCCGATGCCATCGTCGAGAATTTCCGCATCAGCCGTTACAAAACCACCGGCGACCTGGGCGTCAGCCTCATCGGCACGCACATGGAGCACTTCCCCGTCGACGACTCGGCCGATATCGAAAAGCCCGTACTCAGTTTCGTCGGCGAAAACTCCAGCCGCACCAGCGTGCTCAGCGGCAACACCGCCCACGTCACCAAGCGCGGCGAACTGGTCGAGATCAAGGGCAAGGTACGTGGCGAGCGCGACGGCAGCCGCTCCGGCAAGCCGCCCACCATCCTGCAGACCGAAATCCTCCATGTCGTCCCGCGCGACGAGTTCGCCTACACCTCGGCGCCCCTGGCCGTCACCCAGGGACGCATGCTGATGAATGGCGTAGGTGCCGAATGGAATAACATCACCGGTCTTCTCAAGGTCTGGCAGCTCGACGCCACCATTGAACGCCCGAAAGACAGCGAAAAAACCCGATAGGACCCGACATAACAATGAGATCCAGCCTGCGTCCTGCCCTCCGCCAGCTCAGCTTTGCCATCCTCGCTGCTGGCCTCGCCCTGCATGTCGGCTTCAGCCACGCTGAACGTGCCGACCGCAGCAAGCCACTGCGCATCCTCGCCGATTACAAGCTTTCGGACGACAGCGCCAAGGTGCTGACGCTGGAAGGCAACGTGCGCATCAGCCAGGGCACCCTGCTGATCCTTGCCGACAAGGCCGTCATCACGCAGGGCACCGATGGTTTTGAACGCGCCATTGCCACCAGCAAGACCGGTGTCGTACGCATCCAGCAGAAGCGCGAAGGCAAGGACGAGATGATCTACGCCGAAGGCGAACGGGTCGAATACGACACCAAGACCGAGATCGCCAAGCTGATCCGCCGCGCCTGGGTGAAGATGGGCCGTGGCGACGAAGCCTGCGCCGACTACATCGAATACAACGGTTACAACGAGACCTACCAGGCCTCCAAGAGCAAGGATGGTTCTAACCAACAGATCGAGATCATCGTGCCCGGACGCGGCGATGGCGCGGCTTCTGTTCCGGCAGCCGCACCGATCAACGTGGCCTGCGAACGCCGCCAGCAATCCTCCAAGCCTTGACGCAACGCAACCTGCAAGCCCGCAACGGGCTTGCCTGTCCGTCATCTCCGTGACATAGTTGCAGCGCAACATCCACCCTGCATCCGCCTGATGCAAAACGGGTTTTAACGAATTTATCGTTTTGTGTGCATCGCACAAAAAGTTCTTGACAGCAAAAATTTCTTGTCTAGAATTGACATTGTGCGGCGCAACAAAGTCTCTCCGGTAGCGCCAACGCCGTATCCGTCCGTTGCCGTAGCGTCATCCATCACGCATTTGAGGAGATTAAACATGTTTGCTACCCCCGAACAATTCGCAGCCGCCAACAAAGCAGCCGTCGAAGCCATGCTGACCATCGCCAACACCGCTTTCGTCAGCGTCGAACGTCTGGCCGCCCTGAACCTGAACACCGCCCGTGCTGCGCTGGAAGACAGCGTTGCCAACACCAAGGCCGTGCTCGCAGTGAAGGACGTGCAAGAGTTCGCCAACCTGCAAGCTACTCTGGCTCGCCCCAGCGTCGAGAAGGCTGTTGCCTACGCTCGCAGCGTCTATGAAATCACGACCGAAGCCCAAGGCCAGCTGTCCAAGATCGTCGAAGACCAGGCCGGCGAACTGAACAAGGCTATCGCCTCGGCTCTCGACAAGGCTGCCAAGTCGGCTCCCGCTGGTTCCGACGTCGCTGTGGCTGCCGTCAAGTCGGCCATCGCCGCCGCCAACTCGGCTTACGACAGCATGAGCAAGGCTGCCAAGCAAGTTGCAGAAATCGCCGAAGCCAACGTGGCTGCCGCGACCGATGCAACCGTCAAGGCAGTCGGCGCCAGCGCTCCCAAGAGCAAGAAGGCCGCCTGAGTCTTCTGACTCCAGCCTCCTTGGCAAAAGGCCGTCAGCGAAAGCTGGCGGCCTTTTTCATTTCGGGCGCAACGCAGTCAGCTACTCAACCACTGGCAAGGCGTGCAGCTCACACCAGGGCGCACCACGCGTCGTCAGTGCTGCGCGCATCGCGGCCATGGCGGCCTCGACAGCCTCGGGCTCGCCCTTGGCCCCCAGGTCAATGTGACGCGGCACACCCTCGCCGCCCAGATTGGGCAGGCTGAACACCGTGACACCGAAGCGCGACTCCAGGTCACGCATCAGCTCGATCAGGCTGCTTTCATTGGTATCGAGCACGGCGATGGATTGCTCGGCCCACGGCCGCGCGTGATGCAGATGGGCATAGTGCGTATCGAGCACCCACTCCATCATCGGCCAGGACATCTGCGGGAACCCCGGCAGGAACCAGTGCTCACGGATCGCAAAGCCCGGAATGCGATTGAACGGATTCGGGATGATCGCGCTCCCCGCCGGAAACTCGCCCATCGCCAGTTGCAGCGCATTCGCTTCGACACCACGACGTTCGAGGATGGTTGCGCGGATCAGGCTCGCCGCCTCGGGGTGCAAGGCAATCTCCAGCCCCAGCGCCGCCGCCGCGGATTGCCGCGTGTGATCATCAGGCGTCGCGCCGATGCCGCCGAACGAGAACACCACGTCACCGGTCGCAAAGCTCTGCTGCAAGGTCTCGACCAGACGCGGGCGGTCGTCGCCGCAGTAGCGCGCCCAGTCCAGCGCCATGCCGCGCGCTGACAGCAGCTCGATGGCCTTGGCCAGATGCTTGTCGCTGCGACGCCCCGAGAGGATTTCGTCGCCGATGATCAGTACGCCGATGCCCATGATGTCTTCTGATTTCCAGGAAACGTTAACAGAATGGAGTGGAGCGCAGCGGAACGGTTCTGGCTAGGCGCGCCGACGCAGACAGTACACGTAGTACGGCAAGGCGGCGCAACAACGCCAGAACCATTCTGTTAGCGTTGCTCGATGATGTGTTCGGTCTTGCGTGCTTCGCGCAGCGCCTGCAACAAGTAATGCACGAAGGCCAGACCGGTGATGGCAGGCACGAAGAAGTTCAGGAAGGGAACATACACCAGCACCCCTGCCCCGATACCCAGCAACCACAGCTTGCCACGATGACGACGCGGCAAGGCCACCAGTTCGTGCGCGTCAGCATGCTGCATCAATGCGTCGTAGCGATAACAGCGCTGGTTCAGCCAGGCCCCCAGCGCCACCGGCAGCACTAGCCCCATGCCGGGAATCAGCCACAGCGGCAGACTCAGCAAGGCCAGCACAAGGAAGATCATTAGCGACAGGAGGGCATTGGTGATGCTGCCGATCTGGCTCCCTCCATTGCGCTTTGCGAGCTCCGGGTAGTCCGTGGCGGCCACGCGGTCCAGCATCAAGGGCACGGCGAAAACCGAGATCAGCACGGTCGCCGTGATCAGCGACAGTGGCACGAACAGCAGGACCAGCAGCAAGTGCGCTGCAGCCCCCAAGCCCAATGCAAGCGCCGAGCCGTCGGCAAACCACTTGCCCACGGCCGGCCAGGCCTGCACGTAGTCCAGCAGCAGACTCGCCGTCTCACCCCAGATGGCAATGCCGACACCGATCCAGATCGCAAAGGCCAGTAGCGTCGGCCACAACAGGTGCCAGAGGATGTGGCCGCGCGACAGACTGCGAACAGCGCGACCGAGTGCGATGAAGATTTTTTCCATGTGCTGCGTCAAACCGCGTCTGTAGGGTGGATAAGCGTAGCGCATCCACCGTCTATCCGTCGTTGCGCGTGGATGCGCTGCGCTTATCCAACCTACGCCAGACTTGCCTTCACCCTGCAGCGCGCAAGCTCTCCACCACCGTCCTGCGCAGCAAGCCGCGCACTCCCAGCCAGCCACACACCACGACGGCCACCACGGCGAGCAGAAGGTAAACCAGCAGGGACAGCCAGTCCGGCGAATAGGGAATATCGAACACCTGCGAGGCCAGGACGTAGCCCGTCGCCAATGCACCGACGCTCGCAAGCAAGGCCGACAAACCGCCCAGCACGACGAACTCCGACAGCATGGCCGAGCGTAGCTGGCGATTGCGCGCGCCCAAGGTGCGCAGCACCGAGATCTCGTGCATGCGTTCGTCGTGCGTCGCGCGCAAGGCCGCGAACAACACCACGGCGCCGGCCAGCAGCGCGAAGCCGAAGACGAACTGCACCACCGCGATCAGCTTGCCCGACAGATCCTTCACCTGTGCCAGCACGGCGCCGACATCGATGATCGAGATATTGGGAAACGCCGCCACCAGTGCATTTAGGTCGGCGCCGTGGCCGGGTGGCAGGCGGAAGCTGGTGATCCACGATGTCGGTTTGTCTTCGAGCAGGCCGGGCGCGGCACTGAAGAAGAAGTTCACGCGCATCGAATCCCAGTCCAGCTTGCGGATGCTGCTCACCTTGCCCTTGACGCGCTGGCCGCCGATCTCGAACACCACCTCGTCGCCCAGCTTCACGCCCAGGGTCTTGCCGACGCCCTCTTCCATCGAGAACTCGGGCACCTGCGCCGCGCCGTGCCAGCGCCCGGCGACAATGCGGTTGCCGTCCTGCAGGGCGCTGCCGTAAGACAGGTTGAACTCGCGGTCGGCCAGGTTGCGCGCCCGCTCCTGCTCGTAGTCATCCGGCCGCACCGGCTTGCCGCGCAGCTCGACGAGACGGCCGCGCACCATGGGCAACAGCTCCACCGCTGGCAGCTTGTGCTCGCGGAAGAACTGCTGGAACGCAGCCTTCTGGTCAGACTGCAAATTGAGCACGAAATGATTCGGCGCGTCGTCACGCAGACCTTTCTGCCAGCCGCTCATGAGGTCGCCCGTCACGATGCCCAGCAGCAGCATCGCCATCAGGCCAAGACCCAGGGCCACCGTCTGCACCATGCTCGCACCGAGACGACGATGCATGGCAGCCAGCCCGTAGCGCAGCCCCCAGCTTGCCGTGCCGCGATGGCGCAGGCTGGCCAACGCACCGAGCACCAGCCGCGCAACCAGCGCGAAGACGCCGCAGGCCACAGCGAAGCCCAGCGCCGACCAGGCGCCCAGCTTGAGATCGCCCGCCACCCACAGGAACAGCCCGACCAGAGCCAGCGCGCCAGCCACCCAGGCGCCCACCACGCTGCCCTGCAAGCCACCCCAATCTCGACGCAGCACATGCACCGGAGGCACGCGCGTCATGTGCAGCAACTGCGGCGCCACGAAGCCTACCATCAGCACCACGCCGACGATGAGGCCGTGCAACACCGGCATCAGGCCAGGCTGCGGCAAGGCCGTCTTGAAGAAGCCACCGGCCAACAGGGCAATGCCTTCCTGCAGGGCATAGCCCAGCCCACAGCCGATGGCAGCCATCAACAAACCGAACAAGGCGAACTCACCCAGGAACAGCCCCAGCAACTGCGCACGCGTTGCGCCGAAGCAGCGCATCGCGGCACAACCATTCAGATGGCGTTGCAGGTAGCGCCGTGCCGACAAGCCGATGGCCACACCCGCAAGCACCACCGACAGCATCGCGGCGAGCTGCAGGAAGCGCTGGATGCGGTCGAGATTGCCGCGGATCTCGGGCCGCGCGTTGTCGATGCTCTCCAGCTGCTGGCCGGCCTTGACCTGCGGCTTGAGCCAGGCTTCGAAGGCCGTGATCGGGGCGCGCTCACCCGCCACCGTCAGGCGATAACGGATACGGCTGCCTTCCTGGACCAGGCCCGTCGCCGGCAGGTCGGCCGCATTGATCATGATGCGCGGGATGAAGCTGAAGAAGTTCGTACCGCGGTCGGACTCGAACGTGATCACACCGCCGATGCGGAACGTCGCGTTGCCCAGTTGCAGCGTCTCGCCCACCTTGCGCGACAAGGCCGACAGCAAACGCTCTTCGACGAAGGCCTCGCCCTGCGCCGGGATACGGCCGGCTTCCACGCCGGCCTCGCCCATGGCCTGCGCAATCTTCAGGCTGCCACGCAGCGGGTAGCCGGCCTCTACTGATTTGACGGCCGACAACTGCGCCATGTCATCGGTGCTCACCATGCTGGAGAAATTGGTCGTGTTCGCCACGCGCAAGCCGAGGCGCCGCGCTTCCGCCTCAAAGACTGGCGGCAAAGGCGCATCGCCCGACACCAGCAGGTCGCCCCCCATCAGCTGCGTCGCATCGCGCGACAGCTGACCCTGTACCCGTTCAGCGAAAAAGCCCACGCTGGTAAGGCTGGCCACGGCAATGAGCAGGGCAATACCCAGCATGGTCAGTTCGCCGGCACGCAGGTCGCGCAACAGCATGGTCAGGGCAAGACGGGGCATAGGCAGCGAGATCAAAACAAAGTAACAAAAGACAAGGCAGCATTTCGACAGGCCTCCGATCGTAAAGGTTCGGCAAGCGCATGAGCGGATTTTCACTGCCTGCGTCAGCCAACTGCAAGCCAGCGGTGACAGGCTCGCGATGCGATGAAGAAGGCATACCCCGCGCAAGCAGTCCAGCGGGGAAACCCTGAGTAGGACACACCCGTATCAGCGCCTATTCTTGCGCCGACGCCAAATCAAGCCGGCGCCTTGCTCCACATGAACTGAACGCCTGATCACACCGGAAAGGAAGTCTCATGAAACGCACGCTCTTCAAAACCTCCCTGCTGCTCGCCACCCTGCTCGCCTCCGCGCAGGTGCTCGCCGCAGTGGAGCTGAAGCTTGGCCACTTTGCCGCCGACGGCACGCCCAATGCGGTCGCCGCCATGCAGTTCAAGGCCAACGTCGAGAAGCGCACCAATGGCGAAGTGAAGATCAACGTGTTCGGCAACAACGCGCTGGGCAGCCCGCCCGAGGTGCTCGAACAAGTGATGCTGGGCGCTGTTGACATGAGCCTCTCCGGCCAGGACCAGCTTGCCAAGCACTTCCCCTTCTACGACGTCATCAGCACGCCCTTCGCGTTCAAGGACTACGCGATGGCCGACAAGATCATCGATGGCGACTTCAAGACCTGGGCCGAACCCGAGCTCGCCAAGAAGGGCCTCGTGCACCTGTCGGACTGGGAATGGGGCTTCCGCCAGCTCACCAACTCGAAGAAGTCGGTGATGGTGCCCGCCGACATGAAGGGCATGAAGATCCGCACCCCACCGGCCTTCGCCTACCAGGCCTTCGTCGAAGCCGCCGGCGGCAACGCCGTCACCATCGCCTTCCCCGAACTCGTGATGGCCATGAAGCAGGGCGTCGTCGATGGTCAGGAAAACCCGGTCGGCACCATCTACGCACTCAAGCTCTACGAGACGCAGAAGTACATGACCATCCTCAACTACACCTACAGCTCCATGGTGCACGTGGTGAACAAGAACAGCTGGGCCAAGCTGACGCCGGCGCAGCAGAAGATCGTCGCCGAGGAATCGGCCATCGCCGCCAAGTTCGCCCGCAAGACCGTGCGTGACGACGAGAGCACCCAGCTCAAGGATCTCGAAACCACCAAGGGCATCGTCGTGAGCCGTCCGGACCTCGGCGTCTGGAAGGCCGCCATGGGCCCGGCATGGGAGAAGGTCAAGGCCAAGGTGGGCCCGGACAACTTCACGAAGTTCATGGGCATGGTGGAGAAGAGCAGCAAGTAAGCCCCACGGCTTTACGTCGCGGCGCCCGCCACTCCGGCGGGCGCTTTTCATCAGGCCTGTCTGTCTCGTCTCGCAACCATGCTGACCCTGCTCATCTTCTCCGTCCTGCTCATCCTGCTGGTCATCGACGTGCCCATCGCCGTCGCCATCGGCCTCACCGCGGTGATCTTCTTCGTGTCCATGGGGCAAGGCGATTTCCTCGTCATGCTGCCGCAGCGCATGTACTCGGGCACCACGGGTTTCACCCTGCTGGCGATTCCCTTCTTCATCCTCGCCGGCAATCTCATGAACACCGGCGGCACCACGACGCGCATCTTCCGCTTTGCCCGCGCACTGGTCGGCCATGTGCCGGGTGGTCTCGGTCAGGTCAGCGTGGTGTCGTCGATGATCTTCTCGGGCATGTCCGGCTCGGCCGTGGCAGATGCCGCAGGGCTCGGCCAGATCCAGCATCGCGCCATGGTCGACGCGGGCTACAAGCCGACCATCTCGGCGGCCATCGTCGCCGGCGCATCCACCATCGGCCCGGTGATTCCGCCCTCGATTCCCTTCGTGCTGTATGGCGCGATCACCTCGGTGTCGGTCACACAGCTCTTCCTCGCCGGCGCCGTGCCCGGTGTGCTGATGGGCGTCGCGATGATGATAGGCATCTGGTTGATGGCCAATCCGCGTGGGCTACCGCGCGATCCGCGCGCCAATCTTGTCGAGATCTGGGTCAGCTTCAAGGCCGCCTTCTGGCCGCTGATGGCACCGGTGCTCATCATCGGTGGCATCACTACCGGGTTCTTCACGCCGACCGAAGCCTCCGTGATCGCTACGCTCTACGCCCTGGTGCTCGGCTTCGCCTATCGCGACCTGAAATGGAAAGACCTGCCGGACATCCTGTTCAGCTCGCTCAAGCAGACTTGTGGCCTGATGTTCATCATCGCCACCGCCAACTTCTTCGGCTGGTTCACGATCTTCGAGCGCATCCCCGACGTGCTCATCACGCAGCTCAGCGCGATGGGCGCGACGCCGGCAGGCTTCCTGTGGATCGTCATCGCCATCATCCTCGTGCTCGGCTGCTTCCTCGATGGCAATGCGATCTTCCTGATCACGCTGCCCATCTTCATGAAGCTGTGCCCGCTCTACGGCATCGACATGGTGAACTTCGGCGTGGTGATGACCCTGCTGATCATGATCGGCAACCTCACGCCACCGGTAGGCATGTGCCTGTTCGCGGTGGAGAGCTTCGCGAAGGTAGGCATCTGGCGACTCTCGCTCGAATGCGTGCCCTACCTCATCGCCATCTTCGTCGTCACGGTGCTGTGCGCCTTCGTCCCCGACATCGCCCTGTGGCTGCCGCGCCTCATGGCCAACTGAACACGGAGCATTCCCGATGATTCAACTGCTCTCCCGCTTCGACCACTCCCTGCGCAAGACGCTGGAGTGGATCTGCATCGTGCTGTTCGTGGCGATCACCCTGATCCTCACGCTCAACATCTTCATCCGCTTCGTGCCGCTGATGTCCATGCACTGGTTCGACGAGATCCTCGAACTGCTCTACGGCGCGCTGATCTTCTACGGCGCCGCCGCCGTGTGGGTGACGCACAGCCACTTCAGCGTCGGCGACTGGATCTCGAAACACATTGCCAGCGTGCGGCTGCGTTTCGTCTATCGCCTGATCGTCGAGCTCTGCTCACTGGTCTTCATCGCCGTGTTCTTCAAGTACGCACTGGAGCTCACGCTCAAGACCGATGAGCAGACCACGGCCTTCGCCATGTCCAAGAAATGGCTCTACGCCTGCATGCCCATCACGGGCGGCATCATGGTGCTGTACAGCCTCAAGAACATGTACCTGGAGCTGGCGAAGATCGTGAACCCGGCGCGCGAGATCGATCTCGGCCGCGAAGACCTCAATCACTGACCGGATCTGATCCCAGCGCGAAGCCCTGCTCGCGCAGCCACTGCCGCGCCTCGAACATGTCGGTCACGACCGTTGCGGCCATGGCCTGTTCGGCGCGGTCGAGGTGGCGCTTCACGATGTGCTGCAGGAGTGGGTCAGCAACAATGTTGGCCGCCGCTGACAGCCCGTTGGCGATGGCCCAGCGCAGAGTGATGGCCGAATAGGCGAAGGCCTCCGGCGTCGCGCCCTGCCACTGGCGCAAGTCCACCAGCATGGCCCAGCGTTGCGGACGTCCTTCGCGTGCCACCCAGTCTTCCCAGAACGCCCGCAGGGCTTCGGTACGCGCCTGCGCGCCTTCCTCGTTGGAAGTACCGCTCAGGGTCATGTGAATGACATTGCCTTCGCGTTCGAACTCGAAAGTGCCGTGGGGAGAACCGGGCATGGCAGACAGGTACCGGAAGCGGGATGCCGCCGATCATGGCAGCCGGCCACCCTGACCGACAAGCCGGAGAGCTACCTATCCCGACGCCATACCCTGGCGCGGCGGATGCACGTCGGCCAGACGGATCTGAACGGTCGCTTCAAACTGGTGCAGCGCATCGCAGTGATTGCATCGGAACGTGCCGCTCAGATGGATGTGGTTGTCGGCATACGATGGCCCGGGCGGCGCAGGCGGAACAGGCAATGCCGGCTGGGTCGGAGCGAGCTTGACCACCTTGGGCGGGATGTCCTCGATGACGGCAGGCGGCTCTTCACGCGGGACAGCCACCTTCATCACCGGCTCGGTCACCGGCAGGATCAGCGTTGGCAGCGGCGCCTCGACCGGGGCCGGCACGATGGGCGGCTCCGCCATTGGTGCCGTACTACCATGACCACTCAGCAGCGCCTCGGCACGCGCCAGGTTGATCTGCGTTCGCGCGAGATCCGCAAAGCCCGAGCTGGTCAGCCAGGTTTCTTCTGCCGTTCCGGATGCTGCAGCGGCGGGCTTGCTCGGTGCAGCCACCACAGCGGGCTGGGGCACTCCGGCCGGTGCGGCGGCCGGCGCCTCAGGCACCGGCTCGACCGTCACCACCATGCCCAGGCGCTCCAGCCGGCTGGCATAAGTGCGCGCCGGCTCCTGCTCCAGGCCCGTCTTGAGTACCACCTTGCGGCCCGAGAAGATGCGCTCCACCTGCATCGAGCTGGCGCTGAGCCGCGAAGTGACCGCCTGACGGACTGACTCCAGGGTCAAGCCATCGCGAATGCGACCTGTGAAAACGATTCGGAAAAGTGCTGCTGCCATGACACCGCCCAGTCATCAAATGCGTCAGAGACGACAAATACAGATTTCGCTATGCAAGGCGCAGTCCACCTTGGCCGTGGGCCTGTGGCGCTTTGCACAGCGTTCTGGCAAGTGTTACGGAATCCTGTGACGGCGGTGCGATCGTGCCCGTCAGGCCACATGCTGGACGCCAGCCCGTTGAACGTGTCCCATGAGCTTTATAATCGCGCCTTCTCCGCACCCGGCATCAAGCCCGGCGCGGTGTTTTGCTTTGTAGCCGACCAGAAGATGACCGCTCCAACCCCGCTCCAGCCCCTCGCCAAGCTCCAGTTCCCCAAGCCCGGCCTGCGCCTCGACCTGCCGCCCCTGCACGGCTCGGCCGACGCCGCCGCGCTCGCGCAGATCGCCGCCAACGGCCAGCGCCTGCTGGTCGTTACCGCCAACCCGCTGGATGCGCAGCGCCTCAAGGAAGAAATCGCCTGGTTCGCGCCCGACCTGCGCTGCAACCTGCTGCCGGACTGGGAAACCCTGCCCTACGACAACTTCTCGCCGCACCAGGACCTGATCTCCGAGCGCCTCGCGACCCTGCACGCGATCCAGAAGGGCGAGTCGGACATCACCCTGGTGCCCGCCTCGACCGCGCTGTATCGCATGGCGCCGCCGGCCTGGATGGCGGCCTACACCTTCTTCCTCAAGGCCAAGGAGAAGCTGGATCTCGATGCGCTGAGAGCCCAGATGGTGCTGGCCGGTTACGACCACGTCACCCAGGTCGTGCGTCCCGGCGAGTTCTCGGTGCGCGGCGGCATCATCGACCTGTTCCCCATGGGCACGGTGCAGCCCTACCGCATCGACCTCTTCGACGACGAGATCGACACGATCCGCACCTTCGACCCCGACACGCAGCGCACGCTGTTCCCCGTACCCGAAATCCGCCTGCTGCCGGCGCGCGAATTCCCGCTCGACGACAAAGCGCGCTCCAGCTTCCGCCAGCGCTTCCGTGAAGCCTTCGAAGGCGACCCGACCAAGTCCATCATCTACAAGGACGTCTCCAACGGCGTCGCCTCGCCCGGCATCGAGTACTACCTGCCGCTGTTCTTCGAAGAGACCGGAACGCTGTTCGATTACCTGCCCAAGGAAATCCTCTTCGTCACGCACCACGATGTGCCGGCGGCCATCGACGCGTTCTGGGTCGAAGCCAACAGCCGCTTCAAGCTGATGGCGGGAGACCGCGTGCGTCCGCTGCTGGCGCCGGATCAGCTGTTCCTGCCAGCTGAAACGTTCTGGGTGGCAACGAAGCATCTGCCGCGTCTCCATCTCTCTGCAACTGGCGAAGGCCTGCCCGACACAGCGCCATTGCCCGACCTCGGCGTCGAACGCAAAGCCACCGACCCGCTGCACAAGCTCAAACACTGGCTCGCCAACTTCCCCTGGCGCGTGCTGGTGCTCGCCGAGTCGCCCGGCCGCCAGCAGACCATCAACGAGTACTTCGCCGAATACGGCCTCAAGCCTGAGACCAGTGCCGACCTCGCCGGCTTCCTCGCGGGTGACGCCAAGCTCGCACTCTCCACCGGCCCACTCGGCAACGGCTTCGTCTTGCCGTCCGCCAACATCGCCATCCTCACCGAGAACGAGCTCTACGCCACGCAGGCGCGCCCGCGCAATCGCGGTCGCGAGGGCCGCAAGAGCACGGTGGAAGGCTGGCTCAAGGATCTCTCCGAGCTCAAGCAGGGCGACCCCGTCGTGCACGTCAGCCACGGCATAGGCCGTTACCTGGGCCTCGTGCACATGGACCTTGGCGATGGCGACATGGAGTTCCTCCATCTGGAATACGCCAACGACACCAAGCTCTACGTGCCGGTCTCACAACTGCACGTCATAACCCGCTACGCCGGCGCCGACCCCGAGGCAGTGCACCTGCACGCACTCGGCAGCGGCCAGTGGGAGAAGGCCAAGCGCAAGGCTGCACAGCAGGTGCATGACACGGCCGCCGAACTGCTGGTGCTCTACGCCCAGCGTGCCGCCCGCCCCGGCCACAAGTTCGACTTCAAGCAGCACGACCTCGACGCCTTTGCCGAAGGCTTCGGCTTCGAAGAGACGGCCGATCAGCTCACCGCGATCAACGCCGTCATCGAAGACATGCGCAGTGGCAAACCCATGGACCGCCTCGTCTGTGGCGACGTGGGCTTCGGCAAGACCGAAGTGGCATTGCGCGCCGCCTTCATCGCGATTGCCGACGGCAAGCAGGTCGCCGTGCTGTGTCCGACGACCCTGCTCGCCGAGCAGCACTATCAGACCTTCGCCGACCGCTTCGCCGACTGGCCCGTCAAGGTCGCCGAGATCTCGCGTTTCAAGACCGCCGCAGAACAGACCGAAGCCATCAAGCTGCTCGGCGAAGGCAAGGTCGACATCCTCATCGGCACGCACCGCCTGCTGCAGAAAGACGTAGCGTTCAGTCGCCTGGGCCTCGTCATCATCGACGAAGAGCACCGCTTCGGTGTGCGCCAGAAAGAGGCGCTCAAGGCATTGAGAAAAGACGTCAACATCCTCACGCTGACCGCCACGCCCATCCCGCGCACACTGGGTATGGCGATGGAAGGCCTGCGCGAGTTCTCCGTCATCGCCACCGCGCCGCAGAAGCGCCTCGCCATCAAGACCTTCGTGCAAAGCTGGAGCAAGGGCATCGTGCGCGAAGCGGTGTTGCGCGAATTCAAGCGCGGCGGTCAGGTCTACTTCCTGCACAACGAAGTCGAGACCATCGAGAACATGCGCGAGAGCCTGACGGAATTGCTGCCCGAAGCGCGCATCGTCGTCGGCCACGGCCAGTTGCCCGAGCGCGAACTCGAACGCGTGATGAAGGACTTCACCGCGCAGCGCGCCAACCTGCTGCTGTGTACCACCATCATCGAGACCGGCATCAACATCCCGACCGCCAACACCATCGTCATCAACCGCGCCGACCGCTTCGGCCTCGCGCAACTGCACCAGCTGCGTGGCCGCGTCGGCCGCTCGCACCACCAGGCCTACGCCTACCTGCTGACCGACGCCAACGCCAAGCCCACGGCGAATGCGCAGAAACGCCTCGAAGCCATCACCATGATGGAAGACCTCGGCTCCGGCTTCTTCCTCGCCATGCACGACCTCGAAATCCGCGGCGCTGGCGAAGTGCTGGGCGAATCGCAGTCCGGCGAAATCCAGGAGATCGGCTTCGCGCTCTACACGCAAATGCTCAAGCGCGCCGTGAAGGCCCTGCAATCGGGCAAGAAGGTCAACCTCGCGCAACCACTCGACGTCACCTCCGAAGTGAACCTGCACTTCCCCGCCCTGCTGCCCGACGCCTACTGCAGCGACATCCAGGAACGCCTCACGCTCTACAAGCGCATGGCCAACTGCGAAAGCGCCGACGAGATCCAGGACATCCAGGAAGAGCTCATCGACCGCTTCGGCGAAATGCCGCCGCAAGCCCAGGCCTTGCTCGAAACGCACCGCCTGCGCGTGCTCGCCAAACCGCTGGGCATCATCAAGATCGACGCCGCCAGCCGCCAGATCAACATCCACTTCGAGCCCAACCCGCCCATCGAGCCGATCAAGATCATCCAGCTGATCCAGAAAGACCGCCGCTACAAGCTCGCCGGGCAGGACAAGCTCAGCGCCCTGCTGAGCTCGGAGACGCTCAAGGACCGTGCGGCCAAGGTGCGCGAGGTGTTCAAGGCGCTGAGCTAGGCGCCCCTCCCCCATCCTGCCGAATTGGCGCGCAAAGTCCGCGATATCCCCGCCTATGACGGCCGGAGGTGACACGTAGCATCCGCGTGCAGGCTGCCTCGCCGTTCTCTCATGGCGTCTGCTGCAAGCGCACGCCAGAGTGCGACAGGGATGAGGCGGATGGCTCTGAGCAAGCGCAGGACGAGCAGACAGGAAAACGCACCCGGCATGGCTGCGGCCGTACTGCCCGTGCGCCACGTCCCCGTGTGCCGCCCGCTGCTGCCGTCGGCGCGCCAGTTGCACGCCCTGCTGACCCAGATTGACCACAACCGCTGGTACACCAACTACGGCCCGCTGGTGCAGCGTTTCGAAGCAGAACTGGCTGAGCTGTTCGGCGTCCCTGGCGACGGCGTCATCACCTGCGCCAATGGCACCATGGCCCTCGTGCAGGCCCTGCTGGCCTGCCTGTCAGCAGAACAGCTGCGCGGCGAAGCGTATTGCATCACGCCGGCCTGGAGCTTCGTCGCCACCCCCGCCGCCATCACCCATGCCGGCCTTCGCCCTTACTTCGCCGACGTCAGCCTCGACTCCTGGGCACTCGACCCCGCCGCCACGGAACGTCTGATCGCAGATCTGCGCGCGCAGGGCAAAGAGGTCGTCGCCGTCATGCCGGTCGCGCCCTTCGGCGCCCCGCTGGACATGCCCGCCTGGGAGGCTGTGCGCACCCGCAGCAAGGTCGCGGTGGTCATCGACGCCGCCGCCGGCTTTGACAGCCTGTGCCGCCCGGACGCACCACCCGCACAACGCGTCGGGCAGATTCCCGTCATCGTCAGCCTGCACGCCACCAAGGCTTTCGGCATTGGCGAAGGCGCGCTGATCCTGACGCAGGACAGCAGCCTCAACCAGCGCCTGCGCGCTTATGGCAACTTCGGCTTTCACGGCTCGCGTGTCGCCAGACTGCCGGGCATCAACAACAAGATGAGCGAACTGCATGCAGCTGTCGGCCTTGCACAACTGCAGAAGTGGCCGGCCACGCGCCAGGCCTGGCAGCAGCTCAATGAGCGCTTCCGCCATCAAAGCCGCCGCTGCGGGCCTTGGCTGTGCGAGATCCCGACCATGGCGCCAGACTGGATCTCGAGCTACGGCCTGATCCGCTTTACCGACCCGGCCGTTGCGCTCGATGCCCTCAGCAGCGCGCTGGCGACGCAAGGCTTCGAGACGCGGCGCTGGTGGGCCGAAGGCTGCGACCGCCAGCCTGCCTATGCCGCGTGCGAACACAGCGCACTCGACAACACCCGCTTGCTGGCCAGCACCACGCTGGGCCTGCCGTTCTGGCTAGGACTGGGCGAGCGCGACATGGCAGCGCTGTTTGCCACCTTGCGCCGCGCTGCAACGCCAGGGGCACTGCGCCCGGTCTGAGACACGCACTGAAAAGACGAAAACCATGACTCAGCTGAGCGGAAAGCATGTGGTCATCACCGGCGCCAACGGCGCAGTGGGGCGCGCCACGGCCGCGCAATGCCTGCAACAGGGCGCACACGTATTCCTGACCGATGTCACGCCAGTCGAGGCCGACGCCCTGGCTTCGCTGTACCCGTCTGCGTCAGCCGGGCAATACCACTTTCACCGTGCTGACGTCACCGACGCCGCCGCCGTGCGCGACGCGTTCGCGGCGGCAATGGCGACCTTCGGGCCAGTCGATGCCGCGGTGCTGGCCGCCGGCATCGAAGGCATGCCCGGCGCACTCGAAGACATCCCGGGCGAACAGCTTGACGCCGTGCTGGACGTCAACATCAAGGGCAGCTTCTACTGGCTGCAGCACTGCCTGCGCCACATGAAAGCGCGCCGCAGTGGCAGCATCGTGGCGCTTGCATCCATCTCTGCCAGTCTGGGCAGCGCCTTGCTGGCACCCTATGCCATCAGCAAGCATGCAGTGCTGGGGATGGTCAGATCGGCCGCACTGGAGGCCGCGCCACACGGCGTGCGCATCAACGCTGTCAGCCCCGGGCCGATTGATTCGGACATGATGCGTCGCATCGACACCGGGCTGCGCGAGCTCCAGCCGGCCCGCGTCAGTGCTGCAGGCAATGCGGCGGCAGGCATCCCGGCGCAACGCTATGCCAGTGCCGACGAAGTCGCGGCGATGATCCTGTTCCTCTGCAGCGATGCCTCGCGCTACTGCAATGGCGCGAACTACATGGTCGACGGCGGCTTCTCGGTCAAATGAGTGCCCTCGCTGCCAACCCCGCAACCGACAACACGCTCGCCGAGCTGGAGCGGTGCTGCCGCCTGGAGCTGGCACAACGCCCTGACGATGCCGAAGCACTGAGCCTGCTGGGCATGGCACTGCAGAAACAGGGGCGTGCGGACGAAGCCCTCGCAGTCAGCCAGCGCGCCGCCACACTGGCCCCGCGCAACTGGCTGGCCCACTACACCGCCGCGCAATGCCTGGCCACCAGCGCACAAGTCGGCGCAGCCATCGTGCACCTGCGCGAAGCCTCTGCCATCGACCCCAGGCACAGGGAGTGCGCACAACTGTTCATCGCCTTGCTGCTGGCCCATGAAGGCATCGACGACGCAGCCGAAGCCTTGCTGGCGCACCGCCAGCACACCGGCCAGAGCACCATGCTGCACCTGGGCGAGGTGCACGGAATTCTCGAATGGGCGCAGCACCATGGCGCGCCCGCCAACATCCTCGGCGAATGCGAGGAAATCCCCTTCGTCGAACCCCTCGTCTGGGGGCAAGCGGCAGCCCCGAGGGCGCGCGCCGCCGTGATCGGCAACACGCCCTTCGTGGCCGAACTCAGCGAAGCCCTGGTGTTCAGCAATTCCGGCCTGATCCTGATGCCCGATGGCAGCATCCTGCATGATTGCGGCGGCCACCCGGAGTACGGCCACCTGGTCGACTACAAGTACGAGACGGCCGTCGCGTTGCAGGCGCCACGCAAGCTCCTGCTGGACCTGGCGCACTACGAGTTCCACCAGATCGATGGCGGCATCTGGCTGGGCGGGCTGGCCTCCAACGGCTACGGCCACTGGCTGCCCGAGTTCCTGCCCAAGCTGCAATGCCTGCAGCAGCACCCGGACTTTGCGGCACTACCCATCATCGTCGATGCCGACATGCCGGCGAGCCACTTCGAACACCTTGCGCGGCTTGCTGGCAACCCCCTGCTGCGCCTGCCCAAGGGCGCGGCCTTCCGCTGCAGCCGCCTGCTGGTGGCTCCGTCACCGACCTTCTACCCGGTGCGCCTGTTTCCCAACCAGTTGCCACCGAACCGAACCGGCGCCTTGTCGCCACGCGCGATGCGTTTCATCCGCGACGCGGCGCGCCCGACGCAGCCCACAGCGCAAGGACCTGAGCGCGTCTTTCTCGGTCGCCGCGACATGCAATGGCGACGCCTCGCCAATGAAGCAGAAATCTCTGCCTGGCTCGCCACACAAGGCTTCGTCACGATCTATCCCGAGAACCTCAGCCTCGCTGAACAGATCGCGCTCTTTCGCAGTGCGCGCTACCTCGTCACACCCAATGGTTCGGCCCTGCTCAATCTCATGTTTGCCGAACCCGGCATCAAGGTGCTGGTGCTCTCGCAGGCCCAGCTGTTCAACTGGGGCAACTTCCAGGGCCCCATGGAAGCGATGGGGCACGAGCCCCTGTTCCTGTGCGGCCCGGCATCGGAGACCGGCAGCGCCAAGCACGACGACTACCACATCCCCCTCGCCTCGCTGCAGCAGGCGCTGGCCGACATGGGCCTGCCCGGTGTCTCGCGGCCATGATGCACGGGGACTTCATCGGCGGATTCTTTGCGTTCGAAGCGCAGACCGCACGCGCCGCCACCGCATCCGGCGTGCTGGCAAGCTGGCAAGGCGCACGGCCTGCGTCGCTGTTCGGCAATGCCCGCTCTGCACTGGCGGCCTTGATCGCACACAGCCGGCCGCGCAAGGTCTGGATGCCCGCCTTTGCCTGCCATGCGCTGGTCGAAGCCGTGCCTGCCGAGCAACTGGCCTGGTATGCGGTCGGCGACACCCTGACGCCTGACACAGCGGCCCTCGCGCGCCGCGTGCAGCCCGGCGACATGCTGCTGGGCATCAACTATTTCGGCTACGGCCCAGACCCGGACTTTCTGGCTTTCAGCACCGCGCATGACGACCTGGTTCTCGTCGAGGACTGCGCACACAGCCTGGCCCCCGACGCCCCTTGGGGCCACTGGCGCCTGTTCAGCCCGCGCAAGCTGTTCGGCGTTGCCGATGGCGGCGTGCTCGTGCAATGCCGGGGCGATGGCGCAATGCCGGTCGCCACCCGGCCTGCCGCCACCCCCTGGCAATCCTGGCAGGCCTGCATGCTGCGCTTTGAAGACCACGACGGCACGCGCAATGCTGAATGGTTTGCCGCCAACCAAGCGCATGAAGCGCAGATGTCGGTCAACGATCAGGGCATGACGCAGCTGAGCCGGCACCTGCTCGCCAACCTCGACCCGGCTCCATGGATTGCACGCCGCCGCGAAAACCACGCCGTGCTGGCGGCACAGCTCGCACGCTGGCAACTGCCCCTGCCCGGTCGCCACTCGCAGGCGCCGTTCGCCTTTGTCCTGCAGCTCGACCCCGCCTTGCGTTTTTCCGTCCTCGCCCAGCTGCATGCCGAGGGAATTTTCGCCGCCGTGCACTGGCGCAACCTGCCCAGCCCCGCCGCAGACTTCGCCGCCGAGCACCGCCTGGCTGCCAGCCTGATCTCCCTGCCCTGCGACCACCGCTACGACGCCGACGACATGCATCGCGTGGCATGCCGTGTGCGGGAGCTGCTCGAATGAACCACTTCGTGCCCGCCTCGTCGCATCCTTATGCCAGCGCCAGCTACGCCCGGGCACTACCCCACATGGGGCAGCCCGTCGCGATCCCCGAGTGGGGCACCTCGCTCATCGCACGCGACATCCCGGGTGCCGATGGCGCACAGGATGCAGCAGGCACCTACCCCATCTGCATTCTCGCTGCCGATGCCGATCTGGCCGGCGGCCTGCAGCGTCTGCAACGAGCCGGCTTCGTCTCGGTCACCCTGGTGATTGATGACTTTCATCACCCTGGCCAGAAGGCGCTCCACGAACACTTCGACCTTGTCCGCCCCTTCAAGTCGCACTACATCGCAGACTTCCGCCGGGGCGAGCCCTGCACGCCCAGCCGCCACCATCGCAACGAGATCCGGCGCAGTCTCCGCCAGGTACGCACCGCCCCCTTCACGCTCGGCGAGCGCATGGAGGAATGGTTGGCACTCTATGCACAACTCGGCGAACGCCACGCGCTCAGCAGCCTGCACCGCTTTCCGCGCACGCACTTCGAGATGCTGGCGACGTCGGATCAGTTCGTCAGCATCGGCGCCTTCAACACCCGGGACGAACTGCTGGCGGCCCACATCTGGGCAGGCGACAAGGGCTTCTGGCACAGTCACCTGGCCGCATCCAGTGCAGAAGGCTATGCCTGCGCAGCAGCCTATGCCGTCAACGATGCCTCCATCCGGTATTTCTCCGGCGAGTGTCTGGTCAACCTGGGCGGTGGCGCGGGACACACCGAGCAGTCCGATGACGGGCTCGCCATGTTCAAGAAGGGCTTCGCCAACGGCACGGCCCTGTCTTATCTATGCTGCGCCGTGCTGGATGCAAAGCGCTATAACGCGCTGAGCGGAGAGCACCCGGCCGGCAGCTTCTTCCCCGCCTACCGTGCGCCCCAATCCACACCCGACGAGGTCAAGGCATGAACATCCTGGGCAACAAGGTCACCCTGCGCGCCATCGAAGAATCAGACCTGCCGCAACTGCACGCCTGGAGCAACGACCCCGAACTGTGGGCCATGCTCGGCGGATGGCATTTTCCCGGCTCACTGGCAAGCACCCGGCAATGGTTCGAGTCGCTCGCGCGCGACCCGCTCAACCAGCGCTTCGCCATCGAAACCAGAGAGGATGGACTAGTCGGCACCGCCAACCTCGTCGACATCGACTGGAAGAACAACCACGCCTTCCACGGCATGATGCTGGGCAGCCCCGCCGTGCGCGGCAAGGGCATCGGCGTCGACACCATCATGGCCGTCATGCGCTACGCCTTCGACGAGTTGCACATGGCGCGGCTCGATGGCTCGATGATCGAGTACAACACCGCGTCCCTGCACGTGTATTGCGAGAAATGCGCCTGGCAGATCGAAGGCCGCCAGCGCAACTGGTACTTCCGCAAGGGCCGCTACTGGGATCGCATCCAGGTCGGCGTCACGCGCGAGGACTACGCCGCACTCGTCGCCCGCACCCGCTACTGGGAAAGCCCCGCCACATGACGCTACTCGTCTTTCCCTCGTGCATCGAGTCCTGCCTGCCCTTCGTGGAAGAGGCGCGCCGCATGGGGCAACGCGTCGTCGGCGCCTCGTCGCTGTCACCCGATCCGCTCGCCGCGCATTTCGATGCCTGGGCGCCCTTGCCTTATCTGCAGGACAGCCAATTCGCCGCGACGCTGAGTGCGCTCTTTGCTACACACGACATCACGGCGCTCTACACAGCACACGCGCCGACCTACCACTTCTTCAGCCTGCATCCCGAACTGCTCGGCAACACAGTGCGCCTGATCGGCCCCGGCCCCTATTCGCGGCAGAGCCAGCGCGTCACGCAAGCCTTCGACGGACTGCCCGCACGACTCGCGCAGATCGACGTGTGGGCCGGCAAGCCCGCCGGCTACAGCCGCGCTTTCATCGCCAGCCTGCTGCACCAGAGCAGCCAGATCTACGGCGAGAGCCAGACCGACAAGATCCTCGCCCTGTGCGCGGCACTGGCTGACGCCCCGCGGGGGGACGTCATCGAGATCGGCAGCTTCTTCGGCAAGAGCGCCTTCGTCCTCAGCCGCGCCGCCGCACAGCGCCAGGTCGGCCCCTGCATCGCTGTCGACAGCTGGGACATGGCGCAGTCCGTGCAGCACGACTCGCCGATCCAGGTGCAATCGCTATCGAACGTGTGGGACTGGGAGACCGTCTTCCAGGGCTTCCTGCTGGCCACCGCCTGCCAGGCTGCCGGCACCGCCTTCAACTACCTGCGCCTGCCCTCGGCACGCGCCTGGCAGCACTACGACGCAGCGCGCAGCATCGACACACCAGAATTCGGCCGTACTGACACCACGGGACGCATTGCGCTGCTGCACATCGACGGCAACCACGACCTGGCACAGGTCAGGCAGGACTTCCGCCTGTGGCGCCAGCGCATCGCCGATGGTGGCTGGCTGGTCTTCGACGACTACCACTGGAGCCACGGCGACGGGCCACGCCTTGCCGCTGACGAAGCCGTGCGCGACTACGGCGAACGCGTGACACGCCAGTTCATCGCGGGCGGCGCCTTGTTCCTGAAGCTGAGGGCAGCCGCATGAGCTGGACACAGAAAGGCCGCATCTATGTGCCGGATGGCAGCCGCGAATGGTCGCGCAGCCATGCCCAGGTGCCCAGCGCCCTGTTGCTGGATGAGCGCATCCGCATCTACTACGCCACACGCGACGCGCAAGGGCGCAGCCTGACCAGCTTCATCGACGTCGACGCGCACGACCCGACTCGCGTCCTGTATGACCATCCCCATCCTGTGATGGGCCTGGGCGAGCCCGGCACCCACGACGAAGATGGCGTCATGACCAGCTGCGCACTGCGGCAAGGCGACGAAGTCTGGCTCTACTACACGGGCTGGAGTCGCGGCGGCAACGTGCCCTATCGCGTCTCCTGCGGCCTCGCCATCAGTACCGACGGCGGCTACAGCTTCAAGCGCGCCTTCGATGGCCCGGTGGTAGACCGCACACGCTTCGAGCCACACATGACCATGTCCCCCTGCGTGCTGCACACAGGCAAGCAGTGGCAGATGTGGTACGGGTCAGGCCTTTCCTGGGTCGAAGTGGCAGGCAAGATGGAGCCGATCTACGTCATCAAGTACGCCACATCCGCCGACGGCAAGTGCTGGCAGCAGCCCGATCAGCTCTGCATCGCCCAGCAGCACCCGCTGGAGGCCAACACACGGCCTGCGGTACTGGCCACCAACGACGGCTATGAAATGTGGTTCAGCTATCGGCACAGC
Organism: Rhodocyclaceae bacterium; assembly: GCA_047600765.1. GTDB lineage: Bacteria > Pseudomonadota > Gammaproteobacteria > Burkholderiales > Rhodocyclaceae > Viridibacterium. Next base: position 524,119 of record JASGKF010000001.1, read on the forward strand.
CGCGACTTCCGCGACGGCGCGGGCGGCTACCGCATCGGTCGCGCGCTCTCGCTCAACGGCGTCGACTGGCAACGCCAGGACGATCCGCCCGACTTGCAACCGGGCCTGCAGGACTGGTCGTCGCACATGATGGCCTACCCCTCGATCATCCGCGTCAACGGGCAAGCCATCATGTTCCATAATGGCGACGGCTTCGGGCGCGCCGGCTTTGGCTACAGCGTCTTCAACACCTGAAACGGCACAGGCATGGTCATCTGGTTCATCGGACTGTCGGGCTCGGGCAAAACCACGCTGGGGCGCGAAGTCGCCCGCCAGTGGCAACGCGAAGAGGCCAACACCGTGCTGCTCGACGGTGACGAGCTGCGCGCTGTCTTTGCGCAGGACAAGGGCGAAGAGCCCTACAGCGTGGCCGGCCGGCGTCGCAACGCCGAGCGGCTGACCGCCCTGTGCGCGCTGCTGGACCAACAGGGCATCAACGTCGTGTGCTGCATCCTGTCCATCTTCCCCGACATGAGAGCGGAAAACAGGCAGTGCTTCTCGCGGTATTTCGAGGTCTTCATGGATGCCCCCCTGCCTATACTTCAGGCACGGGATGTCAAAGGCCTTTATGGCGCGGCAATCGCCGGCCGCGAGAAGAACGTCGTGGGCATAGACATCCCGTTTGAACGTCCGTCCGGCGCGGACATGGTGATCGATTCATCCGGCACGCTGCAGGATCTGGCGCAGCTTGCTGCGACAGTTCTGGCGCGTGCGAGGTCGAAGTGAATGACAAGCTGACAGGAAAAGCGGCCAGCCAGACCAACGCCCTCCCCGGTTACGCCTATGCCAGCGGCGACCTGCTCGAAGAGCGCAACACCTATTTCTACTCGGTCTTCCAGGGTGCCGGTTTTCTTGATGCCTGGCGCGCGCAGCGCGATGCCGCACTCAGCGCCCCCTGCCTGAACCATGACGACGTCAGCCCGGACACCAGCCCCACGGCAGCCCTGCTCGAAGCCTTGTGGACCACGCTGCAAGCGGGCCCGGACCCCCAGGCCTGCGCCACCCTCGCACACCTGCTGCAACGCTTCGAAGTCAGCAAGCGCGTGCACGGTGCCTACGGCCCCAACTGGCGGCCGCTTGATCCCGCCGACTACCTCCGGCTCGACCGCTACCTGCGCCTGGCCGAACTGCTCGACCTCGCCTGGTCACGCGACACCGCCCTGCCCTGGCTCAACGGCCTGCTCAAGCTGCTCGATACGCTGACCGCGCTGCAAGGGCGCCTGAGCGCCCCACAGCAACAACGCTTGCGCCGGCTGATTGCCAACGAAGGCGCGCACGTCACGGCCCTGCAGCGACAACTGGAGGGGGCTGCCCGTGCGGCTTGATCGTGTCGTCCTGCTCGCGGCCCATACAGCCCGCTCGCAGGCCTACCTGCAGGCCATGCTGGCTGCCGGGCTGCAGCCGTCCAGCGTCATTACGCTGGGCTCTGCACCCGCCCCGCACAGCGTGCCTGGCACAGCAGCGCGCTACTGGCAGGGCGTCCTGCTACCCGCGACAAATGAATCACTGGACACCATTTGCACACGCGCCAACATTCCAGTGACGGCCTGCCAGAGCGACGACGCCAACTCGCCCGAAACAGAAGCAGCGATCCGCAACGCACACGCCGACGTCGTCATCTACTCCGGCCGGGGCGGCCAACTGGTTGCCGCACACATGCTGGCCATCGGCCCCCGCTTCCTGCACATGCATTCGGGCTGGTTGCCCGCCTACCGTGGCAGCACCACGCTCTACTACGCACTGCTCAATGGCGAACAACCCGCCGTCTCGGCACTGTTCCTCGACGAGCAGATCGACACCGGTCCGGTACTGATGCGTCGCCACTACGCCCCGCCACATTCCGGCATGAACGTCGACAGCCTGTATGACTCTGCCATTCGCGCCGACATGCTGGTGCGGGTGCTGCAGGAGTATGTCGGCAGCGGACAGTGGCCACGGGCCGCCGACCCGTCCGGCGAGTCGAGTCGTACCTACTACGTGATTCATCCCGTCCTCAAGCATCTTGCCTTGCTTGGTCTGCACAGCGAGGCCGCCTGATGGATGCAAGCCAGACCACCCAGTCCTACGCCTTCTTCATCCTGCAGTCCGTCACCGCTGGCGGCCAAGCGCTCAACGAATTCCTGCGCGCACACCCCGGCCTGTTCCTGCCGCCGCGCGAAATTGTTGACCAGTACTTCGTGCAGGGACGCGAGAAAGCACTGCTGATCGCTGCAGATGGCGCCATCCTGCCCAGCTGGCCGAACGACTACAGGCGCGGCTTCACCCTGCATGACTTCCTGATGACCGAGGCAACGGCACCAGCCCGTGTGGCCTCGCTGCTGCAGCCCGGTGCGCAGTTCATCCAGCTGGTGCGCGACCCGCTGGAAGCCGTGTGGGCGCAGTACAAGCGTTTTGCCGACTACGGTGCACTGCGCGAGCTGGCGTTCACGCTGGGTGTTCAGAGTGGTGGGTACGAGCAGGAGCTGCCCACCCTGAGCTTGGCCGAAACCTTCGACTTCATGGCCGGGGCAAGCGGCATGCGCCTCAACTACTACAGCGAAGCAGAGCGCTTCCTCGCGGCACATGATTTCGTCGACTGGCAGATCGTAGACGCCCGCGAGCTGCTGCCCGAACGTGTGGATGCCTGCATGGCCAGCCTCGCCAGCACCCTGAATGTCCCCGTCTTCCCGACGCCGCTCTATCAGAAGAATTTTCATGGCACGCTGCAAAAGCTGCTGGGCCACCCATTCTCCAGGCTGAGCCTGAACATCTTCGGCCACGAGCTGACTGTCGTGCTCGAACTCAGCGCGAACGTTCCCTACCTCGCCCACCCCATGCGTACCGAGCTGGCACGCAGCCGGTGCACGACACGCATGGCTTGCGGCGAACCGCAAGACATCGAATTGTCCCTGCTCGGCAGCGAGGGCAACTGGTCTGCCTTGCCCGAAAAACTCCGCCGCTACGTCCTTGACGGCGCGATGCAGGAAATGCTCGACAGCCAGATCCTGCCGATGTGGCTGGAGCGCGCTGCCTTCGTCTGCGAACGCAGCGAGCAGGCACTGCGGGAGCGCGACATTCCGCCGCCTCTGCAAGCACATATGCGCGACCGTCTAGGCAAGGATTGCGAACGTCTGGTGCACCGTTTCCCCAGGCTGGAGACGCTGTGGAAAACCTGGTTCCGCACAGCATGAAAGCCGGGACACCCGCGTTCACCTGGGGCACCAAGGCCGAAACCCTGGCCCGCGTCGCGTCGCAACTACGCAGTGCGGGCGTGCCGCCGCTGCACTTCTTCACGCTGGAAGACTGGTTGCTGTCGCGTCAAAGCGTTCTCGACGCCATCCGCCAGCAATGCGCCGGGCAACGCGTCGCCGTGCGCAGCAGTGCACTCAACGAAGATGGTGGCAAGACGTCTCTGGCCGGTGCCTTCAAAAGTTGCCTGTCGGTGAGCATCGATGACGATGCCGGACTGGCGCAGGCCATAGGCAGTGTGGCCGCTTCCATGAACGGCGATCCGCGCGACCAGATCCTCGTGCAGTGCATGGCCGAAGATATTGCAGTGAGCGGCGTCATCATGACCTATGACATGGTCAATGGCGCGCCCTACTACTGCATCGATTACGACGACGAGAGTGGCCGCACCGACATCGTCACCGGCGGCAACGGCATCAACAAGGGGCTGTTCGTTTACCGCCATGCCGATGCGCGGCTGATCCGCTCGCCGCGTGTCACAGCTTTTCTCAAACTGGCACGCGAGCTGGAAGACCTCTGCGACTGCAACGCGCTGGACATCGAGTTCGGCATGAATCGCGCGGGCGAGCTGTTCCTCTTCCAGGTGCGGCGCATCGCCACCTCGCAACGCTGGCACCCCGTCACCGAGCGACGCATCACACGCCAGCTCGGCTTCGTCGAACAGTTCATCAAGGACTGCTCGGCGCGTCGCCCCGGCGTGCTCGGCAAACGCACGGTGCTGGCGATCATGCCGGACTGGAACCCGGCCGAAATCATCGGCACCACCCCGCGCCAGCTGGCTGCCTCGCTCTACCGCGAACTCATCACGCACAACACCTGGTGCGAGGCGCGCGCGCGCATGGGCTACCGCCTGTGCGGCGACCGCGAGCTGATGCGCGTGATCAACAATCACCCCTACATCGACGTACGCAACAGCTTCAACAGCCTGTTGCCCGCCCAATTGCCCGATGCGCTGGGCGAGAAACTCGTCAACGCCTGGCTCGATCGCCTCGAAGCCCACCCAGAGCTGCACGACAAGGTCGAATTCGAGATCGTGCCCACCTGCCTCGACTTCTGCTTCGACGAAGACTTCGATGCGCGCTACCCCGGCCTGTTGAGTGCGGCCGAACGCACGCTCTACCGCGACGCACTGCGCGCGCTCACCCGTCAGGCCCTCGCCGACAGCGGCCCCGGCAGCCTGTCGGCCGCCCAAGCAGACGCGGCGCGACTCGACGAGCTGCCTGTGGCAGCTGGCCCCGTTGAACAATGGCTGGCGCAAGCCTCGATGCTGCTGCGCGAATGCCGCCTCGCGGGCACGGCCAGCTTCGCCGTCGTGGCGCGCCACGCCTTCATTGCCGAAGCGCTGCTGCGCTCAGCGGTGCGACGCGGCGCCTTGTCGGCCAGACGTCTTGCCACCTTCCGCCAATCGCTGCACACGGTGACCGGCGAGATGCTGGAGGACTACAACGCAGTGAGCGCCGGACAGCTGTCGCGCGAATCCTTCCTGCGCAAATATGGTCACCTGCGACCCGGCACCTACGAAATCACCTCGCTGCGCTACGATGAACGCGACGACCTGTTTCTCGACAGCATGCCGGCACCGCGCGACGCCGCCCCCGGCCGTTTCGAACTCGACACACAGGAACAAGCTGCGCTGCAATCCCTCATGCAGGAATGCGGACTCGATGTGCTGAGCCCGGACGCCTTCCTGACCTATGCGCGCGACGCCATCGCGGGGCGCGAAGCAGTGAAGTTCCGCTTCACCCGTGCGCTGTCTGACGCGCTGGACGCGCTGCTGCACTGGGGCGAAGCCTGCGGCCTGTCGCGCGACGATCTGTCCTTCATAGAATGGCCGACCATCGAACGCCTGCTCACCCATCCTCAGGTCGATTATCTCGACCGTCACCTGCTCGACCATGCCGAAGCCGGCCGCCGCAGCGTGGCCGCCGCCCACGCCTTCCGCATGGGACACATCCTGTTCGGGCCGCGCGACATCTACGTCGCCACACTCAATCGCAGCGTGCCGAATTTCATCGGTGAAGCGGCCGTCAGCGGACGCGTGGTCGAACTCGGCAGCGACAGCCGCAGCAACGCCGCCGTCAAGGGCGCCATCGTCTGCATCGAGAATGCCGACCCCGGCTTCGACTGGATCTTCACCAAGTCACCGCTCGCGCTGATCACCCAGTTCGGCGGGGCGAACTCGCATATGGCCATCCGCTGCGCCGAACTGGGCCTGCCAGCCGCCATCGGCTGCGGCGAACAGATCTACCAGCGCGTTCTCGCCGCAGGCAACGTCGAGTTGCACTGCGCAGGCAAGATCCTGAGGCCGCTGCACTCGGAGTAAGCTCAGTCAATGACCACAGCAAGCCTGCGTATCGGCATCAGCATGCGTGAAGCAAACGCTAGCGGTTACGACGAACCGCGCGATGCGCTGGCGCGCAACTGGGGCGTCTTTCTTGCCACCGTGTTGCCCGATGCAGCCTGGTTGCCCGTGCCCAACCTGGGCGCGGCGGGCGTGCAGAAATTCTGCGAACAATGGCAGCTCAATGCACTGATCCTCAGTGGTGGTGAAGATGTGGGCACATCGCCCCTGCGCGACGAAACCGAACGCGCCCTGCTGGCGCTGGCCACACGCCATCAATGGCCCGTGCTGGGCGTCTGCCGGGGACTGCAGCTGATGTGGCTGGAGTACGGCGGCACGCTCGGCAAGCGCGACGGGCATGCCGGCGCGCGCCATGGCATGCAGGGCAGCCCGCGCGAACTCAATTCCTTCCATCACAACACCCTCGATGAATCAGGCTGGCAAGCGCCCGCCACCCTGCGCGTGTTCGCGCGCGCGCAGGACGGCAGCGCCGAGGGAGTCGCCTTTGGGCAGCCCTGCCGCTGGCTGGGCGTGATGTGGCACCCGGAGCGCGAAGCCACTGCACACCCGGACGATATGGACATGCTGCAGGGCCTCTTCGCCAGCAAGAACTGACACCATGCACGCCATCCTCCTCGCTGCCGGTCGCGGCTCACGCATGGGCCAGAGCACCCGCGACAAACCCAAGTGCCTCACCCCGCTGCTGGACCAGCCACTGCTCGCCTGGCAACTCGCCACACTGCGCACCGCGGGCGTTGCCGACATCCACGTCGTGCGCGGCTACCGCAAGGAGCTGCTGCCGGCTGAAGGCTTCAACACCTTCGACAACGATGACTGGGCCGATACCAACATGGTCGCGACGCTCCGCTGCGCCGCACCGATCCTGCAACAGCACACGAGCATCGTGTCCTACAGCGACATCGTCTATCACCCCGACCACATCCGCGCGCTGACCGCGGCGCAAGGCGACATCGTCATCACCTACGACCGCCAGTGGGAGGCGCTGTGGCGCCTGCGTTTCAATGACCCACTGGCTGACGCCGAGACCTTCCGCCAGCAGGACGGTCGCCTGCTCAGCATCGGCGAGCGTGCCGGGAGCATCGCCGACATCGAAGGCCAGTACATGGGCCTGCTCAGATTCAGCCCCGCCGGCTGGGCGCAGGTCGAAGCCTTTCTCGACACCCTGACGGCCGAGCGCCGCGCCCGCATCGACATGACCAGTACCCTGCGCGGCCTGCTCGACCGTGGTGTCGGCATCTGCTGCCTGCCCGTGGATGGCCGCTGGTGCGAGGTTGATAGCGAAGAAGATGCGCGGCGCTACGAAGCACAGCTCGACAGGCCCGAGCGCTGGTCACACGACTGGCGCTGACTACCATTCGGGGAAATACCCCCAAATAGACCCGAACAAGCCGACATATCGGCCCATAGCGCGCAGCACCCCGGCGCTAGCATCGCCTCATCGTCCCCGCACGTCCGAGGCCCGCATGCCCATTTCCGACTGCCGCATCATCGAGCTGCCAAAGATCAACGATGTGCGCGGCAACCTCACCTTTGTCGAGAACTCGCGCCACATCCCCTTCGACATCAAGCGCGTCTATTACCTCTACGACGTGCCGGGTGGCTCAGAGCGTGGCGCGCATGCGCACGGCAAGCTGCACCAGTTCATGATCGCCATGTCGGGCAGCTTCGACGTGGTGCTGCACGACGGCGACCGCGAGCGGCGCTTCCACCTGAACCGCTCGTACAACGGCATCTACATCTGCCCGATGATCTGGCGTTACCTCGACAACTTCTCGTCGGGGGCTGTGTGCCTGGTTCTGGCCTCCGAGTACTACGACCCTGCCGACTACTACCGCGACTACGACAAGTTTCTCGCCGACGCACGCGCATTACAGACAGGAACACGCTGAGCCATGGCCGAGACCCCGGGCGGCGCCCGCAACATCGTTCCCTTCGTAGACCTGCGCGGCACGCACGACGCAGTGCACGACGAGATGTGCGCCACCTTCGAGCGCGTGCTCAGCCGTGGCCGCTACATAATGGGTGACGAGCTGGCGGCCTTCGAACAGGAGTTCGCCAGCTACTGCGAGGCCCCTCACTGCATCGGTGTCGGCAACGGACTCGAAGCCCTGCACCTGATCCTCGTCGCAATGGGCATCGGGCCCGGCGACGAGGTAATTGTGCCGGCCCACACCTTCATCGCCACCTGGCTGGCTGTCACCCAATGTGGCGCCACGCCTGTGCCTGTCGAGCCCGACGCGACCACCTTCAACATCGACCCTGGACGCGTCACGGCAGCCATCACACCGCAAACGCGCGCCCTCATAGCCGTTCACCTCTACGGCCAGCCGGCTGACATGGACAGTCTGCGCGAGATCGCTGACCGCCATGGACTCAAGCTCATCGAAGACGCCGCACAGGCCCACGGCGCGCGCTACAAGGGCCAGCGTGTGGGCAACCTGGGCGACGCCGCCGCCTTCAGCTTCTACCCGACCAAGAACCTCGGCGCGCTTGGTGACGGCGGCGCAGTCACCACGGCCGACCCTGTCCTCGCACGCCGGATCGGCATGCTGCGCAACTACGGCAGCGAAGTGAAATACCGTCACGAAATCGCCGGCTACAATTCGCGGCTCGACGAGCTGCAAGCGGCCCTGCTACGCGTGAAGCTGCGCAATCTCGATGCCCTCAACGTGCAGCGACGCACGGTGGCAAAGCAGTACCTCAGCGCGCTGGCCAGCTGCGAGGCCATCACGCTTCCCACGGTGCCCGGCTTTGTGGAGCCCGTCTGGCATCTTTTCGTCGTGCGCTGCCTGCAACGCGAGCAACTCACCGAGCAGCTCAAAGCGCAGGGCATCGAGACCATGGTGCACTACCCCATTGCCGCGCATAAGCAAGGCGCCTACCGCGATGGCAGCTGGCCGGCGCTCCCCCTTACCGAACAGCTCACGGGCGAAGTTCTCAGCCTGCCGATGTGGCCCGGGCTGGATCCGATGGCGGTGATTACCGCAATCCGCAGCAGCGTGAAGAACGGGCTCGCCGCATGAGCATTCAAACCAGGGACGACGCGCCCTTCATCCACGCGCTCGCCGACTGCCAGAGCGTGCTGATCGGTGCGGGTACGCGCGTGTGGCAATTCTGTGTGGTGCTGCCACAAGCCCGCATCGGCCAGCAGTGCAACATCAACAGCCACTGCCTCATCGAGAACGACGTCATCATCGGCGACCGAGTTACCGTCAAGTGCGGCGTCTACCTGTGGGACGGCATGCGCGTCGAAGACGACGTTTTCATCGGCCCCAATGTCAGCTTTTCCAATGACCGCATGCCGCGTTCGAAGGTTTACCCGGACCGCTTTCTGAGCACCGTTATCGGCAAGGGCGCATCGATTGGTGCAGGGGCCGTCATCCTGCCCGGCATCCACATTGGCAGCGGCGCCATGATAGGCGCCGGCGCCGTGGTCGCACACGACGTGCCGGACCATGCCGTGGTGTATGGCGACGCAGCGCGCGTGCAACGCATGCTCGATCCATCCGACAGCGCAGCCCCCCCGACATGAGCACAACGGTGCACACCTCCGATCTGTCACTGGCGACTGCGGAAGAAGACGCGCAGGACTACGCTCGGGCAGAGGCCTTGTTCGCGCAAGGCAACGCCGATGCTGCCAGTGCCATCCTGTTGGAAATGGTTGAGCGCAACACCCCGCGCTGGGAGCCTTACAACGATCTGGGGGTCTACGCCCTCTCCCGGGACGACGCAAAAACGGCACACCACTTCCTGCGACTGGCTGTTGCGCATGAGCAGGAGCCGGGCGTTGCCACCGGAAATCTCGCCAATGCCTTGCTGAGTGCGGGCAAGGACACCGAAGCGGTCAGCGTATGGGCGCACGCCCTGAAGAAGCAATCCGCCAATGCGCTGGCAGCGCAACTCAACGAGTTCCTGGCTCAAGCGGTGCACTCTCCGACCATCCTGCCTGCACTGATAGAACAATTGCGCGGCAGCTTTGCCAGCGACAGGCCTTCTTCGGACGGACAGGTTGACGCGACTCCTGCCAGTCGGGCAGAGAGGCCCATGCATCTGATCCCGATGATCCGGGAAAGCGAACTCCCGGAACCCAAACTGGTCTTCGCCGCCGAAGCCGCGCCTGCTACGCGCGTTGTATATCACTTTGACAAACATGACGAGCCTGCTGCGGCGGGCTTTCCGGCCATCAATCGGTACGCGCTGACTGCGGTCGTGACACATCCCCGCGCAGACACTTTTCTCTATCGCAAGAATGTCGTGGTCAGCGACCACTTCGATCATGTCGAACATCTTCTCTACGACACAGCGCACGGCCATCGCACACCACTGGCCTGTGGTGGCCTCTGCTCAACGTCTGCCGAACCTGCACAAGGCCATCTGAAGCAAGGCGTACTCCTGACAAGCTATGCCTGCGTGAACTGGGCTCACTTCCTGACCGAGCTTCTGCCCATCGCCGCACTTGTCGAGTACGAGAACCTTCCGTTGGACATCCCTCTTGTCATCAGTGACCAGATGCACCCCAACATGCTGGAGATGATCAAACGGGTCAAAGCCCCGGAGCGACGTATCACCACCATCAACGGCCCAACCAGTGTGAGTAGCGCCGTCGCGTTTTCGCCAGCCGGCACAGGTCCGTTCGACTACGCGCGATCATGGAAAGGCGAACTGCCGCGCAAGGCAGCGTCCGACTTCCTGTTCTCTCCCTCTGCCCTGCGGGTCATGCGCGACCGCCTCCAGTTGATCGCTCACCATCAATCCGGCAAACGCCGCAAGATTTTTGCCAGCCGCCGCAGCAAGATCCGCCAGGTACGCAACTGGCAGCAGCTCGAAGAGTTCTTCAGTGGCAAGGGTTTCGAAATCGTTCGCCCCGAGGAGCTGGATGCCACGCAGCAGCTGGCGCTGTTCGCCGAGGCTTCCATAATCGTCGGCCAATCTGGCGCCGGCATTGCCAACATGGTGTTCTCGCCCACCGGCTGCCGCGTCGTGGTGTTTACGCTCAACAGTCCCTTCACGCCTTACGCCTACTTCACCAATCTCTCTGACGCGCTTGGGCATGAGATCCACTATCTGGGCTTTCAACCCATCATCGGAAAGAGTGATCATCCTGGCCACGACGACATGATCGTTGACATCGAAACGCTGAACGCCCACGCGCAGTTGTTCGATTGATCGAGGACACCCGCAGCATGTCCGCGCCCGGCAAGCTTACCCAGTTCGAAGCCGACATCCAGCGCCTCATAGCCGCTGGCGACATAGAGCACGCCCTCGCCTTCACCCGCTTCATCGTCGACCACGTCAGGCACGACCCTGCCGCCACCAGCCTAGTGCTCGGCTCGCCCGCGCTGGATCAGTTGTGCTCAAGGATGGGCGCGACAACTCTGGCACAGCTCCGTCAACACGGCCTGCCTGCCGCCGCTGAAGCTCCCGCCGAGATCATCATCCTCGCCACCGAGCTGTACGCCCTCGGCGGCCATTCGCGCGTGGTCGAAGACTTCATCCGTGCGCAACCGCACAAGCGCCACCTGCTGATGCTCACCGACTTTTTCGGCAGCGCTGACGACATGGCGCTGGGCGTCTTCCGCGCGCTGGGTGCCGAAGTGCATCGCGCGCCCGCCGGCCCGCGGCTCGACAAGCTGCTGTGGACGCAAATGGCGCTCGCCCGGCACCCACAGGCGCAGGTCTTCCTGTTCAATCACCATGCCGATGCCGTTGCCATCGCCGCCGTACAGCCCGGCCTCAATCGCGAAGTGCTGTTCTGCCACCACGGCGATCACAACCTGTGCCTTGGCGTACATCTGCCGCACGCGCGGCACATCGATTTCTTCGCGCCCTTCCAGCACGCATGTGAAGCCAAGGGGATTGCAGCCGCATACTGGCCACTGTCGGTGCCGGACGGTGGCGCGCGCAGCGACGCGCCGGATAGTTTCTGCCGCGACGGCCTGCTCAGTTGCAGCAGCGGCAGCTGGAGCAAGTTCGCGCAACCGCATGGCTTCAGCTACGCGGAACTGCTGCCGCAGTTGCTGCACATCACCGGCGGGCGACACCTGCACATTGGTGACATGCCTGACGAGGTCAAGGCCGGCATCGTCGCCGGGCTGCAGGCGCGCGGCATAGACCCATCGCGCTTCCGCCACCTGCCGCGTGTGCCCAGTTTGTGGCAGAGCCTGCGCGACGAGGGTGTCGATCTCTACATCGGTTCATTCCCCATCGGCGGTGGGCGCGCGCTCATCGAAGCCTTCGGTGCGGGCATTCCGGTCATCACCTTCCGCCACCCCGTCTCGCCGATGCTGGGCACCACGGGACTGGGCCCGGCCGACAGCTGGAGCTGGGCGCAGCCCGATGAGCTGATGAACGTGCTGAAGCAGGCCACACCCGCCGAGCTCGCGCGCCGCAGCCGTGTGGCGCGCGCGCACTATCTCGCCCACCACGCGCCGGGCCTGCTCGCCGCCTGTCTCGCTGGCTCTCAGCAGCCGACATCGCCAGCCTTCGTCACGCAATGCGGCGACGACCTGCAGGCCTACCTGCTGCGCAGCTTGGGGCGACAAGAGCAGATCGAACCCGTGCTCGCCAGCCTCGCCGAGCATGCCACCCGCCTGCAGGCCGCAGCCTCGCCGCTGGCGCAGGCCATCGCGCACTTTGAAGCCGGCGCGCTGGAAGAGGCTTACGCGCTGCTGCTGCCCCTGCTCGACGCGCCCGATGTCGATGCCGATGTGCTGCTCTATCTGGGCCTCATCGCACAACGCGCCAAGCTCGCCGACGACGCTACCGTGTTCTTCGAACATGCCATCGCGCGCAGCCATGATGCCGCCGCCATGCAGGCCCGCATTGCGCGCCTTCAAAGCCCTGCCAGCGCTGCCACTACCGCTGCCGGAGTGCGCCCGCTGCGCATCGCTTTCACCCTCGCACGCCTCGACCAGCACGCCCCCGTTGCACGCCTGCAAACCCTGCTCTGCGAACTGGACCCGGCGCGCTTCGAGACCCTGCTTTTCATCGACGGCGTGGCTGACACGTCCGCCGCGCAGCGCTTCGTGTTGATCGCCGACGTCTGCGCCCCCTGCCCACTGGGTGATGCCGACAAAGCCGCCGCGCAGATCAGCAAGCATCGCCCCGACGTGCTGATCGCCATCGGCCCCACCCACCAGCACTTGCCGCCGGGCCTGGCCGCACGCGAGCTGCACTGGTCGCAAATCGCTGCACTTGCAGACACGGCAGCGGTGGAACTGTTGCTGGGCACAAACGGAGAGACACCACCGCGTCATTCCCGCGAAGGCGGGAATCCGGCGACTTTTGCTACCCAAGGGAACGACCTCCAGCCATGAGCCCACGCTGGTCCGTCATCATCTGCAGCATCAACGCTGCCAAGTACGCGCAGGTCACGCAGTGCTGGCAGGGCCTGCTCGCGGGCAACACCTTCGAGATCATCGGTATCCACGATGCAAAGTCTCTCTGCGAAGCCTACAACCGTGGCATCGCGCAGGCACGCGGCGATATCGTGGTGTTTTCGCACGACGACATCCTGATCCTCGACCCTGCAGGCGATTTCGCAACGAAGACCGAAGCGCGCCTGCAACAGCATGACCTGCTCGGCTTCGCCGGCACCAGCGAGGTTCGCGACGCCCACTGGTGGGCCGCCGGTCCTGCCGCCATGCGCGGCGCCGTGGCCCATGCAGCACCCGGCGCGCGCCAGCTGAGCCTGTTCGTCTATGGCGTCACCAACGAAGACGTGATGCCCGCACAAGCCGTTAACGGCCTGTGCTTCATCGCGCACCGGCGAGCGCTGACCACGCATCGCTTCGACGCCGACAGCTTCGACGGCTTCCACCTCTACGACATCGATTTCAGCTATCGCGCCCACCTCGCCGGCCTGCGTGTCGGCGTGATGAGTGACGTGCCCATCATCCACTTCTCGGGCGGCAGCTTCGACGCCAACTGGCAGCGCTACCGCGAACGCTTTCTGCACAAACATGCCGCGACCCTCGGCTATGCACCGGGTAGCGCGATCCCCGCCCCGCAGCCGCTGAAGGCTCGCGTCGGTGAGTTCGTCGATTGCGACGCCTTGCTGACAGCCTGGCAAGCGCCCATCCTGCGCCGCGCGACCATCGCGCTGCGGAGGAGCTGACATGCTGGAGCAAGTGAACAAGGTACTCGCCGAGCGCGCCCAAACACAGGCGCAAGCCGGCGACTGGCGCGGCGCCTGCGACACCTGGGAGATCGTCGTGCGCGGCGACCCGGCCAACCCGCAGGCCTGGGCCAATCTCGGCGTCGCCCGCGCGCAGATCGGCCGCTACCCCGAAGCCATCGACGCCTATGCGAACGCCATGCAGCACGGCCTGCCTGAAGACGAAGGCGCCTGCGGCATCGGCCTCGTGTTCTGCCTGCGCCAGCAATACGACGTGGCCGCCGAGAACCTGGAGATGGCGCTCGCACGCAATCCGCGCAACCAGCAGGCGCTGTCCAATCTCCTCGTCTGCTACACGCGCCTGGGCCGCATTGCTCACGCCTTCGAAGCAGCACAAGCACTGCTCGAACTCGACCCCGAAAACCTCAGTGCGCTCGGCAGCCTCGGCACCCTCTGCAAGGACGCCGGCATGGCCGAAGAGGCCGTCGCCTGGAACCTGCGCGCCGCCCAGGCTGCCCCCGACAGCCCCGAGCAAGTGTCGAACCTGCTGTGGGCCATGCTGCACTCAGATGAACGCAGTGCCGAAGACCTGCTGGAGATCGGCCGCGAGTTCGACCGCCGCGCACAAGCCCATTGCGCCAGCACCGCGGCATCTGCCGGCTTCAATACAGAAGACCTGCGCTCCAGTGCCACGCCCCCTCCTCTCGATGACGTAACGCCTCCAGCGGCTGCACCGCGCATGAAACTGGGCCTTCTCAGCGCCGACCTGCGCCACCACGCCGTCGGCCGCTTCGTCATCCCGCTACTCGAAGCACTCGACCCCGCACGCGTCAGCGTCATCGCCTACAACACCGGTCACTTCCGCGACGAGCTCTCGACCCGCGCACAGGCCGTCGCCGACTGGCGCGATGTTGGCGCCCTCAGCGACGAAGCTCTGGTGAACCTCATCCGCAAGGATCGCCTCGACGCACTCATCGACCTCTCCGGCCACACCGACGGCTCGCGCCTCGCCGCCCTCGCCCGCCGCGCAGCCCCCGTACAGCTCGCCTGGCTGGGTTACCCGGCCAGCTGCGGCCTGGCGACGATGGACTACGTGCTGGTGCCACCCGACCCCGTCCTGATGGCCGGCCATTGGTGCAGCGAAAAACCGCTGCCCCTGCCCGATTGCTACTACGTGCGCGACGCCTCGCAACTGCACTTCAGCGACGCCCTCATGCCTGCCACGCGCAACGGCCACATCACTTTCGGCTGCCTCAACAACCTCGCCAAATTCAGCCCCTCGTGCATCGCAGCCTGGTCACGCATCCTGCAACGCGTGCCCGACTCGCGCCTCGTACTGGTGGTCACCAGCGGTGCCGACAACGTGCTGCAGGATGACCTGCGCACACGCTTCGCCGAGCACGGCATTGCGCCCAAGCGACTCGACCTGCGCGGCCGCATGGACTTCGACACCTACCGCCGCACCTGGCACGAGTTCGACTGCGCCCTCGACGCTTTCCCATTCAACGGCGGCACCACCGGCTTCGACGCGCTATGCGCCGGCATCCCCTTCGTCACGCTCAGCGGCGAAGGCCTGCACACCCGCCTCGGCGAAAACCTGCTGCGCCCGCTGGGGCTCGCCAGCCTCGCCACGACGAGTGTCGATGACTACGTGGAGAAAGCCGTCGCGCTGGCCAGTGATCCGACCGCGCTGGAGCAAGCACGCCAGACGCTGCGCCACACCCTGCCCCGCAGCGCGCTGTGCGACATCCCGCGCTTTGCACGCGGGCTGGAACAGCTCCTGACCCGCATCACAGCCTGACGCGCACCCCTCTCCAGCTTGCGGGAGAAGGCCTAGGGAAGAGGCCACGCCCCTTCCTCACACCAGCACCCTCAATCCAGCAAGCTCTTGTCGCCGTAGATATACCAGCGCCCGACAGCCACAAGCAGGCCGATCAAGCCCGCCAGCGCGCAACCCAGATGCAGCGCCCACAGCGGCACGAAGTCGAGAAAAGGATTGACGTCACTGAACGGCCAGAATGGCCGCACGTCGTAGTGCATGATGCCGTCGAACACCACATGCGACCAGGCCCCCAGCAAGGCGCCTGTCGCGACCTGCCGCATGCGCAGTTGCCGCCAGTTGAACAGATCCGGCAACCCGTAACGCGCCGCCAACCAGCGACAACACCAGAACAGCCCCGTCACGACCATCGCCATGATCGTCGCGCCGACGTACGTGTGGAAGAAGGCATGCACGGGATAACGATGCTGTACGAGGTTGTAGAGCGATTCGATATCGATCAGCACATTGGCTGTGCAGAAGGCGATGAAGCTGATGTGCTTTGGTGCCACCGCTTGCAGCGCCGCGCCAGGACCGAAATGAAAAGGCGTGACAGGCATGCCTGGCAAGCTTCAGTAGCTAAGCCCCAGACCACACGTCAGGTAAGGCTGTGTCTTGCCGGTCACGGGCACCATGACCCCCGCACGGACAATCAGGAGTTGCAGTTCTGCGCCCACGTAGTGCGTATTTGCACGCGCGGCAAAGGTATGCGCACGTGTCTTCCAGTGGGCGAGATCAATGCCGCCCCAAGCATGAAGGCTGCTCGAACGGACACCGACAAACTGTTTGTTGGCAAGCAAGCCAAATTCGGCACCTGCGACGATCTGCGACTCCCCGGACCAATACTTGCCAAAAGCACCGCCGATCCTGATTGAGCCACCCTGCACCGTATCAGCCCAGACCCCCATCGTCATATATCTGTCGATGTGCAAGTCAGCATGCGCCATGGGCGCAAAGCACATGAAGCACAAGCCTGTGAGCAACAAGCGTCTCGCAATCAACATGCGCGGACAGTCCTGATCAGAACAGTACGTCGCGCGATACTCCACGCCGCTTGATCAAGCGACGCAGCTGCGAAAGCGCTTCCAGCTGGATCTGCCGCACACGCTCGCGCGTGAGCCCCATCTGGGCGGCGAGGTCTTCGAGGGTCAGCACTTCGACGTCGTCGATGCCATAGCGATACTGGATGACCAGGCGCTGCTTGTCGGTGAGCTGGGCCATCCAGTCGCGGATGAGGGTTTCGACCTCGGCGTTGTGGATGTTGAGCTCGGGGCTGATGGCCTGCTCGTCGGCGATGGATTCGCCGATGGAGAGGTTGGGGTCGATGTCTAGCGGCGCATCGAGTGAGGCTGTGTGCTCGTTGAGCGCCAGCACGGCGCGCACGTCCTCGACAGGCTTGTCGAGTTTCTCGGCAATCGCTTCGGGGGTCACGCCGCCACAGTTGGAGGCCTCGATCTGGCGCTGCGCGCGCAGCACCTGGTTGAGCTCCTTGACCACATGCACCGGCAAACGGATGGTGCGCGACTGATTCATGATCGCGCGTTCGATGTTCTGCCGGATCCACCAGGTGGCGTAGGTGGAGAAACGGAAGCCGCGCTCGGGATCGAATTTTTCGAGCGCGTGCATCAAGCCGAGGTTGCCCTCTTCGACGAGGTCGAGCAGCGGGATGCCGCGGTTGAGGTAGTGCTTGGCGATGTTCACGACGAGGCGCAGGTTGCGCTCGATCATCTTCTGCCGGGCTTCGAAGTCGCCCTGGCGCACGCGGCGCGCAAGAGCGGCCTCTTCTTCCGCCGTCAGCAGCGGATTGAGGCCGATCTCGTTGAGATAGATCTGGGTGACGTCGTTGAGGAACTCGCTCTCGGGGACGGGAGCCGGTGTGGCGGCATCAGCAAATGCCTCGAGTTCGGCGGGAACGTCGTCGGGTTCCTTCTCTTCCGGTTCATCGAGGAATTCTGCTTCCTGCATGCTTGCCTCAGCGCGTTGGCAGTAACTTGTTCGGGTCTACCGGTTTGCCACCAGGCATGCGCATCTCGAAATGCAGCTTGGGCCTGTCAGCATCACTGTCACCCATTACGGCAATCTTCTGGCCCTTCTGAACCTGCTGCTGTTCCTTCACCAGGATCTCCCTGTTGTGCGCGTAGACCGTGGTGTATTGCGAGCCGTGCTTGATGATGACGAGGTTTCCGTAACCTCGCAAGTCAGAACCTGCGTAAATCACTTTTCCGCTTGCGGCGGCATAGACCGGGTCACCCAGCGCGCCACCGAAATCGAGGCCTTTGTTACTGCTTTCGTTGAAGGGCGTAATGATCTTGCCCGCTGAGGGCCAGGCCCACTCCAGCTTGTCGTCAACCGGCTTGGCGGGTGTCGTCGCAGCTTCCGGCTTCGCAAGCGCGGGCTTGGGCTCGCTGGCTGCGGCGGGGGCAGGCAGCGGGCGCGTGACAGGCGTTGCCGCAGGCGCAGATGCGACGACCGGCGGCGTCGCGGTCGCGGGGGTCGCAAGCGGCGCTGACGCGCTCTGCAACTCTGCCCAGGCCTTTTCCGAATAGGCGATGCGGCCACCACGCGGCTCACTCACCACGCCACCTGTAGCGGCAGCGGGCTTCGGTGCGGTGGCAGGAGAATCGACAGGACGCACTTCAATGCGCGGCACATTGACAGGCTGTGTACCGCCCGCCGCGGGCGCGGGAGCCGGCGTTGCGATACCTGCCGCAACCGGCGCAGAGCCGCTGCCCGGAGGCGTCACCCGAAGCTCCTGACCGACGCGAATCAGCGAGGGATTGTCGATGCCGTTCCAGGCCGCCACATCGCGGTAGTCGTGGCCGTGCTCCAGCGCGATGCTGTAGAGCGTGTCGCCCTTCTTGACAATGTAATAACCGGGACGCGCTGTCGCAGCTTCACTGCTGCTCGATGCGCCACCGCTGACGGACGCGGGCGTACGCGTTTCGATGGGTGCCGGAGTCTGGCTGGCACAAGCAGCCAGCAGGACGGCAACGAGGCAGAGGGAATGTAATGTCTTCATTCGGTTCCGGGCAGCAAGGGGACAAAGCGCACGGCATCCAGGCGGGATTCCTTGAACGTACCACCGGCCGTACGCTCGATAAGCAGGATGATCTGTTGCGTCGAGCCCAATGGCATGACCATGCGGCCACCGGGTGCGAGCTGTTCGCGCAATTTGACCGGCACGCTTTCGGCCGCCGCGGCGAGGATGATGGAATCAAACGGCGCCACCTCGGGCAAGCCGAGGTTACCGTCGCCATGTTTCAGGCGCACATTGGGCAAGCGCAGCGGGCGCAGGTTGGCACGGGCCTTGTCGAGCAGCTTGGCGATGCGTTCCATGGTGTAAACGTCGCTGGCCATGCATGACAGCACGGCAGCCTGGTAACCACAGCCCGTACCAATCTCGAGGGTCTTGCCCAGAGCACGGCCGCCGGCAGCCAGCAGCTCCATCATGCGGGCGACGACAAAGGGCTGTGAGATGGTCTGCTGGAAACCGAGCGGCAAGGCCGTGTCTTCGTAAGCGCGGCTGGCCAACGCCTCTTCGACGAAAGCATGGCGCGGAATGCGGTTCATCGCGTCCAGCACGGCTTCGTCGCGAATGCCGAGCTTGCGCAGGTGCTCGAGCATGCGCGCGCGGGCGCGTGTGGCAGTGAGGTTGGCGGCGCGTGTCGTGTCGATCATGGAAATCCGGCCAGGTCCTTCAGGTCGTTCGCCAGCACCGATATTTCGTCCGGCGCAGCGCGATGGCTGTCAGTCAGCGAGCCAGTTTGCCACGCCTTGAATCTGTGCGGTGTGAGTCAGATCGATCTGCAAGGGCGTGACCGAAACGAAGCCTTGTGCCACAGCGTGAAAGTCCGTGCCTTCACCGGCATCTGCGGCCTCGCCGGCCGGACCTACCCAGTAAATCGGCTCGCCGCGCGGATTCGTGGCGCGGATGACCGGTTCCGCGCGATGACGCCTTCCCAGCCGGGTCGTGCGCACGCCACGCAGCGCTTCGAACGGCACATCCGGCACGTTGACGTTGAGCAAGACGGGCGTCGCAAAGCTCTTGTGCTGGAAGCGCTCGACCAGCTGGCGCGCGACCCTGGCCGCCGTCTCGAAGTGTTGCGGATGACGCCCTACCAGCGACACGGCAATGGCAGGCACACCCAGAAGGTAGCCCTCGGTCGCCGCCGCGACGGTGCCGGAGTAGATGGTGTCGTCGCCCATGTTGGCACCGTGATTGATGCCCGACACCACCATGTCCGGCAACGTTTCGAGCATGCCGGTCACGGCAAGGTGCACACAGTCCGTAGGCGTGCCATTGACGTAGTGGAAGCCGCTGGCCGCACGACGCAGCTGCAGGGGACGATCCAGGGTCAGGGAATTGCTGGCGCCGCTGCGGTCAGCCTCAGGCGCCACAACGGTAATCTGCGCGATGTCACCAAGCGCC
The DNA here is from genome assembly GCA_047600765.1 of Rhodocyclaceae bacterium. Lineage (GTDB taxonomy): Bacteria > Pseudomonadota > Gammaproteobacteria > Burkholderiales > Rhodocyclaceae > Viridibacterium. Next base: position 544,112 of record JASGKF010000001.1, read on the forward strand.
TCAGCCAGCGCGGCGATGCCCGCAGACTGATAACCGTCGTCATTACTGAGAAGAATGCGCATGACCGATATCCGATGGAACCAGCGCGAAGGTGGCCAGAATGACAGGCGCCGAAAGCACCTGATTCGCCACCCGGGAGGAAACAAAAAGGCACCGGAGTACGATGCCTTTAAGTTTGGTGAAACAGAGAAATTGGTCGGGGCGGCGGGATTCGAACTCGCGACCCCTTGCACCCCATGCAAGTGCGCTACCAGGCTGCGCTACGCCCCGACACGAGCCGCGCATTCTAGCAGGGATGCCCGCCATTTGCACACGGCGTACTGCAAAAATAAGTGGGGATGAATCAGGACTTGAGGAAATCGAGCAGATCGAGCAGTTCGCTCTTCACGCTCTTGACGCTGTCGCGCGCGCGCTCGGCCTCTTCGGCCACTTCGTGCTCGAAAATGGCGTTCTCTTCGAGCCGATTGCGCGCACCGCTGATGGTGAAACCATCGCGATACAACAGGTCGCGAATGCGGCGCACCAGCAGCACTTCATGGTGCTGGTAGTAACGACGGTTGCCGCGTCGCTTGACGGGCTTGAGCTGTGTGAACTCCTGCTCCCAATAGCGCAGGACGTGCGGCTTGACCGCGCACAGCTCGCTCACCTCACCGATGGTGAAGTAGCGCTTGGCCGGGATGGGCGGAAGTTCCCGCGTATCAGGACTCGATGGTTCCGTTTGCATCGCTCAGTTCTTCAACTGCAGCCTTGAGTTTCTGACTCGCATGGAAAGTCACCACGCGGCGCGCAGTGATGGGAATCTCTTCGCCCGTCTTGGGGTTGCGCCCCGGACGCTGCGGCTTGTCACGCAGTTGGAAATTACCGAAACCCGAAAGTTTCACGTCCTGTCCTTCAGACAGGGCGTTGCGGATCTCGTCGAAGAAACATTCAACCATGTCCTTCGCTTCGCGCTTGTTCAGCCCGACCTTGTCAAAGAGCAGGTCAGCCAGTTCGGCTTTGGTCAGAGTCATGTTCTTGTACTCGCTTCAGTCATGCCCGCAGTTGCCCACCCAACTGCTCGCCGGCAGCGGTAATCAGTGCCTGGACGGCCTGATCAATTTCCTGTTCTTCCAGCGTCCGCTCAGTGTGCTGAAGCACTACGCGCAACGCAATACTCCGGGTTTCGGGTTCGAGACCTTTGCCCGAATAGACGTCGAAAACTTCGATTGATCGCACGATGCTGGCCGACGCCCCCTTCAGAACCGCCAGCAAGCGAGTTGCCGGGATGTCCGACTTGAGCACCAGCGCAATGTCACGCGTTACCGCAGGCAGGCGCGCAATCTCGCTGTACTGCGGCAGCTGGCGCGCCAGCACGGCGTCCAGCTCCAGTTCGAACACGACGGGCGCACTGCCAAGATCGTACTTTTGTACCCAGGCCGGGTGCAGTTCGCCGACGAAACCAACGGTCTGCCCGCCCAACGACACGCGTGCGCTGCGGCCAGGATGCAGCGCCGGATGAACGGCAGCCTCGAAGACAGCAGCATCGCCCAGCAAAGCCTCGACATCAGCCTTGATATCGTAGAAATCCACCTTGCGCGAAGCCTGCCCCCACTGCTCAGGCGCCACGCTGCCCCAGCTCAGGCCAGCCAGCCGCACGGGCTGGTCGTAACCCGCCACGGGAGTTGCCGCCGCATCACGCAGGAAGCAGCGTCCGCTTTCAAAAATGCGCACACGCTCGGCACGATGCCGCTGATTGCTCGCCAGCACGCCAACCAATCCGCCAATCAGCGAAGAACGCATGACCGCCAGTTGGCTTGCAATGGGATTGGCCAAGCGCACCGCATTGCGGTTGCCGGCGAAATCGATCTCCCAGGCCTCTTCGACGAAGGCGTAGCTGATGACTTCCTGGAAGCCACGTCCGGCGAGCACGCGACGCAGACGGTGCAGGCTCTGACGGCTCTCCGTCAGCGGCAGCATGCTGATGCCGGCTTGCGGCGCGACGGGAGGAATGTTGTCGTAACCGATGACGCGCGCGACTTCTTCGATGAGATCTTCTTCAATCGCGATGTCGAAACGATAGGAAGGCGGCGTCACGGCCAGTACCTCACCCTGCTTGCTCACCTGCATGCCAAGCAAGGCAAAGATCGCCAGCATGCGCGCTTCATCGACGTCGATACCCAGCACCTGGCGTACACGCGCCGGGCGCACACTCACGGCGCGACGCACCGGCAGATCGGCGGCTGACACAGCTTCCTGCACCGGACCGGCTTCACCGCCGCAAATCTCGATCAGCAGCGCCGTTGCACGCTCCATTGCGGTGAGTGCCAGCTGGAAATCCACGCCACGCTCGAAGCGATGCGAGGCATCGGACGAGAAGCCCAGCGCGCGGGCGCGGCCCACGATTGCGTCAGGCTGGAAGAAGGCACTTTCGAGGAACACGTTGCGCGTCGCGGTCGTCACGCCGCTCGCCTCGCCGCCCATCACGCCGGCCAATGCCAGCACGCGGGATTCATCAGCAATCAGCAGCGTGTCGCTTGCCGGCTCGATGGTCTGCCCGTTGAGCAACTCCAGCGAATCGCCCGCTCGCGGCATGCGCACATGCACAGCACCCGCGAGCTTGTCGTTGTCGAAGGCATGCATGGGCTGGCCGAGTTCGAGCATCACGTAGTTGGTGATATCGACCACCGCGCTGATGGAACGCACGCCGCAGCGCACGAGGCGCTGGCGCATCCACTCGGGCGTTGCCGCTGCGGCATCGACGTTGCGGACGATGCGACCGGCATAGCGCGGGCAAGCCTGCACTGCATCGAGCTGCACGGCGCGGACTTCTGAATGCGCAGCCGCGACAGGCGCAACTGCCGGCAAAGTCAGCGGCGTATCCGTCAAAGCCGCCAATTCGCGCGCCACGCCAGCAAGACTCAGGCAGTCAGCGCGGTTGGGCGTGAGCTTGATGGTGATCTTGCGATCATCCAGCGCCAGGTATTCACGGATATCCGTACCGACCGGTGCATCTGCCGGCAGCACCAGCAGCCCATCGTGATCCTGCGTCATGCCCAGCTCGTCGGCCGAACACATCATGCCGAAAGACTCGACACCGCGCAGCTTGGCCGCCTTGATCGCGAAACCCGGCAATGCCGCACCAACCATGGCGCAAGGCGCCTTCATGCCGATCACAACGTTGGGCGCACCGCAGACGATCTGCAAAGGCTGCGCCTGGCCGACACTGACCACGCAAACCTTGAGTTTGTCCGCATCTGGATGCTTTTCAAACGCGACGATCTGCGCGACCACGACACCGCTGAATGCCGGGGCGACAGGCTCGACCTCTTCCACCTCGAGCCCGGCCATGGTCAGCAGATGGCACAGTGCATCACTATCGATCGCGGGGTTGCACAAGCTGCGCAACCATTTTTCGGAAAACTGCATATCAGTCTTTGAATTGGTTCAGGAAGCGCAGGTCATTCTCGAAGAACAAGCGCAAATCATTGATGCCGTAGCGGAGCATGGCGAAGCGATCCAGGCCCATGCCGAAAGCAAAGCCGGTATAACGCTTCGCGTCGATGCCGCCGTTGGTCAGCACGTTCGGATGCACCATGCCGCAGCCAGCGATCTCCAGCCAGCGCCCCTTGTTCGGGCCGCTCATGAAGGCGAAATCGATCTCGGCCGAAGGCTCGGTGAACGGGAAGAAGGACGGACGGAAACGCACCTGCATGTCTTCGGTCTCGAAGAAGCGTTGCAGGAAGTCCATGATCACGCCCTTGAGCCCGGCGAAGCTGATGTTCTCGCCGACCCACAGCCCCTCGATCTGGTGGAACATCGGCGAGTGCGTCGCATCGGAGTCGACGCGATAAACGCGGCCCGGCGCAATGATGCGCAGCTCGGGCATGTCGCCACCCGCGTACTTCGCGGCGTGGGCTTGCATGGCGCGGATCTGCACAGGGCTGGTGTGCGTGCGCAGCAGCACACCCGGTGCATCCTGCAGGTAGAAGGTGTCGTGCATCGAACGCGCCGGGTGATTCTCGGGCGTGTTCAAGGCAGTGAAGTTGTGCCAGTCGCCTTCGATCTCGGGGCCATCAGCCACTTCGAAACCGATGGAGCGGAAGAGGTTCTCGAAACGCTCCAGCGTACGCATCACCGGATGCAGACCACCACTGCCGGCACTGCGGCCGGGCAAGGTCACATCCAGCGCCTCGGCTTGCAGCTGCGCCTCCAACTGGGCACTGCGCAGCGCTTCGCGGCGGGCCTCCAGCGCAGCTTCAACAGCGCTCTTGCACTGGTTGATTTCAGCGCCGGCAGCGCGACGCGCATCCGCATCGAGTTTGCCTAGGCCCTTGAGCAGTTCGGTGAGGCTGCCGCTCTTGCCAAGAAAGCGCGCCTTGACCTGGTCCAGCGCAGGCAAATCAGCCGCTGCAGCAAAGGCCTGTTGCGCTTCAGAAAGAATTTGATCGAGTTCAGTCACAAAAAGACAGCCCGTCGAACGCAAGCATAAGCGCCGCGTTCAGCCGAATAAAACCACGTTAAGAAAACAGCACAAGACCTTGAATTTTATCGGAAGTCTTCGCCAAATGCATCGCCTAAGGCAAACCGTATGGCGAAAAAAAAGGAGGCCTGAGGCCTCCTTTTTTCATTCCTGACGGGCTCAGGCCAGTTTTGCGCGGGCCTGTTCGGCCAGAGCTGCAAAAGCGGGCTTGTCAAAGACAGCCAGATCAGCCAGCACCTTGCGGTCAACTTCAATGGCAGCCTTCTTGAGGCCGTTCATGAAACGGCTGTAGGTCAGGCCCAGCTCACGCGCAGCGGCGTTGATACGGGTGATCCACAACTGACGGAACTGACGCTTGCGCTGACGACGGTCGCGGTAAGCGTATTGACCGGCCTTCATCACCGCTTCCTTGGCGATGCGGTAGACCGTAGAGCGACGACCGCGGTAACCCTTGGCCTGGTTCAGAACTTTTTTGTGACGGGCGCGAGCCGTTACACCACGTTTAACTCGGGGCATGTTTCTTCTCCTTAATTAAGCGTAGGGCATCATGGCGCGGATACGATCGGTATCCGTGCTGTGAACGGCAGTCATGCCGCGCAGATGGCGCTTGTTCTTGGTGGTTTTCTTGGTCAGGATGTGGCGCTTGAACGCTTGGCCGCGCTTAATGCTGCCACCTGCGCGAACCTTGAACCGCTTGGCCGCGCCGGATTTGGTCTTCATCTTCGGCATTTGATACTCCAGTTTTTGACATGACAGCCGGTGGTCGAGCTACTTTGACGCTTGATAACCGGTCAATCACTTGTTTTGCAGCGCCTTGCGGCAGCGCTGCGAGCCGTTGCGGGCAAACATCGCCCGTAATTCTTAAACCTTCTTCTTGGGCGCCAGCACCATGATCATCTGGCGTCCTTCCAGCTTGGGGAACTGCTCCACTACTGCCAGTTCTTCAAGATCGGCCCTGATGCGCTCGAGCTGGCGAATGCCGAACTCCTGGTGAGCCATTTCCCGTCCGCGGAAGCGCAGAGTCACCTTGACCTTGTCGCCTTCGCCGAGGAACTTCACCATGTTGCGCATCTTGATCTGGTAGTCGTTCTCGTCAGTCTGCGGCCGAAGCTTCACCTCTTTGACCTGGATCTGCTTCTGCTTGAGCTTGGCTTCGTGAGCCCGCTTCTGCTCCTGATACTTGAACTTGCCGTAGTCCATCAAACGACAGACTGGCGGCTTGGCCTGCGGCGCGATCTCGACAAGATCGATTTCCGCCTCTTCAGCCATGGTCAACGCCTGCTGAATCGAAACGATGCCAAGCGGTTCGCTGTCCGGTCCTACCAACCGCACTTCGGGAGCATTGATCTCCCGGTTGATGCGGTGCGACTTTTCCTGAGCGATGGTCAGTTCTCCGTAAAATTCAAAAAAATCAAGCGCCTGCGCCGCGTGCAGATACTTCGCGACGGAGCCGCTCGATCAGTTCGCTTACAGGCATGACGCCCAGATCCTGGCCGCCCCGTGCTCGCACGGAAACGGCACCAGCGGCCTTTTCTTTATCGCCGGCCACCAGCAGGTAGGGGTGCTTCTGCAAGCTATGTTCGCGGATTTTATAGGTAATTTTCTCGTTCCGCAAATCGGACTGCGCACGCAGGCCGGCCGCACGCAGGGCTTGCGTGACTTCGGCCACGTAATCCGCCTGCCCTTCCGAGATGTTCATCACCACTGCCTGGGTCGGCGACAGCCACAGCGGCAGCGCACCGCCGAAGTTTTCGATGAGGATACCCAGGAAGCGCTCCAGCGAGCCGAGGATCGCGCGGTGCAGCATCACAGGACGATGGCGGCTGTTGTCTTCGGCCACATATTCAGCGTCAAGGCGCTCAGGCAGCACGAAATCGAGCTGGATGGTGCCGCACTGCCAGGAACGGCCCAGCGCATCCTTGATGTGGTATTCGACTTTCGGCCCATAGAACGCGCCTTCGCCCGGCAGCTCTTCCCACTCCTTGCCGGAGGCACGCAAAGCGGCGCGCAAGCCATCTTCAGCGCGATCCCAGGTGTCGTCCGAGCCGGCGCGCTTTTCGGGGCGCAGGGCGAGCTTCACCGCGACATCGGTAAAGCCGAAGTCCTGGTACACGCTCATCAGCAGCTGGTCGAAAGCCTTGGCCTCGGCTTCGATCTGCGCCTCGGTACAGAAGATGTGGGCATCGTCCTGCACGAAACCGCGCACACGCATCAGGCCATGCAATGCGCCGGAGGGTTCGTTGCGGTGGCAGGAGCCAAATTCGGCGAGGCGCAGAGGCAGGTCGCGGTACGAACGCAGACCATGGTTGAAGATCTGCACGTGCCCTGGGCAGTTCATGGGTTTCACGGCGTAGTCGCGCTTTTCGGACTCGGTCGTGAACATGTTGTCGCGGTAGTTATCCCAGTGGCCGGACTTTTCCCACAGCACACGGTCCATGACCATGGGCGTGCGCACTTCGTCGTAGCCAGCCTCGATGAGGCGGCCGCGCATGTATTGCTCAACCTGCTGCCACAAGGTCCAGCCCTTGGGATGCCAGAACACCATGCCCGGCGCCTCATCCTGCATGTGGAACAGATCGAGCTGCTTGCCGAGGCGACGGTGATCGCGCTTCTCGGCCTCTTCCAGCATGTGCAGGTAGGCCTCCAGCTCTTCCTTCTTGGCCCAGGCCGTGCCGTAGATGCGCTGCAGCTGCGCATTCTTGGCATCGCCACGCCAGTAGGCGCCGGCGACCTTCATGAGCTTGAAGAACTTCAGCTTGCCGGTTGAACGGCACGTGCGGGCCACGACAAAGGTCGATGAAGTCACCTTCGCGATACAGCGAGATGGTCTCGCCGGAGGGAATGGCGCCAATGAGCTCAGCCTTGTAGTGCTCGCCCAGACCCTCGAAGAATTTGACCGCTTCGTCACGATCCCACTCTTCGCGCGTCACGCGGATGTCCTTCTTTGCCAGTTCGCCCATACGCTTCTCGATGGCTTCGAGGTCTTCGGGCGTGAAGGGCCGGGAGTAGGCGAAGTCGTAATAGAAGCCGTTTTCGACGACGGGGCCGATGGTGACTTGTGCCTCTGGGAACAGTTCTTTCACCGCATAGGCCAGCAAGTGCGCCGTGGAGTGACGAATGATTTCGAGGCCATCCGCATCCTTGTCGGTAATGATCGCCAGCGCCGCATCGGTACTGATGACGTGGCTGGTATCGACCTCCTTGCCGTTTACCCGCCCGGCCAGTGCGGCCTTGGCAAGGCCGGCGCCGATCGACGCAGCAACGTCGAAAACGGACACCGGTGCATCGAAGCTGCGAACTGAACCGTCAGGAAGCGTGATGTTAGGCATGGTGGTAACCGGCAAATAACAATCGGACAAATCGAACGGGCAAAAAAAAAGTGCGGACAAGCCGCACTTTTTTGTCTTCAGATGACGAAGTAAGAAAGCAAATGACGTCGGCTTGATTACAGCTGCTGCTGCGTGCAAGTTCGGAACGTCATCTCAATACTCCGATCAATGTGTTGGTAGGCGCGATTGGACTCGAACCAACGACCCCCACCATGTCAAGGTGGTGCTCTAACCAGCTGAGCTACGCGCCTGAAGAGCTGAGCATTATAGCGGCTCTCGGCAATCTGTCAAACAAATGCGCAGCGGATTGTTCAGGCCGGCAAACGCAGGAAGTGCGCACGGTAGTGACGCAGCTCCTCGATGGACTCCTGGATGTCGGCCAGCGCGGTGTGCGCACCCCGCTTCTGCACGCCCTTGAAGACTTCCGGACTCCAGCGACGGGCGAGCTCCTTGAGGGTGCTGACGTCAAGATTGCGGTAGTGGAAGTAGGCTTCCAGCTGCGGCATCCAGCGCGCCATGAAGCGACGGTCCTGACAGATGGTATTGCCGCACATGGGCGAAGTCCGCGACGGCACGTACTGCTTCATCCACTCAAGCAAGGTTTGTTCGGCCGCTGCGTCATCCAGCGTGGATGCCTTGACGCGATCGATCAGGCCCGAGCGGCCGTGGGTGTTCTTGTTCCATTCATCCATGCCGTCGAGCACCGCATCCGGCTGATGCACGGCAATCACCGGGCTTTCGGCAATCGTGTTCAGCTCGGCATCGGTCACGATCATTGCCACTTCAATGACGCGATCACGGTCGGGTTCAAGGCCGGTCATCTCCATGTCCAGCCAGACGAGGTAGTTCTGGTCCTGTGCCATAATCTTTCGCTGATTTTTCTAGGTGAAAGTGCGGCATTGTCGCACGCGCCATCTACCCGCTGCGCCATGACTCCATCGCTTTTCAGCACCCTTTTCATCGCTGCGCTCAGCGTCAGCACATCCCTGCGCCTGTGGCTCAGCCTGCGGCAGGCCCGCCACGTCGCTGCGCACCGTGCCGCCGTACCTGCGGCATTTGCCGCCAGCATCTCGCTGGCCGACCACCAGAAGGCGGCGGACTACACACTCGCCAAGGGGCGTCTTGGCCGCATCGACCTCGCCATTTCCACACTGTGGCTGCTGATCCTGACGCTGGCCGGCGGTTTGCAATGGCTGAGCGATCAAGCGGCCGGACTCGTGCCGGAAACCAGCCTGTGGCACGGCGTCGTGCTGTTCGGCCTGCTCTCCGTAGCAAGTTTCGTCATCGATCTCCCCCTGTCGCTCTATTCCACCTTCCGCCTCGAAGCGCAGTTCGGCTTCAACCGCATGACGCCGGGGCTGTTCATCGTCGACACACTCAAACAGATCGGGCTGACCGCAGGGATCGGTGCTCCGGTGCTGTGGGTCGTGCTGTGGCTCATGCAAGGCATGGGGGCGAACTGGTGGCTGTGGGTCTGCGCCTTCTGGCTGGGCTTCAACCTGCTGGGCATGGTGATCTTCCCCGTCTTCATTGCCCCCCTGTTCAACAAGTTCTCGCCGCTTGATAACGACGCAGTGAAGTCCCGCGTCGAGGCCCTTCTTGCGCGCTGCGGCTTCCGCTCCAAGGGCCTCTTCGTCATGGATGGCTCGAAGCGCTCTGCGCATGGCAACGCCTATTTCACCGGCTTCGGTGCGGGCAAGCGCATCGTCTTCTTCGACACCCTGCTCGCCACGCTGACACCTGAAGAAACGGAAGCCGTGCTCGCGCACGAGCTGGGCCACTTCAAACACAAGCATCTCTGGAAGCGCATAGCCGTAATGGGTGTGGCGGTGCTCGCGCTGCTGTGGGCACTCGGCTTCTTGATGCAGCAGCCGTGGTTCTACCAAGATCTGGGGGTGACCGCACAAAGCAATGCGAACGCGCTGATCCTGTTCTCGCTGATCCTGCCCATCGTGCTTTTCCCGCTCACGCCGCTAACGAGCATGTGGTCGCGCAAACACGAGTTCGAAGCCGATGCCTATGCACGCAAGCAGACCAACTCAGCAGACCTTGTGACCGCACTGGTGAAGCTCTACAAGGAAAACGCCGCGACGCTGACACCCGACCCGCTGCACTCGCTGTTCTACGACTCGCATCCGCCCGCGTCGATCCGCATTGGTCGCCTGCAAGCGTGAACGGACAAATCGTCGCCGCCTTCGGGCGCCAGTACGAAGTGCTGCGTGAGGACGGTGAAGTGTCACTGTGCTTCCCGCGCGCCAAGAAGAGCAGCTTTACATGCGGTGACCGCGTGCAGCTGTCCGAGAACTGCGACGCCATCGACGAGCTGTTGCCGCGCGACAACCTGCTCTACCGAGCCGACGCCTACAAGGAAAAGTTGCTGGCGGCGAATCTCACGCAGATCGTCATCGTCGTCGCTACCGAGCCTGGCTTCAGCGACGAGCTGGTGACGCGCTGCCTCAGCGCCGCCGAATCACAAGACATCGCGGCATTGATCGTGCTCAACAAGTGCGATCTCGGCGACAAGCTGCCGACTGCGCGCGCCGCGCTCGCGCCATTCGTGCAGATCGGCTATCCGGTGCTGGAAATGTCCGCACTGTCTGATGTCGGCCTGCTGCGCGAGCGCCTGATCGGCCAGACAAGCCTGCTTGTGGGGCAGTCAGGCATGGGCAAATCGACGCTCACCAATGCGCTGATTCCCGAAGCCCAGGCCGCCACGCGCGAGATTTCGGAAGTGCTGGATTCCGGCAAGCACACCACCACGCACGCACGCCTGTATCCCCTGCCGGAAGGCGGCGCCTTGATCGACAGCCCCGGCGTGCAAGTGTTCGGCCTGGCGCAACTCGGCACCGGTGAAGTGGAGGCCAGCTTCCGCGAAATCCGTGACGTGCTGGGCACCTGCCGCTTCCGCGATTGCCGCCACGAGAACGAGCCGGACTGCGCCGTACGTCTCGCTGTGGCTGAAGGCCGCATGCACCCGCGGCGCCACGCCACACTGCTGGCGCTGCTGGCCGAGAAACGCGCCGCCCGTACCGCCCTGCACAAGTAAGCCGGCCCGGCTCAAGCCTGCATCCACCCCACCGTTAACCCTTGTTGCGCACGCTGTAGCGCACAGGCAATGCAACAGGGGAATCCATGCAAGCAAGGCAGGTACGTCTGACGGGAATCGAAGCGGCAACGCCCGCCTCGCTCGCGCCACTTCAAGCCATTGAACCGCACCTGCTGCTGGTCTTTGCGCCACCGTCCCTGCTCGCCCACCCCGACCTCACCAGCCGCTTGCGCGTCGCCTTTCCGACGGCTGAACTGGTGGGCTGCAGCACTGGCGGCGAAATCTCTTCGCAGGGCTGTCACGAACAATCCCTGCTGCTCACCGCCATCGCCTTCGAAAACCCGGGTATGCGCATCATCAGCACCCGCGTGGCTCATGCTGACGATGCCCGCGAAGCCGGTGAACGGCTGGGCAACGCCCTGCGCCCACTGGGCGTTCGCAGCGTGCTGTGCTTTGTGCCAGGCAGTGGCATCAACGGTGCAGAACTCATCCAGGCGCTGACCCGCAGCCTGCCCGGCGCCAAGGTGGCAGGAGGCATGGCAGGCTTTTACAGCGCTGGCGAAAACGCCTGCACCCTGCACAACCTCGTGATCGCAGCGGATCAGATCGTGGCCATCGGCTTCAGCAACAGCCGCCTCACCGCCAGCGTCGCCATCGGGCCTGCGGCAAATCTCATGACAGCGGATGTGCCCGAGGGCGCCACAGCAGCCGGCATGCATGCCGCCGCGCTGCTCGACGATGCCACGGATGTCGTCCAGGCCATTGCCAGTGCGGGCAATGAACCGGGGTTGGTGCTGCTGGTCAGCGACATGCAGCGCAAAGCTACACTCGTAGCACAGCGCAAGGATGAAATCGCGACAGTAACCGGCACGCTGGGTGACCGGCACGTGTATGCCGGCTTTTACGCCTGCGCACAGATCAGCGCAGACCCCGCAACGGGCAAGGCCGCGCTGTACCGCCACGGCCTGAGCGTCTGCGTGCTGCGCGAAGCCTGAGGCTGGCGCAGCCGCACCGCAGGATCAGACGCCGTTCAACCAGTCCGGCTTGGGCAGTTCGTCGAAGGCGTGCCGCAACGATTCACCCCAACGTTGGCGCAGAGCGGCAAAGTAAGGATTGTTGGCATCGATGCTCTGATGCAGCGCGACCTTGTATTCGTCGGTGTGAACGCAGACCAGGTCCAGCGGCAGACCGACTGACAGGTTGGACTTGATCGTCGAGTCCATCGAGATCAGCGCGCATTTCACCGCATCGTCCATCGCCGTCTTGCGCGTGATGGTGCGATCGATGATGGGCTTGCCGTACTTCGACTCACCCACCTGGAAGTAAGTCGTCTCGGTCGTCGCCTCGATGAAATTGCCGGCGGCATACACCGTGAAGAGTCGCGGCGGCTCACCCTTGATCTGCCCACCCAGGATGATGGATGCATTGAACTCGATGCTGAAGGCCGCGAGCCCTTCAGCGTCGCGCTGATGCACGGCACGCAGCGTGTCGCCGACGTGGCGCGCAGCGGCAAACATGTCGGGCACGTTGTAGAGGCTCTCGACATCGTCGCCTGCATTGAGACGTGACTTGAGCATCGACACCATGGCTTGCGTCACGGCGAGATTGCCCGAAGTCATCAGCACCAGCACACGTTCGCCCGACTGCTCGAAGATGAAAGTCTTGCGGAAGGTGCTGATGTGATCGACCCCCGCATTGGTGCGCGAGTCGGAGAGAAAAACCATGCCTGCATCCAGCAGCAGGCCTACACAGTAGGTCATGCGAAAACCCGTCTTCAGAAATTGTGACCGGAGCTGGCGCGCCATGCGCTGAGCCAGCTGCAACAGCCCGAAGTGTAGACCGCCCTTGCCGCGAACGCGAAAACCGTTCGCAGCAAGAGCCTCAGCTCACCGGCACAAGGAAGTCGTTCGAGATCCGGTTGCCCAGGTCCGCCACACGCTCGATGAACTGCGTCAGCCAGTCATGCAGACCGTACTGCAGGATGTCCTCGATGCGGCCAAAACGCAGCTCGGCAGCCAGCTCGCCAGCTCGCCGCTCGGTTTCGGAGGAACGTTGATTGGCCACTCCCTGCAACAGGCCATACACCTCGTCCATGCAGCCCGAGAGCGAGCGTGGCATGCCGCGGTTGAGGATCAGCAGGTCCGCCACGCGGGTCGGCGTGATCGAATCGCGATACACCTTGCGGAAGATCTCGAAGGCCGACACTGAACGCAGCAAGGCGCTCCACTGGTAGTACTCGGCTGCCGCATCCTGCTTCTCGACCGAGCTCAGCTCGTGGAACTTCACGTCCAGCAGACGCGCCGTGCTGTCCGCGCGCTCCAGGAAGGTGCCAAGGCGGATGAAGTGCAGCGCCTCATCACGCAACATGGTGCCCACGGTGACACCACGCGACAGGTGCGAACGGAACTTCACCCACTCGAAGAACTCCCCTGCCCCATCACCATCCAGCCCGGTTTCATCGAAACTGCGCATGGCGATCCAGGTGGAATTGGTGGTCTCCCACAGCTCCGAAGTCAGCGTGCCGCGCACGGCGTGCGCGTTCTCGCGCGCCGAGCGCAGGCAGGAGTAAATGCTCGACGGGTTGTTGCGCTCCAGCACCATGAAGCGCATCACCTCATGCGGCTGGTAAGCGCCACCGGTGGCTTCGTACTGCCCCAGCAGGCCCATCGCGTCCAGTGCAGCGCGCCACTGGCGCTCCACGCTTTGCGGGTCCTGCGGCAGCAGGCTCATGCGGTAATTGACGTCGAGCATGCGCGCGACATTCTCGGCGCGCTCCATGTAGCGCGACATCCAGAACAGGTGGTCAGCGGTTCTACTCAGCAATTCAGCTCTCCAGCACCCAGGTGTCCTTCGTACCCCCGCCCTGCGAGGAATTCACCACCAGCGAACCCGCCTTCAAGGCCACGCGCGTCAGGCCGCCCGGCACGAAGCGCACATCCTTGCCCGACAGCACGAAGGGCCGCAGGTCGATGTGGCGCGGCGCGATACCGCTCTCGACGAAAGTCGGGCAGGCCGACAGCGACAGTGTGGGCTGGGCGATGTACTTCTCGGGCGAAGCGAGGATGCGTTTGCGGAAGTCCTCGATCTGTTCCTTGGTCGAAGCCGGGCCGACCAGCATGCCGTAGCCACCTGCGCCGTGCACTTCCTTGACGACCAAGTCGCCAAGGTTGGCCAACGTGTAATCGAGATCTTCCTTCTTGCGCAACATGTAGGTCGGCACGTTGTTGAGCAAGGGCTTCTCGCCGAGGTAGAAATCGATCATGTCCGGCACATAGGGATAGATCGACTTGTCGTCGGCGACGCCCGTGCCGATCGCGTTGGCCAGCGTCACGCCGCCTTCGCGATAGGCATCCAGCAGACCCGGCACGCCCAGCATGGAATCGGGACGGAAGGCCAGCGGGTCGAGGAAGTCATCGTCGATACGACGGTAGATCACGTCAACCTGCTTGGGCCCCTGCGTGGTGCGCATGAAGACGCGGCCTTCGCGCACGAAGAGGTCGCGCCCTTCGACCAGCTCCACACCCATCTGCTGCGCAAGGAAAGCATGCTCGAAGTAGGCGCTGTTGAAGGCGCCCGGCGTCAGCACCGCCACGGTCGGGCCGGACACACCTTTCTGGCCCAGCGCACGCAGCGTGTCCAGCAACAGGTCCGGGTAGTGCTCGACCGGCGCCACGCGATACTTGGCGAAGAGTTCAGGGAAGAGCCGCATCATCATCTTGCGGTCTTCGATCATGTACGACACGCCGGAAGGCACGCGCAGGTTGTCTTCCAGCACGTAGTACTCACCGGCTCCGGCACGCACCACGTCGATGCCCGCAATGGCTGCGTAGATACCGCCCGGCACATCGACGCCCTGCATCTCGCGCCGGTACTGGCCGTTAGCCAGCACCTGCTCGGCGGGGATGCGCCCGGCCTTGAGGATTTCCTGGTCGTGGTAGATGTCGTGGATGAAGGCGTTGAGCGCCTTCACGCGCTGGCGCAGGCCGGCGGCCATGTCCAGCCATTCCTTTGCCGGAATGATGCGCGGGATCACGTCGAAGGGAATCAGGCGCTCCGTGCCCTCGGCCTCGCCATACACCGCGAAGGTGATGCCGACCCGGTGGAACAGCGCATCGGCCGCTTCGCGCTTGTCCGCAAGGCGTTGTGGCGGAGTGGACTGCAGCCACTCCTGGAACTTCGCGTAGTGCGGGCGGATGTCGCCCGTCGCGTCATTCATCTCGTTGAAGAACTGCTTCACTGTCATGTGCGGCCCTCGTGCATTCCTTCAATGGTGCAAAGGATAAGCGAAACACATGCCACCCGGCATGACAGCAGGAATGCCTTTTCTGTCCTCGATCAAGCGAAACAGGCCCCAGGACGGGTCGTGACGCAGCACCTCAGCGGTGCATTGACCCGCAAAGGTGCATGAAGGGAGAGCAAGGAAAGCCGCCGCAGGACGCGGCGGCAATGGTTCAAGCGCGCAGGTGCAGCTCGTCAGCGGCGTAGGTCAGCGACAACGGCTCGATGACAACCTGCTTGGTGCCTGCTTCGACACGGCCAGCCAGCCAGGCCTTGACGCCCAGCGACTGGGCGATGCGCACGACTTCGGCGCCTTGCCCGGCCTTCACATAGAACGCGAAGCCCGCGCCCATGTTGAGGCTGCCATAGGCCTCGCGGTCGTCGATGCCGGCGTGATGCTGGATGAAGGACAGCACGGGCGGCACGTCGGGCAACGTGTGGATGCGGTAAGTGAAGTTGCCGCCATGACGCATGATCTTGCGCCAGCCGTGACCCGTGATGTTGGCCGAGTAGTGCGGCACGATGCCTGCGGCGAACAACGCCTCGGTGACCGGCACGTAGAGCACGGTCGGGTCGAGCAGCGCCTCGCCATACAGGCGGCCGTCGGCAAGCTTGCTGGCGTAACCATCGGGCAGGCGCTCGACGAGCTTGCGCGCCAGGCTCACGCCATTGGCATGAATACCGCTGGAAGCCAGCAGCACGATCTCGTCGCCATCGCCCATCTTGTCGCCCAAGGTCAGGCGATCACGCGAGGGGATGATGCCGACCGACGAAGCCGCGAGGTCGATGCGACCGGCTTCGACCACACCCGCCAGCGCCGGCGTCTCGCCGCCGCCCCAGCTCACCTTGCAGACGTCACAGGCCTTCTGCCAGCCGGCGACGAGGTCGCGCATACGCTGCTCGTCAGCAAACCACTCGCTGCCACCGGCCGACCAGTAGGCATGCACCGACAGCGGCGTCGCGCCCACGGTGATGAGGTCGTTGACGGCCATGGCGATGGTGTCCTGCGCAATGGCGTCGTAGTGCGTCTTGCCCGAGATCGGGCGCACCGCGTCAGCCACCAGGGCCTTGGTGCCCAGACATTCTGTGATCGAAGCGATCAGCACGCCGCCCACTTCCATCACGTAGGCCGACTCGCCACGCGACGCCGGGATCTCGCTGACGCCGTGTGCGGCAAGGTTGCCACGCGTGCGGCTGGCGGCTTGCTGGGCGAGGATCTTGAGCGGGTCGATCTTGCTGTAGTCAACGCCTGCGGCGGTGTAGTCGAGGGGCTTCTGGGACATGGGAATTCCGGCGTAAAGCGAAAACCGCGTATTTTACCTGTTCGGGGCGTCCCTGCCTCCCGCGCGGTAAGATTGCGGCCCCATCGCACGGCGAAACCTGCCTGCGCGCGCCATCTGCCTGTCCTGCACCTTGAAACAGCTCATCCTCGACGTTCGCCCCGACTTCGTGCCCACGCTGGACAACTTCGTGGCCGGCGACAACGCCGCCCTGGTTGCCGCCCTGCGCGAACACGTGCAGCGCTGTGACGGCAGCGTGCTCTACCTGTGGGGCCCTGCTGGCAGCGGGCGTTCGCACCTGCTGGCCGCCGCAGCCGGGCTGGCGGACCGCCCGGTGTATCGCGACGCCGGGGCACGCGAAGCCGGCGCCCTGCATTGCGTGGATGACGTGGAAGCCTTGCCCGAAGCCGCCCTCGCCGACCTGTTCCGCCTGCTGATCGGCGCCCGCGAAGGCCAACGCAGCCTCATCGTGGCGGGCAACACGCCGCCCTCGGCACTGAGTTTTCGCGATGACGTGGCAAGCCGGCTGGCGCAGGGGCTGGTGTTCGAGATCCGCCCGCTCAGCGACGCCCAGAAGAAAACCGCCCTGCTGCAGCACGCCCATGCGCGTGGCCTGCAGTTCGGCGAAGAAATCGTGGACTACCTGCTGCGCCATGGCCGCCGCGACCTGCCCTGGCTGATGGCCGTGCTCGACGCGCTGGACGAGGCCAGCCTCAGCCTTGGCCGCCCGGTGACCCTGCCCCTGCTGCGCGAGCTGCTGGCCGGGGGCTAGCCTTCGACGACCTTGCCAGAGGCGCGCACCGCCTCGACCCCTTGCCGCGCCAGCGCATCGCAGCGCTCGTTCTCGGGGTGCCCGGCGTGGCCCTTGACCCACAGCCACTGCAGCTTGTGCCCCTCGGCGAGGCTGTCGAGCAGGCGCCACAGGTCTTCGTTCTTCACGGGCTGCTTGTCAGCGGTTTTCCAGCCGCGCTTCTTCCAGCCATGAATCCACTCCGAAATGCCTTTCTGCACGTATTGCGAGTCGGTGTAGATGCGCGCCGTGACGGGCCGCTTGAGAGCCTGCAGGCCGCGGATGACAGCCAGCATCTCCATGCGGTTGTTGGTCGTGGCCGGCTCGCCGCCCCACAGTTCCTTCTCCACAGCGCCGAGGCGCAGGATGGCACCCCAGCCGCCGGGGCCTGGGTTACCGCTGCAGGCACCATCGGTGAAGATTTCGACGACGTCGGTTTGTTCGCTCATGGATTCAGTCAGGACTCGGAGTTTCGGGGGCGGAAGATACACCACGCTGCACGCGCTGCGGCACTGGCGCCATGGCCTTCTTGCTGCGCGGCGCGCGGCGCCAGCTGGGCACGATGAGGCGCATGCCGCGCACCTTCTTGACGGCGTGGATGAGGTAGGCGCCACCCGCGAACGGCCACCAGCGCGAACCGGCGAACTCCATGAACGACCAGCGCCGCAGCCAGACATCGGACGACACCGGTGGCGCATAGCAGCCAAAATTGCTGGTGTGCGCCTCAAAACTCAGCAGCGTCAGCCAGTCCTTGAGGCGATGCGCAGCCAGGTACTGCCCCTGCCAGGGAATCGGCCCGAGGTTGCCCGAGAACGCCCGCCGCACACCCCACAGGCTGTAAGGGTTGAAGCCAGTCAGCACCAGGCTGCCCTCGGGCACCAGCACGCGTTCGGCTTCGCGCAGCAGCTGGTGTGGATGGGCCGCGAATTCCAGCACATGCGGCAACACCAGCAGATCGAGGCTCTGGCTGGCGAAGGGCAATTCCTCGGCGTCGCAGATCACGTCGGCAAGGCTCGCATCGCAACAGTGGAAGCGGCTGGGCATGCGGTTGGCGCGCAGGTAGTCCGTGCCGGGCAAGCCGATCTGCACGGCGTTGTAGCCGAAGATGTCGGCCACGATGTTGTCGCACTGCCGCTGCTCCCAGGCCAGCAGGTACTGACCTCGGGGACTGGCCAGCCAGTCCTGGAATCCGGGAATTGACATGTAGGGCGAACGACCGAGAATGGTGCGGATGGAGATTGTTCCGCTTCCCGCCCTCCGCGACAACTACATCTGGCTGCTCCTCGAGGGCAAACAGTGCGTCGTCGTCGATCCCGGTGACCCGGCGCCGGTGCGCGCCTACCTGCAGGCGCACGGCCTGCAGCTCGTCGCCATCCTCGTCACGCATCGCCACAACGACCACATCGGCGGCATCGCCCCCTTGATGGAAGACTGGCCTGTTCCGGTTTATGGCCCGCCCAGCATCGCGGTGGTCAGCCACCCCATGCATGAAGGCGACACCCTGCAGGTGACCGGTGCGCAGCTCAGAGTCTGGGCCGTGCCGGGGCACACAGAAGAGCACATCGCCTATCTGGGCGAGGACTTCGTATTCTGCGGCGACACCGTTTTCTCCGCCGGCTGCGGCCGCATCCTCGGCAGCGCATCGGCCGCCGAATTCCACGCCTCGTTCGACGCGGCTGGCTGGCCTGCCGGGCCACACCCGCCTTTTCTGCACGCACGAATACACGCTCGCCAACCTGCGCTTTGCCGCCATGGTGGAGCCCGACAACACTGCGCTGGCGGCTTATGCCATGCACTGTGCCGAGCTGCGTGAGCAAGGCCGGCCCACCCTGCCGGCACGGCTGGAAACCGAGCTGGCCATCAACCCCTTCCTGCGCACCGCCGAGTCGGCTGTGCAGGCCAGCGTTTCACAACATGCCGGCCAGCAAATACAAAGCCCGCCGGCAGTGTTCGCTGCCTTGCGGGCCTGGAAAGACGTTGCCTGACCCCAAGTCAGGCGATTGCAGTCGGTCAGCTACCCGCTGCGGGTGGCGGCACGGGCCGCGAAAACGCCTGCTGGACAGCCGCGATGACACGTGCCGCATTGAAGGGCTTGACCACGTAGCCACTGGCACCGCCCGAAATGGCCGACTGCACGGTGTCGCGATCCGTCGAACCGGTCACCATCAGCACACGCGTCTCCGGCAACTCGGCACGCACCTCGCGCAAGACCTCGACGCCATTGGCGCCGGGCATCATGACGTCCAGGCACACCAGCCGCGGCTTGAGCTTCTTGCAGGCAGCCACCGCCGACTCGCCGTCCTTGGCCTCACCCAGCACCTCAGCGCCCTCCTGCCGCAGGATGCCGCGCAGCATGGCGCGTGTGGTGTCGTTGTCATCAACCACCACCACCGAAATCCCGTTCAGTACGCGTTCGTCACTCATCGCAATTCACCTCACTCGTTGCTTCACTCAGGGCAACCCGGTTGCGGCCACCCTCTTTTGCTCGATACAAAGCCTCGTCGGCCACCTTGATCAGGCTGGTCGGGCCCGCCACGCCGCGATCCGGCACCAGGCTTGCCACGCCGAAACTCATCGTTACCAACCCCATCGGCGAAACCGGATGGCGGATGTCCAGCAGCATCACATCACGCCGCATCGCCTCGGCCAGCGTCGCCGCCCCATGCGCATCCGTGTCGGGCAGCAGCACCGCGAACTCCTCGCCACCATAGCGCGCCACCAGGTCGGTCGGCCGCCGCACGCGGCTCGCCAGGGTCTGCGCCACCGCCCGCAGGCACTCGTCGCCGGCCTGGTGCCCCAGGCTGTCGTTGTACGACTTGAAGAAATCCACGTCACACATCAACAGCGACAGCTGCGAGCCGTGGCGCACACCACGCGCCCACTCCCGCACCACTGCTTCGTCGAACATGCGGCGATTCGCCACGCCGGTCAGTCCATCCACCGACGACAGCCGCGTCAGCTCGCGGTTGGCGTCGTCCAGCCGACGCGTCAGCACCACCAGCGAATAACGCATCTGCGCGATGCGCTGCATGGCACGCACCTTGGCCGTCAGCACGATCTCCGAGACCGGCTTGACCAGGTAATCGTCGCCGCCGACGGCAATGCCGCGCTCCACATCCTCGTCACTCGCCCGCGCACTCAGGAAAATGATCGGCGTCCACTCCCCGTCACGTTCCAGCTGGCGCAAGCGCTTGGCCACCTCGAAACCGTTCATGTCGGGCATGTTCACGTCCAGCATCACCAGGTCGGGGTGGTGCAGCTTGAACAGCTCGATCGCCTCGCTCCCGCTGCGTGCCGTCAAAGGCTCGATGCCAATGCGGCGCAACTGGTGGGCAACCAGGGTCACGCTCGTCAGGGTGTCATCCACCACCAGTGCCTTCATGCTGGCCCCATCGCTCCCATGCTGCTGTGACACAAGTCCTTGAAAATTCAGGCTGGCTATCAGCGCCGAAATGGCTAAAATCCGTGCAGTTACATGAACGGCAGGAATCCATGAAGGCTTTAGCGCACCGCATCGGGCTGCACCGCAAGACTCTGCCGGCGTTGGCGGGCATCTGCCTGCTCCTGGCCGCCCCCCTGCTGCAAGCCGCTGAAGGCGCCTTCGCCCTGCAGGCCGCCACGGCCCTCGGCACCACCGCGCCGACGGGTACGGCTGCAAGCACCCCGACAGCTGTGCCGCTGGTCGCCCCGGTCGTCGCCCCGGTGCTTGGCCCGTCCGAGACGGAGAACCGCAACAGCAACGTCACCAGCGTCGACCACACCCGTGAAACGGAAGACATCTGGCAACGCATCCGCGCCGGTTTCGCCATGCGCAATCTCGACGGCCCCGTCGTCGACAACCGCATGAACTACTACCTGGCCCGCCCCACCGCCATCAAGGTGATGCTGGAGCGCAGTCGCAAGTACCTCTTCCACATCGTCACCGAGCTCGAAAAGCGCGGCATGCCCACCGAGCTGGCCCTGCTGCCCGTGGTCGAGAGCGCCTACAACCCGCAAGCCCTCTCCTCCGCCAAGGCTGCCGGCCTGTGGCAATTCATCCCCTCCACCGGCAAGAGCTACCAGCTGGAACAGAACTGGTGGGTTGACGAGCGTCGCGACATCATTGCCTCCACCGACGCCGCGCTGGCCTACCTGCAGACCATCTACGAAATGCACGGCGACTGGCACCTCGCGCTGGCCTCCTACAACTGGGGCGAGAACGCCGTCGCCCGCGCCGTCGCCCGCAACAAGGCCGCCGGCCTGCCGACCGACTACGCCAGCCTGCGCATGCCCGAAGAGACGCGCTACTACGTTCCCAAGCTGCAAGCCATCAAGAACATCATTGCCCAGCCCGAGCGCTACAAGGTTGACCTGCCCGACATCCCCAACCAGCCCTTCTTCACGCGTGTCGAACGCGTGCAGCGCATGGACGTCGCCGTCGCCGCCAAGCTGGCCGAGTTGCCGACCACCGAATTCCTGATGCTCAACCCCGGCTACAACCGCCCGGTGCTGCCCGGCACCAAGGACGCCAGCATCGTCCTGCCGCTCGACAACGCCCGCAAGTTCGAAGAGAACCTGAGCCGCCACGTCGCCACCAGCGATGCCCCGCCCCTGCTGACCTGGAAGACCTGGGTCGTACCCAAGACCTCGCGCATCGAACAGGTCGCCAAGGAACTCGGCATGGCCGTGCAATCGCTATGTGTGGCCAATGGCCTGCGCGCCCGTGCGCTGCTGGCCGCTGGCTACAAGCTGCTGGTACCGTCCAGCATCTCCGAACCCGTGCCGGAGTCCCTCGCCCGCCTCGGCCAGGCTGCCTCCGCCAAGCCGGCAAAATACAAAGCGCCCAAGCGCGGCGTCACGCGCGGCAACCGCCGCAAGGGCTGACCCGCTGCCGGGCCCAGGCCCACACTCTGCATGTCCCACAAATCCCCTCGCGCGTCGCGCAGGGCGAAGGCGACCCCGTCGCCCTTCTCGCCCTTTGCACTGTTTGAAGACAACCTCGGCAACCCCGCCCGCGCACGCCTGCTGCATGGCCACCTGACGACCATCGACTGCGGCAGCGCCGACGACGCGCCCGCCTTCTTCGACGCCCTCGACCAGCAAACCAGCCGCGGCCGCTGGATCGCACTGACCGCGCACTACGAACTCGCCAGCGCCTTCGAACCGCGGCTATCCCGCCACGACGGCGGGCACACAGCACCGCTGGCTCGCGCCCTCGTGTTCGAGCACAACCGCACGCTGGAAGGCGAAACCCTCGCCGACTGGTGGCAACAAGCCCTCGACCAACTCAGCGACCAGCAACGCGAAGCCGGCCTGCTGCACCTCGCACCGCAGTGGCAAGCCGATGAACACGCCAAGCGTGTGTCGCGCATCCTCGACTACATCCGTGCTGGCGACTGTTACCAGGCCAATCTCACCTTCCCGCTGACGGGGCAGAGCTTCGGCCACCCGCTCGCGCTCTACGCCCAGCTGCGCGAACGCCAACCCGTGCAACACGGCGCGCTCATCCACGACGGCCACAACTGGCTGTTGTCACGCTCGCCCGAGCGCTTCTTCGCACGCCATGGCCACACCCTTAACTGCCGCCCCATGAAGGGCACCGCGCCACGCGGCACCGATGTGGCGGAAGACGCTGCCATCGCCAGCGCACTGCAAGGCTCCGAGAAGAACCGCGCCGAGAACCTGATGATCGTCGACCTCATCCGCAACGATCTGGGACGCCTCGCCCCCGCCGGCAAGGTCAGCGTGCCGCAACTCTTCGCGCTGGAAACCTATGCCACCGTGCACCAGCTCACCTCCACCGTCGAAGCCACCGGCGTCACCGGTTCCACCGCAGAAATCTTCCGCGCCCTCTTCCCCTGCGGCTCGGTCACCGGCGCCCCCAAGCTGCGCGCCATGCAGATCATCAACGAGCTGGAAGCCGGCCCGCGCGGTGCCTACTGCGGCGCCCTCGGCTGGCTCGCGCCCGATGGCGACGCCGACTTCAACGTCCCCATCCGCACCCTGCTCATCGACGCCCACGGCCACGCACGACTCGACGTCGGCAGCGGCATCGTCGCCGACTCCGACCCCGCCGCCGAGTATGACGAATGCCTCACCAAGGCCCGCTTCGTACGCGACGACGGCCTGCAACTCATCGAAACCCTGCGCTGCGAAGCCGGCCCGCAGATCCGCTACCCCATGCTGCCCGGCCACATCGCCCGGTTGGAGCAGTCCGCCAAAGCGCTGGGCATCCCGTTCAGCAAGAGCAGCGTCCTTAACACGCTCGCCCCGCACGCCGCCCAACTGCGGCACGGCAGCTACCGCATGCGCCTCACCCTGGCACGCGACGGCCGCTGCGAAGTCACCAGCACAGCACTCGATCCTCTGCCCCCCGTGCTCACCGTCGGCATCGCCAGCCGGCGCCTCGACCCCGACGATCCGCGCCTGCAACACAAGACGACAGCCCGACGCTTCTACGACACCGCTCTCCAGCGCGCCATCGCCGCCGGCCATTTCGACCTGCTGTTCTTCAACACACGCGGCGAACTCTGCGAAGGCGCCCGCAGCAACGTCTTCATCGAACGCAACGGCGAACTACTCACCCCGCCGCTCACCAGCGGCCTGCTGCCGGGCGTGCTGCGCGCACAACTCATCGCTGAAGGCCGCGCGAGGGAAACGGTGCTGACGCGGCAAGAGCTGGATACGGCCGACAAGGTGTTCGTTGGCAGCGCGCTGCGTGGGCTGCTCGAAGTCAGTGTGAGCGGTTGGATAGGGTAGATGCTTTAGTCTGACACAAGAAACGCAACGCACTTCACCGGTCTATACGCCAAATCTCTGGCGCAATACCCTTAGGTTGCTGCGCCCTAAAGGCTTTGGCCTCGCGACGTAAATCCAGCCTTTCGCCTCACTTTCACGCCACCAAGGACATTAAGCGGTAGCCTGAGACTTAGACCCAGCATTTAGGAGACAAGTGGGCTTATCTGTAGCCCCCTAGACAAGGAGCGAGTCCCGCCAGAACTCTTGTACTGCATTACACTTACCTGCATCCCAATGCACCCGCTTCTGTCATGCCAGTCAAATCCGAAGACATCCTCACGGTCAAGGAAGTCGCAGACTATCTGCGGGTCAATCAGCGCACGGTCTATCGGCTGACCGTTGAACGAAAACTTCCCGGCTTCAAGGTCGGTACAACCTGGCGTTTCAAGCGTTCAGATATCGATGCCTGGATCGCCGCTCAGTCAGCCGATGTGCAAACCGGCGGGACTGCTCGATGAAGATCGTCCAGAACAGCGGCACCGACCGCGTCATTGACCTTCTTGCCCCCCTTCTCCAGCCCGGCAGCAAGCTGGGCTGCATTTCGCAGCGGTTGTCGCTCTTCGCTTTCGCAGAGTTGCGCGAAGCCTTGGCGCAGCTCGCACACGCCCAGTTGGTGCTGCCTCCGAGTGACGAGCATCTGGAATTCCTAGGTACAGAGGGCGATCGCGTCGCACGTAATCGTCTGCAAACGCGCTGGTTAGCCAATCGGTGTGCGGGCTGGCTGGCAGACAAGGTCGAGCTGCGCCGGGCTTCGGCACGCGTTCCTCAAGGCGCCGCCGTGCTGAGCGATCCACATGGCGAAGCCCGACAAGTCGTGATGGGCTCCTTTGCCTTCAGCACGGACGGGCTAGGCCTGACCCCCGGCAACCCGTTGAACCTCATCCAGGCTTCCGAAAACGCCGCTGAGGCCGATCAGCTCAGCGCCTGGTTCGATCAGCAGTGGAATGCCTTGCGCGACCAGCCCGAAGCCAACACGGCCCTGATTCAAGCGCTGCGTGAAATGGGCGAACACAAAACCCCTTTCACCCTCTACACGCTGATCCTCAACCATCTGCTTGGCAACCGGGATGACACGCTGGACGAAGATCGCATCGTCAAGTCCGCGACGGGCATACGCAACACTGTCATCTGGAAGAAGCTCTTCAAGTTCCAGCGCGATGGCGTCGTCGGCGCCATCGACAAGCTCAACCGCTTCGGCGGCTGCATCATTGCGGACAGCGTGGGCTTGGGTAAAACCTTCGAGGCGCTGGCGATCATCAAGTATCACGAGCTGCGCAATGACCGCGTGCTCGTACTGGCACCCAAGCGCCTGCGCGACAACTGGACGCTCTACAAAGCCAATGACAAGCGCAACATCCTCGCAGCCGACCGCCTCAACTACGACGTGCTCAACCACACTGACCTGTCGCGCGAAGGCGGCATGTCTGGCGACATCGACCTGTCCCATGTGAACTGGGGCAACTACGACCTCGTCGTGATCGATGAGTCGCACAACTTCCGCAACAAGAAGTCTCCTCGCCAAGGCGGAGAAACGCGTTACCACCGCCTCATGCGCAAGATCATCCAGGAAGGCGTCAAGACCCGCGTCTTGATGCTCTCTGCCACGCCCGTCAACAACCGGCTTGCCGATCTGCGCAACCAGATTGCGTTCGCCACCGAAGGCGACGACACGGCCCTCATCGAGCACGGCATTGCCAGCATCGAGCAAACCACGCGCAAGGCCCAGACCCAGTTCAACCGCTGGCTGGAACTCCCGGAACAGGAGCGCACGCCTTCCCAGCTCGTCGACATGCTCGGCTTCGACTACTTCACGCTGCTCGACCACCTGACGATTGCACGCTCCCGGCGCCACATCGAGAAGTACTACGGCACACACGAGACCGGGCGCTTCCCGGAGCGCTGCCGGCCTATCAACATCAAGGCCGATGTCGACCTCGCTGGGCGCTTTCACGCGATCCGCGATATCAACCTCGAAATCCGCTGTCTCAACCTCGCCAGCTACGCCCCGCTGCGCTACGTCCTGCCACACAAGCAAGCAGCCTACGATGCCAAGTACAGCACCGAGATTCGCGGTGGCGAGAGCTTCTTCCGCCAGGCCGACCGTGAAGAAAGCCTCATCCACCTTCTGCGCGTCAATACGCTCAAGCGCATGGAGAGCGCTGTGTCTTCCTTCGCGCTCACCGTACAGCGACAACTCAAGGACGTTGAAGCCATCCTTGATCGCATCGAGCACCACGCAGAAGAACTCGAAGAACTGGACATTGCCGATATCGACATCGACGACCCCGCCTTCGAAGCACTGCTCGTCGGTCGCACGGTCAAGGTACTGCTGAGCGACGTCGACCTCATCCGCTGGAAGCAAGACCTCATCGAAGACCGCAATCGTTTGGCAACCCTGCTCGCGGCCGCCCAGCAAGTCGATGCAGCCCGCGATGCCAAGCTCTCCAAACTAAGGGAGATGATCGAACGCAAGTGCCGCGACCCGCTCAACCCCGGCAATCGCAAGATCATCGTCTTCACCGCGTTCTCCGATACCGCGCAATACCTCTACGCACAGCTGAGCGACTGGGCCAAGTCTGCACTTGGCGTCGAATCCGGCCTCGTCACCGGCGGCAGCGGCGTGCAAAGCACCTTACCCGGCGTGCGCAACAACATGGGCAGTGTGCTCTCAGCCTTCGCACCGCGCTCGAAGGAACGTCCCGAAGAATTCGCCGCCGAGGGCGAAATCGACCTGCTGATCGCCACCGACTGCATCTCCGAAGGCCAGAACCTGCAGGACTGCGACTGGCTCATCAACTACGACATCCACTGGAATCCAGTGCGCATTATCCAGCGCTTCGGGCGTATCGACCGCATCGGCTCGCCCAATGCGCACATCCAGCTCGTCAACTTCTGGCCCAACATGGAGCTGGAGGAATACATCGGCCTGGAGCAACGCGTCAGCGGCCGCATGGTTCTGCTCGATGTATCCGCCACCGGCGAAGAGAACCTCATCGAGCAACAGTCCGGCAACCCCATGAACGACCTGGAGTACCGCCGCAAGCAGTTGCTGCGGCTGCAGGACAGCGTCATCGACCTGGAAGACCTCTCCAGCGGCGTGTCGATTACCGACCTTACGCTCACCGACTTCCGCATCGATCTGGCCCAGTTCCTCAAGGAGCATCCCGGCAGGCTCGAAAGCCTGCCGTTAGGCACCTACGCCGTCACCACGAGCATCGATGCCGACATCCCACCTGGAGTCATCTTCTGCCTGCGCGCGGAAGGCGAGGCAGGCAACAAAGCGCAGGCCTCGGACTACCCATTGGCGCCCATTTACCTCGTGCATGTCGGTGACGATGGCAGCGTGCTGCTGCCCTACACACAAGCCAAACACATTCTGGATCGCCTCAAACGCCTCGCGCTCGGCCGCGAGTTGCCGGACGACGGCGCCTGCGCGCGCTTTGACAAACAGACACGCCAAGGCGAAGACATGCGCGAAGCGCAGAAGCAACTCTCCGCCGCCATCGCGTCCGTGGTTGGCAAAAACGAAGAGCGCGCTGTGGCCAGCCTCTTCAGCCCCGGCGGCACACACGCCATGAAAGGCGAATTTGCCGGCAGCCACGACTTCGAAGTACTGGCCTTCATGATCGTCCTGCCCGGAGGTCACGCGTGAGCGCAGAGCACTTGCTCGCGGCCCTCACCGCCGCGCTCGCGCTGCCCGACAGCAGCCGCGTAGATCAACGCGTGCCGAAGAAGATGCTCGTCGAGCACGGCGCCCCCACGGCCGCCGACAAGCGCCTGTTGAACGACGGTCTGGAAGACATCCAATGGCTCGCTGCTCTCAAGCCCAGCACAGTCGCCGTGCCGGAGTATCGCGACGCGCAGCGCGAGTATCTTGAGGTCGCTGTGCTGAGCGCCAAGGTGCGCGACACGCATGTCCGACCCGCCCAACTGCAACGCCTCACCGAGCTGATCCACCGTGCCATCCCCTACCCGGTGTGGCTAATGCTCGCCAGCGGTCAGACCATTCATGTATCGCTGGTGCACAAACGCGCCGCCCTGAACAACGCCAAGACCAAGGACGCAACCAAGCTCGTGCTGGAGGAAGAACTCTTCAATCTGCCGCTCACGGAAGAAGTGCCGACCCTGCAGGACTTACTCGCCTCCCTCGCCTTGCATCGCCAGGCCGGCCAACATCTGCACGCGCTCTACCAGAGCTGGATCGATTGCCTGATCGCAGCGCAGGCCGCACGCATCACAGGCCACTTCGCCCTGCCCGATGCGCCGGAGCAAGCAGCAGCCCGACATCAGGCCTTGCGCGCATGCCAGGCCCTCGAAGAAGAAGCCAGCCGCCTGACCACCCTCGCCAACAAAGAAAAACAAATCGCCCGCCTAGTTGAACTCAACCTAGCGCTCCAGCAGGTGCAATCCGCGCTGAACGACGCACGCGCGCAACTCTGAACATGAACCACAACCATTCAATCGCGGAGAATCCGATGCCCCAGAGCGGCATGCAGAAAATCGAGACCCAGGATCCCGTCACGCAATCTGCCGACCTGATCGCAGACAACATTGCCCAGCTCAAGGCCCTGTTCCCGGAACTGATCACCGAAAGCGCCAAAGGCACGGCCATCAACGTCAACGTACTCAAGACCCTGGTGGGTGACGCCACGGTGACGGATGCCGAAGAAAAATACGGCCTCAATTGGCACGGCAAGCGCCGCGCGCGCCAGCTCGCACTCACGCCCAGCACCGGCACCCTGCGCCCCTGCCCCGCAGAGAGCGTCGACTGGGACACCACCCAGAACCTCATGATCGAGGGCGACAACCTCGAAGTGCTGAAGCTTTTGCAGAAGAGCTACGCCGGCAAGGTCAAGCTGATCTACATCGACCCTCCTTACAACACTGGCAAGGACTTCGTTTATCCGGACAACTTCCAGGACAACATCAAGAACTATCTTGAGCTTACTGGGCAGTTGGAAGATGGACAGAAGATAAGCAGTAATACAGAGGCGAGCGGACGGTTTCATACCGATTGGCTGAACATGCTGTATCCCCGGCTAAAGCTTGCTCGTAACCTCTTGACGGAAGATGGGGCGATCTTCATCAGCATCGACGACAACGAAGCCGAGCATCTCAGAGTCATCTGCAACGAAATCTTCGGCGAGGAAAATTTCGTTGCTCAAGTCGTGTGGGAGAAGATGTACACAACGAAAAATGACTCAAGCCAAATATCCGCAAGTCATGACTACGTTTTGGTTTATGTAAGAGGCAGCTCCGAATCGAGGAGCATAGGACTCCTTCCCCGCACGGAAGCAATGGATGCCAGGTATAGCAACCTAGACGACGACCCAAGGGGCCCTTGGAAAGCGATTCCTCTATATGCGGACGGAGAAAGAAAAAATGGCCGCTACCCGATCCCGGGGCCAACAGGGACGCCGTTCTTGCCACCACCAAACACTCACTGGCGGTATGTAGAAGAAGACGTTCGCTCGTTGATCAAAGACAATCGAATTTGGTTTGGCCGATCAGGAGAATCGCAACCAAATCTCAAGAGATTTTTGTCCGAGCTGAAAGATGGAGTCAAAGCCAAAACGTTCTGGCCCCACAAAGAGGTTGGGAGCAATGACACAGCAAGCAGGGAGCTGAAGGAGCTGCTCGGAGGTGAATCCTCGCCTTTCAGCTTCCCAAAACCAACAACCCTGCTGAACCGCATCCTGGAACTTGGAGCTAACGATAAGGATTCGGTCGTTATGGATTTTTTCGCGGGCTCCGCCACTACTGCACATGCGGTCATGCTTAGGAACTCAGCAGACGGTGGCTCGCGCCGTTTTATCGCTGTCCAATTGCCTGAACCCGTTCGCGACGACAATAAAGACCAAGTAGTTGCAGTCGAATTCTGCAAGCAACTCGGCAAACCACAAAACATTGCCGAGCTCACGAAAGAACGCCTGCGGCGCGCTAGTGCAAAGGTAAAAGCCGGCAATCCTATGTTCCCTGGCGACACGGGCTTTCGCGTTTTCAAGCTAGACCGCTCCAACCTCCGCGCTTGGAGCCCTAGTGCAGACGACATCGCCGCCGACTTGTTAACGCATCAAGACCACATCCTCGAAGGACGCTCGGAGTCCGACCTTCTCTACGAACTGTTGCTAAAGCTCGGCCTTGATCTCTGCGTGCCGACCAAAACACAGACGATTGCAGGCAAGACGGTGCATGCGGTCGGCGGCGTGCTTATGGCCTGCCTCGTCGACAAGATCGCGGCCAGCGAGGTCGAAGCCTTGGCGGACGGCATCGTCACTTGGCACAAGACGCTACTGCCGGTCGGCGACACGACTTGCGTGTTCCGCGACGCGGCCTTTGCCGACGACGTGGCCAAGACCAACCTCGCCGCCATCTTGCAGCAGCATGGCATTGCCAACGTGCGGAGCCTCTGAGCATGCCCGTGCCTGCCCGCCCGAAGCTGTACCACATCTGCCACGTAGACCGGCTCGCACCGATCATCGCCAGCGGTGGTCTGCTGTCGGACGCTGCGGTATTGCAGGCAGCCGCACCGGGCACCGTGATCGGCATGAATCACATCAAGCAGCGCCGCATGACGGAGCTGCAACTGACGAGCCATCCAGACCTGTTCGTCGGGCAGTGCGTGCCGTTTTACTTCTGCCCGCGTTCGGTGATGCTGTATTTGATCCACATGCGCAATGCCGACCTTGCCTACAAAGGTGGCCAAGGCCATATCATTCATCTGGAAGCGGATTTGCATGCAACGGTGGCGTGGGCGCAGCAAGAGGGGCGTCGCTGGGCATTTACCTTGTCAAACGCGGGGTCACGATATTTCGAAGATCGCGCTGATCTGGCAAGGCTTGGTGATATCAACTGGAATGCGGTTGCCGCCAATCAATGGTCGTCGTGCAAAGAAGAGAAGCAGGCCGAATTCCTCGTTGAACACGATTTCGCTTGGGACTTGGTTGAACGCATTGGCGTGCTGAACAACGCCGTTGCAGCACAAGTCGCGCAAGCGCTGCCACTGGATGGACACCGTCCCGTCGTGCAGTTGATGGCCGACTGGTACTACTGACAGGAGACCGCAATGATCGAATTGACCAGCGGCGATATTCTCAAAGACGATGCAGAAGCCATCGTCAACACCGTCAATTGCGTCGGCATCATGGGCCGAGGCATCGCCTTGCAGTTCAAGAACGCCTGGCCGGAGAACTTCGAAGCCTATGCCGCCGCCTGCAAGCGCGATGAGGTGCAGCCGGGCCGCATGTTCGTTTGGGAGACGGGCCAGCTCACCAACCCGCGCTTCATCATCAACTTCCCGACCAAGCGTCACTGGAAGGGCAAGAGTCGCATGGAAGACATCGACGCTGGGCTGACTGCTTTGGTGAAGGAGATCCAGCGGCGCGGCATCCAGTCGATTGCAATTCCTCCCTTGGGCGCAGGCCTGGGCGGCCTGGAATGGGATGATGTTCGCCCACGCATCGAAGCGGCCATGCAAGCCGTGCCGGACGTACAGGTGCGTCTGTTCGAGCCCAAAGGTGCGCCGCAGTCCGATCGCATGCAGCACAGCCGCGAAGTGCCCAACATGACGCCGGGACGCGCCGCACTGGTCGAGCTGATGGCGCGTTACGTACGCGGCCTGCTTGATCCGAGCATCACCCTGCTAGAGGTGCACAAGCTGATGTACTTCATGCAGCTTGCAGGCCAGCCGCTACGTTTGAACTACGTGAAGGGCCCCTACGGCCCCTACGCCGAAAACCTGCGCCACGTCTTGCAGAAGGTTGAAGGGCATATGGTCGCCGGCTATGCCGATGGTGGCGACGCGCCGGACAAGCCTTTGTCACTGGTGCCTGGTGCCATTGAGGAAGCGGGTCGATTCTTGAACGAGCATGCGGACACACGCGAGCGCTTTGAGCGCGTCGGTCGATTGGTGGAAGGCTTCGAGAGCCCTTTCGGGCTTGAACTGCTCGCGACGGTGCATTGGGTCGCGTCAGAGTCGCGCACTGAAGTCGCGGATCAGATCGTGACACGAACGCACGCCTGGAGCGAGCGCAAGAAGCAATTCACGCCACGACAGATCGGTATCGCGCTGGACGTGCTGAAGCGGCAAGGCTGGCTTGAGGATGCGCACGCATGAAACTGCAGTTCGAACGCGACCTTGACTACCAGCTGCAGGCTATCGAATCGGTTTGCGATCTCTTTCGTGGGCAAGAGGCTTGCCGCACCGAATTCACGGTGAGCATGAAGCTTTCGGATCACCAGCTCACGCTTGGCGTCGCTGAGACTGACCTGGGCATCGGCAACCGTCTGAGCCTGCTGGACGATCAGTTGCTGAAAAACCTGCAGGACGTTCAGCTCCGCAACGGGCTGGCGCCGTCCGGCCTCCTGGCCTCAGGCGACTTCACCGTCGAGATGGAAACCGGCACGGGCAAGACCTACGTCTACCTGCGCACGATCTTCGAGCTGAACAAACGCTATGGCTTCACGAAGTTCGTGATCGTCGTGCCTTCGGTCGCGATCAAGGAAGGCGTCTACAAGTCGCTGCAGATCACGGAAGAGCACTTCAAGGACATCTACGCCGGCGTGCCGGTGGAACTTCTTCCTGTACGACTCCAGCAAGCTGGGGCAGGTACGCAACTTCGCTACCAGCTCGACGATTCAGGTGATGGTGGTGACGGTTGGCGCCATCAACAAGAAGGAGGTCAACAACCTCTACAAAGACAGCGAAAAGACGGGCGGCGAAAAGCCGATTGACCTGATCCGCGCCACCAGCCCCATCGTCATCGTGGATGAGCCGCAAAGCGTGGACGGCGGCCTGAGCGGTGCGGGCAAGACGGCGCTGAGCGCGATGAACCCGCTGTGCACCTTGCGCTACTCGGCCACGCATGCGGACAAGCATCACATGGTGTTCCGGCTGGATGCGGTAGATGCCTATGAGCGCAAGCTGGTGAAACAGATCGAGATTGCGGCAGCGACCGTCGAGGACGCCTTCAACAAGCCTTTCGTGCGACTGCTGGGCGTGAGCAACAAGCGCGGCAACATTTCTGCGCGCGTGGAGTTGCACGTACAAACCGCGAGCGGTGCGAAAGCGCAGGAAGTAACTGTTCAGGACGGCGACGATCTTGAGCAGGTCACGAAGCGTGCGGTGTATGCCGACTTCCGCATCAGCGAGATCAGTACCGCCAAAGGCGAGGAGTTCATGGAGCTGCGCTATCCCGGCGGCGAGGACTATCTCGTCATCGGCCAAGCGCACGGTGAAGCGGATGCGCTCGCAATTCAGCGTCAGATGATTCGCCGCACGATCAAGGAGCACCTGGAGAAAGAAAAGCTCCTGCGCCCTAAGGGCATCAAGGTGCTATCGCTGTTCTTCATCGAGTCTGTCGCGCGTTATCGCCAGTACGACGCTGATGGCCATCCAGTGAAAGGCGACTACGCGCGCATCTTCGAGGAGGAGTACAAGCGTGCGGCAAAGCAGCCCGCCTTCCAGAGCCTGTTCGCCGAGGTGGAACTTGAGCCGGGCGGCCGAGGAGGTGCACGACGGCTACTTCTCCATCGACAAGAAAGGCCGCTGGGCCGAGCCTGATCTGGACAAGGAAGGTGGCCTCAAGAACGAAAGTAGTCGCGCGGATGCGGAACGCGGTTACAACCTCATCATGAAAGAAAAGGAAAAGCTTCTCAGCTTCGACACGCCGCTGAAGTTCATCTTTTCCCACTCGGCGCTCAAGGAGGGTTGGGACAATCCGAACGTGTTCCAGATTTGCGCGCTACGCGAGATGGGTAGCGAGCGCGAGCGCCGCCAGACATTGGGACGCGGTTTGCGTCTGTGCGTGAACCAGGACGGCCTGCGCGTGTACGACACGTCGGTGAACCGACTGACCGTGATCGCAACCGAGTCCTACGAAGAGTTTGCAGAGAACCTGCAGAAGGAAATCGAAGCCGACACCGGCATCCGTTTCGGAATCGTCGAGGAGCACCAGTTCGCAACAATCGCGACGACATCTGCGGACGGCACGGTGACGCCGCTGGGCGTGGATCAATCCAAGCTGCTGTGGGATCACCTACGCAATGCGGGCCACATCGACGCCAAAGGCAAGGTACAGGACTCACTGAAGACTGCCTTGAAGGACGGTACGCTCGCGCTGCCGGACGAGTTTGAGCCACATCGTGGCCAGATTGCGGAGCTGCTGCGCAAGGTGACGGGTCGCGTCGAAGTGAGGAACCGTGACGAACGCGAGACGGTAAACCTGCGCAAGGGTTCGGACGGCAAGGCCGTTGCCTTGAGCGATGACTTCAAGGCCTTGTGGGATCGCATCAAGCACAAGACCACGTACCGTGTGCAGTTCGACAACGCCAAGCTCATTGACAACTGCATCACCGAATTGACCAAGGCGCCGGAGATTCCCCGCGCACGCCTGCAATGGCGCAAGGCAGACATCGCTATCGGAAAAGCTGGCGTTGAGGCGACCGAAACGGCAGGTGCGGCAACCATCGTCCTGGATGAGGGAGACATCGAACTCCCCGACTTGCTGACAGACCTGCAAGACCGCACCCACCTCACCCGAAAAACGCTCGTCAAGGTTCTGACCGAATGCGGACGCCTGGACGACTTCAAACGCAACCCGCAGCACTTCATCGAGCAGACGGCCGAGATCATCAACCGCTGCAAGCGCATAGCCCTAGTGAACGGCATCCGCTACCAGAAGCTCGGCGACGAACACGTGTATGTGCAGGAGCTGTTCGAACGCGAGGAGCTGACGGGCTACCTCAAGAGCATGCTGCGCGACGCACAGAAGTCGATCTACGAACACGTTGTGTACGACTCTTCCACCGAGCGCGACTTCGCCGACGCGCTCGAAAAGAACGATGACGTGTTGCTCTACGCCAAGCTGCCGGGCTGGTTCAAAGTACCGACCCCGTTAGGCACCTACAACCCAGACTGGGCCGTGCTGATGCAGAAGGACGGCACGCAACGCTTGTACTTCGTCGTCGAAACGAAGGGCAGCCTATTGGCCGACGATCTACGCAATGCGGAGCGTGCCAAGATCGAATGCGGCAAGGCGCACTTCAAGGCACTAGCGGCAGGAGAAAACCCCGCGCGCTACGTCATCGCGAATACGCTCTCTGATGTGCTGACCCAAAGCTGGTGATCCCAAACAGCAACGATCAGGCCACGTCCAGCGGCGGCAAACCATGCCGCGCCCGCGCCTGATTACACGCTTCGTTGCGGATGCCATGCACCCCATGCGCGGCGAACTCGCGGCAGGGATCTGGGCGGAATTCGTAGATGCCGCATTTCACGGACTCGCCGATCTTGCCGACCAAGGCGACGCAACGCGGCGGGTTGCGGTCGGTGCCGCGCATGCGGCAGGTGCTGGTGGTCTCTTCGTCGGCGAGCATTTCGGGCACGTAGCCGCCGGGCTCGCTGTCGAGCTGGCTGCGGTGGAAGCTGACGCGGAAAGACGCGCAGCAGGCGCCGCATTGCTGGCAGGGGTTGAGGGGGTCGGTGATCTGCGTCATGCGCGGATTGTCCCATGTCGGGTCACCACGCAGAAACGACAAGGCGGGGCATGCCCCGCCTTGAGATTGATGCCCTCGCGTGCTGACTACTGCACGACGTCGTCGGTCTGGTTGCGCTTGCGCAGCTGCCCCACCAGACGCGGCAGGATCAGCAGGATGGCGGCCACGATGAGGAAGCTGGCCGACAGCGGGCGCGAGAAGAAGGTGCTCCAGTCGCCCTGGCTGATGACGAGCGCCTGACGCAGCGAGCGCTCCAGCATGGGGCCGAGGATCATGCCGACGACCAGCGGAGCGACGGGGATGTCGAGACGCCGCATCACGAAGCCGACGAGGCCGAAGACGAACAGCAGGCCGACGTCGAACAACGAATTGCTGGCGCCATACACGGCTGCTGTCAACACGACCAGGATGCCGGCATACAGCCAGCGCGGCGGGATCTTCAGCAGCTGCACCCACAGCCCCACCAGCGGCAGGTTGAGCAGCAGCAGGATGACGTTGCCGATGTAGAGGCTGGCGATCAGCGTCCACACCAGATCGGCTTGCGTGGCGAACAACAGAGGGCCGGGCTGGATGCCGTAGCTCTCGAAGGCGGAGAGCATCACGGCAGCCGTGGCAGAGGTGGGGATGCCCAGCGTGAGCAAGGGCATCAGCACGCCTGCCGCCGCCGCGTTGTTGGCGGCCTCGGGGCCCGCGACGCCTTCGATGGCGCCCTTGCCGAATTCTTCGGGGTGCGTGGAGAGCTTCTTCTCGGTGTAGTACGACAGCAGGGTTGGCAGCTCTGCCCCACCCGCTGGCAAGGCACCGATGGGGAAGCCGAAGAACGAGCCGCGCAGCCAGGGCTTCCAGCTGCGTTTGAGGTCGGACTTCGACAGCCACAGGCTGCCCGACATCTTCATGAGCTCGGCGCGGTTGAAGTGCCCCTGCCAGGCAAGGAACAGTGCTTCGCCCACCGCGAACAGGCCCACCAGCACCACGGTCACCTCGATGCCATCGAGCAGTTCGAGGCTGCCGAAGGTGAGGCGCGGCTGGCCGGTCTGCAGGTCCACGCCAACAAAGCCGACCATCATGCCGAACACCAAGGCGATGAGCCCGCGCAGTGCCGAGCTGCCGAGCACGGCCGACACGGCGACGAGGGCCAGCACCATCATGCTGGCGTATTCGGCAGGGCCGAAGCTCAGCGCGATATCGACGACCCAGGGCGAGAAGAAGGTCAGCGCCACGGTGCCGATGGTGCCGGCGATGAAGCTGCCGATGGCCGCCGTGGCCAGCGCCGGGCCAGCACGGCCGCGACGCGCCATCTTGTTGCCTTCCAGTGCGGTGACGATGGTGGCGGATTCACCCGGCGTGTTGATCAGGATGGAGGTTGTCGAGCCACCGTACATGGCGCCGTAGTAGATGCCGGCGAAGAGCACGAACATGGCTTCGGCCGGCACCTTGAAGGTGAGCGGCAGCAGCAGCGCGATGGTCAGCGAGGGCGCGATGCCCGGCAGCACGCCGACCAGGGTGCCGATGAAGCAGCCGGCAAAGCCCCACACGAGGATGCCGGGTGAGAGTGCGTGGGCAAAGCCGCCCAGCAAGGCGTCGAAAGTCAACATGCTTGATTTCCTCCTGCTTGGGGCGCTTGGTACGCCGCGTTCTTGTTGTCAGCTCGGTTGTTAGCCCAGGCGCCAGTCACCGAGGTGGATCAGCCCACCCAGTTGCACGCCCAGCAAGCGGTCGAACAGCAGCCAGATCACCAGCGTCGTGCCCAATCCGATCAGCGCCGCGCGCGGTACCGAGTCGCTGCCGAAAGCGCGTGCGAACAGCGCGAAGCTGACAACGCCGGCGAGACCGATGCCGGTGTAGGCCAACAGCACGAACAACGCGACCAGCCCGGCCACCAGCCAGAGGGCACGCTGCCGGCTACCGGCGTCCGGCGCCTCTTCGGGGTCGTTGACCGCGTCGGGCACGCGCCCCTGCCATGCCGCCTGCGTGAAGCCCATGGCGAGCAGCATCAGGAAGCCCGCGAGAATGGCGGGCATCAGTCGTGGCCCCAAGCCGTCGTCGATGACGGGCTTGGGGATCTGCGCGACGGCCACCAGCATGGCGACCGCCGACGCAAACATCGCAATGCCCGCCGCGACCGCAAAGTGCTTGCGCGGTGTGCTCACGAAGCGAGACCCAGGCTCTTCATCACCGCCTCGGTCTCGGTGATGTCATGTTCCAGCTCGGTCTGGAAAGCCGTGCCGGCGAGGAACACGTCGGTCCACTCGCGCTTGTCGAGCAGCTCCTGCCAGGCCGGCGCCTTGACCAGTGCCGTCATCAGGTCGGTGAGGGCCTGACGTTGTTGCGGCGTGATGCCCGGGGGCGCAAACACGCCGCGCCAGTTGGCGGCGACGACGTTGGTGCCTTGCTCCTTGAGCGTCGGGATGTCGATGCCGGGAATGCGCTTGTTGCCCGACACAGCCAGTGCACGCAGGCGACCGGACTTGATGTGCTCGGCAAACTCCGAGTAACCCGAGATGCCCGCCGCGACCTGGTTGCCCAGCACGGCCGCAACAGCCTGACCGCCACCCGAGAAAGCCACGTAGGCCGCATCCTTGGGGTTGCCCTTGAGCGCCTTGACCAGCAGGCCCAACAGCAGGTGGTCAGTGCCGCCGGCGCTGCCACCAGCCACGCTCACCGCCTTGGGGTTGGCCGCCAGTGCGGCCGACAGGTCCTTCCAGGTCTTGTGCGGGCTGGCAGCCGGCACGACGATGACGCTGGATTCTTCGGTGAGGCGCGCAATCGGCGTCACGTCCTTGATGGTCACCGGGCTCTTGTTGGCAATGCCCGCCCCCACCATCACCGAGCCGCCCACCATCAGCGAGTTGCCCTGACCACGACGCTGGTTCACGAACTTCGGCAGGCCCACCATGCCGCCGGCACCGGCAACGTTCTCGAACTGGAAGGTGGTGACCAGGCCCGCTGCGCGGGCAGCCACTTCGATGGCGCGCGCCGTGCCGTCCCAGCCGCCACCAGGGGCTGCGGGCACGAACATGTTGATCGATTCGAACAGCGGCGCGGCCAGCGCGAAACGGGGGAAGGCAGACGCGAGCGGCGCGAGGCCTGCGCCCAGCAGCAATTTGCGACGGATGTCGTTCATGAGGGTCTCCTGTAGGGCAAGTGGTCGCCGCTCGTGGGCGGCGAAATCGTGCGTCGGCGCACTGCCGACTGTGTTGCCCATCATGAGACGCCGTGGGGCGCTGCCGCTATTGTGGATTGCCGCAGTCGCCCCCGCTCCCCGCGTGGCCTACTTGTCGAAGGCGTTGCTCAGATCGTCCAGCGCCACCAGCAGGCTGTCGCTGGCCTTGGCCACGGATTCGAAGGTGGCCTGCCGGTCCCAGGGCTGTGGCGTGGTGCCGAGCGCTTCGGAGAAGAACTGCCACTGCAACTCGGCGAGCCGCAAGATGGCCTCTTGCCGTGGCTTGTCCTGCACCAGTGTGTCGAGGTTCTTGATGGCGTCGCGATAGGCCTTCTGCGCCGCTGCCAGATCCTTGGCCACGAACGGCGCCGTCGCCCCCAGGCTGCGGAAGAAGTACAGCTTGGCAATGCGTTGCGACAAGGTCCGCGCCTCGCTTGCCTGCCGCAGCCCCTCGGTCTGCTGCGCCCCGACGCGTTCGCGCAGCATCTGCGCGCCCTTCTCGGCAATCCACACCAGCTCTTCGTTCTGGTCGGCCAGCGCCTTCACGTTGTCGGGCGTGGCGCCTAGCTTGTGCAGCTCGACGAAGTCGCCATACAGCTGGCCCAGCAGGGCGTAGTTGTCACGCAGTTCCTGCGTGTCGGCGCCCTCCTGCATCTGCTTGAGCAGGCGCTCGTAGCGTTTGCTGTCGACCTCGAACTGGTTCTCGGCGCGCACCTTGAGCGCGCCCAGCCCGGTCATGGCCCAGTTTCGCGTCAGCCGCTCGCCGAGCATCTTCAATTGCTCGGCCACGACCAGTCGCTGCGACAGGTTTGCCGCCGGGGCAGGCTTGGCAGCGGCGGCTGGCTTGGGTGGTGGCGTTGTAGCAGCCTGCACGGCCGGCAGGCCGGCACACGCAGCAGTCACCAGGCTGATCGCCAGCCAGCGCGCTGCGCCCGGTACGTTTCTGCGTACGTCCCCATTGTTGTTTGCTCCCCTGCCCGCTTCACCTGCTACTCGTGCAGCTGAACTCGCGACTGACATTCCGCGCTCCTTGTGGTGGCTGATGACTACTACTTTCGGCATATTGCAGGGCGATGCGTATCCTCGCTTTCCGCAACACACCAGCAAGACCGGCCACAACAGGGAATCCTTACAGCGCGCTCAGTTTGTCCCCAGCTCGCCTGCAACATCCGTCACGAGGTAGTGCTGCAGCGGCGCACCCTGCAGGCCCATCGCCAGCGCCAGCAACAGCTTGGCCTGTGCGGCTTCCAGTCCCAGCTCGCCACCTTCCATCGCCCCTGCCGCCTGCAGTGCGGTAGCGCTCTGATACGGCGAATGGCGCACCTCGCCATGGGGCGCCTGGGTGATCGCCAGCAGGCTCACGCCGGCAGCCTGCAAGCCTTGCAGCGCCGCCACGAAGGCCGGCTGCTCGGGCGCATTGCCAGCGCCAAAGCAGGCCAGCACACAGCCTTTGCGACTTTGCGGCAGTTGCGCCACGGCATGCAGCAGCTCGGCCGGCATGCCCGGGTGCAGGGTCAGCAGGGCGACGCGGACGTCTGACGCTGCGGCCGCAAGCTGCACGAGGCGCTCGCCCTGCTTGATGGCGTCGAATGCTGCGGACGGCGCAGGCAGCCGCACA
Source organism: Rhodocyclaceae bacterium (assembly GCA_047600765.1). Taxonomy (GTDB): domain Bacteria; phylum Pseudomonadota; class Gammaproteobacteria; order Burkholderiales; family Rhodocyclaceae; genus Viridibacterium. Next base: position 584,348 of record JASGKF010000001.1, read on the forward strand.
CCGGCCTGCCAGGCTATGGCGTCTGCACGGACTTCCCCCAGCTGCGGCCCGCGCGGGCTGTAGAAGGCATCGTCCTGCTGCGCGCTGCGCTTGCTGCAGCGGTTGCCACGCAGGATGCGGCCGGCAAAGCAGACCGCCACCTCGTGCAACTGAGCCGACCGCGCCACGCGGATAGCGTCGGCGATGTTGCGTGCCGCGTCGCTGTCGTCCGCCACCAGCGGCCGTTGCGAGCCGGTCAGCACCACAGGCTTGTCCTGCCCAGCGAGCAGGAAGGACAGCGCGGCGGCCGTCCAGGCCAGCGTGTCGGTACCGTGCAGCACGACAAAGGCGTCGCAATCATCCCAGTGCCGCAGCAGGCGCCCGGCGATGGCCAGCCAGTCGGCAGGCTGCATGCTGGCACTATCGAGCGGCGCATCGAGGGCTTCGAAGCGGTCTTCAGGCCCCAGCAGGCCACGCCCGGCAAGCAATGCCGCAAAGTCGCCCCCCGCCATCGGTGCCAGTGGCGAACCGGCGCAGCCGACCGTGCCCCCGGCGTAGAGCACCAGCAAACGGCTCAAGACGGGCTCTCCAGCACGCATTTCAGGTCACAAATCACGCCACTCGTCCTTTTGACTGAAGGAAGTATTCAAGCATTCTGCCTTCCGGCCGCTAAGAGAGGCATGGGCAAGCGGCAGAAATTTCCTCTTCTGGAACCGACTGCTACTCGCCCCGGCAAAAAAGGCCTAAAGTTCCGTCCGGAGCTGTCGTTATGGCCGGTGTGCAGCGTGCGTCAGGTTTTTTCCTACAAGAAAATTCCGGTCAACGCAGGATTGAACACCAACCGCTTAAGAAAGTTTGAGGAACGCCATGAAAATCGATAATTCAATCAAGTCGTCCGGCCAGGTGTCGGGCGAAAACCGAACGCGAGAGGCACGTGCTGCTGGCACCGCCCCCGCGCAATCGGGCACCCAGGTGGCCCTGTCGGCCGGCCTGCAAAAGTACGAAGCCGTACTGGCGCAGTCGCCCGTCGTCGATTCCGCCAAGGTCGAGGAGATCAAGTCCGCCATCTCCAATGGCAGCTTCAGCGTCAATCCCGAGAAGGTCGCCGACGGCCTGATCGAGAGCGTACGCAGCATGCTGTCCGCACAGCCTGGCGCAGCCGCCTGAAGAAGACTGCATGAGCATTGCAGGGGATTCCGGCGCGCCTCGCCAGCGCCTGATCGCCTTGCTGGGCGCGGAACGCGACCTCGCAAAGACGTTCATCAGCGTGCTGTTCGAAGAGCGCGAAGCCTTGTCGAAAACCGACATGGAGCCACTGTTCGCTCTCTCCGAGCGCAAGGGCCAGCTCGTCCGCCAGCTCGAACAACTGGCGACTGCCCGTGCCGCACTGCTGGCACAGGCCGGCCTGCCCAACGAACGCGAAAGCGTGCAGAAGCTGCTGGGGCCCAAGGCTGACCCCGTGTGGCAGGACTATCTCGCCGTGGCGACCGAGGCCCGCAACACCAACCTCGAGAACGGCCGCATCATTACCGAACGCCTCAAGCACAACCATCAGGCACTCGCCGTGCTGATGGCCCATGCCGACCAGCCTGCCATCTACGGCAAGGATGGCGTCTCGCGCGTCAAACCGGGTTCGCGCATCTTCGGCAGCGCCTGAGCGGCGCCACCTTCGCGATCCCGCAGGATCACACCGCCGAGGCGGCTGCGTCCTTCATCGCCCCCGACAACACCGTATAAGCGCCGACCCAGGCGGTCTTCACGTCGTCCGTGAAAGCTTCGCCGAGCCCCGCCCCCAGCGTCCAGATCAGGGCCGTGCCAACCGTGCCGTAGTGGTGGTCTTCAACGCCATAGGCGACGTGACGGCGCCCGAGATCCTGCACAGCAGGCACGATGTCACCGAGTGAATCCAGCTTGGCCACCACGGTGCTGATCATCGCCATGAGCTTGCGGCCCTGCTCGGTCATGTCACCCGTGAAGAGGTGCTTGAGCGACGGATCCAGTTCGAACAGCTTGTTGTAGAACAGGCCGGCGGCCGTATCCGCGATGGGTACGACCTTTTGCCAGGATTGCTGGATCAGGGTGACTTGCTGGGGTGTCATGGCTATCTCCACGTCGGTTGGATTGATGCGGGCTGGCTGCAGCTGCGCCAAAGCCCGCATCTTGACCGCGTCGCATGACAGCCTGCTGCGTTCCTGCCCGTTTTACCGGGCCGGATTCCGCCGCATCAAGCCTTCGCCGACGGAACCGCCGCGCGCTGCCGGCGCGCTTCGAACAGGCAGACGCCGGATGCCACCGAGACGTTGAGGCTCTCGACCGTGCCGAGCATGGGGATCTTCGCGAGCTCGTCGCAGGTCTCGCGCGTCAGGCGACGCAAGCCGTCCCCTTCCGCACCGAGCACCCATGCCACCGGGCCCGTCTGATCGATCTCGTACAACGACTTCGTTGCCTCACCCGCCGCACCCACGCACCAGATGCCTGCTTCCTGCATCTCTCGCAAGCTCCGCGCCAGATTGGTCACGGTGATGTAGGGCACGGTATCCGCTGCGCCGCTGGCCACCTTGATGGCCGTGGCATTCAGCCCCACGGCGCGGTCCTTGGGCGCAATGACGGCGTGAGCGCCAGCCGCATCAGCCACGCGCAGGCAGGCACCGAGGTTGTGCGGATCCTGCACACCGTCGAGCACCAGCAGCAGGGCCTTCTCGGTCAGCGTGTCGAGCACATCGTCGAGCTTGATGTCGCGCTGCTTGCCATCGACACGCGCCACTACGCCCTGGTGACGGTGCGTGCCGGCCATGCCGTCGAGACGGCTACCTTCTGTGGCGATGATGCGCACGCCCGCCGTTTCGGCACGCTCCAGCAGGTCGCGCATGCGTGCGTCCTGCCGGCCCATGGCGATGAAGAGTTCGAGGATGCTGTCGGGCGCCGTGCGCAGACGCGAGGCAATGGCGTGAAAGCCATGCAGATAACGAGCGCCTTGATCAGCCACGGCGACCTCCCTTGCGTGCGGAGGACTTGCCACCCGACTTTGCCGGCGCCTTGCCCAAGCCCGACTTGTAGCTGGACTTGGCATTGGCGTTAGCACGCGGACCACCCGCAGGCTTGTGGCCAGCGGAACTGCCGCGGCTGCCTCCCCTGCCTTGCGCCGGGGAACGCTCCGGCGGTGGCAGATCATGCAAGGGTGGCGGGCCCTTGCGATCCGGCAGTCCTGCCAGCGCGCGCCAGCTGACCACTTCGTCGTCATCGTGCTGCACAGACTCGGCTGGCGCTTTGGGCGTTAGCAAAGCGGCTTTCTGCTTGCTGCGTTTGCCAGCCGGTGCGGCAGCAGGCGTGGCAACCGGTTTGCGGGCTTCTGCAGCCACGGCAGCGGGCTTGGCCTTGGGCGCCGGCTTGGTGCCGGCCTTGGGTTTGCTCACAGCGGGCGCTGGCGCCTCCTTGCCGCGCGAACGCGGTGCCGGCGCGGCAGGCGCTTCGGCAACGGGTGCTGCGCGTTTGGCAGCGTCCTTGGCGGTCTTGCCGGTACGCGTCGTCGCACGCTCGACGCCTTCGACGAGCTTGAAGTCGATCTTGCGCGATTCAAGGTCGACACGCACCAGCTGCACCGTCACGCGATCCGAGAGACGGAAGCGCTGGCCCGTGGCCTCACCGACCAGTTCGTGGCGTGCCTCGTCGAAGTGGAAGTAATCCTTGCCGAGGTCCGAGATGTGCACGAGGCCTTCGACGAACAGCTCGTCGAGGGTCACGAAGATGCCGAAACCGACGACAGCGGTGATGTTGCCGCTGTAGGTTTCGCCGACACGGTCTTGCATGTAGAAGCACTTCAGCCAGGTCTCGACATCGCGGCTGGCCTCGTCGGCGCGGCGCTCGGTGGCCGAGCAATGCACGCCGATGTCTTCCCAGATGCCGCCCTTCTTCACCTTCTCTTCGACAGGCTTGGGCGCTGGCGCCGGGCGCTTGCCCTGCTTGCCGTCGTCACGGCCGCCACGGTTGCGCTTGCGACGCGTGTCCATCAGCAACTCGACCGGGCCCTTGTCCGGGTTGTAGGGCTTCTTCGACAGCACGGCCTTGATCGCACGGTGCACCAGCAGGTCGGGGTAGCGGCGGATCGGCGAGGTGAAGTGGGTGTAGGCCTCGTAGGCCAGGCCGAAGTGGCCGACGTTGTCGGGGCTGTACACCGCCTGCTGCAGCGAACGCAGCATCACGGTCTGGATCAGCTGGGCGTCGGGGCGCTCCTTGAGCTTCTCGACCACGCGCGCGAAGTCACCCGCCTTGGGCGAGTCGCCACCGCCCAGCGAGAAACCGAACTCGGCGAGGAACTCGCGCAGGCGCTCCAACTTCTCGGCCGTGGGGCCTTCGTGGATGCGATACAGCGCGGGGTGCTCGTTGCCGATGAGGAATTCCGACGCGCACACGTTGGCGGCCAGCATGCATTCCTCGATGACACGGTGCGCATCGTTGCGCTTCTCGGGCACGATGCGCTCGATCTTGCCCTGCTCGTCGAACACCATCTTCGTTTCGACGGTTTCGAAGTCGATGGCGCCACGCTTGCCGCGTGCCTGCAACAGCACGCGGAACAGCTCGTCGAGGTTCTCGAGATGCGGCAGCAGCTCGGCCAGCTCGCTGCGGATGCCCGGCTCCTTGTCGTACAGCGCGGCAGCGACCTTGTTGTAGGTCAGCCGCGCGTGCGAGTACATCACCGCCGGATAGAAGCGGAACTGCTTGATCGCCCCCTGCGCGTTGATCGACATGTCGCACACCATGCACAGGCGTTCGACCTTCGGGTTCAGCGAGCACAGGCCGTTGGAGAGCTTCTCCGGCAGCATGGGAATCACGCGGCGCGGGAAGTACACCGAGGTGCCACGCGCCAGCGCATCGGCGTCCAGCGCCGAGCCCGGCGTCACGTAGTGGCTGACGTCGGCAATCGCGACGATCAGGCGATAGCCTTTGCCCTGCTTCTCGCAATACACGGCATCGTCGAAGTCGCGTGCGGTCTCTCCGTCGATGGTCACCAGCGGCAGGTTGCGGATGTCTTCACGCAGCCCCTTGGCGGCGTTCCAGGTCCAGTCCTTCTTGCGCACCTCGTCCGGCAGCTTTTTCGCTTCCGCTTCCGTGGCGGCTGAGAACTCGAAGGGCAGATCGTGCTTGCGCAGCGCGATCTCGATTTCCATGCCGGGGTCGGCGTAGTTGCCCAGCGTCTGGACGATGCGGCCGATGGGCTGGCTGTACGGGCCAGGCTGCTGGGTGATCTCGACGGTGACGATCTGGCCGTCACGCGGCTTGGTCTTCGCGGCTTCGGGCGTCAAAAGGATGCGGTGCGCGATGCGGCGGTTCTCAGGCTGCACCAGGGCCACGCCCTGCTCCACCAGCACGCGGCCGATGAGCTCTTTCGTGCCGCGTTCCAGCACCTCGACGATCTTGGCTTCACGACGACCACGCTGATCGGTGCCCATAACGCTGACCAGCACCTTGTCGCCATGCATGACCTCGCGCATCGCACGCGGGCCGAGGAACAGGTCGTCCGAGCCATCGTCGGGCACGAGGAAACCGAAGCCGTCCGGATGCCCTTCGACCTTGCCGCGGATGAGATCGGCCTTGTCCGGCACGATGTAGTCGCCTGCGCGATTGCGCAGTAACTGCCCGGCGCGCTCCATCGCGAAGATGCGGCGCGAGAAGTTGTCGACCTCGTACTCGCGGATATCCAGCGCCTTGATCAGGTCTTCGCCCGACATGGGGCGCCCGGCCTCGGCCAGGATCTGCAAGACGTACTCTCGCGACGGCAGCGGGTCCTCGTACTTCTCGCGTTCGCGTTCGAGGAAGGGATCGAGGCTGCGCACCTGCGACAGCTTCGGTTTGCGTTTCGCGGGCGCCTTGGGTGCTGCTGCCTTGGGTACCACAGGCGGCTTGGCCGCAGTCGGGGTGGCCTTGGCCGCCGGGGCCTTCACAGGAGCCTTGGCGGCCTTTGCAGGCTTGCCCGCTGCCTTGACCGGGGTTTCCGCGCTCGCAGCCTTTACGGGGGCTTTGGCGGGCTTCCTTACCGGCGTCTTCGTTGTGGCTGCCTTCGCGGGCGCTTTGGCGCTCACATTGGCAGGTGCTTTCACAGGCGCCTTGCCAGCCGCATCGACAGACTTTGCTTTACGCGGGGCCGGCTTCGCCGCCACCGCTTTTTTCGTAGTTTTCTTTTTATCTTGACTCATTCAAAAAGTGCTTTATAATGCGCGCCTCTTGCCCAGGTGGCGAAATTGGTAAACGCGCTAGTTTCAGGTACTAGTGCCGCAAGGTGTGGAGGTTCGAGTCCTCTCCTGGGCACCAAATTCGGGATGAAGGCCGGTTCGAAAGAACCGGCCTTTTTCTTTTCCGAAATTCATTTGTTCAGCCGGCCCGACAACAACCGGCTTGATTGCACCACAGCCGCATATTGCCAGCACGACACCGTGGTGCACAACGCCGCTTGCGCGACGCAAGTTAAAAGGCCGGCTTGCGCCGGCCTTGATGACTACCTCAGGCTGCAAAAGGATGCTGCTTGAGAATGGTTTCATCGCGCTCCGGACCGGTCAACACGATGGCGATGGGCACTTCACAGAGCTGCTCCAGACGGTCCAGATAGGCCCGTGCATTGGCCGGCAGATCTTCCCAGCGCTTCACGCCAAACGTGGTCTCGCTCCAGCCCGGCATGCTCTCGTAGATCGGCTCGCAGGCCGCCACTTCGTCCGCTCCGATGGGCAGCAAGTCCAGCAGCTTGCCGTCGAGCTTGTAGCCCGTGCAGATCTTGAGCTCTTCCAGCCCGTCGAGCACGTCCAGCTTAGTGATGCAGAGGCCCGTCAGACCGTTGATGCGGGCCGAGCGACGCAGCGCAGCGGCATCGAACCAGCCACAACGGCGCTTGCGGCCCGTCACGGTGCCGAACTCACGACCGACCGTAGAACATCTGGTAACCCGGACAAGCCGGCGTTTCGATGTCGAGTTCGCTCGGGAACGGGCCGCCACCGACACGCGTGCAGTAGGCTTTGGTGATGCCCAGCACGTAATGCAGCATGCCCGGGCCGACGCCCGAACCCGCCGCAGCCTGACCCGACACACAGTTCGACGACGTCACGAACGGGTAGGTGCCGTGGTCGATGTCGAGCAGCGTGCCCTGCGCGCCTTCGAAAAGCAGGTTCTTGCCGGCCTTGTGATCGGCGTGGATCAGGTCGGACACGTCAGCCACCAGCGGGCGGATGGCTTCAGCGTCGGCCATGGCCTGCTTGAAGACCACGTCGAAATCGACCGGCTCGGCACCGAGGTACTTGGTCAGCACGAAGTTGTGATAGTCCAGCACTTCGCGCAGCTTGCTGGCGAAACGCTCGGGGTTGAACAGGTCATACACACGCAGGGCGCGGCGCGCGACCTTGTCGGCATAGGCAGGGCCGATGCCCTTGCCGGTGGTGCCGATCTTGTCGTCCGCGCTCTTCTTCGCTTCGCGCGCCTTGTCGAGCGCCGAGTGATACGACAGGATCAGCGGGCAGCCCGGGCTGACCTTGAGGCGCGAACGCACTTCGATGCCGTCCTTCTCGAGCACCGCGATCTCGGACAGCAGGTGATGGATGTCCAGCACCACGCCGTTACCGATGTAGCACTGCACACCCTCACGCACGATGCCCGAAGGAATCAGGTTGAGCTTGTATTCCTTGTCGCCGATGACCAGCGTGTGGCCCGCGTTGTGGCCGCCCTGGAAGCGCACCACGCCCTGTGCGTGATCCGTCAGCCAATCGACGATCTTGCCCTTGCCTTCATCGCCCCATTGCGTACCGACGACGACGACGTTCTTTGACTTTGCAACCATTGCCTTCATTCTCCAAGCGGCACGACGCGCCATGCGCCGTCCTTACATTCCAGACGCCGGTCGCAACCAGCCTCACGCCAATTGCCGGAATGTCCCGGCAACTCGCTCATGACGATTTCACCCTGCGCCCGCAACGCGGCCACGGCCGCCAGCAGTGCTGCATCACCTTCGCACGGCGCCAGCACAGCACCGGCGGCTGAGGCGTCCTGCCCCAGACGGATCAGGTCACGCAGATCCATGCTGAATCCAGTCGCCGGACGAGCGCGACCGAATGCCTTGCCCACTTCGTTATAGCGGCCACCCAGGGCCACCGCTGCAGGCGATTTGCCACTGTAGGCCGCGAACACAATGCCGGTGTGATAGTGGTAACCACGCAGATCCGCCAGATCGAACGACAGTGGCAGATCCGGCAGATGCTTGGCCAGATGCAACAACTCGCCCAACGCGTCGCGGATGCCCGGCACGTCGGGCAGCTCACTCATTGCCCGCACCAGCACATCAGCGCCGCCATACAGACCCGGCAAAGGCAGCAGCACGGATGCCGCCGGATGCGCCGCCACGAATTCGCGCAAGGCCGGCACATCCTTGGCCTGCAGGATGCCGTACAGCACCTCTTCCGCCGCAGCATCAAGCCCTGCATGACGCGTCAGCGCACGGAACAGGCCCATATGGCCGATGTCGATGCGAAGCGTCTCGGCACCCGCCAGCTGCAACGACCGCGCAACCAGGCGCAGCACCTCCACGTCGGCCTCGATGCCAGCGTGACCGAACAGCTCCGCACCGATCTGCAGCGGCTCACGGCTCGCCGTCATGCTACGCGGCATGGTGTGAACAACCGAGCCGGCGTAGCACAGCCGGGTCACGCCATGACGATTCAACACGTGTGCGTCGATTCGCGTCATCTGCGGCGTCATGTCGGCACGCAGACCCAGCGTACGACCGGAAATGCGGTCCACGACCTTCCAGGTGCTGTCGTCCATGTCGTGGCCGGTGCCGGACGCCAGCGCATCCATGTGCTCGACACTGGGCGGAATCACCAGCTGGTAGCCATGCAGGCGCAGCTCGTCGAGAAGCACGCGGCGCAGACGCTCCATACGCTGCGCCTCGACGGGCAGGACATCTTCAAAATGTTCGGGCAGCGCCCAGCGCGGCATGACCATGGTCGGAATCAGAGCACGATGAACAGGAGGGTGAGGCCGGTCAGCATGGACATCAGCCCCATGAAGCGCAGCTGGCCATCACCAAGGCGCGTCAGGCGCTCGAATATCTTGCGCCAGAGCGTCGGAAAAGCAAGCGGAAAGATCCCTTCAAGCACCAGCATCACAGCCAGCGCCGCAGACAGCGTTACCAGCATGATTACTTGCCTTGGCCGCCGCTCTTCAGGTACTTGAAGAAGTCCGAGCTGGGATCGACAACCAGCACGTCGTTCTTGCTGCGGAAGCTCTGCCGGTACGCTTCCAGACTGCGATAGAAGCGATAGAACTCGGGGCTCTTGCCAAATGCCTCGGCATAGATGGCGGAAGCCTTGGCGTCAGCCAGACCCTTGATCTTCTGCGCTTCGCGGTAAGCCTCGGCACGGATCAGCAAAGCCTGCTTGTCGGCATCCGCCTTGATCTTTTCCTGCTCTGCGGCACCTGTCGAACGCAGCTCGTTGGCTACGCGCTTGCGCTCGGCTTCCATGCGGCTGTAAACCGAGCCGCTGACTTCCGTCGGCAGGTCGACACGCTTGAGCCGCACGTCGATCACGGTCATACCGTATTTCCGCGCATCCTCGTCGGCCTTGCGACGCACGTCGTCCATGATCTGCTTGCGCTCACCCGACACCACGTCCTTGACGGTACGTCGGCCGAACTCTTCACGCAGGCCCGAATTCACGGTCTGGGCCAGACGATTGATCGCCTTGGCCTCCTCGGCATTGAAAGACTTGTAGTACAGCTGCGGATCAGCGATCTGCCACTTGATGAACAGGTTGACGAGCACGTTCTTCTTTTCCGAGGTCTGGAAGAGCTCGGGATCCGGCGTATCCATGGTCAGGATGCGACGGTCGAAGTAACGCACGTTCTGGATCATCGGCCACTTCAGCTTGATGCCAGGCTCGGTGACGATGCGCTTGATCTCACCGAGCTGGAACACCAGCGCGTACTGACGCTGATCCACGGTATAGACAGACATGAACAGCACGGTGATCACGAAGAGCACCAGGCCGATGAACAGGGGCAAACGATCACGCATCAGCGCTCTCCTCCACGTTCACGACCACGACTGTTGCTGGCGGGCGGCGTATCAGCAGACGGCGCGGGGCGCGGCACAGGGGCTGCTTCCACAGGGGCCGGCGCCGCAGGCGCATGTTGTTGCAGCATCTTGTCGAGCGGCAGGTAAAGCATGTTGCCATTGCCCTTGGAGTCCACCAGCACCTTGCTGGCATTGCTGAAAACCTGCTGCATCGTTTCGATGTACATGCGATTGCGCGTCACTTCAGGCGCCTTGGCGTACTCAGCGTAGACCTGCTTGAAGCGGCTGGCATCACCTTCGGCGGTCGCGACGACGCTGCCGGCGTAACCATTGGCTTCTTCCAGCAGGCGCGAAGCCGTGCCACGTGCCTTGGGAATCACGTCGTTGGCGTAGGCTTCGCCTTCGTTCTTGGCACGTGCCTGATCCTGCCCTGCCTTGACGGCGTCATTGAATGCATCCTGCACCTGCTCGGGCGGCTGCGCGTTCTGCAGGTTCACCTGGGTGATCTGGATACCCGTCTTGTAGCGATCCAGGATGGACTGGATCAGACGCTGGGCTTCCTTCACGATGGCTTCGCGGCCCTGGTAGAGCACCACGTCCATATCGCTCTTGCCGACAATTTCGCGCATGGCCGTTTCGGCGGCCTGTTTGACGGAGTCGTCCGGGCTGCGGTTGTTGAACACATAGGCAGCCGGATCATTGAGTGTGTATTGCACCGAGAACTGGATGTTCACGATGTTCTCGTCACGCGTCAGCATCAGCGCTTCGCGCAGCACCTTGTTGCGCTCGTTGCCCGCAAAGCCCACTTCGACCGTACGGACCTGCGTGACATTGACGATTTCATGCGATTCGAAGGGGTAAGGCAGGCGCCATTGCAGGCCTTCCGATGTCGTTTCCTGGAACTTGCCGAAGCGCAGAACGACTGCCTTCTGCGAGGCATCGACCGTGTAGAAACCGGTCGCCAGCCACAACACCAGGATGATGCCGATGATCAGCAAGGCACCGCCGCCGATAGCACGCGGGCTGGGACCATTTCCGCCACCGAATCCGTTGCCACTTCCGCCCGACTTGAGGCCGAAGGCATTCGAAAGCTTGCGGTTGAGGTCGCGCCAGATCTCTTCAAGATCCGGAGGGCCCTGATCGGGGCCACGTTTGTCGTCGCCCTGTTTGTCGCCACCCCAGCGGGGGTCGTTAAGGGACATGAGAATGCCGGTAATCACGATGACTCGCTCTGCGGGGAAAGTTCTGGATCGGAAGAACGGGACGTATGTGACAACGCGGTATGCGGTATGGTTTCCGGGAATATCCGGGCCGCCAACGCCGTCCGGAATTCATCCAGCCCCGCACCCGTGCGAGCGCTCAGCAAAACGCGGTGGATATTACCACAGGCATCCAGCTCGACACCCGGCGCCCCGGCAGTGGCATCGACCTTGTTCCAGACCACCACCCGCGGCACATCCCCCGCCCCGATTTCTTCCAGCACACCGTCCACGACCCGCATCTGGGCTTCGCGCTCTGACGAAGAGGCATCTACAACGTGCAGCAGCAGATCGGCACGTGCCGTCTCTTCCAGCGTGGCTTCAAAGGCGGCCACGACCGAGTGCGGCAGGTCGCGGATGAAACCGACGGTGTCGGACAGGATGAAGCTGCGCCCGGCATCCCGCAGGAATACCCGGCGCGACGTCGTATCCAGGGTGGCGAACAGCTGATCGGCAGCATAGGCGCCGGCCTTGGTCATGGCGTTGAACAGCGTCGATTTGCCGGCGTTCGTGTAGCCGACGAGGGAGACAACCGGGACTTCCTGCCGTTCGCGTGCTCTTCGGCGCACGCCGCGCTGCTTTTCCAGCTTGCGCAGGCGCTCCTTGAGCAGCTTGACGCGGTTGCCGAGCAGTCGGCGGTCGGTTTCGAGCTGGGTTTCACCCGGGCCACGCAGGCCGATACCGCCCTTCTGGCGCTCAAGGTGGGTCCAGCCCCGCACAAGGCGCGTGGCAAGGTGTTGCAGCTGGGCGAGTTCGACCTGCAGCTTGCCCTCGTGACTCTTGGCGCGCAGCGCGAAGATGTCGAGGATCAGCGATGTGCGGTCGACAACCCGCTTCTGCAGCAGGCCTTCGAGGTTGCGCTGCTGCCCGGGAGCGAGCTCGTGGTTGAAGATGACGATGTCGGCCTGGCTTTCCCGGGCCGCATCGGCAATCTCTTCTGCCTTGCCTTTACCGACGAACAGCGCGGCATCGGGGGACTGGCGCTTGCCCTGGACAAGGGCGACGCATTCCGCACCCGCCGACTCGGCAAGCAAGGTCAATTCTGCGATGCGGTCGGCGATGCTGGCATCGCCGAAATCCACCTGGACGAGAACAGCCCGCGTCCCGCTGGCCGGACGCTCAAACATGGCGCCCGCAGCCTTTCATCACTCGAAGCACTCAGTCCTTCGCTTCGGGCGCTTCGTGCGGAATGTTGACCGGACGCGCGGGAACGACGGTGGAAATGGCGTGCTTGTACACCATCTGCGTGACAGTGTTCTTGAGCAGGACGACATACTGGTCGAACGACTCGATGTGTCCTTGCAGCTTGATGCCGTTGACCAGGTAGATGGAAACCGGCACATGTTCCTTGCGCAAAATATTAAGGAACGGATCTTGAAGCAATTGGCCTTTGTTACTCATGTGTGGGCCTCGTTTTCTTATTGATTAAGGGACAACGCTGCGCCGCTACCGCAGCGCAACAAGCTGCCAGCATAGCGCAGAATCGGGTTAAAAAACTTACAGCCTTGAAAGGTTCGCCGGCCTGCGCCCGCTCAATCCTTGCCCTTGAAAGGGTTCAGGGTCGAACGGAATTCGACGCGCATTGGCGTACCTTGCAGTTTGAACGCTTCCATGAAGGAATGTTCCAGATAGCGTTTATAAGCGTCCGGAACATGCTCCAGCGCATTGCCGTGAACCACCACGACGGGCGGATTCTGGCCGCCCTGGTGGGCATAACGCAGCTTGGGTCGGAACAAGCCGTGACGCGGAGGTTGCTGGCGCGCCAGAGCGGCTTCCAGCACACGCGTGAGCTTGGGCGTCGGCAGCTTGACCATCGCTGCGGCATAAGCCCCATCGACCGACTTCAGCAGTGCGCCGATGCCCATGCCTTCCAGAGCCGAAATATGGTGGAAGCGCGCAAAGCTGAGGAATTGCAGCTTGCGGGCGATATCGACCTTGACGCGATCACGGCGGTATTCGTCAACGTCATCCCACTTGTTTACCGCTACCACCAGCGCACGGCCCGCTTCCAGCGCAAAGCCGCCGATGTGGGCGTCCTGGTCGGAGATATCCTGGCTGGCATCAAGCACCAGCACCACCACGTTGGCCTGCTCGACTGCCTGCAGGGTCTTGATAACCGAGAATTTCTCGATGGCCTCGAAGACCTTGCCACGACGACGCAGACCTGCGGTGTCGATGAGTGTGTATTGCCGGCCATTGCGTTCGAACGGCACCGAAATCGCGTCGCGCGTCGTTCCCGGCATGTCGAAGGCGATCACGCGATCTTCGCCAAGCAAGGCATTGATCAGCGTGGACTTGCCGACGTTGGGACGGCCGACGATGGCCACCTTGGGCCCGGCACTCTCGTCGTCGTCTTCGGGATCATCCGGAAAAGTATCGAGCACCAGGTTCAGCAGCTCGCGCACACCATCACCGTGCGCGGCCGAGACCACATAGGGCTCGCCACAGGCCAGCTCGTGGAACTCCGCGCTGACCATCGCGCGGTTCATGCCCTCGCCCTTGTTGACGGCGAGGAACACCGGGCGACCGCTGCGACGCAAACGCTCGGCGATCTGTTTGTCATGCGGCGTCAAACCCGTGCGACCGTCGACGATGAACAGCAGTGCGTCGGCTTCGGCAATCGCCGACTCGGCCTGACGGGCCATCTCGGCCACGATGCCTTCTTTGGCGAGCGGCTCGAAGCCACCGGTATCCACTACGAGATAGGGTTTGCTGCCACCGCGCCCGATGCCGTAGTGGCGATCGCGCGTCAGGCCGGGCATGTCCGCCACCAGCGCATCACGCGTGCGGGTCAGGCGGTTGAACAGCGTGGACTTGCCCACATTGGGCCGTCCCACAAGAACGAGAGTTGGTTTCACTTGACTGCCGGTTTGATACTGAGTGCTACAACGGTGCCATCACGAGCCTGGGCCGCAAAGCCAGCGCCCAGCTTGGCCAGTGGCGCGCTGAAGCCTGTGCTGTCGGCACGCAGACGCGCGGCGAACAGACCATCCTTGCGATTGAGCAGGTGTACCCAGCCCAGCGTATCGGCCACCACGACGTAGTCGCCGAACACCAGGGGACGTCCCAGACCACGCCAAAGCAGCTTGTCCTGCTTCCAGGCGGTGGCGCCGGTCTTGAGGTCCAGTGCATGCACGGCGCCACTGCTATCCGTGACATAAAAGAAAGTGTCATCCGCGTCGGCGCCCACGCCGGACGGAATATCGCGAGTCCAGCGCACCGTGCCACGCGTCGCTTCGACGCAAGCCACACGCGCCTGATACGCGGCCACACAAACCTGGTCGCCACGCACCAACGGTTCGCCGACGATGTCGGTCATGCGCTCCAGTTCGTTCGCGCCACGCGGTGTGGCCACGGTCGCTTCCCAGCGCGGGAAGCCGCCAGCCAGCGACAGCAGCACCAGCTTACCGCCCGAGAAGCCCGCCAGCACGGCATCGCCCAGACGCGTCACGCCAGAGTAGGTGCGCAGGTTCAGCGAAGACTGTGCGCGCTCATAAACCCAGCGACGCTTGCCGTCGGCAACGTCAAACGCCAGCACCTGGTTGTCGCCCACGCGAACGATCACCAGTTCATCAGCAATCAAGGGCTGGCCCGACACTTCGCCACTCAGCTGCACGTTCCACAGAGGCTTGCCCTGCGTGCTGTCGAAGGCCAGCAGCTTGCCGTCGGAAGTGCTCACGATCGCCACGCGCCCATCGACGGCCACGCCACTGCTGAGGCTCTTCGCAGCGCGGATCGACCACAGCTCACGACCGCCTTCGTAACGTGCCAGCTCACCGCGTGCCGATGCGGCAAAAACCGATGCGCCGCCGGTCACGGGACGCAGCACCGTGTGGGCAAGATCGCCCGTACGCAGTGACCAGTCTTCCACCAACGTTGCCGCAGGCTGGAACGACGTCAGCGCCATCGGCTCCGGGGCCTTGCTGCTTGAGAAGCAGCCTGCCAGGCTCAGACACAGCAGAGCGCCGAACGCACAGCGCAGACCTTCAATACGCGACATCTCAATTGCCTCCGAGGGCTTCCAACTTGGTCTGCACCACGTTCTTCAGCGATGCGTACTCGCCGCCATTGCTGTACTTCTCAAGCGCCTGCTTGTAAGCGGCCTTGGCGTCGTCAGTCTTGCCCTGCTCGATCAGCACGTCACCGCGCATCTCGGCAAAACGGCCAGCGTATTCCGTGGTGGTGCCCGCATTGGCTTGGGTCAGCGCTTCATCAAGCAGCTTGTCATCCAGCAGCACGGCAGCCAGACGCAGACGCGCCACGTCCTTGATCAGCGGATCCTTGGAGTTTGCGGTGATCCACTCCAGCTTCACGCGGGCAGCCTTGCCATCGTTCTTGTCGACGTCGGCACGCGCGGACAGCAGCGTGGCCAGCGAAGCCTGCAGGTGACCCGGGTAGTCCTTGGTCAGCTGGTTGGCGAGCTGTTGCAGCTTGGGCACGTCATTGGCTTGCGCAGCACGGAAGGCTTCGGCGTACAGCACGCTGGCGTTCTCGGACTGCGAGCCCTGGTAACGCGACCAGGCCGTCCAGGCGATCACGCCGATAGCCACGACGGTCGCGCCCGTGCTGATGATGTTGCCGTATTTGCCCCACCAGGCCTTGAGTGCGGAGAGTTGTTCTTGTTCTTCGAGATCGTACACAGCCATTTTTCGTGTCTTCCAGTAGGTTTCTGTTCTCAAGCCTGACCGTACAGCTGGCCCGACAGTTCTTCTGCAATATCCGTCAGCGCTACACGGCGCTGTTCCACTTCTTCGCGCAGAGGCTTCAGCATCACGGCCTCTGCCGCCACTTCGTCCTCACCGATCACGATGGCGTAGCTGGCACCGCTGCCGTCCGCCTTCTTCATCTGTGACTTGAAGCTGCCGCCACCACAGTGGTAAATCGCCGACATGCCGGCCGAGCGCAGCTCTTCTGCCACGCGGAAGGCCTGCTTCGCCGCTGCGTCACCCTGGTGCACGATGTAGACGTCGGGGCGCGACAGCGGCCCCTCTTCCATGCCCTCGGTCCACAGCATCATCACGCGTTCGATGCCCATGCCGAAACCACAGGCGGGTGCGGACTTGCCGCCGAGGCTCTCAATAAGACCATCGTAGCGACCGCCAGCACAGATGGTCGCCTGCGAGCCAAGCCGGGTGGTCGTCCATTCGAACACGGTACGGTTGTAGTAGTCCAGTCCACGCACAAGCCGGGTATTGAGCTTGTAAGGCACACAGGCCTCACGCAACAGCGCCGTCACACCTTCGTAGTGCTTCAGCGATTCCTCACCCAGGAAATCCATCAGCTTCGGCGCAGCTTCGACAATCGCCTGCAGGTCCGGGTTCTTGGTGTCGAGCACGCGCAACGGATTGGTGTACAGGCGACGCTTACCGTCCTCGTCGAGCTTGTCCTGATGGCCTTCGAGATAGGCGATCAGCGCAGTACGGTGATTGGCGCGCTCGGCCGCATCGCCAAGCGAATTGATTTCCAGCGTGACGTCTTCGAGCCCGAGGTCGTCCCACAGGCGCGCGCACATCACGATGTGCTCGGCGTCGACGTCAGGACCTGCAAAGCCCAGCGCCTCGACACCGACCTGATGGAACTGACGGTAACGGCCCTTCTGCGGACGCTCGTGACGGAACATCTGGCCCGTGTAGTACAGACGCTGCGGCTGCGAGAACAGCATGTTGTGCTCGGTCACGGCACGCACGCAGGGCGCGGTGCCTTCGGGGCGCAGGGTCAAATGGTCGCGTGCGCCGTTTTTATCGGGCCTGTCCTCGAAGGCAAACATTTCCTTCTCAACAATGTCGGTGTGCTCACCCACGCCACGCACAAACAATCCCGTGTACTCAAGAATCGGGGTGCGAATGGGGCGATAGCCGTAGCTCTTGAGCCAGTCGCGAACAATCTCTTCGAAAGCTTCCCAGCGCTCCGCCTCATCGGGGAGCAGGTCATTCATGCCGCGAACGGCCTTAATCGTATTGCTTGCCATATTTCTTTTACGCGTCGCTCAGGCGGCGACGCCTTTCTTCGGATATTTCGTGGCGACGTAGTTGTCGAGGATGTCGCGGAATTCGTTGGCGATGTTGTCACCACGCAGGGTCATGGCTTTCTGGCCGTCGATGAAGACCGGCGCGGCAGGCGTCTCGCCCGTGCCCGGCAGCGAGATGCCGATGTTGGCGTGCTTGCTTTCGCCGGGGCCGTTCACCACGCAGCCCATCACGGCCAGCGTGAGGTTCTCGACGCCGTCGTACTGGTTGCGCCAGACGGGCATCTGCTCACGCACGTATTCCTGCACCGACTGCGCGAGCTCCTGGAAGAACACGCTGGTCGTACGACCGCAGCCGGGGCAAGCCGTCACCATCGGCGTGAAAGCACGCAGACCCATGGTCTGCAAGATTTCCTGCGCGACGATGACTTCCTCGGTGCGCTTGCCGTTAGGCTCGGGCGTCAGCGAGATGCGGATGGTGTCGCCAATACCCTCCTGCAGCAGCACGCCCAGCGCGGCGGTCGATGCGACGATGCCCTTGCTGCCCATGCCGGCTTCGGTGAGACCAAGGTGCAGCGGGTAGTCGGAACGACGTGCGAGTTCGCGATAGGTCGCGATCAGATCCTGCACGCTGGACACCTTGCACGACAGGATGATGCGATCACCCGCCAGACCTACGTCTTCAGCTGCAGCCGCAGATTCGAGTGCCGACACGATCAGCGCCTCGCGCATCACCGCACCGGCATCCCAGGGCTCGGCACGCTTGGCGTTGTCGTCCATCATGCGCGCCAGCACAGCCTGATCGAGGCTGCCCCAGTTCACGCCGATGCGCACCGGCTTGTCGTACTTGCAGGCCAGCTCGACGATCTGCGCGAACTGCGTATCACGCTTGGCGCCGTGGCCCACGTTGCCGGGATTGATTCGGTACTTGGCGAGAATCTCGGCGCAGACGGGGTTGTCCGTCAGCAGCTTGTGGCCGTTGTAGTGGAAGTCGCCGATGATGGGCACATCCACATTCATCTTGAGCAACTGCTCGTGAATCTTCGGCAACGCCTTGGCCGATTCGTCGTTGTTGACGGTGATGCGCACCAGTTCGGAACCAGCGCGCGCCAGTTGCGCGATCTGCAAAGCCGTGGCGATGTGATCGGCCGTGTCCGTGTTGGTCATCGACTGCACGACGATGGGCGCAGCCGAACCCACGGTAACCTTGCCGATGCGGACTTGTCGCGTGGTGTGACGGGGCGCTGCGGACGCGGGGGAGTTCTGGCTCATGAACGACTCTGGTAATGAAACTTGGAAGGCCGACAAGCTCAGGGCAGACGCATGCGCGCCACGGTGCTGCCGGTGGCAACCTTGAGAGGCACCGACTTGCCATCCTGGCTCAGCTCGACCTGTGCTGCATTGCCGACGACCAGATCGATCGGCGGCATGCCGCGCACTTCCTGCGTTGAACCCGCCGGGTTCACTCGCGAAAAGATCACGATGCCGCTGCCGTCGCGGATCTCCACCCACGACTCACCCTTGAAACTCAAGCGCAGCAGGCGCGATGCGCCGTCGGCCGCCCTGGGCGCGGGCTGAGCCACCGGCTGGGAAGCGGCAGCAGGTGCCTTTTCCGCGACCGGCGCTGACGCCTTGGGCGCTGGGCTTGCCATCGGGGCAGAAGCCTTGGCGGGCACTGCAACCGCAGCAGAGGCCGCCGCCGGCGCTGACGATGCAACAGGCGCCGGCGCGACTGCAGGAGTCGATGCAGCCAGCGGCGCCGAGGCGACAGGCTCGGATGCGGCAAGTGCCGCGCTGGCAGGTTCGGAACCCGCAGCAACGATCACCTCGGGTGCAGCCTGCAACAACTCGGACGCAGGGCCGGACTGGCCGGCCATCATGGCATCCGACTGCGCCATCCATTCCGCAATGTATTGCTCGTCGCGCTGTTCGAACCATGAGTAATGCCAGCCAGCGACAGCCAGCCCCAACAGCACAGCAGCAATGCCCAGCGCCGGCAGGGGCGAAAATTTCCAGCCGCCGGGGCCAGGCATGCTGCCCAATGGCATCGCATCGAAGCTCGCGGGCTCTTCGCGCTGCATGGTCGTCAGTGCAGTGAAGGGCGTGATATCCAGATTCAGGAAGCGTGCGTAGTTGCGCGCGAAACCTTTGACGAACGCAGGCCCGGGCAGCTGAGCCATGTCACCCGCTTCGATTGCTTCGATCTGGCGCGGTGTCAGCTTGAGGTGCTGCGCCACGTCCATGACCGACAGGCCACGCGCCTCTCGCGCTTCACGCAGCGCTACCCAGAGGGAAGCGGGTGAGGTGGGCGCGCTGCTTTCCTCGGCACTTGCTACGGATTCGCTGACTTGTTGTTCTTCGCTCACTCGAATTTTCCCTGCAGATAGGACTGGTACTCGGCCGATGCCGGGTAATCGCGCGCCAGCTGGTTGGCCAGCTTGGTTTCAGCAATGCGATTGCCCATCTTCCGTTCGATACGCAGCGACAGCCAGACACTTTCCGGCGTCGCACCCGGTGACAACTTGGCCGCCAGCTCATTGGCGAATTCACGCGCGCGCGGCAGAGCTTCGGCGCGCAGCGCCACCTCGGCCAGCTGATAGATCACGCGCAGGTTCTGGGGATCGAGCTGATAGGACTTCGAGAGCGCCAGCTCTGCCGACGCGTAATCTTTGGCACGCACGTGGCAGAAACCCAACAGCCCCCATGCCCGTGCCGGATTCTTGAAATACGGATTGCCCAGCGCGGCGGAGAGACGCTGCGTGCCCTGCGAAAACTTGTCGCGACTGCACAGATACCAGCCGTACTCGCTGTTGACCTCGGGATCGCCCGGTGCGATGCGCACCGCCTCACCAAACGACGCTTCGGCTTGCGGATACTGCGTCAGCAGGGCGAACACCTTGCCCATCAGCACATGCGCCGGTGCGTAGCCCTTGTCATAAGCGATGGCGTGACGCGCCTCGTCGAGTGCAACACCCAGCTGTTCGCCTTCGACGTAAGCCGTACCCAGCTCGACGTGCACCTTGGCATTGCGCCGGTACTCGGTCGTCGCGGGCTGATCCGACATCGGCCGCTCTACCGACACGACCGGGTTGGCCTCCCTGCTACCGCTACTGCTCAGGGGCACACCGCTACAGGCAGCCAGCAGCAACCCGGCCACGAACAAGGGCAGGAAGTGCAACGTCCGGGAAACACTCATTGACGAACCTCATTGATGGGCACGATCCGCGAAGCGGTACGACGCGTCTTGTCCTTGACCTGACCTGCAAGCTGTCCGCAGGCGGCATCCACGTCGTCGCCGCGCGTCTTGCGCGTGGTGGTGACGATGCCGGCATCCATCAGGATCTGCGAGAAACGCTTGATGCGCGCAGGGTTCGAGCGATTGAAGCCGGAGTTCGGGAAAGGATTGAACGGAATGAGGTTGTATTTGCAGGACACCTGACCAGCGATGCCAATCAACTGGCGAGCGTGCTCGTCAGAGTCATTGACGCCATCAAGCATCACGTATTCGAAGGTAATGAAGTCTCGCGGCGCCTTGTCCAGATAGCGGTTGCAGGCGGCCAGCAACTCCTTCAACGGGTACTTCTTGTTGATCGGCACGAGTTCGTCGCGCAAGGCGTCGTTGGGGGCATGCAGCGACACGGCAAGCGCTACCGGGCAGGCGTCGCGCAGACGATCCATGGCCGGCACGATGCCCGAGGTCGACACCGTCACGCGACGTCGCGACAGGCCATAGGCGTTGTCGTCGAGCATCAGGTTCAGCGCCGACACCACGTTATCGAAGTTCGCCAGCGGTTCGCCCATGCCCATCATCACGACATTGCTGATGATGCGCTCACCGTCGGTGGCCGCACCCAGCAGGCGATTCGCCAGCCACAACTGGCCAATGATCTCGGCCGCCGTGAGGTTGCGATTGAAGCCCTGCTTGCCCGTCGAGCAGAAAGCACAGTCCAGCGCACAACCCGCCTGCGACGAGATGCAAAGGGTGCCGCGATTGGTCTCGGGGATGAAGACGGCTTCGACCGCGTTGGCGTTGCCCACGTCCAGCAGCCATTTGCGCGTGCCGTCGGACGACACCGAATCGCGCACCGGCGTGGGCGCCACCACGCAAGCCTCGTCCTTGAGCTTGGCGCGCAAGCTCTTGGCCACATCGGTCATCGCATCGAAGTCCGATTCGCCAAAACGGTGCAGCCAGCGCAGCACCTGGCGCGCGCGAAAAGGCTTTTCGCCCCGTTCGGCAAACCAGTCGGTCAGCGCTTGTGCATCAAGGTCGAGGAGGTTTTGCATTGTGTGAAGCAGTGAGGAGTCGGGAGTGAGGAGCCAGGACTGGAACAACCCCTGCTCCTGCCTCTTCACTCCTCACCTGGCGCATCAGCGCGAATAAACATTCATGCCCGGGAAGAAGAACGACACTTCCACAGCAGCCGTTTCAGCGGCATCAGAGCCGTGGACAGCGTTGGCGTCGATGGATTCCGCGAAGTCAGCGCGGATCGTGCCGGGAGCTGCCTTCTTCGGGTCGGTGGCGCCCATCAGGTCGCGGTTCTTGAGGATGGCGCCTTCGCCTTCCAGCACCTGGATCATCACCGGGCCGGAAATCATGAAAGAGACCAGGTCCTTGAAGAAGGGGCGTTCCTTGTGCACGGCGTAGAACTGGCCAGCCTCTTGCTCCGACAGTTGCACGAGCTTGGCTGCGATCACCTTCAGGCCGGCATCTTCAAAGCGCTGGTAGATCTTGCCGATCACGTTCTTGGCGACGGCGTCGGGCTTGATGATGGAAAGGGTGCGTTCGATGGCCATGGAAAGACTCCGTTGGTTAGGCTTGTGAAAAGATAACTTTTAATTTTATCAGCACTTTGCTGCATTCCGAACCCCTGTCTGGTGCGCCGCGATAGACTTTTCGATCTTTTTTCGCGCCTTTCCCGCCAACCCCGCCCGTTCGCCCCAATCCACCGCCCCGTGTCCAGCCCGCCTACCCCACCTTCTTCGCCCGAAACCCCCACCACCGACCAGGTCCTGACCGGCTTCGCCATCCTGCTGGCTTGCTGGCTGCTGGGCGAAGTCATCAGCACCTTGCTGCCCTTCGCCCTGCCCGGTGCGGTAGCTGGAATGCTGCTCTTGCTGGCGTTCTGCCTCGTCCGCCGCCACGTACCCCGACCCGTCGATGCCGCCGGCCGCGGGCTGCTGGATCACCTTTCGTTGCTGTTTGTACCCGCTGGCGTCGGCCTCATCGATCAGGGCCCCCTGCTCAGTGCGCACGGCCCGGGCCTGTTGGCCACCCTGGTTCTGTCCACCGGCATCACGATGGCGACCACCGCCCTGACCCTCAAATGGCTGCTCGGGCGCCGGAAGGCTGAAGACTGACATGCGCGCCTTGCTGAGCCATCCAGCCTGCTGGCTGACACTGACCTTGCTGGCCTATCTGATCGGTCTGGCCGTGCATCGACGCTGCCAGCGCAGCGCCTGGAGCCATCCGCTAATAATCGCCGTGGCGCTGTTGCTGCCCTTGCTGTGGCTCAGCGGCATCAGCTACCCGCAGTACTTCGACAGCGCCCGCCCCATCCACCTGCTGCTGGCACCGGCGACCGTCGCCCTCGCCGTACCGCTGTACGCCAACCTCGCCCACGCCCGCAGCATGCTGCGCCCCTTGCTCATCGCGCTGGTAGTGGGTGGCCTGTGCGGCATCGCCTCGGCCCTGCTCATCGGCAAGCTGTTCGGCCTCCCACGCGAAGCCCTGCTGAGCCTGGCGCCGAAGTCGGTCACCACGCCAATCGCGATGGCACTGTCAGGTCAGCTGGGTGGCAACGTCTCGCTGTCTGCTGCCGTGGTCATTGTCACCGGCGTGATCGGCGCCCTCAGCGCCAGCCATCTGATGCGCTGGCTGGGCGTCCGCGACGAGGCCATGCAGGGCTTCGCCATTGGCTTGTCGTCCCACGGAATAGGCATGACGCGCGCCTTCCAGATCTCGACGCGTGTTGGCGCATTCTCGGGACTGGGCATGAGCTTCAACGGCATCTTCACCTCCCTCGTCCTGCCGCTGCTGATGATGGTCTGGCCTTTCTGAAAGCCAATTAGTTTTCAAGAAGAACAATAACTTATGCCGCACAGCAGCTTGACTCGCTGTTGCGACAGGCGGAGTCTGCGCCCCGGGCAGGCACAAGACCTGCCGAGCAGGACAACAATCAAGGAGACAGAAAATGATGCGTCATCTGATCGCAGGCGGCGTTGCCGCGCTGCTGTTCGGCGGTGTCCAGGCTGCAACGGACTACCCCTCCGGCTACACCAAGTGCGTCCAGGCCACCGGCGCCACCTGCAGCATGACCGGCACGCGCAACACCGCGCTCGGCAAGTCCGGCTCGTTCGTGTACGCCACCAAGACCGGCAGCTTCGCCTGCACGACCTCGGCCTACCCCAGCAACAGCTTCACGACCTCAGCCTGGTGCTCCTACGCCGGCACGACCACCTCGTCGTCCAGCGTCGCTTCGTCGGTCAGCTCCAGCAAGTCCTCGTCCTCCGTCGCAGCCAGCAGCAGCTCCTCGTCCAAGGCTTCGTCGAGCGTTGCCAGCAGTGTCGCCAGCAGCTCCGCAACCAGCGGCACGCAAGGCAATGCAGCCGGTCTGGTCGGCTTCGCCACGCTCAACAAGTACGGCCGTAACGGCACCAGCGGCGGCGCAGGCGGCAGCACGGTCACCGTCACCACCTACGCAGCACTGATTGCCGCCGTGGGCGACAACACGCCGCGTATCGTGCAGATCTCCGGCACCATCAGCGGCGCAGGCCCGATGATCCGCGTCGGCTCCAACAAGACCATCATCGGCGTCGGCTCGACGGCCACCATCAGCGGCTTCGGCCTCAACGTCAGCGGCTTCATCCCGCCGAACGACGGTGACTCCTGCGACCTCGCAGACAAGGGCACCTTCACGCCGACCGAGAACGTCATCATCCGCAACATCAGCTTCAAGAACGCGTCTGACGACAGCATCAACATCCAGTGCTACTCGCACCACGTGTGGGTCAACCACAACAACTTCACCGTCAGCTACGACGGTTCGGTTGACGTGAAGCGCGGCGCCGACCTCGTCACCGTGTCGTGGAACCGCTTCACCGGCACCGACAAGACCATGCTGCTGGGTCACAGCGACGACAACGGTGCACAGGATCGCGGCTACCTGCACGTTACCTACCACCACAACTGGTTCGACCACAGCAACACCCGCCACCCGCGCGTGCGCTTCGGTCAGGCCCACGTGTACAACAACTACGCCAACGGCATCACCGACTACTTCGTCGGCGCCGGCGTGGAGTGCGACATCACGGCGGAAGGCAACTACACCGACGCGATCAAGCGCCTGATCACCTACTGGGACGGCAAGAAGGTCACCTGGGCCAGCAGCAACGTGCAAGAGACTCCTCCGCACGCTGACGACGGTCTGGTGCAGAACGGCCAGGGCTTCAACCCCAAGAGCTACTACAGCTACACGCTGGACGCTGCCGCCAGCATCCCCACCATCGTCAAGAACGGTGCGGGTGTCGGCAAGATCTGAGCGATACCGCTGCAATGAAAAAGCCCGGCTACGTGCCGGGCTTTTTCTTGGGCGCATCACCTTGGGCACACCTCGCTCAGACCTGCCAGCTCACCATCCAGCCCTGCTCGCCCGGCGCGCAACAATGCGCTGCTGCGACACCCAGTCGGCCAATCCACACCAGCTCGTCGCCCTGCCACAGGCACGGCAACCCATCGCGCTGCCAGGGTGGGACATCCGCTTCCTGAGCCAGCTGCTTGAAAGCCCGCGACGGCCCTTCTGCTTGTGGTCGCAAACGCTCGCCACCCGCGCGCGGCGCAAGACGTACCTCGCCCGGCACGATGCGTAACGCCGCCGGCCCGCTGCCCTGCTCGAAGCGCACGACACCAACACCCCAAGGCAGGGCCGCCTCGCCTTGCCAGACCTGCGCCACCGGCGCCACCGGCGTTGCCGCCTCCAGCCAGAAGCGCTCCCGCCAGGCACACAAGGCTTGCGCGCCCAGCACGTGGCGCACGCCGTCCTGCGCTTCGCAGAGCTGACGCAGAACCTCACCGAGATGATCCGCCTCCGGCGGCAAAGCGCCGTCGCGCGCCAACAGATGCCGCAACAGATTGCGCGCACGCGGCGCTGACAAGGCTCGCAAACGCAACAGCGACGCGGCTTCGCCGGGAGCGACGTGCTGTGCATCGGCTGCCGCCAGCTCATCGAGCAAGACCGCGCCTTCGGCAAACAAACCCGCCGCGCGCGCCAGATTCGCCTCCAGCGCTGGCAAGCGCGCCGACCACCGCGGCAAAACCTCGCGCCGCAGGAAATTGCGTGTCAGTGCCGTATCGGCATTGCTCTCGTCCTCGATCCATTGCAAGGCATGCGCTTGTGCGTACTGCTCCAGCTCGGCGCGGGAGACATCCAGCAATGGTCGCAGGAGTCGCCGCTCCTCGTCGCGTGCCCGCATCGCCCCAACACCATGCACGCCTGTGCCACGCATCAGCCGATGCAACACGGTCTCCGCCTGATCGCCACGGTGATGCGCCAGAACGATCCAGTCGCACAGCTGCTGTCCGAACACCGCATGCCGCGCCGCACGCGCCGCGGCCTCAAGCCCTTCACCATCAAGCGCCACCTGCACGCGCTGCACGTGCAGCGACACGCCCAGCGCCTGTGCGACTTGCGCGCAATGCTCGGCCCACATATCCGCATTCGGACTCAGGCCGTGATGCACATGCACTGCAGAAACGGAAAACCCGCAGACCGGCGCCAGTTGCGCCAGAACATGCAACAGCACGGAAGAATCCAGCCCGCCGCTGAAGCCGACGCAAAGATTCTGGCCAGCGTGTAGCCGCAAGGGGATTTCAAGTTGCTGGATCAAGGATTCAGAGGGCACGAGGATCGGGGTAGGTGAGTGCTGAGCGCAGCGAAGCCCAACATCTGGCCAGCCGAAACGTTGGGCTTCGCTGCGCTCAGCACCAACCTACGGAACCTTGCGGCCGCGTCGCGCAAAGCTCGGCGGAAAGTACCACCAGCTCGCCAGTACGGCCAGACCGAACAGGGTATAGGCCAGCGTGAACACCCATGGCGGCGCATTGAAGTACAGCAGGCTCTGCAGCCAATGCTCGATGAAGCCCCCGGCATAGCCCTCTTGCCGCGCCTGCCGCCGCAACCACATCTCCAGCGTCGTCAGCGGGCATTCGATGCCGAACCAGGACTCCAGCACCACGAAAGCGATGGTCGCCAAGTGCGCCAAGCGGAACCACCAGGCATTGACCCAGCGCCAGCCGCGCAGGTTGCCGATAAGCACCAGCAGCAAGCCACCGATGACGAAAAGGACGATGGCGATGTGGAGAATGAGGGTGAGGTTGGAGAGGAGCCGCCAGACTTGCGGAGCCGACATGGAACACCTCAAAACATCCGGCGCAATGCCCTGCGGTTATTGCGCCCTACACGCTAACTCAACGTCACTTTGAATGCGGCAGAAAGCGTAGCGAGCGGGTCGAGGTTGCGCCGAGAAGCGCAGCCGTATGGGTTATACGGCGAGCATCACAGGCGCAAGATCCGCCCGCGCAGTAGCTTTATGCCGTATTCAGCTCTTTAAATTTGCCGTAGGCCATGAGGCGCTCGAAACGCTTTTCGAGCAGCTCATCCACCGGCAGGTCGGAGAACTGCTTGAGTGAGTCGATCAGGGCGCGCTTGAGGGTTTGCGCGGTGGCACGGTGGTCGCGGTGCGCACCGCCGACAGGCTCGTTGATGATCTTGTCGATGAGGCCCAGCGACTTGAGACGGGCTGCGGTGATGCCCATGGTCTCGGCGGCTTCGGAGGCCTTGTCGGCGCTCTTCCAGAGGATGGAAGCGCAGCCTTCGGGCGAGATCACCGAGTAGGTCGAGAATTGCATCATGAGCTGCTGGTCAGCCACAGCGATGGCCAGTGCGCCGCCGGAGCCGCCTTCACCAATGATGGTGGAGATGATGGGCACGCGCAGTTCGGCCATGGCGTAGAGGTTGTGGCCGATGGCTTCGGACTGGCCGCGCTCTTCGGCGTCGATGCCGGGATAGGCGCCCGGGGTGTCGACGAAGGTGAAGACGGGGATGTTGAACTTCTCGGCCAGCTTCATGAGGCGCAGGGCCTTGCGGTAGCCCTCGGGGCGCGGCATGCCGAAGTTGCGCAGGATCTTTTCCTTGGTGTCGCGGCCCTTCTGGTGGCCGATGACGACACAGCTGTTGCCGTTGAAGCGGGCGAGGCCACCGACGATGGCCTTGTCGTCGGCAAAGGAACGGTCGCCGTGCAGTTCCTGGAAGTCCGTGAAGATGTGCTGGACGTAGTCGAAGGTATAGGGGCGCTGAGGATGGCGTGCGACCTGGGCGATCTGCCAGGGGGACAGCTTGGTGTAGATGTCCTTGGTCAAGGCCTGGCGTTTGACTTCCAGACGGGCAATTTCTTCGGAGATGTTGACAGCCGACTCGTCCTGCACGAAACGCAGTTCTTCGATCTTGGCTTCCAGATCGGCGATGGGCTGTTCGAATTCAAGGAAGGTGGTTTTCACGTAGCGAAATGCCTGACGGCCGGAATGCGGAGGCGGGCATTGTAACCGATTGGTCTTTGAGGCCCAATCCGGTCCCCAGCGCAGCGTTTCAAACGCTGGATGCCAGCCCGCTCAGCCGCACAGATACATGCGGATCTCGTGATCCGTACCGTATTCGAGGGTGCTCAGCGGCGTGAGCTTGAGCGGCGCCGCGCCTGACAGCAGGTAGACCGGCACGCCGCCCCGCAAACCCGGCGTCGGCACCAGCAGGCGCACGGGATGGCCGCGCTTGACAGCGTCCAGCACGATGACGCGGGACTCGCCCGAACCATCCTCGGCCAGTGCCACCACGGGGTCGCCCCCCAGCAACTCGACGCCTACCTGACCAGAATGATCGGACGTGCGCCACAGGCGGCGGATTGCACCAACACACCACTTGTTGCCATCCGGCAGGTGCATGCCGACCAGCATGCCGACTGCCAGGTCGTCCTCGTCGTCCAGCCGGGCTTCGGCGCCCACGCCGCGCACGCTGGCATCGCGCATCTGCCAGGTGGTCTGGCCATGCACCCCCTCGCCCGCCAGGCGATTGGCAAACTGCATCAGGCCTTCCACGACATACAGGGTGCCGAGCATGCCGTGGCGACGATTGCGGCGCACGGGCTGTTCGCTGGACCAGCTACGCACCATGTGCGACAGCACGCTGGCGACCTTGCCGGCCACGCTCTCGTCGGCGTCTTGCTCGCCAATGCCCAGCAAGGGCGCGGGGATGTCACCGGCGACCACCAGTTCCAGCATTTCCTGCAGCGGCTGGGTGGCCACCATGCCGCTGAAGAAGCGCGGCAGGCCGGCGCTCTCGGGCGTGCGGACCAGTCGCGCGGGCGGATTACGCGTCGCCACGTCGATCCAGTGCAGGCTGGCGGCATCAGGATGCACGGTCAATTCCAGCCAGGGCAGGACGTACTGGATGAGACGCGAGGCAAGCTCCAGCCGGTACGGGTCAAGCTGGTCCACGCCCAGACTGTGCAGGGCGAAAACACGCAGGAATTCGCGCTCCACCGTCGTTTCGGTGGCGCGGTCGGTACGCAAGCGCACGTTGTTGCGGGTCACACGGCATTCGGCCGCCAGGCGATAGGCGCGGTTGAGACGCCCCCACAGGGAATCCGTGACGGGGCCATGGCGGAAGGCGTCCCATTTGACGCATTGGGCGCCGGCGCGGATGGCGCGTACGCCCAGTTCGGCCATCAAGCCATCGTCGAGCGGGTCCGGCCCTGCCTCTGCCCTGGCCAGGCAGGCGCCATAGGCATCGAACATCAGGGTCCAGTGGTCATGGGCACAACGCCACAGGCTGTGGCGCGCGGCTGAGCCGACATTGACGGCAGAGAGGTAGTGCTCGATGCAGGCACGCGCCTGGCGTTGAACCGCCTGGTCGGCGGCAAACAGGGTGCGCAAACGCTCAGGTTCGCTGATCTCACGCCGGCCGAGCACTGCGGTAACCAGTTCGGCGACAGCACCCAGCGCGCGCGCGGGCTCCATCTGCGCAATGCCGACGAGCAGGGCTTCGTCCTGTCGAGGCACGTTGAGCGTCGGCATGTTCTGCACCAGCACCTCCCCCACCCTTGGTTAATTTGTGTAAATCAACAAATTCCATTCTACCTCCGGCATCCCGCTTGCCAAGCTGCGAGGCAGCCCGCCGCGCCGGGACTGCCCCGGAGGGCAGCAGGCTGTAGAATCTGCCAACTTCCGACACCTTCCCCGACACCTTCGGGTCGCCAGATCCACCCAGCGCCCCGCCATCCTGCCCCCTCTTTGTTTCAGGCAACCCGCTTCAGGCAACCACTCACGGAAACACCATGCGCCAGTATCACGACCTCATGCGCCACGTGCTTGAGCACGGCCACAAGAAGACCGACCGCACCGGCACGGGCACGCTTTCCGTGTTCGGCTGGCAGATGCGCTTCGATCTGGCCGAGGGCTTCCCGGTACTGACGACCAAGAAGCTGCACCTGCGCTCCATCATTCACGAGCTGCTGTGGTTCCTGCAGGGCGACACCAATATCCGTTACCTGAAAGAAAACGGCGTATCGATCTGGGACGAGTGGGCGGATGAAAACGGCGACCTCGGCCCCGTCTACGGCAAGCAATGGCGCCGCTGGGAAACAGCCGATGGTCGCACCGTGGACCAGATCAGCCAGCTGGTCGAAGGTCTCAAGAAGAATCCGGACTCGCGTCGCCACCTCGTCTGCGCCTGGAACCCGGGCGAAGTCCACAACATGGCCCTGCCGCCCTGTCACGCGATGTTCCAGTTCTACGTCGCCGACGGAAAACTGTCCTGCCAGCTCTACCAGCGCAGTGCCGACATCTTTCTTGGCGTGCCCTTCAACATTGCCAGCTACGCCCTGCTGACGCTGATGATTGCGCAGGTCTGCAATCTGCAGCCCGGCGAGTTCGTGCATACGCTGGGAGATGCACACCTCTACCTCAATCACCTCGACCAGGCCCGCCTGCAGCTGTCGCGTGACTTCCGTGCCCTGCCGACGATGAAGCTCAATCCCGAGGTGCGTGACGTCTTTGCCTTCAAGTTCGAAGACTTCACGCTCGAAGGCTACGATCCGCACCCCGCCATCTCGGCACCCATCGCGGTATGAACGGCCCCCTGCACTACCCTCCGATCTCCATCGTTGTCGCCGTGGCCGACAACGGCGTGATCGGTCGCGACAACCGCCTGCTGTGGCGGCAGCGCGAAGACATGCGCCACTTCAAGGCGCTGACGCTGGGCAGCCCGGTCATCATGGGCCGCAAGACCTGGGAGTCGATCGGCCGCCCCCTGCCCCAGCGCCGCAACATCGTCATCACACGACAAGCCGCGTACGTGGCAGAAGGTGCCGAGTGCGTCAGCTCGCTGGACGAAGCACTCGCCAGCTGCAGCGCAGAGGACCGCGTTTTCGTCATCGGCGGAGGCGAAATCTACCAGCAGGCAATCCCGCTGGCCGAGTGCATTCATTGCACCTATGTGCACTGCGCGCCACAGGGGGACACATACTTCCCGGCACCCGACGTAGCACGCTGGAAAGAGGCCGAACGCATTGTTGGCAAGGCAGACGAATTCAACGAGTTCGACTACGACTTTGTAAAATTTGTGCGCTTTTAACGGGAAAACCCGAATAGCCGGAATTTCTGCCTCTTATCGGCTGGCAGAACTGCAACACCAACGCTTTAAATCTCCCTGTTCCATCAGCAAAGGCTGAAGAGAGCGACAGTCTTCAGGGAGAGTTTCCATGCAGGTACAGCAACGCATTCTGGTGACCGGCTGCAATGGCCAGATAGGCCAGGTCCTCGTGCCAGCGCTGCAGCAGCGCTACGGCAAGCACAATGTCTTTCACAGCGACGTCCGGGGCGATGTGCCCATCCACCTCGACGTCACCGACACGGCGGCCCTGCTCAAGCTGGTGCAGGAAATCCGCCCGACCATGATCTACCACCTCGCCGCCGTGCTCTCCGCCACCGGAGAACGCGACCCCGTGAGAGCCTGGCAGGTTCAACCTCAACGGTTACTTCAACGTGCTCGAAGCGGCCGTGGCCTGCAAGGTCGAACGCGTGTTCTTTCCCAGCACCATCGCCGTTTACGGCCCGGACGCCCCGCGCGAAGCCACGCCGGACGACGCACCGACGCGCCCGACGACGATCTACGGCATTGCCAAAGCCGCCGGTGAAAACCTTGCCGCCTGGTATCGCAAGAAACACGGTCTCGACGTACGCGTGCTGCGCTACCCGGGCATCATCGGCTGGGAAAGCGCGCCGGGTGGTGGCACGACGGACTACGCGGTGGAGATCTACCACGCTGCAGTTGACGGGCAATGCTTCCGCTGCCCGCTGTCACCGCAGCGCGCCCTGCCCATGCTGGCCATGGCCGATGCCGTGCGCGGCACCATCGAATACATGGAGGCGGATGCAGAGAAGATCCTGCAGCCGAGCGGTTACAACCTCGGTGGTTTCTCGGGTGCGCCGGCCGATTTCGCTGGCGCGATCCAGCAACGCATGCCCGACTTCGCGGTGGACTACATGCCGGATCATCGTGACGGCATCGCGGCATCGTGGCCCGAAGGACTGGACGACAGCGCTGCCCGTCGTGACTGGGGCTGGAAGCCTGAGTACGACCTGCAGACACTGACCGCTGCAATGCTGGGGCACATTGGTGTCGCACGTGCAGCCCGCGCGGCAGATGCCGCCAACATCGCCCTACCCGGCGCAGCAGCCAACGCAGCCTGAGCCGGGGCTTACAAGCCCCGGTTCGGGTGCCGCGACCTCAGCTCATGAAGCCGAGGTCGTTGGTGAAGTTGGCGATGTTGGGCGCGATCAACCCGAAGTCACTGCCCGACACGCCGAACCAGCGCGCCAGCGTCACCGCCAGCGAGTTCGACCGAGGTCGTCGGGATGAGGCGTCCCGAGCCCGAATCCTGCAGGTTGGGGCTCGCTGTCGTATGCAGGCGAACGTCCGGCATGGTTCCGTACATATCGCCACCTTTGACCGCGCCACCCATCACGAAGTGATGCGCACCCCATCCATGGTCGGAGCCATCGCCGTTCGAGGTGAGCGTGCGGCCGAAGTCCGATGCGGTGAATAGCGTCACGTTGTTCTGGATACCCAGTGCAACGGTTGCGTTGTAGAAGTAGTCCATGCAACGCGACACCTGGCCGTGCAGCCCGAGGGCGCCGGACGTGGTGTTGTCTTCCAGCGTGGTGATTTCGTTGTCGTGCGTATCGAAACCGCCAATGCTGACGAAGAACACCTGACGCTTGGCGCCCGTCGTCGCACGCGCACCGATGAGACGCGCCACAACCTGCAACTGCTGTGCAAGACGGTTGTTGGTGAGGTTCGCCGGCAGCGTGATGCCGGATGTCGAAGTCGGTACCGAAGCCAGCGCTGAGGTTACCGTGCTCTGCGCAGCAACCGAGCGCTCGACAACGTCAGCATGATCGGCTTCGACAGCCAGTGTCGAAGCATTGATGCTGTCGGTCGAGAGCTCGGTCAACGACTGTTTTGCAACAGTGGCTGCCGTACCGCTGAGACCAAACATCGACGAGCCGGTAATGCCGCTGATGGCCGTCGCGCCACTGGTGCCTACCTGGTACTGGAAGATACTTTGACCAGCCAAGAACACCGCGTTACCCGAGGCCGAAATCGCTGTGAAGATGCTCTGCGAATTGCTGCTCGCCAGCAGGTCCCCCATGCGACCACCCCAGCCGAGCTTGACCCCTTCTGACGCGAAGGCTTGCCAGACAGATTGCTGGTCGTTATGCGAGAAGAGCTTGGGCGGCAACGGCACGCTGCCTGCGTTGTAGGTTGTCCGTGTCGTCGGCGTAATCAGCGGGCCGATATTGGGCAACACGGCCAGCTTGCCCGCGCCGTAAAGATTGTGCAGGGCAGCCATACTGGGGCAGAACGCGAACTCGCTGCCGATGGCTTGCGGCGTCAGCGGGCTGAACTTCGTGCCGGTAAGTTGCGCGCGGTCGTAGGCAATGCCACCGACCGAGCGGGCGCCGCCACGTGCCGCGGCGTAGGTGTCATAGGCCGCCTGGTCGTAGGGCATGATCATGTTGTGGTGATCGTTGCCGCCGAACATGAACAGACAGACGATGGCACGATAATCCGCCGGCGCACTTTGCGCGCTGGCGGCACCAAGACCGGCGAGGTTGAGAGCGAACGGCGCGGCGCCACCCAGTGCAGACAAGGCACCCAGGCGCTTGAGGCATTCACGACGGGAAAGACGGGTAGGAGTCATCGCGGCGCCCTCACTTCTGCACCAGGTAATCGGGGGAGGCCATGGTGAGGAACACCGTCAGCCAGACGCGGCGTTGCCGCGCAAGGTTTGCTGCGCTGGATGCGCTGCTCGTCGAACCGGTCGGGATGACTACGGCATCGACCGCATTCTTGATGCTGGTACGCGTCAGCGCTTTCATCGCACCACGCGTCAGTAGCAGGTCCACACGATTGATGAGCGCCGTCGAGTCATCGGCCACGGCCAACTCGTTCGGATAAGCCGTGCGATTTTCACGCACACCACTTACCGTCGGCCCCACTCCGTTCTGAACCGTGCTTTGCATGTAGTTGAGGTAGCCCGCAACCGAGGTTTCGTGCGTGATCTGCATCTCCGGCGACACCATGCCCAACGTCGCCGTCTGCGTGTTGGGCGGCACATAGCCTGGACGGTAGTAGTTGAACACCGACGGCGAACGCATCGCGCTCTGCCCCAGCGAGCTCGTCGTGCTGTCCGTATTGCCTATGCGCCACAAGCCCGTGCTCGACGCCACGTCGAAAGCACGTGCCCAGTTGGCAAGGCGCACAACAGGTTCGCGCAGCTTGCCTTCATTGCTCGGCAACGAGGATGGGCGTGCTTCGGCATCGAGCAGGATGGCGGCGATGGTGGCCCGCATGTCGCCACGCTGACCGGTGCCGATGGTCGGCGCCAATGCGGTGTAACCCGTATTGAAAGCGGTTGCCACGCGATTGACGTAGGCAGCCGACGGATTGCTCTTCACGAGGCGCTGGATGAGCTGCTTGCCGATGAAAGGACCAACGTTGGAATGGTTGAACAAGGTGTCCAGCGCTGTTTTGAGCTCACTCGAGATGTTCGCGGTGGTTGCCGTGCCCGATGCCGGAATTGTCACGCCGAGAAAAGCCTTGGCCGAGACCGAGTGATACTGCGGGTAACCCTGCATGGGGATGACGTTGTAGTTGGCATCGCGAACGTTGCCCCAGAAGCGGTTGTTCGTCGTGTCTGCGCCCCCGTGGCTGAAGCCGGTGAAGACCTTCGCGAGGCCAGAAACATCAGCGTTCGTGTAAGTCTCAATGGGCTTGCCGCTACCATCGAGCTTGAGCGTGCCGTCGTTGTTGAGCTCGTACAGGCCGATCGAGAACAGCTGCATCACCTCGCGCGCATAGTTCTCATCCGGCACGCGGCCACTGGAGTTTTCCTTCTGGTTGCGCAGGTGCGACAGATAGGCACCCATCGCCGGGTGCATCGACACGTCCTGCAGCAGGTTGCGATAGTTACCGAAAGCATTTTTGCCTAGCATGTCGTAATAGGACGCGACACTGCGGATGTCTTCCGACAGCACGCCCTCGAATGACACGACGAGAATCTGTGACAACGCAAATGTAACGCGCTGCCGTAGCTGATCGCGCCCTGTAATAGCTTGGCCCCAAAAGCTCTGCAGGAAGTGCGTCTGGTTGACAGTGCCGAGCCGAGCCCGCTCCATCGTTACGCAGTCCAGGTGCGAAGCCGGCGGCTGCTCCATCTGCCGTGCCAGCCAGGTAGGAAAGCTTCCCTTCTTGAGCGCCGTGATCGAAGCAGACGAAGGCCCGAAACTGGCCTGGTGCAGGAAGCGCGACGCCTCAGCGTCCGTGGGATGCGCGTTGCTGTCGGTAACATCGACCTCGATCGACGCACTGTAGGTACAGGCGGGTCCTGCCGCTTCGCTACCTTTGCCCCCGCCGGCGCCGCCGCACGCTGCGAGCAGCAGCAGCAACCCGATAGATAGTATTGTTTTCACACCCGACTCCATGCTCTCTGTTGGCAATGGCCGGTACGGCACCATTGCGGTTGCACGGATTCTAGGTAAATACCGGTAAAGGTTTTCGCTGCTGTAGATGAGTGGCCGCTGAGGGGCAGCCGGTGGACAACCGGGGCGCCGGGCGTCGCGCAGCGCGGATCAGCGGTTGCTGCGTCGGGCCAGCACGATGCCAGCCAGCACCAGGGCGCAGCCGATGAGGCGCAGCAGGGTGATCTGCTCGTTGAACAGCAGGACGGCCAGCCATGCCGCTGTGACTGGCTGGACAAGCAGCACGACCGAGGCCAGATTGGCCCGGACATGCCGCACGGCCGAAGTAATGAGCCCCTGCCCGATGACCTGGCAGATCAGGGCGATACCGATAACCGCCACCCAGCCTTGCAGCGAGCTGGGGATCACCTTCTCGTCCAGCAAGAAGATCACTGGCGCCAGCACCAGTGGGGTGACGATGGCCGTACCGGCAAGGATATGGGCCGTCGCGTAATACTTGCGGCAATGCTTCACCGAAAGCTGGTATCCGGCGTAGAAGACCGCTGCAGCGAGGGCGATGAGGTCGCCTGTCAGGTCACGCATCGAGACATCGAAGCTGGCACGCACCAGCAATGCGGCCCCTGCGATCGCCGCGACCAGTGCCAGCGCAAACCCGCCGCCAATCGTCTCGCCGAACAGCATCCAGGCCCCGATGGTGACAAAGATGGGGGCCAAATTGAGGATGAAGGTCGAATTGGCAACCGAGGTGTAGTGCACCGAGATGTGCCACAGCGCCAGATCGATGGCCAGTAACACGCCTGACACAACGAGCCAGAAGCGGCCGGGACGCCCGCCATCGCGCCGCCCTTCCGGCGTCACCGGGCGATGGCGGATCTGCCACCACCAGAACAGGGCGAAGGGAATCGACAGACCCAGGCGCCAGGCCACTACGGAGACGGGGCCGACATCGGCCAGCCGCACGAAGATCGGCGCGAACGCGATGCACATGGCACCGGCAACAAGCATCAACAAAGCGAGGCGGAAATTGCGGCTTTCCGGCACTGCGGGCGTGTCTGCCATCGGGGTGGGTCTCATGAAGGATGCGTAGTGTCTCATGAAGCGTGTTGCCGAATGGAACATACAGTCAATAACTGCGGACGGCTTTGACTACGATCCGCACACATGGTGTTCGCGCTCCTGCGACGCCAAACCGGTAAAATCGCCCGATGCTTCCGGACACGCCCCTCACCCCGCATCAGCCCGCCTTCGTCCACCTGCGCCTGCATACCGAATTCTCGATCGAGGACGGCATCACGCGCATCGACGACGCCATTGCCGCAGCCGCCGGTGACGGCATGCCTGCGCTGGGCATTTCGGACCTGGGCAACCTGTTCGGCATGGTCAAACACTACAAGGGTTGCCGGGGCGCTGGCATCAAACCCATCGTGGCCATGGATGCCTGGATCAGCAACGAGGCGGACCGCAACAAGTTCCACCCGCGTCATGCTCATCGTCAAGCACCGCGCGGGTTACCAGCAGCTTTGCGAGCTGATGTCGCGCGCCTATCTCGAGAACAAGCACCACGGCCACGCCGAGCTGAAGAAAGAGTGGCTGACGGCAGAATCCGTCTCGGGTCTGATCTGCCTGTCGGGCGCCATGCAGGGTGACATCGCCGTGGCGCTGGCGGCCGGCAACACGAAACTCGCCGAGCAACTGACGGAGGATTGGGCAAACCGCTTCCCCGGCAGTTTCTACATCGAGATCCAGCGCTCCGGCCACCCCGGCACCGAGAACTACATCAACGACGCTTTGCAGGTTGCAGCACGCTTCGAACTGCCCGTAGTGGCCACGCACCCGGTGCAGTTCCTCAAGCGCGAAGACTTCAAGGCGCACGAAGCCCGCGTCTGCATCGCGCAGGGCTACGTGCTGTCCGACAACCGCCGGCCCAAGAGCTTCACCGCAGAACAGTATTTCAAGACCCAGGCCGAGATGGTCGAACTGTTCGCCGACCTGCCGGAAGCGCTGGCCAACGCTGTCGAAATCGCCCGTCGCTGCTCGCTGACCATCACGCTGGGCAAGAACTTCCTGCCGCTGTTCCCGACGCCGGACGGCATGTCGCTCGACGACTTCCTGATCCTCGAAGCGAAGAAAGGCCTCGAGGAACGCCTCGTCCAGCTCTACCCCCACCCGGAAGACCGCGACCGTGAACGGCCGCGCTACGAAGAGCGCCTCAAATTCGAGACCGACACCATCATCCAGATGGGCTTCCCGGGCTACTTCCTGATCGTTGCGGACTTCATCCAGTGGGGCAAGAACAACGGCGTGCCGATCGGTCCCGGTCGGGGTTCGGGTGCCGGTTCGCTGGTCGCCTATTCGCTGAAAATTACTGACCTCGACCCCACCGCATACGCTCTGCTGTTCGAGCGCTTCCTGAACCCCGAACGCGTGTCGATGCCCGACTTCGACATCGATTTCTGCCAGGAAAAGCGCTACATGGTCATCGACTACGTGCGCGACCGTTACGGTCACGACGCCGTGTCGCAAATCGCCACCTTCGGCACCATGGCCTCGAAAGCCGTGGTGCGCGACGTGGGTCGTGTGCTGGATCTTCCCTACGGCCTTTGCGACCGTCTCTCCAAGCTCATCCCGGTGGTGCAGAACAAGCCGCTGGGCCTCGAAGAAGCACGTGAGCAAGAGCCCGCCATCAACCAGATGATGAGCGACGAGGGCGATGGCGAATCCGTCACCGAGCTGTGGGAGCTGGCCCTGCCGCTCGAAGGCATGACGCGCGGCGTCGGCATGCACGCCGGGGGCGTGCTCATCGCGCCGGGCAAGATCACGGACTTCTGCCCGATCTACCTCGCCGACGGTGCCGATGCGACCACGGTGTCGCAGTTCGACAAGGACGACGTCGAAGCCGTCGGTCTCGTGAAGTTCGACTTCCTTGGTCTGCGCAACCTGACGATTATCGATCTCGCGCTCGACTACGTGGAGCGCCAGACCGGCGAGCGGCTGGACCTCATGTCGCTGGGCTTCGAAGACCCGGCGGCCTACCAGATACTGAAAGAGGCGAACACTACCGCGATCTTCCAGGTTGAATCGGACGGCATGAAAAAGCTTCTGAAGAAGCTCGGCCCCGACCGTTTCGAAGACATCATCGCCGTGCTCGCGCTCTACCGTCCGGGCCCGTTGGGTTCGGGCATGGTTGACGACTTCATCCTGCGCAAACAGGGCAAGCAGGCCATCGACTATTTCCACCCTGACCTGACTGCATGCCTTGAGCCGACCTACGGCGTCATCGTGTATCAGGAACAGGTGATGCAGATCTCGCAGATCATCGGCGGCTACACGCTCGGTGGCGCGGACATGCTGCGCCGGGCGATGGGCAAAAAGAAGGCCGACGAGATGGCCAAGCACCGCGCGACCATCGCCGAAGGTGCGGCCAAACAAGGCTACGACCCCGCGCTCGCCGAGCAGCTCTTCGACCTGATGACCAAGTTCGCGGAGTACGGCTTCAACAAGTCGCACACCGCGGCCTACGCCGTCGTCACGTACCACACGGCCTGGCTCAAGGCGCACCACTGCGCGTCCTTCATGGCCGCCACCTTGTCGTCCGATATGGACAACACGGACACGGTGAAGATCTTCTTCGAAGACACCATCGCCAACAAGGTCGTGGTGTTGCCTCCGGATGTCAATTTTTCTGCATACCGCTTCGAGCCCACCGATGCCAAAACCATCCGCTACGGCCTCGGCGGCGTGAAGGGCGTCGGCGAACCGGCCGTGAAGTCCATCATCGCTGCGCGCGAAGCCGGTGGGCCGTTCAAGGATCTGTTCGACTTCTGCAACCGCGTCGATCGTCGCGCGGTTAATCGTCGTGCCGTCGAAGCACTGATCCGCGCTGGCGCGCTGGACGAGATCGCCCCCAGGACGCCCGACGGCAAAGCCCATCGGCACAAGCTGATCACTTCCGTCCCGGTTGCCATGGAGGCGGCAGACCAGGCAGCAGCCAGCGCCGGCCAGGGCGGACTGTTCGACATGGGTGACGGTCCCTCGGCCATTGCGCCCGAATACATCGACGCCAAGCCCTGGGCCGAAAAGCAGCAGTTGATGGAAGAAAAGACCGCTATCGGCTTCTTCCTCTCCGGCCACCCCTTCAACACCTATCGCGACGAAGTGCGCCGCTTCGTGCGCAATCCGCTGGTCAAGGCCGAACCCAGGAAGGAACCACAGATGCTCGCCGGCGTGGTGTCGGGCATCCGCACCAAGATCGGCCAGCGCGGCAAGATGTGCTTCCTGACGCTCGACGACGGCAGTGCCCAACTCGACGTCACGGTTTACTCTGAAACCCTGGAAGCTGCGAAGAACAAGATCCAGCCTGACGAAGTGCTGGTCGTCGAGGCCAAGATCAGCCATGACGACTTCTCGGGCGGACTGCGCGTGGTGGTCGACAAGGTGCTGAGCCTTGCTGAAGCGCGTGGCCGCTATGCACGCGGCCTGGCGGTGAAGATCAACGGCGAAGTCGCCAGCAGCGGCGGCCCGCGTGCCGCGGCGGACAAGCTGCAAGGCCTGCTGGCCGCCTACCGCGCTGCGCCGGCCGACGGCGCCGCCCCGGTGCGCCTGCGCTACCGCAATGGCCAGGCTGAGGCCGACCTGCCGCTGGGCGACCGGTGGTGCGTCCGGCTGGACGACAAACTCCTTGAATCCCTGCGGGATTGGCTATCCTCAGAAAGCGTCGAAATCCTCTACTCCTGATGCGTGGATGCAACACCTCCCGAGCGGGCACTTGCCAGATCAGGAAAATTGCGAAACTCTACTAATTCGTTGGCCGAGGCACGTTCTACAGAAGCATGCTCACCCTGAGTGGGCCCGGCCCTAAAACGGACGACAGTCGATGATGACCTTGCGCACCCGATCCGGTATTGCCTTGCTTGCAACGCTCTGGCTGAGCACCTACGCGCACGCCGACAGCGGTCTGCGCGTGTCGACGCGCCCCGTCGACGACGGCTTCCCCGGCAAGCTGCGCGTCTCGACGCTGGACAGCACCTATCCCTTCTCGAATGATCGCTGGAGCGCTTTTACCGTAGGCCGCCCCACCGACATCAGCCTCGTCCAGCCCACCTTGCGCGCCGACTGGTACCCCTTCGGCAGCGGCCTGCGCACCTCGGCCGGCATGCTGTGGGCGGACCCCAGCATCTCCGGCAACGCAGCCGCCAACTGGCGCAACGAGACCTTCCTCGGCCTCGGCTGGACCGCCTCGGCCAGCAGTTCCAGCACGGGTAGTGGCTGGCAGCTGAACGCCGACGTCGGCGCCAGCCGTGGCCTGTTCAGCGACTGCAGCCGCTACGGCAGCTGCGCCAGTCAGAGCGGAGCCGGGCTGCGCCCCGGCGGCAGCGGCGAAGGCATCCGCTGGAATCCCTACATCAGCATCGGCGCCAGCCTCTTCTACTGACCAACCATGGCAGTCCGCGCGTCCATCCTGCTGGGCTTGTGCCTGCTCTTCACTCTGCACGCTGCTGACGCTGCCACCACCAGTCCGAAAAAGAAAAGCCGCAAACCCACGCCAGCTACCAAAGTGGCGCCCCCAGCGCAGCCCAAGAGACTGATCAGCAGCCTGAACCAGCTACCTGCTGACAAACGCGCCGATCTGCAAGCGAGCAGTGAACCGCTCCCCCTCGATGCTTCGGGCTTGCTGGACGATGGTTGCAGCCGCACACGCGGGCGCATCACGCCCTGCTTGGGCATCGGCGATCCTGCGAAGCGCAGCGACGTACTGTTCCGTTTTGAACTCTCCCGCAGCGTCCCAGGCGCCCCTAAAAGCGCACTGTTCGGCCCCTGCGTCAAATCGGGCGGCGAAGCCTGCGACACCAATGCTGATCTGCAGAGCGACCAGGAAAAGCTGGCCGACATGCTCAACCGTGGCAAGCGGGCCCCGCAAGCCAATGTCGGCATCGAACTGAAATTCTAAGCAGATATCGTGCGTCATCGCTCCTGCGGGGTCGATGCATGAACCAGCCTGGCATCAACGAAGCATGGCCCCTCCTCGGGCAATCTCGAAGCTCAGCGTCAGGCAAGGCCCGACAAGCCAGAATGCTACAATCCGGCTCCCTTTCAAGCAGCCCTGTCTCGTGATCCCCCAGCCGACTGCCAATGACGTCCGCAAGAAAGTCCTGGTCGTCATGTACTCGCAGACCGGGCAACTGTCACGCATCGTCGAGCGCATGCTCGAAGCCCTGCGCAACGATCCGCGCATCGCGCTGCAGGTCGAAACCCTGCGTCCGGCGACACCATTCCCGTTCCCTTGGTCGCTGCGCCGTTTCTTCGACACCTTCCCTGAATCTGCCCTGCTCAAGCCCGCGCCCATCGCACCGCTGGCGCTGACGGGTGACGAGC
Source organism: Rhodocyclaceae bacterium (assembly GCA_047600765.1). Lineage (GTDB taxonomy): Bacteria > Pseudomonadota > Gammaproteobacteria > Burkholderiales > Rhodocyclaceae > Viridibacterium. The sequence continues at coordinate 626,062 of JASGKF010000001.1, forward strand.
GCTTCGACCTCGTCATCCTGCCCTGGCAGGTCTGGTTCCTCGCACCCAGCCAGCCCGTCACAGCCTTCCTGCAGAACCCGGTGGCGCAGCGCGTACTGCGTGACACACCGGTGGTCAGCGTCATCGCCTGCCGCAACATGTGGATCATGGCGCACGAAAAGATGAAGAGCCTGCTCGCCGCCGCCGGTGCGCGCCTCATCGACAACGTCGTCTTCACCGATTGCGCCCCCACCCTGGCCACCCTGCTGACCACGCCGCTGTGGATGCTGACTGGCCGCCGCGACGTGCTGCGCAGCCTGCCGCCCGCCGGTATCAGCGATGCCGACATTGCCGCCGCCGAACGCTTCGGCCCGGCGCTGCGCGATGCGCTGGCCGCCGACCTCGAACGCGGCACGGCGCCCCTGTTGCAGGGTCTGGCCGCCGTCGAAGTCAATCCGCATCTGATGACCAGCGAAAAAGCCGGCACGCGCAGCTTCTTCCTGTGGGGCAAACTGCTTCACGCCGCCGGGCCGGCTGGATCGCCGCAGCGGGTGCCGCTCTTGGTACTCTATGCGCTCTTTCTGGTGGCGCTGATCATCACCGTCGTCCCCGTCAGCCTGCTGCTGCAGCGCCTGCTCCGCCCGGTGCTGGCAAAGCGGCTGGCGCGTATCAAGGAACACTACGAACAACCTTCCGGCTCCGGCACGGAACGGCTTTCCCGACATGAGCGTTGAAGTTTTCATCACCCGCACCGCAACAGCCCTGCCCAATGAGCCCGTCAACAACGAGTCCATCGAGACCGTGCTGGGCATGGTCGGCGGCAAGCCCTCACGCGCACGCCGCCTGATCCTGCGCAGCAACGGCATCCAGACGCGTTACTACGCGTTGGACCGCAATACCGGCAAGCAGAACATGAGCAATGCGCAGCTCACCGCGCAGGCCATCCGTGCGCTGGGCGACGACATTACCCACGTCGAGTGCCTCGCCACCGGCACCGCCATGCCCGACCAGATGATGCCCAACCATGCCGTCATGGTGCATGGCGAGCTGGGCTGGCCGCGCCTCGAAGCGGTGTCCTTCGCCGGCATCTGCCTGGCCGGCACGGCCGCTCTCAAGCACGCCTGGCTGGACGTGAAAAGTGGCGAAGCGCAACGCGCGATTGCTACCGGCTCCGAAGTCGCTTCGCCCGGCCTGCGTGGCGAGTTCTTCGATGCCGAAACCGATCACCAGATCCACGCGCTCGAAGCCGAGCCGCAGATTGCGTTCGAGAAAGACTTCCTGCGCTGGATGTTGTCCGACGGCGCCGGCGCCGTACTGCTCGAGAACCAGCCGCGCGCGCCGCTCTCGCTGCGCATCGACTGGATCGACCTGTCCTCCGCCGCACACGAGTTGCCACCCTGCATGTACGTCGGTGGTGACAAGGATGCCGACGGCACCTTCCGTGGCTGGCTCAGCTATAGCGCGCAGGAATGGGCCGACAAATCGATCTTCGCGATCAAGCAGGACGTCAAGCTGCTCAACGAGCACATCGTGCGCGCCACGCTCAAGGAGCCGCTGCAAGCCGTCATCACCAAGCGCGACCTCAAGGCCGACAAGATCGACTGGTTCCTGCCGCACCTCTCGTCCATGTACTTCGCCGAGCCCGTCGAACAGGCACTGCGCGACATCGGTTTCCCGATTCCGCGCGAACGCTGGTTCACCAACCTCACGCGTTACGGCAACACCGGCTCGGCATCGCCCTACATCATGCTCGACGAACTGTTCCGCTCCGGCCGCATCCAACGCGGCCAGCGCGTCCTCATGTTCGTGCCCGAGAGCGGCCGCTTCTCCAGCGGCTTCGTGATGCTCACTGCCGTCTGAGATGCGTGTCGACGAGGTCCCTCAGGACGACAACCCCAGCCTCGGCGGTTATCGACGCGCCGTCTATGCACGCGATGCCGACGGCCGCATGGTGCTCGCCGCGAGCACGGGGTGGGAAGTCGAAGAGATCACCAACAAGGACGCCGTCGAACAACTCAACGCCATGGCCAGTGAAGCACGCACACGCGTCGAAGCCGGCCTGACCTCACCACTCGAATACTGGATGCACGTGCAACGCATGGACCTCGGCCTGCTCGCACAGAACGCCGGCCTGTGGCGCTGGCGCGTGCGCCGCCACTTCAATCCGCAACGTTTCGCGGCGCTGTCGCCCGCCATGCTCGAACGCTACGCCAACGCGCTGAACATCCCCGTCGCACAACTGGTGCGCTTGCCATGAGCGCAAGAGAGTTCCAGCACAGCCACGCCGCGCACTGCGAGAGCGGCGTCATCGGCAGCCTGCTGCGCCACCACGGCGCCAATGCCAGCGAGCCCATGGTGTTCGGCCTGTCGTCAGCACTGGCCTTTGCCTACCTGCCCTTCATCAAGGTCGGCGGCCTGCCCCTGGTGTCGTACCGCATGCCACCGCGCGCCATCATCAAGGGCATCCGCCAGGCATTTGCCATCCGCTTCCGCTTCGAAACCTTCCGCTCGGTCGAGGCGGGACAGGCACGTCTGGATGATTTGCTGGCACAAGGAAACATCGTCGGCCTGCAAACCTCGGTGTTCTGGCTGCCCTACTTTCCGCAGGACATGCGCTTTCACTTCAACGCGCACAACCTGCTCGTGTACGGCAAGGACGGCGACGAGTACCTGATCTCCGACCCGATCGGCGACACGCCCGTGCGCTGCGCCACGGCCGACCTCAACCGCGCGCGCTTCGCCAAGGGCGCGCTCGCCCCCAAAGGCCTGCTCTACTACCCCGACAACACGCCGTGCGCGCAAACCGACTGGCCTGCCGTGCAGCGCGCGCTCAAGAAAACCTGCCGCGGCATGCTCGCGCCCTTCCCCCTTGTCGGTGTGCGCGGCATGCGCCTGCTGGCCGGGCGCATTGCCAAGCTCGATGCCAGGCACGCCGACACCGGCCACTACATCGGCCACGTCGTACGCATGCAGGAAGAAATCGGCACCGGCGGCGGTGGCTTCCGCTTCCTCTACGCCGCCTTCCTGCAGGAAGCCGCACAGCTCGCCCCCGCTGACAAGCGCGCTCCGCTCGACGCCATGGCTGAACGCATGCTCGCCATCGGCGACGACTGGCGCGCCTTCGCCCTCGCCGCCGCACGCATGCTGCGTGGCCGTGACGCCATGAACCCGCATGTCATTGCCGGGCTATTACGTGGCCAGGCGGACAAGGAAGAACAATTCTTCCGCGACCTGCGAAAGCTCGCTGCCTGATGCTGGAACTGCGCGACCTCGCCCACCGTTACGCCGGCAGCCCGCGCCCGGCGCTGGATGGCGTATCGCTGACTGCGCGACGTGGCGAAGTGCTGGGCCTGCTGGGCCCCAACGGTGCCGGCAAGACCACGCTGATCTCGCACCTCGCTGGCCTGCTGCCCATCCAGCAAGGGCAGATCCTCGTTGATGGCACGACGCTCGATGCGGCACGTCACCAACGCCCCACGCGTATCGCCATAGCACCGCAGGAATACGCCTTCTACCCCAGCCTCAGCGTGCGCGAGAACCTCGAATGCTTCGCCGGCGTCTGCGGCCTGCGCGGCAGCCAACGCGACGCACGCATCGCTAGCTGCCTCAGCTTTGCGCAGCTCGAACGCTTCAGCGACAAGCGCGCCAGCCAGCTCTCCGGCGGCCTCAAGCGCCGCCTCAACCTCGCCATCGCCCTGCTGCCCGAACCCGAGCTGGTGCTGTTCGACGAACCCACCGTGGGCGTCGACCCCCAATCGCGCGCCTTCATCATCGACGCCGTGAAGAGCCTGGCACGCAGCGGCACCGCGGTGATCTATACGACGCACTACATGGAAGAGATCGAGGCCATCGCCGACCAGGTGGTGATCATGGATCACGGCAAGGTGCTGCGCGCCGGCACGCTTGCCGAGCTGCTGTCGCAAGGTGCGCCGCGTTTGCGCCTGTTGCTGGGCAAGGACGTCGCGACCACTCTCGCCAGCCAGCTGAATGAACTGGGTGAATGCCACGCTGAAGGTGAATACCTCGTCATCAGTCTCGCTGCAGACACGACGCCCGAATTTGCCATCAGCAAGGTCGCCGCCAGCGGCGCCACGATCCGCGAGATCGACTATGGCCGCTACAACCTCGAGCACCTGTTCATGGCGCTCACCCAGCGCTCGCTGCGAGACGACTGATGCGCACGACCATCCTCCTCGCCCTCGTCCGCAAGGAAGTGCTGGCCCTCGGCCGCGACATGCACGCCCTGGTCTCGCTGTTCCTGATGCCCGTGCTGTTCATCATCATCATGTCGCTGGCGCTCAAGGACGTGTACAGCCCGAAGATCGGCAACCTGCCTTACGCCATCGATCAACAAGAGCAAGGCGAACTCGCCAGTGCCTTCACGCAGCGCTGGACGAAAGTGCGCGGCACGCCGCAAGCCACACCGGCCACACGCGACGCGGCCATTGAACAGCTGCGGCAAGGCAAGCTGCGCTATCTCATCGTCATCGAGAAGGGCTTCTCGGAAGACCTCGCCTCACCGCAGACACCCAAGGCCGTGCGCGCACGCGTCATCGCCGATCCGGCACTGGAGTTCAGCATCTTCCGTGGCACTGAAGCCGAGCTCGCCGCGATGGTAGGCGAGCTGCGCGCCGAAGCCTTGCAGGAGCGCTTCACAGGCATCAGCCGCGAGGGCGGACAATCGATCCGCCTGCTCGTCAGCGCCGAGCGCCTGGCCTTCGGTGGTCGCCCCACCGCAGTCCAGCAGAACGTGCCTGCCTGGCTGGTCTTCGGCATGTTCTTCGTACTCAGCGCCATCGCCAGTCTGCTCGTGCAGGAACATGACAACGGCACCCTGTCGCGCCTCATCAGCCTGGGCGTATCGCCACTCACGCAACTCGCCGCCAAGGGTCTGCCCTACCTCGGCGTCAATGCGCTGCAAGCCGCACTGATGCTGGCCGTCGGCGTGTGGGCAATGCCACTGTTCGGCAGCGACGGTTTGTCACTCGCTGGCGTCAACTGGCTAGCGCTCGTCATCATGCTTGTCGCGATCAGCCTCGCCGCCATCGGCATGGCGCTTGCACTCGCCAGCCTCATGAAAACGCATGCACAAGCCAGCACCATCGGCCCCGTGGTCAACGTGCTGCTGGCAGCCATCGGCGGTGTGATGGTGCCGCGCTTCATCATGCCGCCCTTCATGCAGGACATCGCCACGCTGTCGCCCATGAACTGGGCACTCGAAGGCCTGCTCGCCGTGATCCTGCGTCACGCCAGCGTGGCCGAGATCAGCGGCGATCTGCTGCGCCTCTCCCTCTTCGGCCTCGTCATGCTGGCGTTGGCGACCTTCCTCTTCTCGCGACGGACCCGCGCATGAGCGACGAACTGATTTCCCTGCGCGAAGCGCTGCGTACCCTGGTGCTCGACGCCAGCGAAAAGAGTGAGCCCGCAGGCGGCCTCGCGCCCGACGAAATCCTCTTCAGCAGCGAGTCGCGCCTGCAGCTCGACTCCCTCGACGCGCTGCAGATCTCGATGGCAATCCAGAAGCGCTTCGGCATCCGCATCACCGACAGCAAGGAAACGCGCCGCGCACTGGCCACGCTGCAGGACATGGCGGAGTACCTGCACGCCAAGGGCGCCCGCGCGCCATGACGCGCCCCGTCTGGCTGGCCGGTCGCGGCCTTGCCTGCCCACTCGGCAGCTCGCTTGCCGACAGCGTCGCCCATCTCGAACATCCCGCTCGAACGACCCGGATTGCTTGTGGCGATCTCGGCTCACTTCCGCAGTTCAGCCTTTACGAGACCGCCGCACAGGATCCGGCTCAATGGCGACAGCAGACGTATGCATTGCTCCGGCAAGTCGCCATCGAAGCCGGGCTGAATCAAAGACTCGATGCCCCGCTGTTCATCGCCAGTTCGTCAATCAACATCGGCGCACTGGAGCTGGGTTCGCGCTGGCAACATGACAGCGCCTTTGCCGAGCTGGAGGAGTTTGCTGACGCCATCGACTGGCAAGGGCCGCTGTACTGGATCAACACTGCCTGCACCAGCGCGCTCAATGCCGTACTCGCCGCGCGCAGCCTGATTGCTGGCGGCCTGCATGACGATGTGATGGTGCTGGGCATCGAGCTGCCCAATCATTTCACCACGCGCGGTTTCGCCGCCATGCAGTTGTTGTCGTCGAGCCGACCGCAGCCACTGGGCGCGGCGCGTGACGGTCTCGTGCTTGGTGAAGCCGTCGCCGCCTTGCACCTGTCAGCGCGCCCGGCACGCTGGCAGATCGGCCCCGGTGCGCACATTGTCAACGGTGCCGATCCTACGGGTGCCAGCGTGGATGCCATCGTGCGTTGCTGGCAGGCCTCGCTCGATTCTTCAACAGCACCTGTCGAGCTCATCAAGCTGCAAGCATCGGGCAGCCCGATGAACGATCAGAAGGAAATCGAAGCCCTCGCAAGGCTGGGCCTGCCGGCTGCGCCAGCACTTGTCAGCCTCAAGGCCGCGCTGGGGCACAGCCTCGGCGCATCGGGCGCAGCCGAGCTGGCGCTGCTCAGCGCCGTGCTGGAAGGCAAGGCCTGGCCCACACCGGATTACCCGCTGGACACAACACTCCCGCGGACACTGAGCCCCACGCCGCCGCCCCCCGTTCAAAGCGCCCTGCTGAGCATCATCGGCTTCGGCGGCAGTCACGCTGCCGTGCGACTCGATATGGCGAGCACCGGCACCGCAGCCACTGCAAACCCGAGCCGCCGCTACAAGGTAATTGCGCGTCAGACCGATATACAGACGGCCGACTGGCAAAGCGAGTTGTACGCGATGCTGGGCAACCGCCCGCGACGCCTGGGCAGCTGGGTAGAGCTCGGTTTGTGGGGTGCCTTGCGCTGCATGCATCAGGCAGGTATCACCCAGCCAGACAGCGGCATGATCATCCGCATCGCCTCGCTGGACGGGCCACGCCAGGCCATCGAAAAAGCACTGGCGGAAAGCCTGGACAGCGGCACGCCGATGCCCTTCAGCTTCCTGCAGAGCCAGCCCTCGCAACTGCTGGCCAGACTGGCTGCCGCCTTGCACTGGCAAGGCGATGCGCGCTTCGTCACGCACCGCGACGCGGCGACACTGATCCGGCTCGCCCTGTGCGAACAGTCAGCACATGGCAGTGACATTTTGCTGGGCTGGCTGGATGAAGCCACACCCAGGCTACCGGCGCGCAGTCACTGGCTGCTTCTGCGCTGCGATGAAGAAAGCACGCTGCCTGCAGCGCCGGTCACCGGCACGGGCGACGTGATGCAGGCCCGGGGGTTCCAGCTGGAAGGCGACGTACTGCGCTGGCAGTGATCAAACGACGCGCAGTGCCGGCGGCTGGCGGAAGTCTTCAGCTCTCACGTGCATGCCGGTCTGCATCACGCGGCTGAACACGTCGAAGGTCACCGGCGGGCAGAAGAAGTAGCCCTGGGCGGTACGGCAGCCTTCGCGCACGAGGAAGTCGACCTGCGCACGCGCCTCGGCACCTTCAGCCACCACGTCGAGCTTGAGGCTCTTGCCCATCTGGATGATGGCGCGCACGATGGCCGCGTCATCCGGATCCTCAGCGATATCACGCACGAAGCTCTGGTCGATCTTGAGGCGGTCCACCGCGAAGCGCTTGAGGTAAGACAGCGAGGAGTAGCCGGTACCGAAGTCGTCGATCGACAGGCGCACACCCAGCGCCTTGAGGTTCTGCATGGTCTCCAGCACGCTTTCGGCATGCTGCATGATCAGCGACTCGGTGATTTCCAGTTCCAGCGATGCCGCCGGCAGGCCGGTGTCACGCAACACCTCGCGCACCGTTGCGACGATGTCGTCACGGCGGAACTGCAGCGGAGAAATGTTCACCGCCACGCCCACGCTCTGATGCCCCGCCAGTTGCCAGGCACGCGCATGCAGACAGGCCTGGCGCAGTACCCAGCGGCCGATGGGCACGATGAGACCGGACTCTTCTGCAATCGGAATGAAGCGGCCGGGCGGCACGAAGCCCAGCGTGTCGGACTGCCAGCGGATCAGCGCCTCAGCACCAACGATCTCGCCGCTCGTGAGATCGACCTGTGGCTGGTAGTGCAGCAGCAGCTCGCCACGATCCAGCGCCAGACGCAGATGGTTTTCGATCTGCAGACGCTCGAGCGCATTGGCGTTCATCTGCTCGGTGAAGAAGCGATAAGTGTTCCGGCCACTTTCCTTGGCGTGGTACATCGCCGTGTCGGCGTTCTTCATCAACACATCGGTGCTGCGACCATCGTCCGGATAGACAGCGATACCGATCGAGAACGAGGTCCCCAATGTGTGACCTTCGAGATCGAAAGGCTCGGCCAGCTTGCGCAGGATCTTCTCGGCAATACGCGCCGGCACCTCGGCATCCAGCAGGTCCGACAGCACGATGAGGAATTCATCGCCACCCTGGCGGCAGACGGTGTCGGTGTCGCGCACGCAGAAGCTCAACCGCTCGGCCACGGCGCGCAGCAGACGGTCGCCAGCGATGTGGCCCAGCGAATCGTTGATGGTCTTGAAACGGTCCAGATCAAGGAACAGCAGCGCAACCTTCTGTTCGCTGCGCTCGGCGCGCGCGAGAGCTTGTTCGAGACGATCCTGGAACAGCGTGCGGTTCGGCAGTGCAGTCAGCGGATCGTGATGCGCGAGGAAGGCGATACGCGCCTCGCTGGCCTTGCGTTCCGTGATGTCGGAGAACACCGCCACGAAATTGGTCAGCGTACCGGCGCGATCACGCACCGCGCTGATCGACTGCCAGCCTGGAAACTCGCTACCGTCGTAGCGCGAAATCATCGACTCGCCCTGCCACGAGCCGTTGCGTTCGGTGTTGTTCCACACCAGCTGGATCTGGCTGGCATCGAAACGACTGGCCGCCAGCATCTGCGGCATCTGCCCGGCCGCATCGCTGGCTTCGAAACCGGTGAGTTCGCAGAAGGCGCGATTGACCGACAGGATGCGTCGCTGCGCGTCCGTGATCATGATGGCCTCAACGCTGTTGTCGAACACTGTCGCCGCAAGACGCAGCTCTTCCTCAGCGCGACGCTGCGCCGAGATATCGCTCATCGTAAACACGACCGGGTGCAGGCCGGTACGGTCATCGCGTGCCAGCGGCTCGGCACGCGCAACGAACCATACGCGTGACGCGTCACGGCGCTCCACACCCACCACGGCCGAAGTCGAACGCCCGGTGCGCATCGCGCGCGCGCCGGGCAACTCGTCGATGGGACAGGGCGAGCCGTCTTCATGGAAGTAGCGCAGGCCCATGGGGTCGAACAGTGGCGGGAAGGTTTCATCCGGCGCCAAACCATAGGTGCGCCGCGCAGCAGCGTTGGCGATGATCACCTGGCCGGATGCATCACGCATCACGACACCCTCACGCATCGCGGAGAGGATCAGACGCATGCGCCCTTCACTCTCGCGCAGCTCGGCAGCGGCCTGCTTGCGTGCCGTGATGTCCTCGATGACCTCGACGAACTGGCTGGAGCCCTGACGACGCGTGCGCACCAGTGACAGCGTCAGATTCACCCAGACGATCTCGCCATTGGCGCGACGCAGGCGCTTCTCCATCGAAACGCTCTTCTCTTCACCCAGCACCAGCTGGTCGAGCAGACTCTCGTTGGGCTCGATGTCATCGGGGTAGGTGATCTCGCGGAAGTCTTTGCGCAACAACTCCGCTTCGGTGTAGCCAACGATCTCGCAGTAGCGCAGATTGACGCGCAACAGGCGTCCGTTGATCGCACACAAGGCCATGCCCACCGCAGCTTGCTCGAAGGCACTGCGCAGACGCGCTTCGCTGTCTTCAAGTGCCGCCTCAGAAGCGCGGTGGGCACTGATGTCGATGAAGATCCCGCGCATGCTGGTGACATGACCACGATCACCCGAAACCAGCATGCGCAGATCACGCACGAAGATCTCGCTGCCATCGGCATGCAGCATGCGGTATTCGCATTCGTGCGAGCCGCTCATCATGGAGCGCTCAAGCAGGAAATTGGTGGCTATGCCTGCATCTTCAGGGTGCAGGCGTGAGCGCCAGAACCCGGGGCGCTTCCAGTCTGCGATGCTGAAGCCCAGCAGGCGTGTACCCGGTGCAGAGACATAGGTGAAGCAGTCGGTACGCGCCTCATACTCCCAGGCCACGACGTTGGTCCCCTCGACCAGCAGGCGATAACGCTGCTCAGACAGCTCCAGCGCCGCGGCACGTGCACGCATGCCACGCAGCTGGCGTCGATAGGCGAGTGCCGCAACCAGCAGCACGATAGCGGCAACGAACGAGATCAGGCCCACCACACCGGGCGACAACGCAGCATCCGCAGAGGACTGCGCCACGGCATCCCGACAGCACAGCACAGCGAGCGCAGCCGTTGTCACGGATGCGCGCAGCAGTGTCAGACCGGGAAACCGTTTACCCATCCCCGTTCACCCTCCTTGTTGCATTCTCATTGCCGCAACGATGCCACAGTCATCATGCGTCCGGCATATCCCTGGCTCCTGCCTGCCGGGCCCTGCCACTTCACGGCCCTGTCATAACGCAGCTTCTTGATACTTCAGGGATAGTTCTGTCCGGCCAGAATACCTCATCCGGACAGAAGCACATCATTGTGGCAACGCAGCATCGCGACACTTGGCACGCTGAGCCATATCAGAGCGTTGCGGCCTGCGCAAAGGTATCGGCAAGGGCCTCAAGTTCCGCAGCCGCCCCCTCTTCCACCTCGACCCCGTCAACCCGCGCGCCAACTGGCCCTTTGCCAGCCCAGTGAATCAAAGCCGCCACTGCCGCATGCGCACCGCCCACCAGGGCCTCCACACTGCCATCACTGCGGTTGCGCACCCACCCCCGCAAACCCAGCTCATTGGCGGCTTGCACCATGTTCCACCGGTATCCCACCCCCTGGACCCGGCCACGGATACGCAACCGGCGAATCACCTGATCTGTCATGCGCTTCCCTCATTCATTCCGTTTCAGTTCCGGTTTCGGTTCCGGTCAAGCCGCCTCGTTCCGCCTGTCGTACTTGCTCTCGCTGTGCGATCAACAGGCTGGCACGCAGCAAGGCCGCATCGCGATCAACCAGAAGGTTTTCGGCCCCCAGCAACGCCTCGAAACCCGAACGCTGCAGCAGGGAGCGCGGCTGCTCGCCCGCTGCGCACAGTAACAGCTGCCCACCACGCCCTTGCAGATCACGGCGCAGGCCATTCAACCAATCCACGCCCGAAGTATCGATGTTCAGCACGTCACGCAGATCCAGCACCGTGACTGTGGCGTCCTGTTGCTGCGCGGCCATCTGTGCATCGAGTTTCACCACGGAACCAAAAAACAGCGAACCATGCAGCGAGAACATCGCGATGTCGTCTCCATCATGTACGCACCGTACTCCAGTCAGGTCCTGCATGCGATAGATGAAGAACAGGCTGGCGAGCACCATACCGATCTCCACCGCAATCGTCAGGTCGAACAACACCGTCAGCAGGAAAGTACTGACGAGAATGATGCGGTAATTCCACGAGAAGTACCGCAGGCGGCCGAACTCGTGCCACTCGCCCATGCGCCAGGCCGTCACCATCACGATGGCTGCGAGTACGCAGATCGGCACATACGCAGCCAGTGGCGCGGCAATCAGCACCACGAGCAGCAGCACGATGCCATGCACCAGCCCCGCCACCGGCGTGCGCCCACCGGCGCGGATGTTGGTTGCCGTGCGTGCAATGGCGCCGGTCGCCGCGATACCACCCACCATGGGCGATGCGATGTTGGCGAGCCCCTGTGCCACCAGCTCCTGATTGGGATTGTGGCGATCATCGATCTGCCCATCTGCGACGCGCGCCGACAGCAGGGATTCGATGGCCCCCAGCAGGGCAATCGTGATCGCCGGCGCCAGCAGCTTGCCCAGCACTTCGAGCGAAGGCACGGGAAAACTTAGCGCAGGCAATTCCTGCGGGATGCCATTGAAGCGGCTTCCCAGCGTTTCGACATCAAGACCCGCTGACACACACACCACAGTACCTAGCACCAGGCCAGCCAGCTGGGCCGGCACAACGACCAGACGCGGCCAGATCTGTGTCACGCGGCCCCACAGTGCAATGAACAAGAAGGTGCCGACGGCCAAGCCTGTCGTCAGCGCATCGAATTGCGGCGCGGCCTGCCACAGCAGGCTCAAACGCGAGAAAAACTCGGCGGGCAGGCTGTCGATAGGCAGACCGAAAAAATCGCGCAACTGCGAAAACGCAATGACCACGGCGATGCCGTTGGTGAAACCGATGACCACAGACACGGGAATCATGCGGATCAGGCTGCCCAACCCGGCAATGCCCAATACGACGAGAATCACGCCCGCTAGGAAAGTCGCCGCCAGCATGTTGCCCACACCATAAGCGACAACGATGCTGTAGAGAATCGGGATGAAGGCGCCGGTAGGCCCGCCGATCTGCACCCGCGAGCCACCGAATGCCGAGATGATCAGGCCCGCAACAATGGCGGTCCATAAGCCTGCCGTAGGGCTGACGCCGCTCGCAATCGCAAAGGCCATAGCCAATGGCAAGGCCAGCACGCCGACGGTAATGCCGGCAGACAGGTCACGCAGGAACAGGGAACGGTCGTAACCCTTGAGGGTTTCAACCAGCTTGGGTCTGAAACGGAAGTTGATGCGCATGGATGCTCCTGAAGAAACCGGAAGGAAATTTCTTCCGGTTCCTGTCAGGGGCATGCAGATGCTGGATCAACCAGCGACGACGCGGCGACAGCGCGCCCGGCGTCAGTTCGGCGATGATCCGGTCGAGTCCGCTCATCGCCACAAACCTCACTTCACCCGCATGCCGGGCTGGGCACCCGAATCGGGAGACAGGATGAACAGGCCTGGCACCTCGCCCGACTCGTCGGATGCTGCGAGCACCATGCCCTCGCTCATGCCGAACTTCATCTTGCGTGGCGCGAGGTTGGCCACCATCACGGTCAGGCGCCCTACCAGCAGCGCTGGATCGTAGGCCGACTTGATGCCAGCGAAGACCTGACGCGGCTGTGCTTCGCCGATATCGAGCGACAGCTTGATCAGCTTGGCTGCGCCTTCAACGTGCTCAGCTGCGACGATCTTTGCGATGCGCAGGTCGACCTTGGTGAAATCGTCGATGCTGATGTGTGCGGCTTCGGCAGCCGGTGCTTCGACCACTGCTGCGACTGGCGCAGCGGCCGCTGCCTTCGGTGCTTCCGTCACGAGGGACTCCTTGTTGGCGTCGATGAGCGCATCGATCTGCTTGCGCTCGATGCGCGTCATGAGGTGGGCGTAGGTATTGATCGCGTGACCCGCCGCCAGCGGCGTGCGCAGATCGCTCCATACGAATGCCTGCACGCCGAAGAAAGCTTCGACCAGCTCCGCCAGTGCCGGCAGCACGGGCTTGAGCATGATGGTCAGCGCGCGGAACTGGTTCAGTGCCGTACTGCAAGCGCGGTGCAAGCGCTCAACCTGTGCCGGATCCTTGGCCAGCTCCCAGGGCTTTTCGTCATTGACGTACACGTTCGCCACATCGGCGAGGCGCATAACTTCGCGCAGCCCTGTGCTGTAGTCGCGATCATTGAAGGCACGCGTCAGGGCAGCGATGGTCTCTTCAGCCACGAATGGCGCCAACGCTGCAGCGTCGCTTGCCGCGAGTTTTCCTTCAAAGCGTTTGCTGATGAAGCCCGCACAACGGCTGGCGATGTTCACAAACTTGCCGACCAGATCCGAGTTCACCTTGGCAACGAAGTCGTCGAGCGAAAGATCGAGGTCCTCGATATTCGAATTGAGTTTGGCCGCAAAGTAGTAACGCAGCCACTCCGGATTGAGCTTCTGCTCGATATACGAACGCGCCGTGATGAAGGTGCCGCGGCTCTTGCTCATCTTGGCGCCATCAACGGTGAGGAAGCCATTCACGTTGAGGAAGTTCGGCGTGCGCAAGCCGGCAAAGTGCAGCATCGCCGGCCAGAACAGCGCATGGAAGTACAGGATGTCCTTGCCAATGAAGTGCACCATCTCGGTACCGGCAGCCGCAGCGCGCACGGGGTCGATGTAATCCGCGATATCCGCCTTGCCTGTGCGATCGAGGTAGTTCTTGAAGCTTGCGAGATAGCCGATAGGCGCGTCCAGCCAGACGTAGAAGTACTTGCCCGGCGCATCCGGAATCTCGAAGCCGAAGTACGGCGCATCGCGCGAGATGTCCCAGTCGGAAAGCTTGTTCTCGCTCTCGTTGCCGATCCACTCACGCATCTTGTTCGAAGCCTCCGGCGGCATGCGACGCGCACCGTCGGCATTCGCCGATTGCGTCCACTCGCGCAGGAATGCCACGGCCTTCGGATCGGAGAGTTTGAAGAAATAATGCTCGGACGAGCGCAGCTCAGGCGTCGCCCCCGACACCGCCGAGTACGGATTCTTCAGTTCGGTCGGCGCATACGCCGCGCCGCAGACTTCGCAGCTGTCGCCGTACTGATCCTTGGCCGCACACTTGGGGCACTCGCCCTTGATGAAGCGGTCGGCCAGGAACATCTGCTTGACCGGGTCATAGAACTGTTCGATCGCGCGCGTCGCGATCATCCCGGCTGCGCGCAGCTTGCGGTAGATGTCCTCGGCGAGCACACGGTTCTCTTCGCTGTGCGTCGAGTGGTAGTTATCGAAAGCCACGCCAAAGTCGGTGAAGTCGCGCAGATGCTCGACGCGCACACGGGTCACCAGCGCCTCAGGCGTAATGCCTTCCTTTTCGGCTCGCAGCATCACCGGTGCGCCGTGCGTGTCATCAGCACAGACGTAGTGCACCTCGTTGCCGCACATGCGCTGGAAGCGCACCCAGATATCGGCCTGGATATAGCCGACCAGATGGCCGAGGTGGATGTCGCCATTGGCGTATGGAAGGGCGTTGGTGACGAAGATCTTGCGCTGCGACATGAAATTTCCGGCTTTCTCGTAAGGCCGCGATTTTAGCCCGCATAGAACCCGAGGGGGCGGATGGATGGGCCACCAGACCTGTCTGCGCCGGCCCGTCGTTCACGGCGATCCAGCGCAGGACTGCCCGAAGATCCATATGGTGTGCCTTTCTTCCTGCAGGCAAACTCGGCACAAACTAGTCGTGGTGCGCCATGAATCGCCCGCAAGCCGTCCCAACGAGCCCCAACCCAGACGAAGTCCAGATCCGCCGGGAGCAGATTGAACTGCTCTATTCGCACGGATCTTCCGTTCTGCTAGGCAACACACTCGGTGTCGTCGCCACCACAGCCCTGCTGTGGAACACGATGGACCGCACCATCCTGCTGATCTGGCTGATCGTCGTGGCGATCTGGAGCCTGGCGCGCATCGCCATGTTCCGTGCCCACAACGGCGCCATGCATGACCGTTTCAGCGTTGAGAGCTGGGGCTGGCTGTTCGTGGCCGGCACCGGCGTCTCCGGCTTCTGCTGGGGCATTCTGGCTTGGCTGATCCCTGACGCCGACACCATGACTCTGGCCGCCATCGGCATGATCCTCGCGGGTCTGCTTGGCGGCGCAGTACCTGCCCTGGGTACTTTCTTCTTTGCCTACCTCTGTTACGCCAGCACGGCCCTGCTGCCGTTCGCCCTTCGCTGCTTCCTCGAGTCGAACGAACTGGCCTATGGCATGGGCTTCATCGCCGTCAGCTACTACCTCTGTACGCTGATGTTCGGCCGCATCTCCAACCGTTTCACGCGCGACAGCATCCGGCTGCGCTTCGAGAACCTCGCCCTGCTGCGCCAGCTGCAAGTGCATACCGAAGCCGCGGAAGCCGCCCGCCTGGGCGCAGAAACCGCCAATGCCAGCAAGACACGCTTCCTCGCGGCAGCCAGCCACGACATGCGCCAACCGCTGCAATCCATCACCCTGCTCGCAGATGCATTGCAAGCCGAGCCGCTGACGCCCACCGCGCAGGACCTGCTGGCCAGCATGCGCGAAGCCAGCGCCAGCATGGGCGAGCTGATGGACGAGTTGATGGACTACTCGCGCATCGACACGGGCTCGCTGAAAGCCGAGTTCCGCTCCTTCGATATTGCCCAGATCCTCATCCGCATTGAAGCGGAGTTCGCACCACTTGCAAGGCAGCGGGGCCTGCAGCTCACTGTCCGCAAGAAGCCGGCTCGCGTCCTGAGCGACGCCCGCATGGTCGAGCGCATCCTGCGCAACCTCGTTGCTAACGCAGTGAAGTACACGCCACGCGGCGGCGTACTGGTCGGCGCGCGACTCCGCGGCAAAAACCTGCGGCTGGAGGTGTGGGATTCCGGCGTAGGCATCCCCGGCGACCAGCAAACCGAGATCTTCCGCGAGTTCTACCAGCTCGATAACCCGGAACGCGACCAGCGCAAGGGCTTGGGACTGGGGCTCGCCATCGTCGATGGTCTGGCGCGTCTCATCGGTCAGCGCCTGGTGCTGCGTTCCATCGAAGGCCGTGGCTCCGTCTTCATGCTTGAACTGCCACTCGACACCAGCGAAGCCGCCAAGGAAATCACCCGCATCCAGCCCATCCCGCTGCCGCAGAACCTCAGCCGCGTGCTCATCATCGACAACGAGCCCGTCATCCAGCAGGCCATGGCTGCCCTGCTGACAGCCTGGGGCTGCCGCCCCATAGCCGCCGAGTCGCTGGAACACGCGCTCGCCCAGCTGGATACAGCGCCGGACGCCATTCTTGCCGACTACCGACTGCTCGAAGGCCGTACGGGAATCGAAGCCATCGAAGGCGTACGGCAGCGCTTCGGGCGCCCCATTCCGGCTGCCATCATCACCGGCGACACCGACCCGCACCGCATCGCCGAGGCGCGCGCCAGTGGCTTCCCGTTGTTGCAGAAGCCCACGCCCAGCGCGCATCTGCGCGAAGTGCTGTCCAAACTGCTCAGTACGCCAGCGCCACTCACGACTGCCTGATCGCTGCCGCAAAGGCGCATGTTAAACTTGAGTAAATTCATCAAGTATTCGTGTGCAGCATGAGCCTCTCCCGCAATGAACTGCAGGCCCTCGTTGGCGGCCTGACCGATCCCAATACCGGCAAGAGCTACGCTGACGGTCGAGCCATCATCAATACAACGGTAGAAGGCGATAGCGCCTCCGTGAGCATTGAACTGGGCTATCCGGCCCGTAGCCAGCACGACATCCTGTCGCGGCAGATTGCCACCGCCATTGAAGCGCAGGCCGCGATCAAGGCCAGCGTGCGCGTCAACTCCCGCGTGCTGACACACACCGTTCAAGGCAACGTGCCCCTGCTGCCCGGCGTGCGCAACATCATTACCGTGGCCTCGGGCAAAGGCGGCGTCGGCAAGAGCACGACCTCGATCAATCTCGCGCTGGCCCTCGCTCAGGAAGGCGCCCGCGTCGGTCTGCTCGATGCGGATATCTACGGCCCCAGCCAGCCACAGATGCTGGGCATCGCCGGCCAGCAACCGGAATCCGAAGACGGCAAGTCCATGAAGCCCATGCTGGCGCATGGACTGCAAGCCAACTCCATCGGCTTCCTCATCGACACCGAACAACCCATGGTGTGGCGTGGCCCGATGGCCACGCAGGCCCTGCGTCAGCTGCTCAATGACACGCGCTGGGACAACCTCGACTACCTGATCATCGACATGCCGCCAGGCACCGGTGACATCCAGCTGACCCTCGCGCAAAGCGTGCCGGTTACCGGCTCGGTCATCGTCACCACGCCGCAGGACATCGCGCTGCTCGACGCACGCAAGGGTCTCAAGATGTTCGAGAAGGTCGGCATCCCCATCCTGGGCATCGTCGAAAACATGAGCATCCACGTCTGCTCGAACTGCGGTCACGCCGAACACATCTTCGGCAGCGGCGGCGGCGAAAAGATGTGCGCAGATTACGGCGTGCCCTTCCTGGGCAGCCTGCCGCTGGACATCCGCATCCGCGAACAGGCTGATGGCGGCACACCGACGGTTGTCGCGACGCCGGACAGCCCGATTGCCGAGGCCTACCGCAGCATCGCGCGCAAGGTTGCGATTGCGATTGCAGAGAAGCAGCGCGACATGCGCCACAAGTTCCCCAACATTGTTGTGCAGAACACCTGAGAGGCGACTGTCAGTAGCGCGCCCTCAGAGGATGGGGGCGATCAGCCTTTCGAGCAGCAGCAGCGCCATGAACACCACCAGCACGGCCACGCCGATGCGCAACAGCATCTTGGCCCACTGCATGTAGTGCTTTTGCCCGGTCAGCACGGCCGCGCCAAAGCACAAGGCGATGGCGAGCAACAGCAACAGGCCTACGACACGCAGGATCAGCATGCTCAGACGGGCTGCAGCGCGATCTGTTCTTGCAACGAAACCGGCACCGGAGTTTCAGCCTCGAAGCTGACAATCTCCCAGGCTGTCTTGTCTTCCAGCAGCGCACGCAGGATCTGGTTGTTCAGTGCGTGGCCCGACTTGTTGGCGCTATAGGCCGCCAACAGCGGCTTGCCGGCGATATAGAGATCGCCGATGGCGTCCAGCACCTTGTGCTTCACGAACTCATCGGCGTAGCGCAGACCGTCGGCATTCAGCACGCGGTATTCGTCGACAACGATGGCGTTGTCGAGGCTGCCGCCACGCGCCAGACCGGCGCTGAGCAAGGTTTCCAGCTCCTGCACCTGGCCGAAGGTGCGCGCACGCGCCACGTCGCGTGCATAGACGTCATGCGCGAAGTCGACGCTCACCTCGGTCGGCGTGCTGTCGATGGCGGGATGGTTGAAGCGGATCGCGAAGTTCAGCTTGAAGCCGTCATGCGGCGACAGCTTGACCCACTTGTCGCCCTCCTTCACTTCGACTTCCTTCTTCACGCGGATGAACTTGCGCGGTGCGTTCTGCACTTCGATGCCCGCTTGCTGCAGCAGGAAAACGAAAGGCGCGGCGCTGCCATCGAGAATGGGAATCTCCGCGGCATCCACGTCAACGTGGCAGTTGTCGATGCCCAGCCCAGCCAGCGCCGACATCAGGTGCTCGATGGTGCCGACCTTGGCGTTGCCGCACTGCAGGCCCGAGCACATGCGCGTATCCACCACCGAATAGGGATCGGATGGCAGGTCGACCACCGGATCGAGATCTACGCGGTGGAAAACGATGCCGGTATCGGGCGCCGCCGGGCGCAACGTCATCTCGACGCGCTTGCCGCTGTGCAGGCCGACGCCTGTGGTCTTGACGATGGATTTGAGGGTGCGCTGACGAATCATGGTCATGCCCGGTATAGCCTTCTTTGTGTGCTGCAGCAAGTATACACCCCCTGAAATCAACACCTTGTTTATCAACGCAATAGCTTGCAAAGCGCTGACAAGCGGCGATACAAACAAAAACGGGCCGCTAACTAGCGGCCCGTCTGGTCTTTAGCCTCACGGCAAACTCAGTCTGCCTGCTTCCGCAGGAAGGCCGGAATGTCGTAGGTGCCGAACCCGTTGGCGCTCATGGCTTCGACGGTACGACGCTCAGGACGACGGATCACGGCGGGCAGTTCGAGATCGCCGTAGTTCACTTCCGTGCCCATGTTGTCCGTACCAGTACGATTGATGACCTGCATGACCGGTTGCTGGCGAGCCACGACGCGGCGCGTGCCGAGGCCGGTAGCCAGCACAGTGACGCGGATGCGGTCTTCCATGCTCTCATCGAACACGGTGCCGTAGAACACGCTGGCATCTTCCATCGCGAAAGCGCGCACGGTCTGCACGGCTTCACGCACTTCGGCCATCTTCAGCGAACGGCTGGCGGTGATGTTGATCAGCACGCCACGTGCGCCTTCAAGCTCGACGCCTTCCAGCAGCGGGCTGTTGGCAGCCTGTTCGGCAGCGATGCGCGCACGGTCGAGACCGGAAGCTTCGGCAGAGCCCATCATGGCACGGCCCATCTCGGCCATCAGCGTACGCACGTCCTGGAAGTCAACGTTCACGAGGCCCGGCACATTGATGATTTCGGCGATGCCGCCGACTGCCTTGCGCAGCACTTCGTCTGCGTTGCGGAAGCAATCCACGAAGCTGGCTTCCTCGCCGTAGACTTCCATCAGCTTGTCGTTGAGCACGACGATCAGGGAGTCGACCTGCTTGGAGAGCTCTTCCACGCCGCTGTCCGCGACGCGGATGCGGTTTTCGAAATCGAAGGGCTTGGTGACCACGGCCACCGTCAGGATGCCCAGTTCGCGGGCCACTTCGGCCACCACAGGGGCTGCGCCGGTGCCGGTGCCGCCGCCCATGCCGGCGGTGATGAAGACCATGTGCGAACCAGCGAGGGCTTCGGCAATGCGTTCGCGGAATTCGAGGGCTGCTGCGCGACCGGCTTCAGGCTTGGCGCCTGCACCGAGGCCGCTGCCACCGAGCTGGATCTTGGTCGCTGCCAGCGAACGCTTGAGTGCCTGGGCGTCGGTGTTGGCGCAGATGAACTCCACGCCCTGTACGCCTTCGCGAATCATGTGGTCGACCGCGTTGCCGCCTGCGCCACCCACTCCGACCACCTTGATCACCGTACCGCTGGTTTCCTTCTCAACGATCTCGATCATGCGTGCACTCCCAGGTTGATGCGCCAGACAGCTCTCTGCTTGCTCAGGATCCGGTTCCGGATGACCCGGAACAAACCCCTAGATATGGTATTGGGGGCGAAGTGTACTACTAAATAGCCCGTCCGCACACAAGGTTTTTACATTTCCCTTCAAGGCAGGTTTTCATCACTTCATGTCTTTGCGAACAAGCGCTTGCAAGATGTTAACCTGTCAAAGATTTTTCTCGAACCAGGACTTCATGCGCTGGAAAACCTGCTTGAAACTTTGCCCTTCGCGCGCCTGCATTCCACGTCTACGCTGCGCTGCACCTTCGAGCACCAGGCCCATCACGTTGGCGTACTGCGGCTGGCAGACCACGTCAGCCAGACTGCCTTGGTATTGCGGCGAACCGGCGCGCACCGGCAGGTGGAAAACCTCTTCGCCGAGCTCGCAGATGCCTGCCAGCGTGGCCGAGCCGCCGGTCAGCACGAGGCCCGACGAGAGCAGCTCTTCGTAACCGCTGCGGCGCAGTTCCGACTGCACCAGCTCGAACAGCTCGGTCACGCGCGGCTCGATCACGTCGGCCAGCGAGGAACGCGACAGCCTACGCGGCGGGCGGTCGCCCACACTGGGCACTTCGATCATGTCAGCCGGGTCGATCAGGGCCTGCAGGGCTACACCGTGACTCAGCTTGATTTCTTCGGCCTCGGCGGTCGGCGTACGCAGCGCCATCGCGATGTCGTTGGTGATCTGGTCGCCGGCAATTGGAATCACCGCCGTGTGGCGAATGGCGCCCTGCGTGAAGATGGCGAGATCGGTCGTACCGCCGCCGACGTCGACGAGGCAGACGCCCAATTCCTTCTCGTCTTCCGACAGGGTCGCGAAACTCGATGCCAGCGGTTGCAGCACGAGGTCTGACACTTCCAGCCCGCAACGGCGCACGCACTTGATGAGGTTCTGCGAAGCCGAGACAGCACCGGTGATGATGTGCACCTTCACCTCGAGCTTCACGCCACTCATGCCGATCGGTTCGCGCACGCCGTCCTGGCCGTCGATGATGAATTCCTGCGTCAGGATGTGCAGGATCTGCTGGTCGGCGGGGATGGGCATGGCGCGCGCCACGTCGATGACGCGTTCGACATCCAGCGGCGATACT
Source organism: Rhodocyclaceae bacterium (assembly GCA_047600765.1). Lineage (GTDB taxonomy): Bacteria > Pseudomonadota > Gammaproteobacteria > Burkholderiales > Rhodocyclaceae > Viridibacterium. The sequence continues at coordinate 647,642 of JASGKF010000001.1, forward strand.
TCCTTGTCCTTGATCGCCACCATGCCATTCGAGTTGAAGCTGCGGATGTGGCTGCCGGCGATGCCCGTGTAGACGTGCTGGACCTTGCAGTCAGCCATCAGCTCGGCTTCCTGGATCACGCGCGAGATGGCGTCGACGGTGGCCTCGATATTGACCACAACGCCTTTCTTCAGGCCATTGGAGGGTTGCGACGCGATGCCGACGACCTCGAGCCGACCATCCGGCCGCAACTCGGCCACCATGGCGGTGATCTTCGAGGTGCCGATATCGAGACCGACGATGAGATTCTTGCTGTCCCTGCTCATGGCGTGCCTTTTTTCCCTGCTTCGTTGTGATTGGATGTTGAGGATGCTGCCAGCCTGACGGCGAAGCCGGCCGGGTAACGCAGATCTGCGACGGCCCACTTACCGTCCAGTTTCATGTGTGCTTCAGGCCAGGCGGCAATGAAACGCCTGAGGCGATCTTCGAGCGGTGCCTTGGCCTGATCGCGCCCCAGCTCGACCTGCAGACCATCATCGAGCTTGAGTTGCCAGGCGCCCCGCTCCGACAGTTGCAGACTGGCCACGCTGCGCGAGATTGGCTGCAGCAGCGTGTTGATGTTGCGCAGGCTGGTCAGCATTTCGGCTGCGCGCTCCGGCGGGCCAGAGAACATGGGCATGCTGGCGTTGCTTGCGGCATCGAAGATCTCGCCCTGGCGATTGACTAGGCGCATGTCGCCCGTGTCGATCACACGCCAGTAGGCCACGGCCTCCTGCTCTTCGAGGCTCACCTCGATGGTCGCGGGCCAGCGACGGCGCACCTGGGCGCGACGCACCCAGGGCAGCTTCTCGAAAGCCTGACGGGCCTGATCCAGATTGACGGTAAAGAAGTTGCCACGCAGTGAAGACACCGCTGCGTACTCGAGCTGGGCACTGGTGACCTGGCCGAGCGGCGAGGTAACGACGACCTGGCGCAACTCGAAGAAAGGCATGCGCAGCACGCCTTTGACGACGGCATAACCGATCGCCACCGACACGGCCAGCAGCAGGATGTCCGACACGAGGTTCATCCATTCCGGGCTGTGCCAGAAACCGAAACCCTCACCGTCGCGCGCGCCCGCCGAGCCGACTGCTGGCTTCTTGCCCTCGGCCGGCTGACTGGAATAGGCGGGGACGCGCGAGCTCATGGCTTCATCCCAGTGCCGCGCCGGCCAGCAATTGCACGCACAGCGCCTCGAAACTGATGCCTACCGCGCGCGCAGCCATCGGCACCAGCGAGTGCCCCGTCATGCCCGGTGCAGTGTTCATTTCGAGCAGGACGAAGCTGCCGTCATCGCGCAGGATCACGTCAGCCCGGCCCCAGCCCTTGCAGCCCAGCACCTGGAAGGCACGCAGCGCAGCCTGCTGGATCGCCTCTTCAGCCTCCGGCGCGATACCCGACGGGCAGTGGTACTGCACCACGTCGGTGAAGTACTTGTTCTGGTAGTCGTAGCCTTCTTCGGGGGCCTCGATGCGCACCAGCGGCAAGGCCATGTCACCCAGCACCGCAGCCGTCAGCTCGCGGCCACGAACGAACTCCTCGGCGATCACCAGCGGATCAAGCTTGATGGCAGCGTCGAGTGCGGGACCGAACTCCGCCGCCGTGTTCACCTTGGCGACGCCGATGGACGAGCCTTCACGTGCCGGCTTGATGATCAGCGGCAAGCCCAGCTCGTCAATGACGTCGGCCGCGTTCACGCCCGGCGACAGCAGGCGGTAGCGCGGCGTGGGCACATCGGTCGACAGCCAGACCAGCTTGGTACGCCACTTGTCCATCGCCAGCGCTGACGCCATCACGCCGCTGCCGGTATAGGGGATGCGCAAGGCTTCCAGCGCGCCCTGCACGGTGCCGTCTTCGCCGAAGCGGCCGTGCAGAGCGATGAAGGCGCGCTCGAAACCTTGTGCGCGCAACTCCCACACGGGCGTCTCGGCCGGGTCGAAAGCGTGGGCATCGACGCCCTGGCTCTGCAATGCGGCCAGAACGGCGCGGCCGGAAATCAGCGAAATCTCGCGCTCGGCGGAATTGCCGCCCATCAGGACGGCGACCTTGCCGAATGTCTGTGCGGTGCTCATCAGCCCTCACTCCTTGCAATCTTGCCGGGCACGGCACCAATCGAACCTGCTCCCATGGTCAGCACCACATCGCCATCGGCGGCGGCTTCCATGATGCGGGCAGGCATGTCCGCAATGTCTTCGACAAACAGCGGCTCGATACGCCCGGCCACACGCAGGGCACGCGCCATGCTGCGACCATCGGCAGCCACGATGGGCGCTTCGCCCGCCGCGTAAACATCTGCCAGCAGCAATGCATCGACGGTGCCGAGCACGCGCACGAAATCTTCGAAGCAATCACGCGTACGGGTATAGCGGTGCGGCTGGAAAGCCAGCACCAGACGGCGGCCCGGGAAGGCGCCACGCGCCGCGGCAATCGTTGCTGCCATTTCGGCCGGGTGGTGGCCGTAGTCATCGACCAGGGTGAAGGCTCCGCCATTCGGCAAAGCCACTTCGCCATAGCGCTGGAAGCGACGACCCACGCCATTGAAACCTGCCAGCGCGCGCTGGATCGACGCATCGTCAACGCCCAGCTCGGTCGCCACCGCAATCGCCGCCAGCGAGTTGAGCACGTTGTGATGGCCCGGCAGGTTCAGCACGATGGGCAGGCTCGTCGTCGTGCCATTGCGGCGCACGCAGTCGAAGTGCATCTGCGCACCCACGGCGCGGATGTTCTCGGCACGCACCTGCGCCGACTCATCGGTGCCGTAACGCACGATCTGCTTGGACACGAAGGGCATGATCTCGCGCACATGCGGATCATCGACACACAGCACCGCCACGCCGTAAAACGGCAGACGCTGCAGGAACTCCACGAAGGCCTGGCGCAGACGCGCGAAGTCGTGGCCGTAGGTCTCCATGTGGTCAGCGTCGATATTGGTGATGACCGACACAACAGGGGTCAGCAGCAGGAAGGAGGCGTCCGATTCGTCCGCCTCGGCAACGAGGAAGTCACCGCTGCCCAGCTTGGCGTTGGCACCCGCCGAATTGAGGCGGCCGCCGATCACGAAGGTCGGATCCAGCCCGCCCTCCGCAAGAATGCTGGCGGTGAGGCTGGTCGTCGTGGTCTTGCCGTGTGTGCCGGCAATCGCCACGCCCTGCTTCAGGCGCATCAGTTCGGCCAGCATCTGTGCGCGCGGCACGACGGGAATCTGGCGCTGGCGCGCGGCCAGCACTTCGGGGTTGTCGCTGCGCACGGCCGTCGAAGTGACGATGGCGTCCGCTTCGACAAGATTTTCGGCCGCGTGGCCAATCATGACCTTGACGCCCTGTGCCTGCAGGCGTCGCGTCGCAGCGCTCTCGGCGAGGTCGGAACCGCTGACGCCGAAGCCCAGGTTGGCCAGCACCTCGGCGATGCCGCTCATGCCGGCGCCACCGACGCCGACGAAATGGATGTTCTTGATCTTGTGCTTCATGCGGACAACTCCGTGGTCCGCTGCAGGTTTGCTGCGCAAATGCTCATTTCGGAAGCGCTACCCATCGCCAATGGCGCAAAAAAGCCGGCAGTGTTACAGATTTGCCGCACTCGCACACGTCTTGACTTGCAGCCCGCAACTGCCTCCACGGCTTGCTGCCTCAGCGAGCCGGGAACAGGCATTTTTGCGCGCAGGCTGATCATGATTTCAACGCTGCCTCGCAGGCGTCTGCCACCGCCACGGCCACCTGCCGGCGGGCGCATTTTCTTGCCGACTGGGCCATCTGCAGCAGCTTGCGGCGGTCCAGTGCTGCGATGCGGCCGGCCAGCAGTTCAGGCGTCAGATCCTTCTGGGCAATCAGCTCGCCGGCGCCGCGCTCGGTCAGGAAGCGTGCATTGCCCGTCTGGTGGTCATCCACAGCATGCGGAAACGGCACAAGAAAGCTGGCAACCCCGGCAGCGGCCAGCTCTGCCACGGTCAGCGCACCCGCACGGCAGATCACCAGATCAGCTGCCGCGTACTGCGCCGCCATGTCGTCAATGAAGGGCAGCAGCTCGCCCGTCACCCCTGCCGTCGCATAGGCCGCGCGCAGGGCATCGATCTGCTTGGCGCCGGACTGATGCACAACCAGCGGGCGCTGCGCGGTTGGCAACATGGCCAGCGCCTTCGGCACCGTTTCATTGAGCGTCTGCGCACCCAGCGAGCCGCCCACCACGAGAATGCGCAACGGACCTTCGCGACCCGCGAAACGCTGCTCGGGAGCCGGCAGGGTTTCGATCTCATGGCGCACCGGGTTGCCGATCCAGCGGGCTTGGCGGATCACGTCGGGGAAACCACTCAACACCTTGTCCGCCACACTGGCCAGCACGCGGTTGGCGAGGCCAGCGACGGAGTTCTGTTCATGCACCAGCAGGGGCTTGCCCATGAAGGCCGCCATCATGCCGCCGGGAAAGCTGATGTAGCCGCCCATGCCGATGACCACGTCAGGCCGCGTGCGGCGCAGCGCGCGCAACGCTTGCCAGAAGGCGCGCAACAGGTTGAGCGGCAGCATCAGCTTGCGCACGATGCCCTTACCACGCAGGCCGCCGAAATTCACCCAGGCCATGGGGTAGCCCTGCTCGGGCACCAGGCGTGCCTCCATGCCTTCCGGGTTGCCGAGCCAGACCACGTCCCAGCCGCGTTGCCGCGCAACGCTCGCCACGGCTAGCCCGGGATAGATGTGGCCGCCTGTACCGCCAGCCATGATCATCAGGCGCGGCATCAGGTCCCTCCTCCACGCATGACGTGGCGACTTTCGAGATCGATGCGCAGCAGGATGGCGAGCGCCACGCAGTTGGCCACGATGCCGGAGCCACCGAAACTCATCAGCGGCAGGGTCAGTCCCTTGGTGGGCAGCAGGCCCATGTTCACACCCATGTTGATGAAGCCCTGGAAGCCCAGCCACAAGCCGATGCCCTGCGCAACGAGGCCGCTGTAGTAGCGATCCAGCATCAGCGCGCGACGGCCGATGGCAAAGGCGCGCTGCACCAGCAGGGTGAACATGGCCACCACGGCGATGACGCCGGTGAAGCCCAGCTCCTCGGCAATCACGGCGAGCAGGAAGTCGGTATGCGCCTCGGGCAGGTAGAACAGCTTCTCGACGCTGGCACCCAGACCCACACCCATCCACTCACCGCGGCCGAAGGCGATCAGCGCGTGCGACAGCTGATAGCCGCTGCCGTAGGCATCGCGCCAGGGGTCGGCAAAGCCGAACAATCGCTCGCGGCGATACGGCGACAGCCAGATCAGCAACAGGAAGCCCACTAGCGCCACGACGAACAGCAAGGCGAAGATGCGCGCGTTGAGGCCGCCGAGGAACAGGATGCCGAAGGCGATGGTGCACACCACGACGAAGGCACCGAAGTCCGGCTCGCGCAGCAGCAGGAAGCCCACCGACAGGATCACCGCCGCCATCGGCGCAAAGGCGCGCTTGAAGCTGCCCATCTCGTGCAGCTTGCGCACCGTGTAGTCGGCGGCGTAGAGCACGGCAAAGAGCTTCATGAATTCTGAAGGCTGCATGTTCACCGGCCCCATTGGCAGCCAGCGGCGCGCACCATTCACCTCGCGCCCGACATGCGGAATCAGCACGGCAATGAGGAAGACCACGCCGACCACGAACAGGTAAGGCGCAATGCGCTGCCAGGTCGCCATGGGCACCTGCAGGGCTGCGAAACCTGCCGTCAGGCCAATGCCGAGGAAGGCCGCGTGACGCATCAGGAAGTAATTGGCGTTGTAGCCCGTGAACTTGCTGCCCTCGGCGTAGGCGATGGACGAGGAATAGACCATCACGAGGCCCAGCAGCAACAGGCCCAGCGCCGACCAGATGAACAGCATGTCCATCTCGCGCTGACGCGCCGGTTCGGCAAAACGGTTGCCGACGCGACTGGTCGAGGGCATCGAGAAGTTGGCACCGGCGCCCGGCAGGAGGTTGCCGATCAGACTGCTGAAACTCATACGGAAATCACTCCGGGCAAAGCCTTCACCGCGTTGCAAAACACTTCGGCGCGATGAGCGTAATTGCGGAACATGTCGAGACTCGCACAAGCAGGCGACAACAACACGACATCCCCTTCCTGTGCCAGCGCATTGGCGGCCAGCACGGCTGCGTCCATGTCCGCAGCGTGCTGCATGGATACGCCGCTGTCGGCAGTCTCCTGCTGCAAGCGTTGCGCATCACGGCCGATCAGAACCACGGCGCGCGCGTGCTGCTTGAACGCGGACGCGAGCGGACGAAAGTCCTGACCCTTGCCGTCACCGCCAGCAATCAACACCACCTTGCGACCCATGCCTTGCAGTGCCGCCAGCGTGGCGCCCACATTCGTGCCTTTGGAATCGTCGTAGAAGCGCACACCGTCCGCACGTTGTGCGACCAGTTCGACACGATGCGGCAGGCCACGGAAAGCGCGCAGTCCTTGCAGCAAGGCGGTGCGCGGCAGACCGATGGCCTCACACAGCGCCAGTGCCGCCAGCGCGTTGGCCGCATTGTGCGAGCCCGCAAGTTGCAGCTCGGCCTGCGGCAAGAGCGGCTCGTCACCGCGCAGCAGCCAGGCCTGACCCGTCTGTTCGCCGAGACCGTAGTGCGCATCACCCGCCATGGCCTGCAGACCAAAGTCACGCACCACGCGACCAGCAATGCCCATCTCACGCACCAGTTGATCGTCGCGGTTGAGCACCTGCACGCCCTGCCCCGCAAAGATCGCGGCCTTGGCGTCGGCATAGGCCGCCATGCTGCCGTGGCGATCGAGGTGATCGTCCGTGATGTTGAGGATGGTCGCCGCTTCGGCCGCCAGCGAACGTGTGGTTTCGAGCTGGAAGCTCGACAGTTCCAGCACCCACACATCAGGCTGCACGCCTTCGTCGAGGCAGCGCATCAGCTCGCTGAGTGCCGCCGGCGAGATGTTGCCGGCCACGACGGTCTTCAAGCCTGCCGCGCGGCACAGCGCGCCGCTCAGTGCCGTCGTCGTGGTCTTGCCATTGGTGCCAGTGATGGCGATGACTTTGCACGCTGCACGCCAGCCCAGCTGGATCAGCGCCTGTGCGAAGAGCTCGATCTCGCCCGTAATGGTGATACCACGCTGACGTGCAGCCTGCACTGCGGGCTCACGCGGATCGAGACCGGGACTGATGGCCAGCAGCTCGATACCGTCGAGCAATGAATCGGTAAAAGGCGCACAGATGATCTCGGCATCCGGCGCCTGCGCGCGCAATGCTTCGAGGCCCGGCGGATTGCTGCGCGAGTCAGCGACGCGCAGCCGCGCCCCATTGCGCGCCAGCCATGCAGCCGCAGCCAGACCACTCTCACCGAGGCCGAGCACAAGGCACTGCTTGTCCGTGTAGATACCGGTCATTGCGTTCTGCTTTCATGAGCCGTGAAACGCTGACGCCCACCGGCCGGAACCGGTGGGCGTTGCGCTGCGTTTTTCACTTCTCTTTTAAACCTTTGCATCGGCTACCTGAGTTTGAGTGTCGAGAGTCCGAACAGCACCAGCATGATGGTGATGATCCAGAAGCGCACGACCACCTTGGTTTCCTTCCAGCCGCTCAATTCGTAGTGGTGATGCAATGGCGCCATGCGGAAGATGCGTTTGCCTCCGCTCCACTTGAAGTACGCCACCTGCAGCATCACCGACAACGTCTCGGCGACGAACACGCCGCCCATGATGAAGAGCACGATTTCCTGCCGCACGATCACGGCGATGGTGCCCATCGCAGCGCCCAGCGCCAGCGCGCCGACGTCACCCATGAACACTTCGGCCGGATAGGCGTTGAACCAGAGGAATCCCAGCCCCGCCCCCGCCATGGCGCCGCAGTACACAGCCAGTTCGCCCGCGCCCGGCACATAAGGCAGGCCGAGGTATTTGGAAAAGCCGACGTGGCCCGCCACGTAGGCAAAGATTGCAAGGGCCGCCGACACCAGCACGGCCGGCATGATGGCCAGACCGTCGAGCCCGTCGGTGAGGTTCACCGCGTGGCTGGTGCCATTGATGACGAAGTAGCTCATCGCCACGAAACCGAACATGCCAAGCGGGTAGGCCACGGTCTTGAAGAACGGGACGATCAGCTCGGTTTGCGTCGCCCCGCCGATGAGGGCGAGGTAAACGGCGGCGAGGCCCGCGATGAGCGATGTCCAGAAATACTTCCAGCGGCTGGCGAGGCCCTTGGGATCACGATGCACCACCTTGCGCCAGTCATCCACCCAACCGACGGCGCCAAAGCCCAGCGTCACGAACAGCACCACCCACAGGTAGCGGTTCTTCAGGTCACCCCACAGCAAGACGGTGACCGAGATGGCGATCAGGATCAGCGCGCCGCCCATGGTGGGCGTGCCGGCCTTGACGAGGTGGGTTTGCGGACCATCACTACGCACGGCCTGACCGATCTTCTTGGCGGCGAGCCAGCGGATCACCGCAGGGCCGAAGACAAACGAGATGACCAGCGCGGTCAGCGCAGCCAGCATGGTGCGCAGGGTGATGTATCCGAACACGTTGAACGTGCGGATATCGGTACCCAGCCAGCGTGCGAGTTCAAGCAGCATTGTCGAAAGCTTCCTTATTTCGTCGCGGGTGCAATCAGCTGCACCACGCGTTCCATCTTCATGAATCGTGAGCCCTTGACGAGCACGACCACGTCGTCGCCCAGCATGGGGCGCAACGCGGCCACGAGGTCTTCCACCGTTTCGAAGTGTTCGCCACCCGCGCCGAAGTTGCGCACGGCCACCGCGCTGTACTCACCCAACGCCAGCAGGCGGTCGACGCCCTGACTCTTGGCGTAACCGCCGATCTCGTCATGGCATTGCGCGCTGGTGTCGCCGATTTCCCCCATGTCGCCCAGCACCAGCAGCTTGCGACCCGGCGTTGCGGCCAGCACATCGATACCGGCACGGACCGAATCGGGGTTCGCATTGTAGGTGTCATCGAGCACCACGGCCCCTTCGGCCGTGCGTTTGACCTCCAGGCGGCCCTTGGTTCCCGAGTATTGCGCGAGCCCGCTCACCACTACGTCCAGCGGAATGCCTGCAGCCAGCGTCGCCGCGGCGGCGGCCATGGCATTGCGCACGTTGTGGATGCCGGGCACGTTGAGCACGAAGTCGCGCACTTCGCCCAGCGCCGTCATGTGCACCTTGTTGCCGAAGGCCATCATGCTGTGGCTGGCCGACACGTCGGCCTGTGCGCCAAGGCCGAAGCTGACGATCTGGCGACCATCGTTGAGCGAACGCCAGTAGTCGGCATGCGGATCGTCCGCGTTCACCACGGCCACACCATCGGTGCCCAGCGAGGAATAGATCTGGCCCTTTTCGCGTGCCACGCCCATCACTTCGCCCATGCCTTCGAGGTGGGCGCGCTGGGCGTTGTTGACCAGTGCGACGGTCGGCCGCGCGAGCCCGGTCAGGTAGGCGATCTCGCCGGGATGGTTCATGCCCATCTCGAGCACGGCCGCGATGTGCGATTCGCGCATGCGCAGCATCATCAGCGGCAGACCGATGTCGTTGTTGAGGTTGCCCTGCGTGGCCAGCACGGCGGCCTGCGGCGCGAGGCCCCTGGACTGCGCCCAGGCCGAGAGGATGGCGGCGCACATCTCCTTGACGCTGGTCTTGCCGTTGCTGCCCGTCACGCCGATGACGGGAATGCGGAAGCGGTTGCGCCAGTAGGCTGCAAGCGTGCCGAGCGCGAGGCGCGTGTCCTCGACGCCGATGAGCGGGAAGTCCGGCGGAATGTTGTACACGCCGCGGCGATCAACCAACCCGGCAATCGCACCAGCCTTCTTGGCTTCGGCGAGAAAGGCATTGCCGTCGAAGCGCTCACCGCGCAGGGCGACGTAGAGCCCGCCACTGAGGTCAGCGCGCGTATCGGTGCCGACTGAGGTGAAGGTCACATCGCTACCGGTCAGCACTCCACCACAGGCCTGGGCGGCTTCAGACAATGCGAGCATCAGGCATTCCCCTCCGGTTCCTGCCAGATCGACAAGGCCTTGCGTGCGTGTTCGGCATCGCTGAAGTGCTCGCGCTGACCGTTGATTTCCTGGTAGGTCTCGTGGCCCTTGCCCGCCAGCAGCACGATGTCGTCGGCAACCGACTCAGCAATCGCACGGCGGATCGCCACGGCACGGTCCAGCTCCTGCTCGGCACCGGGCGCACCGGCGAGGATGGCATCGACGATGTCCTGCGGGGCTTCGCTGCGCGGGTTGTCGCTGGTGACGATGACGCGGTCAGCCAGGCGATGCGAGACTTCGCCCATCATCGGGCGCTTGCCCGGATCGCGGTCGCCGCCGCAACCGAACACGCAGGTCAGGCGACCGCCACGCGAGTTGGCCGTCGGGCGCAGAGCCATGAGTACCTGTTCCAGAGCATCGGGCGTATGGGCGTAGTCGATGATGACCAGCGGTGCACCGACGCCACCCAGCGTCTGCATGCGGCCTTCTGGGGGCGTCAGACGACGCGCCGCTGCGGCGGCCTGCGCGAAGCTGTAACCCGACTGCATCAGCACACCCATCACCGCGAGCAGATTGGAGACATTGAACTGCCCGACCACGCCGACCGTCAGCTCTTCGCGCTGCCCTTCGCAGGCCACCAGCACGCGGATGCCCTGCGGCATGCTGCGCAGGTGTTCTGCCACCAGCACGCGAGCTGCCGGTGCGGCGTTGGCGTTGTCAGGGATCAGCGTGTAGCCGACGACTTCGAGATCGCTATGTTCCAGCTTGCGCGCCTGGGCCACGCCCATGATGTCGTCGAAGTTGAGCACCACGGACTTGAGGCCTTGCTGCTCGAAGAGCCTGGCCTTGGCGGCAGCATAGGCTTCCATGGTGCGGTGATAGTCGAGGTGGTCGCGCGTGAGATTGGTGAAGGCCGCGACATCCATCTTCACGCCGATGACGCGCCCTTGGTCCAGCCCGATGGACGACACTTCCATCGCGACAGCCTCGGCGCCCTGCCCTTTCAAGGCCGCCAGCTGCTCATGCAGCACGATGGCGTCGGGCGTGGTGTTGGGCGAAGGATCGAGCCGACCGGGAAAGCCCATGCCCAGTGTGCCCACCACCGCGCATTTGCGGCCAAGGTCATTGAAGGCGCGCGCCAGCCATTGCGACACCGACGTCTTGCCATTGGTGCCGGTGACACCGACGACCCACATGTCATGCGAGGGACGACCGAACACTTCGTCAGCGAGATCACCGGCCATCCAGCGCAGCTGGTCTACCGGCACGTTGGGCACGCCGAAGCTGGCCTGCCACTCGAAACCTTCACGCTCCCACACCACGGCCACCGCGCCACGCGCAATCGCATCGGCGATGAAGAGACGGCCATCGCTGGCATGCCCCGGGTACGCAAGAAAGATGTCGCCCTGCTGCACGCGGCGCGAATCGGCGCAGACGCGACGCGGTGTGATGCCCTCTGCCGCCAGCAGCGCGAGAATCGCAGCTGCGAGGCGCGTGCTCACATGTCCTCCTTGGCGGGGACGGCGGTCTGTCGTGCAATCTGCGTCGGCACCAGCGGTGCGTCCGGGCGCACGCCGAGGGCACGCAGCGAACCGCTCATGATCTGGGCGAACACCGGGCCGGCCACGGCACCACCGTAGTACTGGCCGCCGCTGGCTTCGTCGATCATCACGGCCACCACGAGACGCGGATCAGTTGCCGGCGCGAAACCGATGAAGGACGAGACGTACTTGTTGACGTAGCGACCGCCCTCCAGCTTGTGCGCGGTGCCGGTCTTGCCCGCCACGCGATAGCCGGGGATGCGCGCCTGCGGTGCAGTGCCGCCATCAGACACCGCCAGCTCCAGCATGCTGCGCACCTGCTGCGTCACTTCCGGGCTGAAGATCTGCTGGCCGCGCATGGGGGCGCCGTCCGTGCGTGTCAGCGACAGGGGCACCATCTCGCCCTGACGTGCGAGCACCATGTAGGCCTGCGCCATCTGCATCAGCGTCACCGACACGCCGTGACCATAAGACATGGTGGCCTGCTCGATGGGACGCCAGGTCTTCCAGGGGCGCAGACGGCCACCGGCTTCGCCGGGGAAACCGATCTGCAGCGGACGACCGAAGCCCAGGTTGTCGAACAGCTTCCACATGTGTTCGGGCGGGAAGGTCAGCGCCATCTTGGCCGCACCGATGTTCGACGACTTCTCGATGACCTCAGCCACAGTCAGCGCGCCGTGAGCGTGCGAATCGTTGATGGTCGCGCCATCCAGAGTCATGCGGCCACCCTGCGTGTCGATCAGGCTGGTCGGCTTGAACTTGTTCGACTCCAGCGCCATCGCGGCGATGAAGGGCTTCATCGTCGAGCCCGGCTCGTAGGTATCGGTCAGCACGCGGTTACGCAGCTGCTCGCCCAACAGCTTGCCGCGGTTGTTGGGGTTGTAGGTCGGGTTGTTTGACCAGGGCCAGCACTTCACCCGTGCGCACGTCGAGCACCACCACCGCACCCGCCTTGGCCTTGTTGGCCTGCACAGCCTGCTTGAGCGCACTGAACGCGAGGTATTGCACCTTGGCGTCGATGGAGAGGCTGATGTCTTCGCCGTTACGCGGACGGCGGATCGATTCGACGTCTTCGACGACGGAACCGTAGAGATCCTTGATCACGCGGCGCGAACCGTTCTTGCCGGCGAGGCGTTGTTCCAGCGCGAGCTCGACACCTTCCTGGCCGCGATCGTCGATGTTGGTGAAGCCCACCATGTGCGAAGCCACCTCGCCCACCGGGTAGTAGCGGCGATAAGTGTCTTCGCTGTGAATGCCTTCGAGTTTGAGCGCAGCGACCTGTGCGGCCACGTCAGGCGGCACTTCGCGCTTCAGGTAGACGAAGTCCTTGCCACTGGCGAGCTTGCGGTTGATGTCTTCAACCGGCATGGCCAGCACCTTGGCGAGCTGGGCCACCTGACCGGCATTGAGGTTGGCGAGATCAGGAATGGCGGTCACCGATTTGACCGGCGTGCTCATTGCCAGCGGTTCGCCGTGACGATCGAGCACACGACCACGCGTCGCCGTCAGCGTCAGCGTACGTGCATAGCGCGACTCGCCTTTGGCCTGCAGGAAGTCGCGGTTAACACCTTGCAGCCAGACGGCACGACCGACGAGGCTGACCAGGCCGATCAGCAGCACACCGACAACAAAGCGCGCACGCCAGAGCGGCAGGCGTTCGGAGAGCAGCGGATTGTGATTGAAGGTGTAGGACTTCATCGTGCGCCTCCTGCAGAGGCTTCCAGCGACAACAGATGATCGCGCGCGGGCTGACTCATACCCAGCCGCTCACGGGCAATTTTTTCGACACGCGCCGGTGCGGCCCAGGTGCCGTTCTCCAGCTGCAGCTGCGTCCACTCCGCTTCGAGTGCACGCGAACGCGCCTGCTCACGCTCCTGCGCCTTGACGAAGCCGCGCGAGCGATGCGTCAGGTTGACCACGGCCAGCGCGCTGGCGACGACGAGCACGACGAGGATGGCGGAGATGCGGATCACGCTACACCTCCCGCAAAGGCCGCGTCGGTACGCTGCGCCACGCGCATGATGGCGCTGCGCGAACGCGGGTTGGCAGTCACTTCCGCCGCGGAGGCGCGCACGGCATCGCCAATGAGGCCCAGAGGCGGACGCGGGCGGTCTGCCTCCCGGATCGGCAAGCCGCGCGGCAAGGCAGGCGGACGCGAGTGATCACGCATGAAGCGCTTCACGATGCGGTCTTCCAGCGAGTGGAAGGAAATGACCACCAGACGTCCCCCTGTGTTCAACTTCGACACGGCCTGCGGCAGTGTCAGCGATAGTTCCTCAAGCTCCCGGTTGATGAAAATCCGTAGAGCCTGGAAGGTGCGCGTCGCCGGGTGCTGACCCAGCTCGCGTGTGCGGACGGTCTCCGCCACGAGCGTGGCAAGTTGTCCTGTGGTAGCAATAGGGCTCCCCGCCCGAGCAGCATCAACCGCCTTTGCAATCGCATAAGCAAACCGTTCTTCACCGTAATCCCTCACTACGTTTGTGATTTCGGCGACGGTTGCCCGCGCCAGCCATTGCGAGACAGGCTCGCCCCTAGTCGTATCCATGCGCATGTCCAGCGGCGCATCGAAACGGAAACTCATTCCGCGTTGCGGGTCGTCCAGTTGCGGTGACGACACGCCGATGTCCATCAACACCCCGTCCACCTGCGTCACACCCAGCGCATCCAGCGAAGCCGCCAGTTCCGAGAACGGCTCATGCACCAGGGTGAAACGTCCGTCGTTCAGCGCCTTGCTGGCCGCCACCGCCATCGGATCGCGGTCAAACGCAATCAGCCTTCCCTGCGCACCCAGCTGCGCCAGAATCGCCCGGCTGTGTCCGCCACGCCCGAAGGTCGCATCGACGTACACACCGTCTTGCCTGATGGCCAGCGCCTCAACTGCCTCATCCAGCAAGACCGTGATGTGCCGCAGGTCTTCATTCACTTAGCCACGCTCACAGACTCAAGTCGGCAAGGCCGGGTGGCAGCTCGGCCGACTGGAAGATCGCCAACATGGCTTCCTGTTGCTTCTTCCAGCGCTCGTCCGACCACAGCTCGAAGTGCGTGCCCTGCCCCACCAGCCAGACCTGTTTGTCCAGCGCGGCCCATTCACGCAGCTCCGGCGCGATCAGCACGCGCCCCGTTGCATCCATTTCTTCGTCGCGCGCATTACCAACCAGCAAGCGCTTGATGGCCGCCGAGCGCGGATCAAGGCTGGGCGCTGCCAGCACCTGCGCGCGGATCGGCTCCCAGGCCGGCTCCGGGTAGATCACCAGGCACTGATGCGGATGCGCCGTCACCACGAGGCGGCCGCTGCAAGCCGTTGCGAGCGCGTCACGATGCCGCGCCGGTACGCCCAGGCGTCCTTTCGCATCGAGATTCAGCGCCGCAGCACCTTGAAACATCCACGCTCCTCGGCCGGATCCAGCACCAGCCACCGTTCAACCACGCACCCGGGGATTCCTCACTCCGGACCACGACGCGCCACTTGAGCGTCGTCTTTGTGCACTTTTATCCATTTCTTACCACTTTGCACCACTTTAGTTGAACTGTCATACCCGGTCAAGCAGCGCAACGGGCGGTTTTGCGAGGTTTTCGGGGCGCAATTCCGAATGTTTTCAAGGGCTACCGCGCGTCGTTCCGACAGACAGACCAATACCCTCGAGTCCGCCCCTCGCAGCCCCTTGCCGCACCTGGCATCACGTTTCGCGCCGCGCCATGGCAAGATCGGCGCCAGGTTTGCCCCGGGAGGAAGAAGAAATGGAACGTGCTGGACGACGAATCCGCCTGCTGGCCGCGCTGGCGCTCATCCTTGGCATTGCCGCCGCAGTGCTGGCGAGCTTTGCCGGCGGCTACCAGCGGGACTCGCTGAGCGCCAACGCCATGGCGGCTGGCAATCACCTGTGGCTGGCTGACAACCACGGCCTCATGCAGATCGACGCCTCGGGCAAGCTGGTGCGCGAACGCAGCCTCGGCGAACTGGGCGTCAAGGACATCAGCGAACTGCATGTTGTAAACGCCAGCCATCTGCTGCTGGCCGAGCCGGGCAGCGCGCGCCTCAAGCTGCTCGACACCAGCACCGGCAGCGTGTCGGGCGTGATCACACTTGCCACCCCTGCTCCGCAAACTCCGATACGCCTCGCCAGCCGCAAGCACGGCCAGAGCTTCGAACTCGCCGCCGTGCTCGATGGCAGCGTTCAGCGCTTCGACGACCAGGGCCAGTCACTGACGCGCAGCACTACCAGCGAAGTGCGCCAGGCCGAAGGCGTGCTGTTCGACGGCGAAGCCTGGTGG
The DNA here is from genome assembly GCA_047600765.1 of Rhodocyclaceae bacterium. Classification (GTDB taxonomy): domain Bacteria; phylum Pseudomonadota; class Gammaproteobacteria; order Burkholderiales; family Rhodocyclaceae; genus Viridibacterium. The sequence continues at coordinate 663,407 of JASGKF010000001.1, forward strand.
GTATCGGACAGCGCAAAACAACAACTCAGCCAGCTACAGGCCGAATCACTGGCAGCGCAGGACGCCGTGCCACTCAGCGGCCTCAACGCCCTGCGCGTGCCGGGCATCGCGCGCCTGTCGCGTGGCCAGATGAGTGAACGCGACAAACCCGTGGTGGCGACCGTGATCCGCCGTCATCCGGAAAGCGGGCAACGCCGCGTCGTCAACGTGTTCAGCGACGCAACCGAAGCCGAGTTCCCTCTGCCTGCGGGCAGTCAGGCGCTCGACATCGCGTGGTTCGGCAAGGAGCTATGGGTACTGGATGGTGCGCAGGGCGCCGTGTGGCGCTTCGATGCGGCGCGCAAGCCGCTTGGCAAACTCGAAGAGCCCACACTGAACGGACGCCTGACCGGCTCGGCGTTCTGGCGCAGCTTTGCCGAAGGTATTGCAACGGCATCACGGCTCGCTGCCATCGTGTGCCTGAGCCTGGGGGCGCTGTTGATCGTGTGGCTGCTGTACAAGCCGGTCGTTGCGCTGATCCGGCGCAAGCTGTCGCCACCCGAAGAGGTGTCCGACGAAGAAGATTGGGAAGCTCGCCGATAAGCCGGGTTCTGTCGCGCATGCTCGCGCATGCGGGGCAGTCATTCCTCTGGTCCCAGCATTACTGCAGGGCTCTAGCAGCCTACCCGGGGGCTCTGCGGGCCGCATCAACGCCCCCCTATTTGGCCTTGCCCCGGATGGGGTTTAGCGTGCCAGTCCTGTCGCCAGTCCTGCGGTGAGCTCTTACCTCACCGTTTCACCCTTACCTGTGCTCTTGCGAGCCATCGGCGGTCTATTCTCTGTTCCACTTTCCGTCGCCTTGGGTCAGGCAAGCCTGACTTATAGCGCCCGGCCGTTAGCCGGCATCCTGCCCTGCGGGGCCCGGACTTTCCTCGATGTACCGATTTCCTCCAGCACACCGCGACTGCCTGGCGAACTTCCCGGGCAGGAGTATAGCTGCGAGAGAGGGATTATTTGCCCGGCGCTGTCGCGGGCTTGGCGGCGACGAAGGTGAACGTGCCGTTATCGAACCGGAATTTGCCGAGCAGATCGCCGTATTTTTCCGGCGGCGTCTTGAAGGCCTGCAACTCGCACTTCTCGGTGCCCACGCCCCACCAGTTGCTGCCCTGGTGCAACACGTAGAGCACTTCATTCACTTCGTACAGCTCCAGCTCGCCTGCACCGGCTTTGCCATCGGCAATCTCGTAGCGTTGCTGGCAGATGGGGAAACGCGCTGCGACGACCTTCTGCGCCACAGCACTGCCCCAGAAGTAGCGCTGCTCGCGCACCACGCTGATCGAGTGATCCTTGTTGCCGTCGATCATGTACGACGCGCCCGTGTTCTCGCAGGCTGTGAGGCAAGGCAACAACAGCAAGAGCAGCAGACGCGTCATGTGCATGGTCAGGCGATTTTCCAGTGGATGGCTTCACCGGCGCGCAACGGCACCAGCGGGTCGCCCGGCAGGTAGTCGATGCTGGCGGGCACAGCCCAGTCTTGTTTCACGAGAGTGATCTTGTCAGCATTGCGCGGCAAGCCGTACCAGTCGGGGCCGTTGTGGCTGGCGAAGGCTTCGAGCTTGTCGAGTGCGCCAGCGTCATCGAAAGCTTCGGCATACAGCTCGATGCCGGCATGCGCGGTGTAGCAGCCGGCGCAGCCGCAGGCAGCTTCCTTGGTGCTCTTGGCGTGCGGTGCTGAATCGGTGCCGAGGAAGAAGCGCGGATTGCCCGAGACGGCGGCTTCAACCAGCGCGACACGATGCGTCTCGCGCTTGAGCACGGGCAGGCAGTAGTGATGCGGACGGATGCCGCCCGTGAAGATCGCGTTGCGGTTCATCAGCAGGTGATGCGCGGTGATGGTTGCGGCCACGTTGGGGCCGGCACCGGCTACGAACTGCGCGGCTTCCGCAGTCGTGATGTGCTCGAAGACCGTACGAAGACCCGGGAATTTCGCCTGGAGCGGCGCGAATACACGATCAATAAAGACGCGCTCGCGATCAAAGATATCCACATCAGCATGAGTCACCTCACCATGTACCAGCAGGGGAACACCTAGTGCCTGCATGCGTTCCAGCGTTGCAGCCACTTTGTCCATCGACGTCACCCCGGCATCGGAATTGGTCGTCGCCCCGGCCGGGTACAGCTTGACGGCATGCACGAAACCGGAGGCCTTCGCCCGGTCGATCTCGTCGGGCGGAGTGTTGTCAGTCAGGTACAACGTCATCAGGGGTTCGAACTTGAGACCCGCCGGAACAGCGGCGTTGATCCGGTCACGGTAGGCAGCAGCCTGCGCCACGGTGGTCACCGGCGGACGCAGGTTGGGCATGACGATGGCGCGGCCGAAACGGCGTGCCACATCGGGCACGGTAACAGGCAACGAATCACCGTCACGCAGGTGAAGGTGCCAGTCATCGGGGCGGGTAATGCTGAGGGAAGTGATGGACGTCATGGTGGCTGCGGGCAGAAAAATGGCTGGAAAGCTGCGGGAAAGCGACTACAAGTTTACAGCATGTAGTCTCCTCGCCTGTGCGACCCGGCGGAACCTTCCGTAATCGCGCAGGTCGCACCTTCCTGAACCCTCGCCTAGCACGCAACACCCTTATACGCAGCACCCCGTCAGCGTTGTCGGCATTTGACGACAACACCGTTGTAGCCAGCAATCCCTCCCGCACGTCAGCCTTGGCATCACAGCCCGGACGACCTGCTGCCATCTGAAACAAGAAATGTTCAAGGAGGAGAGATGGAGCCGTTTTCTTTCTACCCGCTCTGCCACTGCCGATCAGCGATTTCGGCTGGGCCGCACTGGTCCTGTTATGCGCTGTGGCTTTTGGCGAACTGACCATGCGCACCCTGCGCCTGCCACGCATCACCGGCTACGTATTGCTCGGCACCTTGCTGGGCCAGGCCGTGACGCAACTCTACACGCCCGACATCCTGCCCCTGCTGCGTCCGCTGTTCGAATTCGCCTTCGGCCTGCTGCTGTTCGAGCTAGGCCAGCGCATCGACCTGGGCTGGCTGCGGCGCAATCCCTGGTTGCTTGCCACCAGCCTGCTGGAATCGCTGCTGGCCTTCATCTGCGTTGGCTTGCTACTGATTGCGCTGGGTGTGCCCACCCTGGTGGCGCTGATCAGTGCCGGCATCGCCGCCGCCACAGGGCCCGCCGTCGTGCTGGGTGTCTGCAAGGACACACATGCGCGCGGCCCGGTCAGCGAGCGCCTGCAACTGCTGTGCGCGCTGGGCAGCTGCTATGCCTTCGTCGCGCTGGGCATTGCGTATGGCTGGCAACACACGGCGCTGCGCAGTGACGACCTGCTCGCCAGCCTGCTGCACCCGGCCTACCTGCTGCTCGGTTCGCTGCTGCTGGGCCTGATCATCGCCCACGTCGTGCTGTGGGTGCCTGCGCGGCTGAAGCCCGAACACAACAGCCAGACGCTGGCCGCCATCGCGCTGATCATCTTCTCGGTCGCGCTCACCTCGGCGCTGCAACTGTCGGTGGCAGTGAGCCTGCTCGCGGCAGGCGTGCTGAGCCGCACGATGGACAAACGCCGCCGCCTGCAGCCGATGGACTTCGGCCTTGTCGGACGCCTGGCCCTCATCGTCGTATTCATCTCGACCGGTGCGCTGCTCACGCCAGCCGCACTGCAAGCGGCGATCATCCCGGCCATCGCCCTGATCGCCGCACGTGCCGTCGGCAAGCTCATTGGCATATTCGCTTTCGCCACGCCCTGCGGCTTGAGCTATCGCAAAGCCTCGCTGCTGGCCGCCTGCATGCTGCCCATGTCGGGCGCAGCCTTGCTGTGGGTGGACCGCACCAGCGTCTTCTGGCCATCACTGGGCGCACAGGTTGCCGCCATCGTGCTGACCGCCCTGCCCCTGACCGAACTGCTGGCGCCGCCCTTGCTGCAGTTCGCACTTCGCCGTGCAGATGAAACGAGGGAGGCCGCATGAGTCCCGATACCGCCGTACTCGCACCCGACACGAGCCAGCACTCGCTGACCTTCACCACTTCGGACCCGCTGACGCTGGGCGTGGAGCTGGAGCTGCAGGTCGTCAGCCGGCTCGATGCCGACCTCACGCGCGGCGCCACCGAACTGCTGGGCCTGATCAACCGGCATCCGCACCTGGGTGACTTCAAGCCTGAGATCACCGAGAGCATGATCGAGGTGTCCACCGCACAGATCCACCGACGCATCGACACGCTCGCTGCCGAGCTGCTCGACGTCCGCAAAACGCTCGTCGAAACCGCTGACAAGCTCAACCTGCTCATATGCGGTGGCGGCGCGCACCCCTTCCAGCACTGGGCCGAGCGCAAGATCTTCGACAAGCCGCGCTTCCACCAGCTGGGCGACATGTATGGCTATCTCGCCAAGCAATTCACCGTCTTTGGTCAACACATCCACGTCGGCTGCCCCAACGGTGATGAAGCGCTCTACCTGCTGCATGCCCTGTCACGCTACCTGCCGCACTTCATCGTGCTGTCGGCGGCCTCGCCCTACTACCAGGGCGTCGATACCGCCTTCGATTCGTCACGCCTGAATGCCATCTCGGCCTTCCCGCTGTCGGGCCGCGCGCCCATGGTCAAGCGCTGGAGTGAGTTCATCGACTACTTCGAGCACATGCGCGGTTTCGGCATCGTCGAAAGCATGAAGGACTTCTACTGGGACATCCGCCCCAAGCCCGAATTCGGCACTGTCGAGATCCGCATCTGCGATACGCCGCTGACCGTGCAGCGCGCCATCGCCCTCGCCGCCTTCGCGCAGACGCTGTGCCGTTACCTGCTGGTCGAACGCCCCTTCGTGATCGACGAATCGCTCTACGCGGTGTACAGCTTCAACCGCTACCAGGCCGCGCGTTACGGCATGGAAGGTTGCGTCGTCAACCCGGCGTCGCGTCAGCGCGTCGCCTTGCGTGACGACCTGCAGATCACGCTGGAACGACTTGCACCACATGCCGAAGAGCTGGGCACCGCGAGTTACCTCGCCACGCTGGGTGCTGTCTGCCACGAAGGCAACGGTGCGCAGTGGATGCGCAGTGCCTACCAGCGCCATCATTCTTTCGGTGACCTCGTCTGGCAACAGGCCCTGCAATGGCGCGAGAGCTGAACCTGCCTCCACCAGCTCCCGACCGGCCCGCACCACTACGCATAGGCATCAGCGCCAGATTGATGCACAGGCCGCCCGCAGAACTGGGCTTCCGCGGCAAGACGCTGCAATACCTCGAGCAGTCGATTGCGCACTGGATACTCGCCGAGGGGGCGCTGTGCTTCATGCTGCCCACGCTGGAGTCAGAAGGCTCGCTGCGCCGCGCCGCCGTGCACGTCGGCGACTATGTACGCGCCATCGATGCGCTGGTGCTGCAGGGCGGCGCCGACGTCAGCCCAAGCAGCTATGGCGAAGAAGCGCTGCGGCCAGAGTGGGAAGGCGACCGTATCCGCGACCAGTACGAGCTCGACCTGATCTGGGAATGCATCATCCAGAACAAGCCCGTGCTGGGCATCTGCCGCGGCTGCCAGCTGCTCAATGTCGCCTTCGGCGGCACGCTCTACCAGGACGTAGGTCAGCAAGTTGCTGGCGCCGAACAGCATGTCGATCACGACGCCTACGACCTGCACACGCATGCCATCCGCTTCACGACGGGCTCGCTGCTGGAGCGCCTGTACCCTTTCGAAGATGCACCGCGCGTCACCAGCATCCATCACCAGGCCATCCGCCGACTCGGCAACGGTGTGCTGGTCGACGCCTTATCGACCGACGAAATCATTGTCGAAGCCATACGCTGGACCGGTAACAGCTTCGTCTACGGTGTGCAGTGGCACCCGGAGTTCCATCCACCAGTACACGAACACCTGCTCGACAGCGCCCCACTGCTGGCCGAATTCCTGCGACAAGCCCGACGCAGGCGTGACGGATCACGCTGAACGGAGGGGCAGGAAATTGCACGCCTGCCGGCATCCACATATCATCATCCCGCGATCAGAACGCCCGCCTCGCGGCGCGCGGATAAAACAAACGGAACCCGCACATGCAGAACAAGAAAACGCTTTACGACCTGCTCGAAGTCAGCCAGAGCGCCAGCAATGAAGCCATCCATGCCGCGTGGGAGCGCCTGGAGATCAAGATTGCTGCGGGCATGACACCGCCGGATGGCCTGACCGTCGCCACCTACCACGCCCTGCTCAAGGACGCCTTCCTCACACTCAGCAATGAACAGCGTCGCGCCGACTACGACCGCAGGCTGAAGGGCGGCAGCTCGACCGGCTCTGCGGCAATCAGCTATGTCGACAACGAGCCGGGCATGTCATTCAAGACGAAAGCCGTGGCCGCGCTGATCCTGGTGATACTGGCCGTCATGGGGTATCGCTGGTACCTGAACATCGAACAGGAACGACTGCGCATCCGTGCGGAACAGGTACGCATCGAACAACAACGGCTGGAGCAGGAACAGGCACGTCAGGCACGCGAAGACGAACGCCGGGACTCCTACGCCGCCGACTCGGCACGTCGCGACGCACAGGAAGATGAACGCCGTCAACGCCAGGAGCGCGACCAGGCCATTGCCGACGCGGACCGCAACGCACGCCGCCTGCAGGCTGCGGATGAACGCTACCGTCGTGAAGATGAGCGCGCACGCTACGACGAAGAGCGCCAGCGTCGCCAGCAAACCGCCGAAGCGGAACGCACCCTGCGCGATCTGGAGCGCAAAGCTCAACGCGTCGACGCGCAGTACGAACGTGGCAGCAGCATGCGCGGCGGTGGCATCCCGCTGCAGAGCTCCAGCTCCTCGCGCCGCTACTGACGCGCTACTTGTCGCCCTGTTTCAGGCTCAGGGCATGTTCATACAAGGCATTGCGTGATGCGCCGGTAATCCCGGCGCACAGCTTTGCCGCCGTCTTCACCGGCAACTCTTCCAGCAACAGTGCCAGCACGCGCTGCGCTTCGGCGGGTAAGCCTTCCGAGGCGGGTGCGGGCCCCAGCAATAACACGAATTCGCCACGCTGGCGGTTGCTGTCGGTCTGCAACCAGGCGCTCGCCTCGGCCAGCGGCATGCGCGCAATCTGCTCGAACAGCTTGGTCAGTTCGCGACAGAAGACGATCTCGCGCTCAGGCTCCAGCACCGCGGCGAGATCTGCCACGCACTCGACGACGCGATGCGGTGACTCGTAAAGCACCACGTTGCCATCCAGCCCCTTGAAGGCTTCGATTTCTGCCTTGCGCGCCGCCGTCTTGGGCGGCAGGAAGCCGATGAAATGAAAACGGTCGCTCGCCAGCCCCGACGCTGACAGCGCTGCCACGGCTGCACAGGCGCCCGGCACGGGGATCACCGGAAAACCTGCCTCCTGCACGCGCGCGACAAGGCGTGCGCCGGGGTCCGACACGGCCGGCGTGCCGGCATCGCTGACGAAGGCCACGTGCTGCCCCTGCTGCAAGCGCTCGATAACGCGTGTCGCCCCTTCCTGCTCGTTGTGCTCGTGCAGGGCCAGCGTGCGTGGCGACAGGCCGAAGCTGTCGAACAGCTTCTGGCTGTGGCGCGTGTCCTCACAGGCCACCAGATCGACCTTGCCCAGCAGTGCCAGCGCGCGCAGGCTGATGTCATGGCGGTTCCCGAGCGGCGTGGCCACCACATACAATGCGGGCGAGGCATGCAGGACGTTTTCTTCGGGCAAGGAGAGCATGGATAACGCAACCGGCTTGTGGCAAAAGATGCGGCATTGTCTGCTGGCCTTGGCAGGCGGGCAAGGCGCGTTAACAACAGACGCCACCAGCGGAGGCCGCGCGGAGAGCCTCGCTGCCGGCTACCTGCAATCGCAAGGCGTGCGCATCATTGCGCGCAACGTGCGCTGCAAGGGTGGCGAGATCGATCTCATCGGCGAGCACGCAGGCACCCTGGTGTTCTTCGAGGTGCGCCTGCGCAGCAATCTACGCTTCGGCGGAGCCGCCGCCAGCATCACACCGACCAAGCAACGCCGCATCGCACTCGCTGCGCGCGTCTGGTTGCAGGGCGATGGTCGCAGCTACCGCCAGCGGCCGATGCGCTTCGACGCGCTGCTGCTCGACTCATTGGACACAGCCAGCATCGAATGGATACGCGGCGCCTTCTCCGCCAGCTGAGCCTGGGCGCAGCATTGCTGTGCGTCGCCGCGAGTGTGGCGATGGCAGCCTCGCGCCTGCTGCTCCAGCGTGTCACAGTGGCCGGCGTGGCCTATCACGAGGCAAAAACAGTCTGGCCACGGCTACGCGAAGGTGATGCACTGGAAGTCGTGCGCGATGCCGGCAACAGCCACGATCCACTCGCGGTGCGCATCGACTGGCAGGGCCATGTGCTGGGCTACCTGCCACGCGAACTGAGCGGCCCTGTCGCCAGTGCGCTGGACAAGGGAATGCCGCTCTCGGCGCGTATCGTGCGCCTGCGCGAACATCCCAATCCGCGCGAACGCATCCTCATCGAAGTCTTTGCGAGCCTGCAGCCATGAGCGTATCCGCCGACTATCTCGCCTGGTGTGCCGAACTGCTCGCACCGTTGGGCAGCATCACGCACAAGCGCATGTTCAGCGGTGCGGGCTTGTACAGCGACGGCATCATCGTGGCCATCATCATCGACGAACAGCTGTTCCTGAAGACAGACGCCGACAACGTGGCCAAGTTCGAAGCCGCCGGCTCCTCGCCTTTTACCTACACAACCAAGACGGGCAAGGAAACACGCACCAGCTACTGGCGCGCGCCCGACGAGGCGATGGACTCCCCTGCCCTCATGCACCCCTGGGCGCGCAGTGCGCTCGCTGCGTCACTGCGTGCCGCACAGCGCAAACCTGTCCGCAAAAAGAAAACGCCCGCCCCGCGCTAGCAGGACGGGCGTCCGTGACGGACCAGATGCTTACTTGAGCTGACAAATATCCAGCACCTTCATGTCGGTGTAGTCGAGGTTCTCACCGCCCATGGCCCAGATGAAGGCGTAATTGCTGGTGCCCGAACCCATGTGGATCGACCAGGGCGGCGACATCACGGCTTCGTCCTTGGCCAGCACGAGGTGGCGCATGTCTTCTGGCTCGCCCATGAAGTGCATGACGCGCTGGTCGTCCTTGAGATCGAAGTAGAAATACACCTCGGAGCGTCGGTCGTGCAGGTGCGGCGGACAGGTATTCCACACCGAGCCGGTCTTGAGGATGGTGAGACCCAGCAACAGCTGGCAGCTCTGACAGGTAGCGGGCACGATGTACTGGTAGATCGTGCGCTCGTTGGACGTCTCGGCAGCACCGCGCTCCAGCGGCACGGCCTTGTCGATGGCGAGATGCTTGGTCTCGTAGCTCGTGTGTGCGGGTGTCGAGACGATGTAGAACTTCGCGGGGCTGGCCGCGTCGGTCGACTCGAACTCCACGTTGACGGAGCCCATGGCGATGTAGAGCCCGTCCTTCGGCGCCATGTCGTAACGCGTGCCATCGACGGTAATCGCGCCACTGCCTGCACCGACGTTGATGACGCCGATTTCGCGGCGCTCAAGGAAGGGCTTGCCGGCCGCCGAAGCGGGCTCGGTCTGCGCCGGCAAGGCCACCTTCTTGCTCACCGGTGCCGCACCACCGACGACCATGCGCTCGAAGTGCGAGTAGTTGAGCGTCACCTGGTCAGCCACGAACAGGTCCGTGAAGAGGTAGCGCTGACGCAACTGTTCGTTGGAAGCGCCGATCATGGAGTCCGGAGCGGTCGCGTAATAGGTCTTGCGGTAGATCGTCATGTCAGTGTCTCCAGAGAAGGCTTGCGGCAATCGACAACCCCCTCATTCTGCGCCAGACAGGCACACAAAAGAAACGCCCGCCGGGCTTGCGCGCGGCGGGCGTTTTTCGTCAGGAACAGTGCAGCTTAGCTGATGCTCTTGATGTAGGTCGCGATGGCGTCATCCTTGGCGTTCGCGAAGAAGTATTCCTGGAACTTCGGGCCAGCAATGGCGCCCTTCACGAGGTCCTGGTCCACTTCCTTCAGCACGGTCAGCATGTCCTTGCAGGACTTGGCCTTCACGTCCTTCAGGATGCCGCGGTTCTTGGCCATGATGGCTGCGCGTTCCTTCGGGTAGCCCAGGCCGGGTTCGAGTTCGAACAGCTTGCGGTACACGTCTTGCAGGTTCAGCTCAGCGGCCCAGCCGAAACCCTTGGCGTAGGGCATCGAGATGGCGTTGCCGGCGTTGATTTGCGAGAACAGGAAAGCGTCGGTCGGGTCAGCAACCAGGCCGCAGAACACGCCGGGCATTGCGTTGCTGGCCAGCATGGCGCCCATGCCGGTGCCACAGCCGGTGACGATGAAGTCAGCAGCGCCGGAGTTCAGCAGGATGCCGGCGAGGATGCCGTTCTGCACATAGGTCAGCGAGTTGGCATCGTCGGCGCTGTACATGCCGTAGTTGAACACTTGGTGGCCCAGGGGCTCAGCGACAGCCTTCAGCGAGTTGAAGATGATTTCGTTCTTGGCGCACTGGCTGTTTTCGTTGATCAGAGCGATCTTCATGGGGGTATCCCTTAAAAGTTTCGGAGGAGACGCTGGCGCGTCGTATGGAAAGCGGACGTGACGCGGATTTTCGGGGCCCAGATTTGCTCACCCAAGGCTCACCCCGCGCGCGACAGAGCCCGTAAGGGTAAACGTGCGAGGCAGCAAACGCAAACGCGGGCCGGTTCTGACGCCGGGAACATCGCTCGCGAGCCCGGCAGGCCCTTGATCTGCCGCAACAAAGCCCGTCCGCCGGCTGGCGATCGTGCCCTCGCAGCTTGAATCGGCTAAACTTGCGGGCTCTGACCAGACCGGATGGCGGCCCCTTGGCAGCCTGCCCGCCCCGGACAAGAGTCACGCAAACGCCGCCCCCTATGGCGCATTTCTGAAAAATCTCTCGGGAGAGTGAACGTAATGAGCAACCCTTTTGATCTGACCGGCAAGGTCGCCCTCGTCACTGGCGCAGCACAAGGCATCGGCGCAGCCATCGCCGCCAAGTACATGGAAGCCGGCGCATCCGTGATCGCCGCCGACTTCGCCCCGATGGCGGACGAATCCATCGCCGCTTACGAAGCCGCCAAGGCCAAGACCGGTGCCAACTACTGGTACCTCAAGGCCAACCTGACCGAGAAGGGTGCTCCGCAGAAGGTCATCGACGAAGCCGTGGCCATCGCCGGCCAGGTCAACATCCTCGCAAACGTCGCCGGCACCATCCGCCGCGCACCGTTCCTCGAGCACAAGGAAGAAGACTTCGACTTCGTCATGCAGATCAACCTGTATGCCCCGATGTACCTGTCGCAAGCCTTCTGCCGCCACGTCATCGGCCGCAACGGCAAGGGCAAGATCATCAACATCTGCTCGATGCTGTCGTACCAGGGCGGCATCCTGGTGCCGGGCTACACCGCTTCCAAGCACGGTATCGCCGGCATCACCAAGCTGATCGCCAACGAACTGGGCACCAAGGGCATCAACTGCAACGGCATCGCCCCGGGCTACATCGCTACCGCGAACACCGCCCCGATCCGCGCTGACGAAGCCCGCAACAAGGCCATCCTGGACCGCATCCCCGCTGGCCGCTGGGGCCAACCGGAAGATCTGGCCGGCACCGCCGTGTTCCTGGCTTCAGCTGCTTCCGAATACCTCAACGGCACCATCATCAACGTTGACGGTGGCTGGCAAGCTCGCTGATCACTCAGCGCTGCAGCAAGACAAAAAAGGGCCGGTCGCAAGACCGGCCCTTTTTGTTTTTACGTCACTCAGACGTGCTTGAAGCGCCTCATCAACCAGGCGTCCAGCGACAGGGTGCCTGGCCCGAACGCGGCAAGTCCCAACAGGCTCGCGCCCCAGAAGTAGTGCGACTGGATCGCCGCCGGGCAATCGAACTGGAACAACGCAGGGTACGAGATCACTGCCATCGCGTTCACGACGAACAGGCCCAGCGCTGCAAAGCGCCCGGCGAGGCCCAGCACCAGCAGTGGCGGCAGCAGCAGTTCGCCTGAAGCGCCCATGAAAGCTGCCAGCGCAGGCGGCAACAGCGGCACCTGGTATTCGTCCTGGAACAGGGCCAGGGTCGTGCCCCAGTCATCGATCTTGGTCAGGCCCGAGGCGAAGAAGATCCAGGCGATGTAGAGCCGCACCAGCAACAGCAACACGGGCTGCAAGGCGTTGAGCCAGGCGACGGGTTGTGCGCTGAGGGAGATGCCGCGCTGAAGGAGTGCTGTGTTCATGGAAGTCCTCTGTGATGTCTGTCGTCAATCGGGTCAGTCAATCTCAGGCGAGCTGCAGACGCGTCACCAGCTCGGCCGCAAAGCCGCGTGACAGGGCCGCCTGCACGTCGAAGCCGTCATCGAGCGAGAAGGCTGCGTCGAGCATCGCCGCCAGCGGCTCTCCGCCCTGCGCGGTTTGCCAGAAGGCCAGCTCGGCGGCCGCCACGGGCAACACGGACGCATGCCAGCCGATGCGATGCACGATGCAGCACTCTGCTGCGCCAAGGTCGATGTTCAGGGCATCGCCGTAAGCCGGTTGGTGCTGCAACCAGATGCTGGCGACGGGAAATTCCGCCTGCATGAGACGCGCGGCCGCCTGCAAACCAAGCCTCAGATCCCCCAGCTGCTCGGGGGCAAAACTGGCGAGCTCCGCCATCGACAGCGGCACATGGTCGGCAGCCCTCTCCGCCGCCGCGACTGCCCATTCCAACTGCGCCACGGCAGGCAGATAAGGCATATCAGCCACATGTTCGAAAGCGGCGAGAAAGCCGGCGAAGTCGTCGCCGTACTCGTTGAGATCGCCAGAACGCGAGGCATGACTATCGCGATAAGCTCGTGCCAATGCCTCGAAGAATTCTTCGCCGACGATCTGGTGTATCACCGGATAAGCCAGCTGCAAGGCCTTGTGCGCATTGGCCACCGCATTGCCGCGATAGACCGCCAGCAAACTCGCGTTGCGCTGCGGATCGCCTTGCAGGCAGGCCAGCATGGCCGCCTCGTCCTCGCCTGCGCGCAGCACGCTCGCGAAACGGCGTTGCACGTCGATCAGGCCGGGCATGTCTGCTCCCGGTTGATGGATGCTGCTCGCGCCGCTTCATCACGCAGCTCCTCCAGCGCAGGAATATCGGTATCCCACTCGATGAGGGTCGGGCGCGGCCCGCCCAGCATGATGGCCTCGCGATAGAGCGCCCACACTTCGTCGCACACCCGGCTGCCGTGCGTGTCGATCAGGCAATGCTCGCCGACGCTGTGGCCCGCGAGATGAATCTCGCCCACGGCATGCCAGGGCACATTCGCCAACAGCGGCTGCGCGTCGAAACCAAAGTTGCAAGCGTTCACATAAAGATTGTTGATGTCCAGCAGCAGGCCACACCCGGTGCGGCGTACCAGCTCGGCCAGGAATTCAAATTCGCTCATGTCGGTGTCGCGGAACGCGACATAGGCCGACAGGTTCTCCAGCAGGATCTGGCGGCCCAGACGCGTCTGCACACGCTCGACGCGCTCTGCCACGATCTGCAGCGCCTCTGTCGTATAGGGAAACGGCAACAGGTCGTTGAAATGTTCGCCATCGATGGCGCCCCAGCACAGGTGTTCCGACACCAGCGCAGGCTCCACGCGCTCGACCAGCGCCGCCAGCTTCTCCAGATGCGGCAAAGCCAGCGCATCGGCCGATGCCAGCGACAGGCCCACGCCATGCAGGCTCAGCGGATAGCACTCGCGCGCACGCTGCAGCATCCGCAGACTGGCACCGCCAGCGTGGAAGAAGTTCTCGGAATGGACTTCCAGAAAGCCCAGCGACGGCCGCTCTTCGAGCACCCGTGCATAGTGCGGTGCGCGCAGGCCGATACCGGTACTGCCCGGTTCTATAGGGTTCGTCATGATGAAAAGCGCCCGGGCAACGACACCGCCGTCCGGGCGCGATCAGGCATTACTTCTTCATCGGGGCCTTGGTCATGCCACCCATCTTTTCGCAGGTGCCCTTGGCGACGTACTTCCAGTCCACGGGGCTCTTGTCGGTCTTGGCCTGGCTGGCGCACGAGTGCGAACCATCGGACGAAGCACAGTCATTGGCACCAGCCTTGGCAACGCCAAAGCACTTTTCCTTCTCGTCGGCCGCCACGGCGGACTGGCTGACGGCCCCCAGGGCCACGACGGATGCGAGGGCTGCACGGATGAGGATCTGCTTGTTCATGTAAAGACTCCTTGTTGCGTTGATATGCCTTGCAGGCCGGGATGACCTGGGGGCTGGAAAAAACTCTTGTCACTTACTGGTCACTAAGTTGTCACGCGGTTTGCCAGGCGGCGAACCGTCCTGTCACTGCACAAGACCCGGGGGCCCATGCATTCCTTACATGCCTTGCATATCAAGTTTTGCCGGCGCCGCATCCGCCGTACAAAACCGTAACTTGAACAAGCCCTGCACAGCCGCCACAATGCAGGACTCAACACTGATTTCCCTCACGATTCTGGCAGACACATCATGACTTACAAGGTTTTCATCGACGGCCGTCACGGCACGACAGGACTCAAGATCGACGAGCGGCTGGCTGGCCGTGAAGAGATCGAAGTCCTCACGATTCCTGAAGACCAGCGCAAGGACCCCGCCGTCAAGGCACGCTTCATCAACGATGCGGATATCGTTTTCCTGTGCCTGCCGGATGCCGCCTCGAAGGAATCGGTCGCCCTGCTCGCCGCGGGCAATACACGCACGCGCTTCATCGACGCCAGCACCGCGCACCGCACCCACCCGGAATGGGTCTATGGCCTGCCTGAACTCAACGCCGGCCAGCGCGACCGCATCCGCAACGCGCAGAAGGTCGCCAACCCCGGCTGCCACGCCACCGGCTTCATCCTGCTGATGCACCCGCTGGTCGCCGCCGGCATCGTGCCCGCCGACTACCCCGCCAGCACCTTCTCGATCACCGGCTACAGCGGTGGCGGCAAGGAGATGATTGCCGACTACGACGCGCGCGGCGAACTCGACATCATGCGCAGCCCGCGCCTCTACGCGCTGGGCCTCACCCACAAGCACCTCGGTGAAATGCAGGCCCTCACCGGTCTCGCCCACAAGCCGCTGTTCAACCCCATCGTCGGCAACTTCGCGCAGGGCATGGTCGTATCGGTGCCGCTGATCACGCGCGCCCTCGCCCGCAAGGTAAGCCCGGCCGATCTGCATGCGCTCTACAGCGAACACTACGCCGGTCAGACCTTCGTCAAGACCATGCCGCTCGACGCGACGCCCGTGCTCGACGCCGGCTTCTTGCCCGCGACGACCTGCAACGACACCAACCGTGCCGAGATCTTCGTCTTCGGTCATGACGAGCAAGTGCTGCCGGCTTGCCGCTTCGACAACCTCGGCAAGGGCGCTTCGGGAGCGGCGATCCAGTGCATGAACATCATGCTGGGTCTCGACGAAGCACGCGGTCTCGCCGCCTGACGACTCGCCCCGGCCCGGCGAATGACGCGTGCTACCATGCCGCGTCATTTTCCGGAGCCGTTCGTGGATCTTCTCAGCCGCATCGAAGCCCAGTTTGACGAAAGCGCACGCACGCTGCGCTCGTCCTCCGAGGTCCTCTCCGGCCCCATCGCACTCGCCGCCGAGGTAATGGTCGAAAGCCTGCTCGGCAACGGCAAGATCCTCGCCTGCGGCAATGGCAGCTCGGCTGCCGATGCACAACACTTTGTCGCCAAGATGATGGGCCGCTTCGAACGCGAGCGCCCGCAGCTAGCAGTAGTGTCGCTATCGGCCGACACCGCAGTGCTCACCTCGCTCGCCAACATCTACCAGTACGGCCAGGTCTTCGCGCGGCAGATCGCCACACTGGGCCAGCCCGGCGACGTCCTGCTGGTCATCTCGGCCAGCGGCCGCTCGGACAACGTACTGTCGGCCATCCAGGCTGCGCACGAACGCGACATGCGCGTCGTCGCCCTCACCGGCCGCAACGGCGGGCACGTTACGGAACTCCTGGGCGAACAGGACATCCATATCTGTGCGCCCCACGATCGCGTGGCCCGCATCCAGGAAGTCCACCTGCTCGCCATTCACTGCCTCTGCGATGGCATCGATTGCCTGTTGATGGGAGAAGAAACCTGATGAATACCCTCAAAGCCCTCCTCAAGAACCTGCTGATTGCCGGCCTGCTCGCCAGCAGCCTCAGCGCCTGCGTCCCCCTCATCGCCGGCGGTGTCGGCACCGGCGTGGCCTCCACGATCGATCGCCGCACCTACGGTGAGCAGTACAAAGACCAGGAACTGGAGGTCAAGATCATGCGCGCCATCAACCGCAAGCTTGATGACAAGGCCAACGTCTCGACCACAGTCTTCAACAAACGCGTGCTGCTGACCGGCCAGGCCCTCAGCGAGTCCTACAAGGCCGAAGCCGCCAAGCTCGCCCGCGAGACCGAAGGCGTCGCCAGCGTGTTCGACGAAGTCACCGTTGGCTGGCCCGCCACTTTCGGCACGGGCGCCAGCGACCGCCTGATCACCTCGTCGGTGAAGACCCGCTTGTTCGACCCCGAGCTGAAAACCGTGTCAGGCCACCACGTGAAGGTGGTGACCGAGTCCGGCATCGTCTACCTCATGGGCCTGCTCGGTCGCAGCGAGGCGGATGCTGCGGTCAAGATCGCCAGCACCACGCGCAACGTGACCAAGGTCGTGAACCTCATCGAGGTCATCAGTGACGAAGAAGTGAAGCGTCTCGACAAGAAACTGGAGCCATCGGGATCGGCCACCAGTCCGCGCTGAGACAGCTCAATGTCCGAGCCGAACGAAAGCTACGCCTACTTTACTGTCACAGGCGATGACCTGGATCCAGCTCACATCACGGAGATCGTGGGAGTCACACCAACTGACTCGTGGAAGAAAGGTGATCTGAATCCACGCAACAGTCTAGAAAGAAAATTCGGACGCTGGTCACTCTACTCACGCTTGGCACGCTCCGAAGAATTCGAAGCCCACATTGCAGACGTCCTGGCTCAACTGGACAACAACCCTGAGGGCTTCAAGCGAGTATCCGAAGCTTACGAAGGCTGTATGCAGTTAGTAGGTTACTTTCACTCCTCCTACCCCGGCCTGTACTTCACGCCCGCAACGATTCAAGGCTTGGCCAAGTACAAACTGGGGGTGGATCATGACTTCTACTACCTGCACTCTGACGTTCGTGAAGACGCCTAGGCTTGACAGCCTGTTCAAGCACAGAAACTTCAAACAAACCCCTGCGCGTCGAAAGTAACGGGACGCCCGCGCTCAACGCTCCCGCGTCACCAACCAGATCCCCCCGCACACCAGCAGCAGCGCCACAAGGTTCTTCCACTCGAGCACGCTCTCATCGAGAAACGCAGCCGACAGCAGCGCACCAAAAATCGGCACGAGGAAGTTGAAGATCGTCACCTTGCCCACGCTGTTGTACTTGAGCAGCAGGCTCCACAACGAGAAGGCGGCTGACGACAGCAGCGCGAGGTAGGCCAGCAGGGCCGTCGAGGCAAACGTGAAGCCGCTGATGTGGCCTCCCGCTGCGTAGCCGCCGACAAGCAGCAAGATGCCGCCGAAAGACAGCTGCCAGCCCGTCATCAGCACGCCGTCCATGCCCTGCGACACGCGCTTGCCATAGATCGATGCGGCCGCGAGGATGAACGCGGCAATCACCACGAAGCCCTCGCCCAGCAGCGTGAAATCGAAGTCCAGCCCGCCGCGCCCGAGGTTGACCACCATCACGCCTGCAAAGCCGATCAGGCAGCCTGCCGTGCGCTGCCAGGTCAGGCGGTCATCGCGGTAGAGAAAGTGCGCAATCAGCACGCTGAAGAAGCTCACCGTTGCGTTCATGATCGAGCTCTTCACCCCGGTGGTGTAAGCCAGACCGATGTAGAAGAACACGTACTGGATCGCCGTCTGCGTGGTGCCCAGCAACCACAGCTGGCGCCAACCAGCGGCACTGATGCGGAACACGGCACGCCCGCCGATGGCCGACATGAGCAGCAGGATCAAACCTGCCGCCGCGAAGCGATAACCCGCGAACACCATCTTCGATGGCACGTCCTGCGGTGCGATGCCGAACATCGCGTAGCCATTCTTGATTGCCGGGTAGGAGCTGCCCCACAGCAGACAACACAGACTGGCCAACAACACGACAACCCAGGTGCGGGTGAAGAACTGCCGTTGCTGACTCACCCTGCTGCGTCTCCTGCTGTGTCTTCAGGCTTGTCGGCACCGTTGTCTTCCGGCACGGTCTCGCGTGCCAGCTGGATCATCGTGGCACGCGCAGCCGGTGTCTCCAGGCTGATGTTGCCGATGACGCCCGTGCGGTAATCCTTGAGGAAGGCCAGCGCAGCCTTCTCGATATCGAGATCGCCACCCTTCACGCGCCAGGCACGCCGCGTGGCGATGCGCTCGACAAGCCCGACGCCATCCAGACCCGACACGTCGAAGCCGTAGCGTTGTGCGACGAGACCCGAATAACGCTCCAGCAGCAGGTTGCCGAGGAAGAACGCCACCTCGTCGTCGATGACCGCATTGGTGCCGATGGCATGACTTGCAGCGAGCATGTAGCCGTCAGACGGGAACTCGATCTTCGGCCACATCAACCCGGGCGTATCGATGAGCACGGTGCTGCTGTTGATCTCCAGCCGCTGCGCCGACTTCGTCACCGCCGGTTCATCACCGACCGCAGCGACCTTGCGCTTCATCAGCGCGTTCATGAGCGTGGACTTCCCGCAGTTCGGGATGCCCATGATCATCATGCGCAGCTGCTTGTCGGGCGAGCCACGATGCGGCGCGAGCTGGCGACACCAGCCGACGATCTTCGCCACGTCCGACGCCTTCTTGAACGACACCGCCATGGCCTTCATGCCCGGCGTGCCGGCGAAATGCTCGATCCAGGCCTGCGTGGCTTTCGGATCGGCGATGTCCGCCTTGTTAAGCAGCTTGAGACAGGGGCGCTGACGGAACTTGCGCAGCTCTTCGATCATCGGGTTGCTGCTCGCAGCCGGCAGGCGTGCGTCAACGACCTCGATCACCACGTCGGTGAACTCCATGTTCTCGGCGGCCTTCTTGCGCGCCGAGTTCATGTGCCCCGGGAACCACTGGATAGCTGCCATCAGACGATGATCCCGCCACCGAGACACACCCGGCTCTCGTACAGCACCACCGACTGCCCCGGCGTCACCGCCCACTGCGGCGCGGCGAAGGCGATCTCGGCCTCAATGTCCGCCACGCGGTCAACCTCGCAGGGCTGGTCCGGCGTGCGGTAACGCGGCTTCGCGGTGTAGACCCAGTTGGTGCGCGGCGCGCGGCCAGCGATCCAGTTGAGGTCCTGCGCCACGAGGCGTTCGCGATGCAGGGCCGCATGCTCGTGGCCCTGCACGGCGTACAGCACGTTGGCCTGCATGTCCTTGCCAGCCACGTACCAGGCGTCGTGGTCGCCAGCCGTGTCATTGCCCTTGATGCCGCCAATGTGCAGGCCCTTGCGCTGGCCGATGGTGTGATACATCAGGCCCTGGTGCTCGCCGAGCAGGCGGTTGTCGTCGAGCGAACGGATCTCGCCCGGCTTGGTCGGCAGGTAACGCATCAGGAACTCGCGGAACGGACGCTCGCCGATGAAACAGATGCCGGTGGAATCCTTCTTGTCATGCACATGCAGGCCGGCCTTTTCGGCCAGGCCGCGCACGTCACGCTTGTAAACGTTCGCCAGCGGGAAAATCGTCTTCGCCAGTTGTTCCTGGTTCAGGCGATAGAGGAAGTAGCTCTGGTCCTTGGTGCCGTCCTCGGCCTTGAGCAGCTGGTACTCGGTGCGCCCGTCGCTGGTCCATTCGCGCACGCCGGCATAGTGGCCGGTGGCGATCTTGTCCGCGCCCAGATCCATCGCGTGGTCGAGGAAGGCCTTGAACTTGATCTCGCTGTTGCACAGGATGTCCGGATTGGGCGTACGGCCGGCTTCGTATTCGCGCAGGAAGTCGGCGAACACGCGATCCTTGTATTCCTTGCTGAAGTTGACGACCTCCAGCTCCATGCCGATCACGTCACAGATCGACGCCACGTCGAACGAGGTCTTCACGCGTCGAGCAGTACTCGTCGTCATCGTCGTCTTCCCAGTTCTTCATGAACAGGCCGGTCACGTCGTACCCCGCCTGCTTCAACAACCATGCGGACACAGCTGAATCCACGCCGCCGGACATGCCGACGACGACCTTCATGCCTTGCCCGTCTTTCAAACCTGCTTCATTCATTTCCAGAAAACCTAGTCGTAATGGCGGATCAGTTCCAGCGGGAAGCTGCGTCCGCTCACATAGTCCTGCACACATTGCAGCACCAGCGGGCTGCGATACCGTTCAGCCTGCGCCTCCAGTTCATCCAGCGTCAGCCAGGTCGCGCCGATGATGCCCTGATCGAGCGAACGCGTGCTGTCGAAGCCCTTTACCTCGCAGATGAAGGCAAAGCGCAGGTAGGTGATATCGCCCTGCGGCCGTGGCCACTGATAGACGCCGAGAAGGGCCACCGGTTCGACGACATGGGCCGTTTCTTCCAGCGCTTCGCGTACGCAGGCGGCCAGCAGGGACTCGCCTTCGTCGAGGTGGCCGGCCGGCTGATTCAAACGTACGCCTGCATCCGTATGCTCCTCGACGAGCAGGAAACGCCCCTCGCGATGCACCACGGCAGCCACCGTGACATTGGGTTTCCAGACCATGCTGAACTCCGTGGATAGCAAAGCCGGTATTTTACGTCCCGTCTTACGCTAAAATCGCGGTTTTTCACCGAACGGAAACGGGAGCAAGTCTCATGTCGATGGCTGATCGCGACGGATTCATCTGGATGGATGGCAAGCTGGTGCCCTGGCGCGAGGCAACCACGCACGTATTGACCCACTCCCTGCACTACGGCCTGTCGGTGTTCGAAGGCGTGCGCGCCTACAACACCAACCGTGGCACGGCGATCTTCCGCCTCAAGGAGCACACGGACCGCCTGTTCAACTCGGCCCACATCTACATGATGAAGATCCCGTTCTCCAAGGACGAGATCAACGAAGCACAGAAGGAAGTCGTGCGCGCCAACAAGCTCGAAAGCTGTTACCTGCGCCCGCTCGCCTACTACGGCTCGGAGAAGATGGGCATCTCGACGCGCGGCGCCACGGTGCACGTCGCCATCGCCGCCTGGCCCTGGGGCGCCTATCTCGGCGCTGAAGGCCTCGAAAAGGGCATTCGCGTGAAGACCTCGTCCTTCTCGCGCCACCACGTCAACGTGACCATGCCGCGCGCCAAGGTCGCCACGACCTATGCCAACTCCATCATCGCCAACCTCGAAGCCACGCAAGACGGCTACGACGAAGCGCTGCTGCTCGACACCGACGGCTTCGTGGCCGAAGGCGCCGGTGAGAACCTCTTCATCGTCAAGGACGGCGTGATCTACGAACCCGAGATCGCTTCCGCACTGACCGGCATCACGCGCAACACCATCCACACCCTGGCCCGCGAACTCGGCTACACCGTGCAGACCCGCCGCCTCACGCGCGACGACATCTACATCGCCGACGAAGCTTTCTTCACCGGCACCGCCGCTGAAGTGACCCCGGTGCGCGAGCTCGACAACCGCCAGATCGGCGAAGGCAAGCGCGGCCCGATCACCACCAAGATCCAGGCCCGCTTCTTCGACCTCGTGAACGGCCGTCTGCCCGAGCATGATGCCTGGCTGGCATTCGTCTAAGCAGGAGCATCACCATGGCTGAAAACACCGACAAGTCGCAACCCATCGCCGTCGAAGCCAAGGACCTGCCCCTGCACTGCCCGCAACCGGGTGCGCCGCTGTGGGCACGTCACCCGCGCGTGTTCCTCGACGTGACCAAGACAGGCGACGCCAAGTGCCCGTACTGCGGCGCGAAGTACGTGCTGCATGGCGAGGCGCCCAAGGGGCACTGAGCGCAAAGCAGTACGCCATGGACGGGCCGCATATGCGGCCCGTTTCATTCAAGGTGTCGCACATGACTTACCGCATCGAGCACATCAGCGAGCAATACATCCCGGGCTTTCATGCCGCAGTGGATGCCGTCGCCCGCGAGAAGCAGTTTCTCGCCTTCACTGCCGCACCGCCGCAGGAAGAAACGCGCCGCTTCGTGGAAGGCAATCTGGAGAACGGCAACCCCCAGTTTGTCGTGCTGCATGAGGAGCGCGTCGTGGGTTTTTGCGATGTCGTGCGGATGCGGATGGATGCCTTGCGGCATGGCGGCGTGATCGGTATTGGCCTGCTGCCGGAATGGCGAGGCCGTGGCATTGGCCGCAAGCTGATGACGCACACCATCAACGCCGCTTGGGCAGCGGGTTTTACACGCATCGAACTGGATGTCCTGCAAAACAACCAGCGCGGCATGCGCCTCTACGAAAGCCTGGGGTTCCGCCATGAGGGCCGCCGCGTCGCCGCCATCTGCATTGACGGCCAATACCAGGACTCTCTGGTGATGGCACTCCTGCACCCGGACATGGCGCAATGAAAATCCTCATCGTCACCCCCTCCTGGATCGGCGACACCGTCGCCGCGCAGCCACTGTTCATGCGCCTGCGCGCGAAGCATCCGGACGCTCGCATCGACGCCCTCGCCCCGCCCTGGGTGGCCGCCGTACTGCGGGCAATGCCGGAGATCGATGGCGAGGTGCTAGCAAATCCCTTCGGTCACGGTGCGCTGCGCCTGCGTGAGCGCTGGGCGCTGGGCCGGCAGCTCAAGGCGCGCGGCTACGACGCAGCTTACGTGCTGCCCAATTCGCTCAAGTCAGCTCTGATCCCGTTCTTCGCGGGCATTCCCAAACGTGTCGGCTTCACGGGCGAATCGCGTTACGGCCTCATCAATGTGCGCCACACGCTGGACAAGACCGCCCTGCCACTGCAGGTGGAACGCTATGCGGTGCTGGCTGAAGAGCCGCACCAGTCCTTGCCCCGGCCCTTGCCATCGCCAAGACTGAAGCTGGATGCGGCTGCCACGGCAGGCACCCTACAGAGCCTTGATCTGAGCGCCTCTCCAAGACCCGTTGTGTTCTGCCCCGGCGCCGAGTTCGGCCCCGCCAAGCGCTGGCCTGAAAAGCACTACGCCGCGTTGGCCCGCCAGCTTGCGGCGCAGGGCATCCCGGTGTGGCTGCTGGGCTCGAAAAAGGACGCCCCGGTCGGCGAAGAAATCGTGCGCCTCAGCGAGGGCGCGGCACGCAACCTGTGTGGCGTCACCGGCCTCGACCAGGCCCTGCACCTGATCGCCTCGGCGCGCCACGTCGTCACCAACGACTCAGGTCTCATGCACGTTGCCGCTGCACTCGACGTGCCGCTGACAGCGCTGTTCGGGTCATCGAGCCCCGGCTACACCCCGCCGCTGTCAGACAAGGCGAAAATCATCTCGCTCAAGCTTGAATGCAGCCCCTGCTTCAAGCGCGAATGCCCGCTGGGCCATCTGAACTGCCTCAACCACATCACACCAGAACAGGTTGGGGCTACAGTCACACCATGAACCAGCAAGCCCTGCTCGACTATCTCTACGCCCACATCCCGCTGTCGCAGGCGATGGGCGTTTCCGTGCAATCGCTGGAGGCCGGCTCGGTCACGCTGGCGGCCCCACTCGCCCCGAACATCAACCACCGCGGCACAGCCTTCGGCGGCAGCATTTCCACGCTTGCCACGCTCGCTGCCTGGTCGTTGTTGCGCGTCGGCACCGACACGCTCGACCCTCTGCCTCGTCTGGTGATCCGTCGCAACACGGTGGACTACAGCCAGCCCATCGAGGGCGACTTCACCGCAACGGCAAAGGCGCCTGGCGCTGCAGTCTGGGATCGTTTCCTAGAAACCCTGCAGCAACGTGGCCGTGCGCGCATCACGCTGTCTGCCACCGTGCAGTGTGGCGGCGTTGCCGGCGCCACCTTCGTCGGCGATTTCGTCGCCCTGCGCATGGTGTAGGATTCACGGGCCTCACAGCTTCAGCACCCACTCAACACTTCGCCCCCTTCATGCCCAAGACCATCTTCGCCACACCGGATGACGCCGAACAAGCCTTCTACGAAGCGCTGACGCAAGGCGATCTGGACGCCATGATGGCCGTCTGGTCCGAAGACGACGACGTAGTCTGCGTACAGCCCGGCGGTTCGCGCTTCACCGGCCTCGCAGCGATTCGCGAAGCCTGGCGCCAGCTCTTCGCCAGCGGCATGAAGATCCGCGTGCGCACCAGTCACCCGGTCAAGACACAGGCCATGCTGATCGCGGTGCATTGCGTGCTGGAACACGTGAGCATCGAAGGCGAAGACACCATGGCACCACCCATGATCGCCACCAACGTCTATTCGCGCGGTGCGCAGGGCTGGCAGATGATCCTGCACCACACCTCCCCCGCGCCCGACACCGACGGCCTGCTGCTGCAGGAAACACCGCGCATCGTTCACTGACAGCCGGCGGCACTCTCGCAGCTACCGCTTGGCCTGCGCGCCATTAAACTCGGTCGTTTCGTGAAACGTTTCCTTGACGATCATGCGTTACGAAGCGCCCAAGTGGCTCAGCAACCCGCACCTGCAAACGATCTGGCCGCTCGCCATCAAAGGGCCTGCGCCCAAGTTCAAGCGTCGACGCTGGGACACGCCTGACGGCGATTTCATCGACATCGACTGTCTGCCCACGCGCAAGGACACGCCCCTGGTCGTGCTGTTCCATGGCCTTGAAGGCTCCAGCAACAGCCACTACGCACGCGCCCTGATGCGCGCTGTCGCGGCGCGCGGCTGGAATGGCGTGGTCGTGCATTTCCGCGGCTGCTCGGGCGAACCCAACCGGCTTGGCCGCGCCTACCACTCGGGCGACGCAGACGAAGTCGACTGGATCATCCGCAAGCTGGCTGGCGGCTTCAAGAACGTCCCCATCTACGCTGTCGGCGTCTCGCTCGGCGGCAACGCCCTGCTCTGCTGGCTGGGCACGCGCTGCGAGTCGGCCTTCCAGATCGTCACCAAGGCCGCAGCCATCTCCGCTCCGCTCGATCTCACTGCCGCCGGCATGCATCTGGGCAAGGGCTTCAACAAGGTCTACACGCGCCACTTCCTCAAGACGATGCGCCGCAACGCGGCACTCAAGGCGCAGAAGTACCCCGAGCTGTTCGACACGCAGCGCGCCGCGAAAGCCAAGACCTTGTTTGATTTCGATGACGCCTACACGGCGCCGGTACACGGCTACCGCAACGTGCACGACTACTGGGAACGCGCATCATCGAAGCGCCTGCTGACGCAGATTACGGTGCCGACACTCGTATTGAACGCCAAGAACGACCCCTTCATGCCGCGCAAGCGTGAAGTGTCGCCCGTCGTGACACTGGAGCAACCGGATCAGGGCGGCCACGTGGGATTCGTGACCGGCCGCTTCCCGGGGCGGCTCGACTGGCTGCCGAACCGCATCCTCAACTATTTCGAGAGTTGAGCGCCGCCAACGACGGCGAATGCCTCAGGCGCGTGTGTTGATGATGCCGCCAGGCTGACCCGGCGACACGGGCGGCAACTCGGGCAGAGCCTCCACCAGTTGCGCAGCCTGCTGCGCTTCGGCCTCGACGGCCTTCTTGAGCACAGCCACCTGGGCCTCGCTGCGCACGCTGCCTGCGCTTTCCGTGGTCAGACCACGGGTCACACTGCCAACCAGATCGTCCATGTTGCGACTCCTGCGACAGCCGGGCGAGCGACTTCGACAAAGGATGGCTACGGCCCATCCACGCCGGCGGGCAGGCGAAATGCCTACTCGCGGAAATTGCCGAACTGGAGCGGAAAGTCGGTGATCGATTTCTTCAGCAAGGCGATGGTTTCCTGCAGCAGATCGCGTTTGGCGCCCGTCACCCGCACGGTATCGCCCTGGATGCTGCCCTGAACCTTCAGCTTGCTGTCCTTGATGATCCGTACGATTTTCTTGGCCAGCTCTGCGTCGATACCGGCTTTAACGGCCACCAACTGTTTAACTTTATTACCGCTTATCGTCTCGACGTCCTTGCGCTCCATGCAGCGCACATCCACGCCGCGCTTGGCGAACTTGCCCGTCACGATGTCCCACACCTGGTCGAGCTGGAAGTCATTGTCCGCAAACAAGGTCAGCGACTTTTCCTTGTCCTTGCCGGTCAGCTCGATGCGCGCATCGGATCCCTTGAAGTCAAAACGATTCCCGACTTCCTTGTTCGACTGATCGATGGCGTTATGTACTTCGACCCAGTCGACTTCGTTGGTCACGTCAAATGAGGGCATGGGCTTGCTCCAGAACTATCGAAAATGCCTTGAGGCGCGTAGCGAGCGGCTAGCTGGCAAGGCGGCGCGCGCAGACGTACACAAAGTACGTCGAGCACGCCAACGCAGCAAGATAGCCGCGCAGTAGCGCAGCAAGGTATTTTTAGCCGAAGTGGCAAACGTAGTGATAAACCTCTGCGACTTCGATGTCGAAGCTCGAATTGGCCGGCACGTTGTAGCTCTGGCCTTCGCCGTAGGTCTTCCATTCGGTCTCGCCCTTGAGGCGGACGCGGCAGCTGCCAGCCACGGTTTCCATGATTTCCGGTGCGCCAGTGTTGAAGGTCAGGCTGGCCGGCAGGATGACGCCGACCGACTTCTTCGTCCCGTCAGCCAGCACGATGGTGTGGCTCACGCACTTGCCGTCAAAGTAAACATTGGCTTTCTTGACGACCGCAACATTGTCGAACTGACTCATGGCAACTCTCTGAATGGAATGAAAAAAGGCCCCGGATTATACCGGAGCCCCTGTTGCGGCGTGATGTTGGCTCAGATGCCGAGCACCTTAGCAATCACTTCCTTGGCCATGAAACCGAACATGCCGAATCCCAGCGCAAAGAACAGCCAGGCGGAACCATAACGGCCGGCGCGTGATTCGCGCGCAAGGCTCCAGATGATGAACAGCATGTAGCCAATCAGGCCACTGAGCAGCAACTTGAGGGAAATGTCTTCAAATTCGGCGAAGCTGAGACCAGCAAACACGGGAACTCCGGGGGCAATGAGGGAATTTTCCTGCAATGCCTCAGCCATCCGCCCAAGCCGCACAGGGAAACTCCTTCCACCGGGGCCGATTCTAGCTGTCGATTGCGGCGGCGCACAATCCGATAAATTGATGCTTTGATAGAGGAATTCGTCCGACAGCGCCGTGTCTTGACCCTGCGCAACAAACAACAAAAAACCCCGCCGAGGCGGGGTTTGTGTGTCACGAAGCAGGCCGTTCAGGCGGGAGACACATTCCCCAGCAACACGTACTCCAGCAGTGCCTTCTGCACATGCAGGCGGTTCTCCGCCTCATCCCACACGACGCTCTGTGGTCCATCAATCACTTCGGCGCTGACCTCTTCGCCGCGGTGGGCGGGCAGACAATGCATGAACACGGCGCCCTTGTTGGCCACACGCATCATGTCGGCATCCACCTGGAAGTCGGCGAAGTCGCGTAGACGCTCTTCGTTCTCCGCTTCGAAGCCCATCGAGGTCCACACATCGGTAGTGATGATGTCGGCGCCTCTGGCGGCCTCCATCGGGTCGGCGAACTGTTCGAAGTTAGCTGTGCCGTAGAGACCCGCGCGTTCCGGCTCGACCTCATAGCCCGCTGGCGTGGATACATGCACGTTGAAGTCCAGCACCTCGGCAGCTTGCAGCCAGGTGTTGCAAACGTTGTTCGAGTCACCGATCCAGGCCACCGTCTTGCCCTGAATGGAGCCGTTGCGCTCGATCCAGGTGTAGATGTCGGCCATGATCTGGCAGGGGTGGTATTCGTTGGTCAGGCCATTGATGACCGGCACGCGCGAGTTCGCAGCGAAACGCTCGACGATGCCCTGCTCGAAAGTGCGGATCATGACCACGTCGGACATGCGCGAAATCACCTGCGCGGCATCCTCGACCGGCTCACCGCGACCCAATTGCGAGTCACGCGTGTTCAGGTAGATCGCCGAACCGCCCAGCTGGAACATGCCCGCCTCGAACGACAGACGCGTCCGTGTGCTGGCCTTTTCGAAAATCATGACCAGCGTGCGGTCGAACAGCGGGTGGTACGGTTCGTAGCGCTTGAACTTTTCCTTGATCCAGCGCGTGCGGGCAAACAGATGCTCGTACTCTTCGCGGCTGAAATCCTTGAACTGCAGGTAATGCTTGATGGGTGTCGTCATGGGTAATCCTGGCGCAGCGCAACAAGCGCGCGATCAGGCCTCGCATCATTTCTGTGCCCAAGCCTGATCCGCGAAGGCACAAAAAACAAAAGCGGCCTCAATGCCGCCAAGACAGAAGAGTTTAATGGAACGCCTTGCGAGCCGCCAGCCCCGCCACACCCGCCTCTCGCCAAGCCGCGCCAGGCCTCGCTGACGCGGCGGCATGACGCTTTCTGCTAAACTCCGGCTGTTGCGGTGCCGCAGTAGACAGACAACCGACAAGCAGGGTCGCCAAGCCTGAACGGCGCCAAGCACGGTGTTTGCTTAGAGCACTGTATGCACACGCAGATCCAACCGCATTCCAGCCCCCTGCCCTCAAGCCCGCCAGACGCGCTTCAGTTGCCCATGTCCGTAATCATCGCGAGCTTCACCATCATCGGCAGAACACAAGACGGCAAGCAGTTCCGCCCCAGCGACTGGGCGGATCGCCTCTGCGGCATCATGTCCGTCTTCGGCGCGGACCGGAAAATGAAGTTCTCGCCTTACGTGCGCCCCGGCAGCCTACCGACGGGTGAGAAGTGCGTGATGGTCGACGTCCGCCTGCACAAACTCGAACCGCTGGCCTACAAGTTCCTCGTGAATTTCGCCAAGGACAATGAGCTGCAGGTGGTCTACGCCGAGGATGACCCGGCCTCCGGTGCCATCAACTGATGGCATGAGCCCGGAGCGGGCAGCAACGCAAAAAGGCGATGCCAAGCATCGCCTTTTTGTTTGCACTGCACTGCCCCGCCCGAAGGCAGGTCAGGCAAACATCAAGCAGCCGAAGCGCCCAGTGCCTTGACGGCAGCGGACAGACGGCTCTTGTGACGAGCCGCGGCGTTCTTGTGAATGATGTTCTTGTCAGCAATGCTGTCGATGACGCTGACGGATTGCTGGAACACTTGTTGTGCAGCAGCCTTGTCGCCGGCTTCAACCGCTTTACGGACGGCCTTGATGGCCGTGCGCAGACGGGAGCGCAGACTGGTGTTGTGAGCACGGGCGGCATCGTTCTGACGTGCGCGCTTGCGAGCTTGGACCGTATTGGCCATGGTTATTCTTCCGGTTCGGTTTGACGAGAGCCGGCAATCATAATTCAGCCGGTGTCGCTTTGCAAGCCCCCACCGCAGGCTATCATCCCCGCCACTCCCAGCTTCCCGCACGCTCATTTAAGTGAATCTGCTCAAGGCATTGGCCACGATCAGCGGCCTGACCCTGCTGTCCCGCATCCTCGGGCTCGTTCGCGAGGTCCTGATCGCCAACATCTTCGGTGCCGGCCTGTTGACGGATGCCTTCAATGTGGCCTTCCGCCTGCCCAATCTGTTGCGGCGCCTGTTTGCTGAAGGCGCTTTCTCGCAGGCATTCGTGCCCATCCTGTCGGAATACCGCACGCAGCGCAGTGAAGCCGAAACCCGCACGCTGATCAATCGTGTGGCGACCTTGCTGGGCGTCATCGTCCTGTTGATCACCGTACTCGGCGTATTGGGTGCCCCCTTGATCATCCACGCAACGGCAAGCGGCTTCGCCAGCCAGCCGGAAAAATTCGCGCTGACGGTCGAGCTGACCCGCGTGACCTTCCCCTACATCTTCTTCATGGCGATGGTGGCGCTGTCAGCGGGCGTGCTGAACACCTGGAGTCATTTCTCCATCCCGGCCGTCACGCCCGTCCTGCTCAATGTCGCCATGATCGTCATGGCCCTGTTCGCAGCGCCCTGGTTCGACAAACCGGTCACCGCCCTGGCTTGGGGCGCCTTCATCGGTGGCTGCCTGCAACTGGCCATCCAGATTCCCGCGCTGGCACGCATCGGCATGCTGCCGCGATTCGATCTGCATTTCCGCGACCCGGGCGTGCTGCGCATCCTCAAGCTGATGGGGCCGGCCACGCTGGGTGTTTCGGTTGCGCAGATCAGTCTGCTGATCAATACGGCATTTGCCTCCTGGCTACCGACCGGCAGCGTGTCATGGCTGACCTATGCAGATCGGCTGATGGAGTTTCCGGCCGGTCTGCTGGGCGTCGCATTGGGGACCATCCTGCTGCCCAGCCTGTCCAGGCTGAACGCAGCGGGCGACAAAGAGGCCTTCTCAAGCATGCTCGACTGGGGTCTGCGGCTGGCCATGCTGCTGACCCTGCCGGCTGCGCTGGCGATGTGCATCCTGTCAGTGCCTCTGACCTCAACCCTGTTCCAGCACGGCGCTTTTACCGCGGCCGATGTCATGCAGACGCGGCAAGCCCTGATCGCATACACCGTCGGGCTGAGCGGGCTCATTCTCGTGAAGATCCTCGCTCCAGCCTTCTACTCGCGACAAGACATACGCACACCCTTGCGCTTCGCCATCATCTCCTTGTTCGCCACCCAGCTCATGAACGTGCTGTTCGTGATGATCGGTCCGCTGCGGCACGCCGGCCTGGCCCTCTCCATCGGGCTTGCCGCCAGTCTCAATGCCCTGCTGCTGTACCGTGGCCTGCGCCGCAAAGAGGTCTTCACGCCACTACCCGGCTGGTGGGCATTCAGCGGAAAGCTCCTGCTGGCACTGGGCGTGATGGGCCTCGTGCTGTGGTTCGCCATGGGCGCCGAGCAAACCTGGCTGCACATTCCGACAAGCCAGCGTCTGCTGTGGCTGCTTGGACTCACGGTCGCCGGCGCTGGCAGTTACTTCGCCACGCTGTTTGCACTGGGCTTCCGTCTTGCGGACTTCAAGCGCCGCGGCGCAAGCTGATAAAAAACAAACGGGGCCGCAGCCCCGTTTGGTTTTCCTGCGCTCAGATCACGGTCATGCGCCACGCAAGGCGGCAAACGCCGACTTCGTGACGTCCTCAACCTTGCCGAGACCGGAGATGCGCGCATAGCGCGGTGCGTTGAGATCGCCCGTACCCGCCCAGTCGGAATAGTAGGCAACCAGCGGCTTGGTCTGCGAGTGATAGACGTCGAGGCGCTTCTTCACGACCTCTTCCTTGTCATCATCACGCTGCACCAGATCTTCACCGGTTTCGTCATCCTTGCCGGCCATCTTGGGCGGGTTGAACTTGACGTGATAGGTACGACCGGAAGCCGGATGCACACGGCGACCACTCATGCGCTCGACAATTTCGCCATCGGGCACGGCAATTTCGAGCACCACATCCAGCTTCACGCCTGAAGCCTTGAGTGCATCGGCCTGCGGCAGAGTGCGCGGGAAACCGTCGAACATGTAGCCCTTGGCACAGTCCGGCTGTTCGAGGCGCTCCTTGACGAGGCCGATGATGATGTCATCCGACACCAGCTGGCCAGCATCCATCACGGCCTTGGCGGCCAGCCCCAGCGGCGTGCCCGCCTTGACGGCCGCGCGCAGCATGTCACCGGTCGAGATCTGCGGAATGCCGAAGGTCTCGGAAATGTATTTGGCCTGCGTGCCCTTGCCCGCCCCCGGCGGTCCCAACAAGATCAGACGCATGTGTGCTCTCCCCTCAGATGACAGGCTGGCTCAGCCTGCAGAATTCGTGAAAACAGCGCGCACGCGCGCCAGGTCTTGCGGCGTATCCACGCCACCGGGCGGAGCTGCATCGAGCAGCTCTACGCGGATTTTGTAACCATGCCAGAGCGCACGCAGCTGCTCCAGCATCTCGATCTGTTCGTATGGCGACGGCGCCAGCTGCGCGTAAGCGCGCAGGAACCCCGCACGATACGCATACAGGCCGACATGGCGCAACACGGGCAATCCTGCAGGCAGGGCCTGCGGCCCGCTGGCAAAAGCATCGCGCGGCCAGGGCATCGGCGCGCGCGAAAAATACATGGCGCGCCCCGCCGCGTCGCGAACCAGCTTGACGACCGCCGGGTTGAGGAAATCTTCGAGCTCATGAATCGCATGACCCGCGGTCGCGATGGCGGCTTCGGTGTCCTGTTCGAGTGCCGCAGCAGCCAGGCGGATGATAGCCGGCTCGATCAGGGGCTCATCGCCCTGCACATTCACAACGATCTCTGCATCGCTCCAGCCCAGGCGATCGACGACCTCGCCCAATCTGTCAGTCCCGCTGGGATGATCTTCGCGCGTCATCAGCACCTTGCCACCAGCCGCCTCGACGGCCGCGGCCACGTCGGGATGATCGGCCGCGACCCACACCTCACCGGCACCGGCTTGCAAGGCACGCTCCATGACGCGCACGACCATGGGCTTGCCGGCAATGTCGGCCAGCGGCTTGGCAGGCAGGCGCGACGACGCGTAACGCGCCGGAATGACGACCTTGAACGTCACTGCTGCGCTTCGTCGGGCGTGAGCTCGCGCGCTTCGTCGGCGAGCATGACCGGGATGCCGTCGCGGATGGCGTAAGCCAGGCGACAGGGACGGCAGACGAGCTCATGCGCCTCGCGCCGATGATCGAGCGGCCCCTTGCAGACGGGACAAACGAGGATATCAAGCAGTTTGGGGTCCATGCGATCGCTTCAAAAGGGGCTCAAGGAACGTCAGGTCAACGTCGGCATCCACTGGCAGCACCCAGGTTTCCTGTGGCGCCAAGCCGGCGCATTTTATCGCATCCTTCTCCGTCATCAGGAGAGCATCCGCACCGTCGAGTGCCAGATCGCTGCTCGCATAAGGATGATGGTCAGGGAATGCCTCGAAGGCGGCCAGTGACAAACCCATGGCCTGCAAGGTCTCGCGAAAGCGTTCGGGGCGACCGATGCCGGCCAGCGCCTTGAGCCGCAGTCCGGCGAAGTCGGCTGCCGAACGCGTCTGCGAGGGATCGTCGAGCCGGTAGAAGCGCCCCGCCCGCAAACTGAGACTGGCGCGCGGAATCGCCGGCAGGCGCGCGGCAAGGCCTGCACTCACAGCACCGTGCAACAGCAGCAGCTGCGCCGACGCGAGGCGGGATAACGGCTCGCGCAGCGGCCCTGCTGGCAGAGGCAGGGCGTTGCCCAGCACACTTTCATCGAGAACCACCACTTCCACATCGCGCGCCAACCGGTAGTGCTGCAAGCCATCGTCGCTGACCAGGACATTCACGTCCGGATGCGCTGCCAGCAATGCCCGGGCCACAGCAACCCGGTCCCGTCCTATCCAGACGGGGACGCCAGTTCGGCGCGCCATCAACAGGGGCTCGTCCCCCACTTCGCTGGCTTTCGATTGCGACAACACGGCAGCCGGTCCGCTCAGCGTGCCGCCATAGCCCCGCGACAGGATGCCGGGGCGCCAGCCTGCACGCTGCAAGCGATCCACAACGGCAAGCACGGTCGGCGTCTTGCCACTGCCGCCCACGGCAATGTTGCCGACGATGACGACGGGCACCGGGACGCGTTCAACTGTGAGCCAGCCCAGCCGGTAGGCCAGACGACGGCAGGCAACAATCAGAGCGAAACAGGCCGACAGCGGCAACCAAGGCCAGACGCGCCAGCCGCGATCAGCCCACCAGGCGGGCGCCGAACGGGGAAGGCTAGCCATACCAGGCCGGCGAGCGCTCAGCGCCCGGCCTGGGTGGCGAAGGAAACGTAGGGCAGACCGGCGCGCTGCGCGGCCTGCATGACGTCGATGACGCGCTGGTGCGGCGTCTGTGCATCCGCGTTGATGACGATGACCGGCGGTTTGGTCGCGCCCTCAGGGGCCGCGCGCTTGAGAACGTCGGCAATCGCATCGACTTCCTTGCTGGCCACGGGCACGCGGTTGATGAGGATCTCGCCGCGTGCGGTGACGACCACGTCGATCTCGGGCGACTTGTCCTGGTTGGTCTTGGCGTCTGCCGTGGGCAGGTTGATCTCCAGACCCGAGAAGCGCGAGTAGGTGGTGGTCAGCATCAGGAAGATGATGATCACCAACAGCACGTCGATCAGCGGGATCAGGTTGATCTCGAGATCTTCGCGGGAACGACCGCGGAAGTTCATCAGCGCTCCTGCTTGGGCTGGGTGCGGCGCTCGCCGTGGATCACGTCGAACGAGGCGGATGGCCTGCTGTTCCATATCGAGGATGATGCTGTCGACCTGGGCGCGGTAGTGGCGGTACGCGATCAGCGAGGGGATCGCGATCATCAGGGCGAAGCCGGTGTTGTAGAGCGCCACCGAAATACCGTGCGCCAGCTGTTGCGGGTCGGTGCCGCCGCCCGTGGGATTCTGTGCGCCGAACAGTTCGATCATGCCGATCACGGTGCCGAACAGGCCCATCAGCGGGCTGACCGTCGCAATGGTGCCCAGCGTCGTCAGGAAGCGCTCCAGGTCGTGCGCCACGGCGCGGCCGGCTTCTTCGATGGATTCCTTCATCACTTCGCGCGTCGAGCGCACGTTGCGCAGACCGGCAGCCAGCACACGGCCGAGCGGCGAATGACCATGCACGCGCTTGATCAGGTCATCGCTGACGCCACCCTGGCGCAGCTCACCGATCAGCTTTTCAAGGAAACCCGGCGGCACGATGACCGAGCGACGCAGGGAAATGGCCCGTTCGATGATGAGGGCCAGCGAGATCACCGATGCCAGCAACAGAAAGTAGATGGGCCAACCGGCAGCGCGGATGATTTCCAGCACGAGCAAACTCCAGTGATCATTCGAGCGCGAGACTTTAGCCTTTCATGCAGTCGCGCGGCAAGGGCGATTAGCCAGACGGGGACGTTGCAACAAGACAGGACGCGTCTCCGGCGCGTCTCTCGGGCCTGAGCGAGGGGGCGTTGCCGGGGGACAACCCGAGTGCTGCTTTTGCCGTCAGTGTGACAATCCACAAAATCTGTGGACAACTGTGTGGGTAGCTTTTGGACGTATGCGCCAAGTAGGTGTCGCAGAAGGATTTTTGATACGGCGATCAAAAATTAAGCTACGGTTACAGTCGTTAAAAATCATATACTTATACATTCGCAAATCTGTGAACCGCGAATTTCCCCCAACCTGGTGCCAGCGCGCTATCGCACGCTGCACAAGAATGGGAAATCGCTAGAATCCGGCGATGAATTCCCAGCAGAACAATGTCGCCAGCGTCGGCAACCCGCCCGTACCCGTGTCGGAATTTGTCCGACGGATACGCCTGCACCTGGAACAGGGCCTCCCCCTGGGCTGGATCCGCGGCGAAATCTCCAGTCTGACGCGTGCCGCCTCCGGGCACCTTTACTTCACTCTCAAGGACAGCGACGCCCAGCTGCGTTGCACGATGTGGCGCAACCGTGCGCAGTTGCTGGCCTTTCAGCTGCGTGAAGGCATGCAGGTCGAGGTACGCGCCCAGATCACGGTCTACGAGCCGCGTGGCGACTTGCAACTGTCGGTCGAACAGCATCCGCCAGGCCGGCATGGGCAATCTGTTCGAAGCCTTCATGCGCCTCAAAGCCCGACTCGAAGCCGAAGGGCTGTTCGACGCTGCCCGCAAACGCCCGCTGCCGCGTCTGCCGCGCTGCATCGGCCTTGTGACCTCTCCGCAGGCCGCCGCCCTGCACGATGTGTTGACGACGCTGCGCCGGCGCGCACCCGGCCTGCAGATCGTGCTCTACCCGACGCGGGTGCAAGGCGATGGCGCCGCGGCCGAGATTGCCGCCGCCATCGAAAGCGCGGGCCAGCGGCGCGACCTGGACTATTGCGAAGCCCTGATCGTCTGCCGTGGCGGCGGCAGTCTCGAAGACCTGTGGGCCTTCAACGAAGAGCCTGTGGTGCGGGCCGTGTATGCCTGCCCCCTGCCCGTCATCAGCGGCGTCGGGCATGAAACCGACGTCACTCTGACCGACTTCGTTGCCGACCTGCGTGCCGCCACACCCACAGCGGCCGCCGAACAGATCAGCACCGGCATCGCCGCTTTGCGCGAAACGCTGGACATGACCAGTACGGCGCTGCAACGCGCCACCGCGCAGAAGCTGCAGCGCGCCGCGCAAGGCATCGACCTGCTGGACCACCGCCTGCTCCATCCGCGTACGCGCCTTGCTACCGGTGAAGCACGACTGTCGCAACTCGCCATGCGCCTGCTGCGCAACCGGACCGCACAGCAGCACCGACTCACGCAGCGGCTCACCATCGTCGCCGGTCGCCTGCAGCAACACCTGCCTGACACGCAACCCCGCTACACCCGGCTGCAGTCGCTGGCACGTCGCATGCAGCACGCCCGCGAACGACAGCACCAGACCCGGCAGCAGCGCCTCGAACATCTTGCCGCGGCCTTCGGTCACCTGGATCCGCGCCAGATCATGCAACGGGGATACGCCATCGTGCGCAGCGCCGATGGCGGCATCGTCCGCGATGCCACAGGCCTGCAAACGGATGACGCAGTCACACTGCAATTCGCTGCAGGCAGCGCGCAGGCGAAGATCACCCGGGTCGACAGGAAATGACCATGGCGCCAACGCGGACTCGACCGTCACGCAGATTGTCAGCCCCCGGAACTCCCGACTAAAATGCTCAGGTTTTCCGACCCCCAATCAAGGAGTAACAACATGGCCCATACCCTGCCCCCCCTGCCTTATGCCAAGGATGCCCTCGCACCGCACCTGTCGGCCGAGACCTTCGACTTCCACTACGGCAAGCACCACCAGGCCTATGTGACCAACCTGAACAACCTGATCCCGGGCACCGAGTTCGAGAACGCCTCGCTCGAAGACATCGTCAAGAAGTCCTCCGGTGGCGTCTACAACAACGCTGCCCAGATCTGGAACCACACCTTCTTCTGGAGCTGCATGAAGCCCGCTGGCGGCGGCGCTCCGACGGGTGCTCTGGCTGACGCCATCAACGCCAAGTGGGGCAGCTTCGACGCTTTCAAGGAAGCTTTCACCAAGAGCGCCGTCGGCAACTTCGGTTCCGGCTGGACCTGGCTGGTGAAGAAGGCTGACGGCTCGGTCAACATCGTCAACACCGGCCCCGCCGGCACGCCGCTGACGACCGCCGACAAGGCCCTGCTGACCATCGACGTGTGGGAACACGCCTACTACATCGACTACCGCAATGCCCGTCCGAAGTTCGTCGAGGTCTTCCTGACCAGCCTCGCCAACTGGGACTTCGCTGCCGCGAACTTCGCCTGATCGGCAAGCTTGCAGTCGCAAAAAAGCCCGGGCATGCCCGGGCTTTTTTGCGACTCGCTGTCGTCAGCGCTCAGAGATAAAGCACTGCCGGGAACACGGTCACAGCCAGCACATAAACCAGCCATTCAAGATTGCGACGCGCAAGGAAGCCCGTGAACTGCAGCAGCAGGATCACGATTGCAACGACGTAATAGACATAGAACCACATGACAGTCCTCTCTCCCTCATTCCTCGATGTGACGCAGTGACAGGTCGATCGCCCGCACATCTTTCGTCAGACCGCCCACCGAAATCCGGTCCACACCGGTCTCGGCAATTTCACGCACACGCTCAAGGTTAACACCGCCCGAGGCTTCGAGCAGGGCCCGCCCGGAAGTGACCTTGACCGCCTCACTCATTTCCTCGGTCAACATGTTGTCGAGCAGGATCATCTTGGCACCAGCCTCCAGTGCTTCGTTCAGCTCGGCCAGGCTTTCGACCTCGATCTCGATGAAGGCGTTCGATGGCGCAATCTTCGCAGCGCGCTGCAGGGCCTTCTTGACACCGCCGGCAGCAATGATGTGGTTTTCCTTGATCAGCACACCGTCATACAGGCCGATGCGGTGGTTCTGCCCGCCGCCGACGCCGACCGCGTACTTCTGAGCCAGACGCAGCCCCGGCAGCGTCTTGCGCGTATCGACGATGCGCGCCCGCGTGCCGGCCACTGCCGCCACGAAACGCGCCGTAGTGGTCGCCGTGCCCGACAGGAATTGCAGGAAATTGAGGGCTGTACGCTCCGCAGTCAGCAGACAGCGAGCGCTGGCGAAGATGTCACACAGGCGCTGACCGGGCGCCACGCGCTCACCGTCCTTGACGTGCCAGACCACCGACGACTCAGGCTCCAGCATCTGGAAGACGGTATCGAACCAAGCGGTGCCGCAGACGATGGCATCCTGCCGCGTAATCACGCGACCGGTGGCCGATGCGGTTTCGGGAATCAGCTGTGCGGTAAGATCGCCCGTGCCGATGTCTTCGGCCAGTGCGCTGGCAACTTCCCGTTGAATCTCGACGCGCAGTTGTTGATTCATTTCCATGTGCTCTGTCCGGGAGGTAGCGGGATGCTAATTCTACACGTGGGGAGCAAGACGTGATGGAAGTCACAGGGGGTCTGGTCACCATCCTCAGCGTGGGTCTCGGCACCCTGCTCGCGCTGCTTGTCGGTCTGTTGCTGATCTACTGGTACGTCAGGGACATCACCCAGAAACAGCACACCATACTGCGCAACTTTCCCATCATCGGGCGGCTGCGCTACTTCTTCGAACAGCTCGGCGAATACTTCCGGCAATACTTCTTCCTCGGCGACCGCGACGAGATGCCCTTCGATCGCTCGACGCGCTCGTGGGTCTATCGCCTCGCCAAGAACGAAGGCGGCACCATCGGTTTCGGCTCCACCTACCGGCTGCAGGAACCGGGCGCCCTGATCTTCGTGAACGCGCCCTTCCCCATACTTGAAGAAGATCGCCTGCCGACACCGCCATTGCTCATCGGCGAAGGCCATTGCGACAAGCCCTTCGAGGCGCGCTCCATCATCAACGTCAGCGGCATGAGCTTCGGTGCCATCTCCGCTCCCGCAGTCCGGTCGCTGTCGCGTGGCGCGGCGGAAGCCGGTTGCTGGATGGACACGGGCGAAGGTGGATTGTCGCCACACCACCTCGAAGGCGGCTGCGACGTCATCATGCAGATCGGCACCGCCAAGTACGGCGTCCGGGATGCCGATGGCAAGCTCTCGCTCGACAAGCTGCGTGAGCTGGCCGCGCACGAAACGGTACGCGCCTTCGAGATCAAGCTGGCACAAGGTGCCAAGCCCGGCAAAGGCGGCGTGCTGCCCGGCGGCAAGGTCACCGAAGAGATCGCCCGCATCCGCGGCATCCCGGTGCACGTCGATTCCATCAGCCCCAACCGTCATCCTGAAATCGCCAACGCCGACCAGTTACTGGACTTCGTGCTGCGCGTGCGCGACGTCACCGGTAAGCCCGTCGGCATCAAGACCGCCATCGGTGGCTGGCAATTCATGCACGAGCTATGCGATGCGACCATACGACGCGGCCTGCACGATGCGCCGGACTTTATCGTCATCGACGGCGGTGAAGGCGGCTCCGGTGCTGCTCCACAAGCCCTGGCCGATCACGTCGCACTGTCGATCAACGAGGCCCTGCCACGCGTGGTGGACAGCCTCATCGCAGCCGGCATGCGCGAGCGCGTGAAAGTCGTTGCCTCGGGCAAGCTCGTCACCTCGGCTCGTGCGGCCTGGGCGCTGGCTTGCGGTGCGGACTTCGTGAATTCGGCGCGCGGTTTCATGTTCGCCCTGGGTTGCATCCAGGCCCTGCGCTGCCACACCAACACCTGCCCCACGGGGGTCACGACGCACAACGAAAGACTGCAGCGCGGTCTGGTCGTCGAAGACAAGGCCACTCGCGTAGCCAACTACGCGACCAACATGAACCGCGAGATCGACATGATTGCCCACTCCTGCGGCCTGCGGCATGCGCGCGAGTTCCGCCGCGAACATGTGCGCATCGTGCAGCCCTCGGGGCGCTCGGAAGCGCTGTCGACGATCTATCCCTACCCGCGCCCGACCGAGGGCTGACTCAGCGCCACGATCACGCCGCAGGCGCCAACGATCGCCATGCCGCACAAGGCGACGGAATCCGGGCTCTGGTCGAATACCAGCCAGCCCAGCAGGCCGGCCCACAGCAGCTGCACGTAGGTCAGCGGCGCCAGTGTCGACGCCTGGGTGTCACGGAATGCCAGCGTAAAGCACAGATGCCCCAGGAAACCCAGGGTGCCGAAGCTGCACAGCAAGACCATCTCCTGCCAGGGCGGCGCATAGGCAGCCCAGTACCAGGGCAGGCTCAGCGTGAAGATCAGCGTGCCGACTATGCCGCTGTAGTAGAGCATCGCCACCGAGTTCTCACTGCGCGTCAGCACGCGGGTCAGCAACTGGTACGCCGTCATGCAGCTGGCCGTCAGCATTGCGAACACGACGCCCAGCTGATCCAGCGCGCTGCCGGGCCGGATGATCAGCAGCACGCCGGCAAAGCCGCCAAACACCGCCAGCCAGCGCGCCTTGCCGATGCGCTCTCCCAATATGGGTTTGGCCCCCAGCACGACGAGCAAGGGCGCCAGAAAGACAATTGACGTGGCCTCCGCCAGCGGCAGGCGCTGCAGGCCGAACATCATGAACAGCGTGATGCCCACCAGGCACAGGCCGCGCAACACGACGAGGCCCGGACGACGCAGCACGACAAGCTCACGCCCCATGACGGGCGCGAAGATGGCCGTCATCAGCAGCAACTGCACCAGATAGCGCATCCAGGCCACGAAAGGCACGGGATGGCGTACGGCAAGATATTTGGAAATGGCGTCCATGCCGGCAAAGAACAGCAGCGCCAGCGCATAGATCAGCATGCCCCGCAGCGGGGAGCGTTTGCCATCGGGACGGGAAAGACGAAGAAAGCTCACAGCAGCCAATCATGACAAGAACGCTGTCATGATGCCTCAACTGCCCGAAAATCCGGGCTATCGCTCAGGGCTTGGGTGACGGGAGGCTGAGATCGGCCGGCATGCCCAGTGCGCCACCCGATGCGTCAGGCGCCGCCGCGGCATCATCGGTGGCGATCTCGGGCAGCATGGACTCGATGAGGATGGTCACGCGACGATTGCGCGCGCGCCCTTCGGCGTTGCCATTGTCGGCAATCGGGCGCTGGTCACCATAACCCGCAGCCGTCAGACGCCGCGGATCGACGCCGCTGCCAACGAACAGCCGCACGACGGATGAAGCGCGCACCGCCGACAGCTCCCAGTTCGACGGGAACGACGAGCTGTTGATTGGCAACGTATCGGTGTGCCCTTCCACCGTGATCGGGAAGTCCGCCTGCGCCAGCACACTGGCCACGGCCTGCAGTGCCCGAGTGGCTTGCGCACCCAGCGTCGCATCGCCGGGCTGGAACAGCACGCTGGCGTTGATCTCGACCGACACGCCGTGCACACCTTCGGTCACGTGCACCGCTCCGCCCTGTACGAGTGGCTCCAGCACACGCTTGATGTCCTCGGCCATGTTGCGCACTTTCTCGCGCTGCTTCTTGCGCGCCGCGTCGCGGGCAGCGTCGGCGGCTGAAGCCCTGGGCTTCAGCGCAGCCACAGGCATGCCATTGGGCGTGGGCGGCGAAATCATGACCATGCCGACCACGTTCGCATCGGCGCGGAAAGCCTGCACGATGGAGTCGGACAGCACGCGATACTTGCCCTCGTTCACCGAGCTGACCGCGTACATCACGACGAAGAATGCAAACAACAGGGTAATGAAGTCGGCGTACGACACGAGCCAGCGCTCGTGGTTCTCGTGCTCTTCCTCTTCGTG
Source organism: Rhodocyclaceae bacterium (assembly GCA_047600765.1). Taxonomy (GTDB): domain Bacteria; phylum Pseudomonadota; class Gammaproteobacteria; order Burkholderiales; family Rhodocyclaceae; genus Viridibacterium. Next base: position 704,846 of record JASGKF010000001.1, read on the forward strand.
ACGCCTGCCCATGTGCCGCCCCTGCCATCCGGTGATATCCGGTAACTACGGCAAGCAGAACGCAACTCTTGATCCGCACCCTCAAAAATTGCGGCTGGACCCCCTCAAGAGCCTCCAGGGTTTGCCGTAATCCGTCGGGTACGTAGCAGACCGGCACAGGAGCGTTTCATGGGCAGCACATTCAACAGCATGCGGAATCAGCTCCTGCTGGTTTCCGGCGCCGGTACCACCTTCGTCCTGCTGACAGCGGGCGTCCTGATTTCCTCCCTGTCCGGCAGCATCGACATGCTCGGGCAGCAGCTGCAGAAAGCCGGCGCGACCAGTTCCGCCACGCAAGCTGTACTCGGCAGCGCGAACAGCGCGATGTGGGTCGGCTGCATCGTGATGGGACTGGTGTGCATCGCCGCCTTCGGCAGCTTCATGTGGGTATTGCAGACCAATCTGGTACGCCGTACGCAGATGCTGGCCGACGATCTCAAGCGCCTTGCCGCCGGCGACTTCAGCCGCGCCGTGAGCACCGACCACTGCGCGGAGTTCGCGCTTGTGGCTGCCTCGGCCGAAACGATACGCAAGGATCTCGGCAGCCTGATCGCCCAGATGCGCGAAGGTGCCGTCACACTCAAACAAGGCGTCGATGCTGTAGCGGACGACGCCGTCAAAGTCTCGGACTCCTCGCTGGAACAGTCGCAGGCCGCCAGCTCGACAGCAGCGTCCATGCAGGCGCTGTCACGTTCCATGGAAGACATCACCGAAAACGCCGAGAACGCCAATCGACTCTCTCACGATAGCCTCAAGCAATCGCGCGATGTGCAAAACAAGCTCGGCGATGTCAAAGACGTCATCGAAGAGGCCGCGCGTGTCATCCAGCGTGTTGCCGCCGCCTCGCAGGAATCCGTGCGCAGCATGCAGCGCATCAGCTCCATGACGCGCCAAGTGCGTGAAATTGCCGACCAGACCAACCTGCTGGCCCTCAATGCCGCCATCGAAGCTGCGCGCGCTGGCGAGGCCGGACGGGGCTTCGCCGTGGTGGCCGACGAGGTACGCAAGCTGGCCGAAAAATCAGGTCAGTCCGCGGCGGAAATCGATGCGATCACGGCCACACTCAACGCCCAGGCGGTTGACCTCGAAAGCTCGGTCGCCCACGGCCTGACCACCATCGGCGACAGCCGTGCCGGCATGGGCGAAACCATGGCCGCATTGGCCAGTGCGACCGATGCCGTGGCCCGCGCAACCAGCGAACTCGATGCGATTGCACCTGCCGTGCGTGCGCAGAACAGCGCCAACAGCGAGATCGCCAACAACATTCAGCGCATTGCACGCATGGTCGAGAACAACAACAACGCCGTGGCCAGCATGACCCACTCGGCAGAGAAACTGCACACCCTCTCAGGCAAGCTCAACAGCGTCGCCGGCGCCTTCAGGCTCTGAGCTCGCTGGCATGAAAAAAGCCGCAGGCATGCCTGCGGCTTTTTTGTCGATGCCTCGGGCAAACGCTCAGGTCAGCCCCAGCACGTCCTGCATGTCGTAGAGCCCGTTCTTGCGTCCCTTGAGGAACAGCGCGGCGCGCATCGACCCCGTTGCGTAAGGCATGCGGCTGCCGGCCTTGTGCGAAATCTCGACCCGCTCACCCAGTGCAGCGAAGGTCACCGTGTGGTCACCCACAATGTCACCACCGCGCACCGTGGCGAAGCCGATGGTGTTGGCATCACGCTCGCCGGTCACGCCTTCGCGTCCATACACGGCACACTTTTCCAGATCGCGACCCAGACCGCGCGCCACGACTTCACCCATGCGCAGCGCAGTGCCGGAGGGAGCGTCCACCTTGAAGCGGTGATGCGCTTCATAGACCTCGACGTCGTAACCGCTGTTGAGGATCTGCGCCGCTACTTCCAGCAGCTTGAAGACAGCATTGACGCCCACCGCCATGTTCGGCGCGAAGACGATGGGAATGGCATGTGCGGCTTCGGCAATCAGCGCCTTCTCCTCGGCCTTGAAGCCGGTGGTACCGATCACCAGCCCCTTGCCAGCTGCGCGCGCAGCCTGCAGGTGCAACAGCGTCGCTTCGGGGCGCGTGAAATCGATCAGGCAATCGGCCTTGGCGAAGGCCTCAGCCACGTTGGAGCTGATCGCCACGCCGGTGTTCACGCCGTTGAATTCACCGGCATCGCGGCCGATCCAGACACTGTCGGCACGATCCAGCGCCGCAACCAGTTCGACGCCCTCGGTCTGCAAGCTCGCCTCGATGAGCATGCGTCCCATGCGGCCGGAGCTACCGGCAATTGCAAGTTTGACTGTCATGAAGAATCCCGGTGATCAGGGTTTTGCAGCAGGCTGCGAAGCGGCATCCGGCGTCACGGCAGCAATCACGTCACCTTCGATACTGACCAGCTTGCCGTCGGCAAACATCAGCGTGACACGACGCGACTCCTCCAGCTTGCCCTTGGGGGAAAAGCGATAGACATAGTCCCAGCGGTTGTTGCGGAACGGATCCTGCAACAGCGGGCTGCCCATGATGAAGCGCACCTGGTCTTCGGTCATGCCGGGGCGCAGCTGGGACACCATTTCCTGCGTGATCTGGTTGCCCTGGCGGATGTCCACACGGTAGAGGGAGAAGCAGGCCGACAGCGTCATTGCCATCAGCACGGGCGCAACCCAAGCGCGCGCAATCCTGCACGCCGCAACAGCCTTGCCTGTATGTCCCTGATTGATCATTGCCGCCACTGTCGATCCCTGCCCGAAGTACCAGAATGCGTATGGCGGATGCGCCAAACGCGAGCCTGAGACTATATCATAGGGACCAAGGCGCTCTTTCTGCGCCACCCCTACCGGAGCTCACCATGGTCTCCCCGCAGAGCCTCAAGAACATGGGCCTCAAGGCCACCCTGCCGCGCCTGAAGATCCTCGATCTTTTCCAGCGCAGCAACGAACGCCACCTGACCGCCGAAGACGTTCTACCGCCTGCTGCTGGCAGAAGAGCTGGACGTCGGTCTGGCCACCATTTACCGCGTGCTGACCCAGTTCGAACAGGCCGGCCTGCTCAAGCGCCATCATTTCGAATCGGGCAAAGCCGTTTTCGAGCTCAACGAAGGCCAGCACCACGACCACATCGTCTGTCTGGACTGTGGTCACGTCGAAGAGTTCTTCGATACCTCGATCGAAGAGCGTCAGCACTCCGTGGCCGAAGAGCGCGGCTTCAAGCTGCGCGATCACGCCATGCACCTGTACGCCGAGTGCACCCGCAAGGACTGCCCCAACCGCAAGAGCTGATCCGGAAGGCCGCGCACGCCACGGCGGCATCGTGAGCGATCCGCCAAAAGAAAATGCCCCGCATCGCGGGGCATTTTCTTTGCTGCGTGCTGCGACAGATCACTCTGCTGCGGCAGGCGCTTCTTCCGTCAGCAGAGCCTTCATCGACAGCTTGACCTTGCCGCGCTCGTCGGTCTCGAGCACCTTGACGCGCACGACCTGACCTTCCTTGAGGTAGTCGGACACGGCATTGACGCGCTCCTTGGCGATCTGCGACACGTGCAGCAGGCCATCGCGACCCGGCATGATGTTCACGATCGCACCGAAGTCGAGAATGCGCACGACCGGGCCTTCGTAGATCTTGCCGATTTCGACTTCAGCCGTAATCGCATCGATGCGACGGCGCGCTTCATCCGACTTGGCCTGATCGGTCGAGGAGATCGTCACGGTACCGTCGTCCTGGATGTCGATCACGCAACCGGTTTCTTCGGTCAGCGCACGGATCACGGCGCCGCCCTTGCCGATCACGTCACGGATCTTCTCGGGGTTGATCTTGAACGAGGTCATGCGCGGTGCGTAAGCCGACAGCTCGCCCGTCGTGCCCTGTGCCTGATCCATCAGGCTCAGGATGTGCAGACGGCCTTCCTTGGCCTGCTCCAGCGCCTTGTTCATGATGGCCGGGCTGATCGAATCGATCTTCAGGTCCATCTGCAGCGCGGTCACACCGGTCGTGGTGCCGGCCACCTTGAAGTCCATGTCGCCGAGGTGATCTTCGTCACCCAGGATGTCGGTCAGCACAGCGAAACGGCCGCCGTCCTTGATGAGACCCATGGCGATACCAGCGACGGGCGCCTTCAGGGGCACACCGGCGTCCATCATCGCGAGCGAGCCGCCGCAGACGGAAGCCATCGACGAGGAGCCGTTCGATTCCATGATTTCGGACACGACGCGGATCGTGTAGCCGAATTCGGCAGCATCCGGCAGCACAGCTGCGAGAGCGCGCTTGGCGAGACGGCCGTGGCCGATTTCGCGACGCTTCGGCGAACCGACGCGGCCGGTTTCACCGGTCGAGTACGGGGGGAAGTTGTAGTGGAGCATGTAGCGCTCTTTGTACTCACCCGTGATGGCGTCGATGATCTGCTCGTCGCGACCCGTGCCCAGCGTGGCAACCACCAGCGCTTGCGTTTCGCCGCGCGTGAAGAGTGCCGAACCGTGGGTACGCGGCAGCACGCCGGTGCGGATGTCGATGCCACGCACGGTACGCGTGTCACGACCATCGATACGCGGCTGGCCCTCGAGGATGCGGGTACGCACGATCTTCGATTCGAGTTCGAAGAGCACGTTCTTGACGTCGTTGTCTTTCGGCGCGCCTTCTTCGCCAGTCACCAGCGCAGCGATGGCCTTCTTGGTCACGTCCTTGAGCATGCTGCTGCGCACGGACTTGCTGGTCGTGCCGAACGCGGCTTCGAGATCGGCTTGTGCCACTTCGCGAACGCGCGCAAGCAGCGCTTCGTCCTTCGGCGGAGCAACCCAGTCCCATGCCGGCTTGCCGGCGACTTCGACGAGTTCGTGGATAGCCTGGATGGCCTTCTGCATTTCCTGGTGACCGAACACCACGGCGCCGAGCATCACGTCTTCGGGCAGCTGCAGCGCTTCGGATTCAACCATCAGCACGCCGACTTCGGTACCAGCAACGACCAGATCCATCTGGCTCGTTTCGAGTTGCGTCGCGGTGGGGTTGAGGATGTACTGGCCATCGGCGTAACCAACGCGTGCAGCGCCGATCGGGCCATTGAACGGGAGGCCGGAGATTGCCAGCGCAGCGGACGTTGCGAGCATCGCGGGAATGTCGCCATCCACTTCGGGGTTCTGCGACAGCACGGTCGCGACGACCTGCACTTCGTTGTAGAAACCATCCGGGAAGAGCGGGCGGATCGGGCGGTCGATCAGACGCGAGGTCAGCGTTTCCTTCTCGGTCGGACGGCCTTCACGCTTGAAGAAGCCACCGGGGATACGGCCCGCGGCGTAAAACTTCTCCATGTAATCGACGGTCAGCGGGAAGAAGTCCTGGCCCGGCTTCGGGTCCTTGGCGCCCACGACGGTGGCGATGACGACGGTGTCGTCCATCGTCACGATGACGGCGCCGTGAGCCTGGCGAGCAACCTCGCCGGTTTCGAAGGTCACGGTATGCTGGCCGTACTGGAAGCTTTTCTTGATGGCTGTAGGCACTTTGAATTCCTTTCTATGACGTGCGCGAGCCGCAACCGGCACGCGCGGGAGCGAGTCGCTGGGTCAGTCTTGCAAGGATGCAGTCAGGCTGGTCGGGAAACGGACCGCGGGATCAGAAATGCAAAAAGCCGGCTTGCCCACACGGGTGCCGGCTTGGTCCGCCTAGTTCGGGAGCGCCCGATTCATGATAGAACGGGCGCCACGACCGGCCTGAAACATTACTTGCGCAGACCCAGACGCTCGATGAGGCTGCGGTAACGGTCGTACTGTTTGCCCTTGAGGTAGTCCAGCAACTTGCGGCGCTGGCTAACCATCTTGAGCAGACCACGGCGGGAGTGGTGGTCCTTGGTGTTGGCCTTGAAATGATCGGTCAGGCCATTGATGCGGGCGGTCAGCAGTGCAACTTGCACTTCAGGGGAACCGGTGTCGCCCTTGGCTTGCTGGAAGTCGCCGACGATCTTCGCCTTGTCTGCAGCGGTGATTGCCATAATTTCTACTCTTTTGGTCTCACTAGGTAAGTCGGCGAGCTTAATACGAAATCACCCCCGCACGCAAGCCCTGTCAATCATCTGGCTGTCCAGCCAGCTCGGGAAACAACACCTCGGTGAAGCCGAACTGGCGCAGATCGCGGATTCGGCGCGGATAGAGGATGCCGTCGAGGTGGTCGCATTCATGCTGGACGACGCGGGCGTGGAAGCCGCTCACCTCGCGCCGGATGGGGGCGCCGAACTGGTCAAAGCCGCTGTAACGCAACTGAAGGTAACGCGGCACCAGCCCACGCATGCCGGGCACGGACAGGCAACCTTCCCAGCCCTCCTCCTCTTCATCAGAGAGGGGCTCCAGTACGGGATTGAGGAGCACGGTTTCAGGAACCGCGGCCGCATCGGGGTAACGCGCATTGCTGCCAAAACCGAAGATCACCAGGTGCAGGTCCACGCCGATCTGGGGCGCAGCCAAGCCGACGCCACGTTCATGCCGCATGGTGTCGAACATGTCGGCAATCAGGGTATGCAGTTCGGGCGTGTCGAAAACCGTAACTTCCCGCGCCCTCTGAAGAAGACGGGGGTCCCCCATGCGCAGGACGGGACGGATCATTCCGGCAAGGTGCAGAGCTGGTCGAGCACCAGGCGCACGCGGCCCATGGCTTCGTGCAGGGTGGCCTCGATGTCACTCATGGCAATACCGCTAGCGCTGCTGGCACGGCCAGCGGCATGGTTGGCCACGACGGCGATGGCGGCGTAGGGCATGTCCAGTTCGCGCGCCAGGGCAGCTTCCGGCATGCCGGTCATGCCTACCATGTCGGCGCCATCCCGCTCCAGGCGATTGACCTCGGCCGCGCTCTCCAGCCGCGGCCCCTGCGTGGCGGCATATACGCCACCGTCCAGAATCGGCTGGCCAGCGGCCTGAGCGGCACGCAGGATGCGGGCGCGCAATGCGGCGTCATACGGTTCGGTGAAGTCGATATGCACGACCTTGGAGTCCGAGCCATCAAAATAAGTCGCCTTGCGGCCCCAGGTGTAGTCCAGCACCTGGTTCGGCACGGCGAGCACGCCCGGCCCCAGATCGGCGCGGATGCCGCCCACCGAAGCGACCGACACGATGCCCTCGGCGCCCGCCTGCTTCAACGCCCAGATATTGGCTCGGTAGTTAACAGCGTGCGGAGGAATGGAGTGCCCGTAGCCATGGCGCGCAAGGAAGACCACCTTCTTGCCGCCGACCTGACCAAACAGCAGGGGACCAGATGGCTCGCCATAGGGGGTCCGGACGACCTCGCGGCGGTCTTCATCCAGACTGGACAACTTGCTGAGTCCGCTGCCACCAATGATTGCAAACATGCCAAACCTCGCGCCACGTAAGGGTTTCGATCTTATCACGCTGCCCTGCAAGCCCCTGTCGCGTTGCATGGCGCAGCACAACAGAGCGCTGACTCATGGCGCAGCCGCGCGCGCTCTCGCTTCGCCAGAACCAACAGAAATAACAAAGTCATTTGACGCTGCGCCGCAACATGCCATATGAATACCCGCACCGCGCAGCGCGAGCAACGGCGGGCGTTCCGGGCACGTGAACAATTTATCGATTTTTAGAACTTTCGTTGCTTTGACGATTTTGTAGGCTTATGATCGGGCCCGTCCTCGGACGAGTCAGCCACACACAGAAGGTGGCCTGCCTGTGCCAAGGATCCAGATAACGCCAAGAAACAGGCACAGGAGACATGATGATGAATCGCAACGCTCTCGTCGTTGCGGCTCTGGCACTGGTCAGCACCAGCGCCTTCGCCGCCGACTACCCCTCCGGTTACACCAAGTGCGTCCAGAACACCGGCGCCACCTGCACCATGACCGGCACCCGCTCCACCGCACTCGGCAAGAACGACGTCTTCGTCTACGCCGTCAAGACTGGCAGCTTCGTCTGCTCCAGCGCCAACTACCCCACCAACACCTACCCGTCGTCGGCTTGGTGCTCGTACAGCAACACCACGACCAGCAGCAGCTCCAGCAGCGTTGCTTCGTCGGTGGCCAGCTCCAGCGTGGCTTCGAGCGTTGCCTCCAGCTCCTCTTCCTCCAAGTCCAGCTCCAGCGTCGCTTCGAGCGTTGCCAGCTCGAGCGTGGCTTCCAGCGTTGCAAGCTCCAGCGTGGCCTCTTCGGTTTCCAGCTCCGTCGCCAGCTCGGTGAGCAGCAGCGTCGCCAGCGGCACCATCGACGCCAAGACCCTGACGGGCGCCAGCACGCCGTTCCAGAGCGCCAACTATGGCGTGCGTAACTACTCCGCTCCGGTCAAGGACAGCAATGGCCACGACCCGGCCAACTACAAGGCCGCTCCGGTCCTGCCGACCTGGCAATTCGCCAGCAGCGACCCCACCGGCGGCAAGCTGACCTTCGAACGCGAAGTTGCTCCGGCCAACGGCTGGCACACCTGGTCGCTCAAGGGCAAAGTCACCGTCACGGGTGGTTCGGGCGCTACGACCAGCCGCGTCTACACCGTGTTCAACGGCCAGCAACTGGTTGCCGCGATCAACGAAGCGCAGAACGATCCGAAGATCATCCGCGTCGTCGGTCACATCGACCTGCGCTGGAGCAGCAACAACACCGTCTTCAAGGAATACACCAGCTATTCCGACCAGAAGATGGGTGGCTCGATCATGCTGCCGTCCAACACAACCCTCGTCGGTATCAATGACGCTCAAGGCCGTGCTGCCCGCATCACCGGCACCACGATCCTGATCGGCAGCGAACTGGCCAACGGCGCTGTTGATGCAGAAACGGGCTACAAGGCCTGGATCGCCGCCGGCAAGGCATCCGATGACTATCCGACCTGGACCCGCAACATCATCATCCGCAACCTGGTGATCGATGCACCGTGGGACGTGAATCCGGAAGACTCGGCCAACGCCTACGCCGACGCCATGACCCTGTCGCGTGCCCAGAACATCTGGATCGACCACGTATCCATGGGCGACGGCGACACGCCTGACTCGCTGGCTTCCGATACGCGCCATGACGGCCTGCTGGACATCGTTCGTGGTTCCGACTACACGACCGTGGCCAACAGCTACTTCTTCAAGCACCACAAGACCACGCTCATCGGCAACGGTGACTCGGGTCGCGCATGGAGCGACGAAGGCCGCCTGCACGTCACGCTGTCCGGCAACTTCTACGACCGTCTGGAATCGCGCATGCCCCTGAACCGCTACGGCCAGGTGCACATGTTCAACAACTACATCTACGGCCTGACCGACAGCGGCGTATCGGCTGACCTGAAGTTCGGCAGCGGCGTGGATCCGCGCTACAAGTCGAACATGCTGCTGGAGAACATGTACTTCGAGATCACCGCTCTGGCCACCGACAGCTTCTGCAAGAAGGCCATCGACGGCGGCAACGGCACCAACCCGATCGGCTTCCGCTCCTCGGGCCACCAGCTCCTGTCGAACAAGGGTGGCAACACCACCCCGATCGCCTGGGACGGTCAGTGCGGCTACGCCGTGCCGACGGGTGCCAACGTCTGGACCCCGCCTTACACCTACACGCTGCAAACCGCGACCGCCGCCAAGGCTTCGGTTGTGGCTAACGCCGGTGCAGGCAAGCTGAAGTAATTCACCAAGACGCCCCGCGAGGGGCGCCATTGCAGCATTTGCTGTACCTGGGGCAGACCGCGAGGTCTGCCCTTTTTGTTTGTGCATCGTCACGCGTATCATCGCGGGCGTTACAACCGCGTTTCCGTACCATGCATCCCCCCGCCATCACCACGCCCCTGCAATTCATCTCGTTCTACAAGTTCGTGCAGATTCCGGACCCGGACGCCTGCTGTGCGCTGCTGCACGAGATCACGACCGATCTGCTCGGCAGCATCCTCGTCGCGCATGAGGGCATCAACGGCATGCTGGCAGCATCGGGGGAAGCACTCGATCGTTTCGAGAAAAACCTCAGCGAAGATCCGCGCTTCGAAGCGCGCTTTACCGGCATCCACTTCAAGCGCAGCGAGTGCCGCACGCAGCCCTTCGGGCGCCTCAAGATCAAGCACAAACCAGAGATCGTGCCGCTGGGCATCCCCGACGTTGACGCCACCAGCAAGACCGGCATCGACCTCGACCCCGAGGAATGGCGCGAACTCATCGCGCAGGACGATGTGGTACTGCTCGACAACCGCAACAGCTTCGAATTCCGCCTCGGCCGCTTCCGCAACGCCATCGACCCCGGCGTCACCAACTTCCGCGACTTCTCGGCCTACGTCGAAGAACACCTGGCCGAATGGAAGGCCGGCAACAAGAAGGTCGCCATGTACTGCACCGGCGGCATCCGTTGCGAGAAGACCAGCGCCTGGATGCTCGACCTCGGGCTCCCCGTGTATCAGCTCAAAGGCGGCATCCTCAACTTCTTCGAGAAGCTGCCCGACGCCGAGCGCGACTGGGACGGCGAGTGCTTCGTCTTCGACAACCGCATCGCGCTCGACACCAAGCTGCGCGAAACGGACACCACGGCTGCCGACGTCTACGGCGAGCATCCCGACGAAGTCTGGCGCCTGCAACGCGCCGAACGCCTCAACGACAGCGAGTGATGACGGCGCCCCTGCCACACCGCAATGGCGTGGGGCCAAGCTGCGTAGCACTGCCACCAGGAAGCTGGCTCACCGTCGCCGCCTTCCTCATCGAACGCTTCCCCAAGGTCGCGCCCGAAGAATGGGCGCAGCGCATGCAGCGCGGCGAAGTGCGTGACGAGAGCGGCGCCATGATCGACTGGCACAGTCGCTACCGCATCAACGCACGCATCTACTACTACCGCCAGCTCGCCGACGAAGCACGCGTGCCGTTCGAGGAACAGGTGCTGTATCAGGACGACTGGATCGTCGTCGCCGACAAACCCCACTTCCTGCCCGTCACCCCAGGCGGGCGCTACATCGAGGAATGCCTCGTCGCGCGCCTCAAGCGCAGGCTGGGCATCGACGACCTCGCCCCCGTGCATCGGCTGGACCGCGAAACCGCCGGCCTCGTGCTGTTCAGCGTGAAGCCCGAAACGCGTGGCACTTATCAAGCACTATTCCGCGAACGCAGCGTCGAGAAGCACTACGAAGCCGTCGTGTCACAAAACCCCGCGCTCAGCTTTCCGCTTCAGCATCGCAGCCGCCTCGAAGACGCTGATCACTTCATGCAGATGCGTGAGGTGCCGGGTGAAGCCAACAGCGAGACCCTGATGCAGCTCGTCGAGACAGACGGTGACAAAGCACGCCTCAGCCTGCAGCTGCTGACCGGCAAGAAGCACCAGTTGCGCGTGCATTGTGCCGCGCTGGGCATGCCCATCCTCAATGACCTGATCTACCCGACGCTGCAGGCGCATGGGCAGGATGATCATGCGCGGCCGCTGCAATTGCTGGCGCGCTCGCTGGCGTTCAAGGATCCGATGACACAGCGAGCGCATGTATTCGAAAGCATGTTCCAGCTCATGCCGCTGAATAGCGACTGAACCCCCACTCCGTCATTCCCGCGTAAGGGGGTAAGCAGGCATTTCGGCGAATGCCGAAAGCTCGCAAGGCGGGAATCCACAGGCTCGCCAAAGACGAGTTCCACCCTCCCGAAACGCGCAGCAAAACCAAACCGCCTTTGCTCCCGCAAAGGCCCTATGGATTCCCGCGTCCGCGGGAATGACGGCGCTCGCGGGGCCGTGCGTAGCACAAACAAAAAAGCCCTCCGGACTCCGGAGGGCTTTTTGTCGTCGCTGAGGGACTGGCGATTAGCGCTCCACTGCCAGCGCCACACCCATCCCGCCGCCAATACACAGCGACGCAAAACCCTTCTTCTTGTCGCTACGCTGCATCTCGTGCAGCAGGCTGACGAGGATGCGGCAGCCCGACGCGCCGATGGGGTGGCCGATGGCGATGGCGCCGCCGTTCGGGTTGATCTTCGACGTATCCCACTCCATCTCCTTGTTCACGGCGATGGCCTGGGCGGCGAAGGCTTCGTTGATTTCCATCACTTCCGGCGTATCGATGGTCCAGCCAGCCTTCTGCAGCGCGCGGCGCGAAGCCGGTGCCGGGCCGATACCCATGATCGCGGGGTCAACACCGGCGGTGGCGTAAGAAGCAATCACGGCGAGGATGGGCAAGCCCAGTGCCTTGGCCTTCGATTCGGTCATCACCATCACGGCAGCGGCGCCGTCGTTGATGCCGGATGCATTACCGGCCGTCACCGTGCCAGCCTTGTCGAAAGCGGGCTTGAGGCCGGCCAGCGACTCGGCGGTGGTGCCGGGTTTGATGTACTCGTCAGCGTCGACAATGATGTCGCCCTTCTTGCTGCTGATCACCACGGGCACGATCTCGTCCTTGAACTTGCCAGCCTTCTGCGCAGCTTCAGCCTTCTGCTGCGAGGCGGCGGCGAACGCGTCCTGCTCTTCGCGGCTGATGCTGTATTTCTTGGCCAGGTTCTCGGCCGTCACGCCCATGTGGTACTGGTTGTAGACGTCCCACAGGCCATCGTTGACCATCGTGTCGATCAGCTTGGCATCGCCCATGCGGAAGCCGTCGCGCGAACCGTTGAGCACGTGCGGGCTGGCCGACATGTTTTCCTGGCCACCGGCGATGACGATCTCGGCATCACCACTGCGCACGGCTTGCGCGGCCAGCATCACGGCACGCAGGCCCGAGCCACAGACCATGTTGATCGTCATACCCGGCACGCCTTCCGGCAAGCCAGCGCGGATCACGGCCTGACGCGCCGGGTTCTGGCCGACGCCTGCGGTCAGCACCTGGCCCAGCAGCACATCGCTGATCTGGTCGCCCGCCACACCGGTCTTGGCCAGCAGGCCGCGAATCACGGTTGCACCCAGTTCTGCTGCCGACACCTTGGCCAATGCACCGCCAAACTTGCCCACCGCCGTACGCACGGCACCCACGATCACGATGTTTTCCATGACTTGCTCCAGTTGAGGGGGATTTACTGCATGGCAGCATTTTACTCTGCGAATCACCGTGGGCGGTAATTCTGGCGCCAGAGGGACGCTGGCCCGCCACTCAGCCAGCTAACAAGGCCTGCGTAATCTCGCGCAGCAACTCCAGCGTCTGCTGCTGCAATTGCGTGGCTGGCCGCAGGGCGCTCAGGGCCGCGTAGAGGCGGATTTTCAGGGCCGAACCATCCGGCCGCACGATGGGCCGCACACTGAACGCTGATGGCTTGCCTGAGCGCTGCACGGCATGGCGAGACAGCACCGCGCAACCCGCCCCGTCCTCGACAAGGTCCAGGATGGCCGCCACGCCGTCGATCTCCAGCGCAATACTGGGCTGGCAACCGCAGGCCACCATGTCCGCTTCGACCAGCTTGCGGATGGCATTCGGCTGGCGCGGAATCACCAGCGGCATGTCCGCCACCTCGCGCAGCGAGATAGCGGGCGGCGGCGGATCTTCCTGCAGACCCGGCGGCCTGGCCTGCACGAAAACCAGCTCTTCTTCAGCCAGGAAATCCGTCTCCACACCCTGCAGCGGCGCCGGGTTGTAAAGCACGGCAATGTCCGCGTGCCCCGTCAGCAGGCTCTCCTGCAAGCCCACCGTCAGCCCCTCGCTGATCGACACCCGCGCCTGCGGGAAACGCTGGCGGAAGGCCCGCGTGAACGGCACCGTCAGCACGCGCGCCACGCTCGGCGGCAGCCCCAGTGCCACGTGCCCGGCGAGGCCGCCACGCGCGCGCGACAGCTCTTCGCGCAGCCGCGTCACCTGGTGCAGGATGCCGCGCCCGTGCTCCAGCAACAGCGTGCCCGCCTCGGTTGGCGTCGCACCACGGCCATTGCGCACCAGCAGGGTCTGACGCAGCTCCACTTCGAGCAGGCGCACCTGGCGGCTCAGCGCCGGCTGCGCAATGTCCAGCGCCTGCGCAGCGCGCGTGAAACTGCCCAGCTCGGCCACGCGGACGAAATATTCCAGCTGTTTCAGGTCCAAGACACGCACTCCCGCCAGTGAACAGAACGGCACTTCGCCATAAGGCACTTCCCGTATATCCGATACACAGCTATCTCATATTGTTATATCAGATAGTGGGACAGCCTGCTTTCGGCACACCCGGCGCGCTCGCACAATCCACCGCAAATCCAGCCCGCCGTCCCGTACAGAGCGAGGCATCGAGACAACCCGCAGCACCACAGGAGGAGAGCCGCAGTGAGCACGTCCGCACCCACCTCGCAGACAGCCATCCCCTGCCTCTTCATGCGCGGCGGCACCTCGCGCGGCCCCTTCTTCAACGCCGCCGACCTGCCTGCCGACATCGCCACGCGCGACCGCGTGTTGCTCGCCGTCATGGGCTCGCCCGACAAGCGCCAGATCGATGGCCTCGGCGGCGCCCACCCGCTCACCAGCAAGGTCGGCATCGTCAGCCGCAGCAGCAAGCCCGGCATCGACCTCGACTTCCTCTTCGCGCAGCTGCAGCCCGACACCGACAAGGTCGACACCACACCCAACTGCGGCAACATGCTCGCCGCCGTCGTGCCCTTCGCGCTGGAATCCGGCCTGCTCACTGCGCGTGACGAGACCAGTACGGGTTTGAGTACATATCGCGTCCTCACGCTGAACACCGACATGGCTGCCGACATCACCGTGCAGACACCCGGCGGCCTCGTCAGCTACGAAGGTGACGCGCGTATCGACGGCGCCCCTGGCAGCTCGGCGCCGATCACCATCAACTTCCTCGACACTGCCGGCTCCGTCGCCCCTGGCCTACTGCCCACGGGCAATGTGCGCGACGTCATCGACAGCCTCGAAGTCACCTGCATCGACAACGGCATGCCCCTGGTGATCCTGCGCGCCAGCGACGTAAACCGCACAGGCTACGAAAGCGTCGAAGCCCTCAACGCCGACTACGAACTGAAGACCCGCCTCGAACACCTGCGCATCGCCTGTGGCTACGCCATGGGCCTGGGCGACGTCACCAGCAAGACCTACCCGAAGATGACCCTCGTCGCGCCGCCGCGCGCGGGCGGCGCCATCAGCACGCGCAGCTTCATCCCGCATGTCTGCCACGACGCCATCGGCGTACTCGCCGCCGTCACCGTCGGCACAGCCTGCATGCTCGAAGGCAGCGTCACACGCGGCATCACGAAGCTGCCCGCAGGCAATCCACGCAAGGTGTCGGTCGAACACCCCACGGGCGAATTCAGCGTCGAGCTCGAAAGCGACCCCGTCAATCCACAGAACATCACACGCGCCGCACTGCTGCGCACGGCCCGCCTGCTGATGCGCGGCGAAGTGCTGGTGCCGCGCAGCGTGTGGGCAGGGAGATCCGCATGATCATTGATTGCCACGGCCATTACACAACGGCTCCGAAAGCCCTGGAGGAATGGCGCAACCGCCAGATCGCCGGCATCAAGGATCCCGCCTCGATGCCGCGCGCCGCCGAGCTGCAGATCAGCGACGACGAGCTGCGCGAGTCCATCGAGAGCAACCAGCTCAAGCTGATGCAGCAGCGTGGCTCCGACCTCACCATCTTCTCGCCGCGCGCTTCGTTCATGGCGCACCACATTGGCGGTTTCAATGTGTCATCCACCTGGGCGGCCATCTGCAACGAGCTGTGCCATCGCGTCGCACAACTCTTCCCGGACAGCTTCATCGGCGCAGCCATGCTGCCGCAGTCGCCCGGCGTCGATCCCAAGACCTGCATTCCCGAACTCGAAAAGTGCATCAAGGAATACGGCTTCGTCGCCATCAATCTCAATCCCGATCCCTCCGGCGGCCACTGGACCTCGCCCGCGCTGACCGACCGCCACTGGTACCCGATCTACGAAAAAATGGTCGAGTACGACATCCCGGCGATGGTGCATGTGTTGACCAGCTGCAACGCCTGCTTCCACACCACCGGCGCGCACTACATCAACGCCGACACCACGGCCTTCATGCAGTGCCTCACGGGTGATCTGTTCAAGGATTTCCCGACGCTCAAATTCGTCATCCCGCACGGCGGCGGCGCCGTGCCTTACCACTGGGGTCGCTATCGCGGCCTCGCGCAGGAGCTCAAGAAGCCGCTGCTCACCGAGCACCTGCTCAACAACATCTTCTTCGACACCTGCGTCTACCACCAGCCCGGCATCGACCTGCTGACGCGCGTGATCCCCATCGACAACATCCTGTTCGCCAGCGAAATGATCGGCGCCGTGCGCGGCATCGACCCGGAGACAGGCCACAACTACGACGACACGCGTCGCTACATCGATGCCGCCAGCATCGAGCCCGAAGCACGTCACAAGATCTTCGAGGGCAATGCACGACGCGTCTATCCGCGTCTCGACGCCGCGCTCAAAGCCCGTGGCAAATAAGGAAGCAACCATGGCCCCACTCATGAACCAGCTCGGCATCGTCAAACGCAAGATCGTGCGCACCGATGCTGCCGCCGTCGAGAAGCTCTCGCGCTACGGCGTCGCCACCATCCACGAAGCCATGGGCCGCACTGGCCTCATGCAGCCCTACATGCGCCCCGTCTGGCCCGGAGCAAAGATCTGCGGCACAGCCGTCACCATCCTGCTGCAACCCGGCGACAACTGGATGATGCACGTCGCTGCCGAACAGCTGCAGCCCGGTGACGTCGCCGTCGCAGGCTGCACCACCGACAACAGCGACGGCTTCTTCGGCGACCTGCTCGCCACCTCGTTCAAGGCACGCGGTGCGCGCGGCCTGATCATCGACGGCGGTGTGCGCGATGTCGACGAGTTGCAGGCGATGGACTTCCCCGTCTTCAGCAAGGCCATCAACGCCAAGGGCACGATCAAGGCCACGCTGGGTTCGGTGAACATCCCCGTGGTCTGCGCCGGTGCGCTCGTCACACCCGGCGACGTAGTGATTGCCGACAGCGACGGTGTCGTCGTCGTGCCCGCTGCGATGGCACAACAGGTCGCCGATGCTGCCGAAGCGCGCGAGAACCTCGAAGGCGAGAAGCGCGCCAAGTTCGCCGCCGGCGTGCTGGGCCTGGACCTCTACAAGATGCGTGAGCCGCTGGAAAAAGCCGGCCTGCGCTACATAGATTGAACGCCATGAGCACCGAGACCTTCACCAAGACACCCGGCTGGCTAGACTGGTACACCGGCCCCAGCAAACCGCACTTCACCCCGCCACCCGGCGCCGTCGATGCGCACTGCCACGTCTTCGGCCCCGGCGCGGAATTCCCCTTCGCACCGGAACGCAAATACACCCCTTGCGACGCCTCCAAGGCCCAGCTCTTCGCACTGCGTGATCAACTCGGCTTCGCACGCAACATCGTCGTGCAGGCCACCTGCCACGGCGCCGACAACAGTGCGATGGTTGACGCCTGTCTTGCCTCGAATGGCAAAGCACGCGGTGTCGCCACCGTACGCCGCACGGTCAGCGATGAAGAGCTGCAAGCCCTGCACGCAGCCGGCGTGCGTGGCGTGCGCTTCAACTTCGTCAAGCGCCTGGTTGACTTCACACCGCGCGACGAGCTCATGGAGATCGCCCACCGCGTCGCATTGCTCGGCTGGCACGTCGTCATCTACTTCGAAGCCGTTGACCTGCCCGAGCTGTGGGACTTCTTCACGTCCCTGCCCACCATCGTGGTCGTCGACCACATGGGCCGGCCCGATGTCAGCAAGCCGCTCGATGGCCCGGAGTTCGGCCTCTTCCTGCGCTTCATGGCCGAGCACCCCAACGTGTGGAGCAAGGTCAGCTGCCCCGAGCGTTTGTCAGTCAGCGGACCGCGCGCGCTGGATGGCGAACGCCACGCCTATCGCGACGTCATCCCCTTCGCACGCCGCGTCGTCGAGCAATTCCCTGACCGCGTGCTGTGGGGCACTGACTGGCCGCACCCCAACCTCAAGGACCACATGCCGGACGACGGCCTGCTGGTCGATTTCATTCCGCACATCGCGGTGACGGCGGAGCTGCAACGCAAGCTGCTCGTTGACAACCCGATGCGCCTCTACTGGCCCGACGAGGTGAAGTGATGGCCCTCAACAAACCCTACAAAGACATCCCCGGCACGACCATCTTCGACGCAGAAGAATCGCGCAAGGGCTACTGGCTCAACCAGTTCTGCATGTCGCTCATGAAGGCCGAGAACCGCGAGCGCTTCAAGCTCGACGAACGTGCCTACCTCGACGAGTGGGACATGACCGAAGAGCAGAAGCAGGCCGTGCTCGCGCGCGACCTCAACCGCTGCATCGCCAGCGGCGGAAACATCTACTTCCTCGCCAAGATCGGCGCCACCGACGGCAAGAGCTTCCAGCAGATGGCGGGCAGCATGACCGGCATGAGCGAGGAGGCGTACCGCGCCATGATGGTTGGCGGCGGGCGATCCATTGAAGGCAATCGTTATCAGCACGAGTGGGATGCACGTCTCGCCGCTGAAGCAGCAAAGAAAGAGAGCAAATAGATGGCACGCATCACCGCCAGCGTCTTCACATCCCACGTGCCCGCCATCGGCGCGGCCATGGACCTTGGCAAGACGCACGAACCCTACTGGCAACCACTGTTCGCCGGTTACGAGTACAGCCGCCAGTGGCTCAAGGACAACACACCCGACGTGGTCTTCCTCGTTTACAACGATCACGCCAACGCCTTCAGCCTCGACTTCATCCCCACCTTCGCGCTCGGCACCGCTGCGCACTACCCGGTGGCTGACGAAGGCTGGGGCCCGCGCCCCGTGCCTGCCGCCGAAGGCCATGCCGAGATGGCCGCGCACATCGCGCAGAGCGTCATCCAGGAAGACTTCGACCTCACCCTCGTCAATCGCCTGCCCATCGACCACGGCTTCACCGTGCCGCTGTCGCTGATGTGCGGCGAGGTGCCGAAAGATGGTCAATGGCCGTTCAAGGTCATCCCCTTCGCCGTCAACGTCGTGCAGTACCCGGTGCCCTCGGGCAATCGCTGCTTCCAGATCGGCCAGGCGATCCGCCGCGCCATCGAGTCCTGGGATGAAGACATCAACGTACACATCTGGGGCACGGGTGGCATGACGCACCAGCTGCAAGGCCCGCGCGCCGGCCTCATCAATCGCGAGTGGGACAACCGCTTCCTCGACCGCCTCATCGCCGAGCCCGCCGCACTCGCCCAGGTGCCACACATCGAGTACGTGCGCGAAGCCGGCAGCGAGGGCATCGAGCTCGTCATGTGGCTCATCGCGCGCGGCGCGATGGCCGACGTGGCCGGTGGCCCGGCGCCCAAGGTGAAGCACCGCTTCTACCACGTGCCCGCGTCGAACACGGCTGTCGGCCACCTGATCATGGAGAACTGACATGTCATCCACCATCAAGGTCGCCCTCGCAGGTGCAGGCGCTTTCGGCATCAAGCATCTCGATGCCATCCGCAACATCTCCGACGTGAAGGTTGTCTCGCTGGTCAGCCGCGAGCTCGACAAGACACGCGAGATCGCCGCGAAGTACGACATCCCGCACGTCAGCACCGACCTCGCCGACAGCCTGGCCCTGCCCGGTCTTGACGCAGTGATCCTCTGCACGCCCACGCAGATGCACGCCGCGCAGGCCATGCAGTGCCTCAAGGCCGGCAAGCATGTGCAGGTCGAAATCCCGCTCGCCGATTCGCTCGCCGACGCGCAAGCCGTCGTCGCCCTGCAGCAGAATACGGGGCTCGTCGCCATGTGCGGCCACACGCGCCGCTTCAATCCCAGCCACCAGTGGGTGCACAGCCGCATCGTGTCGGGCGAATTCAACATCCAGCAGATGGATGTGCAGACCTACTTCTTCCGCCGCAGCAACATGAACGCGCTGGGCCAGCCGCGCAGCTGGACCGACCACCTGCTGTGGCACCACGCCGCGCACACGGTTGACCTCTTCGCCTACCAGGCACGCAGCCCCATCGTGCAGGCCAACGCGCTGCAAGGCCCCATCCACCCCACGCTGGGCATCGCGATGGACATGAGCATCCAGCTCAAAGCCGCCAACGGCGCCATCTGCACGCTGTCGCTGTCGTTCAACAACGACGGGCCGCTCGGCACCTTCTTCCGCTACATCGGCGACAGCGGCACCTACATCGCGCGCTACGACGACCTCGTCAATGGCAAGGACGAGAAGATCGATGTGTCGCAGGTTGACGTCTCCATGAACGGCATCGAACTGCAGGACCGTGAATTCTTCGCCGCCATCCTCGAAGGGCGCGAACCCAACGCCAGCGTCGCGCAGGTACTGCCCTGCTACGAAGTACTGCACAAGCTGGAGCAACAGCTCAAGGGCTGAAGCACCAGCAACGACAACAACAGGGAGACTTTTCTTGAACACACCTTTAAGCGATGCCACGCCCGACCGCGTGATTGATCGCCTCTGCGACATCAGCGCGGCCATCGGCGGCGCGGTGCTCGTCGCCATTGCCTGCATGACGGTCGTCAGCGTCATCGGCCGTGCCTTCTTCTCACACCCCATCCTCGGCGACATCGAACTCGTGCAGCTCGGCTGCGCGGTTGTCGTCGCCTCCTTCCTGCCCTACACACAGCACCGCCGCGCCAACATCATGGTGGACTTCTTCACCAGCAACGCCTCGCCGCGCACGCAGCATCTGTTCGACACCTTCGGCACCCTGCTCTACACCCTGGTGATGGCGCTGATCCTGTGGCGTGTCGCCGTTGGTGGCATCGCCATCAAAGATGCAGGCGAACGCTCCATGCTCATGGACATCCCGCTGTGGTGGCCCTACACGCTGATGCTGCCGGGCCTGCTGCTCTGCGTGGTGGTCGGCGCACGCCAGCTGCAGGTGCAGCTGAGCGGAGGTGCGACATGAGCAGCATGTCGATTGGCCTCTCCGTCTTCGCACTGATGCTCGTGCTGATGGCGATCCGCGTCCCCATCGCGATCTCCATGTTCGTGCCGGGCGCCATCGGCTACCTCATGCTGTCGGGCTGGAGTCCGCTGCTCGCTCACCTCAAGGGCGCCGTGTATGGCCGCGTGTCGGTGTATGACCTGTCGGTGATTCCGCTGTTCATGCTGATGGGCGCGTTCGCCGTGCAGGGCGGCTTGTCGAAAGCCCTGTTCGATTTTGCCAACGCGCTGCTCGGCCGCTTCAAGGGCGGCATGGCGATGGCCGGCATCCTCGCCTGCGCAGCCTTCGGGTCGATTTCGGGCAGCACGGTCGCCACCACCGCCACCATCGCGCAGGTCGCGTATCCCGAGATGCGCCGCATCGGCTACACCGGCCGCCTCGCCACCGCCGTGCTCGCCACCGGCGGCACCATGGGTGTGCTGCTGCCGCCCTCGGTGACGCTGATGGTGTACGCCATCCTCACCGAGCAGAACATCACCAAGATGTTCCTCGCGGCCTACATCCCCGCGCTGCTCGCTGCCGTCGGATACCTCGCCGCAATCGCCATCATGGTGCGCGTGCGCCCCGACCAGGCACCGCCCGCCAAGGCTGCACCGCTCAGCGAAGTGCTCGCCAGCGGCGCCAGGGTGTGGCCCATCCTCGCCATCTTCTTCGTGGTGTTCGGCGGCATCTACGGTGGACTGTTCACCGCCACCGAAGGGGCTGCCATCGGCAACATCCTCACCTTCGCCATCACCCTCGTGCGTGGCGACATGAACCGCTCGCGATTCGTCAATGCCGTGCGCACTGCGGCACAGACCAGCGGCATGATCTTCATGATCTTCATCGGCGCCGACATGATCAACGCCGCGCTCGCGCTGTCGCAACTGCCGATGCAGCTATCGGACCTCGTTGCGCACATGCAGATCTCGCCCATCGTCGTCATGGCCGGCATCATGATTTTCTACATCCTGCTCGGCTGCGTGATGGACGAGATGTCGATGATCCTGCTCACGGTGCCCACGCTGTTCCCCGTCATCATGGGCATGGACTTCTTCGGCCTCATGCCTGCCGACAAGGCACTGTGGTTCGGCATCCTCATCCTCACCGTGTGCGAGATCGGCATGATCTTCCCGCCCGTGGGGCTCAACGTCTACATCATGAACGGCCTCGCCAAGGACGTACCGATGGCCGAGACCTACAAGGGCGTGGTGCCATTCCTCGCCACCGACGCCATCCGCCTTTCCCTGCTGATCATGTTCCCGGCGCTGTCGCTGTGGCTCGTGCATCTGCTCACCTAGCAACCCGTGCGTACAACCCGCTGAAAGAGGAGACAACCATGAACACCAACATCCGTTTAGCCCTGGCCAGCATCGCGGCCGCCCTGCTGCCCATGTCGTCAATGGCGCAGGAAGCCGTCGTGCTCAAGCTGCACCACTTCCTGCCCGCTAGCTCCTTCGCGCAGACCATGATGCTGCAGCCCTGGTGCGACAAGATCGCCGCCGAGTCCAACAACCGCATGAAGTGTCAGATCTTCTCCTCCATGCAGCTCGGCGGCACGCCGCCGCAACTCATCGAGCAAGTGCGCGACGGCGTCGTCGACCTCGTGTGACCCTGCCCGGCTACACCGCCGGCCGCTTCCCCTCGCTCGAAGCTTTCGAACTGCCCTTCATGATGCAGAACCCCGAAGCCACCTCGAAAGCGCTGTGGGAATACACCCAGCAATTCAGCATGACCGAGTTCAAGGACGTGAGACCCATCGCCTTCCACGTGCACGGCGACGGCGTGTTCCACATGACCAGCAAACCCGTGAAAACCATGGCCGACCTGCGCGGCCTCAAGCTGCGCGCCCCGACGCGCATGACCAACAAGTTCATCGCCATGCTCGGCGCCACGCCGGTCAGCATGCCCGTGCCGCAGGTGGGTGATGCGCTGTCGAAGGGCGTCATCGACGGCGCCGTCGTGCCCTACGAAGTCGTGCCCTCGGTCAAGGTGCAGGAGCTCGTGAAGTTCCACTCCGCAACCGACCCCGCCGAAGCCGCGTTCTACACATCCACCTTCGTGCTCGCCATGAACAAGGCGAAGTACGACTCGCTGCCGGCTGACCTCAAAAAGGTCATCGACAACAACAGCGGCATCACACCGTCGGGCAACGCCGGCAAGGCCTTCCTCGCGGCCGATGCTGAAGGCAAGAAGCTCACGCTGAAGAACACCCACAACACGATTCCCGCCAGCGAGCTCGCATCGTGGAAGGCCATCGGCAACAAGCTCGCTGGCGAGTGGGTCGAAGAGATGAAGGGCAAGGGCGCTGACGGGCAGAAGATGCTCGACACGGCGAAGGCGCTGATTGCGAAGCATGCGGCGGCGAAGTAAGGCGCAGCCCCCTCACCCGGCGCTACGCGCCACCCTCTCCCACAAGGGGCGAGGGTTTCGGAGCCCCTCTCCCCTTGTGGGAGAGGGGTTGGGGTGAGGGGTGCCGCACGCTCACAAGCACTGCCCGCCAACACACCACCTGACACCCACCATGCCCACCACCCGCCACCTCGCAGGCCACGCCGTCTCCGCCATCGGGCTGGGCTGCATGAATCTCAGCCACGCCTACGGCTCACCACCGCCTTTCGACGAAGCCGAACACCTGCTGCTGCGCGCGCTCGACCTCGGCGTCACCCACTTCGACACCGCCGCGCTGTACGGCTTCGGCGCTAACGAAGAACTCGTCGGCAAAGTGCTGTCACCACATCGCAAGCAGATCTTCCTCGCCAGCAAATGCGGCATGCAGGGCGTGGATGGCAAGCGCGTCATCGACGGCCGCGCTGCGACGATCAAGGCCACCTGCGAAGACAGCCTGCGCCGCCTGCGCACCGACCACATCGACCTCTACACCCTGCACCGCTGGGACAAATCCCTGCCCATCGAAGAGAGCATCGCCGCCCTCGCCGACCTTGTGCGCGAAGGCAAGATCGGCGCCATCGGTCTCTCCGAAGTCTCCGCCGCCACGCTGCGCCGCGCTTACGCTGTACATCCCATTTCGGCGCTGCAATCCGAATACTCGCTGTGGACGCGCAACCCCGAGCTCGGCGCCCTGCAAGCCTGCCGCGAACTCGGCGTCGCCTTCGTCGCCTTCAGCCCCATGGGACGCGGCTTCCTCAGTGGCAAGCTGCGCGATCCATCAACGCTCGATGCCAAAGACATCCGCGCCAGCATGCCGCGCTTCGAGCCCGCACGCTACGCACGCAACCTCGCCCTGCTCGACCAGGTGCAGGCCCTCGCACAGTCCTCCGGCTACAGCCTCGCCCAGCTCGCCCTCGCCTGGCTGCTCGCACGCGGCAGCGACATCCTGCCCATCCCCGGCACCACGCAGATCGCCCATCTCGAAGAGAACCTGTCCGCGCAAACCATCGCACCCGACGCCTCGCTGCTGCTGCAGATCGAAGGCGTGCTCGCCCCGCTCTCCATCCAGGGCGGCCGCTACAACGACGCCAGCCAGGCCGAAGTCGACACAGAGGAGTTCGGCAGATGAACGCTCCCACTCGTACGCAGGTCGCCATCATCGGCGCCGGCCCCGCCGGCCTGCTGCTCGGCCAGCTGCTGCACAAGGCCGGCATTGCCAGCGTCATCATCGAACGCCAGAGCGCCGAACACGTGCTCGGCCGCATCCGCGCCGGCGTCATCGAACAGACCACCGCCGACGCGCTCGACGCTGCCGGCGTCGGCGAACGCATGCACCGCGAAGGCCTCACCCACGACGGCTTCGAACTCTGCGTTGACGGCCACCGCCACCGCATCGACCTCGCCGGCCTCACCGACGGCAAACACGTCACCGTTTACGGCCAAACCGAAATCACGCGCGACCTCATGGCCGCCCGCCACGCCGCCAACCTGCCCACCCTCTACGAAGCACAAGGCGTCAGCGTGCACGACTTCGACAGCCGCACGCCCCACGTCAGCTACACCAAGGACGGCAGCACCCACACCCTCGCCTGCGACTACATCGCCGGCTGCGACGGCTTCCACGGCGTCTGCCGCGCCAGCATCCCCGGCAACGCCCTGCGCAGCTTCGAGAAGGTCTACCCCTTCGGCTGGCTCGGCCTGCTCGCTGACGTGCCGCCCGTCTCGCACGAACTCATCTACGTCCGCAGCCCGCGCGGCTTCGCCCTCTGCAGCATGCGTTCCCCCACCCGCAGCCGCTACTACCTGCAATGCTCGCTCGGCGACGGCGCCGACCACTGGAGCGACGAAGCCTTCTGGGCCGAACTGCGCCGCCGCCTCGACCCCGAGACCGCCGCCCACCTCGTCACCGGCCCCTCCATCGAAAAAAGCATCGCCCCGCTACGCAGCTTCGTCACCGAACCCATGCGCTTCGGCAGCCTCTTCCTCGCCGGCGACGCCGCCCACATCGTGCCCCCCACCGGCGCCAAAGGCCTCAACCTCGCCGCCGCCGACGTCACCCTCCTCGCCAGCGCCCTCGACTCCCACTACAACGCCCACAGCGACGAAGACCTCGCCCGCTACTCCGAACGGGCCCTCGCCCGCGTCTGGAAAGCCGAACGCTTCTCCTGGTGGTTCACCAGCCTCATGCACAACTTCCCCGAAGGCGGCGGCTTCGGCGAACGCATGCAACAAGCCGAACTCGCCTACCTGTTCGACTCGCAAGCCGCCCAGCGCACCCTAGCCGAAAACTACGTCGGCTTGCCGCTGGTGCTGCACTAGCCCCCAAGCCGCTGCTGTTCCCTCCCCTTGAGGGGAGGGTGCCCCGTCAGGGGCGGGAGAGGGGGAAATCCCACGCACCGGGACGCGGCCCCCGTTCGCCCCGAGCGTAGGTTGGATAAGCCGCAGGCGTAATCCGACACTAGAAGTCCCGCAATCACCACCCAACGTCGGATTACGCTTCGCTCATCCAACCTACACACTACGCACGGGATTCCAGCCTGAGCCCGGATGACGCCCCCCAGGGGCTGCCACCCACCCCACCCAACGCCTATACTGCCGCGATGAACCAACCAGTACATTCGCGCAAACCGGCCGCCCGGCCCGCCTCGAAGACGGCAGCCAAAGCCGCCAGCAAGCCCGCCGCCAAGCCCCCGGCCCGCACCAACGACCCCGAGCGCACGCAACGCGAAATCCTCGCCGTCGCCACCGAAGAATTCGCCTCCAAGGGCCTCAGCGGCGCGCGCATCGACGCCATCGCCGACGCCACGCGCACCAGCAAACGCATGATCTATTACTACTTCGGCAGCAAAGAGGGCCTCTACCTCGCCGCGCTCGAAGAGTCCTACCGCAGCATGCGCGCCATCGAAGGCGAGCTTCACCTCGCCGATCTCCCGCCCGAAGACGCCTTGCGCGCCCTCGTCGAATTCACCTTCGACCACCACTGGAGCCACCAGGACTACATCCGCCTCGTGATGTCCGAAAACATCCACCGCGGCGAATACCTGCGCCAGAGCTCCAAGATCCAGCAGCTCAATATCCCTGCCATCAACGCCATCCGCGAACTCTACGAACGCGGCATCAAGACCAAAGTCTTCCGCCCCGGCCTCGACCCGCTCGACATCCACGCCTCCATCTCGGCGCTGTGCTTCTTCAACGTCTCCAACCGCCACACCTTCGACCTAATCTTCAAGCGCGACGGCGAATCGCCCGAGGCGCTGGCAGCGCGTCGGGCGAGTGTGGTGGATATGGTGGTGAGGTTTGTGCGGAAGTAGACGGGCCCGGTGAGCCCACGCGCTGGCGTCGTCAGCGGCTGACGGCGACCGTCTCCGCAATCAGCACATCGGCCGGAATGCCAAGACTGCGATGCAGCTTGCGGATCATCGCCAGCGTCAAAGGGCGCTTGCGATTCAGGATTTCATAAACGCGATTGCTCTTGCCGATCAGCGGCTCAAGATCCTTGACCGACAGCCCGCTCTGCTCCATGCGGAACTTGATCGCCTCTACCGGATCGGGCGAGCCCATCGGCACATGCTTTGCCTCGTAGGCCTGCACCAGCGTCGTCAGGATGTCCAGGCGATCGCCTTCCGGAGTCCCCGGATCAGGATCTCCCTCCATCAAGGCCGAAATCAGTTTGAGCGTCGCCTTGTAATCCGCAGCAGTGTGAATAGGCTGGATGTCCATATTTCCTCCGTGACAACTCAAGTCACATCAACCGTTTCAGCATCCACCGCATCGTATTCACTATGGGTGCCAACAAACTTCACGTAGACGATCTGCAACTTGTAAGCGATGGCCACGATCAACCGGTAATCATTGCCCTTGATGTTGAAGACCACACGACGGTTCTTCAGCACGCTGGCGCTGCGGTACTGCGCCTTGATGTCCGCAGGCTGCGACCAGGACGCACTCGTCGCCTCTTCATACCAGGCCTTCAAGGGCTGCTCGGCATCGGGGTAGCGCTCCCAGAAGTCCCGCAGGGTAGAGACGGCAATCACTCGCATCAGACGAAGAGTAGTCCCAAAATGGGACTATCGCAAGCTGGCGGATAAAACAGAACATCTGCGCAACCCAAGCCGGCGGGACGCTTCACAAACTCCCCCCCAAAGCCCATGCCTCACAACTGACGAGGAATCGCTGCAGCCAGGTAGTCGTAAACAGCCTTGATCCGAGGATTCCCCCGGATTTCCCTGTGCACCACCAACCAGACTGGCAGGGCCGGGATCTTCAGTGTCGGGAGCAGCGCGTCGACCTGGGGTTCATTGCGCACCAGATACTGCGCGGCGAAACCAATGCCCAGACCAGCGCGGATCGCCTGCCAGGAAGCGATGAGATCGTCGGTCCGCAGTGCGAAGTGCTCTTCGGTCACAGGCACGCCATGACGAACGAGTCCCTCCATGGCCTCGTTGCGCAGATCTCCACCAATCAGATCGTGCGCCAGCAAATCCTTCACCTGCCTCGGCACACCGTACCTTCGCAGGTAATCCACGTGAGCACATGCCGTCAGCTCAACCGCCCCGACCCGGCGGGCAATCAGCGACGACTGCTCTGGCGCCACCATGCGTAACGCAATGTCGGCCTCGCGGCGCAGCAGGTTGCTCACTTCGTTGGAGACGACCAGGTCGATCCGCACCCCCGGGATCGCCTGCCGCATCTGAACCAGTATGGGCGGCAGCAAATGACACGCCACAGGCTGGCTTGCGGAGATCCGCACCGACCCCGCCAGGGCCTGGTCCGAGTCCGTCAGCTGCCTTGCCAGCTGCTGCGCCCCCGCATCCATCGCCCGCGCCGCATCGGCAAGACGCAGGGCCATGTCCGTCGGCACAAGCCCTCTCCCCGTGCGCTCGAACAGCGCTACGCCTAGCTGTCGTTCCAGTTCGGCAATGTGCCGCCCGATGGTGGGCTGGCTCGCCTCCAGGTGACGCGCAGCCGCCAGCAGGCTGCCATGCCGCAACACCGCAAGGAAGGACTGGATAAGGGACCAATCGAACTCGCTAT
This sequence comes from Rhodocyclaceae bacterium, assembly GCA_047600765.1. GTDB lineage: Bacteria > Pseudomonadota > Gammaproteobacteria > Burkholderiales > Rhodocyclaceae > Viridibacterium. Next base: position 732,965 of record JASGKF010000001.1, read on the forward strand.
TCATTTTTGCAACCCTGATATTGCGACTCATGCAATTGCGTTGCCATCAAAGGCTCCCGAGAATCATCCCATCACTTCACCGGAGCATGCTCATGGATCGCAGAAAATTTATTCGCCTCGCAGGCGGCGGCGCCATCCTCGCCGCAACCTCAGCGTTGATCTCGGGATGCTCCAGCGCCTATCCCGATCAAGCACTGGAAGCCTGGCAAGGCCCCGGGCTGGAAGCCGACCCGCGGCGCTGGGCGCTGAGCCACGCCATCACCGCACCCAATCCGCATAACCTCCAGCCCTGGATTGCAGACCTGCGCGAACCCGGCGTCATCCTCCTGCGCACAGACCGGCAACGGGTCTTGCCCGAGACAGACCCCTTCGGGCGCCAGATCCTGATCGGGCACGGCGCATTGCTGGAGCTGCTGGTGATCGCGCTGGCCGAGAAGGGATTCGACAGCGAAGTCAGCTTGTGGCCAGAAGGCGAGCTGGGTGCTGATCTGAAAGGCTGGGATGACCGACCGGTCGCGCGAGTCATCCTGAAACCTGGTGCGAAAGCAGATCCGCTTTTTGCGCAGATCCTCAAACGACACACCCCCAAAAGTGATTTCGACACCCAACGCCTGGTTTCCCAGAGCACCCTGGATGGATTGCTCGCAACTACAAAGGCAGAAGGACATGCGCTTCACACAGGCGGCACCATCGATCCAGTCCGGCTTGAAGCCCTGCGGAATCTTTGCTGGCAATCAGCACAGATCGAACTGACCACTGCGCGCACCGTCATGGAAAGCATCCGCCTGACCCGCGTTGGGCCCGCCGAGATCCTCAAGCACCGCGATGGCATTTCGATCAACAGCCTCATGGTCCGCACCATTGATGCACTGGGCATGTTCGACCGCAGCCAGCCCCCTGCGCCTGACAGCCAGGCACACAAAGCCATGATGTCCCGCTTCGAGGGGCACAGCCGCACTGCGATGGGCTTCGTCTGGCTATCGGGAGAAAACTCTCGCGCCAGCCAGATCGCGGCGGGTCGAGCCTATGTACGACTACAACTCAAGGCGACCGAAATGGGCCTCGGCGTCCACCCGATGAGTCAGGCGCTGCAGGAGTTTGCCGAGATGGCCCCCCACTACGCCAACGCGCACCAACTCATCATCGGCAAGCCCGCCCCGTCCAACGCTTCCGATGAAACAGTGCAGATGCTCTGCCGGATCGGCTACACCTCGGCGCCATCGCCCGCCACGCCGCGCAGACCTCTCGACGCGTTCATCAAAACATGACGCCCAGGCCGTACATCCAGACGACCCGTTCTGCCACCGTCTCGCCAAGCCGCCTATCGGCGTGCTTTTGTTCCGCTGAAACCGCGCAGCGATACTCCCGCGACGCTGCCTCTGCACGATTGCCTTCAATCCATGTCGCATGCCAGCCGCTGCGCTCAATCCATCACGCAACGCATTGCACGCAAATGCCTCGCACCGACAGCCAACAGGAAACACCATGAAGCGAAGAGATGCCTTGCAATGGATATTGACGCTCCCGGCCCTCGCAAGCTGCGGCGGATCCGGCGGCGGCACTGGCAACACCACCGCTGGCAACAACACAGGCAATAGCGGCGCCTCGAACTCCACGGCCTCTTCCAGTACCGGCAGCGCCCAGCTGACGCCTGCGCAGCCCAGCTACCGCCATGGCGACACCCTCACGCTTGCCAACACAGGCGGCAATCCGCAGGTCATCCACTCCTTCCTCGGGGGCGCCGGCGGCGTCATCGAATCCCCGGACCTGGGTGCGACGCCAGCCAGTGGCCAGGGCTGGGTGTTCAACAAACTTGGCGGCCCCACCACGATCGCCAACGACGCCATGCGCGGCAAGGTCCTCTTCACGCCAGAAGACGCCAAAAACTACAACGCCACGCGACGCTTCGACCCAGGCACCCCCATCGCCGAACAGCGCTACCTCTACAAAGCCCACTGGGTGCGCAACGTCATGACCATGGACGGCAAACCCTATTCCAAGAGCTATCAGTGGAAGCACGAGCGCATCAGCTGGCAAGACTCCGTCGTCGACACCGACTGCGAAATCAAGGTTCACGACTGGCTCAACGACAGCGGCGGTCAAACTCAGTTTCGTCAATCGATCTGCGGCCAGCAAAAGCACCTACTACACCGGCAATCCGGTTGCAGACAACGCAGGCTGGACACTGATGGAGATCATGGTCTTCACCGGCACCCAGGGCCTGAATGACGGCAAAGTCATCACGCGCACACACCATGGCGGCGAGACGCGCGTCAGGCTCAACCGCCAGAGCGAAGTTGTCTACAACGACCCCAGCCTCCGGCTGCGCTACTTCATCGAACAAAACTACTTTGGCAACTTTGGTCAGAAGGAAGACGGCGTCGACAACAAGCTACCCAAGCCTGATGTACGAGAACTGTATTCCGACGACAGCCGCGTGATCGTCGGGCAAGACGCTGTCAGCGGCTGGCAGCGCGTCGAACTGCGCGACACGCCCAGCCTGCAGACCGCAACCGTGCGCGAGTTGCAAACCTGGACGGTGTGGAACGAAAGCATCACCCTCAAACTGAACACCGGCGGCCTTGGCCCTGGCGAGCATGATCTTTATCTGTGCGTCATCGACGGCGTCGACGCCAATGGCTGGGATATCGTGCGCCACGCACTGCCACTGCGGGTCGTCGTCTGACGCCGGGCCGGATACGCCATCGCAGGGCTTGGCGAGCAGCGACAAGACACCATCACGCGCACAACGACGACGGTGAGTTGCTTCGCGGACCCAACGCCCTACGCGCGCTTGATGAGGCGCACGATGAAGAGCAGAACAACCGCTCCAACGGTCGCGACGACGATGCTGCCAATCAGACCGCCGCCAATTGAAGCACCGAAGGTGCTGAACAGGAACCCGCCGACAAATGCTCCGACAACACCGATCACGAGATCGCCAACGAGGCCGAACCCGCCACCCTTGACGAGGACACCGGCCAACCAGCCAGCCACGACACCGACGATGAGAAACCAGAGAAGGCTCACGCTAGATCTCCTGTGGGGCAGCCAGAACGGCCGTTGAACATTCAACCTAGCAGCCGCTCGGGGCACAAGCAACTACAAGGCAGGCAAGTTGCGTAGCGCTACCTTGCAGGCAGTGCCTGCTTGCGACAAGCCTTATCGATTGCAAAGTTGGCACCACTGGAGCCCCCAGGACTACCTCCGCCTCGTGATGTCCGAAAACATCCACCGCGGCGAATACCTGCGCCAGAGCTCCAGGATCCAGCAACTCAACATCCCCGCCATCAGCGCCATCCGCGAACGCTACGAACGCGGCATCAAGACCAAGGTCTTCCGCCCCGGCTTCGACCCGCTCGACATCCACGCCTCCATCTCCGCGATTTGCTTCTTCAACGTCTCCAACCGCCACACATCAGGGTCTGTTGACGCTCATCTTCAAGCGCGACGGGCGAGTGTCATGGATATGGTGGTGAGGTTTGTGAAAAAGTAGGGTGGGTTCGGAGCTGATCGATAACCCGCCATTAGATGCGTGAGGATTTGACGACAGGTTGCTGCGCGCCCTCATCCTACGAGCGCCCAATTCAAGCAAACTGTGTGGCCATTTGCCTATAGCCTTCGATTTGATACCAAACGCTTGCCGCCAACGATTCGTAAAGAGCTGCTTTCCAGGAGTTTCGACGGCTGCTTCCGCGCTCTACCAATGCTTTCTGAGTTAATTGCTGGTTCCTTTCTTCAGGGGTCCCCAGCAAAGTCAAAAGATCGGCGAGTTCAGCTAGTTCACTCGCAGCCTCGATTGAAAATCTTCTAGCCAATCCGAATTCACGAAAGTGATTGTGGGTACGCAGAGCCAAATCTTCTGCCCATGCAGCCGGAGGAGCAACATAGAACCGGACACTCACTGGAGTTGATTCGATGATTTCGGCAAACAGCCAAACATCCTGTTCAATACGGGGCTCCTCAAAGTACGGATGAAGTATTTGGCACTCTTCTCTTGCTTCCATGGCACCCCTGCCACCGTTGCAATCAACGCATGCGGGCACCAGATTCGTACACAGCACGGAGAAAGCGGGATAGAGCGCTTTTGAAAGAAAGTGATCAAGCGTGGAAACTTGTCCAAAACCGCAATATGGGCATTTAGTGTGCGGCGTTTGCGTCATCAATCGATCATAGTAACTTCGGCCTGGCGTACCTCGACCCGCCATATAAGTTGAATAGAGATCAACCAGCTCTTCTTTTGTCATCGTGGCAATAACTAGCTGCTCTCCGTGTCCCCACGCACTGCGAGGCAACGTAAACAACTGGTTCATGCTAGCAAGAGCGTTGTAGGATCTGAACGCTTCGAGCATTTCTACTCTCGCCCCCTGCAAGCGACAAGCTAGAAGCTCATCCCTTACTCCACTAACACATACGTCATATACCTCTATTGGATCCAGCGATATCTGCAGACGTTTCATTGCGTCCCCGCCACTGCAGAGACACGCGCCGCAATCATGGCGCGCAAAATCGCCTGTGCCTCAAACCCAAGACTCCCAGCGTAAGCATTCAAAATCTCGTCAAACGTAGCTCCTTCATTCACAGCCTGCTGCAGCAACTCATGAAATCCTGACCTAGCGACCTCCAACCCGAAAATATCGCGCGTCAGGACTCCTACATTCTCACCAAATGTCTCTCGATCCGGACGATCTGACCGGCCTTCAGAGCGACGACGAGACAGAATCCATACGCAAGAACGTGGTACTTCTTGAACAACCACTGGTGAATGAGTTGCGATGATTGCGACGCCGTTTCTGTCATGAAGAAGATCGGAAACAGCGCGGGTAAATGCAGAAAGAAGCGGGGGATGAAGATGACTTTCAGGCTCATCCATCAAGACCAATGTTTTTTCTTCTACAGTGTCGACTAGCTTGGTGATGGTCAGCAAGACTATCGAGTGACCCGAGCTCATAAGCCTAAATTGATTGCGGGCAATCCGCTCCGCGCTATTCCAATCCGTGTGCGCCAGCTGCCCAAGCGACATGTCCGCAAAGTTGGTGTCGGACTCGAGCCGCGAAATGGCGGTCAGCCAACGATTGCGTTTGCTTGCTTGGCTCAAACAGGACTGCAGGCTGTCAATGAAATCGTTAGCAAGATCCTCCTCCGTTTTAGGCGGCAGGTCTTGGTTGCCAGTACGCGCTCGTTTCATGCCTATGTAAAAGTAGGCAACACCGCGACTGCGATCCGGTTGGTCAGCAGGAGGAATGAACGCATCAAAAGCACTAAAGGACACTGAAACAACGCTACTGAAATAGTCGGCAGGAAGAAGTCGAGAGACAAACGGGATGTCGACATAGAAACGAGCACGAAGTGTCTGACCTGCCGGGGCAACCACTGCGCTGACCATGTTATTTAGCAAGGTGGTCTTACCAACTCCGTTTCTCCCAATCAGCACATGCACATTTGTTGGTGGCTTAGAGAGCGGAATCACAGAAAAGTCCAATGAGACTTCAGCATGTTGGTCGTCCCCTGGATCGCGAAAGGAAAATTGAAATGCGGTAAGTGCAGCAAGACCTTGCAGCACCCGCCGAAATTGACCGTGAATAGCAGAGAGACTCACTCCCCGCATCAGCGATGTCTGGAATACCTCCTCATTCATTGCCGTCGTAAGGCATGCATCACTTGCAGCAACATCTTGCAGTGCCCCCAAGACCTCGTCTCGCACATCGGAAGTGACAACGGTTGAGAGATTCCGGTAATAGTCAACGTCCTGCCCTAGCGAAAACCATCCCTCCATCAAACGCGAAAATGAGCCCTCCGAGAAAGCTGTACGCGTCCATCCATGTCTTTGTCCTACATAACCGATTTTGACTGATCCAATCTCAATCCGATTTCCATCCTCTCCACACCAAGAGGCATGGAATAAGGTCTTGTAGGAATAGTCATCCCAATTATCCGCGGCTAGGATTACGGTGTTGTAAAGGGGGGTGGAAAGCCTATCTCCACGATTAAGAACAAGAAAACTTATCGTCATGCTTCACCATAATTTCTGAGCTATTGTGAAACGCCACCCGGTCATTCTGACAATAAAAGACATATGCCTTTTATATAAACCGAACCATCAAAACCGCCTCGTCAAGTGACACACTTACCTGATACAGAAAGAGTTCATTGATTGCATAAAGATTTAAATACACGACACGGGTCAGATCTTGCAACACGACATCCCAGCCGAACCACAAGCGTGTAGCGTCAATACTCCACTACCCCAACCGCCCAACCCGCCCCGCTGCTGTCTCCACACTCGCCCCCAGCGCCCCCACACACGCCCCAAACCGCACACTGATGCCACTCGCCCCCCGAACACGGCCCAGGAAATCCCGTGCCAGGGCTGCAGCCTGCCGCCACACATCCGCCGCAATGTCGCCACGTAACTGAACCTCGCCCAGCGCATCGGGCAGGCCTCCGCCGCTGCGGGGAGCGAAGGCCATGGCGGTCATGTCGTAAGCGGGAGCCAGGGCGTAGGGGCGGCCGCTATCGTTGGTAAAGCTGAGGTTGCCGGCGTGCATGTCGGTGTTGCCGATGAGGCTGCCGAAGGCCCACAGGAGGGCGGCGCCGGTGGCGGCGTCGCGGGTGATGACGCGGGCATCGGCGAGGCGTAGGGCGATGGCGGGCCAACCACCGGTGCCGGCGCCGACGAATTCGGCATCGAGCGCCCCTAACGAAAAGAGCGCATGGCGGCCGTGGGCGCCGGCACGGTCGAAGCGTTCGACTTCGAGGAAGCGCTGGCCGTTGGCGTCGATGAGGCGGCTGCGTGCGGCGGGGATGCCGGCGGCGTGCAGGGTTTCGAGCGCGAGGTGTTCGACGAGCAGCAGGTCGCGCCAGCGTTCGCTGACGGGGCTGTCTTCGGCTTCGCTGAACTTGACGATCACATGTCGGGGGCCGTTCGCTGTCTCGGCACAGGCGGTGAACTTGGGTTGCTCGCCGCCCGCCGAGGAGCCGGCCTGTTCGCCCTGCGCAGCTTCGCGCGCGAGGCGGGGGTAGGCGCTGGCCTTGTCGGCCGGGGCAATGGGCGTGATGGCGGCACTGGCGAGGAAGTGTTCGCGCGCGGCTTCGCCGAGCAGCAGATTGCCGGGCAGGTCGTGGCCGTGGGTGAGCAGAGCGCGCAGGACGTGGGTGTCGGTCCAGTCCGGCAGGCGCGCAGGCAGGCCGAGCGCAGCGCCGTGGCGGGCGGCGTAAGCGCGGCCAAGGTAGCCAGCGGGGCGCATGTCGGCCAGCCACCAGGGCAGGCCATCGCTGTGCAGGGTGGCGCCACCTTCCTCGCGCATCACGAAGCCTTCGGGGCGCACAGGCACAAGGGTGCCCAGGCGGTGCAGCAGGCCCTGGGCGTCAACGCGGTGAACGGGCATGTCGGGCAGGCCGCGCTGGGTGTCGCGCAGGGTGTACTGAATTGATCGACTAGCGCCGATGCGCACCACCTCATCACCCAGCGCAACGATGCCGCGCGACAGCGTTGGCTGACTTATTCCAATACTTTCAGTCAGTTGGTGAACATTGCGCGGGCCTGCGGCGAGCTGGGCACGGATGTTTTCTGCGCTCGAAGACATTGCAGTGAATTGATTTATGAATTGATAATGAATTGATACTAGTGCAAACAGGGACAAAAGCCCACCCTCGCGCACTGCCCTGCCCCTCCCCGGGAAATCCCGTATATCCGCAAAACTAACCAGTTCGTACATTTCAACAAACGAGGCTGAGCACGAAGCTGCAAATGCGTGTTCCAGCTATCGAAAGATCGGCCCATCGAGGCCGCACAGATACCCGACAGGAGACCGAAGTAAATGCTCGACCGAGTGATAGAAACCTATTGCCGCTGGCTGGACTGGCTGCTGGCCGCGATGCTGGCCACGATGGTGGTGCTGGTGTTCGGCAATGTGGTGCTGCGCTATGCCTTCAACTCCGGAATCATCCTGTCGGAAGAGCTGTCGCGCTGGTTGTTCGTGTGGCTCACCTTCCTCGGCTCGGTGGTGGCGCTCAAGGAGCGTCGTCACCTGGGCACCGATTTCGTGGTCAACGCCCTGCCCCGCTTTGGCAAGAAGCTGTGTCTGGGTGTGGGCTATGTGTTGATGCTGGGCGCGTGCGGGGTGTTGTTTCACGGTGCGCTGACGCAGACGAAGATCAACATGGGCACCACGAGCGCGGTGATGGAGGCGCCGGTGGCGTGGTTCTATGCGTCGGGCATGGTGTTCGCGGTGCTGGCGTCGCTGATCTTGCTGCGTGACCTGATCCGCCTGCTCAGCGGCAAGCTGGGCGACGACGAGCTGGTGATGATCCAGGAGTCCGAAGACCTGCCGCATGCCGGCAGTGGTCGCTGAGGGGGCGCGCAGATGACTATCGCGATCTTCATCGGCTCCCTGCTGCTGGTCATGGCCATCGGTGTGCCCATCGCTTTCGCGCTGCTGCTGTGTGGCATGGCGATGATGTGGCAGCTGGGCTTGCTGGATCCGCAGATCCTGGCGCAGAACGTCATCGACGGCGCCAACAGTTTTCCGTTGCTGGCGGTGCCGTTCTTCATGCTGGCGGGCGAGATCATGAATGCGGGCGGGCTGTCGCGCCGCATCGTCAATCTCGCTCTCGCATTGGTCGGCCACATCCGTGGCGGGCTGGGTTACGTGACCATTGTGGCGGCCTGCATCATGGCGGCGCTGTCGGGCTCGGCGGTGGCAGACGCGGCCGCGCTGGGCGCGCTGTTGCTGCCGATGATGGTGGCTGCGGGGCACGACCGCGCGCGCGCCGCGGGGCTGATCTCGTCGGCGAGCATCATCGCGCCGGTGATTCCGCCGAGCATCGCGTTCGTGATCTTCGGCGTGGCGGGCAATGTGTCGATCACCAAGCTTTTCCTCGCCGGCATCGTGCCGGGGCTGATGCTGGGTGCGGCGCTGTGGGTGACGTGGTGGTGGGTGAGCCGTCGCGAAGCGGTGGAGCCGCCGCCGCGCCGCACGCGTGGCGAGGTGATGAAGGCACTGCGCGAATCGACCTGGGCGCTGGTGCTGCCGATGATCGTGCTGTTCGGTTTGAAGTTCGGCGTGTTCACGCCGACCGAGGCGGCCGTGGTCGCGGCGGTGTATGCGCTGCTGGTCTCCACGCTGGTGTATGGCGAGCTGAAGCTGCGCGACCTGGTGCCGCTGTTCGTCACTGCGGCGAAGACCAGCGCGGTGATCATGCTGCTGGTGGCGGGGTCGATGGTCACGGCCTGGCTGATCACGGTGGCGCAGTTGCCGGCACAGGTCATCAGTCTGCTCGAACCGCTGCTCGACAGCCCGCGCCTGCTGATGGCCGCGATCATGATCCTGGTGATCATCGTCGGCACGGCGCTGGATCTCTCGCCGACCATCTTGCTGCTCACACCTGTGCTGGTGCCGGTAGTGAAGGCCGCTGGCATCGACCCGGTGTACTTCGGCGTGCTGTTCGTCATCAACAACGCCATCGGCCTGATCACGCCGCCCGTGGGCACCGTGCTCAACACGGTGGCCGGTGTCGGCAATGTGAAGCTCGATGAAGTCACGCGCGGCGTGCTGCCTTTCATGCTGGCGCAGTTCGCGGTGATGTTCCTGCTCGTGCTGTTCCCGGATCTGGTCATGGTGCCGGCGCGCTGGCTGTATGCGCCATGAGGTCGGCACCCTGACATTTTGATAACGCGCGGGGCGTGCCGTGTACGCCACACCCTGTGCCCACAAGTTTGCGTACGCACCCACCCACGGAGACGAATCATGAGAAAACTGCTACTGAACACAATGACTGCGCTGCTGGCAGTTGGCAGCATTGCCAGCGCCGGCAGCGCTGTGGCACAGGAGATCCGCGAGCAGAGCTTCAAGGTCTCGCAGGCCAACCCCAAGGGGCATCCGCTGGTGACGGGTGCCGAGAAGTTTGCCGAGCTCGTCGCTGCGAAGTCCGGCGGCAAGATGAAGCTCAACCTCTTCCCCGGTGGCACGCTGGGCAGTGATGCCGCCAGCGTGAGCGCGCTGCAGGGCGGCACCATCGAGATCGTGGTGCTCAACTCGGGCATCCTCGCCGCACAGGTGAAGGACTTCGAGATCTATGACTTCCCCTTCCTGTTCGCCGATGGCAAGGAAGCGGACGCCGTGGTCGACGGCCCGCTGGGCCAGAAGCTGCACGCCAAGCTGGCTGACAAGGGCATCGTCGGCCTCGCGTACTGGGAGCTGGGCTTCCGCCAGATGACCAACAGCAAGCGCGCCATCACCAAGGTGGAAGACATTGCGGGCCTGAAGCTGCGCGTGATTCCGAACGCGATCAACGTCGACTGGGTCAAGGCACTCGACGCCAACCCCACGCCGCTGGCCTTCACCGAGCTGTATGCCGCGCTGGAGCAGAAAGCCGTCGACGGCCAAGAGAACCCGCTCAGCGTAATCCTCGCCAACAAGTTCGCCGAGGTGCAGAAGTTCGCAACGCTGACCAACCACCAGTACAACCCGCAATCGGTGATCTTCAGCAAGAAGGTGTGGGACGGCCTCAACGCGGCGGAACGCAAGGTGCTGCAGGACTCTGCCAATGAGGCTGCCAAGTACCAGCGCCAGGTGTCGCGTGAAGCGGCTACCAGCACCGCGAACCAGTTGAAGGCTGCCGGCATGCAGATCAGCGAGTTCTCGCCGGCTGAAGTGGCGAAGCTGCGCGAGCGCATGAAGCCGGTGATCGACAAGCATGGTGCCGGGATTCCGGACACGGTGAAGGAGATGCTGGCGGAGTTGGCTAAGTTGCGTAAGTAATCAGATCGTCATTCCCGCGCAGGCGGGAATCCAGTGACTTTGCAGCGGTTGTTAACGTCGCTGGATTCCCGCCTTCGCGGGAATGACGGACTCTCGGCTAGAGATCACACAGGCACACCCACCATGATCCGCGGCAGCACATCGCTCATCGCACACATCGGCTTCCCGACGCACACCTTCAAGTCGCCGATGATCTACAACCCGTACTTCGAAGACGCGGGCATCGACGCCGTCGTCGTGCCCATGGGTTGCCAGGGGCCGGACTACGCGCCGCTGCTGCGCAGCCTGTTCTCGCTCACCAACATCTGCGGCGCGCTGATCACCATGCCGCACAAGATCGCCACGCTGAATCTCGTCGACACCGCCTCCCCCGTCGCACGCATCGCTGGCGCCTGCAATGCCGTGCGACGCGAAGCCGATGGGAAATTGCATGGCGACATGTTCGATGGCGAGGGCTTTGTGCGCGGGGTGCGCAGCAAGGGCCTGGAACTGAGGAGCAAGCGGGCGCTGGTCATTGGTTGCGGTGGCGTGGGCTCTGCCATTGCCGCTTCACTCGCGGCTGCGCGCGTCAGCCACATCACGCTGTTCGATGCACAACAACACGCGGCCGCTGCACTGGCGACACGCTTGCTGCAGTACTACGGCGACGTGCAGGTCGTGACCGGCAGCAACGACCCCGAAGGTTTCGACCTGGTGGTGAATGCCTCGCCGCTGGGCATGAATGACGACGACCCGCTGCCACTCGACATGGCGCGCCTCGACCCCAAGACTTTTGTCGGCGAGGTGGTCATGAAGAACGAGATGACGCCTTTCCTGCAGCAGGCGCTGGCGCGTGGCTGCGCGGTGCAGGTGGGCGCAGACATGCTGTTCGAGCAGATCCCTGCCTATCTCGAATTCTTCGGCCTGCCCGTCACCACGCCGGACAGGCTGCGCGCCGTGGCGCGTATCGATTACTAGGATTACCAGGAGAGTGCGATGAACACCGCCAAGCACGAAGCCGTACCACCGTCGGCCAATCCGCTGGCCATCGCCGGCATCGAGTTCATCGAATACGCCACGCGCGCGCCGCAAGCCCTCGGCCAGGTGCTCGAAGGCATGGGCTTCCGCCCCGTTGCGCGGCATCGCTCGCGCGAGGTCACGCTCTACCGCCAGGGCAGCATGAACCTCATCGTCAACGCGCATCCCGACGACGCGCGCGTCAGCGCCACCGAAGGCGGCGACCCCGTCATCTCCGCCGTTGCGCTGCGCGTTGCCGATGCGCGGCAAGCGCACCTCGCCTGCCTCGCGCTCGGCGCCTGGGACGTGCCCAGCCACGCCACGGCGATGGAACTGCACATCCCCGCCATCCACGGCCCGGGCGGCAGCCGCTTCTACTTCGTCGACCGCTGGCAGGAATTCTCGATCTACGACATCGACTTCAAACCCGTGCCCGACGTGGACACGCAACCGCCCGCGCTCGCCGGCATGCGCTACTTCGGCATGGTGCAGTACATCGGCGCGGGCCGTAGTGCGGAGTGGATTACCTACTACGAACGCATGTTCGGCTTCGCGCAGATTGCCGATGACGAGCGCTTCGGCATCATGCCCAAGGGCACGCTGATGCGTAGCCCATGCGGGAGTTTCCTGTGGCAACTCGTCGAACCGCTCACCTGGGACGACGACGAAGCCCTGCGCCACGAAAGCCTGCAGCGCATCGGCATCGGCGTACCCGACGTCCCCGCCGCCGTCGCCGCCCTGCGCGCCCGCGGCGTCGCCTTCGTCGAACTCCGCCCAGCTGCACCCCGAAGATCGCGGCGCGCTCACGCGCACTGAACTCGGTTCGGTGGCTTTCGAGCTGGTGCATCAAGGATCGTAGGGTGGATAAGCGCAGCGCATCCACCATCACACGCACAACCGGTGGATGCGCTCTGCTTATCCACCCTACACCGCATCACAACTATCACAGGAGTCCGCCATGAACATGATCGCCAGTTTCGGCATGGACACCATCTCGCTCGCCGGCGGCCTCGAAGCCAAGCTCGATGCCATCGCCGCAGCGGGCTTCTCGCAAGTCATGCTCAACGCACGCGACATCGTCGGCCACCCCGGGGGCGTGCCCGCTGCCGTCGCCGCCGTGCGCGCCAGCGGCCTGCGCGTCACCGGCTTCCAGGTACTGCGCGATTTCGAAGGCCTCTCCGGCCACCTGCACGACTACAAGGTCGACATCGCCAAGAGCATGCTGGAGATGTGCGCCGCGCTCGACAGCCGCGTGCTGCTCGCCTGCTCGTCCGTCTCGCGCCACGCCACGCAAGACCTCGACGCCATCGCGCGCGACCTGCGCAAGCTCGCCATGCTCGCCATCCCCCTCGGCGTGCGCATCGCTTTCGAAGGCCTCTCGTGGGGCCGCACCATCAACGAATACACCACCGCGTGGGACGTCGTCTGCCGCGCCGACACGCCCAACCTCGGCATTGGCATCGACTCGTATCACATCCTCGCCGCCCAGACCCCGCTCGACACCCTCGACGAACTCGACCCAGAACGCATCTTCCTCGTCCAGCTCTCCGACTTCATGTGGCAAGAGACGGCCAGCTTCGAAGACCGCATGACCACCGCCCGCACCTTCCGCGTCTTCCCCGGCGAAGGCGTACACAACGACACACTCGCCGACATCGTGCTGCGACTCGACGCCATTGGCTACGACGGCGACTACAGCTTCGAAGTCTTCAACGACGACTACCAGCAGATTCCGTTAGCGACCGTCGCGCAGCGCGCAAGGCGCAGCGCGATGTGGCTGCATGAGGATGTGTTGCACAGGGAGGTGGCTTTGCCTGACTGGACGCGGGCTGGGCAGCACGCTTAAACGACGCTATAGCTGAGTACCCTGACGCAAATCAGGGCAGCAGCAGTTCAGCACGTTGGAGGCAACGTAGAAATCTGAACAGGCTTCCGAATGGTTACGCCATTCTCAATTTCCAAGCTATTGACGTACACGTCACATTTGTTTGGAGCGAAGTCATACACCATTTCATATTGCGCACCTTCTACAGGCACAAACCTGACCTTGGTATTGCACGACCATGCGGAGGCTCGATACTGAGCCTGACCAACAACGGTGACTACCGACGCAACTGCTTGCCCAAAACCAACCCGGTACATAGTGGTTGCAGTCAACGTAACTGGAGTATTGGCCACCACATAACGCTCAAAACGATCCGATTTCGGGCCAATTGATTCAGGTATGCCGATCCGCTCAGGATCTGCCGCAGTGTCTCCACCCAGCGGAGGCAAATTTGGGCTGCTAGGTGAGCAAGTCTGCGTGAGGTCTCTCGTGTGCACGAAATAACCATCAGAGTTCTTCGCAATGACCCGCAGTTTGGCACGAGGTCCTGTTGCTGGGGCGGAGTAAGTAACAGCGCATCCAGCCAGCAAGACACACAGCGCAAGAGCTAAATATTTCTTCATGATGTTGTTCGGGAATGCCAAGAAAGACCTTGTAGATTCATGCTACCAAAGACCGTAGCCAGGTAGGGGCTCGGTGAGCCCACCCTACTAATCCCCCATCCTCTCTAGCCAACCCCCCGCTCTGCCATCCTGTTGTTTATGGAGATACAGGCTTCATTTCGTTGCCTCATGTCATGCGCTATGAAGCGAACGAATCCGACTTGTTGCCAACAGCGATACGATTCCCTGACGCGGTGCCATCGAAACGCACGTAGCGGACCGAGATGAGCAGAGAGGCCAATAGGAGTAGAGCCGCCGCAAGCAGCGTCGTACCGGTGTGGTGCGCCATGCCGACTGCGTCCTGCACGAGCGTGTTGCCGCTGGCATAGACCACGACCAGCACCGCAAGCCCCAGCGAAGCGCCAAGCTGGTGGGCGACGTTGATGAGGCCGGAAGCAGCGCCGGCGTTGTGGCTTTCGACGCCAGCGACGCCTGCCACGGTGAGCGGTGCGAGCACCCAGCCCTGGCCGAAGCCGATCAGCAACATCGGCAACACGACGCCGCTGAGGTAGTCCGCTTGTGCAGCGGCGAGGCCCAGCCACAACACACCGGCCACGCACAGCGCGAGACCCGTAAGCAAAGTACGGCGCTGGCCGAAGCGGCGTGCGGCAGCAGGCACCGACAGCGAACTGAGCAACTGCGGAATCGTCACCGGTACGAAGGCGAGCCCTGCCTGCATGGGGCTGAAGCCCAGCGCACCTTGCAGGTACTGCGCGGTGAAGAACCAGAAGCCGACCATGCCGGCCAGGAACAGCAGGCGTGCGACATAGGCACCGTTGCGCTGCGGATTGTTGAGCAGGCTGAGGGGCAGCAGCGGCTGTAGCGCGCGTGTCTCGATCCACAAGAAGATGGCAAGCAGCAATGCCCCTGCGACGATGGCGCTCTGCGTGAGTGGCGAGGCCCAACCGGCCTCAGCTGCCTCGACGATGCCGAACACCAGCGCAGACATGCCCAGCGTGGAAGTGAACGCCCCAGCGAGATCGAAGCGTCCTGTGTGGCGTGGCGTCTCGCGGATGTAGCGCAGGCTGCCGGCGATGAGCAGTGCGCCGATGGGCAGGTTGATGAAGAAGCCGGCGCGCCAGGAGATGAGGTCGGCGAGCAGGCCGCCGATGACGAGGCCCACGGTGGCACCGATGCCCGCGGCGGCAGCGTACAACGACAGGGCTCGCGTGCGTTCGTGGCCTTCTTCGAAGTGCGTGGAGATGAGTGCCAGCGTGGAGGGGGCGAGCACGGCTGCACCGAAGCCCTGCACGGCGCGGAAGGCGATCATCCAGGCCGGCGACTGCGCAACGCCGATGGCCAGCGAGGCGAGCGTGAAGATGGCGAGCCCGGTGATGAACATGCGGCGCCGACCGAGGATGTCGCCGGCGCGCGCACCGAGTAGCAGGAAGCCACCGAAAGTGAGCGTGTAGGCGTTCTGTATCCACGACAGGCCAGCCGGCGTGAAGCCCAGCGCGGCCTGGATTTTTGGCAGGCCGGTGAGGACGATGGAGATGTCGACGACGATCATCAGGTAGCTGGCCATGATGATGGCGAGGACGATGTTGCGGTTGAGCGAAGTATCTACGGGTCTCATGTTTCGCATTGCATTCGTGTGGGCAGGGCCACTCCGTGAATCGTCATTCCCGCGAAGGCGGGAATCCAGCGACGTTAACAACCGCTGCAAAGTCACTGGATTCCCGCCTTCGCGGGAATGACGGCGTATTGCGTTACAGCGCGCGCTTGAGGATGTCCGTCACCACATCACGCGTGTAGAGCTCGGCGAGGCCGAACCACTGCGCGTTGCCGAGCACGTTGTCGACGATGGCGGGCAACTGTTCTGCCGTGATACCGAACTGCGACAGGCGCGTCGGCGTGCCGACCTTGTCGAACCACTTCTCGAGCGCAGCGATGCCCTCTTCCGCCGTCTTGAGGCCGAACACCTGCTGTGCGAAGCGTTCGAACTGCTGTGGGTTGCGGCTGTGATACCACTTCGCCCAGGCGGGAATCACCACCGACAGGCCCGCGCCGTGCGGTACGTTGAAGAGCGCGGAGAGCGAGTGCTCGATCATGTGGTTCGGGTAGCCGTAGCCGGAGGTGCCGGCGTAGGTGATGCCGTTGAGTGCCAGCGTGGAGGCCCAGGCGAATTCGGCACGGGCGTTGTAGTCGTGCGGATCGGCGAGCAGCGCTTCGGTGTTCTCGATCACGGTGCTGATGACGGATTCGACGAGGCGTGATTGCACTTTGGGCTGCACGGCTGCGGTGAAGTAGCCTTCGATGGAGTGCGCGATGATGTCGGCGGCGGAATAGACGAGGTAGTCGCGCGACACGGTCTGCATGAGCGCCGGATTGACGATGGAGACCTTGGGGAAGGTGTGCGCCGACTGGATGGCGAACTTCTCATTCGTCGCTTCGTTGGTGACGACGGCGCCAGCGTTCATCTCGCTACCGGTCGCGGCCAGCGTGAGGATGGCGAACACGGGCAGCGCAGCGTCGATGGGCGCTTTGCGCAGGAAGAGATCCCACACATCGCCTTGATACAGCGTGCCGGCAGCGATGGCCTTGGAACTGTCGAGCACCGAACCGCCGCCCACGCTGAGGATGGCGTCAACCTGGTATTCGCGCGCCGTGGCGATGGCTTCGCGCACCTTCGACAGCACGGGGTTGCTGACGATGCCACCGCTCTCGACGAAGGCGATGCCGTGCTTGTCGAGACTCTTCGCAACCGTGGCGAACAGGCCGTCGCGCTTGATGCGTTCGCTGCCGTAGGTGAGCAGCACTTTCTTGATGCCATGCTCGGCAAGGATCTGGCCGATGAGCTGTTCCTTGTCCTTGCCGAATTCGATGCGCGTCGGGTTGTAGAAGCTGAAGTTGTCCATGTGATTCGTCCTTGATGAGCCGGCGGGAGCGCCGATGGACTGAACTTTAGGCGCGGGATAAACATTCAACTAGACACACCCGTGTTGAATGATTTACAACTTATTGATGTAAATAATCCGGTAGAGGCTTGGCGATGGCGATCAACGAACTGCGCTCCATCACGACATTCGTGCGAACGGTGGAGCTGGGCAGCCTGAGCCGTGCCGCCGAGGCGCAGCAGATCTCGCCCCAGGCGGCGAGCAAGGCGCTGGGGCAGCTGGAGGCGTATCTGGGCGTGCGCTTGTTCCACCGCACCACACGCAGCATGTCGCTGACCGAGGAAGGCCAGCGCTTCCTCGAAGCCGCTCAGCCCTCGCTCGCCGGCCTCCAGCAAGCCCTGCTGGGTGCGCGGCAGACGCGTGAGGACATTGCCGGGCCGCTGCGCATCGTCGGCCCGCGCTCGGTACTGCAGCCTGTGATCAGCCCGGTACTGGAGGAGTACTGCCGGCTGTATCCCGAAGTGCAGCCCGACGTGCAGCTCGACGACCGCATCGGCAACTGGGTGGAGGATCGCGTCAACGTGGGCTTCCGCCTCGGCGCCTCACCGCAGGAGGGACTCATCGCGCGGCGCCTGTTCCCCATGCAACTGATCACCTGCGCGGCGCCGACCTATCTGCGCAAACACGGAGTACCGGAAACTCCTCACGCGCTCAACGGGCATCGCTGCAGCGTGTTCCGCAACCCCAACAACGGCCGCCTCGTGCCCTGGCACATGAAGCTTGGCGACAGCGTGCAGGACTGGCCCGTACCGCCCAGCTTCTGCACCAACGATGAAATGCTGGAGCTGCGCACCGTGCTCGCTGGCGAAGTCATCGGTCAGCTAGCAGGTCCGACGGCCGCGCCTCACATCCGCGCCGGCCGACTCGTGCCGCTGCTGCTCGATCACGTGAGCGACGCCTACAGCCTGTTCCTCTACTACGGCAGCCGCACGGCGCAGCCCGCACGCGTGCGGCGCTTCATCGACCTGGTGCTTGAGCGGCTGACCGACAGCGCGGAATTTGTGTTGAGCAAAGCAGAGCTGACACGTGCCCAGCGTGAGGCTTTGCGCGGGGCGACGGGATAGCGCGTTCATGCTGCTGTCACACAAGCATGCGAAACCTGCTGCGCAGTCTGTAGCAAGCCACATGCGCGACGACGACAGGACTGCCATCCAGCCACGCACAAGGAGCTCACATGGCATTGATCCGGCTTTCCGTCATCAAGGACACCCTTTACGCACCGGGCGCGAAGGGCAACCTCGTCGTCGAGGACTACAACCGCCGTCGCCGCATGGGCAAGATGCGCCCCCTGCCCCAGGGGGACTTCCTCAAGCAGGGCTCTCAACTGCATGACTACCTGATCGCCAGCATCGGGACGCAGGCCGCCGCCCTGCCTGTCGACCAGCCAATCGTCATCATGGTGCATGGCTTCCTCTTCGACCCCGCCAAGGTCGCTACGCCTGACCCCAAGGAAACCGATAACCCGCATGGCAGGCTGTATCACTTCCAGCTTGGCAACGAGGATGAAGAGATCCGCCACCACACTTCGTCGTGGCCGCTGGGCCTGGGCTTTGCCGAAGATGACGACGGCGCCAGCGGCCTGGCCATTGCCTTTGGCTGGAACAGTCAGCCCGGCTTCGCATCGTCGATCATCAGTCACTTCCAGAACTTCTATGCCCGCGCCTATGAGACAGCCGGCAGTTCCGCCTGGGTCCTGCTCAACCTCATCCTCACCCTGCGCGAAATCCTGCCCGGCCGACGCATCGACCTCTTCTGTCACAGCCTCGGCTCGCGTGTCGTCATTCGCGCCCTCGCCCAACTCTTCATCGAGCGCCCGGCTTCCAGCGACTGTCTGCGCAACATCCTGATTCTCGGTGGCGCCGAATACGTCGTGGAAGCCTCACTGATGATGAATCGCCTCGCCACCGCTGGTGCCAGCCACCTCTCCTTCTACAACATCGTCAGTCGCGAGAACGATGTGCTCGACACGCTGGCTGAGAACTTCGGCCCACGCACCTTCGGTAACTCGCAGGTGATTGGTCACAACGGGCTCGACGTTGAATCTCCCGGCCCGAACTGGCTCGACCTGCAGATCGACAAGGCAAGCCTCCAGGACTGGCTGGCAAAGCAACGCGGACTTTCGATCTCGGGCGATCAGCCCGGCAACGTGTGGGACCACTGGTACTACTACACTCACCGCGGCAACATGGGGCTCTACAAAAACATCCTCCGCCAGCCCGACAACTGGCAGATCGCCGCGCTGCGTGCAGCAGGCATTCCGGACCGTGTTTCGAAACGCTGGTCTCTGTTTGGCGATTGACAGACATCGCGTGGGCACACCGTGCCCACCCTAAGGCGCGTTGAATTTCGCCGCGGCCTTGAACAAAGCTTTCAGCGCCTTCTTGTCCAGCTTGTCGCCGTCATGAAAATCAATCGCACGCCGCACCTTGCCTTCGAGGCTTGAGTTGAACAGGCCTGCAGGATCGGGCAGTGAAGCGCCCTTGGGGAAGGTGAGCTTCACTGCGCTCTTGTAGGTCTCGCCCGTGCAGAGGATGCCCGCGTTCGACCAGACGGGGACATTCCATTTCCACTCTTCCACCACGCCAGGCACGGCATCAAGAATGATGGCGCGCAAGGCGGCGAGCGTTTCGCCGCGCCAGTCTCCGAGTTCGGCGATGCGCGTGTCGATGCGCTCGGATGCAGATGCGTCGGGGTCAGACGGGCTCTTGTTCATATGCTCCTCGCGGGATGATCTGCTGCGTCATCCCATGCTGCCCCATGGTGGCGAGTTGCGCCAGCACTTCGACCGCAGACACATTCGCCGCATGCAACAGCGCGACGTCAGGCAAGCGGGGTGGCGTCGGCCAAGCCCGCGTCCTGGCTGCTTGCGATCCAGGGGAACTGTCTCCTTCGCAGGCTACACGCTATCGCGCCTGCAGGCGATCCAGCGTAATGCGCGCCTCCGGAGCCCTGGACCATACGACGGTGTCGTTGACCGCGTAGAGCCAGCACTTCACTTTGGCTCGGGCGCACGATGAGAAAACGTGGCTCATCGCAGAGGTGTTCTTGTCGTTGAAGAACCAGCCGCCAGTTTCGGTGACGACGAAGGCTTTGGGTTTCTCCAGACTCAGGTAATGAACATAGCGGGCCTTGCCTTCCGGCTTTACCGGCACGGCCGCGGAGTCATCGATCCGCGCAAAACCACTGTCGGCAGGCATGACATAGCGGTGTCCGACAAGCTGCAGCCGTTGCTCATTGCTTAGCAGCAAGGGCAGATTGAACTGTACTGACAGGAATTCAAACATCATGCGATAAGAAGCCTCGCGGGCTTCTGGATTGCCGCCGGCGGTTGCCGTCCCGGTTTTCGTATTGGCTGCTTTATCCACAGTGCGCACGGGGCCGGTACCGTTAAAGCCGTGATAGCTGTCGGGAAAAATCTGGTACTTGATCGAGGCATCTTTCTGCCAGGTTGAAATGCGTTCGTAGAGGATCGTGCAATCCCTTGCAGGCGTCCAGTTATCGAGCTCGCCGGACATCAACAGAAGTGGTGCCGATATCTCGTAGTTCCACATTCTGGAGAATCGTCCGCAGCCTGCGTAGTACGCGACGGCGGCACGCGGCTGGATCGGCTGCGCCTGCACGAACTTGTCTGTGCGGTCGAGCACCGACAAAACGGTCTGTGCACCGTGAGACCACCCCAGCACAGCAATGCGTCCGGCATCGACATCGGGTCGTTGAGACAGCCAGCGGATCGCCGCAAACACATCCTCCCGTCGGTCTTCTTCAAAGATTGTGCGGCGCGCATCGGGAATGCTGCAGATATCCGTCTGCCCGCGCGCCTGGAAGCTGTTCGACGGCGAGAAAGTGCATGTTCTCGGCATTGAAGTAGGCCGCCTCATGCACGTAGTGACCTTTGAAGTGTCCGGATTCCATCGCGCCCCCGCAGCCGTGCAAGGCGATGACGGCCGGACGCCTTTCGTTGCCCTCTGCAGCCAGCCACAAGCCCGGAATCTGTAGCTTGCCGTCAAGCGACGGAATCGTGATCTCTGCGGCCTGTGTGCCATGGCTTGTCAGAAACACGAGCAGGGCGAACGCAGCGAGGTGGTGGGCAAAGGTACGCAGCAAAGTCATGGTCTTGTCAGCTGATTGATGAACGAGCTCGGGCGCGAATCTAGCAGATCGCCCGGGTAATCTGCGCCAATTGGTGACTGTGCGCGCACGGGACTTTCTTGTGTACGTGACGAACTTCCGTTGCATGCCCGATTGACATGGATGAACGCACCGGATCGGCAAGCCGCCCGATATGCACATCGGGCGACAATACTCAAAGAAAGGCCGGAAAGCTCTCGGAACCCGGAGCCACGCCGCCCGGCCAGACTTCGATCACATCGCGCGTCTTGAGCGGCGCTGCGTGGGCGACGCTGACCAGACAAGCCAGAATGGGGGGTGACCGCGCCGGCACAGCCGCCACGGGTCGGATTGTTGCAAGCCTCTTTGAAGCATCATCAAATCGCAACAATTGGTCGTGAGAATGCGCCGCATGCCTCGCGTACGGTCTCTCTTTCTCTCGGACATTCACCTCGGCACACGTGCTTGCCAGGCTGAACGACTGCTCGATTTTCTGCGTGAACACCCGGCGGAAAAGGTCTTCCTGATCGGCGACATCATCGACTTCTGGGCGATGAAGCGTTCGATCAACTGGAGCCGCGCGCAGAACACGGTGGTGCAGAAGATGCTGCGGCGTGCGCGCCACGGTGAAGAGATCTTCTTCATCCCCGGCAATCACGATGAAGCGCTGCGCGATTACTGCGGCACCGATTTCGGTGGCATCCGCCTTGAACGCGAATGGGTGCATACCACGGCCGATGGCAAGCGTTACCTGCTGGTGCACGGTGACGAATACGACCAGGTGACGCGTTACCACAAGTGGGTCGCGGTGCTGGGCGACATTGCCTACAACCTGCTGGTGCGGCTGAACATCTGGCTGTCGTGGGTGCGCCGGCAACTGGGCATGGCGGGTTACTGGTCGCTGGCCGCGTATGCCAAACGCAAGGTCAAGACGGCGTTGCAATTCATCTTCGACTTCGAGGAGAGCGTGATCCACAGCGCGCGCGGTCGCGGCCTGGATGGCGTGATCTGCGGCCACATCCACTGGGCAGCAATCCGCGAAGTTGACGGGCTGACCTATGTGAACTGCGGCGACTGGGTGGATAGCTGTACCGGCATCGTCGAGCACCTCGACGGACGCCTCGAACTGGTGACCTGGCGCGAGGCCATCGCGACCGGTGAAAGCCAGGAAGAAGAACTTGTGGCTGGAGAAACATGATGCGCGTGTTGATGCTGTCTGATGTTCTACTTTCCACGCGTTAACGGCGTGTTCGACGGCTATCCAGACTTATCGCCAGCAACTGGCGCGTATCGGCATCGACAGCGTGCTCATCGCACCGCAGTACGACGGCGAGCCCGACGAGGCCGGCATCACGCGCCTGCCGTCGTGGCGTGTGCCGATGGATCCGGAAGACCGCTTCGTGCTGCCCTCGCGTTTCCGTCAAGCCGCCATGGCCGCCGCACGCGATTGCGACGTCGTGCATATCCAGACACCCTTCTGCGCCCACGGCGCCGGCATGTCGGTCGCACGTGCGTTCAACCTGCCGGTGACGGCGAGCTATCACACGCTGTTCGAGGAATACCTGCATCACTATGCCAAGGGCGTGCCGTCGTCCTGGCTGAAGGGGTTGGCGCGGCGTATCTCGCGTTCGCAGTGCAACGGGCTGGATGCAGTGATCGTGCCCTCCTCGCCCATGGCAGATCGTCTGCGTGAATATGGCGTGACGCGCCCCATGCATGTGCTGCCGACGGGCATTCCGCTGAGCCGCTTCCATGCCGGGCAACGCAGCCGCTTCCGCGCGCACTACGACATTGCCGATGACCGTCCGGTAGCGCTGTACGTCGGCCGCGCTGCGCACGAGAAGAACATCGACTTCCTGATCGACGTGCTGCGCACCGCGCTGTCCAGCACGCCAGACCTGCTGCTGCTGATTGCCGGTGAAGGCCCCGCACTCGATCACCTCAAAGATCGCGTGCAGAGTCTGGGCCTCAACGATTCCGCGCGCTTCGTCGGCTACCTGGACCGCACGACGGAGCTGCCCGATTGCTATGCCGCTGCCGATGCATTCGTGTTCGCCTCACGCACCGAGACGCAGGGCCTGGTGCTGCTCGAAGCGATGGCAGCGGGCCTGCCCGTCATCGCCATCGCCGAGATGGGCACACGCGACATCCTGACGCCGGAATCCGGCGCAATCGCACCGCCCATGCATGTCGAGACATTCGCCAGCGAAGTCGTCCGCGTCATGCGCAACCCGCAGTTGCGTGAAGAGATGCGCGCCAAGGGCCTTGCCTGGGCGAATCAATGGTCCGACAGCGCGCTGACGGGTCGCCTCGCCGAGCTGTACCGCTCGCTGCTGGCTTCGCGCAGCACGGCCAGTGCGGGAACCACCGCAACCGCCGCACAACACTGAGTCGTTGCGATGACACCCCCTACCCGCTCACCTCAACAAGCGTCCGCCTCGTCAGACGGAGAAAAAATGGAAAGCCCCTTCAAAGGCAAGACAGGCATCACCCGTTTGCTGAATGCATTCGGCTACTCGATCGACGGCCTGCGTGAGTGCTACCGACTGGAAGACGCTTTCCGTCAGGAAGTGCTGCTGGCAGCGATCCTGCTGCCCATCGCGATCTTCCTGCCCGTCTCGGGTCTCGGCCACGCACTGATGATTGGCAGCGTGCTGCTGGTGCTGATCGTCGAACTGCTCAACTCGGCCGTCGAGGCCACGGTGGACCGCGTGGGCCTCGAGAAGCACAACCTTTCCAAGCGTGCCAAGGACATCGGCAGCGCAGCCGTGCTGATCTCGCTCGTCAATGTCATCGCCATCTGGACCTGTGTCATCGCCGGAGAACTCCTCACATGAACGACACGCTGCGCGTCACCCTCGTCACGGAAACCTGGCCTCCTGAAGTGAATGGCGTCGCCATGACAGTTTCGCGTCTGGTCGAGGGGCTGCGCAGCCGTGGCCACTGCGTGCAGGTCGTACGCCCGCGCCAGGGGCACGAAGCAAAGGACACTACGCACGGTGACGTGCTTGTGAAGGGCCTGCCGATTCCCGGTTACAAGGGCCTGCAGTTCGGGCTGCCCGCCGACGGCACCCTGCGTCGCCTGTGGGAACGCCAGCGACCCGACGTCGTGCATGCCGTCACCGAAGGTCCGCTGGGTTGGTCCGCGCTGAACCAGGCGCGCAAACTGGGCCTGCCGGTCACGTCGAGCTACCACACGCATTTCGACGGCTACAGCAAGCACTATGGCGCCGGCATCGTCGGCCCCATCGTCAGCGCAGTGCTGCGCCGCTTCCATCGCCGCACCGTGTCGACGATGGCGCCGACGCGTGTGCTGGTCGACAGCCTCACACGCAACAAGGTACCAGGAGCTCGTGTGCTCGGCCGCGGTGTCGACACACAACTCTTCGACCCTGCCAAACGCAGCACCGAGCTGCGCCAGAGCTGGGGAGCGGATGACGGCACGCTGGTTGTGCTCAACGTGGGTCGTCTCGCACCCGAGAAGAACCTCGATCTCGCCGCCCGTGCTTTCGCTGCGATCAAGGCTGCACACCCCACGGCAAAAATGGTCTGGGTCGGTGACGGCCCTTCGCGCAGCAAGCTGGCGCAGCAACATCCGGATCACGTTTTCACGGGCGCCAAGCGCGGCGAAGAGCTGGCCACGCACTACGCCAGCGCTGACATCTTCCTGTTCCCCAGCCTCACCGAGACCTACGGAAATGTCGTGCCAGAAGCCATGGCCAGCGGTCTTGCTGTTGTCGCGTACCACGATGCCGCAGCAGCAGAGCTCATCACACAAAACGAACACGGTCTCACGGCTCCGGTTCGCGACGAAGAGGCCTTCATTGCAACAGCCTGCCGCATGGCCGACGAGAGCGCACTGCGCCAGCACGTGCGCAGCCATGCTCGCAGCCGCGTCGAGCCGATTACCTGGGATGCGGTCATCGGTGAATTCGAGTCGGTGCTGCGTGCCGCTTCGCGTGGCGAACAGATCAGCTGACTGCTGACGACTCACAAGAACTCGTAGGGTGGATAAGCGCAGCGCATCCACCTTGCCAGCCTTCAACGCCTGGATGCACTGCGCTTCTCCACTCCACCCCAAAAAAGAAAAAGGGCCGCTCTTGAGCGGCCCTTCTGCTGTGCTGCGTGTTGCTTACTTCTTCTTCATCGGAGGCAAATCGGTACACGTGCCTTCAAACACTTCAGCAGCCATACCAATCGACTCGCCCAGCGTCGGGTGCGGGTGGATGGTCTTGGCAATGTTGACGGGGTCAGCGCCCATCTCGATGCCCAGTGCGATTTCGCCGATCATGTCGCCCGCGTTCGGGCCGACGATGCCACCACCGATGATGCGGTGCGTCTCTTCGTCGAAGATCAGCTTGGTGAAGCCGTAGTCGCAGCCGTTGGCAATCGCGCGGCCCGAAGCAGCCCACGGGAACTTGCCGACACCGATCTTGCGACCAGCTGCCTTGGCTTCGGCTTCGGTGACACCCACCCAGGCCACTTCGGGCTCGGTGTAGGCGACACCCGGAATCACGGATGCATCGAAGTAGCGCTTTTCACCTGCGGCCACTTCTGCCGCCACGTGGGCTTCATGCACGCCCTTGTGCGCCAGCATCGGTTGGCCAACGATGTCACCGATGGCGAAGATGTGCGGCACATTGGTGCGCTGCTGCTTGTCGACGTTGATGAAGCCACGGTCGGTGACAGCGACGCCAGCCTTCTCGGCGCTGATCTTCTTGCCGTTGGGGCTGCGGCCGACAGCGACCAGCACCATGTCGTACTTCTGTTCTTCTGCGGGTGCCTGTTCGCCTTCGAACTTGACGAGGATGCCATCCGGACGAACCGTCACACCGACGGTGCGCGTCTTCAGCATGATCTTGTCGAAGCGATGCAGGTTCTGCTTTTCCCAGACCTTGACGAGGTCGCGGTCGGGGCCAGCCATCAAGCCGTCGGCCATTTCGACGACGTCGATGCGAGCGCCCAGCGTGGAATACACGGTGGCCATTTCGAGGCCGATGATGCCGCCACCGATGACCAGCATGCGCTTCGGAATCTGGCGCAGTTCGAGCGCGCCGGTCGAGTCGACGATGCGCGGATCTTCTGGAATGAAGGGCAGCTTCACGACCGACGAGCCGGCGGCGATGATGCACTTCTGGAACTTGACGACCTTCTTCTCGCCCGTGCGGTCCTGACCCGTGCCGCCGGTGGCTTCCACTTCGAGGTGGTTGGCGTCGAGGAAGTTGCCGTAGCCGCGCACGACTTCGACCTTGCGCGCCTTGGCCATGCCGTTCAGGCCCGTGGTGAGCTTGCCGATAACCTTTTCCTTGTGCGCGCGCAGGCGGTCGAGATCGACCTTGGGTGCGCCGAAGGCCACGCCCACGTCGGCGAAGTGCGAGGCCTCTTCCATGACGGCTGCCACATGCAGCAGCGCCTTGGAGGGGATACAACCGACGTTGAGACAGACACCGCCCAGCGTTGCGTAGCGCTCGACCATGACGGTCTTCATGCCGAGGTCGGCGGAGCGGAAGGCGGCGGAGTAACCGCCGGGGCCGGCGCCGAGCACCAGCATTTCGCATTCGATGTCGACCTTGCCAGCGTAGCTGCCAGCCGCTGCGGGGGCAGCTGCAGGCGCCGGAGCAGGCGCAGGGGCCGGTGCGGCAGCCTTGGGCGCAGCGGCAGCGCCGCCCACCACGGCTTCGACCTGGATCAGCACGGAGCCTTCGCTGACACGGTCATTCACCTTGACGAGCACCTGCTTGATCACGCCCGCGGCGGTGGAAGGCACTTCCATCGTGGCCTTGTCGGATTCCAGCGAGGCGATCGGATCGTCGATGCCGATGGTGTCGCCGGGTTTGACGAACACCTCGATGACGGGCACGCCCTTGTAATCACCGATATCCGGGACTTTCACTTCTACGAGTTGGCTCATTGTGTTCTCCGTGGGCCAGATTTCTGATCAAGCACCAATATTCACGTCCAGCGCCATCGCATACGACACGATGGGTCCACCGCTGGCAGTATCGAATTCCATCCCGGCGCGAACGCCGAGCTTTGCAATCTCTTCTGCTGAAACCTGTGCGTTGTACGCGGCGTACATGGCACCCAGTGCGTAGCTGCGCCCCGACCCGGCCGCCCAGAAGCGGTCGAAGGCGAAGACTTCACGATACGAGTACACCGCGTAGATGCCCGATGCATTGGCAATCAGGCAACTGAGTTGCGAGGACTCGTAAGGATCGTCGTCGTCTTCCTTGGGGTTGAGGTAAGCGTGCTCCTTGAGCACCGGGTGCAGACGGCGGAAAGTGTCGAACACGGCTTCGCGGCTCGACAGATCCGCCTCCCCCAGCTCCTGGAACGCGCTGACCAGTACCAGGTGATGCGCCGAGCTGCCACACACACCAATCCACGAATCACCCACCTGCAAGAGCTTGTCGTGCTCGCGCTTGTACGCGGAGGACAAGCGCATGTCGCCGAAAGTCGTCTGACTGTCGGCAGCGATCGCGACAAATCCATCCTTGCGGGCGACGGTGATTGTGGTCATGGTTCAAGCGCGGAGCGGGAGGCCGTGAGACCTCCCCGCTCCATGCAGCCTCAGAGCAGTACGCGACGGAAGTCCTGCAGCACACCGGCGAAGTAGGTGTTGAAGCGCGCGGCTTCAGCACCGTCGATCACGCGGTGATCCCAGGACAGCGACAGCGGCAGGATCAGGCGCGGCACGAAGGCCTTGCCGTCCCACACGGGCTTGGTAGCCGACTTGCAGACGCCCATGATCGCGACTTCCGGCGCATTGATGATCGGCGTGAAGTAGGTACCGCCGATACCACCCAGCGACGAGATCGAGAAGCAGCCGCCCTGCATCTGGTCAGGCTTGAGCTTGCCGTCGCGCGCGAGCTTGGCGAGGTCGCCCATTTCCTTGGCGATCTCGATGACACCCTTCTTGTCGGCATCACGGATCACGGGAACGACGAGGCCGTTCGGCGTGTCGGCTGCGAAACCGATGTGGTAGTACTTCTTCAGCACCAGGTTGTCGCCGTCGAGCGAGGCATTGAAGCTCGGGAACTTCTTGAGTGCCGCGACCGCCGCCTTGATCATGAACGCGAGCATGGTGAGCTTGCTGCCGCTCTTCTCCAGCTCCTTGTTCATCTGCACGCGGAAGGCTTCCAGATCGGTGATGTCCGCGTCGTCGTGGTTGGTGACGTGCGGGATGACGACCCAGTTGCGGTGCAGGTTGGCGCCCGAGATCTTCTTGATGCGCGACAGCGGTTGCGATTCGACCGCGCCGAACTTCGAGAAGTCGACCTTGGGCCAGGGCAGCACGGTGAGGCCGCCGAGGTTGCCGCCAGCCGTCGTGCCAGCCGGGGTTTGTTGCAGGCCGCCGGAAGCGACTTGCGCCATGACGCCCTTGATGAAGTTCTGCACGTCTTCCTGCAGGATGCGGCCCTTCGGACCCGTACCGGGCACGAGGCTCACATCGACACCCAGCTCGCGTGCAAAACGACGCACGGAGGGGCTGGCGTGGGCCTTGCCGGCAGCTGCGGTGGCGACCGGTGCGGAGGCAGCAGCCACCGGTGCAGCGGCGGGCGCAGGCGTCGGGGCCGGAGCTGCAGCCGCGACAGGTGCAGGGGCTGCAGCAGGTGCCGGTGCCGCAGCAGGCGCAGCGCCAGCCGCTTCCACCACGGCGACCACGCCGCCTTCGCCGATGCTGTCACCGACCTTGACGCGCACTTCCTTGACCACGCCGCCAACCGAAGCCGGCACTTCCATCGTGGCCTTGTCGGATTCCAGCGTGACTAGGGAGTCGTCGGCCTTGATGACGTCGCCGACCTTGATGAAGACTTCGATGACGGGCACGGAGTCGAAGTCGCCGATATCCGGCACCTTCAGTTCGACCAGGCCGACCGGGCCAGCAGGTGCTGCGGCCGGCGCGGGAGCAGGCGCTGCAACAGGTGCAGGAGCAGGCGCCGGTGCGGCGGCGGCCGGAGCCGGTGCGGGGGCAGGCGCCGCAGCAGCAGCCGCAGCTTCCACGACCAGGATCACGCTGCCTTCGCCGAGCTTGTCGCCGAGCTTGACGCGCAGTTCCTTGATGACACCCGCGGCCGTGCTGGGCACGTCCATGGTGGCCTTGTCGGTTTCCAGCGTGATCAGCGCATCGTCAACATTGATGGTGTCGCCGACCTTGACGAACACTTCGATGACCGGCACATCCTTGAAGTCGCCGATATCCGGGACTTTCACTTCGATGAGTTGGCTCATTTGTCTCGTTTCCTCTCGGTGGGCCAGCGTCAGACCGACATGGGGTTGGGCTTGTTCGGGTCAAGTTCGTACTTGACCAGAGCCGCCGCGACCTTCTCGCGATCGACCTTGCCTTCTTCTGCCAGCGCGGAGAGTGCCGCCACGGTGACCCAGTAGCGGTTGACTTCGAAGTGGTGACGCAGCTGCTCACGCGTATCCGAACGACCGAAACCATCGCAACCCAGCACGACGTACTTGTTCGGCACATAGGGGCGGATCTGTTCGGCATACAGGCGGATGTAGTCGGTAGCGACGACGACCGGACCTTGCGTGCCCTTGAACTTGGCTTCGACGTGCGAGACGCGCTTGTCTTCCATCGGGTGCAGCATGTTCCAGCGTGCGACGTCCTGACCGTTGCGGGCCAGTTCGTTGAAGCTCGGTGCGCCCCAGATGTCGGCGTCGACACCCCAGTCCTTCTTGAGCAGTTCAGCCGCGGCGATGACTTCGCGGAAGATCGTGCCCGAGCCCATCAGCTGCACGCGCGGGCCCTTGCCCTTGGCGCCGTCCTTGAACTTGTAGAGACCCTTGAGGATGTCGGCTTCTGCGCCAGCCGGCATGTCCGGGTGCTCGTAGTTCTCGTTCATTACCGTGATGTAGTAATAAACGTCTTCCTGCTCCTGGTACATGCGACGCAGGCCGTCCTGGAAGATCACCGCGACTTCGAACGCGAAGGTCGGGTCGTACGAGATGCAGTTCGGGATGGTGTGCGCGAGGACGTGCGAGTGACCGTCTTCGTGCTGCAGACCTTCGCCGTTCAGCGTCGTGCGGCCAGCCGTGCCGCCGATGAGGAAGCCGCGTGCGCGCGAGTCGCCCGCTGCCCAGCACAGGTCCATCGTGCGTTGCAGGCCGAACATCGAGTAGAAGATGTAGAACGGGATCATCGGCACGCCGTGCACCGAGTACGCGGTGGCGGCAGCGATCCAGTCAGCCATGGCGCCGGCTTCGTTGATGCCGTCCTGCATGATCTGGCCGTTGGTCGTTTCCTTGTAGAACATGAGCTGGTCATGGTCTTGCGGAACGTACTGCTGACCCTTCTGGTTCCAGATGCCGTACTGGCGGAACATGCCTTCGATACCGAAGGTGCGCGACTCATCCACAACGATCGGCACGACGTACTTACCGATGTTCTTGTCCTTGAGGATGATGTTGAAGATACGCGCGATGGCTTGCGTCGAGGAGATCTCGCGGCCTTCGCCCGATGCCTTCAGCAGTGCGTCGAAAGCGGAGAGTTCCGGCACCGTCAGCGTGTCGCCCTTGGCGCGACGCGCCGGCAGGTAACCGCCGAGGTCCATGCGACGCTTGCGCATGTATTCGAGTTCGGGCGAGCCGTCTTCGAACTTGATGTAGGGCATGGACTCGATGTTCTCGTCCGACACCGGGATGCTGAAACGGTCGCGCATGGCCTTCAGCGACTCCAGCGACATCTTCTTCTGCTGGTGGCTGGTGTTCTGCGCTTCGCCCGAATCGCCCATTCCGTAACCCTTGATGGTCTTGGCAAGGATCAGGGTCGGCTGGCCCTTGTGTTCGGTCGCGGCCTTGTAGGCCGAGAAGATCTTGAACAGGTCGTGGCCGCCGCGGTTGAGGCGCCAGATGTCCTCGTCCGTCCAGTCGGCAACGAGTGCCTTCAGTTCGGGCGTGTTGAAGAAGTGCTCGCGCACGTAGGCGCCATCCTTGGCCTTGAAGGTCTGGTAGTCGCCGTCGATGGCTTCCATCATGCGACGCTTGAGGATGCCCTTGGTGTCGCGTGCGAGCAGCGCATCCCAGTGCGTGCCCCAGACCAGCTTGATGACGTTCCAGCCAGCACCGCGGAATTCGCCTTCGAGCTCCTGGATGATCTTGCCGTTACCGCGCACCGGACCATCAAGGCGCTGCAGGTTACAGTTGATGATGAAGACGAGGTTGTCGAGGTTCTCGCGACCGGCCACGCCGATGGCGCCGAGCGATTCGACTTCGTCCATTTCGCCGTCGCCCATGAAGGCCCAGACCTTGCGGTTTGCAGTCTTCACCAGGCCGCGTGCTTCGAGGTACTTCATGAAGCGCGCTTGATAGATGGCCTGCAGCGGAGCCAGACCCATCGACACGGTCGGGAACTGCCAGAAGTCCGGCATCAGCCAGGGGTGCGGGTAGGACGAGAGGCCCTTGCCGCCAACTTCCTGACGGAAGTTGTCGAGTTGTTCTTCAGTCAGGCGGCCGAGCAGGAATGCGCGGGCGTAGATGCCGGGAATCGAGTGGCCCTGGAAGAAGATCAGATCGCCGCCGTGTTCATTGTGCGGGGCATTCCAGAACCAGTTGAAGCCGACGTCATAGAGGGACGCGGAGGAAGCATACGAAGCGATGTGGCCGCCGACGTTGGTGTGCTTGTTGGCGCGCACGACCATGGCCATGGCGTTCCAGCGCAGGTAGGCCTGGATGCGCTCTTCCAGCGCGACGTCGCCCGGGTACTTGGGCTGCTTGTCGGAGGGGATGGTGTTCAGGTATGCCGTCGTGGCGCTGTAGGGCAGATCAATGCCGTCTTCACGGGCGGCGTCGATGAGGCGCTCGATGAGATAATGGGCACGCTCAGGACCTTCCTGGGCGATCACTGCGTCGAGCGCTTCCAGCCACTCCTGAGTCTCTCGCGAATCCGGATCGGATTGCAGGAGCACGTGAGGCATCTCTGCCATCTTGCTTCTCCTCTTATGGGCGTTGAACGGCCGGCCGGATGGGGGTATCTCGGCCGACTCGGTTATTTGCGGCGCTGCGGATCACGCTGGCACCGCGAGCAATTTCACAATATAAAACACGCATCCACAGGGCGCAACAAGAAATATCAATGGCGCCATCAACTTTTCTTTTTAAAAACAATATGTTGCGCTGCAACAAGGCGTATCAGGTCTGCGGGGATGCATCATGCTAGGCACAAATTTGTGCCATCGCGCTGCCCATCCGCCAGAATGACGTCCTGCCCCATGCCCGAGACATACTGCGCGTCGCAGCGTCATGCGCCCTCAACCCTCTGTTCTCACTGACAAATCGAACCGCCCCCAGCCCGACACCCTGCTGGAGCGGCCAGCCAGCCCGGAGCATCGCGCCCCTTCGCTGGCACTGATCATCATTGCGGTCGCGGTCCTGATCGGCCTGGTCTGGATCGCCAACCGCTCGCTGGCCCGGCCGGGTGACCCGAACGTCGACGCCATGTCCGGCCTGCTGATCCTGGCCCTGCTGGGCGTCGCTGGCTGGGGCCTGTGGATGGCGCGCGACCAGCAGTTGCGCATGGAAGCCCTGGCGCGCGAACTGGACCAGATCTTTGCGCTGTCACTCGACATGCTGTGCATCTTCGGCAAGGACGGTCGCATCAAACGCGCCAATCCGGCCTTCCTGAACGTGCTCGGCCAGCGCCCGGACGTATTGCCGGAAAAGCCCGTCGCCTCGCTGGTCCATCCTGACGACCTGTCCAGCGTCCGCGACGCCATGACAGCACTCGGTGAAGGCCGGGCCGCCAGCTTCGAGGTGCGCTGCCGCTGTGGTGACGGGAGTTACAAGTGGCTGTCGTGGAGCGCCAACCCGGGCGACACCGACGGCATGATCTACGCCGTAGCCCACGACGTGTCGCAACGCCGCGCCACCGAAGACGCCCTGCGCGCCGAGACCGTCTTCCGCAAGGCCATGGAAGAGTCCGTCTCGACCGGCCTGCGCGCCATCGACCTCAAAGGCCGCACCATCTACGTCAACCGCGCCTTTTGCGAGATCACCGGCCGCAGCCCCGACGAGCTGGTGGGCTCCGAACCGCCCTTTGTATATTGGCCACCCGAAGCCCATCGCGAGAACTGGCACAACCTGGCCCTGTGCCTGTCCGGCAAGGCACCGCGCGAAGGCTTCGACAGCCGAATCCAGCGCCCGGATGGCAGCGTGCTGGACGTGCGCCTGCTCGAATCCCCCCTCGTCAACGCCGACGGCGTGCAGACCGGCTGGATGACAGCCATGACCGACATCACCGAGTCGCGCCGCATCCGAGGCGAGCTGGAAGGCGCCTACGAGCGCTTCACGGCCGTGCTGGATGGTCTCGATGCGGCGGTTTACGTCGTCAACGTCGGCAATGACGAAGTGCTCTACGCCAACCGCGCCTTCCTGCGCCGCGACGACGACAGCGCCCTGCTCGGCCACGACGGCCTCGCCATCCCGCGCCCCGAACTCGGCGACTACAGCATCGATCCCCGCCACCTCCAGACCAGCGACCTGCCGCGCGAACTGTTCGACGGCGAACTGCAGCACCCCGTCACCGGCCACTGGTTCCACGTTCGCGAACGCGCCACCATCTGGGTCAACGGCCGCGTCGTCCGCCTCGCCGTCGCCACCGACATCAGCCAGATCAAGCAGATCGAAGAACTCAACCGCGAGCAGGAAGCCCGTCTCGCCAGCACCTCGCGCCTCATCACCATGGGCGAAATGGCCTCCACCCTCGCCCACGAACTCAACCAGCCCCTGTCAGCCATCGCCAACTACGCGCGTGGCTGCGTCAATCGCATGAAGAGCGGCGAGTACCGCCACGAAGACATCCTCGGTGCCATGGAGAAGGCCAACGCCCAGGCCGCGCGTGCCGGCCACATCATCCGCCGCGTGCGCGACTTCGTGCGCAAGAGCGAGCCGCGCCGTGCTGCCGTCGCCCTCACCGATATCGCCGAAGACGCGCTGGGCATCGCCGAGATCGAAGCCCAGCGACTGGGCGTGCGCATCGAATCCTGGATCGACGACGACCTGCCGCCGGTGTTCGCCGACCGCATCATGATCGAGCAGGTCCTGCTCAACCTCGTCAAGAACGCGGCTGAAGCCGAAATCAACCAGCCGCCCGAACGACGCGTCGTCACCGTGCAGGCCGA
Source organism: Rhodocyclaceae bacterium (assembly GCA_047600765.1). Classification (GTDB taxonomy): domain Bacteria; phylum Pseudomonadota; class Gammaproteobacteria; order Burkholderiales; family Rhodocyclaceae; genus Viridibacterium. Next base: position 767,342 of record JASGKF010000001.1, read on the forward strand.
TCAGCACGATGGCATGGTGGAGGTGCGCGTCACCGACCTCGGCCACGGCGTCGCCGAAGCCGACCGCGAACGACTCTTTGCCGCCTTTTACACCACCAAGGCTGAAGGCATGGGAATGGGGCTGAGCATCTGTCGCTCCATCATCGAATTCCACAATGGCCGCCTCTGGGTTCACTCAAACCCCGCCGGCGGGAGTATCTTCAAGTTCACCTTGCCTCTGGAGACCCATCTTGAGCCTGAACCCGAACCACAACCCCTCGCAGACAGCTGAAGCCGCCCGCTCGCAACTCGTCCACATCATCGACGACGACGACGCGCTGCGCGACTCCCTGGTCTGGCTGCTCGAGTCCACCGGACTCAAGGTCGCCTCCTACCCCTCGGCCGAAGCCTTCCTCGAAATCTGGACGCCCCAGCTCTCCGGCTGCCTCGTCCTCGACATCCGCATGCCCGGCATGAGCGGCCTGGAATTGCATGAAAAGCTCAACGCCATGCACTCCACCCTGCCCGTCATCTTCATCACGGGCCACGGCGACGTTCCCATGGCCGTCACGGCTCTCAAGAAAGGCGCTTTCGACTTCATCGAAAAGCCCTTCCATGACCAGGACATGCTCAACCTCATCGAGCAATGCCTTGAACGCGACCGCCTCGAAAACGCCAACCGCCGCGCCGGCGCTGAAGCCCAGCGCCGCATCGAGCAACTGACCCCGCGCGAGCACGAAGTCCTCGACCTCATCGTCGCCGGCCGCCTCAACAAGCAGATTGCCGACGAACTGGGCATCTCCATCAAGACCGTCGAAGTCCACCGCGCCCGCGTCATGGAAAAGATGCAGGCCGACTCCCTCGCCGAACTTGTCCAGAGCGTGCTCCACGCTCGCGGCGAAACCGCCGGCGCCTGAACGCCGGAAGCTGCCCCAGCAGGCAGCTTGCTCCGAAATTGCCCGCATGCCACCATCGCGGGCAATTCTGGCGCGCGGAGCGCCTTTTCGTTCGGGAGAAGACGTGTCGCAAGGCCTTCAGCTGTCAGCGCTCATTCCAACAATGCGTCGCACAGTCCTACCATGGGCAATGGTCTGCGTTGCGACGGGCGGGATCGCCACCGCAGCCGAGCCCCCCACGGCACAGGAAGTTCAACAAGCCGAACTCGAAGCGCGCGCGTTCACGCTGAACCATTACCTGAACGACCGGAAGCGCCTGGAGCGCGTTACATACCGCCTTCTCAAAACCGCAGCGCCGTATTGCCGCGACGCACAAGTCGAGTCAATCGGCATTCCTCCGATTTCCCCCGATGACTTGCCCAAAGAGCTGCGTCAGGCCTTCATCGAAAGCGGGACTTACGCGAATCTGCCGCGCTTTCACCACGTCTTGAGCGGCAGCCCGCTTGCCAACCTTGGCGTTTCTGAAGGCGACTTCCTGCGACAAGCGGCCATCAAAGACCTGAGTGTCAAGACATCCCCGCAGTTTGGCTGGGCTCTTGACCGCAGCATTCAAGCCATGACCCTTCAGGTCAGCAACCCGATACAGATTTCCTTTTTGCACGGCAAGGAAGAGCAGACCCGCTCTGCCGAACCTGATGTCATCTGCAAACTCAAACCGCTCCTGCTTCAGGCCAACACACTGCATGCATCAATCGAGCGCGATGAACTGAAAATTTCAGTCAGGCTGCTGCGCGAGCTCCCGCTGGACGATGAACTGGCTCTGGTCGTTGCCGAACGAATCGGACGATGGCTCTCCCCAACTCAGCTCAGTGAAACCGCCCGGCAATACAACGCAGACTATCTTTCAGCATTCCTGCTACATGGTGCGGGCTTCAGCGTCATGCGGGCGAGCAATGCCTGGCATAAGCTGGATGCAGCCGAGGCGCTCATCGGAGGAACCAAGCCAGAATTCGGCAGTTCGCAACGTCATGGCGTCGCGCTGAAGCGAGCTCAGGATGAAATCAAACAGATGCAATTGGCTGCCAAGCGCGTCGTCCCGATACACGCGCAGTTGGTGAAGCCTGCAGACGTGCGTCTCATACCCGCAGGCCAGATCGAGACGCAGGACAGCGCGGTCGAAAACCCTGTAGCTCAGGAAAGTGCCGACGCTCGCCTGTATGACCTCTCGAACATTCCCTTCATTGACTCTCAGGGCATCGCGGGTTATCAGCGCTTTCTCGATGCGCCTTTGCGCCCTCGCGCCTTTGTCATTGGACGCCATTCGAGTACTGGAAAGTGGGGCTGGTCTCTCAGATTCGGACCGAACGCGGCAGTTGACGCCATCGTCGACTGCGAAAAGCGTCTCGGTGGACCGTACTGCCAGCTTTATGCGCTGGATGATGAGGTTGTCTGGATTCCAGCACAGTCTCAACGCCAACCTGAAGTCAGTGAACGCATCAGGTCACCAGGCCCTGCAAGGGCAAAACCCCGCGCAACCGATTACGCCAGCATCCAGAACATACAGGCTGTGCCGATTGAAGGAAGCGAGCTTGGTGCCTATCGAGCCTTCCTGGCCAAACCCTCGCCTAGAACATTCGTCGTCCTGGACGGAGGAACCTCGAAATACTGGGTTGGCACCTCTTCCATGGATAACGCCCTGAAATACTGCGAAGCCAGTCCTGTAGGTTGCTGGCTGTACGCAGTAGACGACGTGGTGGTCTGGCACACGGAAGCAGCGCGTCGCATTTCCCGGCGGGATCAGTTGCCCATTAGTGCCAGCGAACAGGACTTTCTTCAGCAGTAGTCCGCACCAGCAGAATTTTAATGGCATATTGACAGGGTAGTAACGCGCGCCGGCTTAGGGCGTCAGAACCAGCAACCAGTGGCAACATTGATGGGAGAAACGATGAACGAGAACATGGCAAGCGAAGTCACTGAAGAATCGCAAGAAGCGTCGAGCCATAACTGGAACCTGATGTTGAGCATCCGAAGTGCACGACAAGCCCGACAGCTTGGGAAAGTACGCGGCCCCTTGGCTGACAATGGTGATGGCGGCGGTGGTGGCGACGGTGGTGGTGATGGCGGTGGTGATGGCGGCGACAGCGGCGACGGCGGCGGCGGCGGCGACGGTGGCGGCGACGGCGGCGGCGACTCCTGACCCCTCGGCGCAGTCAATGCGCCATTCGTGACCTTTCTACCCAAGGCGGGCGGGCCGAAGTTGCGCCTGTCACGCCTTGACGCGCATACTCTGAGCCCGTTGAAGAACCTGCGAGCGCCCCGCTCGCCCAGTTTCCGTGCTCAGACCCCGAAAGTCCCGTACTCGCCTGCTGCCCGCTTTTGCGGCATTTCTGGCGTTTACAGCCTCTGTGCTGCCTGAAGCAGCCAGTGCGCTAGACGCGATTTCTGCCAACGAAATAGAACAAGCGCGCACCAGCTTGCGCAGTTTCACGGCCGAAAGTTATCTCGCTGATCTGCGCCGTGCCGACACGCTCGGCTTTCGGATCCTGCTGGCGGCCAGCCCGTATTGCAGCAACCGCCTTTACAGCCTGGGCGCCATTCCCCGACGTCTGCGTGACATGCCGGCTGCGCTGCAGCCTGCGCTGAGCGAATACTTTGCCCCTCAGGCGGATCAGCTCCGCTTCCTGACCATTCCGGCAGGCAGTCCGCTGTGGAGCAGCGGAGACATCACCCCTCAGGATCGCCTGCTGGGCATTGCCGAAAAACTCAACAGCACCCCCGTCGAACCGGCGTGGGGGTTGAAACGCTTGGCCATTACCGAGGTCGTCAATGACGAGCTCATGTTGCGCATTCTGCGCGACGGCACCGACATCCAGATTGCAGCGCGCCCGCAAATGATGTGCAACATGCCGATCAGCCTGTTGCCACAACCCAGCCTCATTGCCCGCGCAGAAACGGATCGCTTGCTGCTCAGCACCGGCATGCTGCGCTACGCCCGCAACGACGACGAGCTTGCGCTGTTGCTCGCCACCAGCCTCGCATTCAAGCTGCTGCCGGCACACCTTCAGCGCGATGCCGCATCCGCACGCCTGGAAGCCGACTACCTCGCCGGTTACATCCTGGTGCGTGCGGGTTACGACCTGCCGCGGGCGATACGCATCTGGCAGCACCTTGCGACGACGCCTGACGCGCCGGAACTCCGCGAGCTGATGCCCGAGCACCGGGTCAGCGTCCAGCGCCTGGCCAGCCTTCAGCACACCATGAAGGAGATCCAGGGCAAGCAAACGGCTCGCAAACCGGTGTTCCCGAACATTGCGTGGGTGAAGCCCGGCGACTTGAATACGGCTGCCGCACAGGTGGCACCTGCCATCTCCACTGGTGAACGCAGCACGCCCAGTACTGAGGAGGCGATGCTCACTGATGTCACGCGCATCCCCTTCATCAGCAACAGTGGCGTGGTGGGCTATCAGCGCTTCCTGAACACGCCGGTGCGGCCCCGTGCGTTTGCGATCGCGCCGACAGGCGCATGGGCTTACAAGACAGGCGCTTCAGCTGCGAATGACGCGCTGACCCACTGCTCGCTGATTGCCAAAGGCGAGATCTGCTATCTGTATGCGGTTGACGAACGCGTCGTCTGGAATGTCGCAACCGCGAACGAAGCGCCCCAGGCTACTGCCGCTCAAGGCTCGATACAGAACCTACGCGCGCCCAAGGCCAGCGGGTACGCTGCCATCAGCGACCTGGCGGCGGTGCCTTTGTCTCCGGGCAACATGTCTTCTTACCAGGCCTTCCTGGAAAAACCGGCCCCCCGTGCAATCGTCATCACACAGGAAGGCCGCGCACGCTACTGGATAGGCCCCGGCTCTCTGGAATATGCGCTGACCTGGTGTGAGCGCCAGAGCGAGCAGTGCTGGCTATACGCGGTCGATGACGCAGTGGTCTGGGATACCAACCCCGCACGTCGTATCAAGGCACGCAGCCAGCTCTCCCCCGCCGGCGGCGAATCCATGTTCCTGGACGCCCAGTAACACACCGCCATCCGCCCCGACAACCTGGGGCGGCTAAGCACCCGCTCAGGCAAACAGTGCCGCCAGTTGTGTGCCCGGCTCGTCAGCACGCATGAAGGCCTCGCCCACCAGGAAAGCATGCACGTCGGCACTGCGCATACGCTGCACGTCGGCCGCGCCGAGGATGCCGCTCTCGGTCACCACGATGCGATCTGCGGGAATGCGCGACAGCTGCGACAGCGTCACCTCAAGTGACACTTCAAACGTACGCAGGTTGCGGTTGTTGATGCCCAGCAGCGGCGTCGTCATCTGCAGTGCAATATCCAGCTCTTCGGCGCTGTGCACTTCCACCAGCACGGCCATGCCCAGGTCGTGCGCCAGTTGCTCCAGCTCCAGCAGGTGCGACAGCGCTGCACGCGTCGTCGCACTGTTCACCGTGCCATCTGGTGGCAGGAAGGCGGCCACGATCAGCAGGATGCAATCCGCCCCCATCGCGCGCGCTTCGAACACCTGGTAGGCGTCGATGATGAAGTCCTTGCGCAGCACAGGCAGGTCGCAGGCTTCGCGCGCTTGTTGCAGATACTCGGGCGAACCCTGGAAGTAATCGCGATCAGTCAGCACGGACAGACAGGCCGCGCCACCGCGCTCATAGGACTGCGCGATATCAGCCGGCACGAAGTGCTCGCGCAGCACACCCTTCGACGGACTGGCTTTCTTCACTTCGGCAATCACCGCGGCTTTGCCGGCAGCAATCTTGTTGCGGATGGCCGCGACGAAATCGCGTGTCGGCACCGCATCACGCGCCTCTTCAACGATGTCTTCTCGCGAAAGTTCAGCCTCAGCGGCTTCGATTTCCACGCGCTTGGTGGCGAGGATTTTCTGGAGGATGTCCGACATGTGTGTTCCGCTCAAGCTGCCGCGCTGCGCGCGAGGAATTCATCGAGTTTGCGTCGTGCTGCGCCGTCGGCAATCGCGGCCAGGGCGCGTTCCACACCGTTGGCGAGGCTGTCTGCCACACCACCCACATAGAGCGTTGCACCGGCATTGAAGGCCACGATGTCACGCGCCGCCGGGTTCTTGCCTTCGATGGCGGCGATCAGCATGTCGCGTGAGGCTTCCACGCTGTTCACCTTGAGTGCGGAAATGCCGTGCATGGGCAGGCCCACGTCTTCGGGGCTGATGCGGTACTCGCGCACTTCGCCGTTGCGCAGCTCACCGACCAGAGTTGGTGCGGAAATCGACAGCTCATCAAGCCCGTCCATGCCATGCACGATCATCACGTTGCGCGAACCCAGACGCTGCAGAACACGTACCTGGATGCCGACGAGGTCAGGATGGAACACACCCATCAGCTGATTCGCTGCACCAGCCGGGTTGGTCAGCGGACCAAGAATGTTGAACATGGTGCGCACGCCTAGCTCGCGACGCACAGGTGCAGCATGCTTCATCGAGCTGTGGTGATTGGGCGCGAACATGAAGCCGATGCCGACCTCATCCACACTCGCCCCGACCTGCTCTGGTGTCAGCGTGATCTTGGCGCCAAGGGCTTCGAGCACATCAGCCGAGCCGGACAGCGAAGACGATGCGCGGCCGCCATGCTTGGCCACTTTGGCGCCCGCCGCCGCGGCAACGAACATCGACGCCGTCGAGATGTTGAAGGTGTGCGAACCATCGCCACCCGTGCCACAGGTGTTGACCACGCTCAGCGGATCTTTCACCGGCACCTTGGTCGACAGCTCGCGCATCACGCTCGCCGCGGCGGCGATCTCGCCGATGGTTTCCTTCTTCACGCGCAAGCCGATGAGGATGGCCGCGATCATGACGGGCGACACCTCGCCCGACATGATCTGGCGCATCAGCGAGACCATCTCGTCGTGAAAGATCTCGCGGTGTTCGATGACGCGTTGGAGTGCTTCTTGAGGAGTCATTTATTTACTCTCTTCAAAAATGAAACAAGCCAGTGAGGATTAGTCGAGGAGACAGTACGGAAGTACGGCGACGAGACGCGTCCTCAATGGCGCAGTTTAAGTTTTGAAGACCTGTACTCAGGTCTCCAGAAAGTTCTTCAGCAGGTGATGTCCGCCTTCGGTAAGGATGGACTCCGGATGGAACTGCACGCCCTCGATCTGCAGGGTCTTGTGGCGCACGCCCATGATCTCGCCGTCATCGGTCCATGCCGTCACTTCGAGGCAGTCGGGGCAAGACTCTCGCTCGATGGCCAGCGAGTGATAACGCGTCGCAGTGAAGGGCTGCGGCAGGCCGTGGAAGACGCCGACGTCGCTGTGCTGGATCGGCGAAGTCTTGCCGTGCATGAGCTTCTTGGCATGCACGATCTTGCCGCCAAAGGCCGCACCGATGCTCTGGTGGCCGAGGCACACGCCGAGGATGGGCAGCTTGCCCGCGAAGTGCTTGATCGTGGGCACCGAGATGCCCGCCTCGTTCGGCGAACAGGGGCCGGGCGAGATGACGATCTTCGCGGGGTTGAGGGCCTCGATCTGTTGCAGCGTGATCTGGTCGTTGCGGTACACGCGCACATCGGCACCGAGCTCGCCGAAGTACTGCACGAGGTTGTAGGTAAAGCTGTCGTAGTTGTCGATCATCAGCAGCATGGCAATCTCCTTTATTCGATTCGCGTATCAAGACCAGACTCGGCGAGTTCGGCGGCGCGGATCACCGCGCGGGCCTTGCTCAAAGTCTCTTGCCATTCGGAATCGGGATTGGAGTCGGCCACGATGCCGGCGCCAGCCTGCACGTGGAGCTGACCGTTCTTGATGACGGCGGTACGAATCGCGATGGCCACATCGACGTCGCCATCAAAACCGACGTAACCCACCGCCCCGGCGTAGATGCCACGCTTGACGGGTTCGAGTTCGTCGATGATTTCCATCGCCCGCACTTTCGGCGCACCGGACACGGTGCCGGCCGGGAAAGTGGCGCGCAGCACGGCGAGTGCGGCATTGCGGCGATCGGTGTCTTTCGGCAGCACGCCTTCGACGTTCGACACGATGTGCATCACGTGTGAATAGCGTTCGATGGTGAAGCGCTCGGTCACCTTTACGGTACCCGTTGCGGCGACACGACCCACGTCGTTGCGACCGAGGTCCAGCAGCTGCACGTGTTCAGCGAGCTCCTTCTGGTCGGACAGCAAGTCCTTCTCCAGCGCGAGATCTTCCTCGTGCGTGGCACCGCGCTTGCGCGTGCCGGCGATGGGCCGCACGGTGACGATCTGCTCTCCGCCATCTTCTTCGAGCTTGACGAGGATCTCTGGCGAAGCGCCGACGACCTGGAATTCCTCGAAGTTGAAATAGAACATGTAGGGCGACGGATTCAGCGCGCGCAGGCTGCGGTAGAGCGCCAGCGGCGTCGCCGCGAAAGGCTTGCTCATGCGCTGCGACAGCACGACCTGCATGATGTCGCCTTCGACGATGTAATCCTTGGCGCGCTTCACGGCCGCCTTGAAAGCCTCTTCGCCGAAGCTGGAAACAGCCGGTGCCGGCACGGCGCGCGTGTCGGCCGGAATCTCGACAGGCTGGCGCAGCTTTGCGACCAGCTCCTTCAAGCGCTTCTGCGCATGCTGGTAAGCGTTGGGCACTTCGGGCTCGGCATAGACCACGAGGGTCAGCTTGCCCGACAGGTTGTTGACGATGGCGATTTCTTCGGACAGCAGCAGCAGGATGTCCGGCACTTCGAGCGGATCGGCCGGCGTGCTCTTTGCCAGCTTGGGCTCGATGTAGCGGATGGTGTCGTAGCCGAAACAGCCGACGAGTTCCACCGCAATACTTGGGCGTATTGAAACGCGGCGGCACCTTGATGCGCTGCATGTACTCAGCGACGTAGGCCAGCGGATCACCAAAATCGCGGCGCTCGACGATGCGGTCGTTGGACAGCAGCAGCACGTTGCGGCCGCGCACTTCGATGCGCGTGTTGGCCTTGAGGCCGATGATGGAATAGCGCCCGAAACGCTCACCGCCCTGCACGGATTCGAGCAGGTAGGTGTTGGCTTCGTTGGCGAGCTTGAGATAGATCGACAGCGGGGTGTCGAGGTCGGCAAAGGTCTCGAGCGTCAGCGGGATACGGTTGTAGCCCTGCGCGGCGAGTGCCTGGAATTCGGCTTCGGTCATGATGACTCCAGAGTGCGGGGAATGCTTCGAACATGTGCAGGGCGAAGCCCTGCGGGGGCTCAGGCCTGAGCCCGCCACGAACTCCCGTTGCGCAGCCAGGATGCGGCAGCACAGCGCGGGCAGTTCTCCTTGTCGAAGTTGCAGCTCTGGAAGTTCATGGTGAGGGGGCTGGTTGGCTCAAGCCAAGCATGGGAAGCAGCTCGGCGAGGCTCGATAGTAACCCGTCGCAATCGAGGGTGTCCACCGGCACTCCCTCGCTGTAGCCGCCGGTCAGCAGGAGCACGGGAATGCCCGCCCGGCGGGCTGCTTCGGCGTCATTGGCCGAGTCGCCAACCATCAGGCTCGCGGCTGGCGTGGCGCCCAGCGCGGCACAGGCATGCCACAGCGGCTCGGGCTGCGGCTTCTTCTGCTGCAGAGTGTCGCCACTGACGATGCACTGGAAATAACCGTCCAGCCCGAGCTGGCGCAGCAAGGGTTCGGTGAATTCCGCCGCCTTGTTGGTCACCACGGCACAGGGGATGCCGGCTGCTTGCAGCACGGACAGGGTTTCGCGCACGCCGTCATACACCACGGCGCGCTGGCCATTGGTCACAGCGTAATGGCGGCGGAACACCGTCAGTGCCGCTTCACAGTAAGCCGCGTCACGCGGCGAGCGGCCATCGTTCAGCAGGCGCTCGACGAGTACGCCAAGTCCCTTGCCAACGAAGCGCCCGACCTCCTCTTCGCTGCGTAATGGCTCGCCCAGCTCGGCGAGCATGCGATTGCTGGCTTCGGCCAGATCGGGGACGGCGTCGATCAGGGTGCCATCCAGATCGAACAGCACCGCATGCACCGGATTCGTCATCACAGCTCCGCCAGTAGAACCTCGGCGTGAGTCTCTGACCCATCCGTCCATCGTTGGGCAAAATCAAGCACGTCGTTCAGCGAATCGCCCGGGTGCGACGTCGTGACACAAAACGGCGCGACGCCCGACAAGTCACGTTCGGCCAGCAGGTTGTCGATCACGTCTTCCCAGTCCGCACAGAACTCCCCATGCACCGCGATCAACACAGGGCCTTCATCAAGAATCGCCCTCAGTCGCGGGGCATCAGAGTCCGCAACACGCCGGCTTGTTGCCAGAACAACCCGCTTCCCCATGGGATCTCAGACGCCGGCAAGCTGCGCGCGCATGGCCTCGATCACGCTGTCGTAACGGTGTGCATCATCCACTTTGGCAGCGCCGAACACAGCCGAGCCGGCCACGAAAGTGTCGGCGCCGGCACGCGCGATCTCGGCGATGTTGTCGACCTTCACGCCACCATCGATCTCCAGCAGGATGCGGCGCCCCGTCTCCTTCTCGTACGCATCGAGGCGCGCGCGTGCGGCGCGCAGCTTGGGCAGGGTCGAGGGGATGAAGCTCTGGCCGCCGAAGCCGGGGTTCACGGACATCAGCATGATCAGGTCGATGCGGTCCATGACGTGATCGAGCCAGTCCAGCGGCGTAGCCGGATTGAAGACCAGCCCGGCCTGACAGCCCTGGTCACGGATCAGCTGAAGGGTGCGGTCGACGTGGCGCGAGGCTTCCGGGTGGAAGGTGATGATGTTGGCGCCGGCCTTGGCGAACATCGGCACGAGAGCATCGACCGGCTCCACCATGAGGTGCACGTCAATCGGCGCCTGGGTATGCGGGCGGATCGCCTGGCAAACCAGTGGGCCCACGGTGAGGTTGGGCACGTAGTGGTTGTCCATCACATCGAAGTGCAGCCAGTCGGCGCCGCTGGCGATGACGTTGATGACTTCCTCCCCCAGATGGGCGAAGTCGGCGGACAGCAGGCTGGGGGCGATACGGAAAGGGGGGCGGCTCATGAGGGATTCCTGTGGGTCGGGCGACGGGAGCGTGACGGATCTGACAGAAAAACGGGCAAAGCGTGACAGGCTCCCGGGTGCGTCGTGCTGCTCTGCGTTCCAATAGCGGGATGGACGCACCCAGCAAAACACCCCCCAAGTATCTCATCCAGATCGAAGCCTCGGCCGAATATGTTGCGGCGCAGTCAGAACCGGATGAAGGACGCTACGTCTTCGCCTACCGCATCCGCATCCGCAATGCCGGCGAAGCCCCGGCCCGCCTGCTTTCGCGGCACTGGATCATTACCGACGCAGACAGCCAGCAACAGGAAGTGAAAGGCGACGGCGTGGTTGGCGAGAAGCCACTGATCCAGCCAGGGGAACACTACGAGTACAGCAGCGGCTGTTCGATCCCCACGCCGCTGGGGACGATGCGCGGCAGCTACCGCATGGAAGCCGAGGACGGCACGCTGTTCGATGCGCAGATCCCGGAGTTCATGCTCTCCGGACCGCGCGTACTGCATTGATCAGGGCGCAGCCTGACGGGCGCGTATCTCGGCGCGGGCGCTGAGGTCGCGCAGCATGCGCTCCCCTTCGCGACGCGAATCCATCGACAGCTGAGGGCTCTTGAGCGCCCGGCGCACACTGAGACTGGCCTGATCCGGCGCGCCCAGTGCGCGCTGCGACACAGCCACAGCCAGCCACCACTGCGGCTTGGCGTCCGGTAGTTGCAGGGCGCGCTGGAAGTACGCCAGCGACTCGTCGTGCAGCCCGGCCTCCTGCGCCAGCAAGGCGGCGAATGCCAGGTACTCGCCCTGCGTCGCCCCTTCCAGTTCGCCACGCTTGAGGCTGGCCAGCGCCATCGCCGGGTTGCCGCGCAGGGCCTGCAAGCGCGCCAGCACCTTGAGCGAGGCCAGATCGGTCGCCGGCTCCAGCACGTTCTCGGCTTCGTCGAACTTGCCGCTATCGACAAGCAGCGTCGCCAGCAGCATGCGCGCATCGGCATGCCCCGGTGTCGCCGTCAGTTGGCGACGCAGGGCTGGCACCGCCTCGGCGATGCGCCCTTCACGCACGGCCTGAACAGCCTGCTCGTAAGCCGTGCGCTCAACCGGCGCCGGTTTGGCCGCGCTCTCCTTCGCCTTGGCAGCCACCCGGGCTGCGTCCGCCGGCAGCGACAGCGCGCAGAGGGAAGCGAACAGCAGCGTGTGCAACAGCCCGCGCATCACGGCCGGTCTCCCAGCAGGTTGCTACGGTCGGTGCCGCTCTCGCCCGTCAGGCGGCGGATCTGTACCTGGCTGCGGCTGATGTCGTTGGCCCAGTCAGACGGCGCCATGATCACGGTGGGCTTGAGCAGGATAACCAGTTCGCGGCGCTCGGTCTCGCGGCCCTTCTGCTTGAACAGGCTGCCCAGCAGCGGAATCTCACCGAGGACCGGCACCTGCGAATCGTTGTTGTTCGACGCCTGGCGGATCAGGCCACCCAAGGCGATCATCTGGCCATCAAGGGCCTTCACGACGCTATCCATCTCGCTGATCTGGCTGGATGCCAGCGGCAGACGGAAATTGCCGAGCGCACCGAGGTCGATCTCCTGCGTCACCGAGGTGACCTTGCTGATCATGGGGTGCACATGCAAGGTGATCTGGTTCTCTTCGTCGATCTGCGGTGTCACGTCGAGCGAGATGCCGGAGAAGAAGGGTTGCAGCGTGAGCTTGGGCGACACCGTGGAAGCGCCGCTGGCGCTGGTCGAGGTGTTGGTGCTGACCTCGGTCACGAAGAAGTCGTCGTTACCCACCTTGAGCAAGGCCTTCTGGTTGTTCAGTGTGGCCACACGAGGGCTGGACAGCACATGCACCCTGCCCTGCTCTTCCAGCAGGTTCAGCACCGCCGAAAAATTGCTCGTGCGCAGCACCATGCCGAACATCGCGCCTGCCGCATTGCTGACGTTGCCGATGGCGCGTGCTGCGGTGCTGGTGATCGGCGAAGTCGTGATCGCACCGCCCTGACTCATGCTGCTGCCCGGCGTCAGCTGCCCGGCCGTAACGCGATTGCCCCCGAAGAGCGCCCAGTTGATACCACTCTGGAAATTGTCATTGAGGCTCACCTCAATGATCTTGGCCTCAATCACCACCTGGCGCTCCAGCGCTACTTGCGAGGCACGCAGGAAGGCTTCGACCTGCGACAGCTCGCCCGGCATCGCGCGCACGACGATCACGCCACTCTGCGGGCTGATCACGACACGTCGCCCTTCGTCCTTGCCAACGATGGTGTTGACCGACGTCGTCAGGTCGCCCCAGAAATCGCTCTGCCCCGTCGTCGAGATCTTGCTCGTTACCACCGCATTGCTCTGCGCACCGCCCGAGCCACCCGAGCCGCTACCCGAGGAGCCCGCATCGCCCACCGAGCCCGAGATGACGCGGATGTCCGACGAGCCGCGGCGCACGCCATTGAGGTAGTTCACCTTCATGATGCGCGTCTGCAGCGTCTGCGGCTGCACCATGATGCGCGAGCCATCGATCTTGTACTCGTAGCCGTAGAGTTGCTGCAGGGCCGACAGCGCCTCGGGCACCGTGACGTCCTTGAGATTGACAGTGATGCGACCCGTCAGGTCGTTCGGCAACAGCATCGAATAGCGCGTATCGCTGACCATGCCCAGGAAGACTTCGCGCACCGGTGCGTTGCTGACGACAAGGTCGAAGCGCGGTTCGACGAGCTTGTCGAGCGCGGGCGGCATGTTCATGCGCAGCGAGGGATAGATTTCCTCGCGCACGGTACCGGGGGTGCGATTCGAAGGCTCCGGCAAACGCGCAGCGTTGTCGATTTCTGCGCGGATCGCCTCTCGCGGCTTGTCATGCACCTTGGGGTTGCTGGAGCAGGCCGCGAGGCCCGCGCACAGCAACGCCAACTGGATTCGGGTGAGTGTCATGGTTTGCGTTCCCCCTCGACGGGTTTGCTGGAAGCGGCTTCCAGCTTTTTGTCTTGTTTCTTGACCGCTGCCGCAACGCGCAACACGCGGCGTCCGGACGGACTGACCAGTACGGCCGTATCGGCGCCCAGGCTTTCGAGCCGGTACGCCCCGATGTGATCGCCCACCACCAGGCGGCGACCATTGATGAGTGCTGTCGCGCGACGCGACGAGCGCTGCACGGCTTCCAGCGCAAAGGCTTCGGCGGCCTCGGTCGACTGCGGCGCGCTCGAAGCGCCGGGCAGGAAAGCCGGCGCTGGCCGCGTCGGGTCATGAAACTCGGCCGCGCCTGCCCACAACGGCAGGCACAACACGGCAATGACGAATGATTTCAGGATGGCCGGGCTCATAGCGAAATCCACGGCCGTTCGAGGCTCAGGGTGTACAGGCGGATCTTCATCGTCGATTGCGGCCAGGCATCGGCCACCAGCGACACCTCGTCCACCTGCGCCTTCCACTTCAGGTCTTCCACCCTGCGCAGGTATTCGGTCAACGCACGGTAATCACCCTGTACGGTGATCTCAATCCCCTGCCGGTAAAGACTGGAGCGGCTGGCCGCCACCGGAGCCGAAGCCTGCGAACTGTCGGCCAGCAGATCTTCCGTCGGCAGCGAGCGCATCGACGACATCGCCACCCCCTTCTGCGCTGCAATGAGGTCCTGCAGCATCGCACGCATCTTGTCCGGCCCCACGATGGGCATGCTCATTGTCGTCATGCGCTCACGCAGCGCGCGGTTGTCGGCGCGCAGCTTGTCGAGCTGCTGCTGAATCTGTGCATCGGGCGACAGCGCGTTGGCCTGGCTGAGTGTCAGCTCCTGCTCGCGCAATGCCACCATGATCTTCTCGCTCTGCTCCATGGCTGTTTTCGCCTGCTTGTGCCGCAGGCTGGCCGGATCGAGCACAACCACCCAGAACACGCCCAGCAAAACGGCCACAACCCCGATGAACACAGTCACGCGTTCGCGGGGTTGCAGGGCATCGAAGCGATCCGCCAGCTGTAGCCACAGTTTCTTCATGGCGTCGCCCTCGGTTCGTCACGCGCTCGCACCGCTGCCAGGCGAAAGGCATAGGCCGTTGCCAGCCCCGAGGGTGCCGTCACGCCCTGCCCCAGCTCCAGCCCGCCAAAGCGCTGTCCGAGAAAGGCCGGCGTCTGCTTGATCTGCTCCAGCCACACTGGCAGATGCGCTGCCGAAAGCGTCATGCCGTCGAGTGCTATGCGATCGCCATTCACATCAATAGCGGTCAGCCAGACACCGTTGGCGGGCCGCTCGGCCAATGCCATGAACATGCCGGCACGGCTGCGCGCCGGCTGCTGTGTGCCCAGCTGTGCCAGCTGGCCGGCCAGCTGTTGCAGACGCTGCGATTCGGCTTCTGCCGCCGACTGTTCGGCCATCATCTGCGGGCTGGCCGCCCGCTTCGTGCTGCCCTGTTCCAGCTGGCCCAGCAAAGCCTGCTTTGCCGTGACGCGCTGGGCCGCCAGCACGGCCTCACGTTCATAGGTTGCCACTTGCGAAAACACCAGCACCGAGAATGCCGCCAGCACGACCACCATGACCGCCAGCGACAGCATCATGCTGTTGAACTGGAAGAACGGTTTTGGCGGCAGCAGCGCCGGATTGACGAGGTTGATCTGCTGGCTCATGCCGCTGTCTCCTGCGCCCTCAGGGCCAGGCCCAGGGCGTGGAACAGCGCGCCGCGCTCGGCCGCGGAAGCCGGCAAGGGGCACTCGCTGCAATCGAACAGCGTTGCCAAATCAATCGCACGTGCCGGCAGGTAGAGGTGTTCGATGAGCAGGCTCAACAGCTCATCGGCATGTTCGAAAGGTGCCACCCACAGCGTGGATACCGACAGCCAGGAGTATTGATGCTCCAGCACGTCCACCGAGCGCTGCAGGTCCAGCACCAGACGGTCGAGCTGCTCGCGCCGCTCCTGCGCACCGGTCGACAGGCCACCCGGCAGTTCGAACTGCCGCGTGAAGTACAGGACGCCGTCGCGACTGGCCGTCAGCAGGCAGCTGGTGCCACTCAAGGACAGCACGGCGGTGGCCCGATCAGGCTCTTCGAGACGATCGGCAATGTTGCGCTGGGCCATCTCGGGAATGTCGATGACATCCACGTCGGAATTGAAGATGCGGAAGCCCAGCATGCGCTCGCGCACCACGTCGTTGCTTGCCGCGGCCACGTAGGCCATGGCGCGTCGCCCCCCGGCGGGTGCCTCAGGTGGCGGCGCCACATCCAGCGTCACCTCGTCGACCGGCAAGCGCAGCATGTCCTTCACCTGCCAGCGCACAGCCGTCTTCAGCTCCTCGGGTGGTACCGTGGGGGCCTCGATCTGCAGCAACTGGTACTCATTGCGTTCGAGCAGCACACGCACATGAGAACCTTTCAGGCGGATCTGCCGCGCCATGCTCTCCAGCTTGTGTTGCGCGCTTGCCGCCGTCGAGGCCAGGCACTGCGCCAGCCGCAGCTGTGGCCGCGCCTCACCGACGCCCGCCAGCTGCACAGCCGCGACGAAGCCTGGCTGCACGGCCAGGCTGACGGCACTCATCGACGCGCTGCGACGCTTGAAGAAAGACAACATGCGGCGGGGCTTCCAGGGACTGGTCGGCCTCGCAGCCGTCAGTCAGTACACTTCACGCAAATAGATCACTTTGTCGCTCGTGCGTGCTCCGAAACGGATACGCGCGCGCGGATTGTCGTCGTGGAGGTAGCTGTCAGCCACTGCGTTGCAAGCAGGCAGGGTCTGGTCCACGTTATCTACGTTGTACTTCAGGTAGTCCGGTACCGATAGGGCGAGATCAAGATAACCTCCCCCGCTATTCGTCGGTTTGGACAAGGCCAGCGCCAGGTTTCCGCTCGACATGGTGGCCGTGCCGCCGGCGGATACAGCCCCTGAAGTGGCCGAAACGCCGGTCAGACTGCCATAAAGACCAACGCCTCCGCCACAATAAAGTGTCGCAGTGGTGGTGCTGGACATCGAGACGGTCGTCGGCACCGTCACCCGCGAGCAGCTGTCGGCCGTATTTTTGGCGAAGGTGCTGCCGCTCCAGTACTGCGCATAAGCCGATACGCTCAGCCCCTGCAGGGAAGACCCGTAGGCGTTGTCGATGCGGAAACGACCGAAGTAGAGGTTCGTGGTCCCCAGGCTGAGGCCGTCGTTGCCCCCCACCAGGTCATAGCTCCAGTTCGGACTGCGCATGGTCACGCTGTCCGGATCGGTCGCCACGACACCGAAGCTCGCCCCCGAGTACGGCCCGTTCACCGTGCTGCCTGTCGAGCGATTGACCGTCAGGTCGGCCGCGACGTTGGCGACGCCCGCACTGAAAGCCCCGCAGCTCGCACAGCTCGCCGTCAGGCGCGAATTGAGCAGGGTCGCCCCGCTCTGCGCGCCGAAGGCCAGCCCGTTGGTGCCCGCGCTGGCGACCGGCGCCATGTTGAGACGGGCAAACGTGCCGCGATAGTTCTGCGTCGTGTTGCCACTGGCATTCACCGCCGTGAGGACGAACAGGCTGCGCAGCGACTCGCCGAGGTAGGTGAAGCTGCTCGAACAGGTTTCCGCGCCGCCGATGGTCGTGGTGGTGTTGATGCCGCTGCGGTCGTTGATCGTGTTGCTCGTCACCGTGAAGCCATCGGGCACGAAGCGACCGGAGTTGCTGCTGGTACCGGCCGGCACGGTGTAGCTGCTGAAGTAGCCATTGGTCGATGGCGTGGCGGTGATGGTGAACACGCCAACCTCGGACACGGTCTGCGTCGCCTGTGTCGCCGTGCCGCCACTGCTGATGCTGATCGTCGTCGGACTAAGCGTGGCATTCACGCCACCGCTGGGCGCTACCAGCGCCGAAGTGAGCGTCAGGTTGCTCTGGATGTAGTTGGGCGTGGTCGGCAACGAACAGGTCGCCGTGGCCGCCTGGTAGGCCTTGCCCGTCACGCGCAGGTTGAAGGCCGTGCCCGCACTGGTGAACTTCGTACAGGTCGTATCCGCTGCGGTACAGCCCCAGTTGGTATCGGGACTATCCACACACAAGGCATAAGGCACGGTGACGAAGGCCGTGTTGCCCGTCATCGTCAGGCCGGAATCCCCGGTGCCCGCGCTGCCGTCGTACTGCGCGTAAAGCGTCAGCTGCCCGGCATCGGCGTAGTTGAGTGTCAGGTTGCTGGCCGTGCCCGTGCTGTCGAAACTCAGCGACACCGTGGTGCCCGGGCTAGCCGTGGCCACCGTCGTGCCCTGCACGGCCAGCGTCTTGGTGCCCGACGCCGGGCTGGTGTAGCCAGTCCAGAACTTCACGTTGCGCGTCACGCTGGCGAAAGCCGGCGTGCAGTTCAAGCCGTTGTCGGACTTGCGCACCGCAGCCAACGAGAAACGCGTTCCACCGCTGGAAGTGACACCCGCTGTCTGCCCCGGAATCGTCAGCAGCAGGCCCGAGTCGGCGAAGGTGTACTGGCAGCTTGCTGCCGTCGAGCCATTGAGCAGGCACACCGCGCTGTTGGTGGCCGCTGGTGAACTGGTCGCACTCAGCGTGGTGTTGCCGACGCTGGTCTTGGTCAGTGTGGTCGTCGTGCTGCCCGTGAAGGTCAGCGAGGTGCTGCCCAGGGTGCCGCTGGTGGCACCGAGGGTCACGGTCGCCGAGCTGCCGGATAGGGTGCTGCAAGCCGCATTGGTACAGGCCTTCACGGTGACCGTGCTGGGGGTGCAGGTCAGCGGCGTGCCGCTGATTTCGAGCTGGATGTGGTCGATGGTCGAGGCGCTGCCGGCGTTGATGATGACGGTGGCACCGATGCTCACCGCACCGCCCGACAGGCTGCCTGACTGCGAGCCCCCGTTGCCCGACGAGCTCATCACGAAGTTGCTCGAGAACAGACCCACACCCGTGCTGCCGGAACCTGCACGGTTGCTGGGCCCCGCCGTCGCACTGTTTTCCAGGCCCAGGGTCGCCGAGTAGCTGCCATCGTTCGACGCGAAAAACGCCAGGCGCCCGCTGCCAGAGGCGCAAGTGACGTGCACATTGGGTGCCGTCATGCCGGTGCCGCCACCGGAGGATTGCAGGTTGCTGCCGCAGACAGGGGAAGAGAGACTGGCCCCACGCACATTGATGATGACCCCGTTGCTGGCATTGCTGGCGCCGGTCCCCGCAATGGTGAAGGTCTCGGTGCCATTGGTGTCGCCGTCCCAGGTGGTGTTGTAGTAGATCTGCTGCTGCAGACCACTGGCGGTGGTGCTGGCGGCCGTGATCTTGGTCCAGCCTGCAGGCGCCGTGATCGTCGCATCGGACTTGGCGATGATCTGTGCAATCAACAGATCGCCTGACGCCCCCGACGAACTGGGTTTGAGGTTCAGCGTGTCGGGGCCGGTGCCGGTCTTCACCGTGCCGCCGTAGAAAGTGATGGCCGCCAGCGCGGGGAAAGCAGCCATGGCCAACACCAGGCCCATCAGTGTTTTCATGATCTTCATCGCTCGGTCACCACGACGAGTTGTCGTTCCACGTAATCACTGCTGTTGAGTTCGCTGACCGTACTCGACGGGCAGCTCGCGCCTGTCGTCGTGCAGGCCGTCGAGGTGATCTGGTAAATCGTGCGCGGCGTACCATCGTCGACAATGGCCGTGCTGCTGCAGGCCCAGGTGATCTTGAAGCCGTTGAGTTGCGACACGCCTGACAGCGTGCCGCCTGCGCAGGAACCGCTCGCCTGGACGGCATACAGCCCGGTCTCGACGCCCAACCGCGCGGCCTGCACGGCACGCGCGCCCTGGATGTCCTGCCCGGCACCGACGTTGCTCGCCATGGTGATGTGCACAAGAAACGCACCCAACGTCGCCAGCACCACCAGCAGGAAGATGGCGGCTGGCAACACGAAACCGCGGGCGTGATGATCAGGGCGCATTGCTCACCTGCATGGCGTGGGTGAGATTGACGCTCTCGCCATCCTGCGCGATGGACAGCGTGATGTAGAGCAAGCCGTTCTGGTCGATCGCGGCCTGCGTGTAATCGACGCCGCAGCTACTCACGTTGCTGGCGAGAATCGAGGTCGTCGCACCACCGGGAGTGCTGGTCGGCTGCGAGGCCTGCTTGGTGTAACCCTGGATGCGCGTGAGACTGCCGCCGCTGGTGCAGGCATAACTGACTGGCGAACCGATGATCAGGAAGCGGTTGCCGGGCGACGCGTAGGGAAAGGTCTTGCTCGCATACGTCACCGCGCTGGCACCGATGGCCGACAGCGCGCTGGTATTGTCGCTGGCATAGGCATCCGCGCCGGTCGTGCCGAGGTTATAGATGGCGATCTCGGTACCAGAGGGAATGGGACTCAGCGACGGCGCTGGTCCCAGAAAGCCCAGCGTCGTGCTGGCACTGGATGTGGTGAAAGGTGAGCCGCAGGCCGAACCGGACACGGTCACCGTCTCGGTGCAGTAACGCCCCGCCGTCAGCACGGGCAGGAATTCGATATACCAGGTGCTGCCGCTTTGCGTGACACGCACGCTGTTCGGCAGGGAGCGCTGGATGTCGCGCCGCATGCGGCGCAAGGCAGTGTCAGCTGCGTCAACGAGGGCGACACGACGCGTCGCATCCGTCACGCCCTCCATGGGGCGGCGGATGAACATGGCGATGCCTGCGCCGAGGATGCCCGTGATGACGATCACCACGATCATCTCGATCAGGGTGAAGCCCGCTTGCGACCGGCTGCGCTCAGATGCTGTTGGGCGCATAACGCAACCTGTAGCCAGTGAGCGTGATGCTGGGCTGCCCGGCGAGCGACACCGTGACATCGATACGCAGTGCCGCGGTGTTGTCGGCCAGACCAAGTGCCGTACCGGCATTGGTGATGCTGACCGAAGCGGAGAAACTGGAAAGGCCGGTAATCGTCGTCGAGCTGTTGGTCGGCGAACGGATGCCCGTCATCGAGAAACCGTGATAGTCGCCCACGTTGTCGAAGGGCACGGTCTGGCTGTAGCGATCCTCGCCCGCCGTCGGGCCCAGCGTCTGTTGCGAAGTCGTGCAAGCTCCGTAGCTGCCGGCCGTCGTCACGGCCGCGTCGTCCGGATCGCACCAGGTGAAGGCCTTCTTGCTGATCTCTTCAAGCAGGGACTCGGCCACGGCTACCTGCTGCTTGAGGATCATGGGGTTCGTGCTGTTACGCACGCTGAAGTTCATCGCTCCCAGCACGCCCAGCAGGCCGATGGAGATGATGACGATGAACACGATCAACTCGATGAGCGTGAGGCCTCGCTGCCGCTTAGCGCACATAGCCCGTCTCCGCTTCAACGATGAGGCTCTGCGTCAGCGCACCGGCTGTCACGTTGAGGGTCTGCGCCGAGCTGAAGCTCGGCTTGCCGAGCGGATCGAAGTTGAAGCTCAGTGCGGTGATGCTGACGCCACTCGGCGCGGCCTGCGAATATGCACTACCGGTCGAGGGGTCGATGAGGTTCTGGTTGCAGCTGCCGGCGCCATAGGTCGTGGCGTACTGCAGCGTGAGCGTGTTGCTGGCAATTGCTACGCACACCATGCGACGCTTGGCCACCGCCGCCTTCTGGGCGAAACGCAGCGACTGCTGGATCTCCTGCTTGAAACCGAAGACGTCGAAGTCACTGCGCGTGAAGAACTTGGGCATCGCCACGGCAGCGAGCAGGCTCATCACCACCATCACCGTTACCAGTTCAGGAAGCGTGAAACCCCGTTCAGACCGGATCTGGACGGGGTTCTGCGCAGAAGGGTGACGACACGCCGGCAGGCACTGCATGGCAAAAAGCACGGGCTTGCAACCCGTGCTCCTCGGCGCACACGATCAACAGTTGGTCGTGGTCAGCGCAGTGCTGGTGATCACCGGCGGCGTACCCGTCGCGGTCGAATCCACCACGGTGAAGCTGCAAGCAGCCTTGGTGGCATCTGCAATGGTCATGGTCTTGGAACCCGCCGTACCCGACGAAGTCGTCGTGAAGTTCGCGTCGAGACCAGCGAGGTTCTTGCCGCTGATGAGGTAGGCATCAGCCGCCGGATAGCCGTTGACCATTTCGGTATTGGTGCTGGCCGTCAGGGTGCCACCTTCGTAGGTCACCGTGGTCGCGCCAGTCGGCGAACCAATTGCCAGCCACTTGGCGTGGATCAGCGTGACGGCCGAATTGACCGATCCCACGGCACCTTGCATCTTGGCGATGCGCGCCTGAGAACTCATGTCGACGAACTTGGGCAAGGCCACGGCGGCGAGGATGCCGAGGATGACCATCACCACCACCAGTTCGATGAGCGTGAAGCCCGATTGTTTCTTAGTCATTTGTGTCACTCCATTACATGTGGGGAAAACAGGCTTGCTGCCAGCCTTCGAGGGGATCCGCGGATCGGACGCCGGGTAACGACGTCACCAGTGCAGACAGCAAGTCCTAGAACCACTCAAATGGAGTAACGGTCTGGATATCGACTTCTTTAGAGGCCGCAGAGCGCTCGGACAGGCGCCAGGCCAATGATTCTGTGTCGTTTTGTGACTGAAGTCGCAGATAGGCCCGGCGTTTCGGCACGTAGTGCAGCGTCTGGGTGGATTCGCTGTAGAACCAGCTGCCCGGCGCGGCCGGAACGCCGGCCGGCGGCCCTTCCGGCAGATAGCCAGCCGGAGCGATCTGCAGAAAACGTACGGGATTACCACCACTCTGCACCGGTGCTGCACCGCGCAGGATGCGCAGGGCCTGCTCGTTGCGCAGACCGCTGCGGATGTTCATCACGGTGGCACGTACCACCGTGGCTTCGGCCTCTTCGAGCAGGCGATCGATGTAATACGACACCACCCATACGACGACACCAAACACGACAGCGGCGAGGAGATGCTCGAACAGCGGTATACCGAAGCGCGACTTTCTCATGCCGCCAGCGATCCGCTCAGTGCTTGCCCATCATGGCGCTGGAGAGGTTCCAGATCGGCATGAAGATGCCCAGTGCCAACACCAGCACCATGGCCCCCAGACAGGTGATGAGAATGGGCTCGATGCGCGCGCTGAGGTTGTCGATTTCGTACTCCACCTCTCGGTCGTACATGTCGGCGATCTCCTGCAGCAAGCCATCAAGGTCGCCCGACTCTTCACCCACCGCAATCATCTGCAGCACCACGGGCGTGAAGATCTTGGCTGTCGCTGCTGTACGCAAGATGCTCTCGCCGCGCTCGATGCCGTTCTTCATCTGTTCAAGCTTGGCTGCGATGTAGGCATTGTCGATGACCTGCGCCACCAGCGTGAAGGACGGCAGCACCGGCAGACCGCTGCGGAAGGCCAGCGCGAAGCTGCCGGTCAGGCGCGCCAGCATGGCCTTGTTGATGGTGCTGCCGACGATGGGCAGACGCAGCTTGAGGTGGTCCCACTGGTAGCGCCCCTTGGGCGTATTGATCCAGGAGTAGACGCCGAAAGCGATGAGCACAGCGCCCCCGAGCACCACGTACCAGTAGTTCACCGAGAACTGCGAGACACCAATGAGGATGCGGGTCATGAGCGGCAGCTCACCACCGAACGAATTGAAGACCTTCGAGAAGGCCGGGATCACCATCATGTTGATGACCACCAGCGCGGCCACCATGGCGATCACGACGAAGCTCGGGTAGCGCAACGCCGCCTTGATCTTGCTGCGCATCTCCTTCTCGAAGTTCAGGTGATCGAAGAGACGCAGGAAGATCTGATCCAGCCCACCGGTCTGCTCGCCGACGCGCACCATGCTGATGTAGAAGTTGTCGAAACCGCCCGCGTCTTTCATCGCGACGCTCAGCTCGCGACCGGAATCCAGACTGTCACGCAGCTTGCCGAGTACGTCGGCAAACGCGGGGCTGGTCGCCGAATCACGCAAGCCCGCCAATGCCTGCAGCACAGGCACACCGGCTTTCAGCAGGGTGTACATCTGACGGCTGAAGAACATGACCTCTTCGACGCTGATCTTGTTCTTGTTGCTGGCGGCCGGCAGCATGGGGATCAGCCGGATACGCGCTTTTTCCGGTGCGATGTCGATAGGGATCAGGCCACGGCTGATGAGCAGATCGGCGACGGCGGTCTTGTCGACGCCATCAAGTACGCCCTGTGCCAGACCACCCTGCGCATCGCGCGCCTTGTAACTGAAAGTTGCCATGGCTCGTCGTCTTACTCGTCGATCTGGGTAGAAACGCGCATGGCTTCGCCAATCGTTGTCTCGCCGGCAATCATGCGGCGCAGTGCATGTGCACGCATGGTCTTGCCCTGCAGTTGCTGACGCGCCAACTTGCTGAAATCGCCAACGTGGTTGCGCCCAAGCGCTTCGGCCAGTGGCGCCGACATCTCCAGCATTTCATAGACCGGGGCACGTCCCGCGTAACCCGAGTTGTTGCAGTGGGAACAACCGCGCCCGTGCTGCAGCTGCAGGCTTGTTGCGCCCTCGCCCACCATCTGTTTGAGCCAGGCCAGTTCCGTCGTTTCGATCTGGTATGGCCCCTTGCACGACACGCAGATGGTGCGCACCAGGCGCTGGGCGATCACGCACAACAGCGTCGTTGACAACAGGTAGCCGGGCACGCCCATGTCGAGCAGCCGGGCCGGTGTGCTGGCCGCATCGTTGGTGTGCAGGGTTGACAGCAGCAGGTGGCCGGTCATGGCCGCGCGCACGCCGATCTGTGCGGTCTCGGCGTCGATCATTTCGCCGACGAGCACCACGTCCGGGTCGTGTCGCAGGGTCGAGCGCAGCACCTTGGCGAAGGTCAGCTCGATCTTGCTGTTGACCTGCACCTGGCTGATCCCGGGCAGGCGGTATTCGACCGGGTCTTCGATGGTGATGATCTTGGTGGCCGGCGAGTTGAGGTGCGCCAGCGTGGCGTACAGCGTGGTGGTCTTGCCGCTACCCGTCGGGCCGGTAACAAGGATCATGCCGTGTGCGTGGCCGCTGATGCGCCGGTAGCCTTCCAGCATCTCGGTCGGCATGCCGATCTTGCCCAGCTCCAGCAGGCCGGAGTTCTGCGCCAGCAGACGCATGACCACCGATTCGCCGTACTGCGTCGGCATGGTTGACAGGCGGATATCCACGCTCTGCTGCTTGACCTTGACGTTGAAGCGGCCATCCTGTGGCAAGCGCTTCTCGGAAATATCGAGCCCGCTCATGAGCTTGAGACGCAGCACCAGTGCGGGCCCCACGCGGCTGTCGACTTCGGTCTGCATGTGCATCTCGCCATCGATGCGGAAGCGGATCTGCAGCTTGAATTCCTGCGGTTCGATGTGGATGTCGGAAGCCTTGATCTGGTAGGCGTCCTCGAAGATGGATTGCAGCAACTTGACGACTGGCGCGTCCTCGGCCGTCGATTCGACGGCGGCCGTCGTGAAGTCCAGGTAGCCGCTGCCGAGGTCCTTCTGCAGTTCCTTGGCGAGACCCGAGATCTCCTCGGTGCGGCGGTAGAAGCGGTCGATCCGCGCCAGCAGCTGGCTTTCGGCCAGCACGGCGAGTGTGATGTCCTTGTTGAGGGTGCGCGCGATTTCGTCGTAGCCGAACACGTCCGACGGATCGGCCATGCCCAGCAGGTACTGGTTGCCCATGTCCTCCAGCACCAGGGCGCGGAAGCGCCGCGCCATGGTCTCGGGCAGCACGCCTGCAATGGCCGGGTCGATGTCCTTGTCGCGCAGGTCGACGAAGGGCACACCGATCTGGTTCGCAATGGCGATGGCGATCCGTTCTTCGGTGACGACGCCGCTGTCGATGAGCACGCGGCCGAGCTTGCGCCCGCTCTGCTTCTGCTGCGTGAGCGCTTCTTCGAGCTGGGCGGTCGTGATCAGCCCACCCTGCACCAGCAGTTCGCCCAACCGGTATTTCTGCGGCTTCGCCATGCCCTGCTTTCCCGTCATGCGGGGCGGTTCGCCCCCGTCGGAGCCTTAACGGCAGGGCGGCCGATGTGCTTTAGGGGGCGGGGGCGACGGGGTCGTCGTCGCGCGGTGCAACGAAATAGGCGTTCTTGCCGCTGACCTTGGCGGTGTACATGGCGGTATCGGCCTCGGTGATGAGGTCTTCGGGAGTCTGCGTACCGACTGTGTAGAAAGCGACGCCGATACTGGCCGTCACAACCACGGCCACGCCGCCCTGCCCCTTCTCGCCGACCCGGACGGGCACGGCCAGCACCGCCAGCAGCTTCTGCGCCACGTTGATGGCGTCCTGCTCGGCTTCGAAGGACTCGACAATGACCATGAACTCGTCGCCCCCCAGACGCGCCACGGTATCGGACTTGCGCACGTTGTCGCGCAAGCGGCAGGCCACCTCCTTGAGCAGCTCGTCCCCCGCCACGTGGCCGTGATCGTCATTCACCTCCTTGAAGCCGTCCAGGTCGAGGAACAGCAGCGCAAAGGGGCGTCGGGCGCGGTCCGCCCGTGCGGCGGCCTGCCGCAGCCGGCTCATCAGTTCGAGGCGATTGGGCAAGCCGGTCAGCGGGTCCTGCCGCGCCTGGGCCTGCAGCTCGAGTTCGAGCAGCTTGCGGTCGGTGATGTCGAGCACCATCGCATACAGGCCCACAACCTTGCCGTCGCGGCCAATGTGGGGCTGGTAAGTGGCACTCAGATGCCGCATGCGTCCCGTCGAGTCAGGGCCCGAACGCTCGTAGGTGACGCGCTCTCCCGCCAGCGCCCTCTCCAGATAGGGTCGGGCTTGTGCGTAGGACGCATCGTCGAGCAGGTCGCGCACATGCATGCCCTGCAACCTGGCCGTGGGATAGCCGAACCAGTTGACGAAGGCCTTGTTGTTGAAGCGGTAGCGCTGTTCGGTGTTGACGTAGGCAATCAGGGCAGGCACGCCATCCGTCACGGTCTGCAGGAGCTCGCGGTTCTCGTTGAGCTCGGTGATGAGGTTTTCAAAAGCCTTGGCCAGCTCGCCGATTTCGTCCTGACGCAACGTGGCGGCGAAAGGCTGGTAGCTGCCGCCAGCGCTGAGGATGCCGATGCGGCTGCGCAGCTCTTCGAGCGGCTGTAGTTGCCGCAAGGTCACAAACCAGGCCAGGCCACCAGCGAGCACGGCCAGCAGCAACCCTGCCAGAACGACCTCTTCTTCGAGCGCCATGATGGGGGCAAAAGCTTCGCGAGCCGGGTACACCGCACCGACGATCCAGTTGGTCGAGGTCAGGCGCTTGAACGAGTACAGGTAAGCCTCGCCGCTGTCGCTGCGCCCTTCGTCACTGCCTTCAAAACCACTCAGGGCACGGGGCAAACCGGGCGCCAGGCCCGCCACCTTGCTGGCTGGCTGCAGGATGGCGCTGCGCACCGGGTGTTCGACGAGCATGCCATCGGTGGTGACGATGAACATGTAGCCGGTACGCCCGACACGGGTCGTCGCAAACTGGCCGAGGAAGTCGTGCGACTGCAGATCGACGATGGCTGCCAGCACATAGGCTACCGAGCCATCGCTGGCCAACACCGGCTCGGTGATCGCCAGCATGGGAATCTTGTTGATCTGCCCGAGGAACGGCGGCGACACTATGCTGACGCGGCTCTTCAGGGTATCGCTGAAGTAGCTGCGACTGGCCACGTTGAGGCGGCCAATCAGGCTGGGGTTGTTGATGGTCGCCACCATCAGGCCATTGGCATCGAAAATCGACAGATTGTCGAACACCGGCCGCAGGTTCTTGTAGCGCAGCAGGAATGGC
Organism: Rhodocyclaceae bacterium; assembly: GCA_047600765.1. Taxonomy (GTDB): domain Bacteria; phylum Pseudomonadota; class Gammaproteobacteria; order Burkholderiales; family Rhodocyclaceae; genus Viridibacterium. Next base: position 794,722 of record JASGKF010000001.1, read on the forward strand.
TGCAGGGGCTGTTTCTCGCGCACCTCGGCGGCCACGCCATTCGCCACGGCGCGCAGTGCAGCCCGTCGCAGGGCGAGCTTCTCGTCGAGTGCGCTGGCCACCGTCGTGAGCAGCACGTCCTGCTGCGCCATGATGGCGACCTTCATGTCGCGCTTGGCCACGATCAGCGCCATCGCGCCGATGGCAACAGCCGACGCAAAAGCGGTCAGGACGACGATCAGGGTGACGCGTGTTCTGAGCAGGAAGCCTGGCAGGCGAACCGGCATGCTGCATCCTCTCCGGGAAGACGATTCTTCAGTGCAACGCAACACCCACCGATGTTCCGTTGCGCCAACGTCATTTCAGCCTAACTCGGCTTGTCGTCCCTGTGCGGGCATCCCGTCACGAAACGGTGATGATCCCCACACCCACAACAGGGTTTAAAACGCATGGTATGACAGAAACAAGGCTTCCGTCATATCCGTGCCACTGTCATGTCAGGGTAGACACGGAGTCGCGACGCAGTCGCCAGATCGTCCAGCAATTGGTCGTGAGGATCACCAGCTCCAGCGCCGTTCCACCGTACGAACCGCTGAGAATGTTGTTGACCACCCACAGACCGGTGCCGACAAGCATCAGCAGACGCATGCGGATGCCGGAGAAGAAGAACAGCGCAGTCGTGCCGATGCACGACGCCATGATGGGCAACAGGGACAGCGGCCCCTTGTAGAGCCACACACCCATGACGATGGCAAGCCCGATGAAGAACGCAGCCACCCATGGCGAACGGCTACGGATCGACGCCAGCGAACGCCCCAGCGACACCGCCGAACTGGCGGCAGCGGTCGGCACGCCCAGCAACCAGAAGTGCACGACATAGGCCACGCACTCGATGGCCATATAAATCTTGAAACGCAGGTCGCTCTTCTGCAGGAAACAACCTACACCGAAAGCGAAGGCGACATATCCGAAGAGCTGGGGAATGGAAAACAGGTCAGACAGATGATCAGGAAACATGCGGCAGGGACATTCAGGAACCGCCCGTGGCGGAGGGCGCCATTTTACGCCAGCACTTACCGGCGCCCTACAGGTCAAACCTTCGCCTGCCGTTAACAATGCACCAGGGTGCATTTCCCCTGGACGCCTGAAGCCTTGAGGCTGAGCTATGCCCGATGATGATTTCGAAGATGCCATAGCCGACGAGTTGCTGCGCATTCACGTCGCCAGCACCGGGCCCATCATTGCCGCCACCATGGCAGCGGCCACGCTGGTCATCTACCTGCTGCGTCATGGCGTCGAACCTGCCTGGGCATTGCCCGTCTGGTGGCTGGGTTTCCTCGTGCTGATGGGCGTGCGCTTCGTGGCCAGCAATGCCTGGTTCAAGGACCCCCAGCGGCGGCAGCGGCATCGACCATGGGTGCTGCGCTTCACGATCATCGTGGCGCTAGGCGGCATCATGTGGGGCCTGCCCAGCACCCTGCTCTATCCCACCGAGGCCAGCGGCCTGCGGCCGATTGCTGCGCTGGTGCAGATGGGCATTTCCGCAGCGGCCGTCATGTCGCTGACCAGCGTGCCTGTGATTTACCGCAGCTTCTTCATCAGCATGATGGTGCCCAGCATCCTCTGGCTGACCTTTACCGGCGGTCACCTGGAGCACCTCACCGCGCTGGCCCTGACGCTGTTTACCGTGCTGCTGCTGATTGGTGGCGCGCGCGGTGCGCGTCTAATGGAGGACGGCTTGCGACTGCGCCATCAACTCGCACGCGCACTTGGCGAAGCAGAGATCGCCCGACAGCGCGCCGAACACGCCAATGCGGCCAAAGACGTATTCCTGACCAACATGTCGCACGAACTGCGCACCCCGCTGCACGGCATCCTGAGCTTTGCCGACATGGGGCTGGGCCGCACGCAGGAAGACGCGCGCCAGCAGCAATACTTCTCACGCATCCGCCAGAGCGGAGACCGTCTGCATCGTCTCATCAACAATCTGCTCGACGTGTCTCACCATGGCGCGCGCCAGACCAGCCACGACAACATCGAACTTGACCTGCGACATCTGCTCGAACGCCTGCTGGGTATGCGCACCGAACGCATCCAGTCACGCAATCTCAAGATCTCGATTCACGAATCGGGCGAAGCCGGCAAGGTGATGGGACAGTATCTTGCCGTGGAGCGGATGTTCGACCACTTGCTGGGCAACGCCATCCGCTACGCGAACGCCGATACCGAGGTGCGCATCACGCTGGAATGGCATCCCGCATACGTGCAGATCACGGTCGCCGACCAGGGCGTCGGCATTCCGGAGTCCGAGCTGGAAGCCATCTTCGAGCACTTCCGGCAGAGCAGCCGCACACGCACCGAAGCGGGCGGTACCGGGCTGGGCCTGACCATCGCGCGGGAAATCGCACAACGCCACGGCGGCAACATCGTGGCGCGCAACAACAACGACGGCGGCGCCGACTTCGTGGTGCAATTACCGCGTGCACCCGAAGAAGAAACCGCCGCGGCTGAAGATCAGGAGCGGTAGTCGGCGTTGATCTTCACGTAGTCATACGAGCGGCCGCAGGTCCGCACCGTCGTCACTGCGCTGCCGTGAGCCGCGGCGATGCTAATGAACCTGTTCACATCGCAACTGGTCCCGCCGTAATTGCCAGATCGTATAGCCGTTGCTCAACGCGATGCAGGCTTCCAGCAAAGTGCCGCCAATCGAGCCGGACAGGATGTTGTTGGCCAGCCAGAGAAAGGTCGCCGTCAACATCAGCAGCCGCATGGTGATGCCGGAAAACAGGAAGACCGCCGTAGTGCCGATGCAGGAGGCAAGGATGGGCATGACGCCCACCCAGTCCTTGATGAGCCAGATGCCCAACGCGATGGTCAGCGTCACGAAGAAGGCGGCTGCCCAGCGCGAGCGCGTGTAAATGGCGGTGAAGGTACGCGTCAGCGCCATGCTGGCACTGGCCATTGCCGGGTAATTGCCGAGCAGCCAGAAGTGGACGACGTAACTCAGCGACTCCAGGCACAGCAGCACCCGGAAACGCATGTCGTTTTTCTGAAGAAAGCAGGCAACGCCGAAGACGAAAGCAAAGTAGCCGAAGATCTGGGCCACCGAAAACACATCATGCATGGCCGCATTTTACCCGCCATCGCCACACCCCAAGGCGGCGTGACAAATTGCACGGAATGCCCGGCAACGGGCTCGCCGCCTTGTCCATGACCACTCTATTCTTGGGCGTAACAAGAATTCACAACCCCTGCCCGGCGCCGCAAGCGACCAAGGAGCCGTACATCGTGAAGCGCATAGCCACCACTCTGACCACCACCGTGCGTCACCTGCTGCTGCCCCTTTTGCTGATTGCCGGCATCGGCAGCGCGCGCGCCACAGTCATCGACATCGTCTTCCTGGTCGACGCCTCATCCAGCGTACCCACGTGGGAATTCTCATACGAGAAGAGCCTGGTCGAACAGCCTGCACAACGAATTCACGATCCTGCAGGCCAGCGAGCCCGGCGTCAGCTACCGCTACTCGGTGATCCGTTTTGCGTCCACGGCCACCACGCTGTTCAACCTCAACGCCAGCTACAGCGCAGTGGCCGTCAGCAACATGACTGCGCCCTTCGACATCGGAGTGGCGGACAGCTATCTGAAGAATGCCGTGCAACGAGCGATCACCCAGTTCGACACCTACAGCACCGCAGACAATATCAAACAGCTGTTCCTGTTCACGGATGGCTACCCCAATCCGCCCGCCACGCAGAACCCGAGCTCGCTCAAGAGCGCACTCGATGACCGTGACATCAACCTGTCCATCATCGCCCTGAACGGTTTCATGGACACGTTCATCGGGCCGCTCTACGACCACGACCCTTCCAGCGTCTTCGAGCTGACAGAAATGACTGCGGCCGATTTGCACAGCATCAACGACAAGCTGCTCGCAAAGGCCAATGAAGGCGATTTGCCCGAACCCGCCTCACTGACCCTTGCCAGCCTCGCGTTCGCTGGTCTCGTCGGTCTGCGACGCCGCGCACGCTGAACCCTGCGCCGCCGCAAACAAAAAAAGCCCGTCATCGACGGGCCTTTTTGTTGTTGCCTGAAAACCGCGCAATCAGGAACGGTAGTCGGCGTTGATCTTCACGTAGTCGTAGGAGAAGTCGCAGGTCCAAACGGTCGTGGCGACCACGCCGCGTGCGAGATCGATGCGGATGGTGATCTCGGCGTTCTTCATGATGCGTGCGCCGGCCTCTTCGACGTAGCTGACAGCGCGGCCACCCTTCTCGGCCACCAGCACTTCTTCACCGCCGCCGGCCAGCCACACGCGGATGCCATCGACATCCAGATCCGTCACGCCGGCATAACCGATAGCCGCCAGGATGCGGCCGAGGTTGGGATCGGACGCGAAGAAGGCCGTCTTCACCAGCGGCGAATGCGCCACGGCGTACGCCACCTTGCGGCACTCTTCCAGATCCTTGCCGCCCGCAACGGCAATGCTCATGAACTTGGTCGCGCCCTCGCCATCGCGCACGATGGCTTGCGCGAGCCATTGCGACAGTTCGATCACTGCCGTGCGCAAGGCCTGGCCGGCTGCGGACGACAGATCGCTGATCTCGTTGCCGACCTGACCGGTAGCGATGAGGATGAAGCTGTCATTGGTCGAGGTGTCACCATCGACCGTGATGCTGTTGAACGAGAGATCAGCCGCCTCGCGGACCAGCGATTGCAGCAGCGACTGCGACACGCTGGCGTCGGTGGCGAGGAAGCCCAGCATGGTCGCCATGTTGGGGCGGATCATGCCGGCGCCCTTGCTCATGCCCGTCAGCGTAATGGTCTGGCCATCGACCACGATCTGGCGCGACGCGCACTTGGGTTGCGTGTCGGTGGTCATGATGGCGTGGCAAGCCTCGAACCAGCCATCCGCCTTCAGCGCAGCCTGTGCGGCCGGCAGACCGGCCGCCAGACGCGCCACGGGCAGGTGTTCGAGAATCACGCCGGTCGAGAACGGCAGCACGGCAGTCGCCGGCACGCCCAGCAGCCCGGCAACGGCCTCGCAGCTGGCGTTGGCGTTGGCGACGCCCTGCTCACCGGTGCCGGCGTTGGCGATGCCCGTATTGATGACCAGCGCGCGGGTTTCGGCCGTCGCGAGATGGGTCTTGCAGACTTGCACCGGTGCGGCACAGAAGCGGTTCTGCGTGAAGACGCCCGCAGCGCGGCTGCCCGGCGCCAGTTCGATGAGAGTCAGGTCACGACGATTGGCCTTGCGGATGCCTGCCTCGGCGGTACCCAGGCGGACGCCTTTGACGGGCAGGAGTTCGGCGGCTACGGGCAGGGGCAGATTGACTGGCATGGCGGACCTCGGTGAAGCGGTGTCGAAAGACCGGGGAGTCTATCACCGCCATCCGACGCCTTTAGTGCCGCTTGATGGCCCGCTTTATTGCCGCTTGGGCCCGCCTGCCCCCATCGCCGCAACATGCTCGAACGACAGGCTGGCCTGCTGCACGAAGTGCAGGAAACCCTCCCAGATTTCCTCGTCCGGCACCTGCACGCCGCAGTCGGCATAGAACACGCCGATGGCGCGGCCATGTGTGGAGATGGGCGCGATGAAGGCCTCCTGCTGGCCCGTCACTTTTTCCAGCCGCGCGGCGTTGAGGCCGCGCATATTGCCTTCCTTGAGCCAGAAGGCCTCATTGCGCAGGAAGACTTCATTGACCACGTCACCGCGCGCTCCGTCGAGGCGGAACTGGAAGCGCTTGACCAGCGCATCGGCATCGCTGCCCAACCCCGCCTTGCCGAGCAGTTGCGTACGGTCAGGCGACAACAGGGCGAAGACGGCCTGGTGCATGCCCAGCCCGCGGTAGATGCCCTCCAGCACGAGGAGCAGCACGTCGTTGAGGCTGGGCTTGCCGGCCAGCATCATGGCCAGATCGCGCAAGATCTTGAGCTGCAGCTTCTGGTCCGGCGCGTGATGGCTGCTTTCGCCTGCCTGTTCGGCCGCATCCCTCGCCCCGGGCACCGGAATCAGCTTGGCCGCGTCTGCCGCGCCAAACTGTGCCGCCACGCGAGCCGCTTCGGTGGCATTGCCGATGGCGATTTCGCGCGCTTCCTGCTCAGGGCAACCGACCAGGTCGGCATAGGCCTGGATGGCCTTGTTGGCGAGCGTGGTGTGCCAGCCGCATTCGGCCGCAGCGGCCAGGCGGTAGCCCAGCGCAATGGCTTTCTCGGCATTCGAAGGATGGGCGCCGGGCTCGGCCGCCGACACCACCATGCTGCCCAGCCGCCACTCCTTTGCGAGTGAGCTGGTCAGGCTGCGCAAGCGGAAGCCGAGGATGTCCATCTGCAGGTTGTCGGGGCGCTCGTCAGGCTGCTCGATCATGGCTTCGTCGAGCAAGGTCGCTGCATCAGCACCGAAGCACCAGAAAGCCATTTCGCCCACACGCCCGAGCAAGGCTGCGATGAACACTTCTTCAACCTGCTGCACGCCACAGGCCGCAGCAGCCGAACGCGCCTGCACGGCTGCATGGAAGCAGCGCGCCATCTCGGCCAGCACGCGGCCGCGCAAACCGCCGGAGAGGAAAGCGTCGATCAGGCAGAGGGACAGCACGATGTCGCCGAGCCCGTCGAAGCCCATCACGGTCACGGCACGGCTGACCGTGCTGACCGGCTGACGCGCCGGGTTGAACATCACGCTGTTGGCGATCTTGAGGACCTTGGCGGTCAGCGCCGGGTCTTGCAGGATGACGCGCGACAGCTGGCCTATGGAGGCGTTCTCGTCCCCCGTGATGTTGCGGACGCCATCCACGGTGTGCCCGAACACAGGCATGTCCCGGTCGCGAATGCGTTCCACCCAGTCCTGCAGTCCCATGCGTCCTGCCACGTCGTCCCCCCGTTGAGCCTGGAACCCATTTCGCTGGATTCCGATGTGTTCTGGTGAACGGTCAACGGATGCGCCGGACGCATCTTGAGGTGGCCTCAGGCCCGCTTCTGCGGGAACTCTTCTTCGATGTTGTCGCGGTAGTAACTGACTGGCGAACCGCTGCCGAGGAAACGGCGCGCAATCTCGTCGCCCACACCCGTGTGCTGGACGATGCGGCCACCTTCGAACTCGATTTCCAGCACCCGACTGGCGCGGTCATAGCCCGCCGAACGGATGCCGCCACGACCGATGGATTGACGTGCGATGGCCATGCTCTCCTCCCTCAGCAAAATCCTGCAAAACCACTGCGGACAGGCAGCTTCAGCGCTGCCATGACGCGAGAAAACGTTTATCCGGACTAGATGACGATGCGGCTGCCGACTTCCACCACACGGTTGGGCGGCAGCTTGAAGAAGTTGGCTGCACTCGACGCGTTGCGGAACATGAAGGCGAACAATTTCTCGCGCCACAGCGCCATGCCCTCGCCCGGCGTGGGCATGAGGATTTCGCGACTGAGGAAGAACGACGCCATCATCGACTCGATGGCGAGGCCCTGCTCTTCGCACCACTCCAGCGCGGCGGGCACGTCCGGTTCCTCCATAAAGCCGAAGAAGATCTTCACGCGGTGGAAGTGATGGCCGATGCGCTCGACGAGCACGCGTTGCGAATCTTCCACGCGCGGCACTGGCAGGAAGCTGACCGTCACGAGGATGGTGTTCTCGTGGATCACGAAGTTGTGCTTCATGTTGTGCAGGAGCGCGTTGGGCACGCTGTCCGGTCGCGGCGACAGGAAGATCGCCGTGTGCGGCACGCGCGGCATGCTCTTGTCGCTGGCAATCATGTTCACGAAGGGCACCAGTTCGATCTCGTCTGCCTTGAGGCGCTCACCCAGCTGCATGCGACCCGTGCGCCAGGTCATCAGGATGAACAGCACGATGAGACCGAAAGCCAGCGGGAACCAGCCACCCGCCGGAATCTTGATCGAGTTGGCGGCGAGGAAGACCAGCTCGACGATGGCCATAGGCACGAAGGCGAGGATGGCCAGCCAGTTCGGCCAGTTCCAGTCACGCCGTGCGACCGAGAAGGCCAGCACCGAGGTCACCAGCATGGTCAGCGTAACGGCAATACCGTAGGCCTCGGCCAGGCGCGACGAGGTCTGGAAGCTCACCACGATCAGCAGCACCAGCACCAGTAGAGCCCAGTTAACTGCGGGCACATAGATCTGGCCCATCTGGTCGTCCGAGGTATGGCGCACGGTGAGGCGCGGGCAGAAACCCAGTTGGATCAGCTCACGCGTCATCGAGAAGGCGCCGGTGATGAGCGCCTGCGACGCAATGATGGTGGCGCAGGTGGCAAGAAACACCATGGGCATCAGCGCCCACTTCGGCACCGACAGGTAGAAGGGATTCTCGGCCGCCGCCGGGTTGCCGAGAATCAGCGCGCCCTGGCCGAAGTAGTTGAGCAGCAGGCAAGGCAAGACCACGAACAGCCAGCCGATGCGGATCGGCGTCTTGCCGAAGTGGCCCATGTCGGCATACATCGCCTCACCACCGGTGACGGTCAGGATGACTGCGGACAGCGAGAAGAACGCCGCCACGGGATGCTCGAAGAAGAACAGCACCGCGTAGTGCGGTGACAGCGCGGCCAGCACCTCGGGGCGCAGCACGATATTGAAGATGCCGATGGCGCCCAGCGACAGGAACCACAGCGACACGACCGGGCCGAAGAAGCGCCCGACCATGGCCGTGCCGTGCTGCTGGATGAGGAAGATGCCGATCAGGATGGCCAGCGTGATGGGCATGACTGCCGGCTCAAGCTTAGGCGCGATGACCTCCAAGCCCTCCACCGCCGACAACACCGAGATGGCTGGCGTGATGACGCCATCACCGTAGAAGAGCGCTGCGCCGAAGAGGCCGAGGATGATGGCGACGTTGCGCTTCTTCGGTCGCTCCTTGGCCTGTTCGATGACGCGCGCCATCAGCGCCACCACGCCGCCTTCGCCATGGTTGTCGGCGCGCAGCACGATGACCACGTACTTGAAGGTCACGACGAACAGCAGCGTCCAGACAATCAGGGACAGGATGCCCAGCACATTGGCCGGGTTCACTTCAAGGTGATGGTGAGCGCCGTAGAAAACCTCTTTCAGCGCGTAGAGCGGGCTGGTTCCGATGTCGCCGAACACGACGCCCAGCGCTGCCAGCGTCAGGGCGGAAAGCCCTTGGCGCTTGTCTCCAGATTGACCCATTCAGTGACGACTCCGCGTACGGGATTGGTCGGCGGTCGCTGCCGCCCGGGCGCGGCTGGCGAGCCAGCACCCGATCCCATTACAAACGAAATTTGTGCGTCGCGCAAACTTCGCCAGAAACCATGAAAAAGGGCCGGCATCCCGACCCCTTTTCCTTGCGGCCACAAGGGCCGCCGCTCAGGCCAGCTGGCCGTGGCAATGCTTGTATTTCTTGCCCGAACCGCAGGGGCACGGGTCGTTGCGGCCCACGCGCGGCAAGTCGTTGCCGGGTGCAGCGTCCGGCGAGGCGGTTGCGGCGGCGGCCAGCGCTTCGTCGTAACCGGCGTGCTGGTATTGCACGTTGGCCACAGCCGGGCGCGCATCAGCGACTTCCTCGATCTGCTCTTCCGAGCGGATCTGTACCGTCACCAACATCTTCGTCACATCGACGCGCACGGCATTGAGCAATGCCTCGAACAGTTCGAAAGCCTCGCGCTTGTATTCCTGCTTGGGATTCTTCTGCGCATAGCCGCGCAGATGGATGCCCTGGCGCAGGTGATCCAGCGACGCCAGATGCTCGCGCCAGTGCGAGTCGAGGCTGTTGAGCATCACGTTGCGCTCGAAGCTCTGCCAGGCCTCCAGGTTCACTTCGGCAATCTTGGCGGCATAGGCCTCGTCTACAGCCTTGATGACGCGCTCAAGGATGTCTTCGTCGGACAGACCGGTTTCATCCTTCGACCATTGCGACACCGGCAGGCTGACGCGGTATTCGGCTTCCAGTGCCTTCTCGAAGCCGGCCATGTCCCATTGTTCCTCGACCGACTCGGCCGGCACGAAACTGCGGAACAGTTCAGCCACCACACCCTGACGCATTGCCGTGATGGTTTCGGAAATCTCGGCGCTCTCCAGCAGCTCGTTGCGTTGCTGGTAGACCACGCGGCGCTGGTCATTGGCCACGTCGTCGTATTCGAGCAGCTGCTTGCGAATGTCGAAGTTGCGTTGCTCGACCTTGCGCTGCGCCGACTCCAGCGAGCGCGTCACCATGCCGTGCTCGATGGCCTCGCCTTCAGGCATGCGCAGGCGCTGCATGATCATGTTGAGACGGTCACCGCCGAAGATCTTCATCAGCGGATCTTCGAGCGACAGGTAGAAACGGCTGGCACCCGGGTCACCCTGACGACCGGCACGACCACGCAGCTGGTTGTCGATACGGCGCGACTCGTGGCGCTCGGTACCGATGATCTTCAGGCCACCTGCGTCCAGCACCTGCTGGTGCAGCGTCTTCCACTCGGCGCGCAGTTCCTCGATGCGGTGGGCCTTGTCGCTATCGGCCAGCGTGGAGTCTTCTTCCAGCGCAGCGATCTGCTTCTCGACGTTGCCGCCCAGCACGATGTCGGTACCGCGACCGGCCATGTTGGTCGCAATGGTGACCACACCGGGGCGGCCGGCCTGCACGATGATCTCGGCTTCGCGCGCGTGCTGCTTGGCGTTGAGCACCTGGTGCGGCAGGCCCTCACGCTCCAGCATCTGCGCCAGCAACTCGGAGTTCTCGATCGAGGTCGTACCGACCAGCACCGGCTGACCGCGCGTGTGGCAATCCTTGATGTCGTCGATGATGGCCTTGTACTTCTCGGCCGCCGTGCGATACACGAGGTCGTTGGAGTCCTTGCGCACCATGTCCCGATTGGTCGGGATCACCACGGTTTCCAGGTTGTAGATCTGGTGGAACTCGTAGGCTTCCGTGTCGGCCGTACCGGTCATGCCGGCGAGCTTGCCGTACATGCGGAAGTAGTTCTGGAAGGTGATCGAAGCCAGCGTCTGGTTCTCAGCGCGGATCGACACGCCTTCCTTGGCTTCAACGGCCTGGTGAAGACCGTCAGACCAGCGACGGCCCGCCATCAGGCGGCCCGTGAACTCGTTGACGATGATGATCTCGCCGTTCTGCGAAACATAGTGCTGATCGCGGTGATACAATGAATGCGCACGCAGCGCCGCATACAGATGGTGGATCAGCAGGATGTTGCCCGGGTCGTACAAGCTGCTGCCTTCGGACAGCATGCCCAGGTTCGCGAGGATTTCTTCAGCGCGCTCGTAACCCTGCTCGGTCAGCAGCACCTGGTGCTGCTTGAGGTCCACCGTGTAGTCGCCGGGCTGCTCGACCTTGTCGTCTTCGCCGATCTGCACCGTCAGCATCGGCGGCACGGCGTTCATCTTCACGTAGAGGTCGGTATGGTCGTCGGCCTGACCCGAGATGATCAGCGGCGTACGCGCTTCGTCGATGAGGATGGAGTCCACTTCGTCGACGATGGCGTAGTTGAGGCCGCGCTGCACGCGCTGGCCCACTTCATAGACCATGTTGTCGCGCAGGTAGTCGAAGCCGAATTCGTTGTTGGTGCCGTAGGTGATGTCGGCCGCGTAAGCCTTCTGCTTTTCCTCGTGGCCCATCTGCGACAGGTTGATGCCCGTCGTCAGCCCCAGGAAGCGGTAGATGCGACCCATCCAGTCCGCGTCGCGCGAAGCCAGGTAGTCATTGACCGTCACGACGTGCACGCCCTTGCCGGACAGCGCGTTGAGGTACACCGCCACCGTCGCCGTCAGGGTCTTGCCCTCACCGGTACGCATTTCGGCGATCTTGCCGTCGTGCAGCACCATGCCACCGATCATCTGCACGTCGAAGTGACGCATGCCATGCACGCGTTTGCCGGCCTCACGCACCACGGCGAAGGCTTCGGTCAGCAGGTCGTCGAGAGACGCGCCCTTTTCAATGCGCTCGCGGAACTCGCCGGTCTTGGCCTGCAGGGCCTCGTCGGACAAAGCTTCCATCTGCGGTTCCAGCGCGTTGATGGCACGCACACGGGCCGCGTACTGGCGCACCAGACGTTCGTTGCGACTCCCGAAGAACTTCTTGAGCAGACCTTGGATCATGTTGTTGTGTGAACAGGGCAAGTAAGTGATTGATGCGACAAACCGGAGACGCCGGGGTTGCAGGCGACCGACCAGCCATACGCGAAGCTCGCGATTCTAACATGCAGCCTGTGACAGCCCGCGGGGCTGGCTCAAGCGCGCTTTCATGGCCCAAGGCACAAGCGCTGGCGGCGCGCCCGCCCAGGCGTTAGCATGCGTCACCGGCAGATCGGGCCGGTTTCACCCAGTACAAGCCCCAGAACGCCCCACTCCCATGTCCGCAGGCCAGCTCAACCGCTTTCTAGGCAGTGACGACGCGCTTTCGCGCCTGCGCGACCACGCTGCACGGCTCGTGCGCATGCAGGGTCAGCTGGAGCGCCAGTTGCCGCCCAACATGCTGGGCGCCGTCAGCGTCGCCAACTTCGAGACCGGCATCCTGACCCTGCACGTCAGCACGCCAGCCCTAGCTTCGCGCCTCAAGATGAGCCAGGAAAGCCTGCGCGCGGCCTTGAGTGCCGCCGGCGAACCCATCCAGGGCATACGCATCAAGGTGCGCGCCGTGCACAGCTCGGAACGTGGCGGCCTCTACGCCCGTGAAACACGCAGCATCAGCCCGCAGAGCAAGGCTGCGCTGAAGAACCTGGGCGAATCGCTGGACCCCGGGTCCGCGCTGGCGCGCGCCTTGCGCGAGATGGTGAACAAGACCCGCTGAGCTGGCCCGCCTGCCCGACAGGCCTCGTTGCCGCGCCCCGGTTCATCGCTCAGAATGCGCGCGGCATGTCGAATTGCTGCAGCAAGCCTTCGATACGCTGTCTGCCCCCTCTCTACGGAGCCCCGCATGCGCCTCTGCCCGTCGTCGCCGTTTTTCACTGCACTCGTTGTCAGCCTCACTGCCCTCACCCACCTGTCGGCCCACGCCGCCGAGTTGCGCAGCTTCAGCCCACAGGGCGAAACCAAGCAGGTGCGACAGGTCAAGGCCAACTTCGATGTGCCGGTGCGCCCGCTCGGTGATCCGTCCGGCCCTTCCCCGCTGCGTGGCAATTGCGTAGGCACCGACAAGCCGATTCCCGGCACGGCGCGCTGGGTGGATACGCAGACCTGGGTGATGGACTTCGGCAAGGAGTTGCCTGCCGGTCTCAAGTGCGAATTCACGCCGGTGCCCGACTACCGCGACGCCAGCGGCAAGCCCGTCAAGATGGACGCGGCGTATCGCTTCAACACGGGCGGGCCCAACCTGCGCAGCCTCAGCACGGTGGGAGATAGCCATCGCATCGACGAAGACGCGCTGTTCTTTGCCGACACCACGGGCGCCATCGACCCGGCCAGCATCGAGCGCAGCGTGTATTGCGTCGCCGAAGGCATCGGCGAACGCATCCCGACGCGTCTGGCGCCTGCCGCCGAGCGCGCCCGTCTGCTCAAGGATCGCAACCTGACGGAAGACAACGCCCGCCACCTCGCCTACTTCCGCTGCGCGCGCAAGCTGCCGGCGGGCGCCAAGGTCGAAGTGGTGTGGGGCATCGGCGTGCGCGGCACGTCCGGGCTGGCCACCACGGCCGAAGAGAAGCGCGAGTTCCGCGTGCGCCCCGAGTTCAGCGTCGCCGTGCGCTGCGAACGCGAGAACGCCAACGCCGACTGCACACCCTTCGGCAACATGCGACTGGACTTCACGGCGCCGGTGAAGCGTGAAGACGTCGCCAAGATCCAGCTCGTCGGCGCGGGCGGACGCAAGTGGGCGGCCGAGTTCGCCGAGTACGAAGAGGGCAACGAGGATGTCGAGGGTGTGCAGTTCAGCGGCCCCTTCCCGCCGCGCGAGCAATTCCGCCTCGTCGTGCCGGCGCAGATCCGCGATGACGCCGGGCGTCCGCTCACCAATCGCAACCGCTTGGCCGGCGTCACGCTGAAGACCACCGACTACCCGCCCCTGCTCAAGTTCGCGGCCGACTTCGGCATCGTCGAGCTCAAGGCAGGTGGCCTGCTGCCCGTGACGCTGCGCAATCTCGACAGCCTCACTGCGGGCGACCGCAACCTGCCCGTCGCCGACGGCAGCGCACCGCAGACCTCGGCCAAAGTGCGCCTGCTGCGCCTCACGACCGACGAGCAGGTCATCGCCTGGCTGCGTCGCCAGAACGAATCGCAGAAGGATGTTTATTTCGATCGCGAAACCTCGGTGCTGAAAAAGCACAGCAACGCCAAGCTGATGCTGCTGCCCAAACCCAATGGTCCCAAGCCCATGGAGGTCGTCGGCATTCCGCTGGGCCAGCCCGGTTACTACGTCGCCGAAGGCGAGTCGCAGTACCTCGGCTCGCGCCTGCTGGAGACACCCAAGCCGATGTATGTGCGTACCGAGGCCATCAACACCAACCTCGCTGTGCACTACAAGCGCGGCGATGAAAACTCGCTGGTGTGGGTCACCACCCTCGACACAGGCATGCCGGTGGCCGATGCACGCATCACCCTGCGTGACTGCCAAGGCAAGCAACTGTCGTTCGGCAAGACCACGGCAGACGGCACCATGCTGATTCCGCGCAAGCTGGAGTCTGGCGACAAGTACTGCCACACGACCTATGTCTTCGCGCGCGTTACCAGCAATGGTGTCGAAGACATGTCCATGACCACCACCGACTGGCAGAAAGGCATCGAACGCTGGCGCTTCCAGCTGCCCTACGCGGGCATCATGCCCGACGTGGTCACGCACACCGTCTTCGACCGCCCGCTGTTCCGCGTTGGCGAAACGGTGAACATGCAGCACGTTGCGCGCCGCCACACCATGAACGGCTTCGCCCACGTGCCCGCCGAGCAACTGCCGGACCGCATCGTCGTGTCGCTGATCGGCGGTGACGAAGAGTACGAAATGCCCATCAGCTGGAAGGGCGGCGTGGCCGACACCACGTGGAAGATTCCGGACGCCGCCAAACTCGGGCGCTACCGCGTGAGCTTCCTGCGCCCCGGCGAAAAATCCAGCGGCGATGGCGACATGGAGTACGAAGACGAGAGCGGCTGGTCGCCGACCACGCGCCTGTGGCCCGGCGGCATTTTCCGCATTGCCGACTTCCGCCTGCCCGTGCTCAAGGCCGAGGTCGTCACGGGCGGCGGCAAGCCACTGGTCGGACGCGACGACATCAACGTCAATGCACGCATCAGCTACCTGTCGGGTGGCGGCGCAGCGGGCGAAAAGATCCGTCTGCGCAGCGAAGCGCGCCCAGCCTGGGTGCAGGGCCGCGACGAGCTGGAGAACTTCAACATCGGCAACGCACCGGTCGACGCCAGCAAGCTGAACGACCAGGGCTGGAGCCAGAACGATCCGGAGCCCGTGGTGTTCGATGACCGCCGCGACCTCGTGCTGGACCGCGAAGGCACGCTCAACACCAGCATGCAGAACCTGCCGAAGTGGTCGCGCCCGGCCGATGTCACCACCGAGATCGAGTACAACGACCCCTCGGGTGAAGTGCGCACGGCCAGCACGCTGCAACGCTGGTTCCCCGCCGCGCGCGTGGCCGCCATCAGTGGCGAGGCCCAGCAGGCCGGCAGCGATGATGTCTCGCTGCGCGTCGCCACGCTGGACACCTCCCTCAAGCCCGCAGCCAACAGCAGCTACGTCGTCGAAGCCTGGTATCGCCGCGCCTTCGTGCACCGCAAGCGCATGCTCGGCGGCTACTACACCTACGACACACGCTACACGCTGACGCCGCTCGGCGAAGTGTGCAAGGGCAGCAGCGATGCCAAGGGCATGGCGACCTGCCGCTTCCGCCGCCCGGCAGCAGAGAAGGATCAGAGCAGCGCCGAGATGATTGTCGAAGCACGTGTGCGCGACGACGCCGGCCGCACCAGCTACGCCTCCACCACCGTGTGGCAAGGCGGCAGCAACTACGGCGAGGAATACTGGTTCGGCCAGGACGAATCGGAACGCATCGACATCCTGCCCGACCGCAAGCACTACCAACCCGGCGAAACCGCCCAGCTGCAGGTGCGCATGCCCTTCCGCGAAGCCACCGCGCTGGTCAGCGTGGAACGCGAAGGCATCATCGATCGCTTCACCGTGCAGCTGTCGGGCAAGGACCCGCGCATCAGCGTGCCGATCAAGCCGCACTACGGCCCGAATGCCTACATCTCGGTGCTGGTCGTGCGCGGCCGCATCGGCGATGTGCAACCCACCGCCCTCGTCGACCTCGGCAAGCCCGCCTACAAGCTGGGCGTGGCCGAGATCAACGTCGGTTGGCAGGGTTACACGCTGAAGGTCGTGGTCGAACCCGACAAACCGGAATACAAGGCGCGTGAAGAAATCACGGCAAAAGTGCGCGTCACGCTTGCCGACGGCACGCCCGCCAAGGGCGGCGAGTTCGCGCTGGCCGTCGTCGATGAAGCGCTGCTGACGCTGTCGCGCAACGACTCCTGGTACCTGCTCGAACGCATGATGGGTCGCCGTGGCTACACGGTCGAAACGGCCACCGCGCAATCGCAGGTGATCGGCAAGCGCCACTTCGGCCTCAAGGCCGTGCCCGCTGGTGGCGGTGGCGGTGCGCCAACGCGTGAGCTGTTCGACACCCTGCTCTCCTGGCAGCCGCACGTGGTGCTCGACGACAAGGGCGAAGCGCGCATCCGCGTGCCCAACAACGACAGCCTCACGACCTTCCGCCTCGTCGCCATCGCGCGCCAGGGCGCCGCACGCTTCGGCACCGGCAGTGCCACCGTGCGCAGCACGCGCGACCTGCAGCTCTTCGCCGGCCTGCCACCGGTGGTGCGCGAGGGCGACCGCTTCCGCGCCATGGTGACGGTGCGCAATCTCAGCAAGAGCACGCAGAGCATCCAGGTGACGCCGGCGGCAACGCCAGCGGGCAGCAGCACACCGCTCGCCGGTTTGAGCACGCAGAGCATCGAGTTGCCAGCGGGCGAAGCGCGCGAAGTTGCCTGGAACGTGCAGGTGCCGCAACGTGTGCGCCAGATCCAGTGGCGCTTCGACGCCAGCACCACGGGCGGTGATCGCGATGCGCTGAAGGTGAACCAGACGGTCAACGAAGCGCTGCAGGCCAAGGTCACGGCCGCCACGCTGGAGCAGCTCGACGGCAAGCTGGTCGTGCCGACCCAGCGCCCCGTTCAACGGCATCGTCGGCATGGGCAGCGTCGACGTCTTCCTCAAGCCCACCCTGGGCCTGTCGGTTGACAGCGTGCGCGACTACATGCTGCGCTACCCCTACAGCTGCCTCGAACAGCAGACCTCGCGCTACATCAGTACCGACAACCGCGCCGCCTGGCAGCGCCTGATGAACGAGTTGCCGACCTACTTCTACAACGATGGCCTGGTCGGCTACTTCCCGCCGAGCTCGGACGCCCGCGAGCGCTACCACGGCTCGACAACGCTGACGGCCTACGTGCTGTCGGTGGCGCACGAGGCCGGTTACGAGATCCCGGAAGGCCCGCGCGAACGCATGCTCGACGCGCTCGCCGCCTTCGTCGAAGGCCGCCTGCAGCTCGACAAGAACGACCGCCCCTACTGGTCGCCACGCCCCGACCTGCCGCAGCGCAAGCTCGCCGCCATCGAAGCGCTGGCCCGTTACGACCGCGCCACGCCGGGCCAGATCGCCACCGTGCCCATCACGCCGGGCCTGTGGCCGACCAGCAGCCTCATCGACTGGCTGTCCATCCTGCAACGCATGCCCAAGCTGCCGGCACGCGCGAAGCAGATGACCGAAGTCGAGAACCAGCTGCGCGCGCGCATGGACTCGCAAGGCACGATGACGCGCTTCAATACCGAGCGTGACGACTACTGGTGGTGGCTGATGGTCTCGCCCGACGGCAACGTGCTGCGCGGCATTTCGACGCTGATCGACCAGCCCGGCTGGCAGCGCGAACTACCGCGCCTCGTGCGCGGCGCGCTGGCGCGCCAGACGCAGGGCAACTGGGGCACCACCACGTCGAACACCTGGGGCGTGCTGATGCTGCAGAAGTTCGCACGCAAGTTCGAAACGCAACCGGTCGCCGGCCAGACGCGCGTTCAGCTCGACGGCAGCGACACCGCTGCGATGACAGCCGACTGGGCCGCGCTCGAAGCCGCACGCCTGCAACGTGAGGCCAAGGCCGCCGATGATGTGGCCAATGGCCGCGTCGCACGACCGGGCATCAACACCTCGTGGCGTGACCCGGCAGCAGATGGCGGTGCGTTGTTCCGCTTCGACTGGCCCGCCAGTGGCAAGGGCGACGTGAGCCTCGCGCACAGCGGCACGGGCAAGCCCTGGGTGACCGTGCAGACGCGTGTCGCACGCGCACTCAAAGCGCCGGTCAGCGCCGGCTTCGTGATGCGCAAGGAAGTGAAGGCGCTGGAGCAGAAGACGCCGGGCCGCTGGAGCCGTGGTGACGTGGCGCTGATCCGCATCGAGATCGAGGCGCAGTCGCCCTGGACCTGGGTGGTGCTCGATGACCCCGTGCCGGCAGGCTCGACCATCCTCGGTGGCGGCCTCGCGGGGCAAGGTGCCATCGCGGGCGCCAAGGTGGCGGAAGACACCGGCGGCTGGTGGGGCCGCGCGAGCTTCGTCGAGCGCTCGTTCAGCGCCTACCGCGCTTATTACGAGTACTTCCCGAAGGGCAAGACCACGATCGAGTACGCCGTGCGCGTCAACAACCCCGGCGAGTTCCTGCTGCCGAATACGCGCGTTGAAGCGATGTATGCGCCCGAGAACTACGCCGAGTCGCCCAACCCGGCATGGCGCGTGGAGTGATGGACAGGCGCAGCGCCATGATGCGTGCATGGGTGCTGGCGGCAGGGCTGCTCAGCGCCCTGCCCGCCATGGCCAACACCCTGCCCGACTTCGAGGCCGTGCGCAGCCAGTACGCGCCGTCAGACTGGCTGCTGCTCGACCGCCAGGGCCAGCCGCTGCAGCGCCTGCGCATCGACAGGGGCGTGCGCCGTCTCGCCTGGCAACGCCTTGGCGACACCTCACCCGCGCTGCAGCGTGCGCTGGTGACGGCCGAGGACCAGCGCTTCTGGCAGCACGGTGGCGTCAACTGGCTGGCCTTCGCGCGCGCGGCCTTCGACAAAGCCGGCAGCGCGCTCGGTGGCGACAAGGCCACGCGCGGCGCGTCCACCATCAGCATGCAGCTCGCGGCCCTGCTCGATGAACAACTGCGCGCCGCACCCGGCCAGCGCCGCGACATCTCACGCAAGTGGGACCAGGCGATGGCCGCACGCGAGCTGGAATCGCACTGGAGCAAACCGCAGATCTTCGAAGCCTGGCTCAACCTCGTGCCCTGGCGCGGCGAAACTGTCGGTATCGCGGCAGCCAGCGAAGTGTGGTTCGGCAAACAACCCGATGGCCTCGACTACGGCGAAGCCGCCCTGCTCGCTGCCCTCGTGCGCCAGCCGCAAGCACCCGCCGCGCGCGTAGCCGAACGCGCCTGCGCGATTCTCGCCACCCTGCGCAGCGAAGACGCCAGCCTGCCGCTACCGCCCTGCGAATCCCTCAAGGGCCTGGCCGTGCAGAAACTGCCACGCCGCTCCTTTGCGCCGCCCCTGCAGCCTGCAGCGGCACCGCATGCTGCACGCCTCGCACTGGCTGACTGGACGCGCCAGCACGGCAACACAGCGCCGCCAGCCCTCGCCGCAGGCACAGAGCCCGCACTGCACAGCACGCTGGACGGCCGTCTGCAGCGCCTCGCCAACGCCAGCCTGCGCCGCCACCTGCGCGAGCTGCGCCGGCAGAACGTCGAGGACGGCGCGCTCATCGTGATCGACAACGCCAGCGGCGAGGTGCTCGCCTGGGTCGGCTCCAGCGGCACGCTGTCGGATGCAGCCGAGGTCGACGGCGTGCTCGCGCTGCGTCAGGCAGGCTCGACGCTGAAGCCCTTCCTCTACGCACTGGCCATCGAGCAGCAACGCCTCACCGCCGCTTCGCTGATCGACGACTCGCCGCTCGCGCTGACGGCCGAGAACGGCGTCTTCATTCCGCGCAACTACGACCGACAGTTCCGTGGCTGGGTGTCGGCGCGCACAGCGCTCGCTTCGTCGCTCAACATCCCGGCCGTGCGCACCTTGCTGCTGACCGGCATCACACCGTTCTACGAGCGCCTCAAGCGGCTCGGCTTCAGCACGCTGACCGAGAGTGCCGATCACTACGGCCTGTCGCTCGCGCTGGGCGGCAGCGATGTGCGCCTGCTCGATCTCGCCAACGCCTATCGCACGCTCGCCAATCGCGGCATGGCGCAGAACGTGCGCCGCTCGCGCGATGAAGCTGCTGGCAGCAAGCGCCGCGTGCTCAGCGAAGAAGCCAGCTTCATCGTCGGCGACATCCTCTCCGACCGTGGTGCACGTGCGCCCGGCTTCGGCCTCGAAAACGCCCTCGCCACACCGTTCTGGACCGCCGTCAAAACCGGCACCAGCAAGGACATGCGCGACAACTGGTGCGCCGGCTTCAGCGACCGCTACACCGTTGCCGTGTGGGTCGGCAATGCCAGCGGCGCGCCGATGTGGGATGTCTCCGGCGTGCAAGGCGCCGCTCCCGTGTGGCGCGAGATGATGATGGCCCTGCATGCCGATTCGCCGTCGCGCCCGCCGTCGCCACCACGCGCGCTGCAATCGGCCAGCGTGCGCTTCAGCGACATCGAAGAGTCGCCACGCCGCGAGTGGTTCATCGCCGGCACCGAGGTGCGCGAGGTCGGTCGCGTCGCCAGCGACGAAGCCACACCACGCATCCGCTACCCTGCCAACGGCCTGATCGTCGCGCTGGACCCGGACATCCCCGCCGCCAACGAACGCCTGCCCTTCGACATGGCCCCGCTGCGCAGCGACCACCGCTGGCAGCTCGAACGCAGCGGCAGCCAGCCCTGCCGCCTGGAGCTGGCCGCCAGCGACAGCTGGGCGCCCGAGCCCGGTGAATGGGCGCTAAGCCTGCAGGACAGCGGCGGCAAGACGCTGGAACAGGTACGCTTCGCCGTGCGCGGCAGCCCGCGCCACGCCACTCAGTGCCCGGAAAACCGCAATTGACCGGCACGACGGGTGGAGCGAAGCTGCCTGACACCTACATCAGAAGGAGACCGGCCATGTTCAAGTCACTCGCAAGAAAATCGCAGGGCCGTCCCAAGATTTTCTTGCCCCCCTCGGGGGGCGGCTTGGGCCGAACAGGCCAAAGCCGGGGGCTCGTTTACCTCTGCAGCGTCCTCCTTGGTCTTGCCCTGTCCCTGCCCGCCCAGGCACTCGATGTTGCCGGCGTGAACTTCGCCGACAGCGCCAGCGTCGCCGGCAGCGAACTCAAACTCAATGGCGCCGGCCTGCGCAGCCGCTTTGCCGTCGTCAAGGTCTATGCCATCGGCCTCTACCTGCCACAGAAAGCCGCCACGGCCGATACCGTGCTGGCCAGCACCGGGCCGCGTCGCGTGCAGATCAACACGCTGCGCGACCTCACTGCCGAGCAACTCGCCGACGCACTCATCGAAGCACTCGACGCCAATCACTCCGCAGCCGAGATGAGCAAGCTCGCGCCGCGCGTCGCCCAGTTGCGCAGCACCATGCTGAGCATCGGCAAGGTCGCCGAGAAGACCAGCATCCGCCTCGATTACCTGCCCGCCAGCGGCACACGCGTCATAGTCGGTAACGAACAGAAAGGCAGCGACATCGCGGGCGAAGATTTCTTCGTCGCTGTGCTGAAGATCTGGCTGGGCAACAAGCCCGTGCAAGCCGACCTCAAGGAGAGCCTGCTGGGCAAGCAATGAGCAACCTGCAGTCCGCTGAGTCCTACGACGCCATCTACGCCCTACCAACCTGCCGCTTCGGTGCCTGCAGCGATGGCGAGCACATCAAGCTGCTCGTCTTCCTGCCGCCCGACACGGCCTTGCAAGCCCCCACAACGCCGCTGCTGAAATCCTTCGGCAGCGCGCTGCAAGCCTGGCTCGCCTCGCCCGACGCACCCCTGCCCTTCACGCATCGCGCCAAGGGCACCGCCTTCCAGCAACGCGTATGGCAGGCCATCTCGGCCATTCCGCGCGGCCAGACGCGCCGCTACGGCGACCTGGTCGCCACAGCTGGCGGCACCGCGCGCGCCATCGGCCAGGCCTGCGGCGCCAATCCCCTGCCCATCCTCGTGCCCTGCCATCGCGTCGTCTCGACAGCAGGCATCGGGGGCTTTGCCAACGCCAGCGACGGCTGGCTCATCGAGACCAAGAAATGGCTGCTGGCACACGAGGGCGCCCTGTAGATCCGGCGCGTCCGCAGCCGACCGCGGAAGACCGACAGCTCATCGACGACTTCATCGATGCCGTGTGGCTGCAGGATGGTCTGTCGAAGAACACGCTGGACGCCTATCGTTCCGATCTCGCGCTGCACGCGGGCTGGCTGGCCACTCAGCAGAGCGGCCTGCTGAATTGCAGCAAGCATGACTTTGCCGCCTGGCTGGTGCAGCTCGCTGCGTCACGCAAGGCCAGCACCCAGCGTCGCATGCTGGCCGCCGCACGCCGCCTGTATCACTGGCTGCAAGCCGAGAACCAGATCAGCCGCGACCC
Organism: Rhodocyclaceae bacterium; assembly: GCA_047600765.1. Classification (GTDB taxonomy): domain Bacteria; phylum Pseudomonadota; class Gammaproteobacteria; order Burkholderiales; family Rhodocyclaceae; genus Viridibacterium. The sequence goes on from JASGKF010000001.1 coordinate 817,215, forward strand.
GACACAGGAAGCCGATCCACCGGTCGCTCCGGAACGCTTTCCGAAAACCCTCAGCGAACAACAGGTCGAAGGTCTGCTGGATGCGCCCGACATCGAGACAGCGCAGGGCCTGCGTGACCGCGCCATGCTCGAAACCCTTTATGCCAGTGGCTTGCGCGTCAGCGAGCTGGTTACGCTGCGCATGTTCGAGATCGATCTATCCTCGGGGCTGGTGCGCATCACCGGCAAGGGCAGCAAAGAGCGTCTCGTCCCCCTCGGCGAATGGGCCATAGACTGGATACGCCGCTATCTGCGCGAGGCGCGACCGGCTTTGCTGAAGGCGCCGTGCGACAGCCTGTTCCTGAACCGTTTCGGCACCGCGATGACGCGCCAGATGTTCTGGAAAATCATCAAGGCCCACGCCGTAACCGCCGGCATTCCCGCTGCCGTGATCTCACCGCACACCTTGCGACACGCATTCGCCACGCACCTGATCAACCATGGCGCGGACCTGCGTGTCGTGCAGTTGCTGCTCGGTCATGCCGACATTTCGACGACGCAGATTTACACCCACGTCGCACGCGAGCGCTTGAAAAAACTGCACGAAATTCACCATCCGCGCGCCTGATTATTTGCCGGAAACACGCATCCCTACAGGTCTGTAAATATCCGGCGCCGGTAAAAATCCGGAAATAATTTTTGCGGATTTTCAATTGCTCGACCATAATCCGCCGCAATCCGGCATTTTCTGTCGGCATAAATCTTTGAAAGGTTATTCATGGATCTCGGCAAACTCTCGCTGACCGAACTCAAGCGTCTGCAGGCACGCATCGAAACCGAAATCGGTCGTCGCGCCGACACAGCCAAGAAAGATCTTCTGAAGAAGGTGCAGAAGCTCGCCTCCGACGCAGGCGTTCCGCTCTCCGATCTGCTCGGCAAGAGTGGTCGCCGGACGGGGAAGAAGCCTGGCGCCCCCAAGGGCCGCAAGGTGCCGCCGAAGTATCGCAATCCCGCCGACGCGTCGCAGACCTGGACCGGTCGCGGTCGTCAGCCGGCGTGGGTGGCTGCCTACCTGAAGGGCGGCAAGAAGATCGACAATCTGTTGATCAAGTAATAACGCCACGCAATAAAAAAGGCTGCCCTCGGGCAGCCTTTTTTATTTCCACTCACACTTTTCTCAGTGTGCAGCGGACGGCCATACCGGCGGCACAAAACCTTCCCGACCACGTTCGATATAAACCCCCACGCGACGCACGCCACGCAACACACCCAGTTTGGCAATCGACAACCTGACCCAGGGGGCACCGAACTCCTCGAACAGCACGCTGACCAGAAACTCACCCAGGGTTTCGAGCAGGTTGAAGTGTTGTTCGGCCAGCAATTCGCGGATGCGACTGACGACGCGGTCATAGTCGATGGTGTCCGCGATATCGTCGTGCTCGGCCGCCGCATCGGGCACGCCGAAGGTGAGGTTGATCTCGACGGCTTGCGCTGCAGCCTTCTCACGAGGGTAGATGCCCACCCAAGCCTCAAGCTGCAAACCCTCAATAAAGATAAAATCCATTTCCCGTTCAACTTCTGTCGCCTGTTGAATCCTTCAGATATGCCCGCCATTCTAGTCTCCCCCCTCCTGTTTCTCGTGGCCTTCCTGATCGGCTCGATCCCGTTCGCGGTCATCGTTTCGAAACTGATGGGGCTGGGTGATCCGCGCAGCTATGGCTCCGGCAATCCCGGCGCCACCAACGTACTGCGCAGTGGCAACAAGCTCGCCGCGCTGCTGACCCTGCTCGGCGACGCCATCAAGGGCACCTTCGTCGTCGCCTTCGCCGTCGCAGTGCACATGCCGGCGCACATGGTGGCCGGCATGGCGCTGGCCGTGTTCCTCGGCCATGTGTTCTCGGTGTTCCTGCGCTTCAAGGGCGGCAAGGGTGTTGCAACTGCCGCTGGTGTGTTGCTGGGGCTGGACTGGCGCCTCGGCTGCGCCACGCTGGCAGTGTGGATCGTCGTGGCCGCCGTGACGCGCTATTCCTCACTCGCAGCAATCTGCGCAGCCCTTGCCGCGCCGGTCCTCACCTACTTCTTCATAGGACACAACGTCATGCCGGGTGCGGTGCTGACCATGTCACTGGTGCTCATCTGGCGCCACACCAGCAACATCAAGAAGCTGCTGGCTGGCCAGGAAGGCCGCATCGGCCAGAAGAAAGCCGATCAGGCCTGATCCAGCGGCCAGCGCGGACGGATCGCGAAAGCGCCGTCGCGCGTCGGCTCGGCACGGCCTGCCTGCAAACGCATCGCAGCAGCCAGCGCGATCATCGCGCCATTATCGGAACAGAACTCCAGCTCGGGGAAGAACACTTTCGCGTGGCGTTTCGCGGCCACCGCCTTGAGGTGTTCGCGCAGATGCCGATTGGCGCCGACACCACCCGCAACCACCAGCTGCTTCAGCCCCGTCTGCTTCAAGGCGGCCAGCGCCTTGCTGCACAAGACCTCGACCACCGCGGCCTGGAATTCCGCAGCCAGATCAGCCGCGCGTGCTTCGCTGTAGTCCGCCGCCTGCGTAGCCGTCAGCACGGCGGTCTTGAGGCCGCTGAACGAAAACTGCAGATCGCCCGAGTGCAACATCGGTCGCGGCAGCTTGAAACGACCCGCCACGCCCTGATCGGCCAGTTTCGACAAGGCCGGGCCACCCGGATAGCCGAGGCCCATCAATTTGGCGGTCTTGTCGAAGGCCTCACCCGCCGCGTCATCGACACTCTCGCCCAGCAATTCGTATTCGCCGACGCCACTGACACGCATCAGCTGCGTATGCCCGCCTGACACCAACAAGGCCACGAAGGGAAACCCGGGCGGCTCGCTGGCCAGCAGGGGCGACAGCAGATGCCCCTCGAGGTGATGCACGGGAATCGCTGGCACATCCAGCGCCGTCGCCATGGCCTCGGCAACGCTGGCACCCACGAGCAAGGCCCCCGCCAGGCCAGGGCCAGTGGTGTATCCGATCGCGCTCAGCTGATCCCGCGCACAGCCCCCTGCGGCCAGCGTTTCGCGGATCAGGGGGACGATGCGGCGTACGTGGTCGCGCGAAGCAAGTTCGGGCACCACCCCGCCATAGGCGGCGTGCAGATCGATCTGCGAGAACACCCGGTGCGCCGCCAAACGACGCTGCGACAGGTCGTACAGGCCGATCCCCGTCTCGTCGCAGGAGCTCTCGATGCCCAGTACAAAGCCGTTTGCGGCGGAAACCATATTGCTCATGGGCGGCAATTCTAGCGCCGCCCACAGCCCTGCCCGTCGTGGACTTGGAAATTTCCGTTCACGCATGTATGATCGCCGACTCTCTGCAACGGCCGCTGGTTGTTGCGACCCAATCAATACCTATTTGCGAACCAGCTTGCGCCACCAAAGCGCTGCAAGCGGAACCAAGGAATCAAGATGCCTGGTGTACGTGTCAAGGAAAACGAGCCGTTCGAAGTCGCCATCCGCCGCTTCAAGCGCACCATCGAAAAGGCCGGCGTGCTGACCGACCTGCGCGCACGCGAGTTCTACGAAAAGCCGACCTCTGAGCGCAAGCGCAAGAAGGCTGCCGCCGTGAAGCGTCTGCACAAGCGTCTGCGTAGCCAGACCCTGCCGCCGAAGCTGTTCTGATCGCTGCGGCCCGGCGGGCCGCGCCAGACCTGCAGTGCCGCATGACCCGGCGCCCTCTTGGGTGGCCGGGTTTTGTTGTTTGAAGTGCCCGAAGAATCGACAAGGAACCACCATGTCCCTCAAGGAACGCATCAACGAAGACATGAAGGCCGCCATGCGCGCCAAGGAAAGCGCCAGGCTTTCCGCCATCCGCCTGCTGCTCGCCGCCATGAAGCAGAAGGAAGTCGATGAGCGCGTGACGCTCGACGACGCCGCTGTCGTCGCCATCATCGACAAGCTGCTCAAGCAACGTCGCGACTCCGTCACGCAGTACGAAGCCGCCAAGCGCGAAGACCTCGCCGCGGCCGAGCGCTTCGAAATCGAAGTGCTGAGCGCCTACATGCCTGCAGGTCTCTCCGATGCCGAAATCGATGCCGTGATCGCCAAGACCATCGCCGACACCGGCGCCACCGGCCCAGCCGACATGGGCAAGCTGATGGCCGCGCTCAAGCCCGCACTGGCTGGCCGCGCCGACATGTCGGCCGTGTCCAGCAAGGTCAAGGCTGCCCTCGCAAAGTAAGCCGCGAGGCACGGGGCGTGATCCCGGAATCCTTCGTCCAGGAGGTGCTCGCACGGGTCAACATCGTCGACCTGATCGAGCGCCACGTCCCGCTGAAAAAAGGCGGCGCGAATTACTCCGCCTGCTGTCCGTTCCATAACGAAAAATCGCCCAGCTTCACGGTCAGCCCCACCAAGCAGTTCTATCACTGCTTTGGTTGCGGTGCGCACGGCACGGCCATCGGCTTCCTCATGGAATACGCGGGCGTGTCGTTCCGCGACGCAATCAAGGAGCTCGCCCAGCAGGTCGGCCTGACCATTCCCGAAGAAGATCGGCCCGACCCCGCACGCCAGAAACAGAGCCAGTCGCTGCTGGAAATCATGGCGCGCGCGGCAAAGTTCTACCGCGACCAGCTCAAGGTATCGCCCAACGCGATTACCTATCTGAAAGGACGCGGCCTCACAGGCGAGATCGCTGCACGTTATGGCATCGGCTATGCGCCGGAGGGCTGGCAAGGCCTGCGCAGTGTGTTCGGCGAGCACTATGAGGACCCCGCCCTTGTTGAAGGCGGCCTCGTCATCACCAACGACGCCGGGCGTCGCTACGACCGCTTCCGCGACCGCGTGATGTTCCCCATCCACGACCAGCGCGGCAACATCATCGGCTTCGGCGGCCGCGTGCTCGGCCAGGGCGAACCCAAGTACCTCAACTCGCCCGAAACGCCACTGTTCGAGAAAGGCCGCGAACTCTACGGCCTGCACCAGGCACGCCAGGCCATCCGCGAATGCAACACCGTGGTTGTCACCGAAGGCTACATGGACGTCGTCGCCCTCGCCCAGTTCGGCTTCGGCGCCGCCGTTGCCACGCTGGGCACCGCCACCACAGCCACACACATCCAGAAGCTCTTCCGCCAGGCCGAGCGCGTCGTGTTCTGTTTCGATGGTGACAAGGCCGGCCGCAAAGCCGCTGGCCGCGCGCTGGAGAACAGCCTGGAACACCTCGCCGACGACCGCGCCGTGCGCTTCCTGTTTCTGCCTTCGGAGCACGACCCCGACAGCTACATCCGCGAACAGGGTCTGGTGGCTTTCCAGCGCGCGCTCGACGAAGCCCTGCCGCTCACCGACTTCCTGCTGCGCGAACTGCGCGGCGATCTCAACCTCGACACCGCAGAAGGCCGCGCCCGCCTCGTACACGAAGCCAAAGAATGCGTGCCACGCATGTCTGCGCCCATCCTGCGCGCGCAGACCCTGCGGCAGCTCGCCAACATGGCCGGCATGGATCTGGCCGAAGTCGAACGCGCACTGGGACTGGAACCCGGCAAGAAACAACGTCCGCAACCCCCCAAGCGACTGGAGCGTCAACGCGTCGTGACGCCCTCACGCCAGCTGCTGCGCCTGCTCGCTGGCAAGCCGGCGCTGTGTGCCGAACTGCCCGACAGCATAGACAACCTGCTTGAAGACGCAGGGGAAAGCGCCGTCCTGCAACTGTTCTGCGACCGTGCAGCCAGCGGCCTGTCGCTGAGCACGCTGTTCGACAGCCAGAGCGACGCCGGTTTGCGCAACATCCTTGCCGACCTGCTGACCGGCAGCGAGGACGAGGAGCCACTGGAAGATGCCGCCGCGCTCGTTCTGCTGGATGACATCGTGCGTACTTTGCAACGGAACCAGATCGACCGCGAGATTGCCCAACTGAGTGCCAGAGCCAGTCAGGGCGGGCTCAGCAGCGAGGAATCGCGCCGCTTCGCCGCCCTGTTGAGTCACAAGCAGTCTCTCAAGGCTGGACAAAAACCCCCTGTCTAACATATACTTATCTGTTTCCCCGCTCTCACCGCAAGGCAACGGGAGCGGGCGCCCAGAACATACAAGCGCTGCCCAGAGGAACCCCATGGCCAAGGCAAAACCCTCCGCCACCGAAGTCCGCAACGACGTTCCCGCTACGCCCGCCAAGGCTCCCGCCGCCAAGGCCCCTGCTGCCAAAGGCAAAACCGCCAAGGCAAAAGACAAAAAAGATCTGCGCAATCTCCCCGCCGAGCTGGTTGCTCCGGGCGAGAACGCCGAGGTCCGTCGCACGCGTCTGAAGAACCTCATTGCACTCGGCAAGGAGCGCGGTTACCTCACTTACGCCGAAGTTTAACGACCACCTCCCCGACGAAATGGTCGACGCCGAGCAGATCGAATCGATCATCTCGACGTTCAATGACATGGGCATCAAGGTGTTCGACGAAGCACCGGCCGCAGAAGACCTGCTGCTGACCGATGGCGTCGCCACCGCAGTTGTTGACGAAGAAGTCGAAGCCGAAGCTGAGCAGGCACTGTCGACAGTCGATTCCGAATTCGGCCGCACGACCGACCCGGTCCGCATGTACATGCGCGAAATGGGCACCGTCGAGCTGCTGACGCGCGAAGGCGAAATCGAGATCGCCAAGCGCATCGAAGACGGCCTCAAGCACATGGTCATGGCCATTGCGGCCTGCCCGACCACCATCGCCGAAATCCTCGCCATGGCCGAGAAGGTCAGCAAGGATGAGATGCGCATCGACGAACTCGTCAACGGCCTGATCGACCCGAACGCGGTCGAAGAAGAAAAGTCCATGTCGGAAGACGAGGATGAAGAACTCGCCGCCGAGGAAGAAGAAGAGGAAGACGAAGACGGTGGCAGCGGTGCCGTCTCGGCTTCGCTGCTGCAGCTCAAGGCCGATGCACTGGCCAAGTTCGACATCATCAAGGGCTTCTACCCCAAGATGATTTCTGCGCTGTCCAAGAAGGGCGCGCAGGACAAGAGCTACCAGAAGATTCACGACCAGATCTGCGCCGAGCTGATGAACATCCGCTTCACCGCGCGTGTCATCGAGAACCTTTGCGACACCGTGCGTCACATGGTCGAAGACGTGCGCAAGCACGAACGCAAGATCCTCGAACTGTGCGTCGACCGCTCTGGCATGCCGCGTCCGCACTTCATCAAGGTCTTCCCGGGCAACGAAACCAATCTCGACTGGCTCAAGAACGAGATCAGCTCGGGCGCAGCCTACTGCGTCACGCTGATGCGCATGCAGCCGAACATCCTCGAAGAGCAGCAGAAGCTCATCGACCTGCAGGAACGCATCCAGATCTCGCTGAAGGACCTCAAGGACATCAACAAGCAGATGTCCACGGGTGAAGCCAAGATGCGTCGCGCCAAGCGCGAGATGACCGAGGCCAACCTGCGTCTCGTGATCTCGATCGCCAAGAAGTACACCAACCGCGGCCTGCAGTTCCTCGACCTGATTCAGGAAGGCAACATCGGTCTGATGAAGGCGGTGGACAAGTTCGAATACCGTCGCGGCTACAAGTTCTCGACGTACGCCACCTGGTGGATCCGTCAGGCCATCACGCGTTCGATCGCCGACCAGGCGCGCACCATCCGTATCCCGGTGCACATGATCGAAACGATCAACAAGATGAACCGCATCTCGCGTCAGATCCTGCAGGAAACCGGTGCCGAGCCGGATCCCGCAACACTGGCAATCAAGATGGAAATGCCGGAAGACAAGATCCGCAAGATCCTCAAGATCAGCAAAGAGCCGATCTCGATGGAAACGCCGATCGGCGACGACGACGACTCCCATCTTGGCGATTTCATCGAAGACACCTCGACGCTGTCGCCGGGCGAAGCTGCGCTGTACTCCTCGCTGAAGGACACGACCAAGGAAATCCTGGACTCGCTCACGCCGCGCGAAGCCAAGGTCCTGCGCATGCGCTTCGGCATCGAAATGAACACCGACCACACGCTGGAAGAAGTCGGCAAGCAATTCGACGTCACGCGTGAGCGCATCCGTCAGATCGAAGCCAAGGCGCTGCGCAAGCTGCGTCACCCCAGCCGCTCCGAGAAGCTGCGCAGCTTCCTCGACGGCGAAGGCTGATCAAGACAACGATCAAAATGGCCCGGGAAGGGTGAGCGAGCAAGCAGCTGGCAAGGCGCCGAGCGAGGCAGTACGTAAGTACGACGAGTCGAGGCAACGCCGCCAGATGTTTGCGCAGCCACCCTTCCCGGGCCATTTGGGCCTCTAGCTCATGCCTGGTTAGAGCAGCGGACTCATAATCCGTTGGTGCCGAGTTCGACTCTCGGGGGGCCCACCAGACACAAGAACTACAAGTCTCAGACTTCCCTGAAAGCCCGTCCCGACGGGCTTTTTGCTTTTCTGGCTCAGCCGGTCAGCCACACAAACTGAACACGCAGGTGACGACACCCTGGCCCGAAAGGGCTATTCCACCTGCCGAACCGATGCCTATACTGGTTGTTCGGGCCACGATAACTGCCAAGACTTCAGCTTCACCGGCAAGGTGCAGGCTGGCGGCCCCAGAGAGAGGCGCGATTCAGGCGCCAGAACCAATAAATCAGGGGAAGCCATGAATCGATACGCCAGTCTTGCGCTCGCACTGTGCTGCGGCCTGTCACTGTCGGCGCAAGCCACAACCGTCAATACCGGGCAGCTATTCATTTCTCCGAATTTTTTCGGCGGCACCGGCGCCAGCGATCAAACAGTGACCCAGACAGGCGCCATCAGCCTGAGCGGCAGCGCAACGGGCGGCTTCAACTCCTCCGGCCACGGCAGCACCTTCGTGGACTATGGCGTGATCAAGCTGGACGGCGAAGCTTTCGGTTCGCTCAATGCCATCTCGCGCGGCATCTTCCGCGACAACGTGATCATCACCGCAGCAGGTGTCGCCACCGGCACGCCCGGCTCGCTGACCTATGCCATCTTCGTCGACGGCACGCTGGCGGTGGGCACTGGCAGCTCGGCCGCAGGCTGGCAGTTGCAGGCAGATCTGGGTGGCGGGGCCTTCGACATCAACCGCAGCGCAACCCTGTTCGGCAACGACCCCAGTCTGGGCGTGCATGGCTATACCGGCGACCCTTTCGGCCTCTACACCGCGACGATCAACTTCCAGTTCGGTATTGCCATGCAACTGGACGTGGAGCTGACCAGTTCGGCGCAAGCGGCATACAGCGGCACCAGTCCGGTCGGAACCATGCCCTACGCCAGCCACGATCTGTCCCACTCGCTGTACTGGGGCGGCATCTCGAACGTCTCGGCGAACGGCGTACAGGTCGCGAGTTTCACAGCGGCTGGTGAATCCGGCACGAACTACTCATTGTCACTGGCCCCTGTCCCGGAACCGGCCAGCTGGGCGAGCCTGCTGGGTGGTCTGGGCATCGTGTTCGCCACCTTGCGGCGACGCCTCAAGCACTGATCGAACAGGCTGCAACAAAAAGGGCGCATCGAATGCGCCCTTTTCTTTTGGCTTGCAACAAGCCACTCAACCGCGTGCGTCGCCCCAGCGCAGGGTGCAACGGTCATCGCCCACGTAGGTCGTATGACCTGCACGATCCACGCAATAACGCGGCGAAACCACCATCTCGTTGAACAGCATGCCTTCACCGATACGGGTGTATTCGAACAGCACGCTGCGCGCCACGGTGGCATTGGCACGCAGATGGCTGCCATGGCCAATCCAGCTCGGCCCGATGATGGTCGAGCCCGGTTCGATGCGCACGCTGGAGCCGATGTAGACCGGACCTTCGATCTTCACCTTGTCCCAATCGATGTGGGTGTTGAGGCCCACCCAGACACCGGGACGCACCTGCGTACCCGGCATGTGCATCTCCTCGACTTCGCCGCGCAGCACGCGTTGCAGCACGGTCCAGTAGTCGGTGACGCGGCCGATGTCGATCCAGTTGAAGAAACGCTTCTGTGCAAAGAAGGGCTTCTCCAGCTTGACCAGCGAGGGGAAAAGTTCGCTGCCGATGTCATAGACCTTGCCGGACGGCACGAGGTCCAGCACGGCGGGTTCGAAGATGTAGATGCCGGTTGACGCCAGCGTCGACTTCGCTTCTTCAGGCGACGGCTTTTCCTGGAAGGAGATGATCTTGCCTTCCTTGTCGGAAACGACGATGCCGTAGTTCTTCACCTCTTCGCGCGGCACGTCGAGCGCCACCACGCTGGCCAGTGCGCCCTTGGCCTGGTGCTCGGCCAGTGCTGCGGTAATGTCCAGGTCGATGATGGCGTCGCCGCACAAGACGATGGTCGTCTCGTCGAAGAAGCCGCTGTTGTCCTGGATGTGCTTCATGCCGCCCGCCGAGCCGATGGGCTTGGGCAGCATGTCGCCGTGTTCGCAGACGCCTTCGTAGGAGTAGCCGATCTCGACACCCCAGCGATGACCGTCACCGAAATACTCTTCGATCTTGCGGTGCATGAAGGCCACGTTGACCATGATCTGCTTGACGCCATGACGCGCCAGGTGCTCGATCAGGTATTCCATGACGGGCTTGCCCAGGATGGGGATCATGGGCTTGGGAATGTCCTTGGTCAGCGGACGTACCCGGGTGCCTTGCCCTGCGGCAAGAATCATTGCCTTTGCCATTACAGCCTCGATATCAGATTGCGTTCAGCGCGCCATTGTCCGGAGAGAACCGGTCGAACGGACGCGAAAAATGTCACGTCGGCAAGTATATGTCGCGAACGTGACAGTCCCTTTGCTACAGCGCCGTGTCCGCCCGAGAGGGCAGAACGCACAAATGATGACAATCGCATTACCGGCGCGCCCGACTGACGATCTCAGCCGCCCGTGCCGCCCACGGTCAGCCCTTCGAGGCGCAGCGTCGGTTGCCCCACACCCACGGGCACGCTCTGCCCTTCCTTGCCGCAGGTGCCCACACCCGGGTCGAGCTTCATGTCGTTGCCGATCATGGTCACCTTGGTCAGTGCATCCGGGCCATTGCCGATGATGGTGGCGCCCTTGACGGGGTACTGGATCTTGCCGTTCTTGACCATGTAGGCCTCGGACGCCGAGAACACGAACTTGCCACTCGTGATGTCGACCTGACCACCGCCGAAGTTGGCGGCGTAGAGACCATCGTCGATCGACGCGATGATCTCTTCGGGACTCTTGTCGCCGCCCAGCATCAGCGTGTTGGTCATACGCGGCATGGGCAGATGCGCGAAGGATTCGCGACGGCCGTTGCCAGTGGGCGCAACGCCCATCAGGCGCGCATTCATGATGTCCTGCATGTAGCCGACGAGGATGCCGTCTTCGATGAGCGTGGTGCGGCGCGTCGGGTTGCCTTCGTCGTCGATGGTCAGTGAGCCGCGACGATCCGGCAGCGTGCCGTCGTCGACGACGGTGACGCCCTTGGCCGCGACCTGCTTGCCCATCATGCCGGCAAAGGCCGAACTGCCCTTGCGGTTGAAGTCGCCTTCGAGGCCGTGGCCGATGGCCTCGTGCAGCAGGATGCCGGGCCAGCCGCTGCCGAGCACGACCGTCATCACGCCAGCAGGTGCTGCGCGCGCAGCGAGGTTGGTGCGCGCCTGATGCGCGGCTTGTTGTGCGTAGGTCTTGAGCACCTCATCGCTGAAATGCGTCAGCGCGAGGCGGCCACCGCCGCCGGCCGAGCCTTGCTCGCGGCGGCCATTTTCTTCCATCACGACGGTGATCGACACACGCACCATGGGGCGCACGTCTGCGGCCATGTGGCCGTCGGAACGTGCAACGAGCACGACTTCCCAGCTCGCACCGACGTAGGCCATGACCTGAGTGATGCGCGGGTCTTCGGCACGCGCCATGGCTTCGAGGCGTTCGAGCAGCTGGACCTTCTCGGTGGCCGACAGGCCGGCGATGGGGTCCTGGTCGACGTAGAGCGGCATGGGTGCCGACTTCGCTGCGCCGACTTTCACCTTCTGCTTGCTGCCAGCGGCCGCAATGGCGCGCGTGATGTTCGCCGTTTCGGTCAGCGCCTTGAGGCCCAGATCGTCGGAATACGCAAACGCCGTCTTGTCACCCGCCACGGCACGCACGCCGACGCCCTGCTCAATGCTGAAGCTGCCGGACTTGACGATGCCTTCCTCCAGGCTCCAGCCTTCGGCGCGCTGGTACTGGAAGTACAGGTCGGCGTAATCGACCTTGTGCGTCATGATCGACGCCAGCACTTTCGACAGATCGGCTTCGGTGAGGCCCGCAGGTTCGAGCAGCAGGCTGCGTGCGGTGTCGAGCGACTTGAGCGGCGGAATGGTGATGGCATTCATGGGGTCAGAGATTCCCGTGGTTGCGTAGCAGGTAGTCGAGCGCCAGACCGGCAAATACCGCGGCACCGAACCAGTTGTTGTGCAGGAAGGCGTGAAAGCAGCGTGCGCGATCACGTTCCCGGATCAGGGTGTAGTGGTAGCCGGCAATCCCGGCCGCCACGGCCAAACCAAGATGGTAGACCAGCCCGAGTCCCGACAAGTGCCCGACCCAGACCAGCAGCGCCAGCGTCACGGTGTAGCACAGCATCACCGCCGCCACGTCGAAGCGGCCGAAGGTGATGGCCGAGGTACGGATGCCGATACGCAGATCGTCCGGTCTATCGACCATGGCGTATTCCGTATCGTAGGCCACGGCCCAGAACACGTTGGCCAGCAACATCAGCCAGGCCTCCAGCGGCACGGCCCCCAGATGCGCCGCAAAGCCCATCGGAATGCCGAAACCGAAGGCAATGCCGAGGTAGGCCTGCGGAATCGCCAGGAAGCGCTTGGTGAAGGGATAGCTGCCGGCCAGCAGCAGTGCCGGCACGGACAGCAGGATCACCAGCCGATCCAGCGGCAGGATGATCACGAAGGCGGTCAGCGACAGCCCGGCGGCCAGCAGAAGGGCTTCCTTGGGGCTCACCTCGCCCGTCACCAGCGGCCGGCCACGCGTGCGTTCGACCTCCCCGTCAAAACCGCGATCCGCCCAGTCGTTGATGACGCAGCCGGCCGAGCGCATCAGCACTGTGCCGAGCACGAAGATCCACACCACCAGCGGTGACGGAATGCCCTTGCTGGACACCCATAGTGCCCACAGCGTGGGCCACAGCAGCAGCAGGATGCCGATGGGTTTGTCCAGCCGCATCAGGCGTTCGTAGGCCTGCAGGCGCTGGCCAAGGCTGATGGGGCCACTCATCGCCGCAACTCCCGGATGGCAGGCAGGAACACCTCGCACACGATCAGCGGCTCACCGCGCCGCAAGAAGGCTGAACGTCGCGCCCACAGGGGCTCGCCAAGGCTGATGCCCGCCGCCGCACAGGCCCTGGCATGGCGACTGTCGCGCCCGTCCAGCCGGCGCTGCGTCAGAGCCCCGCGCCGCACCTGCGGGTCGGCGAACAGCGCCGCCCCCAGCGGACGGTTGCCGATGCCGGCGAAGACGCCCCAGGCACGACGCAGGCTATGCCGCGCCAGCAATGACCGCGCATAGACCACGGGAATCCCGTCGGCCAGCAACAACACCTCGCGCAAGACCACGCGCTGACCCGGCCTGGCCCCCAGCAACAGGGATTCGTCACGATGCACCGAAGTCTGATGCTGGCTCAGCACCCGCACCGTCAGCCGCGCGCAACGACGCTGCAGCCGGGCCGTCAGCGACGCCCGGTCTGTCAGCCAGCTATGCAGGGGATGTGCCGCGGAAGGCGGCGGGCAGGACCAGCGCCCGCGCGAGAGACAGTGATTCGACATGAGGCCCACATGATACCCGCCTGCCTGCCCAGCCGCCGGTCGCCGGGGCCGGGCACGGCGGCCGATCCGGCCCGGAACGCTTCAAGTCAGCCCCGCTCCGTTCCGTAAATCCTTCATGCGTGTTGCCTCCGGCCCGCAAGCCCAAGTGTCGGCCAGCCACCCCGACCGCCCGCAGCAGCACGCCATGACAACCACAAGCGGAGTCCGCAACATGAGCCCCATAGAGCGCCTGTTCCTCAACATCCCCACCCTGCCCAGCATCCCCCGCGTCGTGCAGGAGCTCATCACCACCCTGGGGAATGACGACGCCGATATCGGCGCCCTGGTGAGCAAGGTCAAGCAGGACCAGGCGCTGTCCGCACGCGTGCTGCGCCTCGCCAATTCCAGCCACTACGGCTCGCGGCACAAAGTGGGGGCCATCGACGACGCTGTCGCCCTGATCGGCCTCAACGCCCTGCGCACCCTGGTCATCGCCTCGGGCGTCAGCGGCGCCTTCGCCAACATTCCCGGCATCGACCTCAAGCTGTTCTGGCGGCACGCCGGGCAAAGCGCCCTGATTGCCCGCAGCATTGGCCGCAAGGCCCGCCTGAACGCCGAATTCGCCTACACCGCCGCCCTCATGCACCGCATCGGCCAGTTGCTGATCAACACCGCCTACCCCAGCGTGGCGAAGGAAATCGCCGCGGAAAACCACGACCTCGACGTCACCGAACTGGCGAGCATCGAACACACCCACCTGCAACTCGACCACTGCGAAGTCAGCGCCGAACTCGCGCATCGCTGGCACTTCCCGGCGGCCATCCAGAATGCCCTGCGCTGGTATGCCGACCCGCTGCAGGAACAGGCCGGCCCCTATGCCGGCGTCGTGCATCTGGCTACGCAGATCACCCTTGGCCTGGAGCACGGTGAAGACGACGCCAGCATCGCCGGCAGCCTGTCCGCCCCCTTGCTGCAGAAACTCGTGCTCGACGGGCACGACTGGGAAAGTGAAATCGAAACCGCACGGGATGCGCAGCAATCTGCAACAGAAATCGCCTGATGCGGGAAACCCGCCCCTGCCCCGGCTGATGTCCCCGCCAGCACGCCAGACGGAATACCGTGGCAGCCTGCACGCTGCCGTGCAGCGCAGCTATCACCTGTCATGCCCGAGGGCTACACTTCAAGTCATGAACACACGCCTCATGCGGTGGCGCTGCCAGCTCCTGATCCCTGCCCTGGCCCTGCTCGCGAGCCTCACGGCCAGCGCGGAGGAAGCCGCTGTGCAGGTCGTCTACGACCTGCGCCCTCCGCTCGTGGTCCGCGAAGGCGACAGTCTCGGCGGCAGCATAGGCAGCGTCGCCCTCAACGCCCTGCGTGCCGCAAACATACGCTTCAGCCTGCAGGAAGTGCCGGTACGCCGCCAGCTCAACATGGTCGAGGACAACCGCCAGGTCGTCTGCGCGGTCGGTCGCATCAAGACGACGGAGCGCGAGCGGCGCGGCTGGTTCTCGCACGCACTGGGCCAATCGCGCGGCTATGTGGCCCTGGTGCGGCAAGGCGAGCCGATGCCGCAGCCACCCAGCCTGTCGCTGTGGGCCAATGACCCCAAGCTGGACTGGGGCGTGCAGGCCGGTCTGCACTACAGCGACCAAATCGACCAATTGCGCACGGCGGCCCGCGCACAGGTATCGACCTTCAACGCCAACCACCAGCACTTCGCTGACCTGCTGATGGCGCAGCGCATCGACTTCGTGATCCTGCAGGCCGACGAAGCCGCCGAGATCCTGCTGCACAACGCGGCCGCCGCAAAAACCCTGCGCATCATCGAGCTCACCGATATCGGTGCCGTAGAGCAACGCCACTTTTATTGCAGCCGCCGTCTGCCCGACACCCAGCGCCGGGCGCTCGACGAAGCCATCGCCAAGCTGCTGCAACCTGCCAAGCCGACACCCACTACGCGCGCCCCGCAACGCAAACCCTGAAGCGCAAGCCCTAGACCGCTCAGGCTTTCAGCAACTCTGCCCGTCCGCCGAACCAGCGCTCCAGCAGCCGCTCAGCCGCCTCCGGGTGCTCAGCCAGCATGCGCGCCGCGAGCTCTTGCGCTTTCTCCACCAGGTCAACGTCCGCATCCGGATCGGCATAGCGCAGCAACTGCGCACCGCTCTGCCGCGCGCCGATGAATTCGCCCGGGCCACGCAACTGCAGGTCACGCCGTGCAATCTCGAAGCCATCCGTGGTCTCGTAGATGGCCTTGAGACGCTCGCGCCCGTTCTGAGACAGCGGCTGTGCATAGATCAGCACGCAGCTTGATGCCGCCGCACCGCGGCCGACGCGGCCACGCAACTGGTGCAGTTGCGCGAGACCGAAGCGCTCGGCGTGCTCGATGACCATGAGACTGGCATTCGGCACGTCAACGCCGACCTCGATGACCGTCGTCGCCACCAGCAACTGCACCTCGTTGCGCAGGAAGGCCTCCATCACCGCGGCTTTCTCCGCAGGCTTCAGACGACCATGCACGAGGCCCACCTTCAACTCCGGCAGCTCGGTCGTCAGACGCTCGAAAGTCTCCTGTGCAGCCTTCAGTTGCAGGGACTCGCGCTCAGGCGAGCCGCCGGGCCGCCCCAAGGCTCGCCTGGCCCCCTTGGAGGGCGGTTCTGCCGCTTCTGCAGAACCGGGGGCCGTCGCCTCCTCGATCAGGGGGCAGACCCAGTAGGCCTGGCGCCCTTCCACACAGGCATCACGCACGCGCGCGATCACCTCGTCGCGGCGCGCGTCGGAGACCAGCCGCGTCATGATCGGCGTGCGTCCCGGCGGCAGTTCGTCGAGCACCGACACATCGAGGTCGGCCATGTAGCTCATCGCCAGGGTGCGCGGGATGGGCGTCGCACTCATCATCAGCATGTGCGGCAAGGCGCCGTTGACCTTCTCGCGCAGGGCCAGACGCTGCCGCACACCGAAGCGGTGTTGCTCGTCGACTACAGCCAGCCCCAGTCGCGCCAGCAGCACATCGTCCTCGATCAGCGCATGCGTGCCGACCGCCAGCAGCGCCTCGCCCGATGCCAGCAAGGCACGGTTCGCTTCGCGGTCCTTCTTCTTCTGTGAGCCTGACAGCCAGGCCACCTGCAACCCCAGCGGTGCCAGCCATGCCGCCAGCTTGCGGTAATGCTGTTCGGCAAGGATCTCGGTCGGCGCCATCAGTGCAGCCTGATAACCATGCTCGGCCGCCTGCAGCATGGCCAACGCCGCCACGATGGTCTTGCCGCTGCCCACGTCGCCCTGCAGCAAGCGCTGCATGGGGTGCGGCTGGGCAAGGTCCGCCGCAATCTCGTCAACGGCACGTCGCTGCGCACCGGTCAGTGCGAATGGCAAGGCCGCCAGCAGCCCTTGCGCGAGCCTGCCGGTGGGGGGCAAGGACGGTGCGCGGTGCTGGCGGCGCTCGGCATACGCACGCCGCAGCGAAATCTGCTGTGCCAGCAACTCGTCGAACTTGATGCGACGCCAGGCCGGATGATCGCGCTCATCCAGCGCCGTGATGGACGCATCGGGTGGCGGCTGGTGCAGGTGGCGCAGGCTGCGCTCCCAACCCGGCAGGCGCAGCGCCTTGCGCCAGTCATCCGGCAAATGGTCTGCCAGATTGCAGCGCTCGAAAGCGCGGCTGATGAGCTTGCGCAAAGCCGATTGCGCCAGCCCCGCGGTCGTGGGGTAAACCGGCGTCAGCGCCGCTGGCAGCGCGTGCCCCTCCGACAAGGTTTGCGTTCGGGGGTGCACCATCTCCTCGCCCCAGAAACCGCCACGCACTTCGCCGAAGGCACGGATGCGCGCACCGGCTTCAAGCTGCTTGACGACCGAAGGATAGAAATTGAGATAGCGCAGCGTCAGCACGCCCGTGTCGTCGCGCAAACGCACCAGCAGCTGGCGACGCGGGCGAAAGGTCACCTCGGCATGCTCGACCACGCCCGCCACCTGCACCGGCGCGCCCGGTTTGAGCTCGGCAATCGGCACCAGCTGCGTCTCGTCCTCGTAGCGCAGCGGCAGGTGCAGCAGCAGGTCGGCTTCGCGTGCGATGCCCAGCTTTGCCAGGCGGCCTTGCAGGGCGGAAGTCTTGCGGACTGGAGGGGCGGGAGGGGCGGCGGACACGGCGAAATGATAGCCGCAAGAGGCCGCCAGCTCGCGGCCCGCCTGCGTCGCCGGGCAGTTGACCGGTTCCACGAAAACCTGTCATCCGCCTCGCCCGGCCGCATATCCGGAGTTTTATTAATTCCACCTGACGAAACAAAAACGACACCAAAAACTCACGTTTCGCAGTGCAGTATTGCGGGCCCGATGCTGCCTTGGGCGGCGTCGGCTTACACCGGATACCCCGGCAACATTGCAAGACCAGACAGGAGAGCATATGTACGCACCCCGCTTGCGCCAGATCGCCTTTGCCCTGAGTTTGCTCGGCAGCAGCTTTGCAATAGCAGGTACACCGAACTCCCTCGGTGCCTATGGTTGGGCCACCGCCAACGGCGGCACCACCGGAGGCCATGGCGCTGACACAGCCCATACCTACACTGTCACCACCCGTGCCCAGCTCATCAAGGCCCTGATGCCGGACGCCGTCATCAACGCCGATGGCAGCTTCACTTCCGCGCTCGGCCCGGACGCCACGAAGAAGATCATCTTCATCAACGGCAAGATCAACCTGTCGCAGAACGCCGCCGGTCGCGAACTGAAGTTCGAAGACTTCAAGGATCCGGGCTACGACTTCAATGCCTACGTGGCCGCCTACAAGCCCAGCGTCTGGAACGCCAACCCGGCCAACTGGAACGCCACCAGCAACCGCCCGCTGCTGCCCTCCGGCCCGCTGGAAGACGCGCGCAAGGCCTCGTCGGCCAAGCAAGCCGCAGTCATCGTCATCCCGGTCGGCTCCAACACCTCGATCATCGGTGTGGGTGACGGCGCACGCATCACCAACGGCACGCTGCGTGTGGAAGGCCGCACCAACGTGGTGATCCGCAACATCACCTTCGAAGATCCGTTCGACCACTTCCCCGAATGGGACCCGACCGACTCCTTCTCGCTGACCACGCCCGCACAACCCGGCTGCCAGGCCGCCTACGTTGACGCCAACACGGGCCCGCAGAAGTGCCCCGGTGGTCGCTGGAACACCGAGTTCGACATGGTCGCCGTCCACAACTCGAAGAACGTGTGGGTCGACCACTGCACCTTCAACGACGGCAACCGCGAAGACTGGCGCTACCCCTCCGTGTTCGAAGCCCCGCACGTCGGCTACGACTACCTGGTGGTTCGCCACGACGGCACGGTCAACGTCACCGGCACCTCGGACTTCGTGACCATCTCGGCCAACCTGTTCGAGAACCACGACAAGACCAACCTGCTGGGCAGCTCCAACACCGCCACCGCCGCCAACGGCTGGGGCGCGCTGTCCATCACCGTGGCCAACAACTGGTACGAGAACGCCGGCCAGCGTCTGCCGCGCGTGCGTTTCGGCAAGGTGCACGTCTACAACAACTACTTCTTCGGTCGCATCGGCTACCTGGGTCAGTACGCTCCCGCGGACAACACCTACATGCCGCCCAACCGCTTCCTGTACGGCCTCGGCATCGGCAACTTCGCCAAGATCTACGCCGAGAACAACGTCTTCGAAGTGAAGAACGCGCCCAGCTCCGGCACGGGTGCAGCGGTCGATGACTCGGTGATGTTCTTCAACTGGTACGGCGCCAATGCCACCGTCAACGGCGTGCTGGAGAAGACCTACTTCTACGACTCGGGCACCCTGCTCAACGGCAATGCACGCAGCATCACCGCTGCCGCGCAGGCCAAGGCCGTTACGCAAGGCAAGCCGCCGCTGGAGAGCACGCCGACGATCTGGACGCCTGCGAGCAACTACAGCTACACCCTGACGCCCAGCAAGGACGTCAAGCTGAAGGTGCAGAAGAGCGCCGGGGCCGGCAAGCTGTAATCGTCCCTGTCTCAAGGAAAAAGCCCGGCGCATGCCGGGCTTTTTTCATTCCGCTGCAGTCAATCTGACGTATTCAATCCGGACGCATGACGAAAGCAGTCTTGTCACCCGCGATGAAACCGGCACGCTCATAGAACGCCAGCGTCTCCGGCGTCTTGCGGCCCGTCATCAACATCAGCTTGTAGCAGCCCGCCGCCCAGGCCGCATCACGGGCCGCATGCAACACCTGCGTTGCAAAGCCACGCCCACGCCAGTCCGGATGCGTCACGACGTTCTCGACGAGGCCGTACGGCTTCAGGCCACGCGTGAGATTGGGGATGATGCTCAGCGTGCAGCTCGACACCAGTGTGCCGGCATCTTCGATCACGAAGTAATGCAGCATGGGGTTGGCGAGGATGGCCGCCCACTGCGCCGCTGCCAGCGCAGGTTCGACAGCAGGATCATCGACGTGCAGTTGGCGATACAGCGCCAGCAGGCCCGTCAGATCGGCCGCACACGCACGACGCACGGCGTGATTACTCATCACGCGGCTTTCCGGCTTCGCGCTCCAAGCGCCTGCCCAGTCGATAGCCATCGACCGTCGAGAACAGCCACAGGATCACCAGGCCCCACACGGCACCACGCGCCGCGCTCATCGCCTTGCCCTTCGCTTCATGCACGGCGCCGAGGATGCTGCTGAAGTCTGGCTGCAACTGGCCAGAGAGGATGGCCTCGGCAATCGGCCGTGCCGCTTCGGTGGCTGCCATCAGCAAGGCGATCAGGCAGGCCGTCAACAGTCCGATGACGATCCAGCCACGCAGACGCTGGCCGATGAACAGGTAGCCCAGGCCAGGGAAGCCCAGCCCCGAGCACAGGGCTGCGAGCTTCGCGGGACGCATACCCGCCACGCTGATCTACTCCAGAACCAGCACGGCGTCCGCTTCGACGAGGCCAGCACGCGGCAACGAGGCGACACCCACTGCGGCACGGGCCGGATAAGGCTGCACGAAATAGGTCGCCATCAACTCGTTGAGGCGCGCGAAGTTGGACAGATCGGTGAGGAAGAAATTGATCTTCACCACGTCGGCGAGCGAAGCGCCAGCGGCTTCCGCCACGGCCTTGAGGTTCTCGAAGACGCGCACGGCCTGCGCCTCGAAGCCTTCGGCCATCTGCATGGTGACGGGGTCGAGGCCGATCTGGCCGGAGAGATAGACGGTGTCACCTGCCCGCACGGCTTGCGAGTAGGTGCCGATGGCGGCAGGCGCCTTGTCGGTGGAAATGATGCTGCGGGCCATGTGTCACTCCGTCGGTTGGGATGCCGACGGAGTGTAGCCCAGCCAGCGACGCCGCCGCTCAGGCAGCGGGGCGCAGGGTCACGTCACAGCCGACGCGACCGATGACTTTCTGCAGACCCATGCGGTTGGCCATGTTGATGACCAGCGGCGCCATCAGGTTGGCCTTCACGGGCGGCTCGTCGTTCGGTGCATCGTTGCGGCGCAGGATCAGCAGCACGGCAACATCTTCTGTGCGACTCACACGCAGCAGCGCCTCCTCGTCCTCGGTCAGCGCGAACTCGTAGTGCAGGCCGAACTGATCCGGCTCGGCGACCGAGAAGGCGATCTCGGGATGCTCGACGCTCTGCAGCACGCCGATGCCGGGGCCGCTGGTGACTTCCATTTCAAGCAGCGTGAAACGCTTGCAGTCCTCGAAGCCGGGCAAACCTGCCGGAAACGAGATGAGCTTCTCGGCATCGACTTCGAGACTGCCAAAACGTGAACTTCGATCCTCATGACTTCCCTCCCCGGGACGGACGAATACGAGTGTCCACTCTAGGCACCGCGCAGGCGCCGGAATGCAGGGATAAGACGGGAAATGCCCGGGCAATTTCCGCCAGCTACATCTGGCGGAACAGGTGGGCGAAGGCGCGGCTGACGGTCAGGGCTTCCGGCCGGCCGCGCAGGCTCAGGGTCACGCGGCCATTGAGCTCGCGCCGCGCACTGGCGATCGCGGTGGTTGCCACGATGGTGTTGCGATGCACCTGCCAGAAGCGCGCCGGGTCGAGTTGCGGCAGCAGCTCCTTGAGCGGCGTGCGGATCAGGTATTCGCGCTGCGCCGTCTGCACTACGGTGTATTTGTCGTCGGCGCGGAAGTACAGCACTTCGTCGATGGCCACGAGGTGCGTGTCGTCGCCGACGCTGGCGCGAATCCAGCTGAGGCGTTCGGCCTGCTGACCGAGCACCTGTGCCAGCAGGCGACCGAGGTCTGCTGCAGGCTGGGCAGTCGCCACACGATCACGCAAACGGGTCACGGTCTGCGCGAGTCTGTCGTCGCTGACGGGCTTGAGCAGGTAGTCCGCCGCAGCCGATTCGAAAGCCGCTACCGCGTACTGGTCGTACGCCGTCACAAACACCACATGCGGCACGCGCACCTGCTGCGCGACCTCCAGCCCGGACAGGCCGGGCATGCGGATGTCGAGAAAAGCGATATCGGGCGCGAGCCGGTTGAGGGCTTCCACGGCAGCCGGGCCGTGATGCACAACAGCGGCGATGTCGAGCTCCGGCCACAACTGCCCGAGGCGCGTCGCCAGATCGGCCGCGAGCAAAGGCTCGTCGTCGGCAATCAGTGCGCGGATGCGTCCAGCGGCAAGCATAGTTCCACCCTGGCGCCCTGCGGCGCGTTGTCCTTGATATCCAGTCGCGCGGCGGCGCCGTACAGTGCGGCGAGGCGCTCGCGCACATTGGCCAGCCCCACGCCCTGCCCGCTCGATGCTGCCTTGCCGAAACCCACGCCATCGTCGGCAATCACCACGCGCAGCCCCTCGCTTTCTCCTTCACCTTCGCGCAGCACCTCGACGCTGATACGGCCTTCACCCAGCTTGGGCTCGATGCCGTGCACGATGGCGTTCTCCACCAGCGGCTGCAACAGCATGGGTGGAAAGGCCAGGCCACGCAGGCTGTCATCGATGGCGATGCGGGTCTGCAGGCGCCCACCCATGCGCTGCGCCTGGATGTCCAGATACGCCGACAGCATGTCAGCTTCGTCACCCAGCGTCGCCTGCCGCGCACGACTATGCACGAGGCTGGCACGCAGATAGTCGTTGAGGCGTTCGAGCAGCTGACGCGCAGCGGCATCGTCACGACCGATGAGGCTGTGCAGGTTGGCCAATGTATTGAAGAGAAAGTGCGGCTCGATCTGCGCCTGCAGCAGCCGCAGCTCGGCCAGCAGCGCCGCCTTCTGCCCCTGCGCCTCACGCAACTCCGCCTCGCGGCGTGCCTGGTCGAGCGAGAAGATGCGCAGCCGGCTCTGGAAGAAGTAGCTGAACGCCGCCGTGCAGATGAAGCCGATGATGCCGTAGCGAAACAGCGCGCCCGAACTGTGCAGCACTTCGGTCGTGGCCCAACCCACGCCCAGCCACTGCACCAGCCAGGCCCCCGCAGGGAAGCCGACCAGCGTGCCCAGCACCAGCGCCGGCAGCAGGCCAAAGCGCTCGCGCGTGAGGTGGTGGACCGCCGTGAACACGAAACAGATCGACAGGCCGATGGACTCGGTGAGCAGCCACAGGTCGAGAAAGGGACGCTTGTTGCCGGTCGCCCACAGCATGGCCGCGATCAGCGTGTTGCCGATCAACACGATCAGCAAGCGTCGCGATGACGGCAGGACTTGCGGCTTGTCTTCCTTGAATTCGAACATGGGTCAGGCGGCCTCGGGAACGGCACCCGCCAACGGATTGCGCCGCACCAGGCGCAAAACGACGACGAGGCGTGCGAAGAATATGCTGCTGACGAGGCCCGACACAAGACTGCAGGCCCCCACCATCGGCAAGGCGAGTGCCAGCGACGGGTCGCGCGCCTGCAGCACCCCGGCGACATAGCGCAGCCCGAAGATCGTCAGCATCGCAATGAGCGGCAGCGCGCTGCCCGGCACGTGCACGGCCTGCCCCACACGCCGCAGGCCGGACGGCCAACCCGCCACCAGACAGAAGTTCAAACCACTGGCGATCCCCATCAACCACGCGAACAGCGACAACAACAGCACAGGCCCCTGGAACTGGCGCGAAGCCGACAGCAACAGCATCGCCACGGGCAAGGCGACGGCGCGCCACAACGGCACATCACGCGGCTGCATCTGGCGCCAGCCATTCAACAGCAGGTAGAGGAACAGGGGCCACACCCACAGGGGCGTGTGCTCGATGATTTTCAGCATGGCGCTTCTCCGGCATTGAAGGAATGGTCTGCACTGTGGATTTGCGGACCGCGCCGGACCACCCGCTTGCGATGAACTGACACAGCGCCGTCGCGAAATGCCTGCGCTGCGGATGAACTGCGGCAGGCTCCTCATCCGCCGCTGGCGCACTCCATCGCCACGCCGTGCAAGTCACACAGCCCTTCCTGCGTTCTGTCGCACGGCCCTGCCCTGCGCCATGCGCGCTGCGCAGACTGGCCTCCTGTCTTCAACGCTTCAGCCTGCCACGGGAGCCCCCATGTCATTGATACAGATGCAAGCCATCACCCGGCACTACAAGCTGGGTCATGTCGAAGTGCCCGCCCTGCGCGGCATCGACCTCACGCTCGAACGCGGCGAATTCGCCGCCCTGTGGGGCCCCTCGGGCAGCGGCAAGAGTTCGCTGCTCAACCTCATCGGCCTCGTCAACCGCCCCACCAGCGGCCGCCTGCTGCTCGATGGCACCGACACCGCCGGGCTGGACGATGGTGCGCTCGCCGAGCTGCGCAACCGCCGCATCGGCTTCGTCTTCCAGGGCTTCAACCTGATCGCGGTGCTGTCGGCGGTCGAGAACGTGATGCTGCCGCTGGTCCTCGGCGGCGCCGCACGCAGCACGGCACTCAAGGCCGCGCACGAGCGCCTCGCCGCCGTGGGCCTCGACAACTTCGCCCACCACCGCCCGGACCAGCTCTCGGGCGGCCAGCGCCAGCGCGTCGCCATTGCGCGCGCCCTGGTCACGCAGCCCCTGCTGGTCGTTGCCGACGAACCGACAGCCAACCTCGATGCGCAAACAGGCCAGCAGGTCATCGCGCTGATGCGCGAGCTGCATCGCAACGAAGGCGTGACCTTCATCTTCTCCACCCACGACCCGCGCCTCATCGATTCGGTAGACCGCCTCGTGCGCCTCGCCGACGGCCTCATCACGCCAGAAGGAGCCCTGCAATGAACCGCCTCGCCCTGATCCTCTCGCTGGCCCTGCGCAACCTCGTCAAGAACCGCCGCCGCAGCCTCGCCACCCTGCTCGCCATCGGCGTGGGCTTCGCCGCGGTCAATCTCTTCGCGGGCTACATCCACAACGTCTACACGGGTCTCTCCAATGCGGCCATCCATGGCGAAGGCCTCGGCCACCTGACCATCGCGAAGCGTGGTTACTTCGAACAAGGCAGCCTCAAACCCGAGCACTACCTGTTCAGCAAGGCGGAGCTCGCAAAGCTCGATGCGCTGCTGCAGAAACAGCGCGGCGTCGCAGTCGTCTCACCGCGCCTGCCCGTGTCGGGGCTCATCTCGAACGGCAAGGTGTCGACGATCTTCATCGGCGAGGGCGAATCGCCCGAAGCCTCCAGCCTGATCCGCCCGCACGGCACGCCGCGTCTCAAGGCCAACAAGCCCGATGCCGGCCTTGTCAGCCGCGGGCTGGCCGACATTCTCGGCGCCGACAGCGGCAGCAACCTGGTGCTGCTCACCAGCACCCTGCAAGGCCAGACCAATGCCATGGACCTGGAGATGCTGCGCGCCTGGGACACTGGCACGGCCGCCACCAACGACAAGTCGGTGCGCCTGCCACTCGACTACGCGCAACGCCTGCTCGACACCGACGGCGCCAGTCGCGTGGTGGTGCTGTACGCCGAAGGCAGCGATGCGAACGCAGCACGCACTGCGCTGGAGCCCGTGCTGCGCGCAGCCGGCTTCGATGTCGAGATCCGCACCTGGGTCGAACTGTCGAACTTCTACCGCTCGGTGAAGAACATGTTCGACCTGATCTTCCTGTTCCTCTTCAGTATCGTCTTCATCGTCGTGCTCATGAGCATCATCAACACGCTGTCGATGAGCGTCATGGAGCGTGTGCGCGAGATCGGCACCCTGCGTGCGCTGGGTCTGCGACGCCGCGGCATCGTCGCGCTGTTCGGCGCAGAAGGGGCCGTGCTCGGCGCCGCCGGCTGCCTTCTGGGCGTGCTGTTCACGGTCGCCGTGAGCCTTGGCATCAACAACGCCCACATCACCTACATCCCACCCTCGTCGAGCAACGCCGTACCGCTGTCGCTCGCCATCCTGCCCGCCACGCAAGCCGCACTGCTCGCCCTGCTGAGTGGCGTCGCCATGCTCGCCGCCTGCTGGCCCGCACGCCGCGCCGCGCACATCGAGATCGTCGATGCGCTGGGCCACGTCTGAACACTCACGGAGCACACCATGAAAAAGACACTCATCATCTGCGGCCTCGTCATCAAGGCCGCCCTCCTCCTCTGGCTGGCGTACTCGCCCGCCAGCCACGCGGCCGACGCCGACAGCCTGCTGCAACATGCTGACCGCGCACGCGGCGGCAACCTGCCCGGCATTGCCTGGCGTATCGACATCCAGTCGCACGACGCCGATGGCGACACGCAGCAGAGCATGAATGCGATGGCCAACCGCACGAACACGCGTGTCGAATACACCGCGCCGGAGAAGATCCGCGGCCAGCGCGTGCTGATGCTCGGCCGCAACATGTGGTTCAGCCGCCCCGGCCTGCAACGCCCCGTGCCGCTGAGCCCGCGCCAGCGCCTGCTCGGCCAGGCTGCCAACGGCGACATCGCGGCGACCAACTACGTCGGCGATTACAACGCCACGCCAGCCGGCAACGAAGTCATCGATGGCGAAGCCTGCGTGGTCTTCGAACTCACGGCGCGCGAGAAGAACGTCACCTACGACCGCATCCGCTACTGGGTGTCAGAGAAGCGCAAAGTCGGCGTCAAGGCCGAGTTCTACACCGTGTCCGGCAAGCTCTTCAAACGTGCGAGCTTCGAGTACGGCAACCTCATCGAACACGAGGGGCAACGCATTCCCTTCGTCAGCCGCATGACGATCACCGACGCCATCAACAGCGGCAACGTCACCACGCTCGACTACCGCGAAGTGCGCGTGCGCAAGATCGATCCTTCGTCGTTCGACCTCAACTCATGAGGCCTCGTCTCCGTGCCCTCGCGTTGTTGCCGCTATCCGCACTGAGCCTCGCCGCACAGGCCAATGACTTCAGCACGCGCGGCGAAGTGCTCGGCTATCGCATCGACACACAGACCTGGCGCGGTAGCCCGTACAGCCGCGTGGCACGCGTGGCCGATCACAGCTTCAACCTCGAGGCGCGGCCGGACGTGTCGTGGTCACACGAACAGTTCGCCACAACGCTCAAACCACGCTTCATCACGAGCGCCCTGCCCGGTGAACGCCACAGCGATGCCTGGCTCAACGAAGGCTGGCTGCGCTGGCGCCCCGCCGACGGCCTCAGCCTGCAGGCCGGACGCGAAGCCCTGCTGTGGGGGCCGGGCGCTTTCTGGAATCCCTCCAACCCCTTCTTCAGCGAGAACAGCAAGGACAACGCCAAGCGCGAAGTCAGCGGCCACGACATAGCCCGCGCACGCTGGCAGATCAACGAGCACAGCGCTCTGAGCCTGATCCGCCAGTTCAGCCAGGGCCACCGCGCGCGCGACAAGGCACAGCGCAACGCGCTCAAGCTCGACTGGGTCGGCGATGAAGCGAGTGCCGCTGCGCTCGTCTCACGCGCCAACGACACGCCACCGGACTGGCAGGGCTGGGCGCAATGGACCGCCAGCGACGCCCTGCTCGTCTACGCCGAAGCAGGCTACGTGCATGGCGGGCAATGGCAGGTACCCGTCGCGGCAGCCACACCCAGCGGCTGGCGACTGCAGACGCAAGACACCCGCGCCCACACCAACGCCCTGCTCGGTGCGAGCTACACCTTCGAGAGCAACTGGACGCTCGCCACCGAATACTGGCGCAACGGCGGCGGCCTCAACGACGCCGATGCCACCGCACGCGCGCAGGCCAGCGAAGCACTCGCCAGCGCCCCGCACGGACTCGCCGACCAGCAACTGGGCGCCCTGCTCAACGCCAGCACACCAATGCGCCGCCACTACGCCGGCCTGCAGCTCATCAACGGCAGTGATGCGAAAACCGGCTGGACCCTGCGCTACAAACGCAACCTCGACGACGACAGTGGTGAGGCTTACGTGATGGCGAAACGCGACCTCGGTGATCAGTGGCAGCTGTGGGCCAGTGTGATGCTGCGCCATGGCACGCGCGGCAGCGAGTACGGTCGCTGGGTACGCGGCAGCACGATGCTGGGTGTTTCCTGGTTTGCGTTCTGAAGACTCCCGCGCAAAAAGGAATGAGGCCATATCTTCCGGAGCCGTCATTCCCGCGAACGCGGGAATCCACGACAGCGCGAATGAAGGTTTCAGGGGGCGAAGTGGATTCCCGCGTTCGCGGGAATGACCGCGTTGGAAACAGCAGGAATGCAGCCCCCAAAAGAAAGGCCGCACCGAAGTGCGGCCTTTCTCTTTTCAAGCTCCTGCCGATCAATCGACCGACACGACCACCGTCTGCGCATCGTTGCCCAGCGTGACCGCCGCATCGTCGAAGCTCGGCGGACCATACTGCGTCGAAGGATTACGGCTGAAGCCATACGGCTCCTGCGGTTGGCCGACAGAATTCGTATCGAGCTTGCCGTTGCTGTTGCGGTCATGGAACACCGCAACGACGTAGCGCCCGGGCACCAGACCCTTGAACACGGTTTCCAGCGAGCCATCCGCCGGCAGGCGGGCACGACTCACGGCTTGCTTGCTCTTGTAGGACTCGGCCGAGTTGTAGACAGCGATCAACAGATCGCCCTGCTTGCCGCTGACACCGTCGAACCTGACAGTCAGGTCGGCGGCCTGCACGCTGGCGGCGGCGAGCAGGAAGGGAAGAACGAGGTATTTCATGGAGTGCTCCTGTGTGGTTGGGACAGGAGCAGATTAGGAAAACTGGTGACGTCACTCACGTGGCATGCGATGAAACGACAGAATGGCGCAGCAGGATGTCGTGGTGGGTGATCGCTGAATGTGAGGGGTACCTGGAGCCGCAAGTGGAGGTGGCAGCAGGCGCAGACTTTAAGCGCACAACGACTGAACGGTTAGCGCCCGTCTTGCGCCTCAAGCAGAAGCATCAATGCTTCTTCGCGACCAGCCTCCGAAATGAACAGGGCCGACGTTGCTGCAGCTAACCAACGTACAGCATCAGCTTTGGAACGACGAACCCCCGTTCCCTCAAGGTAAAGCTTTGCCAGTTCGACCGCAGAGTCTCCATCCCCAAGTTCTGCAGACTTCTTGAACCACTGAAACATCAAACGAAGATTGGAGCGCTCTCTGTAGAGAATCGCGATATTTGATGCCGCCGCCGCACTGCCTTTCCGGTAAGCGCGCTTATACCAATACATTGCCTTGTCTTTATCTTGTCTGGTACCCAAACCCTCGTCATAAAAATAGCCAAGATTCAACATGCTGTTTTCTTGTCCTGCATTGGCTGCTTGACTGAACAACTGAAAAGCGCGCGCCGCCTGGTTGCTATCCCAAGCATCATGAGCCTGCTCTTCCAGATTGTCCGGCGTAGCCAATGTATGGACTCTAACGGGAACGCAAGCGGGCGCAGGAGTGCATAGCCCGGGGGAGACTCAACGCGCAGCCTTGTGAGATCCGCTTGATTGCAGGGTTATGCGGCACTTTGCCACCAGCCCAAGGGCGTTCCATCTTCTGCATAGACATTCCCATACTCCCAGGCAGCGCCGGGCGTTGAATGAACGAACGCCTCGAATACCTGCTCGATAGCTGGAAAGCCAGGTCCATGTGGGATTGTGTAGGCCAAGCCGTGGCCGATGTTTCCGTCGAGCCTGCCACCCAGAATCTCTCCTACTTTTCTGGTGAGATCGGGCTCCGCGGAGTCAAGTAGATGCTCAGACAGCACGCGTACCGCGACACTCCCGGCTCTGCGAACGACTTCAAATGAGCCATCTTCAAATAGTTCGATCTCATCTCCAGCGGCGACGCCGTACGCCAAGCCGGGTGAGAACTCAATCACGTATTTGTGCGGCCCTACCTCCGTGACGTATACGGATTCGTAGGCTGGCTGGCCCGAACTCGTTTTTCCAACGAGCAATTTGATATGCATTCCGAGTTCAGCCTGACGTCAGCTATCCATCACTATCACGTGCTACGGCTTGCCCGTCGTACGCGGCACCAGCATGCCGCCATCGAGCCCCAGGGCACGCAGCTTCTGCTGGGCCGCAGCGGCTTCCTGCTTGTTGGCGAAGGGGCCAATCTGCACGCGCGATTCGATCTGCGCGGGGATGCCGGCGGCGACGAGCTTGTTGCGTAGCTCTTCGGCATTGCTGTAGTTGGCGAACACACCGGCCTGCACGAGGAAAGCGGGCGGCGTAGCAACTGTGGAATGCGTGGCGCTGCTGGTTGCCGGTGCGGAGTGCGCAGCCTGGGCCTTGCTGCTGCCCTGCCCGCTTACGGCGGCTGCCACGGCTGGCGCCACTGGGCCGACGCCACGCGTGACGGGTTCGGGCGCAGGCTGTGGCTTCGCGGCAGGCGCCGACGAGGACGTGCGTTTGCTGGTCTGCCCCAGCACCAGGCGGCCGGAGCTCTCTGCCCTGGCGGCGGTCGGCGCACTCGCCGGGACGCCCAGCGCGGTGGGATCGGTCGTCTCCTCGGGCACGGCCGACGCAGCCTGAGGCATGGTTTTCTGGTCGGCCAGCACAGCGGACTGGATCTGGGCGGCTTCTTCCGAAGTCTTGAGGGCGCGGCGGGCAGCCTCTTCGAGGCTTTCGGCCGGCGGGTTGTCGGCGCGCGGCGCGGCGGTGATCGGCTTGACGACCTGCGCCGTGGGCGCGGGTTCGGTGGTGGTGCTGCTCTCGCTGAGGATCAGCGCGAGGATCACGATGAGGGCGACGGCTGCCGCCAGCGCGATCTTGATCATCATGTGCTGGCGCGAACGGCGCAGTTCGTCCTCTTCGCGGGCTTGTTGCAGCACTTCAGGCATGGCGGTCCCCCGTGACGTCATCGGCTTGATCGGTCTGTCCCTGGCTCAGGGCGCGCACCAGCTCGGCCTCGGCCACCGAGATGCCGCAGCGCTCGGCCACGGCCTGGGCGTCGTAACCGCTGCGCATCAGCGAGACGGCTTCGGCGTAGGCCGGCGATACGCGGCTGGCGGCACGCACGGCGGCGAGCTCTTCGCGCAGTGCATAGACTTCCTCGGAAAGTTGCATCAGACGGTCGCGCTGTTCGTCGACGAGGTGGCGCATCTGGCGGACTTCGAGCAGGGCATCAAAGCCGAAGCTGGATGCGTCCGGCTCCTGCGGACGGGCGGCACGCGGCGGGGGTTCTTCGTCTTCTTCGACGGGGGCGCTGCCGGACAAGGACACGACGGCATCGGCGTTGGTATCAACCTCTTCGGCAGACATGACGCCGTACTTGGCATCCAGGGTGCTCGACAGGTCGGGCGTGAAGCGATCGATGTCGCGGTAGAGCGGATCGTTGTCGCGTGCGCCGGGGGGCGTGGGCATGCGCCGCAGGCGATAGAGTTGCACGATCACGTAGACGCACAACAGCAGCAGCAGAACGATCAGTACGATTCGCAAGTGGCGGTCCCCTTCGCGCGGTGTTGACGAGCACCATCTGCCGCGCTCTGGGAGGCGATAATACGTGTTGCGACGCTGCTTTTCAAAGCCCGCCCGGCCCCCTCGCCCCTGGTAAAGCCATGTCTTTTTACTTCATCGCCAAGAAAATCCTCGGCACCCTGCTGATTCCGCCCCTGGTTCTACTGGCTACCCATCGTGCTGGGGCTGATCCTGCAGCGGCGCTGGAAGCGCACCGGGCTGAGCCTGACCTGGGGTGGCGTGGTGCTGGGCCTGTTCCTGTGCACACCGGCCACGGTGCAGCTGATCACGGCGCCACTGGAGACGCACCCGCCCATCGACGAGCCGGACGCCAAACGCGCGCAGGCCATCGTGATCCTCGGCGGCGGGCAGCGCCGCGCCAACCCGGAGTACGACGGCAAGCCCACGGTCAACCGCATCACCCTGGAACGCGTGCGCTTCGGCGCGCAGCTGGCGCGCATGACGGGCCTGCCCATCCTCGTGTCGGGCGGCGCACCGACCGGCACGACGCCGGAAGCCGAGCTGATGGGGCGCGTGCTGACCATCGACTTCCGCCAGCCACCGCAATGGGTGGAAGCGGGCTCACTGGACACCTCGGAAAACGCAGTGAATTCAGCCGCGATGCTGCGCGGCTTCAAGATCGAACGCATCGCCCTGGTCACGCATGCGGCACACATGCGGCGCGCCGTCGAAGAATTCCGGGCACAGGGGCTGGAGGTGATTCCTGCACCCATGGGCTTCATGGGCGATGGCACGCTGGGCGAAGAGTTCTTCGACTACCTGCCCAACAACACCTCGGCCTACACGGGCTGGTATGCCATGCACGAATGGCTGGGCATAGGCGTGCAGAAGATCCGCTTCGCCTTCCGCTAGCTCTGCCGCGTAGCCACGTAGGGTGGATAAGCGCAGCGCATCCACGCGTTGAGGTTTAGCGCAATGGTGGATGCGCTATCGCTTATCCACCCTACTTCAAGCTTTCTAGCAGCGCTCGAACAACCCCGCAGCCCCCATGCCCGTACCGATGCACATGGTGACCATGCCGTACCTGAGCCCCGGATTGCGCTGCATCGCGCTCATCAGCGTAGCGACGCGAATGGCACCAGTCGCCCCCAACGGGTGACCCAGTGCAATCGCACCGCCTTGCGGATTGACCTTGGTGGGGTCCAGCCCCAGCGTCTTGATGACGGCCAGTGCCTGCGCGGCAAACGCTTCGTTGAGCTCGATCCAGTCCAGCGCGTCTTGCGCCACGCCAGCACGCTTGAGCACCTTCGGGATCGCTTCTACCGGGCCAATGCCCATCACTTCGGGCGGCACACCGGCGACCGAGAAACCGCTGTACTTCGCGATGGGCTTGAGGTTGTAGCGCTTGAGCGCCGCTTCGCTCATCAGCAGCACAGCCGCTGCGCCATCCGACATCTGCGAGCTGTTGCCCGCCGTCACGCTACCCTTGGCCGCGAACACCGTGCGCAGCTTGGCGAGCCCTTCGAGCGAACTGTCAGGGCGCGGGCCTTCATCGTGCTCGAACAGCTTCTCGACCACGCGCACCGTACTGGTCCTGAAATCCGGCAGCTGCTCACGCACCAGGTAAGGCGTGATCTCATCACTGAACTGCCCTGCCGCAATCGCCGCGCAAGCCTTCTGGTGTGAAGCCATCGCGAAGGCATCCTGCTCGTCGCGCGTCACCTTGTATTGCTGCGCCACACGCTCGGCCGTGAGGCCCATGCCATAGGCGATGGCGAGATTCTCGTCACGCTCGAAGACGGCCGGGTTCATCGCCACCTTGTTGCCCATCATCTGCGGCATGACGGTCATCGACTCAGTGCCGGCGCCAATCATCACGTCGGCCTCACCGAGCTGGATGCGCGTTGCCGCATCGGCGACGGCATTGACGCCGGACGAGCAGAAGCGATTGATCGTGATGCCCGGCACCGTATCCGGGAAACCCGCCAGCAGCAGGCCGATGCGCGCCACGTTCATGCCTTGCTCGGCTTCGGGCATCGCACAGCCGACGACGACGTCGCCAATCTCCTTGAGATCCAGCCCCGGCGCCTTGGCGACCACGGCGCGCAACACGTGCGCCAGCATGTCATCGGGCCGCACGCTGCGGAACGCGCCCTTGCGCTTGGCCACCGGCGTGCGCGTGGCGGCAACGATGTAGGCATCCTGAATCTGTTTGCTCATGGTGTTCTCCTGAATGCCTGTCAGTTACGCAGCGGCTTGCCGGTTTCCAGCATGTGTACGAGTCGCGCCTGCGTCTCGGGTGTCTTGAGCAGCTCGACGAACTCGTAGCGCTCCACGTCCAGCAACCACTTCTCGCTGACCAGTGTTCCGCTCTCGACCGCACCGCCGCACAAGGCCATGGCCACCGACTTCGACACGCGGTAGTCGTGCTTGGTGATCATGCCGCCCTCAAGCATGTTGATGAGCATCATCTCCAGCGTCGCGATGCCACCACGCCCCGCCACCGGTACGCCAGCGGGTGGCAGCTTCGGCCGATAGCCTGCGGCAGCGATGCCCAGCGCCGTCTTGCGTGATACGTGCAGCAACTCGTGCGGGTTGAACAGCACGATGTCGTGATCACGCAGCAGGGCCAGCTCCTTGGCGTTCTTGGCACTCTTAGACACGTTGGCCATGGCGATTGTCTGGAAGACGTTCTGCAGCCAGATCATCGGATCATTGGTCGCCGTGCGCGCAGCCATCTCGGCCGTGCGGATCGCGAATTCCTTGCAACCACCGCCAGCAGGGATCAGGCCTACGCCCACCTCGACGAGACCGATGTAACTCTCCAGCGCCGCAACGACGCGCGTGCTGTGCATGACGATCTCGCAACCGCCACCCAGTGCCATGCCCTGCACGGCCGAGATCACCGGCACCTGCGAATACTTGATGGTCTGCGACATCTGCTGGAACTTGGCGACGATGCCTTCCAGCGTCACGAAGTCGCCCGCTTCGAGAACGGGACGGATCTGCTTGAGGTTGGCACCCACCGAAAACGGCGCCGTCGGCTGCCAGATCACGAGCCCCGAGTAGTCCTTCTCGGCGCGATGTACAGCCTCGATGATGCCGTCGAGCACAACAGGGCCCACTGCGCACATCTTGCTCTTGAACGACAGCACCGGCACATGCTTGCCATCGTCGTCATCCAGCGTCCACATGCGGACTTCGTCGTTCTCCCACAACGTGCGGCCGTACTGCTGCACATCGACTTCGCCAGCGACCCGTTCCGGGAACAACTGTCGTTCATACACAGGCAGGGACGACCTGCCCTGCACGACGCCACTGCGTGCATCGAAAGAGCCTTGCGGCGTATGCACGCCTTCATGGTTGAACACCCAGGCCGGCAGAGGCGCATCGCTCATCGCATGGCCCGCCTGGATGTCATCGCGAATCGCCTCGGCAATCGCTTTCCAGCCTGCGGCCTGCCAAGTCTCGAACGGCCCCTGTGCCCAGCCAAAACCCCAGCGCATCGCGAAATCGACATCGCGCGCGTTGTGTGCGATGTGCGGTAAATGCAGGGCGACGTAATGGAAGACGTCGCGGAATATGGACCACAGGAACTGCGCCTGCGGATGCGTGCTCGCACGCAGCTTTGCAAAGCGGACCGCAGGGCTCTTCTCCTTGAAGATGGCCGCAACCTCCTCGGCCACCTCGGCACCACTGTCGCGGTAGTCTTGCTTTGCCAGATCGACCACCTTGATCTGCTTGCCGTCCTTGCGATAGATGCCGGCCTTGGTCTTCTGGCCCAGCGCACCTTTGGCAATCAACGCAGCAAGCCAGTCCGGCGTCTTGTAATACTTTGCCCAAGGGTCGTCGGGCAGGTTGTCGGTCATCGTCTTCACGACGTGCACCAGCGTATCGAGGCCGACCACATCGGCCGTGCGATAGGTAGCGCTCTTGGGGCGACCGATCAGCGGCCCCGTCAGTGCATCGGCTTCATCGAAGCCCAGGCCGAGGCGCTGCGTGTGATGCATCACCGCGAGGATGGAGAACACACCGACGCGATTGGCCACGAAGTTGGGCGTATCGAGCGCGCGCACCACGCCCTTGCCCAAGGTGGTGGTCAGGAAGGTCTCGAGATTGTCGAGCAGTTCGCTGTCCGTGCCATGGCAGGGGATCAGTTCCACCAGCGACATGTAGCGCGGCGGAT
The DNA here is from genome assembly GCA_047600765.1 of Rhodocyclaceae bacterium. Taxonomy (GTDB): domain Bacteria; phylum Pseudomonadota; class Gammaproteobacteria; order Burkholderiales; family Rhodocyclaceae; genus Viridibacterium. The sequence continues at coordinate 852,635 of JASGKF010000001.1, forward strand.
TGAAGAAGTGCACGCCGCAGAAGCGCGGCCGCAGGCTGGCCGGGCAACCTTCTGCGAGCTTGTTGATCGACAGGCCCGAGGTATTCGTTGCGAAGATCGCGTCACCGCGGACATGCGGCGCCACCTTCTGGTAGAGATCGAGCTTCCACTCCAGCCGCTCCGCAATCGCCTCGATGATGAGGTCGCACTCTGCGAGTTGCGCCACGTGCTGATCGTAGTTCGCAGCCTCGATGTACTGCACGCGGTCGGCCGTCGCCAGCGGCGAAGGCTCCAGTTTCTTCAAGCCATCGATACCGCGACGGGCGATGCCGCTGGGGTCACCCTCTTTCGATGCGAGATCGAACAGCACGACGGGGATTTCGGCGTTCGCGCAGTGCGCAGCAATCTGCGCACCCATCACGCCGGCGCCCAGCACGGCCACCTTGCGGATCTGGAAGTTGCTCATGGAAGCATCCTTGATGACAGCGGCCCCTGCATGACGCCGCAAATAGGACGGAGAAAAACAGCTGGAACGGACAACAAGCGGGGCAGCTTGCGCTGCCCCGCGCCGGCATCAGAAGGCCAGCGAGTACTGCGCACCAAAGATGGTGACGCTACCACTGTAAACACCGGCAACACGACCACGACCCGCAGAGCTCTGATTGTTGTCGACCTTCGTATCGCGCAGGTAGAGGTAGGCCGCACCAATGTCGACGGTGGAGTTCTTGTCCATCTTCCACTGCGTACCGAGCGACACCCAGATGCGGTCATTGTCAGGTAGCGACACCAGGCGCTCTTCGGTGCTTCGCACCGGAGACTGATCGTAAGCGACGCCATACTTCACTTTCCAGGCGCTATTAAGCTTCTGCGTCGCGCCCAGCGCTACACGCCAGGTGTTGCGGAAATGGGCATCCAGAGTCTGCGCAGTCGTACCCTCGCTCGCACCACTCGTGCGCACGATGGGCACGGTGTTGATGCGTGACCAGTAAGTATGCGAGACATCACCAAGCATCTCCCAGTCATCCGACAACTGCTGCCTGATACTAAGGATTGCGGTATCCGGCAGGGTAATGCGGGCTTCGGCCATCGACTCTGCAGCCGGATTGGAAGACAGCAGCATGCCCTGAAGCTTGTGTTTGATTTTGGAGCGATAAGACAAACCGATGTCCATGTTGTCGCTCACTTTGAACAAGCCGCCGGCATTCCAGCCCCATCCTTCACTGGTTGCGTTGAGTGTTACGGTGGTTGTCGGTGCGACGACAGCAGCCATACGACGATACTCAGCTTCCATACGCTGCCAGTTCAAGCCGAAGCCAAGCGAAACCCGATCGCCGATCTTGTAGGCCAGGGACGGATTGATATTGAGTGTCTTGATCTCGAAGCTCAGCGACTGGAAGCGGCCCACCCAGTCCGGGCTGTATTCGGTTTTGAGACCAAAGGGCACGCTGACACCCACACCGAAGAACAGGTTGTCGCTCAAGCCGACAGAACCGTAACCATTAGGGACAAGAGCCGGATCACCCGCGTCGCCACCATCAGTACCGGTGGCGGTAGGCGCATTTGAGCTACCGTCATTGCTGAACTTGTAGCTTGGCTTGATGTAGTTACCACCCAGCGAGACTTCACGCTTCTGCAGACGGGTCATGCCTGCAGGGTTATAGAAGATGATGCTGGCGTTCTCCGACACCGCAGCGGAACCGGCGTACGAGTTCCCCAGGCCACTGGCGTTCTGCTCCAGCAGCTGGAAGCCGGACGCCTGTGCAGCGCCTGCCACGAGTAACGGCAGGGCAGAAGCCACCGAGCGGCAAATCAGTTTCTTGTTCATATGTAGGTGTCTCCTATCGGATCAAAGGCTCTCTCAGAGAGGTGGTAAAGGCCGCTTGGCGCCACGGTTATCGATGGCCACGTAAGTCAGTGTGGCCTCGGTCACCTTGACGACCTTCGGGTCGGCAGGGTCGCGCTCTGAGTACACCTCCACGTCCACGGTCATGGAGGTCGTGCCCTCCTTGACGATGTGTGCGTAGAAGCTCACCAGGTCGCTTTTGAAAACGGGTTCCTTGAACGTGAAGGCATTCACTGCGACGGTCACGATGCGCCCCTTGGCGCGACGTGCTGCGGGGATGGAGCCGGCGAGGTCGACGTGCGCCATGATCCAGCCGCCGAACACATCGCCGGCAGCATTGAGATCCTTGGGCATGGGAATCACGCGCAATACCGGCTCGCGGTTGGGTAGTTCGACACGGACAATCTCGTCACTCATGCTGCTTGCTCTCGCTGCTGGTAATGCATGGGGCCGCCCGTCCAGGGGGCGAAGCCGGTGCCGAAGATTACGCCGGCATCCGCCAGATCGGCATCCGCAACAACCCCTGTTGCCACACATTTTTGCGTAGCCGTCAGCAGTGGTTCCAGCAGGCGCTGACCCAGACCGGGTACGCGGTCCGTCAGGCGCTCCTTGTTCGGCCGCCCGTCCTCCCACACATAGAAACCCTCGCCAGTCTTGCGTCCCAGCTTGCCGGCCTGCACCAGTTCGGCCAGGGCGTCAGGCACTTCCGACGCGCCGGTCAATGCCTTGCCGGTCGCCACGGCAATATCCAGTCCCACCGTATCAGCGAGTTCGATCGGCCCCATCGGCATGCCGAATGACTCCATCATGGCATCCACACTTTCCGGGGTCATTCCTTCATCCACGCAACGGATGGCTTCCAGCATGTAAGGCCCCAGCACGGCGTTGACCAGGAAGCCCGGCGCGCTCTTCACCGGCAGCGGCAGCTTGTCGAGCTGATGCACGAAGCCCATGGCTCGCGCGAAGACCGTGGCGTCGGTACCGTCGGCCTCGACGACTTCGACCAGCGGCATGCGCGCCACCGGGTTGAAGAAGTGGATACCGACGAGTCGCTCGGGTCGCGACAGGGCGGTGCGGATGTCTTCGAGACGCAGGCTGGAGGTGTTCGTCGCCAGCACCGCATCAGGTTTGGCGCGCGCTTCGATGTCGCGGAACAGGGCATGCTTGGCTTCGAGATTCTCGAAGATCGCTTCGATGATCACGTCGGCTTGTGCGACACCACGCCCGGTGGGGTCAGCAATCAACCGGTCCATCGCAAAACGCACCTGCTTGCGGTCACCACGGAATTTCTTGCTGAAGCCCTCGGCAGCGCGCGTGATGGCCGGTGCGATGCGTGCGATGTTCTGGTCCTGCAAGGTCACGGTCAGACCGCGTTGCACACACCAGGCGGCGATGTCACCACCCATCACGCCGGCACCGACAACATGCACGTGACGCGCCGCGAAGCCGCTGTCCTTGCCCAGACTCTTCAAACGCTGCTGCAGGAAGAAGACGCGCACCAGGTTGCGCGCCGTGCCCTGCGCAAAGATGTGTTCGAGCGAAGCCTGATGGCTCGCCGGCACCGCCAGCGAGTTGCCGCCGAAATGCTGCCAGGTGTCGATGATGGCGTAAGGCGCCGGGTAATGCTCGCGGCGCGCCTTCTTGCCAACCTGCGTGCGCGCGCCGGCCGCGACAACGAATTTCAGCGGGCCGTTGAGCCAGGCCTGCAGCCCTTTCGCACGACGCGGCGGCTGGCCCGACAACACCAGCATGCGTGCGGCGTTCTCCATCACGCGCGGTGGCACACACTCGTCGACAAGGCCCATCTTCTTGCCACGCTTCGCGTCGATCTGCTTGCCCGTCAGCATCATGTCCATGGCCGCCGTCGGGCCCACCACACGCGGCAGACGCAGCATGCCACCCCAGCCCGGGACGATGCCCAGCATCACTTCAGGCAAGGCCATGCGCGTTGCCGGCTCGTCGAACGGCAATGCGGTAACGGCATGCCAGCGAAAGCTCCAGTCCGCCGCCCATGCAATGCCCGCGGATCAGTGCGAGCGTGGGCCAGGGCAAAGCCTCCAGACGATTGAACAGCGCGAAGTTGCGTTCGACGATGCGCTTGATGTCGGCGACCTGCTCGATCTTCGCGTACTCCTCCAGATCGGCACCCGCGATGAAGCCAGCACTCTTGCCGGACTGGATCACCATCGCTTTCGGTGGTGTACGTTCCAGCACATCCAGAATCGTCGCGAATTCGCCGAGCACGGCACTACCCAGCGTGTTGGCGCCGCTATCGGCGACGTTGATACTGAGCCAGGCAATGCCCTGCTCATCCATGTGCAGGTGCCAGTGCTTGAGGTCCAGGTCGCTCATACGGCCTCCACCAACATTGCTCCACCCTGCCCACCGCCAATACAGATCGAAGCGATGCCACGCTTGCCCCCCGTGCGACGCAGGACGTGCAACAGGTGCAGCACGATGCGCGCACCACTCGCGCCCACCGGATGCCCCAGCGCCACCGCACCGCCATCCACGTTCAGCTTGCTCTCATCGAGCTGGCCCATGACGCCATCGAGCCCCAGTTGCTCGCGGCAGTAGGCTTCGTCATTCCAGGCGCGCAAACAACCGATCACCTGCGCGGCGAAGGCCTCGTTGATCTCCCAAGCGTCGAGATCATTGAGGCCGAGACCATTGCGTTGCAGGATGGGCGTTGCCGCATGCACAGGCCCAAGGCCCATGCTTTCAGGCGCGAGCCCGGCCCACTGGCTGTCCGTGATCTTGCCGATGGGCGTGAGGCCGAACTTCTGCACGGCCTCTTCCGACGCCAGCACCAGCCAGGTCGCACCATCGGTGACCTGCGAGCTGTTGCCGGGCGTGACGCGACCATACTTGCGATCGAAGAAAGGTTTTAGCTTGGCCAGGTTGGGCATCGATGAATCACGCCGCAGGCCATCGTCGAAGTCGTACACCGCACCGCGCTCTTCCACCAGCGGCACCATCTCGGCAGCGAAGTGGCCCGCGTCATGCGCAGCTGCCACGCGCTGATGACTGCGCACCGAGAAGGCATCCATGTCGTCGCGCGTGATGCCGAAGCGCCAGGCGAGGTTCTCGGCCGTCTGCCCCATCAACAGGCCCACGACGGGATCAGTCAGGCCCTTGACGATGCCGATCACCGGCGCGAGATAGCCCAGCCTGAACTTGCGGATCGCGGCGAGACGCTGACCGAAAGTCTTCGCGGCATACCACCCGGACAACCAGCGTACCATCGCGTCACTGAACAGCAGCGGCGCACGCGACAAGGCATCGACGCCACCCGCGAGCACCAGCTGCGAGCGCCCTGCCTGGATGTTGGTGACGGCCGAATCGAGCGCCTGCATGCCGGACGCGCAGTTACGCATCACGGTCCAGCCCGGCACCTCCTGGCCACAGCCCATGCGCAGTGCGGCGACGCGGCCGATGTTCACTTCGTCCGGCGACGGCGACGCACAACCAAGGATCACCTCGTCGAGTTGATCGGGTGCGAAGCGCTGGCGTGCCAGCAGCGCACGGCCCGCGACGGTCGCCAGATCGGACGCAGCGAACGGTCCCGGTGCGTTCTTCGCCTTGAGGAAAGGCGTACGCGCACCGTCGATGATGTAAACCGGTCTGAATTTCATCACAGCTTCGCTCATGTGGTCTGCCTTACCTGGATGAAGGCCCAGCCGTGCAACGCGGCGCCCGCGGCAAACACTATGGCCATGGCATTGGACATATGGTTACGCCGACCGAAGAACCAGAATTGTTCCGCAGTGCGCATGAGCCAGAACAGGGCCATGCCACCCAGCAGCGCCTGCAGCAGCCAGCCTTGCTCGCCTTTCACGGCAGCCACACCCAGCAACAGCGCGACCATCACGAAAACATAGGTCAGACGGATATTCAGGATCTGCATGATGTTGCGGTTGATGAAGTCGATTCGCTGCAGGTTTTCAGTCCAACGGAACAGTCGCCAGAAGCACAGATGGAACACTGCGAACGCCAACTCGTAGAGTGCGCAGGTTTCCAGCATGGCTCACGCGGCCTCGCGCGCCACGGCGGTGAGCACCGAGCTCGGCCGCACATGCGCATTGACGTCGCCGAAGCCGAAGTCCTGCGGGAAATCGTCGACACGGATGGCCTTCTGGCGCAGCGCTTCGCGACGCTCCAGCACGGCCTTGTCGGCTGCGGTGATGACACCCTTGGCCAGCGCATCGGCGATCAGGGCTTCCATGCCGCGGCCGCTGATCTGCTTGACCTTCTGTGCGGCACGCACCCGTGCTTCGATGGCCTCGGCCAGCATGGTCGCTTCGAGCGCCAGCTCCAGCACGGCGACCGCATCTTCCTCGTTGCCACGGTCGACGAAACTGTCGGCAATCAAACGATCACGAGTCGCCGACGGTTCGATGAGCAGGCGTGCCACTTCGTGACCCAGCTTGTCCGACGGCACCACATAGGGACGACCGAGCGGGAAAATGAGGCGCCACAGCACGGCAGCAATCAGGCGGTTGGGGAAGTTCGAGATCACACCCTCAAACGCGTTCTGTGTCTTGAACATCGCATCCCACATCGCCCAGTGCATCAGCGGTGCATCGGCTGCCTGGCGTCCTTCGGCTTCGTAGCGACGCAGGGTGGAGGAACACAGATACATGTAGGACAGGATGTCGCCCAGGCGCGCCGACAGTTTCTCCTTGCGCTTGAGGTCGCCGCCCATGGTCAGCATGGACACATCGGCGATGAAGGCAAACGCGGCCGAGAAGCGCGTCAGCTGCTGGTAGTAGCGGCGCGTGTCCGGTGCGATTTTTTCACCACTCGCAGGCGTGCCGACCCAGTGCGAACCGGTGATGCCCATCAGGAAGCAGCGCGCGGCATTGCTGATCGTGAAACCGATGTGGCCGAACAGGGCTTCGTCGAATACCTTGAGACCACGAGCGCTGTCGTCATCCTGCGCCGCACGCATCTCGCGCAACACGTAGGGATGGCAGCGGATGGCGCCCTGGCCGAAGATGATCAGGCAGCGCGTGAGGATGTTGGCGCCTTCCACCGTGATGCCGATGGGCAGCTGCTGGTAGGCGCGGCCGAGAAAGTTCTGCGGCCCGAGGCAGATGCCCTTGCCACCGAGGATGTCCATGCCGTCGTTGACCGACTGGCGACCGCGCTCGGTGACGTGATACTTGATGATCGCCGACACCACCGAGGGCTTCTCGCCGAGGTCCAGAGCGCCGGCGGTCATGATGCGCGCAGCGTCCGACATGTAGAGATTGCCGCCAATGCGCGCCAGCGGCTCTTCGATGCCCTCGAACTTGCCGATGGCCGTCTTGAACTGGGCACGTACGCGTGAGTAAGCACCGACAGCGCGTGCGGTGAGCTTCATCATGCCGGTGTTGCAACCGGGCAAGGAGATCGAACGGCCGGCTGCCAGACATTCCATCAGCATGCGCCAGCCCTGCCCCGCCATCGCCGGGCCACCGATGATGAACTCCAGCGGCATGAACACGTCCTGGCCCCAATTCGGCCCGTTCTGGAACACCGCGTTGAGCGGGAAGTGGCGACGACCGATGTTCACACCGGGATGCGTGTTGGGCACCAATGCGCAGGTAATACCGAGATCTTCGACCTCGCCGAGCAACTTGTCCGGGTCATACAGGCGGAAGGCCAGGCCCAGCACCGTGCAGATCGGGCCCAGCGTGATGTAGCGCTTGTCCCAGGTCACGCGCATGCCCAGCACCTCGCGGCCCTGGTACATGCCCTTGCAGACGATGCCGAAGTCGGGAATCGACGCGGCGTCCGAGCCAGCCTGCGGACTCGTCAATGCGAAAGCAGGAATGTCCTCGCCACGTGCCAGACGCGGCAGGTAGTGCTGCTTCTGCTCGTCGGTGCCGTAGTGCAGCAGCAGTTCAGCCGGGCCCAGCGAGTTGGGCACCATCACACTGATGGCGGACGCCGAGCTGCGCGTAGCGAGCTTGGTGACAACCTGCGCATGACCGAAAGCGGTGAAGCCCTTTCCGCCGAACTCCTTCGGAATGATCATGCCGAGGAAGCCCTTCTCCTTCACGTAGGCCCAGGCTTGCGGCGACAGATCCTGGTGCACATGGGTGCTCTCCCAGTCCGTCATCAGGCGACACAGCTCTTCGGTCTCGTTGTCGAGGAAGCTTTGCTCTTCAGGCGTCAGCTTGGGCCAGGGGTAGGCCAGCAGCTTCTTCCAGTCCGGCCTGCCGCCGAACAGATCGCCCTCCCACCACACGGTGCCGGCCTCGAGTGCGGTCCTCTCGGTGTCCGACATCGGCGGCAGGATCTTGCGGTAGATGCCGAACACCGGCTTGGTGATCAACGCACGACGCAAGGGACGCAGCACGATCAGCCCGGTCGCCGCCAGCCACACCACCAGCAGGCCTTGCACGACGACAGGCGACACGCCGGCCAGCCGGTTGAGGCCGATCAGCCAGGCGCAGCCTGCGATGACCCACAGGATGGCCGGCACGCGCAGGGCGGCCAGCGCGAGCGCGGCCACCGGCAACACGATCAACATCGTCAACAACATGGAAGTCTCCTTGGTTCTTCTGGCCGGGGCGGCTTTGTGGCCGCACTATCAACCCGGCATCGAGGCTACGAACGCCAGAACAGGTCTGGCTAAGGGCCGGATTTCCCCTCCGGGCCATCAGGAAGCGGTGCGCGCAGACCACCGAGCAGGAATGCGGTGAGCCTGGGCTTGAGCAAGGCCGGGTCATCGTCGAAACGGCCCGTCACGAGCGCCAGTGCGTCGATGCCCGAGAAGGCGTAGGACACGGCGCCCATCATGAAATGCAGACGCCAGACGATCTCGGCCTTGGGCACATCGGGCAGCGCGGCGTAGAGCGCACGCGTATAGCGCTCGACGACCTCGGCGTATTCGAGGGCCATGAACTTGCGGATGAATTCGGCGGGCTCGGTGTAGGTGCGGCCCAGCAGACGCATGAAGGTCGCCCCACCCTGCGTGGTGTCGGCGGCCATTTCGAGGGCCGGGCCGAAGAAGGCCTCCAGCACACGACTGGGCTTGGGCGCGGCGCCGGCCGACTCTTTTTCCAGCTCATCGAGGCAGCTCAGGCGCTGCTTGTTGAGCTGCGCCAGGCGGCGGTGGAAGACCTCCTGGAAGAGCCCTTCCTTGCTGCCGAAGTGGTAGTTCACCGCGGCCAGATTGACGCCGGCGCGCGAAGTGATCATGCGCATCGAAGCGCCATCGAAGCCGTTTTCGGCAAACAGCGCTTCAGCCGCATCGAGGATGCGGGTACCGGTATCAGCTGGCAGGTTCTCGGCCATTTCGCGGATCGAAACTCATATCAAACGGTCGTTTGACTATTGCAATCAAACGAACGTTTGTCAAGTTTCGCACGTTGCGCAGCGCAGCAGTTTTCAGCACCCGGTGGAGTGCAGGCCGCGCCGGCTCTGGTTCATGCGCCCGTCATCGCCCTCCCCGCTTGCCCTCCCACTCTATCTGCAGCCGACCAGACTCCCACTGTCGAAGTACTGCGTGCCATTGGGGCAGATGAAGGGTTGCACAGCCTTGAGCTTGCAACTGAAGCGCCCGCTTGCCATCGAGCCCGGCACCAGCTCCCAGCCCTCGGGGCAGACATCTTTCGTACTGGTCGAACGCATTTCCAGCGTCACGTTCGGCGGTGCGGCGGCAGCGGCCTGGGCATTCGGTTTGGGCTCGCTGCCTGCCGGCGGCTTGTCGCTCGCCTCGCGCACGTCGATCTTGCCGCTGGCGCGCCCGGCGCAGGGGGTGCGTGTATCGCCGGCTCGTACGCTGAAGCTGTAGCTGCCGGCACGCGCGTAGGCATGCGGATACTCGACGAGCACCTTGCCATCCACGCCGAGGCGTACCTTCTTCACTGCCGAGCCGTCACCGAAATCCAGCACCGCATCGCACAGCGGTGTCGCAATGCCTGCAGAACCATAGGGTTTGAGGCGGATGATGATCGTCGCTGCGGCCATGCCGGCCGCGTCGCGATAGACAACCTCATCCTGCGGATAGATGTTGCGCAGGTCGTAGTAGTCCGCCTGCGCGGCCGACATGCCGAGCGACAGCGCACACATCAGTACCAGACGACTGGAAAGCTTTTTCATTGCAGGGTCTCCGCATGAAGCAAAACGACGCGCCGGTCTGGCGCGTCGTCGATTGTGCTACCGGACTGACGATCTCACCACCAGGCTTCGGCCTGCACACCCACGCTCGATCCGTTGTGTCCCTTGCCGAACACCTCCTGCGTGCGGGCCTCAGACGACAGGGTCTGGCGCGCCGCTTCGTTCCACCAGGCATGCGTGTAGAACAGGCGGATCGTCGGGCGCGAACCGGCTTCCTTGCCGCCCGAAATGGCCGTCGCCACGGTCAGCTTGGTCATGTAACGGTTGTCGCCCGTCGAAGGCTTGACGCGGTCATGGCCTGCTTCGACGAGGAGACGGAATGGGCCACTGATATGGGTGTCCGTACGCGCGCCGATCGAGGTCCACTTCTCCTTGAGCGTGGGCGTTGCCGTGAAGTAGCTGCGCATGCGGTACTCGGCGATGACGTCCCAGTTGGTCTTCAGACCAACAGCAGCGCCGGTCTGCTGCGCCACGATGCGGCTGTTGCGCTGACCGATGCCACCACGTGCAGTTTCGTTCTTGTCGTAACGCATGCCAACCAGGGTGCTGCCGCCCAGCGTGCCCTGCGTGGTGTGATAGAGGCCGACCGAGTTGCCGCTCGACTGCTGGTCCGGCTTGGTGTTGGACACTGCGTCGGTCGAACGCGTCTGACGCTCGTAGCTGGTGTAGATCGCCAGCTCGTTGGCATCGCTGAAGGTACGGATGTTGGTGAGCCGCAGCGGCAGGGCAAAGCGGTTGTTGTTGGGATCTTCGGGACGCGGATTCATCATGTAGGCCATGCTGAGCTTGCCGATGCCGATGTTCATGTTCTCGAGGCCTGCACCGTCACCGTCCTGGTTTTCCAGGAACTGGTCATTGATGCCCAGTTGCAGACGGTTGTAGAAACGACGCCCTGCCCACACCGTGCCGCCAGCAAGCTGCGGAATGTTCGAACCATAGGCATAGACCTGACCGAAACGCGTGGTCAGCTCGTCGGTGCCGTTCTCCTTCGAGCCCCAGGCGCGGTAGACCGAGGGCATGAAATGCACGTGCCATTCCGACTTGTCGTCGAGCGTTGCCAGCGTGGCATTCAGGTTGGGCTCGATCACGTAGTCGCACTCGTTACCCAGACGCCACTTGGTATCCGCACCGGGCAGCTTGAAACAGGTCATCGTGCCGCCACGGGTATTGAGGCCCGTGCCCGCGCGGAAGTAGCCCGAGAAATCCACCGTCGCAGCCTGCGACGATGAGCCGAACGCTGCCGCGACCGACAGCGCAACCAACGGATAAATCTTCTTCATCTTCATCTCCTCTGTAGGGCTTTTAACGAGCCCCGGGTTTGTCGGCACTGCGACCGATCGTTACGCAGCCGGCCAGGCTGAATGGGTGACGCAACACATCAATGCACGCGACTGACCGGCAAGGCCGTGCCGTCAGCGCCAAACAGGAAGGTGCGACTGGCATCGGGAACAATCCCGACGTCATTGCCTGTCGCGAAGGGCGTGCGCTCGCCATGCAGACGCACGGTGACGGTCTGACCGGAGCCGTGCAGACGCGCATGCACGATCACCGAATCGCCGAGGTGTTCGACCAGATCCACGCGCGCCGCCAGGCCGCCGCCGGCCTGCGTCAGCGTGATGTGCTCGGGGCGCACGCCCAGCGTGATTTCCTGCGCGGCGACCTCGGCCGACAGGGCTGCCGGCATCAACATGGCGCCCGCCGTGTCGAAACCCAGGCGCAGCTCCGCCCCCGCGGGCTGCACCGTTCCGCAACGGATGAAGTTCATGCGCGGCGAACCGAGGAATCCCGCCACGAAGCGGTTCTCGGGTGTGTCGTAAAGATCCAGCGGGCGGCCGAACTGCTCGACCTTGCCGTTGTTGAACACGGCGATGCGGTCGCCCATGGTCATCGCCTCGACCTGGTCGTGCGTAACGTAAACCATGGTCGTGCCCAGCTCGCGATGCAGCTTGGTGAGCTCGATGCGCATCTGCACGCGCAGCGAGGCGTCGAGGTTGGACAGCGGCTCGTCGAACAGGAACACGCGCGGCTTGCGCACGATGGCGCGGCCGATGGCCACACGCTGACGCTGACCACCGGAGAGCGCCTTGGGCTTGCGCTCCAGCAGGTGCGTGATCTGCAGGATCTCGGCTGCTCGGCCGACCGATGCCTTGATGTCGGACTTCGATTCGCCGGCAAGCTTGAGCGCGAAGCCCATGTTCTCCGCCACCGTCATGTGCGGGTACAGCGCGTAGCTCTGGAACACCATCGCCACGCCGCGTTGCGAAGGCGGCATGTCGTTGATGCGGCTGTCGCCGATCATGATGTCGCCGTCGGTGATGTCCTCCAGCCCCGCGATCATGCGCAGCAGCGTGGTCTTGCCACAGCCCGAAGGCCCCACGAACACGGCGAACTCGCCGCGCTCGATGTGCAGGTCGATGCCGTGCAGGACGGGCGTGCCGTCGGGATAGGTTTTGCGCACGTTGCGCAGTGTCAGTGCCGTCATTTGCGTGTCTCCTTGTGCTGAAGCACGAAGTCGCCGTACCAGTGCGCGCTGTCTTTCAGCGTGCGTTGCTGGGTCGGGTAATCGACGCGCACGAGACCGAAGCGCTTGTCGTAGCCAAGCTCCCATTCGAAGTTGTCGAACAGGCTCCAGTAGAAGTAGCCGCGCACATCGACACCGCCGCCGCGGGCGGCATCCACGGCAGCCAGGTGGGAGCGCAGGTACTCGGTGCGCTCGGCGTCGGCGACGCGTCCGTTGGCTAGCACGTCGGCGCAGGCCATGCCGTTCTCGGTGATGTAGATCGGCGGCAGGTCGTAGTCGCGCTGGATGCCCAGCAGCAACTCGGTCAGGCCCTCCGGGAAGGTCTCCCAGTCCATGTCGTTGTAACCATGCGGACCGGGCGCCGGCACGGGCGGCTGGGCCGTCGAGGTCCAGATGCGCGTGTAGTAGTTGATGCCGAGGAAGTCGAGCGGCTGGCCGATGATCTTGAAATCGTTTTCATGAATGACCGGCAATTGGGTGTAGTTGGTGACGGCGGGATAGCGCCCGAGGAATATCGGATCGGCATACCAGCGCACGAAGTCGCCATAGGCCCGCTCGGCCGCCGCCACGTCCTCCGGCGCATTGCTGGCCGGGTGCGCAGGCGACTGGTTAAGCACGATGCCCAGCGGTGCCTTGACGCCCGCCGCGCGCATGGCCTGCAGGGCCATGCCGTGCGACAGCAGCAGGTGATGCGCCACCTGCAGGGCCACACCTTCGTCCTTGATGCCCGGTGCAAACTCTCCGAGCAGGTTTCCCTTGATCGCCGTGCACCAGGGCTCGTTATGGGTAGCAATGCTGGCTACCCGGTCACCGAGGCGACGCCCCATGTACTCCGCGTAGTCGGCAAAGCGCTGGCAGGTGTCGCGGTTGGCCCAACCACCGACGTCCTGCAGCGCCTGCGGCAGATCCCAGTGGTAGAGCGTGGCATGCGGCGCGAGGCCCAGTTCGAGCATGCGGTCAACCAGCTGGTCGTAGAAAGCCAGCCCCTTGTCGTTCCAGGCGCCCTGCCCTGCCGGCTGCACGCGCGGCCAGGCTATCGAGAAACGGTAGGCATCCACGCCCAGGCTCGCCACGATGTCGAGGTCTTCGCTCCAGCGGTGGTAGTGGTCGCAGGCCACGTCACCCGTGTCGCCGTTGAGCACCTTGCCGGGCGTGTGCGAGAACGTGTCCCAGATGGACATGCCGCGCCCATCCTCCTTGGCCGCACCTTCGATCTGGTAGGCGCTGGTGGCGACCCCCCAGACGAAGTCGGGCGGGAATGCTGCGGGTTTGATCGGTCCTTGGTTCATGGTTATCGATTGGTTGATACGTTGATGGATCAAGACTTCACTGCACCAGCCGTCAGGCCGTCGATGAGACGACGCGACGCCAGCACGAACATGAGGAGAAGAGGCAACACGGAAATCGCAGAACCCGCGCAGATCGCACCCCAGGGCGTCTGCCCTGTGCCTTGCATGGAGCGCAGCGCCAGCGGCACGGTGAAGTGCGCCATGTCGTTCATCACCACCAGCGGGCCCATGAAGTTGTTCCACGAGGTGATGAAGGTGACCAGGCCCAGCGTGCCCAGCGCCGGCCCGATGAGGGGCACGATGATGCGCAGGAAGATGCCGAACTCGCCGCAGCCATCGATGCGCGCCGCGTCGACCAGCTCACGCGGAATCGCCGAGCCGATGTACTGCCGCATCATGAACACGCCCAGCGCACCACACGCCGCCGGCACATACAGCGCACGCGGCTCGTTGAACCAGCCCAGCCAGCCCATGATCAGCACGGTCGGAATCATGTTGATGAAGGCCGGCAGCAGCAGCGTCGCCATCACGATGGCAAACAGTTTCTCCTTGAAGCGGAAGTCGTACATCGCAAAGGCGTAGCCAGCCAGCGAGCAGAAGAACAGGTTCAGCAGCGTCGTCGCCAGCGCGATGTACACACTCCAGCCGATGTTCTGCCAGAAGTGCGGCACGCGTTCGAGCAGGATGCCGAGGTTCGCCATCAGGTAGTTGCCGGGCAGGAACGGCGGCGGCACGGCCTGGATCTCGCGGTCGGAATGCGTCGCGAAGATGAACATGAAGTAGAACGGCACCAGCATCAGCAGGGCCCCGGCGCCGACGGTGAAGTAGGCGGCAGCGGTGGAAACCGGCGCGCGTTCGTAACGGAGTGCGCTCATGGCCTCAGTCCCTCCTGCCGAAGAAGCGGTTGTTGGCCCAGGTCACCAGACCGATCAGGATGAACAACAGCCAGGCCACGGCCGACGCCGTGCCGAAGTCGCTCTCGCCGAAGGCCGTCGTGAAGACATGCATCGCCGCCGTCTTGCCGGCCTGATCGATGCCGCCAGAGCCGGACATGCGACCGTCACCCGCCGACGCCGCCGTCAGCACGAAGGGCTCTTCGAACAGCTGCAGGTTGCCGATGATGGTCAGCGTCACCGCGAAGTAGATCATCGGCTTCAGCATGGGCAGCGTGATGTGCCAGAACTGTTGCCAGCGCGTGGCGCCATCCATGATCGCGGCTTCGTACAGATCCTTCGGGATGGTCTGCATGGCCGACAGGTAGAGCACGGTGTTGAAGCCCACGTAGCGCCACCATACGACGAAGGAAATCATCGTCTTCGAATACTGCGGCTGCGCCCAGTCGATGTTCTCGGCAGGGAACAAGCCGCCCAGCAGCGGCAGCTGCGAGCCCAGATGCAGCAGGCTGTTGATGGCACCGAACTCACGCGAGAACAGCGCGGTGAAGACCAGCGAGATCGCCACCGTCGAAGTGATGAAGGGCAGGAAGTAGATGCCCACGAAGGTATTGCGCCAGCGACCGAACGCGGTCTGCAGGAAGAAAGCCAGCGGCAAGGCCACGAGGTGCTGCGGCAAGCCGGATGCGATGGCAATCCAGCTCGTGTTGTAGAGCGACTTGTGGAACCAGTCGTCCTTGGTGATCAGGTAGATGTAATTCTCGAGCCCGATCCACTTCATGCCATCCAGACCCGAGGTCGGATCCCACTGGTGGAAAGACACGTAGATCGAGAACACCAGCGGGAACACGCCGAAGACCAGGAACAGGATGAAGAACGGGCTGATGAACAGGTACGGTGCCCAGTCACGCATGCGGAAGCGGAAGCGCTTCGACGCTTGTGGCTGCGCCTGTTCCTGCGGCTCCGGCGCGACATCCGGGTTCTCGTTCATGATCTGGATTGACGATGACACTTTGCGTTTTCCTTGCACGACAAGCTCCGTCACATCAGTACGATGCCGACATACTGCGTGTGAGCCAGAAGCTGGGCAATGGGGGCCCGGAAACGATTGCTGTCTGACCGCTACAGCAACCGCCCCGGGTGGAGACACTCTTTACGTCAGCGACGCACGCGACGCTCGATCTGGGCCTTCGCGTCGGCGAGGGCCTGCTTGACGTCCTTGTTCTTGATCAGGACGTTGTCGAGCTCCGAATCGACGATCTCCTTGGCCACGATGTCGAACTTGTCGACATCGATGGCAGCGATCTTGTCAGCCGACTCCTTCCACAGGCGACGTGCCTTCTGGCCGCCCAGGTACTCAACCGGTTCGTCGATGAAGGGATCGGTCTGCGCTTCGAGCAGCGAGGGGAAGGCGTCCAGCTTGCGGAACGATTCCAGCTGCATTTCCTTGGTCACGGTCAGGAACTTGATGAACTCCCAGGCCGCAGCCTTGTTGGCCGCCTTCACCGGGATGGCGTAGAACGAACCACCCCACGAAGCGAAGGCACCACCGGGCAGCTGGGCCACACGCCACTTGCCCTTGGCTTCCGGGTTCAGCCAGTTGTTCAGGTGGCCCGCAAACCAGGCGCCGAATGCCTGGGTCGCGAACTTGTCGCGCTTGTAGGCCTCGGACCACTCGTTGCTCCAGGCATTGATGTTGCCGTCCAGCCCGGCCGCACGCACCGCCTTGGCCAGTTCGAAAGCCCGCTGGAAGCGCGCCGTCGTCACCTCGGTCTTGCCCTGCTTGTCGAAGTAGATGCCCTCACCATCCTTGAGGCCGCTGCGGATGACGATGTCCTTGATATCGACAGCACTGGGAATCAGGTAGGCACCGGTTGCGGCCTTGATCTTCTTGCCCGCATCGATGTAGCTCTCCCAGCTCTTGGTGAGGTCGGCTTCCGACACGCCGGCCTTGTCGAGCATGTCCTTGCGGTAGAACAAGGTGCCGGGACCGATGTCGGTCGGGATGGCAGCCTGTGCGCCCGTGCCACCCGTGCCCTGCGGGAAGGCGAAACGCGCGATCTTGGCGCGGAACTGGCCGGCGTTGTACGGCGCCTTCGAGAGGTCTTCCAGACCGCCCGACTCGGCGAACTTGCCGATGAAGCCGAAGTCGACCGCCATCACGTCCGGCAGGTTGGTGCCGGTGGCCAGTGCCGTGGTCATGGCCGTGTGGTGGTCACCGTAGGCCAGGCTGACGAGCTTGATCTCGACTTCGGGGTGCAGCTTCTTGAACAGCGGGATCGCCGCCTTGGTGGCGCGGTCCAGGTCCGGGAAGGATGCGACGGTGACGACGGTCTGTGCCGAGACGGCCAGCGACAAGGTCAGTCCGAGCGCGCAGATGATGGGTTTCAGCAGGCTTTGCATGATGCGGAGTCTCCTCTTCTGATCTGAAAACGTTACCATTTTTGAGCGCATTGGCGCCCGGTGATGGAGTCCCGCTCAGCAGTATCGCTGCCAGGACCGATAGTCGTTTCACCTGCCCGCATGCAAAAGCGCAAGGCAGCAAAGAAGGGCGCTTGAATGCTACACGCCATGACCGCAAACGCGGGTTGGAGATGTGCCAGGCACGCCTGGCAACCACGCTCCGGACCTCTCCCCGTCAGGGTCTTTTCTTGAAAACGTTTTCACATCGATCCGTGAAAGCGCCGTCTGTTTTGTGAAGTGGATTTCAGCTTCGGCGACAAGCAAAGTAAACGAAAAGTTCACGTTATGCGGGAAAGTCCCTATCCAGAAAAGAAAGCCGCACCATCAAAAACAATGAATATATTTTTTATAAATCATATACTTATAAAACAATACATCGAAACAGGATTAATGCCGAAGGGATATACGGTCTGTGCAGCGCAACAAAACCACTCCTTTCCTGGCCCTGCCCTCACACCAGCTGCTACACTCGCCACACCAGCATTTGTTTTGGCAACGTTTTCATAAATACTGGGTCAATGCTCTGGCAGGCGCACCGGAACTTCCTTGTTCCCGCCGCTGCCCGACGCAGGCAATCCGGCCCGGCCGGCATGCGCTGGCAAGCTGCCAGCCAACCGGCCCCGACTGCCACCCAAGGTATGATCACCACACAATGCGCGCCAAGAAAAACAGGTCATGAAAATGGAGAGCAACGCCAGCAGCCCGGACATTCCCGAAGACTCGGGAGCCGTTACCGTCATGGACGTCGCCAGACTCGCCAAGGTATCGGTCAGCACCGTGTCACGCATCCTCAACGGCACGGCACGCGTCTCTGCCGACAAACGCAGTGCCGTCGAAGCCGCCATCCAGACGCTGTCATTCAAGCCCAACCAGTTCGCACGCAGCCTCAAGATGGGCACGACAATGACCGTCGGCGTCGTGACGCAGGACATCGAAAGCCCCTTCTTCACCCGCGTGATGAAGGGCGTCGAAGAAGCGCTGAGCAACGCTGGCTACGCGCTCTTCATCGTCAGCGGCCACTGGGACGCACACGAGGAAGAAGACCGCATCCGCCTGCTGGCTGCGCGCCGCGTGGACGGCATCGTCATCATCACCGGTCGCCTCGAAGAGCACGTGCTGCGCGCGCTCGCGCAGCGCCAGCCCATCGTCGTGGCGGGTCGCGACATGGAAGCGCACAACGTCCGCTCGGTCTGCTACGACCAGGAATACGGCGGCTTCCTCGCCACGCGCTACCTCATCAGCATGGGTCACCGTCGCATCGCCTTCATCACCGGTGTGAAAGACCACCCCGACGCGCAGCGCCGCTATGCCGGCTACTGCCGTGCGCTGCAAGAGGCAGGCCTGGCGTGCGATGACGTGCTGGTCCAGCAGGGTGATTTCACCGAGAGCGGTGGCGTGCTCGCCATGACGCGCCTGCTCGATTCGCAGGAACACTTCACCGCCGTATTCGCCGCCAATGACCAGACCGCACTCGGCGCACGCATGGTGTTGCACCGTCGCGGCATCCGCGTGCCCGACGACATCTCGCTGGTCGGCTTCGACGATCTGCCCGCCGCCGCCTTCCACACGCCGCCACTCACCACGGTACGCCAGCCCCTGTTCGAGATGGGCGCCTATTGCGGCGAGACCCTGCTGCGCATGCTCGGCCAGGATGTGCGCGAACGCGAGTTGCCGGGCCTGGAGCTCGTCGTGCGCGACACCGTGCGACGCATCTGATCGCGCGCTGTGCAGCCCCCTGCACAGCGCATCCGCGAGATCTAGCGCGCGATCTCTTCGTGCCAGGCAAAGCCGTCGCGCAC
Source organism: Rhodocyclaceae bacterium (assembly GCA_047600765.1). Classification (GTDB taxonomy): domain Bacteria; phylum Pseudomonadota; class Gammaproteobacteria; order Burkholderiales; family Rhodocyclaceae; genus Viridibacterium. The sequence continues at coordinate 871,534 of JASGKF010000001.1, forward strand.
CAGCAACGCGCTCGCTGCAGCCGGCCCCCAGGTGCCTGCGTTGTAGGTGCGCGGCAGCTGCTCTGACTCGGCCCAGGCCGTCATCACCGGCTCCACCCAGCGCCAGGCTGCCTCCTGCTCATCACGCCGCACGAACAGTGTCAGGTTGCCGCGCAAGGCATCCATCAGCAGCCGCGCATAGGCCTCCAGCCTTTCGGTGCGGAACGCCTCACGGAAATCCAGATCGAGCTTCACCGGTTCAAGGCGCATCACCTCGCCCGGCTGCTTCGCCATCATGTGCAGCAGCACCGTCTCGTTGGGCTGCATCTGGATCACCAGGCGGTTGGCAAAGCGCCCCAGCGCGCCACTGCCGAAGATCGAATGCGGCATCTGGCGGAAGTTCACGACGATCTCGGCCAGTTTGTCCTGCATGCGTTTGCCGGTGCGCAGATAGAACGGCACGCCCGCCCAGCGCCAGGAATCGATCTCGGCCTTGATGGCCACAAAGGTCTCGGTGCAGCTGCCTGCCGGGATGCCCGCCTCCTCCAGGTAGCCCGGCACCACCTCACCCTCCACGGCCCCCGCACGGTACTGCCCGCGCACCGTGTGGGTCGCGATGCCCTCCCCCACGATGGGCCGCAAGGCGCGCAGCACCTTCAGCTTCTCGTCACGCACGGCATCCGGCGAGATCGACGCCGGCGGCTCCATCGCCACGATGCACAGCAGCTGCAGGATGTGGTTCTGGATCATGTCGCGCATCGCGCCGGTGCTGTTGTAGAACTCGCCACGCGAGCCCACGCCAATCGTCTCCGCCACCGTGATCTGCACGTCGCTGACCCACTCACGCCGCCACAGCGGCTCGAACAGGCTGTTGCCGAAGCGCAGCGCCAGCAGGTTCTGCACCGGCTCCTTGCCCAGGTAATGGTCGATGCGGAAGATCTGGTCCTCGCGGAAGCAGGCGCCGATCTCGTCATTGATCGCCTGCGACGACGCCAGGTCGTGGCCCAACGGCTTCTCGACGATCACGCGGCTGTCGCCCTGGATCAGCCCACTCGCAGCGAGGTTGCGACAGATCGGCGAGAACAGCGCAGGCGTCGTCGACAGGTAGAAAAGACGCGGCCCGCCCGATTGCAGACGCCCGCGCAAGCTCTCGAAACTCGCCACGTCGCGCACATCGCAACCCACGTACTCCAGCCGCGCCAGGAAGGCCGACCACGCCGCCTCTGCATACCCCTCGTGCAGAAAGCTATGTGCCTTGTCCGCCACCAGATGCCGGTACGCATCACCATCGAACTGCTCGCGCGCCACGGCGACGATGCGGCATCCGTCATCCAGCAAGCCCAGGCTGTGCAGATGGAATAGCGCCGGGATCAACTTGCGCATCACCAGATCACCGGTCCCACCGAACAACACGACGTCAGACGCTACACCCGCACTCATCAGGATTCTCCGCTCGCACAAGAAGCGCCGCAGCATATGCCAAAGTGCTGTGCGGCACCGTACGGACAGTCCCTGATGAGCGTCTGCTACATGAAGCAGTTGTTACACGCGCGCTAACTCTCCAGACCGAAGCGCCGCTGCCGCATCCACTTCGTCATGATCCACTTCTCGCCCGCAATCACCGGCTTGCCGGCATGACGCGTCAACGGGTCGATCTGCCCCGCCGCGTTGCAGTACTGGAAGTACACCGCACTCCCCTTGCGCGGCGTCACCGCGATGCCCGCATCGGGGAAGTGCGTCTCGCCGCCTTGCTCCACATCGTTGAGATAGATGATCAGCGTGCTCACACGCTGCCCGCCAATCGCCATGCGCTTCTGGCTGCCCGGATGCTCGGGCGGAAAGTAATCGAAGTGCGGCCGGTACTCATCACCGATGCCATAACGCAGGATCGAGAAGCCCTCGCCGTTCTCCAGCGGCCAATTGAGCAGACGCGCCACGCGCTCCTCGATGGGGACGAGGAAGTCCTCCTCGCAACGCTTGAAGAAAGTCCCCTCGCTCGTGCGTGCATCGCTGGAGTCGGACTTGCCGGTTTCAGGATTCACCGTCGTCGACGGCTTCAGCCGCGGCAGTGAACGCGCAATCACCTCCGCACACTCCGCGTCCGACAACACGTTGTGGAAGGTGATGACGCAGGGTTTGTCGATACGCATGCCGACCTCGACGATGCGATCTCCCACATCGATGCGGTTCCCCACCGCAATCGGCACCACGTCGTTGCGATAGCCACCGGCGTCCTTGCTCAGGGGATACGGTGGGATCACCGGATTCGCCGGCACCGGAATCGCCTTCTCGGCCCCCGGCATCAAGGTCTGCGTCACCAGATACGTCGCCGTCGCGCTGTCAAAGCCCGCACTGGTCATGGCCTGTATCAGCGTCGGCGCCGGCGTGCGGCGCTGAGCATGGATGCGCAACCAGGCTTTCCAGTCTTCGTCCAGCTGGATCATTCTTCCCTGCTCCCAAACTGTTCCACACGAGTACCGCAGTGTAGCCGCTGCGCTCGCCACAGCCCCAGCGTGCGGCGCCCGAAATATGGCCGCACGGGCGCAATTTCAAGATCTTGAAAGCTGCACACAGCATTCCCAGATAGGAGCTGCAGGCGCTCACGGTGAGGCCTGCACCAAACTTTATCGCTCAACTATCAGGAGGATGAACCATGCGTACTTTCGACTTTGCCCCACTCTACCGTTCCGCCATCGGCTTCGACCGTCTCGCCCAGGTCGTCGACGCAGCCCTGCGCACTGACAGCGCCCCAAGCTACCCGCCCTACAACATCGAGCTGATCGCGGAAGACAAGTACCGCATCAGCATGGCCGTTGCCGGCTTCAATGCCGAAGAGATCGACATCGAATCCGCCAACGACACCCTTCGCGTCACCGGCCGCAAAGCCGCCGAAACCGGCCCGCGCACCTTCCTGCACCGGGGCATCGCCGCGCGTGACTTCGAACACCGCTTCCAGCTTGCCGACCATGTACGTGTCGTGACTGCATCGCTCGACAACGGCCTGCTCAACGTCGAGCTGGTCCGCGAAGTGCCCGAAGCGCTGAAGCCGCGCAAGATCAGCATCGGCACGGGCAGCAACGTGCAAGTGCTCGAACGCACCGCCGCCTGATCGCCACCACCCGCCAAGCCCCCTCGCAGCCCGCGCTGCAGGGGGCTTTTTGCTGCCAACTCATCACCCGTAGGTTGGCGCTGAGCAAAGCGAAGCCCAACGCTCCCTGCCGCCTGAGGTGTTGGGCTTCACAAGCTCAGCCCAACCTACGCTGCGGCCCGGTTACGCCACAGCCAGACAGCCTCGCAGTTGCACCCCGCCCCCGCTTCAGCCATCCTTCAGGCATAACGCCCCGCACCCATCTGCTGCACGTCGCCGGGCAACATTGTCCGGGGCCCTCATGCAGCACACCGACTCCCAGCACGATCCCGCGCAGCCTGATCCGCTCCGCCTGCGCTTCGACGCCTTCGAGCTCGACGAGCGCGATGCGCGCCTCACGCGCAACGGCGAGCCCATCCCCTTGGCCCCCAAGGCTTTCGACCTGCTCTGCGCCCTCGCGCGCCAGCGCGGCCAGCTCGTCACCAAGGACATGCTGCTCGACGCTGTGTGGGGCCACCGCCACGTCAGCGAATCGGTGCTCAAGTCCACCATCAGCGCCGTGCGCGCAGCGCTGTCGGACGACGCGAAACAGCCGCGCTTCATCGAGACTGCCTCGCGGCGCGGCTACCGCTTCATCGGCACCACCAGTTCGAATCCCTCTCCCGGACACGAACCCGTGCGCGAAGCCACCCTCGCCGCCCATGCTGCACAGCCCGCACCTGCGTCCAGCTCCACCCTCATCGGCCGCCAGGCCGCGCTCGACCAGCTCCACGGCGCCTGGCACAAGGCCGCCAGCGGGCAACGCCAGATCATGTGGCTCAGCGGCGAAGCTGGCATCGGCAAGACCACGCTCATCGATCACTTCACGGCCACCCTGCCTGATGCCCATGGCGTCATTCGCGCCCACGGCCAGTGCGTCGAGCAATACGGCGCGGGCGAGCCCTACCTGCCTGTGCTCGAAGCGCTCGCCAGCCTGTGCCGCGAAGACCCCGCCCTCGTCGCCCTCATGCGTGCCGTCGCGCCAAGCTGGCTGATGCAACTCCCCTGGCTGCTCGACGACACTCAACGCGAAGCGCTGCGCCAGACACGTGACGCCCTGCCGCTGAGCCAGGAACGCATGCTGCGCGAGCTCGGCGAGCTCTTCGACCGCTACACGCAAGACCGCCCTCTCCTGCTCGTCACCGAAGACCTGCACTGGAGCGACCACGCCACCACCCACCTCATCGACCACATCGCCCGCCGCCGCAGCCCCGCGCGCTTCATGTGGCTCGTCAGCCTGCGCCTCGCCGACGCCATCACCGGCGGCCATCCGCTCGAACGCCTGCGCCACGAACTGCGCCTGCACCGCCTGTGCCACGAAATCGCGCTCACCCCCTTCAACGAACAGGAAGTCGCCCACTGCGTCGAGCAGCACCTGGCGCAGCACAAGCCGAACACAAGCCGCAACGATCCCGCCGCGCGCAACTTCATCCGCTCCCTGCACCGCCACACCGGTGGGCTGCCGCTGTTCCTCGTCAGCGTGCTCGACGACCTCGCCACACATAGCCTCGCCACACACGAAGACAGCGCCACCCACCTCGACGCCCTGCCCGACGCAGGCGCCCTGCCTGCTGTTTCGTTACGCGTGCCCGACAACCTCGCCGGCGTCATCGGCCAGCAGCTCGAACGCCTCACGCCCGAACAGCAAACCCTGCTCGAAGCCGCCAGCGTCTGCGGCGTCGAATTCCGCGCCGCCATCCTCGCCGCCGTGCTCGAACACGACCCCGCCGACACCAGCGCCCGCTGCGACGAACTCGTGCGCGCCCAGCGCTGGCTCGCCGCCGGCCACATCGCCCGCCTGCCCGACGGCACGCTCGACGCCCGCTACGTCTTTCCCCACGCCCTCTACCGCCAGGTCATCCACCAGCGCATCGGCAGCCTGCGCCGCGCCCAGCTCCACCAGCGCGCCGCGCAGGCGCTGGAACTCAGCCGCCTCGCCGGCCTCCCCGTCACCGCCGCCGAACTCGCCTCGCACTACGAAGCCAGCCACGACCTCGTCGCCGCCGTGCGCCACCTCGCCGAAGCCGCGCAAAGCGCGCAACGCCACTACGCCCCGGCCGAAACCCTGCAGCTCAGCACGCACGGTCTGCAACTGCTCGCGCGCTGCCCGCTGAACCCGCAAAGCCCCGAGCGCCTCAAGCTCGAACTCGCCCTCCTCACCCCGCGCAGCGCCGCCTGCGCCGCACTCCACGGCATCGAGGCGCCAGAGTCACGCATCGCCTTCGAACGCGTGCACGAGCTCGTCAGCGCACTGCCCGACGCCGGCCTGCGCACACAAGAGCTCACCGGCCTAGGCTGGGTCTTCTTTGCGCGCGGCGACTACGAACAGGCCATCGCCCTCGGCACCCGCCTCGCCACCCTCGCCGAGAAACGCAACGACCCCCTGCTGCAAGCCAGCGCCTGCAACCTCGTCGGCTGCGTCTACAGCTTCCAGGGCAATCCCCTCGCCGGCCGCCAATGGCTCGCCCACGGCGCCGAGCTCTGCCGCGACATCGGCGACCAGATCATCGCCCACCCCTCGGTCGTCGACCTCGAAGTCGCCATGCACGCCCGCCTCTCCATGCCGCTCTTCATGCTCGGCCACATCGACCAGGCCCGCGCCGCCATCACCACCGCCCGCGAACGCGCCGAACGCATCGGCCAACCCTTCGCCCGCATGATCGCCACCTACTTCGGCATCCTCTACGAAATCCGCCTCGGCAACGCCCGCGAAGCCGACACCCTCTGCAACACGCTCGACGACATCGTCACAACCCACGGCCTCGTGCAAGGCGAAGGCCCCGCCCTGTGGATGCGCGGCTGGGCCATCGCCCAGCTCGGCGAGCCCGCGAAGGGCTACGACATGATCATGCAGGGCTACGCCCGCCAGACGAAGCTCGGCACACGCGGTGCCGGCTGCGCTGGCGTGCTCGCCCTCGCCGCCAGCGCCCTCACCCTCATGGAACGCTGGAGCGAAGCGCAGACCCACATTGACGAAGGCCTCACCCTCGCCACCGAAATCGGCGAGGGTCTCTTCCTGCCGGATCTGCACATGCTGCAGGCGCGCTGCGCCAGCGCACTCGGGCAAGCGAAGGTGGCAGGTAAGGCGATGCAGGCTGCATTGAGCGCCGCGCGGGAGCAGCATGCGCTGTGGCAGGAATTGCGGGTGCTGGTGGGGCTGTGCTCGCGGGAGGGCGTCAGCGCGGAGACGTTACTGGCACTGAAAGCAGCTTGTGAAAAGTTGGAGGAAGGGCGAGATACAGTACTAGCACAACAGGCAGAGAAACTTCTCGCGGCATACAACAAAGGTGTATCACATGAGATTGGATCGACCCGGAAGCCTTGGCAAAACAATTGAAGCAAAGGCTACGAACCGAGCAATAAAAATTGTGTATTTGGTTCCGTTTGACGACAGCCCCAACACACATAAGATTCTTGACGCCGCTTTCTTCGAGTCATACACACGCTGGGCCGGGGTGTACACGCTGTTCGTACCAACCAACTCACAGGGATTCTCGGACAATGGATACGAGCAATGGTTAAGGCACTATGACCCGGATTTCATTTATTCGTATGTTGATTTAGACCCCGCCTTCGTCGCCAATATCGACCACATCGGTTGTCCTATCGCCTTTCTCAAACACCGTCGGCCTCCACTCGATGCGGACGACGAACTCAATTGGCGCTCGTTCTTGCCTAACTTTCGTCACTACATTGATCCCGTTTCTTCAATCAGTGCAGTTCATAGTCCAATCGCTTTTCCACACTATCACCACGACGGACAGCCAAAGGAACCTACCGTATTCACACAGTTTGGCACGTCACCCACCAACCGTTTCCTGGCTGACAATTTCGGCACGGGATTCAGTCTTCACCACGTCACCAACCCTATTCCCGGGCTTTTCAAAACGCTGTGTTTGACACCCGCCGATTTGCCAACCAACACCTTCGCCGGCACGGAACGCTGCGTCTCTGTTCTTGAAGCCTTTCGCGCAATAACTGAGCACAAAGCTATGTCAATCGCGCGTTCCGCCATGGCGTACAGCGATGGGATGCCTCGTCCGGAATCAGCAAACTGGGCGTCTGCCTTTCGACTATTCGTCGGTAGCACTGCGCTTGACAGGATCCACTTCTGGAACTCTCGTCATCTAGGGAACACTTGGAGTGACACCACCAATTCGCTAATAGTTGAACAGTCACTCTTCGATGAAGATGAACTGGTTGATCAACTAGGTAAGTACCTAAATCAAAACAACTTTCTCGGTCACAGCAACGGACAGTATCAAGTCGAGATCCACAGCAGCAGCTTGTCGGAAGATGTCTTAAACACATTTAGAGACAAGCTCAAACCACACACGTGGAACTCAGTTCGTACGAGCAGAAATTTCGCTGCATCAGCGGTACCCAACAAACATGAGCTAGGGCGCATCAACGAACCAAGCACGGATACAACAACGCTAAAGCTAACTGAAGACTCAAGCGAAATCGCTGCGAGCGAGCCGGCTCACTTCATATACACACCGCCACACATGAAGGGCTTAACTCGAGGGCAATGGATCATTGAACTCAGTATCCAACGACACAACAATCTTTCAAGGTACTCCAACGTAGTCGACCAATGGACGCTTCCACGGCGCCGCAAAATTGCAGCTGCTTTTACGGACAGACTTGCCAAACCAACACTGAGCGGCCGTCTTGCACTCGTGCCTGCAACCGAGCGCTTTCCGATGCGTGACCAAGTAATCAAACCCACCATTCGCTACGAAATTCACCTGCCTTCGGACGAGGTGTTTTTTCGCAATCTTACGTTAGAGTATTTTAGGTACCCCACCGATGACATGAGGGAAGAAATTCCCCGGGCTGGATACATAGATCTAGCGATCTCTGACAAGGGGGAGAATCTTCGTGGTGTTATTTCGCTTTTCGACCACCTATCTACCGCTTTTGAGATTCTGACCAATCGGTTTTGGCGCGCTGTTCTCGCAGATGCCAAAGAAGAAACCGCTAGACCACTGACGTTCACTTTGAACAAGCTCAGCAGTCATCTCCCCAATGATAGAGAAACAATTCAGCACCTAAAGCAGGAGCTAAACTTTATCAGCAACAAAATCACCAGCAGTTATCTTCAAGACAGTCTAAAAGACACGCTTGAACACTTGGTTAGATTGAAAATTTTTCATCAAGTTGCGCATTGGCGATGCGTGCACTGCGGACATATGAATTCGCGCAGCTTCGACAACATGAAGATCAGGAACGAGTGCGATATCTGCACAACGGAATATCTCGCTCCAATCGACATTGAGTGGAAGTATGAACTGAACGATTTTGTTTACCGATCCGTTCAGAAGCACCATGGTCTGCCTGTACTTTGGGCCCTCGGATTTCTTCAATTGCAACAGCTCGGAGCTGCGTTTTGGTATTTGCCAGAAGTGGACCTTTACGAAGATGGTGACGACCATCAAAGCAAGAACGAGATAGACATTCTCTGCGTACGAAAAGGAAAGTTTTACGCCGTCGAAGCAAAACGAAGCGTTTCTATGTTCCTTAACAAGGAAGGATCCGTTGACAAGCTCGTCAAAGTGATCAAACAACTTCGGCCAGATGTCGCTCTACTCGCTTTTGAAAGATACTGTGATGGCGCCGATAGCGAACAGGCTGCAAAGGAGAGCCTCCGCAAAGTTGCTGAGGGCATCCGCGAGCGAATCGGGCCATGGACAACGCTCGAAATTCTCGTCGCGAAAGACACTCCGGGGTTTAATGATTTCCCGTCAAACATTGGATGGTCTGGTCGTCGCTCTCGCGAGTATCAAAAATAGAACCGTGCGCGGTTGAGCGTTCTGGCCGACTCATACCTAAGAAGCTTATAGCCGCCGCTGACCTACTCCCGCCACACAGTTTTGGCCATCTTCTTCTGCATCATCTCCACAAACCTCTCGCGATGAATCACACACCGCTCATGCGTCCCACTGCTGATCAGGTCCACACCATCGTGGGCCTCAACCTCGAACAACAATCGGCGCCCCTCCACTTCCACTAGCCGCACACGCACCGTCACCGTGAGCCCCGGCGGCGTTGCGGCGATGTGGCTCACGTTGATGTGCGTGCCGACGGTCTGCTCGTGGGGTTCGAGCAGGTCATTGATGGCGCGGATGCAGGCCCACTCCAGCAGGCCGACGAGGAAGCCGGTGGCGAAGACGCGCGGCATGGCCTGGAATTCCGGCGACTCGGGGTAGAGGGCCGGGACGGTCTTCAGTTCGGAGACGGGGAAGCGGAGGGTGTATTCGATGCCGGGTTTGAGGTCGGGGTGCATGGTGGGTCTTGGCACAGGTTTGTTAAAGGGCTCCGTCATTCCCGCGGAGGCGGGAATCCACAGCCTCGCCGCAAGGCGAGTTGCCTTTCTTTCGAACGGACAAGAACTGCAGAACCGCTTTGCTGGCGCAAAGCCCTGTGGATTCCCGCGTTCGCGGGAATGACGGCGTGGGGGCGGCAAGCCTGCTCAGTGCCCCGCCTGCGTCATGTCCACCGCGCGTGTCGGCTTCGGGGCGATCCAGATCACGAACGCTGAGATGAAGAAGGCGACGCAAACGAACCACATGATCTGGTTGGTGGCGAGCATCACGCTCTGGCTTTGCAGCAGGTTGTCGAGCGTGTTGCGCACGGCGTCCATGCTCATGCCGGATTGCAGCAGCGAGCGCGTCATGTCGCCACTGGCATCTACCGTGCCGACCATGTCGGCGTGGATGGCGGCGCTGCGGTTCTCCCACACGGTGGAGACGATGGAAGTCGCGAACGCGCCGGACAGGGTGCGCAGGAAGTTCTGCAGGCCGGCGGCGGAGGCGGTCTCGTATTCGTCAACGCTGCCGAGCGCGAGCGCGGTGAGCGGCACGAAGAAGAACGGCAGGCCGATGCCCATGGCGAGCAGCGGGCCGGCGATCTGCCAGTAGGTCATGTTGGTGGCGGCGACGGTGCGCACCATCATCACGAAGCCGATCCACATGAGGCCGAGGAAGACGAGGCGGCGCGGGTCGACCTTGCCCATCAGCGTGCCGGCAAGCGGCGCGGCAATGACGGCGAGCACGCCGCTCCAGGCCGTGGTGAGGCCGGCCCAGGTGGCGGTGTAGCCCATGTAGCTCTGCAGCCACAGCGGCACCAGCACGTTGGCACCGAACATGGCGCCGTAGCCGAGACTGATGGTGATGACGCTGGCGTTGAAGCCGCGATGGCGGAACACGCGCAGGTCGACGACCGGGTGCTTGGCGGTGAATTCCCACATGAGGAAGGCGACGAAGCCGATGGCAGCGACGAGGGCCAACAGGCAGATTTCGCCCGAGGCGAACCAGTCGTGTTCCTTGCCAAGATCGAGCATGAGTTGCAGCGCGCCAACCCAGACGATGAGCAGCGCGAGGCCGACCGTGTCGATGGGGGCACGCACGAGCTTCTCTTCGTAACGACGCAGCATGCGCCAGGCAGTCGGCGCGGCGACGATGGCGATGGGCACGTTGATGAAGAAGATGATGGGCCAGGCGTAGTTGTCGCACAGCCAGCCACCGAGGATGGGGCCGAGCACGGGCGCAACGAGCGTGGTCATGGCCCACAGCGCCATGGCGATGGGCGCCTTCTCCTTGGGGAAGATGCGCATCATCAGCGTCTGCGACAGCGGCATCATGAGGCCGCCGGATAGCCCCTGCATGATGCGCCCGAAGACGAGCATGCTCAGCGAACCGGAGAGGCCGCACAGTGCGGAGAAGCCGCCGAACAGCGTCATGGCCGTGGCGAACACGCGCACGGCGCCGAAGCGCGCGGCGAGCCAGCCGGTGAGCGGCACGATGATGGCCTCGGCCACCGCGTAGGAGGTGATGACCCAGGTGCCCTGGCTGCTGCTGATGCCGAGGCTGCCGGCGATGTTGGGCAGCGAGACGTTGGCAATGGTCATGTCGAGCACCGCGATGAAGTTCGCGATGGCGAGCACGATGGCCGCGAGCCACATTTTGCTGCCGGATAGCGGTGCTTCGGCTTGAGTGGTGGGAGTCATGGTGGGTTCCTTTGTTTTCCTTGTCCGTCATTCCGGCGAAGGCCGGAATCCAGTGGTCTCGGTGATCGTTTGACGAAGCTGGATTCCGGCCTTCGCCGGAATGACGATGTTTGTGTGGGTTCTTGGCTCACCCCTCACCCCAACCCCTCTCCCACAAGGGGCGAGGGGTTCAGAACGCGGGGCTCTTTAACCCTCGCCCCTTGTGGGAGAGGGTGGCGCGGAGCGCCGGGTGAGGGGTGCGTCCGTGCAACTCAATCCATCCTCGCCAGCACCTTCGGCGCCGCACTCGTATCAATCCTCGCCATCATCGACAGCCCAACCTGCAGCGGATGTGCGGCAAGCTCATTGGCATCCAGCTGGATGCGCACAGGCACGCGCTGCACGACCTTGATCCAGTTGCCGGTGGCGTTCTGTGCGGGGATGGTGGCGAAGGCCGCGCCGGTGCCGCCGGAGAGGCCGGTGACGATGCCGTGGTACTTCACGCCGTGGCCGTAGAGGTCGGACACGACTTCGACAGGCTGACCGATGCGCACCTTGTCGAGCTGGCCTTCCTTGAAGTTGGCGTCGACGTGCATCTCGCCCACGGGCACCACCGACAGCAGTGGCGAGCCGGACTGCACCTGCTGGCCGACCTGCACGCTGCGCTTGACGACGACGCCGGCGAGCGGCGCACGGATGACGGTGCGTTCGAGGTTGACGCGTGCCTGGTCGAGCTTCGCCTTGGCGAGCGTGACTTCGGGGTTGGTCTCTTCGTTTGTGTTGGCGATGAGCACGGCATTCGCAGCGCGCGAACCGAGCGCGGCGTTGTAGTTGGCGTGAGCCTGCGTCGCGGCAGCCTGCGCAGCGGCGAGGTTGGCGCGTGCAGTCTCGAAGGCATTGCGTGCCTTGGTGAGTTCGTCGCCAGACACCGAGCCGGAGCTGGCGAGCGCTTCGCGGCGCGTGAGATCGATCTGTGCGCGCTCGAGGTCGGCGTTCGCGGCAACGAGTTGCGCAGCGGCGCGCTTTTCGTCCGATGCACGCGCGGCGATCTGCGCGGCGAGGCTGTCATCGGTGGCGACATAGCCACGCACGCGGCGCTGGGCGCGGCCGAGTTCGGCTTCGGCCTGCGCGACAGCGAGGCGTGCGTCGACATCGTCGAGTACGACGAGAACGGCGCCACGCTGCACGGTCTGCGTGTCGGCGACGCGCACTTCGCGCACGATGCCGCCAACGGCGGGCGTGACCTGCGCGGTTTCGGCAGCGGCGTAGGCGTTGTCGGTCTCGACGAAACGCGAGGCGTAGAAGTGTTCGTAGCCGCCGACGCCGAGTGCGCCGAGGGTGATGACGGTGCCGAGCGCGAGGAACAGGCGCTTGCGCTTGAGTTTGGTGGCCTGCTCGTCATGCACGGTGGCTTGCGAGATGGCGGTTTCGATGAGTTGTGATTCGTTCTTGGACATGGTGGTTCTCCGGTAAGGGTGAGTGATTCGTTGAGTTCGGGTTGATCAGGATTCAGGCGGGCGTCATCACCAGCGTCACGACCAGCCAGGTCACGACAAACTTGAGCACGCTGAAGCCGAGGAAGATCAGCAGGCGTCTGCGGCGTGTGCTCATGACTGGCCTCCGCGCTTGTCGGCGACGTAGCCACCGCCGAGTGCGCGCACCAGCGCAACGTCGAGCGAGAGGCCACGCGATTGCAGGTCGGTCTGCGTGCGCAGGCTGGCGAGCAGGCTGTCTTCGGCCGACAGCACGTCGAGGTAAGTAGCGAGCCCGCCCTGGTAGCGGTTGTTCTGAATGCGCCAGGCTTCGCGTGCGGCTTCGACGGCTTCGTCGGTGCGGGCAAGCTGGCCGTCGAGCGCGCGGCGGCTGGTGGCGGCATCGGCAACTTCCTGCAGGGCCTGCACGACTGTGCGTTCGTAGCTGGCAACGGCTTCGGCGTAGTCGGCCCAGCTGCCACGCAACTGGCCGCGAAGACGGCCACCGTCGAAGATGGGCAGCGTGATCGCGGGGCCGACGCTGCCGATGGACGAACCGCCCTTGGTCAGCATGTTGATGCCCAGCGACTGCACGCCGATGAAGGCGACGAGGTTGACGTTCGGGTAGAAGGCGACGCGTGCCTGGTCGATCTTCTTCGCCGCAGCCTCGGCACGCAGTCGCGCGGCGATGATGTCGGGGCGGCGGCCCAGCAGCTCGGCCGAGAGTTGTGCGGGCAGGCCGAAAGCCTGTGCGGGGTCGAGTTGCGGCCGGGCGATGGACAGGCCGCGATCAGGCCCTGCCCCCATCAGCGCTGCAAGGCGGTTGCGCTGCAGGGCAAGCTGTTCCTCGATCTGCAGCACGTCGGCGGCAGACGCGGCGCGGCGCGATTCGACCTGGCGCACGCTGCCCAGCGTCTCCAGCCCCTGCGTGTGGCGCAGGCGGAACAGCTCGGCGGTGTGTGAGCGCACTTCAAGCGCAGCTTTTGCGGTGTCGAGCGCGGCATGCAGGCGGGCCAGTTCGGCGTAGCTGGATGCGATGGAGGTGGAGAGCGTGAGGCGCGCCAGTGCGAGGTCGGCACGGGTGGCTTCGGCTTCTGACGTGGCGGCGGCGAGCGCTGCGCGGTTCTTGCCCCACAGGTCGAGGTCCCAGGAGAGGTCCAGCGTTGCGCGGCCGTAGTCGTTCCAGCCCTGCGGCGTCATGGCGCGCGGGGTGAGGTAGTTGTAGCTCTGCTTCTGCTGGGTCATGTTGTTGTTGCCTGTGAGCTGCGGCCCGGTGGCGCCGCCGGCAACCTGCTGGTAGGCCAGCGCGTGCTGCAGGCGGGCCTGGGCGACGGCCATGTTGGGCGCGGCGGACAGGGCTTCGGCGATCAGCGCGTCGAGCTGGGCATCGCCATAGGCCGCCCACCATTGCTCGGTAGGCCAATTGGCTTGCGCCGACGCGGCGAACGACTGCTCGGTGGCGTAGTGGCCGGCGGGCTTGATGCGGGCTTGCTGTTGTTCGTCGGGCAGCGCGGCGCAGGCGGCGAGCAGGCTGATGCACAGCACGGTCGGCACGAGGCGCGGAAGGGTGTTGCGGTTGCGGAATGAGTGGGTGGTTTTCATGGGCTTGCCTCCATCGGTTTCGATGGGTGCAAGACTAGGGATGGGGCGCTGGCGAGTCGTCCCGGAACGGTCTGGTTTTGGTCAGGATCGGGTCAAGAGCAGGTCTGGCCGGGGTTGCGCAGGGCCCTGCTCCCCATCCCTGCCCCCATCCCTGCTCCTTTTAGCGGCCTAGTTGTGCTTCAATCCAGCCCCATGCTGGAAGCCCGCCAACTCGCCTGCCTGCGCGGCGAACGCCTGTTGTTCCGCCGCCTCGACTTCAGTGTCGGGCGTAGCGAACTGCTGCGCGTCATCGGCCCCAATGGCGTCGGCAAGACCAGCCTGCTGCGCATGCTGTGCGGCCTCATGCATATCGAAGCTGGCGAGCTGTTGTGGCAAGGGCAAGCCATGGCCCAACAGCGCGACGCCTTCCACGCCGACCTGCTCTACATCGGCCACGCCCCCGCCCTGCACGAGTTGCTGACCCCGCTCGAAAACCTGCGCTTCGCCGCCAGCCTGATGGGCGCCGCCACCGATGAAGCCCATTGCCGCGAAGCCCTCGTCGAGCTGGGCCTCACGCGTCAATTGGAACTGCCCTGCAAGCTGCTGTCGCAAGGCCAGCGCCGCCGAGTCGCACTCGCCCGACTGTGGCTGGGCGCAGCGCAAAAACTGTGGGTGCTCGACGAGCCCTTCACGGCGCTGGACGTGGCCGCCGTCGAGGCCCTCGCCCGCCGCATCGACGAGCATCTGTCGCAAGGTGGCGCCGTGATCTTCACAAGTCACCAAGACGTGGATTTCGCACACCCCGTGCGCCAGCTCGACCTGTGGACGCACATCGCATGACGCCGCGCAGCCTCTTCCTCGCCACACTGCAACGCGACCTGCTGCTGGCCTGGCGTTCGCGCGCCGACCTGCTGGTCGCACTGTCCTTCTTCGTCATCGTCGCCAGCCTGTTCCCCTTCGGCGTCGGCGCCGAGGCCAACCAGCTGCGCGCCATCGGCCCCGGCGTGGTGTGGGTCGCCGCCCTGCTCGCCACCCTGCTGGCCCTGCCGCGCCTGTTCAGCCAGGACCACGATTCCGGCGTACTCGAACAGATGCTGCTGTCGCCCGAACCGGCCGTGCTGTGGGTTACCGCCAAGATCGCCGCGCACTGGCTCAGCACCGGCCTGCCGCTGGTCATCGTCTCGCCCGTGCTGGCCCTCATGTATGGCTTGGAACCCGGCGCCATCGCTGTGCTGGCCTTCGCCCTGTTGCTCGGCACGCCCATCCTCTCGCTGATCGGCGCCATCGGCGCCGCCCTCACGCTGGGCCTGCGCGGCGCCGGCAGCCTGCTGGCCCTGCTGGTGCTGCCCCTGATGGTGCCCGTGCTGGTCTTCGGCGCCGGCAGCGTCGATGCCTGGAGCGGCGGCATCGGCCTCAAGGCACATCTGCTGCTGATGGGTGGCGGTCTGCTGGGCGCACTGGCGCTCAGTCCGCTAGCCTGTGCAGCGGCTTTGCGCCTGGCCAGCGAGTAAGCCGGATAACTGTTGGATAATGGCGGCCTCTCACGCTGACCGACCATGAACCTCTTCCACTTCGCCTCCCCGCAGACCTTCTACCCGCTCGCCGGGCGCCTCGCGCCGTGGATTGCCGTGCTGGCCGCTGTGCTATGCGCGGTGGGCCTGTACATCGGCTTCTTCGTCGCGCCGACCGACGCCACGCAAGGCGAGGTCTATCGCATCATCTTCATCCACGTGCCGGCGGCCTGGATGAGCATGGTCATCTACATGGCCATGGCCTTCTGGTCGGCCATAGGGCTGGGGCTAGGCACGCGTCTGTCGTTCTACATGAGCCGCGCGCTGGCCCCCACCGGCGCCATCTTCTGCTTCCTCGCGCTGTGGACCGGCTCGCTGTGGGGCCGCCCGACCTGGGGCACCTACTGGGTGTGGGACGCGCGCCTGACCTCGCAACTGCTGCTGCTGTTCCTCTACTTCGGTTTCATGGCACTGACGGCCGCCATCGAAGACCAGCGCCGCGCCGACAAGGCCGGCGCCATCGTCGCCCTGGTCGGTGCGGTGAACGTACCCATCATCTATTTCTCGGTGCAGTGGTGGAACACCCTGCACCAGGGCTCGTCGGTCAGCCTCACCAAATCGCCCAGCATGGCCATGACCATGCTGTGGGGCATGCTGATCATGGCCCTCGCCGCCTGGGCCTACAGCATCGCCGTCACCCTGTGGCGCGTGCGCAGCATCATCCTGGAACGCGAACGCAGCACCGACTGGGTCAAGGCCGAACTCAAGGAACTCGCATGAACTGGGACTCCCTCTCCGCCTTCCTCGACATGGGCGGCCGTGGCGCCTTCGTGTGGGGCTCCTACGGCGCAACCTTTGTGCTGATTGCTGTGGAACTCTGGCTGCTCGGCAAGCGTCGGAGGAACACCCTGCAACGACTCAAGCGTCTGCAGCAACTCGAAGACTGAATTGCACATGCTCGACCAACTCGATGCGCAAGGATTTGCCATCACCCCCTCCCTGCTGGACGAAAGCGAATGCGTGACGCTGAGCGCACGCTTCGACCTTTCCGGCACGGACGAGGCGGGACAGCGCAACCTGCTCGAACAGGACTGGTGCGCCGAGCTCGCCGGCCGCCTGCGTCAGACGTTGATTCAGCAGGATTTGCTGCCCAACGGCTATGTCGCCAGTCAATGCACCGGCTTCCAGAAATCGGTAGAACGTAACTGGCTGGTACCTCTACATCAGGATCTCAGCATCACCGTTGCGGAACGCTCCGCCGACCCGGCACTGTCAGGCTGGGCACGCAAGGCTGGTGTGCTGAGCGTCCAGCCCCCGGCAGAAGTCCTGCAAAGACTGGTTGCCGTTCGGCTCCATCTTGACGACTGCAGTGATAACGACGGGCCCTTGATGGTTGTGCCAGGCTCGCACCGTCATGGTCGCCTGAATTCGCAGCAGTGCACGGCCTTGCGCAGCCAAGCCGGCGAAGTCCGCTGCGCAGTACAGCGTGGCGCAGCCATGCTGATGCGCCCGCTGTTGCTGCATGCTTCGTCGCGCGCCACCGGTACAAGCCTGCGCCGCGTGCTGCATTTCGTCTTCGGCCCGCGCCAACTCCCTTGTCAGCTGCGTTGGCAGTATTCAATCTGATCATCCCCGGACAACATGAAAGCCCGTCACAAACGTTTCCTCCTCATCGGCATCGCGCTGGCCCTGCTGGGCGGCGCAACTGCGCTGGTGCTCAAGTCCTTTAACGAAAACCTGGTGTTCTTCTTCACGCCGACCGAAGTCGCTGAAGGCAAGGTGCCCAAGGGCCACAACTTCCGGGTCGGCGGCATGGTCGAAAGCGGCTCGATCGAACGGCTGGAAGACGGCCTGACCGTGCGCTTCACCATCACCGATACGGCCAAGACCCTGCCCGTGGTCTACAAGGGCGCGCTGCCCGACCTGTTCAAAGATGGCAAAGGTGCCGTGGCGCAAGGCAAGCTGGACGAAAGCGGTCTCTTCATCGCCAGCGAGGTGCTGGCCAAGCACGACGAGAACTACATGCCGCCCGAAGCCAAGGCCGCCATCGACAAGGCGCACGAAGCGGCGCGCACGATGAAGCAATAAGTCCAACGCCCTCAGCCAGCCCTCAAGCACGCCACCATGATTCCTGAACTCGGCCACCTGTCCCTCATCATGGCCATGCTGATCTGCGCGGTGATGGGCACCCTGCCCCTCATCGGCGCGCAGCGTGGCGACGCCACCCTGATGCGTCTCGCGCGGCCTGCGGCACAGGTCCAGTTCGCGCTGGTGTTGCTGTCCTTCCTGTGCCTGGCGCGCGCCTTCGTCGACAACGACTTCTCGGTCGCCTACGTTGCCTCGCACTCCAACACGCAGCTGCCGGTCTGGTATCGCATCACCGCCGTGTGGGGCAGCCACGAGGGCTCGCTGCTGCTGTGGGGCCTGATGCTGTCGGGCTGGACGCTGGCCGTGTCGCTGGCGCGCAACCTGCCCGAGAGTTTCGTCGCGCGCGTGCTGGGCGTGCTGGGTCTGGTCAGCACGGGCTTCCTCGCCTTCACGCTGTTCACGTCGAACCCTTTCACGCGACTGATCCCCGGTGCCCCGGAAGGCAATGACCTCAATCCGCTGCTGCAGGACCCCGGCATGATCATCCACCCGCCCATGCTCTACATGGGCTACGTGGGCTTCTCGGTGGCCTTCGCATTCGCCATCGCGGCGCTGCTCTCGGGTCGCCTCGACGCAGCCTGGGCACGCTGGTCGCGCCCCTGGACGCTGGCGGCCTGGGTGTTCCTCACCTTCGGCATCATGCTCGGCTCGGGCTGGGCGTATTACGAACTCGGCTGGGGCGGCTGGTGGTTCTGGGATCCGGTCGAAAATGCCAGCTTCATGCCCTGGCTGGTCGGCACGGCACTGATCCATTCGCTGTCGGTCACCGAGAAGCGCGGCGCCTTCAAGAGCTGGACCGTGCTGCTCGCCATCGCCGCTTTCTCGCTGTCGCTGCTGGGTACCTTCCTCGTACGCTCTGGCGTGCTGACTTCGGTGCATGCTTTCGCAAGTGACCCCACGCGCGGCGTCTTCATCCTCGCCCTGCTGGTCTTCGTCATCGGCGGTTCGCTGACGCTCTACGCCTGGCGCGCGCCCAAGCTGGTCGGTGGCGGTCAGTTCGAAGGCGTGTCGCGCGAAACCTTCCTGCTCACCAACAACGTGCTGCTGGCGGTGGCCGCGGCAACGGTGTTGCTCGGCACGCTCTACCCGCTGCTGCTCGACGCCCTCAGCGGCGCCAAATTGTCAGTCGGCCCACCCTACTTCGAAGCGGTGTTCTACCCGCTGATGGCACCTGTCGTGCTGCTCATGGTGGGCGGCCCCTACGTGCGCTGGAAGGGCCATGCCCTAACGCCGCTGCTGCGCAAGCTCGCGCCGGCTTTCATCAGCAGCGCCGCCATCGGCATCAGCGCAGCCGCTGCGCTGCATGTGCTGAACTGGCGTACCGCACTGGGTCTGAGCCTCGCAGCATGGGTCGTGCTCGGCAGCCTCAAGCTGTTGCAGGAACGCCTTGGCGAGCGCCGCGACGCAGGCTTTGCTGCGAAGCTGGGCAACATCCCCGCCGCATGGTGGGGCATGTGGCTGGCCCACCTCGGCATCGGCGTCTTCATCATCGGCGTAAGCATGGTGCGCAGCCTCGAAGCGAATGCCGATGTGGCAATGAAGATCGGCAGCAGCACCGAACTGGCGGGCTACAGCTTCAAGCTCGACGAGGTGCGCGAAGTGCAAGGCCCCAACTACCGCGCCGCGCGTGCGACGCTGACGCTGTCACGCAACGGTGTGACGCTCAACACCCTGCACCCTGAAAAGCGCCTCTACACCGCACGCAACATGCCGATGACCGAGGCCTCCATCGACAACGGCCTGTTCCGCGACATCTACGCCTCGATGGGCGATGCAGTGAACAACGACACCTGGGTCGTGCGCCTCTACTACAAGCCCTTCATCAGCTGGATCTGGTTCGGCTGCCTGATGATGGTCTTCGGCGGCATCTGCGCAGCGAGCGACAAGCGCTATCGCAAACAGGCAACGCGCGAAGCGAAGTCCGCTACCGTCGCAGCAACGTAAACGGCATTCACAATGGCTGGCATTTTCAGTTTTCGCTGCAGTAGCTGCGATCAGGTGCATGAAGGCTCACCAAGCTTCGGCTTCAGGGCTCCGGATCCGTATCTGCAACAACCCCAGGACGTCCAGGATGCCGGCCATCTCGACAGCGACCTTTGTGAATATGAGGATGAGGACGGCCCACACTACTTCATCAGGGTCTGCCTTGAAGTGCCCATCCACGGCGTGGAGCAACCATTCATGTGGGGAGTCTGGGTTTCCCTCAGCAAGCAAAGCTTTGATCGTTACGTGGAAACCTATGAGGAGCCTGACCTCACCGACCAGTATTTCGGCTGGCTATGCAACTCGCTCCCGTACTACCCCTCTACCTTTCCCATGAAGACGCAGGTCCATCCTCGCGCCGGGCAACAACGCCCCTACATTGTGCTGGAGGAATGCGATCACCCGCTCGCGATGGACTTTCATGGCGGCATCAGCATTGCAAGGGCCCAGGAGATTGCCGAACATGCAATGCATCGCTGACTACGAAATCTCAGGCGCGCCGGCCGTCACATCCAGCCACGGCGAAGCTACGAACGCTCTGCTGAAAGTGTCATGAAAGCCAAAGCCCTTATTCCACTCGCCATCTTCATCGCGCTGGCCGCGCTGCTGGGTGTCGGCCTCAAGCTGAAGCCGCGCGAAATCCCGTCAGCGTTGATCGACAAACCCGCGCCGGCATTCCAGCTGGCGCAGCTGCAGGAGCCCGACAAGAGCCTGTCGCTCGCCGACATGAAGGGCCAGGTCTGGCTGCTTAACGTGTGGGCTTCGTGGTGCGTAGCCTGCCGCGAGGAACATCCGGTGCTCGTGAACTTCGCGAAGCAGGGCCTCGTGCCCCTGATCGGTCTCAACTACAAGGACAAGCGCGACGACGGCCTCAAGTGGCTCGCCAGCGAAGGTAATCCCTACACGCTCTCCATCGTCGACCCCGAAGGTCGCACCGGCATCGACTACGGCGTGTATGGCGTGCCCGAAACCTTCCTCATCGATGGCAACGGCCGCATCCGCTACAAGCACATCGGCCCGCTGACACAGGAAGCGCTCGACAAGATCCTGCTGCCGAAGATCGCGGAGCTCAAACGTGGTTGAGACGCTCATCCTGAAAACCCTGCGCGTGCTGGCTGTGCTGCTGCTCAGTCAGGCGGCCATCGCAGCCAGCGACCCCGCAGTGGAAGCCCGCGTCATCAAGCTCGCCGAAACCCTGCGCTGCCTGGTCTGCCAGAACCAGTCGATTGCCGAGTCCAACGCCGATCTTGCCAATGACCTCAAGCGCCAGGTGCGCGAGATGATTGCCGCCGGCAAGAGCGACGACGAGATCCGCGAATACATGGTCGAACGCTACGGCGACTTCGTGCTCTACGAGCCGCCCGTCAAGACCAGCACCCTGCTGCTGTGGGGTGGCCCCGCAACCCTGCTGTTGCTGGCGCTCGGCGGCTTTGCGCTGACCGTGCGGGCGCGCAGGCGCCAGCAGACCACCACACCCCTCAGCGACGCAGACAAGGCGCGTGCCCGCGCCCTGCTCGATTCGTCCGACGCCTGACCCATGACACCACTCTTCCTGTTCATTGCTGCGGCGCTGGCACTCCTGCTGATCGTCACCGCCCTGCTCTTTCGCCCCCTTTGGCAAGGACGCGTGATTGCCGCCGACGCTGAAAGCCCTGCTCTGAAAGTGCTGCGCGAACAACGCGCCGATCTGGATCGCGAGCTGGCCGCTGGCAAGCTGACGGCAGAAAGCCATGCGCAAACGCTGGGCGAAATCGAAGCCCGCGCCCTCGCCGAATCGGAAGCGCCCGAGCCGTCCCTCGGCAAGCCCCGGCGCGTGTGGGCCGCCGGTCTGGCGCTCGTGCTGCCGCTGACGACGGTTGCGCTGTACCTGCTGCTGGGGAATCTGCAGGGACTGAACCCAAGCGCCACGGCTGCGCCTGCGGCAGATGCAGCCCCTACCGCCGCACAGATCGACGCCATGGTGGCCGGCCTCGCCGACCGCGTGAAGCAACACCCGGACGACATCGAAGGCCTGCAGATGCTGGGACGCTCGTACATGGTGCTGAACCGCTTTGCCGAAGCCGAGGCCGTGTTCGCCCAATTGGCAAGCAAGAAACCCGAAGCGCAGACCTATGCCGATTGGGCAGACGCAGTCGCCAGCAGACAGAACCGTTCGCTGGAAGGTGAGCCGGAAAAACTCGTACGTCAGGCGCTGAAACTCGACCCCAAAAACATCAAGGCACTGGCCCTGTCCGGCACGATTGCTTTTGAACGCAAGCAGTTCAAGCAAGCCGTCGCCGACTGGGAAAAGATCGCCGCCCTCGTGCCGCCCGAAAGCGAATTCGGCCAGTCAGTCGAAGCCATGCTGCGCGAAGCACGCCAGCGCGGCGGCATGGCGCCAAAGACGGCTAGCGCTCCTCCTGCTGCAGCTCCCGCTTCGCCGCTCAAGATGACCGGCACCATCACCCTCGCTGCAGCCCTGCGCGACAAGGCCGCGCCCGACGACGCCCTGTTCGTCTTTGCCCGCCCCGCTGCGGGTGGCCCGCCGTTTGCCGGCATGCGCTTCAAGGTCAGCGAGCTGCCAATCAAGTTCGACTTCGCCCAGGCACAGCTCATGATGGGCGCGCCCGACGCGAAGCAGAAAGTCATCATCGACGCGCGCATCTCGAAGCGCGGCAACGCCATGCCGCAAGCGGGCGATCTGCAAGGGCTGACAGCCGAAACCGCCATGGATGCCAAGGGCATCCGCATCGAGATTGCCGAGATCGTGAAGTAAGCTGATGCGCCGCGCCGCCAGCCTGCCGCAAGCCGCGCCCACCGCCCCCGGAGAACTGAATCTCTGGAAGACGCTGCGCTCGCTGTTGCCCTATGTGTGGCAATACAAGGTGCGCGTTGCGCTGGCGTTGATCTGCCTTGTTGGCGCCAAGGTTTCCAACGTCGCTGTGCCGCTGGTTTTCAAGCACGTCATCGACGACCTCGGTCTCACGACCGGACAAGCCTTGCTGGTCGTGCCCGCCGCCCTGCTGCTGGCCTACGGCGCACTGCGTTTCCTCACCTCGGCCTTCACCGAGCTGCGCGAACTGCTGTTCGCGCGTGTCACGCAGCAAGCCGTGCGCAGCATTGCGCTGGAAGTGTTTCAACATCTGCACGCCCTGTCGCTACGCTTCCACCTCGAACGCCAGACCGGCGGCCTCACGCGCGACATCGAACGTGGCACGCGCTCCATCGGCTCGCTGATCAGCTACGCGATCTACAGCATCCTGCCCATCATCGTCGAGATCGCGCTAGTGCTGGGCATCATGCTGCGCGACTACGACGTCAGCTTCGCACTGATCACCATCACCACACTCGCCAGCTACGTCATCTTCACCATCACCGTCACCAACTGGCGCACCGCCCTGCGGCGCCAGGCCAACGAGCTGGATTCAGCCGCCAACGCGCGTGCCATCGACAGCCTGCTCAACTACGAGACGGTGAAGTACTTCAACAACGAAGCTTATGAGACGCGCCGCTACGACGAACAACTCGGTGCCTGGATGAATGCGCAGATCCGCAATCAGTTCTCGCTCTCTGCCCTCAACGCCGGGCAGGCACTGATCATCGCCATCGGCGTCACGGTCATGATGTGGCGCGCTGCCGCCGGCGTCTCGGCAGGCCAGATGAGCATCGGCGACATCGTGCTGGTCAATGCCTTCCTGATCCAGCTCTACATCCCGCTCAACTTCCTCGGCGTGCTCTACCGCGAGATCCGCCAGGCCCTCGTCGACATCGAGCGCATGTTCGGCCTGCTGCGCACCGAGCGCGAAATCCAGGACGCGCCCGACGCCATCGCCCTGCCCCACGGCCCCGTGCAACTGCGCTTCGAATCGGTCGGCTTCGCTTACGACCCGCGCCGCCCGGTGCTGGAAGATGTCAGCCTCGCCATCGCCCCCGGCCAGACCGTCGCCGTGGTCGGTCACTCCGGCGCAGGCAAGTCCACGCTGTCACGTCTGTTGTTCCGCTTCTACGACGTCAGCAGCGGCCGCATCACGCTCAATGGCACCGACCTGCGCCACTACACCCAGGCCAGCCTGCGCCAGGCCATCGGCATCGTGCCGCAGGACACCGTGCTGTTCAACGACAGCATCCGCTACAACATCCAGTACGGTCGCCCCGACGCTAGCGAAGAAGAAGTGCTGGCCGCCGCACGCGCCGCGCAACTGCACGACTTCATCGCCAGCCTGCCCGACGGCTACGACACCCGCGTCGGCGAACGTGGCCTCAAGCTGTCGGGCGGCGAGAAGCAGCGCGTCGCCATCGCCCGCGCCCTGCTCAAGGATCCCGCCATCCTGATCTTCGACGAAGCCACTTCGGCGCTCGACTCCAAGACCGAGAAAGCCATCCAGTCCCAGCTCGAAGCTGCTGCGGTGGGCCGCACCGCCCTGATCATCGCGCACCGCCTGTTGACGGTCATGAACGCCAGCGAAATCATCGTCATGGACGGCGGCCGCGTCATCGAACGCGGTACACACAAGGCCCTGCTTGATGAGCAAGGCAGCTATGCCCGCATGTGGGCATTGCAACAGCAGGATGAAGGCCGCGAAGAAGCCTGAGCATCACAGGCCATGCCCGGTCGGTGGCATCCACCGGTGGCACACCCGCTGCAAAAGGAAGTTGCCGCTAGATACGCACAATCCGGAACGGCAAAAGAGAAACGGCAGCCTTGGCTGCCGTTTCTCTTTTATTGAACCACCGATGCTCTCTTCTTGATTTTTTCTTGCTACCTGAACTGCTATTACTGCTGCTTGCGCTTACTTCCTGAACTTGCGATTCGCTGCGATACCGGCCAGCGCCAGACCCGTCAGCAACAGCGTGCCGGGTTCCGGGACTTCGGTCGTCGGGGTCGATTGGTCAGCAATCGAGACTGACAGCAGCTTCATGTAATCGTCGCCGCAGTCCAGGTCGCCAGCAGTGCCACTGGAAGTCTTGGTGCTGCTGGTCGAGCCGCACGATGCAGCCGTGCCGGCGGGGTTGTAAGCGCCGATCAGCCAGTAGGACGAGCTGATCTTGCTGCCGTTGATGGTTTCGGAGCCCGTGCCGACGTCAGCATAGTTGCCGACCACGATCCAACCCGAAGACACGAGGCCGCTGGCGCTGCTCAGCAGATCTGCGTAGGTCGCGCCGTCAAGCACCGGGGTGCCGGTACCGACATAGGCCCAGACGCTGAGGTCGGAGTCGTACGGGGCGTAGCCGATCGACAGGGCGGACAGGGTCACGCTCTTGCTGAAGCTCAGCAGGGCCATGTCGTAGCGCTGGTTGTTGTCGATGGCGTGTTCGGGCGCCGTGTTCTCGTAGGTGTCGCCTGCGGACGAAGCCTGGTCACGGTTGGTGATACCCAGACCACCGCCGGAGTAGTAGCCCAGATAGGCGTCCTGCAGGACGGCGTTGGCGTTGGTGGCGGCGCTGCTGGCGGTACCCGTGTTCGAATAACCCTTGACGGTCATCGAGATCGCCGAGCCGCTGACCGATTCGGTCGCGGTGTAGGAGCGGGTGTTGCCGTAGCAGCTCGTCGTGAAGCTGTCGCAGGTCGTCGATGCAGAACCCGTTCAACGTGAAGTTGTACGTAGCCGAGGCCAACACGGCTTGTGAGCCGGCCAGCGTGGCGAGTACTACTGCAACTGCAGTTTTGAGGAAGCGGGACATAAAAGCCTCGATAAATCCGGTTTCTTTGCAGACCTTGTAGCAAGCTTCAGTCCACAACTTTAATTTCAATAAATATCAATCACTTAAACTCTTTGCGCACAGGCTGCTGACGTGGAGCGTCAAATTTGGCGACAGGGCTGATTGTGCACAACAGAATTGCCCCGTCGGCATCGCCGCCACGTGGCTTAGCCCCCCAGCTCCCTGCTCAGCACACGCGCTTCTTCCTGCGCGTCGAATGCAGTGCCAGCTTTCAGAACCGGCGCCAGCTCTTCGCGGGCTTCAGCCTTGCGACCCATTTTGCCCAGCGTCCAAGCCAGGTGATAGCGGGTTTCCAGATTCTCCGGGTTGCGCAGTCGTGCGTCGCGCAGCAAGCGCAGGGCGGCATCGTACTGCCCCGCCTGGGCCTGGCTCCAGCCGTAAGTGTCAATCACGTTGGGGTCCTGCGGGGCCAGCTTCCAGGCACGCTCGGCTACCGACATGGCCGTCGGATCACGCAGCTTCTGCAGAACCGTGGCCAGGTTGTTGAGGATGCCGACATCGTCGCGGCGCGCGGCGAGGACCTTCTCGTACTGCTCGCGGGCGCCCTTCCAGTTGGCCGTGCGCATATGCACTTCGGCCAGCGCTGCGCGGGCCCCGAGATCGGTGGGGTGCTTGGCCAGCCAGGCATTGATGGTGTCCTGCGCCTTGCCCGGATCCTTGCCCAGCAACTGCGCATGCACCACGCGCTGGACGGCGATGGTCGAGGGTTCGCGGTCAAAGGCTGCGCGGTAGGCGTCGGCAGCTGCTGCCGCATTGCCACGTGCCGTTGCGAGGTCACCGGCGATGCGGAAACCTTCGGCGCTCTTCGGGTAGCGCGTCTGCAGTTCATGCGCCAGGCTTTCAGCCTTGGGCCAGGCCTTGCGCGTCAGCTCGGCGTCCGCCATCAGCGACATGGCACCCAGGTTGTTGGGCGCCGCAGCGAGCGATTTCTGCGCGTTCCAGGCCGCGCCGTCCGCGTTGCCCGCCAGCAGCTGCATGCGGCCAATGCGCAGCTGCAGCAGCGCGTCGTATTCCGCCAGGGTGGTCAGCTCCTTGAGCGTCTGCAGCAACCCGGGGCGATCACCTGCCGACAGCTGCGCCTGCGACAGCGCAGACAAGGCATCGATGTTGCCGCGGTTCGCATCGACCAGGTCCTTGGCGGTTTTCAGCGCATCAGCACTCTTGCCGCTACCCAGTTGCGCATCCACCAGCGAAATGCCGGCGCGGACATTGGTCTTGCGCTGCAGGAAAGCCTGCTCGAACCAGCGCAAGGCTTCGGCCCTGCGACCGATGGCCTGCTCCAGCTGCCCCATCTCGTACATGGCATTGTCATCGTCACGCATGCGCGACAGCAGCACACCCAGGCGCTTGCGGGCGTCTTCCGTGCGACCCTCCGCACGCTCCAGCTTGGCGAAGTTGAGCACGGTGGGCGCGAAGTTCGCGTCTTTCGCAAGGATGCCTTCGTAGATTTTGCGGGCACCCGCCAGATCCCCCGCTGCAGCATGCACGGCGCCCTGTGCGTTACGGGTGGCGAGGTTCTCGGGCTCGGCCTTGGCGACAGCGTCAATGATGGGAATAGCCTTGGCACCCTGGTTGCTGCCGAGGTACTGCGTGGCCAGTGCGAGACCGACCTTGGGGTCGCCAGGCTTGCGTGCAAATGCCAGCTCCAGACTCTTGATGCCGGCCGCGCCCTCGCCCAATCCCAGTTGCGTGAAACCGATGGCGGCACGCACTTCGGCCGAATCGCCACCTGCCTTCAGCGCGCGATCAAGCATCTCGGAAGCCTGCACGTAGCGCTTCTGCGCCAAGCGCATCTGGCCCATCAGGTACAGCGTCTGCGGGTCATTCGGCAAGCCGCGCAGGATGGGATCCAGCGTACGCTCGACCGACGCGTAATCCTTGCTGTCGAGATAGATCGACGCCAGCAGCTTGCGCGCGCCAAGGTTGCGTGAATTCAGATTGACCACCGATTCGAGGTAGGCGCGCGCCTTCACGAACTCGCCCAGACCATGGTGCCCGACACCACCGAGCATGAGGAATTGTTCGCGCGTTGCCAGCCAGGAAGCCGGCAGGGCATCCACCACTTCAACGATCTTCTTCAGCGATGCCTGCACTTCCGCCGTCTTGCCTTGGCGGCCGGCGATGACCGCCCGCAGGTAAGCCACGCGCGCTTCGTCCGGCACCAGCTTGCGCAGCTCTTCCAAGTCTTTTGCCGCCTCGGCATCACGCTTGAAATCGAGCAGGATGGAAGCGCGTGCGATCCGCGCATCGACGTGCAGGGGGTCAAGCTGCAGGGCCTTGCTGTACCGCTCCAGCGCCGTCTTGACGTCCAGCGCTGCGTGCGCCGTCGAAGCGTGCATGTTCCAGGCGTCGGCGCTGTTGGGATCGATCGCGATGGCTTTCTCGCTGAGCGCCTTGGCGCGATCAATCTGCGCCTGTGTCAGCAGCACCGGGATTTCCGACACCAGCGGGATCAGCGAATTGGGGTCAAGACCACGCGCCGTCTCGAAACTGCGTGCTGCTGCCGGGTAGTTGCCCTGCTCGGCATAGGCAATGCCGCGGATCGACAACACCTCGACACGTGATGCAACGGGCAGATCATCCGGATTCAGCTTCTCGATGATCTGTTTGGGCTGCCCCAGCTGCAACAAGGCACGCCCCAGCGACGGGTAGACCTCGCTGCGGCTGACGCCCAGTTTCAAGGCTTCGTTGAAAGCCGCCTCAGCTGCCGGCGGATTGCCCGAACGCAAAAGCGCCTTGCCCAGCAGCACGTGGGCCGCCAGCAGCTTGTTGTCCTGTTGCAGGGCATTCTTGAGCTGGATGATCGCGCCCGGTACGTCGTCTTTCTTGTAACGCGCCAGCCCGTCTTCGTAATAGCGGGCCGCACTGGCCGAATCGGCAACGCTGATGACCGGAATGCCCGCCAGGGAGAGCGCGACACAAAAATTCACGATCCGGGCAAAGCGGAAAGTTCGAGCGGGCATGGGCGGAAAAAAGACGGGTTTCGGGCCCTCAGTATAGGGCCTGAAAACCTCACGATCCGTGACAGGATGCCCGTGCGTCGGCCGTTTGCGCCGCATCCAGCCCTTGCTGCGGGGAATCCGCGATTGTGACCGGACTACGCACCATGCCAGCGTATGGCTGCGTTGCCGGCCGCGGCCGGGGTCCGCACCCTCAGGTTTCTGGCCCGCTTGTTGCAATACTCTCCGGGTTCGCAAACCCATCTTTTTCTTCACAGGAGAACCGTACGATGAAATTACTGCTCGTCGCCGCTGCCGTCGCCAGCACCCTGAGTCTCAATGCGTTTGCCCAGAGCGCGGAAGAACTGACTGGTACGCTCAAGAAGATCAAGGATTCCGGCTCGATCACGCTCGGTATCCGTGAATCGTCTTTCCCCCTGTCCTACCTCGACGCGGCACAGAAGCCCGTCGGCTACCACATCGACATCTGTTACCAGATTGCCGATGCCGTGAAGGCCCGCCTCAAGATGCCCAATCTGGAAGTGAAGACCCAGGCCGTCACTTCGCAAAACCGCATCCCGCTGATGGTCAATGGCACCATCGACCTCGAATGCGGCTCGACGACCAACAACGCCGACCGCCAGAAGCAGGTCTCGTTCGCGCCAACCACCTACGTCACCAACGTGCGCATGGCGGTCAAGAAGGCTTCGGGCATCACCGACCTCGACCAGCTCTCCGGCAAGCCCGTGGCCACCACCACCGGCACGACCAGTGTGGCCTTGATGCGTGCCCACGAGAAGGGCAAGAACCTCGATTTCAAGGAGGTTTATGGCAAGGACCACGCAGACTCCTTCCTGATGCTCAAGTCTGACCGCGCCGTCGCCTTTGTGATGGATGACAACCTGCTGCTGGGCCTGATCGCCAACAGTGAAGTGCCGGGCGAATTCGCCATCGTGGGCCCGTCGCTCTCCGTCGAACCCATCGCCATCATGCTGCGCAAGGACGACCCACAGTTCAAAGGCCTGGTGGATGTGAAGGTGAAGGATCTCGCCAAGAGCGGCGATCTCAACAAGCTCTACACCAAGTGGTTCCTCGCCCCGATTCCGCCCAAGGGTGTGAATCTCGCCTTCCCGATGAGCGATTCGCTCAAGGCACAGATTGCCGCACCGAACGACAATCCGGCGGAAACCTACAAGAAGTAAGCGTGCAACGCGGGGCTGCCAGTCAGCCCCGCGTTTCCATCGAAGGGAGGCGATGTGAATTACAACTGGAACTGGGGCATCTTTTTCCAGCAGGTGTCGTCAAGCGACCACACCTTTCTCGACTGGATGTTCATCGGCCTGGGCTGGACGGTCGCCGTCACCCTGTCGGCCTGGATCGTCGCGCTGGTCTTCGGGCTCGTCATGGGCACCCTGCGCACGGTACCGAACAAGTATCTCGCCGCAATCGGCACCATCTGGGTGGAAATCTTCCGCAACATCCCCATCCTGGTGCAACTCTTCCTGTGGTGGGTCGTCGTGCCGGAACTGCTGCCACGTGACCTGTCGATGTGGGTCAAGCAGGACATGCCGGCCAAGGAATTCATCACCGCCGTCGTCGCGCTGGGCTTCTTCACCTCGGCGCGTGTTGCCGAACAGGTGCGCGCCGGCATCGGCAGCCTGCCGCGCGGTCAGCGCAACGCCGGCCTCGCCCTCGGTTTCACCCTGCCGCAGACCTATCGCCACGTGATTCTGCCGATGGCCTTGCGCATCATCATTCCGCCGCTGACCTCCGAGTTCATGAACACCTTCAAGAACTCCGCGGTCTCCTTCGCCATCGGCGTCTGGGACCTCACCTTCGTGTCGCGCCAGATGGTCGAAGAGTCAGGTGGTCAGGTCATCGAGACCCTCGCCGTCGCCACCCTGCTCTACTTCCTGTGTGCCTTCGCCGCCAACCGTGTCATGCGCTTCATCGAGCAGCGCACGCGGGTCCCCGGCCTGATCGCTGGTCATTGAGAGGGCCGCCACGATGAGCTTTGACTTCAGCGTCATTCCGAACAGCCTGCCCTTCGTGTGGAAGGGCTTCCAGTTCAGTCTCACCCTCACCGCCATTGCAACGACCGGCGGCATCATCCTCGGCACCCTGCTTGCGCTGGCACGCTTGTCCAGCCTGCGCATCCCGCGGTTGCTGGCATCCATCTACGTTGACACGCTGCGCTCCATCCCGCTGCTGATGGTGATCCTGTGGTTCTTCCTGTTGATCCCCTACGTCGCGCGCATCCAGCCCGAGACCTCGGCGCTGATCACCTTCACACTGTTCGAAGCGGCTTTCTTCTGCGAGATCATCCGCGCCGGCATCCAGAGCGTTCCCAAGGGGCAGCTCAACGCCAGCTACGCCGTCGGCATGACCTATCCGCAGACGATGCAGTTCGTGATCCTGCCGCAGGCCTTCCGCAACATGGTGCCGGTACTGCTGACCCAGGTGATCGTGCTGTTCCAGGACACTTCGCTGGTCTATGCCATCGGTGCCTCGGACTTGCTGCACGCCGCCGAAGTAACCGGCAAGACCTACAACCGCCCGGTCGAGATGTACAGCTTCGCCGCCCTCATCTATCTCGCAGCCTGTTTCTCGCTATCCACCCTGGTCAAGCGCCTGCACAAGCGCATTGCCATCATTCGTTAGCCCTCAGTCCGTTTCCAGTTCGAAAGCGCATCGAACGGGGGCGGATTAGCTGAGGAGACAGTACGTTAGTACGGCGAGGAAGCGCGTCCGCCATCCGTGAAGCATGCGGTTTTGAAATGGGAATGGAACAATGATCGAAATCAAGAACGTCTCTAAGTGGTACGGCAAATTCCGGGTACTTACCGACTGCAGCACCCAGGTCAGCAAGGGAGAAGTCGTGGTGGTCTGCGGACCGTCTGGTTCCGGCAAATCCACGCTGATCAAGACCGTCAATGCGCTGGAGCCCATCCAGGAAGGCAGCATCATCGTCGACGGCACCAGCGTGCACGACCCCAAGACCAACCTGCCCAAAGTGCGCTCGCGCGTCGGCATGGTGTTCCAGCACTTCGAGCTGTTCCCGCACCTGTCCATTACGCAAAACCTCGCCATCGGCCAGGTCAAGGTGCTGGGGCGCAAGTCCGATGAAGCCATCGAACGCGGCCTCAAACTGCTCGACCGCGTCGGCCTCAAGGCGCACGCCAACAAGTTCCCGGGCGAACTGTCGGGTGGTCAGCAGCAACGCGTCGCGATTGCACGCGCGCTGTCGATGGATCCGATCTGCATGCTGTTCGACGAGCCCACTTCCGCACTCGACCCCGAGATGATCAACGAGGTGCTCGACGTGATGGTCGAGCTCGCGCAGGAAGGCATGACCATGATGGTCGTGACCCACGAGATGGGCTTCGCACGCAAGGTGGCGCACCGCGTGGTGTTCATGGACCAGGGCCAGATCGTCGAAGACGCCAGCAAGGACGACTTCTTCGGCAAGCCGCGCTCGGAACGCGCGCAACAGTTCCTGTCGCGCATCCTGCAGCACTAAGCGTTTTCAGGCTGGCGGCGGGGAAAAAGTCTCGAACGCCGCCAGCGCATGCGCCGAGTACATCAGCGACGGCCCGCCGCCCATATACACGGCCATCGCCAGCGCCTCTTCCAGCTCGGCCCGCGTAATGCCAAGCTTGACCAGCGTCTGCACATGAAAGCCGATGCAGCCGTCACAGCGCGCTGCGACGCCCAGTGACAGGGCGATCAGTTCCTTGGTCTTGCGCTCCAGCGCTCCGTTGACCGACACCGCCTTCCCCAGGTCGTTGAAGGCCTTCATCGCAGCCGGGAGATCCTCGCGCATTGGCGCGAGATGCTGGTTCACATTGCGCAGATGCTCACGATAGTCAGGAATGCCACTCATCTTCACCTCCGTTGTCTAGATTGCATGATGCTGCGACCTGATGCGGGTGATCGCAAGCCTCTCCCTCCCCTGTTCCGCTCCGTCCGGACAGCACGGCGGCGTTTCACGGTTCTGTAACACAGGCACTCTAACTTGGCTGGTTCGATTCACTGGAGCCCGCCATGCACACGAACCAGCAAGCCCCCGCCCTTCAAGACGAAGACGACAACAACACCTCCGCCAATCCGCATTTCGACAGCCTGCTCGCCGCACGCATCAGCCGCCGCAGCTTCATGGGCGGCGCTGTCGGCACGGGTGCCATGGCCGTCTTCGGCAGCCTCAGCTTGCCCGCCTTTGCGGCTCCCGATCACAAGGCCGGCGTCAGCAAGCTCAGCTTCAAGGCCATCGGCAAGAGCCTCGCCGACAAGATCGTCGTGGCTGACGGCTATACCTATTCCATCATCTACGCGCTGGGCGACCCGCTCAACGCCAACACGCCCGCCTACAAGAACGATGGCACCGACACCGATTACGAAAACCGCGCCGGCGACCACCACGACGGCATGGAGTGGTTCGGCCTCGCCGGTGACGGCAAGCCTTCCTGGACAGCCACCGAGCGCGGCCTGCTGGGCATGAACCACGAAGCGACGACTGACTCCAAGCTGAGCTCCTTCTTCCTGCACGCCGACGGCGGCAAGATGACGCTGCCGCGCCCGGCCAGCGAAGTTGACAAGGAACTCGCCATCCACGGCGTGTCAGTCGTAGAAGTGCGCAAGGCGCGCGGCAACAAGTGGGAGTACGTCCCCGCCTCATCTTTCAACTTCCGCCTCACCACAGCAACCGAGATCGAGATCGCCGGCCCGGCACGCGGCGATGCACAGCTCATCACGAAGTATTCGCCCGATGCCACCAAAACGCGCGGCACGCTCAACAACTGCGGCACCGGCCGCACGCCTTGGGGCACGCTGCTGACCGGCGAAGAAAACTGGAACGGCTACTTCGCACGCGCCAAGGGCGACGATGCCGCGCGCAACAACGACAAGAGCGTGTTCGCCCTCAAGCGCTACGGCCGTGCTGAAGGTTCGGCGTCGCGCCACGGCTGGGAATCAGCCGGCAGCGAAGACAAGTACGTGCGCTGGAGCAACAACAAGACCGGTACGTCTGCCGACGGTTCGGACGACTACCGCAACGAGATGAACGGCCTGGGCTACGTCGTCGAGATCGACCCCTACGACCGCACGAAGAAGGCCAGGAAGCGCACCGCACTGGGCCGCTTCGCGCACGAGAGCGCCGCCTTCGGCAAGGTCATCGCTGGTCAACCGCTGACCGTTTACATGGGCGACGACGCGCGCAACGAGTACATCTACAAGTACGTCTCGACTGCACTGTGGAGCGCAGCCGACGCCAATGCCGCCGACCGCCTCGCGATTGGCGCCAAGTACCTCGACGACGGCAAGCTCTTCGTCGCGCGCTTCAACGCCGACGGCACGGGTGAATGGCTGGAGCTGAACGCCAGCAACGCCGCCCTCGCCGGCTACAGCGCTTACCGCTTCGCCAACCAGGCCGACGTCTGCATCAACACCCGCATCGCGGGCGATGCCGCCGGCGCCACCAAGATGGACCGCCCCGAGTGGTGCGCCGTGCATCCGGTGACTGGCGAGGTCTATTACACGCTGACCAACAACAGCAACCGCAGCATCAACCCCACGGGCGCTGCACAACTGGCACCCGACTCAGCCAACCCGCGCGCCTACACCGACGTCAAGGATCTCGCCACGCTGCAGACCGGCAACCCCAACGGCCACATCCTGCGCATCCGCGACGACGGCAACAACCGTCTGTCCTGGGACGTCTATCTCTTCGGCGCCGAAGCCGGCGCACCGCGCGCCATCAACCTGTCCGGCCTCACGCCCGACCAGGACTTCTCCAGCCCCGACGGCATCGCCTTCAGCCAGGCCACCGGCATCTGCTGGATCCAGACCGACGACAGCGCCTACACCGACATGAGCAACTGCATGCTACTCGCCGCCACGCCGGGCAAGGTCGGTGACGGCGAGAAGAAGACGCTGAGCTACAAGAAGGCCGATGGCAGCACGCTGGCTGTCGACACCTTCATCGGCGCCCAGGCTACCGACAAGACGCTCAAGCGCTTCCTCGTCGGCCCGGTCGATTGCGAAATCACCGGCCTGTGCGAAACGCCTGATGGCAAAGCGCTGTTCATCAACATCCAGCACCCGGGCGAAACCACCTCGCCGGCCAACATCGCCGATCCGTCGAAGTACACCAGCCAATGGCCCGCCAACGCCGGCTACGGCCCCGGCAAGCGTCCGCGCTCGGCGACTATCGTCATCACGAAGAAGGATGGTGGTCGCGTCGGTAGCTGATTGCGATCCGCTGCAACAAAAAGGCCCGCCAGAAAGCGGGCCTTTTTTGTGTCTAGCTGTCAGGCCGGTTTGCGCATCGCGTAGATGATCACTTCGCCATAAAACGGGATCTCTCCCTTGAGGAAGTCGGGTAGCTTGCGCGTGAGGATCGGGCGCAACCATTCCTTGACCAGCGTGCGGCCACGAATCTCGTTCACGCCGACATCGACCACCTCCAGCCCGATCTTGCCCACCGCATGGCGCACGAAAGCCATGTTGACCGGCAACAGGTGACCGGAGTCCTTGCTGCCATCCGCTTTGGGGTGGAAGAACTTGTGATGGCCGTAGACGAATGCGTAGCGGCGTGAGCGCAAGCTATCGACGTTGGGTGTTGACAGGAAAATCCAGCCGCCCGGTTTCACTACGCGCGCGCATTCCCGCAGGAAATACGTCGGATTCTCCAGATGCTCGATACCTTCGATGCTCACCATCACATCGAACTGCCCATCCTCGAACGGCAGGCGCTCGTTGGCATTCGCGAGGATGCGGCGGGCTGGGTCTGCCCGGAATGGCTCGACAGCCTCGATATCGACACTGGTCACCTGCATGCCCGCTTCAACCAGGCGCTGTGAGAACAAACCAGCCCCGCAAGGCAAGTCACAGACGGATAGCCCTGCCAATGCGCGCAGGTGCCGCTGCATCAGACTCCAGACACTTCCATGCGTATTGGGTGCGGCAGCATGTGCCGGCCACGATTGCTGAGGCGTTGCGGTATGAGCCTGCATACGGGTCCAGAGAAAGTTATCCGTCGTAACTACAGCGAGCTGGCCTTGAAAGTGTTGCAGCTCTCAAGGCTACCACTCTCCAGACCGCGATTGAGCCAGCGCACACGTTGCTCCGAGCTGCCGTGCGTGAAACTGTCGGGCACTACACGCCCCCGTGCCGCGCTCTGCAGGGCGTCATCGCCGATGGCGGTCGCCGCGCGGATGGCTTCTTCCACGTCACCCGCTTCGAGCACATGGCGCTCCTTGTTGGCGTGGTGGGCCCAGACCCCCGCGAAACAATCGGCCTGCAGCTCCTGCATCACCGATAGCTGGTTGCCCTGCTTTTCGCTGACGCGCTGGCGCATCTGATAGACCTTGTCCGAGATGCCCAGCAACTTCTGCAGGTGATGGCCGACTTCGTGGGCAATGACATAAGCCTGCGCGAAGTCGCCCGGCGCCTTGAAGCGGCGGCGCATCTCGTCATAGAAAGACAGATCTATATAGACCTTCTGGTCAGCCGGGCAATAAAACGGCCCCATCGCCGACTCGCCGGCCCCGCAGGCGGTTGAAGTCCGGCCGCGGAACAGCACCAGGCTGGGCTCGACATAGGGCCGCCCGGCCTGCGCCGGGAACTGGGCGCCCCAGGTGCGCTCGGTGTCGCGCAGCACCTGCTTCACGAAATGCACGGTCTGCCCCTCTTCTGCACTCTGCTGCACAGGGCCGCGCGGCGCCTCCTGCTCCGCACGCTGGTTCAGCATGCTGGCGCCATTGATGACAATGGACGGGTCGATGCCGAAATACCAGGCCGCCAGCGCCAGCACAGCCGTGCCGACGCCGATGCTTCGCCCCCCCACCGGGAAACCGCCTCCGCCACGGCGGTCCTCCACGTTGCTGCTTTCGTTGTCGTCGTCGAATCGCATCGCTCACCTCGCTTGCCGGCCGGGGCTGGCCTGATGCCCGGATTCTGCCGGATTGTCGTTCCGACCGTGATCTTGTTCCGAGCGTCATTACTAATGAGAACAATTCTCGTTGACGCATTTGTCGCAAATGGTAATAATTCGCAAGAACATGTTGCTCCGCGACATACAGAACCCAGATAACCCCAACAGGGAGAGACCCTTGAAGAAGTATTCGCAAGACCTGCTCAGCACGGCCCCGTCACGCCTGATGATGGCCATGGCTGCTTCCGCGATCGTTGCAGCGCCGGCCCACGCCCAGAACGCCCCGGCGGCTCCGCAAGCCGCCCAGAGCGGCCCCGCTGCCGAGCCGACCGTCGCCCCGGTGGTCGTCAAAGGCACCCGCGAGAACGCCACCCCGCAGGCCCAGACCGGCTACAAGGTCGATACCAGCAAGGTCGGCCGCACTGAACAGGCCGTCAAGGACATCCCCCAGTCGCTGACCACGGTGACCAACAAGCTGATCACCGACCGTGCTGGCGACAGCTTCACCAAGGCCCTGACCAACGTGGCAGGCTTGTCGTTCAACGCCGGCGAAGGCGGTCGTATCGGCGACAACCTCCAGCTGCGTGGTTACTCGGCCAACGGCGACATCTACGAGAACGGCATGCGCGACATCGCGCAGTACAACCGTGAAACCTTCAACCTCGACCGTATCGACATCCTGCGCGGTGGCGCCTCGATGATCTTCGGCCGTGGCTCGACCGGTGGCGTCATCAACGCCGTCACCAAGTCGCCCTACCTGCTGGACGAGAACAAGATCGGCCTGACGCTGGGCAACAACGACTACCTGCGCAATACGCTTGACCTCAACAAGGTGACGGGCGAAACCTCGGCCCTGCGCCTCAACACCATGTACACGACGACCTCGGGTGATCCCGAAGGTGCTGACTCCAAGCGTTACGGCTTCGCCCCGACCTTCCGTACCGGCATCGGCACCAAGGACGAGTTCGAACTCGGCTACTACCACCTCAACTACGACGACACCCCCAACTACGGCTTCGCCTGGGCCGGTGGTCGTCCTGTCGACAGCACGGCCAACAAGTTCTACGGTCTGGAAAGCGACTTCCAGCGTGACTCGGCCGACGTCGTCAATGGCGTCTACACCCACCGCTTCAGCTCGCGCAGCCAGATCCGCAACGCCACGCGTTACGGCATCTACAAGCGCGACCTGTGGGCCACTACCGCCCGCCTCCCCGCAGGCACCGTCAATGTCACCGACAACACGACCGTCACGCGTGGCAGCCAGCGTCGCGGTGGTGAAGAGCACCACCTGTTCAACGTCACCGACTTCACCTCCAAGTTCACGGCACTGGGCATGAAGCACGACACCCTGCTTGGCATGGAGCTGGCTCGCGAAGAATCCGAGCGCTGGAGCTATGCCGGCACACCGAACAAGGCGAACGGCACGGTCGGCGACCCCTACGCCACGTCGTCCCAACCTATCTCCGCGACTGGCATGCGCACCGGCTTCAACTACTTCACCGCCAGCACCGTGGGCCTGTATGCGCAAGACCTGGTCGAGTTCGTGCCGAAGTGGAAGTGGCTGGCAGGCGTGCGCTGGGACCGCTTCTCGGGTGATTACAGCTCGGGCGCCGGCAGTTCCGCTGTCCGTCAGCAACGCCGCGACTACCTGTGGAGCTATCGCACCGGCCTGATCTTCCAGCCGACCGATGTGCAGAGCTACTACGTGTCGTATGGCACCGCCTTCAACACCTCGGGCGACCTGTACCAGTACGACACCTCCAGCTCCAAGACCCCGCCGGAAGAAAGCCGCAACATCGAGGCGGGTACCAAGTTCGAGTTCTTCGAAGGCAACCTGCAGGTCCGTACCGCCCTGTTCCGCTCCGAGAAGTACAACGAGCGCAGCACCGATACCGAAACCCCTGCTGGTGCCTTCCTGCTGTCAGGCAAGCGTCGCACCGAGGGTTATGAACTCGAAGTGGCCGGCCGCATCAACGAGAAGTGGGACGTGTTCATGAACTTCGCCCACATGTGGTCCAACATCATGGCCGCCGGCTCTTCGTCAGCCAGCGCCCAGACTGTCGGCAAGCCTGCAGGCAACACGCCCACCAACAGTGGCAGCCTCTGGACGACCTACAAGTTCGCTCCGAAGTGGAGCATGGGTGGCGGTATGGATGGCCAGAGCAAGCGCAACCCGTCGCATAACTCCGCCAACTGGGCACCCGGCTTCGTGAAGTATGACGCCATGCTCAAGTTCGAAGAGACCAAGTACGACGTACAGCTCAACATCAACAACCTGTTCAACAGGACTTACTGGCTGGCGGTCTACAATGGTCACGCCGTGGCAGGCCCGCGCCGCACGGTGCAGATGACCGGCACCTACAAGTTCTGATAGCTGCATTGCGACGCGCCCTCGACGGCGCGTCGCCATTAGAAAACGATACAAACATTGCCCCAGCCAACCTGATATCGCCACACCACACAGGACTAGCCAGGCATGATGATCCGCGCACAAAACGTACTCAACGCTGAAGAGCTCGCCCGCCTGCGAGGCCTGCTGCTGGCCGCCGACTGGGCCGACGGGCGCATCACGGCAGGCACGCAGTCTGCGCAGGTCAAACAGAACAGGCAGTTGCCGGAAAGCGCTGCGGAGATCAGCGAGGCGCGCGCCATTGTGCGCAAGGCGCTGGCTCGTCACGCCGTGTTCTTCTCGGCCGCTTTGCCCGCCGACCTGTACCCGCCGCTGTTCAACCGTTATGCCGGTGGCGAGCACTTCGGCAATCACATCGACAACTCGGTACGCCTGCTGCCCGATGGCAGCCGCAACATGCGCACCGACATTTCCTGCACGCTGTTTCTGAGCGAGCCGGACGAATACGAAGGCGGCGAACTGGTCGTCGAAGATCATTTCGGTGACAAGCGCATCAAGCTGCCTGCTGGCGACATGATCATCTATCCCGGCACCTCGCTTCACCGTGTCGAACCTGTCACGCGTGGCGAACGCCTGGCCTGTTTCACCTGGGTGCAGAGCATGGTGCGCGACGCCAACCAGCGCAGCATCCTGTTCGACATGGATGTGGCCATTGCTTCCCTGCGTCAGCAACAGGGCGACACCGAGCCGGTGGTCAATCTGACCGGCGCCTATCACAACCTGTTACGCATCTGGACTGAACTGTGAACAGCAACACCGCAACAGCCCCTCAACCGGCCCCGGCCGCGCCGCTCGCCCCCTCGGCTGGCCCGCTGGGTTTCCAGCGCATGCGCCCCATGGAGAGCGCTGACCAGCTGCGTCAACGCAGCCTGGTCGGCGCCATCGTGCTGGGCCTGCACGTGCTGGCTGGCGCCGGCCTGTTGTGGTTCGGCCTGACCCAGGTTGCGCCACAACTGCCCGAAATCCTCTCTGTGCGCTGGATCACCCCGGAGAAGGCCCCCGAGGTCAAGGCACCGCCCACCCCCAAGGCCAGCGAGAAGCAACCGACGCCGCAGAAGCCACAAGTGCCGCAGCCCATAGCGCCCCCTGTCATCGCTGCAGTGGCTGACGCCCCAGCACCCATCGTCGTCGCCAAACAGGAAGAGACGCCGCCACCGGCAGCTCCCGCTCCCAGCGCACAGACCGTCACCGCCGCGCCGGCCGCCGTGGCACGCCCCAGCCTGCCCGCAGAGCCGCAGCTGCTCAACCCGACAGCCGATTGCCCGGTGCGCCCTGCCCCGATTTACCCGCAGACCTCGTTGAAGCTGGGCGAAGAAGGCAAGGTCATCCTGCGTGCGCAGGCTGATGAAAAGGGCTTCTTCACCATCGTCGAAATCCTCACCTCCAGCGGTTACGGCCGTCTGGACCGCGCAGCGCGCGACATCGTCAAACAGTCCTGGCAATGCAACGTGCGGCACAGCGCGGGCAACTGGGTCAAGATCCCCGTCACTTTCAGTCTGGAGTAATCAACATGCCCACCGAACAACACCTGGGTTTTACCCACTTCCTCGCCCAGGCCGATGGCCTCGGCAAGTTCCTGCTGGTCGTCCTGATCGCCATGTCGATGGCATCCTGGTACTTCATCATCACCAAGGCCATCACGCAGTTCCGTCAACGCCGCGACAGCGAACGCTTCGTCGAAAGCTTCTGGAACGCCAGCAGCCTCGATGCCGTGCGCAACGAAATCAACACCCACGGCGCAAACGAGCCCTTCTCGCACCTCACCAGCCATGCGCTGTTCGCTGCCGACCATCACAGCAAGATCGGCCACGTCAATGGTGGCGCCAAGATTGAAGAAGCCGGTTCGCTGGCCGACTTCCTGACGCGCAACATGCGCAAGGTCATCGACGAAGAAACCGCACGTCTCGAAAACGGCCTCACGGTCCTCGCCACCGTCGGCGCCACGGCTCCCTTCGTGGGCCTGCTGGGTACCGTGTGGGGCGTCTATGGCGCGCTGGTTGCCATCGGCATGTCAGGCGCCGGCACGCTGGACAAGGTCGCCGGCCCTGTGGGTGAAGCGCTGATCATGACCGGCCTGGGCCTCGCGGTCGCGCTGCCTGCCGTCGTGGCCTACAACGCTTTCACGCGCGCCAACCGCGTCACCCTGGCTCGCCTCGACGCCTTCGCACACGACCTCTTCGCCTACCTCACCACGGGCGGCCAGGTCAGCCAGGCCACCAACGGCACCACCCGCCTGCAGGCTGTCGCCGGAGGTGCATGATGGCTTTCGGTGGATTCAACAAGGAGGCCAATACGGCCCCGATGGCCGAGATCAACATGGTCCCGCTCATCGACGTGATGCTGGTGCTGCTGGTGATCTTCATCCTCACCGCACCGCTGCTCACGCATGCCGTAAAGGTTGAACTGCCACATGCGTCGAGTGCCGAGAACCATGCGCAACCGCGCAAGATCGAGATCGCCATCGACGACACCGGCAGCATCTACTGGGATGGTGAGCGCATTGCCGAACAGGCACTCGGAGAGCGCCTGACCGCCGCATCGCGCGATGGCGAAGGCAAAGTCATCAGCGACCCGGCGCAACTGCCCGAGATCCACCTGCGTGCCGACCGCCAGACCGCCTACGAAATCCTGGCCCGCGTC
The DNA here is from genome assembly GCA_047600765.1 of Rhodocyclaceae bacterium. Classification (GTDB taxonomy): domain Bacteria; phylum Pseudomonadota; class Gammaproteobacteria; order Burkholderiales; family Rhodocyclaceae; genus Viridibacterium. Next base: position 912,944 of record JASGKF010000001.1, read on the forward strand.
ATGGCAGCCAGCGCACGTGCCGGCCTGACCAAGTTCGCCTTCGTCAGCACGCCGGAGTAAGCCAGCTCCGCGAACCGGGCCGTACGCAGTGCGCAACTGTGGCGGCCCGGCGATTGCCGGTAAAATCCCGCCATTCTTCCGGCTGGATCCTCCCCATGAGCTTCATCGAATCCCTGCAAGGCGCCTGGGCGCGCAACAACTCCCTGCTCTGCGTCGGCCTCGACCCCGACCTGTCGAAATTCCCCGCCCACCTTGCCGGCAAGCCGGACGCAATCTTCGAGTTCTGCAAGGCCATCGTCGATGCCACAGCCGACCTCGCCTGCGCCTTCAAACCGCAGATCGCCTACTTCGCCGGTGAAAGCGCCGAAGAACAACTCGAAGCGCTGATCGACCACATTCACCTCAATCACCCGGACATCCCGGTGATCCTCGACGCCAAGCGCGGCGACATCGGCGCCACGGCGGCGCAGTACGCACGCGAAGCCTTCGAACGCTTCCAGGCCGACGCGTTGACGGTCAATCCCTACATGGGCTTCGATTCGGTCGAGCCCTACCTCGAATACCCGGATTGCGGCCTGATCGTGCTGTGCCGCACCTCCAACCCCGGTGGCTCGGATCTGCAGAATCTCGAAATCGCTGGCGGCAAGAAGCTCTACCAGCACGTCGCGTCGCTGGTCGCCGAGAAGTGGAATCGCCACGGTCAGGCCGCGCTGGTTGTCGGCGCGACCTTCCCTGCTGAACTGGCCGATGTGCGCAGCCTCAGCGGCGACATGCCCCTGCTGGTGCCCGGCATCGGCGCACAGGGTGGCGATGTGCAGGCCACTGTGAATGCCGGCAAGACAGCTGCCGGTGCGGGCCTGATGATCAACTCCTCGCGCGCCATCCTCTATGCCGGCAAGGGCGAAGACTTCGCCAGTGCCGCACGCATCGCTGCCCTCGCCACGCGCGACGAGATCAACAAGTACCGCTGAACCGCCATCAGGCGGCGTCAGCTCAGCCCAGCTGGGCGAATGCCGCCTCTGCTGCCGCAATCGTTGCGGCGATATCCGCATCCGTGTGCGCAGCCGATACGAAGCCCGCTTCGAAAGCCGAAGGCGCCAAGTAGTGTCCGGCGTCCAGCATCAAGTGGAAGAAGCGATTGAAGCGCTCGCGGTCGCTGGCCATCACATCGGCAAAACTCTGCGGCACCTGCGCCGAGAAGTAGAGCCCGAACATGGCACCAACGGCCTGCGCCGAGAAGGCTTGGCCATGACGCTGCGCAGCCGCCGTCATGCCCTCGGCAAACGCCGTGGTGCGCGCAGTCAGCGTTTCGTAGAAGCCGGGCTGCTGGATCAGGCGCAGCGTAGCGAGCCCCGCCGCCACCGCCACGGGGCTGCCCGACAAGGTGCCGGCCTGATAGACTGAACCCAGCGGCGCGATCTTTTCCATGATGTCGCGCCGCCCACCGAACGCCCCCACCGGCATGCCGCCGCCGATGATCTTGCCCAGCGTCGTGAGGTCCGGCGTGATGTTGTAGAGCCCTTGCACACCCTTGATGCCGACGCGAAAGCCCGTCATCACCTCGTCGAAGATCAGCACGGCGCCATGCTTCGTACATAGAGCACGCAGCGTATCCATGTACTGCTGCGACGGCCGCACGAGGTTCATGTTGCCGGCCACCGGCTCGATGATCACAGCGGCGATCTCACTGCCGCGCGCGGCGAACACCTCTTCGAGCTGCGCCGCATTGTTGTAGTCGAGCACGATGGTGTGCTTCGCAAAATCCGCCGGCACACCGCCCGACGACGGGTTACCGAAAGTCAGCAAGCCCGAACCCGCCTTCACCAGCAAGCTGTCGGCGTGACCGTGATAGCAACCCTCGAACTTGATGATCGCGTCACGCCCCGTGAAGCCGCGTGCGAGACGGATTGCGCTCATGGTCGCCTCGGTACCCGACGAGACCAGACGCACCATCTCCATGCTCGGCAACAGCGCGATCAACGCTTCCGCCATCTCGATCTCGCGCTCGGTCGGCGCACCGAAGGAGAGCCCATCTACCGCCGCGCGCTGCACGGCCTCGATCACTTCAGGATGCGCGTGGCCAAGGATCGCCGGCCCCCAGGAGCCCACGTAGTTGACGTAGCGCTTGCCGTCGGCGTCCCATGTGTAGGCACCCTGCGCACGGCTCAGGAAGCGCGGCGTGCCACCCACTGAACGGAAGGCACGGACAGGCGAATTGACGCCACCAGGAATGCTGCGCTGGGCGCGGGCAAAGAGTTCTTCGTTGCGTGACATGGCGTGACCGGATGAATGAATTCAGGAATACAGCGCGGCAAAGCGCGCGGCCTGCGCCTGCGGATCGCGCGCCGCATAGATGTCAGTGATCACCGCCAGCCAGTCCGCGCCAGCCGCCGCAAGAACGGGCGCGTTGTCTACCGTGATGCCGCCTATGCAGGCGACAGGCACGGACAGTTCGGAACGTGCACGACCAATCAGCTCCAGCGGCGCAGCGACAGCCTCGGGCTTGGTCAGCGAAGGAAACATCGCACCGAAGGCGACGTAGCTGGCACCCGCCTGCGCTGCGCGACGTGCCCGCTCGAAGTCGTTGTAGCAGGACGCGCCGATCAGGAAGTGCTCGCCCAGCACGGCACGCAGGGCGGCGATGTCGCCATCGTCGCGCCCGAGGTGCACGCCATCGGCCTCCACCGAGCGCGCCAGCGCCGCATCGTCGTTGATGATCAGGGCGACGTCGTGTTCGCGGGTCAGCGCGCGCAAGGCCTTCGCCTGCTCTTGTCGCAAACTTTCGCTGGCCGTCTTGTGACGGTATTGCACGCACACGGCACCACCACGCAGAGCGGCCTCGGTCAGCGCCAGCAGGTGTCCGGTGTCGTTCTGGTCGGGGGTGACCAGGTAGAGGCCGCGCTTCATGCGCCGGGGTTGAAAACCCGGTTGGCGAAGAACCGGTTGGGAATCGCCTGCCCCATGCCGGGTCGCAATGCGTGGGCCAGCGTCTCCCAAGTGTAGCGTTGGGCCGCGCGCGCGGCCTCGCCCACCGGCATGCCATGGGCCAGCATCACGGCCAGTGCCGACGCCAGCGTACAACCCGAACCGTGGTAACTACCGGGCAAACGCTCCCAGGCATCGGTGCAAATCACGCCGCCCGGTCCATAAAGGGTGTTGACCACCTGCGGCGCCGTCTCATGGGTGCCTGTAATCAGCACATGGCGTGCGCCAAGCTCCATCAGGTAGCGGGCACAATCCGCCAGCGGCATGTCCTCGGCGTCATCTCCGTCGTCCTCGTCCTGAGTCAGGCGGCGCGCCTCAATGCTATTGGGCGTCAGCACCGTGGTCAGCGGCAGCAACAGCTCGGTCAGCGCTGCCAGCATCTCTTCGTCGGCCAGCGGGTCGCCACGTCCCGACGCAATCACGGGGTCCAGCACGACTGGCACATCAGGGTAATCCGCAAGGACCTCGGCCACCGCGGCAACGTTCTCGACGCTACCCAGCACGCCGATCTTGAAGGCCTGCACACGCATGTCTTCGAGCAGCACGCGCGCCTGATCGACCACGAAATCATCGTCGACCGCCTGTACTTCTTCCACGCCACGCGTGTCCTGCACGGTCATGCCGGTCAGCACCGACAGGGGATGTGCGCCCAACGCAGCAATCGTCAGGATGTCCGCCTGCATGCCTGCTCCTCCGGTCGGATCGGCGGCGGCAAACGTCAGGACGAGCGGTGTATCAGCGTTGGGCATGGAGGTCGATCAGAGGAAAAACTTGCGCCGCGAGGCACGGAGCCTTGGGCGAGGAAGCTGCGGGATTCAAGAAACAAGGGGGAAATGCCGTTGTACCGCCGATCAAGCAGCAGGTGAAATGCGCTAAGATCGGCCCGATTTTATCTGAATACGCATGCAATGGCTGACAGCAACGCCCCTTTCAAAACCTTGATGTGTCTCATCTGCGGCTGGGTTTACGACGAGGAAACTGGTTCACCTGAAGAAGGCATCGCTCCCGGTACCCGCTGGGAAGACGTGCCTCCGAACTGGACCTGTCCCGAGTGTGGTGCTCGCAAGGAAGACTTCGAGATGATGGAAATCTGACGGGCGCACGGGCAATTCAGGTGACATTGCGGCAAAATGCACAATGCTCTCGAATCCGCCCCTGCATCTTTGCTTGAGTGGCGTGCAGACGGTGTAGCCTCAAAGCTAATCGTACCCGCGGACATGGTGATGACACGTACGTGCCTCATCTCCCCTGCGGATCAACAAGAGGAGTATCGCGTTGGCAGAAGGATCTGACGTTACCGGCGTCAAAGTGATGGTCATCGACGACAGCAACACCATCCGTCGCAGCGCCGAGATCTTCCTGGCCCAGGCGGGCTACCAGGTGCTGCTGGCGGAAGACGGCTTCGACGCACTGTCGAAAATCTCCGACCACCACCCCGACCTGATTTTTGTTAACATCATGATGCCGCGCCTGGATGGCTATCAGACCTGCGCGCTCATCAAGAAGAACCCCCGCTATGCCGGCACCCCGGTGATCATGCTCTCCTCCAAGGACGGGCTGTTCGACCGCGCGCGTGGCCGCATGGTCGGCTCGGATGAATACCTCACCAAGCCTTTCACCAAGGACAGCCTGCTCAAGGCCGTCTCTGCCCACACCGCTGCACGAGTCATCAAGTAGGCCTGCAGGAACGCAACGAGGAAAGCACCATGCCCGTCAAAAAGATCCTGGTAGTAGACGATTCGCCCACCGAGCGTTTCGCGATGACCGAGTTCCTCACCAAGGCCGGCTTCACCGTCGTGACAGCCGAGAACGGTGAAGATGGTGTCGTCAAATCCAAGCAGGAACTGCCCGATCTCATCCTCATGGACGTCGTGATGCCCGGCATCAACGGCTATCAGGCCACGCGCACGATCTCGCGCGAAGAAGCGACGCGCAACATCCCCGTGATCATGACCACCAGCAAGGATCAGGAAACAGACAAGATCTGGGGCATGCGCCAGGGGGCTTTCGACTACATGGTCAAGCCGATCAATCACGAAGAGCTGCTCAAGAAGATCCAGGCCATCGGCTGATTTGCCGCTTGGCAACATCCCACGCTGCGAGGAAGCAGGTAGATGGCAAAAAGACAAAGCCTGAGGGAGTTCCAGCAAGACCTGACGCGACGCCTGACCGAGGTCAAGACGAGTGGTTGACGCTCGGCCCTGCTTGCCGTTAACGCGGGCCCCGAAAACTGGTTGCTGGATCTCTCCGAAGCCGGCGAGATCATCGTCACCCCGAACCTCACACCCGTCCCGCTGACGCGTGAGTGGTTCCGTGGCCTCGCCAATGTGCGCGGCAACCTCTACAGCGTTGTGGATTTCGCCGCTTTCTGTGGCGAGGGCATCACCCCGATGAACAGCAGCACCCGGATCCTGCTGATCGGTGCCAAGCACGGCATGAACACTGCCCTGCTGGTCAGCCGTGCGCTGGGTCTGCGTAACCCCGAAGATTTCGACACCGACGAAACGACGATCGATCAGCGCCCCTGGGTTGCTGGTGCCGTGCGCGACTCGCAAGACCGCCTGTGGCGCAAGCTCAACGTACGCCCCCTGCTGGCAGATACGCACTTTCTCGACGCAACTCTCGATAGTTACGCCACATAACAAGTAGTATCGCGCAGAACGCGCAATCTAACTGACAAGCTTCAGAGCGGAGCAAACGCATGGCATTCAAGAACGTTCTTCAGAAACTCAAGTCCGGCATCGGCAAAGGCAAGAGCCCGGACAGCACGGTGATGGACAGTTCAACCCAGATGGAGGGGGCGCCGGCGGCTGCTCCGCGCATCCGTCTGCCGGCCCTCAAATGGCTCGCTGGTCGCGCTGTCGGCGAACGCCTGCGTCTGCTGGGTATGCTGTTCGCCGCGCTGACCGTGATCACCGTGTTGCTGGTGGCCTTCCAGATCCGCGACGCCGCGCACGGTACAGCCTTCGTGTCCGCCGCGACGCAGATGGGTACGCAATCCCAGGTGCTCGCAAAAGCCGCTCAGATCACCGTGACTGGCGGTACCCGCGAAGGGGTGTCCGGCCAGGCCAACTTCACACGGGGCGGTACCGGTTTTACGGAATTGAAGGAATCACGCGAACGCTTCGTCACCCTGCTGGCCGCGGTGACGGAAGGTGGCGAGGTTGACGGCATCAAGGTGCCGGGAGGCCCCCGCTCGGCACAGAAGGCACGCGACGACCTGAACGAAATCTGGGACAAGATCAACAAGGCTGCCGAACAGCTGACCAGCCAGCAAGTCAGCATCACGCGTCTCGGTAACGCGGTTGACACCATTAACCGTAACAACGCCGAGCTGCTCGATTTTGCACAACAAGTTGCTGCCCTGAAGCTGCAGCTGAATGCTCCGGCAGCAGAAATCGCCATCGCCAACGAGGTGGTGATGCTGACGCAGCGGATGGCCAAGAACGCCAACGCGCTGCAGGCTGCCGAAACGGTTGACCCGGAAATCGTCTTCCTGCTCGGTAAGGACAACAGCACCCTGACCCAGCGTCTCGAAGAACTCGGCTCGATGCATGCCAATGCCGAGATGCAGGAAAAGCTCGAAGGCCTCAACAAATTTGCAGCACGCCACCAGCTGGCTGTCGGCGGGATCCTCGCCAACGTGCAGCCGATGGTGCAAGCCAAGCGCTCGGGCCAGTTGATCTTCCGTGACTCGGTCCCCTTGCTGGAAGCCTCCAACAACCTCGCCGAGGCCTATCGCAAGGCATATAGCGGCGGCAGCGTCTTCATCATCCTCATCATCGTCTCCGCTCTCCTTGCGCTGGCCGTGCTGGCTTACATGGGCTTGAGCTACCGCGATGACATCTCGGCGCGTCGTGAAGAAGCTGAAGCGCAACGTGCAGCGGCCGAAGCCGACAAGAACAATACGCAGCAGGCCATTCTGCGTCTGATGAACGAAATGGGCGACCTCGCTGACGGTGACTTGACCATCCGCGCGACGGTGACCGAAGACGTGACGGGCGCCATCGCCGACTCGGTGAACTACACGATTGAAGAACTCTCGGTTCTTGTACGCCGAATCAACGATGCGGCGAACCGTGTGACGCAGGCAACCGAGTCCGCCCAGCGCATGTCGGGCGAACTGCTCGACGCTTCCGAACGCCAGTCGCGCAACATCCAGCAAGCCGGCGGCCAGATTCAGGACATGGCCAAGCAGATCTCGGCCGTATCGTCGAGCGCCCTGCAGACCGCACAGGTGGCACGTCGCTCGCTGGAAGCCGCGCGCAAAGGCACGACGGCTGTGCAGGACTCCATCTCCGGCATGAACGAAATCCGTGAGCAGATCCAGGAAACCTCCAAGCGGATCAAGCGCCTCGGCGAAAGCTCGCAGGAGATCGGTGAAATCGTGGAACTGATTTCGGACATTACCGAGCAGACGAACGTTCTCGCTCTGAACGCCGCCATTCAGGCCGCGTCGGCCGGTGAAGCAGGCCGCGGCTTCACGGTGGTTGCGGAAGAAGTGCAACGACTCGCTGAACGCTCCGCAGAAGCTACGAAGCAGATCGCGGCGATTGTGAAGACCATTCAGACCGACACGCAGGACGCCGTGGCCGCTATGGAAAACTCGACGCGGGGTGTGGTTGAAGGAGCCAAGCTTTCCGACGCTGCCGGTCAGGCACTCGGCGAAATCGGCGACGTGTCGGTGGAAATGGCAACCCTCGTTGAACGCATCTCGGCCGACACGCAGAAGCAGGCGGCGGTCGCAACGGAAGTGTCGGAATCCATGCGCGAAATTCTCGCCATTACCGAACAAACCACGCGCGGCACGCAACAATCCGCGCTGTCTATCGGCCAGCTCGCCGACCTCGCCGTGGAACTGAAGGGTTCGGTTTCCGGCTTCAAGGTCTGACAGGACTGCAGGCAATACTGAATATGTGCGCACGGCCCGGAACAGATGAACAACCGGGCTTGGCGACACGAGAAAAGCGACTGGAGAGCTCCGAGAGGAACCGATGAGTCAAACTGATTTCGACATTGGACCGCTGACCTGGGTCAAGGCAGAGATCGATACGGCGCTTGCCCGCGCCACCGAGAGCCTTGACGCAGCGATTGCGCAGCCTGACCAGCGCGAGCCGCTACGCTTCGCACAGAATCACGTTCACCAGGCCAGTGGCGCGCTATCCATCGTCGGCCTCGACGGTGTTACGCAGTTCTCCGAAGCCCTCGACAAGCTTTTGTCCGTGCTGGCCGGCAGCGAAGACAACCCGCCGACTGCGTCGCTGGACACCGCACGCCGCAGCCTCGCCGTACTCGCCAATTACCTCAACGAACTGCTGGCCGGTGCACCTCACAAGCCCCTGCGCCTGTTCCCCACCTATCGAGACCTCGTCACGGCACGCGGCGAAGAAGCTCCGCAAGCCTCCGAGCTGTTCTTCCCCGACCTCTCGGCGCGCCCGCAACTCGCTGCCAATGCAGCGCCGGACCCCGCTGCGCTGAAGACCGAGCTGCGCGTCCTGCGCGGTCGCTTCGAGAAAGGCCTGCTGATGTGGCTGCGTCAGCCCACCAGCAATGCCGGCGCAGAAGAAATGCTGCGCGCAGTGCAACGCATTGAGCAGATCCAGTCGGTTCCGGCAACCCGGGCCTTCTGGTGGTCAGCCATTGCCTTCTTCGAAGGCCTGGCCCAGCAGATCATTCCCGTCGAGCGCGCCACGCAGCGCCTCTGCCGCCGTATCGACATGCAGATGCGCCGCCTCATTGAAGGCTCGCAGGTCGTTGCCGAGCGCCTGGTTCGCGACGTGCTGTACTTCGTCGCCACCGCCAACATCAAAACGCCGCACGCCCGCTCTGTGCGTCAGGTCTACAAGCTTGAAGCGGCACTGCCCGAAGTCGATCAAGGCGTTTCCGACACATTGCGTCAGCCGCTCGTGCTGCGCGTACGTGAATCGCTTGAGCACGCCAAGGATGCATGGAACCGCTTCTGCGCCGGCGCCGCCGTCGCGCTGCCCCAGTTCCAGGAACAGCTCACCGAACTGCAGTCCCGCGTCAAGGCCATGCAGCTGCCCCAGCTCGAAAGGCTGCTCACCGGCATGGGTGAAGTCGGCAGCTGGCTGCGCACCGACCCACTACGTCAGAGCGAAGCCCTGTCGATGGAAGTCGCTACCGGCCTGCTGGTTGTCGAGCAAGCCGCCGAGTCGCCGGCCTATGACCGCAATCTGCTGGAACGTCAGGTCGAGCTTCTGACCACCATCTACACCATCCGCAGTCGCGGCGGTCGTCCGCCGGCAATGGATGACTCCCTGTTTGGCGAAGCCTCTCAACAGGCGCAGGAAAAGCTGTTCTTCAACCAGCTGGCGCGCGAAATCCTGACCAATCTGGGTCAGATCGAACAAACTCTCGACGCCTTCTTCCGCAATCCGGCCCAACGCGAAGCCCTCGCTACACTGGCCAACCCGCTCAAGCAGATTGAAGGGGCATTGGCCATCCTCGGTCAGGCCGAAGCTGCCGAACTCGTCACCAAGAGCTCCGCGCAGGTCGAAGCCTTTGCCAACGCCACCGAGCCTCCTTCGCGCGAAGAGTGCGACGAAGTGGCCCACAAACTGTCCGCGCTGGGCTTCTATGTCGAAGCGCTGAAGACCGGCCCGGCCAAGCTGCAACACTTCCTCGACCCCTCAAGCGCCTTTGCGGCCGAAGAGGAAATGGCCGCAGCGAGTGGCACTGTCGAAGCCCAGTTGCTGCGTGAATCGCGCGAGACCCGCAATCTCGTCGAAGCCCTCAAGGAAACGCCGCAGAGCAGCGAACTGCGCGACCAGCTCGTCAGCAACCTCGAAGCCATGCGCGAGGATGCCCAGCTGGTGGCAGATTCGGCCCTGGAGCAACAGGCCAAGGAAGCCATCGCCACCCTCAAGGCCGGCGGCGATGTGTCGGCCGAAAAGATCGAAGAAGTGCTGTCGTCGGTTGCCGCAAGCGATGCACCGCAACCCTCCGAAGAAGCTGCCCGCCTCATGCAAGTCAGCACCGAGGAGCTCGACGCCGAACTGCTGGCCATCTTCCTCGAAGAAGCCGCCGAAGTGCTGGACACGCTGCGCGAACACCGCGCCATTGCCGGGCGCGAACCACACAACGTCGATGCCCTCACGACGCTGCGTCGTGGCTTCCACACCCTCAAGGGCTCCAGCCGCATGGTCGGCCTGGAAGCCTTCTCAGATGCCGCCAAGCACATCGAAATGCTGATGAACCGCTGGCTGCAACTGGAGAAGCATGCCGATGCCGATCTGCTTGGCCTGATCGACGACAGCATTGCCGCCTTCTCCGCATGGGTGGATCAGCTCAACGCTGGCGGTAGCGCATGGCGCGACGCAGCGGCCCTGACGAATAAATCTGACGCCCTGCTGGCGTCACTGGATCCTTCAGGAGACTCCTCCTCCCCTCAGCTCTTAGCGAGGCCACCGTCCCCTGAGCGCGCGGTGGCAGAAGCCCCAGCCACCGCGCAGTCGGGCACGGATTCAAGCCTCGACCTCGATCTGAGTCTGGACGACGGTCCTGAAGAAACCATTGCACCGGTTTCCGCTCCTGACGCAGCCCCGGCAGTCGCCGCTGAGGCCACGCTGGACATGGACCTCGACGACACGCCGCTGGCCGAGATCGATCTGACCGCAACGCTCATGGAGGGTGGCTTCGCGCATCTTTCCAGCGGCGAAGCCGAGATCTCCGAGCTTGATCTGACGGCCACCGTTGTCGACCACGTCGCGGAAGAAGCCGACATGCCGGAAGACGACGGTCACGTCACCGATCTGACCACGACCGATCTCGACCTTCGCCTCGGCGAGCCGCGCGAGCAAGAGATTGATCTGGCGGCAACATCGTTCGACTCTGACCTCCTCGCGACGCTGTCCGAGCCGATGATCCTGCTCGACGACAGTCCGGCGGAACCCCCTGTCTTTGCGCCAGCTGCAAGCACGCCGGCGGATGAAGACAAAGTGGTCGAGCTCGACCTGAGCGCCACCGGATTCGAACAAGATCTGATGGCCAGCGTCTCCGAACCCATCATCCTGCTCGACGACTCCCCCGCAGAACCCGTCGCAGAAAGCGCCCCCGCTGCGTTCGAAGCCACGCCTGCTCCGGCGGAGCCCGTGCAGAGCATCGAGATCGACCTGTCCAAGACGGGCTTCGAACAAGACTTCATGACCAGCCTGTCAGAGCCGATGATCCTGCTCGATGACAGCCCGGCCGACGAAGTCCTGCCGCTGACATCGCTGCCGAGTACAGAGGCGGAACCCGCACAGCTTGAGAACGAGCTTGACCTGTCAACGACGGCGCTCGATCAGGACTTCATGACCAGCCTGTCCGAACCCATCGTCTTGCTCGAAGGAGACGAAGCGGCGAACGATGCACCGGCCCCGATCGCTGACGTGTTCGAACCGGCTGCCATTGCGGCGACCGACGAGCCCGTCGATATCCAGTCGATCACCTCTGCGACCGTCAAACCCGAAGTTCCAGCTGCTCCTGAAGCAGCACGCGAAGAAGGCCTCGAAGAAATCGCGATCGAAGATGGCGATGAAGACATCGAGCTACCCATCATCAATATCGCCAGCCTTGGTCAGAGCGAGCCCGGCCCCGACAGCATGGTCGCCCGCGTCGCCAGCCTCGTCGAGCCAGAGCCTGTACCGGTGGCTGACGGTGATGTGACCGTTGGCGACAACACCCTGTCGCGCGGACTGTACGACCTCTACATGGGCGAGTCGGCTCAACACCTCACCAAGCTGCGCGACAGCCAGCAGCAGATGAGCCACAACCCCTTGCTGGTGCCCGACCTCGACACGGTGCGTGCTGCGCACACCCTGGCCGGCATCTCGGGTACGGCACGTTTCGATTCGCTGTATGCGCTCGCCAAGGCACTGGAACACGCCCTGCACCGCCTGCACGAAACCAACCGCGCTCCGACGCCGGCACAAGCCGACCTGTTCGCGGTCACGCTGGATACGCTGGAAGCCATGCAGGCCCAGGTCTCACGCATGCAGATGCCGCTCGATACGCCCGAGCTGGTTGAGCAGCTGGACTCCCTGCGTCCGCATATCGAAGAAGAGATTCCCACGCCCGCGGTGGTGGTCGAGCTGCCGGAAGCCGTTGCGCCCGCAGAATCTGTTGTCGAAGACAATGTGGTGGAGGAGGCCACGGCAGAAGCACCGCCCGTCTTCGCACCAGCCCCTGTGGCAGATGAGCCCCCGGCCGGCAGCCTGAGTGCAACCGCCAATCTGTTTGAGCACGTCAATGCCGTGCAGGACGAGCTGGACGAACAGCTGCTGCCCATCTTCTTCGAAGAAGCGGACGAGCTGAGCACGGAAATCAGCGGCGTCCTGCGCCAGATGCGCAGCGAGCCCGGCAACGCAGAACCATTCAATGCCCTCGCCCGCCACCTGCACACGCTCAAGGGCAGTGCGCGCATGGCCGGCGCGATGCGCTTGGGCGAATTCGTCCACGCACTCGAAAGCCGTCTCGAAGTCGTCGCCCGAGCACCGTCGCCCGATGTCGTCGACGAACTGGAAACCGGCTACGACCACATCGGCAGCATGCTCGAGGCCCTGCGCAATCCGGGCAGCGAACCGCCGCCCCCGCCGGTGCTGCTTGAATCCTCTCCTGTTCCTGCGACCGCGCCGACCGCAACGGCTCCGCTGGCAGCACAGGAAAGCGCAGCGGTCGCAGCGCCACGTGCCCAGCCGCGCGACACCAGCGACGCCGCCATTCCCGCCGCCCTGCGCCAGGCCCCCGTCGTTGAAGAGCCCGAGGCCATCCAGAGCGCCCGCGCCCTGTTGCGTGTGCGTGCCGACCTCGTCGACCGCTTCGTCAACGAAGCTGGCGAAATCTCGATTGCACGGACCCGCGTCGAAGGCGAAATGCGCACCCTGCGCCGCTCGCTGCTCGACCTGACCGAAAACGTGATCCGTCTGCGCAACCAGCTGCGTGAGGTCGAAATCTCGGCCGAAACGCAGATGCAGTCGCGCATCGCTGCTGCGGAATCGCAACACGCCAACTTCGACCCGCTCGAATTCGACCGATTCACCCGCCTGCAGGAAGTGACGCGGATGATGGCCGAGTCGGTCGGTGACGTCACGACGATCCAGCAGAACTTGCTGCGCAACCTCGATGGCGCTGACGCTGCACTGCATGCACAGGGCCGCCTCTCGCGTGACTTGCAGCAAGCCCTGATGGGCGTGCGGATGGTGCCGTTCAACGAGGTCGCAGACCGCCTCTATCGCATCGTGCGCCAGACGGCGCGCGAACTCGGCAAGCGCGCCAATCTCGACATCGTCGGTGGCAACATCGAAATCGACCGCGGCGTGCTGGACAAGATGATCGCGCCGATCGAGCACTTGCTGCGTAACGCCATCGCGCACGGCATCGAGATGCCCATGGATCGCGCGACGGCAGGCAAGTCGGAAACCGGCCAGATCACCCTCAAGCTGACCCAGCTGTCGAACGAAATCGCACTGGAGATGACCGACGACGGCGCCGGTCTGAACTTCGACAAGATCGCCGCACGCGGACGCTCGGTCGGCCTGCTCAGTGCGGACGAACACCCCAGCGAGAACCGCCTCACCCAGCTGATTTTCGAACCCGGCTTCTCGACGGCCGAAACCGTCACCGGCGTCGCCGGCCGTGGTGTCGGCATGGACGTGGTCAAGAACGAAGCCCTGTCGGTCGGTGGTCGTATCGACGTGTCCTCGACGCGTGGCCAGGGCTCGCGCTTCCTGATCCACCTGCCGCTCACGCTGGCTGTCACACAGGCCCTGCTGGTGCGTTCCGGCACCCGCGTCTATGCCATCCCCTCCACCATGGTCGAACAGGCCACCGAGGTGAAAGAGAACGTACTGGCCGAAATTCGCGCCAAGGGTTACTCGGAGTGGAAAGATCAGCGCTACCCGCTACGCTATCTGCCGCGCCTGATGGGCGACCACGAAACGCAGCCCGAACAGCAGCGTTACCACTGGATTCTGTTGCTGCGTGCCGGTAATGACTCGCTGGCCCTGCTGATTGACGCCCTTCTCGGCAACCAGGAAATCGTGGTCAAGAACGCCGGGCCGCAGTTCGTCCGTCTGCAGGGCTACACAGGCGCTACGGTGTTGCCGGACGGCGAAATCTCGCTGATTCTCAACCCGGTCGTGCTGGCTGGCCGCCATGCGGTGGAAGAAGGTGTCGACGAAATCGACGCCAAGCAGCATGCCGTTGTGGAAGAAACCGCGCACATTCCGACCGTCATGGTGGTCGACGATTCGCTCACGGTGCGCAAGATCACCACGCGCCTGCTCGAACGCGAAGGCTACCGCGTGGTCACCGCGAAGGACGGCGTCAACGCGCTGGAACAGCTCACCGAGATGATCCCCGACGTGATGCTGTCCGACATCGAGATGCCGCGTATGGACGGCTTCGACCTCGCCCGCAACGTGCGTGCGGACGAGCGCCTGAAGGCCATCCCGATCATCATGATCACCTCGCGCATGGCCGACAAGCACCGCAACTACGCGACCGAAATCGGCGTCAATCACTACCTTGGCAAGCCTTACCAGGAAGACCAGCTGCTGGAGCTGATCTCGGCCTTCCTGTTCGCCAACAAGCAGAAGAAGCGCGCCTGATCCCCGCCACGCCCTGCACTGATGTGCGGGGCGTGTTGCGGCGCAAGGCTGGGCGCGGGCCCATCGGGCAGCCCTCCCTTCCGGTTCCCTCATATCCCCCTGCCGGGGTAGAATTCGCCCCTTTCGCCCGCATCCTGTCGCGGGCTTTTCCCCCTGTTCTCATCAATGGAATTTGCCGGCATCCGCCTTCGCAACGCGCTCTTTGTCGCCCCCATGGCGGGCGTCACGGACCGGCCTTTCCGCCAGCTTTGCAAGAAGATGGGTGCCGGCCTCGCCGTCTCCGAGATGGTCAGCTCCAACGCCCTGCTCTATGGCAGCACCAAGACCCAGCGTCGCATCAACCACGCAGGCGAAGTCGCGCCGATCAGCGTGCAGATCGCCGGCGCCGACCCGGTCATGATGGGCGAAGCCGCGCGCTTCAATGTCGACCACGGCGCGCAGATCATCGACATCAACATGGGCTGCCCGGCCAAGAAGGTCTGTAACGTCGCTGCCGGCTCGGCGCTGCTGCGCGATGAAGCCCTCGTCGGCCGCATTCTCGATGCTGTCGTAGCTGCGGTTCCGACCACGCCTGTGACACTGAAGTTCCGTACCGGCTGGGACCGCGACTCGCGCAACGCAGAGCGCATCGCACGCATTGCCGAAGAAGCCGGTATCCGCCTGCTGTCCATCCATGGCCGCACGCGCTGCGACCAGTACATGGGCGATGCCGAGTACGACACCATCGCCAGCGTCAAGACGCGTGTCGCCATCCCCGTCATCGCCAACGGCGACATCACCTCGCCGCGCAAGGCCAAGCAAGTGCTCGATTACACGCGCGCCGATGGCGTAATGATCGGCCGCGCCGCTCAGGGCCGTCCGTGGATCTTCCGCGAAATCGAACACTTCCTCGCCACCGGCGAAGAACTGCCGCCGCCGACCGTGCGCGAAATCCACCGCGTGTGCCGCGAGCACCTGGTGGATCTCTACGACTTCTACGGCGTCGAAGCGGGTGTCCGCGTCGCGCGCAAGCACATCGGCTGGTATACGAAAACCCTCGCCGGATCCGCTGCATTTCGCAGCAACATGAATCTGCTACCGTCGGTGGAAGAACAGCAGGCCGCCGTTGATCGCTTCTTCGGTGAACTCGCCGAACAAGGCGAACGCCTCTGCTACACCGAAGAACTCGCTGAACCCCTCGCCGCCTGACATGAGCTCCAAGAACGAAATCTCCCTGTGCGTCGCCCGCGCGATGGAACGCTACTTCGCCGACCTCGATGGCGAGGCTGTCACTGGCGTCTACGAGATGGTGCTGCGTCAGGTCGAAATCCCCCTGCTCACGGCCGTGATGCAACAGACCGGCAACAACCAGACGCAAGCCGCCGAAATGCTGGGCATGACGCGCAACACCCTGCGCCGCAAGCTCATCGAGCATGGCCTGCTCTGATCTCCCCCATTCCTGAATCCCCCGCAACGGTATTGCCCATGAAAGTCACTCAAGCCCTCCTCAGCGTTTCCGACAAGCAAGGCGTCGTCGAATTCGCCCGCGAACTCTCAGCACTGGGCATCGCCCTGCTGTCCACCGGCGGCACCGCCAAGGCCATCCGCGACGCAGGCCTGCCCGTGACCGACGTGGGTGACTACACCGGCTTCCCCGAAATGCTCGACGGCCGCGTCAAGACCCTGCACCCCAAGGTGCACGGCGGCATCCTCGCCCGTCGCGATCTGCCCGAACACCTCGCCACGCTCGACGCCCACCAGATCCCGCGCATCGACCTCGTCGTCGTCAATCTCTACCCGTTTGAAGCCACTGTCGCCAAGGCTGGCTGCACGCTCGAAGACGCCATCGAGAACATCGACATCGGCGGCCCGACCATGGTGCGCGCAGCAGCCAAGAACCACGGCACTGCCGCTGGTGGCGTCGGCATCGTCACCGACCCGGCCGACTACGCCGGCATCGTCGCCGAGCTGAAGGCGGGTGGCGCGCTGTCGTACAAGACGCGCTTCGAACTGGCCCGCAAGGCCTACACCCACACCGCGCGTTACGACTCGATGATCGCCAACTGGCTCACCGCCGTTGACGCCGACAAGCTCGAACCCGCCGCTGCACCTGTGCGCGCCGAATACCCGACGCGCCTGCAACTGGCTTTCGACAAGGTGCAGGACCTGCGCTACGGCGAGAACCCGCACCAGACCGCTGCGTTCTACCGCGACCTGTCCGCTGCTGAAGGCGGCATCGCTGGCTACACCCAGCTGCAGGGCAAGGAACTGTCGTACAACAACATCGCTGACTCCGACGCCGCCTGGGAATGCGTCAAGGCCTTCGATGCCGCCACGCCCGCCTGTGTCATCGTCAAGCACGCCAACCCCTGCGGCGTAGCGCTTGGCGCCGACGCGCAAGACGCCTACCGCAAGGCTTTCGCTACCGACCCCACCTCGGCCTTCGGCGGCATCATCGCCTTCAACACCAAGGTCGACGCCGTCGTTGCCGAAGCCGTGTCGGCCCAGTTCATGGAAGTGCTGATCGCCCCGAGCTACACCCCCGATGCCCTGGCCCTGCTGGCTGCCAAGAAGAACGTGCGCGTGCTCACCTGCGCCCTCGGCAAGATCTCGCAGACCGACTACAAGCGCGTTGCTGGCGGCCTGCTGGTGCAGACCTACGACGACGCCGTGCTCGCTCCCACCGACCTCAAGGTCGTCACCAAGCGCTCGCCGTCCGACAAGGAACTCGCTGACCTGCTGTTCGCCTGGCGCGTCGCCAAGTACGTCAAGTCCAATGCCATCGTCTATTGCAAGGACGGCATGACTGTCGGCGTCGGCGCTGGCCAGATGAGCCGTGTCGAACTCGGCACGCATCGCCAAGATCAAGGCCGAGAACGCCGGTCTGTCCATCCCGGGTTGCGTGGTGGCGTCTGACGCCTTCTTCCCGTTCCGCGATGGTCTGGACGTTCTCGCCCAGGCTGGCGCCACCGCCGTCATCCAGCCCGGTGGCTCGATGCGCGATGCCGAAGTCATTGCCGCTGCCGACGAACAGAACATCGCCATGGTGTTCACCGGCTTCCGCCATTTCCGCCACTGAGACTCCCATGACGAAGTCCTTCCTGCCCTGCCTGCGGGGGCTCGCCCTCGCCCTGTTCATGCTGCAGACCCTCGCGCCTGCCGCGGCACAGGAATCTGCACCGCAAGCCGAGACCGCCACGGTTCCTGCCCAGAAGCGTACCTGGGTGCCGAACACCAAACCCTTCTACCGCGAGTTCTACGACGACACCTTCGGCTCGACCTCCAAGCTGTGGAAGGAAGGTGACTGGGGCCTGATGCTGCCGGCCTGGACCGTGCATATGCGCTACGCCTACACCAAGGAACAGCGCAACGACCAGAACAACAACCCGCATCCGGCCTTCGGCATCAACAAGGGCATGTACATGCCCAGCGGCAACTGGAGCAGCCTCTACGCCATGGAGTTCCAGGACAGCTGGGACAAGCCCTCGTGGATGGCCGGCTATAACTACAACTGGATCTGGCGCGAGGGCGACCTGCGCTGGGGCGTCGGCGCCGTGATGGGCCTGATGATGCGTAATGACTACTTCAGTTACGCCCCCTTCCCCTTCATCCTGCCCAGCTTTCAGGTCGGCTACAAATGGGTGTCCGTTGAATCCGCCTTCGTGCCGGGCATCAAGAAGGGCACGGGCAACGTTGCGCTGTTGTTGCTGCGCCTGCAGTCAGGAGCTCTGGAATGAAAGTCCTCGTCATCGGTTCAGGCGGTCGCGAACATGCACTGGCCTGGAAGCTGGCCCAATCGCCGCGCGTGCAGAACATCCACGTCGCGCCCGGCAACGCCGGCACGGCGCGCGAAGCCGCGCTGGAGAACGTGCCGATCACGGCCATTCCCGAACTGATCGACTACGTGAAGCGTGAACAGATCGCGCTGACCGTCGTCGGCCCCGAAGCCCCCCTCGCTGCCGGTGTCGTCGATGCCTTCCGCGCTGCCGGCCTGCCCATCTTCGGCCCCACGCGTCTCGCGGCACAGCTCGAATCCTCCAAGGACTTCGCCAAGCAGTTCCTCATCCGCCATAACATCCCCACCGCCAAGTACCAGACCTTCAGCGACGCCGCTGCGGCCCACGCCTACGTGGATCGTGAAGGCGCACCCATCGTCATCAAGGCCGACGGGCTGGCAGCAGGCAAGGGCGTCGTCGTAGCGATGACGCTGGACGAAGCGCACGCAGCCATCGACATGATGCTGGTCGACAACACCCTGGGCGTGCAGTACAGCG
Organism: Rhodocyclaceae bacterium; assembly: GCA_047600765.1. GTDB lineage: Bacteria > Pseudomonadota > Gammaproteobacteria > Burkholderiales > Rhodocyclaceae > Viridibacterium. The sequence continues at coordinate 931,791 of JASGKF010000001.1, forward strand.
CCGGCGCGCGCGTCGTTATCGAAGAGTTCATGGAAGGCGAGGAAGCCAGCTTCATCGTCATGGCCGACGGCAAGAACGCTCTCGCCATGGCCACCAGCCAGGACCACAAGCGCCTCGGCGATGGTGACGTCGGCCCCAACACCGGCGGCATGGGCGCCTACTCACCCGCACCGGTCGTCACGCCGCAGATCCATGCCCGCGTCATGCGCGAAGTCATCATGCCGACGCTTGCCGGCATGGCTGCTGAAGGCCTGCCCTACACCGGTTTCCTCTACGCCGGCCTGATGATCGACGAGAGCGGCGCACCGCGCGTCGTCGAGTTCAATTGCCGCATGGGCGATCCCGAAACGCAACCGATCATGATGCGTCTCAAGACCGACCTCGTCAACCTCGTCGAAGCCGCCATCGAAGGCCGCCTCGACAGCGTCGAAGCTGACTGGGATCACCGCGTCGCACTGGGCGTCGTGCTGGCTGCGCACGGCTACCCCGAAAATCCGCGCAAGGGCGATGTCATCGGAGGCCTCGACGTCAAACACGAAGACGCCCATGTGTTCCACGCCGGCACCATCGACCAGAACGGCCAGGTGCTGACGGCAGGTGGTCGCGTGCTGTGCGTCACCGCCCTCGGCGGCTCGGTACGCGAAGCCCAGTCGCGCGCCTACGAAGCTGTCGCCGCGATCAACTTCGATGGCATGCAGTACCGCAAGGACATTGGTTACCGCGCCGTCCGCCGCTGATAAAACATAGCAATCCAGCACTTCCGGGCGGGCACTTGTCCGCCCGGCCCGTTTCCGATCACACTCCGCTCCATGACTGCCAAAGCCGTCCGCGCCTATCTCGAAGACCTGCAGAGCCGCATCGTCGCGTCGCTCGAAGCCTTCGACGGCAAGCACTTCCACAGTGACCGCTGGGACCGCCCGGATGGCGGTGGCGGCCTCACACGCGTCATCGAAGGCGGCAACTTCTTCGAGCGTGGCGGCGTCAATTTCTCGCACGTCTTCGGCAAGCAGCTGCCGCCCTCGGCGACGGCCAACCGCCCCGACCTGGCCGGTGCCGGCTTCGAAGCCATGGGCGTCTCCTTGGTCCTGCATCCGCGCAATCCGTACTGCCCCACGGTGCATATGAACGTGCGCTACTTCCGCGCCGACGTTGCGCAGCAAGACGACGAAGAGGAAGGCAAGGCGCAGCGCTTCGCTGCATCGCCCCTGCGCCGTGGTGGCAAGCCCCACGTGGTGCCTGCCACCCCCAAGCGCAAGGCTGGCGAAACCGAGCCGACCTGGTGGTTCGGTGGCGGCATGGACCTCACGCCCTATTACCCGTTCGAAGCGGACGTGCGCCACTTCCACCAGACCTGCCAGCGCGCCGTCAGCCCCTTCGGTGCCGACCTGCATCCGCGCTTCAAGAAGTGGTGTGACGAGTATTTCTATCTGAAGCATCGCAACGAAGCGCGCGGCATCGGCGGCCTGTTCTTCGACGACTACAACGCCAACGGCTTCGATCACAGCCTCGGCCTCACGGCCAGCGTCGGCGACGCCTTCCTCGACGCCTACCTGCCCATCATCGAGCGCCGCCGCGACACCCCCTGGGGCGAACGCGAACGCGACTTCCAGTGCTACCGCCGTGGTCGCTACGTCGAATTCAACCTCGTCTTCGACCGCGGCACCCACTTCGGCCTGCAGTCAGGCGGGCGCACCGAATCCATCCTCATGTCCATGCCACCCGAAGTGCGCTGGAAGTACGACTGGCAACCCGAGCCGGGCAGTGCTGAAGAACGCCTCTACACGGACTTCCTGCCGCCGCGCGACTGGGTCTGACCCCTCGGGCACCACTCCCCCCCAGTAATTCCTTCGCCGCACAGACCGTTTCGACTACCCTCAACGGTCAAGGGCGGCCTCTCGCCTTTTCCTGAAAGCCTCACCATGCACCCCATCCACGACGCCGACGCGCTCCTGCTGCTGGCTCTCGCGCTTGCCAGCAAACGCAAACCCGCAGCCGTCGACGAGATCGCCATCGCGCTGGGCACACTGCAACCGCGCCTGCCTGCTGAAGCCAAACTGCTCGACGCCTTTGCGCGGCTCAGCAACCATGGCCTGGTCATTGGTGCTGACAACGCCTTCGCTCTCAGCGAGACCGCACAAGCACTCATGAAAGGCGTCAAGGCCAAGGGCGAGATCGCCGAGCGCCTGCAATCGCTCAAAGACCGCCTCGCTGGCAACCAGCTCACCGCCACGCATCCCGTCAGCAAACCGGATGCCGCTGCACTCAGCGCCGCCATCGCCGCATGGCGCGCCACCCTGCCACCGCCCACCAAGGCCGAGAAAGTCGCCGAGCAACGCGAAGCGCGCTTCAACGAAACCAATGCCAAGCGGGTTGCCGAAGGCAAGCCGCCACTGCCCAAGCGCGTGCCGGGCCCCAAGCGTCCCTTCGCCGCGCGTGGCGCAACTCGTAACGCCGCTGGCAAACCCTCGCGCGGCCCACGCAAGCAAGACGCATGAGCGCACCACGCAGCTTCAACGAACTGCCCCTGTCGCCAGCCATGCTGGCCACGCTGCAGCAGCTCGACTACCACGAGATGACGCCCATCCAGGCCGCCAGCCTGCCGCTGGCGCTGGCCGGACGCGACCTCATCGCGCGCGCCAAGACCGGTAGCGGCAAGACCGCCGCCTTCGCCCTGCCCCTGCTCACCCTGCTCAACCCGCGCTGGTTCGCCGTGCAGGGCCTCGTGCTGTGCCCCACGCGCGAGCTTGCCGAACAGGTGACCAAGGAAATCCGCCGCCTCGCGCGCGGCCACGACAACATCAAAGTCGTCACGCTCTGCGGTGGCGTGCCCGCCGGCCCGCAGCGCGCCAGCCTCGAACACGGCGCCCACGTCGTCGTCGGCACGCCCGGCCGCATCATGGACCACCTCGAACGCGGCAGCCTCAAGCTCGACGGCCTCAACATGCTCGTCCTCGACGAAGCCGACCGCATGCTCGACATGGGCTTCTTCGACGACATCGACTACGTCGCCAGCCACTGCCCCACGCGCCGCCAGACCCTGCTATTCAGCGCCACCTACCCGGATGGCATTGCACGAATCGCCCGCGAATTCCAGCGCGAACCGCAGATGGTCACCATCGAAGAGACGCACAGCAGCGCCACCATCCGCCAGCGCTTCTACGAGGTGAAGCACGAGGAACGCCTGCAATCCGTCGCCCCACTGCTGCGCCACTACCGCCCGACCAGCGCGCTGGCCTTCTGCAACACGCGCCAACAGTGCCGCGACCTGCTCGACGTGCTGCAGGCACAAGGCATCGCCGCATTGGCTCTGCACGGCGAGATGGAGCAGGTTGACCGCGACCAGGTACTGGTCCAGTTCGCCAACCGCAGCTGCACCGTGCTCGTCGCCACCGACGTGGCCGCACGCGGGCTCGACATCAAGGACCTCGACATGGTCATCAACGTCGACACCACGCCCGACCCCGAGGTGCACGTGCACCGCGTCGGTCGCACTGGCCGCGCCGGGCAGGACGGCTGGGCGCTGAGCCTCATGAGCCCCGGCGACAAGCGCCGCATCGGCGCCATCGCTGCCGCCTGCAACATCGAACCCGAATGGCATGCGCTGGGCGATCTCGCACACGACGACGCCCCCCTGCTGCCGCCCATGGCCACGCTGCAGATACTCGGGGGACGCCGTGACAAGATCCGTCCCGGCGACGTGCTCGGCGCGCTCACCGGTGATGCTGGCTTCACGCGCGAGCAGATCGGCAAGATCCAGATCACCGACCAGAGCAGCTACGTTGCTGTCGAGCGTGGCATTGCGGATGAAGTCGTGCGCCGGCTCTCGGGCGGAAAACTCAAGGGCAAGCCGGTCAAACTGCGCAGGCTGTAACCCCAAAACTGTCATCCCCCGCGAATCGTCATTCCCGCGAACGCGGGAATCCAGAGGGCCTTTGCGTTAGCAAAGGCATTCACTGCAACGCCCCGCAAAAGCTCTCGCCTACGGCGAGCCTGTGGATTCCCGCGTTCGCGGGAATGACGGCGGTGTGCGTCTGGCAACACATCTTTTGCGTACACTGGCTCAGTCCGAGGTTTAACCCGATAACGAGCCCACCCCATGCTACGCACCACCCTCTGGATCCTCCTCGCCGTCTTCGCCTGCTACGCCGCGCTGGTGGGCAGCATCATCTGGCGGCAAGAGAAGCTGCTCTTCTACCCCACGCCCCTGCCCGCCGATTTCCAGTTCAACAAACCCGGCGTCGTCGAACGCAAGGTCGAAGTACCCGGCGCCACGCTGTCCGCGCTGCATTTCCGCCAGCCTGAATCGAAGGGGCTGATCTTCTTCCTGCACGGCAACGCCGGCAATCTGGACATCTGGCTGCCCAGCACCGAGTTCTACCGCCGCGCGGGCTACGACCTGTTCATGCTCGACTACCGCGGCTTCGGCAAGAGCAGCGGCAAGATCGAGAGCGAAGCGCAGCTGCATGCCGACGTGCAGGCCGCCTGGCGCAGCGTCGCTGGCGAGTACAAGGGCAAGCCCGTCGTCATCTACGGTCGCTCGCTGGGCACGGGGCTGGCCACAAAACTTGCCAGCGAATTGCCGGCTGGCGACGCAGCCCTGCTGGTGCTGGTGTCGCCCTACAGCAGCTTCGCGCAGCTGGGCCGCGACCACTTTGCGTGGATTCCGTCGTTCCTCTCGCGCTACCCCATGCGCACCGACCTCTGGCTGCCGCAGGTGAAGTCACCGGTCTTCATGGTGCATGGCGATCGCGACGTCCTCATCGCGCCCTCGCATGCCGAAGCCCTGCAGCGCCTGCGCCCCGACGCCGAGCTCCTGCACCTGCCCGAGGCCGGCCACAACGACGTGCACGAGTTCCAGGCCTACACCGACGCGCTTGCCGCCCGGCTGGGCCGCCTCACGGCCCCATAAAGCGCCTGCATTCCGCAATACAAAACTTTGAGTGGAAATTTGCTGCGACGCACCAATAATTAGAGCATGTGCCGGACGCGTTCTGTCCGGCCGGTTCTCAAGGAGTTGCAGCATGAAACACGATCCCAGCACTTACGCCACCGTCACCCGTGCCGTCGTCGGCGTCGCCGCCGCAGTCGCCCTGGCCTTCTCGCCTGCCGTCCTGCAGGTGGTCAGCTTCACGCACTGAACGGCCGCTCGCGAAGCCTCCGGTCAAACCTCGGCCGGGCGCTTCGCCTGCTGTGCTTCCCTGCGTTGCGCCAGCCAGCGGAACAGCCAGCTGCGCGGCGGTTCTACCCCGGTACGCACGAAGCCCAGCGGGCTCGGGTCGAGCAGGAAGCGGCGCTGCCGCGTCTCCACCCCGATCGCCCCCGCAAACAACACCCTGTCTCCCGCCTGCAGCACCGTGTTGGCGTCAGGCAGCAAATCCAGCTGATCGTTACGCTCCAGCAGCAAGGGCACCGCCCGCAGGCGGTTTGACGGGTCCATCGGGTCGATCATCAGTTCGTCCAGCCTCAGCGGTGCTTCGCCGGGGTGCTCGAGGATTTCGCGCAGCCCCGGATGAACCGGGTCGCACTCGAACACCCACACATTCGGCACACGTTCATCCAGCTCGGTCAGCAGGCGCACGATCAGCCGCTCCGCCATCACCTTGCCCTGCTCGCGCACCTGCATCAGGAAGCGGTTGAGCAACGGCGAGATCAGCAGCTGCAGGCACTCGCGCACCATCACCTCCGACTTCACGAAGATCAGGTCGGCGCGTGACGCCTCGATCAGGCTGCGGTCCGCCACGTGGTTCTGACGGATCAGCACACACAGATCGGGCCGCGCACGCCGCGCGCGCGACACCAGCGCCAGGTTGATCGCATCACGGTCCGTGCAGGCCACCACGCCCACCGCATGCTCGATGCCCGCCTCGCGCAGGCTCTTCTCCGAGTTGTCGCTGTGCTGCAGATGCGGCTCGTCGGCCAGCCGCATGTTCGAATCAATGGCCGTCCAGCTCGACCCCGCGCACTCCAGCGCCTGCCCCACCGCGTGGCCGAAGCGGCCGTAACCGAAGATCAACCAGTGCCCCTGCGGCACCGACACACACTTCGGGCAGCCCGAACCCGGCGCGCTGGTCAGCCACTCTTCCGCCCACAGCACTGACGGGGCGGCGAGGCTCAACCCGAGGTTCGTCGCAAAGGTCGCGAAGGGATCGACCACGCGGATGTGCGGAAAGCTGTCGAGGTTGGAATGCGCCAGGCGATCATGCACGCGCGCAATCACCTCACGATCCGGCTGCAGCACTGAAGCGCCAATCGCAATCGCCTGCGCCATCTCGTCATTGCCCACCAGCACGATCAGCGCACGACAGTCCTTGTGCGTCACACCCGCATCACGCAGCACCTCCGGCCAGCGCGCATCGGCCGTCAGCGCCAGCGGCGGGTTCTGGTAGTCCTCCACGTCGATGCCCACCACACGCTCGGCACGCAGCTCGATCACCACCGTGCGGAAGCCCAGGCCATCCAGCGCATGCGCCAGCGCCACACCACTCTGCCCGTAGCCCGCAATCACATAGAACGGCTCGTCGAGACTGCGCACCGCAGCGGTAAAACGCGAACGCGCCATTGCCGCGCGAAAGCCCGCGTCCTGCGCCAGCGCAAAGATGCTGCCCAGCGCATAAGCCCAACACGTCACCGACAGGTAGATCGTGAAGGTCACCCAGGCGCGCTGCGCATCGGTGAAGGCAAACGGCAGCTCGCCGAAGCCGATGGTCGTCGCCGTGTAACTGACGATGTAGAAAGCGTGGAAGAAGCCCAGGTCAGCCGGTTTGCCGCCGATATCCACACCCGGCATCAGCGTCAGGCCCAGCACCGAAATGGCATACGCCGAGATCAGCGCAATCAGCGGCGTGCGCAGCCGCCGCAGTGCCAGCAGAAGAATGTCGCCCATGAGCGCGCCGCCGGATGCGAAAAGCGTTTGCTCAGCGACTCTGCCGCAGCGTCTCGCCGATCAGCAGGATCACCGAGATCAGGTTCGCCACCAGCGCCCCGCCCGACAGCGACACCACCACCGACATCGTCTCGCCATCCATCGCTGCATTGCGCATGTACAACTGCCAGGCCCACACCGCCGACGCCGCCACCAGCTGGAACACCGCCACCAGACTCGTCGCCAGATGCGTCGCCCCGATGTGCGTGCGGTCACCGAACTTCAGCACCGTCGCGATCAGGTTCACCACCACCGCCGCAAACAACTCGGTCGGGTGATGCAACGCCGGCTGATCGATATCACCGATGAAGAAGCCGAAGTTCAGCGTGCAGGCAAAAATGATGAAGAAACCGAAGATGACTTTTTCGAGATTCACGTGCGTCTCCTGTGCGCGCTCCGCCGGCTGCTCCCACACCCCGGCACAGCATGGAAGCCGCATGTTACTCCAGAGCTTTCCGCGTCCGTCACCCGCGGCTACACTGCAATCCAGCCTTATTTCCAGAGAGCTGCGATGCGCCCACTACTGACTCTCCTGTGCCTGCTCGCCGCCCCCTTGCTGGCCAAGGCGGCTCCCTACAACGGCCCGCTCTTCGACGCCCACCTCCACTACAACGTCGAAGCCTACGACGGCCCCCACCCCCTGCCCGACGCCCTCGGCCGCATCCAGCGCAGCGGCGTACGCGCCATCATCGCCAACAGCCGCCCCAACGACGGCACCAAGTCCCTCGCCGGCGCCCAGACCCCGAACCTCACCGTCATCCCCTTCGTGCGCCTGTACCGCAACCGCAACGACTACAGCAACTGGTTCCGCGACGAAAGCATCTACACCATGGTCGAGAAAGAGCTCGCCGCCGGCACCGCAGCCGGCCCCTATCGCGGCCTCGGCGAATTCCACCTCTACGACAGCGCCAACGCCAACGGCCCCATCGCCCGCAAGCTCATGCAGCTCGCCCAAGCCAAAGACCTCGCCGTGCTTGCCCACGTCGATGACGACGCCATCGACCTGCTGATGGCCCATGCCCCCCAGGCCCGCATCATCTGGGCCCACACCGGCATCGGCGGCCCCAGCGTCGAACGCGTGCGCGCCCTCATGAAGCGCTACCCCAAACTCATCGGCGAACTCTCCTACCGCCCCGGCCTCACCGCCGCCAACGGCCAGCTCAGCCGCGAATGGCGCGCGCTGATTACCGAGATGCCGGAACGCTTCGTGATCGGCTCCGACACCTGGATCAACGAACGCTGGGCCGACTATGAAGGCCTCATGCAGGCGGCGCGTGTGTGGCTGGGGGGATTGCCGCCGGAGATGGCGCGGAAGGTGGGGTGGGAGAATGCGGCTTCGCTATTTTCCTTAGAGGAAAAATAGGGCCCACAGCCGGGACGCAACTACAGAATGAATACGCGTATTGTCTTGTTTGCCATTGCTGTTGCGATCGGTGGTGGCATTGAGATCTTCAAACTCCAGCAGCGGCGCGACCTGGCGCTGCATGCTGCGACGGTGCAAGCAACCGTCACAGAAAACAGTTGCGCGAACAATGGCTCCATCACTTATGTATTTCACGCCGGCGGTTATGAATACAGAAATACAGAGTCAGGAACAAACAAAAGATACTCCCCGTCTTGTCACACCAACCTCGTCGGCTCCCGTCTGCCTGTCACCTATTCCACAAAGAATCCCTACCTGGCATACAGCGGCACACTGGAAGACGCGAAGCGCAGCATTGGGCCAAGTGACGCTGTTATTTTGTATGGACTGATTTTTTTGCCGTCATTGCATTCAGTGACTCCGAGAAAAAACGCGATGAGCCCTGTAGGGTGGGCTCGGTGAGCCCACGCGCTCGAGGCGATCACAAACAAACCGCGTGGGCACACCGTACCCACCCTACCTGCTTCGACAAAGGCGCAATGATGAACAGTGATGACCTGGATTACGCAACGACGCTGAATCTGTCGGCCGGGCACCTGCTTGTCGTTTGGGACGTCCTTGCAAACAAACTTTCTGGCGCTCCTTTCATCAAGGAGCTTGCAGAAGAGGAGCGCAGGGCTATCTGGGCACTGCAGGATCTATGCGAAGACTTGCTATCACGCTCCGGATTTGGCTCACGGCCGGAGCAGGAATGGAATGCCTTGATGACTGCAGCGAGGGCGCATGTTTCAACAATCCCGGTTGAGTTTCTGGACTGACGGACAAGGAATCGCCACAACATGTCAGGCTCAAGAACCCGCCTCAATCTCACGGCACTGACATTCGCTCAGTTTCTGGGCGGCATCGTGCTTACCACCTTCGCTGTAGCAGCCTGCTTCGGCGTAACGTTTGTTCAGTCAGGCAGCTCGCGATACGGCCCGCCTCAGCCATGGAGACTGGTACCTATCGAGTCGATCTTCATGCAATGGGGGCTTTTCATTGCCTTCTCTACCGTGGGAGTAATGCTGTTTCTATTCAGCTACAGAAACTACAAACAGCTCAGAAGACGAAAGAAGTGACACAGCACTTACAAACTGCCGCCCGCGTAATCAATCAACACATCCGACGCTCGCCATGACCGACCTCGAATCCCTCCGCACCGCCCTCACCGCCCGCTTCCCCATCGTCTGCATCGAGACGCATGAAGAGCCGCGCGCGCTGTCGCTGATCCGCAAGATCGCGGACGAGGGCAATCAGGCTTGCCATGAGTGGAGCGTGGCGGATGGTTTGAGTCATCGCAACTTCCGCTACAGCGGTGCGCGGCCGGCGGACTGGATGCAGACGGCGGAGGGCTGGCAGGGGCGGCAGCAGGCGGATGATCCGGGTCAGGTGCGCGAGTTCGAGGACACGACCGAGCTGCAGGCGGCGCTGCACTTCATCGACAAGGAGGGGCCGGCGGGCATCTATGTGTTGCTGGACATTCACCCCTTCCTCGAACAGGCGGCCGTGCAGCGGCTATTGCGCGAGATCGCTTTCTCGCACCCGGAGAAGCATCGCGCACTGGTGCTGATCGGGCCGCGCATTGCCCTGCCGCCGGAGATTGCGCGGCATGCGCTGTGCCACACGCTGACGCTGCCGGATGCCAAGCGCATTCGCGACATCTTCCGCGAAGAGATCGAGCTGTTCGCCAAGTCGAAAGACGGTCGCAAGGTGGATGGCGAGCAGCAGGTGGCGAACCGGTTGGTGCAGCAGTTGCTGGGGCTGTGCGAGGAAGATGTGCGGCGGCTGTTGAGATTGTCGATCCGCGATGACGGTTCGATCACTGAAGCCGATGTGGCACGCGTGGTGAAGGTGAAGCGCGAGATGTTCAGCGATTCGGCACTGGAGATCGAGTTCCGCGACATCGCTCCCGACTCGGTGGCCGGCCTGCCCAACCTCAAGCGCTGGCTGGGCCTGCGCGCCAAGGCCTTCGGCAATCCGCAGCCGGGCTTGCCCAGCCCGCGCGGGGTGTTGTTGCTGGGTGTGCAAGGCGGCGGCAAGAGCCTCGCGGCGCGTGCCATTGCGAGCAGCTGGAAGGTGCCGCTGGCGCGACTGGATATCGGCAGCCTCTACGACAAGTTCCACGGCGAGACCGAACGCAACCTGCGCAACGCGCTGCAGGCGGCCGAGGCGCTGGCGCCCTGCGTGCTGTGGGTCGACGAGATCGAGAAGGGCATGGCGCAGGGTTCGGCCGACACCGACGGCGGCGTCGGCCGCCGCGTGCTGGCGACGCTGCTGACCTGGATGGCCGAGCGCGACAAGCCGGTGTTCATCGCCGCGACAGCCAATGACATCCGGGCATTGCCGGCCGAGCTGCTGCGCAAGGGGCGCTTCGACGAAATCTTCTTCGTCAACCTGCCCGACGCGACCGTGCGTGCCGAAATCTTCGCGATCCACCTGAAGAATCGCAACATCGTGCCGGCCAGTTTCGATCTGGCGACGCTGGCCTCTGCCTGCGAAGGCTTCACGGGCGCCGAGATCGAGCAGGCCGTCATCAGCGCCTGCTTTGAGGCTTCGGCACATGGCGGCACGTTGTCGGATGCGCTGATCCTCGCCGAGCTGAGCAAGACGCGGCCGCTGTCGGTGGTGATGAGCGAGCAGGTCGGGGCTTTGCGCGCATGGGCGAGTGAGCGGGCCGTGATGGCTTGAGGCTACGTGCCTTCAGGAATTGGTTTGCCGGTACGATACGGAGCTGATCGAACCAGAGCAGATAACACGGCCCGATTCAACAAACCGCCCCCAGGACATCACATGAAAAATCTCTTTAAGACCGCACTGGCGTGCCTCGTTCTCGCTTGCAGCGCACATGCCGTTGCCGCAACGCCCATCGGTATCGCCAGCAAACCGGTTTTCCCGTCGAACATCGAACCGCAGAAAGATATTGTTGGCTGCAACTGGCACGCATCGTTCATCCAGACGCTCAGCAAAGAGTCGAAGGGGCTGGTTGTGCCCATGTCGGACGAAGAGCTGATCAATGCGTCACGCAAGCTGAACGTGACTGTGCTCAAGCTGTTTGCGCCCAAGCTGGGCGGGCAGAAGCGTCGTCTCGGTTACAGGCTGGAGTTCCTGCAAGATGGCAAGCTGGTGGCCTTCAAGGAGATCGAAGATCGCACGCTGCGTGACAACGAACCCGTATGCGCTCTGATGAGCGCCCTGGCAACCAATCTCGCCAAGGACACGGCCGAGTGGCTGACGGTGAATCGCCTGCCTGATTGCGACAAGAACTGTACCGGCCTGCATCTGGAAGAACCTATCGCCATCGGTGCGCAACCAATCTTCCCTGCGCCAGATTTTGCCGCAAGCCTTGGCAAGTGCGACTGGTTGAATGAAGTCATGCAAGAGCTGAGTGAGTCACTGAACGACACCGTGGCAGACAAGGTGAAAGAGAAGGCAAAAGAGGGCTCGGACCTCGGCTTCATCCCTTTCAACACCAAGGTGGTGACAAACAATATTCTCGAGTACACAGGCCGTCGTCTTGTGCTGCGCTTCAGCAAGCTCGATCTGCGCCCGGCGAACCCGCAAGAGAACGCGTCCACCGAACTGACTGCCGAGCTGCATGACGGCAACATGCTGGTGGCGGCAAAACGCTTCAGCAACGACACCGTCTTTCATGGATCCACGCTTTGCAAGACGATGGCGCGCCTCGGTGACCGGGCGGTGGGAGACGTCGTCAAATGGATGATGAAGACCCCTGCCTTGCCGGCCAACTGGCCGCAGTGACCCCCACCACCGGCCTCAAGGTGCAGGCAAGCGGTGCGATGTCGAACGCGCGGATCCTCAAAAAATCGAGCCGCACGCGGCCCTTGTCGGTGGTGATGAGCGAACAGGTCGGGGCTTTGCGCCCATGTGCCGGCGGCAGAGCCGTAATGGCTTGACACAACGGGTCCGTGCCGCCGCCCCACTCTTTCAATCGTCACCGCGACTCGCTCTTCCCGACTTGTTACACGGTTCTTCCCGTCCCTCGCTTCAAGCACCTGCGTTTCAGCGCAGCAGAACACGGCTGGCCCTCGGAATTTTTGCGGTCATCGCGCTGGGGCTGGCTTCCCGCAAGTTCCCGTTTCTCTTCCCGGCATTTTTCGGCAAGTATCCCGGCGACGCACTGTGGGCACTCATGGTCTTTCTCGGGTGGGCGCTCTGCCTGCCTCATGCATCCACACGAAGCATTGCGCTCCTCGCTTTCTCGGCGTCCTGTCTCGTCGAGCTGTCACAGCTTTATCAGGCGCCCTGGCTCAACGCCATCCGCAGCACGACGCTGGGGCACCTCGTGCTGGGTTCGACCTTTTCCTGGTTCGACATCGCGGCGTATGCCGTCGGCGTGCTGTCCGGCTGGCTAACCGAGCCTTTGGTACGTGGCATGGCCACCACAGAAGTCAGCACAACACACCATGAGCTCTGACCAGTTGATTGCCGTCTTCGTCAGTGCGGCCATCGCGTTTTTCATTGCGGGCTGCCTCGCGCCCCTGCTTCTCCTGAAGTTCCGCCCCCAATGGCAGAAAACCATCTTCGGCGTGATGGCGGGCCTGACGGCGGGCCTTGTGGTCATTGTCTTCAGTAGCGCCACGGCATACACGCATTTCTCGCTGCTTCTGACAATCAGCGCAGGGGCTTGTGTCGCGGGATTTCTGCTGGGCCTGTTGCTGACGCCGGGATACCGGCGCATCAAGCTGCCGATCGTTTGCGCGCTGGCAGCAGGCATTGTCTGGCAGTGGCAAGTCGTGCTGATGGTTCCCGTGTTCGGCTTGCTGCCGGCGGTGCTTCCTGCACTGAACGAGCAGCTGCCTTCCGGCCTCGTCTGCAGAGTGGAAGAATCGGGTCTGGGGTTTGCCGCGCGACACACGGCCTCGCTGATCCAACCGATTGGGCTGGGATTCGGTGTGGAATTGCATCGGCACGAAATCAGCTGCGATGACAGCTGCGGCCAGGCAAACGTCGACGAATGCCAGGGCGACGGAGAGCCACGCCCCTGACCCCAGCCGCGCCCGTACTGGGCCGGGTCGTTGCGCTTGACGCAACACTCCTGCGCGATCAGCATGCGTGCAGCCCATGCCTCGATGCATGAGCACAAACAGATATTCACCAGGAGACAATCGATGAAACTCACCCGCCTTGTGCCGGGGTTGCTGCTTGCTGCGTTTGCGACAGCCACCACGGCAGCCAACCGCCCCGCCGGTTACACCACCTTCTGTACCGAAGGCAAAACCTGCAGCTGCCCAACCACTACCACCACCAGCGTCGCCTTCGGCCGCGCTGACCAGTTCATTTACAAGCAGCTGAGCGGTACGTTTGCCTGCTCGGCCACCACCTTCGGCGGCAAGATCAGCGGCGGCACCAATGAATGCTCGGGCCCCACAGGCCATACCTGCACGGTCGCTGGCGCAGCATCCAGCTCCTCATCGAGCTCTTCGTCACAGGTTTCCAGCAGCGCCCCCAGCTCGTCGTCATCCTCGCGCAGTTCATCCAGCAGCTCGACGGCCCCCTCGTCATCGAGCAGTTCTTCGCGTAGTTCAGTGTCCTCCAGCGTTGCTGCGAGCAGCCTCAGCAGCGTCACCGTGCCTGCGGGCACACCCGGCAATGCCAGCGGTGTGGTCGGCTTCGCGAGTGTGGATCGTGACGGCCGCAACGGCACCAATGGTGGCGTGGGCGGACCCACTGTCGTCGTGACCAACTATGCCGACCTCGTGGCTGCGGTGAGCGACCACAACCCGCGCATCGTGCAGGTGCAGGGCACCATCAGCGGCGCCGGCCCGATGATCGATGTGGGCTCCAACAAGACCATTGTCGGCGTGGGCAGCACGGCCGTGCTCGACGGCTTCGGGCTCAACATCAGCGGCTGGCGCCCCGAGCACGTGAAGGCCTACAAGTCGGACTGGTGCGAGGCCAAGCATGCCGGCATGTTCGCTTACACGCGCAACGTGATCGTGCGCAACCTGACGATCCAGAACTACGCGGATGACGGCATCAACGTGGCCTGCTGGTCGCACCACGTCTGGCTCGACCACAACACCATCCTGCCCGGTGTCGATGGCGCGCTGGACATCAAGCGCGGCTCGGACTGGATCACGGTGTCGTGGAACAAGGTAATGAACACCGACAAGACCATGCTGCTGGGCCACGATGACAGCAACAGCGCGCAGGACACCGGCAAACTGCACGTGACCTACCACCACAACTGGTTCCAGAACACGGTGCAGCGCCATCCGCGCGTGCGCTTCGGCCAGGCCCACGTCTACAACAACTGGGCTGACGGCACGAAGAACTACTTCATCGGATCGAGCCTGCAGTCCGACATCTACGCCGATGCCAACTACCTCAACATGACGGGCTTCGCGACGCAGGAACAAGGCAGCGCCTCGGGCAAGCTGACTTGGGACGCGAGCAACCTGATCATCAAAGCCAAGGCGCCGGAAATCAACACAGGTACAGCCTTCAATCCGGCCAGCTACTACAGCTACACGCCGGATCCGGCCGCGAACATTCCGACCATCCTTACCAATGGTGCGGGTGCCGGCAAGATCGTGCCCTGAGCCGTTGCAACGCAGTGATGAAGGGGCGGCACTGCCGCCCCTTTTTTCATGCGTGTCGCGTCAATCCACGTCTTTGGGCGGCCAGAAGAAATCACGCGGCCGCCGCCAGAAACGTCGCAGCACCATGCCCGGCAAAGCACGCGCGCCAGCGAAGTGGATGCGCCGTGACTTGAGTGCGACGCGCAGCGCGAGCGAGAAGCTGACGGCGAGGTTGGTCGCGCCCACCAGCAGCACGCCGAGGCTCACGGCGATGGCATCGACCCAGTACACCTGGAAGCCCAGCGCCTGCGAACCGTATGCAAGGTTGGCAGCGCCGAAGGTGACGTGGCGGATGTCCAGCGGCAGGCCCAGCAGGAAGCCGATGGTGCCCATGCAGCCGAGCATGAAGCCGAAGGAGAAGTTGCCGGCGAGTGCGCCGAGGTTGTGCTCGACGTAGACGGCGAGGCGCTCCTGGCGTTGTTCGCCGAGCAGGCTACGCAGCCAGCGCACACGACGCAGGCGGTCCGGCACGCGGTTGTAGATGGCCTTGTTGTCGTAGTAGCCGGAGATGAGGCCAGCGAGGAACAGGCACACGCCGGCAATCGCTGCGTGCGGGATGGCGAGACTCAGCAACGGGTGCAGGTCGTGCAACAGGTGCTCCGCTTTCTCGACACCGATCAGCGGCGCGCCGAACAGCAGCGGCCAGGCGAAGGCCACGGCATACGACACGACGAGGGCCAGCAACACGTTGCCGGCAATCGCAATGATTTGCGTGCGCGAGACCTGCACGATCATTTCGGTGAGCTCTTCCAGTGCCGCACGGCCGGGCTTTTTCGTATCGAGTGCTGCGGCCAGCGTGGCCGCCGTCATGGCGGGCTGCTTGGTGGCGATGGTGAAGCCGAGGATGTGGATGAGCACGAAGCCCAGACCGTAGTTGAGGCTGTAGCCCAGTGCCTCCCACAGCGGCGGCAGGTGCAGGCTGGAGACGAACATCTTGATGATGGCCATGAAGGCGACGATGACGCCGGCGCCAGCAGCCTTGCGGAACATCGCGAAGAATTCGCTGCGGTCGCGCGCCACGTAGTGCTCGCCGGTCTTGCTGGCGTGCTCGGTAACCTGCAGGGACAGCAGGTCGGTGACGCCACTGACCAGATCGCGCACGCTGTCGCGGCGTGCTTCGGCGCGTACCAGCTCGGTGAAGAAGTGCGCAGCGGCTTCAATCTTCTGCGCCGGTGCAGCGGGCTTGAGCAGACCCAGCATGGTGTGCATGCGTTCGATGATCTGCTCGGCACGCGTCAGGTGCCAGGTCAGCTTGACCGCAGCACCGGAATCGCGCGACTGTTTGCGGATGCGCACCAGCACATCGCGGCACTGATCCAGCAGGACATCAGCATGTGCGCTATCCGTCTCGACCGCGGCATCGCCACCTTCGATCCTCTGCAGATCGGCGATCACGATCTCCATCTCGCGCTGCTGCGCGAGGAAGGGCGAACCGTACTCCACCAGCGCCGGGTAGTAGCGCACCATCTCGGGCTCCAGCCCCAGTGCGGCGAGGCGGCAGGCAAGGATGCGCAGGGCTTCGCCGAGTTCGAGGCGGATGTACTGCAGCGTCGCGTCCTGCGGCACATCGGCCCAGCCCAGCACGCTCAGCAACTCCTGCCACAGCTCGGGGGTGACGTGTGCCAGCCATTCCGCATCGTCATCGTCCTCGAACAATTCGTCGAGCAGGTCACGCAGGAAGCGCGCGTCGAGCACCGGCGGCAGGATGCGATCACCGAGGCGATGACGCAGCTCGCTGAAGAAACCGGTGTTGGCGAGGATGCCGCTCTCGGCGTAGAGGAAGCTGTGGTCGCGCGCGGTCAGCAGGCTGCCGAGGTAGGCGCGCAAGCCTTGGGCAAAATCGGGCCGGCCGCGCAGCACGGCAATCAGCAGACGCATGCGCTGGCAGGTGTCTTCGGCCGAATCGGCATGCTTCGGCCGCAGATGACGGACGAGTTCGACGAGCAGGCTGCCGTCGTTGCTGCCGGGCTGCGCAGCGATCTGTTCGAGCAAGGGGTGCAGGGCAATCATTGTGGTGTTTCCGTGTTGCAGCAGAGCGCAGTGTAACAAGGCCGCCCGGACGCGCCCGGCAAACTGTCGCCGCTGCCCGACAGGTTGCGAAAGCGGGTTTGCCACCAATCCCCCGCCATGCCCCGCACATCCTGCTGCAGGTGCTTTGTCATACGCGGCGCCTACACTCCGCTGCACAAGAAGAATCAAAGTTGCAGTCCGGCCCAGTGGGAGCTGACCCGGACCTCAACCCAGAGAGTTTTCATGAACGTCCGGCCCCAGACTGCCAGCACGGCAGCAATGCGCCCACCGAAGCGCGCGCAGCAACATTCGGCATGGCTGTTTTCATCCGTACTTCTGCTGGCCCTGAGCCTGCTGCTCGCCGCTTGCGGTGGCGCTGGCGGCGGCGGAGGTGGTGGTTCTGGCAGCGGCGGGCCTCCCGCCACGGTCATGGCCGAGAACCTGCCCGGTTCGGGCCAGTCTGCGCCGCCTGCGGCTGCGTCTGACGCACAGCCCTCGAGCGCTGACGCGGCGCGCTTCCTGACACAGGCGAGCTTCGGCATCAAGTCGGTCAGCGAGATTGATGAACTGCGCGCCAAGGGCTACCCGCGCTGGCTGTGGGAACAGTTCAACACCGGCACGATGTTGCACACCAGCTACCTCGCCCAGCAGCGCTTCCGCGAAACGGGCGGCAAGGCCACCGAGGAGATGAGCTACGAGGCGATCTGGCAGCAATGGCTGTTCGGCAAGGACCAGCTGCGTGCCCGCACGGCATTCGCGCTGGGCGAGATCGTTGTCATCTCGAACATCGCGCCCGACATCCGCCCCTATGCCATGTCCAGCTACTGGGACATGCTCAATCGCAACGCCTTCGGCAACTACCGCACCGTGCTGAAGGAAGTGACCCTGCATCCGGCCATGGGTTACTACCTCAACATGATCAACAGCGAGAAGGAGGACGCCAAGACCGGCGCCCACCCCAACGAGAACTACGCACGCGAAGTGCTGCAGCTGTTCTCGATCGGCCTCGTCAAACTCAACATCGATGGAACGCCGCAGCTCGACAGCAACGGCAAGAGCATCCCCACCTATGACGAAGCCGTGGTGAAGGATTTCGCGCGCGCCTTCACGGGCTGGACCTATCCCAATGCAACGGGCTTCGACAAGGCCGATGAAGAGTCCCCGTCCGCCTGGGTAAATCCCATGAAGGCCTACGCATCGCAGCACGATTCAGGCAGCAAGACCTTGCTCAACGGTGCCGTGATCGCTGCAGGGCAGACGCCGCAGAAGGACATCGAAGATGCCGTCGACAACATCTTCAATCACCCCAACGTGGGCCCCTTCATCTCGCGCCAGCTGATCCAGCGCCTTGTCACGAGCAACCCGAGCAAGGACTACATCGCGCGCATCGCCACGGTGTTCAACAGCGATGGCAGCGGCGTGCGCGGCAACCTGCGTGCCGTGGTGCAGGCCATCCTGCTTGATGCGGAAGCGCGCAACGCCGCGCCACCGGTCAACTTCGGCAAGATGCGCGAGCCGGTGATCCGCTTCGCCAACATGCTGCGCGCGCTGAACGCCAAGAGCAGCAACGGCATCAACATGATCCACTACCTCGACAGCGCGGATAACGGCCTCGGCCAGAGCCCGCTGCTGGCGCCCTCGGTGTTCAACTACTTCTCGCCGAACTACCGCGCGCCGGGTGCCATCGCCAAGGCGGGCCTCTACTCGCCCGAGTTCCAGATCACCACCGAGACCACCGCCGTCGGCTCGCTCAACTTTTTTGCCGATCTGTTCAACAGCGGTGGCTATGGCTGGGGCGCTTCGCGCCTCAATCTCGACACCACTGAACTACAGACACTCGCCGCGACGCCCTCTGCCCTCGTCGACCGCATCAACGCGCTGTTCTGCAACTACCAGATGAGCAGCACGACTCGCAGCCGCATGATCACCATGCTTACCGCGATGTCGAGCAACCGTGCGCAGCGCGTCAAGGCTGCACTGATCCTCACCAGTCTCTCTCCCGACTTCGTGGTGCAACGGTGAACAACATGAACATGAACCGCCGCAAGTTCCTCAAGTACGCTGGCGCCACCAGTGCCAGCGCAGCCCTGCTCAGCCAGCTCGATGCCATCGCTCAGCTCTCGACCAGCGAGGACTACCGTGCGCTGGTGTGCATCTTCATGTTCGGTGGCAACGACGGTAACAACCTGCTGGTGCCGTATGAAACCACCGACTACAACCGCTACGCCGGCATCCGCAGCAACCTCGCCCTGCCACGCGACGCGCTGCAGCTGATCGCACCGAGCAATACCGGCGGCATACGCTACGGCCTGCACCCGGCCATGGGCGGCATCAAGCAGCTGTTCGACACGGGCAAGGCCGCCGTGGTCGCCAACGTCGGGCCGCTGATGGTGCCGACCAGCAAGGCGCAGTGGAATGCGCGCTCGGTGCCGCTGCCGGACAACCTGTTCTCGCATTCCGACCAGCAGGCGCAATGGCAGGCCTCGCTGTACCAGACGCCGCGCTCGGGCTGGGGTGGCCGCGTTGTCGAACGCATGGTCGATGGCAGCACCGCCAATCGCGGCTATAGCGTCATCTCGGTGACAGGCAACAACCTCTGGGAGACCAGCGACTCGGTGCTCACGCCCTACAAGGTATCCGCGTCCGGCAACTTCGGCTTCGACTTCTACGACCCCAAGGGTGCAGACCCGCTGTCAGCCGCCATCACGGCGACCATGGGCGAGAAGCACGACCACCTGCTCGAGCAGGGCTGGCTCGACGTGATGGCGCGCTCCATCGACGTGCAGGCCATCCTCACCGACGCGCTGTCGGGCAGCGCGGTCAGCACGGTGTTTCCCGATACGGGACTGGGCGCGCAGCTGCGCATGGTGGCGCGCCTCATTTCGGCGCGCACCAAGCTCGGGCTCAAGCGCCAGTGCTTCTTCTGCAGCATCGGCGGCTTCGACACGCACGGTGAAGACCAGCTGCAACGCCAGAACGAACTGCTCGGCGAGATCAGCGCTGCAGTCGCCGCCTTCCAGGGCGCAACGACCGAACTCAACATCGCCAACAACGTGACCCTGTTCACTGCGTCGGACTTCGGCCGCACCTTCACCTCCAACGGCCAGGGCTCGGACCACGGTTGGGGCAGCCACCACATCATCGCGGGCGGCGCCGTGCAGGGCGGCAAGCTCTACGGCACGTTTCCCACCCATCAACTGAATGGCCCCGACGATTCGGGCGGTAATGGCAACTGGATTCCGACAACCTCGGTCGAGACCTATGCCGCCACGCTGGCGCGCTGGTTCGGCGCCAGTGATGCGGTGCTCGGCGAAGTGTTTCCACGTCTGGGCTACTTCAACGCGGACGCGGGCTTCTTCAGCTGACGACCTCGTAGACGAGCCTGTAGGGTGGATAAGCGCAGCGCATCCACGCGTCCGGGGGCTGGATAGGTGGATGCGCTTCGCTAATCCACCCTACGCAATAAAAAAACGGGCTGCCCTCAGGCAGCCCGTTTTGTTTGCGGCGCGGTCAGTTCCCGCACTCAGTTCTGTATCGCGCACTTGTTCGGCGAACCGCCCGGGTCACTGCCAAATGCGCTCACCGTGCAGGCAATGCTCTTACCCACACCGACGTACTTCGCGACCCACTTGCCCTTGCGGCCGAAGGCGACCCAGCCCGTGCCCTTGCTCACCGAGCAGGTGCCATCCAGGTCAGCGCATTTCGAGAAGCCGTCCGGATAATCGCCCGTACCCGTCAGCGGCGGCTGGCTGCTCGCGGCACTCGACGATGCCTTCGATGAACTGGAGGACGAAGCTTTCGACGAACTCGACGAGGAGGCTTTGGAAGAGCTGGAAGACGATGCCTTGGACGAACTCGAAGAGGACGCCTTAGACGAGCTGGACGAAGACTTGGACGAACTGCTGGAAGACTTGCTGCTCGACGAAGAGCTGCCTTCACGGAATGCGTCCATCGCCACAGTCGGCTTGCCGCTGTTGTCGAACGCTCCCTTCAGGTAACCCTTCCAGCCGTTATAGGCCTGCGGCTCCCAGTAGAAGACGCCCAGCGCGCCGGCCGAGCGGGCCTTGGCGAGGATGTCGGCGAGGAAGGCCTTGCTGGTTGTCGGTGAACCGACTTCCATGCCGACCTCGACGATCATGACGTCCTTGCCGTAGCGCGAACGCATGTCCTTCATGTTGCTGAGCGTCTGGCTGTTGAGCGTGGACCAGTCGCTGGTCGTCGGGTAGAGCGACATGCCGATGATGTCCCAGCTCGCGCCGTTGCTCTTGAGGCCGTCGAAGATCCAGCGGAAGAGGCTGTTGTCGTAGCCGTTCGAGATGTGCACGATCACTTTCGAATTCGAGCTCACGCTCTTCACCGCGTTGTAGCCGGTGTTCACGAGCCAGGCGAAGTTCTTCATGTTCTTCGACGCGCGACCGTCGTCCCACAGCATGCCGTCGTTGGTCTCGTTGCCGACCTGCACCCACTCCGGGTAGATACCCTTGGCGGCCAGTGCCTTCATGACGTCCTGCGTGTAGGCATAGACGTGATCCATCAGCTGCTGGAAGGAATCGTTCTTCCACGCCGCCGGCTTGACCTGGCTGGCGGGGTCCGCCCAGGTATCGCTGTAGTGGAAGTCGATCATGATCTTCATGCCGGCGTTCTTCGCGCGCACGGCTTTCGCGACGACATCGCTGGTGTTGTTCCAGCCATTCGAGGGATTGACCCACACGCGCAAGCGCACGGCCGACATGCCGTAACCCTGCAGGATCTGTAGCAGGTCCTGTTGCGAACCATTGCTGTTGTAGAAGCGCAGACCCGAGGCCTCCATCTCGCTGACCCAGCTGACGTCCGCGCCCTTGGTGAAGGACTGGGCAGACACGGCGCCGCTCGCAAGACACAGCGCCAACGCGAACAGCTTCAATAATGCGTGCATCGATTTCACGAAAATCTCCTTTTCGCTGGTTTCCTGAAGCACATGGAAAAACGGGCCGCCCTGAGGCAGCCCGTTCGTTCTTCAAGCGATTCGCTTACGGCGTATAAACCGGCACCACAGCAGGCGTGCTCATGTTGTTGCCGAGGAAGTAGTTCGGCCACGGCGGCTGGTTGTAGCCCATGTTCTGGCCAGCCACTTGCGCACGGTATTGCGGGTTGTGCATCAGCGTCGTGAACTTGTAGCTGGTTGCAGCCGTAGTACTGTAGATCAGCAGCGCGCTGTTGTCGCTCTTGCGCAGGATCACCTCTTCACGCCAGTCACCGAACAGGTCAGCCGACAGCACCGGCGTAGCCTTGGTGCCGTTGTTCGACGCGGCACCGCTGGCCGACAACAGGGTCGACAGGCTGCCCGAGTTCCACTTCGAGATCGTCGTGCCGTCGAGCAGTTCGCGCGACAGGTCGCCGTCCCACCAGATGGCGAAGTTGATCGGGCTCGGACGCGAGGACGAGATCTGCTTGCCCGCTGCGCTCATCAGGCCACCCTTGGAACCCCAGCACTCGACACCAGCGTTGTTCGGGTCGATGTCGGCGCAGACGCCGCGGCCCACGTCGGTATCTTCACCCGACACGCTCCACAGGATCGAGCCACTCTTGGCGTCATGCATTTCGAGGCCCTTGCCGCTGTAGCAGCTGGGGGTCTCGTGCACCATGAACACTTCGAGGCCGGCGCGGTTCGGATCGAGATCGCCCACGTGCAGCGCGTCACCGTGGCACAGGCCCGTGCTGTAAAGCAGGGAACCGGCACCGCTGATGGTGGCCGCGCCGTAGATGATGTCGTCCTTGCCGTCGGCATTGACGTCCGCCACCGAGAAGTAGTGGGCGCCCTGACCAGCCAGCTTGCTGTTGGACGAGTCGTTGCTATCCACCACCCAGCGACGCGACAGCTTGCCATCGCGCCAGTCCCAGGCCACGACCACGGCACGCGTGTAGTAGCCACGCGAGAAGATCGCGCTCGGACGCTTGCCATCGACATAGGCCACGCCAGCCAGGAAGCGGTCGACGCGGTTACCGTAGCTGTCACCCCAGCTCGACACCGTGCCGCGTGCCGGGTAGTAGTCGGTGGTCGCCATGGCTGCACCGGTCTGGCCGTTGAACACGGTCAGGTATTCCGGGCCGGACAGGACGTAACCCGAGCTGTTGCGGTAGTCGGCGGAGCTCGAACCGATCACCGTGCCCTTGCCGTCCTTGGTGCCGTCAGCCGTCTTCAGCATGATCTCGGCCTTGCCGTCACCGTCGAGGTCGTACGCCACCATGTGCGTGTAGTGCGCGCCGGCACGGATGTTCTTGCCGAGGTCGATACGCCACATGCGCGTGCCATCGAGCTTGTAGGCGTCGATGAAGGTGTTGCCGGTGTAACCCGATTGCGAGTTGTCCTTGGCGTTGGTCGGTTGCCACTTGAGGATGATCTCGTACTGGCCGTCACCGTCGAGGTCAGCTGCCGTACCGTCGTTGGCGTCGTAGGTGTAGCTCACGCCGTCCGGCGACGTACCACCCGAGGGCGGCGACAGCGGGATGGACTTGACGTTGCTGCCCCAGGTCGTCTTGGCCGAATCACCCGATTGCTCGACGCCGTTCACGACGGGCTTGACGACGTAGCTGCTGCTCGACGAGCCACCGGTGTCGGAATAGTTCGTCACGCTCAGCGGCGAGCTGTTGAGCTTGGTGCTGCCGCGATACACGTTGAAGGTCATGCCGACGATGTCGGTGCCCAGCGAACGCCAGCTGACAAAGACGCCACTGCTGGTGGCGATGGCCGTCACGCCACGATCAAGCTTTTCAACCTGCTTGGCATTGGACGCAATGCTCGACGAAGCAACGCTGGAAGCCACCGAACTGCTGGACTTCGAGGACGACGACGATGCAGCGACCGAGCTGGAGCTGCTGCTGGACTTCGACGAAGAGGACGAAGACGCAGCCACCGAGCTGCTCGACTTCGACGAGCTCGACGACGCCACGCTGCTGCTGGCGGCGCTCGACGAACTACCCGTCGCAGCGGGGCCGACCGAACACCAGGCGCTGGTGGTGAAGCTGTTGGTCGGGAATGCCGAACCGGTGCAGGCGAAGCTGCCGGTCTTGACGGCGTACACGAACTCGCCGGACTTGCCGAGCGCGACGTTGTTGGTGCCGCTCATGGTGCAGGTCGCGCCGGTGTTCTGTACGCACTTGGTATAGCCCGACGGATAGTCGGTCGCCGCTTGCGCGACGGAGGCCAGGCCAATGATGGCGAGCCCCCCTGCCAGATGTTTCAGTTGCATGACTGTCTCCTTTTGTTATGTGCTGCTTGCTTCGATTCTCGGGATGTCGCATGCGCACGCGACATCCCGGGTATTCCGATCAGTAAGTGGGCCAACCCGACGAATCCCACTTCAGGTCGCTGATCAGCATCTTGGGCGCGCCGTTGTCGGTCGCATCGTAGGCGTGGCGAATGATCACGCTGGTGCCGTAGATGTCCTGACCGCCCGGGCCCTTCCACTGGTCGTTACCGCTGTCCATGACCGTACCGCCGCCACTGCTCATGCTCTTGCCGCTCTTGTCCACGTAGGGACCGGTGATGCTGGTCGAACGGCCATAGACGATCTTGTAGGTGCTGGACGTACCCGCGCAGCACTTGTCGATGGACGCAAACAGGTAGTAGTAGCCGTTGCGATAGACGATCACCGGGGCTTCGATGCCGTTGTCGCGCTTGGCGATGGAATAGATGGAACCGGTCGGCTTCATCGTGCTCTTGTCGATCTTCACGACCTTGATGCCCGACCAGAACGAACCGAAGCTCAGCCAGGGGTTGCCGTCCTTGTCCAGTGTGAGGTTGGGATCAATGGCGTTGTAGTCGTTCGAGCTCGTCGTGCGGATCACCATGCCGTCGTCGCGCCAGCTGCCGGCTGCGATGCTGCTCGCCGACACCAGACCGATGGCCGAGGTGTTCTTGCCGAAAGTGGAGATCGAGTAATACACCCAGGTACGGCCGTTGTAGGTGTTGACGTCCGGTGCCCACACGTCGAGGCCGGAGTGGTCCGGAACATAGGTCTTCCACCAGCTGGGCCGGCTCACAAAGATCTGCGGTGTGCCCGTCCAGGTCACGCCGTTGTCATTGGAGTACTTCACCTGGATGCCCTGGCCGGTGTGCATTTCCCACCAGGTGCTGCCTTCCTTTGTCAGTGTCGGATCGTGCGATCCGATATCGCCCTTCAGCGGCCAGAAGCCGCTACCGGGGCCGCCGGCAACGCTCGAGCTGCTCGATGCCTTGCTGGAGCTGGACGACGAGGCCTTGCTGGAAGAGCTCGACGATGCCTTGCTCGAAGACGAGCTCGACGAAGGGGCCACGCTGGAAGACGACTTGCTGCTGGCTGCACTCGAGGAGCCACCGCTTGCTGCCGGGCCCACCGAACACCAGGCGCTGGTCGCGAAACTGTTGCTGGGGAAGGCCGAACCGCTACAGGCAAAGCTGCCGGTCTTGACGGCGTACACGAACTCGCCTGCCTTGCCGAGCGCAACGTTATTGGTGCCCGACATCGTGCAGGTCGCGCCGGTGTTCTGCGCGCACTTGGTGTAGCCGCTGGGATAATCTGTCGCTGCGAAAGCGGGCAGCGCTGCGCATAGCGCAAGCACGCCAGCGAAGGCGTTGAGTTTCATCGTCTGTCTCCTCGAATGACGTCTGCAATGTGCTCGCAGCGTCTTCATGTTTATATATCTGGAGCGGTCGTCGCCCAACAGCAAGTGCTTGACCACGTTAGGATTTTATCTGTCACGCCATGGCGGCTCCAAGCCTTGGCTGTAAATAATTCGACGATTTGATTAAATATGGCGATGCAACAACAGTAAAACTGTCAGAACCGCCAGGAAGGGTGTGCCGCGTTACCGGGTACACAACTCCGGACCCGCTTACGGCACGATTTTTCCCTCCCTACCTTTCCTCTATTTTTTGATTCCCAGGAGCAGAACCATGGCCATGGACGTCGTCGACTACGAAATCTTCGGCAACGAAATGCAATACGTCGAGATCGAACTCGACCCCGGTGAAGCCGCCATCGGCGAAGCCGGCGCGATGATGATGATGCAGCAGGGCATCGAGATGGACACCGTGTTCGGCGACGGCTCGGCACAGCAGGGCGGCCTGTTCGGCAAGCTGCTCGGTGCGGGCAAGCGACTGCTCACCGGCGAATCGCTGTTCACCACCGTGTTCCACAACGAAGGCCAGGGCAAGCGTCGCGTAGCCTTCGCTGCGCCCTACCCCGGCAAGATCGTCGCCGTCGACCTCTCCGAACTCGGTGGCACCCTGCTATGCCAGAAGGATTCCTTCCTCTGTGCCGCGCGCGGCGTATCGCTGGGCATCGCCTTCCAGAAGAAGCTCGGCGCCGGCCTGTTCGGTGGTGAAGGCTTCATCATGCAGAAGCTCGATGGTGATGGCATGGCCTTCGTGCATGCAGGCGGCACGTTGCTGGTGAAAGACCTCGCCCCCGGTGAAGTGCTGCGCGTCGATACCGGCTGCGTGGTGGCCTTCCAGCCCAGCGTGGATTTCGACATCCAGTACGTCGGCAAGCTCAAGAGCGCGCTGTTCGGCGGCGAAGGCCTGTTCTTCGCCACGCTGCAAGGCCCGGGCCGCGTCTGGCTGCAATCGCTGCCGCTGTCGCGCCTCGCCAACCGCATCGTCATGGCTGCCCCCGCTGCAGGTGGTCGTGCGCGTGAAGAAGGCTCGGTCCTCGGCGGTCTGGGTGCCCTGCTCGACGGCGACGACTGAGCCACCGCATGAGCGTCATCACCGCCCGCCTGTTCGGCCCGGGCTTGCCACCGGCCGGGCAGGACGTCCGCCTGCAAATCGACGGCAAGTCCCTGCGCACCGACACGCCGCAACGCGTGCTGCCTGAAACAGGCATACGCCTGCGGCGCGTCGGCCTCGATCTGCAGGGGCTGGAGCTGGCCTGGGACGATGCCAACGGCATGCATGCGCTGCAGGTGCTCGATGCGGCTGCAGCGGCCACGCTGCAGGCTGCCCTGCCCGCATCCCTGCATGGCGCGCTGGGCGAACTCTCACGCCAGTCTGCAAAGCATGCGGCCGGGCGGCGCATCGGCTGGACCTTGCTCGGCGCGGTGTTCGCCGCACCGGTCTTGCTGCTGGTGCTGTTCCTCATCTTCGCCGACCCCATCGCGGGCTGGATTGCCGAACAGATTCCCGTCGAACAGGAGCGTCAGCTCGGCGAGAGCAGCTTCGCGCAGATGAAGGACGAATTGAAACTGCGCGATGACACCGAGGCCACGCGCGTACTGCGCGAACTCGGTAGCCAACTCACAAAAGGCTCGCGCTACACCTACAGCTTCCACCTCGCCGACAAGCCCGAGATCAACGCCTTCGCCATGCCGGGCGGCATCGTCGTCGTTCACACGGGACTGCTCAAAGCGACGACACGCCCTGAAGAACTCGCCGGTGTGCTCGCCCACGAAGTGCAGCACGTCGAACTGCGTCACAGCCTCAAAAGCCTCATCAAACAACTGGGCGTCAGCGCGCTGTGGATGTTCGCCACAGGTGATCTGGGCAGCGGTCTGGCAGGCAGCGCAGCCACCGAGTTGTTGACGCTGAAGTTCTCGCGCGATGCCGAGCGGGAAGCCGATGCGCACGGACTCGACACGCTGGTGCGCAATGGCATCGATCCGCAAGGCATGCCGGACTTCTTCCGCATCCTTGCCGACAAGTCCGCAACGCCACCGGCCATCCTGTTGACGCATCCGCAGTCAGAAGAGCGTGAAGCTGCATTGCGCGACAAGCTCAAGTCGCTGCCCGCGCAAACCGTGCAAGCCCTGCCATGGAAACCCTGGCCCCCGGCGCTGTGATACGACGCCTGCTGCTCGCTGCCGCCATCGCGCTGGCGGCCTTGCATGCCGGTGCTGAAGAGCTCGCCTGGCGCACGCTGGACTACGCGCCTGCGCCGGCCGACAACCCGCTCAAGGGCCTCGTGCCCTATGCGGGCGCAGCCAATCCGGATGGCTTCCCGCACAGCATGGAGTTCAGCTACTTCCCGCTGTCTGCCTTCGTCACGGCGCCCGACACCTACGACTGGCGCACGCTGGACCGCTTCCTCGACAGCGTCGCCGCGCGCGGCCACCAGGCCATCTTCCGCATCTACAGCGAATACCCGGGCAAGACGAACAGCCTGCCCGCCTTCCTGCTGAAGGATGGCCTGCAGATCTTCCGCTCGCAACGCGCCAGCACACCGCCACGCCCCCCGGTCGAGATCGAAACGCCCGACTACAGCAACGCCGCGCTGCGCCAGACGCTGGTGAACTTCATCAAGACCCTCGGCGCGCGCTACGACGGCGACCCGCGCATCGGCTTTATCACCGCCGGCCTGCTGGGTCACTGGGGCGAGTGGCACAACTACCCGCTGCAGGATCAGTTCGCCAGCAAGGCCGTGCAAGCCGAGGTGATGGACGCCTATGAAGCCGCCTTCCGCCGCACGCCCATCCTGTTGCGTTACCCGGCCGGCGACGACGATGCGCGTTACGTCGGCAACACGACGCGCAACTTCGGCCTGCACGACGATTCGTTTGCGTGGAGCACGCTGCCGACGCGCGACCACCACTTCGTGAGCCTGCTGCGCAAGGCCGGCGCGAGCGACAAGTGGCAGACCCAACCCATAGGCGGCGAGACCCGCCCCGAGGCCTGGGGCAAGGTGTTTGACGCGCAGCCCGACAACCCGAAGATCGAAAACTTCCGCCAGAGCGTGGACGCCACGCATGTCAGCTGGCTGATGGACTCCGGCATGTTCAAGGCTGGCAACAGCAGCGAGCGTCGCGAGCGTGCCATCGAAGAAGTACGCCACATGGCTTATGAGTTTCACGTCGCACGCGTCGCATTGAGCATCGCGGCCGACACGTTGCAGGCGCAACTCAGCATCGAGAACCGCGGCGTAGCGCCCTTTTATGCTGCCTGGCCGCTGGAGCTGTGCCTGCTCGATAACCGCGGTCGGCCGGTGCGCAACCAGCGACAGGACGGAACGAGCCTGCAGAACATCCTGCCCGGCAACACGCCCGCCACACGCAATGCCAGCATCAACACGACAGGCCTCGCGGCCGGCACTTACCGCGTGCTGCTGCGCGTGATCCAGCCGCTCGACAAGGGCCTGCCGCTGCGCTTCGCCAACCGCACGCAGGACGCCGACCTGCCCGGTTGGCTGAGCCTGGGTGAGATCGCGCTGCCACCCGCTCCCCGCTAGCGCACCGTCATCCCCCTGCGCATCCAGCCCCGGCGCGGCTCTCCAGCCTTGCCCGCCTGCACGCACCTTGTCTCCTCAAGCCACCCTGCCGACCAGTCGTTAAATCCCGAAGCCGGACCCCTCTCAAGGGCCCGTCGCGTCCCGGGGGACGCGACGGTGTTGCCCTCTCGCGGATAAAAACAGGAGACATGCTGCATGCGCTACAAGAACCTGGAGATCGACTCCTCGCTGGCCACCACGATCCGCCACATGGACTCGGTCAACGAGTACCGCGAAACGCTGCAGGGTCTGCAATCGGTCTGGGACAACCTCAACCTGCTCGGTCAGCTATCCGGCGTCGGCGCCGACATGAGCAGCACGCGCCAGGCTTTCCACGAACTCACCGAAACACTGATCAACCAGCTGGGCATCGAGGTGGTGCGCAAGACCGAGCTGGAGATGGGCGCCAAGGCCCAGGTGGCGATCGACATCCTGATCCGCAACCTTTACGAACGCACGGCCGACATCGGCTTCCTCGCTACCGACGACGACGTCTGCGCCTACCTGCAGGACGCCGCCACGCAACGCAACCGCTTCCAGACGCTGGAGAGCCAGGCCGAAGCCACCCTGCCGCTGCGCAACCGCTTTGCCGAGTACGTCGCCAAGTATTCGGTCTATCACGACATCGTGCTGCTCGATACCGAAGGCCGCGTGCTCGTGCGGCTTGATGACAAACAGACAGTGGAGTGCAGCACCGATGCCCTCGTCGCCGATGCTCTGGCGCGCGACGGCGCCTATGTCGAACGCTTCGGCGAGATCGACCTGCTGCCCGGTCATTCGCGTTCGCTGGTCTACGCGGCCAGCGTCAGGAACGCCGAAGGCAATGCCATCGGCGTGCTGTGCCTGTGCTTCCGCTTCGACAACGAGATGGAAGGCATCTTCGCCAACCTCGTGATGCCCGAGGACTGGTCGGTCGTCGTGCTGCTCGATGCTGAGGGCCGCGTGCTCGCCAGCTCGAACTGCGCCTCCATCCAGGTGGGCACGCGCATGCAGCCTGTGCTCGATAGCGGGTCGCGCATCGTGCGCTTCGGCAGCAACGAATTCCTGGCGACCAGCCGCCTCACACAGGGCTATCAGGGCTACATGGGCCCGGGCTGGATCGGTCACGTCATGCTGCCGCTGCAGCACGCCTTCGCCACAGCGACGCAACACGACCTCGCCGACATCGATACGCAGGTGCGCACCGCCATCACGCAGAGCCCCAGCCTGTTCGCCGAATCGCTGCGCGCGATTCCGCGTCACGCCGAGCATATCCAGAACGATCTCAACCGTTCGGTGTGGAACGGCAGTGTCAGCCAGTGCCGCAACCGCAAGGGCGAAGGCTCGACCTTTCCGCGCGCCCTGCTGCGCGAGATCAGCTCGACCGGCCGCCGCACGCAGGAAGCCTTCGAGAGCTCGATCGAGAACCTCTACGAAACCGTGGTCTCGGCGCGCCTGCACGACAGCAGCTTCCTTGCCCAGCTGGCCATCGACATCATGGACCGCAATCTCTACGAGCGCGCCAACGACTGCCGCTGGTGGGCGCTGACTTCGGATTTCCGCAAGCTGCTCGAAGCACCGGAAATGAGCGAGGACGAGCGCACGCGCATGGCCTCCATCCTCGCTTACATCAACAGCCTCTACACGGTGTACGACCGCCTGCTGGTGTTCGATGCGCAAGGCTGCGTGGTGGCCAGCTCACGCGCGCAGGACAGTCATCTGCACGGCCGCAACCTGCAGACTGAATGGGTGCGCCGCAGCCTCGCCATCGACAACTCGCAGGGCTACGTGGTGTCGTCCTTCAGCGCCAGCGATCTCTACGACGGCCGCCCCACCTACATCTACGCCGCCGCCATCCGCTCGGCCGACAGCACGCGCACCACGGGTGGCGTGGGCATCGTGTTCGACTCCGCTCCGCAGTTCCAGGCCATCCTGCGCGACTGCCTGCCGCGCGATGCCAGGGGCGAAACCCTGGCTGGCAGCTTCGCGCTGTTCGTCGACGAACAACGTCGCGTGATTGCCTGCTCCGACGATTCCCTCGCGCCCGGCAAGAGCTTCGACATCGACCCGCAGCTCATCGAAGACGCGTTGCACGGCCCGCTGGCGCGCATCGTGCGGCTGGGCGACAGCTACTACGCCGTCGGCGCCAGCCCCTCCTGCGGCTACCGCGAATACAAGGGCGACGACGACGCCTACCGCAATCCCGTGGTCGCCCTGCTGTGCATGCCGCTGTGCCTCGCCAATGCGGTGACGAATACCCGTTCGATCAGCGAAATCCGCCTGGCCGGCAATGCAGCGGGTGAAGAAGCGACGGCCGAAGTCGCGACCTTCTACGTCGGTGAAAAATGGTTCGGCCTGCGCCCCGCGCAGGTCATGGAGGCACGCGAGCTGACGGGCATGACCAACGTGCCCGGCGCCGGCTCCGATCTGGCGGGCTACCTGATGTTCCGCTCCATCGCGATTCCGGTTTTCGACCTGCGCCGCATCGTCGAAGCCGGCCAGTCACCGACCGGCAAGGCCGCACAGGTGATCGTGCTCAACCGTGGTGATGACCGCTACCTGGGCATCATTGCCGACGGCCTGGGCGGCATCGTCGAAGTGCAGGAAGGGCGCTTGCAGAATGTGCCCGAGATGATCGGCGGCGCCAGCGTCATCGGCGAGGCCATCCTCACCAGCCGCAACGCCGCCGAAGAAGACTTGCTGCTGGTGCTCAGCGCCGAGCGCATCTTCAACCGCCTGGCCCCTGGCACACCCGAAATGCCAACAGCCCGCGTCACCCCGCGGCCCGTCAACCGGGCCGCCTGACAAACCCGGCCCCTGCCTGCTCAGCGAGCAGGCAGGCCGTGCTCGGGCGCGCGCAGCGGCAGACGGATGCTGACCTGCGTGCCGACCTCCAGCGTGCTCTGCAGCGCGATCTGGCCACCCAGCAGGCCATTCACCAGCGCATACGCCACATGCAGGCCCAGGCTGGGTCCATCGCCGCCAAGACGCGTCGTGAACAAGGGGTCGAAGACATGGGCGAGATCATCGGCCGCAATGCCACAGCCGTTGTCCCGCACTTCGAGCAACACGCTGTCGCGATCAACCGGCGCGGCGCTGATCGTCACGCGGCTACCGACGCGGCCCGCGACGCCGTGCTCCAGCGCGTTGCCAAGCACCGTGCTCAGCACCTGGTTCAGCTGTGCCGGATAGCTCTCCAGCACCATGCCCTGCGGCACGCTGGACGTCACCACGGCCCCTGACAGGCGGATCGGCGTCGCCATCAGCAACAGCGTCGTCGCGACCAGCTCGTCCAGCACGACGGGCTCGCGGCGGATGTTCTTCGGCTCGACGACAATGGCCCGGAAGCTCGCCAGCAGGTCGACCGCTTCCTGCAGTGACGCATCCAGCATCTGCCCGGCCTCGGTCGCGGCACTGACGAAGGCCGCCAGCTCGCTGCGACGCAGGTTGCCTTCGCCAAGGTGTTCGCCGATCTGCTGGCTGCGCGTCAGCAGGCTGCTGGCCAGCAGGCGGGCGTTGCCGATGGGCGTGTTCAGCTCGTGTGCCACGCCCGCCACCATGCGCCCCAGGCTCAGCAGCTTGCGCGTCTCGATGAGGGCGCTCTGCGTGCGCTGCAGTTCATCGATGGTGCGTGTCAGCACGGCGTTACGCTCGTCGAGCACCGCCGTGCGCTCGATGACGCGCCGCTCCAGCTGCGTGTTGAGCTCGGCCATGGCCGCATGGCTGCGCTGCAGCTCGTGCAGGCGCTCCTGCTCCTGCAGCATCATCAGGTGCCGTTCGATGGCAATGCTCGCCAGATGTGTGGCCGCCTGCACGGCGTCGCGATGGAAGTCGAGCGGCCGCGAAGGCGCCGCGTAGTAGAGCGCAAACGTGCCCAGCACACGGCCATCCACGCCTTTTACCGGCGTGGACCAGCAAGCGCGCAAGCCAAGTGGCAGCGCAAAGGCCCGGTATGGCTCCCAACGCGGATCGGTCTCGATGTCTTCCGCCAGCACGGCCTCGCCGGTGAATGCCGCCGTGCCGCAGGAGCCCGCTATGGGCCCGATGCGCTGGCCATCCACGGCACGGTTGTAGACCTCAGGCAGGCTGGGTGCCGCACCGTGCCGCACACAGTCACCGTCGAGCAACAGCACCGAACAGCGCACGTCGGGCGCCAGCGCCTCGATGTGACGACACAGCAGGTCCAGCGTTGCGAACAACGGCTCGCCACGCGCCACCGATTCGAGCACCTCGCTCTGCAGCACGAGCAGGTCCGCGGAGCGCAACATGCCCACCGCGGCCATATCCTCCGTCTGCACCCCCGGCAGTCGTCCCATACCTGCAGCTCCGCGAAACCAACATCCTGACTATGGCGCAGCGATCAGGCCGATGCAATCGGCATGGATCAACGGCACGCCCGACAAGCCGCAAATTCTATCTGAAAGAACGGTTGCGCATACCCCCTGCCCGCCGCAAAGCTCGGATGAATACTAGGAAGGACCGCCTGCCTCCCCTATCATCGCGACCTTGCACCACCCCGATTGCGCCTCATGAGTCTCGCCCCGCACCAGCTCGAACTACTCTCCCCTGCCCGCACTGCCGAAATCGGCCGCGAAGCCGTCCTGCACGGCGCTGACGCCGTCTACATCGGCGGGCCGGCCTTCGGGGCGCGCACCAACGCCGAAAACACCGTCAGCGACATCGCTGGCCTGGTGGAGTTCGCGCACCGCTATGGCTCGCGCATCATGGTCACGCTTAACACCATCCTGCACGACAGTGAGCTCGACGCCGCACGCCAGTTGGTACAGGAGTACTACGACGCCGGCGTCGATGGCCTCATCGTGCAGGACATGGCCCTGCTCGAACTCGACCTGCCGCCCATCCAGCTGCACGCCTCCACGCAGTGCGACATCCGCACCGTCGAGAAAGCGAAGTTCCTCAGCCAGGCTGGCTTCTCGCAGATCGTGCTGGCGCGCGAACTGACGCTGCAGCAGATCGCCGCCATGCGCGCTGCCGTCGCGCCCGATGTCGCGCTCGAATTCTTCATCCACGGCGCCCTCTGCGTGGCCTTCTCCGGCAACTGCTACATCAGCCACGCGCATAGCGGCCGCAGCGCCAACCGCGGCAGCTGCTCGCAGGACTGCCGTCTGCCCTACACGCTGGAAGACAACCAGGGCCGCGTCGTCGCCTTCGACAAGCACCTGCTGTCGATGAAGGACAACGACCAGAGCGCCAATCTGCGCGCCCTCGTCGAACGCCGGCATCCGCAGCTTCAAGATCGAAGGCCGCTACAAGGACATGAGCTACGTGAAGAACATCACCGCTCATTACCGCACCCTGCTCGACGAGATCCTCGAAGAGCGCCCCGAGCTTGCGGCTGCCTCGCACGGCAAGAGCGTTTTCAGTTTCACGCCCGAGCCCGACAAGACCTTCAACCGCAGTGCTACCGACTACTTCGTCACGGGTCGCAAGGAAGACATCGGCGCTTTCGACGCCCCGACCCACGTCGGCCTGCCGCTGGGCACGGTCACGAAGCTGGGCCCGGACTGGTTCGAGATCGACGCCGACGAGCCGCTCGCCAACGGCGACGGCCTCACCTGGATGAACAAGCGCACCGTGTGTGGCGTGCAGGCCGACGTGGTGAAGCAGATCGGCAGCGCCTGGCGTGTGACGCCCAACCAGAAGACCGCCGAACTCGCCGGTCTCAAAGTCGGCACACGCATCTCGCGCAACCGTGACCACGCCTGGGAACAGGCCCTGCTGAAAAAATCCGCCGACCGCCGCATCACCGTCAACATGCTGTTCGCCGAGACCGACCAGGGCTTCTCACTGACCGTCACCGACGAGACCGGCATCGGCGCCACCGTCGAGGTCGCGCACGACAAGGCGCCCGCGCAGAACGTCGACCGCGCCGGCAGCAGCCTCAGCGAAAGCCTCGGCAAACTCGGCACAACCATATTCGTCGCACGCGACATCGGCATCGTCTGGTCGCAGGCCCTGTTCGTGCCCGCCTCACTCGCCAACCAGCTGCGCCGCGATGCAATCGCGCAGCTCGAAGCAGCCCGCCTCGCAGCCCTGCCGCGCTGGACGCGCGCTGCAGCCGTCGAGCCGCCCGTGCCCTACCCCGAGAAGTCGCTGAGCTATCTCGCCAACGTCTACAACGCAGCTGCACGCCGCTTCTACACGAAGCACGGCGTCGAACTGATCTCTGCAGCGTACGAATCGCACGAAGAAGAAGGCGAAGTCTCGGTGATGGTCACCAAGCACTGCCTGCGCTTCTCGTTCAACCTGTGCCCCAAGCAGGCCAAGGGTGTACAAGGCGTGCAGGGCCAGGTGAAGGCCGAACCGATGACCCTGGTGAATGGCAACGAGCGCATGACCCTGCGCTTCGACTGCAAGCCCTGCGAGATGCACGTCGTCAGCAAGATGAAGAAGCACATCTTCAACAGCCCGCCACCGAGCGTGGTGGAGATTCCGGTGACGTTTCACAAGAAGCGGCCTGAGGCTTCCGTATAAGTCAGGGAAACTCGTGGCAACAGGGGATGTCTGTCACGTGAGGAACGTTCTGCCCCTCTCCCGGCCCTGACGGGCCACCCTCCCCCGAGGGGGAGGGGACAGCCACGAGGGTCACGCGCCCGAAAGCCAACAGCTCCCTGCCGTTCCCTCTCCCCGGGGAGAGGGTGGCCGGAGGCCGGGAGAGGGGAAATCGTCGCAAGCCGCCCACACCCACAACACATGAGCCCCATCCTCACCTTCCGCTTCTTCGGCCGCGACATCCCCCTGCTGCCCGTCATCGTCGCCAGTGCGCTGTTCATGGAGAACATGGACTCGACGGTGATCGCCACCTCGTTGCCGGTGATTGCGAAGGACCTGCTCGAAGATCCGGTCGCGCTCAAGCTGGCGCTGACCTCCTACCTCGTGAGCCTCGCCATCTTCATCCCCGTGAGTGGCTGGATGGCGGATCGCTTCGGTTCGCGCAGCGTGTTCCTGTGGGCGATGGGCGTGTTCATGGGCGGCTCGATGCTTTGCGCCTTCTCCAGCACACTGGGCGGTTTCGTCGCAGCGCGCTTCGTGCAGGGCATGGGCGGCGCGATGATGGTGCCGGTGGGGCGACTGGTGATCCTGCGTTCGACCGAGAAGGCAGATCTCGTGCGCATGATGAGTTACCTCACCATTCCCGCGCTGCTGGGGCCGGTCGTGGGGCCGCCGCTGGGTGGCTTCATCAGCACTTACTTTCACTGGCGCTGGATCTTCTTCATCAACATCCCGATCTGCGTGCTGGGCCTCTACCTCGCCTGGCGCCATGTGCCACAGGTGAAGGAAGACGACATGCGTCCGCTCGACGTCAGCGGCTTCGTGCTGTCAGCCTTCGGCCTCGCCCTGCTGATGCTGGGTTTCGCCACGCTGGGCCGGCATCTCGTGTCAACGCCGACCTCGGTGCTGTGCCTGCTCATCGGTGGCGCGACGATGGCGCTCTACCTGTGGCATGCACGCCGTGCAGCGACACCGCTGCTCACGCTGTCCCTGTTCCGCATCGCCACCTTCCGCGCCAGCGTCGCGGGCGGCTTCATGTTCCGCGTCGGTATCGGCGCAATCCCCTTCCTGCTGCCACTGATGATGCAGCTGGGCTTCGGCCTCAGCCCCTTCGAGTCAGGCCTGCTGACCTGTGCCACGGCCATGGGCGCCGTGTTCATGAAGACCACGGCGGCAGGCATCCTGCAGCGCTGGGGCTTCCGCAAGGTGGTGATCGCCAACACCGTGTTCGTCGGGCTGTCGCTGGGCGTGATCGCCCTCTTCACGGCACAGACGCCGCACATCCTGATGATTGCCGTGCTCTTCGCCGGCGGCTGCCTGCGCTCGCTGCAATTCACCAGCCTCAACGCACTCTCCTACGCCGACGTAGAGCCCGCCCAGATGAGCCAGGCCACCAGCCTCGCGAGCGTTGTGCAGCAACTCGCCGCAGGCATGGGCGTGACCATCGGCGCGGCCGCCCTGCAGGGCGCACAGTTCTTCCGTGGCGGCGAAACGCTGGTCGCCAGCGACTTCTCGATGGCCTTCGTCTGCGTGGCGCTGCTGTCGATGAGCGCCCTCGCCCTGCTGACGCGTCTGCCTGCAGACGCCGGGGCAGCGCTGTCAGGCGCGCGCCACTGAGCTGACCGCAGGCTTGCCCCGAAAGGGCAAGTTCAGCGCAGGCCTCACGCCTGCCAACCAGAATGAAGCTCCCCGACCCGAACGGAGAACGTCATGTCCAACCGCTACCGCGTCCGCGCCAAGGACGGCAGCTTCAGTTTTACGGTCGTCATGGCCGGCGACGCCAGATTCCGTGACGGCTCCTGGGACATCACCGACAAGAACAACCTCAAGGCGCTCGACCCGCTACTGGTAGCCGGCCCGTGGCGCTTCATGCCCGGTACCGGCAGCGCACCGGGAACACTGTGGTTCAAGCCCGGCAACAAGAAGTCACATCCTGGCGTAATGATGTTCCGCAACGTGCCGGGAGACTTCGTGCACGGCGACTTCTGCAGCACGACCTCGGGCGAGGGCGTCATCTTTCCGGACAACACGACGAAAGAGATTCCCATCGAATGGACCATCGATGGCCCCGGTTGCATCTGAGCAAGCGGCCATTCAATCCTGTTTCAAGCCAGGCGCCCTGATCTCGCTCGCCTGAAGGATGCGCTCCATCAGGAAGTCCACGTAGCGGCGCGAAGCCGTGTTGGCTCCCATGCGGGCCGGATACAGCGCATAACAACCTGCCCCCGCCGACTCCCAGCCCGGCAGCACTTCGCGCAGCAGGCCTTGCTGCAACTCCTCCTGCACGATGAAGGCCGGCAACAGGATGAGGCCGATGCCTTCGCAACCGAGCTGACGTTGTGCGATGCCATTGCTGACGATCATGCGCGCACGGATCGGCACCGCCTTGTACAGCTCGTCCCCACACGCCATGTCCACGCTCTGCTCGGTGCCGATACTGACCCACTCGTGTTCAGCGAGCTCGGCAGGATGCTTGGGCTCGCCGCAGCGCGCGAGGTATTCGGGTGAAGCAAAGATGCGGCGTGGCGCGTCGAACAGTTTGCGCGAGACGAGGGAGGAGTCCGGTTGCTCGCCGAAGCGGATCGCGAGGTCTATGCCCTCCTGCACGATGTTGCGCGGCCGGTCGTCGAAGTCGAAGCGCATCTGCAGCTGCGGATGCAGCCGGGCGAAGTCCGCCGCGCTGGCCAGAAAGCGCGGGCTTGCGAAGGGGCCGGGAACAATGACCCACAGGCGACCACTCAAAGCCGCGGATTCGCTCGCCATCGCACTGAGCCCAGCTTCGGCCGACTGCACCATGGCCAGGCAGGACTCGTAGAGACGCGCGCCGTCGGGTGTTGGGGAAAGGTGGCGTGTCGAGCGGTAGAGCAAGGTGACGCCGATCTGCTTTTCCAGCGTGGCCACGTGATGGCTGACGACCGAGGCCGACAAGTCCAGCGCCTCGGCCGCGCGCCGGAACGAGCCGAGCTCCACCACCTTGGCGAACACCGCCATGCTGCGCAGCTTGTCGAGCATTGTTTCACCTAATGAGATTGTAAATTTGATTAATCCCACTATATCGCACAATCACAAAACCCTATGCTGGCAGCACATATCCAGTCTGCCCCAGCCTCATTCGCCCGCTTTCATGCACACGCCTGCACAACCCTCCTCCCTCCAGCGCCTCGGCAACAGCCCGCGCCGCTGGCTGACGGCCCTGCCGCTGAGCCTGCTGCTCGCGGCCTGCGCCGTCGGCCCTGACTATCGCCAGCCCGACGTCGCCACGCCCAAGCAATGGCAGGCGCCCCTGCCTCACGATGGCAAGCTCGATCAGCTCGGCAACTGGTGGTCGCAGTTCCAGGACCCCGTGCTCGACGAGCTGCTGCGCGCGGCACAAGCCGACAGCCCCTCGCTCGACAAAGCCAGCGCAGCGATCCGCCTTGCACGCGCCAACCTGCGCAGTGCGGGCGCCAGCAGCCTGCCCAGCCTCAAAGGCACGGCCAGCGAAATCCGCAGCGGTACCCAGCAAGGCAACGGCGCGGCCCCTGTCACGACGACGACCAGCAAGCTCGACGCCAGCTGGGAGCTTGACCTGTTCGGCGGCACGCGTCGCTCGGTGGAATCGGGCAGTGCACTGCGCGACGCGCGCGAAGCCGACTGGCATGACGCACGCATCTCGCTCGCCGCCGAAGTCGCCACCAGCTACGTCGACTACCGCGCCTGCCAGCTCAAGCTCGCCGCCTACCAGGACACGCTGCGCTCGCAACGCGCCACCGCCGAGCTGACGCAGCTGTCGGTCAAGGCTGGCTTCACCGCGCCTGCTGATGGCTCGCTCGCCGATGCAGGTGCGGCCAGCGCATCGGCCAGCGCGATTGCGCAGACCGCCGAATGCGATGTCACCATCAAGTCGCTGGTGGCCCTCAGCGGGCTCGACGAGACCCGCGTGCGCAGCCTGCTGGCCAGCCGCCCGGCCACCATCCCGCAACCCGCAGCGCGAACCGTTGAACAGCGTGCCCGCGCAGCTGCTCACGCAGCGGCCGGACCTCGTCTCGGCCGAACGCGCCGTCGCCTCTGCCAGCGCACAGATCGGCGTTGCCGAAGCTGCGCGCTATCCCAGCCTCACACTCAACGGCTCCATCAGCCTGTCCGCCACCAGCCTCGCCAGCAGCCTGCCCTGGTCATTCGGCCCCACGCTGACCATCCCCATCTTCAACGGTGGTGCGCTGGCGGCCAAGGTCGAAGCCGCGCGTGCCAACTACGACTCTGCGCTCGCCACCTACAAGTCATCGGTGCGTACTGCCGTGAAGGAAGTCGAACAAGCCCTCGTGCGCCTCGACGGCGCCGTTCGCCGTGAAGACGACGCACGCAACAGCGCTGCGGGCTACCGCGCCTACTTCACGGCCAGCGAACAGAACTGGCGTGCTGGTGGCACCAGCTTGCTCAACCTCGAAACCGCGCGACGCAACGCCATCACGGCCGAGCTCAACCTCATCAGCCTGCAACAGGCCCGTGTCGAATACTGGATCGCGCTCTACAAAGCCATGGGCGGCGGCTGGCAAGCCGGCGCAACAGACAACACGACCGAACAAGCATCACCTCCCCGGAATTGAACGCATCATGAACAAGACTCTCCGTAACGGACTCATCGTTGTCGCTGTGCTTGCCGCCATCGGCGCGGGCGTCCTCGTCGTCGCACGCAAGCCCGCCCAGAGCGCCGTCAACAACGCGGCCCCCAATGCCGTGATGGCCGTCAATCTGACGACGCCGACACAACAGAGCTGGCCGCTGATCCTGCAAGCCAACGGCCCGATTGCAGCGTGGCAGGAAGGCATCGTCAGCGCCGAAACCGGCGGCCTGCGCATCACCGCCCTGCATGCCGACGTGGGCGACAACGTCAGACGCGGCCAACTGCTCGCCGAGCTGGCGCAGGAGTCGGTCAATGCCGACCTGCGCAAGTTCGAAGCCGCGCTCGCCTCGGCCCGCGCCAGCCTCGCCCAGGCCCATGCCGACGCCGAACGCGCACGTGCCGTCAAAGGCAGCGGGGCGCTCTCCGAGCAGCAGATCAGCAACTACCTCAACACCGAACTGACTGCACAGGCCAATGTGGATTCGGCACAGGCCCAGCTCGACGCACAGCGCGTGACCCTGGCCCGCACGCGCGTCGTCGCCGTCGATGACGGCATCATCACCTCGCGCAGCGCCACGCTGGGCAAGGTTGTCGCGTCGGGCGAAGAGCTCTATCGCCTCGTGCGCCAGAACCGTTTCGAATGGCGCGCCGAGCTCGACGCGCAACAACTGCCGCGCGTACGCCCCGGTCAAACTCGCAGTCATCACGACACCCGGCGGTGCTGAAATCCGCGGCAAGGTGCGCATCGCCGCCCCCACGCTGGCCACCGAAACCAGCCGCGCCTATGCCTACGTCATCCTGCCCGTCGGCAGCGCCGCGCGTGCCGGCATGTACGCCAGCGGCCGCATCGAACTGGGCGACCAGCCCGCACTGACCGTGCCGCAAAGTGCCGTGGTGATGCGCGATGGCATGAGCTACGTGTTCGAAGTCGGCAGCGACAGTCGCGCAGTCCGTCGCAAGGTCAGCATCGGCCGCCGTCAGGGTGATCGCGTCGAAGTGCTCAGCGGCATCACGCCGCAAGCGCAACTGGTGGCCAGCGGTGCGGCCTTCCTGTCCGACGGTGATGTCGTGAGCATTGCGGCTGACAGCAAGGAGAAGTCATGAACTTCTCGTCCTGGTCGATCCGCAACCCGGTACCGGCCCTGCTGCTCTTCGTCCTGCTCAGCATCCTCGGCATCATCGGCCTTCGCGGCCTGCCGATCCAGGACTTCCCGGACATGGATCTGCCCACCATGGTGATCAGCGCCAGCCTCGAAGGCGCGGCGCCAGCCCAGCTGGAAACCGAGGTGGCACGCAAGATCGAAGACAAGCTCTCCTCGCTCGGTGGCCTCGATCACATCACTACCACCATTACCGATGGCGCAGTGTCGATTGCCGTCTCCTTCACGCTGGAGAAGAACAGCGAAGAAGCGCTCAACGAAGTGCGCAACGCCGTTGACAGCGCGCGCGCCGACCTGCCCAGCAGCATGAATGCGCCGACCGTGTCCAAGGTCACCACGACGGGCAATCCCATCGTGACCTACACGATTGCCTCGGACAAATACGACGAGCTGGAGCTCTCCTGGCTGGTCGACAACGAACTCACCAAGGCCCTGCTGTCCGTCAAAGGCGTGGGCAAGGTGTCGCGCATCGGCGGTGTGGATCGCGAGGTGCACGTCGACCTCGACCCGGCACTGATGAGTGGCCTCGGCGTCACGGCGGCACAGGTCTCCAGCCAGCTCAAGCTCACGCAGCAGGACGCCTCGGGCGGCCGTGGCGACATCGGTGGCGCGCAGCAGTCCCTGCGCACGCTGGGCGCTGTCGGCGGCGTCGAAGAAATCGCCGCGCTCAACATCCCGCTCTCCGATGGCCGCCACCTGCGTCTCGACCAGATCGCCAAGGTGACGGACAGCACGGCCGAGCGCGGCAGCCTCGCTTTCCTCGACGGCAAGCAGGTCATCGGCTTCCAGCTCACGCGCAACAAAGGCACCAGCCAGGTCACCGTCGCCAATCTCGTCAAGGACGCCGTCGCGAAATTCTCGGCCGCCCATCCGCAAGTGCAGATCAAGGAGGCCTACAACACCGTCGACACCATCAACGACAACTATCGCGGCTCGATGCACCTGCTGATCGAAGGTGCCATCCTCGCCGTGCTGGTGGTGTGGTGGTTCCTGCGTGACTGGCGCGCCACCATCGTATCGGCGACCGCGCTGCCGCTGTCCATCATCCCGACCTTCGCCGTCATGTACTACCTGGGCTTCAGCCTCAACGTGCTGAGCCTGCTGTCGCTCGCGCTGGTGGTGGGCATCCTCGTCGACGATGCGATCGTCGAGATCGAGAACATCGTGCGCCACATCCGCATGGGCAAGACGCCTTACCAGGCAGCGATGGACGCCGCCGACGAAATCGGCCTCGCCGTGATTGCCACCACCTTCACCCTGGTCGCCGTGTTCCTGCCCACCGCGTTCATGGGCGGCATTCCCGGCCTGTTCTTCCGCCAGTTCGGCATCACCGCCGCTGTCGCCGTGCTCGCCTCGCTGGTCGTGGCGCGCCTGCTCACGCCGATGATGGCCGCCTATTTCCTGAAGCCGCATACGCATCACGTCGCGAAAGACAGTGCGCTGATGACGCGTTATCTGGGCTGGGTGAAATCCTGCCTGTCGAACCGTTTCAAGACCGTGGCCGCCGCCGTGCTATTCCTGCTCGTTTCGCTGACCATGATTCCGCTGCTGCCCACCGGGTTCGTGCCGCCCGCCGACGACAGCCAGACGCGCGTCAGCATCGAGCTCGCACCAGGCAGCACGCTGGACGACACACGCAAGGTCGCCGAGCAGGCGCGCCAGCTGCTGATGAGCATGCCCGACGTGAAGCAGGTCTTCACCCTCGTCGGCGCCTCCACCAGCGGCGGCAACGTCGTCTCCACGGTCAGCAGCGATGTGCGCAAGGCCACGCTGACCCTCACGCTGACGCCACGCACAGAGCGCCACCGCAAGCAATCCGCCATCGAAGCCGAAATGCGCGATGTCATGAAGGCCCTGCCCGGCGCGCGCGTCAACGTCGGTCGCGGTGGCAGTGGAGAGAAGCTCGACCTGACCCTCGCCAGCGATGACGGCAATGCCCTGATGACGGCAGCAGCGGCCGTCGAGCGCGACCTGCGCACGCTCAAGGGCGTCGGCAACGTCACCTCGGGCGCAGCGCTGCAACGGCCGGAAGTGCTGTTCAAGCCGGACTATGCACGCGCCTCAGCACTTGGCGTCACGGCCAATGCGCTCGCCGACACCTTGCGCGTCGCCACCTCGGGCGATTTCGCCGCCAGCCTCTCCAAGCTCAATCTGCCGCAACGCCAGATCGCCATCCGCGTGCGCCTCGACCCGGCTGCGCGCAGCGATCTCGGCACGCTTTCGCAACTGCGCGTCAAAGGCAGCAGCGGCAACGTCGCGTTGTCGAGCCTCGCCGACATCAGCCTCGGCAGCGGCCCTTCGCAGATCAACCGCCTCGACCGCGAACGCAACGTCACGCTGTCCGTCGAACTGTCAGGCCGCACGCTCGGCGACGTGATGAAGGAAGTGCGACAGCTGCCGTCGATGAAGAAGCTGCCGCCCGGTGTGCATGAAGTACAGCAAGGCGAACTACAGCGCATGAGCGAACTCTTCGGCAGCTTCGCCGCCGCCATGGCTATCGGCGTGTTCTGCATCTACGCCGTGCTGGTACTGCTGTTCCACGACTTCCTGCAGCCCGCGACCATCCTCGCCGCCCTGCCCCTGTCGGTCGGTGGCGCGCTGTTCGCGCTGCTCGTCACGCACAGCAGCTTCTCGATGCCCTCGGTGATCGGCCTGCTGATGCTGATGGGCGTGGTGACCAAGAACTCCATCCTGCTCGTCGAGTACGCCGTCATGGCGCGCCGCGAACACGGCATGAGCCGCTTCGACGCGCTGATGGACGCCTGCCACAAGCGTGCCCAGCCCATCCTCATGACCACCATCGCGATGGCCGCCGGCATGCTGCCCATCGCCCTGGGCCTCGGCGCCGACCCCAGCTTCCGCCAGCCCATGGCCATCGTCGTCATCGGCGGCCTGCTCACCTCGACTGTCCTG
Source organism: Rhodocyclaceae bacterium (assembly GCA_047600765.1). Taxonomy (GTDB): domain Bacteria; phylum Pseudomonadota; class Gammaproteobacteria; order Burkholderiales; family Rhodocyclaceae; genus Viridibacterium. The sequence continues at coordinate 976,113 of JASGKF010000001.1, forward strand.
AGCCTGCTGGTCGTGCCGGTGGTGTTCACCTACGTGGATGATCTGCTGCTGACGCTGCGACGCATCTTCCTCAAGCGGAGTGCAGCAGCCACCCCTGCGGAGAAGCCCGCATCCTGAGCTCAGCGCTCAGGTCACGAGCGCAACGCTCTTGACCTGGGCATGCACCTGCTGGCCGACCTGCAAGGCCAGCAGGTCACACGAGCGCCGCGTGATGCGCGACACCAGCACAGCGCCGTCGGTACTGCCAATGGCGCAGCGAACGCAGACCTTGTCCACGCCGTCGTCGCGAATCTCGAGCACGCTGGCCTGCAAGGTGTTGAGGATGCTGCTGGGCCCCGGCGGCACGGTGGCGAGGCTCACGTCACGCGCCAGCACACGCGCCCGCACCTTGCTGCCGACGGGGCGCGTCGTACCCCCCACCAGCAAGCTGCCACCGGCAAAACTGATCCGCGACAAGCCATAGGACTCGTCGTGTTCGACGACCTGCGCGTCGAGCACGCTACCCATCTCGTCGCTGAAATTGCCCTGCAGATCCAGCCGCGTCAGCACCTCGGCTGGCGAGCCTGTTGCAAGCACACGCCCCTGCTCCATCAGAACGATGTGATCGGCGAGGCGTGCCGCTTCTTCGACCTGGTGAGTGACGTAGAGCACAGGGATTTCGAGCTCATCGTGCAGACGTTCGAGGTAAGGAAGAATCTCCTGCTTTCGCGCATTGTCGAGTGCCGACAAGGGCTCATCCATCAGCAACAGGCGAGGCTGCGCCAGCAAGGCGCGCGCAATCGCCACACGTTGTCGCTCGCCACCCGACAGCCCATCCGGTCGCCGCGCCAGCAGATGGGCGATGCCGAAACGCTCGGCCATCGCCACAATCTCCGGTTCGTGTACGCGGCCCGTCGCACGCTTCATGCCGAAGGCAAGATTCCGGCGCACGTCGAGATGTGCGAACAGGCTGGCCTCCTGGAACACGTAACCGATAGCGCGCTGCCAGGTAGGCACAAAGCGGCTGTCCGATTGCCAGCAATCGCCATGCAGCGCGATATGCGCTTCGGCGGCGCGCTCCAGCCCGGCCACACAACGCAGCAAGGTGGTCTTGCCCGATCCCGAATGACCAAACAACACGGTAACGCCCTTGCCAGGCAGGACGAGATCCACATCCAGCGCAAAGCTCGGGAATGCATGCTGAACACGCAGCGTCAGTTGCCCGCTCATGTGGCCCTCCGTCGTGAATCCGGCTGGAAGATGTAAAGCGCCAGCAGGACAATGAAGGAGAACAACACCATGCCGCCCGCCAACCAGTGCGCACGCCCGTATTCCAGCGCCTCGACATGATCGAAGATCTGCACCGACACCACGCGCGTCACGCCCGGGATGTTGCCGCCAATCATCAGCACCACGCCGAACTCGCCAACGGTGTGTGCGAAGCCGAGGATCGCTGCCGTCAGGAATCCCGGACGCGCCAGCGGCACCACCACCGACCAGAAGGTATCCCACGGCGAGGCGCGCAAAGTAGCGGCCACTTCACGCGGCCGCATGCCGATCCCCTCGATGGCGTTCTGTATCGGCTGCACGACGAAGGGCAAGGAGTAGAACGTCAACGCGACCACCAGCCCGGCGAAGGTGAAGGGCAGCAAACCGATGCCCAGCGCCTTCGTGAGCTGGCCGACAGGGCCGTTCGGTCCCAGCACGAGCAACAGGTAGAAGCCCAGCACCGTCGGCGGCAACACGATGGGCATGGCGACAGCGGCGCTGACGACAGGACGCAGACGCGAACGGGTATTCGCCAACCACCATGCGATGGGCGTGCCGACCAGCAGCAACAACAGCGTTACGGTGCCCGCCAGCTTGAAGGTCAGCCAGATGGCCGACCAGTCCTGATCCTGCAGCATGTTGCTTCAGCGCTCCTCAGAACTCGTAACCGTAGGACTTGATCGCTGCGCGCGCCTTGTCCGACTTCAGGTACTTCAACAGCGCATCCGCCGCGGGCTTGCCTGCGCCAGGCGACAGCAGGATGGCGTCCTGCTTGATCTGTGTGTAATCCGCCTGCGGCACGATCCAGGCCGAACCACTCTTCAGCGCACCGTCCTGCCACACCTGCGACAAAGCCACGAAGCCCAGCTCTGCGTTGCCCGTGCTGACGAACTGGAAAGCCTGCGAAATGTTCTCGCCCTGCACGATCTTCGGCTGCAGCGTTTCGAGAACGCCGAGTTTTTTCATCACCTCGATCCCGGCTGCGCCATACGGTGCAGTCTTCGGGTTGGCAATCGAGATCTTCGCGAAATCACCCTTGGTCAGCACCTCACCTTTGCCATCCACGTAACCCGGCCTGGCACTCCACAGCACCAGCTTGCCCACCGCATAGGTGAAGCGCGAACCTTTGATGCCCGCGCCTTCGGCTTCAAGTTTGGCAGGCGTCTCATCATCGGCAGAGAGGAAGACTTCGAAAGGCGCACCGTTCTTGATCTGTGCGTAGAACGCGCCTGTCGCACCCGTCGAGATGACGAGCTTATGGCCGGTATCCTTTTCGAAATCCGGCGCGATCTTCTGGATGGGCGCGCTGAAGTTCGCCGCAACGGCCACTTTCACTTCATCGGCGAAGGCGGGAGACACGAGGCCGACAAGGGCCAGCAAGGAGAGAAGATGCTTCACGGGATGACCTTTCGTTTTTTTGTGTAAGGGGAAATCAATCAAAGGCACACAGCATCACGCTGGATGCCTTGAACACGGCACAGGCCTCAACGCCTTCGCGCAGGCCCAGTTCGGCGAGGGCATCGCGGGTGATCAGCGCACTGACAGTGCGGCCACCGGGCAGGCCGAGCACCACGTCGACCGCGACTGGGCCTTCGTGAATGCGCACGACCTCGCCCCACAACTGGTTGCGCGCCGACAGCCGCACACTGCGGTCCGTCATGAGGATCACGGCCGAATCATTGACCCAGGCATGCAGTTCACGCCCCAGGCTCAGCTTCAATTGCTCGGCACCTTCGCGGGATATCTGGGCCAGCACTTCGTTGACGCCATCGAAGCGGATGCCCACTTCAAGCGTCACCTCGCCAGCACGCAGCGTCGTCACGGGCCCGACAAACTGGTTACGCGCACTGGGCGTCACCCCCACGCTGCGCATCAGGCGCCGCAAGGCCTGCGGATCATTGCCAGCCGGGTCCTGCAGGCTCGCCGTGACGCGATCCAGCGCCAGCTGGTATTCCGCCTCCATGGCGCGGTACAGCGCAATCACGCGCCGACCGTAATCGGTCAGCCGCGTCCCGCCACCATGCTTGCCACCTACGGCTCGATCCACGAGTGGCGACTCGGACAGGTTGTTCATGGCGTCAATGGCATCCCAGGCCGCCTTGTACGACAGCGGCACTTCTTTGGCGGCCTGCAAGATCGAGCCGCAGCGCTCGATGGCTTCCAGCAAGCGGATGCGCGTGTCACCCAGGAAGCTGTCGCTCGCGAGGTCCACGCTGAAACGGCCGATCATGCGCTGGGATTTCATGGTCCGAAACGGGGTCGGTTTAAAGTCGCTATATTCTCATGTAAATAGCGCGTGACGGTCTTTTGACCGCATGGCGTAACGCTGTGCACTGAGCGCTATGCTTGAATCGTCATCGGAAGCCGCTCTAGAGTCGGGCCCTTGAGCAGACAATCCGCCCCGAGCAGAAAGCAACCCGCATGAAAATCAGCGCCCGCAACATCTTCGAAGGCAGCGTCAGCCACCTCAGCAGCGGCCCCATCAGTGCCGAAGTCGAAGTCACGACAGCCGGCGGCGACAAACTCGTTGCCACCATCACCCAGAGCAGCGCCACAAGCCTGGGGCTCGCCATCGGCAAGCCGGTGATCGCGCTGATCAAGGCGTCCAACGTGATGGTCATGACCGAAGGCAACGGCATCAAGCTGTCGGCGCGCAACTGCCTCGCAGGTCGCGTGAAGAAACTCGTGCTCGGCCCGGTCAGCGCCGAAGTCGTGATCGCCCTGCCCGGCGGCGCCGACGTGTTCGCCAGCATCACGCGAGATGCGGCTGACGAACTGGGGCTCAAGGAAGGCATGTCTGCCACGGCCGTGATCAAAGCTTCAGGCGTGATGCTCGCCGTACGGGACAATGCCTGACCCTTCTTTACCGAGCGTGCGCGGCAAGCTGCAAAACATTACGGTCTCTTTGCAGATCGCCTCCATGGCCCGGTCGGTAGTTACCTCTGCACAGGGAAGTCAGGCACTTCGCGTGCGCCCTACCTCAACACATCAAGCAGATTATTGAAGTCATCCGTCCACACCGTCCGTTGCGGGCCCGGAGGGATGGGTGAGGCCGCACGCTGGATCTGGGGTTGGTTGAGCACCGCGGTGTCGCGACTGACCAGCACCCAATCGGTGTTTCGCAAACGTGGGTTGTCGTTCTCGTCGTGGATGAGTTGCACAGCGAGCCCGCGTTCGCGAGCCAAGGCGGCGACGACGGGAGCGAGCGCGAGATAACGGTTGGTGACGTGGAAGGCGACGATGCCACCAGGGCGCAGGTGGCGAAGGTAGACGTCGAGGGCTTCGCGAGTGATGAGGTGCACGGGGATGGCGTCGCCGGAGAAGGCGTCGACGGCGAGCACATCGAAGGCTTGCGCGGGCTCGCGCTCAAGGGCCAGGCGTGCATCACCGAGCACGTTGGTAATGGCAGCGGGAGAGTCGGACAGGAAGCTGAATTCCTGTTGCGCGATGGTGATGACGTCGGGGTTGATCTCGTACATGCGATAGCGGTCGCCGGCCCGGCCATAGGCGGCAAGCGTACCGGCGCCGAGGCCGATGACACCGACGTGCTGCGGCGCCTTGCTGCGCGTGGCAAGAATGGCGAGGCCGATGCCGGCGCTCTCGCCGTAGTAGCTGGTCAGCTCGCGCTGGCGACCGGGGCTGAGGATCTGTTCACCGTGCTTGATGGCACCGTGGAACAGCAGACGCACGGGCGCGGCGATGCTTTCGCGCTGCGCGTCGAAGGTGGACAGCGCACCGTAGAAGCTGCGCGTAACGACGCGGCTGCCGGCGAAGTCGTCATGCACCTGTATGGCAAGACAGGCAGCACTGAACGCGCCCACCACGGCCGACGCGACAGCCAGCGCGCGTCGCTGGCGCTGCAACCAGGCGAACCACAGGGCGCAGCCCGTGAGTGCGAGGCCCAGCTCGTAGAAGGCCGGCAGCACATTGGGCGCGAGCAGGCCGACCAGCATGCCACCGACAGCGCCGCCCAGCGAAAGCATGAGGTAGAAGCGCGTGAGTTGCCCTGCTGCGGGGCGCCGCGCGGCGAGCTCACCATGCAGCACCATGCACAGGGCAAACAGCGCGATGACATACACCGGCACGGCGACCTGAACGTGGCGGCCGATGTCGCCATCGTGCAGGCCCCAGGCAGACAGCAGCAGCGATACACCTGCCACGGGCAGCCAGAAGCCACGCCGGTACCAGCGGTCGCTTTCGAAGCAAAGTACGAAGGTGAACAGGTAGAGCGTCAGCGGCAGCACCCATAGGAAGGGGATGGCGGCGACGTTCTGCGTGATGTGGCTGGAGACCGCGAGCAGGAGCGCGGAGGCCAGCGCTGCCGGCACAGCCCAGGCCACGCAGCGACGCCAGCCCGGCGGTGCACTGACGCTGTTACCCGACAGCATGGCGGGCGCGCCCTGCCCTGCCCTGCGCCGGAAGTGCCAGGCTGCCGCAAGGCACAGCACGACGTAGAGCGTGTAGAGCAGCGACCAGCCACGCGCTTGCTGCAGCGTGGTGGCGTGTCGCTCGAGCAGTACGGGGTAGGCAAGCAGGGCGAGCAGCGAGGCAAGGTTGGAGAGCGAGAAATAGCGATAGACGCGGGCGTCGAGCGCGCTGCGAGCCATCCAGGCCTGGATCAGCGGGCCGGTGGTGGAGAGCAGGAAATACGGCAAGCCGATGGTGGCGAGCAGCAGACGCAGGATCAGCCAGGTGGGGTCTTCGTTGCCGACTGGCTTCCAGTCAGCATTGGCGACGATGGGCAGGCTGGCGAGGCTGTCCAGCAAAAGGCCGCCATGCACCAGCACCTGAGTGCCGACGCGCAACCGCCGCGTGAGCCAGTCGGCATAGGCATAACCGGCCAGCAGTAAGACCTGGAAGAACACCATACACAGGGCCCAGACGGCAGCCGAGCCCCCAAACCAGGGCAGGATCTGGCGCGCAATGATGGGCTGGACAAGGAACAGCGCGAAAGCACTGCTGAAGATGGTGCCGCCAAAGATAAGGACGGCCAGGCGCCGGGACGCTGCACCGGTGACGAGAGGCGCAGCACCGGCGCCGCTTGCGGCCGGGTCTGTCGCGGGAAGGGTGCTACCGGTTGCGCTGTCAGGCTGCATGGCAGATCGACCTCCTGGCGAAGAGATGCTGAAGTACAAGCAAGCACTGGTCCTGTCTGGCAATCATGCTGAAACCCGACCTGATCCCGGACACCCTGCTCACAGGCATCTGCTCAGCCAGCCCGGCTGCGCATGGGGCAGGGGCATGACGAGGCGGGCGCTGCAGCGGCAAATGCTATGCTGCCAGCAAGAACGACACCGCCCGCTGATGACACGCGCTCGGCCACCCGCCCGGCATATCCCGGACTGTTGCAGGAGTATCGCCAATGAGCTTTGCACACCTCGTGAAGATGATCCGCCTGGATCCGGGTCAGGTCTTCGAACCGCCCTACCGCCAGATCATCGACGATCCACAAAAGGCGCCGGCTTCGCTCGCGGAAGCAAGCGAGTTTGTCGAGCTACTGATAAAGCACGTCGGATCCGAGAAAGACAAGGACGAAGGAAAAAAGGCTTCGCGCGTGAAGGCGCTTGGGCTAGTCAAAACCTTCCTGACCAACCCGAAAAGCACGGCCTATGACGACGCCGAGGTCAGCGCTGCGGCGTTTGCTGTCCAGCTTGCCTGCCGGATCCGCGAACCATCCATGATCAACCAGGGACAAGCATCCATTTGCGGCCCCAACACCCTGATGATCCAGGTGGCCAAGACAACCCCGGAACGATACGCAGTCGTGGCGCTCGCGCTGTTCCAGCATGGCAAGGCCAACTTCGACGCGCTGGATCTTGAAGCACCGGATATCGAGAAGACCCGCGACTGGGCCCGTGAGCTGTCGCTGGTCGATCACATCGTATTGGTCGCAGCATCCAGAGGGTTTGCCAATTCCTTCATGCGCGCCCTGCCTTCGAGCGCCTTGCAGGGCAACGCACCGGATACCGTCAAAAGCGCGCTGGAAAAAGCGGGCTTCAAGCATTGTCAGGACAACACCATCAGCAACTGGCTAGGGTTCGGCATCGGCGCCAGCAACGTGACGGACAAATCCCGCGCCAATCTTGCACAAGCAGCCAAAGCGGTCAGCGCAGGGCATTGCGTCATCATGTTCTATGGCTCTGAGCTGGTATCACTGATTACCAATCAGCTCACTGCGACATTCGACAAGGACATTCCGCGGAAACCCGGTCAGATCGCCCTGCCTGCCTCGGAAGGCAAAGCAAGCCGCCCGGACCACTACTCACTGGTCAGCAAACTGCAACTGAATGACAAAACCACCGAAATCAAGCTTTACAGCTGGGGACGCTCCTACACAGCCACCCTGCCTACCGACTCATTGCTGACCTATTACGCTGGCTACATCTCGGGCGAACTCAACACCTGAATCCGCGCCAGATCACTGAGCCCATCACAGAACAAAAACAAAAAAGCCAACCACCGCGAAGTGATTGGCTTGATTGCTGAAGGCTTGGTTGCGGGGACAGGATTTGAACCTGTGACCTTCGGGTTATGAGCCCGACGAGCTGCCAGACTGCTCCACCCCGCGTCAGAGAGGCGAGACTATAGCTCAGCCAGATTTACATGTCAAGGAAAGTCAACTGAAACAACGCTGACGTTCCGGAATCCGTGGTGCCGCTTGTCTGACTCGAACAGACGACCTACCGCTTACAAGGCGGTTGCTCTACCAACTGAGCTAAAGCGGCAACGAGGCCGGCATTATACGGCAAGCCGTTGGTCCTGCAGGCTTCGTGCTATCTTCGCGCCGATTGTCACGACGACGGAGGATCCATGCAGCAGGATGTCGGTTCGAGTGCATTGCGGGTGCTGTTCATAGAGGACAGCGAAGCCGAGATGCTGCGTCTGAGGCAACAGCTGGCGACCCTCGGGTACGCCGTCAAGGCGCGGCGTGTAGCGAACGAGAGCGCACTGCGCGAAGCCCTGCTGGGTGATACCTGGGATCTGGTGATCGCCGCCTTCGATGTGGCGGGCTGCGATGTGCTGACTGCCCTGCGCCTGCTGCAGCAGAGCAACCGCGACATCCCCCTGATTGCCGTCTCCGCCCAGATCGACGAGACCGCTGCCTGTGAAGCCATGCAGGCTGGTGCGCAGGACTGTCTGGACAACAACCACCTTGGTCGCCTCGCCGCCGTCATCGAACGCGAACGCCGCGAGACGCGCATGCGCCAGGAGCGTCGCGCGGCGCTGGACGCCATGCGGGTCAACGACGCCCGCTTCCAGGCCCTGGCCGCCAACGTGCCGGGCATGTTGTTCCAGATGCAGGTGAATGCCGAGGGTGCACCGCAGTTCCTGTATGTCAGCGAAGCCAGCCAGATGCTGCTGGGCATGAGCGCGGAGGATTTCCTCGCCCGCGACAATGCGCTGGTCGGCCTCATCGTTCCCGAAGACCGCGAGAGCTTCTTCAACGACCTGCGTCTGGCCATGGATCGCCAGAGCACCCTCAACTGGGAAGGTCGCGTGCTGGTGCCGGGCGCCGACATCAAGTGGATCAACCTGCGCTGCTCGGTGCGCGACCCCGGCAACGGCCAGCTGATCTGGGAAGGCGTGATGTGGAACATCACCCAGAGCAAGGTGGCCGAGGCCGAACTGCGTAGCTCGCAGGCGCAACTGGCCGCACTCTCCAACCACCTGCAGACCATCAAGGAAGAAGAGCGCGACCGCATTGCCCGTGATATTCACGACGTGCTGGGCGGCACCTTGGTGGGCATGAAGTTCTCGGTTTCGATTCTCGCCAGCAAACTCGAAGCCGAGTCGCCTGTGCGCGAGCGCGTGCGGCAAATCGAAGCCATGATCGACGACGCCATCACTACCGCCGGCCGCGTGGCACGCGAGCTGCGCCCGGGCATCCTCAAGGAATTCGGCCTCGCGGCCGCCATCGAGAGTCACGCTGAAGACTTCGAGCAGCGTACCGGCATCCCCTGCGAAGTGCTGTGCGCCGACCACGACATCGAGACCAGCGAAGACGCGGCGATTGCCCTGTTCCGCACTTACCAGGAAGCGCTGACCAACATCAGCAAGCACGCTCGCGCAAAGCACGTCGAGGTGCGCGTGATGCAGGAAGGCGACGAGATCGTGCTGGAGGTCAGCGACGACGGTCGCGGCATCGAAAGTGCCGACCTGCGCAAACCGAAGTCCTTCGGCCTGCGTGGCATCCGCGAACGCCTGAATGCATTGGGCGGGACCATGGATATCCTGATGCGCGAGCCGCATGGCACTACGGTTGTGCTGCGCGCGCCACTGCGCCATGAAATGGGCCGGGAGAACCACGCTTTTCCCGGTGGACAGGCCTGAACAGCGTCGATACATTGCATGCCATGAGCCAGAAGATCCGCGTCCTGATTGCCGATGACCACGCCATCATCCGCCATGGCCTCAAGCAGATCCTTTCCGACACGGAAGATCTCGAGGTGGTGGCCGAAGCCGATGGGGGAGTGAAAGCCCTGCAGGTTCTGCGCAATACGCAGAGCGATGTGGTGCTCATGGATGTCTCCATGCCCGACCGCAACGGCATCGACACCCTCAAGCTCATCAAGAAGGAATTCCCGCGCCTGCCGGTGCTGATGCTGTCGATGCATCCGGAAGAGCAATACGCCGTGCGCGCCCTGCGTGCCGGTGCAGCGGGCTACCTCTCCAAGCAAGGCGCCCCCGAGCAACTCGTCACCGCCATCCGCCAGGTCGCCGCCGGCAAGAAGTACGTCAGTGCCGCCGTAGCCGAAGAGCTCGCCAACGCCATCGGCGAAGACGTCGAGCGCCCGCCACACGAGAAACTGTCGGACCGCGAATACCAGACCCTGTGCATGATCTCCTCGGGCAAGACGCTCACGCAGATCGCCGAACAACTCAACCTCAGCGTCAAGACGGTCAGCGTCTACCGTGCCCGTCTGCTGGAGAAAATGAAGCTGCGCAACAACGCGGAGCTGACGCACTACGGTCTCAAGCACGGGCTCGTCGAATAAACCCGGCGCCCCCTCTCACAGCATCACACTCCGCCCACTGCGTACGTCATGGCTGAATTCGGCACACCTTCGGAAATCGCTCGTGAAGTGCTGCGCCGCCTCGCCATGGCGCGCAAGCCGCCTACGCCTGACAACTACCAGGAGCTCTATCACCAGATCGCCGGCACGGTGGTCGAAGAGCCCTTCCCCGAACGTCAGCTCAAGCAGGTTGCCGCTTCCCTGCCCCGCGCCACGCCCGATCAACTCAAATTCGCCCGTCGATTTGAAACCGCGGTTGCCGAACGCACCTGGTCCGGCTTCAAGGCACAGACCATCGCTCTGCTGAGCGAGAAAGCACCGGAGGCTCCCGGCTGGCCCGTGCTGGTGCGCGACCTCGTCACGCAATTCGACCGCCCCACTACCGGCCTCACGAGCCAGGCCAAGCTTGATGCGCTCAACCAGGTGCTGGAATCCAGCAGCGCCGATGTGGCGGTGCTCTTCACCCGCCTGCAGGGCATGGTGCGCGGCTGGTCACAAGCCGGCGCCGCCAGCCGACTGCCCGAGCAGGATGTCGCCGAGAGCGCGGGTGCCGCTGCCACCACGCCGGTCAGGACTGCCGCAACCGCGACGACAGCGGCCGCTTCGCGCTCGCTGGAAAACGCCCCCGAAGCCTGGCGCACGGTCATTGCCCAGACGCTAGAGAACGCCATCGGCATGCTGCTGATCGACACGCCAGAGCTGCAACAACAGGCCAGCGTGCTCGCCAAGGCCTTGCGCACGCCCAGCGAAGTCGATCAGGAGCTCTTCGAAGCCCAGCTGCAGGAGTTCTCGTACAAGGTGCAGTGGGTCGTGCAGGACCAGAGCTACATCCGCCAGGCCCTGATGAACCTGCTGCAGCTCATCATCGAGAACATCGCCGAACTCGCCGTCGACGACAAGTGGCTGCAAGGCCAGATGTCGCTGGTGCTGGATCTGTTCTCGCGTCCGCTCGACAAACAGGTGCTCGACGAGCTGCGCGAACGCTTGCGCGACGTCATCTACAAGCAGGGCACGCTCAAGCGCAGCCTGTCCGACGCGCACGAAAAGCTGCGCGACATGCTCGCGCACTTCATCGACCGTCTCACCGAGCTAGCCGATTCGACCGGCGTCTATCACGGCAAGATCGAACAATTTGCGACGCGCGTTGCCGCCGCCAGCAGCTTGCAGGAGCTGTCAGGGCTCGTCGACGAAGTGCTGTCCGAAACCCGTGCCATCGAGAGCCGCACGCGCCGTTCGCAGGACGAGCTCAACAGCCTGCGTTCGACGGTGGATCAGGCCTATCGCGAAATCGCACGACTCGAAGACGAGTTGCAGCAAGCCAGCGAGATGGTGCGCCATGACCCGCTGACGGGCGCGCTCAATCGCAAGGGCCTCGAAGAAATGATGGCGCGCGAAATGGCACGCCAGCAGCGCCGCAAGTCGCGCCTCTGTGTCGCCCTGCTCGACGTCGATAACTTCAAGACGCTCAACGACACCTACGGTCACAGCACCGGTGACGACGCCCTCAAGCACCTCGCCCAGGTGATCCGCGAAACCCTGCGTCCGCAGGATTCGTGTGGCCGCTACGGCGGTGAGGAATTCGTCATCCTGCTGCCGGACACCAAGCCCGATGACGCGCAAGTCGCCATCACGCGTCTGCAGCGCGAGCTGACCAAGCGCTTCTTCCTGCACGAGAACAAGAAGATCCTCATCACTTTCAGCGCAGGCGTCACCGAGCTACTGGCTGGCGAAGAAGCACAGACCTCCATCGACCGCGCCGACAAGGCCATGTACCGCGCCAAGCGGGCAGGCAAGAACCGCGTCGAGATGGGGTAATGGGGTGACGGGCTGATCAGCCCGGCGGCATCAGGCGCGCCAGCGCCGCATCGCTCACCGCCTCCACCCAGACGACCTTGTGGCGCGAGCTTTCGCCGCCAAGGATGCGCACCGCAACGCGCGGCACACCCAGGCACTCGGCAAGAAAACCCGTCAGCACGGCATTGGCCTTGCCATCCACGGGTGGCGCCGCGAGACGGATCTTCAACGCCTCGCCGTGCAAGCCGACAACCTCGGTCCGCTTCGCACCCGGCTGGGCATGGATGGTCAGCGTCACGCCACCATCCGATGCCCTGCGCAGCCAGGGCGCAACGACTTCTTCAGCCACCGAAAACGAACAGCAGCAGACCCCAGATGAACACCGACAGGATCATCGGCGACAGATCGACGTTGGCAACAGGGGGAATGAACTTGCGGATGGGATCGAGGAAGGGACGCGTCAGCAGGTTGAGCGTCGGTGCAATGGGCGAGTAAGGATTCACCCAGGAAATGATGGCGCTGAGGATCAGTGCAAACAACAAAAGGTAGAGCGCCGAGCTGATCAGGCCCATGCTGCCGGCAATCAGGGCGCGCACCGCTACCGCCGCCGGATTGGCGAGGCTGTAGCCCATCAGCACGCTGATCAGCAGGGCCTGCAACACCTGCAACAGCCAGGCTGGCACCAGTGCCGAAGTGTCGAGCTTGCCGATTGTGGGCAGGATGCGCTGCGCGGGCAGCACCGCCCAATTGGTCGTCGCGAGCACGAACTGACCCACCTGGTTGATGAAGGAGATACGCATCCAGCGCATCACGGTACGTACCAGCAACATCATCGTGAAGAAGCCCACGACCGTCTGCAGCAGATAGATGAAAACCTGGATCAGCATGCTTGGAGTCCCGTTGTGCTTCAGGCTGCGCTATCGCTGCCGAGGATGTCGCCGAGTTCGCCACCGCGCTTCGCAGCGGCTTCGGTGGCACGCGCGATGATCGCCGGCAACGCGTCGGCTGCCATGCTGCGCAGAGCCGCTTCCGTCGTGCCGCCCTTGGAGGTCACGCGTTCACGCAGCACTGCGGGCGACTCATCGCTTTGCACGGCCAGTGTGGCTGCGCCGATGACAGTCTCCAGCGCCAGGGTGCGTGCCGTATCCGCCGCCAGCCCCAGATTCTCACCGGCAGCCTGCAGCGCCTCAATGAAGTAAAACACGTAGGCCGGACCGCTACCCGAGATGGCGGTGACCGCGTCCATCTGCGACTCGGACTCCAGCCACACGCAACGCCCTGCCGTACCGAGAATGCTCGTCACCGCTTCGCGCCCCGTGTCGCTCACCGCGGCATCGGCATACAGGCCGGTCACGCCCTTGCCGATCAGAGCCGGCGTATTGGGCATGGCGCGCACCAGCGTCGTGTAACCGCCCAGCCAGCGCGACAGGTCCTGCAGACGCAGGCCGGCCGCGATACTCACGACCAGCTGGCGCACCAGCTTGCCTGCTGCGGGAGCCAATGCCTCGCGCATCTGCTGCGGCTTGACCGCCAGCACCAGCACGTCGCAATCCAGCGCAGCTTCGTCCAGCGATGCCGACACGCGGATGCCGAAGTCCTGCACCAGGCGTTCGCGCGCAGCCTCCAGCAGTTCCACAACGAGCAGGTCCTGCGCAGCATGGCCCTGCTTGAGGAGCCCGCCGATGAGGGCGGTTGCCATGTTGCCGCCGCCCAGAAAAGTGATCTTCATGTTCTGATGAATTTCGTAGGGTGGGCACGGCGTGCCCACGCGTGATGGTTGAGACCGCAGCGTGGGCACACCGTGCCCACCCTACGCATGCCGCGAGCCGAAAATGGCCGTACCGACGCGCACGATTGTCGCACCTTCTGCGATGGCCGCCTCCAGGTCGTGCGACATGCCCATCGACAATACGTCCAGATCGAGGTTCAGCCGTGCATTCAGTTCGTCGCGCAAACCGCGCAACAGACCGAAACGTGCCCGCAACACCGCTGCGTCATCGCTGGGCTCGGGAATGCACATCAGGCCGCGCAGCCGCAGGCACGGCAAGGCGGCTACCCCGCGCGCCAAAGCCTCCAGCCCGGCAGGCCCTACCCCGCTCTTGCTCTCTTCGCCACTGACATTGACCTGCAGGCACACCTGCAAGGGCGGCAGCTGCGCATCGCGTTGCGCGGACAGGCGCTCTGCAAGCTTGAGGCGGTCCAGCGAATGCACCCAATGGAAATTTGCCGCCACTTCACGCGTCTTGTTGCTCTGCAGGGGGCCGATGAAATGCCACTCCAGGTCCGGCAGGTCCAGTTCAGCGATCTTGGCCACGCCCTCCTGCACATAGTTCTCGCCGAAGGCGCGCTGCCCGGCCTCCCAGGCCTCGCGCACGGCGGCGGCAGGCCAGGTCTTGGAGACGGCCAGCAGCTGCGTACTGCCCGCAACCCGGCCAGCAGCCCGCTCGGCGGCCTGTACACGGGCACGAACTGCTTGCAGGTTCTGGCCGATTGGCGTCATATTCCGGAGGCGTGAAATCAAGGCTGCGAGAGGGTTTGCGGCGAAACCCGGCGTCAATGCCGGGCCATGCTCAACTTCCCGACTCGCGGGCCGAAATTATAGCAACGCCGGTACAGCGGACTGCCGCCTGCTGGTGCCGGATTGAAGAACATTTGCCTGCCGACACGGCCAATCACGAGACGAACCGACACATGGACATCACCGAACTGCTTGCATTTGCCGTCAAGAACAAGGCTTCCGACTTGCACCTTTCCGCCGGCCTGCCTCCGATGATCCGCGTCAATGGTGACGTGCGCCGCATCAACCTGCCGCCGCTGGAACACAAGCAGGTGCACGGCATGGTGTATGACATCATGAACGACGGTCAGCGCAAGCAGTACGAAGAGTTCTTCGAGTGCGACTTCTCGTTCGCCGTGCCCAACCTCGCCCGCTTCCGCGTCAACGCCTTCAACCAGAACCGCGGCGCTGGCGCTGTGTTCCGGACCATTCCGTCCAAGGTGCTGTCGCTCGAAGACCTCAACGCGCCGCGCATCTTCAAGGAAATCTCCAACCAGCCGCGCGGCATCGTGCTCGTCACCGGCCCGACGGGTTCGGGCAAATCGACCACGCTGGCAGCGATGATCGACTACATCAACGAGAACGAGTACGGCCACATCCTCACCATCGAGGATCCGATCGAGTTCGTGCACGAATCCAAGCGCTGTCTGCTCAACCAGCGCGAGGTTTCGCGCGACACGCTGTCGTTCTCCAACGCCCTGCGTTCGGCGCTGCGTGAAGACCCGGACATCATCCTCGTCGGCGAGTTGCGCGACCTTGAAACCATCCGCCTCGCGATGACCGCCGCCGAAACGGGCCACCTTGTGTTCGGCACGCTGCACACCTCGTCTGCCGCCAAGACCGTCGACCGTATCGTCGACGTGTTCCCCGCCGAAGAGAAGGAAATGATGCGCGCGATGCTGTCCGAGTCGCTGCGCGCCGTCATCTCGCAAACCCTGCTCAAGACCAAGGACGGCACCGGCCGCGTCGCTGCGCACGAAATCATGATCGGCACGCCCGCCATCCGTAACCTGATCCGCGAGAACAAGGTGGCGCAGATGTACTCCTCGATCCAGACCGGCGGCCAGTACGGCATGCAGACCCTGGACCAGAACCTGCAGGACCTCGTGAAGCGCAACGTCATCTCGGCGGCCGAAGCCCGCCCGCGCGCCATGAACAAGGACCTCTTCCCCGGCAACTGACCGGGCCGCTGCCCGCGCCGGTCAGCCCGTCACGCGCGGGCCCGGCTGCGGAGCTATGATGCGTATTTCAGGATACCGACGGGGCTGAGCGATGGAACGCGACCAGGCAATCAAGTTCATGCAGGATCTGCTGAAGCTCATGATGAGCAAGCGCGGGTCCGACCTTTTCATTACCGCCGGCTTCCCGCCTGCCATCAAGGTCGACGGCAAGATCGTGCCGCAGTCGAACCAGGTGCTGACGCCCCAGCACACGGCCGAGCTGGCGCGCGCGATCATGAACGACCGCCAGGCGGCGGACTTCGAAGCCACCAAGGAATGCAACTTCGCGATCTCGCCGTCCGGCATCGGTCGCTTCCGCGTCAACGCCTTCGTGCAGCAGGGCAAGGTCGGTCTCGTCGCGCGGACCATTGCCCTGAAGATTCCGACTCTCGAAGAGTTGGGCGTACCGATGATCATCAAGGACATCGGCATGACCAAGCGCGGTCTGGTGATCTTCGTCGGTGGTACGGGTACCGGCAAGACCACCACCCTCGCTGCGATGGTCGACTACCGCAACGAGAACAGCTACGGCCACATCATCACGCTCGAAGATCCGATCGAGTACGTCCATCCGCACAAGAACTGCATCGTCACGCAGCGTGAAGTCGGGCTGGATACGGACACCTGGGAAGCTGGCCTCAAGAACACCCTGCGCCAGGCGCCAGACGTGATCCTGATGGGCGAAATCCGCGACCGCGAAACCATGGACTACGCCATCGCCTTCGCTGAAACCGGCCACCTCTGTCTCGCCACCCTGCACGCCAACAGCGCCAACCAGGCCATCGACCGTATCCTCAACTTCTTCCCGGAAGAGCGCCGCCAGCAGCTGCTGATGGACCTCTCGCTGAACCTGCGCGGCATGGTGTCGCAACGCCTGCTGCCGCTGAAGGATCGCAAGGGTCGCGTGCCCGCCGTCGAAGTGATGCTCAATTCGCCGCTGATTGCCGACCTGATCTTCAAGGGCGAAGTGCACGAGATCAAGGAAGTCATGAAGCGCTCGCGCGAACTGGGCATGCAGACCTTCGACCAATCGCTGTTCCTGCTCTACGAAGAAGGGCTGATCACGCTCGAGGACGCGCTGCGCAACGCCGACTCGGTCAACGACCTGCGCCTGCAGATCAAGCTCAACAGCAAGCATTCCGACAAGGACCTGATGTCGGGTGTGCAGAATCTGGATATCGTCTGAGCATCCGGACTCTCAATGCAAAAGGCCGCCAGATGGCGGCCTTTTCATTTGCAGCGACAACTCAGCGGAACGTGTCGCGTGCGCTGCCAGCAAGCATCTTGAACTCGTACAGCCGGCAATCCAGATCCCCGTTCATGAGCGGCGTCTTCTTGCTGGCGCGCAGGCCGATGCGCTTGGGCAATTCGGTGTCAGCCGTCAGCAGGTAGATGTTCCAGCCGGCCCAGTGACGCTTCATCGTGTCGCCCAGCTTGGGGTACCACTCAGCCAACTCTTCACCGGTTGAGAGGCGCACACCATAGGGCGGATTGCTGGCGATGATGCCGTCATCCAGCGGCGGTTCGAGGTCCAGCACGTCATTGACGACCAGTTCGACCTGGCGGTTGTCGAAGCCCGCAGCCGCGAGGTTCTCTTCGGTCGCCGCAATCTGGTGGGCATCAATATCGGCGCCGAAGATCGGCAGCTCGGCAGCAGGCCTGCGTTGCTGTTCGACCATGCTGCGCACACGTCGGTACGCCGCCTGGTCGGCATGGCGGAATTTCTCGAACGCGAAGCGGCGTCCCAGCCCCGGCGCGATGCCCAGCGACATCTGCGCGGCCTCAACGAGGAAGGTGCCGCTGCCGCACATGGGGTCGAGGAAGGGTTGGCCGGGCTGCCAGCCACTCAGCTTGATGATGCCCGCCGCGAGGTTCTCCTTCAGCGGCGCATCCACCTTGGCGGGCTTGAAGCCACGCTTGTAGAGCGGCTCACCCGAGGTGTCGAGATACAGCGTGCAGGTGTCTTCCGTGATGAAGGCATGGATGCGCAAGTCGGGCGATTCGGTGTCCACGCTGGGACGCTTGCCCGTCACCGTGCGGAAGTGATCGCAGAGGCCGTCCTTGATCTTCAGCGTCGTGAAGTTGAGGCTCTTGAGCGGCGACTTGATCGCCGTCACGTAGATGCGGATCGTCTCGTCCGGCGTGAACCACTTGGCCCAGGTCGTGGCGTAGGCGAGCTTGTAGATCTCGTCTTCGCTGCGATAGCGCGTGCGCCCAACCTTCCACAGCACACGTGTGGCGATGCGGCTTTCGAGATTGGTGCGCCAGGCCAGCTGCCAGTCACCTTCGTACTGCACACCACCGGGTACGGTTTCGACGTCATGCGCGCCATAGGTTTTCAGCTCTTCGACAAGGAAGGGCTCCAGACCACGCGGACAGGGGGAAAAAAAGGTTTCGCTCATGCTTCAAAACGGTTTGACGATCACGAGGATCAGAATTAACAGCAGCACAGCTGCAGGCACCTCGTTGAACCAGCGATACCAGACATGGCTCCTGGTGTTGTGCCCGCTCTGGAAGTCGCGCAGCAGCTTCTTGCAATAACCATCGTAGCCGCTGAGAAAGATCACCAGCAGCAATTTGGCATGCAACCAGCCTTGCTTGAACCAGATCGAAGCACTGTCCATGCCGTTGCTGAAGATCACGGCCAGGCCAAAGATCCAGGTACCTGCCAGCAGTGGAATCATGAAGCGCTTGAGGCGCACGGCCATGCCCAGCAGACGCTCACGCTCAGCACCGGCCTGCGGCACCTGGGCGAGATTCACGAAGATGCGCGGCAGGTAGAACAAACCGGCGAACCAGCTGATGACGAAGAAGACGTGGATGGCTTTGAGCCAGAGGTAAAGCATGGAAACTCCTTGTCAGTTTTGCGCGGCTGCAATCTGCTGCAGCGCCATGCACACGTCCGGCCAGCGCAAGGCCACGCGCAGCTCACGCTTCATGCGGCGATTCACAAGACGCCGTGACTCCGACATGAACGACAGCGTCACCGGCGTCAGCTGTGCCGCACATTCGGCACGACTCGCCCTGGGCGGCCTCGGCAAGCCGAAAGTATCCGCCATGGTGTCGTAGTAATCGCCCATTTTCAGCTCGGCATCGTCGCTGATGTTGAAAGAGCGGCCAGCCCTGGCGCGGAAAAGCGCCGCAATCATCGCACGCGCCAGATCGTCCGCATGGATGTGATTGGTGAAGACATCCTCGTCCGCATTGAGCACCGGGCTGCCACGCTGCAGGCGTTCCAGCGACACGCGTTCTGCCGCATAGATGCCGGGTGCGCGCAGGATGGACAGCCGCGCGCCCTGCCCCGCCGCAAAACGCCGCAGGCGCTGCTCGGCCGCCACCCGGCGGCGCGCCCGCGCCGTGCTGGCCCGCAGCGGTTGTGACTCGTCGATACGCGCTCCGGCGCAGTCGCCATAGACCCCGCTGGTGCTGATGTAGACCACCCTGCGTGCTAGACTCGTTCCCCGCGACAGCGCTGCAATCAGGCGCCGCGTGCGGGGATCATCGGCCCCCTCGGTCGGCGGCGGTGCGCAGTGCAGTACAGCGTCTGCCAGACCTGCCAGCCGTTGCAGCGAGCGCAAATCGTCGAGATCCCCGGCCACCGGCAGCACGCCCAGCGCGCGCAATTCCGCTGCGGCCTCCGGGCGACGCACCAGCGCCAGCACTCGGAAACGCTTCACCAGCCAGGGGATGGCCCGGCGCGCGACGTCGCCACAGCCCACGATCAGGATTCTTTTCACGCGGCATTATCCCATGCCGCCTACGCCTTACTGCAGAGCCCGCACCATGTCCAACAGCTTTCAAGTCACCCTCCAGCCCGCCGGCCACCAGTTCCCCGCAGCCGACGACACCAGCGTGCTGCAGTCCGCGCTGAACGCCGAACTGATCATGCCCTATGGCTGCAAGGACGGCGCCTGCGGTTCGTGCAAGGCGCGCGTGTTGGCCGGCCAGGTCGATCATGGCCGTTCGCCCGAATCGACCCTGCCGCCCGCCGACCGCGAAGCCGGCCTGGCCCTGATGTGTTGCGCCCGCCCGCTGTCCGACCTGAACGTCGAATGCCGTGAAGTACGCCGCACGACCGACATTCCCGTGCGCAAGCTGCCCTGCCGCGTGCAGAGCCTGACCAAGGCCGCCAGCGACGTAATGGTGTTGAGCCTCAAACTGCCCGCCAACGACCCGTTCCGCTTCATCGCCGGGCAGTACGTTCAACTTCCTGCTGGCCGGCGGCAAGCGCCGCAGCTTCTCGATGGCCAATGCCCCGCATGACAACGAGGCGATCGAACTGCACGTCCGCAACGTCGAAGGCGGCTTCTTCACCAGCCAGGTGTTCGGCACGATGAAGGAACGCGACATCCTGCGCATCGAAGGTCCGCTGGGTGGTTTTTTCCTGCGCGAGAGCAACAAGCCCATCGTCTTCCTCGCCGGAGGCACGGGCTTCGCGCCCATCCAGAGCATCGTCGAGGACATGGCCCAGCGCGGCATCCGCCGCCCGGTGCGCCTCTACGTCGGTTCGCGCAACGCCGAAGGCCTCTATCGCCACGAGCGTGCTCAGCAATGGGCGGCCAGCCTGCCGGACTTCCAGTACATCCCGGTGCTGTCCGACGAAGCCTGGGACGGCCGCACGGGCTTCGTGCACAAGGCCGTAATGGCCGACCTGCCGGATCTGTCCGGCCACGAGGTCTATGCCTGCGGCGCGCCGGCCATGATCGACGCCGCCCGCAAGGACTTCGTCGAGCAGTGCAAGCTGCCGGCTGACGCCTTCTTCTCCGACGCCTTCACCTTCGCTGCCGACAGTACCGCCTGACGGGCGACAGCCGCCCTCAAGGTTGGCCCCGGAAGTGCCGTTTCAGCAGGGGAACCGTTCCCTGTTGCACACCCTGAGGGCCTCCCCATGTCAGCCAGCGTTCTCGTCACGCGCGAACCCGTCGTCAACAAGCAGCGCGCCATCACGGCCAACCGGCTGGTCTTCCACGCCCCCAACGTGCCCACCGTCGCGGCGGCGCTGAACAGCTACAGCGAGATCTGGCCAACCGGCCATACCGTCTTCGTCAGCCTCGGCAAACTGGTGCCCACGGCCGAACTACTGGAATGGCAGGCGCCGCCGAACACCCTGGTCGAAATCCCTGCCCCCGCCCTGCAATACCCGCAGACACAGGAGCTCATCCAGCAACTCCACAGCTCGGGCATGCCGCTGGCGATGAGCTGGTACCAGCCCGGCGTGAACTGGCCGGCCGGTGTCGATTGCCGCTTCGTGATGGCCGACGCCAACAAGCTCCCCTCCCCGACTGGCGCGCCGGGCCTCGCCATGGCATGGGGCCTCAAGGATCTGGCGGGCTTCGAAGGCGCCATCCAGCATGGCTATGACGGCGCGGCAGGCTGGTTCTTCCTGAATGGCGTGCAGGTCAGCAAGCAGCTGGCACCTTCGCATGCCGGCATCGTCCGCCTGCTGAACCTGGTGCGCAACGAAGCGGAAGTCATGGAGATCGAGGCCGCCCTCAAGCAGGACGTGGCGCTGTCCTACAAGCTGCTCAAGTACATCAACTCGGCTGGCTTCGGCCTCATGGTCGAGGTGCAGTCATTCCGCCACGCAGTCACCATCCTCGGCATGGACAAGCTCAACAAGTGGCTGTCGCTACTGCTGGTCTCGGCCAGCAAGGATCCGACCGCGCCCGCCGTCATGCAGGCCGCCATCACGCGTGGTCACTTCATGGAAAGCTTGGGCAAGCATCTCTTCGAAAAGAGCGAGCTCGACAACCTGTTCATCACCGGCGCCTTCTCGCTCCTACCGGTGCTGCTGGGCACCAGCCTCGACACCGTGCTGGAACAGATGAGTCTGCCCGAACCCGTCACCGACGCCCTGCTGCGCAACGAGGGCGCCTACGCCGCCCTGCTGAAGCTTGCCACCGCGACAGAGAATTTCATGCCCGACGCACTGCGCACACAGACTGAAGCGCTGGGCCTGACCGACGAACAGGTCAGCCACGCACTGCTGGACTCGGTGGCGTTTGCGGACAGGTTGAGTTTTGGTTGATCTGCATGCTGATGGGCACCGCCAATCAGCTGCCGCCGTTCACTCCAGGTGCGACACTCTGGTCATCTTGTGAAGTGAACTGCCGATCAGGTCGGGCTTGATAGGTCGAGGCACGCATCATCGAATACGACAGCCAGGCGCCGATCAGCGGCACACACCAGATCAGCAGCAATTGCATCCGGCGTTGTGTCGATGAAAATCCCTCGTAGCGAACAAGCTTGAATGACACCAGCGCCTGAAACGCCAGTAGCGTCAATATCGCTGCCCAGCACAATCCTGCCACCATAGCTTGCCCTCCCCAAAAACGTCAGATGGCTCTCCGCGTCAGACGGAAACGCTGATCAGGCCTCGGTCCAATCACTCGATACGGGCCAGCGTTGCATACAGGCTGACTTCTGCACTGCTTCTATCAGGCTGGCATTCGTACTCGTCGTCCAGCGCAGGAAAACCGTTGAGTTTGCTGTGAATACGCACAGCCGCATTGAAGCCCAATTCCCGCATGTCCTTGAGAATCTCTGCGAGCGCTTTCAAACCTGCCGCCTGACAAGCTCCGTCCTGACCGAACTCCTTGTAACTTGCGTCCTCGGAATGACGATCCGGCCCTTTGCGCAGGCTGAATGCCGGCACAGGCTTGTTCCCCCAGAACAAACGCTCCCCGGGGCGCAGCATCTTCTGTGCCTCTGGCGACTCCAGCAAGGACGCCATCGGAAGAAAGATTGTCTTGCCCCCAGCCTTGCGCTGCGCCACTCGTAGCTCGATCTCTGCAGCACGAGCGGGATCATTGCGCAGCACCTGTTGCATAGCCTGCCCTGACTGCGACAGCCCGAAAGTCACTAGCAAAACGACATCCGAGCTCCGGAAACCATTGTCACAAAGGAACTCATTCTTGCCTGGTGACGGAACCCCTTTTACGGGAGCCGCTTGAAACCAGGCCTGATCAAAACCGTACTCCCTGGCCTCTTTGACGATCTTTCTCACCACGCCGACAAATGCACTGAAGCAGGCACCTTGCTGGTACGGGAAGTTATTGGTGGAAAAGTCGGAATACCTGTCTTGTGGCGCTCGCTCAGCCACATCCTGCATGGTCTGATCACCCCATAGCAATTTGACCGAGGGATCCAGCGAGCGGATACGTCTCGAATCCATCGCTTCTTCGATACTCATCACGCGCCACTCGGCCATCACCATGGATGCATGCAACGACAGCCAACAGAACAAGAAACGACGCAACCACATCACAGATGTCCCCATTTTTGGAATCAACCCAGCGCAAACTCGCGCAACAACTCCAGCGGAATAACCTCCAGCGCAGCTTCGTTCGTCGCCTCGAGCACTACGGGCGGCGCGAAGCCGGCCTCATGTGCCTCCAGCCAGCGCAATGCGCACAGGCACCAGCGCTCACCGATCTGCACACCACGGAAACGGTACTCGGGGCGCGGCGTGGAGAGATCGTTGCCGACACGACGGCTGTAGTCGAGGAACTCGGCCGTGGCCTTGATGCAGACCACGTGCAGGCCGCGATCAGTGGCATCGGTTTCGCAGCAACCGGTACGGAAGTAGCCGGTCAGGGGCGAATAGCTGCAGGCCATCAAAGGCCCGCCGAGGACGTTGCGTTGCTCGTTCATGGCGATGTGATCAACCGGAGAAGGCTTTCACGATACACCGCCTTGTGGTTTGCCGGGAGCCGCCCCAAGGAAAACCACTGCGTGAAGAAAGCGTAGCGAGCGGCTCAAGGTCGCAACGAGGAGCAGAGACGTACTGCCGTACGACGAGCACCGGAATTGCGAGATTGCGCCGCGCAGTAGCTTTATTCACGCAGTGCGCCCGTAGGTGTCTTCGAAGCGGACGATATCGTCCTCGCCGAGGTACGAGCCCGACTGCACTTCGATGATTTCCAGCGGCACCTTGCCCGGGTTGGCCAGGCGATGCGTGGTGCCGAGCGGAATATAAGTCGACTGGTTTTCGCTGAGCAGCAGCACCTTGTCGCCATTGGTGACTTCGGCCGTGCCGCTGACGACGATCCAGTGCTCGGCGCGGTGGTGGTGCATCTGCAGGCTGAGCTTGGCGCCCGGGTTCACGACAATGCGCTTGACCTGGAAACGCTCGCCCATGTCGATGCTGTCGTACCAGCCCCAGGGGCGATAGACCTTGCGGTGGCTGGCAGCGAGCGTCTTGCCCTCGCTCTTGAGGCGACTGACGATGGCCTTGACGTCCTGCGCGTTGGCCTTGTCGGCCACCATCACGGCGTCGGGCGTCTCGACGACGATCACGTCCTTGACGCCAACCGCGGCAACAAGGCGGCTGCCCGCGAAGATCAGGCTGTCCTGCGTGTCATGCAGCATCACGTCGCCGCGCGTCACGTTACCGGCAGCGTCCTTGCCACTCACCTGCCACAGCGCGTCCCAGGCGCCCACATCGCTCCAACCGGCGTCCAGCGGTACGACGACACCGGCACCCAGCTCGGGATGCTGGCCCAGCTTTTCCATCACGGCGTAGTCGATGGAGTCCGACGGGCAAGCCGTGAAGGCGGTCTTGTCAACGCGAATGAAGTCGGCATCACGCGCAGCCTTGCCGACAGCATCGGTACAAGCACTCGCCATGGCGGGCTTGAGCGCCGTCAGCGCACGACGCCACACCGAGGCCTTCATCATGAAGATGCCACTGTTCCAGAGATACTGGCCGCTGGCGACGTATTCGGCAGCACGCTCGGCATTGGGTTTCTCGACGAAGGCAGCGAGTTGGCGCGCGGTGGCCGCAGCGCTCAGTTTGTCGCCAACGCGGATATAGCCATAACCGGTTTCGGCGCGGTCCGGCACGATGCCGAAGGTCACGAGTGCACCAGCGCTGGCCTGGGCGTAGCCTTCCTGCATGGCCGTGCAGAAAGCGGGTTCGTTGGTGACCACGTGATCCGCAGGCATGACCAGCAGCACCGGATCGGCACCATCGAGCTGTGCGACCTGGGCGGCCAGCTCCATGGCCGGTGCGGTGTTGCGACCGACCGGCTCAAGCACGATGCGGTTGCTGGGCTTGCCGATCTGGCGCAGCTGCTCGGCGATGATGAAGCGGTGATCTTCGTTTGTGACGACGATGGGCTGGGCCACCTCGATGCCGGCCAGCTGACGCAAACGCGTTGCGGTGATCTGCAGCAGGGTCTCGTCGGCCGTCAGCGGCAGCAGCTGCTTGGGATATTGCTCACGTGAGGCCGGCCACAGGCGGGTACCGGAACCACCGGACAGGATGACGGGTTGCAGGGACATGTATTACTCCTGGATCAAATCTTGTTCGGGATGAATCATTCAAAACCGTTGGGGTTGGCGCTCTGCCAGCGCCAGCTGTCGGCGCACATCTCTTCGATGCCGCGCGTGGCGCGCCAGCCAAGCTCGCGCTCGGCCGCAGCAGGGTCAGCCCAACATTCGGCGATGTCGCCCGCGCGGCGATCGACGATCTGGTAGGGCACGGGACGACCACTGGCGGCCTCAAAAGCCTTGACCACCTGCACGACGGAATAACCACAGCCGGTGCCGAGATTGACCGTCAGCACGCCTTTGCGCTGGCTGAGGCGTTCGATGGCCTTGACGTGGCCAACAGCGAGATCGACGACGTGGATGTAGTCGCGTACCCCGGTGCCATCGACGGTTGGGTAATCACCACCGAACACCGACAGTTTCTCGCGCTTGCCGACCGCCACCTGGGTGACAAAAGGCATGAGGTTGTTGGGAATGCCGTTGGGGTCTTCGCCGATACGACCGGAGGCATGCGCGCCAACGGGGTTGAAGTAGCGCAGCAGGCCGATGCTCCACTCCTTGTCGGCCGCAGCGAGGTCGCTGAGCACGAATTCCATCATCCACTTGGTACGACCGTAGGGATTGGTCGGGCCGGTCGGAAAGTCTTCGCGGATAGGCACGCTAGCGGGGTCACCATAGACCGTTGCCGACGAGCTGAAGACCAAGGTCTTCACACCCGCAGCAGCCATCACCTCGGCCAGAGCGACGGTGCCGGCAATGTTGTTGTCGTAGTAGCGCAACGGCTGCGCGACTGACTCGCCAACTGCCTTGAGTGCGGCGAAATGGATGACGGCATCGATCTTGTGGGCACGGAACACTTCGGCCAGCGCTTCGCGCTCGCGCAGGTCGATCTGGTGGAAAGCGGTGAGCTTGCGGCCGGCGATCTCTTCGACGCGGCGCAGGGACTCAGCCTTGCTGTTGCAGAGGTTGTCGACCACGACGACGTCGTGGCCTGCGGCAAGCAGTTCAACGCAGGTGTGGCTGCCGATGTAGCCGGCGCCGCCGGTGACGAGGATGCAGGACATGGTTTGAGGTTCCGGAACGGGGCGGAAAGCCTGCGAGTTTAGCGCTTCTGCCTGTCAGGGCTGTGACAGATGCCCGTTCAGGGCACTTTCAGCCGAATCTCAGTCAAACAGCTCGCAGCTTGCAAGGGGAGCGCCCTGCAGATCCTTGGCCGACAGCTTGGGCACCAGCTCGCCCAGTGGCCATGCCAGGCCCAGAGCAGGGTCGTTCCATTGCAGGCAGCGTTCGTGCTCCGGAGCGTAGAAGTCAGTTGTCTTGTAGAGAAAGTCTGCGACCTCGGACAAAACCAGGAAGCCATGTGCAAAACCCGCCGGAATCCACATCTGGCGCTGGTTTTCCTCGCTCAGCTCACAAGCGAAACACTGGCCGAAGGTGAGCGAACTGCGGCGCAGATCGACCGCCACGTCCCACACGGCACCGCGTGTCACGCGCACCAACTTGGCCTGCGGTTGTCGGATCTGGTAGTGCAGGCCGCGCAACACGCCGCGCTGTGAGCGGGAATGGTTGTCCTGCACGAACTGCGGTGCAAAGCCCAGCAGCGCTTCGAAAGTACGCGCATTGAAGCTCTCCATGAAGAAACCCCGTGCGTCACCAAACACCTTGGGCTCCAGGACGTACAAACCTTCCAGCGGCGTATCGATCCGCTTCATGCGCCCCGCCTTGCCACGTGATTGGCGATGCGCACGTAGTCCGTTACCGACAGTCGTTCGCCACGCAGGCCGCCGTCGATCTGCAAGGCCTCGTAGTCATTCGCCTGCAACCAATCCCCGAGAGTGTTGCGCAGGGTCTTGCGCCGTTGGCCAAAGGCTGCCGTCACGATGCGTCCCATCAGATCCGCGTCACGGCACTGCAACTCGGCAACGGGGATCGGACGCATATAAACGATGGCCGAAGTGACCTTGGGCGCGGGCCGAAAGGCATCGCCCGGCACATCGAACAGGTGGGCCATCGCAAAACGGTACTGCAACATGACCGACAAGCGCCCGTAGGCTTCGTCACCGGGCTCGGCCACCATGCGATCGACCACCTCCTTCTGCAGCATGAAGGTCATGTCACGCACATGGGTGGCGAAGTCGGCCAGATGGAACAACAGTGGTGTCGAGATGTTGTAGGGCAGGTTGCCCACCACGCGCAGCGGTGCTGGCAAGCTGGAAAAATCGAACTTGAGCGCATCGCCTTCGTGGATGGTGACCTGGGCCTCGCTGTATTTCTCGCGCAACCGGGCGATCAGGTCGCGGTCAATCTCCACCACGTGCAGGTGCTGACAAGCAGCCAACAGCGGCACCGTCAGCGCACCCAAGCCGGGGCCGATCTCGACCAGATGGTCGCCCGGTTGCGCCGCGATGGACGCCACGATGCGCGCAATGATCTCGCGGTCGACAAGAAAGTTCTGACCGAAGCGCTTGCGCGCCAGATGCCCCTGGTGGGATTGATCGCTACGCATCAACGGCCCAGCTTCTCACGGATGCGTGGCAAGGCGGCCAGTGCAGCACGCTCGCCCTGCAGAATGGCTTCCTGCCGCTGCTGGAAGTTGGCCGCTGGCAGGCCGCGGATATCCGGACGGATGATGACGTCAGCGCCGAGCAACTCCGTCTCGCCGATGGTGTGGCCCATGATGGCCATGGTGTCGAGCAACATGTTGACGCTGCCCTGGTTTTTCTTGCCTGAAGGCTTGGCCGAGATGTTGACAGCCACCACGATATCAGCCCCCATCTGGCGTGCTGCGCGGACGGGTACCGGACTGACAAGACCACCGTCGACGAACTCTCGGCCACGGATGACGACGGGCGCGAACACGGCGGGAATCGACGCCGAAGCACGCACGGCCAGACCGGCGTTGCCCGCAGTGAATACCGCCATCTCGCCCGAAGCCAGGTCGGTCGCCACAACACCCATGCGGCGCTTGAGCTGCTCCAGCGTGCGGTTGCCCAGCTCCTTGTTCACGAAGCGTTCGATTACTTCGCCCTTGAGGAAGCCACGGTCGAAGATCACCCAGTCGGTGAAGCTGCTTTCTTCCATGCGGTTGGCGAGCTGATGCAGTTCGATGGCATCGAAACCACCGGCATACAGAGTCCCCACGACAGCGCCAGCGGAAGTCCCGGCAATGACGTCGGGCACGATGCCTTGGGCCTCCAGCACCTTGATGACGCCAATATGCGCGAAGCCACGTGCCGCGCCACCGCCCAGCGCCAACCCCAGACGAGGTTTCGGCCGCGGTGCGACCTGCGGTTGCACAGGAGGATTCGGTGCAACGTCCGGCTTGGGTTCCACCTGGGTACAAGCGGACAAGGCCGACAAGGCGGCCAGCGCGCTGGCCGAAGAAAGAAAATCCCTACGCTTCATGAGCGATATCCAAGCATGTTGATGGCGCAGTTCATCGCAGCGATGAGGCTACCGGGGTCGGCGCGCCCCTGCCCGGCCAGATCGAGCGCCGTTCCGTGATCCACCGAAGTCCGGATGAAAGGCAGACCCAATGTCACGTTGATGCCACCGCCGAAGGTAGCGAACTTGAGGGTCGCCAGCCCCTGATCGTGGTACATGGCGAGCACGGCATCACCACGCTCCAGCTGGTGCGGCACAAACAGGGTATCGGCCGGCAAAGGGCCAATCAGTTGCAACCCTTCTGCGCGCAGCTTGTTCAGAACGGGCTCGATGACGTCGATCTCTTCACGCCCCATGTGGCCACCCTCCCCTGCATGCGGATTGAGCCCCGAGACGAGAATGCGTGGAGACCCCAGACCGAACTTGTCGCGCAGATCCTTGTGCATGATGCGCAGCAGATCTTCGAGCAGATCGGACGTGATGGCTGCGGGCACCTCAGCCAGCGCAAGATGTGTGGTCGCCACAGCAACGCGCATCCAGCGCTTCGGCTCACCATATTCACCAGCCAGCATCATCACGACACGTGGTGTCGCTGTCTGATCGGCGAGGTATTCGGTATGCCCCGTGAAAGGAATGCCCGCATCGTTGATGACATTCTTCTGCACGGGTGCTGTCACCATGGCTGCAAAGCGGCCACTGCGACAGCCCGCGATAGCTTCGTCGAGGGTGCGGATCACGTAAGCCGCATTGCGCGTGTCGAGCACGCCAGGCTTAGATGCCACGTCAAGCGGCACGTGGAGCACGTCCAGCACACCAGGCAAAGCGGGCTGTGCCGCATCGAAAGCGCGCACAACGACATGCCGTCCGGTGCACGCCACGCGTTCTGAAATCAGCGACAGATCGCCGATGACCACAGGCCGCACGGGCCATTCACGTGCTGCCAGTACGGCGCACAACTCCGGACCAATGCCGGCCGGTTCTCCGCTGGTGATGGCGATGAGTGACGCCGTCATGACTGGTCAGGGTTCGTTGCGGCGCACGTCAACATAGGCTTCGTCACGCAACTGGCGCAGCCAAGCCTCGTAGGCCTCATCTGACTTGCGCTCGCGCAGGGCTTGGCGCATCTCGAAACGACGGCGCTCTCCGCTGAGATCCGCATCACGACGTGCGATCACCTGGATCAGGTGCCAACCAAAAGGCGACTGGATCGGCTCACTGAGCTCACCCGGTTTGAGTGCATTCATCGCACGCTCAAATTCCGGCACCGTGTCGCCCGGCGACAACCAGCCCAGATCGCCACCGCGCGCAGCGGACCCATCCCCCGAAGTGGTACGGGCAATATCCTCGAACTTGGTCCCTGCGAGGATGCGCTTGCGTAGATCACCCAGGCGGCGGCGCGCGTCGGCATCGTTGAGCACTTCGGATGAGCGCAACAGGATATGACGTGCCTGTGTCTGCGATACGTTGAGCGGCTTGGCACTGGCTGCGTCATTTATGGCAGCGAGCTTGATCAGGTGCAAGCCGGCCGGACTGCGCAGCACATTGCTGATCTGCCCCGGCTTCATGCGCGTCACTTCTTCGGCATAAAGGGTGGGCAGACGCTGTGCCGTCTGCCAAGCCATCAGGCCGCCCTGCATGCCATCGGGCGCGTCCGAGAACGCGGCAGCAAGCTTGCCGAAATCATCGCCCTGGCGCAGCAGGCGCTGCACCTCACCGGCACGTGACGAAAGGCGCATCCAGGACTCTGCATTGGCGCCTTCTGGTGCCCGGAAGAAGATATGTGCAACCTGATACTCCTTGCCGCTGGCCTGCGCCTCAGGGGAGGCCAGGGCGGCGTCGATCTCGGCATCGCTTACGACGATACGGCTGTCGACTTCGCGTTCACGCAGACGCGTAATGAGGATTTCCGAACGGATATCTTCACGGAAGCGCTGCCATGGCACACCTTCCTGCTTCTCGATGACCTCGCGGAACTTCGCCATCGACAACTTGTTCTGCTCGGCAATGCGTTGCACGGCCTTGTCGAGGGTCAGATCGTCAACGCGCAGACCCGAAGCACGCGCACGCTGCAACAGCAGTCGCTCGACGATCAGCCGCTCAAGCACTTTCTCTTCAATCTGCGAACGGCTCATCTTCGGCGCGTCTGCCGGCAACTGGCGCTGCGTCTGATCTGCCTTGGCGCGCACTTCGGACATGGTGATGATTTCATCGTTGGCAATCGCCGCGATGCGGTCAAGCGGTTCGGCTGCCTGCGACATGAGCGGCACAACGACGCAAATGGCAGCGAGAACTCCGCAAAAGCTTGCTCGGAATGACATGAATTGATGACTCCGGATGATCGTGTAGTTACTCAGCGCTGGTACCGAACACCGGGTCACCGGTGCTGGTGATGTCGGTATAGCCACCGACACTGCGACGTAGCAGCTGTACCGGGCTGGATCCCACAGAGGCCAGCCCGTTGAGTTCGAGTTGAAGATAGATCGCGTTGTTCCGCACCTGCTTGGTATTCAGCAGGGTCTGGTAAACCGTACGCAACACCCAGCAACCTGCCTTGTATTCGAAGCCGGCGATGGCTTCGGTCAGTTTGCTGTCCTTGAGGTTGTAGTTATAACGTCCGACGGCATACCAGCCTCCTGTGACCGGCCACTGCCCCGAGAAGTCGATATCACGCAATACCCCGCGCTGATAACGGTAGCTCACGGCTGCCGATTTACCAGCCTGTGGCTGGTAACGCGTCGTCAACACACCACGTTCGCTGCGATGCTCGCGTGGATCGTACTGGTAGAAGCTGTCCACCCAGATGCTGCGCGTCAGCCTGCCGGACATCAAGCCCAGCCAGTCAGCGATGCGTCCGTCACGCCGTGTTTCACCCGGCAGAGTTACCTCTTGCCCACTGAAATAGAACCGTTGCCCTACCGCCAGGCGCAAAGCCTCTTCCCCGGTCTGCTCGCTGATGAAACGCGAGGTCACGGCGGATGTCATCTGGTTGGCATCGGCAATACGGTCCGAACCTGTGTAGATGTTCTCGGAGAACAGCTGCGAGAAATTGAAGTCAGCGCGTGCCGTGTCGAACACAGGGAACTGCGACTGGTCGCGATACGCGGTACGCACGTAGAACACGCGTGGCTCCAGTGTCTGGATGAAGTCGGACTGCCCCAGCTTCAGCGAACGCTCAAAGTTCAGGCCGGAGTCCAACGAGAACCCGGGAACGGATCGATAAAGCGTGTTGTAGCCAGTCGTCGTGCGCCGCGTCAGATCATAGTGCGACAGGTGAATGCCCGCCTTGGGCACAAAGAAGGCGTAAGAATTCTGCAGCGGCACCGCCAGCTGCGGATGGATGGTCGTACGCTCACCTGCGTCCTTGGCCGCATGCTCGAATTTCGTGTATTCGAACGGCATACGCACCGCCATGCCCAACTGGTCCGGCACATTCAGATCTGCGCGCAGTTGCGGCAGCCGGTCATACGGTGCCTCACCCACCAGGGTCTGGAAGCGCTGCACATTCAACGAGCTACTGAGCCAAGGCAAGCCACCATAGTTCAGAATGGCTTGCTGGTTCAGTGTGGCCTGTGACGTACTGGTGATGCGCGAGCTCAGATCAGCGAAGTAGTTGGCATCGGTAACCTGGTTGTAGTCCAGCGAGCCATTGAGGCCCTTGCCGAAATCCTGGAAGTTGCGCGCCGATATAAGGCCGCGCTCCTCCTGTGTCAGCTGGTCTTTGGGCAACCATTCACCGCTCAGGCGCCCTGTACCAGACTTGGTGAGATAGCGGAATTCCGTACCCAGCTGCAAGCCCCGGCGTCCCATCCAGCGCGGCGCCAGCGTAGCGTCGTAGTTAGGAGCAAGGTTCACGTAGTACGGCTGGGTAATGTCAAAGCCCGTACTCGATGTACTGCCAATTGTCGGCGGCAGCAGACCGGACTGGCGCGAATCATTGAGCGGGAAATCCGCCCAGGGCATCCACATGACCGGCACGTTCTTGAAACGCAACACGGCGTCGTACGCCTCGCCCCGCTCGCGGTCGTAGTCCAGCGACAGATCACGCACTTTGAGGTACCAGTCCGGATCCGGCGCCTGGCAGGTCGTATAGGTAGCGTTCTGCAAACGGTACTGGTTCTTGCCTTCAAGCAGCAGGGTTTCCGCTTCTCCGGTCGCTGTCAGCGTCGTGCTGCGCTTCTGGAAGGGGGCGGAATCGCGCTGGAAAACATAGTGCGGCTTGGTCACCTCGCCCACCGAAGTGTCGAGGTTGAGCTGGGCGCGGGGTCCGTCAATGCGATCACGGCCGCGCAGCAAGGACACACTCCCCTCGGCAGTCACTTCGTTGCTGATCTGATCCAGCCGCAAGCGGTCGCTCAGCAGGAACATGCTGTCCCGGCGCAGGATGACCTTGCCCTCGGCCGTGAGCTCGAACTGGTTGCGCCCATCGAGTCGCTCGGCACGCACGCGAGTCGCACCAGGCGCGAGCGGAATCGCGCTTTCCGTGGACAGCATGGGGAATTTCTGCAACAAGCCAGGGGGCAACGCGGCAGGTTTCGTGGCTGCAGCGGACGAAGAAGCCGACGACGAAGTTTGCGCCGACACCGGCAGCGACGACAGGCAGGCCAAGGCGGCAAATACCGACAGGCTGAGGCAGCGTGGCTGGGGGACTGGCAACCGGCACTTGCGTCGCAAGGCTACAGGGAGTCGATGCATGGGCTGGCGGGCAAGCTCTTGTGCGGGGACAGGCAGGGCAACGGATATGGCCTGCCGACGAGGCAGACCACCCACATTTGTTAAGATTCCGCGGCATTCGCTGCACGGGCCATTGGCCCGTTGCGATCCTCTTGCCGCAGGTTCGCGCAAGATTCTACATCAAGCCCCCGGAGCCCTTCCCTTGCAACGCCTCGAGCAGCTACATCAGTGGGTCGCCCAACAGTTCCCCGACCAGCAAACCGTCATCACCCCGGCCTCGGCAGACGCCAGCTTCCGGCGTTACTTCCGCGTCACGCTGCCCGACGGCAGCACGCGCATCGTGATGGACGCCCCGCCCGAACACGAAGACTGCCGCCCCTTCCTGCACGTAGCTCGGCTCTTTGGCGCAGCCGGCGCCCATGTGCCGGTGATCCACGCTGAAGACTTGCAACAAGGCTTCCTGCTGCTCTCCGATCTCGGCAACAGCACCTATCTCTCTGCACTGACCGACGACAACGCCGACGCCCTGTATGCTGAAGCGCTTGGCTCCCTTGCCGCTATCCAGCGCGCCAGCCAACCGGGCGTACTGCCCGAATACGACCGCGCGCATCTGCTGCGCGAAATGGAACTCTTCCCCGTCTGGTACATCGCGCGCCACAAGGGCGTCACGCTCAACGAAGCCGACAGCGCCAGTCTGTACGAGGTTTTTGACCGCATTGTCGAAGTCAACCTGGCCGAGCCCAAGGTCTTCGTGCATCGCGACTTCCACTCTCGCAACCTGATGCTGACCACGCCCAACCCCGGCGTCATCGACTTCCAGGACGCCGTCTACGGTCCGCTAAGCTACGACCTGGCCTCGCTGTTCAAGGACGCCTACATCGAATGGCCGGAAGAACGCACCATCGACTGGCTGGTCCGCTACTGGGAAGCCGCGCGCCAGATTGGCCTGCCCGTGCGCGAAGATTTCGCCGACTTCCACCGCGACTACGAATTCATGGGCGCCCAGCGCCACATCAAGGTTCTGGGCATCTTCGCGCGGCTTTATCACCGCGACGGCAAGGACGGCTATCTCAAGGACCTGCCCCTGGTTCTCAAGTACCTGCGCAAAACCTGCCAGCGCTACACCGAACTGCGCCCCCTGGCACACCTGCTCGAAAAGCTCGACCCCGAAGAAGGCACGACCGGCTACTCGTTCTGAAGCCAGCCCGGCACAACAGCTCGCCTCCCTGACCAGCCCCCTGCGGGGGCGCACGGTCACGCCCTGCCCGTCTGGCGGCGCCCCGCGACTGCGGCAAAGCAGCATTCGCACAAACTCGCACCACACGGGTGCATGGAGGCGGGCTGCAGCACCACAAACGAACACACAAAGCACCAATTACGAACAGAGTGCGCGCAAGCCATTGATTTTCATGAACACCAATCTGGTGCAGTTCGTGCTTCATGCTCCGCCATTGTGCAAACGGAGACCCTTCCACCATGGAGCAGTTAAAAACCACCAGTGACGTTCTGTTCATTCTGCTTGGCGCCATCATGATTCTCGCCATGCATGCCGGCTTCGCCTTTCTGGAGCTCGGCACCGTCCGCAAGAAGAATCAGGTCAACGCCCTCGTCAAGATCCTCGTCGACTTCAGCGTCTCGGCACTGGCCTACTTTTTCATCGGCTATGGCATCGCCTACGGCCTGCACTTCATGGGCAGCGCCGAAAGCCTGACCCAGAACAGCGGCTACGCGCTCGTCAAGTTCTTCTTCCTGCTGACCTTTGCCGCAGCCATTCCCGCCATCATCTCGGGCGGCATCGCCGAACGTGCGCGCTTCGGCTCGCAATTGGCAGCCACTGCGCTGATCGTCGGCCTCGTCTACCCGCTCTTCGAAGGCATAGCCTGGAACGACAACTACGGCCTGCAAGCCTGGCTGGAAGCCAGCTTCGGCGCCAAGTTCCATGACTTCGCCGGCAGCGTCGTCGTGCACGCCGTGGGCGGCTGGATCGGTCTGGTCGCCGTTCTGCTGCTCGGCGCCCGCCGCGGCCGCTACAACAAGGACGGCGCCATCGCCGCCCACCCGCCCTCAAGCATCCCCTTCCTCGCCCTCGGCGCCTGGATCCTCATCGTGGGCTGGTTCGGCTTCAACGTCATGAGCGCACAGAAGCTCGAAGCGATCAGCGGCCTCGTCGCCGCGAACTCCCTGATGGCCATGGTCGGCGGCACGCTTGCTGCGCTGCTGCTCGGTCGCAACGACCCCGGCTTCGTGCACAACGGCCCGCTCGCCGGCCTTGTGGCCGTCTGTGCTGGCTCGGACATCATGCATCCGGCCGGTGCACTGGTCGTCGGCGCCATCGCTGGCGCACTGTTCGTCCAGCTGTTCACGCTGACGCAAAACCGCTGGAAGATCGACGACGTGCTCGGCGTCTGGCCCCTGCACGGGCTGTGCGGCGCCTGGGGTGGCATCGCTGCCGGCATCTTCGGCCAGCAAGCCCTCGGCGGCCTTGGCAAGGTCAGCTTCATGAGCCAGCTGCTCGGCACCTTGGGCGGCGTCGCCGTGGCACTCATCGGCGGCGGCATCGTTTACGGCGCCCTGCGCAGCCTGGTCGGCATCCGCCTCAGCGCCGAAGAAGAATTCGACGGCGCCGACATCACGATCCACAAGATCACCGCCACACCGGAACGCGAAACCAACTGGTAAGTCACCGGCAGCCAGAAACACCAAGGGCCGCCCCGCACAACGCGGGGCGGCCCTTGTTTTTCAGAAGCCCGGAAACGACAAAGGCCTGCCGAGCAATCGGCAAGCCTTTGATTTGACTGGTGGTGATGGGCGGGATCGAACCGCCGACCTGCGGGTTATGAATCCGCCGCTCTAACCATCTGAGCTACATCACCCTAATCGAGCCCGCCATTCTAATGCGCTGCCGCACGACCGGTCAAGACAGCCTCAACAAGCCCTGATGGCAAAGTCCATGCAATTCATGGATTTGGCACGCTGTACGGCAGCCTTTCCAGATTGACTTAAGGGGGGTGATCGCAGACCATTGCACTCCGTCTGGCGCGGCTTCGCTGCGCCTTTTCCCGAGGATTCCATGCTCAAGTCCTTCCGCCTGTTTTCCCTCGCGTTGGCCCTGGCTGCCACGCCGCTGTTGCCGCAAACCAGTTTTGCGCAAGGAGTGCCCGGTGCAGCCATTCCGGCTGATGCCAAAGAGGGGGTGCTGGAGGTTGCGGACGGACAGATGCTGCTGGACGAGATTCCCTTCCCCGTCACGGCGGCGCTGCAAGTGCGGAACCAGGACAACCTGCTGGTGTCGATCTACTCGCTGCGTGGCAAATTCCGCGTCAAGGCGCGTATCGACGTGGCCGGCACGCTGCACCGCATCTGGATCCTCGAACGCCTGGAATAACTCCGGCCGGCCACCCGTAGCCAGCCGACCATCCGTACCCCGAAACATGAAGAAGCTTTACATCCGCACCTTCGGCTGCCAGATGAACGAATACGACTCGGACAAGATGGCCGACGTATTGGGCGCCCGTGAAGAACTCGTCAAGACCGACACCCCGGAAGACGCCGACATCATCCTGTTCAACACCTGCTCGGTGCGCGAAAAAGCGCAGGAGCGCGTGTTCCACGATCTCGGCCGCGTCAAGGAACTCAAAAAGGCCAAGCCCGGCCTGATCATCGGCGTCGGTGGCTGCGTCGCCTCGCAGGAAGGCGCCGCCATCGTCAAGCGTGCGCCCTATGTCGATGTGGTGTTCGGCCCGCAAACCCTGCATCGCCTGCCGCAGCTCATCGACAAGCGCCGCGAGTCCGGCCGCTCGCAGGTGGACATCAGCTTCCCCGAGATCGAGAAGTTCGACAACATGCCGCCGGCACGCGTCGAAGGCGCCACGGCCTTCGTGTCGATCATGGAGGGCTGCTCCAAGTACTGCACCTTCTGCGTCGTGCCCTACACACGTGGCGAAGAAGTATCACGCCCGCTCGACGACATCCTCACCGAGATTGCCAACCTGACCGCACAAGGCGTCAAGGAAGTCACCCTGCTGGGCCAGAACGTCAACGCCTGGCGCGCACCGATCAGCAAGGGCGCCGAAGAGATGGGCGACTTCGCCTTCCTGCTCGACTGCGTGCACGACATGCCCGGCATCGAACGCATCCGTTACACGACCTCTCATCCGCGCGAGATGACGCAACGCGTGATCGACGCCTACGCCAAGCTGCCCAAGCTGGTCTCGCAACTACACCTGCCCGTGCAGTCCGGCTCTGACCGTGTGCTCGCGGCCATGAAGCGCGGCTACACCGCCATCGAATTCAAGGCCCTGGTGCGCAAGCTGCGCGCCGCACGTCCCGACCTGTCGCTGTCATCGGACTTCATCGTCGGCTTCCCCGGCGAAACCGAAGCCGACTTCGAAGCGACGATGAAACTCATCGACGATGTCGGCTTCGACAACGCCTTCAGCTTCGTCTACAGCGCACGCCCCGGCACGCCGGCTGCCGACCTGGCCGACGACACGCCGCAGGAACTCAAGCTCGAACGCCTCGCGCGCCTGCAGAAGCGCATCGAAGAACAGACCGCCGCCGTCAGCGCTTCGATGGTGGGCTCCACGCAGCGCATCCTCGTCGATGGCCGCTCGAAGAAGAATCCCGGCGAACTGGCCGGCCGCACCGACAACAACCGTGTCGTGAATTTCGCGGGCAACCCGCGCCAGATCGGCCACTTCATCAACGTCACCATCAGCGCAGCCCTGCCGCATTCGCTGCGTGGAGAACTCGTCCTTGCAGACTGACCGGAAGACCAACGTCCTTGCCCATGCGCTCACCGCCCTGCTGGCGAGCGCCCTCCTCATCGCCTGCAGCACGACCGACACGCCGGCCACGCCGCAGCAAGCCACGCGACTGCCCGCTGCGGCCAGCGCGCCAGCCCCGGCAGCCACTGGCTCCGCCCCTGTCGCGGCATCGGTCCCGGCGGCAGCTTCCGCGCCCGTCGCACGGCCGACGGTCAATCCCAACCTCAAGCCCTTCGCCGAACTGACGCGCGACTTCAAGCGCCTCGAAGGCTTCCTCAACGTCTGGACCAAGGACGGTCGCTACCTCGTCGAACTGCACGAGTCGGACTTCGACAAACCCTTCTTCTTCATGAGCCACCGCGGCCAGGCCCTCGGCGAGCGACGCATGTGGCCGGGGCTCCTGCTCGACAACAGCATCGGCATGTTCCGCCAGATTCCGGGCGATCGCGTGCAGTGGGTCGAGCGCAACACAAAGTTCATCGCGCCCGGCAACAAGATCATGGAGCGCAACATCGCTCAGGGCTTCAGCGAAAGCACCATCGGCACCTTCACCGTGCTGAGCCTGCCGCATCCCACCAGCAAGGCCGTGCTGATCGACATCTCGCAGGTGTTGCTCAACGACATCGCCGGCGGCAGCATGCAGCTGGAATACTCCTTCCGCCTGCCTTACGCGCTGGACCGCAACAACGGCCTGATCACCGAGGCGCGCGCCGAGAAGGACGAAACCACCTTCGAAGTGCGCCTGCAGTACGTGCTGGCGCGCAGCCTCGTGCAGCAGCCTGGCCAGCCGCCGCTCACGCTACCCTCGGCCGTACCCGATCCGCGCAGCCTGTCGCTGGGTTTCCACTACAGCTTCTCGCCGCTGCCCGAAGCCATGCGGCCGCGCATTGCCGACCCGCGCGTCGGCTACTTCCTCGACAGCGTGGCTGACTATCGCGACGACCTGTCGATGCGCCAGAGCCAGCACTACATTGCGCGCTGGCGTCTCGAAAAGCAGAGTGACGGCGCCGCCGAATCCGAACCGAAGCAGCCCATCACTTTCTGGCTGGACCGCAACATCCCCGAGCGCTACCGCGACACCGTGCGCGAAGGCGTGCTGATGTGGAACGCCGCCTTCGAACGCATCGGCTTCAAGAACGCCATCGTCGTCAAACAGCAAACGGACGATGCCACGTTCGACACCATGGATCGCCGCCACGCCTCGATCCGCTGGTACCTCGCCAAGGATGGCGACGTCTCGATCGGCCCGACGGCACGCGACCCGCGCACCGGCGAGATCCTCGACGCCGACGTGCTGATCAGCGACAGCTTTGCACGCGGTGCACGCATGAGCTTCCGCAACGACATCGCACCGACCTCGCCGCCCCTGCACGGCCTGCTGGCTGGCCGCGAACACGAGTCCTGCGACTACGCTGCCGAGCTCGGCGAACACTTGCACGACACGCTCGACCACCTGATCGCGCGCGGTGACCTGCAAGCCGACCCGGAAGTCATCGAAGCCTACGTCAAGGACTACCTGCGCCAGCTCGTCGCGCACGAAGTCGGCCACGCACTGGGCCTGTCACACAACTTCGTCGCCTCCTCGGCCTACACCCCCGCACAGCTGCGCGATCCGGACTTCGTCGCGAAGTACGGCACCACCGCCTCGGTGATGGACTACGTGCCCAGCAACATCAGCCTCAGCGGCGAGAAGCCCGCCCCCTACTTCCCCAAGGTCATCGGCCCCTATGACATGTGGGCCATCGAGTACGGCTACTCTCCGCTCGCCATTGCCGACGAAGCGGCCGGCCTCAAGCGCATCGCCGGCAAGGCCTCGACGGACCGCCACCTCGCCTACGCCAACGACCTCGATGCCGACCAGGGCGGCACCGGCTCGGGCCTCGACCCCGACGTCAACCGCTTCGACCTCGGCTCCGACTCGCAAGCCTGGTTCGAGCGCCGCCTCAAGGTCGTCAAGGAACGCATCGACTGGATCATCAAGCGCTCGCCGGATGACTGGGACTACAGCCTCGCCCGTGAGACCGTCGAGCGCAGCCTGCGCGGTCTCGGCGGCACGGCCGGCATGCTGGGCAAGAAGATCGGCGGCGTGCGCACTACGCACGACCCCAGCACGCGCGTCGCCACCTACATCCCGGTGCCCACGGATGAACAGCGCCGCGCCCTCGACAGCCTCGCGCAGGGCTTGTTCCGTGCCGACAGCCTGCAGCTGCCCGCAGGCTTGCTGCAACGCCTGCCGCCTGACCACGTCGAGCGCTGGGCCGGCATGGGGGGCAACGCCACCTTCCTGCCCCTCGCCAACCTCATCCTCGACACGCAGACCTCGGTGCTGCGTCAGCTCACCAGCGACGCCACGCTGACGCGACTGGTGAACATCGAACTGCTGCGCACCCCGGAACAGCGCACGCTGGGCATAGCCGACCTGCTGGGCACGCTGCAAGGCGCCATCTGGAGCGAGCTCGACAAGCCCGGTGAAAACATCGCCATGACCCGCCGCAACCTGCAGCGTCAATGGACAACGCAACTGGCCACCTGGACCGCGCGTCTCGGCACCACGGTGCCCGACATGCGCAGCCTCGTGCGCCTCGAGTGCATCAAGCTGCGTGGCCAGCTGCAGAAGGCGCTCAAGGCAAAGAACCTCAACCTCGAAACCCGCGCCCACCTCGAAGAGACGCTGTCGATGATCAACGAGGCACTGGACGCCAAGCTGCTCAAACTGGGCTGATGAAACCTCGCGCGCTTGACCTCACTTTCAGCCCGGTCGACAACCAGCGACTGGCCAACCTGTGCGGCGCGCTCGACGAGAACCTGCGCCAGATCGAAGCCGCGTATGACGTAGCCATCGCACGTCGCGGCGAGCACTTCAAGCTGCGCGGCGAGACGCCGCAGATGCAGCGCGCGGCGCAAGCCCTGCGCCGCTTCTACGACCAGGCCGACAGCCCGCTGGAGGTCGGCCAGATCCAGCTCGGCGTCATCGAACAGGGCAACCTCGAACAAGGCGTGCAGGCCCCGGCCGCCCTGCTCACGCGCAAGGGCGACCTGCACGGCCGCACGCCACGCCAGGTCGAGTACATCCGCCAGATCCAGCAGCACGACATCACCTTCGGCATCGGCCCTGCCGGCACCGGCAAGACCTATCTCGCCGTCGCCTGCGCCGTCGATGCTTTCGAGCGTCAGCAGGTCGAACGCATCATCCTCACGCGCCCTGCTGTCGAAGCCGGCGAACGCCTTGGCTTCCTGCCCGGCGATCTCGCGCAGAAGGTCGATCCCTACCTGCGCCCGCTCTACGACGCGCTGTACGACATCATGGGCTACGACCGCGTCGCCAAGCTGTTCGAACGCCAATGCATCGAGATCGCCCCGCTCGCCTTCATGCGTGGCCGCACCCTCAGCAATGCCTACATCATCCTCGACGAAGCGCAGAACGCCACGCCCGAGCAGATGAAGATGTTCCTCACCCGCATCGGCATCGGCTCGCGCGCCGTCGTCACCGGCGACCTCACCCAGGTTGACCTGCCGCGCGGCCACAAGAGCGGTCTGCTCGACGCCGCCAGGACGCTGGCCGAAGTGCGCGGCATTGCCTTCACGCAATTCCTGAAGGAAGACGTCGTGCGTCATCCCCTCGTTGCGCGTATTGTTGAAGCCTACGAGAAGCAAGCTCAGGAACGCGAAGAATGAAAGCCATGATCCTTGCCGCCGGTCGCGGCGAACGCATGCGCCCTCTGACCGACATCACCCCCAAGCCCCTGCTGCCCGTCGGCGGCAAGCCGCTGATCGTGTGGCATATCGAGAAGCTGGCCGCCGCCGGCTTCACCGACATCGTCATCAACCACGCCCACCTCGGCCAGCAGATCGAAGACGCACTCGGCAGCGGTCAGCAATGGGACATCGACATCCGCTACTCGCCCGAAGGCGAGGCGCTGGAAACCGCGGGCGGCATCGCCAAGGCCCTGCCCCTGCTCGGTGACGGCCCCTTCCTCGTCGTCAATGGCGATGTCTGGTGCGACCTCGATTTCGCCCGCTTCACCGCGCGCGGCATTGCCCAGCTCACGCAAGGCAAGCACGCCCACCTCGCCATGGTCAGCAACCCGGCGCACAACACGCAGGGCGACTTCCAGCTCGGCGCTGACGGCCACCTCTCCAGCGACACCGCCAGCCGCCTCACCTACTCGGGCATCGGCATGTATCGCGCCGAACTGTTTGCGGGCATCACGGCTGGCGAGAAAGCCAAGCTGCTGCCCTACCTGCTGCGTGCCATCGTCGCCAGACGCGTCACCGGCGAACACTTCAGCGGCCGCTGGACCGACGTCGGCACGCCGGACCGCCTGCACGAACTCGACGAGGCCCTCAAGGCCGAACAACCGCAGCACTGAGAACACTCATGCCTCGCTCACCTGAAGCCAGCACCCTCGCCGCCATCGCCCGTCGCCGCCAGCAACTCGCCGA
Source organism: Rhodocyclaceae bacterium (assembly GCA_047600765.1). Classification (GTDB taxonomy): domain Bacteria; phylum Pseudomonadota; class Gammaproteobacteria; order Burkholderiales; family Rhodocyclaceae; genus Viridibacterium. The sequence goes on from JASGKF010000001.1 coordinate 1,018,483, forward strand.
ACGCCTGCGTGCTGTCGGCGGCGGTGTCGCCATCGTGCCGACCGCGCCCGAACGCATCCGCAACCGTGATGCGCACTACGCCTTCCGCGCCGACAGCTACTTTCACTACCTGACCGGCTTCAACGAACCCGAAGCCGTGCTCGTGCTGCTGGTGGGCTCAGGTGACAACACTGAGATGCGCAGCGTACTGTTCTGCCGCAGCAAGAACGAAGAGCGCGAAATCTGGGACGGCTTCCGTTACGGCCCGGCCGCAGCCGCCGAAGTCTTCGGCTTCGACGAAGCGCACGCCATCGACGACTTCGCCGGCAAGCTGCCCGAGCTGATCGGCAACCAGCCCGCGCTGTGGTACGCACTCGGTTACGACGCCCACCACGACACGCGCGTGCTCGAAGCTCTCAACACCGTGCGCATGCAGGGCCGCAGCGGCGTCATCGCACCGTCCGACATCCGCGACATTCGCGGCCCGCTCGACGAAATGCGTCTGATCAAGGACGCGGTCGAGATCGACACCATGCGCCAGGCCGCCCGCATCAGTGGCGAAGCGCATCGCCGCGCCATGCGCTTCACGCGCCCCGGCGTCAACGAATACGAAGTCGAAGCCGAGCTGCTGCACGAGTTCCGTCGCCAGGGCAGCCAGTCCGTCGCCTACAACTCCATCGTCGCAGGCGGCGCCAATGCCTGCGTGCTGCACTACGTCAGCAACGACGCCCCACTCCACGACGGCGACCTGCTGCTCATTGATGCGGGCTGCGAGCTTGACGGCTACGCCTCCGACATCACGCGCACCTTCCCGGTCAACGGCCGCTTCAGCGCCGCACAGCGCGATGTCTATGAACTCGTGCTCGCCGCCCAGCAGGCCGCCTTCGCGCAGGCCCGCCCCGGCAACACTTACGACACCACGCATGACGCCGCCGTGAAAGTGCTCGCGCAAGGCATGCTCGACCTGGGCCTGCTCAGCGGCTCGCTCGACAGCGTGCTGGAGACTGGCGCCTACCGCCGCTTCTACATGCATCGCACCGGCCACTGGCTGGGGCTGGATGTACATGACGCCGGCGAATACAAACTCAACGGTCAGTGGCGTCCGCTGCAACCCGGCATGGTCATCACCGTCGAACCGGGTTGCTACATCCGCCCCGCGCCCGACGTGCCTGAAGCCTTCTGGAACATCGGCATCCGCGTTGAAGACGACGTGCTCATCACCGACGACGGCTACGACATCCTGACCCACGACACACCGCGCTCGGTCAGCGATATCGAACTCATCATGTCGGACGTGGATGAGCGTGGCTGAACGAGACCAGATGCCGCATCACACCGATATCGCCCCCCTCTCCCCCAGCCCCTCTCCCACGGAGGGGCGAGGGGAGCAGATGGCGGCTACGCCGTCCGTAAAGATAATCATCGTCGGCGCCGGTCCACTTGGCCTGTGCGCCGGGCTGCGTCTCGCCGCACAAGGCCACAACGTGCAGCTGCTCGACGCACGCCGCGCTGACCAGGCTCACGAGGACCGTCGCGTACTGGCCCTCTCGCACGGCAGCCGTCAGTTGCTCGAGACGCTTGGCGCCTGGCCCGCACACACAGCCACGCCCATCACCACCATCCACGTCTCGCAGCGCGGCGCACTGGGCCGCACCGAGATGCGCCACGCCGATTACGGCCTGCCTGCACTCGGTTACGTGCTGCCGGCCAGCGCCCTGATGCAAGCCCTGCTGGCACGTGCGCGCGACGTCGGGCTGCAGATCCATTACGACGCCTGCGTCGAAGCCCTGTCCCGCAACGCCGGCAAGCTCAGCCTCATCACGCGCAACGAAGCCGGCGCGCGGGACACGCGGCATGCAGCCCTGGCTGTCTGCTGCGAGGGCAAGATTGCAGACGACAGCAGCGACACCCGCTCGCACGATTACGACCAGCACGCCCTGCTGCTGCAGATAACGTCCACCCAGCCTCACGCCAACACAGCCTGGGAACGCTTCACACCCGACGGCCCCATCGCCCTGTTGCCGCAAGGCGGCGACTTCGGCGTGGTGTGGACCATGTCACCCGAGCGCCTCGCTACACTCAAGGCCCTGCCTGACGACGCCCTGCTCGCCGAACTGCAGCGCGCCTTTGGCCTGCGTGTGCGCTTCAGCAAGCTGCACAGCCGCGCCAGCTACCCGCTGGGCATGAAGATGCGCAAATCGCCGGTCGGTGATCGCACCGTCTGGCTCGGCAACGCCGCGCAAACCCTGCACCCCGTCGCCGGCCAGGGTTTCAACCTCGGCTTGCGCGACGTGTGGGAGCTCGCCGATACGCTGCACGCCGCATCTGATCCCGGCGCCGCCGACGTCCTCGCCCGCTACGCGCGGCAACGCCGCGCTGACCGCCAAGGCGCAGCCAGCTTCACCGACGGCCTCGTGCGCCTGTTCTCCAACAACAACCCGCTGCTCACCCACGCCCGCGGTGCCGGCCTGCTGGCGCTGGATATCTGCCCGCCACTGCGGCACTTCGTCACCAAACGCATGATCTTTGGCGCAAGGGCTTGGCCCTGAAAACACGCGACAGAACTCATTCTGACCAACGGGTCTGAGCCAGGACGATTGCAACATGGAAGCAACCAAGCTTGCCGTAGCCACTAACAAACTGATGCTGCGTATTGTTGCGGGGCTCTTGCTGCTTTTCGGCGCGGCACAGTTGCTCGGCATTCTGCCAAGCCACTCCATCCGCACTCTCTGCAATGACTTGCCGGTTACGGCCACGCCTGAAATGATGATGGAGCTTGCCAGACAGCGGGGTCTGGTCGCGCACAATTTCTCCAATCATGTGACAGTCTTGAATCACAATGCACCGTTCTTCCGCTATGCCTGCACGGCGGATTTCGAAGCAGGAAAGCTGGTCCGCAAGGACTGGATGGCGGCTGACTGACTCCAGAATCTGACAATGAACCTCCACCTCCTCCGCATCTTCGCCACCGTCGTCGAGCACAAGAGCTTCTCGCGCGCCGCCGAAGCGCTCGAAGTCAGCCAGCCGGCCGTCTCGAAAGCCGTGCGCGAGCTGGAGTCGCAGCTCGACGTGGTGCTGCTGGACCGTGGCGGACGCAGCTTCCAGCTGTCTGAACCCGGACGCGTGCTCTACGAGTATGCGCAGGGCATCTTCGCGATGGAGAAGGCTGCGGTCGATGCAGTCCAGTCTTTCTACGAGATGGAGCGCGGTACGCTGACCATCGGCGCGAGCACGACCATCGCGACCTACTGGATGCCGCCTTTCATTGCCGACTTCACACGCGACAACCCCGGTGTGAACGTGCGCCTGATGTCGGGCAACACGCAGGCCGTGGCGCAGTGGCTGCTGGATTGCGCGGTGGATGTGGCGCTGGTCGAAGGCCCGGTCATCGACGAGCGACTGGAGTCGCGCATCTGGCGTCATGAACACATGGTCATCGTCGGGCCGCGTGGCCGCGCAGACGGTGACTGCACGGTGGAGCCTGCGACGCTGTCCGGCGAGCAATGGATCCTGCGCGAGCCAGGCTCGGGCAGCCGTGAGGTCGTGGAGCGCGAGCTGCTGCGCCTTGGCATCACGCCCGCCCGCACGCTGGAAGTAGGCAACAACGAAGCCATCGTGCAGAGCGTCGCCGCCGGTCTCGGGCTGGGCATGGTACCGCGCGTCTGCGCAGCCGATCAGCTGGCGCTGGGCAAAGTAACGGCGCTGAGCCTGACGACTGGTGAGCTGTCGCGCGAGCTCTATCGCCTGCGCCTGCCGCGTCGCCCCATCAGCCAGGCGGCCCTCGCGTTCGAGGCATTGATCGGATGATGACGCAACGCGTGGGCTCACCGAGCCCACCCTACCATCACGCCTGCATTGCAACTGTAGGGTGGGCACGGTGTGCCCACGCGTACCGGCTACGCCAAATACTCGCAACCTTGCTGCTGGGTCTCCTGCCTGCATTCGCACACGCCGCCCTGCCCGACAGCATCATCCAGCCCCTGCGTGCCGCCGGCATCTCGCCTGCCAATGTTGCGCTGTGGGTCGCCCCGGCAAACGGCGGTGCCCCCAGCCTGCAGCACAACGTCGACGAGGCCTACAACCCGGCCTCGGTGATGAAACTAGTCACCAGCAGTGCCGCCATCGAATTGCTGGGCCCCGGCTACACCTGGCGCACCGAAGCCCTGCTGCGCGGCCCGCTGCAGGGCGGCGTGCTGCAAGGCGACCTTATCCTGCGCGGCGGTGGCGACCCGGCGCTGACCTGGGACCGCTTCGGTAACTTCCTGCGCGACCTGCGCGCACGCGGCCTGCGCGAGATCCGCGGCAACGTGTTGCTCGACCGCAGCCTGTTCGCACCGATTGCGCAGGAGAGTTTCGACGACCAGCCGCAACGTGCCTACAACGCCACGCCCGATGCGTTGCTGGTCAACTTCAAGGCCATCAGCGTGCGCCTCAGCCCGGCTGCGGCGCGCCAGCCCATCGCAGCGGTGTCGCTGGTGCCCCTCGCGCCGTTTGCCATCGACAACCAGCTGGTCGGCACCGCTGGCGGCTGTGGCGACTGGCGCGGGCAGATCCAGAGCGAGCTGCTGTCGCAGGGCGAAGGCTTCGTGCTGCGCCTCAGCGGCAGCATGCCGGCAAGCTGTGGCGAGCGCGTGCTGAACCTCGCCGCGCACGATGGCCCGCGGCTCGCGGCCAGCGTGTTCCGCGCGTTGTGGGCCGAGCTGGGTGGTCGCCTCGACGGCGTGGTGCGCGAAGGCGCCACACCGCAGGACGCGACGCCCTTCGCCAGTTGGCAGTCGCCGACACTGGTCGAAGTGCTGCGCGACATCAACAAGTATTCGAACAACGTGATGGCCCGCCACTTGCTGCTGACGCTGGGGCGCAGTGACGCACAGAGCCAGCCCCTCACGCCGCAGATGGGCGTGCAGCGCATCCGCGACTGGCTGGCCAATCGTCAGACTTCCCTGCCGGGACTGGTGCTGGAGAACGGTTCGGGGCTGTCGCGTCACGAGCGTATTACCGCGGCCGGTCTCGGCAACCTGCTGCAGACCATGTGGCAGAGCCCGCGCATGCCGGACCTTGTCGCCACGCTGCCCATCGCTGGCGAAGACGGCACGGCACGCCGCCGCTTCAGCGGCCACCCCTCGGCAGGACGCGCCTATCTGAAGACAGGCTCGCTCAATGATGTGATGAGCACCGCCGGCTACGTGCAGGACGCACGCGGCCAATGGCAGGTGGTCGTGCTGATGATCACCGGTCCGCGCGCCGAGGCTGGCGAAGCCGCCACGCTGGCTGCGTTGCGCGTCGTCGCCGAAGCAGCTCCCGCGACGTCGCGCCTCAGGTAGGTGCAGGCACTACCAGCGGCTTGCCGCTGCGCGCCTTGTCTATCAACGCGGCCACATCGACTTCGTCGAACTGCGTGGGCAGCAGATACCGATCGGCGTATTGCTGATAGACACCTGACTGCAGGAACAGCACGAACAGCTCCACGTCGAGGTGATGCTCGGCCGCCATGCGCGCCATGATCATCAGCGATTCGGACAGGGTCTTGGCCGGCTTGTAAGGACGATCCGCCGCCGTCAGCGCTTCGAACACATCGGCAATCGCCATGATGCGCGCCGGCACGCTCATCTGGTCACGCGTCAGCCCCTTGGGATAACCGCGTCCGTCCATGCGCTCGTGGTGCCCACCGGCAATCTCCGGAACGTTGCGCAGGTGCTTGGGGAAGGGCAGCTTCTCCAGCATGGTGATGCTCTGCACGATGTGGTCGTTGATGATGTAGCGCTCTTCATCCGTCAGCGTGCCACGCGAGATCGCCAGGTTGTAGAGCTCGCCACGATTGAACTTGTAGCGCGGCGGCGTGACCTTGAAGCCCAGACCATCCTGCACCGCCTGTTCGGAGGGCAAACGCTCGACGAGGTGTTCCGGCTTGTCGGCCAGCAGCATCTCCATCGCCGGCAAGGGTCGCTGCGGCAGGTTGCCGACGGCACGCTGTTCCTCGCGCGACAGGCCGAGGCGGTCGTCCATCGTGCGCATCCAGGGCTGCTCGGCAATCTTCTTGAGGCGTTCGACTTTCGCTCCATCCATGAACTCGCCACCCACATTGCATTCGGCCACGAAAGCGAAGTCGTCGTCGATCTCGCGCCAGCGGATGCGCAGCAGATCCCAGGCCTCCTGCTCCGGCACACCTTCGGAACGCTTGCGCCAGTACTGGATCTCGGCATCGCGCTTGAGCACCTCGAAGCGCATGCGGATCTCGTGAATGCGGTTGTAGATGGTCTCGAGCTTGGTGGCCTTGTCGACCACGAACTCCGGCGTCGTGATCTTGCCGCAATCGTGCAGCCAGGCACCGACGTGCACGGCCTCCCAATCGGCCTCTTCGAGACGGAACTCCTGCCAGGCGCCCTCTTCGCAATCATGAGCGGCACGCACCAGCATCTTGGTGAGCTCGGGCACGCGCTGGCAGTGACCACCCGTGTAGGGACTCTTGGCATCGATGGCACCGGCCAGCAGCTGGATCAGGGACTCGATGAGCTCCTTCTGGCTGTCGACGAGGTGTCGGGTTTCAATCGCCACTGCCGCCGTCGAAGACAGCGCCTCGATGAAGGCCAGTTGCGCCTCATGCGGGCCGCCTGCTTCGCCGACATGCATCGGCACGCTCAGCTCCAGCACCAGCGCGCCGACGAATTCGTCGGCCAGGGTTTCCAGCGGCACGGCCATACGCTTGCCGTCAGGGCTGACATAGCTGCGCCGCGACGTCATGGCACGGATCGCCGGATGATCGCGATTGCTGTCGATGGACAGCAACTCGGCGAGTTCTTCGTCTTGCTCCGGATAGCACTGCGAGCGCCGCAGGCTCCAGTCCCGGTCATCGAACAGGTAGAGAGCCCCCGCTCTCGCCTTGGTCGTGGCAACAACGCCATCGAGCACCACTTTCAGGAGACGGTCGAGTTGGGTCTCGGAATTCAGCGCGGCACTCACATCGAGGAAGCGCGAGATCGTTCGACTTCATATGCTCGGTCGCGCTCGATAGCTGATCGACTTCGGCAATGCGCGAACGCTTGGGTTGCGAGGGCGAGAAATCGAAAGCTGCCACGGCTTGCGTATCAAGGATCGCGCGCCGCAGAGGCGTCACGACACGCTGCGTCAACCAGTAGCCGAAAGGTATCGACAAGGCTATCAACAGCAGCGTCACCCACATCTGCTGACGCAGCAGCTTGCGTGCGCTGCGGAAGAGGTCGTCGTGCGGCACAGCCATCACCACGCGCAGGCTTGTGCCAGAAACGGTGGTCGCGACGGGCACGGACAGCACTTCCCAGTCACGCCCGCCCAGTTGCGAATAGGCTCGCGTGAGCACACCACCTTCAAGCCCTGCCGCAGCCAGCAACGCTGGCGCATTGAGGGACGCCAGATCCGGCAGGTTCACATTGTCGGCATCCGCCGTGACGGTGGATTGCTGATCCCTTGCGACAACGTGTGACTCCGCATCGAGAAATGCCACCTGCGTATTCTCGGTCAGCCGCAACTTGTCAGCCTGCCCCTGCAAGGCCTCCAGCGTGATGTCCACACCCACGGTGGCCCCCCCACCCGGCGCCATCTGGGCCAGGGTCGTTCCAGCCGAGCGGGTCGAATAGAAAACGTAGGGTTTCGTCAGCACGGCACCGGACTGCGTCTGCGCGAGGCGATACCAGGGGCGTTCACGCGGATCGAAGCGGTAGTCGGCCCGCTTGTCCCGCTTTACCAGTCGGCCCTTGTCGTCGAAGAACAGGTACTCGCCATCGATCTGGCCAGCACGACCCAGCGTGCGTGCCTGCACCAGCAGGCTGGCCGCCTCAGGCGCTTCGAATGACTGGCGCACGCGCAGGTTGCGCAAAGGCCGGAACAACAGGAACTCGCCTGCAGGGTTGGCGATGTAGAAAGCGTCGAAGTGGCCCTGCGTGGCAAACATCTGCTGCACGAAGGGCAGGATGCGCAAGCGCTGCTCCAGTCCCTGTGCTCGCACGACATCTTGCTGGGTCCAGAACGCAACTTGCTGCTGCGCTGGCTGGAAGATGTCCTGCACGCGCTCATTGACGTCTACCGAGGTTCGCGCGACCGTTTCGTTAACCGAACTGAGCAAGACCTGATGCAGGTTGTCACGCGCATTCCAGGCCATGGCTGCGGCCAATGCCAGCAGCAGCAAAGTCGCGCCGCAGGCAGTCAGGATATGCAGGGGAAATTTCCAGTCCTTGCCTTGCCGCATCGCGCACCCCATCCTCAACGGGCCCACAGCCCGGTATGGAAACTCGCGTCACGCCCTGATCAGCATTCCGCTCCGCAGAGTATGGCGTGTGCGCCCCAGCCCGTCCATGCCCTGCGGGCCTTGTGTGGTCAGCGACTCAGTCCAGCCCCAGCGATGCCCACATGGCATCGACACGCTGCCGCACCGCCTCGTCCTGCACGATGACGCGCCCCCACTCGCGCTGCGTCTCGCCCGGCCACTTGCTGGTGGCGTCGATACCCATCTTGCTGCCCAGCCCCGACACGGGTGAAGCGAAGTCCAGGTAATCGATCGGCGTGTTGTCGACCAGGGTCGTGTCACGCGTCGCATCGACGCGCGTCGTGATCGCCCAGATCACCTCGGGCCACGAACGGATGTCGATGTCCTCGTCCACCACGATGATGAACTTGGTGTACATGAACTGGCGCAGGAAGCTCCAGATACCGAACATCACGCGTTTCGCATGTCCGGGGTAGGCCTTCTTCATGCTCACCACGGCCATGCGGTACGAGCAGCCCTCGGGCGGCAGGTAGAAGTCCGTGATCTCGGGGAACTGCTTCTGCAGCAGCGGCACGAACACCTCGTTGAGCGCGAGACCCAGCATCGCCGGCTCGTCCGGCGGCTTGCCCGTGTAAGTGCTGTGGTAGATCGGCTCACGGCGCATGGTGATGCGCTCGACGGTGAAGACCGGGAATTCAGCGACTTCGTTGTAGTAACCCGTGTGGTCGCCGTAGGGCCCTTCCTGCGCCATCTCGCCCGGATGGATTACGCCTTCCAGCACGATCTCGGCACGCGCCGGCACCTGCAGGTCGGAGTCCATGCATTGCGTCAGCTCGGTCTTGCCGCCACGCAGCAGCCCGGCGAACTGGTATTCGGACAGCGAATCCGGCACCGGCGTCACCGCGCCCAGAATCGTCGCCGGATCACAACCCAGCACCACCGCCACCGGGAAAGGCTTGCCCGGATTGGCCTGCTGGAAATCGCGAAAATCCAGTGCGCCACCTCGATGCGCCAGCCAGCGCATGATCAGCTTGTTCCGCCCCAGCACCTGCTGACGATAGATGCCCAGGTTCTGCCGCGACTTCAGCGGTCCGCGCGTCACCACCAGGCCCCAGGTAATCAGCGGCGCCACATCCCCCGGCCAGCAATGCTGGATGGGCAGCCGCGACAGATCGACCTCGTCACCCGTCAGCACCACTTCCTGACACGGCGCACGACTCACCACCTTGGGCGACATGTTGAGCACCTGCTTGAGCACTGGCCACTTCTCCCAGGCATCGCGCAAGCCCTTGGGTGGCTCCGGCTCCTTGAGGAAGGCCAGCAGTTTGCCCACCTCGCGCAGCGCCGGCTTCCAGTCGCCCTCCACACCCATACCCAGCGCCACGCGCTCGGGCGTACCGAACAGGTTGGCCAGCACCGGCATGGCCTGCGGCTTGCCCTGTGTATGCGGTTTTTCGAACAACAGCGCCGGACCACCTGCGCGCAACACGCGGTCAGCGATTTCGGTCATCTCGAGATGCGTATCGACGGGCACCGTGATGCGGCGCAGCTGCCCCAAGGCTTCCAGCTGTTCGATAAAGTCCCGCAAATCCCGGTATGCCATGGCGTCCTGCCCTGCTGAAAAGTGCCGCGATTCTAGCCCGCCAAAAACAAACGGCGCACCCGAAGGTGCGCCGTTTGCCGATCCTTGAACCCCGAAGGGCTCAGGCAACTCAGGCTGCCTTGCGGCGGCGAGCTGCCAGTGCGCCGAGACCCAGACCAGCCAGCAGCAGGCTTGCGGGTTCCGGAACCTTGGTTTCGGTGTCGGAGAAGGTGCCAGCCTGGATCATCACGGCGGAGTCCAGCGAGCTGTCGCCCACGTCGGTGATCAGGAATTCGAACGTGTAGGTCACGCCAGCGGTGATCGCAGCGCTGGCGGTCAGCACCTTGGTCAGGCCGTCGAGTTCGATCGGCAGGTTCTGGTTCGCGCAGCCATCATCCTTGCCTTCGCCCGACACGTTGTTCACGTAGTAGGCCGAGTTGGTCAGGCAGTTGACGTTGTTGATGGTCACGGGCGTCGAGCCGCCGGGCAGCAGAGCGATGTTCACACCGTTCAACAGCAGCTGGAAGCTGTCGTTGAACGAGGAATTGACGTAGTAGTTGTATTCCTCGGAGCCGAACACGTAGTTGAAGAACAGCGAGTTCGAAGCCGACACGAAGTCGAACTTCAGCGAGGTGTAGCTGCCAGCGCCAGTACAGCCGCCTTGGGTGTTGGTGCTGCCAACGCAAGCGGTGGTACCCGTCGTCAGGACGACGCCGGAGTCGAAGCCGATTGCCGAGTTAGCACCGGTGAAGGTACCAGCGGGCACAGCCGTGTTGTAGGTCAGCGTGGCGTTGCTGATGGTCACGCCCGAACCAGCGATGGCGTTGGCCAGAGCGGTTGCGTCAGTCGTGTTCGTGATGGTGATAGCTTGTGCGCCGCTCATCAGGCCGGCGACGGCCATGGCTGCAAAGATTTTCTTGAACATGTCTTCTTCCTTTGAATAGCGTTTAAGTGTCTGTGCAGCTTCTAAAGGCTCTGAAACACTGCTGACATGCCTATAAAGCATTCTTGATGCCAGGTTTTATCTGGCGGAATTTATTCATTAAGAAACAGTGTTTTACGAAAATTTTCCTGGGCAAAAACCACCTTGAACAGCTGCTGGGCTCGCAAACTGTCAAAGGCTTCGACACCGCCAGAACCCCTATCCCGCCCCACCGGGGCCGGGCTCACAACAGCTGTCGCAGGTCCTCAGCCACCGCTTGCGCGGACAGTTCGTGGCGCACAGCCAGCCGCAGCCGCCCTTTTAGATCAAAGACATAGCTCAAAGTGGAATGGTCCACGGTGTAGCCCATCGCAGAACCGCTGGCAGCGGAGATGCTGTAGCTCGCCTTGAATGCCTTGGTTGCTTCGTCGATCTGCGCGCGGCTGCCGGTCAGCCCGACGAACCCCGGGTTGAACGCCGTGACGTAAGCCTTGATGCGTTCGGGTGTGTCGCGCTCGGGATCGACCGAGACGAACAGGGTCTGTACGCGCACCGCGTCGTCGCCCAGCAGGCGCAGCACTTCGGTCTGCCGTGCAAGGTGAGCGGGGCAGAAATCCGGGCAATTGAGGTAGCCGAAGAACAGCGTAACCAGCTTGCCGCGGTAGTCCGCGATGCTGCGCGGCTGACCGTTGTGATCGACGAGCTGGAAGTCGCCGCGGAATTCGGTATTGCCCGTGATGTCGATGCTGTGGAAAACGGGCGCACGATCCGCGCGCCCGCAAGCCGTCAGCAACAGCCCTGCCGCCGCGGGCAGGGCTTGCAGGAAGCTTCGGCGTCGCATCTCAGTGCGCGTGCCCGCTGCTGCCAGCCGTCATTGCATCGATGACGACATCCACCGTCACCTCGCCCGCCTTCTCGAACCTGAGCTTGAGCGGAAATTTCTCGCCCTGCTTCAGCGGTGCCTTGAGGCCGACGAACATGATGTGCAGTTCCACCCGGCTTGAGTTCGACGAGCTTGCCGGCAGGCAGCTCGATGCCCTTGTCGAGCTTCTGCATCTTCATCACGTCGCCCTCCATCGACATGCTGTGCAACTCGACCGAGTCGGCCACGCCAGCACTGGCCGAGACGAGGCGGTCTGCCGCGCCCTTGTTTTCAAGCTTGAGGAAGCCGCCACCCGTCATCGCACCGGGCGCTGTCGCGCGTGCCCAGGGATGGATGATGCGCAGGGTGCCCGCACTGAATTCGTGGGCCTGTGCCAGCGTGCCGACGAGCGCCAGGGCGGCGCCCAGAATGATTGATCTGATCACGATGAAATCCTCTCGTTAGTGGTGATGGTGTGCGCCGGGCGAAGCCGGTGCAACGGGTGTCGGCACTGCAACCGATGCGGCCGGCAGGATGTCCAGCAAGGCGGCAGGTTGCGCCGGGCGCGGCTTGCCCTCGACGGGGATCTCGGCCCAGTCGTTCTGCCCTTGTTCGCACTGCTGCAGGACGCGGATCCAGCGCTTGCCCGCCTCGGCAGGCAGGGTCACGCGCACGATGAACTCGTCGTACTCGGCATCCAGCAGGCGCCCGCCACTCCAGCGGAAGCTGACGGCGCGCTCGCCGATCTGCACGCCATGTGAGTCGTAAGGCTTGTCGAGCTTTTCGGTCTGGATATCCAGCTTCCAGCCCGGCTTGGGCATGGGTTTGCCGCCAACGAAACCGGGCGGCAGGAAAACGGTGAAGGCTGTTGTCGGCGAGCCGTTGCAGCCATGAGTGGCACGGAAGACGGCCTTGTAGGTGCTGCCAGCCTGCGCGGTCTGTTGCTCAAGCGTGACGTGGGCCTGCGCAGCCGGCAGGGCGAAACATGCAGCGACGGCGCAAAGCAGCGCCGAGGCATTCCGGTGGAAATGATGAAACACGGCAAAACACTCCTCGCGTCGGCCCGTGGGCGACGACGCAACATCTGTTCGATTCAGGACGATGGCCACGCGCATCCGCGGTGGCGACAGAACGGCCCGCGAGGGCCGACAGATGCTCAGGCGCGCGGTGGCGCCCGGGAGGAATACGGCAGCTCGGGTGCCGGCAGCGTCCACACCAAGGGGGCGAAGCCGGCCTGCACGTGCTGCAGGCTTGTATCGGCGTGGAAAGCGATAGCCGGCACATCCGCCAGCGCGAAGTGCGCGCCCGCCACGCACAGCGGACACATGCGCGCCATGTCGATGGCGGCACTGCCCTGTTGTGACGCGTCGCTAGCGGGCCCGGCAGCTGCACCCGGCAGCGCGACACGACAGATGCTTCCCAGCGGGTCGAAAGGCAAGCGATCCGCGGCCCGCACCATCGCATGCGCAAACGGCGCAAAGGCGTGCAGCAGCACCGCCAGCATGGCGAAGCGGGCAACACGGCGAAGGTGGGCGACACGCAGGAACATGGGGCGGATTATCGGTGCGTCAGGCCTTGCGTGCCAAGGCTTCGAGCAGCTTGTCGTGCACACCGCCGAAACCACCGTTACTCATCACCAGCACCTGGTCACCATAGGACGCCTTGCTGACCACGGCTTCGACAAGCTGGTCCAGGTCTTCGAACACGGCGGCCTTGTCGCCCATGCTGCCAAACACCTCGCCCGCATCCCAGCCAAGACCCTTGGCGTAGCAGAACACGAGGTCGGCATCCGTGAGGCTGGCGGGTAGCTGGCTCTTCATGCTGCCCAGCTTCATGGTGTTGGAACGCGGCTCCAGCACGGCGAGGATGCGCCGCTCGCCGACACGCTGGCGCAGACCGGCTACCGTCGTGGTGATGGCCGTCGGGTGGTGCGCGAAGTCGTCGTAGACGGTCACGCCGCGCACGGTGCCGCGCGGCTCCAGGCGACGCTTCACACCGACGAAAGCTTCCAGCGCCTCGGCGGCGTGCATGGGCGTCACGCCGACGTGGCGTGCTGCGGCCAGTGCCGCTACGGCGTTCGCACGGTTGTGCGCACCGGCCAGCGGCAGGCGGCTCACCGAAGCCTCCTTGCCGTTGTGCATGAACGCAATCGAATCGCCGCGGTTGTCGAGCTCTTCGTACTGCCACTCGCCTGCAGTGTCACCACTGCCACCAAACCACTCCAGCTCGCTCCAGTTGCCGCGTGCAATCACGCGTCGCAGGGATTCTTCGGCCGCGTTGGCGATGATGCGGCCCGACTTGGGCACCGTACGCACAAGGTGGTGGAACTGCGTCTCGATGGCCGCGAGATCCGGGAAGATATCAGCGTGGTCGTATTCGAGATTGTTGAGGATCAGTGTGCGCGGCCGGTAGTGCACGAACTTCGAGCGCTTGTCGCAAAAGGCCGTGTCGTACTCGTCGGCTTCGATGACGAAGAAAGGCGTATCGGTCAATCGCGCCGAAATGCCGAAGTTGCCCGGCACGCCGCCAATCAGGAAACCAGGGTTCAGGCCGGCATGTTCAAGAATCCACGCCAGCAGCGACGAGGTCGTCGTCTTGCCGTGTGTACCCGCCACACCCAGCACCCACTTGCCTTGCAGGATGTTGTCGGCCAGCCACTGCGGGCCCGACATGTAAGGCAGGCCACGATCCAGAATGGCTTCCAGCAGCGGATTGCCGCGCGACACCGCGTTGCCCACCACGAAGAGATCCGGCGCCATCGCGATCTGGTCGGCCGAATAGCCTTCGACCAGTGCAATGCCCTGCTCCTGCAGCTGCGTGCTCATCGGCGGATAGACGCCGGCATCGCAGCCCGTGACGGTATGGCCGGCGCTGCGCGCCAGCAAGGCAACGCCACCCATGAAGGTGCCGCAAATGCCGAGAATGTGGATATGCATGGAGTTGCTGTCCGGTGAGTGCTGTCCGGTGGAAATGGCCGACCTGTCATGCCTCGGCATGGGTCTGCACGGAAGGCCGCCATTCTAACGCCCCCTGCTCATGCACCGGCCGCCGCATGAGGGCCCGACTCTCACCGATTGGCGCGCCGGTCAGCGCGTCGACTGTTCGATTGCGCGTTCGGTGGCAAGTTCGTGGATGGACTTGCCTTCCAGCGGATCGGACTGCGCTGGCTTGGCCACGGGTGGCGGCTTGGGAATCGACAAGGTGTTCACCGTGCCGCCGGAGACCGGCTCGGCCCGCACACCCTTGGGCACGTCGGTGCCGTACTGCACGCGGCCCTGCGCGTCGGTCCATTTGTAGACCGTCTCGCTGCTGCCCGTATCGGGCATGGGCATCGGCAGCGTTGCGGTATCGAACGCCTCCTTCACTTTCACCGACCAGACCGGGTGGCGCGCAACGAAGTAAGCGCCCAGTCCCAGCAGGACAACCAGCATCACGACGAGACGCAGCTTCATGTAGCCCTCCGCTTGGAAACGCTGCGCATTATGCCGCTATGCAGGTCGCGTCCAGTGTGTACAATCGTTTGCGATACCGGCTTCCGACCGGCACGAGGAAACGCACCATGACGACCCGCCCCGCCCCGCGCGCGAGTGCGATGCCCCGCCAGAACAACCTGCGGCGGGCCATCGCCGCCGCAGCGGCCAGGCTGATCGCCGAAGAAGGTGTCGAAGACTACGGCTTTGCCAAGCGCAAGGCCGCACGCCAGATGGGCGTCACCGAAGGTGAATTCCTGCCCACCAATGCCGAGATCGAAGAGGCCCTGCAGGAACACCTCTCCATCTATCAGGACGATGACCACGACGAACGCCTGTTCGCGCTACGCGAAGCCGCCGTCGACGCCATGCGCATCCTCGCCCCGTTCAAGCCCTACCTCACCGGCACGGTGCTCAATGGCACGGCCGGCGCATTCTCCAGTGTGGAACTGGAGATTTACGCCGACAGCGCCAAGGACGTCGAGATCTTCCTGCTTGGCCAGGGTCTGCGCTACGAACACCGCGAAGTCCGCAAGAGCGGCTTCGACGCGCCTGAAGCCGTGCTCGAATTCGACTGCAACGACGCCCCCGTGCGCCTCGCCATCTATGACCGCGTCGCCGAGCGCACGCCGCGCCGCGCCGGCCCCGGCGGCACGGCGGAACGCGCACGCATCGAAGCGGTCGAAGCGCTGCTCGCCGAAGCGCGCTGACCCGACAACCACCTCCTCGCCCACCCATGCAACGCCGTACCCTGCTCACGGCCGCCGTCCTGTTCGGCGCCGTTCTCGCTGGCGCCGCCAGCTGGTATCTCGTCAAAGGCATCGTCAAGCCTGACAACGAAGCCGTCACCACCCTCATGAACCTGCAGCTGCCCGACGCCGACGGCAAGACCGTCGATTTCGCGCAGTGGAAGGGCAAGCCGCTGGTGGTGAACTTCTGGGCCACCTGGTGCGCCCCCTGCCGCGAAGAGATGCCCCTGCTGGATTCCGCCGCAAAAGCCCACCCGAAGCTGCAATTTGTCGGCATCAGCGTCAACGATGCCGCCCATGTGCGCGAATTCCAGAGCAAGACCCCGGTCAGCTACCCCCTGCCGATCACCACCCTGGCCATCACCGAACTGGCTGGCAAACTAGGCAACAAGGCCATGGGCCTGCCCTTTACGGTGTTCATTGGCGACAATGGCGAGGTCGCCGCCGTCAAGCTCGGCGCCTTGAAGGAAGCTGATCTCCGCGGCTATCTCGCGCAGATCGACACCGCGCGCTGACAGCAAGCGCAGCATTTGTCAATTCCCCGAAGTTGGGGCCAATAATGGACAAATGGCTGCCATTTGCGGCAAACTCGCGGCCATGGTGAGTTCCCGCAACAAATCGGAAACAGGCAAGGACAAAGCCCAAAACCGCGGTGGCAAGGCTGCTGCGGACAAGGCACGCGCCCGCGTCCTGGTCCTCCACGGCCCCAATCTCAACCTGCTCGGTACCCGCGAGCCCGAGATCTACGGCGCCACGACCCTGGCCGACATCCATGCCGACATGGAAGCCCAGGCCCGTGCGGCCAACGTGCAGCTGGAATCCTTCCAGAGCAACCACGAAGGCGGCCTTATCGACCGCGTTCAGGCGGCCCGTGACGAAGGCGTGGACTTCATCATCATCAATCCCGGCGGTTACACGCACACCAGCGTGGCCCTGCGCGATGCGTTCGCGGCGGTACGGATCCCCTTCATCGAAGTGCATCTGTCCAACGTTCACGCACGCGAGCCGTTCCGCCGGCATTCGTACTTTTCCGACATCGCCGTCGGCGTGATCTGTGGTCTCGGAGCCTCCGGCTACCGCCTGGCCCTGGACTACGCGCTGTCACGACTGCTGTCGCGCTGAATTTCCTCAATCACAAGAACCATAGGGCACGCTTGCGGCCCGCCACGCACTGGAGCACAGACATGGATCTGCGAAAGCTGAAGAAACTGATCGACCTCGTTGAAGAGTCCGGCATTGCCGAGCTTGAAGTGACCGAGGGCGAGGAAAAAGTGCGTATTGCCAAGCACTCCACTGCCGCCGCGCCGGCAGCCGTGCACTACGCCGCAGCCCCTGCAGCCCCCGTGATGGCCGCTCCCGCCGCCGCAGCCCCCGCGGCTCCGGCCGCCGACGCTGCGCCGGCCCTGCCCGCTGGCCACGTCGTCAAGTCGCCCATGGTCGGCACCTTCTACCGCTCCGCTTCGCCGGGCTCTGAAGCCTTCGTGAAGGAAGGCCAATCCGTCGCCGCCGGCGACACGCTGTGCCTCATCGAAGCCATGAAGCTGATGAACGAAATCGAGTCTGACGCTGCTGGCACGATCAAGGCCATCCTCGTCGAAAACGGCCAGCCGGTCGAATTCGGCCAACCGCTGTTCGTGATTGGCTAAAGAGGAGCGGCGACGGTGATCACCACCGAAGCCGGGACAAGCATGTTCGAAAAGATCCTGATCGCCAATCGTGGCGAAATCGCCCTGCGCATCCTGCGTGCCTGCCGCGAGATGGGCATCCGCACGGTCGCCGTGCACTCCGAAGCCGACACCGAAGCCAAGTACGTCAAGCTGGCTGACGAGTCCGTCTGCATCGGCCCGGCGCCGTCCGGCCAGTCCTACCTCAACGTGCCGCGCATCATCGCCGCCGCTGAAGTCACCGACGCCGAAGCCATCCACCCCGGCTACGGCTTCCTGTCCGAGAACGCCGATTTCGCCGAGCGCGTCGAATCCTCCGGCTTCGTCTTCATCGGCCCGCGCGCCGAGACCATCCGCCTGATGGGCGACAAGGTCTCCGCCAAGCAAGCCATGCTCGAAGCCGGCGTGCCCTGCGTGCCCGGCTCAGGCGGTGCACTGCCCGAAGACCCCAAGGAAATCGTCAAGATCGCCCGCCAGATCGGTTACCCGGTCATCATCAAGGCTGCCGGTGGTGGCGGTGGTCGCGGCATGCGCGTCGTGCATGCCGAAGGCTCGCTGCTCACCTCCGTCACCATGACCCGCTCGGAAGCCGGCGCTGCCTTCGGCAACCCGACCGTGTACATGGAGAAGTTCCTCGAGAACCCGCGCCACGTCGAAATCCAGGTCCTCGCCGACCAGCATGGCAACGCCATCTACCTCGGCGAGCGCGACTGCTCGATGCAGCGCCGCCACCAGAAGGTCATCGAAGAAGCGCCTGCACCGGGCATCGACCGCAAGCTCATCGCCAAGGTCGGCCAGTCCTGCGTCAACGCCTGCAAGCGCATCGGCTATCGCGGCGCCGGCACCTTCGAGTTTCTCTACGAAAACGGCCAGTTCTTCTTCATCGAGATGAACACCCGCGTGCAGGTCGAACACCCGGTCACCGAGATGGTCACCGGCATCGACATCGTGCAGGAACAGATCCGCGTCGCCGCCAACCTGCAGCTGCGTTACAAGCAGAAGGAAGTGCAGCTCAAGGGCCACGCCATCGAGTGCCGCATCAACGCCGAAGACCCGTTCAAGTTCACGCCCTCGCCGGGCAAGATCCTCACCTGGCACACGCCGGGCGGCCCCGGCATCCGTGTCAACTCGCACGTCTACGCCGGCTACACGATTCCGCCGAACTACGACTCGATGATCGGCAAGGTCATCGCCTACGGCGACACGCGCGAGCAAGCCATCCGCCGCCTGCGCATCGCCCTGTCGGAAATGGCAGTCGAAGGCATCAAGACCAACATCCCGCTGCACCAGAACCTGTTGCACGACACCCACTTCATGGCGGGCGGCACGAGCATCCACTATCTGGAGCACAAGCTGGCTGCGAAAGACTGAACGTGTACCTGTCCGTCACCCTCCAGGCCGAAGCCTCACTCGCCGAGGCCCTCTCCGAGGCGCTGATGGAAGTCGGTGCCCTGTCGGTCAGCATTGAAGACGCCGACGCCGGCACCGAGCTGGAGCGCCCGCAATTCGGCGAACCCGGCCACGTCAATGAACGCCTGTGGGACCACAGCAATGTGGTCGCCCTGTTCGACGACTCGGGTGACCTCGCCCACATGCTGGCCGAGGCTTCGGGACGCGCAGGGCTGGACACCATTCCCAACTTCCGCGTCGACGAAGTCGAAGAGCAGAACTGGGTGCAGCTCACCCAGGCCCAGTTCGACCCCATCCACATCGACGACCGCCTGTGGATCGTGCCTTCCTGGCACGAAGCGCCGAACCCGGACGCCATCAACATCGTGATGGACCCCGGCATGGCCTTCGGTACCGGTTCGCACCCCACGACGCGGCTGTGCCTGCAGTGGATCCTTGCCGAGGTCGAAACCGGCAACAGCGTGCTCGACTACGGCTGCGGCTCGGGCATCCTCGGCATCGTGGCCGCCAAGGTCGGCGCCGGCAAGGTCGTCGGCATGGACATCGACGAACATGCCGTCACCGCCAGCCGCGACAACGCCGAGCGCAATGGCGTGACCGCCGAATGGCGTTCCAGTGCGCAACAGGTCACAGGGCAGTATGATCGCGTCGTCGCCAACATCCTGACCAACCCGCTGTGCGTGCTCGCACCGTCGATCGCGGCCCGCGTTGCCCCCGGTGGCAAGCTGGCCTTGTCGGGCGTGCTGGCTACGCAAGCCCAGCAGGTCATCGACGCCTACAAGCCCTGGATCGCGCTGCACGTCGGCGCCGAGCACGAAGGCTGGGTCAGGCTACAAAGCTGAGGCTGTAAAGCTGAACATTGCCACGCCCGGCACCGGAGAGCCCCTTTGCTGATCACGCGTTGCCCTCACTGCCAGACCAGCTTCCGCATCCGCCCCGAGCAACTCAACCTGCGCGGCGGCCGTGTGCGCTGCGGGCATTGCCAGACGCCTTTCTCGGCCCTCTCCTCGCTCGACGAGATGCCCGAAGAGAGCGCCGCAGCGCGTATTGCCCCGTCCCCCACCTCGGCCCCTGCCGCCACTGCGCAAGCCGCCGTTCAGGCCCCCGCCAGCCCTGCGCCGCAGGCCAGCGATAGCGACAACATGGCCGACTTCGACATCCAGCTGGATCTCGAAGAAGAAGCACGCGAGCTCACCCACGAACACGTCGCACCTGCCGCCCCTGCTGCAGCCCCCGTCAGCCCTGCGCCCATGGAGCAGATCTCGCTGGGCAGCATGATCGATGATCTCGAACACGAGATCGCGGCCGAAGGCGGCGCCCTGCCCGACCAGCACAACCCCGCGCTTGCCGAAGCCCTTGAGAGCGGCACCGAAGACGGCGACGCCCCTGAAGGCGAATCCGTGCCGCAACTGCACACCGTCTTTCTCGACGAAGAGCTGCCGCACCACATCAAGCCCGATGCGGCCGAGCTCGCCGCACGCCGCAGCCGTCGCAACCGCCTGATCGCCGCCAACGTGGCCCTGGCCCTCAGTGGCATCGTGCTCGCTGCCTACGTGCTGCGCGCCCAGCTGGCCAGCCAGTACCCGGTGCTGCGCGAGCCGCTGGAGCAAGCCTGCACCACGCTGGGCTGCGAAGTGCCCTACCTGCGCGATGCCGAGCTGGTGAAGCTCGAAGGCAGCGAGCTGGTGCCCGCCAAGGACCGCCGCGACGGCTACCAGCTGGCCTTCACGCTGCGCAACGAAGCACGCTACGCAGTAGCTTGGCCGCAGCTCGAAATCATCCTCACCGACCGCTACGAACGCTGGCTCACGCGCCGCATCCTCGAACCCGCCGAGTGGTTGCCCGCCGACATGGGCCGCGCGCCGGCATTCGAAGCCCACGGCGAGCTGACCACGCGGCTCGACCTCGCCTCCGACGTCGAAGCCGTCGGCTACAAGGTCGGCGTCTTCTACCGCTGAGCGCCACAGCACAGCGGCACCTTCCCGCACCGACACGGTCTATCGCCGGCCCGGGTCCACCACAAGGAACACAGACCATGCTCCGTATCGCCAAGCTCCCCCGTTTCGTGTTCGGCATTGCCCTGCTGCTGTCGGCTCACCTGGCCGCTGCGCAGACTGCCGCCGCGCCCGCCAACAGCCGCCCGCCGCATGACGAAGCCATGCTCGCCGCCATCGCCAAGGCGCAAGCCTCGTTCGACAAATTCCTCGCGCTGTCGGCCAAGCCGCCCAAGGGCAGCGGCAACTACATGGTCAAGATCGAAGTCACCACCGGCAACCGCATCCGCCGCGTGTGGGTCAATGAAGTGCAGAAGACGCCAGAAGGCTTTACCGGCCTCGCCTTCGCCGCCATCGACGACCCCGAACAGGAGCTCGTCGCCAACGAACAGGTTGTCTTCCGTCGCGGCGACATCACCGACTGGATGTACACCCACAAGAACCGTCAGGTCGGTGGCTACACGATCTGCGCCGCCCTCGCCAAGCACCCGCCCGCCGCGCGCCGCGAACAGATGCAGATGTACCGCCTTGACTGCAAGTAAGCAGCGCTCCTCACCCCTTACTCTTCACGCCTCACTCTCCAAATGACCATCCTCGTCTGCGGTTCCATGGCCTTCGACAACATCATGGTGTTCGAAGACCATTTCCATAAGCACATCCTGCCCGACCAGATCCACATCCTGAACGTATCGTTCTTCGTGCCGCAGATGCGTCGCGAATTCGGTGGCTGCGCCGGCAACATTGCCTACAACATCAGCCTGCTCGGTGGTGCCGCACGCATCCTCGCCACCGTCGGCGACGACGCTGCGCCGTACCGCGAACGCCTCACCAAGCTGGGCATCGACCAGAGCGCGCTGCTCAACATCCCCGGCACCCTCACTGCCCAGGCCTTCGTCACCACCGACCTGTCGCACAACCAGATCACCGCCTTCCACCCCGGCGCCATGATGCGTTCGCACGAGAACAACCTGCTCGACGCCAAAGCCGGCGTGAAGCTGGGCATCGTCGGCCCGGACGGCCTCGAAGGCATGCTCACGCACTGCCGCCGCTTCGCCGAAGCCGGCATCCCCTTCATCTTCGATCCGGGTCAGGGTCTACCCCTGCTGTCAGGGGAAGACCTGCTGCGCTGCCTCGACCTGGCGACCTACTGTACGGTCAACGATTACGAGGCCAAGCTCGTTAGTGACAAGACCGGCCTGTCGCTCGAAGCGCTGGCGGAACGCGTCAAGGGATTCGTGGTCACACTGGGAGCCGAAGGTTCGCGCATTTACGAAGCAGGTCGTGTCATCGAGGTCGCCTGTGCCAAGGCCGACGCCCTCACCGATCCGACCGGCTGCGGCGATGCCTACCGCGGCGGCCTGCTGTTCGGCCTGTCGCGTGGCTGGACGCTGGAAAAGTCGGCACGCCTGGCTTCCGTCATGGGTGCGATCAAGATCGCGCAGCGCGGTGGCCAGAACCACGCCCCGACGCACGCCGACATCGCCGCGCGTTACCAGGCCACGTTCGGAGAAGCTTTGTCGCTGGCGGAGTGATCCGCCAGTTTTACCCAAGGAGCATCAATCATGAACCGCACCGCCCTCATTCTCGCTCTCGTCACCCCGCTGACCCTCATCGGCGCCGGCTGCGTCTCCAGCAAGTCCGGTGACGTCTATTCGCGCGACGAGGCGCGGCGTGTCATGACCTTCCGTGAAGGCACCCTCGTGCAGGTCAAGGAAGTGAAGCTCGAAGGCACCAAGTCCGGTGTCGGCATCGGCACCGGTGCCGTCATCGGCGGCGTCGCCGGCAGCGGTGTCGGCCAGGGCCGTGGTGCCATCGTCGGCGCCGTGGCCGGTGCTGTCGTCGGCGGCATTGCTGGCGCCATGACCGAAGAAGGCATCACGCGCGAACAGGCGCTGGAACTCACCGTCAAGCTCGACAACGGCGAGAGCATGATCATCGTGCAGGGCAAGGGCGAAGACAAATTCGAAGCCGGCCAGCGCGTGCGCGTCGTCGAACAGCGGCGGCACCATGCGCGTGACTCACTGAACTCCGTCCTAGATGCCCGACCTGCGCCTGCTCAGCCATTTCGCCCGCGAAATCTTCTCGCGCCAACGCCCGCAGCGCATCCCCGAGCCCGTCCTGCTGATGGACGACCCGGCGCAGGTCGAAGCCTTCGCCCGCGCCGGTCGTGAAGACGGCGTCATCGGCCAGATCTACCTGCTACACAGCGTGCAGCTGTGCAGCCTGATCCGCCCCGGCGATCGCGTCATCGACCTCGCTTGCGGCCCCGCCACGCAACTCGCCCAGGTCGCTCGCCTCAACCCGCAAGCCCGCTTCCTCGGCATCGACCTCGCCCCGGCCATGCTCGCTGACGCGCGCCGCCACATTGCCGCACAAGGTCTCGCCAACATCGAGCTCGCCGAAGGCGACATGACCGATCTGCGCGGCGTGGCCGACGCCTCGGCCGACGTCGTGATGTCCACCTTCTCGCTGCACCACCTGCCCGACACCGACGCCCTCGCGCGCTGCTTCAGCGAGATCCGCCGCGTGCTCAAGCCCGGTGGTCGCGTCTACCTCGCCGACTTCGGCCGCCTGCGTCGCGAGGCCAGCATGCACTTCATGTCGCACCGTTTCGCCGAGTTGCAGGGGCCGCTGTTCACCACCGACTTCCACAACTCGCTGCGCGCCGCCTTCAGCCTCGACGACTACCGCGCCGCGCTGTCCGCCCTGCAGCCCGATTCCGGCCCGCGCCTGCGCCTGATCCCCTCGCCGCTGGCACCCTTCATGGTCATCATCCGCTCGCCGTCGGTCGTGCGTCTGCCCACAGCAGCGCGCAGCGAGCTACGCCGCCTGTGGCAAGCCCTGCCGCGCTTCCAGCGCATGGACTTCGAAGAACTGCGCCACGCCTACAAGACCAAGCTGCACTTCATCCCGGGCATCCGCTGAGCCACGACTCGGCACACAGCTGTCATCCGCCTGCAACACCGCGGTAACACCGCCGCAATCCCCCCCCCAATAAAGTGGCCCATCCCCAAAAGGAGAAGCCGCATGCTACGTGCCGATTCGCAAGTCCTGCAGCGCCGCCAGCACCGCCTGGAGGTAGGTTTTGCTCGCACCGAGTCCGAGATCCTCGAAGCGCAGATGCTGCGCTATCGCGTGTTCGCCGAAGAGATGGGCGCACGCCTGCCGACGCGCATTCCCGGCGTTGACCGCGATCACTTCGACCCCTATTGCAAACACCTCGTCGTGCGCGACGAGAACGCCGGCAAGGTCGTCGGCACCTACCGCATCCTCACACCCGACGCGGCTGAGCGCGTCGGCTCGTACTACTCCGAGACCGAATTCGACATCACGCGCTTCCAGCACATGCGCGGCAACCTCGTCGAGATCGGCCGCTCCTGCATCGACGCCGACTACCGCACCGGCAGCGTCATCACGCTGCTGTGGGGTGGCCTGGCGAAGTTCATGATCGAGAACAACTACGAGTACCTGATGGGCTGCGCCAGCATCACCATGGGCGATGGCGGCCACAACGCGGCCAACATCTTCAACGCCCTGCGTGACACGCACATGGCAGACCTCGAGTACCACGTCTTCCCGCGCAATCCGCTGCCGGTCGACAAGCTCGCCACCGAGGTACCCGCCGAACTGCCGCCGCTGCTCAAGGGCTATATCCGCGCCGGCACGAAGATCTGCGGCGCGCCCGCCTGGGATCCCGACTTCAACACCGCCGACCTGCTGCTGCTGATGCCCATGTCGCAGCTCGACCGTCGCTACGCACGTCACTTCCTGGATCGCTGAAATCCGTAGGGCGGGGTGAGAACCCCGCCGTTCCCGTCATTCCCGCGCAGGCGGGAATGACGAAGCTTGGCCCTAGGCCTTAACCGAACGGTATTGGCCCTACGCCACATCGCCATGACACACGCCACTGAAGCGCCCACAACGCTGCCGGACGCCACAACTCCGCCCTCCTCGGTGCATACGCCCTACCCCGGTGTCATCGCCAGCCTGCGCAGCACGTTCCGCCTCAGCCTGGTGGCACTGCACATCCTCGCCGGCCTGCTGACCCTGCGCTGCATCTTCCCCTTCATCGACGAAGCGGCGAAGAAGCGCACCAAGCAGCGCTGGTCGCGCAACCTTCTGCGGGTGCTGGGTGTGCGCATGGCCATGTGGAATGAAGACCTGCCGCCCTGCGCCGTAGTCGTCTGCAACCACATTTCCTGGCTCGACATCTTCGTGCTCAACGCGCGGGTCCAGACGCTCTTCGTCTGCAAGCAGGAGGTACGCAGCTGGCCCGCCATCGGCTGGCTGGTCGCCGCCTCCGGCACCATCTTCATCGACCGCACCAGCCGCGCCGGCGCCGCACAGGCATTGCAGATCCTCAGTGCATCGCTGCGGCAGGACGAGCGCGTCGCCTTCTACCCCGAAGGCACCACCACCAACGGCAGCTTCATGCTGCCCTTCAGCACCGCACTGTTCGAAGCCGCCACGCTGGGTGGCGCCCACGTCGTGCCGATGAGCTTGCGCTACCTCGACAAGCAGGGCCGCACCAGCCTCGCCCCGGCCTACGACGGTGATATCAGCTTCCTGCAATGCATCACCGCCATCACGCGCGAGCCCTTCACCGAGGTCCGCCTGCAGCGCCTCGACACCCTGCCCCCCGGCCTCAGCCGGCGTGACTACGCCGCGCAGTGCGAACGCCTCATCGCCGACCACCTGCAACTGCCCGTCGTGCGTAGCACCTGACAGTAGGTTGGGCTGAGCAAAGCGAAGCCCAACATGAAGCGTGGTGGACGTTGGGCTTCCTGCGTCAGCCCAACCTACACGCCGCTGGTCGTCCGCGAGAGGACAAGCCGCACCGGTATACTCGTGGCGTCTGTCATCAGCCTGTCACACGGTCTTGCGCTCTCCGCTCCCCTTCCTGCGCGCCTGCTGGCGCATCAGCTTGTTGCTGCTGCACGTCGCCTACGGCCTGCTCGCGCTGCGCCTCTACTTCCCCTACGCTCGCGCAGAGAACCTGTGGCGCTACCGCCGTCACTGGTCACGCCTGCTGCTGCGCATCCTCAAGGTCGAGCTGCCCGCCAGCGAGCCACGCCTCGGCGAGACCTCGCTGGTCGTCTGCAATCACATCTCCTGGCTCGACATCTTCGTCATCAGCGCCTGCCTCCCCACCCACTTTGTCTGCAAGATCGAGGTGCGCCGCTGGCCCGTCATCGGCTGGCTGGTCGCCGCCGCCGGCACCGTGTTCATCGACCGCAGCAGCCGCGCCGGCGCCGCGCGCACCATGCAGGCCCTCAGCGCGTCGCTCAAACAGGGCGAGAGCATCGTCTTCTTCCCCGAAGGCACCACCACCGACGGCAGCGTGCTGCTGCCCTTCAGCGCCGCCCTGTTCGAAGCCGCCAGCCTCACCGGCGCGCCCGTCACACCGCTGAGCCTGCGCTACCTCGACAGCAAGGGTCAGATGAGCCTCGCCCCCGCCTATGTCGGCGAGGTCAATTTCTTCCAGTGCGTGGTCGCCATCGCCCGCGCGCCGCTCACCCGCGTGCGCTTCAACCAGCTGCCCGCGCTGCCCGGCGGCGAACCCCGTCGCAGCTATGCCGCGCGCTGCGAACAAGCCATCGCGCAAGACCTGCAAGTCGATGTGATGCGCGAAGACGCCGCGCAGTAAGTCCCCCGGCGTCACTCACCCCGCAGCGACCAGTGGTAACTGGCGCGGCTGCCACCCATGCCTTGCCACCAATTGGTCCAGCGCGCGGTGATAGGCCGAGTTGAAGACCTCTTCACTCTCGATGAAGTAATCCTTGAACTCGCGCTTGCCCGTGAACTGGAACGGCTCCAGGCGGATCGGCCGTATGGCCGGGTCGCTCAGCTTGCCCTCGCGCAACGCCCGGTTGATACGATCCACGCGCGCCACCTGCATCGAGTACGAGCTGTTCATGCCGATCTCGGTCTCCATGTGACGCTGCTCGAAATAGTTGGATGGCATGTCGCCCATCCAGCGCGAATTCTGTGGCCGCACCACCCAGATCGTCTCGGCCCGCACCGGCGCCGTCAGGTCGATCAGCTCGTTGAGGATGAACTGCCGGTGATACGCCCCGTCGATCAGGTGCATGTCGAAATACTTGCGCTCGTAGCCATAGCTGTAGAGATGCAGCGCCGCCTCCACACCCTCGGCGCTGATCGGCATGTACAGCGTCTCTGGCGTCTGATCGAAGTAGCGCACACCCAGCATGTCGCAGGCCGCATCGTTGAGGAACAGCACCTCCTGCCCGCTCGGCGGGCAGAACGCGTTGAACAGGATCGCCACCTCGCTGTCGGCCAGCGTGTCGGCGATGAAAGCGAAGTACTCCGGCGTACGCGTCGGCACCCAGGTCTGCGCTGGCAGCAGACGGTCTGCCCACTCCTTGGTGTCGGCCAGCGGCGAGAGTGACGAGAAGGGCGACAGGAAGGACCAGCGCTCCCAGTACTCCTGCGTCGCCGGGCGGAACACCCCCGGCAACCCCTTGGCCAGCATCATCTGGTTGCCGAAGGGCACCGACTCCGGCGCCCGGGGCATCTCGGCAATGTGCTGACGCAGCTTCTCGCGCAGATCGTCCCCGGCCAGGAAGTGCGCCGTCCAAACGATCATCCCCGAGGTACAGGTGATCGCATGGGGACGGATATTGCGTTCGCGCGCCGCTGCCAGGAAGCCTGCGCCGAAGGCATTGCCACCGCCCAGCCCGCCGAGTGCGAAAGCCGGCTGGCCTCCCATCTGCGTCGCTTCTGCACCCTCTTCAAACCCTGCCAGAGCCGCTGCGCTCAAGGGCTCACCATTCGGCTCACCCTTCACCCCACCACTCACTGCTGCACCCATACCGCCTCCCGCTGCCACGCCTGTCGCAAAACAGGTCGGTGCAGGCGGCATGTCAGGCTGCGCATGACCGGCTGCACCTGTGCACAGATTTGTGTGCAGCGCAGCAATTGTCAAGCTGTGAATTTTATAAACATTGCAAACACGAGCCTCAATAGCCATATTGCATCGCAGCATTTGACGCGCCGAGCCACGCCCGGCGGGGCCTTGCGCCCCAGCCCACCCTGCCCCGTTTGACGCAGACGAACAGGGGCTCACGTGCTTGAATGCAGGCATACCACCCAGCGCAACGCCGACGGAGAGCCCCCATGAAACCCAGCGATTTCTACGTCGGCGTGCTCGAATTCTTCGCCATCCTGCTGCCCGGCGCCATCGCCACCGCCATCCTCGCCCAGCCACTCTCTCCACTGATCCTCGGCAAGATCATCGCCGCCCCCACCAGCGAGGCCGCCGGCTGGGGCATCTTCCTCGTCTTCGCGTGGTTTGCCGGCCACCTCATCTTCCTCGCCGGCGCAGGCATCGACCGGCTCTACAACGCCGTACGCCAACGTTTTCACCCCTACGACCAAGGCTGCGCCTTCGACTGCGCACTGAGCCTGCGCAACAGCCTCATCGACGAAAGCGAGCAACGAGCCCTCAACACCTTCCAGTGGTCCCGCTCCGTCCTCATCGCCACCTGCCCCGCTGCGGCAGACGACGTGCATCGCCTCGAAGCCGACTCCAAGTTCTTCCGCAGCCTCATGGTCGTCTGCCTCATCAGCGCCATCACCTTCGCCGCGGGTCGCAATTTCACAGAAGCCGCCGTCGCCCTCGTGCTGATCGCCCCCTGCTTCGCGCGCTACTACGAACGCCGCCTCAAGAGCATCACCCAGGCCTATCTCCACGTCATCACCCTGCACCGGCTGGGGCTGTTGAAGAAGGTCGAGCCGGATCACGAATAAGGCAGCCTCTGCAGCGCATCGTCAAACCCCTACCCCACATCAGGCAAAGCCGGGAATGCGCAGCGCCCCCATGGCGTCACAAGCACGTCGCTGCGAAAATCCGCCCATGACCACCGCACTCCACAATCTGCCCGCCCTGCGCGCGCAAGACCTCCCGCCCTTCCACGTCATGGAGCTGCTCGCCCGCGCGCAAGCGCTGCAGGCCCAAGGCCGCGACATCATCCACATGGAAGTCGGCGAGCCCAACTTCCCCACACCCGCCCCCATCATCGCCGCCGCGCAAGCCTTCCTCGCCGGTGGCCGCGTCGAACTACACCCCCGCCGCCGGCCTGCCAGCATTGCGCCAAGCCATCGCGCAGCACTACGCCGACAAGTTCGGCGTCCGCATCTCGCCCTCGCGCATCCTCATCACCGCCGGCGCCAGCGGCGCCCTCATGCTCGCCCACGCCGTGCTCACCAACCCCGGTGACGAATGGCTGCTGCCCGACCCCGGCTACCCCTGCAACCGCCAGTTCGTGCGCGCCTTCTCAGGCATCCCCACGGCGCTGCCCGTCGACGCCGCCAGCAACTTCCAGCCCACCGCACAAAGCGTCGCCGCAGCGTGGAGCGAACGCACCCGCGGCCTCATGGTCGCCAGCCCCGCCAACCCCACCGGCACCCTCATCGCGCAAGACGAACTCGCGCGCATCCACCACGACATTCGCCAGCGCGGCGGCTCATTGATCGTCGACGAGATCTACCAGGGCCTCGTCTACGAACAAGCGCCGCAAACCGCCCTCACCCTTGAAGCTGCCGACGAACTCTTCATCGTCAACAGCTTCTCCAAGTACTTCGGCATGACTGGCTGGCGCCTCGGCTGGCTCGTCGCCCCCGAACGCTACGTGCGCGACATCGAAAAACTCGCCCAGCACTACACCATCTGCGCCCCCACCCCCGCACAGCACGCCGCCCTCGCTGCCTTCCAGCCCGACACCCTCGCCATCCTCGAAGCCCGACGCGCCGAATTCGCCGAACGCCGCAAAGTCCTGCTCGCCGGCCTCACCGAACTCGGCTTCAAGGTGCCAGCCACACCGCAGGGCGCGTTCTACGTATGGGCCGATGTCAGCGGCATCAGCGACAACTCCGCGAAGCTCGCGCACACGCTGCTCGAAGAAGCAGGCGTCGCGACTACGCCGGGGGTGGATTTTGTGGAGAAGGATGGAGAGAGGTGGTTGAGGTTGGCTTACACCACCGATGTGAAGCGCATTACGGAGGCGCTGGAACGCTTGAAGAAACTGCTGCGCAGCTGACGTAGGGTGGGCACGATGTGCCCACGCGGCATATTTCCCCTGACGCCGCCATTCGCTACACACTCCAACGCGTTGGCTCACCGAGCCCACCCTACCGGGCTACACGACCGATGTGATGCACATTGTTGAAGCACTGCATCGCTTACGGCAGGGCTAGCGTAGCCGGATGAAGGGCAACGGAAGCCGAGGCATCGCGGACGGGCCGATATCCGGGTAGTACCAAAAAACCCTCGGAACACAAATAAATGCAAAAATTGAATTTTTGGCGCACAATTGCATGAAATTTAATACATGGAGGGCAAAATGCTGATCGAGTTCCGCGTGAAAAATTTCCGAAGTTTGCGCGACGAACATGTTTTTAGCCTTGTGGCGTCCACAGATAAAACGCAGTTAGAGACCAACGCTATGAGTACAGGTCTCAAAGCTGCACCACATTTGCTCAAAAGCGCAGTGGTGTATGGCGCCAACGCAAGTGGCAAGTCAAACCTCATCAAGGCACTGCAGTACATGCGTGGCGTGGTCCTAGAGTCGGCAACGTTGCAACCTGGGCAAGCCTTTAATCGCCTTCAGCCCTTCAAACTGGATGCCGCCTCTGCGAAGCACGCGACCGAGTTTGAGGTCACCTTTGTTCTTGATGGCGTGCGCTATCAATACGGCTTTGCCATGACGTCTCAGCGCATCGTCGGCGAACACTTATTGGTTTACAAAGCCCCTAAACCCCAAAGTTGGTTTGACCGCAAGTTTGCTCCCGACAGCGACTCAGACGTGTACGAATATGGCTCCTATCTCAAAGGAGCCAAGAATCTGTGGGAAGGAGCCACTCGGCCCAATGCATTGTTTCTATCCACTGCCGTCCAACTCAATAGCGATGCACTGCGCCCTGTTTTCGATTGGTTTGCCAATCGGCTGGTGATCGTCAACGAACAAACCCCTCTTTCCCCGCAATTCTCGGTGGACATGATCAAACAGGAGACACAACGTAAGGCAATTTGTGATTTCCTTCGAGCGGCCGACATCAGCATTGCTGACATCGAAGTGACGACCAAGCAAGCCATGGTTCACAGCATCCGCTTTGATTTACCAGCAGGTAAGCGGGAAGAGGAGGCAAGTGAGCAGGCTGTTGACGAAGTCAAATTCCATCATGTAACCGAGCACGGCCAAGCCATTTTCGACCTACTAGACGAGTCCAGCGGCACACGCAATCTGCTGTTTTTAGCTGGCCCAGTCCTCGATATCTTGAACAAGGGCCTCACCTTGGTAGTGGACGAACTGGATACCAGTCTGCACACGCTGTTGGTACAAGCTTTGGTACGGCTGTTCCACCAACCTAGCGTCAACACTGGCGGAGCGCAGCTTGTATTCACAACGCACGACACCTCACTACTTGATGCCTATGGTCTATTCCGACGCGATCAAATCTGGTTTGTCGAAAAACGACAAGATCAAAGTTCAACGCTTTATCCCCTGACAGACTTCAGCCCTCGGAAAAACGAGGCCCTGGAACGTGGTTATCTACAGGGTCGCTACGGTGCTCTGCCATTCCTAAGCAATTTGGATTTGGGAGCAAAGGGTTAATGGGGCGCGACAATCAACCCAAGGCACGACAGCTTGCGCGACGAGAGCAAAAAGAGGCTCGCCGCGCAAGTTACGAGCGCATCTTGATCGTCACTGAGGGCACCAAGACGGAACCGCAATACTTCGAGGAAATTCGTTCTGAGTTTCGATTGCACTCAGCGAACGTGGCGGTTCGACCTAGCCAGCTTGGCACTGCGCCGCTTCAAGTCGTTGAGTACGCTAAGCAGCTTTTTGAAAATGGAGATCTGAGTAAGGGAGTCCGTCCGCGCAGCTTCGATCGGGTCTATGCCGTGTTTGACCGCGATGATCACGGCAGCTACTTCGACGCACTGGCGAAAGCGGAATCACTGAGCGGCCGAATCAAGAACGATGTTAATCAACCTATCAGCTTCAGAGCTATCGCCTCCGTACCTAGCTTCGAGTTGTGGCTTTTACTGCACTACGAAGACATTCAGGCTCCCATTCATCGCGACGAAGTAATGCTGCACCTGAAACGCCACCTCCCCAGCTACGAGAAAGGTGCTAGCGGCTCTTTTCACACAACGCGTAGCCAGCTAGAAGTATCTACTCAGCGGGCGCAGGGCTTGGCTGCCATGTTCAGCGCATACTCTGCCCCTGAGCCATACACGGCAATTTTCGAATTGGTCACGCTGTTAACTACCCTACGTAGCTAGTAACACAACCGACGAAGATAGGAATTGTCCTCTTCGGAGAGAAGAGTCTCGTGCGTTCAGATGATGCGCAGAGCAATCCGCACTCACTCCCCACCCGACAGCACCACCACAACCATCACCTCGGCACCCGACCGCAAAGCGATACCATTTGCCTCACCGACTCCCCCCCCCCAAAAAAACCTGGCTGTGACAACGCACGCCGTCCTGTTCGTCGATGATGACGAAGTGCAGAAGGATCTGACGCGCTGGGCACGTCGGAAGGGATGCTGACGGGCTGATCGAACGAGGGGCACTCAAGCCCGCCGCACCGACAACACCTTGTACTTCTGCGTCCCCAGCATCCCGTCCTTGGGGTACTTCTGCAGTCGCACGCGATTGCTCTGGTTGCCGCCCAGCACGGTGATGCTTGCGTCATCGGCCTCGACCCAGAAGCCCACATGACCGCTGCCAGCCGGTGCGCCGCCGCCCGTGCGGCTGAAGACCACGATGTCACCCGGTTGCGGTGCGTTGGTGACGTCGCGCCCCCAGGCTTTGTCGTGCCACGAGCGGGCGCCGGCGCTGTGGGTGCCGACGAGGCCGGCCATGTTGACGCAGTAGTTCATGAAGGCGGAGCACCACGCGACTTCGTCGCTGGTGGCCTTGAGCGTGGTGTGGCTGTGGTAGAGCAGGATGCGCGGGTTGCTGCCGGGGCCAGGCACTTCGGCGACGCCCAGCGCGAGTTCGGCGCGGGCGATGTCGAACGGGGTGTCACCCGTCGCGGGGGTAACCGGGAAGCCGCCGGCGACGACCTGCAGGAAGTCGCCATGCATGAAGCCGTCCGAGGCGCCGTCGCCGTCGAGATCGACGAGCACCCAGTCGCCATTGCGACTCAGCGCGCTGACGATGCTGCCGAAGGGCAGAGAGAGCTTGGCGGGGAACTCGGTGCTTGCCGTGGGGCGCAGCTTCAGGCCGTCGCGCGCGCGCACTTCCATCAACACCTTGGGGCTGGCCGACGCGACGACTGCGGGCGTGTCGCCCGGTGCGGCATCGGCATCGCCGAGGCGGAACTGGCCGAAGTCTGCGTGTGCGGGGCTGACCTCGTTGCCGTCGTAGCTGAAGGCGCCGGGCTCGACCATGTCGATGTCGCCCTGGAAGAGTGCCCAGCGATCAGTCTTGAGCATGTCGCGCGTGCCCGACCAGCCCTTGGCACCTGCGAGCCAGATGAGGTCGGCAAAGCCCTTGCTGACCATGCGCCCGCCGACCGCGCCAGAGCCGTACACCCCGACGCGGTACTTGCCGGCGAGTGCGCTGTGCACGGCGGCGAAGTAGGGTTCGATGGCGCGCAGCTCGCTTTCGCGGAAGTAGTCGTGATCGACGGCGAAGTAGATGGCGCTGCCCTCGGGCTGGCCAAGCTCCTGCGCGAGCTTGAGGGCCTGTGCGGCATCGGCCTGGCCGTGCGCCTGGTCGAGGTCGCCAATGGCGCCCTTGGTGCCACCGGTCTGCTGGAAGGCGACCGCGAGGTCAAAGCCCGCGTCGATCAACGCCTCCGCTTCGGCCTTCTCCAGCCGCTTGGTGGGCAGGCGCGTGCTGTTGCGGTGGTTGTAGTAGCGGATGACGGTGCGCACGCCGCGTTCGCGCAGCAGCGGGATGAAGGGCACCATGTTCTGCGCGGCATCGATGACTGGCTTCATGTCGGCTCTCTCTGTGGGTTCTTGTAAAACTTGAACCGTAGTCGCCGTTCTTTCCCGCAGCATGACGCTTGCCCGAGTGGCCATAGGCTATGCGGCACGTAGCCCCCATCAGCCGCGCCCTGCCCGGCCCAGGCTATCCACAGCAGTTCGGTCAGTACAGATAGACCGGGTAGACCTCGGAGAGGCAGTTTTCGTCCGAGCCTTTGCGTCGATGAACGCCTTTGATCTCCAGAATGAACTGCAGGGGCGCAGTCGTCTTCCGGTATCTGTCCGCCTCTTCCGCATTGTTGATCGAGCCATCGTCGGGGAAATAGCCAAGCTCGATCAGGCTGTTGGTTCTGAAGTGATCACGTGCGCTGCGCATGCGTAGCCGTGGCAAGGATGCGACAGGACGTTCGTCTTCATCGGATGCGCCCTCTTCGAGCCGGATGCCGATCGTCTTCGCAAGGCCGTAGCGATCGAAGTCTTCCGGGGACCTGACAGCACCGTTGAGGATCCCCGCTCCGACCAGTCGCATGATCTGGAAATCCGCCTGATGTTGATACACGAGCCCCGGTGCAAAGCTCAGCTTGAGTTGGGCAGAGGGGCCGCGCCAGCACCAGTACGTATGCGGGTCACGATCGAACAGGGCTCGCACATCACGCCCCTGTGGGGCACGCGAAGGCTTGGCGTGATGGACTGCGACTTGATAGGTGGTACGGCCGCGCTTCAGCGTCTCCATGAACGCTTTGAAGTTCATGTAGCCATCGTTGTCTGTGCTGAGTACCAGCGGTGGCAAACGGGAGAAGTCGGGCTTCCTGATCGTCAGTTCCCCCGTCTCGCCGCGCAATGAGAAAGGCCATTGCCTGGCATCGAACTTGAGGGGGCTCAGCATGCCGCTCGTATCAATGCGCAGGGTGAGCTCACTCACAGCGTCACCAGCCCATTGCGCCGCGGGCGAAAAGTCATAGACGACACGCGCAGGCGAATAGAACTCATCAGCGCGCGACGAGACGCCTTCTGCCTCCTGGCTGTATTTCGCTTCGTAAGCGATGTCGATGGTCTGGACGCGTTCGGCGTCAGGGATGACGATCTTGAAGAAGACCACATCGGCACCGTCCTCAAAATCATTCGCCCACGTCGAATGCAGACGCGACTTCAGTCGTTCGCCCAGCGCCCACAGTTTCGGACTTTGCTCGATCAGATCGGGTGCCAGCGCCAGGCTCTCAAGCGCACGACCGTTGGCTGCCACCTTGAAGCTGTGCACACATCGCCCTGTCTTTCTCTCCTGTTCTGAGAGCTTGTGACAGATGACGGGGAAGTACATGACGGTGCGCGATGTGGCAGAGGCACCTTTGTCTTGCGTGTGGTAACGCACCTGCAGTGCGTACCAGCTGTCTTTCAGCTGGATGGAGAGCTCTTCCCTCTGCAACGTGAAGCGCGTGGAGTTGATGAGGGCGTCACCCGTGGCGCGCAGCGGGTTTTCCCAAAGCCCGCCATTGGCGATTGCTGGCGATGCCAACATGGTTAGACAGGCGAGGCACAGCCACAGCGCTTTCATGGAGTCATGTCTCCCGTTTTCTCTTGTCTGCAGGGTGTGCGCAGGGGCTCAGGGTTGGCAAGAACGGTCAGGGCCTCTGCTGCATCGGGATCGCCATCGACAGTTTCTTTCCTTGTCGATACACCACCACATTGAGCAAATGCTTGGGGGGCAAGCAACCTATACGCGCAACGAACAAGGCGGGATCCGAGACCACCTTGTCATCCATCTGAAGAATGACATCAGTTGCCATGATGCCCACCTTGTCGGCCGGGCCGCCCCTCACCACGTCGTGCACAATCACCCCGCCCTTGGGAAACTGGAATTCCCGTCGGAGAGATGCGGTGATCTCGCCGACGCTCACACCGATCCATCCTCGTGGAACATGCCCGTTCTGGATGATCTGCTGAGCAACGTCCAGCAGATACTTACTGTCGATGGCGAAGGTTCGATATGGAGGGGGCTTCTTCCAGAAGGCCTGGTTCAGGCCAACGAGGGCGCCGTATCTGTCAAAAATCGGCCCTGTCATCTGGCTCGGCTGCTCTTCCTCAGTCTCCAGAAACGTTGCGCCATCTGCCGGGTTACACCCTGATGCGGGAATGAAATTCGGAGAGATTTTTCGTAAGACGGAAGAATGCACAGTCAGGAAACCGGTTTCTGACTTGCCCGGGTGAAACAGCCGATCACCGAGCTTTGGCGGCGTAGTCGACTGAGGCAATTCGATACGTCGGTTTGGCACACGCGTCAGCTGCAGAACCGTGACGTGCGCGTCCTGATCAGCGCCCTTGATGATGGCACGCCCCAGTTCAGTACCGACGCCATCCAGTACCTCAGCCTGCTCTTTCTGCTCGTCACCCTTGAAAAGCACGGGGAGCGCAATGACACCTGAATCTAGCCAGAGGGCACCGAGGTAATGCTTCTCCTTCACTTTCACCACCGCAACTTGAGCAGCAATCAATCTCTGGCGGGCGGCAGCGCTCGTGCCATCAGTTACCGGCGCAAGGCGTTCTTTGAGAGGCATCTCGGGACTCACTGGCCAGCAAGTCGGGCTTGCGCAGAGAAGCATGCTCAGAAGCAGGACGTAAGATTTTTTCGTCATGGCTTTATTGTATTGGCACCCAGAAAACATCCATCGCTTCAACCAGGGTCATCCACCCGACAAGGCTGCGACGATCATCACCTCGGCATCGCGCCCCAACGTGATGCCGATGTCACGCACAGACTCGCCGTCAACGAAGAGCTTGATGTGACGGCGCACGCCGTCCTGCTCGTCGATGATGCGGAAGCGCAGGCCGGGCCAGCGCTGGTCGAGCGTGGCGAGCAGGTCGGCGAGTGTGCTGCCGGGTGGCAGGGCAATGTCGACGGTGCGCAGGCCGCCGGTGTATTCGTGCAGGTGGGTGGGGAGGCGGATGTGGATCATTTGGGGCTCGGGATGCAAACCAAGGGCCGTCATTCCCGCGAAGGCGGGAATCCAGCGACGTTAACAAGCAATACAAAGTCACTGGATCCCCGCCTTCGCGGGGATGACGAAGTTGTCGAGAGTTCGCGCATCAACTGAATGCCACCGCCTCAACAGCGTATATCTCAGGCAGATGCGCCTTGATGCATTGCCAGCTGTCGCCTTCGTCGCGGCTGGCCCAGACCTCGCCGCTGGTGGTGCCGAAGTAGACGCCGGCGGGGGTGGCGGCATCCGCCGTGAGGGCCTGGCGTTTGACGGTGAGCCAGGCTTGTTCGGTGGGCAGGCCTTGGCTGAGCCATTGCCAGCTCTCGCCACCATCGCGGCTGCGCAGCAGGCCGGGCTGGCCTGCGGGGGAGACGCGGGGCCAGACGGTTCCGGCGTCCATGGGGAAGGTCCACAGCGTGTCGGGGTCGCGCGGGTGCAGGGCGAGCGCGAGGCCGACGTCGTAGCGCTGGTCTTTGGCGGGCGGGTTGGCACTGCCCACGTTGGCACCTATGTCGGTCCAGCGCGCATCGCCTTCGTCGTGGCGGAACAGGCCGCAGTGGTTCTGCTGGTAGAGGCGCGTGGGCCGCGCGGGGTGCAGGCCGGCGCAGTGGGGGTCGTGGCCGAATTCGATGTCGGGATCGGGGTAGAAGTCGGCACGCACGCCTTTGTTGAAGGGCTTCCAGTCGGCGCCGCCGTCGCGCGATTCGAAGGTGCCGCCGCCGGACATGGAGATAAACATGTGGGCGGGGTCGCGCGGGTCGATGAGGATGGAGTGGAGCTTGGCGCCGTCGGGCGTGCCGTCCTGGTCGCCGCCGCACCAGGCTTTGCGCTGCGGGTGCTTGTTGAAGCCGTCGATGCCTTGCCAGGTGGCGCCGCCGTCGTCAGAGCGGAACAGGCCTTGCGGGCTGCTGCCGGCGTACCAGACGCCAGGTTGCATAGCGTGGCCGGGTTCCAGCCAGAAGACGTGGTCGAGCACGCGACCGCCGGGCTCCTTGTCGAACGCGGGCGG
Organism: Rhodocyclaceae bacterium; assembly: GCA_047600765.1. Classification (GTDB taxonomy): domain Bacteria; phylum Pseudomonadota; class Gammaproteobacteria; order Burkholderiales; family Rhodocyclaceae; genus Viridibacterium. The sequence continues at coordinate 1,056,304 of JASGKF010000001.1, forward strand.
GGTGTTGGCTTCGAGCCAGGTTTTGCCGCGGTCGCTGGAGCGGAAGACGGTGGGCCCGAGGTGGCCGGTGCTGGCGGCGACGAGCAGCGTGCGGCCATCGCGCGGGTCAAGCCGTGCGTGGTGGATGACGTTGCCGAGGAAGTGTGGGCCATCGATGCGCCAGCTTTGCCGCGCGGCGTCGGCATGCAGCATCCAGAGCCCTTTGCGGGTGGCGATCAGCAGCGAAGTTTCCATGCGGTCTCCGTGAGTGACGTCGAGCTACTCAGCATAGCTGCAGAAGCATGCAGCTGTAGGGTGGGCTCGGTGAGCCCACGCGTTCCGTCCCGCCCTGAAAGCGGCACGCCGTGCCCACCCTGCAGGCTTTCTGAATGCGGGTGCCCCGAGCGTAGCGCAACGAAGTGGAATAGGCGGTGCCGGGCCGCTCATGTCTTGCGCGCTCGCCACGTGCCGCACGCACAGCCCGGATGACTCGGACGCGCCGCATTGCCGCTAAGATGCGCCTCTCCCTCAGCTTCACGGCGATGTCATGCCCATCTGTTGCACTGCTCTGCCCCGCCCCTTGCGTCAAGCCTGTCTGTGTCTGGCCGCCCTGCTCGCCCTGTCGCTGGTGGGCTGCGAAAAGTCCGAGCCCGAAGCTTCGGCGGACTCCACCCAACCGGCTGCGCTGATGCGCGTGGTGTTTGCGAACTGGAGCGAGAAGCAGCCGGTGGAAATCGAGCTGGAGGAGGACAACGAGGTGGTGCAGCAGTGGATGCTGGTGCGTCCCGAAGCCGTCGTGCAACTCTCGCCGCAAGCAGTCGTGCTGGTGGCGAGTGGTTCTCCAGCGAACGAGAACGGTGACCAGACCGCGGGTCATGCAACGCCGGGCAACCTGGGGGCATACTGGTTCCAACAGCGTGAGGGGCGCTGGTATCTGACGCAGGCCAGGCCATCGTTTGCGCAGACCGGCTTCACGGGCGATGCAGGGAAGCTGAGCGTCGCGCGGCTCGATGCCAGCACGCAAGCGTTGATTGTCGAGAACGGCAGTTGCTGGCAGGGCTTCTGCGGTAGCTGGCTCGACATTTTCGGCGTGGGTGCGGACAACATGAAGCGCCTGCTGCGCGATGACGCGACCATCGCACTGTGGGCAAGCTCGACCGGCGTGCAGGAGCATTGCAGCGACGTGGTGGAGAAAGGCCTGACTGTCGCGGTGCCGGCTTCGGCCACCAGCGTGGGGCAGTGCTTCGAAGTGACGGGCCGCTGGTCGTTGAAGCCACGCAAGGGCGTCGCCGACCTGGTGCTGGAGTTTTCTGGCGCAATCGTGGATGACACCACGACAACGCCGACGCTTCCACCACAGGCGAGTGCCCCGGCCGCCGACGCCAGCACGCCCGGCGCAGAAGCCGAGGAGTGGCTGCTGGTGCGCGCACGCCCCGTCAAGGAGACAGCGGTGTATCGATTCGCGAATGGGGCCTACAGCCTGGTGCGTGGCAAGAATCCGGTGCCCGGCTTCTGAGCCTCGCGCATTTGTAGCCTGGATGAGCGCAGCGTAATCCGGGAACGCAGGAGCATCCTGCGTTCGAATGTCTCCCTCATTCGCCTCGACGACCGATCAGCCCATTTGCCAGCGCGGTGCCGAACAGCACGATGACGCCACCGATCAGCATCGTCAGCGTGACCGCTTCACCGAGGAAGAGATGCCCCCACAGCACGCCGAACACGGGGATGAGGAAGGTGACCGTCATGGTGCGCGCGGGGCCGATGCTGGCGAGCAGGTGGAAGAAGATGAGGTAGGCCCAGCCGGTGCAGAGCACCGCCAGCGCGAGCACGGCGAGCCAGTCACCAGCTGCGGGCTCGGCACGTGCGGGCAGCCACAGGGCCAGCGGCAGGGTTGTCAGCGCGGCAGACCAGCAGCTGCCATGGGCCTGCGCAAAGGGCGGAATCGCAGCGGCGTACTTGCGGGTGTAGCTGGTGGCGATGGCGTAGCAGAACGGCGCACCGAGCGCGGCGAGGTAGGAGAGCCAGTCTTGCGCGCCGCGCGTGCCGAGGTCGGCGCCGACGATGAGCAGCACACCACCGAAGCCCAGCGCAAGCCCCAGCATGGCCAACGGCCGCAGCGGGACGCGCAACCACACGGCAGCAACCAGTGCGCCGAAGATGGGTGTCATGGCATTCACGATGGCCAGCATCGAAGCATTGAGCGCCTGCGCTGCGTAACCGTAGAGCAGGAAGGGCAAGCCCGCGCTGAGCACGCCGATGACGAGGTAGTGGCGGGCATTGCCGCGCAGGGCGAGCGCCTGCTTGAACCAGAGCGCTACGCCAGTCAGGAAGACGGCCACCAGTGCGACACGCAGGAAGATGAGCTTGGCCGGCCCGAACACCGGCACGCCGATGCGCAGGAAGAGGAAAGACGCGCCCCAGATGGCGGCAAGCAGGAGGAGCTGGAGAGCGTTGCGGCGGGACATGGGGTGCGGGCGGGTGGTCAGGGCTTCAGATCGGAGCGTCGCGCAGGCGGGCAAGTTCCCGCTGCAGGTTGTCGCAAGCGAGGATGTCGAGCTGGCCTGCGTAGTACGCGGTGCGATAGAGCCGCGGCTGCTTGAGGAAGCGCGTCAGCACACGTGACCGCCCTGCCCTGTAATCCGCATCGCTGACCCAGGCGAATTCCCCGCGCACGCCATTCGCATAGGCGTCGTAGGTCGGCACATCGGCCCCGAGAATCGACAGGTCGAGATCGAGGAACAGATCGGCGTCGGCCTCCTGCGCAGCGACCGTGTGGTCGGCCGTGGCGCGGATCAGCGTAACAACGCGCGCAATCGGCTCGGGCTGCCAACCGGCATCACGCAAGGCGCTGGCTGCGAGTTCGGCGGAGAGGGCTTCGTTGTTTTGCTGGCGCGTGTCGTAGATGGCGTCGTGGAACCAGATGGCGGCTTCGACCACGGTTCGGTCATGCACCGGCACCGGCGTAATGCGCAGTTCGGCCAGCAGCGCGTCGATGTGCTGCTGCGTGTGGTAGTGACGATGCGGCTCGGCGTAACGGGCGCGCAGGCTGTCGATAAGGTGCACAGGCAGGTTCATCGCGCGCTCCTCACTTGATGCGCGACACGCCGAAGATCACCAGCGCCGCCCCGATCACCTGGAACACGGTGAGCGGTTCGCCAAGAAACAGGGCGGCGAGCAGGATGGTCAGTACGGGGCCCAAGGTGCCGACCATGGAGGTCGAACCCGCGCCAATGCGCCGCATCGCTTCCGCCACGAACCAGATCGGCAACACAGTGGAGAAGATCGCCATGGCAAAGCTGAGCGCATGCACGGGCCAAGGCTGAATGAGGCTGCTGACCGGCCGCAGAACGAAGAACTGCGCCAGACTCAACACACACGCCGCCCCCGTCGCCCAGGCCGTCACGCGCGTGGCGCCCAGTCGCTTGACCACTTCGCCACTGAGCATGAGATAGATAGCGTAGGACAAGGCGCTGGCAAAGACGAGGAAGCCCCCCAGCGCCACGTTGCGCCCACCCATGTGCAAGTCATGCCCCACCGCCACCGCAATACCCACGTAGCACAGCGCCAGCGGCAACAACATGCGACGCGTGATCGGCTTCTTGAGGAACACTGCCGACAACAGCAACACCATCGTCGGGTAGAGAAACAGGATCAAGCGCTCCAGCGCTGCCGAGATGTGCTGCAGCCCCAGGAAGTCGAGATAACTCGCCGCGTAGTAACCGGTGAGCCCCAGCACCAGCAACATCAATCGATCACGCGCGGAAAACTGGATGGGCTCACGACGCCCCACCACAACGCCCATCACGATGAAAAAAGGCAGCGCATACCCCATGCGCAAAGCCAGCAAGGTCTCCGCATCCGGCCCATACGCGTAAGCTGCCTTGATGAAAATCGCCTTGAACGAAAACCCGAGCGCCCCCAGCGTGGCAAACAGCAAGCCGGAGGCGCGTTGTGATGCGGGGGATGCAGACACGATGAGGAAGGCCCGAGGCCTTGGGGAGGTGGGCTTGTCAGTATAGCTGCAGGGTTGGTGTGGCCAAGGCCTCCTCGCCTCTAGCCGGCTGCATAGTAGATGACGAGTTGCACGCCTACTTCTGATGAAACCACGACGATCTGGATAGAAATTCCTTCCGGAGTCGTTAGGTCAAACACCAAACGTCCCTCATGCGAACCCACGCCAGATCGCCACTCCTTTGTAGCCGACATAGCAATGTCGTTGGCAATCTCTTTCGACAGTACATTTCTTCCGAAACGCACCGCTTCGGCCACCCACTGCGCGTGCGTCATCTCGGACACACTGGATTGACGCATCCACAAAGCAGCCGTTACTCCCGACCGGTCGCAACCACTTAGCTGCACGCGGAAAGTTCGACCATCTTTCAGCAAACCGTCTGAACGATTGCTTTGTCGGTCAAAAACGACTGCTCGTACAGTTGGACGCTTTGCGATTTCGGCCGAGGAGAGCGGCGGCGGATTCATCGTGCATGCAGCGGAGGCGTCTGCCGAATTGCATACTGCACTTGCCGCCATTACGGCCCAAATCATCCACTTAGTCATTGGTGACCTCTAGGTGATAGGCCGGATCTGCCGGTGGCTCATAGAAAGTCGCCACCTTGGCATGAGCCTTTACTTCTTTGACAAACCTTTTCTTGGCCTCCGCATCAGGAATGGATGATGGGGCCACATCAAATACACACAGCTTTCCGTCTTCGGCGACGACATGGTGCGAAACATTGCTGGGACCAACTTCGTTGATCTTGTCCAGCATCGCTTGCTTGATCTCTGCTTCTGTTTTTTTGGCTTTCACAGACGATTCATAAACATCAACAACTTCATCGCCATTCTTTGAGTAAAGACCTTTTACGTAAGCAGCGCCTTTTGATTTGATCATGTCATACATGATTCGGGCCTGATCCGTCGCCGTTCGTGCTGTGCTGGTAATGATTACTGATTTTATGCATGCACTGGAGCAGATTTCACGAAGGCAACTCAGTGCGGTTGCCGTCATTGCCGCTTCGCTAGCATTTGCTCCATAAGTGATAACCACCTCAGCGGCTGTAGGACAAACAGCTTGTACTTTTGCCGGTGCTTTATCTGCAGCAGGCGTCAACACAGCCTTCTGCGTAGCATTTGGCGCAGTCGCTGCGCCTCCCCCCTTCTGCTCTGGTTGGCTGGCCTTGTCAGAAGCCGGGCTCAATTCTTTCGCCGTCATACGAAAACCTCAATTGTTACAGCGAGCGGCCCCGCGCCTCGCATGAGTCCGGTCTCTCCTGCTTCATTAGTCGTGCCCTTCAAGATGCTTCCGTCTGCCAACGTAAGGACATACTTAACAAATTCCAAAGGCTTGCCCGATGCGCTGTTCTCAATAACAAAATATCGATCATGGGAGGCTCCCTTCTTCGGCAGTTCACTTCCAGCAGCCAAGAGTGAAGACGCTACCGTCCCTATTGTCCCGCTCGGCAGACTCCCCAAGCTCGCTGCCGCACTCCCCCCGCTCGCCATCACGTTGTTCGCTCCCTTCACCGTGAAGTTGCCAGGGCACGCAAAGGTGATGTTGGCGCCTTCCAGCGTGATGGACGACTGCCCTGCCTGCAGCACGATCTTGCTGTTGGCGAGCACGTGGATTTCGTCGTTGGATGAAGTCACGGTGACGTTCTGGTCGGCGAGCACTTCGAGCGAACCGTCGTGGGACTGGATGCTGAGTGGGGCGTTGGCCGCAATGGCCTTGATGCCGCCGGCGTGGGTGTAGAGGCTGGCGGCGGCGCCGGCGACGAGGCTGACGGTGTGTTGTGCGGTGATTTGCGTATCTGCCTGCACGGTGGCGCTGAGTTGTTCGCCTGCGAAGAGTGTGACGCTTTGCGGTGTGGCGAGCGCGATGCTGGCGGGGGCTTCGATGAGGATGGCGGGCGCGGTGAAGCCCTTGATGTCGCGGTCGGGCTGATCGGTGCCGTCCTTCTTTGCATCCTCGGGGTGGATGACTTGCTGGAAGGCGTCGATCTTCGCGACTTGCGCGAGGGCGTCAGCCTCTGACTGGCTGGCTGCATCAGACAGGCGCTGAGCGGTGTCGCTGGCAGCCTTGAGCTGGCCAGCCACTTCGGTGGTGTCGAGCTGTGTGCTGACGGCGTTCTGGCGCGCCGTGGTGGAGATGAGCATGCCCTGCGCAGCGCGCGTCACGCTCCAGCCGTCGGTGCGCAGTTCGAAGCCCTGGCCGCGCCAGTTGCCACGCTGGCTGCTGGTAGGCGTCTGGTGGATGAGGTAGCCAAGGTTGAGTTCGCTGCGCGCGAAGCTGGTGGAGAGACGCGTGCGCAGCTGGCCTGCCGCGTCGTCGAGCTGCCATTGGCTCCAGCCGGCACCGTCCAACGTGGGGGCGTGGATGCCGGCGAGTACGCCGGGGTGGTTGGCACTGCTGCCTTCTCCCGCCGGCCAGGGCGGTGCGTCCTGGCCGTTGTAGAGCTGGGCGACGACAAGGGGACGATCCACGTCGCCATCGACGAAATCGACGAGAACTTCGCTGCCGAGGCGCGGCGTGAAAACGCTGCCCCAGTTGGGGCCGGCGAGGCTTTCGGCGACGCGTACCCAGGTGCCATTGCCGTCGTCGCCAGTGGCCCGTTCTGTATCGCTGCTGAGCCCGCCTGCGAGTGGCGCTGCGCCACGCTGCCAGGGAAACTGGATCTTGATGCGGTGATCGCGTTCGCTGTGGGTGGCAGTACCCGCCTGCGCCTTGACTGCGCCGACAACAACGGCACTCTGCAGGCCTGCCGCGACGGGCCTGGCTTGTGGTTTGGGAACGATGGGATGCGCAGCGGCAACACAGATGGCCTGGTTGCGATAGGTGCCGCGCTCGAGTGTGCTGCTGCTTTGCAGGCCGTCGGCGGCCTTGGCATTGCTGTCGAGGTTGTTGGCCGCCTCGTGCTCGACGGCGAGCACAGTGAAGCGCGCGGCGTCGCCCAGGTAGTTCGGGTGCTGCAACACGCTGAACTGGTGACCGGCGTCGAGCTGGCGGACGCTGCCGCCAATGCGATGCGTCTGGGTGGCAAGCGTGAGGTACTGGGCACGCAGCGTCGCTGCGCGCTGGGCGCTGTCTGCATCGGCGTAGCGATAGATGCCTGCGCCGTCGTAGTCTTCGAGCTCCGGTACTTCACCGAGTGGCAAGGCTGCCGCATCCAGACTGGCATTGCCGGAGGCCGCGAGCAGTTGCTTGTAGTCCCAGCTGCTGCGGGTGACGGTGTTGCTGAGAATCTCTTGCCGCGTGTGCCATTGCTGCAGCGTGTCGGTGGCCTCGGTCGCGCTGCCACGGTGATAGCGGATCAGGGCTTGCGGCGAGACGATCGCGTCGGTGTCGGCGTCGAAAATGACGAGGGTGTGGCGCGTGTGAGCGAGCCCGTCACTATCAGCCGATGAGGTGCCCTGCGTTGCCGGCGCAGAGGCTGCATCCTGCTGGTGTACGAAGCGATAGCTGAGCCCTTCTTCAGCGAGCAGGCGCGTGATGAAGGCCAGATCGGTTTCGCGGTACTGGGTGATGAGGCTGCGGGGCTTCAGCTCACGGGTCTGCGCAAACTCGTAGCTGACATTGGGGTAATCGGCGAAGAGTTCGGTAAGGACGTCTTGCGCATTCTTGTCCTGGAAGATGCGGCTGTTGCGTCGCTGGGCCAGGTAAGCCAGCCAGGGCTCGATGGTGAGGCGATAGCGCGCCAGGCCACCGTCGGCGCCAAGCTGGGCGGCGCCCGTGATGAGGCCGTGCCAGCTGCGTGTCCGCCCATCGGCGAGCAGCATGCGTAGCGTGACTTCTTCGCCGATGAAGCGCGCAAGCGAGAAGTGCGCGTTGCTGGAGAGGCAGTCGATATCGAAGCGGTAAGGTGTTCAACAAGGCTTCACGCCCTGTCATGCGCTCGACAACAAGCGCGGCATCCGGCAAGGGCGTGACGATGCTGAGCAGGCGGGCAGTCTGCGACAGCGCCTTGAGGAAGGCATCACGGCTGGGCAGTGCCGCGAGGGCTGCGTCGGCAATGGCGCTTGAGAGGGACGCGGACAGGTCGGACATGAACGTTCTCGGCTGGACGTGAAGCGCTGCAACTGCGACGCAGGAAAATCGGATCAGGGCAAGGTGATGTGCACGTTGGCTGCACGCGGCGCGAGCTTGACGATGCCTTGATAGCTCGACAGCGTGCGGTCGGTCTGGTGATCCAGCCAAGCGCGCAGCCCGACAAACCCCAGCACGCCCATGAGCGCCATGACACTCGCAATGACCCAGATCGGCACTTCGCTACGCAGGGCATGCCGGATGCGATCCGGAATCGCCCAGTGCGGTGCGAACTGCGCACGCTTGCCCTTGTGGTGTGCCACTTCATCGCCAACACGTGCGATGAGGTAGTTGAGTTTTTCGGAGCCTTCCAGCAGGTACTTGCCTTTGAAACCGTGCAGCAGGCAGTGATAGAAGACTTCCAGCGCCTGCACGCGACGCGCGCCTTGCGAGCGCAGCTCTTCGAGCTTGACGAAGAACTGCTCGCCGGCGAGTTGCTCACCGAACAGGACCAGCTGCAAAGGCTGCAGCTCCCAGGCGTCACGCACGCTGAAGCTGGAGCCGAGCACGGCTTCGTCGACAGCGGCGCAGAACGCGTACTTGGCTGCGAACACATCTTCGGGGTCGGCATTGAAGCGACGTGCGCTCTTCTCGAACTCGTCGAGGAAGCGCCGGATGCGATCACGGAAGACACCTGCGTCCATCGGCGCGGCACGGTTGCGCAACAGATGCAGCAGGTAGAAACCGTCGTGCATGATGTTGACAAGGCCACGCGGCACGCGGCCAGCCGCCGCAGATTCAGGCTTGGGTTGTGCCGGAGGGGTCTGGCCGAAGAGGGTAGGTGCAGAGCTCATTCAATCACCGCTACGAGTTCGAGTTTGAGGTCCTTGAAACCGGCAGGCACATAGATGGCGAGGCTCTTGGCCTGCATCATGCGATCGAAGATCTGCCCGTGCGGTTCAATGGAAAAGTAGTAACTGCCGGGCCGTACAGGAATTGCGGCTGGCACTTGCGGGGCGGCCATCAACTTGACGCCGGGCATGGAAGACAACACCAGCTTCTCGACATCATCCGGCGCGCCGATCTTGAGACGCAGCGGCACGACATCCACCAGTTCGGCGGGCGGCATGTCGGAACCGATGGCGAGGTAGAACGAAGCGCCTTCGGTGAGCTTGTCGGAGTCGAGGCGTGCGTGGTGGAAGCCGGGCTTCACCTCGGCGAGGTTGATCGCCACGTAGCGCGCAGAGATCACCGTGTTGACGAGCTCGCGGATGATGCGATCAAGCGCATGGAACGACGGGCCGGGATCTGCATGGTTGTACGGCGGCAGATCGGTCAGCGTGTAGCTCTTCGAGAAGGTCAGCAACTGGCCGGCGAGTTCCAGCATGCCTTGGTAGAGGCGCTCGGGATGCAGGCGCGGATGATGGAAGTAATGCGACAGGCTGGCGAATGCCGCGCTGGCCGTGTGCAGCAACCAGAAGGAAGCGACGTCGCCTGAGCGGAACTCGATGATGTTGCGCGAGGGCTCACGGTGATGACCGTACAGCGCAGCCACCTTGGCCTGCAGCATGTCGAGCAGGCGCCGCAGCATCACGCCCAACACGGGCACAGAATCTATGCTGATGGCTGGCGGCATGAACGCCGGGTCTGCCTCGTAGCCACCGGTTGCCGTGCGGCGGATACGCGCCACGGGCACCGACACGAACTGCTCGCGGGGCTCGTGATCGGCGAGCAGGCGCGGCGTCTTGCGCAACACCGTCAGTTCGCTTGCCACGGCACGCGTGTAGAGGTCCTGCGCCATCTCGCCGGCCTGGGCATAGCGCGTCGCCACGGCACCCGCGCCGCCGCGCACGGCGTAGTTCCCGCCATCTTCCCGCAACAGCGGCAAGGCCAGATGGAATACCAAACCCTCCGCGGGCACTTCGATGTCGCCCAGATTGCGCGCCTCGGGCAAGGCATCCGCATACGGTGCATCAAAAGTCTCGCCGTCAGGCCACACCAGGCGTACCTCGGTGAAACGCAGCAATCCACTTTCCAGCGCATCACGATCCAGCGCTGATGCGCCGACGCCCCACAGGAAGGGATGCGCCAGCCGCATGGCATTCGCCAGACGCTGCTCGTGATAGAGATCCTGCGCCTGGAAATGCTGGGGCTTGATGAACAGCCCCTCGCCCCACAACAACTTCTGTACTGTTTTCACTGAACGATCCCGCTCTCCACGCAGCGCTCTCAGGCGCCTGCCGTACAACGCACCCCGTTAAGGGACTGCACATCACCTGCCACACCGCTTGTCACGCCTTGCGACACCGTCATGGCGCAGGCATGTACACCTATATTGACGCCCTTGGTGTTCTTGTCATCCACCGCAAACGAGAAGCGCCAACGCTCCGGCGCTGGCGAGCGGAACAACACCGCAACAGCCAGAAAACCGGTCTCGGGCGCCAGCTTCTCCTTGAACTCCAGCTGCTGCCCGGGCGTCAGCACGATCTCGCGCACTTCGAGCAGATCCTGGCCGATGAGCTGACGCTCGCGCGCCGGGTCATTCAGCGCCTCGTAGGGCGCCGACATGAAGGTGGTGTTGTTGCGCAACTTGTAGAGCTTGACCACCACGGCCAGCGGCCGCCCCTTCGCATCCGCGTTCAGATTGCCGCCAGCAAAAATCTTCAGCGGCACTTCTTTGGCAGCCTCCGGCTTCGGGTCCGGCTTGACCAGGCCAGCCACCTGCAAGGCCCCCGTCACCAACTGACCGGCCGCACTCAAAGTGCATCCCGACAGCAGCATGAAAACGCCAAAAACAACAATTAATGAATAATTACGCATAAACGTAAGTAAAAATGGTTTTTCTGTTTTGCGCGCCAAATTGAACGGTCGCCACTGGCGGCTTGCAATCGACCACTCGTCTGATCGGCACCTGCCGACAGAAGACTCCCACATGTCATTCGCTGGAATTTTTTGCCCGCACACGTCACGCCATGCCACGCCGAATGGAAATTTTTTCTCTTTTACATCAACGACGTAAAAGGTTTTCTCGGCACAGCCCACAACGCATCGACGCAGCCTCTCCAGCAGGCCACTAGTATCCAACAACGTCGTCACTTGCGCACCTGTGTGCCCTTCCGAGCATGCCGGGATCGCGAAATGACGATGCTATGATCATGCCCGATTACGCAATGGGATCACCGGTTTCACCACGCGTAATTACTAATGCATAAATGCATAATTATTCAAATCAATAAATTCGTAGCACTCCATGTTTACTGCATCTTCCGGCTCGCTGCGCCGTCTCTACGCATGCCTTTGCCTCTCCCTGCTGGCGCTCGGCACGGGTTGCGCCACCACGTCTGATGCGTCGAAAGGCGCGCACGAACAGCTTTATCGCGATGGCGTGCAGGCACTCAATGACGGGCAGAAAGACAAGGCCCTGCAACTGCTCGACGCTTCTGCGCGCGCCAACCCGGCTTACTCCGAACCCTGGGTGAAGGCTGCCCAGATCCATTTCGAAGCCGGCAACTATCCGATGGCAATCAAGTCCGCCGACGAAGCCATGAAGCGCGACCCCTCGCGTCGCGAAACGAAAGCCATCGCCGTTGTCGCCAGCCTGCGCGTTGCCATGCATGCGCTGGGTGAGATGCGCGAGGACGCGAGCCTGCGTGGCAATACGCGCCTCGAAGCAGAACAACTCGCACGTACGCTGCGCGAAACACTCAGCGTCGAAGTGCTCGTGCCCGGTCCCGTGTCCGCCGGCACCCCCAGCGCCAACACCAACAACGCTGCGCACAAGGCCCCTGCCGTCGTCGCACCGGCGCCGACGCCCGCCCCCGCAGCAGCAGCGCCGGCTGCAGCCACACCTGCCGCCGCCCCCGCCAGACCAGCGGCTGCACGGCCGACGCCTGCGCCGGCCCCCGCCGCCACTCGCAAGACGCCCGAACCGGCGGCCTCTGGCGGCAGCAATCCATTCAACGTCTTGAAGTAAGGCGACGAACGCGCAGTCACTGCGCGCTCGCCGCATCGTCAACCAATCGGTCATTTGCAAGGGAGAAGTGTCGTGGCCAAGTCTGAAAGCACCCAGAAGAAGCTCAACCGCGTGCGACCGCCGCGTGTGCAGCTGTCGTATGACGTAGAAATCGGTGATGCCATCGAACAGAAGGAACTGCCCTTCGTCGTTGGCGTGCTCGGTGATTTCTCGGGCAACCCGGAAGAGCCGCTGCCCAAGCTGCGCGACCGCAAGTTCGTGAACATCGACGGCGACAACTTCGATGACGTACTGCAAGGCATGGCGCCGCGCACGACCTTCCGCGTCAAGAACCGCCTCACCGACAAGGGTGGCGAGCTGGGTCTGGACCTGAAGTTCAACAGCATGGAGGACTTCCGCCCCGAGTCTGTCGTGCAGCAAGTCGAGCCGCTGAAGAAGCTGCTCGAAGCGCGCAGCAAGCTCGCCGACCTGCGCGGCAAGCTTGCCGGTAGCGAAAAGCTCGAAGACATCCTGCAACAGGTGCTGACCAGCACGGAACAACTGGCGGCCCTGCAGCAAGAAGCCGGCAAGAAGGAGTAAGCCATGAACGCAGAATCCGCAGCTCTCCAGAGCGCCGCAGCCGCCACGACTGAAAGCAGCCTGCTCGACCGCATCGTTGCCGACAGCAAGGTTGCCAAGTCTGCAGCCGAACACTCCCGTACGCGCGACCTGATCGGCGAGCTCGTCTCGCAGGTGATGGAAGGCGCAGTGGTCGTCTCCGACAACCTGTCTGCCACGCTTGATGCCCGCATCGCAGAACTCGACGAGCTGATTTCGGCGCAGCTGTCCGAAGTGATGCACGCACCGGAATTCCAGAAACTGGAAAGCACCTGGCGCGGCCTGGAGTACCTGGTCAAGCAAAGTCAGACCAGCACCACGCTCAAGGTCAAGGTGTTCAACTCGAACAAGAAGGACCTGATCCGCGATTTCAAGTCGGCGATCGACTTCGATCAGAGCGCCCTGTTCAAGAAAGTCTACGAAGAAGAGTTCGGCACCTTCGGCGGCGCACCCTTCGGCGCCATGATTGGCGACTTCGAAATCGGTCGTCAGGCTGAAGACATGTACTTCATCGACCAGATGTCGCACGTTGCCGCTGCTGCGCACGCGCCGTTCATCTCGGCCGCGTCGCCCGAGCTCTTCGGCCTGGAAGCCTTCACCGATCTCGGCAAGCCGCGCGATCTCGCCAAGGTGTTCGACACCGTCGAGTACGCCAAGTGGAAGTCTTTCCGCGAAAGCGAAGATTCGCGCTATGTCGGTCTCACGCTGCCGCACTTCCTCGGCCGCCTGCCCTACCACCCCAAGGATGGCACGCCTGTCGAAGGCTTCAACTATGTTGAAGAAGTTGACGGCAGCACCCACAGCAAGTACCTGTGGGTGAATGCCGCTTACGCCTTCGCAGCCCGTCTGACGGATGCCTTTGATCTGCACGGCTGGTGTGCTGCTATCCGCGGCGTCGAAGGCGGTGGCCTGGTGGAAGATCTGCCCACGCATACCTTCAAGACCGACGACGGCGAAGTCGCGCTCAAGTGCCCGACGGAGATTGCCATCACCGATCGTCGCGAAAAGGAGCTGTCCGACCTCGGCTTCATTCCGCTGGTGCATTGCAAGGGCACGGACTACGCCGCCTTCTTCGGCGCCCAGTCGGCACAGAAGGCCAAGAAGTACAACACCGACGCCGCCAACGCGAATGCCTCGCTGTCGTCGCAACTGCAGTACATCTTCGCCGTTTCGCGTATCGCGCATTACCTCAAGGCCATGATGCGCGACAAGATCGGCAGCTTTGCATCGGCTGGCAACGTCGAGACCTATCTGAACAACTGGATCACCCAGTACGTCCTGCTCGACGACGGCGCGACGCAAGAGACCAAGGCGCAGTTCCCGCTGCGCGAGGCCTCGATCCAGGTGTCCGAAGTCCCGGGCCGTCCCGGCGTCTACCGCGCCGTGTCGTTCCTGCGACCGCATTTCCAGCTCGATGAACTTTCCGTTTCCCTGCGTCTGGTTGCGGAGCTTCCGCAATCGGCGAAGGGGGGCTAAGTCGTCATCCCCTGTTTTTTCCCCGTAAAGGAGCACTAAGTGAAAGACATTTACGTCAAGTTCGAAAAAGGTGGTTCGTTCGATCTCAAGGGCGAGTCGCGTGACGACGCGCACAAGGACTGGTTCGAAGTCTCCTCCTGGCAACACCAGATCATTCAGCCGAAGTCCGCTACTGCCTCCACGGCCGGCGGTCACACGGCTGAACGCTGCGAACATGGCGCGATGCTTTTCACGAAGGATCTCGACATGACCTCGCCGGTGCTCTGGGCAGCCTGTTCGGCCGGCCAGACCTTCAACGAAGTGGTCATCGACTTCATGCGTTCGGACGGTGCGAAGCGCATCAAGTACCTCGAGCTCAAGCTCAAGAACGTGCTCATCTCGTCGGTGACACCGTCGGTCATGGGTGAAGGCATTCCTACCGAAACCTTCGCGCTGACCTACGCAGCCGTGCAATGGACTTACACGCAACAGGACATCACCGGCGCCTCCAAGGGCAACAAGGTGCAAGCCTGGAGCCTGGCGAAGAACACGGCGAGCTACGCGGTGTAAGTCTGACGGGGTCCTGCATGCAGGACCCGGTTCAAGCGGGAGCCTCCCTCTCCAGCGTGTTCCGGGTCCTGCATTGCGGGATGCCTCGCATCACAACAACAGGACTTTCTGGCCATGGCGGGATTTCTGCCGACGCTCTTCGAGAGATTGTTCGACGACGCGCCGCACCGCGAGGCCGAAGCCGACCCCCTGCGCCGTTGGTCGGTCGAGGAGCTCAAGGACTCAGTCATCCGCGACTTGGAGTCCCTGCTCAACAACCGCGCTGCCCTTGGCCGCAAAGCCTTCTCGCATTTCCCCGAATCGCAACGTTCCGTCATCAGCTACGGAATGGAAGACTTCGTTGGTCTGAGCCTTGCCAACCCCGGTGATCGCGAACTGATCTGCCGCACCTTGCAAGACACCATTGCTCACCACGAGCCCCGCCTGCGCGACGTTGTCGTGCACCTCGAAGCCGACCGTTCGACGATTGGCTGCCTGCAATTCAGCATCAGTGCTGTCCTCTACGTAGCGCCCGCCAACGAGCCCGTCAGCTTCGACGCCTTGCTGCAACCCAATACCCAGCAGTATTCGATCGCGCGCTCACGCCCGCACGCTGCTCGCTGAACCGGCTGAATCATGCGTGACCTGCTCCCCTACTACGAACGCGAACTGACCTTCCTGCGACGTCATGCCCGCGAATTCGCGACGCGCTACCCGAAGATCGCCTCTCGCCTGCTGATCTCCGGCGACACCTGCGAAGACCCCCACGTCGAACGCATGATCGAGTCCTTCGCACTGCTCTCTGCACGTGTGCAGAAGAAGCTCGAAGACGACATGCCGGAACTGACGACGTCCTTTCTCGACGTTCTCTATCCCCATTACCTGCGCCCATTGCCGGCGTGTTCGATAGCTCGTTTCGATCTCGGTGGCGCTGACGCACAACTGTCTGACGTCACGACCATCGAGCGCGGCACGCAGCTCACCACACGACCGGTCAAGGGAATCCCCTGCAAGTTCCGCACGGCCTATCCGGTACAGCTCGCCCCGCTGCGCGTCACGCATGCCAGCTTCGAAGAGGCTTTCACGCCGCCACGCGGCTACCTGCCGCCCCCCGGCTCGGGCGCCGTGCTTAGCCTCACGCTCGAATCCAGCTCGACGCAATTGACGCTCGACGCGCTCCCGCTCGACAACTTGCGTCTGTTCATCGATGGCGAAGCCTCACTCGTTGCGCAGTTGCGCGAAGCCATGCTGTCACGCGCGCTGGATGTCGCACTGGAAATCCCCGGCGAGCACCGCTGGCGTGTTCAGCCTCAAGCCGTCACACGCGCGGTCGGCTTCCAGATGAATGAAGAGCTGCTGGACTACGACGCCCGCTCCCACCTAGCTTATCGCCTGCTCTCCGAATTTTTCGCCTTCCCCGAAAAATTCAACTTTGTCAACATCGACCTCGCGGCGCTGCGCACGCAGTTGCCCGCTGCTTGCAAGAGCATCACCCTGCATTTCGTACTCGGCTCGCAACACGACGATGATCGCGACGTACGCCTGCTGGAACGCATCGGCCCCGCCAACTTCCTCACGCACTGCACGCCTGTCGTCAACCTGTTCCGCCAGAGCGCAGAACCGGTGCGGCTTTCGCACACGCGATCAAGCTATCCCATCGTGCCGGACAGTCGCCGCGCCCATGCCTTCGAGCTCTACTCGGTCAACGCCGTCACCAAGGTCGAGAAGAGTGCGCGCGGCGAAAGGCTGCTGGAGTACCGTCCTTACTACGCCTTGCGGCACGGCGAAGCGCTCGGCGAGGCTGGGCGCTTCTATCACATGCGCCGCGATGAGCAGGTTGCCGACCTGAGCCCCGGCTTCGAGTACGAAATGTCGGTCGTCGATCTCGATTTCGACCCGCGTGCCGAGAAAACCGAAACACTGTCCATCGAACTCACCTGCACCAACCGCGACCTGCCGTCGCAGATTCCGGTTGGTGTCGCTGGCGGCGATCTATTCCTCGAAGGCGGCTCCATCGCACGCAGCATCAGCCTGCTGCGCAAGCCGACTCCCACCACACGCATCGACCGCAACGGCTCGCACTGGCGACTCATCTCGCAGCTCTCGCTCAATCATCTTTCGCTCACCGAAACCGGGCTCTCCTCGCTGAAGGAAACGCTGGCGCTCTACGACGTCACGCGCTCGGCCGTGACGCGCAAGATCATCGACGGCCTGCACTCGGTGCGGCATCGCGTCGTGACGGCTCGCGTCAACGGCGATCCGTTCCCCAGTTTCGTCAAAGGCATCGAAATCACGCTCGGTGTCGACACCCAGCATTTCGTCGGCACGGGTGCCGAGCACGTCGGCCGCCTGCTCGACCACTTCTTCGGACTGTACGTCCACATCAACAGCTTCACGCAACTCGTCCTGGTCCGCCACGACACGAACGAGGAGATCATGCGATGCCCACCGCGCAGCGGCGACCAGACCCTGGTGTAATCGAGCGTCTGCGCGAAGACCCTCACCGCTTCGAGTTCTTCCAGGCGGTGCGGGTCCTTGTGACGCACTTCCGGTTGCAGGGCGCGGGCAACGGCAAGGCCTCGCCGGACGAAGACCCGGTCGGTGAGCACATCCGCTTCGGCAACTCGCTCAACATCGCTTTTGCCCCCAGCGAAATCGAAGCGCTGCAGTTCGACTACCACGAAGACAGCGAGAGCTCTGCCCCATGGCCAGAGACCGCCCCCACGCCGCCTGCCGACGCCATCGCACGCGCTCGGCTCACGCCCGCCTTCATCGGCCTCACCGGCAACCAGGGCACGCTGCCGCGCAGCTACACGGAACAGCTCATCGAGCGCGAAATCCGCCATCGCGACCGCAGCGCGCGGGCCTTCCTCGACATCTTCACCAATCGCGCAGTCGCCCTCTTCTACCGAGCCTGGGAAAAGTACCGCCTCTACTTCCAGTACGAACGCAACCGGCAAGAGCGTTTCCTGCCCATGGTGCTGTCCCTGGTGGGCGTCGGCAACCCTGCCGCGCAGGAACAGGTCTGCGCCCTGCAGCGCCCCGTGCTCGCCGAGACGCTGGCCTACTATGCCGGCGCGCTACGCCACAGCGCGCGCCCTGCGCACCTCATCGAACGCATCATCGCCGACTACTTCCAGGTGCCCGTCACCCTGAAGCAATTTCACGGACGCTGGCATCACCTGCCTCCCGAACAACTGAGCATGCTCGGTGGCAGCGGCATGCAGCTGGGCGTAAACACCCTGTGCGGTGATCGCATGTGGCACATACAGACCGCATTCGAGCTGCAAGTTGGCCCACTCAAGCGCGAAGACTTCGAACGCTTCCTGCCCGGCGGCGAAGCTGCCGAAGCGATTACCCAACTGCTCGCCATGCTCACCGGCATCACGCTGGAATGCACCGTACGCCCCATCCTGCGCAAGGAAGACGTGCGCCCCATCCGCCTCGACTCCCAGGCCGGCACCGCACGCCTGGGTCACAACACCTGGGTGCTGACGCGCATGACCCACGAACACCGCAGTGATGTCGCCTACGACATCACGCACGAAGACATTGCGCCGCTTGCGGCCTGACCCCAGACAACTCACTACGCACAACACGCACCATGTCCAACAATCTCAAGGTTCTCGTCGCCAAGCTCAACACTACCTGCCGCAAGGCCGCCGAGCGCGCCGCTTCGCTGTGCATGTCGCGCGGTAATTTCGAGGTCGACATCGAGCACCTGTTCCTCGCGCTGTGCGAAACCGACAACTCCGACTTCGCACGCCTCGCGCGTAAATGCGACGTCAGCCTCACCGCGCTGGAACGCGACCTGACCGCCGAGATCGAACGCTTCAAGAACGGCAACACGCGCACGCCGGTCTTCTCGCAGAACCTGCCCAGCCTGTTCGAACACGCATGGCTGATTGCCTCGCTCGAATCCGGTAACGCGCAGATCCGCAGCGGCCACCTGCTGCTGGCCCTGCTCACCGCGCCCGACCTCTCGCAGCTCGCCTTCCGCGGCTCCAAGCTGTTCGTGAAGTTCCCGCTCGACGAGATCAAGCACAAGCTCACCGAGCTGACCGTCGGCTCCGACGAAGCCGTGCAGGCCGTCAGTGCTCCCAGCAACAGCGACGAACCGGATGCCGGCGACATGGCTGCTGCCGCACAGGGCAACCCGCGCACGCCGGCGCTCGACCAGTTCACCACCAACCTCACGCAGCGCGCCAAGGACGGCAAGATCGACCCCGTCATCGGTCGCGACATGGAGATCCGTCAAGCCATCGACATCCTCATGCGCCGCCGCCAGAACAACCCCATCCTCACGGGTGAAGCCGGCGTCGGCAAGACGGCGGTCGTCGAAGGTCTCGCGCTGCGCATCGCGCTGGGCGACGTGCCGCCGCCGCTGCAAGGCGTAGCCCTGCACACGCTGGACATGGGCCTGCTGCAAGCCGGCGCGAGCGTGAAGGGCGAGTTCGAGAACCGCCTCAAGAACGTCATCGACGAGGTGAAGAAGAGCCCCACGCCCATCATCCTGTTCATCGACGAAGCCCACACCATGATCGGTGCTGGCGGTCAGGCTGGCCAGAACGACGCCGCCAACCTGCTCAAGCCCGCCCTTGCGCGCGGCGAGCTGCGCACCATCGCCGCCACCACCTGGAGCGAGTACAAGAAGTACTTCGAAAAAGACGCCGCCCTCGCACGCCGCTTCCAGGTCGTCAAGGTCGAAGAGCCGACCGAAGAACTTGCCAGTGCCATGCTGCGTGCGATGAGCGCGCTGATGGAGAAACACTTCAACGTGCGCATCCTCGACGAAGCGATCACCGAAGCCGTGCGCCTCTCGGCCCGCTACATCACCGGCCGCCAGTTGCCGGACAAAGCCATCAGCGTGCTCGACACCGCTTGCGCGCGCGTCGCCCTCGGCCAGAGCGCCACGCCTGCACGCATCGACGACGCCAGCAAGCGCCTCGACCGCATCGAAGCCGAACTTGCCTCGCTGTCGCGCGAACGCGCTACGGGCCACGACCACTCCGCACGCATCGCCGAACTCGAAACCGAACGCAGTGATCTGCAGGCACAGCTCATCGCCGACCGCGCACGCTGGGAGCAAGAGAAGGCCCTCGTCGAGCAGATCGGCACGCAACGCGCAGCGCTCGAAAATCAAGCCAGTGAAGCACCCGCAGCCGCGCCCGCAGAAGACGGCAAGAAGAGCAAGGGCAAGAAGGCCGCGCCGAAGAGCGACGCACACACCGCACTCGACACCCTCGCTGCCGAACTGCGCAGCATGCAGGGCGAGACCCCGCTGGTGCCTCTGCAGGTCGACGGCAACGTCGTCGCCGAAATCATTTCCAGCTGGACCGGCATCCCCCTCGGCAAGATGGTCAAGGACGAAATCCAGGCCGTGCTGACGCTCAAGGGCTCGCTCGAAGCGCGCGTCATCGGCCAGCCGCATGCTATCGAGGCCGTCTGCCAACGCGTGCGCACCGCGCGCGCCAACCTCGAAGACCCCAACAAGCCCAAGGGCGTGTTCCTCTTCGTCGGCCCCTCCGGCGTCGGCAAGACCGAGACCGCGCTGGCCCTAGCCGAATCGCTCTACGGTGGCGAGCGCAATCTCATCACCATCAACATGAGCGAGTACCAGGAAGCGCACACCGTTTCCGGCCTCAAGGGCTCGCCCCCCGGCTACGTCGGCTATGGCGAAGGCGGTGTGCTCACCGAAGCCGTGCGCCGCAAGCCCTACTCCGTCGTGCTGCTCGACGAAGTCGAGAAAGCTCACCCGGACGTACTCGAACTCTTCTTCCAGGTCTTCGACAAGGGCGTGATGGACGATGCCGAAGGCCGCGAGATCGACTTCCGCAACACGCTGATCATCCTCACCAGCAACGTCGCCTCGAGCACGCTGATGCAGGCCTGCCTCAACAAGCCAGAAGAAGAGATGCCTTCGCCTGACGACCTCGACCAGCTGATCCGCCCGCAGCTCAACAAGGCTTTCAAGCCCGCCTTCCTCGGTCGTCTCAAGGTCGTGCCCTACTACCCGATCTCCGACGACGTGCTGGAACTCATCATCCGCCTCAAGCTCGACCGCATCGCCGCGCGCGTCGAGAGCAACCACAACGCCGCCATGAGCTACACCGACGACCTCGTCGAAGCCGTGCTCGCACGCTGCACCGAAGTCGACTCCGGCGCCCGCAACGTCGACAACATCCTCAACGGCACCATGCTGCCCGAGATCGCCGGCAGCGTGCTGTCACGCATGGCCGAAGGCCGCGAGATCAAGAAGATCAAGCTCACTGCCAGCGACAAGGGAGAGTTCAAGTATGCGATCAGCTGACGGGGCGCTGCGCAGCATTCGCCAAGGCCTGGCTGTTAACATGCTCGCATTGGGCATGCTGACAGCCAGCGAAGGCACGCTCGCGCTCACTCCGCCGCCGACCATGCTCGATCCCAATAACGTCGATCTCAGTGGCGGAGAGTTCCTCGCGGCCTATACGCATAGCGAGTTCACCTACCGCGAGCGCGCTCAGCTCTACCTGCTGGGCGTCATGGATGCTGGCGAAGGTCGCAGCTGGTGTAGCTACCGCGTAGCCAAAACCGTGTCGCTGCACGAGGTCGTTTTCGAGTACTTCCGCAAACTGCCTGCCACACGTCTTCAGCTGCGCGCTTCGCTGCTGATCAACGAGGCGCTGCGCACCGCACTGCCATGCAAGGTGAAATGATGAGACATCTGCGCGCACTGCTATGCATTGGGCTCGCTATCGGTAGCGTCATGGCCCAAGCACAAACCACAAGCGGTGCCCGGCTTACGGTTGTGCGCCTGCTCTCGCTCTACGACGGCGAGCCAGTCTCGCCGCCCCTGCCTGACTGGCCCGCCAGCGTGGCGCCTCGACTCGCACGCGAACAAGCCGGGCTCTATATCGCTGCCGTGATCGACGAAGGTGAATCACGCCGCTGGTGCGTCGCACAGCGCAATCTGCCACCGCATGAGCGTGACGCCGAGCTCATCAAGCGTCTGCGTGCCAAGCCCAACTCTCAGCAACCCAACGCCGCGCGTGCGCTGGCAACCATCTTGTCATCCGATTTCCCCTGCAGCAAAGCCAAAAAACTCAAGGGATCTGCACCATGAAGCCCACCTTCACGCAGCTGGCAAGCGCCTACGACCGCTATCAGGCCATGGACACTCCGGCTCTGTACAAAGAACTCGGCTGGAACGATGTCGTCGGCAAAGACGCCTGGAACAACACCTGCGCGGTACGCATGAGTCTGGCTCTGCTGCACTGTGGCGTCCCCATCATCGGCCGCTTTGCCATCCATAGCGGCCCCTTGAAAGGCAAGCGCATCGAGCCCGTCCAGAACCGACTGTCCGACCAGCTTGTGCGCCTCTTCGGCGAACCCGAAACATTCGACAACGCAGAAGCACGCAAAGCGGATTACCAGGTTCTGTTCGGCCAGACCGGCATCGTCTCCTTCATGCGCATCCCTGACTACGCGGGCGGACACATTGACGTAGCCGACTATCGCAACGACTGGCTCTGCCGCCGTCAATGCTATTTCGACGCATCAAGCATCCGCTTCTGGAAGCTGCCCTGACTCACACTGCACCTCGCACCGGACGCCAGACCATGGACCTGACCAGCATCGTCGAAGAAATCCGCAAAGCCCTCCTGCCGGGCCACACCGATAGCTCACGCCTCATCCGGCTGCACACCGGCAACGTCGTGCACAGCCTGCTCGCCGAGTCGCTCTCGGGCGTCGAAGAGATTGGCCCGTCTTCAAGCAATCACGAATGCACGGCAGGCTTTGCCTTCGACCTCAAGGTGCTGTGCGCCACCGCCAGCCTCGATGCGGTTCGACTGGCTGGGCAAGCCCATCCTCGTCGAGCTGCTCACCCAGCAATCACGCTTCGCGCTGCGCCCTCTTCACGGCCACATCACCGCCTTCGAGCGCCTCACCGCCGACGGCGCCTTCGGTCACTTCCGCCTGCGCGTCGAACCCTGGCTGGCATTTCTCGCGCACCGTCGCGACAGCTACGTCTTCCATGACATGTCGGTGCCCGAGATCCTCGAAGATCTCTTCAGCAGCTACCAGGGGCAAGGCGCCCTCGTGCCGCAGTGGCGCCTCGAACTCAAAGACAGCAGCCTCTACCCCAAGCGCAGCACCTGCACGCAGTACAACGAAACCGATCTCGCTTTCGCTGAGCGCCTGATGGCCGAAGAAGGTCTCTACTACTGGTTCGAGCACAGCGCCACCGGCGCGCTCGACGGAGCCTCACACACCCTGGTCGTCGCCGACCACAACGACGCCTTCAGCGAAAACGCGCAACCGCAAGTGCGCTTCCACCGCGCAGGCGCCACCGAGGCTGACGACACGGTGCAGACCCTCTCGCCGCGTCGCACGCTCGCTACGCACGGCGTCGAGATCGCCAGCTGGGACTACCGCAGCCTCGACACCCGCAACGCCTCGGCCAGCGGCACGCCCGACGAAGCCGCGGCCGACATGCCGCTCACGCACTTCGACGCCCCCGGTGCTTATGTGTGGCCCACGCGCGAAGCCGGTGAGCGCTACGCCACCCGCCACATCGAAGCACTCGAAGCCGCGCGCCAGACCGCACAGGGCAGCGGCACCGTGCGCACGCTTGCAGCAGGCAGCAGCTTCACGCTGACCAATCACTTCGATGCCGACATGCCCTCCGACATCGCCATCGAAGACCGCAACCGCTACGCCGTGCTGCGCGTCGCGCACAGCGCACGCAACAACCTCAATCCCAACCTCACAACCGGTCTCGCTACTCTGGGTGCCACGCTTCTCGACAAAGCCACCGGCAAAACCGGCAGCGCCAAGGCCGCCGACAACAAGACGCCGCCCAACGCCGAAGCCCCGCTCTACACCAACCACTTCACCGTCCTGCCCATCTACCTGCCGCATCGCCCGCTCGCTCACAGCGCCAGCGGCGTCGCACTGCGTCCGCGCCCCATCGTGCACGGCGCACAGAGCGCCATCGTCGTCGGTGACGGTGCTCAGCCCACCCACACCGATCGCGACGGCCGCATCCGCGTGCAGTTCCACTGGCAACGCGGCGACCAGAGCCACAACCGTCTCACGCACCCCGCCGGCGCCGACAACGCCCCCGCCGACACCGGCAGCTGGAGCTGGGTGCGCGTCATGACGACCTGGGCCGGCGCCAACTGGGGCAGCAGCCTCATCCCGCGCGTCGGGCAGGAGGTACTGGTCGAATTCATCGAAGGCGACATCGATCGCCCCGTCATCGTCGGCGCGCTCTACAACGGGCAAGGTGCCGCCAAGGCACAGAACAACCAGGTCGCCAGCGGCGCCGGCATCGCCACAGGCAACGCCCCCGCATGGTTCGCCGGTGAAGCCGACTCCAAGCCGGCCACAGGCGGCGAAGGTCACGCCCACCCCGCGACGCTGGCTGGCATCAAGACGCAAGCCCTGTCTGCCAGCCAGTCCGGCAACGGCGGTTTCAACCAACTCGTCTTCGACCTCAGCCCCAAAGAACCGCGCACGCAGCTCGCCACCACACAGCACGCCAGCGCGCTCAACCTCGGCGCAGTGCGCCACCAGCACGACAATCAGCGCCTCACCTACCGCGCCCACGGCGCCGAGCTCGCCACCCTGCAATCCGGCGCACTGCGTGCCGGCAGCGGCCTGCTGCTCACCACCGATGCGCGCAACAACGCCAGCGGCACGCAGATGGATGCGCGATTAGCCCTCCAGCAACTCGAAGCCGCGCACGAGCAGATCAAGACCCTCGCCGATTCTGCAAAGAAACAGAAAGCCGACCTGCCCAACGAGCCCGCGCCCGAGAAACTCGCCGCCGCCGAAGCCCTTGTGGACAGCCAGAAGACGCTGGACGCCACCGAGACGCAGCAAGGCGAACAGGGCGGTGCCGGTACTGCGCCCGCCTGGAGCAACCCCATGATCGTCGCCGAGTCCCCCGCCGGCATCGGCGCCCTCACCCCCAAGGACGCCATCCTCAACGCCGGCGCCACGCTCTCGCTCACCGCGCAAGACATCCACCTCGCCGCCCAGGGCAAGAGCGCTTGGGCCGTCAAGGACGGCATCGCCCTCTACACCTATGGCAAAGCCAGCGACACCACTCGCGCAGTGCAGGACACCGGCCTCAAGCTGCACGCTGCCAAAGGCAAGGTCTCGGTACAGGCACAAAGCGACAAGGCCGATTTCAACGCCGACAAGAAAGTCACCCTCACCTCCACCACCGCCGATGCGCTGCTGCAAGGCAAGAACGATCTGCAGCTTGCCGCAGGTGGCGCAGCGATTCAAATCTCGGGCGGGAACATCACACTCACGGCGCCGGGGAAGGTCTCGCTGCTGGCGAGTCAGCGGAACTTGACTAGTGCGAAGAGTGCACAGGGATCTAGCACGATGTTCGGTTCTGGCGATTTGAGCGTCGAAAACTACTCCCGCCCGGACTCTCGCAACTATCTACAGTTCGTTGCCACGGCACCCGACGGCAAACCTCTGGCAGGCAAAGCGTATGCCGTGCTGATGGCCGACGGCAGCGTGAAGCGGGGCAAGACAGACGGACAGGGCCGCACCGAGAAGCTCGAAACAGCAAAACCCGAGCAAGTGCAGATCTACATCGACGATGCTGAGTGCGAAGGTTTCCACGTCATACCGGTCGCACAATAAAGGAATCAGAAATGGCCAAAGGAAAGTTCCGCCTCTACTACGTCGACATGGATGTGCAGCATCCTTGCGCCAACGTCTTCTATCGCATCATGGCCGGTGAGAGCCTGCTGCTCGCAGGATCAACCGATGCCAATGGTGAAACCCCTCCAGTAGGCAATGGACACATCGGGGGCAAGATCAAGCTTGAGGTACGCGACTGGCGGGAAGGTGGATACGCAGAGGTAGAGACCTTTGATACCAACGAAGACGCAGTCATTGACATTGGCGCCCCCAACGAATCTGGCATCCGCCTCAAAACGCTCCGCGTCAAACCTTATTACCGCCTGCACTTCGCGGCGACGCCGGGATTCGCCCCCATCAAAGGGGCACGCTTCGCGGCCTACACCAAAGACTCACAATCGCGTGAAACTGTCGCCACCACCGTAGACGGCAAAGCTGTTCGTGGCAGCACCGATGAGCGTGGCTATACGGGAACGATCTACTGCGCTCGGCCTGTCGAGTTTCGCTTCGAACACCCCGCGCTGAAAGTGACAGTCAGCAGCCGGCTGCTGACGCCACTTGTCAAAGGCCAGAGGGAAACCCATCACTTCCTTCCGTTCAAGACAATCCGCGCCCAAACCACGCCAAACCCGACACATCAGGTTGGATTGGCCGGCAAGAAGAGCCTCCCAGCACTTGTCTCTCTCGAAGACCAGGAGCTCTTGATGGTGTCGCAAGACGACTTCGACGAATTCGAAGAGTTCAGCGGCCATCTGGAACAAGTCCTGGCCAACCAGCATCTCGCGAAAGCCGACCTGGCTCGTGCGCTGGAGTCACGCTCGCAAGAAGAAATTGCCAAAGCAGAGAAAGCCTTGGGGCTGGCTGAGGACAAAGTCAAAAGCGAATTGAACAAGAACTTCGAACAATCGGCTGATCTGAAAGAGATGGTTGTCTTTGAGAGCTACGACCAAGGCAAAGACAAGGGCAACAAGCTCGGCATGCGCCGACGTTACATCCCGAAAAAGAAGCTTGAAGAACTCAAGGCACGCAAGTTCACTACCAAGCACAAACTCGAGATCCGCTTCCCTGTTGCGCCTGGCGCGTCCGGCAAATCCAGCGTATCTCCAAAACAGCTTGATACCGAGGCGCTGAAAAAATCTTTCGAAAAGATCAAGACCGAGATCAAATCCAGCAAGAAGTGGGAGGGAGATCCCCACGTACTCAACTTGTTTGACGTTGCGGGCAATCAGCTATCGGAGACCATCAAGCACAGTGATTCATACGAAGTCGAAAAGTCAGCACAGTGGCTACGCCTGGTCGGCTGCGCAGGCGCTAGCGCCGAGGCTAGCTGGAAAGACAAGCGCGTACAGTTGCAAGGCAACCTGCAAGGCAAACTGGTGCTGGCAGAAGGTCAATACACCATGCGCTATGCCGTGCCATCTCTCAAGGGCTGGATGATGAGCATTGGCGACGAAGATCTGGGTGCCATCCGCTTTGTGGCCGAATGCACGCTATATGGATTCGCGGGCGCCAAAGTCGTTGCCAGCGGCGCTGTGGGCGTTTCTCTGAAGGATGGCAAAGCCATCGTCCAAGGCATCAAACGCGACCCCAACACGGGCTATCGCGATCTGATCGACCCCAAAACCAAGCTACCAAAATTTGAACCTGCAGCCCTGAACTCATCTACCCCGGAAGACGTCACGGGAGTCAAAGCGGAAATTGGCGCTTTTGCAGGCGTTGAAGGCGGCATCACACCAGCCGGCAAGATGCAGTGGCTGCCACCACAAGAGAAAGAGTTTGTCAGTTTCGCGGAAGTCTCGGCCACGCTGGCCGCCAATGCTGGCGCCGGAGCGAACCTCAGTCTGAACATCTACTACGCAAACGGTCGCTTCCGCATCAAGGTTGCTGCGCGATTGTGCTGGGGGGTCGGTGCCAAGGGAGCCCTGGAGTTTGTGGTGAATGCCGAGAAGATGGCGGAATTCGTCAAGTGGTTCTACTACCAGCTGCTACACCTTGGGTTCAAGGCGATGGTGTTTGTGACCAAGGCAGCATTTGAAGCACTCTCGAAGCTACTGTTTATGTTGATCGTTGATCCAAACAGCGATGTTGGGAAGCTGCTCACCAACGCGACTAGGCAGATCGACGCCGCGTTCGATGATTTGATTGCATCTCTTGACCGGGCACGGGAGAGAGAGGCCATGGTTAACGGAATCAACCGTTCGCCGCATTGGCTCATATATGCCACCCCCGAAACGCGCGGCATGCTGCTCTACCAAATAACTCGGCACGACGCAGCAACGCATTCGCGAGACATACCTAGCGTTGAGACAGGCAAAGATTGGTACAACCCTGAGGTTCACTACCTAGATGCTCACAAGAAGGCTGTGCTGAAGATACTGGCCCCGATTCAAACGCGCGCGGAATGGGCAAACGTCATGCAGCACATGACAACCAACGGCGAAAGAGTGCTTGGCGACGCTACAAAACCACGCAGCGCTCAGGAGCCTCCGCGAACCAATGGCGAAGCAGAAGGAGACGTGCTGCGGTTCCTAAACTACGGAAAGTCGCTTACTGAGGACTTGAAGTCTATTTTCTCGGATCTGAATCTCAGCGGCGCTCTGATGACCAGCAAGGACGAGCCGGACACAGGCAACAACTACATCAATGCCTACTTGAAGAAACGCAAAGAACTGGTTAACGCGTTCCCTAAAGGCTACAAAGTCGCAATGTCTGAATTCGACTTCGACATGCTACGTGCAGTGAATGGCAAACAACACGTGATGTTCGCCATGTCTGACCCTGCTCCTTTGCTGCCCGCGCCAACACGCGATTCGGACAGTCACACTATGTTCGCGTAGAAAAACTCTGCAAAACGCTCACGCATCCATAATGCATAAAACGTCTCCGGATCAGCATGCTCATTTGGAAACACAGCGTGCAGTGGAGTGTAGATTGAAACTAATCCCGGATTTCGAGTCTTCCGTTTTTGGCTCGCCACTTCCCCGAGCAAAAGTCATAGAGACATGGATTAGAGTGTCTGCACCCACATTTCCGTAACTTCGCCACACACGTTTTGTACCTTTGGCAGGCCCGATCGGGTTTTTCATCGGTGCAGTTCTAGAATAATCCTCCGCATACCAATCCAAAACCCACTCCTCGCCATTCCCAACCATATCAAAGAGGCCGATAGGCGTTGGTGGGTATAACCCAACTTGCATCGGGGTAGAGGTGCGCTCAATCCGGTGCTTAAAGCGATAGTCCTGGATTTGCTCGTGAGTGGGCGCATTCCGACCAGGATCAATTTGTCCGTTGTCCGTCGGATACACCACAAACTTACCCCGGTTACGAGCGGCATACTCCCACTGAGCCTCAGTCGGCAAGTCCATCTGCAACCCGACTTGCTTGCCAATCCATTGACAGTAATCGCGTGCTTGCTGCCAGTCCACGCCCGCTGGTACATCAGGCAATCGAAGCGCCTGTTCGCGTGAATGTGTGGTGATCTTTGGACGTCCCGTCGCTTCGCTGAACACGTCGTATTCCGCGTAGGTCACCTTGTACGCGCCAATTGAAAAGCGATCCAGCGTCACCTTATGCAAATAGTCATCGTCAGTCGCTGAGGTGTAAGGCAGCTTTTCGGCACCGTACTTCACGCCAAAGTCTCCCATCTCGAAACTGCCACCCTCAACGAACACCAGATTTTTGCGGGTCTTCTCAACCAACGCGGCAATGCGCGCCTGTAGGTCCGATGAAGTAGTGGGCGCATTGGTGGATGCTGCAGGTTGCGAACACGCAACCGCGCTCACTACAAGTGCAAAAGCCCCTGCGCTCATTCGAAGCACACGAGCCACTCTCAATCTCAGAAAAGTCTTACGAAAACTGGGCACGTTCATGAATCCACCATGCATGATCAGGTGATCAGATTGTAATGCGAGATAGAGCCCGTCAAAGTGCCGACAGCGCCTTCGGCTACCTCAACCTACTCATCGAGCCCCCGGAGGTCCGCTGCTTGGACGAGCATAAGAAAGCTGTGCTGAAAATCCTGGCGGCTGAGTTTCTGAACAAACCAATCGACGAGTTGCTTAGTCGCGGGCAGCAAGTCTTTACTTGCCCGCAAAGCAATCCGCGCAGCGCGTCGCGCCCCGAGCGCACAATGACCTGATGAATCACGATCTGGGGCTGGTGCTCTCTGGCATCAATCAACCCATCCTTGACCTGCGCTCACAAGATCGTGCACACGAAGGCGTACTCGTCCCCTGTCATTCCCTCTCTGAGTGTTGGGCGCTTGTCCCAGCACGCTACTGGCGTCGAGACATCATCAGCCCGCACTCCAGATGATGGGTATATGGGAACTGGTCAAATATCGCAGTTGCAGTGATCGCATGCGTGTCATGCAAAGCAGCGACGTTTTCCTGCAAGGTCTTGGGATTGCAAGAGATGTAAAGAATATTGGTAAAGCTACGTGCGAGTTCGACCGTAGCAGGGTCCAAGCCACAACGCGGGGGGTCCACAAAGATCGTGCTGAATCGATAGGCATCGAGATCGATGTCGCGCAAACGACGGTACTCCCGCCCCCCTGCCAGTGCGTCGCTGATTTCGTCGCTGGACATCCGCGCGATGACGACGTTACCAATCCCATTTGCATCAAGATTGTAAAGTGCTGCGCGAGTCGAAGACTTGCTGACCTCAGTTGCGAGGACCTTGTCAAAGAGTGGAGCCAGTGCAACGGTGAAATTGCCATTGCCGCAGTAGAGCTCCAGGAGATCGCCCTCAAGACGGCTCGCCTGCGTGACCGCCCAACCGAGCATTGCGCGATTTGTACCGGCGTTAGGCTGACTGAAACTCCCCTCAATCTGCTGATAGCGTAAATGGCGCTCACCCAGATCGAACTCTTCCAGTAGCCAGTCGCGCTCCAACACCAGCTTCTGTTTGTGACTGCGCCCGATGATCTGGGCGTGGAATCGCACCCCCAAAACTTTCGCTTCTGCCTCCCAATCAGCCTCAAGCTTGCGGTGGTAGAGCAATGTGATCATCAACTCTCCGCTTAGCGTGGAGAGGAAGTTCACCTGAAACAAGCGCTGACGCAGAACATCACTGCCCTGCAGGTATCTACGCAGATCCGGCATAGCGTCACAAATGCGACGCGACGCGGCTGGAAAACTTTCCATCAAAACGGGGCGCTTCGGATCCGATGGGTCTGACATCGCAAAATCCAGGCGTTCGCCTTGGTGCCAGACGCGGAATTCCGCCCGCATGCGATAGTGCTCCGGTGCTGACTCGAACACTTCGGGCTCTGACACTCCGAAGTCGGAGAAAGCATCACGGAATTCCGCCACTTTCGCCTTCAGTTGAGCTAGATAGTCCGAAGAGGCGCCCGGGAGTCTCATGGATCTTTTTCCAAATAACAACGCCCCTGCAGCATTGAGCTGAGGGGCGTTGTGTTGTGGGGAGTCTGACGATGACCTACTTTCACGCGGGCAATCCGCACTATCATCGGCGCGACTTCGTTTCACGGTCCTGTTCGGGATGGGAAGGGGTGGTACCGAAGCGCTATGGTCGTCAGACTGTAACTTGTCTATCTGCTGATTGTGTCAGCAGACCAAAGCTGGAAGGCAAACTTCACGTGTTGTGATTGCTGCGTTGTGCTGCGATTTTCATCGCATCGCACTGTAATTCTCAATGTTATAGGATCAAGCCGCACGGGCAATTAGTATCAGTTAGCTTAACGCATTACTGCGCTTCCACACCTGACCTATCAACGTCCTGGTCTTGAACGACCCTTCAGCAGGCTTAAAGCCTGAGGGATATCTCATCTTGAGGCGAGTTTCCCGCTTAGATGCTTTCAGCGGTTATCTCTTCCGGATTTAGCTACCCGGCGATGCCACTGGCGTGACAACCGGTACACCAGAGATCCGTCCACTCCGGTCCTCTCGTACTAGGAGCAGGCCCCCTCAAATATCCAACGCCCACGGCAGATAGGGACCAAACTGTCTCACGACGTTTTAAACCCAGCTCACGTACCACTTTAAATGGCGAACAGCCATACCCTTGGGACCGGCTACAGCCCCAGGATGTGATGAGCCGACATCGAGGTGCCAAACTCCGCCGTCGATGTGAACTCTTGGGCGGAATCAGCCTGTTATCCCCAGAGTACCTTTTATCCGTTGAGCGATGGCCCTTCCATACAGAACCACCGGATCACTATGACCTGCTTTCGCACCTGCTCGACTTGTGGGTCTCGCAGTCAAGCCTTCTTTTGCCATTGCACTATCAGTACGATGTCCGACCGTACCTAGAAGACCTTCGTACTCCTCCGTTACTCTTTGGGAGGAGACCGCCCCAGTCAAACTGCCCACCATGCACGGTCCCCGATCCGGATTCACGGATCAAGGTTAGAACCTCAACGACACCAGGGTGGTATTTCAAGGATGGCTCCATGGCAACTAGCGTCACCACTTCAAAGCCTCCCACCTATCCTACACAAGTCCCGTCAAAGTCCAATGCAAAGCTACAGTAAAGGTTCATGGGGTCTTTCCGTCTAGCCGCGGGGAGATTGCATCTTCACAAACATTTCAACTTCGCTGAGTCTCAGGAGGAGACAGTGTGGCCATCGTTACGCCATTCGTGCAGGTCGGAACTTACCCGACAAGGAATTTCGCTACCTTAGGACCGTTATAGTTACGGCCGCCGTTTACTGGGGCTTCGATCAAGAGCTTGCACCCCATCACTTAACCTTCCAGCACCGGGCAGGCGTCACACCCTATACGTCCACTTTCGTGTTTGCAGAGTGCTGTGTTTTTATTAAACAGTCGCAGCCACCGATTCTCTGCGGCCCCATCGCCCTTCGGATGTACTCCTACAAGCTACCGGGGCATACCTTCTCCCGAAGTTACGGTATCAATTTGCCGAGTTCCTTCTCCTGAGTTCTCTCAAGCGCCTTGGTATTTTCAACCTGCCCACCTGTGTCGGTTTGCGGTACGGTCGATTCTTGACTGAAGCTTAGAGGCTTTTCCTGGAAGCAGGGTATCAACCACTTCGCGCACAAGTGCGCTCGTTATCACGCCTCAACTAAGTCTCGCGGATTTGCCTACGAAACACGTTTACACGCTTGAACCGGGACATCCAACACCCGGCTGGCCTAACCTTCTCCGTCCCCCCATCGCATCAAGAATCGGTACAGGAATATTCACCTGTTTCCCATCGACTACGCTTTTCAGCCTCGCCTTAGGGGCCGACTCACCCTACGCCGATGAACGTTGCGTAGGAAACCTTGGGCTTTCGGCGAGAGCGCTTTTCACGCTCTTTATCGCTACTCATGTCAGCATTCGCACTTCCGATACCTCCAGCAGCCTTCTCAAGCCACCTTCGCAGGCTTACGGAACGCTCCCCTACCACGCACTTACGTGCATCCGCAGCTTCGGTTCATAGTTTGAGCCCCGTTACATCTTCCGCGCAGGACGACTCGACTAGTGAGCTATTACGCTTTCTTTAAAGGGTGGCTGCTTCTAAGCCAACCTCCTAGCTGTCTATGCCTTCCCACCTCGTTTTCCACTTAACTATGCATTTGGGACCTTAGCTGGCGGTCTGGGTTGTTTCCCTCTTGACGATGGACGTTAGCACCCACCGTCTGTCTGCCGTATATCACTTTGCGGTATTCGGAGTTTGCTATCGCGGAGTAGATCGCAATGACCCCTCCAACGATTACAGTGCTCTACCCCCGCAAGTGTCCGTACGACGCACTACCTAAATAGTTTTCGGGGAGAACCAGCTATCTCCAAGTTTGTTTAGCCTTTCACCCCTATCCACAGCTCATCCCCAAATTTTTCAACATTTGTGGGTTCGGACCTCCAGTACGTGTTACCGCACCTTCATCCTGGCCATGGATAGATCACTTGGTTTCGGGTTTACGCCCAGCAACTCTGACGCCCTTATCAGACTCGCTTTCGCTACGCCTCCCCTATCCGGTTAAGCTCGCTACTGAACGTAAGTCGCTGACCCATTATACAAAAGGTACGCAGTCACCCCTTACGAGGCTCCCACTGTTTGTATGCACGCGGTTTCAGGATCTATTTCACTCCCCTCCCGGGGTTCTTTTCGCCTTTCCCTCACGGTACTGGTTCACTATCGGTCGATCACGAGTATTTAGCCTTGGAGGATGGTCCCCCCATGTTCAGACAGGATTTCTCGTGTCCCGCCCTACTTTTCGTATGCTTAGTACCGCGCAACTGTTTTCATGTACGGGGCTATCACCCGCTACGGCCAGACTTTCCAGACTGTTCCATTAACAATCGCGTTATCACATACAGGCTCTTCCCCATTCGCTCGCCACTACTAGGGGAATCTCGGTTGATTTCTTTTCCTCGGGGTACTTAGATGTTTCAGTTCTCCCGGTTCGCCACCACTGACCTATGTATTCAGTCAGGGTTACCCTTTCGGGTGGGTTTCCCCATTCAGAGATCTCCGGATCAAAGCTTCATTGCCAGCTCCCCGGAGCTTTTCGCAGGCTTGCACGTCTTTCATCGCCTGTGATCGCCAAGGCATCCACCACGTGCACTTAGTCGCTTGATCCTATAACGTTGAGTCCTGGTCTTATCCAGGCACGTTACAGGCGAACTCAGCACAACGCTGTTTGTGAGTGTCTCTGCCGCTGGTTCGCAAACAGATTCACTCGATGCAATCACAACCCGTACAACACATCATCTTTCGACAATGCGCTGCACATTGTGTGTTTAATTTGCCTTCCACTTTGTTAAAGAGCAACAACCGATGACTCCGAAGAGTCATGCGTCATGACTGCATGCAGTCATGACGCATGATTCCGCTTACCGGACAGAACTGAAGAGGGTGGTGGAGGATGACGGGATCGAACCGACGACCCCCTGCTTGCAAAGCAGGTGCTCTCCCAGCTGAGCTAATCCCCCGATGGTACGTGGTGGGTCAGGTAGGAATCGAACCTACGACCCCCGCCTTATCAAGACGGTGCTCTAACCGACTGAGCTACTGACCCTTATCTTCACTTCGTAAGGGTTCAGCCTCAGCGCCAGCTCTAGACTTCTCACTAGCGCCTGGTCTTCAGCCCTTGTTGCTTGAACAACCGATAGGTTGTAGGTACTTGATCTACAGCTTGCTCTAGAAAGGAGGTGATCCAGCCGCACCTTCCGATACGGCTACCTTGTTACGACTTCACCCCAGTCATGAATCCCACCGTGGTAAGCGCCCTCCTTGCGGTTAGGCTACCTGCTTCTGGTGAAACCCACTCCCATGGTGTGACGGGCGGTGTGTACAAGACCCGGGAACGTATTCACCGCGGCATGCTGATCCGCGATTACTAGCGATTCCGACTTCATGCTCTCGAGTTGCAGAGAACAATCCGGACTACGATCGGCTTTCTGGGATTGGCTCCACCTCGCGGCTTGGCAACCCTCTGTACCGACCATTGTATGACGTGTGAAGCCCTACCCATAAGGGCCATGAGGACTTGACGTCATCCCCACCTTCCTCCGGTTTGTCACCGGCAGTCTCATTAGAGTGCCCTTGCGTAGCAACTAATGATAAGGGTTGCGCTCGTTGCGGGACTTAACCCAACATCTCACGACACGAGCTGACGACAGCCATGCAGCACCTGTGTCCTGGTTCCCGAAGGCACTCTCACATCTCTGCGAGATTCCAGGCATGTCAAGGGTAGGTAAGGTTTTTCGCGTTGCATCGAATTAATCCACATCATCCACCGCTTGTGCGGGTCCCCGTCAATTCCTTTGAGTTTTAATCTTGCGACCGTACTCCCCAGGCGGATCACTTCACGCGTTAGCTACGTTACTCAGAAAGTCACCTTTCCGAACAACTAGTGATCATCGTTTAGGGCGTGGACTACCAGGGTATCTAATCCTGTTTGCTCCCCACGCTTTCGTGCATGAGCGTCAGTACAGGCCCAGGGGGCTGCCTTCGCCATCGATGTTCCTCCTGATATCTACGCATTTCACTGCTACACCAGGAATTCCACCCCCCTCTGCCGTACTCTAGCCGTGCAGTCACAAACGCAGTTCCCAGGTTGAGCCCGGGGATTTCACATCTGTCTTACACAACCGCCTGCGCACGCTTTACGCCCAGTAATTCCGATTAACGCTCGCACCCTACGTATTACCGCGGCTGCTGGCACGTAGTTAGCCGGTGCTTCTTCTTACAGTACCGTCATCCGCACAAAGTATTAGTTCGTGCGATTTCTTTCTGTCCGAAAGAGCTTTACAACCCGAAGGCCTTCTTCACTCACGCGGCATGGCTGGATCAGGGTTTCCCCCATTGTCCAAAATTCCCCACTGCTGCCTCCCGTAGGAGTCTGGGCCGTGTCTCAGTCCCAGTGTGGCTGGTCGTCCTCTCAGACCAGCTACAGATCGTCGCCTTGGTAGGCTTTTACCCTACCAACTAGCTAATCTGACATCGGCCGCTCCAATTGCGCGAGGTCTTGCGATCCCCCGCTTTCACCCTCAGGTCGTATGCGGTATTAGCGTAACTTTCGCTACGTTATCCCCCACAACTGGGTACGTTCCGATGCATTACTCACCCGTTCGCCACTAACTCAAGGAGCAAGCCCCTTGAATCCGTTCGACTTGCATGTGTAAGGCATGCCGCCAGCGTTCAATCTGAGCCAGGATCAAACTCTTAAGTTAAATCTTGCTCTG
Source organism: Rhodocyclaceae bacterium (assembly GCA_047600765.1). Lineage (GTDB taxonomy): Bacteria > Pseudomonadota > Gammaproteobacteria > Burkholderiales > Rhodocyclaceae > Viridibacterium. The sequence goes on from JASGKF010000001.1 coordinate 1,092,176, forward strand.
GCCAAACTCAAAATCACTGACTTCTTAATGATTCAAAGTGTTGGCACTTAATTTTCTTGCATTTTGTGCTTCGACCCGAAGATCGAAACGTGCTGAAAACCAAGCACCTACACCTATCGGTTGTCATCTTTTTAAAGAGCGTTACTGCTGTTTTTCGTCTGTCGCTGCAGCTTGTTTGCTGCGTCGCGATCAACGAGAGGGGCGCATTTTACAGAGCTTTTTAAGTTCGTCAAGCAAATTCGAAAAATTTATTTTTCCAACTTGCTGCGCCGACTTGCGACGCACAACTGACCGAACCGCCCTGCTTCACCACTCCCCTGCCGCCGAAGCAGCAGAGAGGCGAGATTATGGACAACGATTCAGGAGAGGTCAAGGACTATTGCGAAATTATTTCGCGGGCAGCAAAGTAGTCGTCAGGCAAAGAAAAAGGCGCGACATGCGCGCCTTTGTTTCCGGGCTGACGATTTGTCAGACGGAGAAGGAGGAGCCGCAGCCGCAGGTTGTCGTCGCATTGGGATTGCGGATAACGAATTGCGAGCCTTCCAGACCGTCGGTGTAATCGATCTCGGCGCCCACGAGGTACTGATAGCTCATGGCGTCAATCAACAGGGTTACGCCGTTCTTGCTGAGCACGGTGTCGTCTTCGTTGGTTTCTTCATCGAAGGTGAAACCATACTGGAAGCCAGAGCAGCCACCGCCCGACACAAAGACACGCAGCTTGAGATCGCTGTTGCCTTCCTCTTCGATCAGCTCTTTTACTTTGCTGGCCGCGCTGTCAGTAAAGACCAGCAGCTCAGGCATTTCGGTCACGGCGTTCATGGGGCAATCCTTCAGTCAAAAGTATGAATTCATTATCGAACCGCCGAAAGCAGGCGTCAACGCTGTAGCAGATGGGGGCTGAGGCGAAAATCTCAAGAAAAAACGCCCCGGATTCCGGGGCGTTTCGAGTTTGCTGCCTCAACAAGCTGCTCAGTCCTTGCGGGCAACCAGCTTTTCCTTGATGCGAGCGGACTTGCCGGAACGATCGCGCAGGTAGTACAGCTTGGCACGACGCACGTCGCCGCGACGCTTGATTTCGATACCTGCGACCAGTGGCGAATAGGTCTGGAACGTACGCTCCACGCCTTCGCCCGACGAGATCTTGCGGACGATGAAGCTGGAGTTGAGGCCGCGGTTACGCTTGGCGATCACAACGCCTTCGTAAGCCTGCAGACGCTCGCGATTACCTTCCTTCACCTTCACTTGCACGACGACGGTGTCGCCAGGCGCGAATTCGGGGATGGTCTTGCCCAGGCGGGCGATTTCTTCTTGCTCAAGTTGTTGAATCAGGTTCGACATTGCGTGACTCCATTCAAAAGTAGTTGTGGCCGCGTTTGGTTACCGGCCTCACATGCAGAGCAGGTCGCCACCTGGTGCATGTCTTTCTTTTTCAGCAGCTCTACTGCTGACCCTGCTCCCGCCTGAACTCTTCAAGCAGCAACATTTCTTCGCGAGACAACGTACGTTTTGCCAGCAAATCCGGGCGCTTCATCCAAGTCCGGCCCAGTGACTGCTTGAGTCTCCAGCGCCGGATCTCGGCATGATTGCCCGACATCAGCACGGCAGGGACGCGCTCCCCCGCATAGTCTTCAGGACGCGTGTAGTGGGGGCAGTCCAGCAGACCTTCCACAAACGAGTCTTCTTGCGCTGAATCCGCATCATTCAGCGCTCCAGGCAGGAGGCGAACGATTGCATCCATCAGCATCATGGCAGGTAGCTCACCGCCTGACACGACAAAATCTCCGATCGAAATCTCTTCGTCAACACAGCGCTCGATCAATCGCTGGTCAACACCCTCATATCGCCCGCACAACAGAGTCAGGGACTCCTCCGCTGCCAGCCGCTGCACCATCTGATGAGTCAGCGGCGCACCTTGCGGAGACAAATACAGCACCCGCCCCGCTTTGGGTTGTTCTGCCTTGACGGCAGCAACCACCTTTTCAAGCGGCTCGGGAATCATCAACATTCCGGGGCCGCCACCGTAAGGCCGATCATCTACGGTGCGATGCAGGTCACTAGTGAAATCCCGCGGATTCCAGCAATGCAGCGACCACAGCCCTTTTTCGTATGCCCGTCGCGAAATGCCGTACTCGCGCAAAGCAGCAAACATTTCGGGAAACAGGGTGATGACATCAAAGCGCCGTGTCATGCGCGCCCCTTGCTCACCAGTCAGCCTCCCATTCCACGCGAATCTCGCGGGAACGCAAATCCACATCCTTGATGAAGGCAGCAACGAAGGGGATCAATCGCTCCACTCTGTCCTTGCCTTCACCCAGCTCGACCTGCAGCACATCATGTGCGCCGGTTTCCAGCAGCTTGCTGACCGTTCCCAGCAACTGGGCCTGCGCGTTGATGACCGAGAGGCCGATCAAGTCGCCCCAGTAGTACTCATCCAGGCCCGGTCGCGGTAAATCTTCGCGCGGGGCCGCAATGAACAGCCCGTCCAGCGATTCGGCAGCGTTCCGGTCGGCAACATCTTCAAAGCTTGCCACCAGACTGCTGCCTTGCTCCCGCAAACTTTCCAGCCGGTAGACTTTCCAGTCCGCGTCCTGCGTTGACTCCGGGTTACTACCCAACCACCAGTACCGCATCGACCGCCAGTTAAGGGGGTCGTCCCCGAAGGGATGAATCTTGACTGCTCCACGTACGCCATGCGGCGCAACGATGCGCCCCAGCACGATCATGGGAGCGCCCTGACTCAGGCAGCGGCCTTGGCGCCTTGCTTGACGAGGCGTTGGACGGTCGGCGACAGCTGGGCGCCCTGGCTTTCCCAGTAGGCCAGACGCTCGGCGTTGATAGCCAGAGTCTGTTCGGCACCGGAAGCCACCGGGTTGTAGAAACCAACGCGCTCGATGAAACGACCGTCACGACGGTTACGCGAATCGGTAGCAACGATGTTGAAGAAAGGGCGCTTCTTGGCGCCGCCACGGGACAGACGGATAACAACCATGATGGGTTTCCTGTTGCGGAATCGGAAAAACCGTGCACTTTAGGCGAGAATCCGCAATAACTCAAGTGCTTGCCTGTAAAGCCCGTTAGATCAGGCATCCGGGCCGTGTCCGGCAACCACTGGGCAGGCGGCACTCTGATTTGTTAAGGCGCTGCCCTACAATGGCAAACCTTTGTGTCGCGTCATCTCGCATTCCGAAACGATGTCCGTCGAAACACCTCCGAACACCGACGTGACCAGCGCCGTTATTGATTGGCTGACGTCGCCTGCCTTTCCGGATCCGCACCTCGAAGTGCAAGCGCTGGTGCGCCACCTGGAGAGCCTGCATCAGCCCGGCGTCACCAAGGCCCAGTTTCACCGCTGCATCGAGCTGTTCTACAGCCGCGCCCTCCAGCTCTGCAACGAATTCCGGCAAGAGCTGCGCCGCATGCATCTGCCGCTTGAGGCGGAATGGCACGACAGTACGGGGCTGCTGACGAATGCCTTGCTGGGCATTGCACAGGGGTTCGAACGCGTACTCGCCGAGGCCAGCAAGAATGCGATCCGCACGCAGCGGCGGCTCAACGAAACCGCGTCGGCTCGCGCCCTGCGCCTGCTGAGCGAGCAATACATCGTCAGCTTCCAGTCGGGGCGCGAACCCGAGATCAAGCTCTGGAAGACGGCACAAAGCCTGTTTCACCTTTCCCGATCCGAAGCGGCCGAAAGCCTGACCGTCGGCAGTCCAGCTGAAACCACCCTGCACAACTACAAGCGCCTGCTGTCACTGGCTGCGCTGGATCCGCGCAGCATGTCGCCGGCCGAACTCGACTGGGCAGCCGAATACGTGGCGCGGATCTGCGGACAAATGATCTTGCAGGAAGAGCGCCCGCTGCAACTGGATGGCGCCTGGCACTGGATCAATCCGGCGGATACGGGCGAACCGCAAGCCTGTGTCCGCCAGCAGCCGCCCGCAAGCGGCCCTCTGCTGTTTTTCACCACGCAGCCGCTTGCCAGGCGCGCAGCCGAGCTGTTGGCCCGTCATGAAGGTGGTCGCTCGGGGCCCGAGCTGGAGCCCGCTGAGGCTTTTCCGGGCGTACAGCCTGCGAGCCTTCTTGGCGGCATGCGCCAGCGCTGGCACGCGCCGCCCAAGCGCGAACACCCGCGGCGCAAGCAAAACTACGCCATCGATGCCTGTGTCGGACTGACACGCATCTGGCGACTGCTGCGCAATCGCTCGAACGAATCCGAAGAGCTCATCTCGCAGTGGGATGTGCGCAACGAGAGCCCCGGCGGCTACGCCATCATGCACGTCAAGGGCGCCGGCAGCGGTCTGTCCGCGGGCACGGCGGTTGCGCTGCGCCGTGGCCCCAATGATCCATGGTGCGTGTGCGTCGTGCGCTGGCTGCGCAGCGAGGGCGAAGGCCAGATCGAGATGGGCCTGCAGATCGTGTCGCACGGTGCGGTGCCCGTGCAGATCGGCTTCCGCAATGGCGCAGAACGCAAGGCGCCTATGGTCGATGCGCTGGTGCTGCCGGTGTTGCCCGCACTGCGCCAGCATCAGGCTGTACTGGCTCCTTCCGGCACCTACACCTCGCGTCGCTTTGCGCTGGTCTCCGATGTGGATCGACTCTACGTCGCCCAAGGGCGCCTGCTGAGTCTGGACATGCAGACAGCCAACGTCGAGCTGTTCCAGTTCGAGATCGACCCCTACCCGCTCTGAGCTGTTGCCGTCGGCAACGACAGGGACGACACCGGCGCATCCAGCGCAGCACGCATGCGCTCCAGCGCGACACGGATCACGCGTTGCCCCTCGATATCGTCATCCGGCTCGGGGCCACCTCCCAGCGTCAACCAGGCAATAACCTCGCCCAGCTTGAGCACGTGCGCTGACATGATCAGCACCCAGTCGCCGCCATCTGTTCGCACCGCCCAGCCTGCCAGCTGCATGTCTTCGAGCATCTGCTCCACACCCACCAGCGTCTGCCCGCTGGCTTCGGCAAGCTCGGTCAGCGTCTGGGTCTTGCCACGTTGCTGTCCATCGGCCAGCGCAGCGATGAGCCGCAATGCGGCGTGAATACGGCCCGAAGGCGTTTCAGGCAGCAGACGATGGCGCAGATGGTGTTCGGGCAATACCGCCGCAACGATGGCACCGTAAAGCACCGCAATCCAGGTGAAATACAGCCACACGAGGAAAATCGGCACGACCGAAAAAGTGCCGTAGATCAGCGTGAAATTTGGCAGCTTGGCAAGGTAGAGACCGAACAGGCGCTGCACGAGGATCACGCCCACCGCAGCGATGCTGCCACCGACAAGGCTGTGCCACAGCACCATGGGGCGATTCGGCACCTTGTGGAAGAGATAGGTGAACAAGCCGCACAGCATCAGGCCGGGCATCAGTGCGTGTGCAAAGTTGCTGACCCAATGCGGCTCATCCACCATGCCCAGGGATTTGTTCACGAGGCTGGCCATTGCCGACAGCCCAGCCGCCAGCACAAAGGGGCCCAGCGTCAGCACCAGCCAATACGTTGGCATACGCACCCACCACGGGCGCGGGCGCCGGATGCCCCAGATGCTGTTGAGCGTGCGGTCCACGGTCTGCAGCAACATGACGGCTGTTACCAGCAGCATCGCCGTGCCGACCAGCGTCAGGTTGGAGGCCTTCTGGCTGAACTGCAGTGCATAGGTTGCGATGACCTTGCCTGCACGGTCTGGCAGCAGGTTCTCGAGCATGAAAGTGCGCAAGCCGCTGCCCAGCGAGGAGAACTGGCTGAAACGCGACATCAGCATCAGCACGATGGTGACCAGTGGCACCAGTGACAGCAGCGTCGTGAAAGTCAGGCTGCCTGCCGTCTGTGCGATCCGCGCCTCTGCCGATTTGACACGCATGCGCCGCCAGAACTCCAGGGCGCTGCGCCAGCGGCGTTGCAAACGCAGGGGTACGTTCATCCATCGTTCTCCAGAAGGGCCGCCTTTATAATGCGCGGCCTCTCTCTCGAAAACCGCAACGTGAAGCATATCGCCGAATCGCCCTCCACACGCCCCGCCCATCAGCGCACCCTGTGGCTCGCCCAATGGTCCGGCACAGCCTGTCTGCTGGCGCTGATCGCGCTGTGTGTGGCGTGGGAGCTCTGGCTTGCCCCCTTGCGCCCCGGTGGCTCATGGCTGGTATTGAAAGCCTTGCCGTTGCTTGGCGCCCTGTTCGGCATGCTGCACGGGCGGCGCTACACCTTCCAGTGGATGAGCCTCGCCGTACTGCTCTATTTCGCCGAGGGCATTGTGCGCGCCACCAGCGACAACGGGCCCTCTGCCCTGCTCGGCTGGATCGAAACGGCACTGAGTGTGGGGCTGTTCATTGCCTGCCTAGTCTACTCGCGCCAAAGCGCGCCATCGCGCCAGAAGGCTGCTGCCGGCAATAACTGAGCTCAGGCTGGTTCGCGATCACCACGCGCGGCAGGCTGTGACACCACCAGAAAACGCACGTCCTGCACACCACGATTGAAGAACTGATGTGCTGCGCCAGAGGGCACTTCGAGACTCTCCCCGGTCTTCAGCAGAAACTCTTGCCCCTCGAGTTCGATGACAGCTTCGCCGGACAATACGTAAAAGCACTGCCGCGCCGCTGCATGACGATGGCGCGTTTCACTACATCCCGGTGGCACACGCTCTTCAATGACAGACAGCTCTGCACTCTTCAGCAGATGCCAGCCGTCGCACGCCTCACCCCAGATGTAATGCTCGGCATTGCTGCGCGAGCGCACTATCACGCTCAAGGCGTCTCGCCCTGCGGGTCGACGCGCTGCGTGTTGGCATGCAGCTTGTTGAGGGCGTTGATGTAGGCCTTGGCCGACGCGATGATGATGTCGGTGTCGGCGCCCTGCCCATTCACCACACGATCATTGCGTGCCAGACGCACCGTCACTTCGCCCTGCGCGTCGGTGCCGGACGTGATGGCGTTGACCGAGTAGAGGAGCAGCTCAGACTGGCTCTTCGCCGTCACTTCGATGGCTTTGAAGATGGCGTTGACCGGACCAGAACCTTCTGACTCGGAGCGCGCTTCATCGCCATCCACCGACAGCGTGATGGCCGCATGCGGCGTCTCACCGGTTTCGGAGCGCACGCTGGACGCCACCAGCTTGTAAAACTCGCGCTCGGGCGTCACACCTTCGTCCGACATCAGTGCATGCAGGTCTTCGTCGAAGATTTCCTGCTTCTTGTCGGCAAGCTCCTTGAAGCGCGCGAAGGCGATGTTGAGCTGCTCTTCGGATTCGATGCTGATGCCGATCTCGGTCAGGCGTGCGCGGAACGCGTTGCGGCCCGACAGCTTGCCCAGCGTCAGGCGGTTGGCGGTCCAGCCCACGTCTTCGGCACGCATGATCTCGTAGGTCTCGCGGTGCTTCAGCACGCCATCCTGGTGGATGCCGGACTCATGCGCAAAGGCGTTGGCGCCGACGATGGCCTTGTTGGGCTGCACCGGATAGCCGGTGATCTGCGACACGAGCTTGGAGGCTGGCACGATTTGCGTCGCGTCGATATTGGTCGACACAGGGAACAGATCGGCACGCGTGCGCACGGCCATCACCACCTCTTCCATCGAAGCATTGCCGGCGCGTTCGCCAAGACCATTGACGGTGCATTCAACCTGACGCGCACCAGCCATCACGGCGGCCAGCGAGTTGGCGACAGCGAGGCCGAGGTCGTTGTGGCAATGCACGGACCAGACGACCTTGTCGCTGTTCGGCACACGCTTGAGCAGGGTTTCAATCAGGTACGCAAACTGCCCCGGCATGTTGTAGCCGACGGTGTCCGGCACGTTGATGGTCTTCGCACCTGCGTTGATGACCTGCTCGAAGATGCGGCAGAGGAAATCAATTTCGGAACGCCCGGCGTCTTCGGCCGAGAACTCGACGTTATCGGTGTACTGGCGCGCCCAGCCAATCGCCTTCACAGCCTGCTCGACGACCTGGTCGGGCGTCATGCGCAGCTTCTTCTCCATGTGGATCGGGCTGGTGGCGATGAAAGTGTGGATGCGGCCAGAGTTGGCGGGCTTGATGGCCTCGCCCGCACGGCGGATATCGTTCTCGTTGGCGCGCGCCAGCGAGCAGACGGTGGAGTCCTTGACCGCTTCGGCCACCGCGCGGATCGACTCGAAGTCACCATTCGACGCGGCGGCGAAGCCAGCTTCGATCACGTCGACGCGCATCTTTTCGAGCTGACGTGCGATGCGTACTTTCTCTTCGCGCGTCATCGCTGCGCCGGGGCTTTGCTCACCGTCGCGCAGGGTGGTGTCGAATATGACGAGACGATCTTTCATGGCTTACTCCGGGGTATGGCGTGCGCCGCCAGTGCGACGCTTCTTGAGCAGGCGCCATGCGGTCATCACGTAACCGGACAGCGCGTAACAGACGAACAGGCCGAACAACACCTTGGGCGGATCGTAGTGCACCGCCAGCAGGGCGGCGACGAAGATCAGGGCGACCGAGAACGGCACGCTCTTGCGCAGGTTGATGTCCTTGCCGCTGTAGAAAAAGATGTTGCTGACCATGCTGACGCCGGCGAACACCGTGATGGCGGCGGCGATGTAGCGCACGTCAGGACCGGCGACCTTGCTGTCGAGCATGATCCAGACGAAGCCTGCCACCAGCGCAGCCGCCGCAGGGCTGGGAAGCCCCTGGAAGAAGCGTTTGTCGATGACGGCGATATTGGTGTTGAAGCGCGCGAGACGCAGTGCCGCGGCCACGCAGTAGATGAAGGCGGCGATCCAGCCGATCTTGCCCAGATCGCGCATGGCCCATTCGTAGATGACCAGCGAAGGCGCGGCGCCGAAGGACACCATGTCGGACAGCGAGTCGTACTCGGCGCCGAACTGGCTTTGCGTATTGGTCAGGCGCGCGACACGGCCATCGAGGCCGTCGAGCACCATGGCGACGAAGATGGCCACAGCCGCATCTTCGTAGCGCCCGTTCATGGCCTGCACAATGGCGTAGAAGCCAGCGAACAACGCAGCCGTCGTGAACAGGTTGGGCAGGATGTAGATGCCGCGACGACGACGCTCGACTGGCGGCAAGGCTTCACTTTCAGTGATGACTTCGTTTTCAGGCTGCACGCTGGACTCCGCTCAACGACCCGCGCCACGGCGGCGCACGTCGATACTATCCCGATCAGGTCTCACAAGTAGAAAAGGGAAGGAACGGGACCGGATGCGCTGCACCCTGCCCCGAAACCTTCCCTCCGAGAAACAGGCCAGCGATCAGTTCTTGGACTGGTCGACCAGCTTGTTCTTGGCGATCCACGGCATCATGCCGCGCAGTTGCGAACCAACCGTTTCGATCGGATGCACTGCGTTCAGACGACGGCGCGCCGTCATGGCCGGGTAGTTGGTCTTGCCTTCCTGGATGAACATCTTGGCGTATTCACCGGTCTGGATGCGCTTGAGTGCATTGCGCATGGCTTCGCGGGATTGTGCGTTGATGACTTCCGGGCCCGTCACGTACTCGCCGTATTCGGCGTTGTTCGAGATCGAGTAGTTCATGTTGGCGATACCGCCTTCGTACATGAGGTCGACGATCAGCTTCAGCTCGTGCAGGCACTCGAAGTAGGCCATTTCAGGCGCGTAGCCGGCTTCCACCAGCGTCTCGAAGCCCATCTTCACGAGTTCGACAGCGCCGCCACACAGCACAGCTTGTTCGCCGAACAGGTCGGTCTCGGTTTCTTCGCGGAAGTCGGTCTCGATCACGCCACCCTTGGTGCCGCCGTTGGCAGCTGCGTACGACAGGGCGATATCCTTGGCCTTGCCGGACTTGTCCTGGTAAATGGCGATCAGGGACGGCACGCCGCCACCCTTGAGGTACTCGGAACGCACGGTGTGGCCCGGGCCCTTGGGGGCGATCATGATCACGTCGAGGTCAGCGCGCGGCACGACCTGGTTGTAATGCACGTTGAAGCCGTGTGCGAAAGCCAGCGTGGCGCCTTGCTTGATGTTCGGAGCAACGTTGTTCTTGTAGACGTCGGGGATGTTCTCGTCGGGCAGGAGGATCATGACGAGGTCGGCGCTCTTCACGGCGTCGTCGACTTCCATGACCTTGATGCCAGCGGCTTCAACCTTGGACCACGAGGCGCCGCCCTTGCGCAGGCCGACGACGACGTTGACGCCCGAATCACGCAGGTTCTGTGCGTGAGCGTGGCCTTGCGAGCCGTAACCGATGATGGCGACCTGCTTGCCCTTGATGAGGGAGAGGTCAGCGTCCTTGTCGTAATAAACCTTCATGATTTTCCTTTGATGAGAAAGTAGCGGAGAGGGGCAAACCCCGCGCAAACAGTTAAACCTTGAGAATGCGGTCGCCGCGCCCGATGCCGGTGACGCCGGAGCGCACGGTTTCGAGGATCAGCGAACGATCTATGGCATTGATGAACGAGTCGAGCTTGTCTTGCGTACCTGTGAGCTCGATGACGTAGCTGGCGTCGGTTACATCGACGATGCGGCCGCGGAAGATGTCAGCCATGCGCTTGAGCTCTTCGCGATCCTTGGCTTGCGCACGCACCTTGATGAGCATGAGCTCACGTTCGATGTGGGCTGCCTCGGAGAGATCGACCACCTTGACCACCTCGATCAGCTTGTTGAGCTGCTTGGTGATCTGTTCGATGACTTCATCGGAACCGGTCGTCACGATGGTCATGCGGGACATCGAGGCGTCTTCGGTCGGCGCCACGGTGAGGGATTCAATGTTGTAGCCGCGAGCGGAGAACAGGCCCGAGACGCGCGACAGCGCGCCCGATTCGTTCTCCAGCAGCAGGGAAATCATGTGTCGCATTTTTACAGATCTTCCGCGAGGATCATTTCGGTCAGGCCCTTGCCGCCCTGCACCATCGGATAGACGTTTTCAGTCGGGTCGACCTGGAAGTCGATGAAGACGAACTGGTCTTTGTACTTGCCGAAAGCATCGCGCAGCGCACCTTCGACATCAGAAGGCTTGGTGATCTGCATGCCGATGTGGCCATAGGCCTCGGCGAGCTTGGCGAAGTCCGGCAGCGAATCCATGTAGGACTCGGAGTAACGGTTGCCATGGAAGAACTCCTGCCACTGGCGCACCATGCCCAGGTAGCGGTTGTTCAACGAAATGATCTTGAGTGGAATGCGGTACTGCTTGCAGGTCGACAATTCCTGGATGCACATCTGCACAGAGCCTTCGCCGGTGATCACAGCCACCGGCTTGCCGGGGTTGGCGAGCTGGATGCCCATGCCAGCCGGAATACCGAAGCCCATGGTGCCCAGGCCGCCCGAGGTCACCCAGCGACGCGGTTCGTCGAACCCGTAGTACTGCGCGCCCCACATCTGGTGCTGACCCACGTCAGTCGCCACGAAGGCTTCACCCTTGGTGACTTCCCACAGTTTCTGCACGACGAACTGCGGTTTGATGACTTCATCCGAATTGCGGTAGACCATGCACTTGCGGCTGCGCCATTCGTCAACCTGCTTCCACCAGGCCGCCGAGGTTTCGGGCTTGGGCGGCTCGGCATCGATCAGGCGGGCGAGCTCTTCGAGCACTTCCTTGACGTCGCCGACGATGGGCACGTTGACCTTGACGCGCTTGGATATCGAAGACGGATCGATGTCGATGTGGATGATCTTGCGCGGCTCGGCCTGGAAGTGCTTCGGATCACCGATCACACGGTCATCGAAGCGCGCACCCACGGCCAGCAGCACGTCGCAGTAGTGCATGGCCATATTGGCTTCGTAGGTGCCATGCATGCCCAGCATGCCGACGAACTGCTTGTCCGAAGCCGGGTAACCACCGAGGCCCATCAGCGTGTTGGTAACCGGAAAGCCCAGCTTGCGCGCCAGTGCGGTCAGCTCCTTCGCCGCATTCGACAGCACCACGCCACCACCGGTGTAAATCATCGGGCGCTTGGCTTCCAGCAACAGCTGGGCCGCCTTCTTGATCTGGCCGTGATGGCCCTTGACCACCGGGTTGTAGGAGCGCAACGAGACCGACTCCGGATAGGAGAACTCGCACTTCTGCGCCGTCACATCCTTGGGGATATCGACCAGCACCGGGCCGGGGCGGCCGGTCGAGGCGATATAGAAAGCCTTCTTGATCGTCGCGGCAATGTCCTTGACGTCCTTGACGAGGAAGTTGTGCTTCACGCACGGACGCGTGATGCCGACCGTGTTGACTTCCTGGAAGGCGTCGAGGCCGATGGCCGCAGTCGGCACCTGGCCGCTGATGATCACCATCGGAATCGAATCCATATAGGCCGTCGCGATGCCGGTCACGGCGTTGGTCGCGCCCGGGCCGGATGTCACGAGGGCCACACCGACGCGCTCGGTGGAGCGGGAGTAGCCGTCAGCCGCATGCACGGCAGCCTGTTCGTGGCGAACCAGGACGTGGCGTACCTTGTCCTGCTTGAACAGCTCGTCATAGATGAACAGCACCGCACCGCCAGGATAGCCGAAGACGTAATCGACCTTTTCTTCCTGGAGACACCTCACTACAATTTCGGCACCCGTCAGAATCATTGCTTTAACCCGTGCTAGCTCAGGCCAGCGCTCTGGCCGGCGTTTGCAGGCCGCGCGCAAAGACGGCGGCCCGATTCAGAAGAACCCGCTAAGTTACCGGCCGTCGGGCCTTTGGTCAAGGCGGACGGGGCTCCTGGCGCCCCAAAAAACAAAGGCATACCCCTGTCCACTCGCGTCGAACTGTCGGATTTCCTGGCCTCGGTCGAGCGTCGCGCCTACAAGCAGGCGCTGTACGCGGTCCGTGACGAACAGGCCGCGCTGGATCTGGTACAGGAAGCCATGATGCGTCTGGCGGAAAAGTACGGCCAGCGCCCGGCGGCAGAGTTTCCCATGCTCTTCCAGCGCATCCTCCAGAACGCCATCCGCGATCACGGACGCCGCCAGAAGGTCAGGAATACCTGGGTCAGCCTGTTCTCGGCCTTCCGCGGCAATGACGACGACGAAGATTTCGATCTGCTGGAAACTCTGGAGACCGCCGACGACTCCAAGCCCGCGGATACGCCCCACGGGCAGCTTCAGCAGAACCAGACCCTGGCCGTGATAGAACGTGAAATAGAAAAGTTGCCAGCACGTTGAACGCGAGGCCTTCATCATGCGTTACTGGGAGGAAATGGACATCGCGGAGACTGCCGCAGCCATGGGATGCTCGGAAGGCAGTGTGAAAACGCACTGCTCCCGGGCTGTTCACACATTGGCCGCAGCTCTGCGACAGAAAGGGATCACGCTATGAACAACTATCGCGACCATCACGACGCCGAAGAGCAGGCCTTCGCCCTCAAGCTGCGTAACCGCCTCAATGCTGGCGCGGCGACACTGCCGGCCGACGCGGCCGTGCGCCTCTTCGAGGCCCGTCAGGCAGCGCTGGACTGTCACACGCGGCGCACCAGCGGCCTGAGCGTGGTCAGTTTTGGCCGTTCCGTGCTGAGCCTGGGTGGTGACGCCCTGCGCCCCATGTCGGCTGCCCTTCTGCTGGTCGCAGCCCTGCTGGGCACCGACTACATCACCTCGTCGCTGCAACTGGACGAAGTGGAAGAGGTGGATAGCGCCCTGCTGGCCGACGATCTGCCCATCAATGCCTACCTGGACCGCGGCTTCGATACATGGCTGAGCGTTTCCACTTCTTCTACCGAACGCTGATCACGCTGGCCATTCTGGCCAGCGCATCGGCATTCGCCGCGCCAGCGGACCGCCCTATCAGCGCGCCCAACTGGGCCCAGCTCCCCCCCGTCCAGCAAACCCTGCTCAAGCCCCTCAGTGAAGACTGGCCTCTGATGCCGCAGGAGCAGCGCCTGCAGTGGATCGGCATTGCCGAACGCTTTCCGCGCATGACGCCGCAGGAACAGGCCAACGTCAAACAACGCATGACCGACTGGGCTCGCCTGAGCCCCGAGGTCCGCGCCAAGGCGCGCGAGCAGTACAAGAAGCTGCGTGCCGCGCCGCCCGAAACCCGCAAGCAGCTGGAGCAGAAATGGCGTGAGTACGAGGCTCTGCCGCCCGAGCTTCGCCAGGCCTACCAGTCGGCGCCCAAGGTACAGCCGCCCCCGGCCGCCGATGGCAGCAAACCCAAGATCTTCCCGACCGGGGTGCGCCCGCCGCAATCGACGGCCGTTGCACCGGTCGTCAAGAAGCCGCGCAAGCCCCTGACGCCGCTGCCGCCCGAGCTGCTCGTACCCGCACCGGCCGCATCAGCCCCGGCCGCCACGCCAGCCCCTGCGCCGACGGTTCACGACGCCCCCGCGCCGGACGCAGAGTAAGCGCCCCGCTTCGGGGGCGCTCCTGCCCCCCGAAACACTCCAGCCCTTTCAAATAACCGCCTGAATGGCGGCTGAACGATGTCCCAAGCAAGCCTTCACGAAATCCCCGCCGCGCCGGCCGGCGCACGCCCCCTCGTCGAACTGGCCTCCCTGCGCCGCCGCCTGGCCTGCATGCTGTACGAGAGCCTGCCGACCTTCGGTGTCGGTGCAATTTTCTGGTTTGCGCCGCTGGTAGGTTTGCATGGCGCCGGCCTCAACGTCGCTGGCTCACTGGAATGGCTGGCGCTGTTTCTCGTGCTGGGCGTCTATTTTGTGTTCGTCTGGAAGCGCCTCGGTCAGACCCTGGCCATGCAGACCTGGCGCATCCAGCTCATGAACGCCACGACCGGCTCTGCTCCCAGCTGGCGCCAATGCGTGATCCGCTACGTCGTTGCCTGGCCTTCACTACTACTGATCATCAGTGGCGTCGGCATCCTGTGGGCCGCCTTCGTCGATCGCGATCGCCAGTTCGTGCACGACCGTCTGGCCGGCACTTGCGTGATCTTCGATCCGCCCAAGCCCAAGGCCTGAGGCTTCACCATGCAGATCCGCATCTTTCGCCCCGCGGACGAGGCGGCTGTCATTGCGCTATGGGAAGCCTGCGACCTGACGCGTCCATGGAACGACCCGCGCAAGGACATCGCCCGCAAGCTGGCGGTGCATCCCGAACTGTTCTTCGTCGGTGAACTGGAAGGCCGCATCGTGGCCTCGGCCATGGCCGGCTACGAAGGCCATCGCGGCTGGGTGAACTACCTCGCCGTCGAGCCCGCGCTACAGGGCCAATCCCTCGGCCGGCAACTGATGGCGCATGTCGAAGCGAAGCTGACGGCACGTGGCTGCCCGAAGATCAATCTGCAGATCCGCGGCTCGAATGCGGCCGTCCTCGCCTTCTACAACCGGCTCGGCTATGGACAGGACGACGTGGTCAGCCTTGGCAAACGCCTGATCGCGGACGACTGAAGCCCGGGGTCTGTCGACAGACCCTATCGCCGCTCCACCCAACGCAGCATGAACAGCGCCGCGAGCAGGAAAGCCAGACTGGGCGCCGCCGCCGTGGGCAAGGGGCGCCACTCGTTGATGATGCCCAGGTTGGACGACAGGCCGTTGAGCAGGTAGAAGCCCATGCCCAGCATCACCCCCAGCAGGATGCGCGCACTGACATTGCTGCTACGCTGGTTGCCAAGGCAGAACGGCAACGCCAGGCCAAGCATCACGAGTGCGGTGAAGGGGTAGATCACCTTCTTCCAGAACGCCACCTCATAGCGCCCGGTGCGCTGCTGGTTCTCTTCGAGGTGACGCACGTAGCCATAGAGATTGCTGAGCGCCATGCGCTCCGGTGCCTGCAGGCCGGCACTGAGCATTTCGGGCGTCAGCTCGGATTGCCAGGACATGCTTGGCAGCAGCTCGGCCTCGGTCTTGCGTTCCGAGATGAAACGCGTCTGCTGCACTTCGCTCAGCACCCAGCCGGCATCGCGCGAATACTCGCCGCGCGCCGCATTGCTGGCCCGCACGAGCTTGTGCTGTTCGTCGAACTCGTAGATCCGCACGCCTTCCAGCGAACCATCCGGCAAGGTGCGGCGCACGTTGATGAACAGCCGGCCATCACGCAGCCAGACGCCCGTACGCAGCTCCTGCGGCACCGATGCATTGGTGCTGCGCAGACGCCATTTCTGGGCCGCGCGCTCCAAGGGCGGCGCAATGTATTCGCCGAGCACAAAGGTCGTGACGGCAATCAGCACCCCCACGCGCATCAGGCTGCCCAGCAGACGCGTCGTAGATACACCGGCTGCGCGCATCACCGTCAGCTCGGAATGTCGCGACAACTGGGTCAGCGCGTAAAGCCCACCGACGAGTGAAGCGATCGGCAGGATTTCGTAAGCGCGCGACGGAATGGTCAGCAGCACGAAAATGATCGCGTGCTTGAGGCGGTAACCGCCCTGCCCGACGCGCTCCATCTCGGCGAGGAAGTCGAAGAACAGGAACAGCGCCAGGAAAGCCAGCAAGACCAGCGCGCTGGCAGCCAGCACTTCGCGGAAAAGGTAGCGATTGAGTGTCTTCACGCTTTGCGCCGCCAGGAAATCGGCCGCAGCCGGATCAGGAACAGCACGACCAGCAAGCCGATCATGAGGCCATGCACCCCCCAGGTGCCCAGCGCCGGATTGATCTGGCCCTTGCTCACCCAGGTTTGCGCAACGCCCAGCAGGTTGAGGTAGATCGAGAATGCCAGCACCGCGAAGATGAGGCTGTTGGTACGCCCTGCCCGCGGATTGACGAAGGACAGCGGGATCGCCAGCAGCGCCAGCACGATGGTGGCCAGCGGCAGCCCCACGCGCCAGACGAGTTCGCCACGGTTGGCCTGCGTCGGCTTGTCGAGCAGCTCGACGGTGGACGTCACGCGCGGCGTCTGTTCGACCTCGCCGATCTCGCGCGGCTCGATACGCACAGAGTATTTCTCGAACTCCATCACCCGGTACTCGGCCGAGCCCGGCTCGCCTTCGTAACGGCGACCGTTCTCCAGCGTCACGAAACGGTCACCGTTCTCGGCACGCCGCATCAGGCCCGATGCCGCCACGGTGATGTTGAGCTTGCCATCCTGGATGGCGCTGATGAACACGTTGCGCACACGGCCTGCATCGGTATCCAGGCCTTCGACGTAAAACACCCGGCGCGAATCGGAGGACTCGCGGAACACCCCCGGTGCGACACGCGAGACCTCATCACGTCCTTCGAGTTGCTTGCGATAGGCCGCCGCCTGCTGCTGCGCCCAGGGCGACAGGAACAGCGACAAGGCCCCGACTGCCAGCGCCACCGGCAGGACGAAGCGCAGCACCGGGTTGATCCAGGCCGTCAGTGGCAGGCCGGACGCGAACCAGACGACCATCTCCGAGTCGCGATAGCTGCGGCTCATCGACAGCAACACGGCGATGAAGGCCGACAGCGCCAGCACGATGGGCAGGTGATTGAGCGTCGAGAAGATGATCAGCGCCAGCACGGCATCGGCCGGCACGCGACCACCTGCCGCCTGCGCCAGCAGACGGATGAGGACAACCGTGAACAGGATGAAGGTGAGTGCCACCGAAATGGCGGCAGCGGTCCCGGCAAACTCACGCAAGGCAGCGCGGCTGAACAGCCTCATCGGGAAAATGCCTCAGCTTGTCCGGGGGCGGCAGACAGCACGGCGCACCGGGGAAACGTCACAGTCATCGGGAAGAGAACGGCGGGAAGCAAGGCGAGAAAGAATGGCCGGCGAGCAATCCGGAAATGGCGCTCATTGCAGCGGCGGCAGAACAACGGAGACACATATAATGCGGCAGACCCGGGCACTGGCCGAACGAGACGGCACGCCATCCCGCACCCCACCAAAAGCCGAACCACCACCGGAAAAAGCCCATGGAATTTAGCATAAAAGCCTCAGCCCCCGAGAAACTCAAGACCGGCTGCCTGATCGTCGCCGCGTTCAGCGACAAGGGGCTTTGCGCACAGGCCGAAGGCCTCAACACGGCCAGCAAAGGGCAGCTGGCCAAACTCGTCAAACGCGATCTCGAAGACAAGGCCGGCAGCCTGCTGAGCCTGCCGCTGCTGCCGGGTGTGGCCGCAGAACGCGTGGTGGTGCTGAGCCTCGGCAAGCAGGCCGACTACAACGACAAGGCCTTGCGCACTGCGCTGACCGCCCTCGGCCGCTGGCTGGCCGCACGTGACTGCGGTAACGCTGCGCTGTGCGCCACTGACCTGATCCCCGTCAGTGGTGACCTGCCCGGCGTGCTGCGCACGGCAGGCCAACTGCTGCAGGATGCGGCCTACCGCTTCCATGCCCCCAGTGCCAAGAAAGAGCCGAAGAAGGCCGGCACCGGCAAGCTCGATTTCGTCCTCGTCGCCCGCAGCGACAACGCCTCACGCACCGCGCTGGCGCAAGGCGCCGCGATTGCCGAAGGCATGGCCCTCACGCGCGACCTCGGCAACCTGCCGGCCAACGTCTGCACCCCCATTTACCTCGCCGAAACCGCGCAGAAGCTTGGCAAGCAATACAAGTTCAAGGTCACCGTGTTCGACAAGGCCGGCATCAAACGCCTGAACATGGGCTCCTTCCTGTCGGTGACGCAGGGCGCGACCGAACCGCCGCGCTTCATCGTCATGGAATACCTCAAGGGCAAGCCCGGTGCCGCGCCCATCGTGCTGGTCGGCAAGGGCATCACCTTCGACACCGGCGGCATTTCGCTCAAACCAGGCCTGGGCATGGACGAGATGAAGTACGACATGTGTGGCGCGGGCTCCGTGCTCGGCACCTTCAAGGCCATCGCGCAGATGGGTCTCGCCCTCAACGTGGTGGGCATCATCCCCAGCACCGAGAACATGCCGGCCGGCAACGCCACACGCCCCGGTGACGTGGTGCGCTCCATGTCGGGCCAGACCATCGAGATCCTCAACACCGATGCCGAAGGCCGCCTGATCCTCTGCGACGCGCTGACCTACGCCGAGCGTTACAAACCCGCAGCCGTCGTCAACATCGCCACGCTGACCGGCGCCTGCATCACCGCACTGGGCCACCAGACCTCGGGCCTGATGGCCAACAACGACGATCTGGCGCGCGAGCTGCTGGACGTCGGCGTTGCCGCAGGCGACCGTGCCTGGCAGCTGCCGCTGTTCGACGAGTACCAGGACCAGCTGAAGAGCAACTTCGCCGACATCGCCAACATCGGCGGCCCGCCCGCCGGCACCATCACGGCCGGCTGCTTCCTGTCGCGCTTCACCAAGGCCTACAAGTGGGCCCACCTCGACATCGCCGGCACCGCCTGGAAGTCAGGCGCCGACAAGGGCGCCACGGGACGCCCCGTGCCGCTGCTGACGCACTTCCTGATCCGTCGCGCCAAGGCCTGAGGCGAACCGCAACGTGGCCGAGGTCAAGTTCTACTTCAACGCACCGGACCGTATCGCTACGGCGTGTTCGATCGCTGGCAAGGCGGTACGCCAGGGGCACCGCGTGCTGGTGTACGCACCGGACGTCGAAACGGCTCGCCGTTTCGACCAGCTGCTGTGGTCGGCGCAACCGCTGTCCTTCGTGCCGCATGTCGCCGCAGGCTCTCCGCTCGCCGACCGTACAC
Organism: Rhodocyclaceae bacterium; assembly: GCA_047600765.1. GTDB lineage: Bacteria > Pseudomonadota > Gammaproteobacteria > Burkholderiales > Rhodocyclaceae > Viridibacterium. The sequence continues at coordinate 1,111,550 of JASGKF010000001.1, forward strand.
CGGTCGTCATCGCAACGAACCTTGACAAGCCTGCCCATCAGGACGTATTGCTCAATCTGGACGACGCACCACCCACGGATTTCAGCGCCTTCAACATGCTGGTCGAGATCGTCTCGACCCATGAAGAAGACCGCCAGCAAGCCCGTCAGCGTTGGCAGACTTTCAAGCAGCAAGGCCACACCATTACGGCTCACGACCTCGCGAAATCATGAACCCGCACGTACCGGACCAGGCAGACCTCTCCGACGCCATTCTCGGCAAGGCGGATGCGCTTATCCGTCGCAACCGTCCGGACGGAGTGAGCTCGGACGCCGAGGAACTGCCCCTGCTGACCGAGGTGGTGGAGGACATCCCGTCCCTCAGTGACTTCCTCACCGCACCGCACCCCGCCGTCACCCAGGGCGAAGGTCGCCTCCCGGTCGCCATCGGCCTCAGTCAGGAACAGGTCGACATCCTCATCCAGGACGCCGTGGACCGTGCCCAGCGCGACATCCTCAAGCACCAGGACCGTGTCGTTTTCGAAGCCATCGAACGCGCCAAGGCCGAAAACGCCGTCGCCCATCAGGCCGCCCTGCAAGCCGCGCTGGCCAAGGGCCGCAATGAAGGCCGCGCCGACGGGCAGTCGCAAGGCTTCGCCGAAGGCCTCGCTCGCGGCCGTTCGGAGAACCAGTCGCTGCAACAAACGGCGGTGGATTCAGCCAAGCGCGACGCGCACCAGCAAGTCATCCTGCAGTTCTCCGAGCAGCTCATCGAGCTCGACGCCTACATCGCACAAGCCGTTGACGCCTGGCTGGTCAAGGAACTGCCGCAGATCATCTCGGGCGAAATCGACAGCCTCGTCGAACGCCTCAAGACCCGCACCGCTGCGCACATGCGCGCCACCCTGCTGCCGGACATCTCGAACAAGCTGTCGGCCCTGCTGGACGCCAAGCTCTAGGCCAAAGCCCCCAAATACGGCGGGCTGCACGACAGGCCCGCTATAATTGCCGGTTTTCAAGCATTTACCGCTCAGAACCGCGCATATGGAACTCGCCAAGAGCTTTGAACCAGCCGACATCGAATCGCGCTGGTACCCGCAATGGGAACAATCCGGTTACTTCGGCGCCGGCCTCGACACCAGCAAGCCGGCTGACGAATCCTTCTGCATCCTGCTACCGCCACCGAATGTGACCGGCACGCTGCACATGGGTCATGGTTTCAACCAGACCATCATGGACGCGCTGACGCGCTACTACCGCATGCGCGGACAGAACACGCTGTGGCAGCCGGGTACCGACCACGCCGGCATCGCCACGCAGATCGTCGTCGAACGCCAACTCGACGCACAAGGCATCAGTCGCCACGACCTCGGCCGCGAGAAGTTCCTCGAGAAGGTCTGGGAGTGGAAGGAATACTCGGGCAACACCATCACGCGCCAGATGCGCCGCCTCGGCACCTCGCCGGACTGGAAGCGCGAGCGCTTCACGATGGATGCAGGCCTGTCGAAGATCGTCACCGAAACCTTCGTGCGCCTCTACAACGAAGGCCTCATCTACCGCGGCAAACGCCTCGTGAACTGGGATCCGGTGCTGGGCACGGCCGTGTCCGACCTCGAAGTGGTGAGTGAAGAAGAAGACGGCAAGCTGTGGCACCTCAACTACCCGCTCGCCGATGGCTCGGGTCAGCTGACCGTTGCGACGACACGTCCCGAAACCATGCTCGGCGACACCGCCGTGATGGTGCACCCGGAAGACGAACGCTACGCGCACCTGATCGGCAAGATGATCGCGCTGCCGCTGTGCGACCGCGAGATCCCCATCATTGCCGACAGCTACGTCGATAAGGAATTCGGCACCGGCTGCGTCAAGGTCACGCCTGCGCATGACTTCAACGACTACGCCGTCGGCCAGCGTCACGGCCTGCCGATGATCTCCATCCTGTCGCTTGACGCCAAGATCAACGACAACGCACCTGAGAAGTACCGCGGCCTTGATCGCTTCGATGCGCGCAAGCAGGTGGTTGCCGACTTCGAAGCACTGGGCCTGCTCGGCGAAATCAAGCCGCACAAGCTGCAGGTGCCACGTGGCGACCGCACCAATGTCGTCATCGAGCCCATGCTGACCGACCAGTGGTTCGTCGCCGTGAACAAGCCCGGCGCCGACGGCAAGTCGATTGGCCAGAAAGCCCTCGACGTCGTCGAATCCGGCGAAGTGAAGTTCGTGCCTGAGAACTGGGTGAACACGTATTACTCGTGGATGCGCAACCTGCAGGACTGGTGCATCTCGCGCCAGCTGTGGTGGGGTCACCAGATTCCGGCGTGGTACGGCACGGACGGTCAGTGCTGGGTCGCGCACAGCGAAGACGAAGCAAAGCAGCTCGCCGCCAAGGATGGCTACAGCGGTGCGCTCACGCGCGACAACGACGTGCTCGACACCTGGTACTCGTCCGCACTGTGGCCCTTCTCCACGCTGGACTGGACGCCCGAGTGGCCGGAGAAATCCAACCCTGCGATGGACCTCTACCTACCCTCTTCCGTGCTGGTCACTGGCTTCGACATCATCTTCTTCTGGGTCGCCCGGATGATCATGATGACCAAGCACATCACGGGCAAGATCCCGTTCAAGCACGTCTATGTGCACGGCCTCATCCGCGATGCGGAAGGCCAGAAGATGAGCAAGTCCAAGGGCAACGTGCTCGACCCGATCGACCTCATCGACGGCATCAGCCTCGACGATCTCATCGCCAAGCGCACCACCGGCCTGATGAACCCCAAGCAGGCGGAGAGCATCACCAAGAAGACGAAGAAGGAATACCCGGAAGGCATTCCCGGCTTCGGCACCGATGCGCTGCGCTTCACCTTCGCCTCACTCGCCTCGCCCGGCCGCGACATCAAGTTCGACATGCACCGGTGCGAGGGCTATCGCAACTTCTGCAACAAGCTGTGGAACGCCACGCGCTTCGTGCTGATGAACTGCGAAGGCAAGGACTGCGGGCTGGAGAGCCACAAGGCTGATGCCTGTGACGGTCAGTATCTGGAGTTCTCCTTCGTCGACCGCTGGATGACCAGCCGCCTGCAGCGCGCCGAAGCCGAGATCGAGCAACACTTCAAGGAATACCGCCTCGATCTCGCCGCACGCACGCTCTACGAACTGGTGTGGAACGAGTACTGCGACTGGTACCTGGAACTCACCAAAGTCCAGCTGCAGAACGGCAACGAAGCCCAGCAACGCGGCACGCGTCGCACCCTGGTGCGCGCGCTGGAAACCATCCTGCGTCTGGCCCACCCGCTCATCCCCTTCATTACCGAAGAGCTGTGGCAAACGGTGGCCGTCGTCGCCGGTCGCAAGAACAGCGACTTCATCGGCACGGCACCCTATCCCACCTGCGAGCCCAGCCGCATCGACGAAGCGTCGGAAGCCAAGGTCGCGCAGCTGAAAGACCTGATCAACGCCACCCGCAGCCTGCGCAGCGAGATGAAGATCTCCGACGCCAAGCGCGTCCCGGCACTGATCGCAGGTGATCTGGCGACCGTCACGCAATACGGCCCCTACATCGCCAGCGTCGGCAAGCTCAGCGAAGTGACTGCCGCCGGCGCCGAGCTGCCGCAATCGCCCGCGCCCGTCCAGGTGGTCGGTGAGTTCCGCGCCATGCTCAAGATCGAAGTCGATGTCGCTGCCGAGAAGTTGCGCGTCGGCAAGGAAATCGAACGCATCGAAGGCGAAGTCACCAAGCTCGACACCAAGCTCGCCAACGAAGGCTTCGTCGCACGTGCCCCGGCCGCTGTGGTCGAGACCGAGCGCAAACGACTGGCGGAGTTCAGGGCCACACTGGAGAAGCTGCGTGAGCAGCTCGGCCGACTGGGCTGATCAGGCACACGCTGCAAGAAATGAAACGGGCCGCATTGCGGCCCGTTTTTTCATGCCGGCCTGCCGTACAAAATTTCATCGGATCTGCTCTCAATGGTGTCCATGCTGGCCCTCCGTGTCGTGCAGATCACAGCTGTCAGCCGTACAGGCCCGGCCGCTTGCGGCGCGCGGCGTGGCGAGATCGATCAGCGGCGCGACCAGAGGGGCCACCAGCGGCGACAAGGTGTTGCGATGTGCCGCGAAGAGCCGGTACGCGCGATCCATCAGCGGGCGCATCAGCGGTGTGCGGGTCCAGTGGTAGAGCATGCCCAACCCCACCGCTTCGTAAGAGGCCTGTATCGCATCGAGGCCACGCAGCACCGTGCCGTCAGCGCCACGCGCATGCAGCGCCGCGTCCAGCGATGCAGCATCAAAGCCGGTCGTGCTGGCATCGAAACGCTCGTCGCTGATGTTGACAAGCTGGATGCGATCACCCTGGTCGCGCGCTTTCAGCGCATGCATCTCGCGACGGCATAGCGGGCAAGCGCGGTCGTAGTAGACGGTGAGTGGATAAAGGGCTGCGTTCATGCTGATCTCCTTGCAGAAGGACATATCAAAGTTCCGGCTTCGGCTGGCGCAGCCAGCCACGCGAGGTCGTCCACAAACCCTCCAGTGAGCTGCCACGACGGGAGGCCCGCGCATGCAGGGCCCGCGCGCCCTGCGCCACATGGCGACTGGCCAGCACGCAGGCCACCGTCCCCAGCCCCGGCCAGGTTGTATCGCCGACCATCCACAGGCCTTTGGGTCCGAGGTCGTAGGGAATGGCGTTCTGGTTGCTGTTGGCCAGCGTAAGGCGCGCACCACCGACGGCACCGCGTGGCCGCCGGGTGAAGGCGGCATAGGTCTGTGGCGTACCGAACTCGCGCACACAGGCAGTGCGCCCCAGCTGAGGATAGACACGCCGCGCGTAGCTCAGCAGCAAATCTGACGCTTCCTGCTTGCGTTGTGCATGCGCGGCAGCATCCAGGCCCTCCCAGTCCGCCAGCTCGCAGTGCGTGGAGATCATCACGCTGCGGTGGCCCGCCGGCGCACTCATCAGGTCGCCCGGCACAGACACGGAGATGAACATGTTGTTGCCCATGCCCAGCGGACGCGCGTAGTCCTGCAGGAGCTGGTGATGCGTGTAGTCCTGCCCTGCCACCTCGGTCTCAGGCACGCCGAGGAACATCACGAGTCCTCCGCCCTGTGCCTGCGCGTCGCGCTCGATGTATGGACGCAACGGTCTGGCCAGCATGTCCGGGGCAAGCCGGGTCGCGAGCTGTGCAGGCACAGCCAGTACGACCTGCGTCGCCGCGAAACTGCGGCCATTCGCCGTTACGCGATATGCCGTGCCCTCACGCTCGACAACCGACACGCTGTGCCGGTAGCGTAAGCGTCCACCCAAAGCCACGTAGCGCGCCACCAGACTGCGCATGAAGCCATGCATGCCCCCACGCGCCCGCGCCAGACCAGCGCCGCGGATGTTGATGCCCAGTGCAGCGTTGATGAACGGCGCCGTGTCGAGCTGCGCATGCACGGTGTCCTCGACCATCATGGACAGCATGCCGCGCAAGGCCTGACTGTGCGCGATGCCGAAGTGCCGCAGCGCATCGCCCATGCTCCAGCGCATGTAACGCGCCAGCGGTGCATGCCGTAGAGACAGTGCACGCGCATTGTTCAGGAGGTCCGCGAGGCTGCGCATGGGCAGCTTCACACCAGCACGACTGGCCGGCCAGAAGGCTTCGGACAGGCTGTCGACGAGAGCCCAGAAGCGGCGATGTGCGGTGTCATCACCCAACTGCTGCAAGCGCTCACGCGCCCAATCCGCAGCGCCGCGATAGACGTTCACACAGCGGTCCGGTAACCAGGCGCGGTAGCCCGGCAGGAAGTCGCCTTCGAGAGTCGGCAAGCCTACTTCGGCGAGAAAGTCTGCGCCTACGCCACCCGATTCGAAATCCACCAGGGTCGTAGCGCCCACATCGAAGCTGAAACCGCTACGCACGTAGTAGCCCGCGCAGCCACCGGGCCGGCTGTGCGCCTCCAGCACCTCGGTGCGCAGGCCTGCCGCCTGCAATCGCAGGGCCGTGGCAAGACCGGCGAGGCCGGCACCGACAATCAGGACATCACATTGCGCTGCGTCGCTCATGATCTTTCTCCTGCGCAAGGCTGTACGCATGGATCCGTGGCAGAACCAGCATGTGTCGTAAGCGAATCGCAGTACGACTGCAGCCCCTGCAAACGTCTGCGCACATCACGCCGGTAACGCCAGACACACAGCTGCTCCAACAGCGGCCACGCAGTCAGGCTGTAACGAAAGCGGACACGCGTCTGCCGGGCCGAAACGGACTCGAAGATCCAGCTGCCCGCAAAACTCGTCAGGAAAGCCGGCCCCTGCAACATGACGATGGCTGCGCGCGCTGGCGGCTCGAACTTGATGTAGCGCACCTGCATGGCCAGGCCGTTGCGCGCCAGAACTCGTGCCACGGCACCGAGGTGTGGCCCGGCACCGCCTTCGTAGTCGATGCAGCGCGTGAAAGGATCCCAGCTATCGCGCGCGGCGGCGTTTTGCGACATCGCGAACACCAGCTCCCGCGAAGCATTGATCAGGACGGACTCATCAATGACGCTCATATCCCCTCCTCAGAAGTACGCGGGCTTGGTCACCATCACCCAGAAGATCAACATCGCGCCGGCAAAGCCGCAGTAACCCAGGCCTTCCCACCACAAGGCCATGCGTTGGTATGCCGACGGCAAAGGACTGACGGTCTCGTGGGCTTGCCGCGCAAGCTTGTGCATGCGGATCTGCAGCACCACTACCGGCAACCAGCACAGCCCGACGAAAACGTAGAGCGCGAGACCCGCTGCGATCCATGGCGTGCTCAGGGTCCAGCCCACTTCACGCATGAGCCACAGGCCGCTGAGGGGCTGCACGATCACGGCCGGCGTAGTGAAGATCCAGTCCGCCAGCACCACGAAGCGGCCAACGAAGAGCTTGCTGGCGGTGTCGCCGAAGCGGTTGGCGCAGAACAGGTAGAAGGCGCTGCCGAAGCCAGTGCCGATGAGCACCACCGACGAAATGACATGCAGGTACTTCACGACGAGGTAGCTGTTCATGCCTGCTCTCCTTTGCTGCGCGACCACAGGGCCAGCGCCGCGATCCAGGCCAGCATGGGCAGGTTCTTGAGCAAGGGACCGAAGGGGTCGAACCACAGCGCGGGCGACAGCCAGCCCAAACCCAGGGTGTAGCCCGCCACGATGAAGGCCAGCGCAGCCCAGGCAAGACGGCTGCGTGCGAACAGGGCGAGGCCCGCTGCGCAGATATCGATGAACAGCATCGCGTAGTAAGCCCATTGCGCGGGTTCGCCAACAATGCCTACGGCCTGCAAGTGCGCAAATGGCTGCACCGCCTGCGGCCACAACAGTGGCAAGGCCGCCGAGAGGAGGCAGACGCTGGCCAGCACCACGCGCCCCAGGCCCATGCCGAGCTGATGCAGGAAATCCTGCCGGCAGCGCTGCGCCTCCTGTGCCGTGAGGAACTGTTGCGGTGGGCGCGGCGGACGGCCAAACGCTGCACGAAACGCATCGCGCTCCGTCGTGCTGCCGGCCTGCATCACACGCTGGGTCTGCATGCCGCCGAGTGAAGAGCCCAGCCACTGCAACCCCACAGCCATCACACGCGCAAGCGGCGCCGGCAAGGCAGCAAGGCGCGGTGCGCGGCCCGTGATGCGCTGGCCCAGCACGCGTATGTAGTCCGTCATGCTTAGCTGATGCGGGCCACCTAGCTCATAAACTCCACTCGGCGCTTGCGGTGCTCGCACGAGGAAGACCAGCAACTGCACGACATCATCGAGATGCACGGGCTGCACGACGCCGCGCCCGCCACCGGGCAGGAGTGCGAAGGGCAGCTGCGCCAGTGCGATCAGCAAGCGGCTGCTCTCGCCACGCAGCGAGAAGATCAGCGACGGTCTGACGATGCGTGCCTCCAGTGGCAAGCGCAGCAGGTAGGCATCGGCGGCATGCTTGCTGGCAATGAAGCTGCCCGTCGCCGCGTCACCAAGTGCCGAGACCTGCAACACGCGCCGTACGCCGGCAGCGACACAGGCATCGAACAAACGACAGGCGCCCAGATGGTGAACTGCTTCGTGATCAGCCTCGCCATACACGGGCCCCAGCCCGCAGGCATTCACCACCAGATCCCAGCCGCGCAGTTGCGCCGCCAGCTCGGCCTGCGGCGGCAAGGCCTGGAGATCGAGCTGCAGATCCGCGGGGCCACGACGCGCGGCACGCCCCACCTCGATGCCACAACGCTCCAGCGCCCCGGCCAACGCCGAGCCCACCATTCCGCCACTTCCCACGATCAGGACACGCATGATCAGCCTCCCGGCGCTTGCTCTCACAAAACAGATTTCCGTTATTTCTGTCTAAACAGAAATAACCACTCAAAAAAATTTCACCCTGGATCTTCGTTCTTGCCGCCGCGCACGAACTTCTGCACCCCCGCGCCCAGGCGCAGGATCTTGACGAGGGTCTCCGGCGAGAGGCGCATCATCTCGTCGCTCCAGATCGTCAGCACGTCCAGGAACTCCAGCGTATCGGCCAGTCGATGCTTGAAAGCTTCGGACTCCCTGCCAAAGTCGGGCGCGTCACGCAGCTCGCGCAACACCGCGATGGTCGGATCGATCTCGCGCTGCTTGCGCCCCTTCACGATGGTGCGGAACAGTTCCCAGACATCGCCCGATGTCTCGAAGTGATCGCGCCGGTCGCCCATCACATGGGTCAGCTTGACGAGCTGCCAGCTCTGCAACTCCTTGATGCTGTTGCTGACGTTGGAGCGCGCCACATTCAAGGTCTCGGCGATCTCCTCGGCATGCATCGGGCGTGCCGTGACGAACAGCAAGGCATGAATCTGCGCGACCGTGCGATTGACGCCCCAGCGGCTGCCCATCTCGCCCCAGTGCAGGATGAAGGTTTGTGCGTTGTTTGAGAGTTCCATGAGCTGAAGCCTAGATGCGTCACAAATTTCTGTCAATACAGAAATCTGTGACGAGCCTGTCGCAAAGAAACCGGTGCTAGATTGCGCACTGGCGACCATGGAGTCACTCATGATGCGCACGCTGCGCGCCCTGCTGCTGCTGATCACCCTGCATGCCGCCGATGCCTGCGCCATCATGGCCGGCTCGGCCTCGGCCAGCCCGGCGGACGCCCCCGCCGCACGCGTTGAACGACCCGGGCTCCAGCACTGCCTGGAGCGGTGCCGTGGCGGTGATGGTGGGCGGGACTTACTCCGGCGTGCTGGTGGCGTCGCGTTACGTGCTGACGGCCGCGCACGTCGTGGCGAGCGCAGCAAACAATCCGTCTGGCGTGCAAGTCGTGTTCAACCTCGCCAACGGACAGACGACGCTGAATGCCGTCCGCATCGAGATTTTCCCGGGCTTCAGCTTTCCGTACGACGACGTCGCACTCATCGAGCTGGCCGAGGACGCACCGCCCGAGGCGGCGCGCTACGCAGTGCTGGATTCGCCCATCAGCACGGGCACTACCTTCACGATGGTCGGCTACGGTGACTCCGGCTACGGCGATGTCGGCCCCAACCTGAGAAGCAACAACCAGACACGGCGCTGGGGAGAAAACCAGGCCGACGTATTGCAGCCGACACTGGATGCCAGCGGACGCACGAGCGCGTTCTACATCTACGACTTTGACGGCCCGACAAGCGTCCACGCGAATTACACCGGTGCGCGCAGTCTGGGCAACAGGCGTGAAAGCATCACCGCCACGGGCGATTCCGGCTCCCCGGCTTTCGTTGTTGTGAATGGCAAACGCTACCTGATGGGCATCAACAACTCCGTGCTGAGCTTCAATGGCAGCAGCCCCAACTTCACCTTCGGCAGTGGGGGGACGGGGATTCGCCTGTCCGATCCCCGCTTCATCAGCTGGTTGCGCGCAAAGTCGTCGAACGGGATCCGCGTCGCTTCAGATCCGGAAAGCGCCGAGGGAAATACTCAGCTGACGCTATGGGCGGGTGGCCTACTGGGGGTCGGCTTGCTGGCAAGCATGCAATGGCGCAAGCGCCAGATTGATTGGAAGCAGCGTCTCAGCTCGAGAACAGACGCATGAACACGCTGCTGCCCGTGCTGCTCAGCGCGGGCTGACGCGCAAGATGCTCGTGCAAGCCCTGGAAGATGTGACGCATCAGGCGTACGTGGATGGCCTTGAGATCAATGAAGCTGGCCGCCATCGCCAGCATGCGCCCACGCACGTGGATATCAACGTCGTAGACCAGGCGGGTACTGCCATCACCGATGGCCTCCAGCGTCCAGATGCCGCGACCGGCGAACAGGCCATCCACGTAGTTCATGCGCAACGAATTGTGCGGGTCGGCTTCGGCAATTTCGCAGACGAAACGCACGCCACCGCGCGGACGGATTTCGACCTGACTGCCGAGCAGGTCGGGCAGCAGCCCGAGCACGCGGATCTGCACGTGCATGGGCCACCACACCGGGTAAGCGGGCAGCTCGGTCAGCGCGCGCCACACCATCGCTGGCGGGAACGGCAAACTGATTTCGTCGCGGGATCGGCAGATGCCGGCCATGTACGGATAGTCCGGAAAGGATGGCGGAACGGCAGGGGCTCGGACTACGCCGCGGTTCCGCCAGACAGACTTCGTCTCAGCAGCGCCGTGCTGACACGACCCCTTCCACTTCGGAGACCTGCTGCAGGATGCGCTGCACCAGCTCAACACTGGCCACTTCTACCGTAAACCGCATATAGGCGCGAGGGCCACGTGAGACGGTATTCACACCGATGACGTTGAATTTGTCGCGCGAGAACACATCGGAAATATCGCGCAGCAGACCAGAGCGGTCGTTCGCCTCGATGGCGATGTCAACGGGATAGACCTCGCTGCGTGTGCCCGGCGCAGGCAGCTTGATGCCGCCCCAGTCGGCCGGCACGATGCGTTCGGGATGCCGGTGTGCGATGTTGAGGTAGCTGCGGCAATCGGCACGATGGATGGATACACCGCGACCGCGTGTCACGAAGCCCTTGATGGGATCTGGCGGCACCGGCTTGCAGCATCGGGCAAGCTGCGTGAACAACTGACCGACGCCCACAATGAGGATGCCATCCGCAGACTCAGCCGCGCGACGCTCGCCAATCACCAGATCAGGCTGCTCGACGGGCTCTGCCTGTACCTGCAGGGCGTTGTGGATCTGGCGTGCACTGACGTCGCCACGACCAACCGCGATGAAGAAGTTCTGCGTTTCCTTGAAGTTGAGCTTGCCTGCCAGCTCGTCGAGGTTGGCCTGCGTCTGACCGGCGCGCTGCAGCTCGCGCATGACGATGGCGCGCCCCTGCGAAGCGGTCTCTTCTTCTTCCTGCTGCACGAACCAGCGGCGCACCTTGGCACGTGCATTCGCAGTAACAAGGTAACCAAGTTGCGGGTTGAGCCAGTCACGCGATGGACCGCCAACCTTGGTCGTGATGACCTCGACCACCTGCCCGTTGGACAGCGGCGTATCGAGCGGCACCATCACGCCGTCGACTTTGGCGCCACGGCAGCGGTGGCCCAGGTCGGTATGCAGACGATAGGCGAAGTCGATGGGTGTAGCGCCCGCCGCAAGGTCGAGCACGCGCCCCTGCGGCGTCACCACGTAGATGGTGTCGTCCAGCGCGGCACGACGTGTGTGTTCTTCCCACTCGGCCACATCGGTGACCTCATCACGCCACGACAGCAGCTGTCTCAACAGCGCGATCTTCTCGTCGTAATCGCCATCGGCCTTGGTCGCGCCTTCCTTGTAACGCCAGTGCGCGGCCACACCCAGCTCGGCATGCTTGTGCATGTCGTGGGTGCGGATCTGCACTTCCAGCGCGCGGCCGTCTGCTGCGCGCACGGCGGTGTGCAGCGATTGGTAATTGTTGCCCTTGGGCTTGCGAATGTAGTCGTCGAATTCGTTGGCGATCGGCGTCCACAACGAATGCACGTGACTCAGCACGCCATAGCAATCACTGATGTCGTTAACGAGCACGCGCAGTGCCCGCACGTCATAGACCTGCTCGAAGTCCAGGTGCTTGGCGCGCATCTTGTTGTAGATGCTGAAGATGTGTTTCGGGCGGCCATAGATCTCGGCCTTGATGCCTTCGGCCTCCAGCGCGCTGCGCAGGCGCTCGATGGAATCTGCAATGAAGGCCTCGCGCTCGACGCGACGCTCGTCGAGCATCTTGGCGACGCGCTTGTAGGTATCCGGCTCAAGGAAGCGGAAGGACAGGTCTTCGAGCTCCCACTTGAGTTGCCAGACACCCAGGCGGTTAGCCAGTGGCGCGAAAAGGTCGATGCTTTCGCGCGCGATGTCTTCGCGCACCTGCTCGCGGTTTTCGGTAAAGAAGCGCAGGGTCTGCACGCGCGAAGCAAGGCGCAGCAGGATGACGCGCAGGTCTTCCGCCATCGCCAGCACCATCTTGCGCAAGGTTTCGGTCTGCACTTGCAGATCGGCCGCCGTGGCGTTGGGTGCCGGGCGCGACAACATGCGCAGACGATTGAGTTTCGAGAGCCCTTCGACCAGACGCGCGACGGGCGCACCGAAACGCGCCTCGATCTGTTCGATATCATGCTGACCACCCTCGCCTACGGCGAAGAGCAAGGCAGCCAGGCGCGCGTCAACATCCAGCCGCAGGGACACGGCGATGAGCGCCATCCCGAGGGCGTGCTGCCAGACACCTTCGCCGCTACCGAGCACGTGACCTGTGTAGACCGACTGGGCCCAATCGACAGCCTGCGCGATCTGCGCACGCTCGGTGGGGCCAAGGCCCTCGGCAAGAAGGTCGGGGAGTGATGCGTCGCCGCTGGTGTTGGCGACCGAATGCTGAACGGAAACCATGACGGAATTATCCCACAGGCGCCCGGCGGTGCCGCCCCGGGAAAGTGAAGAGAGACATACGTGAAAGCGCTTACCCGTTGGTTTTCCGCTGCGGCTGACTTGCTGAAGCCCCGGACGGCCGCCATTCCTGACGAACTCTGGGAGGCCGCCTGGCAGCGCCTGCCCTTCCTGGCGGGCATGCCGGCGGAAGACGTCACTGCCCTGCGCGCCATGACGGAAGCCTTTCTCGCCCGCAAAGTCTTCTCTGGCGCGCACGGCTACGAGCCGGACGACCTCGCCCGCCTCACCATTGCCATCCAGGCCTGCCTGCCCGTGCTGAAGCTGGGCCTGCAGGCCTACGACGGCTGGCGCGGCATCATCGTCTATCCCGGCGAGTTCGTGATCCCGCGCCAGGTCATGGACGAAGACGGCGTCCAGCACGACTACGAAGAGGATGCACTGGGCGAAGCCTGGGAAGGCGGGCCCGTCGTGCTCAGCTGGTTCGACGACCCGGCCGACTACGACGGCGCGCATGTCGTGATCCACGAGTTCGCCCACAAGCTCGACCAACTGTCCGGCGAGGCTGACGGCTTGCCGCCCCTGCATGCCGGCATGTCGCAAGAGGACTGGCTACGTGATTTCGACGCGGCCTACGCTGATTTCTGCCAGCGCGTCGATACCGAAGCAGAGACGCTCATCGACCCGTATGCGGCAGAACACCCGGCAGAGTTTTTTGCTGTCTGCAGTGAGGTTTTCTTCACATCGGCGCAAGATCTGACCGCCGACTATCCGGACGTTTATCGACATCTTTGCGACTTTTACAGGCAAGAACCCGGCAAATGGCGTCGCGTTACAAGCATGCAACAAAACCTCTGGCGGCCTCCTGAAGCAGCTCCTAAGCTGAAAGTTCCTGCGCCGCACAAGGCGCAGCGATCCCGCTACAGCTCAACCCTCCGGAGGCCCTCATGACCACCACCTGGATTCTCGTCGCCAACTCCCGCCACGCCCGCCTGTTCGCCAACCACGGCCCCAACAAGGGTCTCGAACTGGTCCAGGAATGCATGGCCCCCGAGACGCTGACGAATCCTCCTCAAGGTGGTCGTCTGGCCAAGCGTGGCGAACCGCGAACGCACGGAGCCCGGGACTTCGCCCACCGATTGGCGGACGACCTGCATCGAGGTCGAAGTCGGGGCCGCTTCGGACGCGCCATCATCGTGGCGCCGCCGGCCTTCATGGGCCTCATCAATGCCGAGCTGGACGGCCCGACCGCACAGATGGTGAGTGAACGCGTGGACAAGGACTACACGCGCTCTGGCGGCCTGACCCTTTGCCAGCAGCTCGAACACTGCCTGTGCGTTTAATGCGCCCCTGAACAACCGCAGGAAAGGGACAGCGCCGGACGGCGCTGTCCCGTCACATCACATCCGGAATTCTGCGCCCAGCGACACCATGTCGTAGTTGGCCTTCAGGCTTGCGGGGCCGTACTGATAACGAGCTCCCCGGAAAGTCTCGAAATCCAGCTTGAGGGCGAAGTTCTTGACGGCCTGCCAGCTCACGCCGATGCCGAGTGCCGGCTTGATCGAACTCTCAGTGTTGTCAGAAAAGCCGGTACACAACGCCTGGCAGGTATAACGCGTCGTCACGCGCGCAACGCCCAGCTTGCCATGCAATCCAAATGACTCGGAAAGCTCGTAGTTGCCGGTCACAAACAGGCCGGCGGCCTTGCTCGCAAATTTGTCTGACGAGTAAGAACCGGAATAGTGGCCGGAATACCGGTAGGTCCCGAGGTCGTAGTAACCGCCCTCGATGCCTACGTAGCCAAAACTGTAGCCCCCGTAGAACCTTGTAGCCCGTCTTGCGCTTGTCCTTGCGCTCGAGCGAATCAGCTGCATAGGTGCTGTAAGCCTTGCTGACGACGTTCGAAGTAATTTGTCCGACGGCGCCTCCCACATAAGCTCCCTTGTAGGGATCGGCCTGCACCGAGGTGCTGGCAAACAGGATGGCTACAGCGGAAACAGCATAGGCAAAACGCATTTTGGCTCCTTGTCATACCCCGACCAGAAATTGGTCGCGGGCGGAGACTACCAAAATTGCAATGCCAGTTCTTTCGTCGGCCTCAAAGGGCAGGCATGTCGCTCATCGCGATCAACACCACGGCTTGTGTCGCAATCCCCTCACCGCGCCCCAAATGCCCCAGCTTCTCGTTGGTTTTGCCTTTGATGTTGACGCAAGCCGTGTCGATCTCAAGATCGGCCGCGATGTTGGCAACCATCTGTGCTGCGTGCGGCGAAATTTTCGGCGCCTGCGCGATGATGGTGGCATCGACGTTCACCACCTGCCAGCCTGCCGCCCGCACACGGGCATGGGCCTCGCGCAGCAACACCCGGCTATCCGCGCCCTTGAAGGACGGGTCGGTGTCGGGGAAGTGGCGACCAATATCACCCAGCCCGGCCGCCCCCAACATCGCGTCGGTGATGGCGTGCAGCAGCGCATCGGCATCCGAGTGCCCAAGCAGCCCCTTGCTGTGCGGAATCTCGACGCCACCGAGGATGAGCTTGCGCCCTTCGACCAGCGCATGCACATCGAAGCCCTGCCCGATGCGGAACGGAAACGGTTTCATGCCGGAAAAGCCTCCCTCGCGCGCAGGATCTGCGCGGCCAGCGCGAGGTCCTGCGGATAAGTGATCTTGAAGTTGGTGGCATCTGCCGCCACCAGTTTGGGCGACAGCCCCAGCGCCTCGACCGCGCCAGCTTCGTCGGTAACAGCAGAATGCGCAGCCAGTGCCCGCTGCAGCAGTTCGAGGCGGAACATCTGCGGCGTCTGCGCCTGCCACAGCCCATCGCGCGGCACGGTTTCGCAGACCCGACCGTCAGCCTGCGCCCGCTTCATGGTGTCTGCCACGGGCGCCGCCAGCAAACCACCCACCTCATCGTCTCGCAACGCGTCAATCAGCGTGTCGACCTGTTCGCCGCGCAAACAGGCACGCGCTGCGTCATGCACGAGGATCCAGTCCACCGCTGCAGCGCCCAGACGTGGAAGCGCGTTGGCGACGCTCTCGGCACGCGTCGCACCACCACAGCGATGCACAACGAGGCGATCAGCAAACACGGACCAGTCGTACTGCGCCCACCAATCATCTTCGGCGGACAGCACGACATGGATGGCCTGCAGACGCGGCACAGCGGCCAGCGCCCGCAAGGTGTGCCAGATGACAGGCTTGCCGAGGAGATCGAGGTACTGCTTGGGCGTCGTGCCGCCCATGCGGCTGCCACTGCCGGCGGCAGGCACCAGGGCCACGAAGACAGGCAGAGCGGCGGGCGACGAATTGCCGTGGGACGAAGCGGATGAAGACATAAGCGGGATTTTACGCTGTCAAAACCCCCGCCTGTGATCGGTGCCAGTGCGCTATGCTTCGGCCGAATCGCTCCCGTCGGGAATCCCTGCACGCATGGCCTTCGCCCTTCGTCACACCAGTCTCCGCATCCAGGCCGAACGGGTCTGGCTGGATGCATTGCTGTCGCACGCTCCGGACGTGCGCGGCCTCATCATCCATGCCTCGCCCTTCCTGCACCAGCTGGCCGACTCGCGGGAAAATCTTGCTGCAGCGCAACTGCGCGAGGCCGGCTTCGGCTCCCTGCTGGTGAGCCTGTTGACGCCCTACGAAGAGACGCGCGACCCCGATGTGCGTTACGACGCCTCCCTGCTCACCAACCGGCTGGTCTCCCTGCTCGGCTGGATCCGCCAGCAACCGCAGCTGACCGGCTTGCCGCTGGGCCTCATCGCGGCCGGCACCGCCGCTGGCGCCGCCGTGCGCCTGCTGTCGCGCGACCCTGACTGCGTGTCGGTACTGTGCATCCGCGCCGGCCGACCGGACCTCGCCGGCGCCGAGCCCCTGCGCCGCCTGCGCCTGCCGGTGCTGTTGCAGCTGCCGGGCAACGAACCGGACCTGCGCACGCCCAACGAACAGGCCTGGGCCCTGATTCCCGAACCACGCCGCTGGATAGAGATACCCGACGCCAGCGCCAGCTTCATCGAACCCGGCACACTCGACCAGGCCGCCCGCAGCACCTGCGAGTGGATGCTGGAGCACATGCCAGAAAAACAAGAACCCGCTCCTCCCGCGCCTCAAGAAGCACCCAGCCAATGACCGAATTTGCAGCCCCTGTTTCAAACCCGATCCCACCCTCAATCGCAAGCCGACTTGCCACACACAACGCAACCAGGAGATCCCATGAACCGACAACGCCGCATCTGCCTGGCCTTGGCCAGCTCCCTGCCTCTGGCCAGCATGCTTGAGGGCTGTGCGATGCTTTCCATGTTCTCCAGCGCCGATGCCTACGTCGATGCATCCGGCAAGACCGAAGGTGCGTTCCCCACTATCCAGGCGGCGCTCAACGCCGCGCCGGAAAAATCGCCCAAACCCTGGGTGATCAGCGTGAAGCCCGGGCGCTACTACGAAAAGATCACCATCACCAAACCCAACATTCACCTTGTCGGTGCCGATCAGCACACGACCGTGTTGACCTTTGACGCCTACTCGGGACTCAAGAAGCCGGATGGCAACACCTGGGGCACCTTCGCCTGCGGCACCCTGATCGTGCAGGCCGTGGGCTTCAAAGCCGCAAATCTCACCATCGAGAATGGCTACGACTATCCCGCGAACGACACGCGCGACCCCAAGGATCCGTTGTTCACCAACGCCCCGCAGGCCGTGGCAGTGATGACCGACACGGGATCCGACCAGGCCTTTTTCCACAAGGTGCGCATCACCGGCTACCAGGACACCTTGTTCACCAACGTGGGCCGCAGCTATTTCAAGGACTGCTACGTCAGCGGCCACGTCGATTTCATCTTCGGCGCCGGCCAGACCCTGTTCGAGAACTGCGAGATCGCCAGCCGTCCGCGCACCAAGCCGGGCGTCAATCCGGTGGGCTACGTCACCGCCCCCAGCACCCAGATCAGCAACAAGTACGGCCTCGTGTTCCTGCGCTGCAAGCTGGTCAAGGAAAACGACAAGCT
Source organism: Rhodocyclaceae bacterium (assembly GCA_047600765.1). Classification (GTDB taxonomy): domain Bacteria; phylum Pseudomonadota; class Gammaproteobacteria; order Burkholderiales; family Rhodocyclaceae; genus Viridibacterium. The sequence goes on from JASGKF010000001.1 coordinate 1,129,287, forward strand.
GCCTGCCGCCTCCACCCCGCTCGGCCGCCCCTGGCACCCGACCAAGGCCTTTCCTGACGGTCGCTATGCCGATCCGGACGCCATCGGCAGCTCGGTCTTCATCGAGTGCTTCATGGATGACCACATCACGGGCGACGGCTGGGCTGCCATGGCAGGCACCCAGAAGAGCGGCCCTGACCGCGTCTGGTTCCAGCCGGAAGACTCGCGCTTCTTCGAATACAAGAGCAGCGGCCCCGGCGCCCACACCTCGGGCAAGCGGCGTCAGCTGACGGCCGCCGAGGCTGCGGACTACACAGCAGAAAAGGTCCTCGGCAACTGGAAGCCCTGAGCCGTTTGCATCACGCCATGAAGACGGGCGACACTGCGGTGTCGCCCGTTTCGTCTGTATCGCATGATTCCCTGGCTTGATCCCGATGCCCCGCCCGCCTTCCCGCCGGTCACCACGGCGTTGAAGGAGCCGGGTGGCCTGCTGGCTGCCGGCGGCAAGCTGACGCCGGAGTGGCTGCTGACGGCGTACCGCAGCGGCATCTTTCCCTGGTTCTCGGTGGGCGACCCCATCCTGTGGTGGAGCCTGGACCCGCGCATGGTGCTGGTGCCGGGGCAGATGCGACTGACCCGGTCGCTATTGAAGACCTTGCGCAACGGGCGCTTCGACGTGCGTTGCGATACGGCCTTCGCCCGCGTCATGCAGGAATGCGCCGCGCCGCGCGAACCCGGCGGCGGCACCTGGATCACGCGTGAGATGCAGCGGGCCTATTGCCGCCTGAACGAGCTGGGCTGGGCGCACAGCATCGAGTGCTGGCGGGGCGACGAACTGGTGGGCGGCCTGTACGGCATTGCCATCGGCCGGGTGTTCTACGGCGAGTCGATGTTCCACCGCGCGACGGATGCGTCAAAAGTCGCATTCGCCCATCTGGTCAGGCTGCTTGAGCAGCGGAATTTTGCCGTGATAGATTGCCAGATGAGTACATCGCATCTTCACTCGCTGGGCGCGCGCGAAATCTCGCGGGCCGATTTCGTCAGGGGACTGGCGGAATGGACCGCCGGAGACATCAAACCCGCCAGCTGGACCGATGTGGATATGGCGATGGACTGGTCAGATCAGCGCCCTGTATCGGCGCCCGAACACAACGCATCCGCAGAGACCGCCTGAGTCATGTCGCTTCTCAAGGACCTGCCGTATTCCTTCCTGCAGTTCTATGCGACGGCGCCCTACGCCTGCTCGTACCTGCCGGAACGCACGGCGCGTTCGCAAGTTGCCACGCCAAGCCACATGATCGACACAGCGCTCTACAGCGAACTGGTCAGTGGCGGCTTCCGTCGCAGCGGCGTGTTCACCTACCGCCCGTATTGCGATGCCTGCCAGGCCTGCGTGCCCGTACGCCTGCCGGTCAGTGCTTTCCGCCCCAATCGCAGCCAGCGGCGGATCTGGCTGAAGCACGGCACGCTTGTGCCGCGCGAACAGCCCCTGAGCTTCCGTGACGAACATTACGCGCTGTATCAGCGCTACCAGCAGGTCCGCCATGCCGGTGGCGGCATGGACCAGGACAGCCGCGAGCAGTACACGCACTTCCTGCTGCAAAGCCAGGTCGATACACGGCTGGTGGAATTCCGCGATGAACAAGGCGTACTACGCATGGTGTGCGTCATCGACTGCCTCGTCGATGGACTCTCCAGCGTCTACACCTTCTACGATCCGGACGCCGTCGGCGCCAGTTACGGCAGCTTCGGCATCCTCTGGCAGATCGAAGCCTGCCGGCTGATGAACCGCAGTTACCTGTACCTCGGCTACTGGATCCGCGACTCCGACAAGATGCGCTACAAGCAGCACTTCAAGCCACTCGAAGGGCGCGTAGGCGGGATCTGGCGCCAGCTCAGCGACAACGATCTCGCGCAACTGGGCTGATGGCTCACGCCACCAGCCCGGCCGCGTCAAGCTGCTGCAGGATGCTGCAGGCGACTGAGCCTGGTTGCTGCTGTCCCGACGGCGTAATTGCCGTCAGGCAGGCGGAGCACGAAGCCCGCGCGGATCAACGACTGCATCAAGCGCAGGATGGTGCTCTTGTAGAGCCCCGTGCGTCGTGCAAGGATCGCCAGAGTCAGGGACACATCGCCCTCCTGGAAAGCGGAGAGGATGAGGAAAGCGCGGTCGACTGCCGCAACGCCAGTGGTTTGTGCTTCGTTCATGATGCTACTCGATAGGTTGTTGATGCCATTCCAATCTAATGATCATGAACCCTCGCAGCAAACCCGCAATACATTCTGGCGTGTCGAATTGTGCATTTGACGATTTGTGACAAATCCACGTGCCAGAACGTGATTTTTTCGATGGACGTTCCAGTAGAAAGACCCTCGCCATGCAGCCCGTCAGCACCCTGAACATCGATAAACACGCGATCATTCCACGCCTTGACGCCGATACCTGTGGAGAAAGTCCGTTCTGGTCTCAAGTAGAACAGGCTTGGTACTGGAGCGACATTCCCGCTGGCCGCATCCAGCGCTGGCACCCAGCCAGCGACCACTTCGACCGTTGGCAACTGCCGGAACAAACCGGTTGTGTCGTACAACGGGAGGATGGCCGCCTGCTGATCGCCGGCGAAAGCGGCCTGTTCACACTGGACACCACGAGCGGCAACTTCAACCGGATCCTCGACGTCCAGTTCCCCACCAGCGGCATGCGCTTCAATGACGGCAAATGCGACCGGGCCGGCCGCCTGTGGGTGACAAGCTTCATGATGGCAAGCGACAAGCGCCCCATCGGCAGCCTGTTCCGTTTCGATGAACGCGGCCTTGTCGAATGCATCGCTGGCGGCTTCATGACCCCCAACGGCATGGCCTTCAGCCCGGACAACCGCACGCTCTACATTTCCGACTCGCATGCCGACGTCCGCAAGGTCTGGGCCATCGACTACGACCTCGCCAGCGGCTCACTTGGTGAGCGGCGCCTCTTCATTGACATGCATGACTTTGCCGGACGCCCCGACGGCGCCTCCATCGATGCAGAAGGTGGCTACTGGGTCGCCGGCATGGATGCCGGATGCATATACCGTTTCACACCCTCGGGGCAGCTCGATCGCATCGTCGAATTGCCCGTGCGTCACCCCACCATGCCGGTCTTTGGCGGTGCAGCGATGGACGAGGTTTTCGTTACCTCGCTGAAGCGCGGAAACATCCCCGTCGAACAGGACCCGCACGCAGGAAAAGTCCTGTGCTTCCAGCTTGGCAATAGGGGTATTGCCGAGGTCCCGTTCCGCGGTTGACCGGTCACGCCGGGATCTTTGCGGCGCAGCAAAAAACTCTACCCACCTGCGTCAAAGAAAGCCCGGAAATGCATGGTATCTTCCGCCCTGCGCTGCGCGGGCGAAGTCGCGCCCACGCAGGGAATTGGCCTCCCGCACATGGGGAGCTGAGTCGATATCAGACCGGGATTTCCCGGCTGCATCCCAAGTGCCGTTGATGATTGTCACCTGATAGGAGATACACAATGATCCGCTTCACCAAACTGGCAGCCTCGCTGGCTATTGCCGGTCTTGCATTCGGCGTCCAGGCCGAAGAGTTCAAGTCTGCCGACGTTCACAACAGCGACGACTACCCCACCGTCACGGCCGTCAAGTTCATGGGCGAAGCCCTCTCGAAGGCTACCGGCGGCAAGCACACCATCAAGGTGTTCAACAAGGGCGCTCTGGGCTCCGAAAAGGAAACCATCGACCAGGTGAAGATCGGTGGTCTGGCCATGACCCGCGTGAACATCAGCGCGGTCAACTCGATGTGCCCGAAGACCAACATCCCCGTCCTGCCCTTCCTGTTCCGCTCGGTCAGCCACCTGCACGCAGTGCTGGACGGCCCCGTCGGCGACGAAATCGCCAAGGACTGTGAAGCACAAGGCCTGATGATCCTGGCCTTCTACGACTCGGGCGCGCGCTCGATCTACTCGAAGAAGCCGATCAAGACGGTTGCCGACACCAAGGGTCTGAAGATCCGCGTGCAACAGTCCGACCTGTGGGTTGCCGTGACCGGCGCCATGGGTGCCAACCCGACGCCGATGCCCATCGGCGAAGTGATCACCGCGCTGAAGACCGGCCTGGTCAACGCCGCTGAAAACAACTACCCGTCGTACGGCACCGGCTTCCGCCACTTCGAAGCCGCCAAGTACTACAACAAGACCGAGCACTCGATGGCTCCGGAAGTGCTGCTCTTCTCGAAGGCCGTCTTCGACAAGCTGCCGCCGGCTGAACAGAAGGCCGTGCGTGACGCCGCCAAGGCATCCGTGCCCTTCAACCGTACGGCTTGGGCCGCTTACGAGAAGAAGGAATACGACACCGTCGTCGCAGCCGGCACCATCGTTGGCGAAGTCAACAAGAAGTCCTTCCAGGACGTGATGGGCCCGGTCTACGAAAAGTTTGCCGGCACCCCGGACCTGAAGCGCCTCGTCAAGGCCATCCAGGACACCAAGTAAGTCCTTCTGCAGCACAAACTTCCCGGCCTCCAGGCCGGGAAGTTTTTTGTATCTCCCGGAGTCACTGAATGTATACCCGCCTCTGTGCCTTTCTCTCCAAAGCCAGTCTCATCCTGGCCGTGGTCGGATTGATCGCGATCATCCTGTGCGTGCAATACCAGGTGTTCGGTCGCTACGTCCTCAACGACACCCCCACCTGGGCTGAAGCGCTGGCGCTGATGCTCGTGATCTACGTCACCTCGCTGGGCCTCGCGGTCGGCGTGCGCGATGCCGGCCACATCGGCTTGGAATCCATCATCGTGCTGCTGCCGGAATTCGTCCGCCTCAAGCTCGAAATCCTCATCCACCTGCTGGTCGGCGGCTTCGGCGGCCTGATGGCCTGGAACGGCTATCTCTGGACCACGCTCAAGTGGAGCGACACCAAGCCCATGCTGGGCGTGCCCTCGGGCATGGACTACGTCCCGCTGGTGATCGCTGGTGTCCTGATCGTCCTGTTTTCGCTTGAACACATCATCGCCCTCTTCCAGGGCAAAGAGGTAGAACCGGCATGGAACTGACCGTCCTTTGTATCAGCTTCACGATCCTGCTGTTGATCGGGGTTCCCGTAGCATTTGCCATCGGCATTTCGTCTGTCTGCACCATCGTTGCAGCAGGTCTGCCCATCGCCATCGTCTTCCAGAAGATGGTCGGCGGCATGCAGATCTTCTCCTTCCTCGCGATTCCCTTCTTCATCTTCGCCGGCGAGCTGATGCTCTACGGCGGCATCGCTGACCGCATCGTCAAGTTCGCCAACAGTCTCGTCGGCCACGTGCGTGGTGGTCTGGGCATGTCCAACGTGCTGGGTTGCACCCTGTTCGGCGGTGTGGCCGGCTCCCCGCTGGCTGACGTGTCGGCCATGGGCTCGGTGATGATCCCGCTGATGAAGAAGGAAGGCTACGACGCCGACTACGCCGTCAACGTGACGACCCACGCGGCCCTCGTCGGCGCGCTGATGCCGACCAGCCACAACATCATCCTGTTCACGCTGGCCACCGCCGGCATCGCCGCAGTGAGCGTGTTCGACATGGTGCTGGCCTGCGTCATCCCGGCCGTGCTGCTGACCGTTGCCAACGTCATCGCCGCCTATGGGGTGGCCGTCAAGCGTGGCTACCCCACGCATGGCAAGTTCCCTGGCTGGGGTGTCGTCCTGGGTGCCTTCCTGTCGGCACTGCCTGGCCTGATGGTCATCGTGATCATCCTCGCCGGCATCCTGTCGGGCGTGTTCACAGCCACCGAGTCCGCCGCGACCGCCGTGTTCTGGGCGCTGATCGTGACGGCCATCGTCTATCGCACGCTGAGCTGGGAGAACTTCCTCAAGGCTTGCGCGAAGGCGTGCAAGACCACGGGCGTGATCCTGCTGCTGATCGGCCTGTCTGCCGCCTTCGGCTACTTCATGGCGCTGTACTCGGTGCCCGAGAAAACCGGCGAGCTGATGAAGTCCGTGACGAGCAATCCGTGGATGATCTTCCTGATGATCAACATCCTGTTGTTCGTGCTTGGCACCTTCCTCGACATGGCCCCGACCATCCTGATCTGCACGCCGATCTTCCTGCCGATTGCACAGCAATACGGCATGGACCCGGCCCAGTTCGGCGTGATGATGCTGCTCAACTGCGCGCTGGGTCTGAACACCCCGCCGGTGGGTACGACACAGTTCGTCGGGTGTGCGATCGGCGAGATATCGGTGGGACAGGTCATGAAGTCCATCCTGCCCTTCTATGGCGCCCTGACCGCGACGATGATGCTGGTGACCTATGTGCCGGCCTTCTCGCTGTGGCTGCCGCAGACGCTGAAGGCTGCACTGCACTGACGTCATTGGCAACCCGCAGGAAAATCGCCGGGCAGTCCCAAGATTTTCCTGCACCCCCTCGGGGGGTGTTCGACGGATGTATGTCGAACCGGGGCACAACCAAAGCCCCCGCTCTCGCAAGAGGCGGGGGTTTTGTTTTGTGCCGCCGCTGCCGATAATTCCTGCATGCGAACCCTGCGCCTCTGCAGCTACAACATCCACAAAGGCTTCTCGCAATTTGGTCGCCGCATGGTGATCCACGATCTGCGCGAGCGCCTGCGCATGCTCAATCCCGACATTGCCCTGCTGCAGGAAGTGCAAGGCCTGCACCTCGGCCATGCCGACCGCCACCTCGATTGGCCAGACGAGCCGCAACACGAATTCCTCGCCCAGAGCCGCTGGCATGCTGCCTATGGTGGCAACGCCAGCTATGAGCATGGTCACCACGGCAACGCCATCCTCTCGCAGCTACGCATCCACCATGCGGAGAACCACGATGTCACCCTGCACAAGCTGGAGTGCCGTGGCCTGCTGCATTGCGAACTCGACGATGGTGAAGGGGCGGCCATCCACACCATCTGCGTGCACCTCTCGCTGACCGACCAGCAACGCCGCCGCCAGCTCGAACGTCTTGTCACCCTGGTGCAGAAAACCGTGCCACCCGATGCGCCGCTGATCATCGCCGGCGACTTCAACGACTGGAACAACCGCTCGGATGAACGCCTCACGCAACAGCTTGGCGTTTTCGAGGCGTTCAGCCGCCACACCGGTCACCCGGCGCGCAGCTTCCCGAGCAAGCTGCCTGTGCTGCGGCTCGACCGCATCTACCTGCGTGGCTTCCAGGTGCTCGACACCGCCGTGCACTGGGGCCACCCTTGGTCGCGCATCTCGGATCACGCGGCACTCACAGCCACCGTGACACGACTCGCATGAAGGCGCGCAAGCAAGGCGACAACGCCATCACCCTGCTGCGCAGTGGCACGGAGTTCTTCCCTGCCCTGCATGACGCTGTCGGCAAGGCACATCACAGCATCCACATCGAGACCTATATCTTCGAGCCCGACGAAACCGGCCACGCGCTCGCCACCGCGCTGCGCTTTGCGGCCGCACGCGGCGTCAAGGTACGCCTCGTCGTCGACGGCTTCGGCTCGCGCGAATTCGTCGAACACCATGTTGCCAGGCCTGCGTGCGGCAGGTCTCGAGATCCTCGTCTTCCGCCGCGAACTGCGCACCTTTGCATTGCAGCGCCGCCGCCTGCGCCGCCTGCATCGCAAGACCGCTGTCATCGACGGCAAGCTGGGCTTCGTCGGTGGCATCAACATCATCGACGACCAGAACACGCCGCGCCACGATCCGCCACGCTTCGACTATGCCGTCAGCCTGCGCGGCCCCATCGTCGGCGATCTGGCCAGCGCGCAGAACTCGCTCTGGCGCATCCTCAGCTGGGCGCGCATCCGGCGACGCCCCGCACCGGTCCCATCTGCGCCACGGCCACCCGCTGCGGGCCACATGGCTGCCTCGCTAGTCTTGCGCGACAACCTGCGGCGTCGGCGCGACATCGAGAACGCCTACCTCGAAGCAATCGAGCATGCACAGCGCGAAGTGCTGATCGCCAGCGCCTACTTCCTGCCCGGGCGGCGCTTCCGCAATGCCCTCATCGACGCCAGCCGGCGTGGCGTGACGGTCACCCTGCTGCTGCAGGGGCGCACCGAGTACTGGCTCATGCGTCAGGCCGAGCAAGCGCTCTACCCGCATCTGCTGGGGGCCGGCGTGCGCATCGTCGAATACCGCAAGAGCTTCCTGCACGCCAAGGTCGCCGTCATCGATGACGATTGGGCCACGGTGGGCTCCAGCAACATCGACCCCTTCAGCCTGCTGCTTGCGCGTGAAGCCAATGTCATCGTGCGCGACGCCGGCTTCTGCCGCACCCTGCGCGCCGACATCGAGAACGCCATGCGTGACGGCGGCGTCGCGCTGCGCGAAGACCACTGGCAACACCTGTCCTGGCCACGGCGCGTGCTCAGCTGGTGTGCTTTCGGCGTCGTACGCTGGCTGGCCGGGCGACTCGCCACACCCCAGCTCTGACTGCGCCCTCAGGCCGCCAGTCCGGCGGGCGCCGACACGCTGCGCTGCCTCGGCACTTGCGCGAAATCCCAGTGCGCCAATGCCCAGGCCCACACCTCAGGTACCGCGGCCTGTTCCAGTGCAAGCGGCGCGGGCTGGCCGAGAAAGCGCAGCGCCGCACACAGGGCCATGGCCGGCGGCAGCTCGCTCACCGAGCGTGCCAGCGTCTGTTTGGAGAGCTTCTCGCCCGCCGCGTTGCAAGCCACCGGCAGGTGCGCATACACAGGCTGTACAGCACCCATCGCACGCTGCAGGGCAATTTGCCGACCCGTCGAATCGAGCAGGTCAGCCCCGCGCACGACTTCGGTTACACCTTGCTCGGCATCATCGACCACCACCGCCAGTTGATAGGCGAACAGGCCATCCGCACGCTTGAGCACGAAGTCACCGACATCGCGCGCCACGTCCTCCACCTGCGGGCCCTGCAGCTGGTCTTCCCAGTGCAGATCACCCGCTGGCGCCGCAAAGCGCCAGGCACGCGCTTCACGCCCCACCGGCAGCCCCGCACGGCAGGTGCCCGGGTAGCGCGGCGAGCCATCGCGCGCGAGACCCGAATCCGCCACCTCGCGCCGCGTGCAGGCGCAGCCGAACACATGGCCGGCCTGCTGCAGGCGCTCCAGCGCCGCGGCGTAAGCCTCGCCACGCCGGCTCTGCCACATCACCTCGCCGTCCCAGGCGAATCCCAGCCTCTCCAGCTGGCGCAGGATCTCGTCCGCCGCGCCCGGAACGCAACGCGGCCCGTCCACGTCTTCCATGCGCAGCAACCACCGTCCGTCCCGCGTTCTGACCGTCAGGCAGGACCCGAGCGCCGCCACGAGGGAGCCAAAATGCAGCGGACCCGTTGGGGACGGGGCGAAGCGGCCGATGAGGGGATTGGAAAGGGGTAAATGCACGGGAATTTGCCAACAATCACCGGTTTTCCCCCGCGAGGGGAAACCTAGAATGACTCAACGGTGACACCACCCGGCGCAGCAACATCGCAAGACCGGGCAGGCGCACCACGAAAGTTAGCATGAGGGAGTCCTGCCGCATGAGCGTCGTCGCCCTTCTCGCTGCCCCTCTGTCCTGCCCACCCGCCAGCACGATGACCATTTCCGACAGCGCCGTCAGGAGCAGACTTCCGGAACAGGAGCGTCAACGCCTGCTGGCCAGCGCCATGCACGTCGGCATGATGGGCATGCTCGCAGCCACCACCCTGGGCACCTACTGGCTGCACCGCGTCAGCGACCTCGTCACGGCGCTGAGCTGGGCCGTCCTCGTCACCCTGTCAGTCATGCTCAGTGGCCCGCTGGCCGCACGGCTGGTCCGTGTGCGGCACGATGCCGTCGCTGCAGCCCAGGTCGAAACCCTCTACGCCATCAAGATGCTGCTCACCGGCGGCCTGTGGGGCGCACTGGCCTGGTGGCCCAAAGCCAGCGAGCTCGACCTGCTGGCACTGGGCGTCGTGCAGTTCCTCATCCTCGTCGTCAGCACCGTGGTGCTCGGCTTCACGCGCTGGGCCTTCCCCTGCCTGCTGCTGGGCATTGCCGGCCCACTGGCAGCCCGCCTCGTGGCCGCTCCGCCCGCGGCCCTGCCGCCCGCCGCCACGGCCGTGGTGATTGCCGGCCTCGTGCTGGGCGTGGCGCACTACATCCTGTTCCGCAAGCTGCGCTGGCTGCACCTGCGCCGCCAGCAACGCGATGCACTGGCCCAGGAGCAAGAGGCCGTCTTCCACGCCGCGTCCGAAGGCATCCTGCTGATCCGCGAAGACCGCGTGGCCAAATGCAATGCACAGGGCGCTGCCATGCTGGGCGTAAGCCCCGACGAAATCATCGGCCTCAACTTCGGCAGCTGGCTGCAGGAGCCGGAATCCTGGCCGCACTACCTCGAAGACATGCACAACGCCTTCCTCGCCGGCGAGCGCTTCAGTGCCGTCGCACGCCTGCGCCGCACCGATGGCGAGCTGTTCTTCGCCGAACTCTCGGCCAACCCCATCGACCCGGCCAGCCTCGAAGCCGGCATCGTGCTCGTCACCACCGACATCTCGATCCGCCTCGCCACCGAGGCCGCACTGCGCACCAGCGAACAACGTTTCCGCCGCCTGCTGTCGCTGTCGTCCGACTGGTACTGGGAGCAGGACAGCCGCTTCCGCTTCACGCAGATCCGCGGCACGCGCGTTGACGCCCTGCAGGAACACTACCGCGACGCACTCGGCAAATATCGCTGGGAGCTGCCCATCGAGGGCGTCGACGAGCGCCGCTGGGACGCCCACCGCGCCACGCTTGAAGCGCACCTGCCCTTCTCCGACTTCATCTACCAGATCCGCACCACGCGCGGCGAGCTGCGCTGGCTGTCGATCAACGGCCAGCCCATGTACGACGAAGCCGGTGTGTTCTGCGGCTATCACGGCGTCGGCACTGACATCACCGAGAGCATGCGCACGCAGGAGCGCTACCACCACCTCGCCCACCACGACACGCTCACCGGCCTGCCCAACCGCCGCCTGCTGCTCGACCGCATGGATCAAGCCACGGCACACGCCCGTCGCGACCAGCACGGCATCGCCCTGCTGATGATGGACCTCGACGACTTCAAGACCATCAACGACACCGACGGCCACGAAGCCGGCGACCACGTGCTGATCGCCGTTGCCGAACGATTGAGATCGCAGATCCGCGAAAGCGACACGCTATGCCGTATGGGTGGCGACGAATTCGTGATCCTGCTGCCCGAGGTGCGCGGGCCCGGCGACGCCGAACAGGTCGCGCAGAAGATCATCCACAGCCTCAGCGTGCCCTTCGACATCGGCGGCAAGAACTATCGCGTCGGCGTCAGCGTAGGCATTGCGCTCTACCCCGAGCACACCGACAGCGTGGACAAGCTGCTGACCCTGGCCGATGCCGCGATGTATGAATCCAAGCAGAGCGGCGGCAACAACTACAGCTTCGCCCAACTCGGCGACCAGGGCCTGCTGCCGCTCGAATCGCCCGAGAACACCCAGGCCGCCTCGCTGGCCAGTGTCGTGCTCGAAGCGACTCAGCCCGAAGTCGTCAGCGACGTCGCGATGTAATCGGCCAGCACGCCCAGGCTTGCATTCCAGCTCGTACCGAAACCCGCTGCGTTCGCCTCGGCACACGCCTCCGGCGATTGCAGCTGGGCACGTATCGTCAGCCGCGTGCCAGCACCCTGCTCGACGAAGGTCACGATCACGCGCCCGTACGGCGGCAAGCCACTGCCACAGGCGTGGCGGTTGTCCTGCATGCCTTGATAGATCAGCCGATCCGGCGGGCTGATCTCCTCGTAATAGCCCTCGCAGGGATAGTTATCACCATCTGGCGACAGCATGTTCATGCGGAACATGCCGCCCACGCGCAGGTCGATCTCGCAGCCACCACTCGTGAAGCCCGGCGGCAACCACCAGCGCGTCACGTGCTCGGGCTCGGTCCAGGTGCGGAAGACGAGACTGCGCGGCGCATCGAAAGTGCGCGTGATGAGGATTTCGCAATCGCTGACGGGGATGGCAGACATGAGGCGCTTTCCAGAGGCACGGCCGGGCAGGACGCCCGGCGAGCCATCATGGTACTCGCGCCACACGATCAGCGCTCCGCCGGCTGGTTGATCGCCAGTTGCGCAGCGAACGCCCGCTGGTAAGCAGGCCGCGCTTCGCCACGCGCGACATAGGCCGCCAGATTCGCGAACTCGCTCAGGATGCCCGAAGGCTTCAGCCTCAGCAGCACCGACACCATCAGCAGGTCGCCCGCGCTGAACGCGCCATCCAGCCACTCGGCATCGCCAAGACGGGCGGCAAGCATCTGCAAACGGTTGCGGACGCGATCCACCACCAGCGGCGCGCGTTCCTTGCTCCAGGGCTTGTCCGCCTCCAGCAAGCGGGCGTTGGCGAGTTCGAGGATGAATGGCTCCACCGAATTGAGCGCAGCAAACATCCAGCTGATCGCACGCGCCCGCGCGTTGGCATCCTCGGGCAGCAAACCCGCGTGCTGCTCCGCGATGTGGAAAACGATGCCGCCGGTCTCGAACAGGACGAGCTCTCCGTCCTCGTAGGTCGGAATCTGGCCGAAGGGATGCAGCGCCAGATGTGCAGGCTCCTTCATCGCTTGCGGCGAAACCAAGCGCACTTCGTACGCGAGGCCCACCTCTTCCAGCGCCCAGCGCACGCGCGTGTCACGCGCCAGGCCCTTGCCGCCATCGGGTGAACGATCAAAGGCGGTGATGACGATGGTCATGACGCACTCACCGGCAAAGCAGACGCCCCCGAGTCTTTCGCGTCGGGTTTGAGCAATAGAGTCAGCGCGGCCGCAATGCCCGCGAACACCGCGCCGATCAGGAAGGCCGCGTTGTAGCCACCGGTCAGTGCATGCGCCTGCGCCTGGCCCGCTGCCAGCAGATCGCTGGTCTGCGACGCCGCCACGCTGGCGAGTACGGCAAGGCCCAGCGCGCCGCCCATCATGAAGGCCGTGTTGACCATGCCCGAGGCGAGACCCGACTCGTCCGGCTTGACCTCACTCATCGCGACCAGCAGCACCGGGTTGAGCGCCATGCCCGCACCGAGGCCCAGCAGCAACATCGCCGGCAGCACGTGAGTGAGGAAGTCGCCCGCCACCGGTGCAAACGCAAACAACGCGAGCCCCACAGTGACCAGCAACATGCCCACGCCGATGCAGGCACGCGAACCGAAGCGCATCACGAGCTTTGCCGACACGCCCAGCGAGAAGGCCGCCATGATGAGGTTGGCCGGCAGGAAGGCCAGGCCCACCTGCAACGGGCTGTATTGCAGCACCAGCTGCATGTACAACGCCGAGAGGAAGAACCACGCGAACATCGCCGCCGCCCATAGCACGCCAACGACGTTGGACACCGCCACACTACGCAAGCGGAACAGCGACAGGCGCATCAGCGGCACGGCGACGCGCGCCTCGATGGCAATGAAGGCGATCATCAGCACCGCCGACCCACCAAGCAGACCCAGCGTCTGCAGCGATTGCCAGCCCGCTTCGTTGCCATTGACGATGGCGTACACGGCAAGCAGCAGCGAACTGGTGACGGTCACCGCGCCCGCCACGTCCAGCGGTTGCGAGGTGTCGCGCTGTGCATCACGCGGCAGCAGCTTGTACGACAGCCACAGCACGGCTAGGCCCAGCGGAATGTTGACGAGGAAGTTCCAGTGCCAGTGGAAGGCATTGGTCAGCACACCACCCGCGACCACGCCGATGGAGCCGCCACCCGCGCACACGAAGCCATACACGCCCATGGCCTTGGCGCGCTCGGCAGGTTCCGGGAACAGGTCGATGATCAGCGACAGCGCGACGGCCGACACCACCGCGCCGCCCAGCCCCTGAATGGCACGCGCGGTGATGAGGAAGCCTTGCGAGCCCGCCACACCGCAAGCCAGCGACGACAGCGTGAACAACGCGATGCCGACGAGGAAGGCGCGCTTGTGTCCGTAGAGATCGCCCATGCGCCCACCGAGCAGCAGGAATCCGCCATAGGTGAGCATGTAGGCATTCACCACCCAGGCCAGTGCGGACTCGGAGAAACCGAGGTCTTCGCGGATCGACGGCAGGGCGACGTTCACGATGGTCGTGTCGAGCACGATCATCAGTTCGCCGAGACACAGCAGGATGGTAGCGAGCCAGCGCTTGTCGGCCAGCGAAGTGGTTTCTGTCATGGGTACTTTCTGTTGTTCTTGCCGTCTCAGCGGCCTTGTTGTGCCATCTGTTGCGCCACATAAGCGGCACAACGATCCAGCGTCTGCTTGCCACCTTCCACAGCACCGTGCGCCTTGACGGCGGCGCAAGCCTCGGCGCTCGGGAAGGTGGAATGCAGGGTCAGGCGCGTCTTGTCGCCCACGGCGATGAAGCTGACCACTACCGTGAAGTGCTCGCGCTCGAAATCGCCGTGCGAATAGGCCAGACGCTCGGGGCGCACGACTTCGCTGAACACGATGCGGTTCGGCCAGTCCTTGCCGTCCGGCCCGTGCATCATGAACTGCCAGACGCCGCCGACCTCGGCACGCATCTCGTGCGTGGTGATCGTGAAGCCGTTGGGGCCCCACCAGTGGCCCACATGCTGCGGGTCGGTCCACACATCGAAAACGCGCTCGCGCGGTGCATCGATGAGCCGTGTGATGACGATCTCGCGATCATCCATTCAGTTTCTCCTCTGGACCTCGGCCGTGAGGCGATCGAGGTTCTGTTCATTGGCGCCAGCCACAAAAGCCGCGATGCCTTGATAGTGCTCCACCGTGTCGAAGGTCTGGCGCCAGTGCAGCAGCGTGCCTGCGCCCTGTGCTTCCAGATCCAGCGACAGGAAGAAGTGGTGGCCGCTCAGATGTTCGATCTCGAAGCCGCGATCCGCTTCGACACGCACGAAACGACTTTCGTTCGGATAGTCGGTGCCGTCCGGCCCGTGCATGGTCAGCCGCCATTCACCACCCGGTCGGAACTCGAAGCTGTGGATGGTGCTGCGGAAGCCTTGCGGCCCCCACCAGCGCGCCACGCGCTCGGCGCTGCTCATCGCGGCGAACACCTCGGCGGGGCTCGCAGCGATGAAGCGGCTGCGCGTGTCGGATCGCGTGCGGATCTCTTCCATGTTCATGCCTTGTCGAAAGCGGCCTGCACGACAGCCATGTCGATGTTCTTCATCTCCAGCATCGCATCGAAGGCGCGCTTCGCTGCAACGGTGTCAGTGGATGTCAGCAGCGAAAGCATCTTGCGCGGCACGATCTGCCAGGACACGCCGAACTTGTCATCCAGCCAGCCGCACTGGCTGTACTGCCCGCCCTCGCCGAGCTTTTGCCACATCTCATCACTGCGCGCCTGCGAGTCGACGTAGGCCACCATCGACATGGCCGGCGAGTGCTGGTAATGCGGCCCGCCGTTGAGCGCGAGGTACTCGGTGCCGTCGAGCACGAACTGCACCGTCAGCACCGAGCCGGCGGGGCGATGTGCGCCTTCGGGGTAATGCGTGGTCTCGACGATATGCGAGTTCGGAAACAGGCTGACGTAGAAGGCCGCAGCTTCCGCCGCTTGCGTGTCGAACCACAGACATGTGCTGACGTTCTGCATGTGCTTCTCCCGATCAGGCTTGCTTGGGCAACTCGTAGTTCACCATCCACATGATGCCGAACTTGTCGGTGCAGGCGCCGAACACGGCCCCCCAGAACATGGGCTGGTACGGCATGCTCACTGCGCCACCGGCCGACAGCGCATCGAACAGACGCTTGCCTTCGGCCTCGCTGTCCGGATGCAGGGAGATGGAGACATTGGTACCCACCGTCGAGGTGGGACACATCGGCGGAATGGCATCGGACGCCATCAGCATGTTGTCGCCGATGGGCAGCGAAACGTGCAGGATCTTCTCGCCCAGATCGGGCGGCAGCGGGCCACAGCCATCCATGGGCGGGCCATCCTTGTAGCGCGACAACATGAAGAACTCGCCACCGAAAATGGACTTGTAGAAGTTGAAGGCTTCCTCGGCAGTGCCGGGGAAGTTGAGATAGGTGTTCATCTTGGTCATGGTGTTTCTCCTTGGGGGAATGTCGTTTGACGGCGGGATCAGGCCGCACGCTCGCTCAACTGCTTGATCAGATCCAACGCCTTTGGCCAGGCGTCTTTCATGTCTTGCTCAAAATCGCTTGCGACGTCCAGATCGACGACCAGCTTCGTGCCCTCGGGCACGGCAACGAATGTGTAGTTCTCGTAGGCCGGTAGCCAGGAGCGGATGGCCTCGCTCGTGGTGTCTTCCACCCCTTGCGTGGTGAAGCCCAGGTGCCGGATGGAGATGAACTGGTTCGTCCGGTTCTCGGCAATCTCGGAAACCATGCCATCGCCCGGAGGCGCGAGAAACCGGATCTTCGCGCCCTGCTCCCACGAGCCTTCGAAGTAACACCCCTCCATGAACGCCGCAGCCCAGCGCCTGTAGCTCTCGGGGCTCGTCATGACACGCCACACCGTCGCCGGGGGTGAATGGATCGTCGTGCTGAACTGGATGCGCCTCACGGATGACATGTGGAACTCCGTTTGTGGGCCTTAAATGGCACGACCGTCGTAGTGCGTGACGGGGATTGCATCGAGATCGATGCCTTCGAGGCAACGGATGTTGATCGCCGACATCGGCGTACCGTCGGGCATCGCCGCTTCGGCAAAAGGCAGGATGCCGCAGACCTTGCAGAAGCGGTGCTGGATGGCGTGCTTGTTGAAGGTGTAGGTGGTCAGGCTGTCAGCGCCGCTCAGCAGCTTGAAGCTCGTGCGCGGCACGAACCACAGCAGCGAACCACGGCGCTGACAGATTGAACAGTTGCAGGCCAGGCCATTCTTGATCTCGCCTTCAGCCTCGAATGTCACTGCACCGCAGTGACAACTACCTTTGTATTGCATGTCATTTCTCCGCAGATAAAGGTCTGCTCGCCTCAGCGTAGCGCCGCAAGGTTCAAGGGACGGTGCTCAAGCGCTCATTCTTCGCTTGCAACCGCTCGGTCATCCCGGAATGTTCGGCTCGACCAGGGTCAGCAGTTGCGAGATGGACTCCTGCCAGCCGAGGTAGCACATCTCGACGGGGATCACTTCAGGGATGCCTTCCTGCGTGACCGTCAGTTCGGTGCCACAGGCGACTTCCTTGAGCAGCACGGTGACCGTCATCACGCCGGGCAGGTTGGGATCGTCGAACTTGTCGATATAGACGAGGCGTTCGAAAGGCACGAGCTCAAGGTACTCGCCACCGAAGGAGTGCGCGTCGCCGGTCGTGAAGTTCTCGAAGGACATGCGGAAAGTGCCGCCGACCTTGGGCTCGAAGTGATGCACCGTACAGGTGAAGCCATAAGGCGGCAGCCACTTGGCCATGGCACCGGGATTGAGGAAGGCGCGATAGACCTTCTCGGGGCTGGCGCGCAAGACGCGGTGGATGCGGACGGTTCCAGTACTCATGATCGGTTGCTCCGGATAGGGGTTAGTCAGTTCTTTTCAGCCGCCGCCTTCATGCTGGCGAGGCCCTTGTCGAAATCCTTGCCGACCATGTCGGCCACATCGCAGAAGACCTGGAAGACCTTGGCGATGTAGGGATTGGGGCCCTGCATGGTCCAGCTCACCGTGGTCGCAGCGCCTTGCGGCTGCAACAGGAATTCAGCGGTGTTGCGACCCTCCATCGGCGAGAGGAAATGCAGGTCGATGAAGACGCGCGAAGGCTGCGTGACATCGAGGATTTCCATGCGCCCGGCGCCGACATCGCTGTTGCCCTCCCACGCATACACCGCGCCCTTGCCGCTGGCCGGGCCGCTGAACGTGCGCTTCATCGCCGGATCGAGCTTCTCCCAGGGCGACCAGACGCTCCATTGCTGGAAGTCGTTGATCAGCGCGAAGACTTTGTCGGGCGCGGCGTTGATGGTGATGGAGCGCTGCACGCTGAAGGTGTCGGGCTTGGTCAGCGCGAACAACAACACACAGACAATCAGAAGTGCCAGTGCAAGGGCAATGCGTTTGACGATGCGCATCGGAATTCTCCGTTGTAGTTTTGAATGATTCAGGCCTGACCAGCCGCTTGCGCTTCGAGCTTGGCGCGCAGGCGCTCCTCCTGCTCCTGCAGCTCGGGCGTGAAGGCTTCGCCGAAATCTTCGGCCGAGAACACCTGGCGGATTTCCACCTCCGTGTCGCTGTTGAGCGGGCTGGGGCAGCGCTTGAGCCACTCGACGGCTTCGTCCATGGACTTGACGTTCCACATCCAGAAGCCAGCCATCACGTCACCCGTCATCTTGAACGGGCCGGGAATCACCGTGCGCTTGTCGCCGGAGAAGCCCACGCGCACACCACGCGAAGTCGGATGCAGGCCGTCGCCCGTCAGCATGATGCCGGCATTGACCAGCTCTTCGTTGTACCTGCCCATGGCAGCCAGCTGCTCTTCGGTAGGCATCACGCCCGCTTCCGTGTCCTTGTCTGCCTTGATGATGACCATGACGCGCATTGCTCTCTCCTGTTGAAGTATTCAGATCGCCGACAGGGTCGGCAGGTAATCGGCCAGTCGCTGCAGGGTCTGCCCTGCGCCTTCGCGCGCGCCGTAGTCCCGGCAGACGTTCTCGAGCGCTTCCTTCGAATCGAAGACCATGCGCAGCGTCAGCCGCGTCTTGCCATCCAGATCTTCAAACAGCCAGGTTGCGACGAAATGTGCACCAGCCCCGCCTTCACGCCCGCCACCATGGCTATAGACGATGCGCTCGTGTTCCACCACTTCGCGGAACACGCTGCTGTTCGGGTAGTCCGTGCCATCTGGCCCGTGCATGGTGTGCTTCCACACGCCGCCGGGGCGCACGTCCATCTTCGTGATCGTCGTCGAGAAACCATGCGGCCCCCACCAGTTCACGACGTGCTGCGGATCGGTCATCGCGCGCCACACCAGCTCGCGCGGCGCATCGAAGACGCGCGTCACGACGATCTCGCGGTCGGCATCGGCTTCTGCACTGCGACGCCCCGCGCCGCCCACTCCCAGTAAAGACGACATCACTTCTTCTCTCCCTTCGCCGGCTTGCCCTTGGGCTCCGGCACTGCTGCGGCCTGCGCAGCCTCTTCTGCCTGCAACACCCGCAGGTAATCCTCCAGCCGGTCCAGGCGCTGCTCCCACAGCTCGCGGTACTGCTCCAGCCAGCCCGTCACCTCGCGCAGCGGCGCGGGCTCGATGCGGCAAGGCCGCCACTGCGCCTGCCGCGTCTGCGTGATGAGGCCGGCGCGCTGCAGCACCTTGAGGTGCTTGGTGACGGCCGGCAGGCTCATCTCGAAAGGCTCGGCGAGCTCGCTGACCGTGGTCTCGCCCGTCGCGAGGCGCGCCAGGATGGCGCGGCGCGTCGGGTCGGCAAGGGCGGCGAAGGTGGCACTCAGGTGGTCGGTGGCCATGGCTGCGGAAGTTTATTTAACCTTTTGGTAAATTAAATGACGAATCACGACCTGTCAAGCTCCGAAAAAGCAGGCTGCCGCTACGCCGGGGCCGGCTCAAGTTGCCTCCGGGGTGGGCCGATACCCTCAGGAACCCGTTGAATTACTGGAAGCCTTGGTCCGCGATGCCCCTTGCGATTGAAACCGATGCCCCGGCTGCACGCATCCTCATCATCGATGACTCCGCCATCAGCATCCGCCTGCTGAGTCACTTCATGCGGGATCTGGCCGAGGTGCAGTTCGCCACCAATGGCGAAGACGGTCTCGCGATGGCGATGGAAGATCCGCCTGACCTCATCCTGCTTGATGTCGAAATGCCGGGCATCAACGGGCTGGAGGCCTGTCGCCGCATCAAGCAGCACCCCGCCCTGACCGAAATCCCGGTGATCTTCGTCACCGCCCATACCGATACCGAACACGAGGTCGCCGGGCTGGACGCGGGCGCCAATGACTTCATTCCCAAACCCGTCAGCGAACCCATCGTACGTGCGCGGGTCAAGACGCATCTCAAACTCAAGCGTCAATCGGACATCCTGCGCGGGCTGGCCATGCGTGACGGGCTGACCGGGCTCTTCAACCGTCGCGCCTTCGACGAGAGGCTGGAACAGGAATACCGGCGCCACCTGCGCCACCCGGCTTCGCTGGGGCTGGCCATGATCGACGTAGACCAGTTCAAGCACTACAACGACCACTACGGCCACCAGGCGGGTGACGAATGCCTGCGCCAGGTCGCACACGCCATTCGTGCTTCGGCCAGACGCCCCGGCGAGATGGTGGCGCGTTTCGGCGGCGAGGAGTTCGTGGTGCTGCTGCCCAACTGCGGCGAAGAAGATCTCACCGGCTATGGCGAGCATCTGCTGCGCGCCGTACGGGATCTCCGTCTGCCGCACGAACAATCCACCCACGGCCTCGTCACCATCAGCGTCGGTCTTGCTGCCGCAGCCCCCGGCGAAGCGCTGGCTTTCGACGCTCCGCAAAACGGACAAGGCAATACGGATCTCTTCCCCGGCATGCTGATCGGTGCGGCGGATCGCGCCCTCTACGAGGCCAAGGGTCGCGGGCGGAATTGCTTCTGCGCAGGTACTGTCAGCGCTTGAGTGGCGCGCGCAGCTCGTCGAGCTGCACACGCACGGCAGTGCTGGTTTCCGCAATCGCTGCACCATGCCGGTCGACGACCGGCTTGAGCCTGGCACGCAGCTGCGCCAGCTCCGCAGCCGAGAGCTCGGATATCTCGATCCCCGTCTGTCGCAGCGCGTGCAGCGCCGACGCAGCCACATCACGCGACAGCTTGCGTTGATACCGGCCCGCCTCGACGGCCGCATCCTGCAGGATCTTCATGTCGGCCCTGTCCAGCGTGTCCCACACCTGCCGGCTGAACACCAGTGACTGCGGGTTGTACTGGTGGTTGGTGAGGGTCAGGTACTTCTGTGTCTCGTAGAACTTGTTGGCAAGAATGACATTGACCGGATTCTCCTGCCCGTCGACCGCACCATTCTTCAAGGCACCCGCCAGCTCCGGGAATGCCATCGGAATCGGGTACGCCTTCAGCGCTTGCACCCACTCCAGGTTGATGGCATTGGGAATCACGCGCAGCTTGAGCCCTGCAATATCACGCACGGCACGCACAGGTCGCCTGTTGTTCGTGAGCTGCCGGAACCCCAGCTCCCAGAAAGCCAGCCCCACCAAACCTTTCTCCGCTAACCGGGCATGCAGCTTCTGCCCTATCGGCCCATCCACCACAGCATCTGCTTCCGCGAAGCTGGCAAACAGGAAAGGAAAGTCGAAGACTTCGAAATCCTTTACCTGCGCAGCCAGGATGCCCGAATTGAGCACCACGATATCCAGCGAACCGTTCTGCAGCGCTGCGACGCTGGCCGAATCACTACCCAGTACACCACCGGGAAACAAGGCCACCCTGAGCCGCCCACCGGAGCGCATCGAAACCAGCTCGGCAAACTTCTCGGCGCCCACCGCCAGCGGATGCCCCTGCGGATTCTGCAAAGCCAGCCTGAACGTTCTCGCGGGCGCAGCCTGTGCCCAGGCCTGGCCCGTCGAAGCGCACAGGAGCAAGGCAAGGCAGCAAGATCGCAGCGCGGCTGCAAGACGCCGAAAATACAAAACCTGCCGGTGCGAACTCATGTTGCTGCCATCCTTCATCTGCTTGCTCAACCCGTTCCGCTCTCACCAAGCAAGGCTTCGCAGTACGTCAAAGCACTGCGGAAATCCAGTTTGCGGGTCGCCTCCAGCAAGGCCGCGAAATCCGCATTCTGCGAAGCAGCGGATTGTGCCTGCATGGCTTCGCAAATATCCAGTGCGCGCATGTTGCGCGCACGCAGCAGCGGGACCAACTCCTTGAGCGAGGCCTGCAGCGCGGCCTGATCCATGCCGGACGCAGGTTCCGGGCTGGCCTGCACACCGGCAGGCAGATGCTCGGCGAGTGCAGCAAGCGCAAGCCTCTTCTGCTCACCCAACAGGTCGAGCAAAACCTGCGCAGCGCTGGATGGCGCTTCGCCAAGGGCGGTCTCCACGCGCGCAGCCGCATCGGCCAGCGCCATCGCACCGACTGACGCAGCCACCCCTTTCAAGGTGTGCGCCTCCAGCCGTGCTTCCTCACACCTGCCTGCAGCAAGGTGTGATGCGAGCTGCGCATCATGCTGCGCAACCTCGACGACGGCGGCCTGCACCAAGTCTGCATACAGGGTCTGGCTGCCCCCCAGGCGCTTGATCGCTGCCGCCCGGTCCAGGACCAGCGGCCCGTCAGCCGCGACCCCCTGCGTGCCAGCGGCAGGCACTGGCATTGCCGGCACCGGCACATCGATGGCCCGGCAATGATTGCGGATCACGCGGATCATCTCTTCCAGATCGACGGGTTTGCCGATGTGATCGACCATGCCGACGGCAAGACAGGCCTCCTTGTCGGAAGCCATGGCGTTGGCGGTCATGGCCACGACAGGGATCTGCCGCATGGCCGGGTGCACGCGCAAACGCCGGGTTGCCTCGAAGCCATCCATGTCCGGCATCTGCAGATCCATCAGGATCATGTCAAACGGCGGATCCGCGGCAATCGCGCGGCTGACGCCAGCCATGCCGCCATCGGCAATCTCCACGCGGGCGCCGCTGCGGGTCAGCAGCTCGCGAGCGACCTGCTGGTTGAGCGGGTTGTCTTCAACGACCAGCAGGTGCAGCCCCGCCAGCGGTTGCAGCTGTGGCACATCGGGCTGCGACACCGCGACGCTGTCGCCCTTGTTCATCGCCTGCTCTATGCCATCACGCAACATCGCGCGGGTCAGAGGCTTGACCAGGCACAGGTCGGCGACTTCCTGACCGTCTCCCGCCACGGCAGTGGAATGGGCGCGGCTGTTGGCCGACAGCAGGACCATCAGGGGGGTCTCAAGCCTGCCACGCGTCACGTAGCGCAGACGGCGCAGGGTCTCCAGGCCATCCAGGCCCGGCATCTGACCGTCGGCGAGCACCAGCTGGTAGTAACCGTCCTCGTAGCGCTGGAGCGCATCGATGGCATCGTCTCCGCTGGGCAGGCCTTCTGCCAGCCAGCCGAAGCTGCGGATCATGTCGCACAACAAGTTGCGCGCCCGTTTGTTGTCATCCACCACCAGCACGCGCCAACCTGGCGGCGACAACGGTGGCAAGAGCGACACAGGCTCCGCAATGGGGAAGCGCGCGCTGAAGCTGAAGCAGCTACCCTGCCCTGGCTCGCTGCTGACCTTCAGGTTGCCGCCCATCAGCTGCACGAGGCTGCGACTGATCGCCAGCCCCAACCCGGTGCCACCGAAGCGTCGCGTCGTGGAGGATTCGGCCTGGCTGAAGCCCTCGAAGATGTACTGCAACTTGTCCTGCGCGATGCCGATGCCCGTGTCGCTCACCGCGAACTCGATATCGATGCCCTCTGCATCCCTGCCGGTTTCGCGGACGCGGACCACGACCTCGCCCCGCTCGGTGAACTTGAGCGCATTGCCCGACAGGTTGAGCAACACCTGATGCAGACGCAGGGCATCGCCCATCAGCACGGGAATCTGCGGGTTGACATCGAAGATCATCTCGACATTGCGCGTCCCGGCATTGCTGGCAAGGATGGTGGACAGGTCGCGCATCATGTCGCCGATTGCGAAGCGCGACAGGTCCAGCTCCATCTTGCCGCTCTCGACCTTCGAGAAATCGAGAATGTCGTTGATGATGCCCAGCAAGGCCCGCGTCGCACCGTGCGCCTTGCTGGCGTAATCGCGCTGCTGCGGCTTGAGCTCGGTATGCTCGAGCAACTTGAGCATGCCCAGGATGCCGTTCATGGGCGTGCGGATTTCATGGCTCATGTTGGCCAGGAACGCGGACTTCGCGCGGTTCGCCGCTTCGGCTTCGGCGGTCCGCTGTTCCAGTACGCCATTCAGCTCTTCGAGCATGAGCTGGCTCTGCTTGATCTCCGACACATCGGTCAGCGCCACGAAGAAGCCGACGATCTCGTCGCCCTGGCGCTCCGGGATGAAATAGACCCACAGGTGCCGGTCATCGCCTTCCAGATCGTGCCAGATGCGCTCGAAGCGCTGTGACTCGCCGGACAGCACCCCCGCTATGCGCGTGCGGATCTTGCTGTAGAAATCCTCGCCGAGCAGATCCGGCAAGGTGATGCCCAGCATCTCCTCGCGCGTCTTGCCATGCATCTGCAGATAGGCCGAATTGGCAAAGGTGCAGCGCAGTTCGCGCGTCCAGTGCGCCACCATGCCCGGCGTCACGTCGGCCAGGTCGCGCAGGAAGTTTTCGCTCGCACGAATGGCATCCTCGGCCTTCTTCTTCTCGGTGACGTCGTAGTGGATCGCGATGTACTGCTCCGGCTTGCCATCGCTGCCGAGGATGGGCGCAATCGTCGAGTCAACCCAGTACAGGCTGCCATTGCGCGCGCGGTTGCAGATCTGCCCGCGCCAGGTCTGCCCCCGGCTGATGGTGCGCCAGAGGTCTTCGAAAAATACCGGCGAATGGGTGCCGGAGTTCACGACAGCGTGACTGCGTCCGAGGATGTCTTCGCGCGACCAGCCCGACACTTCGCAGAACTTGTCGTTGGCGAAATGGATGATGCCTTGCGCATCGGTGATCTCGACGATGGCATGCGCATCCAGCGCCGTGCGCAGATCCGAGAGACGCTGGTTGAGGCGCTTGCGATCAGTGATATCGAGATGGGTACCGGCCATCATGCCCGGCGAACCATCCTCCATGCGCGTCACGAGCCCACCACGCGCCAGCACCGAAACCCAGCGCCCGTCCTTGTGACGCATGCGCAGCTCGCAGTCGTAGTAATCGAGCTCGCCGCTGAAATGCCGTTGCAAATGCTCCTGCGCCACGGCCAGATCGTCGGGGTGGCACAGCGTCGTCCAGGTATTGATGCCGATGGGTGCCAACTCGGCAAGGCTGTAACCCAGGATTTCGGCCCAGCGCTCGTTGAGGTGCACCTCGCCGGTCTTCACGTTCCACTCCCATGTCCCCGCATTGGTGCCATCGAGGATGTGCGTGAGACGTTGCTGCTCGTCGGCCAACCGCGCTTCGGCGAGCTGGGCCACGGCCTGTGCCTCCTGCATCACGCGGCGGCTGCGCTGCATGCGGTGGAAGGCGAACATCAGCAACAGGCTCAGGCTCAGACCGATGACAAGCACCGTCTCGGGCTCCAGCCCCGCGTTGCCCGCGAAGAATGCGGGGCGCGGATGCAAGACGATGTCCCACGGCCGCAGCGCCACATCGACGGTAATGCGCAGATCCTGTCCGCTTTCGGCCGTCGGCGCCCCACCGTCGGGTAGCGTGCTGTAAATCAGCTTGGGTGGCGTGGCCACCATGTCGAACACCTGCATGTCCAGGCTGGCCGAATCGGCGCGGAAAGCTGCCTCGCGGAAAAGGGTGGGCACCTGGATGACACCGGCAAGGTAGCCCATCAGCCGGGGTTCTACATCCGGCTTGCTTTGCGGCAGGAACACGGCGTGCGAGATCGCGAAGCCCTCGGTCTGCGCCAGCGACTGGCTGGGACTGATGATGGGAAAGGTGGACGACGCGGCAGGCTGCAAGGTGTCACGCGCCACGTACTTGGACTCCATGCGACGCGGATCGAAGGCCATGTCGACACCGATCGCCGCCGTCGCCTCGGGCACCGAGAACAGCACCGGCACATGCTCGGCACGCGGATGCGCGGGGACCAGTTGCTCGCCCTGGGGCTCCACCACGCGGAAATGCTTCATGCCTTCGGCACGCACGGCAGCCTCGAACTTCGCCAGCTCCTTGCCGGGTACGACCGGTTGCCACTCGAGCAAGCTCAGCACAGGCACCTGGCTAAGTGCTGCCGTGCCGAAGCTGACGAATTCCTCGTGCGAGAGTCGCGTCTGATTGGCAATCATCAGGCCACTCGTACGGATCGTCTCGGTCGCCCGCAGCAGGTCGGCGTCAAAGCCCTCGATCACGGCGCGGCCAGCGGCGGACAACTGTTCGTTGCGACGCAGGCGATTGGCTTGCTCGACGCTTTGCCAGGCAAACCAGGTGGCAAACAGACCGCAGGCGCACAACAACGCCAGGCTCAGGCCATCGAACAGCCGTCGCCCTGCCTTGCCCTGCCCTGGCGGTCTGACGCCCGTTCCCTGCTGTCTGGTCTGGTCGTTCACGGCTGGGCCTTCAGCAAGGGAGCAAGACGCTTGTAGAGCGTGGCCTGCTCGCGGATGAAGCCTTCGTTGTCCTTGAGCGTCCCCACAGTCGGCACGCCACCGTATTGCATGGTTTCCGCGCGCCAGTCCGGATTATCGGCAAGCCGCGTGATGGCGTGCCGCCAGCGTGCCACGACCTTGGGCGGCATGCCGGGCGGGCCGATCAGGGCGGTCCAGCCCATCAGCTTGCTCATGTCGCGCAGCCCCACTTCCTGGGCGTTGGGCAGCTCGGGCAACTCCGGCAGGCGACCGGGCGCCGTGCTGAACAGACCGCGCACCCCGCCCGCCTTGATGGCGGCGATCAGGTTGCCGGCATTCCCGCACACGAGGTCGACACGCCCCTCTTTGAGCGCGACGGTCGATTCGGTTGACGATTCGAAATTCTGGTTCGTGGCGGCATTGGCCGGCAGCCCGCCCAGACGCAGCAGGTAGCGCGCGGCAAAATACTGGGGCGAAGCCAATCCGGTACTGCCATAGCGCAATTTGCCCGGCGCCTTGCGCATGGCGGCAAACAGGTCGCGCGCCGACCGGTGGGGTGATCCGGCGGGCACCGCGCAGATCAGTGGGTCGAACTCCAGGACCCCCAGCAGCGTAAAGCTGCTGACGGTGTAGGGCGTCGCCGGATTCATGGCGGGCCCGATCACGAGGTTGCCGGCACGTCCCAGACCCAGGGTGTAACCATCCGGCGCCGCCTTGAGCAGATCCACCGTGGCGGGGATGCCGGAATCCCCGGCTTTGTTCTCGATGACGAAGCTCACACTGTCGAGCACGGGCGGAATATGCCGCGCCATGCTGCGCCCGAAGTTGTCGCCGTTGCTGCCCTTGGCATAGGGCACGACGAGGGTCACGGGCTTGTCCGGGTACGCACCGGCAACCGGCGCCCCATGCACGGCTGCCAGTGGGGACAGCACCAGCAGGGATGCGGCAAACAGTCTGCGCAGATTCATGGGCTCCACTCCGTCGGGCAAGGCGTGACGCCCGGAAACCCGGGGTCAGACAAGCCTTAACGACAAACCGCAGAAGAATTTGAGCCGCCACGCAGAACGGAGCAAGCCAGGAAACGCTGTTTAACGTCGCCGTAACCTTGTGGGCAGACATTGGCGGGTTTCGAGGAGACGCCACACCATGTCCTGCCCCCGCACCACCGCCCTGCTCGCTGCGCTGGCCCTGAGCGCCTGCAGCAGCACGCCCGACGCCCCGGCGCTCAATCACCCGGCTGTCGCCAGCATCGACAAGTACGTCGTCAGCATTCCCGCCAGCGCGCAGCTGCCCTACAGCGGGGCCTACACCGATGCTTTCGGCAAGACCATGACCTTCGCTCCGGGCTCGGGCCTTGCCTATCGCGGCAAGGACGCTGAAGGCCGTTTGCTGTTCTATGGCATCGGCGACCGTGGCCCCAATGGCGATTCGCCCAAGGTTTTCGTTGGCGATAAAGGCTTCGCGAGCAAGGTCTTCCCGGTGCCGACTTTCATCCCGCGCTTCGCCGAGATCGTCGTCACGCCCGGCAAGGGCGCCGCGCTGACGCGCACCGTGCCGATCGGCTTCGACAGTGGCCCCGCCAGCGGCCTGCCCATCGCGAGCGGCAAGACCGGCAGCACCGGCGAAGTGGCCCTCACCGACAAGCTCGCCACGCTGGGCTTCGATGCAAATGGCATCGACCCGGAGTCCATCGCCATCGACAAGGACGGCAACCTGTGGATCTCGGACGAATACGGCCCCTTCCTCATGAAGCTGGACCGCAACGGCAACGTGCTCGCCAAATATGAGCCGGGCAAGGGCTTGCCGACCATCATCGGCGCACGCCAGCCCAACCGCGGCTTCGAAGGTGCGACGGTGACGCCGTCCGGCAAGATCGTCGCCATCGTGCAATCGACGCTGGACGTGGACGGCAAGACCAAGGACAGCGCCAGCTTCACGCGCATCGTCGAACTCGACCCCAAGACGGGTACGACGCGCCAGTTCGCCTACAGCATCGACATGGCGCACTACCTCAAGGCCGGCGACGCCAAGCTCGGTGACATCGTTGCCATCGACGACACGCACTTCGCACTGATCGACCAGGGCGCCGGCAAGAACGGCATGCGCAACCTCATCGTGATCATCGACATCGCCGGCGCCACCGACATCAGCAACATCCAGGCCGCGGGCGGCAAGGCACTCGAATACGCCACGCCGGCGGAGCTGGCTGCCGTGAAGTTCGTGCGCGCACAAACCCTGCTGGACATGCGTGACCTCGGCTGGACGCCCGAGAAGACCGAAGGCCTCGCCATCGTCGACGGCAAGCTCGCCGTGATCAACGACAACGACTTCGGCATCAGCAGCAGCGTCGCCGGTGACAAGGGCGACAAGATGGGCGCCTACAGCGTCAAGGACGGCAAGCTGACGGACAACGGCCGCTACAGCATCGCGCCGAACGGCGAGAACACGCAGCTGTGGATCCTCACGCTGCGCGCACCGCTGCAGTCGTACTTTCCCAAGTAAGGAACAAGAACCGCGCGAGAAGGGGGAAGTGGATAGCCCCCTTCCTCACGCTAGTCTTTCTTAAGGCAAGCCTTCAAGCCGTCCGACTTCAGCTCAACATTTCTCCGGATATCAATCAGCTCTTTCTGTGACGGCGATTTTTCTTCATAGGCCTTCAAGAGACATCGCTCTCCGACGAGCTCGAACTCCAACGCATAGGCACTACCTTCTTTGGTAACAAACGAGCCTGTCAGGTCACAGGACTTGTTGCCAACGAATCGGCTGACGGAAACCAGCAGAATCTTGTTGGCGGCAACGTTCACGACCGTTGCTTCGCCTTTGTTGATTCTCAGCATCTCCAGATCAGCGCAATCTTCCTGGCCTTTGACAGCAATCTTTACCACCCCGCCAGAAAACCCGGCACCACTCCAGGTTGTGTCAAACCTTGGAACACTGAGCTTCACGACCGGGCCAGATGCAGGCTCCTTGTAGGTCGAGGCACAGCCTGACAACGTGGCCAATGCAACCAGAACCAGCGAAAAGTTTTTCAACATCCTGTTCTCCGTTTTATGGATTTCTGGCCTCTGGTCCCGGGCCATGAATCTGCATGCTGCCCAAGCCAATGCCAACCGAATTTTTTCTGACCCGGGTGGAACCCCGGCTTGACTGAGGCCATGCGGCTTCCGCACTCGAACCTCGAAGGCCACAGCCCCGTGCGCCCTGCTCCGGCATAATACCTTTCCAGCCCAGCCAGAATTTGTCCCTGTGCCATCCCTGTTCGCCCCCCTGCTAGACCGTTTCGAACGCCTCATCCACATCTACCCCGAGGCGACACCTACGACGCCGCCCAAGGGCCTGTGGCCCTTCGTGTGGGCGGGCACGCAGGGCATGCGTGGCTGGATCGTGGTGATGGGTGTGCTCACCGCGCTGATCGGCATCTTCGAAGCCCTGCTGTTCGCCATGCTCGGCAACGTCGTCGACTGGCTGGGCACCTACAAGCCCGACATGCTGTGGCAGGAACAGGGCACGACGCTGATCGTGCTGGCTGTGATCCTGCTCGTAAGCCCCGTAGTCATCACGCTGCAGGCGCTGCTCAAGCAGCAGACGCTGGCAGCGAACTTCCCCATGCTGCTGCGCTGGAACTTCCACCGCCTGATGCTGGGGCAGAGCCTGAGCTTCTACCAGGACGAGTTCGCCGGCCGCGTCGCCACCAAGGTCATGCAGACGGCGCTGGCCGTGCGCGACACGGTGTTGTGCATCACCGACATCCTGGTCTTTGTGATCATCTACTTCATCAGCATGGTCGCCGTCGCTGCGCACTTCGATGCCTGGCTGCTGGCGCCCTTCGCGATCTGGCTGCTGCTCTACGGCGCGGCGCTGTACTACTTCGTGCCCAAGCTCGGCAAGGTCTCACAGGCGCAAGCCGATGCACGCTCGCTGATGACGGGCCGCGTCACCGATGCCTACACCAACATCTCGACGGTGAAGCTGTTCTCGCACGGCCGCCGCGAAGCCGGCTACGTGCGCACGGCGATGCAGGAATTCATGCTCACCGCACACGCGCAGATGCGCCTCGTGACCGGCATCGAGATCGCCAACTTCTCGCTCAACATGCTGCTGGTCATCGGCACGGCCGGCGTAGGCCTGTGGCAGTGGTCGCGCGGCGAAGTCGGTGTCGGTGGTCTCGCTGCGGCCACCTCGATGGCGCTGCGCCTCAACGGCATCTCGCACTGGGTGATGTGGGAAACCGCGCGCCTGTTCGAGAACATCGGCACCGTGCAGGACGGCATGAACACCCTGTCACGCCCCGCCACGATCAACGACGCAGCGGATGCGAAGCCACTGCAGGTCAGCGCCGGTGAAGTGCACTTCGAGCAGATGCACTTCGCCTACGGTGGCAAGAAGACCGTCATCAGCGACTTCTCGCTGCACATCCGCCCTGGCGAGAAGATCGGCCTCGTTGGTCGTTCCGGCGCAGGCAAGTCCACGCTGGTGAACCTGTTGCTGCGCTTCTACGACCTCGAATCAGGCCGCATCCTCATCGACGGTCAGGACATCGCACATGTGACGCAGGAAAGCCTGCGCGCGCAGATCGCCATGGTCACGCAGGACACCTCGCTGCTGCATCGCTCGGTACGCGACAACATCGTCTATGGCCGCCCCGATGCCAGCGAAGAAGAGATGGTCTCCGCCGCAACACGGGCTGAAGCACATGATTTCATCCAGAACCTCAGCGATGCCAAAGGCCGCCATGCCTACGATGCCCACGTCGGCGAGCGCGGCGTGAAGCTTTCCGGCGGCCAGCGCCAGCGCATCGCGATTGCGCGCGTGATGCTCAAGAACGCACCCATCCTGCTGCTCGACGAAGCCACCAGCGCGCTCGACTCCGAAGTCGAAGCGGCGATCCAGCACAGTCTCTACAGCCTCATGGAAGGCAAGACGGTGATCGCCATCGCGCACCGCCTGTCCACCATCGCGGCGATGGACAGGCTGGTGGTGATGGACGAAGGCCGCATCGTGGAGGAAGGCGACCACGCCAGCCTGCTCGCGCAGGGCGGCCTCTACGCGCGCCTGTGGGCGCACCAGAGTGGCGGCTTTCTCGGCGAAGAAACCTGAGACGAACCGGGCCTCGCCCGGTTACGCAGGCGCTTTCATGTGAAAGTGCCCTTCATCAAGGTCATGTTGTCTTCTTCGCTGATGATCCCATTGCGCCCGAGGAAAGGATCTTCCAGCGTCAACGGCGGTGCGCCTTCATGCACCAGCTCATCGAGCATGCCCGCCAGCTCGCGCTGCTCGTCTGCTTCATAAGGTTCGTGCGACATCGAGAATCTGAATGGCGTCGGCACCATGGAGCACCTCCTTGAGGGAGAAACATCACACTCCCGGTATATGCGCTGCGGCCGCGGATTTTTATCCGGGTTTTCTGCAAGGTGCTTCTGGCAGATCTGCCCTCATTTCGCGAGCATCCATGCTGCAGCCTGCACGACCACGTCGCGCTCGATACCGTTGAAGCCGTGATAGGCAAAGGCTTCGCAAGGGTCACCGCGACTTACCCCGCCCTTGAATGAGAGCAGCTGCTTTCGCGGCGCAGCAGCCAGTTTCTCGATCAACGCCGGCATCTCGGCAAACGAACAGTGCATGCAGCCATCCAGTTCGTGATGCACGACCAGCACGGGGATGCGCAGGCGTCCCAACGGCATGGCTGGGACGGGACGGCTATGCGGGTCGGTGAGTATCGTGGAGGTGAGCACCAGTCCGTCCGGCCCTTCGCTGCCGCTCAATTCAGTGGCCACATGCGCAGCCGATTGCGTCCCCCGGCTCGTCCCGACCAGCCAGACCGGCACTTTGGCCTGCTCGCGTATCCAGGCCATCACGGCTTTGATGTCTGCAACGTGATCCGGCCGTTGGCGGTAACCGGAGAGGAACGGCGGGCTCTGCCGATCCGATGGCGCATCCACGACCACCACGAGCAGCCCCTGCTCTGCAAAAGTCTGGCGCATGCGCATGAGGAAATTGCCCTCGCCCCAGCGGAATGCGCCGGACGGGGAAAGCTGCAGGCCGCCATGGCCGCCCGCAAACAGCACGACAGCAGCCTTGGTCTCTTTTGGCGTCAGCACCAGCATGCGCTGGGAAACCTCGGGCCGCGTCGGGATATCCACCACCCGTTCTGCCAGCTGCGCCTGAACCGGTGCGACACAAGCCAGAAACAGCCACACCAGCCCCCATCTCAGTGCCTTGCGCATCCTGTTCTCCTCGTTCAGCGGCAGCCGCCCACATCCAATACCGCATCGCCATGATGCGCAAATCCAGCCCCGCCGCGGGCCATGGCGGACAAAAAACCACGCCGTTGACCTTGAAATACCGCACTGCCGCACCTACCATTAGCACTCGCCGGGGGTGAGTGCTAACAACAACACGGCCTGATCGCCCCCCGAAGCTTCGGTTTCACCGAAAAATATCCGCAATTTCAAACACTTGAATCTCTGATCCGGAGTAAACAATGAGCATTCGTCCTTTGCATGACCGCGTGATCATCAAGCGCATCGAAGCTGAGCGCACCACCGCCAGCGGCATCGTGATCCCCGACAGCGCCGGTGAAAAGCCCGATCAAGGCGAAGTCATCGCCGTGGGCAAGGGCAAGATCCTCGAGAACGGCAGCGTCCGCCCGCTCGACGTCAAGGTCGGTGACCGCGTCCTGTTCGGCAAGTACGCCGGCCAGTCCGTCAAGGTCAATGGCGAGGAAGTCCTCGTTGCACGCGAGGAAGACATCCTCGCCGTGATCGAGAAGTAATCCGCCTGACCTTCGCACACCAAGGTCCGCACCCAAGAATTCCCCAATCTTTCTGGAGTCATGAAACATGGCAGCTAAACAAGTTCTGTTCGGCGACGACGCACGCACCAAGATCGTCGCCGGCGTCAACATCCTGGCCAACGCAGTCAAGGTTACCCTCGGCCCCAAGGGTCGCAACGTTGTGCTGGAGCGCAGCTTCGGCGCCCCCACCGTGACCAAGGACGGCGTCTCCGTCGCCAAGGAAATCGAACTGAAGGACAAGTTCGAAAACATGGGCGCACAGATGGTCAAGGAAGTTGCTTCCAAGACCAGCGACAACGCCGGTGACGGCACCACCACCGCGACCGTGCTGGCACAAGCCATCGTGCGCGAAGGCATGAAGCTGGTCGTGTCGGGCCACAACCCGATGGACCTGAAGCGCGGCATCGACAAGGCTGTTGCAGCCCTGGTCACCGAAGTGAAGAAGGCTGCCAAGCCGACGACCACCAACAAGGAAATCGCCCAGGTCGGCTCGATCTCCGCCAACAGCGACAGCTCCATCGGCGACATCATCGCCAACGCCATGGACAAGGTCGGCAAGTCGGGCGTGATCACCGTTGAAGACGGCAAGTCGTTGGACAACGAACTGGACGTCGTCGAAGGCATGCAATTCGACCGCGGCTACCTGTCGCCCTACTTCATCAACAATCCGGAAAAGCAGATCGCCGCTCTGGACAACCCGTTCGTGCTGCTCTTCGACAAGAAGATCTCGAACATCCGCGACCTGCTGCCGGTGCTGGAACAAGTCGCCAAGTCGGGCCGTCCGCTGCTGATCATCGCTGAAGACGTCGATGGCGAAGCCCTCGCCACCCTCGTGGTGAACAACATCCGCGGCATCCTGAAGACCGTCGCCGTCAAGGCTCCGGGCTTCGGCGACCGTCGCAAGGCCATGCTGGAAGACATCGCCATCCTGACCGGTGGCCAGGTGATCGCCGAAGAAGTCGGTCTGTCGCTCGAGAAGGCTACGCTGGCAGACCTCGGCCAAGCCAAGCGCATCGAAGTCGAAAAGGAAAACACCACCATCATCGACGGCAACGGCAAGGCTGATGCGATCCAGGCTCGTGTGGCCCAGATCGACGCACTGGTCGAAGCTTCGACCTCTGACTACGACCGCGAAAAGCTGCAAGAACGCAAGGCCAAGCTGGCCGGCGGTGTGGCCGTGATCAAGGTTGGCGCTGCCACCGAAGTCGAAATGAAGGAAAAGAAGGCCCGCGTTGAAGACGCCCTGCACGCTACGCGCGCAGCCGTCGAAGAAGGCGTCGTGGCGGGTGGCGGTGTTGCACTGCTGCGCGCCCGCGCTGCTGCTGGCGACATCAAGGGTGACAACGCCGATCAAGACGCTGGCGTCAAGATCGTGCTGCGCGCCATCGAAGAGCCGCTGCGCCAGATCGTCCAGAACGCTGGTGACGAGCCCTCGGTGGTCATCGCCAAGGTGCTGGAAGGCAAGGGCAACTACGGCTACAACGCTTCCAATGGCACCTACGGCGACCTCGTCGAAATGGGCGTGCTGGATCCCGCCAAGGTGACCCGCACGGCACTGCAAAACGCCGCTTCGGTTGCTGCACTGGTGCTCACCACCGACTGCATGGTCGGCGAGCTGCCGGAAGACAAGCCGGCTGGCGGCGGCATGCCCGACATGGGCGGCATGGGTGGCATGGGCATGTAATGCCCAGGGCCGTGCAGGCATCTACTGCGCGGCACCCCAAAGCAGCAAAAACAAAACCCCGCCAAAGCGGGGTTTTGTTTTGTCCATGATCACTGGCTCAGGCCGTCATGCTGCGGGCAACCCGGCTAAACTGCCTTTCCCACACCCTTCCAGCCCTCACCACCCATGACGCTTCAGCAAATTGTTTCCGCACTCCTGATCTGCGCCAGCGCAAGCGCTTACGCCCAATCCAAGCCAGAGCAACTGACGCTCCCGGCCGCACAGAGCAGCGCTTTCAAGAATCTCTATGACTGGGAACGCAGCTTGATCGGCATGACCGAAGCCCAGATGCAGGAGCGTTTCGGCCCACCTCATGACTATCAGGACCAAGCACCCGTCAAACGGACAACCGGTACGCGGGGCCATCTATCAGATCAGCAAACTAAGCCAGTTGCGACTGGCGATCCGGCAAGGCGTCGTTGTGTCGGTTGCCAGCGTGATTGTCCCGTACCCTGGCGAATATATCGGGCCGTAAAACGCCTTTCACCGCCGTACAGATGCGCCTGCTCCCTGCTCGCAGTACAGAGCACGAACGCCCCCTCCTGCCTGCGGCAAGAGGACCAGCCTCAGAACCTGACGCGCACACCCGCTGCAGCGCTCTGACCCACTGTCAGATCCTGCACACGGTCATCCATGCCGATGACGTAGATGTCGATATTGCTGTCGTACGAATACACGTAGGCCGCACTGGTAATCGTATGGCGACGCTCGATGGCCTCGCTCTCTGCCTTCGAATAGCCATACTGGAACAGAACACTGCCCGGACCAGCCGGAACCGATGCGCCAACAGAACGGTTGTCGCTCCTGACGTGGTTTCCGCAATTCCGGTCCGGAGACGCCAGACAACGATCGCTGGTGCGCGAATACAGCGCAAAAAGCTTCATGAATCCGAAGTTGTAGTTGGCCCCGACCTGCCATGCGTTCTCCTTGGTCGGGTCGTTGACGCCGTCATCGACACGCACATCCTGCGCCGCGAATTCGACCCCCAGCAGGCCGATGGCCCACACCAGACTGCCTGACGAGTACTTGCCGCGCTTGAGGCCCTTCTGCGTCGCATACATCAGGTTGAGCGTGCCACCCTCCAGCGTTGGCGAGGTGTAGGCGAATGCGCGATCCCAGTAGAAATCACCCTGCACGCCTTCGAGGTTGCCACTGAAGAACAAGGCACGGATGGGTGGCGAAAAAATGGAGTTGCCCAACGCATTGAAACGGTTGGTCGTATCGAACAACAGGGATTGCAGACGTCCGTAGCGCAGGTTGCCGTAAGGGCTGCGCAGCGATACGAAAGCATTGCGCGACAGCATGGGGTCGGAGTCGCGCCGGCCCGTCTTGCGATCCTGGAAGCGCAGGAAGGTCTCTGCAGCCCCTGCCACGGTCCAGCCGCCATCAAAACCGTAGCTGCCCGTCACACCGATGAAGCTCGGACTCAGCGAATTACTGTTCAAGCGAGTCTCACCACGGATACCGGCTTGCGCGATATGGCCGTAGGAGACATCGGCAATGCCGTAGTAGTCGTAGTCGAACTGCGCGTGCGCGGTGCTGCACAGAAGCACAAACAAGCACGCCAGCGCGCCGCGCATGGCACTCAACAACCTCGTTCTTGTACTTTTCATCACTCTCTCTTCACAACACTTGGCGCGGCCTCGATAGCGGGCCGCTGGAATTCAATGCTTGTACTGCGGGACGGCGACTGGTCAGGCCAGGAGCAACCAGGCCAAGTTCATCAAGGCATGCAGGCACACGCAAGGCGCCACACGGCGCTCGTGTTGATATACCGCACCGATGAGCAACGAGGGAGCGATCACCAGCAGTGCCGCCACATCACCACGCACAACCCAGTGAACCGAACCGAACGCAACGGCGACCAGCAGATTCGCGCACCACGGCGACACCCGCCGCGCCAGCAACGCCTCCTGCAACCCCAGGCGGAAGATCACTTCCTCGGCCAGGGGCGACAGCAACAGCATGACAAAGGCTTGCCAGGCCAGCAGCGTCTGCGCCGCAGTGCCGCTTGCCGGCACCAACAGAATGCCCGCAAGCAACAGGAGTCGCCATGGAAAGGCAGGCATCCGCACACTGGCCGGCACCTGCCAGGCGGTACTCACGGCAACTCCCTCTCCGCCAACACGCGGCGCGCCTGACGGTTGCGATACAGCAGCACGCCAGCCGCGACAACGACGATCAACCAGAGTGTCGGGTCAAAAGGCGAATCACCGCTGGCAATCGAACAACCACCACCGCCGCCAATCGTTCCGCTGGAAGTCTGTGGCGTACCCTCGGCCTGGCCGTTAAGCGTGATCACGGCGTTCGGCGTATCCGCAGCGTTTGACTCGATGCGCAAGGTACCGCCCCCCGCTCCAGGGGAAGACGGCAGGAAAGTCAGTGTCACGGCACATTCGAAACCGGGCGACATATCGAAAGGCGGCAACGGGCAAGTCTTGTACTGGATGGCGTACGGCCCGCTCAGAGTGACCTTGTCGATATGCAACGCGTCGCTGCCGGAGTTGCTCATGCGCAGCTCGATCGGGGCCGAGCCTTCGCCCACCTTGAGATAACCGAAATTCAGCGAGGTGGCTGACAGGCTGATGTTCGCCGCAGCACCGCCCGAGCCAGTGCCCTGCAGATCGAAAGCGCCGGGCGAAGTCCCCGTCGACACGACCTGCACCGCAGCCTGCTTGGTGCCCAGCGAAGCCGGTGCGAAACGCACCTTCACCAGGCAGGTCTGGCCTTCGTAGAAGGCTGCGCCGACCGAACAACCGCTCAGGTCCACTGTGAAACTGCTCGAGTTCGCACCGACGATATTGACGAGGTTCAGCGTCGCGCCGCCAGGGCCCATGTTCTTCAGGGTCGCCTGCTGCTCAGCGGACACAGAGCCCGCAGCGACGGTACCGAAGTTGAACGGCGAAGTGGTCTGCCATGCGAGTATGGGTGCTGCCGTTGCACTGCCCGAGCCATCCAGCGGCACCGAATGCGGCGAACCCGCAGCGTTGCTGCTGAGGTTCAGCGAGCCCGTAATGGATGCGGCTACCGATGCAGGATTGAAGCGGATGTCGATGTTGCACGAAGCACCAGCTGCCAGCGACGAGCCGCAAGGCGATGCCGTCACGAGCGAGAACGATGCACCCGTGATGCTGAGCGAAGAGATATTCAACGTCGCCGTACCGGAGTTGGTCAGCGTGACGGTCTTGGCCGGATACAAACCACCCACCGTCTGCGTACCGAAGCTCAGCGTCGTCGGATTGAGTGACACCAATGGCGCAGGCACCGGAATGCCAGTGCCGGATAGCGTGATCAGCTGCGAACCATTATCGGCGTTGGAGGCCAGTGTCAGCGAAGCGGTGCGACTGCCCAGCGCCGTAGGCGAGAAAGTCATGATCACGGTGCAGGTACCGCCATTGGCGGTCACCGGGGTGCCCAGCGCACAAGTGCCACTGCGCGAATAATCGCCCGGCACGCTGCCGCCCAGCGTCAGCGCACTCCAGCTCAGATCGGCATCGCCAGTGTTCGTGACCGTCACTGCACTCGCCGCCAGGCTGCTGCCAAGCTGGACACTGCCGAAAGTCAGCGTGGACTGGGTGAGCGTGATGTGCGCCGCCGGTGCTGCCGTCGAGGTGCCACTCAGGGTGACCGCCTGTGGACTACCTGGCGCATTGTGCGTCACGCTCAACGAAGCATTGCGCGTACCAACCGTGCCGCCTGCTGGCGCAAAACGGACCACCAGGGTGCACGAACCTGCCGCCGCAATGACGCCGCTCGCCACGCAGGTATTGCCGGCCCCAAGAGAATAGTCACCCGAAGCCGTGCCCGAGAAGCTGAGCGTACCCAGCGTCATACTGGCGTTGCCGTTGTTCGAAATGGTCGTGGACTGGGTGGTGTTCGTCCCTTCCATCGTCGAGAAAGTCAGCGTCGCCGAACCAATCGAGAACGACGGGCCAAGACCTGTACCCGACAGGCTGACGGAGCGCGACGGCGGTGTCGGATCCTGGCCGTTGTTGACGAAGGAAAGGCCCAGCGAGCCATTTCGCGTACCGAAGGTAGTCGGCGCAAAACGCACAGTGATCGTGCAGGTGCCACCATCTTCCGGAACGATCCGTGTCGCGCAGGACTCTGCCGTAATGCTGAAGTCACTCGAACCACTCGTAATGCTCGGGGCGCTGTACGTGATCTCCGCACCGCGCATGTTGGTGATCGTGATGTTGGCCGTACTGTTACTGCCTACCGAAGTGTTCGAGAAGCTGGGCGTGCTCACCACCGCATTGCGAGCGGTCAACAGATAGTTACGGAACGCGGTGATTTCCGCGTTGCTGAGCGTATAGCCGTAACCGGAATTCGGCGCCGGGCCATTGCTGTCGCCCATCGGCGAAATGCTCGCCTTGAGCTTGTTACGGAAGCTCGTATCGTCGTTCAGCCAGGTGATGGAAGCTGCTGGAAGGATCTTGCCGTAGGTCGACGAGATCGACGGTGCAACCGCATAGTTACCAGCACTACCGTGACAGCCCACGCAGGGACTTGCCTGCCAGTCTGTCAGATCGCTCGCCGTCGCCTGCTGCCCTGCGACGACGAGCACGAGACCGGCGAGCCCCAACGCCCAGCGGCGCGCCTGCTCCATGATGGATCTGATTGATGGCATTGCTGACAAACTCCCTGACCTTTATTCGTTATTGGCTGTAATGCGTCGAGCGCATTACATGCAGTCCACTACCCGGAACTCCACGCGGCGATCCAGTGCGTCACGGAAGTCATCCGTACCCAAGCCAACGAGAGCTTCACGCGAACCGGCTCCTGCCGAACTCAGGCGCGAACGCAAACCGCGATTGCGACCTTCCAACTGCTTGGTCACTGCCTCGGCGCGACGCAGAGACAGGCGTTCGTTGGTGCGCGCGCTGCCCGAGCGGCTGGTGTGACCCACCACCTTCATGCAGACGGGCGACCTGCCGGTCTCCGATGCAATCGCGTTGAGCCACATCTGGTATTGCGCGTTCTGGTCTTCGGCGCTTTCGAAGTCGGTCGTACCTGTACGGAACAGCATCTTCACAGGCAACTTCTTCGCCTCGATACCCGAGTCGACGATCTTCGTGAAAGCATCGCGGGCCGCATCGCGCTTGCCCAGCTCCCAGTTGGTGAGATAGAGGCCGTTGAGCACACGCAGGTCACCCGGCTCGGCAAGCTTCGAGGCTTCGGTATAGAGACGCAGCGCGTCCTGCGTCTTGTCGGCGTTGTAGGCCATCATGGCTTCGTTGATGACGGCGGCAGCGGGCAGACGGGCAAGGTACTCGGGATCCGCGGGGTCGCCGATCTCGGTATTCACCTGACATGAATTGATGTATGCGCTGACCGTCTTGTCCTTGTTCCAGGTCGGGCTGTTGCGGAAGAACGGCAGCGGCTCAGGATTAACCGAGTTCACCGTCGCACGATCGAGATTCTTGGACACCACGCGTCCGGTCTGCAGGTCGATCAGCGTCAGCCAGATACGGAAGGCATCGGGCTGCGTATCGATGGCGCGCTCGACGTTAACCGGCGTCAACGTACCAATCAACAGCAAGGGTTTTTCCGCCAGCGCTTCGCGTGACAAACGCTTGATGGTCCAGTCCGGATGCTTGCGCTTGAGCAGACCTTCAAGGATCAGCCCCATCTTCACGGTGCTGACGGTCTGCGAACCGGTGTTGGCATCGATCAGCGGATCGATGACCAGGCTGCGACGACCCGACGCCAGCTCACGCTTGGCGTCATCCAGCAGCTTGTCGCCAGCGCGATCCACGGCATCGTCGAACTTGACGGGATCCGGCGCCACGATGGACTTGGCCGACACCGGCCGGCTGCTTGTCACCGGCACAACAGCCGGCGCAGGCGCCGCTGCGGCCGTGCTTGCAGGCTTGGCAGCAGCGGTCTGGTTGGTTGTCGGCGATGCGACGGCTGCGGTGTTCTGCGAGCTGCCCTTGGTACTGCAGGCCGTTACGGCGGCAATCAACAGCAGCGGCAGGATGAATGGGCGATTGGCAATGGTAGGCATGGTTATGTCTCCGAAGATTTGTGACCTGGCGGGCTCAGTGTCGCGGATAGACCGGATCCGGCGCAGCCTGGGTACAACCGAGGAACTTGGTCATCAGATCAGCCAGCGCGGCATCCGACTCGATCTTGAGGCGCAGGCGATCCAGTGACATCAGGGCGTTGGGCATGATGCCATTGTTGTAAAGGTTGGCAGTGTTGCCGCAGATATGCGACGTCCCTTTGTAGGGGACCAGCTTGGGCTGGGTGCCGGTACCGGCATCCCAGTCATACGCATCCGGCATGACGACGTGGCAGGTACGGCACGACGTACCGACAACCTCGTGATAGAACTTGGCCGCATCGGCCGACGTCGCGCTGATACCCACGCTGGCCGGGTTGAACGTCGACCAGGCCGTCGGCACGTAAGACTTGTCGAGCACGTAAGGCGGGCCCGCTGCATACCAGCCATCGATCAGCGCCGTGGTCGCCGTCGACGGCCCGGTCTGCTTGACCAGCTGGTTGAGCTGGTAGATGGCATTCGACTGCACGGCTTCGGTCAGCCCGGAGTAGCCGGAGAACAGGTAGTTACCCGTATCGAACGGCAGGAACTTGGCCCCCAGATCCGGCGTCGGATGACCCGACTCGCCGAAGCGACCCACGTAGGAAGCGCCACCGTGACAAGCCACGCAGGCGCCGGGCACGAACTTCTCGCCACGTCCATCCAGATTGACCGAAGTCATCAGCTTGCCGCCAGGGCCGAAGATCAGGAACTTGGTGAAGGGATTCCCGCCGCTACGACCGGTCGTGGGCGAGTACTCCATCGCCACGCAAGCCACCATCTTCTCGTCGGCCAGGCCACGTGCGACCACCAGGTCGATCTCGGACTGCGAATCGGTCTCGGGACCGGGATGGTTGCAGACGTAGAAGGCCACCTTGGTAGCCGACACCTGAGTAGCCGTCATGCGGCGCACCAGGTTGAGGTCACGCTGGTTGATGTAGATCGCAGAGACTTCCGTATTCGAACCACGCCAAGGGCCGAACTTGTTTTCGCGCAGCCAGTCGTTGAGCGAGATCGCGCCGACCATGTTGCCCTGCGAATCGCAATCTTGCACAGCACCGAAAGAGCGGTAATAGAGGCAGCCACTAAGGCGCGTATCCAGACCCTTGAACGACAGGAAGCGATTGAAGCCCGGCACGTTGACCGAGTAGGCACCGGGGATCTGCGTGACCATCTCGCCACGCAGGTTGCCGTCCGGCCCATAACCCGCCATCTTGGTGACAGTGGGGCGGCTATTGGGAATGACGTAAGACAGTTCCAGCGGCGTAGAGGAGCTGTAACCACCCGACATCGCCGGCACGTCCAGCGTCGTCGTAAAGCCTTCGCAAACCACCTTCAGCTTGAGACTGGCATCGACCACTACCGAAGCATCCAGCGCGTAATCACCAAAGCCATTGACCTTGACCTGCGGCGTCAGCGCCGTGCCGTTGGCAGCGAGCAACTGAACGCTGGCCGTGGAGTACACACCGAACAATTCGTTGCGCAGGCCACAGACGCCACCATCCTGGAAGCCAATGTGCCCGAACAGCAGCAAGTTGCGCCCCGAAGCTGCAGCCGGGCTGACGGACCAGCTCAGCAACTTGGCCGCCGTCTTGCTGACCGTGCTCGTGAAGCAGCCGTCGAGCTGCGTCCCCTGCGCCGTCGTGCAGGTCACCGAATAATTGCCCTCAGCCAGACGCGGCACAACGAGTTCACCGCCGATGTCGGTCTCGCCTGCAAATACCTGCACGTTCGATGAATTCTTGACGACGACCTGAACGCCGGGCAGATAGACCTCGCGCGCCTTTGCACCGCCGGTCGAAGCAAACGTGGTCGTGAAGCCTGCGCGCAGACGCATGCGCGTCGCATTGCCATCGAACTCATCACCCGACGCCACCGTGGGCGCTGCGTACACAGCCGGGGACGGCACCGGTGCGGTCGTCTTGAAACCATCGGTCGATACGACGTACTGCTGTTCGACGTAACCGCCCTTGCCATCGGAGATCAGCACATAGGCAAAGTGCGCACCCGGCCCGAGCGGCAGGGTCCAGACCGTCTGCTTGCTGTTCTTGTTGCTGATCGAACCGGCTGTGACACGCCACTGATAGCTCAGGCCATCGCCGTTGGCATCACTGGCATCGACACGCAGGGTGGTGTTGGCCGTCCCGGATTCGACCGGATCCTTGATCTCATCATTGCCCGCGCCGCCGCACGCAACGACGAACAGGATGATTACAACGGATGTCCATATGGCTGTTAGCCAGCGGATGGGCAAAGTACGCATCTGACCGCTCTCTCTGTTATTGACTACTTGACTGGCTCGATGCGGCCAGCTGATCCAACAAGCAATTCCCAAGCCATTGCTGTCGGCAATCTCCAGCCTCTTCGGCCGGCCAGTCGCATCTTTGTAACGCGACTGATTTTTAAGCGAATTCTAGCAAAACGTCAACCTGAAACGCCCTTCCGTACAGCGGTGACGCAACGCACAAGCGGTCGGAATGCACGGTTCCGCCAGCGCTTGGACCTCGCATACAGGGCTGGACCAGTCCGCGCCTCGGCATTGTGGGGGACGAGCATGACGGCCCTGCGAACGAACCTCGCAAAATACCCGTCGCCTTGTGCGGCGCAGCGTATCTGACTGCATCAATCCGGGGCACGCAGC
The DNA here is from genome assembly GCA_047600765.1 of Rhodocyclaceae bacterium. Classification (GTDB taxonomy): domain Bacteria; phylum Pseudomonadota; class Gammaproteobacteria; order Burkholderiales; family Rhodocyclaceae; genus Viridibacterium. The sequence goes on from JASGKF010000001.1 coordinate 1,172,473, forward strand.
GGCCCCTGTGCGTACTTTCCAGGGCTTCGAAGCAACCCATTCAGGGCCCGATGATGGGCTCGGGTTTGACTGCAGGAATGGCCCCCTTCCCTGAGCGCTACAAGGTAAGCTGGCAAGCCTGAGCCGGTATGCAACTGTGCTTGGCCAGCAGACACCCCGACAAGCAACACCTTCTTCACCCTTTTTGAAAGGCAAGCAGATGGCACTCAAACTCGGACAAACCGTCGCCGATCAAGTAACCGGCTTCCAGGGCGTTCTCACCGCGCTCGCTGACCACCTCACCGGCGAACGCCGCGGTCTGGTCGCCTCGGCCGCCATCCGCGATGGCTTCATGCCCGCCGCACGCTGGTTCGACGTGCGCCGCCTGCAGATCGTCAAGAGCGAAGCGCTGGTTCTCAAGCCCCACGTCGAACCCAAGACGCCGAAGTCGCCCAGCAAAAAGGCCAAGTAAGCCACACGCAGCCCGGCCAGCACACGGCCGGGCTGCCGGTTTTGTTTATCATGCAGGCCTCACCACACTCTCGCGGAGACGCCTGCATGCGCCCCCTGTCGCTCACCCTCCTGGCCCTGCTGTGCGCATTCGGCGCCGCTGCGTGCAACAAACAAGACGAGGCTGCACCTCGCACCGAAGTCGCGGCCGAGGCCCCTGCAGCAGCTCCCGCGCCGGTCGCCAGCGCCCCCGACGCCGATCCGGAACTGGCCAATACGGCCGAACAGGTCGTGCCGCAATTCCACCTGGCTTACATGGACCAGGTCTACGCCAGCATCTACAACAGCTCGGCACCGGACATGCGCCTGTTCATGCCCCAGCATGAGTTCGTCGCCTACATGGAAGGCATCCGCCGCAAGATGGGCCAGGTCCAGGGCGCCAAGCGCACCAGCGCCACGGCAGCCGGCAACGTCGTCACCCTGCGCTACAACACCACTTACGAAAAAGGCCCGGCGGTCGAAGAGTTCATCGTTCGCGTCAGCGGCAAGGATGCCGCCCTGCTCGGCTACCGCATGGTGTCGCCTTCGACTTTCTGATGCCGCGCTGTGCGGCAGCGTGACGCAAGCGCTTGCCGCCACCGCACCACTCTGCAACCCTGTCGCGCTTCGCCGGCCCCCGTCCTTCCATGCCTGTCTCCCGCTACATCAAGCGCGCCCTGCTGGTCGCGTTTGCCCTCGCCCTGCTCTGGCTGCTCTGGCTGTTCGGCCACATCCTGTTCTGGAAGTGGTTCAACCCCAGCGAAACCAGCTTCATGGCCATCCGCCTCGAAGAGCTGCGCGAGAAAAATCCCAAAGCCGCGCTCAAGCACCAGTGGGTGCCCTACGAACGCATTTCGGTGCACCTCAAGCGCGCTGTCATCGCTGCCGAGGATGACAAGTTCGTAGACCACGAAGGCTTCGACTGGGAAGGCATCCAGAAGGCCATCGAGAAGAACCAGAAGAAGGGTAAAGCTGTGGCCGGCGGCTCGACGATCAGCCAGCAACTCGCCAAGAACCTGCTGCTGTCGCCCTCGCGCAGCTACTGGCGCAAGGCCAACGAGGCGGTCATCACGATCATGATCGAACTCACCTGGGACAAGCGCCGCATCCTCGAGGTCTACCTCAACTCGGTCGAATGGGGCAGCGGCGTCTTCGGTGCCGAGGCCGCCGCGCGGCACTACTTCAACGTGTCTGCTGCCCAGCTCAGCTCGGCGCAGGCTGCGCGCATTGCCGTCATGCTGCCCAACCCGCGCAAGTTCGAGAAGAGCTACTCGGCACGGCTGGCCGCCCACGCCGCGCGCGTGCAGTCGCGCATGCAGTACTCCGAAGTACCCTGAACACGGCTGACGACGCCTCCCGTCGGCCTGCCCTCCGGGGTAATCCCGGCATCACGACTTTCCGTTAGCATGTCCGGGCAGTTTTCACTGACCGGACATCGACTGAATAAATCCAGGGAGAATCGTCATGAACCAGCAATCCAGCAATCCTTACGCACCGCCCGTGGCGCATGTGGATGACGCCCATTCCGGCGGCGGCGCCCCCGGCGTCCTGATCCCCGGTGGCCGCAGCGTGCCCGCTGGCAACGCTACCAGCTGGCTCGGCGGTGGCTGGGAGATGTTCAAGCAGTCGCCAGGTGCCTGGATCGGCATTTTCCTGATCTTCATGGTCATCTACTTCGTCCTGTCGATGATCCCCCTGATCAATTTCTTCGTCATGCTGATCTTCCCCCTGCTCGCGGGTGGCGTGATGATCGCGTGTGAAGGACAGCGCCAGACCGGCAGCCTGCAGGTTGGCGACCTCTTTGCAGGCTTCCAGAAGAACGCCGGCCAGCTGGTCCTGCTGGGCCTCATCACGCTGGGATTCAGCATGGTGATGATGCTCATCGCCGCCGTATTCATCGGCTTCGGCGTCATCGGCGCCCTCATGACCGGTCAGGATGCCACTGCCGCCATGATGAGCCTGGGGATTGGCGGCATCGCCATGTTCGCCGTGGTGGTCTTCCTCGGCTCCATCCTGCTCTACGCCGCCTGCTGGTTCGCACCGGCCCTGATCGTGCACAACGGCCTGTCGGCCATCGAGGCCATGAAGACCAGCTTCTCCGGCTGCATGCGCAACATCGGCGGCGGCTTCATCTACTTCATCCTGCTGTTCATCCTCAGCATCGTCGCCAGCATTCCGCTGCTGCTTGGCTGGCTGGTGCTGGGTCCGGTGCTGTGGGCCTCCGTCTTCACGGGCTATCGCGACATCTTCCTCGAGGACTGATTGACCGTTCTCGCCAGCAGGAAACGGGCTGCGGGCGCAGCACCGTCGGCACTCGACACGCTACGCCCCGTCACCACGCCCGAACTCATCGAACTGCAACTGCGCCCGGCAGGTCTCCTGCCGCGCGCGTTGGCGTTCATGCTCGACTTCGGCCTGCGCACCGGCGTGCTGCTCTTCGCCAGCACGGCGCTGAATGCCATGGAAGGCTTTGGTCAGGGCATCGCGCTGCTGCTGTGGTTCGTCCTCGAATGGTTCTACCCGGTGCTCTTCGAAGTGCTCGGCAAGGGCGCTACACCGGGCAAGCGCGCGCTGGGCCTCAAGGTCCTGCATGACGATGGCACGCCGGTCGCCTGGGGTCCGTCGCTGACGCGCAACCTGCTGCGTGCGGCAGACTTCCTGCCCTTCCTGTATCTGTTCGGAGCCATCAGCTGCCTGCTGCACAGCGAGTTCCGTCGCCTTGGTGACATCGTGGCCGGCACAGTGGTCGTGTATGCCGAAAAGAACAGTGGCCTGCCACGCATTCCCGAGGTCGAACCCATTGCGCCAAGTGCCGCACTGGATCGCGCCACCCAGCGTGCCCTGATCGGCTTTGCCGAACGCGCGAACACGCTCACCGAAGCACGCCGCGAGGAACTGGCCGAGCTGATGCCTCACCTCGGCAACGCCAGCGGCATGCAAAGCGCGAATCGTTCTACTCGGCCTCGCCAACTACCTGATCGGGCGTCGCACATGAAGCAGGAACAGTTCGAAGCCCTGCACGCCACCGACTGGCAGCTGTTCGAAGACTGGCTGGCCGACCGCCAGCGCAGCAGCAAGAGCCGCGGTGAGCCGCCATTCCCGCTACACGAAGCCGCGCTGCGCTACCGGCGTATCTGCCAGCAGCTCGCGCTGGCCCGCGATCGCGACTACGCGCTTGCCACCCTGGACCGCCTGCATAACCTGGCCCGTCGCGGTCACGACGAGCTGTACGGCGCACGCCGCAGCTTCGGGCGCCGCACCTGGAACTACGTCACCGCCGGTTTCGCCATCGACGTACGCGCGCAATGGCGCTGGGTGCTGGCCTCGTTCCTGCTGCTGTTCGGCCCCATGCTGATCGCATTCGTCGTCGTGCAGATCTGGCCTGACGTCGCCTACTTCGTCATGAGCCCGCACGACGTGGCCGGCATGGAAGCCATGTACAGCGATGCAAACCAGCACCTGGGGCGCACGCGTGATGCCGGCACAGACTTCGGCATGTTCGGTCACTACATCTTCAACAACATCAGCATCGCCTTCCGCTGCTTTGCCGGCGGCATGACGGCTGGCATCCTCACGGTGTTCAGCCTGCTCTTCAACGGCCTCTACATCGGCATCGCGCACAGCCGTGTCGTGCTGGCCGGATTCGGCGACAACTTCCACTCCTTCGTCGTCGGCCACGGCGCTTTCGAACTGGGCGCCATCGTGCTGGCCGGCGCCACCGGCATGCAGCTCGGCGCCGCCATTCTTGCCCCGGGCCTGCTGTCACGTGCTTCAGCCCTGCGCACCACTGCGCGACGATTGATAGGCACCGTCTGCGGTATGGCCGTGATGCTGGTCATTGCCGCACTGCTCGAAGCCTTCTGGTCACCCCTGCGCCTGCCTCTGCCCTGGAAGCTGGGCTTTGGCTTCAGCATGCTGAGCGTCGTGCTGACGTACTTCATCTTCGCCGGACGCCGCCGTGGATCTTGAACGCCTGTCCATCACCCTGCGTCCGCGCAACGGCTGGGAAGCCGTAGACCTCGGCATCCGCCTCGCCGTCCGCGAAGCCCGCAGCATCTATCCGGCATGGCTGCTGTTTGCCGCCGTGCTGGGGGCGCTGCTGTTCGGCGCCGCCTTGCTGCTGGACATCGAGATGTTCTGGGCCTTCCTGCTGCTGTGGTGGTTGCGCCCCCTGTCTGACCGCGTGATCCTGCACCGGGTCAGCCACCTGATATTTGGTGAGACCCCCAGCCTGCGCGACACCCTGCGCGCCCTGCCCGGCATGCTCTGGCGCAGCGGCCTGATCGGCGACTTGCTGTGGCGGCGCATCGACGTGCGCCGCAGCCTGCGCATGCCTGTCGTCGTGCTCGAAGGCCTGCGCGGCGCGCCCGCGCGCAAACGTCGCTCGCTGATCGCCCGCAAGGTCTCTGGCACGGGCATCTGGCTCACGCTGGGCCTGTCCTGGCTGGAGACGGTGATCTGCTTCGGCGGTCTGGCCCTGTTGTTCATGCTGCTGCCGGAATCGGTACGCAGCGACTTCAGCTTCCGCAGCCTGATGTTTGGCGAACTGAGCTGGCTGGATATTGTTGCCTCGGGGCTCTACCTCGCCGCTCATATCTTCATCGAGCCGCTCTACGTCGCGGCAGGCTTCATGCTCTACCTCAAGCGCCGCAACGATCTGGAGGCATGGGACATCGAGCTGCAATTCCGTCGCCTGCAGCAGGCACAGGAAGCGCGCGCAGCCGGCCCCGTCAGCAGCGGAGTCAGCGCCACCATCGCGAGCCTGCTGCTGTGCGCCGCCCTCGCCTTTGGCGGCGGCCTGCGCGAAGCACAGGCTGGTCCAGCCATCGACAGTGCGCGCGAAGCGCGCATTGCGCAGGCACCGGAAGCTGCCAGCCAGGTGATGGCCGACCCGGTGTTCGGCACCGAAGAAACGCGCCGCGAGTGGAAGTGGAAACCCTTCGACTTCAAGAAGCCGAATTTCAGTTCGCCCGACTGGATCAAGCAATGGGGCAAGGCTTTCGCCCGCTTCGTCTCGGCCTTTGCCGAATTCCTCGCCACTGCCGGGCGCGGCCTCGGCTGGACCGCTCTGGCCATCATCATCATCGTGCTGATCGTCGTCGTGGCGCGCGAACTGCGGCGTCGGCAGGGTGGCGGGCGCAGCTTCACGCCGCTCGCCGAGTTGGCGGGCTTCGACATCCGCCCCGAGTCACTGCCCGATGACGTCGCCGCGGCAGCACGACAACTGATGCAAGCCGGCAAGCCACGCGAAGCGTTGAGCCTGCTGTTCCGTGGCGCACTCTCCGCGCTGGCCTGGCGCGATCACGTACCCTTCGCGCCCGGCGACACCGAGGGCGACTGCCTCGACCGCGTACACCAGCATGCCCCGGCCTGCTTCGCAGCGCTGGCCCGCCTGCTGTCGAGCTGGCAGACGCTGGCCTGGGCGCATCGTGATCTCGAAGCCAGCACGCTGGAACAACTGTGTCGCGAATGGCCGCAGCACTTCAGCCGCAACAAACCGGCCAGGGGCGCAGCATGAAGCAGTACCGCCTGGCCCTGCTGCTCGTCATCCTGATCGTGGTCGCCGTCGCCGCCATCCTGCTGCCACGCCTCGAGTGGGTCGAGACCAAGCATCGCGTCGGCACCAGGCCGGAAGCACGCGAAAACGACTTCCTTGCCGCACAACGCCTGATGGCGGCGCAAGGCGACAAGACCGACACCGTGCGCGACGCCCTGACCCTGCGCGATCTGCCGACCAGCGCCACCCTCCTCGTCGGCAGCGCATGGGACGTGCAGGACGCCGAGCAACGCAAACGCCTGATCGCCTGGGTGCGTCGCGGCGGTCACCTGATGCTGGCCCTCACCGACAACACCAGTGGCGCCGGCATCCTCGATGACCTGGGCGTCGTGCCGCTCGGCTCCATCGCGGAAGAGGTCACGCAGCTGCTACCCATCGTTGTCGAGGGCAAGCCCCTCAAGGCTCAGCTCGACTACGCCGTGCTGTTCAAGCTGCGCCTGCCCGGCGACGCGCAGGAAGCCTGGAATGCCCCCGTTGACATGGCCGTGAAGCCCCCTTCTCCCGAAGATGAGGAAGAGGCGAGCGAAGAACAGGAAAGCGAGAGCGACAGCAGCGCGGCATCGTCGTCAGATGGCAAGCACCCCGTGCAGATGACCCCGGTACCGCAATCGGCGCCTGTCCCCCTGCTGAGCGACAGCAGCAGCCCCGCAGAAGACGGCGGCCAATCCGACCCGGACGCCGCTTCAGCGCCTTCCGCCTCGACGATCAGCGAGTGCGTGGCCCCCGATCTTTCCGATCGCAAGTTCATCCTGCCTGCCAATGCCGGGCCTGAAGCCGAGATCGAAACCCAACCCGTGTTCGCACGCTGGCGGCTCGGCAAAGGCTGGGTCACCGTGGGCAACCTGCACATCGGTGGCAACGGCGGCCTGCTCATCGGCGACCACGCAAAACTGTTCGTACGCCTCGCCACGATCCCGCATGAGCGCCGCAGCTTCCAGATCCTGATCGAAGCGCCCTACCCCAGCCTTGCCAGTTGGCTGTGGCAGCACGCCACCACCGCCATGCTGGCCATCATCGTGCTGATCGCCGCCATCCTGTGGCGCTGCATGCCGCGCTTCGGCGCCATCGTGCCCGACGCCCCGCCTGCGCGACCGGGCTTGCGCGAACACCTTGGCGCTATCGGCGACTTCCTGTTGCGCGAAAAGCACTACGAAGCCCTCATCGCACCGTTGCGCGAAGACGTGCTGCACAGCCTGCAATCCCTGCGCGGCCGCCACCCCGAGCTCGATGACATCGCCGCACTCGGCGCCCGCATTGCCGACATGGACGTGCGCGAAGTGCGCGCCGCACTGACCCCGCTGCCCACCGATTCCCACGAGCTGCGCCAGCGCAGCCGCACCCTCGCCCAATTGCAGCGTGCCTGCCGCGCGCTGCGAGCCTCTTCAACGTCTGCAGCACCCCCCGTCATTCCCCGTCCGGAAGGAACCTCGTCATGACCCACACCCTGCCCACCACCTCCGCCGAGGCCTGCGCACTGGCACGCCAGCTGCAGGACAGCGTGGCGCGTGTCTTCGTCGGCCAGCACAACGTCGTTGAGTTCGCCCTCTGCGCCTTGCTCGCGGGCGGCCACGTGCTGCTCGAAGGCGTGCCGGGTCTTGGCAAGACCCTGCTCGTCAAGGCACTCGCGCGCACCTTCAACGGCCAGTTCTCGCGCATCCAGTTCACGCCCGACCTGATGCCTGCCGACGTCACCGGCCACACGCTCTACGACACCCGCAGCGGCCAGTTCGTCATGCGCCGCGGCCCCGTGTTCACCAACCTGCTGCTGGCCGACGAAATCAACCGCGCGCCGGCCAAGACGCAGGCTGCGCTGCTCGAAGTGATGCAGGAAGGCCAGGTCTCCATCGAAGGCCAGACCCTGCCCCTGCCACCGCCCTTCCTCGTGCTGGCAACGCAGAACCCCATCGAACAGGAAGGCACCTACTCCCTGCCCGAAGCGCAGCTCGACCGCTTCCTCGTCAAGCTGCTGATCGACTACCCCGCACTCGACGATGAACGCGCCCTGGTGCAGGCCTCCTGCGCCGGACGCACCGGCGACAAGCTCGACGTGTTGACCATCGAAGCCATCGCCACGCCCGAACAACTCGTCGCCATGCAAGGCATCGCAGCGGGGCTGGCGATTGACAACGCCGTCCTCGACTATGCCGTCCGCATCACCCGCGCAACGCGCGACTGGCCCGGCATCGCCGTCGGTGCCGGCCCGCGCGGCGCCATCGCCCTGGTGCGCACGGCGCGTGCGCTGGCCCTGCTGGGCGGCCGTGATTTCGTGACCCCCACCGACATCAAGCGCGTCGCCATCCCCTGCCTGCGCCACCGCATCAGCCTCATCCCCGAAGCCGAGATCGAAGGCCTCAGCATCGACGGTGTGCTCGACACCCTGCTCGCCCGCACCGAGGCACCGCGCACATGATCCTGCCTGCGCGCGCGCAGCTCGTCGCCCTCGGCCTGTGGGCCGCAGGGGCGATTACCATCGTCGTCAACCCTGGCCTCACCACTGCCTGGTGGGGCCTGAGCGCGGCGCTGGCGCTGTGGCTGCTCGTCGATGCCATGCTGGTCTGGGCCGATGCCCTGCCCGAGGCCGACCGCGTGTTGCACAAGAGCCTCGCGCTCGGCGAATGGGCGCCGGTCGAGCTGCGCCTGCGCTGGGCACGCGCACGTCACCGCCGCGTCATGCTGCAGGACCACGTGCCGCCCGGTTTCGAATACCAGGGCCTGCCTGCCGCCGCGACCTACCGTGATGGCGTGCTGGTGCAGCCCTATCGCGTCAAACCGCTGTCGCGCGGCAACCACCTCTTCGACGGCCTCTCGCTACGCCTGCGCTCCCCCCTCGCCGCCTGGCAACGGCAGATCACGCTGCCATTGCAACGCGAAGTGCGCGTCTATCCCAACTTTGGTCCGCTCACGCGCCACGCCCTGCATGCCGTTGACGACCTCAACGCGCGCATGGGTCTGCAGGTGCGCCGTCGCCGCGGCCAGGGCATGGACTTCTCGCAACTGCGCGAATACCGCGAAGGCGACTCGCTACGCCAGATCGACTGGAAGGCCAGCACGCGCCTCGGCAAGATGATCTCGCGCGAGTACCAGGACGAGCGCGACCAGCGCGTCATCCTCATGATCGACTGCGGCCGCCGCATGGGCGCCCGCGACGACGCCCTGTCGCACTTCGACCACGCCCTCGATGCCAGTCTCATGCTCGCCTGGGTCGCCCTGCGCCATGGCGACCGCGTCGGCCTCATGACCCTCGGCGGGCCCGAGCGCTTCATGCCCGTGCAGCATCACAGCGGCACGGTCAGCACCTTGCTCGACATGGTCTACGACCTGCAACCGGGCATGCAGAGCAGCGACTTCGAACGCGCCGCGCAGCAACTGCTGGCGCGCGAACGCAAGCGCGCCCTGGTCATCCTGCTCACCAACCTGCGCGACGAAGACGACGCCAGCCTGCTCGCTGCCACGCGCCTGCTCAAAAAGCGCCACCTCGTGCTGGTCGCCAGCCTGCGCGAATCGGCACTCGACGAAGTGCTCGACACCACGGTCAGCCACGCCGGCGAAGCCGCCCTGCTGGGCGCTGCCACCGACTACCGCCGTCACCGCGACGCCGCCTTCCGCCGCCTGCGTGCCGAAGGCGTGCTGAGCATCGACGTGCCGCCCGAGAAGCTGGCCATCGAGACCATCAACCGCTATCTCGCGGTCAAAGCAGCGCGCCAGCTGTAACGCTGGCTCAACCCCACTCGCACTGGCCGTAGGTTGGGCTGACGCAGGAAGCCCAACACGCCCAATCTTCCTGACCCCCGCCATGTTGGGCTTCGCTTTGCTCAGCCCAAGCTACGGCGCTGTAACGCCCTCTACCGTCAGCGCATATCGCTGTGCGAACTGGCAGGCATTCACGACACAAATCCGCGCCGGGCGTGCCGCCAAGCTGCGTTAAACTCGCCCGGTTTCCGCAGCCCCTCACGCCCGCCCGCCGATGTCCGCTCCCGAGCAACTCCACCATGACGACATGCAGCACACCCTGCGCGATGTGCAGGCCCTGCTCGCCCGTCAGAAGCTCGAAGAGGACCTGATCCACCGGCAGGATCTGCACAAGCATGAGGACCGCCGCGAGCTCGTCGAGAACCTTGCGCACAAGCAAAACGTCGCACGCATCAGCGACAAGCTGAGCGGCCTGCACCCGGCCGACATCGCCTTCATCCTCGAAGCCCTGCCGGTCGACGACCGCCTGTTCGTGTGGGACCTGGTGCGCAGTGCCGACACCGACATCAATGACGGTGAAGTGCTGCTCGAAGTCTCCGACGCCGTCCGAGAATCGCTGATCGAAGCGATGGCGCCGGCCGAACTGGTCGCAGCTGCCGAAAACCTCGACACCGACGAACTCGCCGACCTTGCACCCGACCTGCCCAAGCAGGTCATGGACGACATCTACCTCGGCCTCGACACCGAGGAACGCGAGCGCCTGCGCGCCGCCATGTCCTACGAAGAAGACGCCGTCGGTGCGCTGATGGACTTCGAGATGGTGTCGGTGCGTGAAGACGTCACGCTGGAAGTCGTGCTGCGCTACCTGCGCCTGTTCGACGAACTGCCCGACCACACCGACCAGCTCTTCGTCGTCGACCGCGAAGAGCGCCTGCTCGGCGTGCTGCCGCTGCAACGCCTGCTGGTCAACGACCCTGACACGCAGGTCGGTGATCTGATGCTCACCGACACCCTGACCCTGCATCCCGGCGACAAGGCCGACGACGCGGCCAAGGCCTTCGAGCGTTACGACCTCGTCTCGGCGCCGGTCACCAGCCGCGACCGCAAGCTGATCGGCCGCATGACCGTCGCCGCGGTGGTCGACTTCATCCGCGAAAAATCCGAAGCCGAACTGCTCGGCCAGGCCGGCCTGAAAGAAGAGGAAGACATCTTCGCGCCAGTGTGGGACTCGGTGAAGAACCGCTGGTCCTGGCTGGCCGTCAACCTTGTCACCGCCTTCGTCGCCTCGCGCGTCATCGGCGCTTTCGAAGGCAGCATCGAGAAGCTCGTCGCGCTCGCCGCGCTGATGCCCATCGTGGCCGGCATCGGCGGCAACTCCGGCAACCAGACCATCACCATGATCGTGCGCGCCATCGCCACCGGCCAGATGCCGCCCGACATGCTGCGCCGCCTGTTGCACAAGGAGATGGCCGTCGCCCTGCTCAACGGCCTGTTCTGGGGCGGCCTGCTGGGCCTGCTCGCCTGCGTGCTCTACCGCAGCTGGTCGCTGGGCCTGGTCATGACGCTGGCGATGGCGCTCAACCTGCTGCTCGCCGCCTTCATGGGCGTCATGATCCCGCTGACCATGCAGCGCCTGGGGCGTGACCCCGCCGTCGGCTCGTCGGTGCTGATCACCGCCTGCACCGACTCGGGCGGCTTCTTCATCTTCCTCGGTCTGGCGACGCTGCTGCTGATTTAAGCCCTGTCGGACTTAATCACCCATCGCCACGCCTTCGCGCCGCGGATCCGCACCGCCGAACCAGCCCCTGTCTGTCCGCTGTATCGCCTGCAAGCCGCTGGTCTGCACGATGCTGCGCACCTCGTGGCCACGCGCCTGTAGCTCCGCAATCAGCTCCGGCGACACGCGCCCCTGCTCCAGCTCGGTGGGGCCGTTGCGCGAACCGAAGTTCGGCAGGGCCACGGCCTGCTGCGCACTGAGCCCCCAGTCCGTCATGCCGATCAGGGTCTTGGCGACGTAGTTGATGATCGCCGAGCCGCCGGGTGAGCCCATGGTCATGACCAGCCGGCCGCCCTCGCGCTCGAACACCAGCAGTGGCGACATCGAAGAACGCGGCCGCTTGCCGGCCTCCACGCGATTCGCAACGGGCTTGCCGTTCTCGCTGGGCAGGAAGGAGAAATCGGTGAGCTGGTTGTTGAGCAGGAAGCCGCCCGCCATGATCTGCGCGCCAAAAGCATTCTCGATGGTAGTGGTCATCGAGACGGCGCGCCCTTGCGCGTCGACCACCGAGATGTGCGAGGTCGACGGCAGCTCGGGGCTGCGGTCATCGGCCAGCGCAGCACGTGCAGAAGGCAGCGGCTCACCGGGCTCGGCGCGGCCCATGCTGCGTTCGCCGATCAGTGCTGCACGGGCGCGCAAGTAATCCGGTGCCAGCAAGGCTGCCGCGTTGCCGCCGGGCAAGGGCACGAAGTCCGGGTCGGCCACGTAGCGGCCGCGATCCGCATAGGCCAGCCGCCCCGCTTCGCTGATGCGATGTACCGCGTCGGCCGCAGGCTCCAGCCCGAAATCGCGCGTCACCGGCGGAAGCTTCGCCAGATCGCTTTGCGCAAGCATGCCCAGCATCTGCGCAATCGCCAGCGGACCCGACGAAGGCGGCGGCATGCCACAGACGCGCCAGCGCTTGTAGTCGAAACACAGCGGCTCACGTTCCTTCGCCTGATAGCTCGCCATGTCAGCCAGATTGAGGCCGCCCGCATTGGCATGCCCACGCACGCGACTCACCACCGCTTCGGCGATGGGCCCGACATGCAGCGCAGCGCTGCCCCCCGCCGCAATCGCACGCAGGCTGGCCGCATAGGCCGGGTTGCGCAGCCGCGTGCCAACCGCCAGCGGCTTGCCATCCGCATCGAAGAACAGCGCGCGGGCCTGTGGATCTTCCAGCAAGCGCCGCGCATCGGGCGTCTGCAGCAAGCTGGCCAGACGCGGGCTGACGACAAAGCCGTCTTCTGCCAAGCGGATGGCTGGCGCGAACAGGCTGGCCCAGGGCAAGCGGCCATGCTGGCGATGCGCCATCTCCAGCATGCGCACGGCACCCGGCGTGCCGACCGAACGACCACCGACCACACCTTCCATGAAGGCCATGGGCTTGCCGTCCTTCATAAACAATTCGGGTGTCGCAGCCGCCGGTGCCGTCTCGCGACCATCGAAGGCCTGCACACGCTGGCCGTCGTAATGCATCAGGAAGGCACCGCCACCGATGCCCGACGACTGCGGCTCAACCAGCCCCAGCACCATCTGCACGGCAATCGCCGCGTTCGACCGCCGAGCCACCGGCCTTGAGCACCTGGTAACCCGCATCCGTCGCCAGCGGATTGGCCGCCGCCACCATGAAGCGCGCCGACTGCCAACCCGGTTTGGTAACGAAGCCCGTGCCCGCCTCGGGCGCCTGAAGGCGCTCGTCGGGCAACTGGTATTGAAAGCTTGTGCTGGCCGAACAGGCGACCAGCAGGAGCACGACGGTAAAACCTGCGAGACGACGGAACATGGTGAATCTCCTCTTGCGGGGCCATGCAATCAATCTAGTCGTTCGCGCCGCGCGCAAGGAGTCAGGGCGAACGAAAACCCCGGGATGAATCGCTCAGCCGCCGGTGGCCATCTCCACGGCCTTGTAGATCTCGGCCAGCGAATGATGCGGCCGCGCGTTGCTGCGCAGGGCCGACAGCGCCACCCCGCTGCGGAAGGCATCTTCACCCGTCAAGCGCGCGACCAGCGTCTCGATCTCTGCATCGACGAGCTGGCGCACATGCACGCGCGCAAAGCAGCGGCCGGGGCGGATCAGGGCGTCGTCGAGATCGCCGACATTGGGCAGGTTGGTCGAGAAGATGATCTTGCGCCCCTGCGAACGTACGACACCATCGGCAATGGTGAGAAAGCGATGCAGGTGCTCGTTGCCCTCGCTGCGCGGCTTGAGCAGGTGGTCGGCGTCTTCGACGACGAAGGCATCGTCCCAGCCGGTGATGAACTTGACGAAGATCTGGTCGCTCTCCAGCGCCTTCTTGTCGCCGGTGTACAGCGCCTGCGCTTCGCCACCACGGCGACGCGAGATCTCGCCGAGGATGGCGCGGATCAGTCGCGTCTTGCCGGTGCCTGGTGGCCCCTGCAGCACCAGCACGGTTTCGCGCGCATCGAGGTAACGCTGGATGAAGGCGTTCACCCCGCCCGCGCCCATCAGCTCGGGATAGGCCTCGTCGAGCAACACATCGTCAGCCAGCTCTTCGATGCTGGCGCTTTCCAGCTCGCCCTTGGAGGTGAGGAAGTGCCAGTCGATCGAGAACATCGGCTCCAGCACGCGGCTGTCGCCCGCCAGCGCGAGGATGGCCTCCTTCGCCGCCTCGGCAATCTGCGGCGTACCGGCCCAGATGCTGAAATGGCAGGAGCAGTAATCCGACTTGCGTCCGCCGTAAGCAACGATCAACAAGCCGTCACCATCCAGCAGCATCGAGTTGGCATCGATGCGCTGCGCACGCCAGCCCAGCGTCAGCGCGACAGCATCGAAGTGCTCTTCCAGTGCGATGCGCGCGGCATAGCGCAGATTGCGGTAGACCGGGTAGCGCGCCACACCCTCTTCCAGGGCTTGCGCAAAACGCGTGCGCAGCACCAGCTCACTGAACTGCCAGACCTGTTCGGTGAGGCTGGCACTGATCGCGGTGCGGGCGGCTGGGGCATGTTCGTTCATCGCGGAGACTCCTGTACTAGTCATGGGACGTCATTCTTGGAAGCCGAAACAAAATGGTTGTGGCTAGGCGCGCCGACGCAGACAGTACAACTAGTACGGCAAGGAGGCGCAACAACGCCAGAACCATTTTGTTTCGGCTTCTCAGCGTGGCGGCCAGGCCCAGGCGGGCTTGTCGAGCTTGCCCTGCCCGGCGATGCGCGTCTCGCCGAATTCCTTTTCGAGTTGCAGGCTGTTGCAATCGCCGTCGTGCTCCAGCGCTGCGATGAGACGCGCTGCGTGCGACACGACGACGGTCTGCGTATGGCGCGCAGCCTGCACGATGAGTCGCCCCAATGCGGGCAGCAGGTCCGGGTGCAGGCTGGTCTCCGGTTCGTTGAGCACCAGCAGGCCCGGCGGGCGCGGACTCAGCAGCGCGGCAACGAGCAGCAGGTAGCGCAGCGTGCCGTCCGACAATTCGGCCGCACGCAAAGGACGCAGCAGGCCGTGCTGGTGCATGGCCAGCTCGAAGCGACCGTCGCTGACCAGCACCTCGACGCGCGCACCGGGGAAGGCGTCGTTGATGGCGGCATCGAGACCACGCGCATCGCCGATCTCGCGGATGGTCTGCAAGGCCGCAGCCAGGTCGGCGCCATCGTGACCCAGCACCGGCGTGTGCGTGCCGATCTGCGGCTGGCGCGCGGGGGCGCCCGCATCGGAGCGGAAGTGATCGTAGAAGCGCCAGGAGCGGATCTGCTCGCGCAGCGTCAGCACCTCGGGCGCGGCCTGCGGGTCAGCGCAACGTGCCAGCATGCTGTCGAAGGTTGGCACGCCCTGTGAGATGACACGCCAGTCGCGACCTTCGCGCGCCGACACCACCGGGCCACGTCGCTCGAACAGCGCCGCAGCGGGGCGATAGCGCGCGCCGCTCCAGATGGCTTCGCGTTTGATGTGGGGATCCAGTGAGAAAGCGGTCTGGCTGACGATGGGCAAACCTAGTTCAACGGCGTAGCTGAATTCCTCTGCCGCAAAACCCAGCTTGAGCGCCACCGGGCCATTGCGCGAGGTCGGTTCAACCTCATGCTCGCCACGCAACACCTCGCGTGAAAAACTCTCCGGCCCCGCCCACAGCGTCGAGGGCAAACCGCCTTCACGCGCCAGCGACGCAATCAACCCGCCCTGCCCCGCATCGGCCAGCAGGCGCAGGGCGCGGTAGACGCTGGACTTGCCGCTGCCATTGGCGCCGACGATGAGGTTGAGCCCCTGCAGGGGCAGCGCCAGATCGCGCAAGGAGCGGTAACCCGAAATGGCCAGTGTGTGCAGCATGATCACAGGACTCGGCATGGAGAACGGGCAGTATGCCGCAGTGCTGCGCCGCCTTGATGACGCCTGCCCGTCCGGCGCCCGGCGGTTTGCCTGCAGAAGCTCCGGCCGCCTGCCGTAGACTCACCTGCGCCGCTCCACCCAAGGACTCTCCATGCATCGTCGCGACTTCCTGAGCCTGCTCCTCCCCCTGCTCGCCGCCTGCAGCACCACTGCGGACAAGCCCGCTGGCGGCAAGGGCCGCACACCGCGCCTGCTGGCCACCGACGCCGACTGGCTGGCGCTGGCCGAACGCCGCAAACAGGACGCCGACCTCGATCGCTTCGTCGGCCTGCTGCTGGAGCGCGCCAACAGCGATCTGCGCCTGAGTCTGCTGGAACGCAAGCTACAGGGCCGCCGCCTGCTGGAGGTGTCGCGCGAATTCATCCGTCGCAGCCTGCTGTGGGCCTTCGCCTGGCGCATCACCGGCAACGAGGTGTGGCTGGACCGCGCACGCCGCGAGATGCTCAACGTCGCCAGCTTCAGCGACTGGAACCCCGATCACTACCTCGACGTGGCCGAGATGACAGCCGGCCTGGCGATCACCTATGACTGGCTCTACGCCGCGCTCAGCGAAGAAGACCGCCGCACCATACGCCGCGCGATTGTCGACAAGGGCATCGCCCAGGCGCGCAACGGCCACAAGACTTTCAGCATGACCAACAACTGGAGCCAGGTCTGCATCGCTGGCATGGTGCTGGGCGCGCTGGCGGTCGAAGACGACGAACCGGAGCTCGCTGCCGACCTGCTCGCGGCAGCGCGCAAGACAGCCTTCATCGGGCTGGAAGCCTACAAGCCCGATGGTGTCTATCCCGAAGGGCCGACCTACTGGTCCTACGGCACGACCTATGAAGTGCTGCTGATCGCCGCCCTGCGCGGCGCGCGCAACAATGACTGGGGCCTGCTGCAAGCACCGGGCCTGCTGCGCAGCGCCGAGTTCTACGCGCATGCTGTCGGCCCGACCGGCAAGCACTTCAACTTCGCCGATGGTGGCGAAGGCCAGGAACTGGCGCCGCCCTTCTTCTACCTCGCCCGCGAGCTGGGCCAACCCGGCCTGCTCGCGCCCAAGCGCGCCATGATCCGCAACAAGCAAGGCCTCAGCGAACGCTTCGCCCCGCTGGTCGCGCTGTGGTGGCCCAGCGCGCAGGGTGGCACAACGCCGCCGCTGCGCTTCAGTGGTCAGGGCCCGCAGCCCGTTGCCATCTGGCGCAGCTCTTGGACTGACCCGAACGCTCTCTACTTCGCCATCAAGGCCGGCGGTGCCGCCCACAACCACGCACACATGGACGCCGGCAGCTTCGTGCTGGACATGGACGGCGTACGCTGGGCCAGGGACCTCGGCCCGCAGGACTACAACAGCCTGGAGAGTCGCGGCATCGATCTGTGGAACATGAAGCAGGATTCGCCACGCTGGAAAGTCTTCCGCCTCGGCAACACGGCACACAGCACCCTGATGCTGGACCTCCAGCTGCACAACGCAGCAGGCATGGCCACGCTGGCAATGCCCGCTGACAACGAAGCCCTCATCGATCTCACGCCCGTCTTCCTGCCCGGCCAGCTGAAGAAGGCCACACGACGCGCGCGCTTCGAAACGAACGCCGTATCACTGCAGGACGACATCTCCGGCGCCCGCCCCGGCAGCAGCGTGCGCTGGGCCATGACCACCGAAGCCGCGATACGCATCGAGGGGCAGACCGCTGTACTGAGCATCGCCAGCAAAAACCTGCGCGTGCGCTTCACGGGCAGCAATGTGCAACTGAGCGTGCAGGACATTTCACGCCCCTCCAACCCGCTCGACGTCGCCAATTCGAATACGCGTCAGCTGGTGGTGAGTGGAACGACGGATGCCAGTGGCAACTGGCAGCTGGGGACGCGGCTTTCGCGGGAGTGATACGGCGCGCGCCAGCCCGCCGTGTTCAGCTAATCGGACAACGACTAGCCAAAGCGTTTGACGAGCTTCGGGTAGAGATGATCGAGATCCTCTTCTGCCCATTCCTCGCCATCCGGCCCGTTCATATGAGCTGCGGGCGGACTGGATGGAAAAGCGGAATACGGCTGACCAGTCTTCCGGCACCAGGCGTCGATACCAACCGACTGCCAACCTTCGACCTGACACTCCAGGTCTTCATCCTCTTCTTTGATAAAGGCACCCAGCTTGTCAGGATCAGCGAGCGCCGTATTGAAGGCCTTCTCCCCCCGGGAAATGAGCCATCCACGAAAGTAATCGAACCCGTCGTCCGAGCAACCGCCGCCAATTACATATGCCGCCCCCCAAAGCGGCCATGTGTACGACGAGCGGAAAAAGGCGTTGAAGATGTGCTGGAACTCGACGACCTCCTCGGTCGACAGATCATCAAGAAGAGCCGTCATCTCCTCAATCTGTTGTTCCGGATCGCCGTCCGAGGCACGACGTGATTTGTCAATAAGCCCCCAGAACGACATGACGTCCATCAGACACCTCCATCAAGCAGTTGTGGCACAGCTCGTATAGTCAGCTTCAGATATCCACCGGCGGAAACAGCGCATCCTGATCCACGAAGCGCCAGCGCCCCACATAGATCGCGAACATCGCGGCAATGATGGTCCAGGGCAAAACCGCCTGCACCGGCGTCAGCCAGTCGCCGTCGAAGGCGCCGAACATGCTGGCCTTGAGCGCCTTGATGACCCAGGTGAGCGGCAACCAGGGGCTGATGTCCATGAACAGGCGGCCCGACAATTCCACCGGCATGATGCCGCCCGATGACGACAGCTGGATTGCCAGCAGCACCATCGCAATGCCTTTGCCTGCGTCGCCACCGGCGCGCGCGAGCGCGAAGGTGATCAGCAGGAAGGTCATCCCGCTGAGTACCAATATCAGCGCAAAAGCCAGGGGGTGCAGTATCTGTATGTGCAGCACCCAGGTCACAAGCGCGAGGATGGCGAGCACCTGCAGGACGACGATGCCGGTCGGCAGCGTGATCTTGCCCAGCAGGCGTGCCACGGGCGGCATGGGGCGTGCCTGTTGCGGCAGCACGCGGACGTGCAGCAGGAACACCGCCACGCCGGCGCCCAGCCACAGCGCGGCCGAAATGATGTTGGGGGCAAAGCCGCTACCGCTGTTCTCGACCGGGGCTTCGACTTCGAGGTGCGGCTCGACGGAGTGCGCAAGGCCCTGCGGGCTGCCGTCGGGCTTGGCGACGGTGACAGGCAGGGCCTGATGCAGTTGCGCGAGGCCCAGTGACAATTGCTTGGCACCACCGGCGACGTCACGGGTGGCACGCGTCACCTTGTCGGCGCCCTGCTCGACTTCTTCGGCACCGTGCGAGAGGGCGTCGTACTGCGACGCCGGCGGCAGCTTTGTGTTGATCTCGTGAATGGCGTCGCCCAGCGTGCGCACGCCGGTGAGCAAGCGGTTGGTGCCGGTACGTACTTGTCGTGCGCCGTCAGACAGCTTGTTGTTGGCATCGACGGCTGCCTGCGCGCCGCCATCGAGCTTGGCAACCCCCTCAAGCAGATCCTTGGTGCCATCCGTCAAAGCCGTCGGTGCCCAGATCGACTGGCTCACCTCGTGGTGCATGGTCTCGACACCCACATGCAGTTGCTGGGTGCCGTTGCGCAAATCAAGGAGTCCGTTGCCGAGCGCTTCGTGACCGCGCACCAGCGCATCGGTGCCATTGCGCAGGCGATTGAGGTCTTGCTGCGGCGGACGCTGGGCATCGATGCTGCCAAGGGCGGTTCCGACCTGTTGCGCGCCGTCGATGAGCTTGCGCGTGTTGTCGGCCAGCTGGTGCGTACCGGTGGCGAGCTTCTGCGAGCCCGCAGCAGTCTGTGCGGCGCCATCGGCAAGTGCACGGCCGCCCTGGTCGAGGTCGGCAACGCTCTTGCGCAGCACGTCGACGCTGCGCTGCGAGCCGAGTGCATTCGAGAACACCACGCCCCAGCGTTGCTCGTTGAGGTTCTCGTTGATGTCCTGGTCGAGTCGTTGTGCAAAACGACGTGCGATGCCGGCACTCTCGATGTTGTTGCCCTCCGACAGAACGACGATGGGCTTGCCGGCACCGGCCGAGTTGCCGGGAATGGCGTTGGCGCTGAAGTCGCGTGGCAGGATCAGTGCGAAGGCCAGTTCGCCACGGCGTACCTGGCGACGCGCTTCGTCTTCGTCGATCAGCTCTCGGAAGCCGAAACGCCCCTGCGCCTTGAGCGTGCGCTGCACGTCGAGGCCGATGTTGAAGACGTGATCACGGTACTGCAGGCCTTCGTCGAGGTTGACGATGCCCACCGGCAGAGCGTTGCTATGCGCTTCCGGATCCCACACGCTGGACAGGTAGATCAGCGAATACAGTGCCGGCACGAAGGCCACCACGATGACCGCCAGGGCCAGCTTGCGGTGGTGAAAGAAGTACTGCATCTCCAGACCGGCAACGGTCAGGATATGGCGGATGAGTTTCATGGGCGAGGCAGCTCTGGGCTCAAGTACTGGTTCTAATTGTTGTAAATGCTTGATGCGTGTGGAGCGCCCATCATACGCAGCCGAAGGCCCCCATGGGAGGCAACGGCCAGCGGCAGGAAAACTTGATTCGTTACCACCGGTAACAAGGCCATACAAGGCCGTTCTCTGCAAAGCCTCCTGCAAAGTTTCCTGCAAAAGAAAATCCCGGCATCCGCGCCAGGGTCCGCAGACCCCGACAACGTAGCCGGGATAAATAGGCCCCGCGCCTGGCGCGGGAACCTGATCAGGAGGACAAACCGCAGCCCCTTTCAGGGCTGCTGCGTTGCCTTACTACTTACTGACAAGCGACAGCGGTCACGCCAGTGGCGGACATGTAGTCGATGTCAGCAAACTCGGAGGAAGCACCGGCTTCAACACGAATCTTGTTGGCACCGGCGGCGAGCGTCACGGAGAAGCTCAGCGTGCTCCAGGTGGTCTTGGAGGCCGTCTTGGGGAACAGCGTGGTGCTGTTCAGCACCGTAGTGCCATTGACCAGCAGCTTGCCCGAGGTGGTCGCGCTGGAGCCGCCGTTCGAGTAGCGGAAACTGACCGTGTAGGTGCCTGCCGTCGGTGCGTTGATCGACCACACCACGCCCGAACCGGCGCTGTTGGCGAGGTTGGCGTAGCCCGTGCCGGTATAGCCGCTGTTGCTGGTCGAGATGGCGCCATCAATGCTGCAGAAGCCCGTCGTGCTTTCCTGGATCGTGATGGCAGTTGCCGTTGACGAAGAGGAGGACGAAGCTGCCGAAGAAGAGCTGGAGCTGGCGACGCTGGACGACGAGGACGAGCTGGACGCGACGCTGGAGGACGACGAAGAGCTCGATGCCACACTCGACGAGGAGCTCGACGCGACGCTGGAGCTGGAGCTCGCTGCGCTGGACGACGAGGACGAAGTCGTGCCGCAAGCCGAAGCCACCAAGGTTGCGCCGTTCTTGCCGACACCGGCGTAGCTGGGCAGCTTGTCCTTCACGCACGATGCCACAACGGGCTCATACGTGTAGGTCAGCGTCTTCGGGAACGTGGCCGTGGTGGTCCAGGCCGAGGCGCTGGTGTCACCGCTGGCCGGCGTGGTCCAGGTGATGTTGTAGGTCGCGAAGTCAGCGGTGCTCAGGATGTTGTTGTTGCGCAGATCCCAGAAGCCGCAGTTGCTGCCGCTGTCGTAGAAGCACACCACCGGGTTGACCGCGTTCTGGAAGAAGTTGCGTTCGATCAGCGCGTAGCCGGCCTGACGGGTGTTGATGCCCGAGCTGGTGATGCCGTCGTAGAAGTTGTTGTAGACGTGGATCCAGCCACCGCGTTGCAGCGGCAGACGGGCATTCACGTTCTTGTAGTAGTTGTGGTGGAAGGTGATCTCGCGGCCACCGTCGATGTCGCTCGACGAGGAACCATCCAGGCCGACCTTCTTGCTGTCGTGGATGTAGTTGTACGAGACGGTGATGTTGTGCGAGGCCTTCTTGATGTCGATGGCCGACTCGAAGGTCAGGTCGCCGTCGGGCGAACCGTTGCACTCGTTGTTCACGGCGAACAGTTCGTTGTGGTCAATCCACACGTTCGAACCGCTGTCGATGCGGATCATGTCGGCATCGTTGTTGGCGCCGCCCAGCGCACCGATCTTCATGTTCTTGACGACGACGTTGCTCGAACTGCCGTTGATCACGATACCCCAGTTGGCGGAGGAGCCATTGGCACCTTCGATGGTCACGCCAGCGGTGTAGTTCTTGATCTCGATGTAACGGTAGGCGTCGTTCCAGTGCGCCACCGGGCAGTTGCCGGACGAATCCTTGGTGTGATCCTTGACGATCTGGGCGATCAGCGTGTCTTCGTTGCCGGTGTAGGTGATGTGCAGCGGGTAGGCGCCGGTCGACACCTTGGTGCCGGCGTCGTTGTAGCGCGCGTTGGCAATGATGGTGTTGATTTCGGTGTAGGTCGCGGCGGTGAACTTGCGCGCCGTGGAGATGTTGCCGTCAGCGGTCGAGAAACCGCCGGTCGAGCTGGCGGCGAAAGAGGCGCCGCTGGCAAGCAGCGCGGCAATCGCTGCGATGGGTTTGATACGCATGTCTTCGTGTCTCCATTTTTGGTTGCTATCAACTTCTACGACGCCTCTGCGGGCGCGGCCTCCCTTGCAGGCGAGCTCCGTCACCTTTGTTGGCGACGCGAGTATATTTGCCTTTTTTACCAAAAATCACACTTTTGTATTTATTTACATGTTGCGCAGCGGAATATTGTTGATTTTATTGAATATATGTTTTTGTGGAGAGAACAACTCGCCTGCTTAATGCGGCGCAGCATCGTCATCCTGCAAGGCAAAGCCCGGCAAGGACCATGGCAAAAGCATTCGCCAGACGCGAATGTGGGCTACAGGCAGGCTCCGGACAACGGCCAGGGACGCAACCGCCATTCCATCAAATGATCTGCAGACACCTTCAGGCCTTGCTCGGCAAGCGCCGTCTGCGGGTATTAATCCGTGCCGGATTATTTGCAGGACGCGTTGAATAATCGGCGCACAAAAAGAAACCGGGCGGTACGTTCCGCAGCTCACTGCGAAACGTACCGCCCGGTAATGCATTTCAGCCCCTCTCCACCCGGAGGCGGAGAGGTTCGATCATGCGTGCATCAGTTCTGGATCGAGCACTTGTTGGGATCGCCACCAGGATCGGAGCCGAAGGCTGCCACGGTACAAGCGATGCTGCCGCCAACCGTCACCTTCTTGGTCACCCACTTGCCCTTGCGGCCGAAGGCCACCCAGCCGGTACCCTTGTTCACCGAGCAGGTGCCGCCCAGATCGGCGCACTTACTGAAGCCATCGGGGTAGTCACCCGTGCCGGTCAGGACCGGGCCGGAAGCAGAGCTGCTGCTGGAGCTGCTGGACGACTTGCTCGACGAGGACGAGGAGCTGGACGACGACTTGCTCGACGACGAGGAGCTCGAAGGAGCGCTGGAGCTGCTGCTGGACGACTTGCTCGACGAGGACGAGGAGCTCGGTGCAGTGCTCGAGCTGGAGCTCGACGAGGACGACGTGCTGCCGCAAGCGGAGGCGGTCAGTTGAGCGCCGTTCTTGCCGACACCGGCGTACTGGGCCAGCTTGTCCTTCACGCACTGGGCCGACACGGCTTCATACGTGTAGGTCAGCGTCTTCGGGAAGGCAGCCGTGGTGGTCCAGGTGTCAGCGTTGGCGCCGCCACCCGAGTCCGTCCAGGTGATGCCATACGTGGCGTTGCTGGCCGAGTTGGTGGTGTTGTTGTTACGCAGATCCCACTTGCCGCAGTTGGTCACGTCGTAACGGCAGGTCACCGGGTTGAACGCGTTCTGGAACCAGTTCTTCTCGATCAGCGAGTAGCCGCCGGTACGGACGTTGATGCCCGACTCGGTCACCTTGTCGTAGAAGTTGTTGTAGATGTGGGTCCAGCCACCACGTTGCAGCGGCAGACGGCCGTTCACGTTGTAGTAGTAGTTGTGGTGGAAAGTGATTTCACGACCACCAGCGATGTCGCTTGCCGACGAACCATCCAGGCCGACCTTCTTGCTGTCGTGGATGTAGTTGTACGACACGGTGATGTTGTGCGAATCCTTCTTGATGTCGATAGCCGACTCGAAGGTCAGGTCGCCGTCGGGCGAACCGTTACATTCGTTGTTCACGGCGAACAGTTCGTTGTGGTCGATCCACACGTTCGACGAGCTGTCGATACGCAGCATGTCAGCGTCGTTGCTGGCACCAGCCAGAGCGCCGATCTTCATGTTGCGGATGACGACGTTGTTCGAGCCGCTCTTGATCGTGATACCGAAGTTGGCCGAGGAGCCGTTGGCACCCTGAATGGTGATGCCCTTCGTGAATTCCTTGATCTCGACTTCGCGGTAGGTGTCGCTCCAGTGGGGCTTCGGGCAGTTGCCGGAAGCGTCCTTGGTGTGATCCTTGACGATCTGGGCGATCAGCGCGTCTTCGTTACCCGTGTAGGTAATGATGACGGGGTATGCACCGCCGGTGACCTTCTTGCCAGCGGAGTCGAGGCGAGCTGCAGCGATCGCGTCGATGATGCCTTGCATGGTGCTGACGGTGACCGACTTGGAACCCGTCTGGTTACCGCCGTCAGCGGTCGAGAAACCGCCGGTGGTTGCAGCGAATGCGGCGCCGCCAAAAGCCAGCGCAGCAACGGCAGCCGTTGCCTTGAGAGTGAAACGCATATCTGTCTCCTGTGTTTTATGTACTGCTAGGAACCGCGATCACTCAGCCTGAAGCCTGCTCGGGGGACCGTGGACGGGGCGGAGTATATTTGGTTTTCCGGGTAAACCAAAATTTTCCTGATTCGCCCATTCAAAAAGTCACGTGTCGCAATGCGCAAAAACCCTTAGGAATCTGTCCTACATCCTTGATTTCATTGTTTCTGACGTGTTTGAAACCTGAAAAGCCTGTCGCTCCTCGAAAACCCCCAAAAACAAAAGCCCGCGGACCTGCCGCGGGCTTTGGATGTATACAAGATGTTTATGCCTTGATGGCTTCGACCGCCAGGATCAGCGTGACTTCGTCCGACACATAGGGCGCGTACTTGGGCATTCCGAAGTCCGAGCGCTTGATCTTCGCCGTGGCATTACCGCCGACGGCGTCCCGCTTCAGCACAGGATGCGGAGCGAGCTGGAAGTGCGTCACCGCCAGCGTGACGGGCTTGCTGATGCCCTTGATGGTGAGGACGCCCTCTATCGCGACCGGCTTATCAGCCTCGAACTGCACATGCGTCGAGCGGAACGTGATGCTGCCGTGCTTCGCCGTATCGAAGAAGTCCTCGCCCTGCAGGTGACCGTTGAAAACCTCATAGCCGGTGTTCACCGACTTCGCATCGATCACTACCTCCACCGACGCCGTCTTCGCCACGCGATCCAGCACGATCTTGCCGCTGGTCTTGTCGAAACGATGCAGCTGATTGCTGTAGCCGAAATGGTTGTATTCGAAGCGCGGCGCCGTATGCGTGCCATCGATGACGAAAGTCTCGGGCGCGGCAGAGGCACTGCCCATGGCCAAAACCAGCAGGGAAACAAGTAAGCACTTCTTCATGAAACGAACTCCGGGTGCGTTGCGAGGAATCATTTGCCTGCCGCAGCGAGCAGGCGGAACTTGATCTGTACGTCATTCGCCACAGTGCCGAAGTCGGCCCAGACGCCTTCGCCGATGCCGAAATCTGCCCGGCGGATGGTCAGCGCGCCTTCGAACACGCCCTGCGCACCTTCGGCCTTGTAGGTCGCGGGGGCAACGACGTTCTGCGTGCGGCCCTTGATCGTCAGCGCGCCGGCCACCTCGAAACGGTTGTTGCCCAGCGGCTTGATGGCACTCGACACGAACTTCGCCGTCGGGAAAGCCTTGGTGTTGAACCACAGCTTGCCAGCCACCTCTTCGTCACCCTCGGCGCTGCCGGTGTCGATGCTGGCAAGGTCGATCTCGAACTGCGCGCTGGCCGCCGCAGGTTTCGCCGGATCAAAAGCAATCTGGCTCTTGAAGCGCTTGAAGCTGCCCTCCATGGGCACGTTCATCTGCTTGTAGACGAAGGCCAGCGCACTCTTCTCGCTGACGATCTGCTTGTACTCGACCGCCTGCGCGGCCAGGCAGCCCAGGGCCAGCAAAGCAACGGGGGTAATGCGCCGCACTGCCAGGGAAAGCGAAAACCGGAAAGCGTGTGTCATATATATAGAGGCTCAAGGATTGTGGGTGATCGACTCAGCGCTGCCGCAGGAAAGGCAGCATGCGGATCAACACCGTGTCGTGATCGATGAAGTGGTGCTTGATTGCTGCGGCGGCATGGACAAAGACCAGCGCCGCCAGCGTGTAGTTCAATCCTGCGTGCAATGTCGCCAACTGACGGCCCAGCTCCGCATCGCGCGTCAGCAGGTCGGGCAAGGGCAGCACGCCGAACCAGACCGTCGGCACGCCCTTGGCCGAACTCATCAGCCAGCCGCTCAAGGGGATCGCCAGCATTAGCAAATACAGCAAGCCATGTGTCGCGGCCGACGCAAGCTGCTGCCAGCGCGGCATCGCCACGGCGGCGGGTGGCCGGCGCAGCAGGCGCCACACCACCCGGAGCAATGCCAGCAGGAAGATGCTCACCCCCGCCCACTTGTGCCAGGAATAGATCTGCAGCTTCTGCGGCGAAAACGGCAGGCCCACCATATAGAGGCCCACGCAGAAGGCGCACACGATGGCCAGCGCCATCAACCAATGCAGGGCGATGGCAGGCAGGGAATAAGACATGGCGTTTCCGGAAACGGGTGGATGCATGAAGCAAGCTCGACGTGAAGCGCAGCGCACTCTAAGAGAAAGACCGCCCCCGGCAAAGAGGCGGTCATGAAATGGAGCATTGTCCCGGCTGCACGAATAAAGCGGGAACTTCTGCCTTGCGGCACATCACCACATTCCCCCCGCCCACATTTGATCGCCAGCCGCACACTGCGACACGCAGCCGCCCCCCGGCCGCTGCTGCCGCATCACGGCTGTCGCACCACGACTGCTTATGGAAGCCGATATAGCCAGCTTGTGTGCCCCGTCATCACCTTGCCCGCCGGCCTGCCTTACCATCGGGCTTTTGGTTCCGGAGTCCACCATGGCCCACCCCCTCGCTGGCAAACCCGTCCCCGCCGACCTGCTGATGGACGTCCCCGCCCTGCTGGCGGCCTACACCGACACGCCCGACGTCAGCATCGCCACCCAGCGCGTCGCCTTCGGCACCAGCGGCCACCGCGGCAGCGCCTTCAACAAGAGCTTCAACGAAGCGCACATCCTCGCCATCACCCAGGCCGTCTGCGAATACCGCGCCGCCCAGGGCACGACCGGCCCGCTGTTCATCGGCATGGACACCCACGCCCTCTCCGCCCCCGCACAACAAAGCGCACTCGAAGTGCTCGCCGCCAACGGCGTCACCACGCGCATGCAAAGCGATGGCGGCTACTCACCGACGCCTGTCATCTCGCACGCCATCCTCACGTACAACGCCAGCAAGCCTGCGGCGCTTGCAGATGGCCTCATCATTACGCCGTCCCACAACCCGCCGCAGGATGGCGGCATCAAATACAACCCGCCCCACGGCGGCCCCGCCGACACCGACGCCACAGGCTGGATCGAGAACCGCGCCAACGACCTGCTCGCCGCAGGCAATGCCGGCATCAAGCGCCTGAGCTACGCCGCAGCCCTCGCCTCACCGTACGTCACGCAACACGACTTCGCCGCCGGCTACATCGCCGCCCTCGACAAGGTCATCGACATGGCAGCCATCAAGAAGGCCGGCGTGAAGATCGGCGTCAACCCGCTCGGCGGCGCTGCCGTCGCCTACTGGGCACGCATCGCCGAGCACTACGGCTTGAATATCGAAGTCGTGAATCCCAAGGTTGACCCCGCCTTCGGCTTCATGACGCTCGACCACGACGGCAAGATCCGCATGGACTGCTCCAGCCCCTACGCCATGGCCAGCCTCGTCCAGCTCAAGGACCGCTTCGCCATCGCCTGGGGCAACGACGCCGACGTCAACCGCCACGGCATCGTCACGCCCAGCGTCGGCCTCCTGAACCCCAACCACTACCTCGCCGTCACCATCCGCTACCTGCTCGCGCACCGCCCGCAGTGGAGCACTGCAGCTGTTGGCAAGACCCTCGTGTCGAGCAACATGATCGACCGCGTCGTGAATGGCCTCGGCCGCAAACTGCTCGAAGTGCCCGTCGGCTTCAAATGGTTCTCGCCCGGCCTGCTCGATGGCAGCCTCTGCTTCGGCGGCGAAGAAAGTGCCGGCGCCAGCTTCCTGCGCCGCGACGGCACCGTATGGACCACTGACAAAGACGGCATCATCCTCGGCCTGCTCGCCGCAGAAATCACCGCCGTCACCGGCAAAGACCCCGGCCAGCACTACCTCGAACTCACCGCGCAATACGGCACGCCCTACTACACGCGCATCGACGCCGCCGCCACGCCCGAACAGAAGAAAGCCTTCAAGCGACTCACACCCGAGAAAGTGAAGAACACTACGCTCGCTGGCGAAGCGATCACAGCGAAACTCACCAAGGCACCGGGCAATGGTGCCGGCATCGGCGGATTGAAAGTGACCACGGAGAACGGCTGGTTTGCGGCGCGTCCTTCAGGGACGGAAGATATCTACAAGATCTATGCGGAAAGCTTTGTGTCAGCGGAGCATCTGCAGCAGATCGTGAAGGAAGCGCAGGGGATTGTGACGGCGGCTTTGGTCTGAACGCATGTATGCTCCGAGCACCATGACAATTCAAAACCATAAGCCGCTTGGAAAGCGCGCAAATCAACCCACGTATGCCTCGAAAGGCTCTACATGAAATGTGCATTCATAGTCGCAGCGTTTTTGTGCCTCAGCCTGGGTGGCCACGTGTCGGCGGCCGAAGGGCCATTGCAATTCGCTGTCAAGCGACAGCAAGATGACAAACTGATGCACAGGCTCATCGCAACCTGCGATGGTACCGACGAGAGCAACGAGCTTCGCTGCGCAATGGTCAGCGTGAACATCCGGCTCATTACCGGGCCTGTCTATAGCATTTCGGGGAAGGAGCCTGACGGCTACTGCACGATCTCTCTGCAAAAAAATGATGCTTTAACTTTCAAGCAGACAGCTCCGAAAAAGTGGACGGCGGTTGCGATGACCGATGCGGCCTGTCTGACTACCACCACTTACGAACTGGATCGCAGCCAGTTCGCTACGCGATTGACCGCTACCTCGATCGAGGGCCGAGGCCCCATGGGCGGGTTGTGCACGCCTGGCAAGCAGACGGTCATGGAATTTGGTGGCAATACATCCAGTCCAGGCCTGCCATGCCAAGGGCTCAAGAACGAGATCGATAGCGGTCTTCGGTAACGATGATGGATAGCCCGGTAGCGTGGGCACGGTGTTCCCACGCGGAAATGCCGGCGATGGGCGCTAGAACGCGTGGGCTCACCGAGCCCACCCTACACCAGCCCCCTCACGCGTTAGCGCGCAATAACCGAAGGGCATTGCACCGGATGTTCTACACACCAGCCCAACACCTGGCTACACAATGACCCCCCTCAGTCTTCTAGCGCTCATCAGCATCGTCGCACTCTTTGCGATAGCCGCATTGGGACGAAGACTCCAGCAGAAGTATCGTTTTTCCCCTCCCCCGTCAGCGCTCCCTTCCGCAGCTGCCGCGGCTGCTGCATCGAAAGAACGCAGCCGCCCACGAGGCAGGACGATAAGCGTGGAGCCCACGTCAGAGAGCTATCCGAGACTCCGTCTGGAGAAGATGCTCGAAGCAGATATGGCGCTACTCGATCGCTATGACATCACTGATTGGAACAAACAGAAGTTCGATCCAGACCTGATCATCAAATACGGAAAATGGTGGGTCAACGAAGACAAAAGCATCATCTTCAAAGCGCTCGGCGGCGGTTCGTGTGAAATCCCTGAGATGTTTTCGCTTGTCTACCAGGGGGTCAAAGTGCACATCGAGTACGACCGCAGCCATGCAAGAAACTACGATTCCGCACCGGATACGCGCAATGTATTGATATCCAATGTGCGGATTCCCGCCGAGCTCACACAGGATCAGGACGTCGTTCTCACCCTGATTGCAGAGGCTTTTGCAGCCCCGTATCTGTCCGCTGGCAATACGAAGAAGGTGGTTGTGGAATTCATGACGTTCCCGTCGCTTGCGGCAATTACCCAGCCACTTGCGCAGCAGTCGGGTTCCTTCCCACCCACCTCCACCAAGGCGTAATGCGCACGCCGGACGCGGCCCCGCAACACACGGGGTTGTTGACGTGGATGAAAGCCCCCATCGACGCCTTGCCCCAGGATGCGCAAGGTGCCGGCGCTGTGCGCTGGCCCGTCCCGCATCGAACAAGGAGTTTTCTGATGGCTGACCACGCCAGGGGCGCCGCGCCCACTGCCAATCCCGCACCGCTGGGTTTGCTGGGTTTCGGCATGACGACCGTGCTGCTGAACCTGCACAACGCCGGCATTTTTGAACTGAGCGCGATGGTGCTCGCGATGGGTCTTTTCTACGGTGGCGTCGCCCAGGTGATCGCCGGCCTGCTCGAATGGCGCGCGGGCAACACCTTCGGCACGGTAGCGTTCACGTCCTATGGATGCTTCTGGCTGACGCTGGTGGCATTGATCCTGTTGCCAAAAACGGGGCTGGCCGAGGCGACGTCAACGGGCGGCATGACGGCCTTCCTGCTGATGTGGGGTCTGCTCACGGCAATCCTGTTCGTCGGCACGCTGCGCATCAACCGCGCACTGCAGGTGGTGTTCGCCTCGCTGACCGTGCTGTTCGGCCTGCTGGCGCTGGCCGATGCGAGCGGCAGCCATGCACTCAAGGTGCTGGCAGGCTGGGAGGGGCTGTTCTGCGGCTTCGCCGCCATCTACGTGGCGGCTGCGCATGTGTTGAACGAGGTGTATGGCCGCATCGTGCTGCCACTGGGCACGCTGCGTGCGGCCGTGGTGCCGATGCTGGCGCGCAAGGCTGCGTGAATCGGGGCACCGCAGGGCGGAGATTGTGACGGCGGCGTTGAGGTGACAGAAGCGTAGGTTGGAAAAGCGAAGCGTATTCCGACAACCCCTCGTATCTTGACCACTCCAAACGTCGGAAGGCGCCTGCGGCTTTTCCAACCTACTCCGGGTTATGGCCTTGCCAGTTGCATTCGCCCTTGTGAAAGCCCGGCGTGGTGGGCTCACCGAGCCCACCACGTGTCTGACACAAGCTGGCGTCAGCCTGATACATCCACCAGCACCACCTCCGCATCGCTCAGCGCCGTCAGCGTGAGCTGCGACTCATCTTCAATCGCAGCCCCATCACGCGTCTCGATGCGCGTGCCATTCACATCGACCTCGCCCTGCGCCGGCACGAGGTAAGCCTTGCGACCCGGCCCCAGCGGGTACTGCGCCGTTTCGCCAGCTTTCAGCGTGATGCCCAGCACGCGCGCACTGGCACGGATCGGCAGCGCGCCTTCATCGCCGACACCGCTGGCGAGCACCGTGAACTGCCCACTGCGTTCGCCCTTGGGGAAGGGTTGCGTGCCCCAGGTGGGTTCGCCGCCGTCGCGATCCGGAAAGATCCAGATCTGGAAGATGCGCGTCGCCACCGGTTCGAGGTTGTACTCGGCGTGACGGATGCCGGTGCCGGCACTCATCACCTGCACATCGCCCGCCACCGTACGGCCCTTGTTGCCGAGGCTGTCCTGGTGGGTGATGGCGCCTTCACGCACATAGGTGATGATCTCCATGTTGGCGTGCGGGTGCGGCGGGAAGCCGGCGTTGGGGGCGATCTCGTCGTCATTCCAGACGCGCAGCGCGCCCTGGTGGATGCGCGACTCATCGTGGTATTCAGCGAACGAGAAATGGTGCTTGGCCTTGAGCCAGCCGTGGTCGGCGCCGCCAAGGGTGTCGAAAGGTCTGCGTTCGATCATGATGCTTCTCCGGGGTGCCGGAGCTTGCTAACCCTCGCCATCGTGGAGGCTTGCTGTCCGGCACTGCGATGGATGCAGTGTACGCAGGGACACCCGGCGGGATAAGGCGGGCCTGGTGCGAATGACTGTTCCGGTAACGGAACAATCCTGGCTGCCCCCCGCCTCAGAACCCGACGCTGAGGCCCACGTTGATGACGGGATACCAGCGATAGCGGCGCATGTCTTTCTCCACCTGCGCCTGCTCGGCTGCTGCATCGGCCCGCAGCTGGTCGCACTGGGAATTGCTGAGTGCCGAACCACAAGTGATGTCGAGCTTGGTCGTGGCCTTGCCCTGGTACATGGCACCGATGTCGGCGTAGAAACCGATGCCCGCATTGCTCACTCGCCCCCAACCCAGGCCCAGGTAAGGCGCAACACCGTTGCCGAACTTGATGCGGCCCTTGAGGCTGGCCACATCGCTGGAGTTATAGGTCGTGCCATTGAGCGTGTAAGTACTGTTCGACGGCTTGCCGGTGAGATCGACCCGGTTGTCGTGGAACACCACGCCACCCGAGACGCGGAAGCCGAGACCGATATTGAGATCGGCCAGCGCACGCACACCCGCGATCTTGAGCTTGCCGTCGTAGTCGACACCGGACTCGCTGAAGCTGCGCTTGTAGGTGTAGGTGGCGAAGCCGAGACGTGCGTTGACGCGCGGGATCAGGTTGTAAGCAATGTCGCCGCCGTACCCCTGGGTGCCGATCATGGCTCCGACGCCTACATCGGCAGACGCAATGGCGCAGCCCAGCGTCAGGCTGACAGGCACAGCGGCAGACAACAGTTTGCGGATCAGCATGACTATTCCTTTCAGCGCAATGCGACGGGCCTGAATGGTGGCATCGCCCGAACAGGCAAACAATCGGCCAGCCGACCGGACGCAGGTAAAAGCAGGTTAAGCGGCCAGGGTCACTATTTGCCCTGCGCAAAATGCAATCGGCCCGGTCAGGCGCTCTGCCTGACCGGGCCGACAGGAATGCCGTGCGCTCAGACCTTGAAGCGGTTGGCCAGCGTGCTCATGTCCTTCGCCATGCGCTCCAGCTCCGACGCCGAGCTGGACGTACCCTTGGCCGTGGCACTGTTTTCTTCGCTCATCTGCGCAATCGACTCCACGTGACCGGCAATGCTGTGGCTGGCCGCGCTCTGCTCGCGCAGGGCCGACGAAATCTGGTTGATGGCGGTCACGACGTGATTGACGCTGTCCTGGATCGCCTCGATACGCTCACCCGCCTGCTGGGCGAGAACCTGGCCGCTTTCGACACGCTGAACCATCACGCTCATCTGTTCCACGGCAACGTCGGTACCGGACTGCACCTTCTCGATCACTTCGGAGATCTGCAGCGTGGACTGCGTCGTGCGCTCAGCGAGCTTGCGCACCTCATCCGCCACCACAGCAAAACCGCGCCCCTGCTCGCCGGCACGTGCGGCCTCGATGGCGGCGTTGAGCGCCAGCAGGTTGGTCTGGTCGGCCACTT
Source organism: Rhodocyclaceae bacterium (assembly GCA_047600765.1). Taxonomy (GTDB): domain Bacteria; phylum Pseudomonadota; class Gammaproteobacteria; order Burkholderiales; family Rhodocyclaceae; genus Viridibacterium. The sequence goes on from JASGKF010000001.1 coordinate 1,205,651, forward strand.
CCTTGATGACCTGGATGACGGCGGAAATCTGCTTGGAATGCTCGCCCAACGCGGTGATCGAGGCCGACGTCGTTTGTGCCGACGCAGCAATCTCTGCAATCTCGTTGACGGCACGCGTGATGATGGTACCGCCTTCGCGCGACACCTCTCCCGACTCACGCGACAGGCGCTGGGCCTCGTCCGCGCTTTCGGACACATGACCGATGCTGACCGTCACTTCTTCGACGGCAGCCGCCATCGACGATGCCGACTCGCTCTGCGTACCCGAAGCCTGCGTCAGCTCGGTCGCCGAAGTCGAGAGGCCAGCAGCACTGTGCTGCACCTGACTCGCATTGCGCTGGATGTTGCCGACGAGATCGCGCAACTGGTCGCGCATGTTCCTCATGGCCGCCAGCAGGCTTCGTGTATCACCGGCTGGCACATCGATATTGCCACGCAGATTGCCCTCGGCAATCTCGCGCGCCACGCCTGCTGCATAGGACGGCTCGCCACCCAACTGGGCGATGAGGTCACGGGCGATATAGAGCGATACGGCAACACCCACTGCCACCGCGATCAGGATGCCCAGAACGAGCGAGAACTCGGTCGTGCTCTGCACGCTGTTGAGTGCTGCCGCGCGATCATCAAGCAGACCTGCCTCTTCCTGGCGGAACTCGGCGAGGATGCGGCGCATGCCGTCCATGCCCGTCTTGCCCTTGGCTGCACGGGTCGCCTCGACGATGGGAGTCAGGTCGGCGCCGTTACCGATGGCCCGGCGCGCAGCCACCTCGGCCTCGACCACGCCTGTCACCCAGCTTTCATATTCGCTGCGCAAGGTGGAAAGGCGCGCCTGCTGCCCTGCGTTGTCGCTGGTCAGCTTCTTGGCGGCTTCAAAATGTTTGGTGAATTCGGTCTTGCCGTTACGCAGGGGCTCCAGGAACTCATCGCGCCCCGCCAGCAGGTAGCCACGTTGCCCCGTCTCGATGTTGATCAGGGACGTCAGGATCGCATCCGCCTCCAGCATCACCTCGTAGGTGTGTGCCGTCCATTTGTTGTTCTGCACGGCACTGCGAAGATTGGCGTAGACAATGATGGCAACGATCAGGAACGTTGCCAGCACGCCAGCAAAACCTGCGAACAGGCGACCACGGATTCCAAGATTGGCGAACATGCGCGTCCCTTTCAGCTTTCCCGGATTGATTGGAGGAATCAAGAGACGGGAAAGCTGCAGTGCGCCCGCAGCCCACGCGCGGACACACCCCTCCTCTTGGTGTCATCCACCTTAACGGCCGAGGAAATGGCGACTTGAGCCCGGAATAGCCCCGGGAATCTGTCAGGATTTGTGACGACAGCCTGTCACGGCCCCGGGGGCCGTGACAGGGCGCGCCGAGGGCCGCTGGCGCTCAGGGCGCAGCCAGCATGTCGCCGTACATCTTCAGGTAGTCGCGTGCGGCGACGTCCCATGAGAACTCCTGCGCCATGGCACGGCGCTGCATCTGTTGCCACTGCGCCGGCTTGGCATAGAGCGCAAAGACGTGGTCCAGCGCGCTGGAGAGCGACTGCGCCGTGGCGTCCTGGAAAGTGAAGCCGGTGGCGGTGTCGGCCTTGAGCGCCGCTTCGCTGCCATCCACCACGGTGTCGGCCAGCCCGCCGACGCGCCGCACGACGGGCAGGCTGCCGTAGCGAAGCGCGTAGAGCTGGGTGAGGCCACAGGGCTCGAAGCGCGACGGCACCAGCAAGGCATCGCATCCGGCGATGACACGGTGGGCCAGCGCTTCGTCATAGGCCGTGCGCACGGCCACCTGACCGGGGTGGCTTTTTGCGGCAGCAAGAAAAGCTTCCTGCAGCGCATGGTCGCCACTGCCCTGCACAACCAGCTGACCACCCAGCTGCAGCAGGTGCGGCAAGGCGCCCAGCACGAGGTCCAGCCCCTTCTGTGCCGTGAGCCGGCTGACCACGCCGAAGACCAGCGCGTCGGGGCGAGCCTCCAGCCCGAACTCCTTCTGCAGCGCGATGCGGCATTCGCGCTTGCCGCCCAGGGATGTCGCACCGTAGCGCGCGGCAACACCGGCGTCCTTCTCCGGATTCCAGACGCCGTAATCGACACCGTTGAGGATGCCCGACACATCGGCACCGCGACTGCGGATCACGCCGTCGAGACCACAGCCGAATTCCGGCGTGGCGATCTCGCGCGCGTAGCTGCCGCTGACCGTGGTGATGCGATCGGCAAACTTGAGGCCGGCCTTCATGAAGGACATCTGGCCGTGGAATTCCAGTGCGGACGGCGCCGTGAAGCGCGCGGGCAGGCCCAGCAAGTGGAAGTCGTCGCGTGCGAACAGGCCCTGGTAGGCCAGGTTGTGCACGGTGTAGACCGTCTTCGCCTGCGTCGGCGGATGTTGCGCGATGTAGGCACAGGCCATGGCGGCATGCCAGTCGTGCGCGTGCATCACGTCCGGCTGCCAGGCCGGGTCCAGCTCGCCCGCCGCGATGTGCGCCGCCACCCAGCCCAGCAGGGCGAAGCGCTGCGTGTTGTCGGGCCATTCGTTGCCGTCGCTATCCTGGTAAGGGCTGCCGCCACGACGGTACAGATACGGCGCATCGACGACATACACCGGCACCTTGCTGTACGGCATCGTTGCCAGCACGAGGCGCACGCGCGCGGCGCCAAACACGGCACCGATCTCGCACACCACCTTGGGCGACAGCACGGCATCGAGAATTGCCGGCAAACCCGGCAACAACAGGCGCACGTCGGCGCCCTGTCCAATCAGTGCCTGCGGCAGGGCACCCACGACATCCGCAAGGCCGCCGGTCTTCACCAGGGGGAAGACCTCGGCCGCTACGTGCAGGATTTTCATTCTTGTAATCAGGTCTGCAGGGCTGCGAGCATGTCTCGCGTCACGAGGGTGATGCCGTTCTCGGAACGGTAGAAGCGCTGGCTATCGAGCTCGGCATCCTCACCGATGACCATGCCGTCGGGGATGACGCAATCGCGGTCGATCACTGCACGATGCACGCGCGCATTGCGGCCGATCTGCACGCCGGGCAACACGACCGACCAGCTGACGTGGGAATGCGAATGCACACGCACGTTGTTGAACAGCAGGGTGCGCTCGACGTGCCCCGACACGATGCAGCCGCCGGACACCACCGATTCGATGGCCATGCCGCGACGATCGGCCTCGTTGTGCACGAACTTGGCGGGCGGCAGCTGCGCCTGGTAGGTCCAGATCGGCCAGCGCGTGTCATACAGGTCGAGGTGCGGGACGGTCGCCGTCAGGTCGATGTTGGCATCCCAGTAGGCGTCGATCGTACCGACGTCGCGCCAGTAGGGTTCTTCGCTGGAGCGGTTGCGCACGCAGCTCAGCGAGAACGGATGCGCCGCAGCCTGTGCATTCTTGACCGCGCGCGGAATGATGTCCTTGCCGAAGTCGTGACTGGAATTCGGGTCGGCGAGGTCGCGCTCCAGCTCTTTGTAGAGATAGCGCGCGTTGAACACGTAGATACCCATGGAAGCCAACGACATCTCGGGATCGTCGGGCATGCCCGGCGGGTTGGCCGGCTTCTCGACGAATTCGGTGATGTTGTTGTTCGCATCCACAGCCATTACGCCGAAAGCACTGGCCTCGGCGCGCGGCACCGCGATGCAGCCCACCGTGCACTCGCGGCCCTTGGCCACGTGGTCGGCAATCATCAGCGCGTAGTTCTGCTTGTAGATGTGATCACCGGCCAGCACCAGCACATAGTCGGCGCGGTAGCTCGCGATGATGTCCTGGTTCTGATACACGGCATCGGCCGTGCCGCGGTACCAGCTCTCTTCATCGGTACGCTGCTGCGCCGGCAGCAGGTCGATGAACTCGTTCATCTCCGGCTTCAGGATGGCCCAGCCGCGCTGCAGGTGGCGCAGCAGGCTGTGCGACTTGTACTGGGTGATGACGCCGATGCGGCGAATGCCGGAATTGAGGCAGTTGGACAGGGCGAAGTCGATGATGCGGAATTTGCCGCCGAAGTAAACGGCGGGCTTGGCTCGGCGGTCCGTCAGGTTCTTGAGCCGGCTGCCACGCCCGCCCGCGAGGACGAGTGCAACCGTACGCTTGGGAAGATCCAGGCTATTCGCCAGATCGATTTGAGCCATTTTTTGTCATCCTCTGGGGTAAGAGTCGGAAATGCCAGTCCTCTTCAGCAGTTAGTGTGCCAGACGGGGACTGCTTACGCTCTATGGCAGTGCAGACAGTCTGATTTTATGTAACAAGACGGCGCACGGCTGTGCGGACTTGCCCGCAAGCGGCACACGGCCCGCTCCTTGCATGTAGAAGGTCCTCAGTCACGGCACAATGCGCTCAGCGCTCAGAATGCCGTTACCGGATACAGCGCGCACCGTGCCCGGAATCAACCGCCGCACCGTAAGCACAAGAACTTGATGACAAGGAGCCCCAAAGGTGAGCAACGAAACCTCGACCCTTCCCAAGCTTGGTGCAGCAATCGACGAGCACCTGTTGAAAACCGTGGGAGTGCCTGCCAACGAGGCGAGCAGCACCGATCTGATGCAGGCTGTAGCGCTCGTCGCGCGCGAACAACTGGCCGAACGCTGGGTCGCGACCCAGAAGGCCAACCGGGCCGACAAGGCGCGCCGCGTCTATTACCTGTCGATGGAATTCCTCATCGGCCGCAGCATGTCCAACGCGCTGGCCGCGCTGGGCATCACCGATGCGGCAGCGGCCGGCGTCGCCGAGCACGCGCACAAGCTGGAGCAGATCACCGACCGCGAGCCCGACGCCGCGCTGGGCAACGGCGGTCTCGGCCGCCTTGCCGCCTGCTTCCTCGACTCCATGGCCACGCTGGGCTTGCCCTCCTTCGGCTACGGCATCCGTTACGAGTACGGCATGTTCGCGCAGGACATCATGGGCGGCTGTCAGATCGAATACCCGGACCCCTGGCTGGCCGACGGCACGCCCTGGGAATTCCCGCGCCCCGACATCAGCACCTCGGTGCGCTTCGGCGGCTGGGTCGAGCATGTCGGCGAAAAAGCCGTCTGGCGCCCCGCTGGCGAGGTAGTCGCCAAGGCCTATGACATGGTGATCCCCGGTCACGGCACGAAGAAGGTCAGCACATTGAGGTTGTGGAAAGCCGTCGCACCGGCCCACCTCGACCTCGCCGCCTTCAACACCGGCGACTATGGCCGCGCGGCCGCAGTCAAGAACGAGTTCGAGAACATCAGCTGGGTGCTCTACCCCAACGACAGCACACCGGCCGGCCGCGAGCTGCGTCTGCGCCAGGAGTACTTCTTCGTCGCCGCGTCGATCTACGACATCATTCAGCGCCACCTCGCCGAACACGGCACGCTGGAGAACCTGTCCGAGAAAGTGGTCATCCACCTCAACGACACGCACCCCGCCATCTCGGTCGCCGAGCTGATGCGCGTGCTCTGCGACGAGCACGGCATGCCCTGGGCCAAGGCCTGGGCGCTGTGCAAGCAGACCTTCTCCTACACCAACCACACGCTGATGCCAGAGGCGCTGGAAACCTGGCCGGTGGGCTTGATGCAGCACGTGCTGCCGCGTCATCTCGAGATCATCTTCCGCATCAACTCCGAGTTCCTCGCCGAAGCCGCCAAGTTCCGCCCCGGTGACAACGGCTTCTTGTCGCGCCTGTCGCTCATCGACGAAGGCGGCGAGCGCCGCGTGCGCATGGCCAACCTGTCCATCGTCGGCAGCCACAAGGTCAACGGCGTGTCGGCCCTGCACTCCGACCTGCTGGTGCAAACCATCTTCTCGGACTTCGCCGCCATCTGGCCGGACCGCTTCACCAACATGACCAATGGCGTGACGCCGCGTCGCTGGCTGTCCACCGCCAACCCCGGCCTCGCCGGCCTGCTCGACAAGCACATCGGCAGCGGCTGGCGCATCCATCTCGACGAGCTCAAGAAGATCGAGCCGCTGCGTGAAGACGCAGCGTTCCGCGAATCCTTCATGAGTGTGAAGCGCGAGAACAAGGCGCGCCTCGCAGCGCTGATCGAAAAGACCACGGGCGTGAAGGTGAACCCGACCAGCCTGTTCGACGTGCAGGTCAAACGCATCCACGAGTACAAGCGCCAGCTGCTCAACGTGCTGCAGGTCGTGCGCCGCTACCAGGCCATCCTCGCCAACCCGCATGCCGAATGGGTGCCGCGCGTCACCATCTTCGCCGGCAAGGCCGCGTCGAGCTACGTCTCGGCCAAGTCCATCATCCGCCTGATCCACGACGTCGGCGCCGTCATCAACAACGACCCGCGCATCGGCGACAAACTCAAGCTGGTCTTCATCCCCAACTACAGCGTCTCGGTCGCCGAGGTCATCATGCCTGGCGCCGACCTGTCCGAGCAGGTGTCAACCGCCGGCACCGAAGCCTCGGGCACCGGCAACATGAAGCTGGCCCTCAACGGCGCGCTGACCATCGGCACCGACGACGGCGCCAACATCGAAATCCGCGAGAACGTCGGCGACGACAACATCTTCATCTTCGGCCTCAAAACGCCCGAGGTGCAGGCGCTCAAGCGCGGTGGCTACCAGCCGATGCGCTACTACGAGAACAACCCCAGCCTCAAGGCCGTACTCGACGCCATCTCCGGCGGCCAGTTCTCGCCCAGCGAACCGGGCCGCTACCGCCCGCTGGTCGACGCGCTGCTGTGGGGCGGCGACCACTACATGCTGCTGGCCGACTACCAGTCCTACATCGAGGCACACGACAAGGTCGACACCCTGTTCATGCAGCCGGACGAGTGGGCGAAAAAGGCCATCACCAACGTCGCCAACATGGGCGTGTTCTCGTCCGACCGCACCATCGAGCAGTACGCCGATGAGATCTGGGGGATTCCGGTTTCGCGCTGAAACAGTTCTCCGTGATTCGTACCTTTCCAACTCTCCCGGCCCGACCGGGAGAGAAAGCCACCCGAATTGACCGGTAGATCCCATGAGCAAGCCCAATGACTTCGCAACCGTATCTGAGTTACCGTGCGGCATGCTCTCCAATGACGAACTGAACCAGATCCTCGACGCGCGCCACGGCGACCCCTTCCACGCGCTCGGCATGCACGCAGCCAGCGATGGCGTACTGTGGGTGCGTTGCTTCTTGCCCGGCGCGCAAAGCGTCGAAGTCATCAACGGCGCCGACAAGCGCCTGCGCGGCAAGCTGGGCCTGCGCCACCCGGCCGGCTTCTTCGAAGGCCCGCTGAAAGCCACCGAACGCTTCCACTACCGCCTGCGCGTCACCTGGCAGGACGAGTCGCAGAGCATCCTCGAAGACCCCTACCGCTTCCCGCCCGTGCTCGGCGAAAAAGATGTCTGGTGGCTTGCCGAAGGCACCCACCTGCGGCCTTACGAAATCCTCGGCGCACGCGTGCGCGAACTCGACGGTGTCATCGGCACCAGCTTCGCCGTGTGGGCACCGAATGCCTCACGCGTCGCCGTGCTCGGCGATTTCAACTTCTGGGACAACCGCCGTCACCCCATGCGCTGCCGTCGCGAGTGCGGCGTGTGGGAACTGTTCCTGCCCGAAGTACCCGAGGGCGCGCGCTACAAGTTCGAGATCCGCGCCGCGAATGGCCACGTGCTGCCGCTCAAGGCCGACCCTTATGCATTGCAGAGCGAACTTCGCCCCTCGACAGCCAGCGTGGTCTCGCACCTGCCCGACTACGTGCCGGCCACCGACGAGCGCCGCCGCGCCAATGCGCACGACGCACCGGTCAGCATCTACGAAGTCCACCTCGGCTCCTGGCGCCGCAAGAACGGCCATGAGTGGCTGAACTGGGACGAGCTCGCCGACAACCTGATCCCCTACGCGCAGGACATGGGCTTCACCCACCTCGAACTGCTCCCCGTCAGCGAGCATCCCTTCGATGGCTCCTGGGGCTACCAGACCATCGGCCTGTTCGCGCCCACCTCGCGCTTCGGCGAGCCGGCCGGCTTCTCGCGCTTCGTGTCGCGCTGCCACGCCGCCGGCATGGGCTTGATCCTCGACTGGGTGCCGGCACACTTCCCGACCGATGCACACGGCCTCGCCAACTTCGACGGTACGCATCTCTACGAATACGCCGATCCGCGCGAAGGCTTTCACCAGGACTGGAACACGCTGATCTACAACTTCGGCCGCACCGAAGTGCGCAACTTCCTCGTCGGCAACGCGCTGTACTGGCTCGATCGCTACGGCGTAGACGGCCTGCGCGTCGACGCCGTCGCCTCGATGCTCTACCGCGACTACAGCCGCAAGGAAGGCGAGTGGGTGCCCAACCAGTACGGCGGCCGCGAGAACCTCGAAGCCATCGCCTTCCTCAAGCGCATGAACGAAGTGGTTGGCGGCGAGCGCCCGCAAGCCATCACGGCGGCCGAGGAATCCACTTCCTACCCCGCCGTGTCACGTCCCACCTTCGACGGCGGCCTCGGCTTCCATTACAAGTGGAACATGGGCTGGATGAACGACACGCTGCGCTACATGGCGCGCGACCCCATCCACCGCAAGTACCACCACAACGAGCTCTCGTTCGGCCTGATGTACGCCTTCAGCGAACACTTCGTACTGCCGATCTCGCACGACGAAGTGGTGCACGGCAAGGGTTCGATGCTCAAGAAGATGCCCGGCGACCGCTGGCAGCAATTCGCCAACCTGCGCGCCTACTACGGCTTCATGTGGGGCCACCCCGGCAAGAAGCTGCTGTTCATGGGTTGCGAGTTTGCGCAGAACGACGAATGGAATGCCGACCGCAGCCTCGACTGGCATCTGCTCGAACACGGCCCCGAAGTCGACATGCACCGTGGCGTGCAACGCCTGGTACGCGACCTCAACCACTTCATGCGCCACCCCGCCCTGCACCAGCGCGACTTCGACGGCAACGGCTTCGAGTGGATCGAGCACTCCGACGCCGAGCGCTCGATTGCCAGCTTCATCCGCCACGGCGCCGACGGCAGCATGGTCGTGGTGGTTTGCAACTTCACGCCCACGCCGCACAACGACATGCGCATCGGCGTGCCGCGCCTCGGCCGCTACGTCGAACGCATCAACACCGACTCGGCGTACTACGGCGGCAGCAACGTCGGCACGCCGTTCTCTGCGACGTATGCCGATCACAACGGCGTCAGTGGCAAGGCGCACTCCATCGTGGTGAATGTGCCGCCGCTGGCGACGGTGATGTTTGAGTGGCAAGGATGAGGTAAGCGCAAAGCTGGAAGAGACGAGATCGTTGAGCAACTAGAAGCACACACAACAACAATGAACACACGCAGCGCCACCCTCAGCATCGGCCGCCCCTGGCCCCTCGGCAGCACCCCCGATGCCGGTGGCGTCAACTTCGCCGTCTACTCCGCCAACGCCACGCGCATCGAGCTGTGCCTGTTCGACGCCACCGGCACGCAGGAAGTCTCGCGCCTGCCCCTCGTCGGGCACACCGGCGACATCTTCCACGCATACCTGCCCGAAGCCGTGCCTGGCACCGTCTACGGCTTCCGCGCCTACGGCCCTTGGGCGCCGCAGGACGGCCACTACTTCAACCCGCACAAAATCTTGCTCGACCCCTACGCACGCGACATCGTCGGCAAGTTCGAATGGCGCGACGAGCAGTTCGCTTGCGACAAGGGCCAGGGCAACCGGCAAGAGCTGCAGCCCTCCACGCTCAACAACGCCGCCGTCGCACTGAAGGCACGTGTCACGCCCTGCGACGACTTCGACTGGGGTGGTGATGAGCACCCGGCCACACCGATGGCCGACACCGTCATCTACGAAGTGCACATCAAGGGCTTCTCGCAGCGCAATCCAGACATTCCGGAAGAGATTCGCGGCAGCTACGCCGGCCTCGCCCACAAGGCCTCGCTGGCCCACCTCAAGCGACTGGGCGTCACCGCGCTGTCCATCCTGCCCGTGCACTACCACGTTGACGAGCAGCGTCTCGTGCAGATGGGCCTCGTCAATTACTGGGGCTACAACAGCATCAACTTCTTCAGCCCCGACCCACGCTATGCCTCCGGCTGTGATGGCATGTCGGTGCGCGACGAGTTCCGTTACATGGTGCGCCAGCTGCATGCGGCCGGCATCGAGGTGATTCTCGACGTGGTCTACAACCACACCGGCGAAGGCGATGCCAGCGGCCCCTGCATCAGCTTCCGTGGCCTCGACAACGCCAGCTACTACCGCCTCGGCAGCGACAACAAGCGCCACTTCATCAACGACACCGGCTGCGGCAACACCATGGACATCCGCCAGCCGGCGATGCTGCGCCTGGTGCTCGACAGCCTGCGCTACTGGGTCGAAGAGATGCACGTTGATGGCTTCCGCTTCGACCTCGCCCCCATCCTCGGCCGCACCGACACCGGCTTCGACAACCGCAGCGCTTTCTTCACCGCCATCGCGCAAGACCCTGTGCTGGCACGCGCCAAGATGATCGCCGAGCCCTGGGACGTCGGCCCCGGTGGCTACCAGGTCGGCAACTTCCCGCGCGGCTGGGGCGAGTGGAACGACCACTTCCGCGACGCCGTGCGCGGCTTCTGGCTGCGCGAGCAAGGCACGCGCGGCGACTTCGCCATGCGCCTGTGCGGATCAAGCGACCTGTTCCAGTCGCGTCGTCGCGAACCCGTCTCGTCGATCAACTACAGCATCTCGCACGACGGCTTCACGCTGCGCGACCTCGTCAGCTACAACGACCGCCACAACCTCGCCAACGGCGAACACAACCGCGACGGCCACGGCCACAACCTCAGCAACAACTGCGGTATCGAAGGCCCGACGACTGACCCAGCCATCCTCACTCTGAGAGGACGCATGCAGCGCGCCCTGCTCGCCACCACCTTGCTCGCGCAAGGCACGCCCATGCTCGCCGCCGGCGACGAGCTGGGCCACAGCCAGCAAGGCAACAACAACCCCTACTGCCAGGACAACGCCATCACCTGGATAGATTGGTCACGCGCCGACGAAGACCTCATCGCCTACACCACGCGCGTGCTGGAACTGCGCCGCCAGGCCCTGCTGTTCGACAACCACTGGTACAGCGGCCTCACCGACCCGCTGGGTCTGCACGACCTCACCTGGCTCAACAGCTCGGGCGACATGCTGCAAGGGCAAGCGTGGCGCGACGGCGGTGAACGCGTACTCGGCTGCCTCATCGGCAAACCCGGCCGCGCTGGCGCGCCGCTGCTGCTGCTCATCAACGGCAGCCACGCCGACCGCCCCTTCATGCTGCCCGCCGGCGTGTGGCAAGCCTGGCTGGACAGCAGCGACCCGCGCGGCTACGCCAACTGGTACGAACAGGGCGAAGTGCCCTTCCCGCTCGCTGCGCACAGCGTTGTGCTGCTCGCGGCAGCCGGCGCACAGATCAAATTATTCGAGAGCTGAACACTCCATGCGACTCCCCCGCGCCAGCGGCATCCTGCTGCACCCCACTTCCCTGCCCGGCCCGCATGGCTCCGGCGATTTCGGTGCTGACGCCTACCGCTTCGTAGACTGGCTCGCCGCCGCCGGCCAGAAGCTCTGGCAGATCCTCCCGCTCGGCGGCATCGGCCCCGGCAACTCGCCCTACATGAGCAGTTCCGCCTTCGCCGGCAACGTGCTGCTCATCGATCTCGTCAACCTGCAGGTGCATGGCTGGCTCGAAGCCAGCGACCTCGAACCCGACGCCGGCTTCGACGCCGGCTCGCTCAACTTCGCCGCCGTGCATCCCTGGCGCATGGAACGCCTGCGCCGCGCCGCCGAGAATTTCGTCATCGGCGCCAGCGCCGAGCAACGGCAGGACTACATCAACTTCTGCATCAAGCAAGGCGGCTGGCTCAACGACTACGCGCTATTCATGTCGCTCGCCGATCACCACGGCTGGCAGGACTGGTGCGACTGGCCCTCAGGCCTCGCCCGTCGTCAGCAATCCGCACTCGAAGTCGCCGGGCAGCAGCACGCGCCACGCATCGCCTTCTGGAAATTCTGCCAGTGGAATTTCTTCCGCCAGTGGAAGAAGCTGCGTACCTACGCCAACGAACGCGGCATCAAGATAGTTGGCGACGCCCCCATCTTCATCGCTGCGCAAAGTGCTGAAGTGTGGGCACGGCAGGACCTCTTCGAACTCGACAGCAACGGCCGCCCGCAAGTGGTTGCCGGTGTGCCACCCGATGCGTTTTCAGAAACGGGACAACGCTGGGGCAACCCGCTCTACCGCTGGAGCGCGCACGCCAAGGAGAACTACCACTGGTGGATACAGCGCATCCGCCGCACATTCGAGCTCGTCAACGTCCTGCGCATCGACCACTTCCGCGGCTTCGCCGCGCACTGGGAAATCCCCGCCAGCGATGACCACGCCATGAACGGCCACTGGGTCACCGGCCCCGGTGCCGCACTGTTCAAGGCCATCGCCCAGGCCCTCGGCCCCATGCCCATCATTGCCGAAGACCTCGGCGTCATCACCCCCGACGTCGACGCCCTGCGCCTGCAATTCGAATTCCCCGGCATGCGCATCCTGCACTTCGCCTTCGGCAGTGGTCCCGACAACGCCTACCTGCCGCACAACTACACGCAAGACGCCGTCGTCTACACCGGCACCCACGACAACGACACCACCCAGGGCTGGTGGGCCGCCATCAGCGAGGCCGAACGCCAGCACGTGCGCGACTACCTCGCCTGCAGCGGCAACGACATCCACTGGACCCTCATCCGCGCCGCCTGCGCCAGCGTCGCCGACACGACGATCCACCCCATGCAGGACATCCTGGGCCTCGGATCAGAAGCGCGCATGAACTTCCCCGGCAAAGCTAAGGGCTACTGGCAGTGGCGCTTCGAGTGGTCGCAGTTGGAAGCGCGGCACGGGGAGTTGCTGGCGAGTTTGTGCAAGCTTTATCGGCGATGAGACGGCGCGACTGACGAAAGCGCAGCCCTCTGCGCTGCCTGTTCCACTCACTTGGCATCGTCAGACACATCCGCTAATGTCTCCAGATATAGACGTCAACATTTAGCAACATGCATCCAGCAATGGAGGCTTATCTCCACCTATCGACACAGACTGTGTCGTCCACTTAACGTTAGAGCTTGTCGAATTAAATGCTCCGTCACTTATCCATGGCTGCCGTTTTGTTGCTGAGTTCGAGCCTCGCGCTAGCCGAGGTTTCAGACAAGGCGCCGTCAGTCGCAAAGCTTTGGTTAATGCCTATCGCTTTGTGCGCTCTTGCTGTCTTTATTGGTCGGGCTCGCAAGCGCTGGGCAATCATCTTGCTCACCGTCATCTGCCTTGCCTTGGCCTACAGCACCTACGATCTTGTTTCCGATCCCTATGTAGGCCCGGCGTTGCTTGCTGAGCAGGGCACCATGTACATTGGCTCAGCATACTGCGGGGCTATCGTCAGCCTCACCGGCTGTTTAATCGGCGCCCTCCTGGCATTCCGAGGAAGAGGAAAAACCAGTGGTGTGTGAAGTCCGCTCTAACCCGGCAGTCGAGATGGACGGCCACAAGCTGCGCTTGTGGTTCCCTTCGCTTCGCTCCGGCCGCCCCTCACTTCTACGTTAGTCGTCATGAAACTCACGCTGGACCATAACGTCATCATCGATTTGGCGAACGGGGCAAAGAATGTCTTGCGTCTTCGTGAATTACTTGACGATCCCGCGCATCAAGCTTATGTGGTCGAGATTGGGGCTTCAGAGATGCGTCAACGCGGTATTAGGCCGGATCGATACGACCTCTTTGAGCAGCTATTGGAAGAAGCCGGAATTGCCAATTTGCCTCGGCTGATGCCATTGATGCTTTGGGGTGTAACTTTCTGGGATCACGGGATGTGGGCCAATAAAGAAATGACCACAAAAGCCAAGGAGATCGAAGACATCCTCTTTGGTGAGTCGCCGGTAATTGACATCAGCGGGGAATCGGACGACTCCCCAAAGAAGGCCACTTGGCTAAATCGAATCTGCGATGTTCACACCATGTGGTGCCACTTACACTACGGCAATGATTCATTTGTTACTTCAGACCGCAACTTCCACAAGGCTACAAAGCTTCCGCGCTTACTCGCGATGGGGGCTGGAGCAATTTGTCGGCCGGAAGACCTATGACGACTAACAATTCCGTCGAGAGGGACCGCCTGCAAGCTGCGCTTGCAGGTTCCCTTCGCGGCTTCGCCGCTACGGCGGCCCCTCACGTCAAACGTTAGAGCTTCGCATGAAAAATTTTCAGTCACTTATTGCAAGTATGTTGATGGTTGGCGGCTGCTCGTTAACAGCCCCCGTAGTCTCTCCTGAAACAGTCAACCTTGACGCATCAAAAGTGGTCAAATTAAAAGTAAGTGAAAGAAAGGAGGCGCAAAGCGGTATAGATGGATTCTTAATGTCCATAACAGACAAGAACGGACGAAAAGACCCTCTGCCGCGCACCTTCTTTCATCTTGTTCCTCGCGAAGCAACTTTGCTTCCGGGAAATTATGAAGTAGTGGTCAATTGCAACGGCCCCGGGTGGTACTCATATCCACGAATTAATATAAAAGCGGAGCCTGGTGTCACATACCTAATCAGTTGTGCGCCGGGTGAAGCTGCCGGACAGATTAAGCTTCTTGTTTCTACTGCCAAAACAAGCCCCCCTTAACTAGGCCTTTTTCGACGTACCAGGCCCGCTCTAACATGGCAGTCGAGCGGGACGCCCAAAAGCTGCGCTTTTGGGTTCCCTCCGCTTCGCTTCGGCGCCCCTCACTTCTACGTTAGGCGCTTCAATGACAAATTCAGCGGCGAGCGTGCCCGAGCAAACAGAACGGCTTGCCTTAGCTGCGGTGGAATCGCATCCCTTACAGAAGGAGGCGATTAGTTGGCCTCACTGCGCAAGTGATGTATTCGAGAAGTCAAAGCAATTCGTTGATCGCATAAAGCTTGGACAAGAAGAGAAAACCCGCATTCAGTTAGCGCTCTTGGACGTAGAGACAGTGCTTGTAGTCAGTTATTGGACTTCCGAACGCAAACCGGAGCCTCTATCGGGGACCGGAAAACACTATGCGTTCTTCGTTCATCCCCGATCATTCGCCGTAGTTCATGCTGGAGTTGGTACGTGGCGCTCATGATCTTGGTGGGACCATCAAAAGCGCCTAACAATTCCGTCGAGAGGGACCGCCCACAAGCTGCGCTTGTGGGCTCCCTTCGCGGCTTCGCCGCTACGGCCGCCCCTCACGTCAAACGTTAGACACTCCTATGCATGGCGATTGCATGAAGATATTGCGGACGCTTCTTGGTACATGTTTTGCAGCCGTCACCAGCCTTGCTTGTGTGGCCTCGGACATGCCACAGGGAGCTATCGGTATCTGTATGGCAGTTCCCTATGTAGAGCTTGGCACTCTATCTCCCGACGATTTCGGTACCTTTCGTGTAGAAGGTGCGGCGGCGTCATACTGGTACCTCGCACAGAAAAAGAATGTCGCGGAGGAGGCCGTTCGAGATATCAAGCTGGTTAGCCTGCCCAAACATGGGTCTATCAGCCCATATAAGTTATCAGGCAGCGGTGCTGATGCACTTCGCTACGTCCCAAACCCAGGATTCTTGGGTTCGGACAAGGCTGTCTATTTGGCAAAGGTGGAAGGTAAATCTATTCGGATCGAGTTCCACTTCAAGGCAACCAAGGCAGATATTGATCGCGGCGGTGACAAACAAGTTTGCAAGCGTTTCGAGTGGGTGATTTCTTAGTATGACCCAGCGGTCTAACACTACAGTCGATGGGATCGCCACAAGCTGCGCTTGTGGTTCCCTCCGCGCAGCGCGCTCCGGCGCCCGCTTACTTCCACGCTAGACACCACAAATGCACGCTGCGATTCGCGCCCTGATTTCAGTCGTCGCCGCGACCTTGCTTACGTTTAGCGTTGCGAACGCTTCCGATCTCTCGGCCACCTTGGCGAAGGCGAAAGAGGGTGATATTGGCGCCATGCACAACGTTGGCGTCGCTTACGCGAATGGCGAGGTCGTCGAACAGGATTACGGAAGGGCTATGCAATGGTTTGAAATGGCGGCAAAGAAGGGGCAGCACAACTCCATGTACAGCCTGGCGGTCATGCACAAGCTTGGTCAAGGTGTCCCCGTTGATCTCGTTAAGGCGTATGCATGGCATTCCCTTGCTGCGGAATTCATACCCAAGGACGCAGACGAGTGGTTCATCCCACGCGCAAAAGTTGCAATGTACTTGCGGCGCCCCGGCGAAGTTGCACGCCAGCTATCGGACACGGAATTGCGTCAAGCAGAGGAACTCCGCAAGGAGCTTCGCAAGCGCATCGGAGATCCGAGACAAGTCGAGACAGGGCGATAGCGTGGGGCCTAACCTTACAGTCAAGTGGACCGCCCAAAGCTGCGCTTTGGGTTCGCTCGCTTTGCTCGCCGTCCGCTTACTTCCACGTTCGTCCCCAACTCACCGTATGGACTATCGATGATCGCACTTGAGCAATTGGAAGAGATGTTCGGCAACATCACGGAAAACACCGATTGGGATGTTGGTGGCCCCTTGCTGTGGGGTTACTTCTTCACAGATGAGTCAGCGGAGAAGCTGAGAGGTATCGTGCCAATCCTTGAAGCGCAGGGCTATCGCTACGTCGATTTGTATGTCCCTGATCTCGACGAAGGAGAAGAAGAGTATTTCTTCCTGCACGTTGAAAAGGAAGAAACCCATTCCCCGCAATCTCTATTCGAGCGCAATCAGCAACTTTATGCATTTGCTGATCTACACAGCCTGGGCAGCTACGACGGCATGGATGTTGGGCCTATCGAATCTGGCACGGAGCATTGATATGTCCCCTCCCAGCCCGATAGGATGGGCTCGGTGAGCGCTCGGACCGCCCCACTACGCCTTACCCGCAGTTATTCCACGCAACGATCACATGCGACAACTCCTGCAGAGACACGGCAATCACGCTAGCTGGGCAAGCCTTATTGTTCTGGTGATCGGCTTTCTTGTGTTCGCATCACTCCAGCAGCAATGGCCTGACTGGTTCTGCGAGGCGATCAACCCCGGAAGTCCCGAGATGGTTTGCGGCTACGAGTATTCAGTGCCGCTCGTGAAAGCAGCCTCGTTTGCATACGAGCTAACGTTGGCGACCCTCTATCTGTTTGGCCTCTGCTCAGTGCCCTTCAACGGCCCCAAGAATGGCGGCAAGATAGTGTTGGTTCTGCTGACAATCCTTGCTGTTGTCGCTTGTTGGTACGGATACGAGCATCGACACGATGACTCTCCATAACCAGGTATGGGGGAGCCCGGTCCACGCGTGCCGACCATCTCCCTCCCCACTACCGCGTGGGCACACCGTGCCCACCCTACGACTGCCTATCTTTTGACACGAGAAGCATCTCTTGGCTTTCCGGGTGAAATCCTCTCGATGGAAGGGTCGGACGTCTGATCGATAACGACGCCAACAATCGGTCCCAACTCCGCTCTCTGGTCATTTCGCCCGAGGCCTATCGAGTACAGGCTTGACACTACGCCGTCGAAGTACAGCGCATCTTTGCAGTGAAGAACGTCCCGAAAGAACGACGCAAATTCGTAGAAGGTCACAGGTTGCTCGGATATGACAAAGAGCGCCAGACTTCCTGACACTCCAACTCCGTTCCGGATGCGCCGCGATGTTGAAGCGGGATTGAATTCGGGGTGAATGACGCCATCCCTGAGCAACAGAGGCCCCGACTGCGTGGCCAAGATGATGTCCTTGGCGACGCTTGGGTACTCGCCAGTTTCCACAACCTTCGGGCCAGAAGATGAAAGCAGGAAAACACCGTTTGGCTTCAAGAAGAAGTTTCCGCTTCCAGTCGAAGTATTGAGCGGGGAGACCTGTTTCCCGTCAATAACCAGCAGGCCGACGGGTAAGGAGCCTTGGTGATACATCCCTGCATTCATGGCAAAGGAAAGCTTCTTCCCTTTGCCATGCAGCCAGTTCGATAGCGGGCCAAACTGCTTGAATGGCTTTCCTTGCTCGTCGCCAAGAAACGCCTGCAATTTCTCACTGGTGACATCGACGCGAACAACTGTGTATGGCAGGTCTGCAGCTGCGCATGTGAGGCAGGCAGCCAGCAGAACAGCAGCAAGGAGCGTGGCTCTCACAGTGAGGCGCCTAGCGCTTCTTCACCCCCGGCTTGAAGTTCATCACCGCATCAACAAGCTTCAGCTTGCCCATGAGGTTGAGCTCGGGTGACATGGAGCGCGCGGGCCAGGCCTTGCACATGTCGGTGCGTTGCGCTTTGGTGGCGCGCTTGAGTTGTTGCAGCACGTCGGCCTCGGCCAATCGCAGGGTCGCGGTGAGGTTGTAGCGCTGCTCTTCGCTGAGCTCGGTTTGCAGGATGCTGCGTGCCTTGCCGATCAAAGTGGAGTGCTGTGCGCCCCACTTCTCGCGCGCCTGCGAGACGGCTTGTGCCACGGCGGGCTCTTCGCGCAGGCAGTACTGGTGGAAGGATTCGACGGTCTGGTCGATGGCGTGCACCATCACGGCAGCCTTGAGCGGGTCGGACTCATCGGTCAGCGGCGCGCCCTTGATGTTCATGGGCGTCACTTCCTTGGCGGCCTCGGGCGGCTTGTCGCTGTAGATCACCTTGCCATCAGGGCCGATGCTTTTGTAGACCTGCGCCGACACGGCCGATGCCCACAGCATCGCCGCCACTACGAACCATTTCGACATGTTTTCTCCCGGGAATCTGCCGAACGATTATCAGTGAAAAACCGGGGCGTTGTTTGCCATGAAATGCGACGTAAATCGCGCAGCGGGTTCGCCCCTCAGGTTTTCGCTGCCGGCCTGTGCAGCATGACCACGTTGCCGAGCACGGCGCAGGCAATGCCGGCGACGGTCCAGCCGGTCCATTGCAGCCCTTCGAAGAGGCCGGACATGATGAGCGCGAGGATGGGCACGGCCACCGCCATGTAGCCCGCACGCCCGGCCCCGATGCGGCCGATCAGCGTGAAGTAGGCGAGGAAAGCCAGCACCGAGCCGAACAGCGCGAGGTACAGCAGGGACGCCACGTAGGGCGCGCGCAGATCGAAGGCGAGCGTTTGCCCGGTCAGCACGGCCAGCAGCAGGGCACTGGCGCCGCCCATGAGCATCGCGAAGCCGGTGCCCGGCAGCAATGGCTGTGCGGCCTGGCGATTGCGCTGCGCGACGAGGTTGCCGCACGAGGCGATCAGCGCGGCAGCCAAGCCGTAGGCGATGCCACGCCAGCTGCCCGCGGCGTGATCGGCCAGCACCTCGGGCCAGAACACCAGGGCAATGCCTGCCGTGCCCAGCGCGACGCCGATCAGGCTTTGCGCATCGATGCGCTTGCCGAACGCGAGGCGCATGCCCAGCAGGTTGAACAGCAGCATGGCGGAATTGAGCACGGCCATGAGGCCGGAGGCGATCCAGCGCTCGGCCTCGTAGACGCAGACGTAGCTCACGCCGAACAGCAGGATGCCCTGCCACAGACACCACAGGTATTCGCGCCGCGGCAGGCGCAGGGATTCACCGCGTAGTCGGCACCAGGCCAGCAACACGCACCCTGCCAGCAGGAAGCGCCAACCCACCGACACAGCCGGCGGCACCTCGCCCAGCTGCCAGGTGATCGCCAGCCAGGTCGAACCCCAGATGAGCGTGGCGATGAGGTAGAGCGCGGCGTTGGGCAGGGCTGCGAACATGGGGCCGCAGTGTACGCTGCCCGGCCACAGGCGCCGGCCCGGTGCGATTACCGGTACAGTCCGGCCATGCAAGACGTCTGGCAAATCTTCTGCGACGGCAGCGCCCTGCCCAACCCGGGCCGCATGGCGGCGGGTGTGCTGATCTTGGCGCCGGATGGCAGCGAGACACGCCTCTCGCAATTGCTGCCCGGCCATGGCGACAACAACGAGGCCGAACTGCGCGCCCTGCTGCTGGCGCTGCAAACAGCACAGTCCCTCGGTGCCCGATGCATTGCCCTGCACAGTGACAGCCGTGTCCTCGTCGACGAGCTGAACGGCAGCGCACCACGCCCCTACCCCGGCTTGAGCGAACTTTTCTCGTCGGTCCGCGAAGCCCTCGCCCGCTTCGACAGCGCGACGCTGTGCTGGCTGCCGGCACATCGCAATCGCGTCGCCGACGAGCTCGCCCGCGCCGCGCTGGGGCTACCCGCGCGCAAGCCGTGAAATCTGGCCGCCCCCGATCAACCCGTCCTGTGGCAGCGTGCTATCTTGCAAATGTCACATATGGAGCTGCTCCGCATGACGCGCCATCTTTGCTGGCTGACTCTCAGCCTCGCCTGCCTGGCCACCGGCTGCGCCCAGTCGCCCGCCCGGCAAACCATACAGAACTACACGCCCCCAACGACGGGCAAGCTGGCCAAGCTGCAACTGCGCTCTTCCGCACTCGCGGGTACGGGGCTGCTCTACGCCTTCGATGAGTCGCGCAGTTGTGGCTCGCCCAAACTGATGGGCGATTCGCGCAAGACCAGCGGGCAATTCCAGAGCAGTGTGACCGTCCAGGCCGAGACGCCCAGTACCCTGTGGTTCATCCACTCGCCTGTCGCCGGACGCATCTGTGGCGTCATGGTGACTTTCCGGGCAGCCAGCGATCACAACTACGCCGTGCTGGTGGGGCCGTCCGACACCGGCAACTGCCAGATCAACGTGCTCGACATTACCGACCCCGCCGATCCGCGCCCCGAACGCTTCATCTTCCAGCGCAAGCCCTCGGGCGTCGGTGCTACGACAGGGGCCTACTGCGAAACAGCCAATGTGGATACGGAGCTCACCAAGCCGCGCAAGGTCGTCCGCAGCGGCATGGTCATGGACGACCTGAAAGACATCCTGCCGCCAGACACCGTAACCACTGGAGGCAAGCCATGAAGCGCCATGCACTGCAACTCCTCGCGCTCTTGCTCGCCGCCCCCGCAGCCCAGGCGATGGAGCCGGACCAGCTGTTCAAGCTGATCTCACCCAGCGTCTGGCTGGTACGCACCTTCGACAATGGCGGCGTGCCGGTCGGCTCCGGCTCGGCCGTCGTCGTCGAACCACGCAAGCTGATCACCAACTGCCATGTGCTCAAGAAGGCCAACCGTTTCTCGCTGGTGAAGGACAAGGTCAGCTACCCGGGCAAACTCGAACTCATCGACCTCGAGCGCGACCTGTGCATGGTGTCTGTCGCCGACGCGAGTTTCGATGCGCCTGTCGTCAAACGCGCCGGCGTCAAACAGCTCAGCGTAGGCCAGCGTGTCGTCACGCTGGGTAACCCGCGTGCGCTGGAAATGACGCTGGCCGACGGCCTGCTGTCGCGCCTGCAGTACGGCGACGACGACAAGATCGAAGCCATCCAGACCTCGGCGCCGTTCTCGCCGGGTTCCAGCGGCGGCGGCCTGTTCGACTTCGAAGGCCGCCTGATCGGTATCACGCAGCGCATCGCTGTCGGCAACAACGCGCAGAACCTCAACTTCGCGCTGCCCGTCGAGTGGCTGGACGATTTGTCCGAGCGCAGCAAGGCACAGCTCGACGAGTATTACGCGAGCAAACGCAAGAGCAAGTGAGCTCGCCGCACCATGACAAAGGGCCGCAATCGCGGCCCTTTTGCTTTGCTGAAGCCTTGGTCAGGCGCCGAGTTCGGCAGCCGCGCGGAAGCTGCCTTGCGCCAGCTCGTGCTTGCCCAGCGACTCGGCGAGCTTGGCGAGCTCGAGGTGCGCAGCGCGTGTCGGGGTGATCGACAGCGAGGCTTCGAGGTAGCTCTGCGCCTTGCCCCACAACTGGCCGCGCAGGCACAGGCGCGCCAGCGTCAGCAGCAGGCCGGCGTCGTCGGGGTGCTGCTTGAGCCAGCCCTCGGCGGTGACCAGCTGGCGGTGCAGGTCCAGCGTGCGGCAGCGGCCGTAGAGCACGGCGAGCTCAGGCTCCCACTCCTGCTCCAGCGCGTCCTCGATGGCCTGCGGGCCGAGCACGAGGTCGCCGGAAGCAACGAGATAAGGCACCACGCGCAGCAGCAGGCCGACGTCGCGCTTCTCGTCGGTGGTGATGTTGTTCCAGATGCGCTGCATCTGTTCCAGCTCGCCTTCGGCTTCGCGCATCTGTTCGATGTGGGCACGACGCACCAGCGGCGCCGCCTGCTCGGCGCTGAGGGCTTTCACCTTGCGCAGCTGGCGCGCAATGCGTGCCACTTCGTGCCAGCGGCCACGTGCCTGCTCGGCCTGCAGCGCGAGGCGCAGCACAGCGATGTGGCGGTGACCGGCGTTACGCAGTTCGTCGAGGCGCGCGCCCGCATCGTCGAAGCGGCGTTCGGCAATCGCGAACTCGGCTTCGAGCATGAGGCGCGACATGCGCACTTCCTTGTCGTGGTCACGCGCGATGGTCAGCCAGTGATCGCGGCGTTCCTGCTCGCGCATGGCATGTGCGGCACGCGCGGCGATCAAGGCACTGAGGCCTTGCGGCGCGCCGTTCTCGTACGCACTTTCGGCGTGCTTGAAGGCTTGGCCGGCGCGCCCTTCGAGGTACAGGCGCTGTGCATCGGTGAGGTAGCGGTAGGCCGCTTCCGCTTGCCGACGCTTGCGCCAGGCCTGCACTTCGACGGGCAGCGTGAGTGCCTGCGAGATGAGACGGATGACAAAGTACAGCGCCGCGAAGCCGGCCAGGCTCAGCACGATCAGCAGGTTGGCGGAAATCTGCACACGCCAGGGCGACCACACGAACAACGCATAGGCCTGGTTGTAGCGCGACAGCAGGGTGATGGCGACAGCCGCGGTGAACAGGGCAACAAGCCAGAACAGGGCACGGACCATGTCAGCGCACCTGACGCAGGCGACGCAGGGCCGCCTCGCTTTCACTGAGCGCCGGCAGATCGACGATCAGGCGCGCCGAAGCCATCTGGCGCAGCTCTTCGGCCGTGCCGGCGACTGCGGGGGCCTTGATGTCGAAATACTTTTCCAGCATGCCGCGCGCCTGGTTGAGGTCTTCGGCAAACATGCGGCCGTCACGCTGCAGCAGGGCCAGGCGGGCCGACAACAGACGCAGGCGGATGTTTTCGCGCAGGTAGCTGGCCTGTTGCGGCGACAGCAGATTGACGTCATCGCTGTCCAGCCGCTCGATGCGCAGCAGGCCCTTGAAGTCGCCCCACAGATCACCGGCCAGTGTCACCCAGCCCGGTGTGCTGCTGTCGTCAGCCTGCGGTGCTGAAGGCGTCGCCGTCGCAGGTGCCGCGCCACCCTTGCGGGGTGCCGGTGCAACCGGCTTGCGTGGCTGCGATGCCGCCGGCGTGGCCGGCTTGGCGGGCGGCATGCGTTCGAAGGCGAAAGGCAGGGAATCGATGCGCGCCAGCAGGGCTTCCAGCTCCAGCGACATGCCGGTGACGTTGACCAGCGGCAGTGCGCGCAGGCGCTCGATGTCCTGCGCGATGGCACGGCGCAGCGGCAGCAGGCGTGTCTGTGCGCTGCTGGCCAGGCGTGCATCGGCCAGCTGCAGTGCAGAGAGCGCCACCGGCACGTTGCCGGCGAGCTGCAATTGCTGGCTGGCCAGCGACACGGCCTGTTCGGCTTCCTGCAGCAGACGGTCATCGCGGTTGCGCGACAGATCCTGGTAGATGCGCTCGAGCGCGGCCTGCTGCGACTCGCTGTCGCTGACGCGATCTTCCAAGGTGCCGACACGGCCTTGCAGCGCCGCTGCGCTCTCCTGGCCGTTGCGCGCCAGCTGGCGTGCATTGTTCAGCTCGGCAGATTCCGCACCGGCGCGACGCGCGATGTCTTCGCGCAGGCTGCGCAGTTCGTTGCGGGTGTCGAGCAGTTGCCAGCCAAGGAAGACCAGCACGACGACGGCGATGGTCATCTGGGCTCGCGGGGTCAGCAGGGTGCTGCCCGTGGATGGGCTGCGTGCATTGCTGGCAGGGCTGGCGTCGGCCCGCGCAACGGGCGGCGTATCGGGAGTTGTGGCTTGTTCGGTTTGCTGTTCGCTCATGACGGAATTCTACCCAAAGCTATGCAAAGTGTTCCTGCAGGGCGGCCACCAGGCCGATATCACCTGCCTCGGTCAGACGGATGGATGTGGCGCCGAGTTCGCGCAGTTGCTGGGCGATGCGTTCGTGGGGCACGAAACAGACGCAACTCGCCAGCAAGGCGGCCGCCTCGTCGCCCAGCAAATTGGCGAAATTGCGTGCGCCTTCGCTGCTGGTGAAGCTCAGGGCATCGATGCCACCGTTGCGGCGTGCGGTGTGCAGCGGCGCAGGATCGGTCTGCGCCGCGACGCGCCGATAGCAAGGCTGCACCTGCACGCTGGCGCCACGCTGCTGCAACACCTCAGCCAACAGTTCGCGACCGCCATCACCACGCAGGATCAGCACGCGCTTGCCGGCAATGTTCGCGGCGGCGAAGGTCTCCAGCGCAAGCACGCCTTCGCTGTCGAACTGTGTAGCCGGCACCAGCACCTTGGCGAAACCCGCTGCACGCAGATCCGCTGCGCTGCCGGGGCCGACGGTAGAGATGGCGACACTGTCAGGCCAACGCTCGCGTGGCAGCACGGCCAGCGTCTGCGCAACGGCATTGCGGCTGACGAAGAAAGCGGCGTCGATCTGCGCGAGCTGACTGGCCAGCGCGACGAGCGGCGCGGTGTCGGCCAGCGGCAGGATGTTGACGACGGGGAAGAAGATGGGCTCGGCCCCCACCGTCTGCAGCAGACGGATAAGCCCGTCGGCCTGCGGCGCGGGTCGCGTGATGACGACCCTGCGACCGGCGAGGCCGCGCAGTTCAGGCATGACCACCCAGGCTGGCGAGGATGCGATCCGCGCCGCCAGCGAGCAACTCGTCAGCGAGGCGCTCACCCAGCGCACGCGCTGCATCGGCCGTCGCCACGCCTTCGGCACGCACGATCTGCTGACCGTCGGCCGACGCCACCAGCGCACGCAGGTGCAGTTGCTGGCCCACGGGCTCGCAGAAGGCGCCGATAGGCACTTCACAGCTGCCCCCGAGGCGACGCGTCAGTGCACGTTCAGCAGCCACACAGGCCGTCGTCAGCGGGTTGACCAGCGGCGCGAGCCAGGCCGCCACATCGGCACGATCAGCACGCGCCTCGATGCCCAGCGCGCCCTGCCCTGCGGCCGGCAAGCAGACATCGGCCGGCAACACGCTGCGAATGCGCTCGCTGAGGCCAAGGCGCTGCAGGCCAGCGGCAGCGAGGATGATTGCGTCGTACTGGCCCTCGTCGAGCTTGCGCAGACGCGTGTCGAGGTTGCCACGCAGGGGCTCGACACCGAGGAAGGGATACAGCGCGTGCAGCTGGGCCTCGCGGCGCAGGCTGGAGGTGCCGATGACGGCGCCCGGCGGCATGTCGTCGAGGCTTGCGTATTTGTTCGACACGAAGGCATCGAACGGACGTTCGCGCTCCAGCGTCGCAATCAGGGCGAAGCCCTCGGGCATCTCGGCCGGCACATCCTTCATGGAATGCACGGCAAGGTCCGCGCGGCCGTCGAGCAGCGCTTCTTCGAGTTCCTTGACGAATAGGCCCTTGCCGCCGACCTTGCTGAGCGTGCGATCAAGGATCTGGTCGCCGCGCGTGGTCATGCCCAGCAGCGTGACTTCACAACCGGGCCAGGCCGCTTCGAGGCGGGCTTTGACGTGTTCTGCCTGCCACATTGCCAGGCGGCTTTCGCGCGTGGCGATGCACAGTTTTTCGGGGGGATGGAACGACATGCAGGCTCTCGATCAGCGTTCCGCCTGAGCGGCACGCTTGTTGCGTCTGGAGTGGTCGGCATCTTAGCACGCGGGTTTTGGCCTGATTCTGGTGCATGCCCCGCCGACGTCTCGCATGTTGCGATGCGCCGGAATGGGGCATCCGGCTGATAAACTTGCGGTTTTCCCCAACGTGGCCATCAGGGATGGCGTGCCGCGAAACGCGGCCACCAACACGAACAAGATAGACATCCATGAACAATCTGAACGAGCAAGGCAAGGACATCCCCCTGCGGGAAGACACGCGGCTGCTGGGTCGCATCCTCGGCGACACCGTACGGTCACAGGAAGGCGATCCGGTTTTCGAGCTGATCGAAAAGATCCGCCAGACCTCGATCCGCTTCCACCGCGATGAAGACTTCGCCGCCCGCAAGGAACTCGAAGCCCTGCTCGACAGCCTGTCGCGCGAAGACACGATCCACGTCGTGCGCGCCTTCAGCTACTTCTCGCACCTTTCCAACATCGCCGAAGACCAGCACCACATCCGCCGCTCGCGCATGCACCTGCGCGCTGGCTCGCTGCCGCGCGAAGGCAGCGTGGCGCACGCGCTGGACCTCGCCGACCAGGCCAAACTGCCGCGCGAGAAGGTCAGCGACTTCTTCAAGAACGCCCTCATCAGCCCCGTGCTGACGGCCCACCCGACCGAAGTGCAGCGCAAGAGCATCCTGACCTGCCAGCTGCGCATCGCCGAGTTGCTGGACCAGCGCGACCGCATCGAGATGACGCCGGACGAAGTGGCACAGAACGACGCCGAACTGCGCCGCTGCGTGCTGGTGCTGTGGGAAACGCGCATGCTGCGTCCCGCCAAGCTGTCGGTGCTCGACGAAGTGGCCAACGGCCTGTCGTTCTACGACTACACCTTCCTGCGTGAAGTGCCGCGCCTCTATGCCCGCCTCGAAGACACGCTGGCCAAGCACGACGAAGCCTGGGCCGGCACCGAGCTGCCCGGCATCCTGCGCATGGGCAGCTGGATCGGCGGCGACCGCGACGGCAACCCCTTCGTGACGGCTGAAGTGCTGCGCGATGCACTGCGCATGCAGAGCGAAGTCGTGCTCGGTTTCTACCTCGACGAGATCTATCGCCTCAGCGCCGGCCTGTCGCTGTCCAGCGCCCTGGTCACCGTGTCGCCCGAAGTCATCGCCATGGGCGACCGCGCGCCGACGCGCAACGGCCATGGTGAAGACGAGCCCTATCGCCGCGCCCTGCGCAGCGTTCTACGCGCGCCTGCAGGCCACGGCTGTGGCCCTGCTCGGCAAGTCGCTGGGCCGCCCCTCGCACAGCGAGCCGGCCTACGCCTCGGTGCAGGAAGTGCTGGACGAGCTCGAAGTCATCCACCACTCGCTCAAGGAACACGGCACCGGCGAACTGGCCCGTGGTCGCCTGCGTGGCCTGCGCCGCGCCGTGCGCACCTTCGGCTTCCACCTGGCTGCGCTGGACGTGCGCCAGAACTCCGACGTGCATGAACGCACCGTCGCCGAGCTGCTGTCGTACAGCCGCCCCGGCACCGACTACCTCGCCCTCGACGAGGAAGGCCGTATCGCGTTGCTGCTCGAAGAGCTCGCCACGCCGCGCGTGCTCGCTTCGCCGGGCGTCAGCTACTCGGAAGAAACCAGGGGCGAGATGGCCATCTTCCAGGCCGTCGCCGACGCGCATCGCCTGTACGGCCCGAACTGCGTACCCAACGCCATCATCTCGAAGACCGATGGCGTCTCCGACATGCTGGAACTCGCCGTGCTGCTGAAGGAAGTGGGTCTGCTCAAGCCCCACGCCAAGACGCTGGACGTCAACATCATCCCGCTGTTCGAGACCATCGGCGACTTGCAGATCTCGGCTGGCGTGATGGACCGTCTGCTGTCGGTGCCGCTCTATCGCGAGCTCGTGAAGTCGCGTCTCGACACGCAAGAGGTGATGCTCGGCTACTCCGACTCCAACAAGGATGGCGGCTTCCTGACTTCGGGCTGGGAGCTCTACAAGGCCGAGATCCAGCTTATCGAATCGTTCCGCAAGCACGGCGTGCGCATGCGTCTGTTCCACGGCCGCGGCGGCTCCGTCGGCCGTGGTGGTGGCCCCAGCTACCAGGCCATCCTCGCCCAGCCGGGCGGTGCCGTGCAGGCGCAGATCCGCCTCACCGAGCAAGGCGAAGTCATCGCCTCGAAGTACTCGAATCCGGAAGTCGGCCGTCGCAACCTCGAAGTGCTGGTTGCCGCCACCATGGAAGCCACCCTGCTCGCCCACCCGGAAGCCGCACCGCGCCCCGAGTACCTGCAGGCCATGGACGAGCTGTCGGATCACGCCTTCAAGAGCTATCGCGGCCTCGTTCTACGAGACCGAGGGCTTCGAGGAGTATTTCTGGGAGTCCACCGTGATCTCGGAAATCGCCAACCTCAACATCGGCTCGCGCCCTGCTTCGCGCAAGAAGAGCACGGCCATCGAAGACCTGCGCGCGATTCCCTGGGTGTTCTCGTGGGCCCAGGCCCGCGTGATGCTGCCGGGCTGGTTCGGCTTCGGTTCGGCGGTCAATGACTACGTCAAGCGCCACGGCCCCAAGGGTCTCGAACTGCTGCAGGCCATGCACAAGGAGTGGAGCTTCTTCGCTACCCAGCTCTCCAACATGGACATGGTGCTGGCCAAGAGTGACATGGCGATCGCCTCGCGTTACGCCGCACTGGTGAAGGACGAAGCGCTGCGCAACAAGATTTTCCCGCGCATCAAGGGCGAGTGGGAAGACACGGTTGCCGCGCTGCTCAACATCACGGGCAATGCCGAGCTGCTCGATGGCAACCCGCTGCTCAAGCGCTCGATCAAGAACCGCTTCCCCTACCTCGACCCGCTCAACCATGTGCAGGTCGAGCTGCTGCATCGCTTCCGCGATGGCGAAGCCGATGACCGCGTGCGCCGTGGCGTGCTGCTGTCCATCAACGGCATTGCCGGCGGCCTGCGTAACAGCGGCTGATTGCTCCGCGCGCCAGACCGGACGGGGTGCCTGCGGGCACCCCGTTCTCTTTCTGGCGACCGTCTGTCCGGATGTTGATTCCGGCGACATTCCCGAATATGTCAGATCCATTCCGCAGTCTGTGCGATACGGGGACAGAAAACTGACGCGTGGTATTGGGCATGTCGTTGTGCTGATGGCAAACTGCGCGCTCTCGCGCCACCCGCTTCCAGACAGGCTTGCACATGAGTACCCGCCCGCTTCCTCCCGTCGACACCTTGCTCGCCCCGGTTTCCGCCGATCAACCCTGCGGCGAGGACATGAGCTTCTCTGGTGAGTTCGACACCATCCAGGAAGCACGACGCGAAGACGACGCCTCGCTGGACCAGGGCGAATGGGTCGCGCAGATCAAGGAAGCCGACTGGCCGCGCGTGCTCGAGATCGCCGAAACGCTGTTCACGTCGCGCACCAAGGATCTGCGCCTCGCCATCTGGTACACCGAGGCCGCCAGCAAGCTGCATGGCGTGGCAGGCCTCGCCGATGGCTTCACCGTCATGGGCGGCTTGTTCGAGCGCTACTGGGACGCGGTGCACCCGCAGCCTGAAGATGGCGACTTCGAACAACGCATCGGCAACCTCAGCCTGTTCATCAAGCGCGCACTGGAACTGATCCGCACCCTGCCGCTGGTGCGCGGCAAGGGCCAGGCCTGGGGCTTGCTCGTGCTCGACGGCGCGCGCGCCCTGCAACCGCTGCTCGATCGCGGCGATGAAGCCGCACAGGGCAGCAACCGTGTCTCCCTGCAACAGTTCCGCGACGCCCAGCGCGCCACGCCGCGCAGCTTCTACCAGCAGGCAACGCCTGAATGCGTGCGCTGCGCCGAAGCGCTCGAAGTCCTGTCACGCGTCGCAGACGAACGCCTGGGCATGGACGGCCCTTCCTTCACGGCACTCAAGGGCGCTCTCGAAGAATACGTCTCCACCATTGCCCGACTGACGCGCGAAAACGGCGTCGTCGACAGCACCGCTCTCTCCGGCAGTGACACGACAAGCGATGAGCCCAGCATGCAGAACAACGACGAATCGACCGAAGTCACGGCCTCCGCACCACAGGCCAGCGGCCCGATCCGCAACCGCGAACAGGCGCTGCAGCAACTGCGCATCGTCGCCGAGTTCTTTCGCCGCACCGAGCCGCACAGCCCCGTCGCCTACCTCGCTGACAAAGCCGCCCGCTGGGGCGAGATGCCACTGCACGTGTGGCTCAAAGCCGTGCTCAAGGAAGACGGCGCCCTCGCCCGCTTCGAAGATCTGCTGGGCATGGACGAACAGCCCGAGCAGGGCTGATTTCTTCACGCGCCGACACCTCGCTGCTGGCTGCGAAAGCCAAGCACTTTCGCAGCAAAATCAGTAAAGCGTTTTCTCAGCCTGGGCTGCGCCATGCATCGCGCATCGCCCTGACCTGATGCCTTGACGCGCTGTTCACACAGACGGCACAGGCGCGAACCACTCATCCTCAACGAGCGCCCGCTCAGCGCGACCTGGTCCGCTGCAACGCAAGTTGCCCGGGCGTACGGTTGCCTCTCTTGTCCGCTATCTGCACCATCGCGCGTTCGACCGGAAAACCATCATGCGTGGAGCATTTCCGGCGCAAGAAAATGTAAAGCGCGCATGCCATTCTCAGATCCACACAATCGCCATGAAACGTTTTTGACATATCTGTTGATATGCTCAGAAACCCAGCAAGCACGCCCGTCTGCGGCTGACGGATGGCAGACGAACGGAGTCTGAATGGCCGTTATACTTTTGACGCTATATGCTACTGCGATAATTTTGCTGTGCGTATTTGTTGTTTTTCCTGCATTCCGGCAAAAACAACTTTCCGCACTGACAAGAACAGCAAATAAAACAAATTCGTCGTTCGGGTTTTTCTGGGGAGTCATCCGTCAATGGAGTCGGTCGAGTACGGCGGAATTGCGTGTGGGCGCAGAGACCGCCATGTCCACCACCCGGCGTTATCGCTGGTGGTTGCTGGCCGCCCTGCTGATCATCAGCCTGCCCGTCGTGCTGATCATCGCCCTGCGCGACGAGATCTCGCTGCAGGGCTACGCCGAGACACCACGTCAGCAGGACAGCGTCGTCAGCACCCTGCTCGCCGGCGAGCAACTGGTACCGCCCCCACCCCTGCCACCCGAAATCTTCAGCACGCGCGAGGTGCTCGCCGAGCGTCCGTCTCTGGTCAGTGCCAGCCGAGACTGGAAGCTGCTCGATCAGGATTTCGAGCAGCGCCTGCTCAGGGTGTTCCAGCGCATGCGTGAACAAGGCTACGAAATGGCGCTGCTCGAAGGCTATCGCAGCCCCGAGCGCCAGAACCAGCTCGCCAGTCAGGGCACGCACGTCACCAACGCGCGTGCCTTCCAGAGCTATCACCAGTTCGGCCTTGCCGCCGACTGCGCCTTCCTGCGCGACGGCAAGCTGGTCATCTCCGAGCGCGACCCTTGGGCCATGCGTGGCTACGAACTGTACGGACAGGCGGCCGAAGCCTTCGGCCTGACCTGGGGTGGGCGCTGGAAGATGATGGACTTCGGTCACGTCGAACTGCGCCGCGCCAAAAGCAACGCCCCCGGCAATTGATCCACGGAACCCCGCCATGGCAAAACCCATCATCCTCGTAGGCGACAAGACCGATCACGGCGGCACCGTCATCGAAGGCGCGCCCGAAAGCGACATCAACGGCAAGCGCATCGCTCGCGTTGGCGACAAGGTGACCTGCTCGCGTCAGGGCTGCCACAGCCCCGCCACCATCGTCACCGGTGACCCGACCTGCCTCATCGATGGCAAGCCCGTTGCACGCCACGGCGACAAGACCTCCTGCGGCGCGACGCTGATCGCCACGCAGAGCACCACGACCGATCTCTGAGGCGCCACACCGTTTCATCATGATCCGTCGTCTCCTCGGAATCCTCGCCCTGCCAGCACTCATCGTCGGCCTCGTCTGGCTGGCGGCGGTGATCTATTTCCAGCAAAGCAATCAGGAGATTGATGCTGACGGCATCGTGCTGTGGTTCGTTTTGCTGCCCTTGGCTGCGGTGTCGCTGTTCCTCATCGTCAAGTGGGGCTGGAAGCGCCTGCGTCGCCCCCCTGCCGTTGCCGCTGCGGCGCCGGCCGCCAGCGCCGCAGCACCCGTTGCCAGCGAAGATCCCGTACTCAAACTGCAACTGGCGATCCTCGCCGCCGAACTGCACACCCCGGCTGGCGAGGCCGCTGATGCCTTGCTGCCCGACCTGCAGGCCGGCAAGCTGCAACCGGAACTCAGCGACGCACTGCTGGACCAGGACGGCCTGCCAGTGCGCGCTTCGCGTTGCGCCGAACTCGATACGAGCGCCGCGCTCGACTGGGTGCAGCGCTACCTCGCCAGCCACCCGGAGCAAGCTGAAGACCAGAGCCCCGACGATGCGGCGCGCCTGCTGAGCCTGCTCGCCGGCCCCTTGTCACGCACCCTCGACGTGCTCGCCGCGCTGCCACCGCTCCCCGTGCCCGACGCACAACCCGGCAGCGCCGCGCACAGCGAAGCCCCGCCGCGCCGGCCACTGGTCACCAAGATCTTCGCCCCGGCCCCCTGGGTGGAACTCGTGACCAGCTGGGCACGCGAACAAGCTGCAGCGCTCCCCGGCTTCGCTTTCGGTGTCGTGCGTGCGGACGCAGAACGACCCGAGTTGCAACGCGACGCCCTGCGCGTCGCCGATGCCTTCTGCGCCGGCAGCAAGGGGGCCCACGCGCACGCCGTCCTGCTGCTCGTCGCCTGCGACACCCACGTCTCAGAAGAACAGGTGGCCGCCATCGAAGCACGCGACCTGCTCTTCGCTGCCCACAACCAGCAAGGCCTGATGCCCGGCGAAGGCGCTGCCGTGATTGCAGCGATGCCCGCCAACCCTGCACACGAAGAGCCCGCACCGCTGGCCCGCCTGCACCGTGTGGCCGCCGGGTCGCGCCAGAAGCCGGTCAACGCCGCAGGCCGCATGGAGGCCGAGACACTGGGTGCACTCACCAGCCTCAGCCTGCAGCACGCTGACAAGCAAGCCACCGACATCTGCGCCTTCGTCTCCGATTGCGATCACCGCAGCCCCTGGCTCACCGAGAGTGCGCTGCTGATCGGCAGCACCCTGCCCGAACTCGATCCGGTCGAACACCACCTTGCCGTCGGCAAGGCTCTTGGCCATCTCGGCCAGGCCCAATCGACCATGGCGCTCGCACTGGCTGCCGGCCACGTGCAAGCCGAAACCCGTCCTGTCCTGCTGGCCTGCCTGGCCGATGCGCAAGCGCGCAGCGTCACCACGCTCAGTCCCTGGCAAGCCACTGCAACCTGAACCCAACCCAAGCCACCGTCATGCAACGCTTCATCGACTTCGTCACCCGCCCACGCACACTGGCCATCCTCGGCCTGCTGGCCTTCGCCATCTTCGTGCTGATGGCCACAGCCTTACTGGACATCAGCTTCCTGTGGGCCTGGTTGCTCATCGGCCTGTTCGCAATCTCCCTGCTGGGGCTCTGGTACTGGCGGCGCCGCCAGGCCGAAGCGGCCGGCGAAGCGATTTCGAACATGATGCAAAGCGAGGCGAACCCGGGAGCCAAGGCTGCATCGCACGACAAGCGACCTGAAGTCGAAGCCCTGCGCACACGCATGCAGGACGCCATCAAGACCATCAAGACATCCAAGCTCGGCGAACTCAGCGGCAAGGCTGCGCTCTACGAGCTGCCCTGGTACCTCGTGATCGGCAACCCGGCTGCCGGCAAGAGCTCGGCCATCGTCAATTCGGGCCTGCAGTTTCCGTTCTCCGACAACGCTGGCAGCGTGATCCACGGTCTGGGCGGCACGCGCAACTGCGACTGGTTCTTCACGTCCGAAGGCATCCTGCTCGACACCGCCGGCCGCTACTCGGCCTACGAGGCCGACCGCGGCGAGTGGCTATCCTTCCTCGGCCTGCTCAAGAAGTTCCGCAGCAAGGCCCCCATCAACGGCATCATCATCGCGATGAGCATCGCCGAACTCAGCCAGAACCGGCCCGAGTACGCGATCAACACCGCCAAGATGCTGCGCCTGCGCGTGCAGGAGCTGTCTGCCGAGCTGGGCGTGTTCGCCCCGGTGTACCTGATGTTCACCAAGGTCAACCTCATCGCCGGCTTTGCCGAGTTTTTTGAAGACTCCGACGCACAAGAACGCTCGCGCGTCTGGGGCGCAACCCTGCCCTACGACGGCGAAGGCAAGACCGATGCGGTCGCTGCTTTCGACAAGCATTACGAAGAACTGCTCGAAGGCCTGCACGAGTTGTCGGTCACGCGCATGGCCATGGCACGCGACGGTCAGGTCGGCGCCGGCGTGCTGAGTTTCCCGCTGGAGTTCGAAGCGACGCGGGCTTCGGCGCGCGCCTTCATCGCCACGCTGTTCGAAGAAAACCCGTTCCAGTACAAACCCGTCTTCCGCGGCTTCTATTTCACCAGCGCCGTGCGCGAAGGTGCGCCGGTCAACACCTCGGACCGCCGCCTTGCCGAGGCCTTCGCACTGCGCCCTGTCGAAAGCAATCGTGCGCCGGTCGCGATCTACGAAGGCAAGGGTTTCTTCCTCTCCGACCTGTTCTCCAAGGTCATCTTTGCCGACAAGAATCTGGTCAAGCAGTTTGCCTCGCGCAGCATGCAGCGCACACGCTTTGTCGGCTTCATCGCCGCCGCCGTCGCGCTGTCGGTCGCGCTGTCGCTGTGGGCGTGGTCCTACGTTTCGAACGAGAAACTGATCGCCAACGTGCGTGCCGACCTCGACCGCGTGGTCGCCCTGCAGCGCGAACAGCAGGACATCGGCAGCCGCATGGAAGCGCTGGAGATCCTGCAGGACCGTCTCAACCAGCTGCAGTCCTTCCACGAAGACAAGCCCTTCTCACTGGGCCTCGGTCTCTACCAGGGCAACAGCATCGAAACGCACCTGCGCAAGGAATACTTCGACGGCATGCGTGCGCTGCTGCTGACGCCGGTTACCGATGGCATCGAAGCCTATCTCACCGACGTCAATGCCAACGCCGACAAGCTCGCACCGCAAACGGCCGCTGCACCCAATGCCGCACAGAGCGCACCAACCGCAGAACCCGCGCAGGCCAGTGCGATGACGCTCTACAAGGAGATCTCGCCGACCAATGTCGAGGATGCCTACAACGCGCTGAAGACTTACCTCATGCTCGCCAATCGCGAGCGCCTTGAGAACGGCCACCTCAACGACCAGCTCACGCGCTTCTGGCGCGTCTGGCTCGATGCCCACCGTGGCAACATGCCGCGCGAGAAGATGGTGCGCAGCGCCGAGCGCCTGATGGGCTTCTACCTCGCGCAGATCGGCACACCCGACTTCCCGCTCATCGACAACAAGCTGGCCCTCGTCGACCAGGCGCGCGACAACCTGCGTCGCGTCGTCAAGGGCATGCCGGCGCGCGAACGCGTCTACGCCGAGATCAAGGCACGCGCCTCGACGCGCTTTGCTCCGCTCACCGTGGCACGCATCGTCGGCGATGAAGACAGCCGCCTCGTCGCCGGCAGCTACGCCATCTCCGGCAGCTTCACGCGCGATGCCTGGGAGAAGTACGTCGAGCCCGCCATCAAGGACGCCGCCAACAAGGAACTGCAGACCACCGACTGGGTGCTGAAGTCAACCACGCGCGACGACCTCACGCTGCAAGGCAGCCCGGAGCAGATCCAGAAAGCGCTGACCGAGATGTACAAGCGTGACTACATCGTCGAGTGGAAGAAATTCCTGCAAGGCGTGTCGATCACCGGCTTCGCCAGCTTCGACGCCGCCGTGGGTGGCCTCAACCGCATGGGTGACCCCGTCAGCTCGCCGCTCAGGAAGCTGATGGAGTCGCTGTACCGCGAGACCTCCTGGGACAACCCCAGCCTCGCCGACAAGGAACTCGCCAACGCCAAACGCGGCATCGTGCAGTGGTTCAAGGAAGTGATCCTGCGGCGTACGCCGCAACCCGTTAACCTGCAGGTGAATACCGGCAGCCTGACGGCGGACCCGGGTCTGGGCCCGGTCGGTCGCGAGTTCGCCGGCATCGCCGCGTTGATGATGCAGCGTGGCGACGCCAATGCGGCGCTGTTCGATGGCTACCTCACCCACCTCTCCAAACTGCGCACGCGCTTCAACCAGATGAAGACTGCCGGCGACCCCGGCCCTGCCGCACGCGGACTGATGCAGCAAACGCTCGACGCGCAAGGCTCCGAACTCGCCGATGCCCTGCGCTATGTCGACGAATCGATGATGGTCGGCCTCACCGACACGGCGCGTGCAACGGTGCGTCCGCTGCTCGTGCGTCCGCTGATGGAGTCCTTCAGCGTCATCGTCCGTCCTGCGGAAGCCGAGCTCAACAAGATCTGGTCTGCGCAGGTGTTCGAGCCCTTCAGCCGCACGCTCGCCACCAAGTACCCCTTCGCTGCCGATTCGCGCATCGAAGCCACGCAGGCCGAGATGGCGCAGTACTTCGGCCCTGACGGTGCGATTGCCAAGTTCGTCGGTACTTCGCTGGGCAACCTCGTCGTGCGTCGTGGCGAGACCTTCAGCGCGCGCACCTGGGCCGACATCGGCATCACGCTCAACCCCGAGTTCGCCAACAACTTCCCACGTTACGTCGCCCAACCGGGCGGCCCGGTGGGCGGCGGCGCCGGCGGTGGTGGTGGTGCCGAAGCGCAAACCGTCTTCCAGATCCTGCCCAGCCCCTCGCCCGGCCTGCTGGAATACAACATCGAGATCGACGGCCAGAACATGCGCTATCGCAACGCTGCGCCCGAGTGGAACCGCTTCCGCTGGCCCGGTGGTGGCACTCCCGGCGCGCGCGTCACGGCCATCACATACGACGGCCGCACTGTCGAGCTGGCCAACATCCCCGGTCGCTTCGGTCTCGAAAAACTGCTCGGCGCTGCGCAACGCAAGCGTCGCGACAACGGCGACTTCGACCTGACCTGGAGCAACGGTGCGCAGGCTGTCACCGTCACCCTGCGCATCATCAGCCAGCAAGCCGCCGCCGAATCCGAGGCCAACAACCCGGCCCCGGCGCAAAGCCTCAAGGGGCTCAAGCTGCCCGCCAACATCGCCGGTTCGCCGGAACGCCTGGTACCCGCCGGCAGCACCGGTGCGCCGGTGGCCATCCAGATCACGCCACCCGTGGTCACCCCGGCACGCTGAATACATAACGACAATGAACAGCCCACACCACCCCACCGCCCTGCAGGAAGCGCTGATCTACTTCGGCAAGCTGCCATCGCGCGGCGACTTCGTGCGCAGCACCAGCGGCGCCGCCATCATCCAGCCGCTCGATCGCTGGATCACCGTCAGCCTCGAACAGCTCGCCACCGCGCCGGACTGGAAGCAACAGTTCGACGCCATGGTGCCTATCGAATTCGCCTTCGTCGGCAGCCGCTCGGCCAGCATCCTGGCTGGCCGCATGGTTGGCAGCCGCGACTCGGTCGGCCGCCGCTTCCCCTTCCTCATCGCCGGCAACCTCGGCACCAGTGCACCGCTGGATCTGCTGCGTGTGCTGCCGCTGGCCCTGCTGCCGGCCTGGAGCGATTTCAGCGAACTGACGGCCAATGCACTCGCTGCGGCGGAAATCGAAACCGCACTGGAGCGCATCGACCTCGCCCAACTGCAAGCCGACACCGATCTCGACGGCCTGCGCGTGCGCCTCGCCAACTATCTGGAGACCGCCACGCTGTCAAACCTGCAACGCATGCTGACGGGTTCCGGCAACCCGGTGGACGTACGCCAGACCATCATCGCACTGGGCCTGCTGCTCACCCCGCTGCTGAGCCAGAACACCGGTGGCGCCACCAAGGGCCTGGCCCTGCCGCTGCCGGGCAGCAACTCGGCCTCGGCCCACGTCGCATCGTTCTGGCTGTGCCTGCTCGCACCCTTCCTCGCGCGCGACAACTTCGACCTCAACCTCATGCGCGCCCAGCTCGCCGGGCGTCCGCAACTGATCATCAGCTTCAACGGCGCCAGTCCGCGCACGCTCGAAGCCGTGCTTAATCCGCAACTGGCTTTCGAGATCAACATCGACATGTGCCAGGCCGAGTGGGTGGAAGACTACGTCGCCAGCGAATACCCACTGACCAAGCTGTCCAGCTACCTCGAACACCCGGACCTGTCACTGGGACAGGCCCTCAACACATTCAACGAAGTCTTTCTCGGCGCCTGATCATGACCACGCTCCGCTTCTCCGCCCTTGTCCCTGCGTTGGTGCTTTCTGCACTCTGCCTGGCCCCCGCTGCGCAAGCCCAGGGCACCATCGCCAATCCGTCGGCCAAGCCCGTCATCGTCAGCGGCACCGTGCCCGACGAAGCCACGCGCCAGGCCATCCTCTCGAAGATGCGTTCGACATACGGCGGCGACCGCGTGATCGACCAGCTCGGCGTCGGCAACGTCGTCGCCCCGCCCAACTGGACCGAGCACGTGCAGAAGCTGCTCACGTCCGACCTCAAGC
This sequence comes from Rhodocyclaceae bacterium, assembly GCA_047600765.1. Taxonomy (GTDB): domain Bacteria; phylum Pseudomonadota; class Gammaproteobacteria; order Burkholderiales; family Rhodocyclaceae; genus Viridibacterium. The sequence goes on from JASGKF010000001.1 coordinate 1,243,693, forward strand.
AGATCACGGCCGGTGCGCTGACCATCGATGGCAACAACGTCGCCGTGCGCGGCGAAGTCACCAACGAAGCCCTGCGCCAGCAACTCGTCAATGACTTCGCTACGCGCCTCAATCCCACCTGGGTCATCAAGAACGGCCTGCGTGTCGGTGCCGGCGAACAGCAACTGCTCGACAAGGCACTCGCCGACCGCATCATCGAATTCGAATCGGGCTCCACCAAGCTCACCGCGCGTGGCGCGCAGATCCTCGACGAGATGGCATCGGTGATGCAGAAGCTCGGCCAGCAAAGCATCCAGATCCTCGGCCACACCGACAGCCAGGGCCACCCCGAGGCCAACCTCATCCTCTCGCAATCGCGTGCCGACGCTGTGCGCCGCTACCTCGTCTCGCGCAATGTCGCTGGCGACCGCCTGAGCGCCGGTGGCATGGGTGCCACCGAACCCGTGGCCTCCAACGCCACACCCGAAGGCCGTGCGCGCAACCGGCGCATCGAATTCCGCATCGTCAGCACCACGCCCTGATCCCCGAGCGAACGCCATGACAGACGAAACCAGCAAGACTCCAGGCAGCCGGCCCGGCGTGAAGGTGGTCACCGACCGCCCCAACCTCTTCGCCCCCGCGCCGCCCAGCGACAACCCGGCGACCGAGATGCGCATCGACGTGCTGTCCGCGCTCGCCCCCAATCAACCCGGCAAGAAGAAGCCCAGCCGCGCCGCCAGCAGCGGCCTGTTTGCGCGCAGCACCCTCGTCATGACAGCGCTCAGCGTCATCGCCCTGACCCTCGTGGCCGTGATGGTGTGGCGCAGCCAGTCCGACGAAGAGCACACCCTGATCGCCAACGCCGCCAACCCGCCCGCTCCGCAGCCCGAAGCTGCCGCATCGGCGCCCCAGCCCATCGCGGCAGAATCCCAACCCGCGGCCGAACAGTCCGCGGCCACCGGCGCGGCACAGATCGAGCACCTGGAGCCCCCGCCTGTCGCGGCCCCTGTGCCCGCACCCGCTATCGCTGCATCGGCCGCACCCGCCGAGCCTGCCAGCGCCAAGGCCAGCCCGGCAGGCAATCCGCTTGCAGCCCTGACAACGCCCGCAACCCCCGACAGCAAGTCCGCCAAACCGGCGCCAGCACAACCCGCGTCAACCACCGCGACGAACAGCCCGGCCGGCAAGGCAGCGGCGCCCGCCACCAGCGACAAGGACGCCCGCAACGCCCGGCCGCAATCGACCATCCTTTCGGCACTGACAGCACCGCCGAGCGGCGCCCCCGCCACGGCCAACAGCAATGGCAAGAGCGCCAGCAACGTCGACACCGACGTCGTGCTGCTCGAGGCCCTGATCTCTTCGCCAGCCGCCAAGGCCGCAGCTGCCCGCAAGGCCGAAGCAGCGAAGACCGACACGCGCACGGCGACGCGTCCCGCCACGGCGCAAACCAGCTCAGCCGCGAGCAGCAAGAGCGGCTCGCGGCTCTCGCCAGAAGCGCAGTCTGCTGCCCAGGCAGCGCGTGACGAAGCGACGCAGAAGGCCAAGGATGCGGGCACCGAGAAAGCCAAGGAAACCGCTTCCGAAGCAGGCAAGAGCCTGCTCGACAAACTGAAGCTGACGCCATGAACGACATCACCGCCCCTGCTGCCCTGTCGCGCACCCTGCCCTCAGGCCTCGCCAACAGCCTGGGCGACGGCGCCAGCTCGCTCGCGGCACGCCTCTCCAGTCAGCTCGAATCGCTGTTCGGGCTCGATTCCACGACGCGTCTTTACACCGTCGACATCGAAGGCATGGCGCAAGCTGGCAGCCTCAACCTCGAAGCCTTCGCCGGCCAGGAGAACCTGTCGTCACTGTATGCATGGGACATTCTGCTGCTGTCGCGCGACGCCGGCATCCCGCTAGGGCAGTTCGTCGGGCGACAGATGCGGCTCACGACGCGTCTGTCTGACGGCTCCGACTTCGAACGCACTGGCTACATCGCACAGGCCGAACGCCTTGCTGCGGATGGCTCGCTGACCCGCTACCGCGTGCGCATGGTGCCCTGGCTGTGGCTCGCCACCCAGCGCAGCGACTGCCGCGTGTGGCAAGAGAAGACCGTGCTCGAGATCATCGAATCCGTGCTCAGTGCCTACGCACCGCGCGCCCACTGGCTGCTCGCCGAAGGCGTCGAGTCTTTCATGGCTGATGCCCCTGCTCGCAGCTACTGCGTGCAATACCGCGAAACCGACTTCGCCTTCGTCAGCCGCCTGCTTGCCGAAGAAGGGCTGGGCTTCTGCTTCGTCGAGCGGACGGATGACGACGGCAAATCGCTGGAGCTCTCGTCGGAATCCGCGCACAGCCTGCTGATCTTCTCGACCAATGAATCCCTGCCAGAAGATGCCGTGTCTGCTCACGCACTCGGCGGCACAGGTATCCGTTTCCACCGCGCCGGCAGCCAGGAGTCGCAAGACGCCATCACCGCCTTCGGTGGGGTGCGCCAACTCGCCGCAGCCGTGACGAGCGCGCTGTCGTGGGACTACAAGGGCAAGGCCGCCATCAGCGCCTCGCAGCCCACCAGCCACGAATTTGCATCGAAGAACGCCCCTCAGATCGAAAGCTACGACGTCCCCGGCGCCTACGCCTTCGCCTCGGCCGCCGCAGCGGACCGCTACACCCGCCTCGTGCAGGAAGCGCGCGAAGCCCGCTACAAGCGCTTCGCCGGTGCCGGTTCGGTGCGCAGCTTCCGCGCCGGGCACCGCTTCGTGCTCAGCAACAGCCCGCTCGACGCACAAGCAATGCTGCGTGGCGAAAGCGCTGACGCCGCAGCCGCCAATCAATCGCGTCACTTCCTCGTGCTGGGCGTGCAGATCGTCGGCATCAACAACCTGCCCAAGAGCCTTGGTCAGGCCGCCTCCGCACTCGGCGATGTGGCAAAGGCCCTGCCCGCAGCCCCGGCAACCCTGCTCGCTGGCGCACGGGCACGGGGCTACGCCAACCAGTTCGAAGCCCAGCGCATCGCCATTCCCTGGCGCCCCGCACTGGAAGACGACACCGGCCTGCGCATCAACCCGAGGCCGAACGCACCGGGCATGCAGACCGCCATCGTCGTCGGCGCCGAAGGCGAAACCGCCGCGGGCGCCGCAGGCGAGATCCACACTGACGCCTTGCACCGCGTGCGCGTGAAGTTCCACTGGCAACGCAGCGGCGCAGACAGCGCCGAGGGTACGTCACTGAGCACCACCTGGCTGCGCATCGCCAGCCGTCACGCTGGCGCCGGCCTCGGCGCGCAATTCGTGCCACGCATCGGGCAAGAAGTACTGATCGGCTTCCTCGAAGGCGACATCGACCGCCCCATCGTGCTCGGCAGTCTCTACAACGGCCAGGGCGATGGCAGTGTCACACCCTCTCCGGGCGAGACGACCGGCGAAGCGCGCGACAAGGCCTTCAAGTCCGCCGCCGATCACAAGCCCAGCGCACAAGGCAACCTCGCCAGCGGCAACAGCCCCGCCTGGCACGGTGAAGGCGCTGCAGCAGGCGCACACCGCAACGCCGCGGCACTCTCCGGCTTCAAGTCCGCTGAGCACAACGCCCCACATGCCGGCTACAGCCAACTCGTCTTCGACGACACCGACGGCCAGCAGCGCGTGCAACTCGCCACCACGCAAGCCAGTACGCAACTCAACCTCGGCCACCTCATCCATCAGGCCGACAACTACCGCGGCAGCCATCGCGGCGACGGCTTCGAGCTGCGCACCGACGGCTACGGCGCCGTGCGCGCCGCGCGCGGTGCCCTGTTCACCACCTGGCCCATCCAGGCCGCCATCAATCAAGGCAAGAGCGAACCCGCCGGCGACGCCACCGCCGCCATCGCCCTCTTCAAGCAAGCCGCCGAACTGGTCAAGAACACCAGCCAGATCGCCGGCACGCACAAGACGGTCGCCGTCGCTGCCAGCGCAGGCACCAATGCCAGCGGACAGTCCGCACTCGACAAGGAAAAGGCCCCGCTTCCTGCCCAGCATCGCGCGGCCAGCGGTGTACTGGCCAACACCTTCGATGCAGCGCTAGACGACGCCGGCAAGAAATCCACCGCGGCGAACAAGGACAAAATCCCGCACGCCACCGACGCCCTGCTCACCCTCGCCGCCAAAGGCGGCCTGGGCCTCGTAGCTGGTCAGAGTCTGCAATGCGCAGCCGGCGAAACCATCACCTGGGCCAGCGGGCAGGACAGCAACTACGCCCTGGCCAACGCTCTGCGCATCCACACCGGCCAGGCCCTCGGCGTGCTCGCATCCGCCAAAGGCGAAGGCCACCTCAAAGCCATCGCCGCCACCGGCCCCGTCATCGCCCAGGCACAAGCCGATGCGATGACCATCGCTGCCAAAGAGCAGCTGAAGATGATCTCCGTCTCCGGCAAGCTCGACATGACGTCGCCGAAGAAGATTCACCTTGCAGTGGCTGGCGGATCGGCGATCACGATCGAGGGCGGCAACATCACGGTGCAGTGTCCCGGCACCCTCACCGTGCATGCGAGTAACAAGAGCTTTGCGGCAGGGGGGAAGGTCGATGCAGCGTTGCCAAAGTTGCCACAGTCGTCCATGACCCCGAGCAAGCTCAAGTTCGACCTGCGACTTACCGCGACACCTGGAGCAAACGGAACGCCCTTGGGCAACTATGACTGGCAAATCATTCGTACTGGCGGTTCTGCGAGTGATCGCGTCATCGTTAAAGGCACTACTGACCCAGATGGCAAGATGACCTTGACCGCGATGCAGGAGCTTCGGCTTTCAGTAGCCGTTGCGCGTTGGCCGGGCGAGCTTCTGCTTCTGGCTCCCGGCATAAAGAGGCCTCTTGATCTTTATCGGGAGCAACCAGACTGGAGCAATGATCAGAAAAACAGTCATGCACTCGCCGCGCTGGATTTTTCCGATGCGCCTGGCGTGACACCGCCAACATCTGACTCCCAGGAAGAGCGTCTGCGTGCAGCAGAGGCTCTTGGCAGAACGCCGTCCCATAATTTCAGCAAAGAACTTCAGTGAGGGCGCGATGCTCACGACCAATACGCTAACAATGCTGCGTGACTCAGAAGGCAAAGTGCAGGGCCAAGTCGCCGGCAACGCCGAAGCCTATCGCCAGGATCACGCGGAGGCTAACCCCTTCGCTCCTTTGCGACAGAACAACAAGGTCGAATGCTTCACTACTGGCAAGCAGTACTTTGAAGCCGTCAGCAAGGCGATGAAGAGTGCCGAGAAATGTATCTTCATCGCGGGTTGGCAGGTCAACTGGGACGTGGAGCTCACGCCGGGAGAACGTCTGATCGACATCCTGCACGAGCGTATCCAGACACATGAAAACTTAAGAGTTTACGTGCTGCCCTGGATGTCTCCCAAAGTGGGTGTTAACACGCACGATCTGGACACCATGCTCGCAATATTCCAGCTCAATGCCGGACGCAAGACCATGCAAGCCATGTGCTGCCCTGCAGGCGCACAGAATGACTACATTGGTGTCGAAGGGGCTTACTTTAGCCATCACCAGAAAATGGTGGTCGTCGACAACAAGTATGCTTTTGTCGGGGGCATTGATCTCGCATATGGACGTTGCGACGACGAGAGCTTCTCTCTGGACGTCCGCGCGCGAAAAATCAATGAGCGCTACAACCCGGGCCTGCCAGCAATGCAGCCCGTGAGCGCCGAAGATGCAAAACTTTGTCTCTCGGCAATGGACTTGCTGACCACGACCCTGAGTGCAGGGCAGTGGAACGCTGGCGGAGACAGCGAACCGAGCAAGCTATCGGAGTTTTACGCCTCTGCAACGGCCAAAGCGGACGAACTTGCCATCCAGGCCGTAGAGCGCGCAAACAAGGCCATCCGCCTGACAACATTCGCCCCCCTCCGCGCAAGCGCGAAAATCGTGCAGGCAGATGCCGCCGTCAAAGGCGCAGTGATCGACACAAGTGCAGAAGTTGCCAAGGGCGCGGCGCATGCGGTCAGTGCACAATGCGCCGCGTTCCGTGTGCCTGATCTCTATGGCGGGGTGCACAGCATGAGAGTCGATGCTCGCCCTCAATCCAAGCTGCCCGACACGCTGCGCGATGCCGAAGGCTCGGCTCGCCGAGGTTACAACTCCGCTGTAGACAGCATTGCCGAACTGGCTGACTTTCTGGCTCCCGTCAAACGGCTTCGCGTGGAACCGAAGCCGCAATCTTCACTGCCTGCCACACTGGCAAAGGCTGAGCGCGGCCTTCGCAGTGGCTACAACACCATGGTTGACGTTTCCGCAGCCACTGCGGGCAAGGTGCAGGCTGCGGCCAATGGTGCCAAAGAACTATGCGTGCAGCTTGCTCCCGCAGCAGACCGCGCCGCCAACACGGCGCACGCCAACGCACAGGCGTTGCGCGACAACGCAAACAAGTACGCAACAGCAACACAAGCCTTCGAGGAAGCCTCCGTCAATGCCTTCCAGAAAGCCATTGTCTCGGCAATTGGCGAAGTGCGCTCCGCCTTCAATCAAAGCCTGCTGGGCTGGGCCATGCTTGGTAACGAGGCGCTTGATCGAGCTCTGGCGAGCAAGCTCATCACGCCCGAAGGCATTCAAGCCGTGATCGACCAGCTCAAGCGCCTGCTAAAGCTGTCCTATCTCGCCCAACTCGCCATCAACTGGGAACACGCAGCCATCCACCCCATGCTGCTCAACAAAAAGGTGAAGGCTGCGGCCCCTGGCGGAGAGGTACTGAGAGACGATCAACCCCGCCAACCTTGGCAAGACATCCACGTTCAGATCGACGGTCCCGCTGTCGCGGATTTCGCCATGAACTTCATTCGCCGCTGGAATGCGACGCACCATAGCTATCTCTCGGACACTACACTTGGCGATGCGGGCAAACTTGTTGGCGCTGCCTTCGGCGCCCTCGCTGGCAAAGGCGGAAAGCTCGTCGGAGGCCCCACTGGAGGTCTTGTCGGCAAAGCCATTGCTCCTGCAGCGCGCAAAGCCGTGATGATCCCCGAGGATCTGATCCCTCCTCATCGCATCAATACCCCCACCCCGCCGACGGACCTTGCCGTACGCGTGTTGCGCAGCGCTCCGCTCAAGCTGCAGCAACAAGAATGTGAGTCCATGAATGAAGGCAAGGCCGTCGCCGAGCAATGCGAGATCCAGGCCCAGATGGTCAATCTCATCCGGCACGCCACCGACTTCATCTACATCGAGAACCAGTTCTTCCAGAGCGGATTCGGCACGCCATCCATTGATGTGTTCAATCCAGATGACGGTGGTCAGAAGATCTCGGCGCCAATGAAGTACCTGATGAGCCAGCGCGGCAACAGTCTCACCGCTCGCCTCACCACCATCGGCAACCCTCCCAATGCACGCGCACTCCCGGCGAACCCCATTTGTGCGGAGTTGGGCTATCGCATCGCCGAAGCCATCCGTCGCGATGAGCCCTTTCACGTCTATCTCGTCCTTCCCGTTCACCCCGAAGGTAGACTCAACGACATCGCGATCATTGCCCAGATCCACTGGACCATGCAGAGTCTTGTCTTCGCCGACCAGAGCCTCATCAATCGCGTGCGTCGCGCCATCGCTGCACGCAAAACCTGCAAATCGCCCACCAATGATCTCGCCTGGGAGGCCGCGCTACGCCGGGTCGCTCAGAAACTAGGCACCGGCAATGATGTGAGTGCGCCTTACGAAGACGTTACCGAAGCACAGTGGGGCAAGTACCTCACGCTGCTGAACCTGCGCGCCTGCGAAAAACTGAGCGGCGTCGTGCGCACCGAGCAGATCTACATTCACAGCAAGCTGCTTATTGCCGACGACCGCCATGCCATCATCGGCAGCGCCAACATCAATGATCGCAGCCAGACCGGCAAGCGCGACTCTGAGCTCGCTGTGCTGCTGATGGACGACCAGAACCGCGAGACGGCCACCTTGCGCGACCGGCCCACCACAGTCCATGCCACCGTGCGCAAGCTACGCATGGATCTGTGGAAGAAGCATTTCGCGCTCAAAGGCCCCAATGGGCTTGTACAGCCCGCGAGTGAAATGGCAGCCCTGATTGAGCGGCCTGCGGCGGATGCGACGATTTCGACGATCCGAAATCTGTCTGAAGCTAACGCAGACCAGTATCGCGCAGCGTTTCCTTTCGCACCATGGAGCGAAAGCGAGACTCAATCAGCGTCGATCTGGCCAGTGTGCCCACCGGGTGCCACACACGAAGCAGCCTCGAAGCTAGAGCGAAATATGCCATTCCATAAGGAGTTCTGGAGCCCTTCGGCTAACGAAACTAAAACTCCCAAACTGACAGGCCACTTCGTAAGGTTGCCAACCTACTGGACGGCAGGGGAAAACAACCACCCCACAGACATGAGCGTTATGGCCGTCGCGGATGCAGGAAAATCTGTCCCCACCCCACTCGGAATCACAAAAAATGCAAAGGCCTGAGCGCGTCATTCGTGTTGACTCGCTACTTCTCGCGACCTTTCTTCTTGCGATGAGCCAACTTGCCGCGTGCAGCGAGAAACCAAAAGCAGCAGACAAGAGCGATGTGAATTCAATATGTTTGGATCAATTTGTGCTGGCGCTATCAGGAGAAGTTGACATGGGAGCGGCCAACCTGATTTATCAGGGTGCGCATTCGCTTCCTGGCTTTAAAGGCATAGGTGCCACGGGAATCCAGCGTAGCAATATCGTTATCGATGAAACACATGTCACAGATTCCGAGGGCTACAAAAAAATCCTGAGCGGCAGCGCATCAAAACTGCGCGGCAAGCATGGATATCGAGCGGAATTCGAAGCGCAGCAAAGAAAGATTGAGCTCTATACGCCGGAGCTGAACGATCCGAACCCTGATAACAGAGCGTTCGCGCAGCGGATGATTGATAAAGCGAAATCAGACCATGCAGCGACGGTCCGCGCACAAAGGATTTCTGGCGAGGCATCGACATCAGCTCAGAATTCCTTTGCCGTTCGTAACAACGACAACTTCAGCGTCGGCTATCTCGACCTCATCGATCATCGTGTTCGACTCTTCGAAGGCGAGCTACCTCCCGACCTCCCCGAAAGCCCGGAGGCCGCTGCAGAGATGCTTCGCCATTTTTCAAAGGTCTATCACCGTCGCGCCCCGACCGAGATTCCGACGACGCCCGGGTACTGCACTGCGCACGGCTTTCTCGACGAGCCTGCCAATCAGGCACGTCATGGCAACGACGAGCTGAACATCCCGTTCCGCAGCCTCAAGCATCCCAACCTGATCTTCTTCCTGATCATCAAGCCCGCCTACGCCAATGCACCGCGTGATGCCATGCAACTGGACAATCCGAACCAGATCACGATGGACGACCTGAAAGGCAAGAATGCCTTGGCGATCCTGATGGCGCAGGCTGGTATCAAGAAGACCTACGGCCCCAAGCCCGTTGAGCTCGCGGGCCAGCGGGGGCGCATTCTTGGCCGGGAGTACAAGCACAAGGGCTATCTGGTGCCCGGAGGCGAGGGTGCCGCCTATGAACTGGAAGCGGAGGTCATGGGAGACCCGGCAGACCCGACTCGCCCACACATCAAACTGCAGCTGGCCGGTGCGCTGCCAGATCCGGACAAACTCCCTCCCGGTCAGGAGGCACAACGCCCTGCACTCCAAGGCAAGCAGCCTCCCAGTTTCGATGAGGCGCGCAAACTCTTCGAGCAGGTCGTCAAATCGATGAGGTTGCGCCCTGTCACTGGGCCCGCCTTGCGCTGAATGGCGCGATGTGGACAGGTCAGGCGGGGTCGCTCGCCTGGCTGTAGGCCACAACCCTTGCTGGGTATGACCTTCCCCCGCTAAGCCGTACCGCCCCACAACAGGGCGCTGCCTACTCCTGCTTGCGACCGCCCGCTTACTCGGCCATCTGCCAAGCCACCAGCACCGAAGCCTCCAGCGGCTGCGCGAAGGCAAAACCCTGAGCATGACTGCAGCCCAAGCCGGCGAGCGCGGATATGGCTGCAGGGTCTTCGATGCCTTTGGCAACGACTCGTTTGCCGAGCTTCTGTCCGAGCTGGATCAGTGAGGCCGTGATGGCGGCATCGGCTTCGCTGTGCGCAACAGCGCTGGCGAAGCGAGCGGTGATCTTGATTTCGTGAGACGGCAGATCGCGCAAAGCTGTGAGCGAAGCGGTGCCATTGCCGAAATCATCGAGGCAGATGCGCACACCCGCTGCGGCCAATGCGAAGAGGTTGCGCGTGGCGGCTGGCGGTAGGTCGGCAAGGTGATCGTCGCGGATCTCTACGGTAAAGCTTTCAGGCGGCAGGCTCAGAGCGTGCAGGCGGTCGACGATGGCGTGTTCGAGTTTGTCTAGCGCCAGGGTCTGGACGTTGAGGTTGACCGAGACCGGCACGAGGCGGCCGGCGTCGCGCCAGCTGCGTAGTTGCAGGATGGCGGATTCGATGAGCTGCAGGGCAATGGCGTCGGCCTGGCCGTCACGTTCGATGAGGTGCAGGAACTCGCCCGGTGGCAACAGGCCGAGCACGGGATGCTGCCAGCGCAGCAGGGCTTCGGCCGCATGCAGGGATGATGTGGCGAGATCCACGACTGGCTGGAAGCGCAGGACGAATTGACCTTCGGAGAAGGCCTTGCCGATGTGCTGGCCGAGATCGACGGTCGTCTCAACGGCAGGCACTGCCTGCTCCTGCGCGACGGCGACGACTATGCCGCGACGGTTGCGCCTTGCCTGGTAGAGCGCGGCATCGGCCGCGCGCATGAGGTGTTCGCGGCTTTGGCCATGCTGGGGCGCGATGGCAATGCCGATAGCGATGTCAGCTGTATGCGCCGCGCCGAGCGCCAGGGCTGCCGAGAGTGATTCGACGATCTTGCCGGCTACGCGGTGGGCGCCGTCTTCATTGCCGACACTCAGCAAGACGCCGAACTGCTGTGCGTGCAGGGTGGCGACCATGTCGCTGTGGCGCACGCTGCCGCGGATGGCTGCAAGCGTGGCTTCGGCATCACCCGCAGGCGGTGAAATCAACAACAGGGCAAAGCCGGTGCGCTGACGCTCGTGCAAGCGCAAAGCAGCGTCCAGCCGCTCCATGAAGGCATTGAGGCCAGGGGAGGCAAGCGTGTCGGATTGCGTCTCGGCAGTGGTCATGAGCGGCGCCCTCAGACGCGGAAGCGTTTGATGGTGCCGTCGAGACGCTCGGCCACGCCCACCAGCGAGCTGGAGAACTGCTGCGTGGTGGAGGCGGCATCGTGGTTGTCCTGGCTCACCTCGGCGATGCGCTGGATGTGCGAGGCAATCGCCTGGCTGGCACGGCTCTGCTCCGACATGGCTTCGGAAATGTCCGCAATGTGTTGTGCGGTGTTGCGTGCAAGCTGGTCGATGTGGGTGAGGACGGCCGAAACATCCTGCGTACAGGCCACGCCACGCTCGACCATGGCAGAGGCGGAGGCCATGCCTTGCACCGCCGTACCGGTGTCGCGCTGCACGGCTTCGATCTTGTCGTTGATCTGCGCTGTCGCCAGCGTGGTGCGTTCGGCAAGCTTGCGCACCTCGTCGGCCACCACGGCGAAGCCGCGGCCCTGTTCGCCGGCACGTGCAGCTTCGATGGCGGCATTGAGCGCCAGCAGGTTGGTCTGATCGGCGATTTCCTTGATGACCATGACGATCTCGCCGATCTCGCCAGAGCGTTGGTCGAGGACGCGGATGACTTCGGCCGAACTGCGGATGGCATCCGCCACCTGCTGGATTTCGCCGGCAGCCTTGCGTGCGGTCTCTGCGCCCTCGCCCGCCGTGGTCGATGCGTTCGCAGTCTCCTGCTGCAGGGTGCGTGCGCTGTCGGAGATCTGTTCGACGCTGTGCGTCATCTCCTGCACGGCGGCGGCCGAAGAGGCGGCGGAATCGGATTGCGTGGCGGAGGCACGGGCGATCTGGTCGGCTGCGCGCTTGAGTTCGCTGGCCGTGCGCAACAGCTCGGCCGAATTGGTGGTGGCCGTGCCGATGACTTCGGTCATGCCTTCCAGCAGGCGGTTGACGGCACGCGAGGTCTCGCCGACCTCATCGCTCGCCTCCACCGGCATGCGCTTGCTGATGTGGCCACTGCTGGAGATATCCAGGATGGCCTTCTGCATCATGCTCAGCGGGCCGCGGATGCCGTTGATGATGCTCCAGGCCGCCGCGGCACCCAGCGCGAGGCCAATAACCATCAGCGTGATGGCCCAACCCGATGCCTGGTTGCGGATGCTGGCGAGCTGTTCATCAATGGACTTGACGCGGGCTTCAGCCGCTTTCGATAGCTCGGACAGCGAGCGCAGAGCTTGCTGCATGAGTTTCTTCTCGGGCTCGAAGGCGTCGTTCGCGTCATGCGCAGTTGGTACGCCGCCCGCACCAATCTTGCGATAAAGCGCATCCATACCGTCGTAGTAGCCCTTCAGCTCGCCATCGATGCTGCCAAGCTGGTTGCGCTCCTCCGGGCTGGCCTTCTCGCGGATGGTGGCGACGATCTCGGTCACGCCGTCGTAGGACTTGCCCCATTTGCCACGGTATTCCTTGAGCTTGTCGGGCACGCCCACCGACAGGAACACGTCTTTCTCGTCGCGGCGCATCTTGGAGACGCGCAGCTGCGCCTCCAGCATGGTGAGGTGCAGATCGAGATCGCGCGCCAGCAACTGCTTGACCTCGGAATACTGACGGTTCAACCCGATCAGCCCGGTGGCGCCCACCGCGAGCATCAGGACGAGCATGAAGGTGAAACCGATGGCGACGCGCTTTGCCATGCTGGATTGCTTGAACATGTCTGCTCCGTGGAACTGTTTGTGGCTCCCGGCCCGTAACAGGCGCCGAAGCCGGAGATAGGGGGTCAGGAGAGCTTTACGGCATTGGCGGAGCGGAACTGAAGGGGTGACCGGGGTATGCCAGGCGCTACGGAAGGGCCTCTGGCGGGCCGTGACGGGCTGGCTTTTACTGCGCAACCAGCGCGGGTATAGTGTGCGGTTTTTCCAAATCGGCCGATCCGCCGCACAAAACGCCATGATCGCACGCAACATCGACGGCAACGCCCTCTCCGCCAGGCTCCGCGAGAACTTCGCCAGCGAGGCGCAAACCCTTGCCGCCGCAGGCGTCACGCCCTGCCTGGTCGTCATGCTGATCGGCGACAACCCGGCATCGGCCGTCTATGTGCGCAACAAGGTGGCCGCCTGCGAAAAGGCCGGCATCAAGTCGCTGAAATTCGAGTACCCGGCAGACGCTACCGAGGCCGAAGTGCTGGCCAAGATTGCCGAGCTGAATGCCGACGCGTCGGTGCACGGCATCCTCGTGCAACTGCCGTTGCCCAAGCAGATCGACGAAGACAAGGTGCTCGAAGCCATCTCGGCCGAGAAGGACGTTGACGGTTTCCACGCCGAGAACTTCGGCCTGCTGCTGCAGGGTCGCAAGAGCTTCTACCCCTGCACGCCCTGGGGCGTGATGAAGATGCTGGAATCCGAGAACGTGCAGATCAAGGGCGCTGAGGCCGTGGTCATCGGCCGCAGCAACATCGTCGGCAAGCCCATGGCCGTGATGCTGTTGTCGCAAGGCGCGACGGTCACCGTGTGCCACTCGCAAACGAAGGACCTCGCCTTCCACACCAAGCGCGCCGACATCGTTGTAGCCGCCGTCGGCAAGCCCAAGTTCCTCACCGGCGACATGGTCAAACCCGGCGCCGTCGTCATCGACGTGGGCATCAATCGTCTGCCTGACGGCAAGCTCTGTGGCGACGTCGATTTCGACTCTGCACGCGAAGTCGCCTCCCTCATCACCCCGGTGCCCGGCGGCGTCGGCCCCATGACCATCACCATGCTGCTCGGCAATACGCTGGAATCTGCCAAGCGCGTCGCGGCAAAGAAGAACTGAGACTGATATGGCTGAACAGAATCCCGTCATTGGCATCGTCATGGGCTCCAGCTCGGACTGGCCCACCATGCAGGCCGCTGCCAAGGTGCTCAAGGATTTCGGTGTCGCGTTCGAAGCGCGCGTCGTCTCCGCCCACCGCACGCCCGACCTGATGTTCGAATACGCCGAGACCGCGCGTGATCGTGGCCTCAAGGCCATCATCGCCGGTGCTGGCGGTGCTGCCCACCTGCCGGGCATGCTGGCCGCCAAGACCACGGTGCCCGTGCTGGGCGTGCCGGTGCAGAGCAAGGCGTTGTCGGGCGTCAACTCGCTGCACTCCATCGTGCAGATGCCCAAAGGCATTCCCGTCGCCACCTTTGCCATCGGTGAAGCCGGCGCCGCCAACGCCGGCCTGTTCGCGGTTGCCATGCTTGCCAACGAAGACAAGCGCATCGCGCTGATGCTCGATGCCTTCCGCGCCCGCCAGACGCAGACCGTGCTCGACATGAAACTGGATGACCCGCAGTAAATGAGTCAGATCCTCCCGCCCGCAACCTTGGGCATGCTCGGTGGCGGCCAGCTTGGCCGCTTTTTCGTTCTGGCCGCTCACGAGATGGGCTACAAGGTCTGGGTGCTTGATCCGGACAAGAACAGCCCGGCTGGGCAAGCTGCCGACCGCCATCTGTGCGCCGACTACGGCGACTTCGCGGCACTCGACCAGCTCGCGCAAAACTGCGCCGCGATCACCACGGAATTCGAGAACGTGCCGGCAACCACGCTGGAGTATCTCGCCAAGTTCCTGCCCGTGCGCCCCTCGGCCGATGCGGTCGGCATCTGTCAGAACCGTGTCGCGGAGAAGATGTTCCTGCGCAACAACGGCCTGCCGCACGCCGCCTTCGCCAGCATCAACAGCGAAGCCGACCTGCGCGACACGCCCGACGAGCTCTACCCCGGCATCCTCAAGGTGGCGCGCTTCGGTTACGACGGCAAGGGTCAGGCACGCGTGAAGAGCCGCGAAGAGGCTATCGCCGCCTTCCAGGCCTTCCACCACGAACCCTGCGTGCTGGAGCAGATGCTCAAGCTCGACTACGAAGTATCGGTCGTACTGGCACGCGACGAGCATGGCAAGACAAAGTGCTTCCCGGTGGCCGAGAACGCACATGCCGGCGGCATTCTCGACGTCTCCATCCTGCCCGCGCGCAGCGGCACCTGCCAGCAGGACAGCGCACAGGAACTCGCCGAACACATCGCCGAACGCCTCGGCTATATCGGCACGCTAGCGGTCGAGTTCTTCGTCTCGCATGGCGCGCTGTATGTGAACGAAATGGCGCCGCGCCCGCACAACAGCGGCCACGCCACCGTCGACGCCTGCGTCACCAGCCAGTACGAACAACAGGTGCGCGCCCTGTGCGGCCTGCCACTCGGCGATGCGCGCGCGCACTCCGCGGCGGTGATGGTGAACCTGCTCGGCGACATCTGGTACGACGCCTCGCAACCCGGCCCTGACAGCCACGGTGCCTACCGCGAGCCGGACTGGAGCAAGCTGCTGAACGTGCCCAATCTCAAGCTGCACCTCTACGGCAAGCACCACGCCCGCCCCGGCCGCAAGATGGGCCACTTCACCGTCGTCGATGCCGACCCCGTGAAGGCACACGCTGTAGCGATGGCTGCACGCGCTGCCATCGGCATCAAGGACGAATAACCATGCGTGCGCTCTGCCTGCTGCTCGTCAGCCTGTTCGCAGGCCAAGTGCTGGCGGCAGAGGCCGGTCTCTACATCCCGGTCAGCATTCCACCGGCCGGCCTGTCCTCCTCGCCCTCCGAGCTGCGCGCCCAGCTCTTCAAGCCCGCCACACCGGGACCGCATCCTGCCGTCGTGATGATTCACGGCTGTGGTGGCGCCTACGCCAAGGACGGCAAGCTCAACGCCCGCCACCAGATGTGGGGCGAGTACCTCGCCGCCAATGGCTATGTGGCCTTGATGCTCGACAGCTTCAGCGCGCGCGGCCTCGATGAAATCTGCACGCAGAAACACACGGACCGCACGATCAAGGAAAGCGACCGCGTCGGCGACACCTATGCCGCGCTCGCCTGGCTGCGCCAGCAGGATGGCGTCGATGCGAAGCGCGTCGCGCTGCTGGGCTGGTCGCATGGCGCAGGGGTCACGCTGGATGCGATCCGTCGCCAGCCCAAGGCCATCGACAAGGGCTTCACGGCTGCCGTGTCCTTCTACCCGGGCTGCACGAACCGCAACAAGAAGGCCGACAGCTTCAAGCCCTATGCCCCGCTGATGATCCTCATCGGCGAGGCCGACGACTGGACGCCCGCTGCGCCCTGCGTCGCGCTCACCAACACCGCACGCGCACTCGGCGCCACGATGCAGATCCACACCTATCCCGGTGCGTATCACGACTTCGACAACCCGGGCCTGAGCAAGCTGCGCTTGCGCAAGGACGTTCCCAACGGCGTCAATCCCGGTCAGGGTGTGCATACCGGCCCCGATCCCGAAGCGCGCGAGGATGCGAAGAAGCGCGTGCTGCAATTCTTCGCCGAACAGCTCAAGTGATCGTCGCCGCCCACAACGAAACCCTGCAGCGCGCTGCTGCCCTGCTGCGTGCAGGTGAGCTCGTCGCACTGCCGACCGAGACGGTCTACGGCCTGGGTGCGGACGCCAGCAACCCGGTCGCCACCGCAAAGATCTTCGCCGCCAAGGGCCGCCCTGCCGACCACCCGCTGATCGTGCACCTCGCCGATGCCGACCAGCTGGTCGACTGGGCGCGTGAGATTCCCAAGGAAGCCATTGCCCTCGCTCGCGCCTTCTGGCCCGGCCCGCTGACCCTGATCCTCAAGAAGGAAGACGACGTACCCGACGTCGTCACCGGCGGGCAGGACACGGTCGGCCTGCGCGTGCCCGACCACCCCGTTGCGCTGGCCCTGCTGCGTGCTTTCGGTGGCGGCATCGCCGCGCCCTCGGCCAACCGCTTCGGCCGCATCAGCCCGACGACCGCGCAACACGTGTTCGACGAGCTCGGCGAATCAGTCGCCATGATCCTCGATGGCGGCGCATGCGATGTGGGTATCGAGTCCACCATTCTCGACCTGTCGCGCGGTGAGCCCGTGATCCTGCGGCCCGGCATGATCGGCGCCGACGCCATTGCCGCCATCATCGGCCGCCGCCCGCGTCTGCCACAAACCGCCGAGAACGCACCACGTGTCTCGGGCGCACTCGCCGCGCACTACGCACCGCGCACACCGATGCGTGCCGTCAGCAGCGATGCGCTATCCACCATCGACACTCGCGCCGCCGTGCTGTCCTGGTCACAACCCGTCAATGCCGGCCACAGCGGCAGCTGGATCCACGCCAGCCATCAGCCGGCGCAATACGCGCACGACCTTTACGCCAACCTGCGCGCGCTTGATGCGAGTGGTGCGGCGGAAATCCTGCTGGAAGAGATCCCGAGCGACAGCGCGTGGGATGCGATCCGTGATCGCCTTGGGCGCGCGCTGGTGGGTTCAGGCAAGGACTGAAGAGCCGTAGGGTGCGCGCAGGGTGAATAGGCGCCAGCGCATTCACCTTGCCGAAATCCGAACGCGTGGATGCGCTGACGCTTATCCACCCTACAAAATCACCGAACCGGAACGTAGGTTGGGCTAAACGCAGTGAAGCCCAACATCAACGTCCACCCAGTTGGGCTTCGCCTTGCTCAGCCCAACCTACGCATCAGCTGCCCTGCGTCAGTCGCAGTAGTAAGGCATCTTCCGCAGATTCCACAGCGAGCGCCAGTAACCATGCACGACGCGGTACGGGTACTGCTCGGCCGTGGCGTGGTAGATGATGGGCAGGTAGCGGTGCGACAGCCAGGGGTACTTGTGGTGCACCTCGTGGTAGTTGATGTTGCTCCACAGCCAAGCCAGCCACGTGGGGGTGAGGATGATCCAGGCGTTGGCCTGACGACGATCCACGCCATTATCGGTCTGCTCGAAGGCATCCATGATCTCGGTGCGCGCACGGTGCTTGGGCTCGACCGCCGGCAGGCCCCAGTGATCGGACATGGCGCGGAACGCGAAGGCAAATGGGAAAGCCAGCGTGATCGGCAGCAGCGTGTGCCAGGCCGAGATGCCCAGCCAGGGCAGCAGCACCGCGTAGAACGCGAACACCACCGACATCGAGCCGACGTCGTACAGCGCGCGCTTTGCACGTTTGGGGTCACGTGCGTTGCGGATGTTCTCCCACACCAGACGGTACTGGTCGTACATGCCGAGGATCGCGCCGAAGAACAGGGCCTGCCAGAACGGCCGGTCGTGCATGCGCGTCTCAGGGTCGAGGCCCTTCTGGTGCGTGTAGCTGTGATGCGTGAGGTGGTACTGGCGATTGGCGTAAAACGGGATCAGGGTGAAAGCCGACAGCCAGCAGCCGACGAACTCGTTCCAGAAGCTGTTGCGGAACAGCACGCGGTGTTCGGCCTCGTGTGCCAGCACGGCCATGCCGGTGAAGACGACCACATCGACCAGACCCAGCACGAACAGCGCCGGCCAGGCGGCCCACACCGGCAGGCTGCGTGCCGCAACTTCGGCGAGGATCAGCGACGCCGCCAGCAGGCACAGCAGCACGATGGCCTTCACGATGCTCTCGCGCTCGGGCAGTGTCTGCTCGGTCGGCGAAGGCACGGGATACGGAATGGGCAATGCGGGGTTGAAGGTCGGCAGCATGTTCGGCGTTGTCGGCGGGTTGTTGTTTGCGCTGTGCGTCACACCAGCTTGCGGTGGCGCAGGGCGGGCAGATTGTCGCGCACTTCGGTGATGCGCTGCAGGTCCAGCTCGCCGACGATGAAGCCAGCCCCCATCTCCATGCTGGCGACAATTTCGCCCCACGGATCGATGAGCATGCTGTGGCCCCAGGTGCGCCGGCCATGCGGATGCTCTCCGCCCTGCCCGCTGGCCAGCACGTAACACTGGTTCTCGATGGCCCGGGCACGCAGCAACACCTCCCAGTGCGCGCGTCCGGTCGTCGCGGTAAAGGCCGCCGGCACGACGATGAGGTTCACCGCGCCAAAATGACGGAACAGCTCGGGGAAGCGCAGGTCGTAGCAGATCGACAGGCCCGTGTTACCCCATGGCGCTTCGAATACCACCACGTCGTCGCCCGCCTCGATGCTGCGCGCCTCGTCGTAGGACTCGCGGCCATTGTCGAAGTTGAACAGGTGCAACTTGTCGTAACGCGCGACGCGATGCCCTTGGTCATCGAAGACGAGACTGGCGTTGCGCACCAGTCCCGGCGAGTCCGACACCATCGGAATGGTGCCGCCGATCAGCCACACCTTGTGACGGCGCGCCGTCTCGGCCAGGAAGGTCTGCAGCGGGCCTTGCGCCTCTTCTTCGCGGATGCCGACCTTGGCCTTGTCATCGGGCGACAGCAGGCAGAAGTATTCCGGCAGCACGACACCCATGGCGCCGGCCGCGGCCGCGCCGGCAATCAGGCGTTCGGCTTCGCGCAGGTTGGCCGCCACATCGGGACCGGAAATCATCTGGACGGCAGCGAGTTTGAAACGAGTACTCATGCGGGTTCCTTGTGCGCGTGCTGCGGCGTGATCACTGGGCTGGCGCGGGAGGCTTGGCGGGTGCGGGAAGTGCGCCGACCTTCTCGACCTTGGGGTCCGCCCAGGGGCCCGTGACGGTGTATTCGAAGCTGAAGAGTTTTTCGAAGGGATCGCTGAGTGCCTTCTGCGCGAGATAGACACCTAGGCCGATCACCGGATTGAGCGAAGCCGCCCCGAGGCCGATGGCCACGCTCTCCGACAGCGTGGGCTGCACGATCACATGCAGGTCATGCACTTCGCGCCCGAGGTCGGTGCTTCCCTTCATGAAAGCCTTGGCAGCAGGCCCGCGCAAGTCGAGATTGTTCGTACGCAGGACGCCCTTCTCGATCTTCATGTCGCCAATGATCGAATCAAAGGCAAAGCCGTCGCTGAAGACGTCGCGGAAATCGAGCGTCAGGCGACGCGGCAGGGATTGCAGGCTGAGGATCCCCAGCAAACGCCCCGCGGCGCCCGGCTGCAGCTTGTTGAACTGCCCGTTCTCGGCTTCGAGTCGCAACTCGCCGGCGAGCGACGTGTAGTCGATCGACGTGGCCGGTCCGTTCCAGCTCAGGTGACCGAACAGTTTGGCCTCGCCACGTTTGACGGCATCGGGGAAGCCGATGCGCCCGAGGAAGCCGCCGACGTCGCTCGCTTCGAGCCGCAGCAACATCTCGGTCAGCTTGCCGCCACTGGGCAAAGTGCGGCTGAGCCCCTCGCCCGAGATCACGGCATCCGGGCTTTCGAGGCGCAGCTCGGGCAGTCGCCACAGCGTCCCCTCGTTGCGTGCCTGCAGGGTCAGCGCGCCGAGCTTCATGTCGTTCATCTCGAACTGCGCCGCGTGCACATCGAGCGCCGGCAGGTCGGAATCATCCTGTGCCGCCTCGGCAACCGGTGCAGACTCGCTGCCCGCCGCCTTCTTCTCTGTCGCCGCCTTGAGGCGCAACATCGACAACTGCGCCTGCAAACGCCCCTTGCCTTCGCTGAGCCAGGTCAGGTCGCCCGCAATGTCCGGCCCCTGCAGGCGCATGACCCAGCGCCCGTCCTGCTGCACGGCGCGGCCCAGCACCTGGGTGAAACGCTGGCCACCGGCGATGACTTCATCGGCCTGCAATACCGCGCCGGCCAGCAGGCTGCCGGACTTCGCATTTGCCCCGGCGTCCCGCGTCGCTTCGTTGAGCACGCTGGTCAGCACGGGCCGCCAGGCATCCAGCTCAAGGCGCGCAAAGCGCCCCGAGACGCGCATGCCACGCGTCGGTAGCGACAACTCGTCATGAATGGCGGCCGCCCCGCGCAGGAAGTCGCAGCGCTCACCCACGCAGCGATCCTGCCAGTGCGCACCGCCAAGGCCTTCGAGCGACAGCTGCCAGTCCTCGATAGCCGGCACCGGCGTGGTACGCACGCCCGGCTCATCGAAGGTGCTCCACGTGAAGCTCAGCGGCCAGCGCGTATTGACGGCCTTGTACAGCGGTTGCGGCAGGCGCGAAGTAATGCCGATCAGGTCACTCGTGACGACCACCTCGGCACGCTCGCGATTGACGCTGATGCGCGCCCCCACCGTGGTTTCACCGGCAAGGTGATTCCACAGCGGTGTGCTCACGATCTCGCGCAGCCCCTGGGCGGGGAACACGCCACTGGCGTCGAACAGCGCCGTGCCGTCCGGCATGCCCTTGCCCGTCATGCTGAAGTGGCCACCGAGGAATTCGCCACTGGCTCGCGTCGGCGTCACACCCTTCTCGTCGAAACCGACATGCCCCTTGACGTGCTGCATGGGCGGCAGGGCGTTGGCCAGCTTCACGCTGTTGTCGTCCAGCTGCACGCTGCCCTGCACATGCGTGTTGTTGGCATCCATCAACGGAATGGCGAGCTTGAGGTCGAGACGGGCGTCGCCGCCCACGCGCAGGTTCTGGATGAAGCTGCCCAGATGCTTCGCAACCGGCGTTGCACGCAGGTATTCGAGCATCTGCTCGCCCGGCCCCTCGGCAACGCCCACGACGTCCAGCGGCACCGTGCGCACTTTGTCGAAGTCGGCAATGCTGGCCTGCACGTCGTGCAGGCGCACCTTGGCGTACTGGCCGCTGCTGGCCTTGATCAGCATGCCGGCGCGTTCGAACAGCAGGCTGCCCTGCAGGCTTTGCAAGGCGGGCCACTCGGGGGCGAACGCCAGCGTGGCGTCCTTGATGCGCCCTTCGACACGGAACACCCCCTTGGCCGCCGCACCCGTGCCATTGAAGGGAAAGTGCGCGAGGTCACCGTTGAGACGCACGCGCAGGTCTTCAGCACGCCCCGCCACCAGCGAGGCTTTCAACCAGTTCGACCGCATCCTGCGACACCACTTCGGGCATGTAGCGCCACACCGCGCGCGGATCCGCCGAACGGGCACGCCCCGTCATGTCCAGCACACCGGCAGTGCCGGGCTGGCCGCGCCAGGTGGCCGAGAAATCGCCGCCCTTCAGATCGGCGTTGTCGAGCAGCAGTTTCGACACGCGTACGCTCAATTCGCCGTCTGACGCGCGCTCCCACTGCCCCGTCGCCGTGCCCTGTACTACCTCGAGTTGCTCGGCATGCATGATGCCCGGCAAGGCCAGCGTGCCGTCACGCATCGTGAGGTTGAACTCGCCACGCTTCTCGTTGCCCGTCACGCGCCCCGAGAAGCCGGACATGCCGGGCAAACCATCCGCGCTGAGGAAGGCGAGATTGCTGACATTGGCATCGAGGTCGAACTTCGGCGGCATGCCGGCCTGGCCATCGATCGGGTCCTGCCAGGTGGCCTGCACGCGCGACACCATGCCGTTCGGGTCCATCGCCTCCAGCCGCTTGCGCACTGCCACGGGCAGCGGCAGGTAGGCCGCCAGTTGCGACAGCACGCGCATGTCGAGCTTCTCGCCCGCCAACGAACCGCCTGCGGGGCGGCTGTCGGTCTTGCCGTTGTGGCGCAGGGACAGCTGGGTCGGCAACACCTCCAGGCCCTCTTGTGTGCGCAGGCGCAGCCGCTCGGCCGAGAAAGCGTAGTCCTCGCCATTCAGCGACACACGCAGGCGGCCCGTCAGCATCTTGAGCGAGAGCTGCGGCAGGTCTTCCGCCAGCCGCGTCTCGACATCGGCCAGCGCCAGGTCGGTGGTCAGCGCCGCGATGCGTGGCCCTTCGAAATTGAGCCAGGCACGCAGGCTGCCCTTGCCGCGCTTGACCGGCACCGGGTAGTCGACCCAGGCTCGCCACACGGCGAGGTCGGTCTCGCGCAGTTCGAGGAACAGGGCACCGCGCCATTGGTCGAGCGTCTGCAAGCTGTCGCCGCGCAGGTCGGCACGCAGATCCAGCGGGCCGGACAACTGGCCCACCGGCTGCGCACGCACGGCCAGACGATGTACGTCGCCATGGTTCTGCACGGTCAGGAAGACTTTTTCGAGCTGCAGTTCGGGCGCGCCACGCTGCTGGTCCAGCCAGCTCAGGCGCGCATCGCTGATGACGATTTCGTGTTGGTGCAGAAGCCGGTCGGCCATGCTGCCATCGCCTCCGCCCTGCATGGCGACACCGGCCACGACGATGCGCCCGTCGGCTTCTCGCCGGGCGGCCAGCTCGGGCCTGAGCAGATGCAGCGACGCCAGCTCCAGGCGCCAGTTGAGCAAGGAGCTCCAGGCCACGCTGGCGTCCACTTCGGGCAAGGACAGCGCCGCTTGCCCGGCTTCGTCGAGCACCTGCACGCCGCGCAGCTGCAGCACGGGGCGCAGACCGGGCCAGTCTGCTTCGATGCCCTGGATGGCCAGCTTGACGCCCAGCGCCTGCGACAGCTCGGCCTCGATGCGCTCGCGCTGGTTCGCCACCTGCGGCAGCACCAGATGGCGCACACCGAGGAACAGCACGGCCAGCACGATCCAGCACCACACGAAGATCTGGCCGGCCACGCGCGGCAGGTGCAGGGTCAGCCGCAGCCAGTGCGCCAGCCAGCGCAGACGCCAGACGAGCGCAGGCCACAGCCGGCGCGGTGGCGTGGCGGGCAGGGACTCGGGTGCGGAGCGCGGATCGGTGTCGGACATGGCCGTCAGGGATTGCGAGTGCAGGCGCAGAAGCGCCGGATCCGTCAGAATGGTTCAGACTGCTCTGGCTAGCCGGAGAAGCGCGCGGGAAAAACGCGCTGCACGAGGCGCAGCCGGATGACAAGCAATTCTACCCCGCCAGCTCCGCCCTGCGCCGCATTGCGCGGACATTGCGCAGGCCCGGAACGGAATTTACGCACGCCTGCCTCATACATTTGCGTCATTGCCTGCCACACACCATGATCGAAGCCGACCGCCTGCTCGACGCCGCTGCCCGCCACAGCCGCTACTTCCAGAACCAGCTACGCGCCCGCAACTGGCTCGCCACAGCCCTCGGCCCGGTGCTCGACCGCCCGCTGGAGCGCGACGACCTCGAAGCCTTCCTCGCCAGCGAGCCACTGACCGAAGCCAACCTGGGCGCACAGCTGCGCCGGCTGCGCGCCTGGGTCTATGCCCACGCAATGGCGCGTGACCTCGGCGGCTTCGCCCCGCTGTACGAGGTGACGGGGGCGATGAGCCTGCTGGCCGAAGTCGCCATTGAGACAGCCTTGCGGGTCACCCGGGATGCCCTCGGCGAGCGTCACGGCACGCCGCGCAATGCGGTCGGGGTGGAACAGGCGCTGATCGTCATCGGCATGGGCAAGCTGGGCGGGCGCGAGCTCAACGTGTCGTCCGACATCGATCTGATCTTCGTCTTCCCCGAAGACGGGAATACCGATGGTCGCCAGCCGGTCAGCAATTTCGAGTTCTTCACGCGCCTTGGGCGCACGCTGATCGGCGCCATCGCGGAAGTGACCGGCGAGGGCTTCGTCTTCCGCGTCGACATGCGCCTGCGGCCCAACGGCGACTCTGGCCCGCTGGTCGCCAATTTCGAGATGCTGGAGCAGTACTTCATCCGCCAGGGCCGCGAGTGGGAACGCTACGCCTGGATCAAGGCACGCCCGCTGACCGGCACCTGCCACGACGAACTGGAGTCCATTGCGCGACCCTTCGTATTCCGCAAGTACCTCGACTTCGGCGCCATCAACGCCATGCGCGCCCTGCACGCACAGATCCGCCGCGAGGTGGCGCGCCGCGAGATGGCCGACAACATCAAGCTCGGCCCGGGCGGCATCCGCGAGATCGAATTCATCGCCCAGGCCTTCCAGCTGATCCGCGGCGGCCGCGATGCCGAGCTGCGCGAGAAACCCACGCTGCGCGTGCTCGACCTGCTCGCACGGCGCGGCCTGTTGCCCGATGACACGGTGGCCGAGCTGACCGCCGCCTATGATTTCCTGCGCCGGCTGGAACACCGCATCCAGTACCTCGACGATGCGCAGACCCATCTGTTGCCGGCATCTCCGGACGACCGCTTGCGTGTCGCGCAGTCGATGGGTTACGACAGCACCGACGCCATGATGGCTGCGCTGGACGCCCACCGTGCCATCGTCAGCCGCCACTTCGCCGGCGTGTTCAGCGACCCGGCGGCCGGCGAACACGCGCTCGACGAAACCTGGGCAGCACCAGCCGGCAACGACGAAGCACGCCAGAGCCTCGAAGGACTGGGCTTCCGCGATGCCGCCACGATGGCCGAGCGCCTGCGCAGCTTCCGCGAAGGGCCGCGCTACCGGGCCATGACCGACGAGACGCGCCAGCGCCTCGACGCCCTGATGCCGCGCGTGCTGGCGCTGTGCGGCGAGCGCCCCAATCCCGATGAAACGCTGTCGCGCATGATCGATCTGCTCGAAGCGATCTGCCGGCGCGCCGCCTACCTCGCGCTGCTGCAGCAGTACCCGGTCACCCTGACCCGCGTCGTCGAGCTGGTCTCCAGCGCCAGCTGGGGCGCCCGCTACCTCACCCAGCACCCGCTGCTGCTCGACGAGTTGCTGGCCGCGCACAAGCTGGAGCCGGCCATCGAAGCGCAGCGCTTCCGCAGCGAACTGGCGCAATCGCTCGATGCTCTCGGCGACGATACCGAACGCCAGATGGACGTGATGCGCGAAGCCCACCACGCGCGCGTCTTCCGCCTGCTAGGCCATGACCTCGCTGGCGCGCTGAGCGTCGAAGCCTTGTCAGACCGCCTCACCGAGCTGGCCGACATCGTGCTCGGCGAAACCCTCAGGCAATGCTGGAACAAGATGCCCAAGCGCCATCGCGACGAACCGCGCTTCGCCGTCATCGCCTACGGCAAGCTGGGCGGCAAGGAGCTGGGCTACGCCTCCGACCTCGACATCGTCTTCCTGCACGACGATCCCGACACCGACGCTCAGCTGCTCTACGCGCGACTCACCCAGCGCATCAGCACCTGGCTGTCGAGCCGCACCAGCGCCGGCCTGCTGTTCGAAACCGACCTGCGCCTGCGCCCCAATGGCGACGCCGGCCTGCTGGTCAGCTCCTTCGAAGCCTTCACGCAGTACCAGCGCGAATCCGCCTGGATCTGGGAACACCAGGCCCTCACGCGGGCACGCTTCTGCGCCGGCGACGCCGCGCTCGGCGAGCGCTTCGAGCAGTTCCGCCGCGACTTGCTGAGCCAGCCACGCGACGTCACCAAGCTGCGTGACGAAGTGCTGGCGATGCGCGAGAAGATGCGCGCCCAGCACGCCAACAAGGGCGAAGGCTTCGAGCTCAAGCACGACGAAGGCGGCCTCATCGACGTCGAGTTCATGGTGCAGTACCTCGTGCTGGCCCACACGCACCGCTGGCCCACGCTGGCCGACAACGCCGGCAACATCGCCCTGCTCGGTCGCGCGGCCGATTGCGGCCTGTTGCCCGCTGAACTTGCCACGGCAGCGGCTGATGCCTATCGCACGCTGCGCCACGAACAGCATGCACTGCGCCTCAACGAACAGAAGAGCCGCATCTTCGACGACCGCCTTGACCCCGAACGCGACGCCGTGCGGAAGGCCTGGCAGCACGTATTCGGCAACGGGTGACAAATACCTGCAAGGCAGTCAAACACCCGCCGCGCGCAGACCAGCTGCAGCACTGCGCTGACAAGTGTTGCGCGCATGAAACATAGCGCAGCGCAACATGCGGCCGCGCTTGCCTGAGCACGCGAGCTGTGCGATGGTTGCGGGCAGACAATCAAGGCGCCCACAGCACTGCAGGCAGTGACGTTGCGGGCACCACCAACAGGGGCACTACTCGCGCGGCAATGAGACAAAGCCTTCGACAGAGACTGGTTGGCAAACTTTCGCCCGACAGTTTTTCGCGCCCCGCCTCGTCAAGACTTGCCCTCGCCCTGGCCGACCATCGCTGGTTCGTCGCGATCCGCAAGGGTTTCCTCCTCCTTCTTCCTGTCGTGATGATGGGCGTGCTCTCGCTGATTGCCAGCGAGCTGCCGTTCCAGCCCTGGCGCGACTTCATGGAAACCCTGCTGGGCGAAACCTGGCGCGACCACATCGAGCTGGTCAGCCGCGCCAGCTTCGGCTTCGTCTCGGTGTGCCTCGTCGCCAGCATCAGCCATACGCTCAACGGCCTCATCCCGCAGCGCGACGAATACGGCGAGAACAACCCCATCACCACCGTGCTGGTCGCACTGGTCTGCTACATGCTGATCGTCATGCCCGGCAACGGCCTGCTCGGGCCGGAACAGACGGGCGCGCGCGGCACCTTCCTCGCCGTCTTCTCGGCCATCGCCGCCACCGAGCTGTTCCTCTTCCTGCGGCGACGACGACGCCTGCAGATTGCCTGGCTCAGCGACGCCGACCCCCAGTTGCCCGACACCCTGCGGGCCATCCTCCCGGCCTTCGTCACCGTCAGCGTGTTCCTCGTATTGCACGAGCTGCTGACGCATTTCAGCGGCACCGCCGACAGCCTGTTCGACGCCGCCCTCTTCAATCTCTTCGGCAGCATCGAGAACGATCTCCTGCGTGCCATGCTGTATTGCGTGCTGAGCCAGATCCTGTGGTTCTTCGGCATGCACGGCACCAACATTCTCACCTTCGTCGAGCAGACCTGGTTCCAGGCCGCCACCGACGCCAACGCCCAAGCCCTGTTGCTGGGTAACGCCCCCTACGAAGTCGTCACCAAGCCCTTCTTCGATACCTGCGTCGCACTGGGCGGCGCCGGCGCCACCACCGGCCTGTTGATCGCCCTGTTCCTCGGCAGCGCCCGCAGCAGCAACATGCGCAACGTCGGCAAGCTGGCCCTGCTACCCGCCCTCTTCAATATCAACGAAGTCCTGCTGTTCGGCCTGCCCGTGGTGCTCAACCCGGTCTTCCTGATCCCCTTCCTGTGCATCCCGCTGCTGCTCACGCTGATCTCCTACTTCGTGCTCAGCGCCGGCTGGGTGCCCCTGAGCACGCAACCCGTGCCGTGGATGACGCCGCTGGGCATCAATGCCTGGCTGGCCACTGGCTCGTGGACGGGCCTTGCACTGCAGGCGCTCAACCTCTCCCTCAGCGTGCTGCTCTACCTGCCCTTCGTGCGCCTCGCCGAAGCGCGTCAGCGCGCCGCCAGCAATGCCAGCCTGCGCCAGCTCATCGCCTCGCTCGAAGACACGCTGGGCAGTTACCGCCAACGCATCGTCAACCGCCAGGACGCCATCGGCCGCCTCGCCCGCCAGCTGCTGGCCGACATCGACCGCGACATCGACACCGAACGCGTGCGCCTCGTTACCAGCCCAAGTTGGACCGCGCAGGACGCGTAACCGGCGTCGAAGCCCTGCTGCGCTGGCGCCACAACAACTACGGCAGCATCCCGCCCAACGTGCTCATCGGCATTGCCGAAGATGCCGGTGGCGTCGGCGAGCTGGGACGCTGGACGCTGGCCACGGCATGCCAGCAGTTGGCTGCATGGAAAGCCGCCGGCATCGAAGGCGTATCGATGGCCGTCAATCTCTCGCCACTGCAGCTGGCTGACCCGGCCTTGCTGCAACATGTGCAGCAAAGCCTGCGCGATTCCGGCATCCCGCCCGCCGAGCTGGAGCTGGAAATCACCGAGAACCGCAACGTCGGCAACGACCCGCAGTCGAATGCCAGCATCGCCGCCCTCAACGAAATGGGCGTCCACCTCGCCATGGACGACTTCGGCATGGGCTACAGCTCACTGCTCTACATGCGCCGTTTCCGCATCAGCGCCATCAAGCTCGATGGGTCGCTGACACGCGAAGTCGAGCAGAACGCCTCCTGCCGCGACATCATTTCGCAGGTCTCCCAGCTATGCCAGAACATGGGCGTACGTGTTGTCGCCGAGTACGTCGAAACCGAATCGCAATCACAGCTACTGCAACAGCTCGGCTGCACCGAACTGCAGGGTTACCTGTTCAGTCCGCCGCTCGAAGCGGCCGACTGCCAGGAGTTCATCCGCCAGCGCAACGCCGGCCAGCCTGCCCATCCGGCCAATGCGGAAATCTTTCACGCCGCCGAGAATGTCTGAAAGGTAAGCTTCGCCTTGGCCTACCTTGGTTTGACAGCCGGGGGCGCCCGACCTAGGATCAGCCGCTTCCACCCCCAGAGCGGCACCAGCCGCCGGCCAATTCAACTCAACAGGGATTTCATGTCACGCCTTGCCAGCCTGGCCCTTCTGCTTTGCCTCCCCCTGCTCGCCCAGGCGCAATCGGCAGGACGATTGACCTTCACCGAAGGCCAGGTCCGCCTGCTGCGCGGCGACCAGGTCTTCGTTGCCCCCAAGGGGCTGCCCTTGAATGGGGAAGACATCCTCGACACGCCGGACACCGGCAGCGCCATCATCGAACAGGCTGACGGCACGTTGTTCTCGGCCGGCAGCAATTCCCGCCTGATGGTAGGCAACGGCGCTCTGCGCCTGATGCTGCGCAGCGGCTGGCTCAAGCTGCAGGCTGCCGAAAAAAGCGAACCCTGGGCCTTCTCTACCCCCCAGGGCGGCATCAGCGGCAAGGCCACGCTGATCCTGCGCAGCACCGACAGCGACATCGAACTGTTCGTCGAAAACGGCGAGGTGACCTTCAATGCCACGCGCGGCGGCAAGTTCCAGGTCAAGTCCGGCCAGTTTCTCGCCCAGCGCGGCAGCAAGCAGGCAGCCGTGCAGCCGCGACCCGATGCCGCATTCGTCGAAGCCATGCCGCGCGGTTTCCGTGACCGCCTGCCCTCTCTGGCCGCACGCTATGCCGACGCCCGCCCGGTGCCACGCCTGCTCGGCGAAGTGCGCTACGACGACGTCGCCGACTGGCTCAACGGCCCGGTCAGCTGGCGCACCAACTTCGTCAAACGCTATGAATCGCGACTCGCCGACCCGGCTTTTCGCTCCGCCATCGAAGCCAACCTGAATCGTCACCCCGAGTGGGCCCGCCCGCTCTACCCCGAGAAGAATCAAGGCAACAACAAGCGCCCGAGCGGTGCAGCTAACAAAGAGGCTTCCCAACCATGAAACTGATCATCAAGTTCAATCTCATCCTCAGCCTGGTGTTCCTTGCCGGTCTGGGTGTGGCGGGCTACATCTCGCACGAGCTCCTGCAGCGCAACGCACGCGAGGAAATCCTGCAGAACGCCCGCATCATGATGCAGGGCGCACTGGCCGTGCGTGGCTACACCAGCACGCAGATCAAGCCGCTGCTCGACACCCAGCTCAAGTACGAATTCCTGCCACAGTCGGTCTCCGCGTTTGCGGCCACCGAGTACTTCACCGAGCTGCGCAAGAAGTACCCCGAGTACTCCTACAAGGAAGCCACGCTCAACCCCACCAACCCGCGCGACCGCGCCTCCGACTGGGAAGCCGACATCGTCAACCGCTTCCGCGACAGCGAACAGGTCACCGAACAGATCGGCGACCGCGACACCCCGTCCGGCAAGCAGCTCTACCTTGCACGCCCGATCCGCATCAGCGACGCGCGCTGCCTGGCCTGCCACAGCACCGTCGACGCCGCACCGGCTTCGATGGTCGAGAAGTACGGCAATGCCAACGGCTTCGGCTGGAAGCTCAACGAAGTCGTCGGCTCGCAGATCGTCTCTGTGCCGATGGATCTGCCGATCAAGCGTGCCGACACCACGTTCAAGGTCTTCATGACCCTGCTGGTCGCCCTCGTCGCCTTCATCTTCATCCTGCTCAACGTCCTGCTGTTCTTCCTGGTCGTCAAGCCGGTCAACAAGCTCGCCTCGATTGCCGACCGCGTGAGCCTGGGTGAAATGAACGTCGAAGAATTCAAGGCCGGTGGCCGCGACGAAATCGGCACCCTGTCCGACTCCTTCAGCCGCATGCGCAAGAGCCTTGTGCAAGCCCTGAAGATGCTTGAAGAGTAACAACCAGCAAGGCAACACCCCATGTCGTCCGATCCGCAGAAACTTGGCAAGTACGAGATCCAGGGAGTCCTTGGCAAGGGCGGCATGGGCACCGTCTACAAGGGCTATGACCCGCTGATCCAGCGCACGGTCGCGCTCAAGACCGTGCATTCCCGACTGCTGGAAAACGACGACCACAACATGCTCGAGCGCTTCCGCAATGAAGCGCGTGCAGCAGGCCGGCTCAACCACCCAGGCATCGTCGCGATCTACGACTACGGCGAAGAGAACGGCATCGCCTACATCGCCATGGAATACGTCGACGGCTGCACGCTGGGCGACTTCCTGAAGGCGCACAAGCGCGTGCCGGTCGCCGACGTCGTGGCGATGATGCTGCAGTTCCTCGAAGCCCTGCACTATGCGCACGAGCAAGGCATCGTCCACCGCGATATCAAGGCCGCCAACATCCTCATCACGGCCGCCGGCAAGCTGAAGATCATGGACTTCGGCATCGCGCGACTCGACAGTTCCAGCCTCACCCTGGTGGGCTCGGTCGTCGGCACGCCGGGCTCGATGGCGCCGGAACAGCTCATGGGCCTGGCCGTCGATCGTCGCGCCGACCTGTTCTCGGCCGGCGTCGTGCTCTACGAACTGCTGTGCGGTGTCCGCCCCTTCACGGGCCCCAGCGAGTCGCTGGTCTACAAGGTCTGCTACGAACACCCGCCCCTGCCGTCTGCCATCGACAGCAGCATCCATCCGGCGCTCGACGTCGTCATCAGCAAAGCCCTCGCCAAGCAGGCCGACGAGCGCTTCGCCACCGCGGACATCTTCAAGCAAGCCCTCGTCGATGCGCACGCCAAGGCGTTCAGCGCACAGCCGACCGCCACCCTGTCCGATGCCACGGTCATCCTGACCAGTGCGGCCATCCAGGAACGCATGGCCGCGCTCGGCAAACCGCCCGGTGCCGGTGGCCCGCGCACGATGAGCGCCACCAGCGCCCCGCCGCCAACCTCGGCATCGCTGATCACCAGCATGCACGCCGACACCCTGCTGACCGTCGAGCGTTTGCTCGCCCAGCACATCGGGCCGCTCGCCAAAGTCATCGTCAAGAAAGCCGCCACCAGCACGGCAAGCATCGACGATTTCTACGCCATCCTCACCAGCAAGCTCGATACCGAAGCGGCGCGGCGCGACTTCATGGCCGCCATGCGCAAGCT
The DNA here is from genome assembly GCA_047600765.1 of Rhodocyclaceae bacterium. Lineage (GTDB taxonomy): Bacteria > Pseudomonadota > Gammaproteobacteria > Burkholderiales > Rhodocyclaceae > Viridibacterium. The sequence goes on from JASGKF010000001.1 coordinate 1,275,478, forward strand.
GGGCGTGGGCGCACCGCCCGCCAGCCATACGCAGACGCCGCCAAAATCCGCCACCAAGGTGGTGTCGGGCGGCACCATGCTGGCCAACACACTCGGTGCCGAAGTGATCAACCTGGCCGCTACGCGGCTGGCGAAATACCTCGGCCCCATCGCCCCTGTAGTGACCCGCAAGGCCGCCGCACAGGCCGTCGATGCGCGCGCCCTCTACTGGGCGCTGGCTGGCAACCTCACCAATCCGGATGATCGCCGCGCCTTCCTGAACGAAGCCGGCTTCCCGGAATACTGATCCCGGCCACCGTATAGCGGCCGGTCTTTCAGGCGAGAACTCAGTAAGCGAGCTTCAGGCCGACAGTCAGCGTACGCGGCCGCGTCGCCAGCATCTGCTGGGCGAATGAGGCGTCGACGAACAGGCGCTCATCGATCAGCGCGTAACGTGCCGCCACACCGACCCAGCCCGGCGCCTTGTCGTCGCCATAGGTCTCCACCGCCAGGTCAAGCTTGCCGATCACCTCGGTGCGCTCGGCCGCCAGTGCCCAGGTCGTCGCCGTCACACGATCCAGCCGCGAGCGCGTCCAGCCCACGTTGGCGTGGAACAGCCACTTGTCGAGCGGCACGGTCACCACGCCGTTGATGGCGGCGTTGTTGTAGCGATAGCCCTTTTTCTCGTCGCCAGGGGTACGCGTGCGATCCACGCTCCAGGCAACGGCAATGCCGAAGGCATCATCGGTCAGCTCCTTGAAGGCCGTCTTGCCGACAAGCGCCTGCACAGTGCTGCTCTTGGTAGCCTCGTAATCTTCGTTGTACTGGCGCGAATAGTCGAAGCCCACACCGATCTGCGTGTTGAAGCCGATGCCTACGCCGGGCTGAATGTGGAAGCCGCGATTGGGGCGCGTCTCGCGCACCGTCTCACGATAGTAGTAGCTTTCAAGCTCGAAGCCGCCCTTCTCGATGAAACCGGCATCTTCGGTAGTGAGGGGGCGGCCCGCGAAGGCCGTGCTGCTGGCGATGGCGATGAGCGCTGCAAAGCCGGCGCGGCTGATCGATGGTGTCTTCATGTTGTCCTGTCCCTGTGAAGCGCGGCATTGTTCCAGACGACAGGCTGGCTCCCAAACAAGTTTTCCTGCTTTGTTTGTCTGGAAGCAAGAAGTCTCGTCAGCGCCGCTTGCTGCCGCCGCCCAGAATCGAACCCAGCACGCCGCGGATGATCTGCCGGCCAACTTCGGACCCGATGGTGCGCACCACGGTTTTGGCCGCAATCTGCGCCAGACCATCATGCTTGCCGCCACGCGGGCCGGTGGTGCCGAACAGGATGCCACCCAGCGCGCCCCCCAGCAGTCCGCCACCACTCTCACCGCCCTGCTCGCCCGAGGCTTGCGGAGCGGGCGCGGAGCCCGGCTGCTGACTGGTATTTGCGGCAGCCGCCGGCACGGCCTTGAGCTTTTCATAGGCGGATTCACGATCCTGCGCCTCTTCGTAAACGCCATAGACCAGCGAACCGTTGATGACGGCATTACGTTCGTCCGCCACCAGCGGGCCGATGCGCGATGACGGTGGCAACACGAAGGCACGCTCGACGATGCCGGGCGTGCCCTTGGCATCAAGGAAGGACACAAGTGCCTCGCCGACGCCCAGCTCGGTGATGGCGGTTTCAACATTGACCTTGGGATTGGCGCGCAGGGTTTCGGCGGCAACCTTGACGGCTTTCTGGTCACGCGGCGTGAAAGCTCTCAATGCGTGCTGCACGCGATTGCCGAGCTGGCCCAGCACGGCGTCCGGTATGTCGAGCGGGTTTTGTGTCACGAAGTAGATGCCGACGCCCTTGGAGCGGATGAGGCGCACGACCTGTTCGATCTTCTCCAGCAGCGCGGCGGGCGCGTCGCTGAACAGCAGGTGGGCTTCGTCGAAGAAGAAGACGAGCTTGGGTTTGTCGAGGTCGCCGGCTTCGGGCAGGTTCTCGAACAGCTCGGACACCAGCCACAGAAGGAAGCTGGCGTAGAGCTTGGGCGAGTTGTAGAGCTTGTCCGCAGCGAGGATGTTGATGACGCCACGGCCGGCCGTGTCGGTCTGCATGAGGTCGGCAATGTTGAGCATGGGCTCGCCGAAGAACTTCTCGCCGCCCTGCTGTTCGAGCGCCAGCAGCCCGCGCTGGATGGCACCGACGCTGGCAGCGGAGACGTTGCCGTATTCGGTGGTCAGTTCCTTGGCATGCTCGCCAACGAACTGCAGCATGGCGCGCAGATCCTTGAGGTCAAGCAGCAGCAGGCCATTGTCATCGGCGACCTTGAAGACGATCTGCAGCACGCCAGCCTGCGTCTCGTTGAGGCCCAGCAGGCGGCCAATGAGCAGCGGGCCCATGTCGGAAATCGTCGCGCGCACGGGGTGGCCGGCTTCGCCGAAGACGTCCCACAGCGTGGTGGTGAACTTGTCGGCTTCCCAGTCGGTGACGCCCAGTTGCTTGAGGCGCGCTTCGAGCTTCTCGCTCTGCTTGCCAGCGGCGGCCACGCCCGAGAGGTCGCCCTTCACGTCGGCCATGAAGACCGGCACGCCGATGCGTGCAAAGCCTTCCGCAAGGCGCTGCAGGCTGACGGTCTTGCCCGTGCCGGTGGCGCCGGCAATGAGGCCGTGACGGTTGGCAAACTGGGGCAGGATGCCGACGTCGGTATCGGTCGAACGGGCGAACAGGATGGGCTCGGACATGGGGGACTCCGGGGCAAAAAGAAATCGGGCTGATCCTTGAGGACTCAGCCCGATTTATACCGCGAAAAACAACCCGCCAAAGCGGGCGACACGACTTCTTACTTGGCGCCGCAGCTAGCGCTGCACTGCTCGAAGGCGCCCTGGCAGTTCGCACCGCGCCCGCAGCTGAACAGTTTGGACGCACAGCCTTGCTGGCAGGCATTCCACTTCTCGGTCGGTGCCGCACCGGTGTCCACCTTGAGCTGCCCCTGCTTGACCGGCACCGGCTTGCAGCTGCCCAGCGCCAGCACGCGACGCGGGCCCGGCAGCAGCGCCCAGTCATCGGGCACCATGCTCAGGTCGTCCTCGATAGTCGCCAGCAGGGTCTTGTCCTTCAACAGGCCGGAGCGTTGCAGCACATCGACCGCCCAGCAGTCGGCCTGGCGCACCTGGGCCACCTGCAACTCAGCATCCGGCGCGAACCCCAGCAACTGACGACCGCATTCGTGTGCAAACACGAACAAACGGCTCTCGGGCAGCAGGCGCGGCAGCATTTCCGGGTTCTGGCGGATCAGGCCCTTGCCATCGACGATCACCGCCTTGGCCACTGCGCGCAGGGTGGTGTCCACCACGGTCGGCACGGGCGCACCCAGGCGGTCCTTGCAACCATCGAACTGGATGCTCTGCTGCGCCAGAACGGGCGCAACCAGCAAGCCAGACAGGGCACAGAGTGCAGCACGAAGCAGGTTTTTCATGATCGGCAGGCCTATGGAATCTGATGCAGGACAATGTAGCAGCGCAAAGTCGGCCGCGCCGGCTAGGCCTTGACCGGCGGCGCTATAATTCCGACCTTTGTTCAGATATCAAGGGTTTAAGCATGGCCGGACACTCCAAATGGGCCAACATCCAGCACCGCAAAGGTCGCCAGGATGCCAAACGCGGCAAGATCTTCACCCGCCTCATCAAGGAAATCACGGTCGCCGCGCGCCTCGGCGGCGGTGACATCGCCACCAACCCGCGCCTGCGCCTCGCCATCGAAAAGGGCAAGGCCGAGTCCATGCCCAAGGACAACATGGACAACGCCGTCAAGCGCGGCACCGGCCAGCTGGAAGGCGTGACCTATGAAGAAGCCCGCTACGAGGGCTACGGCATCGCGGGCGCCGCCGTGATCGTCAACTGCCTCACCGACAACAAGGTGCGCACCGTCGCCGACGTGCGCCACGCCTTCAGCAAGTATGGCGGCAACATGGGCACCGACGGCTGCGTGGCTTTCCAGTTCAAGCACTGCGGCACCCTGCTGTTCGCCCCCGGCACCGATGAAGACAAGCTGATGGAAGCCGCCCTTGAGGCCGGCGCCGAAGATGTGGTCAGCAACGAAGACGGCTCCATCGAAGTCATCACCGGCCCCTGGGAGTTCAGCGACATCCAGGCCACACTCGAAGCTGCCGGCTTCAAGGCCGAGTTTGGCGAAGTGACGATGAAGGCGCAGAACGAGATCGAGCTTTCGGGCGACGATGCCGTGCGCATGCAGAAGCTGCTCGATGCGATCGAATCGCTGGATGATGTGCAGGATGTTTATACGTCGGCGGTGATGGGCGAGTAAGCCCGGCCAGTGGCGGACTACAACCTTTACAGGCCACCCTCGTCAACAGTCGAGGATGCCCAGACGGAAGCACCACCCCCGGCGCCGCGCACCGTGCGGATTGCAATCGCAATGCAATGGCTAAGCGTGCTACTGCAAGGCTACCTCGTGTCACCGATGGCCGATCCGGAACTGTGGGACATCATGGACTTGCCACTGCCTGCGTTGTTCAGGATTGCAGGTGTTGTCCTGGGCATATTCGGCGCATTCGCGTTCCTGATTGTCATGGCAGCCAAACGGCACAGGTGGGCTGTCCATGTTCTGCTCCTGACAGCATTGGCGGCATTGATCGCACACCCTCCTTCCACTTCCACCGCTTTGCAGTCACCGCTCTACATCGCCAGCAGCAACCTCAATTCACTGCTCATCCTGTGCAGTCTGGCTCTCCTGTACTGCCGCCCTGCGCGAGACTGGTACCGGAAGCCCAAAGGCTGAGCCAATACGTTTCAACCTCCACCACCCCGCCGGGAGAAAACGATGTCGTTGTTGAAGCTTAGGCACCACGCGAGCCGCCTCATCGGAATTGGTCTGAGCACACTGCTCCTGTCTGCTTGCGGACTGGTGCCGGTCAAGACACTTGAGCAAACGCTGCAACCCAAAACCAGCATTGCAGAAGGCAATGCTGTCATCGTCGTCAAGGTCCAGATGGGCCAGGGTTCATTCCTGCCTGCCCACCTCAAATGGCAGGGGCTCAATATCACTGAAGTCACAGATGGCGCATCCAAGGCGCGCTCCCAGGCCAGCATCAACGTCGAACCGGTTTACGCCGAACACTCGCTGTTCGTCGCCGAAATCCCGGCAGGCAAGTGGCGCCTGTCCGGCGTCTCCACGATGCAATTCAACGGCGACGGCAGCAGCATCAGCTACGGCTTTCCGCTCAGTTCAGCGGGTACTTTCTCGGTCAAGGCGGGCGAACTTGTCGAACTGGGGAGCATTGCCATCCTGCCGACAGGCAAATCGGTCGAGTCGGGCAACCGTAATGAACGGCGCACCCAGCAACGCATGGTCGCCATGATCGTGCCGCTGTCCCCGGCCGAACGCGCGCAACTACTGCAGATCGTCAGCCCGCGCCTGCCCGCCAGCCTGAAGCTGCGTGAAGAACCGAGCTGGGAACTGAGCCCGCTGCAAAAGCTGCTGGCGGAGCCCGCCTTCCGGCAAGGGGAGTCCAAGCGTTTTGCTTCACCGCTCATCCAGAACGGCGAAGCCCTGTTCGGTGAAGAGTTCGGACAGATCCGCATCCGGCGCGGCGGCCAGTGGGACTGGATGGACACAGGGCTCAGCGGAAACGTCAGCGCGATTGCTCGCATGGATGACGGCACGCTGCTGGCCGGCGGCGCGCTGGGGGTCGTGTTGTTCAAGCGCCCTGGCGGCAACACTTGGGAAAGCCGTCCCCTGCCAGCACGTGACGCCGTTATTGCCGGGCTGCACGCACACCCCAAAATCGGCGTCATTGCTGCAGTCCGGCATGGCCCCGAGCTGATCGTGTGGTCGATGAAGAGTCTGGATGCACCCTGGACAGAGCTGCGTCGCTTCTCGGCCAGCGGCAATTCGAACTTTGGCACCGCGGTCAACGTGCAGACTTCGATCGGCAACAAGCGTTTCTATGCCCGAGTGAATGAGGTGGCGTTCACAGCGGATAGCAATCTGCACGTGCTCGATATCGAATCAGGCCAATGGAGCACGACGTCCTTGAGCATGTATGACAATCTGCATCAACCACCGGGAGATACAATCTGGTCTTTGCGCGGCAATGCCTTCAGTGCCGGCGTCCGGGTCACCAGCGACGCGGGCAAAACCTGGCAGGAACTCGCTTCAACCGGGCTGCCACTCGCACTGCAGATGACCTCCCCGACAACGGGCTATCTGGTGCGTTCCGAAGCCTTTGTGGTCAAAGCCTCCAGCGTGGTTTTCCTGCTGCTGAAAACGACCGATGGCGGTAAGACCTTCACGCAAATCGCAAAACTGCCCACGCACTTCACGCGCATCTTCGAAACTGCGCCGAACGAGCTCGTGGCCCTGTCTGCCGACAACCGGGTCTTCCTGTCCAAGGATGGTGGACTGAGCTGGTCGGAAGACGGAATGGAAAGCAGCGAAAGCAAAAGTTAGTGCCCAGCCCCGACACAGCGCAGCGGCAAACCGGGCAAGTTATGGCGCGATCAGGATTTCCGCCCTTCCTCAAATGCCGCCGCGCTAGACTCGCTCCTCGTCAAAGGCGGCGCACTGCGCCGCCTTTTTGCTTCCCGGCTCCAGCATGACCGCCCTCCCTCTCAGCCTCGTCCTCGCCGCCGCCCTCATCCACGCCAGCTGGAATCTTGTCACCAAGAAGAGCGGTGGTGATGCGCGCTTTGCCCTGCTCACCTGCGTGGTGCTGGCCATCGTCTGGGCGCCGGTGGGCATCTGGTTCGGCTGGCGCGAGGCTGGCAGCTACGGCGCGTTGCAGTGGGGGCTGATTGCACTGAGTGGCGCGATCCACATGGCGTACTACCTGATCTTGCTGCGTGGCTATCGTGTCGGCGATCTGTCCGTCGTCTATCCGCTCGCGCGGGGCAGTGCGCCGTTACTCACTGCGCTGGTCGCGACAAGCTTCCTCGGTGAAGCCCTTCGCCTGCTCGGGTGGGTGGGCATTGCCGGCATCGTGCTGGGCATCCTGCTGATCGCCGGCGGGCCAGCCTTGCTGCGCAGCCTGCGCGCCGGGCACGGCAGCGATGAAGCCACGCTGCGGCTGCGTCTTGGCATGCAGTACGGCCTGCTGACCGGGTTGTTCATCGCCTTCTACAGCGTGGTCGATGGTTACGCAGTCAAGTACGCAGGCGTGTCGCCCATCCTGCTCGACTACCTCGGCAACCTGTGCCGCATGCCTTTCCTGCTCGCCGTGTTGTTCTGGTTGCACCTGCGCAACCCGCTAGGCCTGAGCGACTACGTGAAGCAGATGTGGCGGCCCGCGCTGATCGTCGGCACGGTGTCGCCGGTGTCCTACGTCATGGTGTTGTATGCGGCTACCATGGCGCCACTGTCGCAGGTCGCCCCGGCGCGCGAAGTCTCGATGTTGTTCGCTACCCTGTTCGGCGGCCATCTGCTCGGTGAGCGCGACAAGGGCCGACGACTGTTTGGTGCGCTGTGCATCGCCGCCGGCGTGATTGCCCTCACGCAGGCTTGATCCGAATACCGCCATGCTCAATCGCCTCATTGCCCCACTGTTTGTCTTCCTCTGGAGCACCGGTTTCATTGGCGCACGACTGGGCCTGCCCTACACCGAGCCGCTGACCTATCTGGTTACGCGCTACGGTCTGGTCATCGGGCTGATGCTGCTCGCCGCGCTAGCCTTCCGCGCGCCCTGGCCACAATCGCGCCGCGCCGTGCTGCACATCGCCGTGGCGGGGTTGTTGTTGCAGGCCAGCTACCTCGGTGGCGTGTTCATGTCGATCAAGATGGGACTGCCGACGGGCCTGACGGCGCTCATCGTGGGCCTGCAGCCCATCATCACGGCACTGGGTGCCGGCTGGCTGCTGGGCGAAGCGGTCAACCGCCGCCAGTGGCTGGGGCTGGCCTTGGGCTTTGCGGGGCTTGTGCTGGTGGTGGTTTACAGCCGCACGCCGGGCTTCGGGCAGAGCTGGCCTTGGACGGCGCTGCTGCCCTCGCTGGTCGCGCTGGCAGGCATTACGGCCGGCACGCTGTACCAGAAGCGCTTCTGCCCGGCTTTCGATCTGCGCAGCGGCGCGGTGATCCAGTTTTCCGCCAGCCTGTTGCTGAGCCTGCCGCTGGCGCTGGGCACCGAGCAGATGCACATCGAGTGGACGGGCGAGTTCATCTTCGCCCTCGCCTGGTCGGTGCTGATGCTCTCGCTGGGCGCCATCAGCCTGCTCAACATCCTGATCCGGCGCGGCTCTGCCGTGCAGGTGACGCGGCTGTTCTACCTGACGCCGGGCGTCACGGCGCTGATGGGCTGGCTGATGTTCGACGAGCGGCTGGCCCCGCTGGCCGTGGCCGGCATGGCGCTGGCGGCCTGGGGCGTGTGGCTCTCCAGGGCCAAATGACGCAGCCGATGTGAGGCAGGCTGACGGCACCTGAATCTGCCCTACAATCTGGCAAATTCACCAGGGAGAAAAGACGATGGATCAGCCGCAATCCTTGATCGAGACGTTGCCGATGAACGAGCTGGGTGGCTACCCGGCCATGGGCACGCTGATCGAACAGATCCTCTTCCTGCTCAATTCGCCGGTGGTCTTCAGCGACCTGATCATCCACCAGAACAGCCCCATCCTGCTGCGCCAGCCCAAGCGCCTCGTCGCGGTGACCGACACGCCGATCACCGGCCAGGATCTCGAAGAGTTCTTCACCGTCATCGAGCCGAACTGGAAGGACCGCATCGAAGACCGCGCCTTCGACCGCGCCAAGGACCTCTACAGCGCCCGCATCCGCGTCAACTGCTTCACCTTCCAGGGAAAGAAGCGCCTCGGCTGCGTGATCCGCCGTTTCCCCGCCGAACCGATTCCGCTCGAAGAGCTGGGCGTGCGCCCCTGCATCCAGGACATGGCCAAGCTCAGCAGCGGCCTGATCCTCTTTGTCGGCGACACCGGCCAGGGCAAGTCGACGACCATCGCCTCCATCGTCGACGAGATCAACAAGACGCGCTCGGGTCACATCATCACCATCGAAGACCCGGTCGAAACCATCATCCCGCAACGCCGCTGCATCATCACGCAGCGCGAAGTCGGCACCGACGGCGACGTCGAGAGCTACTACCAGGGCGCGCTGGATGCCCTGCGTGAGCGCCCGGATGTCATCGTCATCGGCGAAATCCGCGACAGCGAAACCGCGCAGGAAGCCCTCGCGCTGGCCGAAGCCGGCCCGCTGGTGTTCGCCACCCTGCATGCACGCTCTACCGAACTGGGCATCCAGAAGCTGCTGCGCCTGCTCGGCAACACCGACACGCAGGCCCAAACCCTCGCCAGCAGCCTGCGTGGCGTCATCTGCCAGGCCCTGCTGCCCTCGCGCAGCGGTGACTCCTACTACCTCACTACCGAATGCCTGACGGTCAATGACGAAGCCGCCAAGCTCATCGAAGCACGCAACCTCGGTGGCATCCGCAGCCTGCTCGAAAGGCTCACCAAGCAGCCAGACTCCGGCTCGCACACCATGAACGACGACCTGCGTGTGCTCGTCGCAGCCAAGCGCATCGACCTCGCCGATGCGCGCCGCGTGACGACCGATCCGGTCAAGTTCACCGAGATGTTCGAGGGTAAGCACTAAGCTGACGCAAGTCTCCCACAGCATGCTGATCCGCTTCACGACCCTTGCTCAAAACGCAGAGTCAGGTCACCGGAGCGGCATGCTTGTCGCAGCGCACACGCTGCGTGATGAGGGGCGAATGTCACACGAAGAGCACGAGATGCTCAGGCTCCTGCTCGGTTGGTTCAACACCAATCTTCCCGTTCCGAGCGTACTCGAGGCTATCGAGCATCGCCGGGCGATATCGTGGTTCAAGCCGGGGGCAAATGACGCCATCCGCAAAATGTGGGAGCTGAAACAGCTACTCGAATCTCACGGTACCCATGTCGATGTCCTCCGCACGACAGAGCCCGGGAGCATCTTGTATGAGGACGCTTGGCAAGTCGTTGCCAAACCGCCAAAGGGCGTTCGGTTCTGAATCAAACACAGAGGAATCAAACCTGCATGCTCGTCACCTAGAAATGTTCGAGACCCAGCGCTGACGCGCAAGACGTCTCCACCAACGAAAACGGGCACGCCATCGGCGTGCCCGTTTTACTTTGCAGCAGTCCTCACTCAAGCCAGGCCGGGAAGCGCGGCATCGCCTTGAAGTCTTCGGGTGCATGTTGCACCACGAAGCGCGCCTTGCTGTGCTTGACGATCTTCTCGACGCGGTCGATAGACGCCAACGTGTCGGCACGCTCGGCGTTGAAGCCCGGCACGCGAGCAAACTTGCGGTTCTCCAGCGTGTGGTAGAGGTCACCCGACAGAATCACCGTACCCGTCTTGGCCAGCTTGAGTTGCAGCACCTGGTGACCCGGCGTATGGCCCGGTGTCTTGAGGATGCGCACGCTGCCGTCGCCGAAAACATCGAGATCGCTGTCGATAAGCTGCGTCTTGGCGTTCTTGTAGGCGCTGAAACTGTTCGGGTCGATGCCGAACGGCGTGGGCGTGGCCAGCGCATAGGCAAGCTCGGACTTATTGAGGATCCAGGTCGCGCCGGGGAAGGCGTTGGCGTTGCCCGTGTGGTCGAAGTGGAAGTGCGAGAACGCGACGAACTGGATGTCGCTGCTGGCAAGACCGAGGTTCTGCAGCTGCTGACCCAGCGTCGTCGTCACGAACAAGCGGATGCCATTGCCGGCATCGTGGCCTTCGGGCTTGCCCGCCATGGCGTCAGCAAGGCCGGTGTCCCACAGCAGGTTGCCCTTGGGATGGCGGATCAGGTAGCAAGGCATCACGACCTTGCCGGGTTTGCCGTCGTATTCGCCTGTGTCGGCAAACATGCCCATGTCCTTGAACTCGGCGCGGCCGCAGTCCAAGGTGTAGAGGCGGACTTTGGCGGGTTGCTCGGCGTGTGCCGGCAGGCTGGCGAAAGTGGCCGCGGCCAGCAAAAGGCCGGGCAGGTGCTTGATGAGTGTGTGCAGCATGGAAGACTCCTCGGGGTTGGGGATACCGGCGTCATCTCTGGCATGGCCGGGATGAGCGCCAGCTTACGTCCGGCCCGTTTCGCGAAACGCTCGAAATCGTGCGCGAGTCGTTCAGCTTGCTGAACCTGTTCACGATCTGTAGCGAGAGGCCGTCAGCGGGGTGAAGAGCAGCGCAGGAACCGGAGTGTATCGAGATACATGAGGATTCCGAGCAGCGCATGCGCCCCGATCACGGCCTCGCAGTAAGATCGAGGACAGGTTCAGTTGCCGCCGACCCGCGACGGCTCGACGCCATAACGCTCGCTGAAGCGCTTCACGAAGCTCGACACCGAGGCATAGCCCACGCGCGCCGCGACCGACTTGACCGGCAGGCGCGTGGACAGCAGCAGGTTTAGGCCCAGCGACAGGCGTGCCTCGGCGAGGATGGCGCGCAACTGCAAGCCCTCGGCCGCAAGGCGACGGCGCAGGGTCGCACCGCTCATGCCCAGCGCATCCTCGATGTCGCTCGAAGCCCAGTCGCGCGCCGGTTCGGCCGCCACCATGGCGCGGATCTGCATGGCCAGCGTCAGCACGGGCTCATTGAGCAGGCTGCGGTGACCGAGGGCATGCAGACGCAGCAGGATGCCCACCACGGCATGACACGTCGTGAAGGGCTCACCACTGCGCAGCGCCTCAATCCAGCGCGCCAAGGGCTCGGCAATGGCAGAGAGCGGCACGGTCGCCACCCTGCCCGCCTCTACCGCCTGCGGTGCGGCACATTGCAGCAACAGGCGCGCGGCCTGCAGCGCGTTCGGATACAGCGGAATGGCCACCGCCATGTAGTCGCCACCGTCTGCAGCCGGGTAGTTCTCGATATCCAGCGTGCGCGGCCCCGGCACCACGAACAGTTCGCCGGGCGCGACGTGCAGCCACTCGCCCTTGTCGCACACGCGCTTGTAGCCCTGCAGGGGCAAGGCCAGCATCGGTGCATCGACGTTGAAGGCCTTGATCTGGTGCGAATGCACGGAGCGGATGCTCAGGCATTCGCGCGGCACGTCGCTCTGCGTCAGCGCCATGAGCTCGCTCAGCAGAAGATTTTCGCGGGGAAGGACGGCATTCACGGCGGGCTCCAGCAAGATGCGACGGGGGACTGGCTATCTGGGGGCACTCAGCCCCTTTTGCAATCACCTTAGCACGCCGGCAATACGCCTTCTAACGCACGTCGGTCACCACGGCGCGCCCGCTACGCCGCTCCAGCGTCATCGTCAGGGTCTCGCCGGCTTTCTTGTTGACGATCCATGACTCCGGCAGATCGATGAATCGTGAGATGTATGAGGTGCTGCCGCCGCTCACCACCTTGCCCTCCCTGTTGTAACACCACACGACCAGCAGGCCCACGCGGTCGAACTGCGCCTTGAAGGCACCTTCGCATTCATTGGGCGCATGCGGCGTCAGCTTGTCGAGCTGCAGGCGCGCACCATCCTGTGGCCCCAACTGCCCGACGCGTTTCTCCACGTCATAGGCGATGCGCGTCGCCGCGTCGGTGAGCGCATCCGGCATGCAGGATGCCAATGTCACCGCGATCAGAGCCAAGCCAAGTCTTTGCATAGCCGATCCTCCGTCACAAACGCGCGAGCCACGCGATCAGGGCTGGTGTCGCCGCCGCAGGCACGCCGACGTGGTCCGCATCGACCACGACATAACTGCTCGACGAATGCGCGGGTGCGCGTTCGAAGATGTAGCCGCGATCACGCGTCACGTTGTCGCGCTCGCCCACCGCCATGAAGATCGGCACGGCCCGTTTGATCGCGGCTGCGTTGGCAGGCATCACGGCCGGGCCTGCCGGGTCCAGCCAGCTCAGGTAGATGCGTGGCGTGGTGCGCACGTCGAGGTTGTGACCCACGTTGACGTCCTTGAATGTCGCCGGCACATCGCCCTGCCCTTCTGCTAGCAAGCTCTGTGCGCGCCCCACGTCGTTGCTGGTCTGGCGGATGATGAACTCCGGCTGGTGGCCGGGGGCGAGTACCACGATGGCGTCCGGTGCGTGGGTGACCGCGAAACGGATCGCCGCATTGCCGCCCTGGCTGTGGCCTGCAATGACGATGCGCTTTGCCCCTTGCGCCTTGAGCCCTTCGGCTGCGCGCGCAATCTCTTCCATGGCCTGATCGACCGTCGCGTCATAGATGCGCTTGCGCGACCAAGGCATCTCGGGCACCACCACCTTGCAGCCGGCCCCGCGCAAGGCTTCGGCAAGCTTCTGGATGTGCGGGTTGCCGGGCATGGTTTCCTTGCCGTGCAGCAGCACCACGCCGGCATCGCAGGCCAGCGCGGGCATCGCCATGCAGCAGGTGATCAGCATTGCCATCAGGTATCGCATCACAGCCCCCCGTGCTCGCCTACCGGCACTTCCTCTGTTTACGGCGCAATGCCGATAAACTCGCGCCCATGCCTGCCTCCCCTGCCCTGCCCCCCGCCCGCATCCTGGGCATCGACCCCGGCCTGCGCGTCACCGGCTTCGGCGTCATCGAACGCGTCGGCACCAAGCTGGCCTATGTCGCCAGCGGCTGCATCCGCAGCCCCGCCGACGGCAGCCTGCCGGAACGCCTCAAAGTCATTCTGGCTGGCGTACAGGAAGTCGTCAACACCTATCACCCGACCGAAGCGGCGGTCGAAATCGTCTTCGTGAACGTCAATCCGCAATCCACCCTGCTGCTGGGCCAGGCACGCGGCGCGGCAATCTGCGGCCTGGTGTCGCGCGACCTGCCGGTCATGGAATACACCGCCCTGCAAGTGAAGCAGGCCGTTGTGGGCTACGGCAAGGCCAACAAGGAGCAGGTGCAGCACATGGTCAAACGCCTGCTGCAGCTGCCCGGCGACCCACAGGCCGACGCGGCCGATGCGCTGGCCTGCGCGATTGCCCATGCCAACGGCGGGCAGGCTGGCGGTCTGCTGGGCAGCCTGGGCGCGCGCGGCAAGAAGCGCGGCTCGCGCGTCATCGGCTGAGCCCGGCACCGGGATATCCGACAGTCGAAAACAGCACGCCGCCTGAGTAGAAATACTCAATCCGGGCGCCAGCCTGCCGTTATGTGCCAGACAAGACATACACGGGGCTGCGCATCATGGGTTTATTCTCGGCTATCGGTAAATTGCTGAGCCCTCCTCCTCCGCCGGCGCCCGTCGTGGCGCCCACAGCGGGCCCTGTTTCGACCATCTCGCCACGCCCTGCTGCGCCGCTCACCCCGCTCACCCCGCGCACAACGTCGCCAGCGCCAGCCGACACGCCTGTCACGACTCCCCCTGCAGCATCGCCAGCCCCCCATGCTGCAGACAAAGCCCCGGAAGCGGCCGCCAACGCCGCATCGGCCGAAGGCAGCACCGAACAGGACCCGATGCTGGTCCGCCGCGACGTGGTCAATGCGGCCATGGAAGTCGGTGCCTACGAGTTCTCCCTGCGTGGCGAACTGCATGCCAACGTGCGCGCCAAGGGGCAGGGCATCCGTCACTTCCTCGACCGCCTGCTGATCGACCACATCCGCAGCATCAACCCTGCCGTGCTGCGCGAGCGCCGCGCGTTCATTCCCTTTACCGAAGCCAGCGTATGCAGCAGTGCCATGGAGCAACTGCCGGCGCATGCCTGCATCCTGCTGCAGCCCGCACAACAGCGTCAGCCAGCCGACCCGGTGCTGCTGATCCGGCTGAAGGAGCTGCGTGACGCAGGCCACGAGATCTGGGCCGACGACTGTGTCGGCAGCACCTGGTTCACGAGCGCCGCCGAACACATCGACGGCGCCACGATACGCGTCGCCATGCGCATGCCGCTGGAGATCTCCGAGGCCGTCGACAAGCTCAAGCAGGACTACCCCCATCTGCAGCGCGGCGCATGGGATGTCGCCACGATGGACGAGTTCGAGACCCTGCGCGACCTCGGCTGCACACAATTCGCCGGCGGCTTCGTCACGCATCGCGGCAACTGGGCCGGCAATGCCTTGTCGCCGCAAGTGATGTGCGTCGCCACCCTCGTCAATCAGGTGCGCGAAGACGCCGACATGCGCGAGATTGCCGCCATCTTGCGGCAAGACATGGCCATGTCATACAAGCTGCTGCGCTATGCCAACTCGGCGGCACGCGGTCTCAATCACTCGCTCACCTCCATCGAGCAAGCCCTGCTGGTGATGGGGCAAGCACAGCTCGACCGCTGGCTGACCCTGCTGCTGCTCGGCGGCGGCCTCGGCGGCAACGGTGCTGTGCTTGAAGCCGCACTGGTGCGCGCCCGCTTCATGGAACTGCTGGGCAAGCATTACCGCCAGGGCGAGCTGTGCGAAAAGCTCTTCGTGCTGGGCCTGTTCTCGATGCTCGACATCGCACTCAAGGTGCCGCTCGAAGACGCCATCCGCCCCCTCAACCTGCCTGCACCGATGCGCGACGCTCTGCTCGAACACGAAGGCGTGCTGGGCAGCTTCCTGGCACTCGCCGAAGGCACGCAGGAAGGCGATGCCGATGGCGTGCTCCGTCACACCATCGCGCTGGGTTTCACGACGCGCAAGGTCAATGCGCGCCTCATCGAAGCCCTCACCTGGGTCGCCGCCCCCGAGGTCGCGCAGCCTGCCGACGCCTGAAGTCGGCATACGTGGGGAATGTCCCCGCAGCGATGCTGTGCATTTGTAACTACCCTTACATTTGCTTGCACTCAGCGGTCAGCAAATCCATCTCTCGCCCATTAATGTGCAGGCAAGGCATGCATTCGCGTGCCGCCAGCCAAAGGGAGTTGAAGATGAAGCTTGCCATGAGTCTCACCGCCATCACGATCATGAGTCTGTCCAGCCTCGCACAGGCCGAAGCCGGCCCGGTCGTCACCCCCGCCGAGCGCAAGGAGATCCGCCAGGACTCGCGCGAAATCCGCCATGACCGCCGCGAAGTACGGCGCGATAATCGCGAAGTGGCACGCGACCGCAAGGAACTGCACGATGCCCGCGTCGACGGCGACAAGAGCGCCGCCAAAGAGGCTCGTCACGAACTGCGTGAAGACAAGGCTGACCGTCGCCAGGACAAGCGCGATCTGCGCCAGGACCACCGCGAACGCCGCCAGGACGTGCGCGACGCCCACAAGTAATCGTTTCTGACTGGCTGACGCCGATCTCCGGGCGTCAGCCGCCCCCTACAGGAGATGCATCCATGAGCAAGAACTGGAAATCGACACTGGCCTGCATGGCCTTCATGAGCTTGCCGCTGGCCAGCCAGGCCGCGGACGTCGGCGTTTCGGTCAGCATTGGCCAACCCGGCTTTTACGGCCGCATCGACATCGGTGGCACTCCGCCGCCGGTGCTGATCATGCCCGAGCCCCTGATCATCCGCCGGCCAGCACCCCATGTGCATTACGCACCGATCTACCTGCGCGTACCACCGGGTCATGAGAAGCATTGGGACAAGCACTGCGGGCGCTACAACGCCTGCGGCAGGCCGGTCTACTTCGTGCGCGACGACTGGTACGAAGACACCTACGTCCCGCACTACCGCGAAAAGCACGGGCCCGGCCACGGCAAGAAGCACGATCATGGCGGCCCCCGTGGCAAGGATCATGGCCCCGGCAAGGGTCATGGCCGTCACGGTCGCGACTGAGCACAGCACACCAGCAAACAAAACGGGCAGCCCAGGCTGCCCGTTTTGTTTGCTGGCCCGGTACCTCAGACCTTGAAGCGGCGCACCGTGGTCAGCATCTTGCGCGACAGTTCGCGCAGGTCAGCCGCCGTGCGCGTGGTGTCGGCAATCGCCGTGTGATTGTCATCCGCCATCGTGGCCACCTGCTCCACGTTGCGCGCCACCTCGGTGCTCACGGTGCCTTGCTCGCGCAGCGCAGCGGAAATCCCCGCCACCACTTCGCGCACGGAATCCGAATCCTCACGAATGCGCTGCATCACCTTGCCAGCCTGCGTGGTCGTCTCGACGCTCTCATGCACCTTGCGCACACCGCCTTCCATGGCGGCCACGGCGCGCTCGGTACTCTGCTGGATAGAGCCGATCACACCCCCGATTTCCTCGGTCGCGCGCGCAGCACGCTCGGCAAGTTTGCGCACTTCGTCCGCCACCACGGCGAAGCCACGTCCTGTCTCACCCGCACGCGCGGCCTCGATGGCGGCGTTGAGTGCCAGCAGGTTGGTCTGGTCCGCAATTTCCTTGATGACGTCCACCATCTGGCCGATGCGCTGTGACTCTTCGCCCAGTTCGCGGATGCGCTCGGCACTCTGCGTCACCAGTTCGGCCACACTGCCGATATCGCTCACGGAACGATTGACGGTATCGAAGCCGCTGACCGACAGATCGCGACTCTTGGTCGCGTAGCCTTCGGCATTCACTGCGTACTGCGACACCTCGCCAATGCTCACGGTCAGCTCTTCAACGGCTGCCGCCATGCGCGACGCCGCTTCACTCTGTTTCTCCGAGCCCGCCGCAACATGCGTCGCCGCGCTGGCCAGATGTTCGGCCGCTTCGGTCACGCGGTTAGCATTGCCCTGCACCTCGATGACGGTGCGGCCGAAGGCCTCGACCATCAGGTTGAACTCCTGTCCGACCAGGGCGAACTCATCGCGCGAATCGATCTGCACGCGTTCGGCCAGGTTGCCCGCAGCGACCTTCTGGGTGGAAGACACGAGGGCACGCAGAGCCGAGCTCAACGCCATGTAGAAGCCGACGAAGAGGAACAGGCACAACAGGCCCACCGCGACAGTCAGCACCGACAGCAACACGAACTTGGCGTCGTACCAACGTGCACGTGACTGCAGGGTGCTTTCGATGTCGGCAAGGATGGTCTTGTCGTTGAGCTCGTTGAGGCGCTTGATCGGCCGCGAAGCCAGGTCGAAGTACTCCTTGGGCTCCATCGCGAAGGACTGCTGCACGATCTGGCGCTCAGCCACCGACTTGAGCTCGCGGATCTCGCCCTCCAGCCCCTTCTGCGCTTCCTGCAGCACCCCCTGGTTGCGCGTGCTGTTGCGCAGGGCATGCTTCAGGCCTTCATCGAAATCCGCCAGCTTGGCCTCCATGCCGCCGAGGAATCCCGTGAACTGCGCCACCTGCAGCTCGGTCATGCTCTTGCTGGCAAGGAAGCCCGAGCCCATGCCGCGGATGCGGCCTAACCGCTCAGTCAGGCGCGGCACATGTTCGGACGCCAGCACGATGCTGAAATAGGTTTCCGCCTCGGGGTCGAGGATCAGCTTGGACGTCTCGGTCAGCTCCGAGATGAAGCTTTGCAGGTTCTGGATCAGGGCCGTATGGGCCGTGAAGTTGGGCGTCTGCGCCATCTGCATGCCGGTGTCGCGCAGGCTGCTCCAGTCCGCGACGACCTGGCCCCAGCGCTTGTCGAGCTCGCTGCCGAAGCCGGCTGCGGCCAGCGCCTCGCTCACAGCGCTCATGGCCACATCGGTTTCGCGGGTCTTGTCAGACATGGCAGCGCGCATGGTGGCGTCGCCACCCAATGCGGCGGAGGCCGTACCCCGATGCTGCTGCGACAGGGACAACGCCTTGAGCAAGGGACGCAGCACGCTCACGCCGCGTAACTCGGAATGTGCCGCGCTGCGATTGCTCTGGAACTGCTGGAAGGTCGCCAACAACAGCCCTGAGACCAGCAGCAGGATCGCCACGCTGATCGTGACGAACTTCGCCGAGAAGGAAAGACGGGACATCAGCCACGCGGCTGGGCGGAACAAGGGGAGCATCAGGCGTCCTCTGCGAGATTCAACGTTGAACAGTGCAACCAGCCGCCTTCTTTGGCGGTCTCGTTGAATCTATCGACGAGGGAGCAGAAGACTTGATGGCGTATGGCCGGCATACGTCGAACCGCATATCAGCAAAAACACCAAAAGAAAGGCCCGGGCAGATTCCTCTGGCCGGGCCCGGAAGCGTCGGTAAGGCTCAGGCCTCGAACATCACGCGCCCTTCGACCAGGGTGTAGCGCGTGACACCCGGCAGCGACATGCCCAGGAAGGGCGTGTTCTTGCCCTGGCTGCGCAGGCTCTGGCGCGACACGATTCGCTCGGCGTCGGCATCGAAGATGCACACATCGGCGCGTGCCCCTACCCCGAGGTGGCCACCCTTGGTGATGCCCATGATGCTGGCAGCCTCGGAAGTCACGCGCGCCAGCGCGTCACTCAGCGACAGCTTGCTCTCGGCCGCCCACTTGAGGGTCAGCGGCAGCAGCAGTTCAAGCCCTGTGGCGCCGACTTCGGAATCGGCGAAAGGCATCTGCTTGGCGTCGTCGTCGACCGGCGTGTGGTCCGAGCACACCGCATTGATGGCGCCACGGGCCAGACCCGCACGCAGCGCATCGCGGTCGCGCTGCGCACGCAGCGGCGGCTCGAGGTGACACAGCGGATTGAAGTAACCGATGTCGATGTCGCACAGGTGCAGGTGGTGGGCCGACACATCGCAGGTCACGTCCAGCCCGTCGCGGCGTGCCTGTTCGATGAGCGCCAGGCCAGCCGCCGACGACAGGCGCGTGAGGTGCAACTTGACGCCCGTGCTGCGCGCCAGAGCCAGATGCGTCGCCAGCGCGATGGTTTCGGCTTCGACCGGAATGCCGGTCAGGCCCATGCGCGAAGCGACCTCGCCATCGTGCGCCACGCCATCCTTGCCGATGAAGGGATCCACAGGCTGCAGCCAGACACGGAAACCGAAGGTCGCCGCGTACTGCATGGCACGCAGCAGCACCTGCGTATCCACCAGCGGCGTGTTGGCCTGGCTGAAGGCCACGCAACCGGCTTCGACCAGTTCGGCCATCTCGGTGATGCACTGGCCCTTGAGCCCCACGGTCAGCGCACCGACCGGGTAAACGTGCGCGCAATTGAGATTCTTGGCGCGGAAGCACAGCATCTCGACGAGGCCCGGCTCGTCGAGCACAGGGTCTGTGTCGGGCGGGCAGGCCAGACTCGTGATGCCGCCAGCCATCGCTGCTTCCATCTCGGACTCCAGCGTGGCCTTGTATTCGAAGCCCGGCTCGCGCAGGCGTGCGGCGAGGTCGATGAGGCCGGGCGCGACGACGAGTCCGCTGGCGTCGATGACGCGGTCAGCCGTGAAGCCCGACGGCGCAGCGCCAATGGCGGCCACCTTGTCACCGACGATGAAAAGGTCGGCACGCTGGTCGATCTTGTTGGCCGGATCGACGAGACGGCCGTTTGCGATGTGGATGTTCATTATTATTTGCCCCCCGCCAGCATGCTCATCACGGCACTGCGCACGGCGATGCCGAAGGTGACCTGCGGCAGGATCACGGCGTTCTGGCCGTCGGCGACGGCGGAATCGATCTCGACACCACGGTTCATCGGCCCCGGGTGCAGCACGATGGCATCGGGCTTGGCGAGCGCCAGCTTCTCGGGCGTCAGACCCCAGACCTTGAAGTACTCCTGGCTGGACGGCAGCAAGGCACCCTGCATGCGTTCGTTCTGCAGGCGCAGCATCATCACCACGTCGACGCCCTTGAGGCCTTCACGCATGTCGTGGAAGACACGCACGCCCATGCGCTCCACATCGGTCGGCAATAGGGTCTTGGGGCCGATCACGCGCACTTCAGGCACGCCCAGCGTGGTCAGCGCGGCGATCTCGGAACGCGCGACGCGCGAGTGCAGCACGTCACCGACGACAGCCACCGTCAGGTTGGTGAAGTCCTTCTTGTAATGGCGGATCGTGTACATGTCGAGCAGCCCCTGCGTGGGGTGCGCATGACGACCGTCGCCAGCGTTGACCACCGAGATGTGCTCGCGCCCGGTGGCCTGCAGATGCTCGGCAATGAGGTAAGGCGCGCCGCTCGATGCGTGGCGCACGACGAACATGTCGGCGCCCATCGCACAGAGGTTGTCGATGGTGTCGAGCAGGGTCTCGCCCTTATTCGTGGAGCTGGTCGCCACGTTGAGGTTGATGACGTCGGCCGACAGGCGCTTGGCGGCGATCTCGAAAGTTGTGCGCGTACGCGTGCTGTTCTCGAAGAACACGTTGAACACGCTCTTGCCGCGCAGCAGCGGCAGCTTCTTGACCTCGCGTTCGGCCACTTCGGTGAAGGGCTCGGCGATATCGAGGATCTGTTCGAGGATGGCGCGCGGCAGGCCGTCGAGGGTCAGCAGGTGCTGCAACTCGCCTTTCGCGTTGAGCTGGGGGTTACGCATCAAGAAGCCTCAGGGAAAGAACACCGGCATCGTCGCGCACAAGGCGCAGACGACTGCCGGCAGGCAGGGGTTCGGTCAGGGTGTGGGCGCAGTACGTCGGCGCGATAGGCAACTGGCGCTCGCCACGGTCGACGAGTACGGCCAGATCGACACGGCCCGGGCGGCCATAGTCGAACAGTTCGTTGAGCGCTGCGCGCGTGGTGCGCCCGGTGTAGAGCACGTCATCGACGAGGATCACGGGCCTGTCGTCGATGTCGAAGGGAATCTCGCTTTTGCGCGGCCGCGCATGCAGGCCACGCGAGCTGTAGTCGTCGCGATAGAAGGCCACGTCGAGCGTGCCCAGCGGCTCGGCAATGCCCAGCATGGTGTGCAGGCGCTCGGCCAGCCAGACGCCACCGGTGTGCACGCCGATGAGTACGGAATCTGCCGTCAGCTGCTCGGCAATCTTGGCTGCGAGCTGCTCGCAGAGCGCTTCGGCATCAGGGATGTGGATGGGCATGGTGGTCAAGGTAACTCTGGAGAATGCGTTGGGCCGCAACGGCGTCGAGCAGGCGCTTGCGTTCGCGCCAGTCCCGCGCCAGCTTGCCGCCAGCGGATTTCAGCAATTCGTCGGCCTCGACCGAGCTGAATGCTTCGTCAAACAGCTCTACGGGCAGGTTGAAGCGACCATTCAGCTGGTTGGCAAAGCGCCGGCAACGCGGCGCCATGTCGTGCTCGCTGCCGTCCTCGCGAGACGGCAAGCCCACCACGAGGCGCGCAGGTTGCCATTCGACAATGAGCTTCTCGATTGCGCCGAAACGCTGCTCGTTGGCTTCGCCCTGGATGGTCTGCAGGGGCTGCGCCAGCCCGCTTTCCGTCTCCCCCACCGCAACGCCAATGCGCGCAGTGCCGAAGTCGAAGCCAAGCACAGTGCTCAAGCGTGCCCGGCCACGTCGGAGAGGTTGGTGAAATCGACGCCCAGCAGGTGCATGGCGGCACTCAGGCGCTCTTCGGGCGGCAGCTCGAAGATGATCTGCGTGTCGGCCGCAACGGTCAGCCAGGCGTTCTGCGCCAGCTCGTCTTCAAGCTGGCCAGCGTTCCAGCCAGAGTAACCGAGGGTGATGATGACCTCGCCCGGTTCGCCCGAGGTACCCATGGCTTCGAGGATGTCCTTGGAGCTGGTCAGGGCGATCTCGCCATTGACCTTGAGGCTGGACTGCCACCGCCCAGCCGGCCGGTGCAGCACGAAGCCGCGGTCGGTCTGCACGGGGCCGCCGAAATAGACCGGCTGTTCGGCCAGGTCCTTCACTTCCAGCGGAATCTCGACGCGCTCGAAGAGGCCTTCCAGCGTCAGGTCGATGGGGCGATTGATGACCACACCCAAGGCGCCGTCTTCATTGTGTTCTGCAATGTAGACCAGCGAACGGGAGAAATCGGGATCCTCCATGGCCGGCATGGCGATGAGGAAATGGTGGGTGAGGTTTACGTTCTGCACGGCCACATTGTAGCCCCTCTTGCTGGACAATGCGCCCATGTCCGCCGCGCCGTCCGCCCTGCCCTCAGCCGCCCTTGTCTGGTTCCGCCGCGACCTGCGCGACCACGATCATGCGGCCCTCTACCACGCCCTGCGCAGCCACCAGAGGGTGTATTGCGCCTTCATTTTCGACACGGTCATCCTCGACGCCCTGCCCTCACGCAGCGACCAGCGCGTCGAGTTCATCCGCGAAAGTCTGGTGGCGTTGGACGACGCCCTGCGCGCTCAGGGCGGCGGGCTGATCGTGCGCCATGGCGTGGCCGCCGACGAGATTCCTTCCCTGGCGCAGAAGCTGGGGGTGGCTGCGGTCTTCACCAACCATGACTACGAACCGGATGCCATCGCCCGCGACGCGGCCGTCGCGCAAAGCCTGCACGCCAACGGCATCGCCTTCCACAGCTTCAAGGACCAGGTGATCTTCGAGCGCGACGAGGTGCTGACGCAAAGCGGCAAGCCCTTCGGTGTCTTCACCCCCTACAAGACCGCCTGGCTGCGCAAGCTCAACGACTTCTACGTGCGCAGCTACCCGGTCGAGCGCTACCGCCAGCACCTCGCCGCTTCGCCGCTCGCACAGGGCGTACCGACACTGGAAGCGCTGGGCTTCGCGCCGACCAATCTCGCCAGCCTGCGCATGCCGCTGGGCATGGCTGGCGCACAGGCCCTGTTCGACGACTTCCTTGACCGCATCGAGGACTACAAGCAGGCGCGCGACTTTCCCGCCGTCAAAGGCGTGTCCTACCTTTCCACCCATCTGCGCTTCGGCACCATCAGCATCCGCCAGCTGGCGCGCGCGGCCTGGCAGCGTGGCAATGCGGGCGCAGAAACCTGGCTGTCGGAGCTCGTCTGGCGCGACTTCTACCAGCAGATCCTGTTCCACCACCCGCATGTCATCAGCCATGCCTGGAAGGCCGAGTACGACGACATCGCGTGGGAGACAGGCCCCGCCGCCGATGCGCTGTTCATCGCCTGGTGCGAGGCGCGCACCGGCTACCCCATCGTTGACGCTGCCATGCGCCAGCTCAACCAGACCGGCTACATGCACAACCGCCTGCGCATGGTCGTCGCCAGCTTCCTCACCAAGGATCTCGGCATCCACTGGCTGCGCGGCGAGCGCTACTTCGCGCAGCATCTCAACGACTACGACCTCGCGGCCAACAACGGCGGCTGGCAGTGGGCGGCCTCTACCGGCTGCGACGCACAGCCCTACTTCCGCATCTTCAACCCGGTGTCACAATCGGAGAGATTCGATCCGCAGGGCAAGTTCATCCGGCGTTACCTGCCCGAGCTCGCCGGAATCCCTGACAAGTACATTCACGCGCCCTGGACCTTGGGCGCACTGGAACTGTCACGACTGGCGCCGGACTACCCGCCCCCCATCGTCGATCACGCCCAGGCGCGCGCGATCACGCTGGCCCGCTTCAAGCGCAATTAGACGGGTTCAGCCCGGCCGACCATCGATACGCGGCCGCCACAGCATCGGCGCATAGCGCCACACATAGAGCGCGAAGCACGCTGCCCACAGCACGGCGGAAAGACGCAGGCCAGCGCTGTACCAATCCACCGCAAACAGGGGTGGCAGCAAGCGCGTCAGCAGCGCCAGTTGCAGCAGCACGAACATCACGGTCTCGGCGCGACCAGCCACCGGCATGCGGCCGGTGTGGCCCAGCGTGGTGCGAGTGATCATGCCGAGGATCAGCCCTGCCATCGCACCCACGGTCAGCAGGTGCAGCACCGGCGCGGCGGCCTGTGGCCACAGCGGCGTGATGGCCAGCAGGGCGAGCGCCAGCACGATCCAGCCATGCGACAGGTGCAGGATCCACAACATGGGTGTCCGCCCTGTACGCCATGGGCGCCAGCCATGACAACGCACTGCCTGCACGACGACAGCCGGCGCGGCCAGCAAGGCTGTCCAGACAGCAGGAACGCCAAGACTCCAGCCCAGCAGGCTGGCCGCCGTCAGTGCGATGGCTGCGCGGTCCAGCCAGGGACGGCGCTGCGTCTCGATGCGCAATGCATTGGCGGTGAACATCGGCACGATGCGACCGGCAATGACGGTTTCCAGCACGCTGATGATGGCCACGGCCAGATGCAGCGGCAGCAGGGGCGAAGCGCCCACCCAGCCCGCTTGTGCCGCATGGAAGGCGAGGTTGCTCAACCACAAGGCCGCCAGGATTCCGAGCACGAAGTAGTTGCGGCGGTTCTTCGCCCGGATCAGCACACTCCCCAGCGCCAACATGACGACGGGCAGCAGGGCAAGGTCCAGCAGCGCGATCAGCCAGGGCGGCGCCACGAAGAACGCCAGGCGTGCAGCAAGCCACAGCAGGGCCAGGGCTGCGAGCGGCCGGCCCTCGGGCGTCGCCAGCCCGGTCCAGCTGCGCACGGCCGTGAACAGGAAGCCAACGATCACCGCGCAGGCAAAGCCGAACACCATTTCATGCCCGTGCCAGAGCATCGGCGCCATGCCGGTTGGCACGTTCAGGCTGCCTTGCAACACGGCAATCCAGAGCGGCACGAAAGCCAGTGCCTGCACGGCGGCCAGCAGGTAGAACGGGCGGAAGCCCAATGCAAAGAGGGCAAATGCCGGCGGTGGCGAAGCCGCACGACGCGGCTCTTCAAGAACGATGACAGCCATGGAATGCTCGCGACCGAAATAAAATGTATTTTATATACCTCTTTTAGTCGCGCAGCTGAGATCCGTCAAGCGCTGATCGGTAAACGGGATCGGGTGAAGCGCGCTGGCTCAGCCCGAACGCGCCAGCACTTCGCTGCCCGCGCTGAAGCCGGCCTCGACCTGGCAGGTCAGCTCGGCGATGCTGTCGGGCAGGGCCGCGAGGATGGGCGCCGCCGCCTGCAGATTGGCGTCCTTACCCAGCATTTCCAGCTGGTGCAGTTGCTCACCCAATTTGAGGGCGCCAATCCAGCGCGCCGAAGACTTGATGCGGTGCCCTGCTGCCGCCACCGCTGCCGCGTCGCCTTCGAGCATGGCGTTCTGCAACTCGGGTAGGCCCTGCAACGCGGTTTCGATGAAACGACGCGCGAAGTGCTGCATCTTTTCGGGCTTGCCACGCGCGAGTTTTTCCAGCGTGGCGATGTCCAGCACCGGCAAGTCTTCCATGGCTTCTGCCGGGGCCTCTACTGCCGGCGCGCTTTGTGCAGGCACTGGAGGCGTCACGGCCTCCGCAACAGCCAGCACCGGCTGCACACCATGCCGCGCACGGCGCAATGCGCCGTACAAGGTCGAGGCCTGCACCGGCTTGGTAATGAAGTCGTCCATGCCCACGCCCAGGCAGCGTTCGCGGTCTTCGGCGAAGGCATTGGCCGTCATGGCAATGATCTTGAGCCCCTGCAGCTTGCCGTCGGCACGGATGCGGCGCGTCGCCTCCAGGCCATCCATGCCGGGCATCTGCACATCCATCAGCACGCAATCGAAACGTTCGCGGGCAAGGAAGTCCAGTGCCTCCTGGCCGCCATTCGCCACACGCACCGTGCAGCCGACGTCGGCGAGCATTTCGCAGGCCACCTGCTGGTTGAAGGCGTTGTCTTCGGTCAGCAGGATGTGCATGCCGTCGAGTGCCGACAGGTCGGTGTCGGCCGCTTCGCTGAGCGCTTGTTCCAGCGCCACGGCATCACCGCGCGCCAGCGACACCACGGCCCAGAACGTGCTGCCCACGCCCACCGTGCTATCCACGCCGATCTCGCCCCCCATCAGCTCGACAAGGCGATGCGAGATGGCCAATCCCAGACCGGTGCCGCCGAAGCGCCGCGTCGTCGAGGCGTCGCCCTGCTCGAACTGGCGGAACAGACGGTTACGCTGCTCCTCGTTCATGCCTATGCCGGTGTCCTCGACCTCGAAGCGCACGCGGAAACTGCGCTCATCCGCGCTGATCAGGCGGGCGCGCACCGTCACCTTGCCATGCTCGGTGAACTTCACCGCGTTGCCCGCAAAGTTTGACGAGGATCTGGCTGAGCCGCAGCACGTCGCCACGCATCGGCGCACCGAGTGCGGGGTCAAATTCAGCGATCCACTTCAAGCCTTTCTCGGCAGCTTTCGCGCCGAGCAGGGTCGTGACGTTGTCGAAGATGGTCTGCAGCTCGAAGTCCGTCGGATCGAGCTCCAGCTTGCCGGCTTCGATCTTGGACATGTCGAGAATGTCATTGATCAGCCCCAGCAGATGCTGGCCCGAGATCTGGATCTTCTCGATGTAGTCACGCTGCTGCGGGTCGAGCCGCGTGCGCAGCGCGAGGTAGGCCATGCCCAGCACGCTGTTCATGGGCGTGCGGATCTCGTGACTCATGTTGGCCAGGAACTCGCCCTTGGCGCGGCTCGCGGCCTCGGCCTGCTCCTTGGCGCGGGCCAGTTCGGCGGTGCGCTCGACGACCAGTTTTTCGAGGTGCTGCCGGTAATCGTCGAGTTCGCGCTGAACGCGGACGCGCTCTGAAATGTCCGCAAAAATCCAGATCTGCACGCGCGTCTGACCGTCGACGCTGACGGCCAGGCTACCCGTCATGGCGCCCCAGAAGGCCGAACCGTTCTTGCGCCGGAACTGCTGCTCGGTCGAGTAGGACTGGCTGCGCGCAAACACTTCGGCGATGCGCGCCTCGGTGCTTTCGTAAGCCGAGTCGCTGTAGGCGAAGAGGCGCGTGCTCTGCCCCACCAGCTCGCTCGACGCGTAGCCGAAGATCTCTTCAACGCGGCGGTTGCAGGAGGTGATGCGTCCGTCCTGCGTCGTCAGGATGCCCACCAGCGCGTTGTCGAGCACGGCGTTCTTTTCCGCCAGCAGCGACATCACCGCACCTTCGGCCTCGCGGCGGCGCTCGATGGCTTTCTTGAAGCTGCGCAGGGCGACCGACATGCGACCGATCTCGTCACGTTCACGCAGGCCGGACAACTGGATGTCCGTCTCGTCGTTGGCCAGCTTGCCCAGCGAACGGATGATGTCGTTAAGCGGTACAGCCGCCTGCCGCATCATCACGTAGGTTGCCGCGAGAATGGCGAGCGCCAGCAGGGCATCGGCCAGCAGGTTGCTGGCCAGCCTGTCGCGCAGGTCCTTCTCGACGCTGGCCTTGGAGAACACCATCTCGAGCCGGCCGACGCGGGTGTTCTTGCGCGTGCTGCTGGAGTAGCTGATGTCCTGCGCCACGCGCAGATGCAGGTTGTCGGCTACGGTCGGTTCGTTGCCATGGCTGGCCACGACCTTGCCTTCCTGGTCCAGCACGCGCAGGGAGATGATGTCCGGATCCTGCTTGAGCGCCACCACTGCGCTCGTCACGGCCACCACGTTGAAGTCGAACAGCGGCACCGCCAGGGTTTCGGCCATGGTCTTGGCGAGGCCTTCGGCGCGATGCAGCAGCGCCCCCTCGCGGTTGCTGCGCTCCAGCGCATGGGTGTAGGCCGTGTAGGCTGCGGTGGCGAGTGCCACCGAGATGATGACGCCAACGAAGATGCGTGCCAGCAGGTGATGACTGACGAAGCGGACGACGCGCAGCGGCATCTCCAGCAAGGTCTTCATCGCACGCCCCCGGCGAACACGGCACGCTCGCGCGCCTGGTAGGTGCCCGACTCACGGATCTTCTCGATGTTGTCCCAGATGCGCAGGGCCAGCTTCTCGTCACGGGCCACCAGGCCGTGCGACAGGAGCAGGAAATAAGGCTTTTCGACCAGCGGCTCGGACAGGACTTCCACCCTGGCCGCCAGCTCGGGAGTGCGTGCGAGCAAAGCCTGCGCTTCGCCGGTCAGCAGGGCCGCTGCGTCCACGCGCCCCGTCACCAGCTTGCGCAGCACGTCCTCGGCACTCTGCGCGCCTTCGTCGACATCGATCTGCATGCTCTTGAGCTGGTCGGCAATCGAGTAGCCCAGCTGGACACCCACGACGCCCTTGAGATTCGTCAAACGCTTGCCGTCCCAGCCAACGGGGCTGCCAAGACGGCGCACCAGCACGTAACGGTCGATGTGCAGACGCTTGGCGGTATCGGGCTTGCCAGCCGCCATGGGATAGGCGCCAGACTCCATGCGATCGGGCTTGAAGCTGCCGGCAAAGGCGCCGTCAACCTCGTTGTTCTTCAGCAGGATCAGGCAGCGCTTCCAGGGCACGATGTCGTATTCGAAGCGCACACCGGAGGTTTTTGCGACCTGGGCCAGCAGCTCGAAGTTCAGGCCCTTGCCGGTACGCGTGGACCAGGGGTGGATGTCGGCGGGCTCGTGACAGATGCGCAGGGTGGGCGGCTCAGCCGCCAGAACGCTGCCGCAAAGCAGCAGGCCGGCGACACACAGGAGCCGTAGCAAACCCATCCCTGCCCCCTTCATGTCAGCCAAGCCCCCTCCCGCCTTCGTTGCCTTATTCGTTGCCGCATCCGGATGTACCGTCACAGCAGCCCTGTCAGCCGCGCCCCGTGCCGACCCTTGCCCATCCCCGCCAGGCCGCACAGTAAACCACGCGCTGAACCACCTTTATCGGCGTCAGCCGCGCCAGCCTTGAATCAGGCGACGACCGGAGCGGAATTCCGCCCGCCTCCGGCCTGAGCCGTACATCAAACCTTCTGCGCCCAGGCCGCGCACCAGCCCCGCGCCGACACCTCGCGACCGCCAAACGCCGCACAGGGACCGACTGCCGCCCCCGCTTTGCCGGTGTAGAGGCTGCAGCCGGTGCAGACGTTGCCGGCTTTCCAGTTCGGGAATTTCTTCGCGTCCGCCTTGCTGGCATCTGCCTTGTAGCCCAGCGCCACCGCGGCGGGGTCGGACTCCGGCAAGGGCGCCGCACTGGCGCCACGACAGGCCAGCAGGCCGAGGCCGGCAACAGGGACGAGGGTGATGAAACGACGACGATTCAACATGGCGAACTCCCTGGCTGTGTGAATGAACCGGGCGCCTGCGTACCGGCGAACCCGGACCGTCGGGGGTGACTATACGCCGGCACGAAGCCGGGGCGCTGCGAGGGCCTATAATCCGGCCTCGCATTCGTGGCTCCCGGGCCTGAGACCGAAGGCGTGTTGAAACCTGGATGAAATCTTCATGAATGTGCTGTTTGACGAGGACGGGTCCTTCAAGACCGGCAGCATCCTCACCGACAACGATAGCTCCCTGCAGGTCGAAACCCCGCACGGCAAGCGCGTCAAGCTCAAGGCAGCCAACGTGCTGCTGCGCTACACCTCGCCTTCGGCCAGCGAACTGATCGCACGCGCCGATGCCGAGAGTGCAGGCCTCGACGTGGCCTTCCTGTGGGAGATGTGCGGCGACGACGAATTCGGCTTCGTCGATTTCGCCGCCGACTACTACGGCCATACACCCAGCGCGGTCGAATCGACCGCCCTGCTGCTGTGCCTGCAGTCCTCGCCCATCCACTTCCACCGCAAGGGTCGCGGCCGCTTCCGCAAGGCGCCGCCGGAGATCCTGCAGGCCGCCATGGCCGCGGCCGAGAAGAAGCGCCTGCAGCAGGAAGCCATCAGCCGCATGAAGGACGAACTGCTGGGCGGCAAGTTGCCCGCCGAATTCACCCCCATGCTGCAGGCCCTGCTCTACCGGCCGGACCGCAACAAGCTCGAAACCAAGGCCCTCGAAGCCGCCTGCGAAGAGTCCGGCCTGTCGGTGCCGCGCCTCATGCTCAAGGCCGGCGTGCTGCCCAGCTCGCACGACTACCTGCTGGGCCGCTTCCTGTTCGAATACTTCCCGGGCGGCAGCGACTTCCCTGCCCTGCCCGCCACGGCGACGGTCGAAGAGCTGCCGCTGGCACAGGTCGAAGCCTTCTCGATCGACGACGCAACGACCACCGAGATCGACGACGCCTTGTCGGTAACTCCTCGCGACGGTGGTGGCTGGACCATCGGCATCCACATCGCCGCGCCCGGCCTCGGCATCACGCCGGGCTCGCCGCACGACGAGCTGGCCCGCAAGCGCCTGTCCACGGTCTACATGCCCGGCAACAAGATCACCATGCTGCCCGACGAGCTGGTGCAGGTCTTCACCCTCGGCGCCGGCTCGGCGCGACCCGCCGTGTCGCTGTACATCGAGGTGAATGCCGACTACTCGCTGGGCGCCATGCGTTCCTGCGTCGAGCGCGTACCGGTCTCGGCCAACCTGCGCCACCACGACATCGAGCCGGTCTTCAACGAAGACACGCTGGAGAACGGCGGCCCGGACTTCCCCTTCAAGCGCGAACTGACCACGCTGTGGGAATTCGCCGTGGTGCTGGAGGCCGGCCGCGGCAAGCCCTCGGCCAACCAGAACATGCTGGACTTCAACTACTACGTCGATTGGGATGTGCAGACGGACGACGGCCCCGGTGCCGTACGCATCGAACGCCGCAAGCGCGGCTCTCCACTCGACAAGCTGGTTGCCGAGCTGATGATCCTGGCCAACAGCAGCTGGGGCAAGCTGCTGCACGAAGCCGGCATCCCCGCCATCTACCGCGCCCAGACCGGCGGCCGCGTGCGCATGACCACGGCCGCCGCGCCGCATGACGGCCTGGGTGTCGATTGCTATGCCTGGAGCACCAGCCCGCTGCGCCGCTACGTCAACCTCTGCAACCAGTGGCAGCTGCTGTCGCACCTGCGTGGCGAGGAGGCGGTCTTCCCGCCGGGCTCGGCCGAGCTGGCTGCCGCGATGAACGACTTCGACCTCACCTACAACGCCTACGCCGAGTTCCAGCGCGGCATGGAGCGTTACTGGTGCCTGCGCTGGCTGCGCCAGCAGCCGGGCAAGGAAACCACGGCCCGCGTGGTGCGCGAAAACATCGTGCGCATTGAAGCCGTGCCCTACACCTTCAAGGTGCACTCGCTGCCTGCCCTGAACCATGGCGACCGCGTGCAGCTGTCGCTGGAACAGTTCGACCTCATCGATGTCGAACTGCGCGCCAAATACCTCGCCACGCTGCCGCCTCTCAACGACTCTGCCGAACCGGCAGACGGCGAAGACGACAACGGGGCGGCCACGTAAAATCGCGCCCATGGCCCAGAAACGCCCGGCACTTACCCACGGCATCCCGAAAATCCGCAAGGTCGGCGGCCTGCAGGCCCTGCTGCAGGAGCACCCGTTGGCACTCGCCTTCGGTATCAGTATTTCGGTGATCGCCCACCTGATGCTGCTGCTCACGCAGTTCGTGCATGACGACGGCGGCGTGCGCAAGCAACGCGACCTGCTGCCCATCGTGCTGGTGAACTCAAAGCACCGCCAGGCCCCCAGCAAGGCACAGGCGATTGCGCAGACCAACCTGTCGGGTGGCGGCAATGTCGACAAGAGCGACATGCCCGGCTCGCCGCTGCGCCCCGAGGACCGCGACCAGAGCGGTGACTCGCTGCAGGAAGAGCGCCGCCGCGTCGAAGCGCTGGAAGCCCGCGCCCGCGCCCTGCTCTCGCAGGTCCACGGCCAGACTGCCATCGAACAAGCGCTCGGCCAGCGTCGCGATGCCCAGCCCACCGGCGAGACGCCGCAACGGGGCGACGCCGACGAAGAGCGCCGCAAGGCCATGTCGCGGCAGGAAGCCCTGGTGCAGCGCCAGCTACAGGAATACGCGCAGCGTCCACGCAAGAACTTCATCAGCCCCAGCACGCGTGAATCGCCGTCGACGCTGTACTGGGTCAACTGGCGACGTGCCGTCGAAGCACTCGGCACACAGAAATTCCCGCGCGATGCAAGCGGCAAGCCGCTTTACGGCAGCGTGCTGCTGGCGGTCGAAATCGACCGCAACGGCCGCCTCATCGATGTGCATGTCGAGCATTCTTCGGGCAGCAAGCGCCTTGATGAAGCGGCCATGAACATCGTGCGCCTCGGCTCGCCCTACAAGCCCCTGCCGCCCAAGGTCACCAAGGACTACGACGTGCTGGTGGTGGTCGACCGCTTCAACTTCCAGGACGTGCTGGGCGGCGCCACGCTCGACATCACCGGCCGCACTCCCTGAACTGGGCCATCGTGACCGATCACGAACGCGGCCGCGTCCTCTTCCAGCAAGCCCTGCAAGCCCGCGCACAAGGTGACCATGCCAGTGCCGAAACCCTGCTGCGCGAAGCACTGACGCATGCGCCGGGTCGCGAATCACTGCGCCTCAATCTCAGCGGCGCCCTCATCGACCAGGGCAAGTTCGACGAAGGGCTGGTGCTCTGTCGTGAGTTGGTGCAGGACTTCCCCGCCAATCCGCTGGGCTGGCAACGCCTGAGCCTGTGCGAAGCCGCACTGGGGCAGACAGCTGCCGCGCTCGCCAGCATCGACCGTAGCCTCACGCTGGCGCCCGACGACGTCGGTGCGCTGGGGCATCGCCTGCAACTACTGATGATCCGCACGCACGACAACGACGCGGCGCTACAGACCGCGCAGCGCGCCCTCGCCCTGTCGGCGGACAACGCAGCCCTGCATACGGGCCTCGGCATCGTGCAGACCGCACGACGCGCTTTCACGGCCGCACGCGATGCGCATCGACAGGCGCTTGCCTTGACGCCGCACGATGCGGACTGCCAATGGAACCTCGCCCTCGCCGAACTGATGCTGGGCGAGTTCGCAGACGGCTGGCGCCACTACGAAGCGCGCTGGTCGAACGCTCAACCAGCCGAAATGCTGTACGGCGACCGCCGCCCGCGCTGGGATGGCACCAGCGCGCTGCAGGGCAAGCGCCTCGTCGTGTGGGCCGAACAGGGGTTGGGCGACACACTGCAATGCAGCCGCTACCTTGCGCAACTCGCAGCGCAGGATGTCGCACTGATCTTCCAGGTGCCACGCCAGCTCATCGGCCTGCTGCGCAGCCTGCCCGGGTATCAAAGCATCGTGCAGGAGGGCGACGTCCTGCCACCGCACGATCTGCAGCTGCCGCTGATGAGCCTGCCGGCCTTCCTGCCGGGCCCCATCCCGGCCCCTGCACGCCTCGCCCCTTCCAGTACGCATCGCCAGCGCTGGGCAGGCCGACTGGGTCCACGCCAGCGTCCCCGCGTGGGCCTGATGTGGCAAGGCAATATCAGCAACCAGCCGGGGCTGCATCGCTCATTGCAGGTGTCGCAACTTGCCCCCTTGCTGTCGCTACCGCTGGAGTTCCATTGCGTCGGCAATGCGGTCAGCGCTGAAGACCGCCGCTGGCTGCAACAACACGCGCCTGCCCTGCAGATCCACGCCGATCAGTTGAAGGACTTCAGCGATACGGCGGCCCTGCTCGAACAGCTGGACCTGCTGATCACGATAGACACCTCCATCGCGCATCTCGGCCCCAGCCTCGATGTGCCCAGCTGGGTCCTGCTCTCCTGGCAGGCCGACTGGCGCTGGGCGCCCGAGGGTGACAGCACGCCCTGGTATCCGCAGAGCCGCCTGTTCCGCCAGCCACAGACACGCCGGTGGGACGAAGTTGTCCGCACGCTGGCGGATGCCCTCGCGGCGCACTTCCAGACGGATTGATCAGTCGTTCGCCGCGCGGAACGTGGTGAGCAGGCGCAGCACCGCTTCATCGGCAGGCACCGGCCGGCTCAGCACGAAGCCTTGCGCCAGTTCGCAACCCGCGTCGCGCAGGGCGTCCAGCGTGGCGACATCTTCCACGCCTTCGGCCACGACCTGCAGACCCAAGCTGTGCGCCAGGCCGATGGTTGAACGCACGATGATGGCGTCATGCTCGTCAGCAAGCATGTCGCTGACGAAGGAGCGGTCAATCTTCAGCGCGCGCAGCGGCAGACGCTTGAGATAGGCCAGCGAGGAGTAGCCGGTACCGAAGTCGTCAATCGAGAAGCTCATGCCCAACTCGACCAACCGCTCGACCACCGACATGGCGCGATTGGGGTCGTTCATCAGCGCCGTCTCGGTGATTTCCAGCTCCAGCATGTGGGGCGGCACGGCGAATTCTTCGAGCAGCGCCGCCATCGAATCGGGGAAGGTCACGTCGAGCAGGTTGCGCGTGAACAGGTTGATCGACACCGGCAGACAGATGCCGCGGCGCTGCCAGTCGCGCATGCAGGTCAGGGCACGCCGCGCCACCCACAGGGTCAGCGGACGGATCAGGTCGGTCGTCTCGGCAAACTGGATGAAGTCGCCGGGCGGAATCTGACCCAGCTGCGGATGCTGCCAGCGCACCAACGCTTCGCAGCCGGCCCAGGCGCCGGTCTTGAGATCCAGTTTGGGCTGGAAATGCAGGGTCAGCTGATCGGCCGCGATGGCCGAGCCCAGCTCGGTGATGATGGCCAACCGCTTGGGGCTGTGACGGTCGAGGTCGGCGTCATAGACGCAGAGATTGCCGACCGCGCTCTTGGCGGAATACATCGCCACGTCGGCACAGCGCAGCAGCGCATTGCTGGTATCGCCGTTGTGCGGATAGAAGGAAATACCGATGCTGCCGGCCAGATCGATGGCAATGCCCTGCACGTCGAAAGGTTCGCGCAACGCGGTGCACAGCGATTCAGCGAGGGCACGGGCCTGCTCCTGCGTCTCGGCTGAACGCATCAGGATGGCGAACTCGTCGCCGCCGAGGCGTGCGATCAGGGCGTCATGCACACGCAACATGTCGCGCAGTCTTTCGCCAACCAGCTTGATGATCTGGTCTCCCGCCTGGTGGCCCAGCGCGTCATTGATTTCCTTGAAACCGTTGAGGTCCAGCAGCATCAAGGCCACCAGCTGCGCACGCTCGCTGGCGGCGCGGATCGCACGCGTGGTTTCGCGATGCAGATGGGTCCGGTTCGGCAGCAGGGTCAGGGAGTCGTGCAGGGTCTGGTGTTCGAGCACCTGCATGTGGCGCGCATTGGCCATGGCCAGCGATACGGTCTGGCCGATGGTGCCCAGCGTTTCCATCTCGACGTCACCGAAGCCGACATGCTGCTCGCGGAACAGCAGTCCGATGCTGCCCAGCGCCTCGTTGTGCAGTACCAGTGGCACGACGATCAAGGACTGGAAGCCGCAGGCGAGCAGCCCGACCTTGCCTTCCGGCGCAATGCGGGCGTCATGTTCGATATCGCCGCTGACGAGGATGCGTCGCTCCTCGATCGCCCTGCCGGCCAGACTGCCGCGCACCGGTATGCCTTCACGGTCTTCAGCGGCGAGCCCCGCACTGTCCTCGCCCTCGACGGCGACGCGCATGAAGCGCTCCTTGTCGGGCATCAGGCGCAAGAAGGTGATGCAGGGCACGTCCTGCAGCAGCCGCAGCACACGCATGGTCTCTGCGGCAATGAGGTTGATGTCGGTCATGCCATGCAGGTGGCTGGCCAGACGGTTGACGACCTGCAGCGCACCGTTGCGACGCGCCAGCAAGGTGGCGGCCTGCTGTTTGTGGCGCTCGGCGTTGCGCCGCTCGGTAACGTCACGAATGATCGCGAGGATGACCTGGTCGCTGCCCGTGTGGATGGCTGCGGCGCTGATCTCGGCCTCCCACAGCTCGCCGTCCGGGCGCTTGAAGACCCATTCGAAGTACGCCGGCTCACCCGCCAGCACGCGCCGCATCATGTTGTCGAGCCGCTCTTCCGAAGGGCTGCCGTCCGGCTGTATGCCCGGCGACAGCTCGGCAAGACTCGCACCGTGCAGATGACCGTGCGTGCAGGAGAACAGCGACAGGCCGCGCGGATTGCAATCGACGATGCCACCGTCACGCAGGGTCAGGATGGCATCGCCGGCCGCGTTGAACAACGTGCGGTAACGGCGCTCGCTGTCCTTGAGGCTGTGGAAGACCAGCAGCTGCGAAGCGAGGTCTGCGGCCGAGGTGGCGAAAAACTGTTCCTCGCGACTCCATAGGCGCGCGCTGCCAACCTGCTCGATGCACAGCACGCCTGAGACGACGCCGCCGTTGTGCAGGCTGCAATCGAGCATGGCGCGCACACCATTCGGCACGAGGTAGCGTACGGCCAGTTCGGCCGTACGGTAGTCGTTGCGCGCATCGGCTGCATCGATGAGACGACCGCTGAGCAGATTGCGGAAATAGGTGGGGTATTCGTCCTCGGTCAGTACGCCGACTTCGGCGATGCTGCCCGAGCGCGAATCGAAACCGCAGAACGCACGCAGGGATTTGCCATCGTCACCAAGGCGCCAGATCGAGGCGCGTGTGACATGCAGGGTGCGTGCAACACATTCGGTCAGCTGGATGAGCGCCGCCTGCAGATCGCTCTGCCACAGCATCTCGTCACGCATGAGTCGCAGGAAGGTGGCTTGCAGACCGACACTGCCGTTTTCCGGATTTTCCTGCGATTGAAGGCTCATCTCTTGTTCTGGACCGTGTCTCGTATGCGGGCCAAGGGTCTGGCTTGCGGAACGCCCTTGTCAGTCACGCGTCTGGATGTACGTCGTGCTTCATCCTTCAACGGCCGGCTTGAGCCAGTCCACAGGGTACCGCCGGCTGCTTGGCGGCTTCGCTCAGGAACCCGCGCAGCCATTGGCAAAGCGGTGCAGCAAAAGCAGCGGCCAGACGCAAAAAGGGCGCTTTCGCGCCCTTTTTGTGACCGGGCCCGTGTGATCTGGATCACGCGAGCCATGCGATGCCCTCTGCCGTCTTACTGCACCTGCTTCACATCACGCACGGCACCAGTGTCAGCGCTGGTGGTCAGTGCCGCATAGGCCTGCAGCGCGGCCGACACGTAACGCTCGCGGTCGACCGGCTTCCAGGCCTTGGCGCCACGTGCATCCATGGCCGTACGACGTGCAGCCAGTTCGGCAGCGGAAATGGCCAGGTTGATGCTGCGATTGGGAATGTCGATCTCGATGGTGTCACCGTTTTCGATCAGACCGATGGCGCCGCCCATGGCCGCTTCGGGCGAAGCGTGGCCGATGGACAGGCCCGAGGTGCCGCCCGAGAAGCGGCCATCGGTGAGCAGCGCACAGGCTTTGCCGAGGCCCTGCGACTTGAGGTACGAGGTCGGGTAGAGCATCTCCTGCATGCCGGGGCCACCCTTGGGGCCTTCGTAGCGGATGATCACGACGTGACCGGCTTCGACCTTGCCGTCGAGGATGCCGGCGACGGCGTCTTCCTGGCTCTCGAACACGATGGCCTTGCCCGTGAACTTCCAGATCGACTCATCGACGCCGGCGGTCTTCACGATGCAGCCCTTCTCGGCGATGTTGCCGAACAGCACGGCGAGGCCACCGTCCTTGGAGTAGGCGTTCTGCGCGTCGCGGATGCAACCCTTGGTGCGGTCCAGATCCAGCTCTTCGTAACGACGATCCTGGCTGAAAGCGACCTGCGTCGGCACGCCGCCGGGCGAAGCGCGGTAGAAGTCGAACACATTGACGTCATGCGCGTGCATCACGTCCCAGGTGTGCAGGGCTTCGCCCATGGTCTTGGTGTGCACGGTATGCGTATCGCGATGGATCAGGCCGG
Organism: Rhodocyclaceae bacterium; assembly: GCA_047600765.1. Lineage (GTDB taxonomy): Bacteria > Pseudomonadota > Gammaproteobacteria > Burkholderiales > Rhodocyclaceae > Viridibacterium. The sequence goes on from JASGKF010000001.1 coordinate 1,313,319, forward strand.
CACGATCCAGCTCGGCGAGGATGCCGATCACGCCGCCGGCGCGGTGCACATCTTCGATGTGGAACTTGTCCGTCATCGGCGCGACCTTGCACAGGCAGGGCACCTTGCGCGAGATGCGGTCGATGTCAGCCATCTTGAAGTTGACACCAGCCTCCTGCGCAGCGGCCAGCAAGTGCAGCACGGTGTTGGTCGAACCACCCATCGACACATCGAGTGCCATGGCGTTTTCGAAGGCCTTGAACGTCGCGATGTTGCGCGGCAGGACCGAAGCGTCTTCCTGCTCGTAGTAGCGCTTGCACAGATCGACGACCAGACGGCCGGCGCGCAGGAAGAGCTGCTTGCGGTCGGCGTGCGTCGCGACGATGGTGCCGTTGCCCGGCAGCGAGAGGCCAAGCGCTTCGGTGAGGCAGTTCATCGAGTTGGCGGTGAACATGCCCGAGCACGAACCGCAGGTGGGACAGGCCGAACGTTCGATCTCGGCGACGTCGGCATCGCTGACCGACTTGTCAGCGGCCTTGACCATGGCATCGACGAGGTCGAGCTTGATGACCTTCTCGGCGCCCGGCGTCTTGGCGATGACCTTGCCGGCTTCCATCGGGCCACCCGACACGAAGACCACGGGGATGTTGATGCGCAGTGCCGCCATCAGCATGCCCGGGGTGATCTTGTCGCAGTTCGATATGCACACCATGGCGTCGGCGCAGTGCGCGTTGACCATGTATTCCACGCTGTCAGCGATCAACTCGCGCGAAGGCAGCGAATAGAGCATGCCGCCGTGGCCCATGGCGATGCCGTCATCGACGGCAATCGTGTTGAACTCCTTGGCGACGCCGCCGGCTGCCTCGATCTCGCGCGCCACCATCTGGCCCAGATCCTTGAGGTGCACGTGGCCGGGCACGAACTGCGTGAAGCTATTGACCACAGCGATGATGGGCTTGCCGAAATCGCCGTCCTTCATGCCTGTGGCGCGCCACAATGCGCGGGCGCCGGCCATGTTGCGGCCGTGGGTGGAGGTTCGGGAGCGGTAGTGCGGCATGTTGTTCTCCTCTTGCGCGGCGTTTGGCAACGATCAGGCGCAAGTGCGGGTGTGGTTAAATCAGCCCTCCATTCTAGCCCAAGGCAGCAGGCCGCCATGCTCGTCCACCCGCAGTTCGACCCCACCGCCGTCGCCCTTGGCCCGTTGCATGTGCGCTGGTACGGCCTGATGTACCTCGTCGCCTTCCTGCTCTTCGTCTGGTTGGGCAAATACCGCGCCCGCACTCAGCCTTCGCTGGGCTGGGAGGCGCGCGAACTCGACGACCTGCTGTTCTACGGTGCCTTGGGCGTGGTACTGGGCGGGCGCCTGGGCTACGTGCTGTTCTACAAACTGGGCTACTACGTCGAAAACCCGCTGGAAGTCTTCATGATCTGGCAGGGCGGCATGAGTTTCCACGGCGGCTTCCTCGGCGTGATGGTCGCGCTGTGGCTGTACGGCCGTCGCACCAAGCGCCATTTCATTGCGGTGCTCGATTTCGTCGCCCCGCTGGTGCCGACCGGCCTTGCCGCGGGCCGCATCGGCAACTTCATCAACGGCGAGCTGTGGGGCCGCGTGACCGACCCCAGCGCCTGGTGGGCCATGGTGTTCCCGCAAGCCCATGCCGAAGACCTGCTGCTGATGGAGCAGAACCCGGCCCTGAAAGAATCCATGGTCACCTACCTCGGCCCGGACAGCCTGATCGTCAGCGGGCTCGCACGCCACCCTTCGCAGCTCTACCAGATCGCGCTCGAAGGTATCGCGCTGTTCGTGATCCTGTGGCTGTTCACGCGCAAACCGCGCCCCATGGGCTGCGCAGCCGCTGTCTTCCTGGCCGGCTACGGCGTGTTCCGCTTCATCGCCGAATTCGGTCGCGAGCCCGACAGCTTCCTCGGCCTGCTCGCGGGCGGCCTGTCGATGGGTCAATGGCTGAGTCTGCCGATGGTCCTCGCTGGCGCGCTGATGTGGACCTGGGCACAGCGTCGGGCTGCCGGCAAGAACTGACACAGAGTTTCACGTCCTGCCCGCGGCATTCGCGGGTATGATCCGCCCCGTCATCGGGGAGTAGCCGCTTGCGCACGCAAGCCCTGCATCAACAGACTTGGAGCGACGCAAAGTCGGGCCATGGTGCAGGGAACGCCCAACACGGGCGCCTGGCGAGACCTTTGACTGCACGGCACCGACGGGTCGGCTGGCTGTTGCAGTCATTGGTTCGTCCACAGCCGGCCCCGGAGTTTCCATGGAATCCTTCTTCGTCTCGACCGGCCTCGTTGCGCTCGCAGAAATGGGCGACAAGACGCAGCTGCTGTCACTCGTTCTGGCCGCGCGTTTCCGCAAGCCCTGGCCCATCGTCGCTGGCATCTTCGTCGCCACCCTGCTCAACCACGCAGCCGCCGCAGCAGTCGGTGCCTGGATCACGCAGTGGATAGGCCCGCAGGCGATGCGCTGGATTCTCGCGGCGTCCTTCCTCGCCATGGCGGCGTGGATCATGGTACCGGACAAGCTCGACGATGATGAAACACCTGCAGCCAGCCACTTCGGCGTGTTCGCCGCAACGGCTCTGGCCTTCTTCCTCGCCGAGATGGGCGACAAGACGCAGATCGCCACCGTCGCACTGGCGGCGCGCTACGAAGCGATGATTGGCGTTGTGACGGGCACCACGCTGGGCATGATGCTGGCGAACGTGCCGGTGGTTTTCCTCGGCGACAGGCTCACACGCAAGCTGCCGATCCGCGCGATTCACTCGGTCTGTGCGGTGATCTTCGTGTTGCTGGCGGCGGCCTGCGTGCTGCTCTGAATCAGGCGCTGGCGCGCTCCTGGTCAAGCACCAGTTTGTACTCGATGGAGTTGACCAGCGCACGCCAGCTGGCGTCGATGATGTCGGTTGACACGCCGATGGTGGTCCATTGCGCATCGCCATCGGTGGTCTCGATGAGCACGCGCACCTTGGCGGCCGAAGCCTTGTCCGAATCGAGCACGCGCACCTTGTAATCGGTGAGCTTCATCTCGCGGATGGCCGGGTAGAAGCGTTCGAGCGCTTTGCGTGCGGCATTGTCGAGCGCGTTGATCGGGCCATCGCCTTCGGCGGCGGTGATTTCTTCTTCACCGCCCACGGCGATCTTGATCAATGCATTCGAGTTGATGCCATTCACAGCCGGCTCATTGACCATGACCTTGAATTCGCGCAGCTCGAAGAAAGGCTTGTGCATGCCCAGCAGTTTGCGCACCACGAGTTCGAACGAGCTCTCGGCGCTCTCGAACTGGTAACCCTCGTGCTCCAGCTCCTTGAGCTTGTCGACGATGGCCTGCGTCGCCGGCGAGTCCTTGGTCAGCGTGGCATCGAGCTTGTTGATGCGCGCCAGCAGCGTGGCACGGCCGGCAACTTCGCTCATCAAGATGCGACGCGTGTTGCCGACGATCTCGGGGTTGATGTGCTCGTACGAGATCGGGTTCTTGTTGACCGCATCGATGTGCATGCCACCCTTGTGCGCAAACGCATCGTTGCCCACGTAGGCCGCCTTCTCGTTGTGCGGCATGTTGGCGACTTCGCTGACAAAGCGCGCGGCATTGGTGAGATGCACGAGGCTGCCTTCGGGCAGGCAGCGCTGGCCGAGCTTGAGCTCGACGTTGGGAATGATGGCGCACAGATTGGCGTTGCCGCAGCGCTCGCCGATGCCATTGATGGTGCCCTGCACCTGCGTCGCACCGGCCTGCACTGCAGCGACGGAGTTGGCGACCGCCATCTCGCAATCGTTGTGGCAATGGATGCCGACGGCCACACCGGGGAAGCGCTCGACAACGAGCGCCGTGACGGCGCGGATCACATCGGGGAAGGTGCCACCATTGGTGTCGCACAGGCACAGGCAATCCGCGCCGGCCTTCGCCGCAGCTTCCAGCGCCTGCAGCGCGTAGTCGGCATTCGCCTTGTAGCCGTCGAAGAAGTGCTCGGCATCGAACACCACTTCCTTGCCCTGCGCCTTGAGGTAGGCAATGGTGTCGCCGATCATGGCGAGGTTCTCGGGCAGAGTGGTGCGCAGGATGTCGGTGACCTGGTAATCCCAGCTCTTGCCGAAGATGGCGACCGCGTCAGTATTGGCCGACAGCAGGGAACGCAGGTTGTTGTCGTCCTCGGGGCGGATGCCGATCTTGCGCGTGGCACCGAAGGCGATGATCTTGCTGTGCGTGAGCTTGAGTTCGCCGATGCGGCGGAAGAACTCCAGGTCTTTCGGGTTGGAGCCGGGATTGCCCGCTTCGATATAGGCCACGCCCAGCGCATCGAGGCGCTCGACGATCTTGATCTTGTCTTCGACCGAGTACGAAATGCCCTGCGCCTGTGCTCCATCGCGCAAGGTGGAATCGTAGACATGAACCTGGGCCGAACTCATTGCATTGCTCCTGCTGGCCGCAAAACCGCGGCGACATTGGGGATGGTGGGGATTGGGGAAAGCCGGGTACTTTGACAGAAATCGGGGGCGGAATCGAGTGTTCTACGCCCTCGCGACGCAAGAGCTGTCGCGCTTTTCACGCATATTGCGAGTTGATCGACCCGGCGCGCGTCACGTTTTGTTACGCACACCGCCTTGCCTTTTGCGCCGGATAAGGCACACTGCGCGCCGGTGGCCATGTTTGCCAGTCCCGCGCCACCGTCTGATCTCCCCCAGAACCCGCCTCCGGACCTGCTCCGTTTGCCGGTTCCGCCTCGTCCGCCGCATAACCGGCAACGTCCGCGCCAGGGGAACTCAAGCAACCCGCTTCGTCAGCCCCGACTGGTGCCACCTTCACGTGGCAGGTTGACGCGGCCCTCTCCCTACTGGAGTCTCATGTCTTTTGCAGCACTCGGGCTCAACGAGTCCATCGTCCGCGCCGTTTCGGAACGCGGCTACACCACCCCTACGCCCATCCAGGCCCAGGCTATTCCTGCAGTCCTCTCCGGCGGTGACCTGCTGGCAGGCGCCCAGACCGGCACCGGCAAGACCGCCGGCTTCACCCTGCCCATCCTGCAACGCCTGTCCACCTCGACGCCGAAGCGCGACGGCGCCATCCGCGCCCTCGTACTCACGCCGACACGCGAACTGGCTGCCCAGGTTGAAGAAAGCGTGCGCAACTACAGCCAGCACCTCGACATCAAGTCGATGGTGATGTTCGGTGGCGTCAGCATCAATCCCCAGATCGCACAGCTCAAGCGCCGTGTCGACATCCTCGTTGCGACGCCCGGCCGCCTGCTCGACCACGTGCAACAGAAGACGGTCGAACCTGTCGCAGATCGAAATCCTCGTCCTCGACGAAGCCGACCGCATGCTGGACATGGGCTTCATCCACGACATCAAGAAGGTCCTCGCCCTGCTGCCCAAGCAGCGCCAGAACCTGCTGTTCTCGGCAACCTTCTCTGACGAGATCAAGGCCCTCGCCGACCGTCTGCTCAACAACCCGGCGCTGATCGAAGTTGCACGTCGCAACCAGACCACCGAACTGGTCGAGCAGAAGGTCATGCTCGTCGACCAGAAGGCCAAGCGCCACGTGCTGGCCCACCTCATCAAGACGCACCAGTGGTTCCAGGTGCTGGTCTTCACGCGCACCAAGCACGGCGCCAACCGACTCGCCGAACAGCTTACCAAGGGCGGCATCAGCGCGCTGGCAATCCACGGCAACAAGAGCCAGAACGCACGCACGCGCGCGCTCGCCGAGTTCAAGGCCGGCACGCTGCAAGTGCTGGTCGCCACCGACATCGCCGCACGCGGCCTCGACATCTCCGAGCTGCCGCACGTGGTGAACTTCGAGCTGCCCAACGTGCCCGAAGACTACGTGCACCGCATCGGCCGCACCGGCCGCGCTGGTGCTACGGGCGAAGCGCTGTCGCTGGTGGACCGCGAAGAATCGAAGTACCTCGCTGACATCGAGAAGCTCATCAAGAAGTCGATCACGCGTGAAGCCCTGCCCGCTGATTTCGTGCTGCCGGCGCCCAGCGCTGACGACTCGATGGCCCGCGAACCGCGCCCCGCCCGCACGCCGCGCGCGCAGCGCCAGAGCGCGCCGGAGCGTCGCACCCAGACCGCAGAGCAAGGTGCGGACAAGGCAGGACAGGGACAGCAGCGTCGCCGCCAGCGTACGGAAGGCGCTCCGGCTAGCGCACGCACCGAGCAACAATCGCCACGCCGCGAAGGGGGCAACGCCACTGGCGGAAACACCCGGCGCAGCGAGGGCCAAGGCCAGGGCAACAATCGCCGCAACGAAGCACGCCAGGATGACGGTCGTGGCAACGCACCGCGCAGCGACGGCCAGCAACGCCGCAACCGCAATGGCGGCCAGGGCAATGGCAACCGTGGCAACCACGCTCCGTCGGGCAACGGCCCGCGTCAGCATGCGCATGGCCACAACAACCCGGCACAAGGTCGCGGCCGCAATGGCCCCAAGTCCCCGCGCTATCCGCGCGACGAGAACGGCGACGTGAATGGCAACGTGATCCTGCCCGAGCCGCCCGAAGTGGATGGCAACCGCGCGCCCAAGGGTTCAAGCGGCCTGCGCGGCGTGTTCAACCGCGGCATCCAGGCACTGCGCAAGCTCGGTTAAGCCCGGCGCAGCCCGCCATGAAAAAGCCCTGCCGGCTCACACCGGCAGGGCTTTTTTACGTCTGGAAGTATCAGAAGGCGGTTACGTCGCTGGTCTTGACCTTGCAGTAGCTGTCGTTCCACTTCTCGCCGATCTCGGTAGGTTCGGCACCGGAATTGTTGCCCTTGTACTCGATACACACCTTGGGACTGCCCGACTTGTAGCCCTTGATCTTGAGGTTGGTGATCGTTGCCGTATCGCCGTAGTTGCTGTTGATGCCGGCGATGCCCACCTTGACCGTGCCGTTGATGGTCACGTTGTTCATCACCACCTTGCGCGCACCGGACGACGTGTTCGACGAGCAGTTGCCGCAGGAACGATAGAGCTTGCCGATGGTGCCCGAGGTCGAGAAGCCGCTGATGCTGATCGTCGAACCCAGCCCGTTGTGCTGGAACACCTTGTCATCCGCCGACGCAGCCGAGCCGCCCGACACCGTCATGGTCTTGCCCGAACCGCCCTTCATGGTCGCCGCGTCTTCGCAAACGTCCGGCCAGCTCACGTTCGACAGGGTGCAGGAACCGGCGCAATGCACACCGTCTGCCGCCGCACCCGACTTGATCACCACGTTCTTCAGCGTCGCGCCGTCCTTCAGGTAGAACACCGGAGACTGGCTTTCCGATTGGCCGTCGCAGGAAGTGCCGACCGTCTTGCCACCCATATCGACGGTCCCCGAGATCGTCGACGTTGCCTGTGCATTGAGCACGGTGGCGGAGAGGAAAAGGCCAAACAGAACTTTGTTGATCGTCATTGCAAGTCTCCTGTGTTGTTGTGCTGCCCGGGTGTCTGCGCCGTCATTGACGGCGGCTTGAATTCTGGAATTCACTGGACACCGACCTGCTCTCGTTTGCCGTTGCTTTGAAGCAATCTATGGCTTCACTGTAAATCCGCAAAAATCACCATTCAACAATTGAATGGTTGAATTTGTTGGATTTATCACGGCACATGTTTTCGGTAACACGCGGCTGCAAGGCACGCTCGCGGCGGCTACACAGGCGGCATGGGGCTTTGCGGGGAATTGACGGAACTGGCTATGTCACCTGTCAGAAAGGCTGGCAACACCACGGATCCAGTGCGACAGGGGCGTACTTCCGCTACTTGCGCGGCGAGCAGGCAATAAAAAACGGGCGCCGAAGCGCCCGTTTCAGTTCTGACTACTGCCTGGAGGCAGATCAGTAGGAGGTCACGTCAGACGTGGTGACCTTGCAGTTCGAGGTGTTCCACTGCTCGCCGATCGACGAGGAGGAACCGTTGCCCTTGACGACGCCCTTGTAAGCGACGCAAACCTTCGGGCTGCCCGACTTGTAACCCTTGATCTTCAGGTTCTTGATGGTGGCCGTATCGCCGTAGTTGGTGTTGATGCCGACCACGGAAGCCGTCACCTTCTCCAGCGTTGCGCCGTTGATGTTGATGTAACGGGGGCCGCCGTTGCTCGTGCAGTCGCCGCACGAACGAACCAGCTTGCCGATCGAACCCGTCGTGGTGAAGCTATTGACGTTGATCGTGCCCTTGATCGAGTTGTGCTGGAACACCTTGTCGTCTGCGTCGGTAGCACGGCCACCGGAGATGGTCAGCGTGCCGCCGCCGTTGGCAGCCGGCAGGGTTGCTGCGTCTTCGCAAACGCCAGCCCAGATCACGTTGGTCAGCGTGCAGGAACCGGAATCGCAGTGGATACCGTCAGCAGCAGCGCCCGACTTGATCGTGACGTTCTTGATCGAAGCGTTGTTCAGCGTGACAACAGCTGCCTGGCTTTCGCTGTCACCCGAGCAGGACGTGCCGATCGTTGCGCCACCGCAGTCAACCGTCGTGTTCGAGATGCTCATGCCGCCCTTGCACGAACCGCTCGGAGTCGGGGTCGGCGTGGGGGTGGGCGTCGGAGTCGGGGTGGGGGTAGGCGTCGGGGTGGGAGTCGGCGTAGGCGTCGGGGTCGGGGTCGGGCTGGTCGAACCAGCGTACGAACACCATGCGGACGACGTGAAGCTGTTCGACGGGTAAGCCGAGCTCGTGCAAGCGAAGCTGCCGGTCTTGGTGGCGTAGACGAACTCACCGGACTTGCCCAGGGCGGTCGAACGGGTGCCGCTCATGGAACAGGTGGCGCCAGTGTTCTGGACGCACTTCGTGTAGCCGGAGGGGTAGTCGGTTGCAGCGTGGGCGCCACCGAAGAGCGATGCGGTAGCCAGAGCGATCAGCGATTTGCGAAACATTGTGAGTCTCCTGTGTATGTGTCGATCGGATTCTGCGACCCGTCGATCATGTAAGAAATTTTCCTACAGCTTCATTAGCCACCTTCTGACGCTGCCTGATGGCTTGAACGGAATGTGGCCGAATCAAAAACAAAGATCAAGAGGCTTTATCGCCCCATAAGTTTTGCATTGCGGCAGCATTCGTCAAAATCAACAATGCAATCAACAAAATCGATTTCTACGGTTTTTTCGACAACCAGACCAATCCCATCGAAAACGTTAAAAACTGTTTGATTTACATGGGTTTATTTATTTTCTGGACGAACCAAATGCCCAAAAAAGCGGGGGTCGCGGGATGGCGCGACGCAATATCGAAAGTTGACCGCTTGTGTGGCTTTCCTCACGAAAATTGCGCGGCCCGGAACTGAGGGTTTGACGCTGACGCCTCTGCTGCCCCACCATCCGGCCCTCTTTTCAAACCGGACTCCGTCATGCCCGCCTCTTCCGCCCTTCCGCCCGCCCGTCTCGACCTGCAAGTCCAGCGTGCGTTGAAGGCCAGTGACCTGCCCAGCCGCAGGCAGCTGCATGACTGGATCCGCGTATTGGGGTCTGGCGCCGGCGCCATCACCATCCGTTTCGTCGACGAGGCCGAAGGCAGCGAGCTCAACGAGGCCTGGCGTGGCAAGGCCTACCCCACCAACGTGCTGTCCTTCCCATATGAGACAGAGCCTGTGCTGATGGGCGACCTGGTGCTGTGCTGGCCAGTCGTCCTGCGCGAAGCGGCCGAACAGGGCAAGACGGTCGAAGCGCATTGCGCTCACCTGGTCATTCATGGCGTCCTGCACCTGTGTGGGCACGACCATGAGCTGGGCGAGGCCGAAGCCGCCGAAATGGAGCGCATCGAGCAAGATGCGATGGCAAAACTCGGCTATCCTGACCCTTACGCGTGAGGTGTCAGGCGTGGGGGGTTCGCCGCACTCTCCAGCCCTCACCCCTTACGTTTCACCCAACATGGATCCTTCCAGTAGTCGCCCGACCTTTCTTGAACGTCTTTCAGCCCTGCTCACCCGTGAGCCGGAAGATCGTGAGGAGTTGATCGAGCTCCTCCACGCGGCGTACGAACGCAACCTGTTCGACGCCGACGCCCTCTCCATCATCGAAGGTGCGATCACCGTCGCCGACATCCAGGTGCGCGACGTCATGGTGCCGCGCGCCCAGATGGACGTCATCAGCTGCAACACCGGTATCGACGAGATCATTGCCTTCTCGCTCGAAACCGCCCACTCGCGCTTCCCAGTCGTCGGTGACAGCAAGGACGACGTGATGGGCATCCTGCTCGCCAAGGATCTGTTGCGCGCCCGGGCAGACAATTTCGATCTGCGTGATCTGCTGCGCCCCGCAGTCTTCATTCCCGAGTCCAAACGCCTCAACGTGTTGCTGCGCGAGTTCCGCGTCAGCCGCAACCACATGGCCATCGTGGTCGATGAGTACGGCGGCGTCGCTGGCCTGGTCACCATTGAAGACGTGCTGGAACAGATCGTCGGCGACATCGAGGACGAATACGACTTCGACGAAGACGCTGACAACATCCTGCCCGACCAGAGCGGCAGGCACCGGGTGAAGGCCACCACGGGCATCGCCGACGTCAATGAAGCCTTCGGGACGAACTACGACACCGAGCACGCCGACACCATCGGTGGCCTCGTCATCCACCATCTCGGCCGCCTGCCCAAGCGCGGCGAAGTGATCCTCATGGATGAGCTGCGCTTCCAGGTGCTGCGCGCCGACTCGCGCCGCGTGCACACCCTGCTGGTGGATCGTCAGCCCCCGACGAAGTGACAGCGTCATGAACGGGCGGTAATCGGTCACACTTCTTCCGACCGCCCACACCCGCCCAGCAACCGTTCGTCTGCCGTGTTTTTGCCCGGGGAGCTCCAGCTGCAGGGCTCGCCCCCGTGCAAAACAAGGCCCCGCCAGCCTCCCCGCCGCGACACAGATTGTTGCAATTGTCGATATTTGCGTTTTAGATGATTTAATCGCGAATATTGATCGGGTTTACCCTAGTCCGGTGACAGCATTGCTTCCTTTCCGACGGCAAACAGCCGCGGACCAGAACGGAAAGGATCGGACATGTTTCGCAAACTGCTGCTCGCCGCCCTGCTGACCGGGGCCCCCTTCGCCTCTCTCACCACCCACGCTGCAGAACTCAAGACCTGGGTACTGGAGAGTGAGGACTACCCCAAGCACCAGGGCATGCGCTTCTTCCTCGATCAGCTGAAAGCGCGCAGCAATGGCCGCTTCGGCGGCAACGTGTTCTGGAAGGACACGCTGGGCGACCAGAAGAAGATCCTGCCGCAATTCCAGAAGGGCGAAATCGACGTCGCCGTCCTCAGCAACACTCCGCTGTACCAGGCCGTGCCTGAGATGGAAGTCCTCTCCCTGCCCTTCGTCTTCAAGAACACCGATCACATGCTGCGCACCCTGGACGGCGAAATCGGCCAGGGCCTCGAAAAGTCGCTGGCGGCCAAGGGCTACATCGTGCTGACCTGGTATGACGGCGGCTCGCGCAACTTCTTCTCGCGCACCAAGCCGGTACGCTTCGCGTCAGACCTCAACACCATGAAGATCCGTGTTGCCAACAAGCCGGAACTCAAGCGCATGGCCAGCGCCCTCGGTGCCGAGCCGGTCGATCTCGCATACGACAAGGTCAAGGCTGCGCTGGAGAACGGCGCCATCGACGGCGCCGAGAACGATCTGATCTCCTACCAGGTCTCGGAGCAATACAAGTTCGCCAAGTACTACGTGGTCAGCAACCACAGCGTGCTGCCTGAAGCCATGGTGGTGTCGACCCAGCTGTGGCAGAAGCTCTCGCCCGCCGACCGCGAACTGTTCAAGACCGTCGCTCGCGAATCCGCCACCGAAATGCGCAACGTCTGGGTCCGCAAAACCGCAGCCATCCGCAAAAAGCTTGAGAAGGAAGGCGTGAAGTTCTACGACATCAGCGACAGCTCCGGCTTCGTCTCGCGCCTGCGCAGCGTCTATACCCCGGTGCTGAGCAACCCCAAGTCCGGTGAGCTGATGCTCAAGGTCATGACCGTCGGCCAGACCAACAGCTGATTGGCTGATCGTCAGGACTGTCCCGAAAGCAGTTGGCCATACAAGGCCAGCTGCTTTTCTGCCATCACAGCCAGCGACAGATGGCTCACCGATTCACGAGCAGCCGCGCGAATCTCGTCGCCACGGCTTGAACAGGCGATGTCGAGCAAGCGCGCCAGCCCCGTCGCCACAGCGTAGTCATCGAGCGCATCCGTCACTTCGCCGCATTCACGCTTGCGCAGCAGCTCGGCCGTGCCGCAGCTCACCGAGGTCAACGTAGGCAACCCGGAGGCCAGCGCCTCCATTGCCGCATTGGGCATCGGGTCATAGAGCGTAGGCAGCGCAAACACGTCGGCCGCGCCAAGGTAGCGCGCCACATCCTGCTGCGGCCCCTCGAAGCGCACACGGTCGGCCACGCCCAGCTTGCGTGCCAGCGCTTCGAACTGTTTCTGCGCCTTGTCCTTGCCCACCACCCACAGCTGCGCATCCGCCAGCTCGGGCCGCGCCAGTGCCTTCAGCAACACGCCGACGCCCTTGCGCTCGTAACCGGAGCCCACGTAGAGGATCACGCGCGTTGCTTCCGCTACACCCATCTGCTCGCGCAGCATCTTGCGATGCCGCGCGCGCAGGCCCAGGTGGCAACGCTCCAGATCAACACCGTTGTGCAACACATGCAGACGCGTCGCCAGCTTGGGATAACGACGCTGCAGATCGTCACGCACCATGCCCGAATTGCAGATCACCGCGCGCAGACGCTTGTCGCGGAACATCGCGTCTTCCGCCGCCAGCGTGTAGTTGTGCCAGGGCGATTGCGCCTGCAGCCAACGGCCGAACTTGCCCAGCGTACGTGCGCGCAAGCTCAACCAGGTCGCATGCACGCCATCACCGGCACGGAAGATGTCGCAACCGGGAATGCGCTCATGGCTCTGCACCAGGTCGAACTTCTCGCTCGCCATCAGCTTCTGCACGCCGCGCGCGAAGCTCTTGTCGCGCCACACGCGGCCGATGTGGAAGGGATCGCACTTGAGCAGGCGCCAGCCGGCCGCATTTTTCGTCGAGGTCTCGCCGTCCCACTTGCGCGCAATCAGCGTCACGTCGATGGCATGTGACTCCAGCGCCGACAGCGTGCGCTCGACGAATCGCTCGGCACCACCGAAAGGGTTGTAGCGACTGCGGACGATGGCCAGACGGATCGCCTTGCTCATCCTGCCGCCAGCACCCGATCCACCGCCGCCAGCACCTGCTGCACCGGAATCGTCGTCAGGCACTCCGACACCTTGCCGCCGCCGCAACCATCCTGTCCGCAAGGCCGGCAGGGATGGCTGCTGGTCACGATCTCGTGACGCACCATCCACGGCCCCCACTCCTTGTCACCCGAAGGGCCAAACAAGGCCACGCAGGGCGTGCCCACCGCCGCCGCGATATGCATGGGTGCCGAGTCCACGCCGACAAACAGCTTCGCGCGCGCCGCCACGGCCGCCAATTCTTTCAGCGACAACTCGCCGGTCAGGTTGATCGCCTGCACCCCGGAGGTCTTGAGGATCGCCTCGACCATGCTGCGCTCGCGCTCGTCCGGCGCACCGGTGATGACCACGGTCTCGCCCCGCGCGACGAACTGCGACAACAACTCCGCGCACTGCGCCACCGGCCAGCACTTGAAGAACCAGCGCGATGCCGGATGAAAGTGAATGAAAGCACCAGCCTGCGCGCCCGCTTCAGCGAGCTTCACATCGACCTTGGCCTCTGCTGCCGCACCGGCGACAAGACCCAGCTTGCGTGCCTCCGCCTGCGGCTGGATGCCTATGCGGCGCAGCGCATCGAGATGCGTATCCACCGTGTGGCGACGCCCGCCACCGACGGTCTTGTAGAGATGCGTGAAGGACTTCTTCCAGAACTTCGCCGCCTTGGCGCGCACCGGCGCCACGGCCCAGCGCGCACCGAGTGCACGCGCCAGCCAGGCACCCCGCGGATGATCGGTGAGGTGAATGATGAGGTCGTACTGGCGCGCACGCAGCGCCGAGAACACCGCCCACTCGCTCTGCAACTGCGCCAGCACGCCGCGTTTCTTCGCGTTGCGGTCCAGCTTGTGCAAGGTCGCCAGCGCCGGGTGCTCCGACAACATCGCCGCCGTATCGGCAAACACCAGCGCGTCAATCTCGCAATGCGGCGCCGCTGCCTTCAGCGACGACAGTACAGGCGAGGCGAGCAGCACGTCGCCGTGATGACGCAGCTTGATGACCAGCGCGCGGCGGACTTCACCGAGCGGAACGGCATCGGGCAGGTAACTGGCTGTGGATTCAGACATGGGCGGGATTGTCTACCAAAGCCGCCGGCCGTGCACGCCGCGCTCAGGCCTCGCGCCAGTCCGGGTTGCTCAGCGCGGTCAGCACGTGGTCGCGCCATACGCCATCGAGGCGAAGGTAATCGCGTGCAGTGCCCTCGGTGACGAAGCCCAGTTTCGCCAGCACACGCGCACTGGCCTGGTTCTCGGGCACATGGTTGGCCATCAGGCGATGCAGGTTCATCTCGCCGAAAGCATGACCGGCGACGCGCTGCAGCGCCTCGGTCGCCAGCCCCTGACCGCAGTGCGCGTGATCGATGCCGTAGCCCAGGTAGCCCGCCTGGAAAGGCCCGCGCAGAATTCCCGTCAGCGATACATGGCCAATCACCTCAGCCTGCCCGGCCAGACAGACCAGCCAGTGCACTGCCGTCCCGGCCGCCTGATCGAGCAACTGCTGCGCAATGCGCAGCTGGCAAGCCGGCAGCGCAAACCAGTCGTCATCACGCCGTGGCGAACTGGCGGCCAGATGCCTGCGGTTGCGCAGGTAGTAGGCCTGCACCCGCTCGGCATCCGCCAGCGTCAGCACATGCATGCTCAAGCGGCTCATGGATTTTTCCTCGCGCCGTCCAGCACCGCACACACCGCCTCGGCGGCATCAAGGATGCGCGGCCCGTGACGACTGATCTCGTCGCCCGAGACCGCCCACAGCTGCTGGTTCTTCACGGCAGTCATGCTGGCATAGGCCTGCCAGCTGGCCAACCGGCTGGTCGCGTCGGCACGCTTTGCCGCCGGGTCGCCATCGCTCTTGCGTGCCGTGAGAATGACGTCGGGGTTAGCTGCAATGACGCTCTCGGTCAACAGCTGCGGCACGGTCATCGGCTCCTTGCCGAAGACGTTGATGCCGCCGCAGAGCTGGATCACGTCCGAGATGATCTGCTTGTCGTTGATGGTCAGCAGCGGCTTCTCGCCGATCTGGTAGAACACGCGCAGCGGCTTGCGCCCGACATAAGTCGCGCGCAGCTTGTCGTAACGCTGGCGAAAGCGTTGAGCCGCCTCGTCGGCCGACGCACCTGTCCCCAGCAGTTGCCCCAGGCGCTGCATCACGCCGGGCAGGTCGGCAATGTCCTGCGCCTCGATGTAGAACATCGGGATGCCCAGTGTGCGCAGCTTCTCCACCTCGCGCAGCGCATTGCCACGGTGCCAGACCAGCACGAGGTCAGGCTTCAGCGCCGCGATGCGTTCGAGGTCGAGGCGCTGGTTGCTGCCTATGCGCGGCACCTTCAATGCCGCCGCCGGGTAATCGCTGTAGTCGATCGCGCCGACGAGCTTGTCGCCAGCGCCCACGGCGAAGACAACTTCGGTGAGACTGGGGGCAAGCGAGATGACACGCTGCGCTGGCTGGGCGAGCGTGAGGGTCTGGTTGGTGTCGTCCTTGACGCTGATGCCAGCCGCCCCGGCACACAGCGCAAATCCCAGCAGACACAAACCCAGCAGCGTCCTCATGCCATCCCCTTGTCGAAATCAATCCTGAACCAGCGCGCCGCACCTTCGTCCAGCACGCTCACCGGCACGCCATAGGCCACCCCCAGCGCATCGGCCGTCAACACCACATCGCGCGCGCCCGACAACGCCCCACCGCGCCCATCCAGCAGCAGCGCATGCGTCGCCAGCGTCCAGGCGAGGTTGAGGTCATGCACCGCCGCGATCACCGTGCCCTGCTGTACGCTCCAGTGCTTCAGCAAGCCCTGCAAGGCCGCCTGATGCGCCCAGTCGAGATGCGAAGTCGGCTCGTCGAGCAGCAACAGCGGCGCGGCCTGCGCGCAGGCCGTGGCGAGGGCCACGCGCTGCCGCTCGCCACCGCTGAGCATGCGTACATCCTTGTCGGCAAGGTGCGCGGCGTCGAGTTGTTCGAGGCACTGCTGCGCGAGGGCACGGCAGTCGGCCATGCTGCTGCCGGGTTGGCTCGCGAGCGCAGCGCCCGCGACAGTCTCCCAGGCAGTCACGGGAAAGGGATCCAGCCAGAACTGCGGACACCAGGCACGCTCCCGCGCCAGCTCGCGCGGCGACCATGCCGTGAGCGCTTTGCCACCCAGCACGATGCGGCCCTGAGCAGGCTGCGTCAGGCCTGCCAGCGCCGCCAGCAACGTCGATTTGCCCGCACCGTTCGAGCCCAACAGCACCCAGCGCTCGCCGGGCTGCACGCGCAGATTCAGCGCCTCGATGAGCACTCGACCATCCGCCACGCCGCCAGCGCGCAGATGCAGGGCTTCCAGCTGCAAAGGCAGAGCCGCTTTCATTGCCCAGCCCTCCTGCGCAACAACAGCACGAGGAAAACCGGCACACCCACCGCCGCCGACACCACGCCCACCGGCAACTGCGCAGGCGCGATGAGCGTGCGCGCCACCGTATCGGCGAGCACGAGGAAGACGCCACCCAGCAGCGCCGAGAACGGCAGCAACCACTGCGCGCTGCGCAGGCCAAGCAAACGCACCATGTGCGGCGCCACAAGGCCGACGAAACCGATGCTGCCCGCCGTCGCCACCGCCGCACCGATACACACGCAGGAGGCGAGCAACGCAACTCGCCTGCGCTTCGCCACCGGCACGCCCAAGGTCCAGGCCCAGCCATCGCCGCGCGACATCAGGTCCAGCTCGCGCGCATGTGGCCAGGCCATCACGAAGGCCAGCGCTACACCCGCCCACACCGGCCACCAGTGCGTCACGCCATTGAGGTCGCCAAGCAGCCAGAAGATGATGTTGCGCAGCTGCTGGTCGTTGGCAATCGCCAGCATGAAGGACACGGCCGCACCGCAAGCCGCGCCGATCATCACGCCCACCAGCAGCACAACCACCGTACCTGCCTGCGCACCCGGCAACAGCCCGCGACCCATGCCACGCCAAGCCAGTGCAAAGACCAGACTCGTCGTCAACAAGGCTCCCAGCATCGCGCCCAGTTCGGCCGACAAAGCGAAAGCCGGCAACCACATCAAGGCGATCAGCGCACCAACCGATGCGCCGCTGGTGACGCCCAGCACATGCGGATCGCTGAGCGGGTTGCGCGTCACGATCTGGATCAACGCGCCCCCCAGCGCCAGCGCCGCGCCCGTGCCGAAGGCGGCCATCACGCGCGGCACGCGGATCATCCAGACGATGTCCGGCGAGGTCCAGCCCCAACCCGACGAACCCAGCATGAGCCCCAGCCAGATCGCGAAGGGCACGGCTACCAGCGCAACGAGCGATGCAAGCAACAGGGGCGGCGGCTTGAGCGTCATGCACGCTGCTCCACGCTACCGTCCAGAATCGCCATCAGCTTCGCCGTATCCATGTGTTCCGCAATCATGTTCGCCAGGCGCTCGATGCTGGCCTCACGCGCGGCCGCCAGATCGGGCGAACGCGGTGCGGTCAGCCCCGCCCAGGCCAGCAATGCGTCGCAGGCAGCGGGCGTGTCGAAGATGCCATGCACGTAGGTGCCGAGCACCTGTCCGTCGTCCGAGATCGCCCCGTCGGCCATCTCGCCCAGCAAGCAAGCCGGCCGCTGCAGTGCCGCGCCTTCGCTGACGCCGGCATGGATTTCGTAACCGCTGAACTCCGCCTCGCCCCAGCTCAGACGGCCACGCACATTGCGCAGCTGCTTCTCCGGCATCAGCGTCGTGCGCATCGCCAGATAGCCCAGCCCCGCCGCCTCGCCCGCAGCACCTTCGATGCCCTGCGGATCGCCGATGATTTCGCCGAGCATCTGGAAGCCGCCACAGATGCCGATCAGCTTGCCGCCGTAGCGCAGATGGCGTGCGATGGCGGCATCCCAGCCCTGCGCACGCAGGAAGGCCAGATCGGCACGCACGGCTTTCGAGCCCGGCAGGATGATGAGGTCGCAGGGCGGGATGGGCATGTCCGGCCCGACGAGGTGGAAGTCGACTTGCGGATGTGCGCGCAGCGCATCGAAATCGGTGTGGTTGGAGACGCGGGGGTAGACGGGCACGGCGATGCGTACCCTCTCCCGGCCCTGCGGGCCACCCTCTCCCGCTTGCGGGAGAGGGAACTGCTCGCGCGGCAAGGCATCTTCTGCCTCCAGCTGCAGCCCCGTCAGATACGGCAAGACTCCCAGCACCGGCTTGCCTGTGCGCTCTTCCAGCCAGTCCAGTCCGTTCTGCAGCAGTGCGATATCGCCGCGAAAACGGTTGATGACGAAGCCCTTCACGCGCGCCTGCTCCGACTCGCTGAGCAAGGCCAGCGTACCGACAAGGTGCGCGAACACGCCGCCCCTGTCGATATCCGCGACGATGATCACCGGGCAGTCCACTGCCTCGGCGAAGCCCATGTTGGCGATGTCATTGGCGCGCAGATTGATCTCGGCGGGGGAGCCCGCGCCTTCGACGATCACCGCCTCGTACTGGCCACGCAGACGCGCGAAGGATTCGATCACGGCCGCCTTCGCGGTGGCCTTGTATGCGTGGTAATCGAGCGCTGCCATGTTGCCGATGGCATGCCCCTGGATGATGACCTGCGCGCCGACGTCAGTCGTCGGCTTGAGCAGCACGGGGTTCATGTCGGTGTGCGGCGCGATGCGGCAGGCCGCAGCCTGCACGGCCTGCGCACGGCCGATTTCGCCACCATCCTCCGTGACCGCAGAGTTCAACGCCATATTCTGGGGCTTGAACGGCGCCACGCGAACGCCTTGCCGCTGCAGCCAGCGACAGATCGCTGCGACGACCGTGCTCTTGCCAGCATCCGAGGTGCAACCCTGCACCATCAGCATGCGGGCACGCGGCGCAAGGGCCTCAGGCGATGACATCCAGCACTTCCGCCAGGCTCGTCACGCGCGCCACGTAACAAGGCTCATACTGCTCGGGCCACTTTCCATGCCGCTCCAACCATATCGCACGCAAACCGGCACGCGTTGAACCGACTGCATCATTCACTGCGCAATCGCCGACGAACCAGGCCTGCCCGGCCGGCACGCCCAGTATCTCCAGCGCGTGCAGATAGATGGCGGGATCAGGCTTCTTGCTGCCGAACTCTTCCGACACCACGGCCACATCCGCCCACTGCGCCAGCGCCGTGCGATTGATCTTGTCGCGCTGCGTGCGCGAACTGCCGTTGCTGACAATGCCGATCTTCCAGCCGCGTGCTTCCAGCGTGTGCAAAGTGTTGAGCGCGTCCGGGAACAAGGTCGGCGCCAGCCAGGCTTGCGAAAGGAAGCGCTCCACCAGCGCAGCCACATCGGCAGCCGGCATGTAACGCGCACAGAGCTGTTCGAAGAGTTCGCGGCGTGAAGTGGCGCCCAGATTGTCGATCGCGAGGAAGTCCTGCACGAAGGCCTCTTCCGTGACGCCCTGCGCCAGACCCTCCTGCCAGATCTGCCGGGCAAAGCGCACGAGGCCTGCACGACGATCGATCAAGGTCTCGTCGAGGTCGAACAACACGGCACCTTTGAGACTCATGTTCACCACTCGATCCCGGGCATGGCTTTGACGCCGGCCGCGTAAGCATGTTTCTCCAGCCGCATCTCGGTGACGGTATCGGCTTCGGCCAGCAAACCATCTGGTGCAGCGCGCCCCGTAATGATGAGGTGCTGCATCAATGGCCGCTCGTTGATGACCTGCAGCACTTCGTCGAGTGCAAGCCAGCCGTATTTGAGCGTGTAGGTGAATTCGTCGAGGATCAGCAGGTCGATCTTCTCGTCGCGCAGGTAGACACACACCTGCTCCCAAGCGACGCGCGCCGTCTTGCGATCCTGCTCGTCGTTCTGCGTGTCCCAGGTGAAACCGTCACCCATCACATGCCACTGCACGCGCGTGTGGTCACGGAAGAAGGCTTCTTCGCCGGTGTCCGAACGGCTCTTGATGAACTGGATGACGGCGCAGTTCATGCCGTGGCCCAGCGCGCGTGCGAGCACGCCGAAGGCCGCACTGCTCTTGCCCTTGCCGTTGCCGGTGTTCACAAGCAAAAGGCCGCGCTCTTCTTCCGCAGCCTCGATGCGGGCATCGATCAGGGCCTTCTTGCGCTGCATGCGCGCCTTGTGGCGCGCGGCGCGTTCTTCGTCGACGCCGGACATGAACAGCTCCTTGAAGGATGGGCGGGCCATCAGAGACCCGCCCGCGTTGATTACTGCATCTGGTAGCGCAGGGTCACGAACGCGCCAAAACCCGCCTGATTGTAGAGGTAGGCCGTCTCGTAGCGCTTGTCGAAGAGGTTCTCGATACGCAGTTGCAGCTTGAGCGACTTGTCGTAGCGGTACTCGCCGCGCAGATCCCAGGTGCTGTAGCCGCCGAGCTTGGTGGTGTTGGCCGCGTTGTCATAGCTGCGACCGCGCGCGTTCCAGGTCAGGCCCATACCGAAGTCGCCGATGTCCTGGTCCGCATCGAAGCGCGCCATCTGGCGCGGACGGCGCACCAGCAGGTTGCCTTCGCTGGCGCCGCCGGAGTGGTCCTTGGGGTTCTGGAAGGTGGCGTTGGCAGCCAGGCTGGTCTTGCCGAACTTCGCACCACTGGTCAGTTCCAGGCCATGAATGCGCGCACGCGACACGTTGTTCGGCGGCGAACCGGCGATCAGGTTCTTGATGCGGTTGTCGAAGTACTGCACGCCCCAACGCGCAACGCCTGCCTCACCCTTGAAGCCGATTTCCCTGTTGCGTGCCGTTTCGGGCTGCAGGTAGGGGTTGTTGAAGCCGGGGTAGTACAGATGATTGAAGGTCGGCGCCTTGAATGCGGTGCCGTACGAGGCATTCATCTGCAGAACCTTGCCGAAGGCATAGCCGAAGGCCACGCTGCCGGTGTTGTGGCGGCCGTACTGCTCGTTGTTGTCGTGACGCAGCGCGAACTCGGCACTCGCAGAACCGATCTTGCCGAGATACTGGCTGGCAAAGCCCGTGTTGCGGCGGCTCTTCTGCGTATAGGTCGTCGTGCTGATGACCTCGTCACGCATCGTGTCTGCGCCCACCACCAGCGTGTGCCCCCTGGCAAACACGAAATTGTTGAACCAGGCCGCGCTGTCGCGACGCGTCAGGAAACGGCCAGTGAAGGCACCGTTCTTGTAGCTCTTGTTGTCGTCGTGCTGCTGCGCCACGGTGAGGCTGGAGTTCCAGACCTCGAAAGGCGTGAAGTCGATCTTGCCGCTGCCCAGCTGGGTGCGCGTATCCGATTCGTTCTGGAAGCCGCCGTCGTAATTGTTGCTGCCGTCGTACTGCAGGTATTGCACTTCGCCGCGAACGATCTCGCCGACACTGGCACCGCCACGCACGTTGAACGACACGTTGCTGTAGGGGTCGCGATCAGGTTCGTTGGCAAAGCAACCACCGGACGTACCACCGCAGGCATTGAAGCTGCGCGTCTTGCCGCCCGTCACACCCGCGGAAGCCCACAGGCCCGCTGCATCGCCCACACCAGCGAAGGCGCTGCCACTGTAGGTGCCGCGCGAACCGCCACCCAGGCTAAGGGCCGGATTGCTGGCGCCCTTGCGCGTGAAGATCTGCAGCACACCACCGATGGCTTCCGAGCCATACAGGCTGGCACGCGGGCCGCGAACGAGTTCGATGCGCTCGATCTGCTCGAGCGGGATGTCCTGCAGGCCGGCCGAGCCGGAGGTGGCCGAACCGATCTTGACGCCGTCGATCATGATCAGCACGTGGTCAGAGTTAGTGCCACGCAGGAACAGCGAAGTCAGCTTGCCGGGGCCACCAGTATTGGCCAGCGTCACGCCGGGCAGGCCCGTCAGCACGTCCAGCACCGACTGCGCCTGCTGGCGCTCGATGTCCTTGCGGGTGATGACGGTGACCGGCACCAGGGTCTCGTCGGCAGTACGTGCAACGCGGTTGGGCGTCACGACCGTGGGCGGCAGTTCTGCAGACTGCTGCGCCAGCGCTTGCGCGCAAAAACCAATGGAAACAAGCGCCAGGGCTGGCGCAGACAACTTATGGAAATTCAAGATCGACTCCTGCCGTGCCGCCCGCACGGATATATATGAAAAAGGGCAGAACGCAGGGTGAAAGAGACGGCGCGTACAGAAGACGAAAGGTCGACGCAGCATGCCGACATCGCCCACCGCAATGCGCAAACAGAACTCTCCAGGCCGGTCTCCGGGCTTGCGAGGGGAGCAGGTCGCTCCGGGCGCCGCGCCTTCCCGTGTCGAACACAGTGGCGGATTGCGGCGCCTTGACTCACTTACCGTTGCGGGGGCAGCGCCGGCCTGGACGCGCGCGGAACGCGCATCGCACCGGCTTCCCGTTTCACCCTGACCAGCGATTGCCGGGCAGGGCACCTGAAGCGGGGCGCATTTTAGCCCGGATACGCCGTCTGTCCGACGTCTTTCTGCGGCTAACGTGCGGGTTCTGACCTGGATCATGGCGGCCGAGGAGATCTCGGACCTGCCCGACAGTCGCGCCGCAGGGCGGCAGTACTGCCTTGACCCCGTTTGAAGCCCCGGCCTACCATCCTCCCCATGGACTCCGAACTGAAACAGCTGGAAGAGAACGCCCATCGCCTGCTGGCCGAGTACCAGCAATTGCGCGAAGAGCATCGCACGCTGGCCGAGCGCAGCACTGCGCTGGAGGCAGACAACCGCCGCCTGCGCGACAAGCTCAACCAGGCGATTGCGCGCGTCGAGGCACTGATCGCCCGCCTGCCGGAGCAGGAAGAGTCATGAGCGACAGCGAAAAGATCGACATCGATCTGATGGGTCGTCAATACAGCGTGTCGGTGAAACCCGAAGAACGCGAAACCTTGCTCGCCGCGGTGAAGATGGTCGACGAGCGCATGCGCAAGCTGGCCGAAAAATCCTCAGCCGGCGGCGAAGGTCTCGCGCTGATGACCGCACTCGACATCGCCAACGAATTCATCACGATTCAACACGGCGCAGCAGTTGATCTGCCCGCTTACCGGCGTAGAATCAAAACCGTCGGCGAGCAGATGGAGCACGCGCTCGCCAAGCAGGAACAGTTGTTCTGAACAAAGATTTTTGAATGCGGGCACTTCGATGCCCAGTTCTGCGTCAGGCCGGTGGCTGGCGCGAAGACGAGGCGCAGACAGTGCTGAAGCACGGCAAGCCGAAGTTGACAAAGCCAGGCACCGACCTGACGCAGAACAAAAGTTTTCCCCTGCGGTGTTTGTTAAGCCCATAACTCCTTGAACCAATGTCTTTTGACACGGTTGCCGGCCACAAAACCCGCTGTTGTGAGCGCCCCTTTGATGGGTGCACCTGATGCGGACCGGTAGGCGACCCCCTGAACCCAGGTTCAGGAAATTGGGCTGACGGCACAGGCGGGGGAATCCCCAAAGCGAACGCGGCCTCATCGTAATGATGAGGCCGCGTTTCTTTTTGTGTCATCAGGCTGTCACACCCCATCTCTGCCCGCATGGCCGATTGACACTGCTGCGCCGCAAAGCCAATCTGCCACCTGACCCCAGCATTCCATTGCTCACGACGCATGCGCTACTGGCTGATGAAATCCGAACCGGCGGATTGCTCGATCGACGATCTCGCCACCCTGCCCAACCAGACCGTGGCCTGGTACGGCGTGCGCAACTATCAGGCACGCAATTTCATGCGTGACCAGATGAAGCGCGGTGATCTGGCTTTCTTCTATCACTCGTCCTGCCCACGCCCCGGCATTGCCGGCATCGTCTGCATTGCCAGTCCGGCTTACCCGGACGAGACCCAGTTCGACCCCAAGAGCCGTTACTTCGACCCCAAGTCCTCGGTCGAAGAACCGCGCTGGCTCAATGTCGACGTCAAGCTGGTCGAGAAGACACCTTTCGTTGATCTGTCCGTGCTGCGTGACACCGAATCGCTGGCATCGATGCGCGTACTGCAGAAGGCCAACCGCCTGTCGATCACGCCGGTCGATGCGGAAGAGTGGCGCACCATCACCACGCGGCTGATGAAGCCAAAGGGCTGAATGCGCTAAGCTGCGGATCCCTCCCGCAGCAAGCATCCCATGTCGTACCTCAATCTCTGGCTCGTTGCGTACATCGCGCTCGGCCTGGTCTCCGGTTTTCTCGCTGGCCTGCTGGGCATAGGCGGCGGCTTGATCATCGTCGCCGTGCTGACCTTTGCATTTGACGCGCAGGGCATGCCGCATGCCATCGTCCTGCCGCTGGCACTGGGCACCTCGATGGCGACCATCATTTTCACGTCCATCTCCAGCTTCCGTACGCACCAATCTCATGGCGCCGTGCGCTGGGACCTGGTGCGTGACATCACGCCTGGCGTCATCGTCGGCACACTGGCCGGTACCATGCTCGCGGCTCGCGCCTCCACGGCGGCGCTGACCCTCTTCTTCGGCTGCTTCGTACTGGTCATCGCAGCCCAGATGGCCTTCGGCCTCAAGCCCAACCCCAGTCGCGAACTGCCCGGCATGACCGGGCGCCTCATCGGTGGCGGCATCATTGGTGCGGTGTCGGCGTTGGTCGCCATCGGCGGCGGCTCGCTGACGGTGCCCTGGCTGTCCTGGTGCAACGTGCGTGTCCAGCATGCCATCGGCACCTCGGCTGCCATGGGCTTGCCGATCGCCCTCAGCGGGACGGCCGGCTACCTGTGGAATGGCTGGTCACAACCCGGCTTGCCGGCCGGGGCCGTGGGCTATGTCTACCTGCCCGCCCTGCTCTGCCTTCTGGCCAGCAGCATGCTCACCGCGCCGTCCGGTGCCCGGCTAGCCCACCGCCTGCCGGTCTCTACACTGAAACGCGCTTTTGCCCTTTTGCTGGTGCTGCTGGCCATCAAAATGTTCTGGCGCATTCTCGAATGAGGGTCGGATTGATGCGGCGCACCACCCCGCAGAACAAGCACTGGCGCCATGTAGGTAGTTACCCTTACATGCAGTGCACCATCAAAAACTTTTAAGAAAAAAACCGCATTAATCTCCACATAAACTTTTGTGATGTGTGAGAATTCGCGTCCGGACTGAGCTCCGCGCAGGAATGCGCCAGGCACACCGGGAGGAAACTGGAGACAGACAAGGCCCTGCAATGACAGTGAGCCGATGAGTTGCAACCGGGACCAACGCCCGGAAATCAGCAACCAAAGCGATGGCCAAGCAGTAGTCGCTGTAGCAAGCCGGGCCCCGCAGGCCCGGCTAGTAGCACCCCTCGCAGCACCGCACTCCCCAGCCTTCAACAAGAGACATCCGGCAAGCGCCCTGACCGACAGAAAGTCGGCATTGATCGGTCACTTGCCCGATGCCTCATGCGGCACGAAAGGTTTTAGGGGGAGGGAAATCCGGTTTCGGATTTCCTGAATTGGGAACGGGAAGCCACCGCGGCTTCCCGTTTTTTTATTCCGCGCGCCGTCCGCACGGGCGCGTCCCGCCAACTATGGTTTCTTGGCCGAACTGGACGAGGACTTCTGCGCCGCATGGGCCTTGCGGCGTTCGGCGTAGCGCGCAGCATCCTTCTGCGCCTGCTCGGCCCGTTCCCTGGCAGCCTCCGCTTCGCTGGCCCGTCGAGCCGCCTTGTCAGCCTTGTCCGCCTCGGTTTCACGCTTCAGCGGATGAGGCGCGGCCGGCGCGCGTGGCGTCGAGGCTCGTGGCGCGGACGCGTCACCACTGACCGGTGCGCTTCCTGAGCGACCCGGCTCGATGACCCAGTCACCCGCCTTGGGCACCTTGGGCTTGGGACGATTGCGTTCACGCTGTGCCAGATCGTGGGCACGGATGGAACGCTCCAGCCCCACCGCCTCCATTTCCATGGCGCGCGCCGTATTCACCTGCTCAAGCCAGGTCTCGCGCGCCGAGTCGCGGCAAGCATTCTCAAAAAAGCTCTTGCGACACTCGATGTCGTCCTTCTTGCGACGCTCGTCGGCCTTCTTCTGCAACACCGTCGCTTCCTTGCGCAGCGTCGTGGCGCGCTCGGCGCGGGCCTTCCAGACCTCGGGGCCTTCCTCGACGGGTTCGGACTGCTGGGCAGATGCCGCAGCCGACAACAGGACAAAACCAGCCAGCAAGACCTTGTGCAACACGCTCATGGCGCGAATTCTCCGGGGGTGGCACTGACGCCACGTAAAATGCGAAGCCCGCATTCTCGCAACTAAGACCAAAGTGATCCAGTTCCGTTCGCTCGCGCTCGCGCGCGGCGCCCGCCGCCTCATCGAAAACCTCTCGCTGCAGATCCACCCCGGCTGGCGCATCGGCGTGGTCGGTGCCAACGGCACGGGCAAATCCACACTGTTTGCCTTGCTGCGTGGTGAGCTGCATCAGGAGCAGGGCGATCTGGACATGCCCGCGCACTGGGTCATCGCCCAGGTCGCGCAGGAGACCCCGGCCCTCGCCACGCCGGCCATCGACTACGTGCTCGAAGGCGACGCCGAACTGATGCGCATCGAGCGCGAACTCGCCAGCGAGCCCGACGCCCACCATATCGGCGAGCTGCATGCGCGCCTTGCCGAAATCGACGGCTACAGCGCCCGCGCGCGCGCCAGCTCGCTGCTGGCCGGTCTCGGCTTTGCCGACACGGACTTCACGCGCCCGGTGTCCGCCTTCTCCGGCGGCTGGCGCATGCGCCTCAATCTTGCACAGGCCCTGATGTGCCGTTCGGACCTGCTGCTGCTCGACGAACCGACCAACCACCTCGATCTCGACGCCGTCATCTGGCTGGAAAAATGGCTGCTGGCCTATCGCGGCACCCTGCTGCTGATCTCGCACGATCGCGACTTCCTCAACGCCTGCGTGACCCACATCGGCCACCTCGACGCGCAGAAGCTCACGCTGTACACCGGCAACTACGACAGCTTCGAAGACCAGCATGCCGCCCAGCTCGCTCAGCAACAGGCCATGTTCGCCAAGCAGCAGCGCGAAGTGGCTCACCTGCAGAAATACATCGACCGCTTCCGCGCACAGGCCACCAAGGCGCGTCAGGCACAAAGCCGCATCAAGGCCCTCGCGCGCATGGAACGCGTCACCGCCGCCCACGTCGACACGCCCTTCTCGTTCAGCTTTCCCGAGCCCGACCGCGCGCCCGATCCCATGGTCACGCTCAAGGAAGTCACGCTGGGTTATGGCGACAAGGTGATCATCGACAGGCTCAAGCTCGAACTGCGCCCCGGCGCGCGGCTGGGACTGCTGGGCCCCAACGGCGCCGGCAAATCGACACTGATCAAGCTGCTCGCCGGCGACCTCGCCGCACAAAGCGGCACAGCGCTGTTCGGCAAAGGCGTGCAGCTCGGCTACTTCGCCCAGCACCAGCTCGAACAGCTGCGCAGCGACGAAAGCCCGCTGCAGCACCTGGTCCGGCAGGAACCGATGACGCGCGAGCAAGACCTGCGCGACTACCTCGGTGGCTTCGACTTCCGTGGCGCACAGGTCGACGCCAAGATCGGCCCCTTCTCCGGCGGCGAAAAATCGCGCCTCGCGCTGGCCCTGCTGATCCGCCACAAACCCAACCTGCTGCTGCTCGACGAACCGACCAACCACCTCGACCTCGAAATGCGTCACGCACTGACGCTGGCGCTGTCGGAATACGAAGGCAGCATGGTCCTCGTCAGCCACGACCGCGCGCTGCTGCGCACCGTCTGCGACGACTTCCTGCTCGTTGCCGATGGCAAGGCCCAGCCCTTCGACGGCGACCTCGACGACTACCTGCAATGGCTCGAAGCACGTCGCGCGACGCAATCGGCCGCCAGCGTCGATCAGGACGCTGCCGCCGACAAAGCCACTCGCCTGCAAGCGCGCGCCGATGCTGCCGCCGACCGGCAAGCAAAACTGCAACGCCGCCGCCCGCTGCTCAAGGAACTCGAACAGCTCGAACGCAAGCTGCAAGGCTGGCAAGGCGAAAAGAAACTGCTCGACGAACGCCTCGCCGACCCGGCCCTTTACGCCAGCGGCGACAGCGCGCAGCTGCAAGGCTTCCTCAAGCGTCAGGGCGAACTCGGCAGCAGCATCGACCAGAGCGAAGAACGCTGGCTGGAGATCCAGAGCGAGCTCGAAGAGATCGGCGAAATCTGAGCCGCCAATAACATGCACGCCCATCTCGCTGAATACCTGCGACCCTGGAAACTGCTGAGCCTGGCCATCGGCATCGCCCTGCTGATCTGGGGCTCCTTCGTTTACCGCGCGCCGGACTGGGACATCCCCATCAGTCTGATCATGGCGTTCTTCACCTACCTCAGTGCGCCGTGGGGCGTGCGCGTGCTGGTCGAGCGTCGCTGGAAGCAACTGCCGCTGGCCCTGTTCTACACCTGGTTCAGCGTCGATGGCTGCTACTGGATCTACTGGCATTTCAACGACCCCGTCGCGCTGGAGCTGATGCGCGAAGCCAATGCCCCGGCCTCGCTGGTGCTGTACGTCACCTGCGGCCTGTTGTGGCTGTATCGCGGCCCGCTGCGTGACGCGCCAGCCGCCTTGCGCAGTCTCGGCAAGCCCGGCCAGGGGCTCTGAACGCCCCGCTTTTGCCAATGGTTGACGGCGACATCCATGCAGACACAGCATGGTTGGCTCGCCACTCTTGACCTCGATCAAGCCCGACCAAAGCCCGCCATGGATTACTAGATATAGGCGTCACAACGACGAAATGAACTATATCTAGTAGGAGATTGCGATGTCAGGACTGACAGGGGTAATCAAGCGCGACGGCCGTCTGCTGCCATTCGACGCCGCCAAGATCGAAGCCGCCATTGCCAAAGCCGGGCAGGCAAGCGGCGAGTTCCAGCCCGTGGAAGCCGAGCGCATCACGCGACTGGTTGTCGACCGCCTTGCTGCGCAGGGCGAGCTGGTGCCGACCATAGAACGCGTGCAGGACACCGTCGAAGTCTCGCTGATGGCGGCTGGCTGGTATCGCACTTCGCGTGCCTACATCGTTTATCGCGAACAGCGCACACGCCTGCGCCGCGACCACAAGACCGTGGTCGACGTCGAACACGCCATCAACGAATACCTCGACCGCCGCGACTGGCGCGTCAATGCCAACGCCAACCAGGGCTATTCGCTGGGCGGGCTGATCCTCAATGTCTCCGGCAAGGTGATTGCCAACTACTGGCTCAATCACGTTTACGCCAAAGAGATTGGCGAAGCGCATCGCGAAGGCGACGTGCACATCCACGACCTCGACATGCTGTCGGGCTACTGCGCAGGCTGGTCGCTGCGCACCCTGCTCACCGAGGGCTTCAACGGCGTACCGGGCAAGGTGGAATCGGCGCCGCCGAAGCATCTCGGCTCAGCCGTCGGCCAGATCGTGAACTTCCTCGGCACGCTGCAGAACGAGTGGGCTGGCGCGCAGGCCTTCAGCTCTTTCGACACCTATCTCGCGCCCTTCATCCGCAAAGATCAACTCTCTTACGCCCAGGTGCGCCAGTGCATCCAGGAGCTGATCTACAACCTCAACGTGCCCAGCCGCTGGGGCACGCAGACACCTTTCACCAACCTCACTTTCGACTGGGTCTGCCCCGAAGATCTGCGCGAGCAGATTCCCTACATCGGTGGCGAAGAAATGCCGTTCGCTTACGGCGAGCTGCAGACCGAGATGGACATGATCAACCGCGCCTACATCGACGTGATGACGGCCGGCGACAAATTCGGCCGCGTGTTCACCTTCCCCATCCCGACCTACAACATCACACCCGATTTCGACTGGGACTCTGACAACGCCAACCGCCTGTTCGAGATGACCGCGAAATACGGCCTGCCCTACTTCCAGAACTTCCTCAACTCGGAGCTCACGCCAAACATGGTGCGCAGCATGTGCTGCCGCCTGCAGCTCGACCTGCGCGAGTTGCTCAAGCGCGGCAACGGCCTGTTCGGTTCGGCCGAGCAAACCGGCTCGCTGGGCGTGGTGACGATCAACTGCGCGCGCATCGGCTATCGCTTCAAAGGTGACGAGGAAGGCTTGTTCGCACGCATCGACCGCCTGCTCGAACTTGGTCGCGACAGTCTCGAAGTGAAACGTCAGGTGATCCAGCAACTCATCGACGCCGGCCTCTTCCCCTACACCAAGCGCTACCTCGGCACGCTGCGCAACCACTTCAGCACACTGGGCGTGAATGGCATCAACGAGATGATCCGCAACTTCACCGAAGGCCGCGAAGACATCACCACGCCATGGGGCGAAGCCTTCGCACTCAAGCTGCTCAACCACATCCGCAGCCGCATGACCGAGTTCCAGGAAGAGACGGGCCATCTCTACAACCTCGAAGCCACGCCGGCCGAAGGCACCACTTACCGCTTCGCGAAAGAAGACCGCAAGCGCTGGCCCGACATCCTGCAGGCCGGCACGCAGGAGCAGCCCTACTACACCAACTCCTCGCAGCTGCCGGTCGGCTTCACCGACGACCCCTTCGAAGCCCTGCGCCGGCAGGAGCCGCTGCAGACGCGCTACACCGGCGGCACCGTGCTCCATCTCTACATGAACGAACGCGTATCGAGCATCACGGCCTGCAAGAAGCTGGTGCGCCGCGCGCTGGAGAACTTTCGCCTGCCCTACATCACGGTCACGCCGACCTTCTCGATCTGCCCCAAACACGGCTACCTCAAGGGCGAACACGAGTTCTGCCCCAAGTGCGACGAGGAGCTGATCGCGAAGAAGAAGGCTTGCTGCAACTGATCTGTATCAACACAACATGCCGCATACCGGCATCACCCTGGCTCCACTGCTAAAAGGAAAGTATCGATGAACGAACTCCACGATTGCGCCCTGCAAACACGTTTCCTGCAAGCCAATACGCCCATTCTCCTGCGGGACGAAGAACGCACGCGCTGCGAAGTGTGGACCCGCGTCATGGGCTATCACCGCCCGGTCGCCTCCTTCAACGTCGGCAAGCAAGGTGAGCACAATGAGCGTGTGTTCTTTGCCGAACCCGCTCAGGGTTGAAGCTACGGCTGCACTGCGCATCGGTGGCTTCGTTCCCTGCAGCACGCAGGACTGGCCCGACCAGCTGGCAGCCGTCGTCTTCATCGCCGGCTGCCCCTGGCGCTGTGGCTACTGCCACAACCCGCACCTGCAGACCGGGCGTGGCGACGAAGCGCTGCACTGGGCCGATCTGCTGCCCCAACTCGTCGCACGCAAGACACTGCTCGATGGTGTGGTCTTCTCGGGTGGCGAGCCGACCCTTGATCGCTACCTGCCCGAAGCCCTGCACGATCTGCGTGCCGCCGGCATGGCAAACGGATTGCATACGGCTGGCTGTTACCCGCATCGGCTGGCACGCGTGCTGCCACTGCTGGACTGGGTCGGGCTGGACATCAAGGCCCTGCCGGGTGGTTACGATGCCATTACCGGCGTGCCCGACAGCGGGCATCGCGCCTGGACCTCGCTGGGGCTGGTGCAGAGCGCCGGCATCGACTACGAAGTGCGCGTCACGGCCCACCCGGACTGGTTGTCCGAGGCAACGCTCGACCAACTGCTCGAACAGCTCGCGGCGGCGTCCGTACCGCACATCGCACTGCAGGCAGCCCGCCTTGCGGGCCCTGCCGGAGACCCGGTCGGCGACCGGGCCAGGTACCCGCTGTCGGCGCTGAGCCGCTGGGCGCGGGACATCCCCGGGCTCGTTCTGCGGGGTTTCTGAACGCAAACGGGTTCATCGCTACAATGGCGGGCCTTTGTCTGTCGAAAGCCCTGCCTTGCCACCCCGTTCCGTCGCCCTGCAATACGTCCTGCCCAAGCGCGCCATCACGGATTTCGGCCGCCTCGTCGCGTCCAGCCGCATGGGCTGGGTGACGACCCGCATCATCGCGTGGTTCGTTGGCAAATATGGCGTCAACATGTCCGAAGCAGCCCAGCCGGACATCACGACCTACAAGAGTTTCAACGACTTCTTCACACGCGCCCTGCGCAAGGACGCGCGCCCGCTCGCCGAAGCGCCCTGGGTATGCCCGGTGGATGGTGCGATCAGCCAGTTCGGCGCCATCAAGAGCGACCAGATCTTCCAGGCCAAGGGGCACAGCTACTCCACCACCGCACTGCTCGGTGGCGATGCCGAGCTGGCCGCCAAGTTCGAGAACGGCAGCTTCGCCACGCTGTATCTCTCGCCGCGCGATTACCACCGCATCCACATGCCCTGCAGCGGCCGCCTCACGCGCATGATTCACGTGCCGGGTGAGCTGTTCTCGGTGAACCCGACGACGGCGCAAGGTGTGCCCGGCCTCTTCGCACGCAACGAACGCGTGGTGTGCATGTTCGACACCTCGCATGGTCCGCTGGCACTGGTGCTGGTCGGCGCCACCATCGTCGGCAGCATGGCCACGGTGTGGCACGGCGTCGTCAATCCGCCGCGCCCGGGCAAGATTCGCGAATGGCATTACGACAAGCAGGACGTCGTGCTGCACAAGGGCGAAGAGATGGGGCGCTTCCTGCTCGGCTCGACCGTGGTGCTGCTGGTGCCACAACACCAGATCGAATTCAACGCGGGCTGGGACCCCGGTGGCCCGGTGCGCGTCGGCGAAGCCATGGGCGTCTTGCCGACACGATGAAAAAGGGGCCGAGGGCCCCTTTTCTTCTGGAGTGACTGACGCCGCTTACTTCTTGAGCGCCACCTTATCGGTCGCCTCTGCAATCAAACGCTCCAGCTCTGCAGGCGGTGCATAGCCACCCAAGCGGCTGCCATCCACAAAGAACATCGTCGGGGTGCCGTTGATGCGGAAGCGCTTCTGCAGGTCCATGTTCTTCGCAATCGGCGTGTCGCAAGCCTTGCTACCACCCACCGGCATCTTGTTGTCGACCATCCAGTCGTTCCAGGCCTTGGCACGGTCGGGCGCGCACCAGATCGCCTTCGACTTTTCAGCCGAATCCCCATTGGGCGACAAAATGGGAATGAGGAACGTGTAGATCGTGGCGTCCTTGATGCTCACGAGTTCGCGAGCCAGCTTCTTGCAGTACGAGCAGTTGGGGTCTTCGAAGGTCACCAGCACGCGCTTGCCATTGCCCTTGACCTGCTTGATCGCATTGGCCAGCGGCAGATCGGTGAAGTTGATCTGCGAGAGTTCCTTTAGGCGATCGGCCGTCACGTTGCGCTTGGCCTTGATATCGACCAGCGAACCGGAGATCAGGAAGCCGCCATTCGGCTCGACGTAGAGGATGTCGCCATTGGTCAGCACGACTTCGTAGAAATTGCCGTAGCTGGTCTTGGTCACCGAATCGATGATGTCAGGATTGCTGACCACCTGTTCCACGGCCTTGCGGATTTCCTGCTCCTGGGGCGTCAGCGGCTTCTTCGTGTCCGCCATGGCTGCCGGCATGCTCACCGCTACGCTGATTGCTGCGAGCAGTGCCCGCCAAGTCTTGCTGTTCACTCTGTTCTCCAGTTCTTGTTCAAATCCGACTACAGAAGGCCTGCAGCGTAACGCGTCATCGCTGCACGCACAAAAGGCAGTCTGCCTGTGAGGCTCATGCCTGCGTTGCGCAACCACGCCAGGGGCGCCGATTGCGAACCAAACAACTGATGCAGGCCGTGCGTCACACCCTGCAGCATTGCCACTTCTTCCACTCTTGCCCGTTCGTATTGCCGCAGAACGGACAGCTCACCACAATCCCTGAACGCAGGCAGGGCCAGCAGTCTGGCGGCCAGCACCTGCGCATCCTGGAAACCCAGGTTGATGCCATGTCCCGACAGCGGATGGATGGCATGCGCCGCATCACCGATCAACGCCACACGCGGCGCCACCACCTCGGGCACCCGCATCAGCCGCAGCGGGAATGCGGCAGCCGGTGCCAGCAGTTCCAGCTTGCCCAGCACGCCTTCCGACGCTTCCGACACCTTGTCGGCCAGCGCTTCGGCGCTCAATGCCAGCAAGGCTTCCGCATGTGCCTGGGGCGTTGACCAGACAATCGACACAAGGTTTCCGGGCAAGGGCAAACAGGCCAGCACACCGTCAGCACGGAACCACTGGCTGGCCGTCGCAGCGTGATGGCGCTCGCACGCAAAATTGGCCACCAGACCCATGTCGGCGTAGGGCTGCATCTCGGCAGCCAGCCCTGCCTGCTGGCGCACCCAGGAATTCACGCCGTCTGCCCCCACCACCAGTGCCGCACGCAGGCGCTGCCCGTTGGCAAGACTCAGCGTGGCGCCTGCTGCGCCAACCTCGAGCGACTGCGGCTCGGCCGGCGTCACGACGGTGATGTTCGGCTGGCGTCTTGCGGTCTGCCACAACTCATCGCCCAGCCGGCCGCCTTCAACAATCCAGGCCAGCGCATCGAGCCCCGCTTCGTAGGCCGAAAAACCCAGCTGGCCACGCCCTGCACCTGCCGCATCGCCATACACCGCCATGCGTTCGACGCGCTGCACGCGCGCCGCATCGAGGTGCTGCCACACGCCGCACTGCTGCAGGAAGCCGACATTGGCGGGGCTGACCGCGTAGATGCGCGCATCCCAACCGGCAGACACGGCTGGCGCCGCGCGATCCAGCAAGGCGATGCGCAAACGGCTGCCGCGCAGGGCGCAGGCCAGACTGGCTCCCGCCAGACCACCACCAACAATCAACAGGTCGAAATCCATGAGGTATTGCAGAGCGTATTGCGGGGAGAAACGGCTCGCGCGAAGCCGCGCCGGATCCCGAAGGCGAGCGATTGTGCAGTATGCCCGCGGCAACGTCATGCTGCGGTAGCAGAATGCCTGTCAACGATTCTTACAGTGGGTCTGTGGCGACGCACAAACAAGCGCATTTCGCGTAAACACATCAAGCACTTGAGCCCATCGGCCCGATGCTTGCTTGAAGCCACCCAACCCTTGTGCCGTCCCGCGTGGAAGGCACCCCGAAGCTTGGAGATTTGTCCGATGAAGTTCCGTTCCCTCATTCTGGCCGCAGCACTGGCCTGCGGCAGTGGTGGCGTGTTTGCCTCCAGCGCCTTCAACCTTGGCGTTGCTGACAACTTCAGCGCCTTCGTGTTCGGCAACATGACCGTCACCGGCTCGACCGACGCCGAGCACTCCGTCGCCGTGCAGGGCAACCTGACCGCCACCTCCGGCGCCTGGACGGCAGCCCAGGGCGGCGCCACCTACTCCAGCGGTGGCAAGGAATGGGCACTGGTAGTCGGCGGCAACGTCAACTGGACCAGCGGCTCGGTGACCGACAAGACCGAATCGATCTACGTCGGCGGCACCATGACCACGGGCAGCGCCTACGACCCCACCCTCGGCCCGGTGCAAAAGGGCGGCACCTCGCCGGTCAACTTCGCAGCAGTCAAGGCCCAGCTGGTTGCTGAAAACGCAGCCCTGCTCGGCAAGGCCGCCACCGGCACCACGCTGTATGGCAACAACACCGCCACCGGCGGCAAGGCCGGCGGTTCGGCCAGCACGCTGTACCTGCAGGGCAGCGGTGGCGCCGTCGAGTATTTCACCATCGACAGCAGCCGCCTGACCGGCAACCTCTTCAGCGAGTTCAACCTCACCGGTGTCGCAGCTGGCTCGACCATCGTCCTCAACATCACGGGTTCGGCCACCGACATCGCGCTGGGCAACATGAACAGCCTGCTCGGTTTCTCGGGTCACCAGACCCTGCTCAACTTCGCCAGCAACGTCAGCAAGCTGACGCTGGGCAGCCTCAATGCCGACGCCGCCGTGCTGGCCTACAACGCCGACATCACGACGACCTGGGGCAACGAGAACGGCACCATCATCGCCAAGAGCTACACCGGCGCTGCGCAGCTCAACGGCGGCCACTACGGCTCGTCGTCTTCGGCTGCATCGTCCTCCAGCTCCAGCAAGGTGCCGGAACCGGGCACGCTGGCACTGGCCGGTCTGGCCATGGCGCTCATCGCACGCCGTCGCCGCGCCTGAACCAGGCCGTAATAAGCGGTATCGCAAGAAAGCCCCGGTCCGGGGCTTTTTTTGTATCCGGCCGCCGGGCACACTCGCAGCATCCCTGTTGCGAAAGCCTGTCATGCCTCAAGCCTCGTCTCACGCCCCCCGCATTGCCCTCGTCACCGGCGCCAGCTCCGGCTTCGGTGAAGCCATCGCCCGCCGCCTTGCGCAGGCGGGCTGGAAAGTCATCGCCGCAGCACGTCGCGTCGATCGCCTCGAAACCCTGCGCCAAGCCTTCCCTGAGCTGATCCATGCGCTGGCACTCGACGTGCGTGACCTGCCCGCCATCGAGAAGGCGATCACCTCGCTGCCAGCAGCCTTCCGCGACATCGACCTGCTGGTCAATAACGCGGGCCTCGCACTGGGCCTCGAAGCCGCGCACGAAGCCAGCCTCGACGACTGGCTGCGCATGATAGAAACCAACTGCCTGGGTCTCGTCGCCGTGACGCGCGCCGTGCTGCCGGGCATGGTCGAGCGCGACCGCGGGCAAGTCATCAACATCGGTTCCACCGCTGGCCAGTACCCCTACTTCGGCGGCAACGTCTATGGCGCCACCAAGGCCTTCGTCGATCAGTTCACGCTGAACCTGAAGACAGATCTGCTGGGCACCGCTATCCGCGTCACCAACATTGCGCCGGGGCTGTCAGGCGGCAGCGAGTTTTCGCAGGTGCGCTTCCATGGCAACGAGTCGAAGGCCGCCGACGTCTACGCCGACACGACGCCGCTGAATCCTGAAGACATTGCCGACACCGTGGAATGGCTGGTCAATCGCCCGGCACACGTGAACATCAATCACATCTCGATGATGCCGGTGTGCCAGGCGCCCGCAGGGCTCAAGGTGAACAAGGCCGCGAAGGCCTGATCGGCGTACTCAGGCGTCGCTGATGCGCCCCGAGTAATCGTGCGCAAACTGCCAGGCCACACGGCCGCTGCGCGAGGCGCGCATCTGCGACCACTGCAGCGCCTCGCGACGGATGCGGTCATCCCAGGCATCGAGCGAGACGCCGAACACCGTGAGCCAGTGACGCACGATCTGCAGGTAGGCCTCCTGGTCGAAGCTGTAGAAGCTCACCCACAGACCGAAGCGGTCGGACAGGGAGATCTTTTCTTCCACCGCTTCGCCCGGATGCAGCTCGGCTTCGCCGTGACGCGTCTGCAGGTTCTCTGACATGTACTCCGGCATCAGGTGACGGCGATTGCTGGTGGCGTAGATCAGCACGTTGTCGGGCACTGCGGCGAAGCTGCCATCGAGCACACTCTTGAGCGCCTTGTAGCCGGGCTCGCCATCCTCGAAGCTGAGGTCATCGCAGAACAGGATGAAGCGCTCGGCACGCTTCCTCACGATATCCACGATGTGTGGCAGATCGATGAGGTCACTCTTGTCGACCTCGATGACACGCAGGCCGTCAGCGGCGTACTCGGTCAGCACTGCACGCACCAGCGAGCTCTTGCCCGTACCACGCGCGCCTGTCAGCAGCACGTTGTTGGCGCGATGACCGCGCACGAACTGGCGCGTGTTGGCATCGACGCGCGCCTTCTGTTGATCGACGTCCTGCAGGTCGGCGAGATGGATCGGCTGCAGGTTGTGCAGCGGCTCCAGCCAGCCACGCCCCTGGTGCGTACGCCAGCGATGCGCATGCGCCGACCAGTCAGGTGCCGGCGGCGCAGGCGGCAGGATCGCCTCGAAGCGCCCCATCAGGTGTTCGGCGCGTTGCAGCAGGCGTTCGAGATCAGCGGGATTCATCGCGCTTCTCCGTTGCAGCAGGTGCGCGATCAGCGTCCGGCTTCTTGTTCCTCGGCCATGTCGCAAGAACGATGATGACCAGAAGACTCAAGGCCACTCCGGCTTCGACAAACAGGATCCAGGAACCGCTTTCAAGCATGGCGCACTCGCTTACTCACTGCACAAAGGCGCGAGTATAGGCCTTGCCTCAGCGCCTGCGGGTTTCCGGTCACAACAACAAAGTCGCAAGAAATTGCGACAAGTGTCAGCAGTGTCGCCGTATGTCTGCGACCGATGTGCCACCACATCGCGCGACACACTCGCTCTCACAAAGCGCATGCACGGGGCCCGTAGACCCGCATGGCATCTCGCTTCCCGTCCGCAGCGAAAAACTGCTGACACAAGCGGCCACTGAAAACCCTGCGGTACTTGGCATAAACCATAACTGTTCAACCAGAAGAACGGGTGCTAGGGTCTCGCGCGCTGCATTCCATAACCATAAATGCATCTACAGGGTCTGCATGCTTCATGCGGCGTTCGTCATCACATGAACGTCACGAAACAGCTTCGCACTTTCCATTGAATGCCCATTCAAGAATCAAGGAGAAATCATGCGTTTCACGCTGGACAAAAAGGACAGGAAAGTCCTGCACTGGGGGGCCACGTGTCTGGGACTGCTGGTACTGAGCCACTCCGCTGCCGCCTTCAACGAAGCTCCCGAACTCGCCGCTGAAGTCAAAGCCGGCAAGCTGCCTCCGGTGGCCAAGCGCCTGCCTGCGCAACCTGAAGTCATCAAGCCCGTGCATCACGTTGGCGCTTACGGCGGCGTGCTGCGTTCGGCCTTGCGTGGCAACGGCGACGGCAACGCCATCCTGCGCTTCATCAGCCCGCAAGGCCTCGTGCGCTGGGACAAGGACTTCGCCAACGTCGAGCCCAATCTCGCTGAAAGCTGGAGCGTCAACACCGACGCAACCGAATTCACCTTCAAGCTGCGCAGCGGCATGAAGTGGTCGGACGGCGCGCCTTTCACGATCGAAGACATCCTCTTCGCCGTCAACGATCTGGTCGGCAACCCGCAGTTCTTCCCGTCCGCTCCGAGCCGATACACCACAGAAGGCAAATTCGTTAAGGTCGAAAAAGTCGACGACAACACGGTGCGTTTCAAATTCACCAAGTCCTATCGCACCTTCACGGAAGAACTCTCCACGCCGCTGGGTCAGCATCCTGTGATGTATCCCAAGCACTACTGCCAGAAGTTCCACCCCAAGTACAACACCAAGATCGATGAAGACATCAAGGCCGCACGCGTCGCCGACTGGCCCGCACTGATGCGCCTGAAGTGCGGCGATCTCGAAGTCGTGACGCGCTGGGGCAATCCTGAAAAACCCACCATGGATCCGTGGGTGATCGCAGAGCCCTACAACGGTGGTGCCACGCGCGTGCTGATGCGTCGCAACCCCTACTTCTGGCAGGTCGACACGGCAGGTAACCAGCTGCCCTACATCGACAAGCTCGAGTTCAAGGTGATCTCGGATATCGAGACCATCATGCTCGCAGTGATCAACGGCCAGATCGACATGCAGATCCGCCACATCTACAACACGCAGAACCTGCCCCTGCTGACCGACAACGCCGCCAAGGGCAAGTACAAGATGTTGCTGCTGCCGGACATCAACGCCACCGGCACGGCCGTGTTCATCAACCAGTCGACGAAGAACGAAAAGCTGCGCGCCCTGTTCCGCAACAAGGACTTCCGCGTTGCACTGTCGCTGGGCATGGACCGCAAGGAGATCAACGACATCGTCTTCCTTGGTCAAGGCGAGCCCTGGCAGATCGGGCCGGCACGCGCCAACAAGTTCTACAACGAAAAGCTGGCCAAGCAGTACACGAACTACGACCCCAAGGCGGCCAACGACCTCCTCGACAAGATGGGCTTCACCCAGCGCGACAAGGATGGCTTCCGCCAGTACCCCGGCGGCGGCAAGATCAGCATGGGCGTCATCGTGAGTCTTGCTTCGCAATACCAGATCGACTTGCTCGAACTGCTGCGCAAGCAATACGCCAAGATCGGTCTCGACCTGCAGATCCAGTCGTCCGAGCGCACGCTCTACTACGACCGCGCCAACGCCAATGACTACGACCTCAGCGTCGACAGCCTCGCTGGTGGCTACGACCCCACGCAGAACCCGCGTGGCTTCCTCGCCATCCACCCGCAGGAATCGCGCCAGAGCCTGCTGTGGGTCAAGTGGTACGAAAGCGGTGGCAAGCAAGGCGAAGAACCGCCGGCCAGCATGAAGAAGCGCCTGCAGCTCTACGATCAGTGGAAGGACGCCAAGACCGAGAAGGAAGCGGACGCCCTGTTCCGCCAGATCCTCGCCATTGCCGCCGACGAGCTTGAAGTGCTGGGCACCGTTTCCCCGCCCAAGGCCAACGGCATCCGCAGTGCACGCCTGCAGAACGTTTATGAAAAGATGCCCTGGGGCTGGACCTACCCGACACCGGGCCCGTCCCTGCTGCAGCAGTACTACTTCACCAAGTAAGCCTTGAACCGCGACGGCGTGCCTTGCCGGGCACGCCGTCCGGCGCACCCGGTCGCAAGCCTCTTTTCACGACGCGCCCCAGCGTCGACAATGCGGGACTCCTGAAGCCCAGCCTTCAGCCCCTGGCCCCGCACGACATGCACACCCCGCTCCGCTTCACCCCTGCTGCCCACGCGCTTGCACTCGGCACGCTACTGATCGGCCTCGCCGCCTGCAGCACCACCCCCACGGTCAGCCCCCCCTCGGCCCCTGCACCTGTCGTCGCAAGCGTCGCGACGCCCGCCGTCCCGGCCCCCGTGGCATCTGCCCCCGCGGCAGAGAGCAGTGCTCCGTCGGCCAACCCGGCACTCGCCTGCCCGCCGCCGACCGCCGCTCCCGTCTGTCAGCCTGAGCCGCCGAAGCCGCCGCCCGCGGCCCCCTGGCGCGCCGCCGAGTGGGACGCCCTGCCCGGCTGGCAAAGCGACGACCTCGCACAAACCTGGCCCGCGCTGCTGAGCAGTTGCCGAGTGCTCAAGGGAGACATGCAGAAGGCATGGGGCGCGACCTGCGCCGCCGCGGCACAGTTGGGCGCCACGGCCAGCACTGCGAGCATCCGCGACTTCCTGCAGACCCAGCTGGCTCCCTGGCAACTCATCAATGCCGACGCCAGCGAGACCGGCCTCATCACCGGCTACTACGAACCATTGATCCGCGGCAGCCGCAGCGCGACCGCGAAGTACGCCACGCCCGTGCTGGGCGTGCCCGAAGACCTCATCGTCGTCAACCTCGGCGAGCTCTACCCCGAGCTCAAGAACATGCGCCTGCGTGGCCGCATCGAAGGCCGCAAGCTGGTGCCCTACTGGACCAGCGCCGAACTCGATGCCAAGACCGGCATGCTGCCGGCGAAGACCCTGCTGTGGACCGACGATCTCGTCGAGTACGTCTTCCTGCAGATCCAGGGCTCGGGCCAGGTGCAGCTCGAAGACGGCAGCCGCGTGCGCATCGCCTACGCCGACCAGAACGGCCACCCCTTCAAGTCGATTGCGCGCTGGCTCATCAACCAGGGCGAGCTCACCATCGACAAGGCCAGCATGCAGGGCATCCAGGCCTGGGCACGCAACAACCCCAAGCGCATTCCTGAACTGATCGCCGCCAACCCCAGCTACGTCTTCTTCCGCGAAGAAACCACCAATGGTGAAGGCCCCAAGGGCGCGCAGGGACTGCCGCTGACCGCCGGCCGCTCCATCGCCGTCGACCCGCGCAGCATCTCCATGGGCACGCCGGTCTTCCTCGCCTTCAACACCATGGACGGCAAACCCGTGCAGCGCCTGATGCTGGCGCAGGACACTGGCGGCGCGATCCGTGGCCGCGTGCGGGCCGACTTCTACTGGGGCTTCGGTGCCGACGCTGGTGCCATCGCCGGCCGCATGCGCCAGCAAGGCCGCATGTGGGTGCTGTGGCCGCGCGGCAGCCAGCCGCCTGCCATCCCCTGATGATGCGGATTGCAATCAAGCCGGATGTGTAGCGATTGCTAGCATGAAAGCATTTTCCCGTTAGGAGAAGTCATGCGCGTCACCGTCGAATCCTTCATCCGCCAGATGAACAGCGTGCGACGCGTGACCGACTACATCGGCCAGCATCTCGACGAAGACTTCACGCTGGCGCGGCTCGCTGATGTCGCCTGCCTGTCGAACTCGCAGACCGATCGCCTCTACCAGCGCAAGGTCGGTGAATCGCCCTTCGTCACGCTGCGCCGCCTGCGTCTCAAGCGCGCCGTCGAGCAGATGCGCGGCAGCACGCAATCG
Source organism: Rhodocyclaceae bacterium (assembly GCA_047600765.1). GTDB lineage: Bacteria > Pseudomonadota > Gammaproteobacteria > Burkholderiales > Rhodocyclaceae > Viridibacterium. The sequence continues at coordinate 1,355,252 of JASGKF010000001.1, forward strand.
CTGCAAGACATCGGCCTCGCCGCCGGTTACGGCTCGCAAGCCGCCTTCACACACGCCTTCGTGCGCCAGTTCGGCTGCTCCCCCTCTATCGCCCGGCACCAACCCGAGCGCGCGCCCATCACACGCCCCGCCACACTGCGCCTCGTCATCCTGGACGACCAGCCCATCCTGCGCATCCCGCACAGCGGCGTGCTGTCGCAGGCCTGGCCCGATGTGCATCGCATGATGGGTGAATTGTCGGTCGCGGGTGCCACGCGCTGGCGCACATGGCAGACACTGGATCTTGATCGTCCCTTCAATGCGACAGCAATCGACCGTGTCGACATGCAGTTTTTCGTACCCGCCAACGGCCAGCCACACGACGTACGCCACGTCGATCACATCGTCCTGCCCGGCGGCCTCTACGCCATGCTCGACTGCCTGGAGATCGAACGCCCGCGCTCGCTGCAGTTCCTGCTCGAACGCATCGAGCGCGAACTGGATTGTGGCTACACGGGTGGCCGCATCCTGCGTCGCGAAATCACCTGCAACGGCTACACGGCCCCGCAGGAAAGGCGCATCGCCCTCTACGTGCCGGTCTACGCACTGCATGAGCTGCGCCTGAAACGCTGATCGCAATCAAGTTGAACGCAACGCGCATCGCGACAATGAGGTCTCATACCGGAGACCCGACGATGCGCCTCAGCTTCCTCTTCCGTTTCTTCTTTGGCCTGCTGGCCTCCCTGCTGTCAACGCCACACGCTCTCGCGCAGGAAGTCCCTGCGCTGCAGGCGCAAGTCGACGCCAATCGCCTGCCACCCCTCGCACAGCGTCTGCCGGCCGCCCCTGAGGTCATCACGCCCCTGCACAGCGACGCGCGCTACGGCGGTACGCTGCACAGCGGCCTGCTCGCCGATGGCGACCAGAACGGCATCCTGCGCTTCGTCGCGCAAGGTCTGCTGCGCTGGGATGCGAAGTTCGAACGCGTCATCCCCAGCATCGCCGAATCCTGGCAGGGCAATGCCAACGCCACCGCCTTCACCTTCCGCCTGCGCGCCGGCATGCGCTGGTCCGACGGTGCGCCCTTCACGGCGGACGACATCGTCTTCGCCATCAACGACGTGCTCGGCAACCGCGAGGTGTTCCGCACCCTGCCCGACCGCTACCAGGCGGGCGGCGAACGCATGCGCGCCGAGAAGATCGACGCGCAGACCGTGCGCATCCACTTCGCGGCCGGCGCACGCAGCTTCCCTGAAGAGCTCGCCGGCCCCTACGGCCATCACCCCGTGCTGTACCCCAGACACTACTGCGGCCAGTTCCACGCCAGCATCAATCCGCAGGCCGTCGAGCTCGCCGCGCAAGCGGGCGTCGCCAACTGGCAGACCCTGCTGCGCCAGCGCTGCAGCGATTACGAGATGCGTTGGTCGAATCCCGACAAACCCACGCTGGACCCCTGGATCATCACGCAGCCCTATGTCTTCCCGCCGAACAAGGACAAGACGGCGCCGGTCGTGCTGACACGCAACGCCTACTACTGGCAGGTCGACACCACAGGCCGCCAGCTGCCCTACATCGACACGCTGCAGTTCGACATCCTCAGCAATCCGCAGGGCCTCATCGACGCTGCCGCAGCGGGCCGCTTCGACCTGCAGATACGCGGCATGACCGGCGTGCAGCCCACGCGCCAACTCACCCCGCTGGTCAGCAGCGGCAGCCACACCTGGCTGCGCCTGCCCGACGTCAACGCCTCCGCCATCGCGCTCTACCTCAACCACAGCACGCCAGACTTCCCGTTGCGCGTGCGCTTCGCCAGCCGCCAGTTCAAGGCCGCCCTGTCGCAAGCCATCAACCGTCAGGCGATTGCCGACAAGCTCTTCGACGGCAAGGTGCAGCCCTGGCAAGTTGGCCCGCCCGAAGGCCACCGCCTCTACAACGCCACGCTGGCCCACCAGTTCAGCGCCTACGACCCAGCCAAAGCCAATCGCCTGCTAGACGACATCGGCGGCACTTACCGTGACGAAGCCGGCTACCGCCTGCTGCGCAACCAGCGTCTGCGCCTGCGCGCCCTCGTCACCACGCAGCCCGCCGTGATGGTCGAAGCGCTCAAACTCATCCAGGCCGACTGGGCTGCCATCGGTGTCGAGTTGCAGATCGACGCGGTAGAGCGCACGCAGAACTTCGAGCGTGCTTACCGCAATGATTACGACATCAGCGTCGACGTCGCCTCCGGTGGCATCGACACTACGCAGAACCCGCGCGCCTACCTCGCCATCCACCCCAGCGATTCGCGCCAGAGCCTGCCCTGGACGCGCTGGTACAACTCGCAAGGTCAGCAGGGTGAAGCGCCGTTGACGGCCATGCTGGCGCGCTACGCGCTGTGGGATCGCTGGAAAGCCGCGCCCGACGAAGCCACTGCCGATGCACTGTTCCGCGACATCCTCGCCATCGCTGCCGACGAATTCGAAGTCATCGGCACGGTCAGCGCGCCAGCCCAGACCGGGGTACGCAGCACGCGCCTGCGCGGCGTGCCAGACAGCATGCCCGGCGCCTGGGTCTGGCCCACACCCGGCCCTTCGCTGCCACAGCAGTACTACCTCCAGCCGTGAAAAATCGACTTGAAAATCAGCCACTTGGCAGCTACCCTTACAATCACTTACACCTCGCGGTCGGCCGCTTTCTGGCTGCTTCGTTAATGGAAGGGCTGCCGCATTACGGGCAGCACCCCCAACACCGCAAGGAGTCCAGCCATGAAGTCAGTCCGCAGCATTGTCATCGCCGCCCTTGGCGCTGCGAGTCTGTTTTCCAGCCTGCCGGGTCAGGCCCGCGAGAGCGTCAACATTTCCCTGCCGGGCGCCAGCATCCGCTTGCCCGCTCCCCCGCTTCTGCCAGGCGTGAGCGTGCGCCTGCCTGCACCGCCCCTGCCTGGCGTCGTCATCGTCGACGACCGTCGCGACGGTGGTTACCGTGATGGTGGCTACCGCCACGACGACTGGCGTCGCGAACGTGATCGCGACGACGATTGGCGCCGTGAGCGTGCCCGCGATGACTGGCGTCACGACCGTCGCCCGCCGCCCTACTACTACGGCCCGCCGCCGCGCCACCATCATCACCGTCACTACGATCGCTGGTAATACCGCGGTCCGCGTGAAACAGAAGGCCGGCACATCGCCGGCCTTTTTCATGCCCATCGCATTTCCGCGCGACGCTTCATAAAACTTTACCTTGGCGAAAAGCCCCCGCAAGCCAGGCGCCCCAGGATGCACTCCATGCCAATCCCGGCATGTGTCGAGATTCAAGGAGCCTGTCATGAGCGAACAAACCAGCACGCCCGCCAACACCCCCGAAAACCCCGAGCAGAAAGGTCGCTGCGGCCCGTTCGGTCGCCACCATCACTGCTGCGCGCCCGCCAGCGGTGCCTATCGCTGGGTACGCCTGTTCGTCATCGCGGGCCTCATCGGTGCCGCCATCTTCGCCCACAGTGGCCACTGCAGCGAACGCCTGCTGTCGCGCGCCGCAGACCCCGCTGTCGTGCAGGCGCGTGCTGAACGCATGGCCGACCGTGTCGCGCGTCGTGTCGACGCCACCGATGCACAGCGCGCCGCCCTGCAACTCGGCTCGCGCGAACTGGCCAGCGAAGTGCAGCCCCTCATCGCCGCCCACCGCGCCGCACGCGCCTCGCTTTACGCCGCGCTCAGCAGCGACAACATCGACGTAGTCCGCGTGGAACAGGCACGCAGCGAACTCGTGCAGCAACTCGATGCCAGCTCGCGGCACATCGCCGACAGCATCGTCACCGCCGGCCAGACCCTCAACCCGGCGCAACGCAAAGCCCTGCTCGAACGCTGGGCCGTGAGCCTGTGATGGGTGCGCCCGCCATGCTGATCTGCCCGCATTGCGGGCAGACACGTGTCCTGCACGCACCTGACGGACTGGCTGGCGGCCTGAGCCTCTATGTCGCCTGCCCGTCCTGCCCCGGCCATTACAGCGGCGTAAGCATGCAACCCACCGCCGCGCGTGGCACCATGCACGCGATCCGCATCAATGATGGAAGCAACAACACGTGGCTGAACGCTTGCTGATGATCGACGACGATGCCTCGCTGGCCACCATGGTCAGCGAGTACCTCGGCGCCCAGGGCCTGTTGCTGAGCGTAGCCGGCACGCTCGCCGAAGGCGAACGCCTGCTGCGCGACCAGGCCTTCGACGCACTGATCCTCGACGGCATGCTGCCCGACGGTGACGGCCTCGACCTGTGTCGCAAGCTGCGCGCCACATCCGCACTGCCCATCCTCATGCTCACCGCACGCGGTGACGAAGTCGACCGCGTCGTCGGCCTCGAGATCGGCGCCGACGACTACCTCGCCAAACCCTTCAGCCCGCGTGAATTGCTGGCGCGCCTGCGTGCCCTGTTGCGTCGTTCGCAAGGCAGCGTGGCACGCACCGCCGACAGCCTGCGCTTCGGCCGGCTGGAGGTGGATGCCGCCGCCATGGTGGCGCGACTCGATGGCAGGGACCTCAGCCTCACCGCGCACCAGTTCGCCCTGTTGCTCGCACTCGCCCGCCACCCGGGCCGCGTGCTGTCGCGCGATGCGCTGCTGGAGCTCGCGCGCGGCGACGCACTGGAAGCCTTCGACCGCTCCATCGACGTGCACATCTCGCGCATCCGCGCTGCCGTCGAAGACGACCCGAAAACGCCGCGCCGCATCCTCACCATCCGCGGCGCCGGCTATGTCTTCACGCAGAAACAGGACGACATCTGATGGGTCACTGGAAGCAGATGCGGCATCAGAAAAAGTGGGAGGCCTGGTGTGCCTCCCACCCCCACTTCGCCAATCCGGAACACTGGCGGCACCCGCGACGCTTCGTGCGGCACCGCCTGTGGCGGCAGATCTATGTCAGCTTCATCGTCGTCGTGCTGCTCGTGGCCTGCTGCGGCGCCATGCTGTTCGCGACGTTCAAGGACAACGAGCAATCGCGCTTCGAATCCCACATCGTACCCCTGCTCACGCGCCTGCTGCCCGCCGACGACACCGCCGCTACGCGGCAGCAGACCCTGCAGGACATCGCCGCCACCATTCATGGCAGCGCAGCGCTCTACGCTGCGGATGGCAGACGCCTGAACACCACGGACGACAAGCTGCCCCTGCAGGTGGAAGAGGCACGCAACAAACGCCAGCATTTCAACGACCTGCTGCCCCTGCCGGACGGGCGCCGCCTGCTGCTGCGCTGGGGCCCGCCACGCTCGGCCGCGCTCATCTGGGTGCTCTGCTTCGTGCTGCTCGTTGCCATCGGCACCTGGCCTGTCGCACGCCGTCTCACGCGCCGTCTCGAACGCCTGCAGGCGCAGGCCGATGCCTGGGGACGTGGCGACCTCTCGGCGCGCATGAGCATCGACGGTTGCGACGAGATTTCCGAACTCGCACGCCGCTTCAACGAATCGGCCACGCGCATCGAAGCCCTCGTCACCAGCCAGCGCGCCATGCTCGCTGCGGCCTCACACGAACTGCGCTCGCCGCTGGCACGCATCCGCATGGCCATCGACCTGCTCGCCGAACAATCACCGCGTGCCGACCTGCGCACGCAGATCGAGCACGACATCGCCGAGCTCGACCTGCTGATCGGCGACCTGCTGCTGGCCAGCCGCCTCGCCGACGACAAGCCTCAAATGGAGCGCCAGCCGCTGGACCTGCTGGTTCTCGCCGCCGAGGAGGCTGCGCGCAGCGCTGCCGAAGTCAGCGGTGAGTCCGTGCGCATCGAAGGCGACACGCGCCTGCTGCGTCACCTGATCCGCAACCTGCTCGAAAACGCGCGTCGGCATGCGCCGGGCAGTGCCGTCGAAGTGACGATACAGGTACAGGACAACGAAGCCGTGCTGCAGGTGCTGGACCGCGGCCCCGGTGTGCCCGAAGCCGAGCGCGAAAAAATCTTCGAACCCTTCTACCGACTCGCCGGCAGCCGCGAGAAGGGCGAAGGCTCGGGCTACGGTCTCGCCCTCGTGCGACGCATCGCACAGCTACACGGTGGCAATGTGCACTGCGCAGCACGCGAAGGCGGCGGCAGCATCTTCAGCCTGCACCTGCCGCTGCGCTGACCCGCTTGCAAGGACTCAGCGCGCGGCCACCGGCGGCAGCGGCTCCGGCACGCGGTTGTTGATCGCCGGAATCGTGCGCAGGTAGCTGTAGATCGCCGCGATGTCCTGATCGCTGAAGTGCTTGTACATCGGCTGCGGCATGGGCGGCAGGATGGGACGGCCCTTGCCCATGTGGCGGCCGCTGCGCAGGGTGTCGCGGAAATCGCGCAGCGTCCATTTGCCCAGACCCGTTTCGTTGTCAGGCGTGAGGTTGGCCGTGAAGCTGACGCCCCAGGGGCCAGCCCAGGCGGTGTTGGTGGCGAACATGGAGCCGATCCACGGCCCTTCCTGCAAGGCTGGCGCTGGCGGTACCGGCATGCCGGCCGGGTGGCCGGAGAGCATGCGCGTCATGTCGGGTTCGGGGCCGTTCGGCCCCATCTTGAAGGGCGTGTGGCAGTCATTGCAGACCGCGACGGTGACGAGGTATTTGCCGCGTGCGAGCGTGGCCTTGCTGGCTTCGGCTGCATGGATGGTGGAACTCAGCGCAAGCAAGGCGCCGAGGCTGATGAAGCGGAGAGTGGAAGCGTTCATGGCTGGAGGGTCTTTCGGGGTTCAAGGTGGTGAGAAATCCATTGGCTGACGAGGGCCAGGCCCTCGCGGTCGGGCACGCGCGTTCCCAGCGGCGGCATCTGCAGCTGCGGATTGCGTGAGCCCATGCGCAGCACCAGGGTGCTGCGTGTTGCGTCGCCCGCCACCACGACTTGCATGGCAGCGAGGTGGCGGAAGCGGCCGGGCACGTCGCGCAGGCTTTGCCGCACGCGTTCGACGGCAGCCGGCCCGTTGCTGACGGATTGCGCCAGCACGATGTCCACGGGCACGGGCGAGCCGCCCGCGCGGCTGTCGCTGTGACAGTGCCCGCAGTTGCCGTGCAGGTAGCCCAGTGCGGCGCGCTCGACAGGCAAAGCGCTGGCAATGCGCGGTGGTGCTTCGAGCAAACTGGCCGGCAGGTTTCGCAACACGCCGCGCGCCTGCAGCGTGCGCAAATCGCTCGCCTCACTCGTCAGCACATCGGCATGCGGTGCAAGCGGATCGCGATCCGGCGACAGCTGCAACGCGCTGAAGCCCAGCACGGGGCTGGGTGCGGATTCGTGACAGGCACGGCAATCGCTGCGCGCAGGGATGTCGTAACGCCGCGTGCCATCACCCGGCACCGGCTGCGCACCGAGCCCGGCCTCGGGCGCGAGGTCGGCATCACTGCCATCCTCACGCCACACATAGCTCGCAAAGCGCCAGCTGCCATCGCGCAGGCGTTCGATGTAGCGCGTCTCGACAGCGCGTTCGTAAGCGAACTCCTTCCACAGACGCGTGCCGACCGGGAACTGCCAGGCATCGGGCCGCGAAGCGTCAACCGTGCCGCCGCGCGGCAGCGACAGCCAGCGCCGCTTGCGCGTGCCGTCCGACCACAGCGGGTACTGTGGCGAGAAAGCGATGTGCGCGGGATTCACGATCTGTGCACTACCCGGCAGGTAGAGCCCGGTCTCACTGAGCCGCTGCGGCAAGGGCTGCATGCGGCGCGCAGCCGCCTGCGCGGGCTGTGCGAGGAACAGCCCCAGCAGCGCGCAGGCGAGACAGCACACAAAGCGAACGCAGAAGAAGAACATGACAGCCAGCCATGCACTCAGTTGGCCGACGCCGTGCGCGCCGGAATCGGAATGCGCGCCGCATTGCGCGCGAGGAAGGTCGCGAAGTCCTGCAGACCCGGATGCAGCACACGCGTCGCCGCCACATCGCGCACAGCGCAGAAGCTCGCGTTGAAGTCGCGCTTGTAGGCAAACATGTTGGCGAGGTCGTCCGCACCGGGGAAGCCCAGCGCGGCGTAGCTCGCACGCGGCATCGACACATGGCGCACGGGCTCGGGCAGCGCACGCGTCAGCGCTGCGGCCATCTGCTCGCCATTCAGGTGTTCGCCAGCTATGCCGACGATCTGGCCGATGGTGCTCTGGCCACGCGCAAAGATCGCCGCTGCGCAGGGGCCGATGTCGGCCGCCGCAATGCCGGGCAGCGGCGCATCGTCCATCGGCAGCACGAAGATCAGGCCGCCGTGCTCGTCGCGCTGCGGGCCGAGACCGAAGTGGATCAGGTTGTCCCAGAAGAACGAGGTGTAGAGCCGCGTCGTGGGCACGCCGGCATTGCGGAACAGCACATCGGCCTCGCCCTTGCCGTCGAGGTGCGGCACCTTGTAGCGGCCCATCAGGGTCGGCAGGCGGTCGTCGTCGAGCGGCACCTTCACACGCGTGTCTTCCAGCGTGGACCAGATGAGATGCGCCACACCCGTGGCACGCGCTGCGGCGGCGATGTTGGCGGCCTGCGCCAGCTCACGCTCGGCCGAAAAGTATTCCCAGAAGTTGGTGACGGCGAACACGCCATGGCTGCCGACGAAAGCACGATCCAGCGAGGCGCGATCATCGAGATTGGCGCTGACCACTTCCGCCCCGGCAGCCGCCAGCTCGCGTGCGGCCGGGCTATCGGTGCGACGCGTCAGCGCGCGCACGGCAAAGCGTTGTTCGGGGTCGCGCAACAGCGCCTGCACGAGGCCGCCGCCTTGCGCGCCGGTGGCGCCGATGACGGTGATGAGGGGGCGTGACATCTCTTGTTCTCCTTGATCGTTGGGCTGGCCGATGCAGCGGCAGCGATGCGGAGAATAGGAGTGACGCCGGAAGCGGGTTCGTAAGATTTGCTTAGCCGAACGCTAAAAGAATGCTAACCCCGGCCAAACCGCCCTAAGGTCGGTAGGTGCGCGCGATGGCGGCGCATATAGTGGCGGCGCTTGTCCGGCAGCACCGGTCAGGCGGATACTTTGTGCACAACCTGCAAGGCACGACGACCATGGCGCGTCTCACAGAAGACCAGATCAGCTTCCTCTCCAAAGGCCTCGCCCACCAGATCGGCAGCGTCACGGCTGACGGCCGCCCCTGCCTCGTGCGCGGTCTCGGTGCTGACCTGTGTGACGATGGTCGCGTGATGGTGCTGCTGTCGGCCGAATCCGGCTTCGAGGTGCTGGACGCCATCCGCGCCACCGGCAAGGTCGCGCTCAATCTCACCTCGCCCGCCAACTACCAGTCACTGTCACTGAAAGGTGTCGACGCTGTCGTCGAGCATGCCGGCGCCCCCTACCGCGCGCTGCTGCTAGACCGGCAGGAGGGATTCCGAACCAACCTCATCCCGCTGGGCTTCCCGCTTGAGTACACCGACAGCATGTACAGCGTGCCCGACGAACAACTGGTGATGGTGCGCTTCACACCCATGCTCGCCTGGAACCAGACGCCAGGGCCGGGTGCAGGCAAGCCCGTCGCGTTGCAGGAGTGATCGTGCCCGATAGCGACCTCACCCTGCACTCCATACGCCGCATGCTCGAAGGCGTCGTGCCGCCGTCGATGTGCAGCATCGGCGAAGACGGCATGCCGCACACCACCTACCTGTCGCTGGCCGAGTACGTCGACGCCGATCACCTCGCGTTGTCGTTCCAGTTCTTCAACCAGTCGCGCAAGAACGTGATGGCCACGAAGCGCATCGCGCTGTCGCTCGACGACCCCTACACCGGTGCCGGCGTGAGCCTGCAGATGGAGTACCTGCACACCGAAACCAGTGGGCCCGTATTCGAACGCCTGCGCGCCAAGCTCGCCGGCGTGGCCTCGCACAGCGGCATGGAGAAGGTCTTCCACCTGCTCGGTGCCGACATCTACCGCGTGCTGTCGCTGCGCCGCGTGCCGGGCCGGCGCGAGCTGCCGGTGACACAAGCGCGTTGCGACCTCGCCGCCGGTTCCCGCGTAGTGTCCGAACAGCTTGCGCGCTGCGAAGACCTCGGCGAGCTCGTCGACACCATGATGCAAGGTCTGCGTGACCAGCTGCTGATCGAACACGCCATGCTGTGGATGATCGACTCGCAGCACTGCACCATGAGCCTGATGGCCAGCCACGGCTACAGCGAACAGGCCACGGGCACCGAACTGCCGCTCGGCGACGGCCTCGCCGGCACGGCAGCGCGCGAAGGCGTACCGATCCGCATCGGCCACATGAGCCAGGCGCGCATCTACGGCCGCGCCGTGCGCGACAGCGCGGCCGCTCAGGGGATCGATTACGGCGCGCGCGACGAAACCCCGCTGCCCGGCCTGACCCACCCGCGCAGCCAGATGGCTGTGCCGTTGCGCGCCGTCGGCCGCGTGCTGGGCGTGCTGTTCGTCGAGAGCCCGCATGAACAGTTCTTCGGCTACGACGACGAAGACGCGCTGATGCTGCTGTGCGGCCAGTTCGCCATGTCGCTGGGCATGCTGCGCACACTCGCCGAGGTCGAAGGCGACAACGACGTACCCGCGCCCGCTGCCGATGACACAGCACGTCTGCGCGTGCGCCACTACGCGCAGGACGACAGCATCTTCCTCAACGACGACTACCTCATCAAGGGCGTCGCCGGCGCCATCCTCTGGAAGCTGGTGCGCGACTACCAGCAACAGCAGCGCTGCGAGTTCAGTACGCGCGAACTACGCCTCGCCGGTGCCGAGCTGCGCCTGCCCGACCTGCAGGACAACCTCGACGTACGCCTGCTGCTGTTGCAGCGCCGCCTTGCCGAACGCACAGCGCCCGTGCAGATCGAGAAGACCGGCCGCGGCCGCTTCCGCCTCGTTGTCAGCGAGGCCCTGCAGCTCATCGACGAAGGTTGCTGAAAGAGGACATCATCTTTGACGCCCAACGATGATTGGACACCGAAAGCCACATCAAGGCGGATGAACGTTCTTCGCGTGATGTCGTCATTCCCGCGAACGCGGGAATCCATAGGGCTTTTGCGCCAGCAAAAGCGGTTTCAGCCACCTGAGTCCAGCGGCACAAAGCTACTCGCCTGCGGCGAGCCTGTGGATTCCCGCGTTCGCGGGAATGACGGACATGGCGTAACCATGTCCCGAAAGAATTCCCGTTACCTGAGCATGTCATGAGCACACCACAATCGAGCAACACCCCGTCCCGCGCCAGACCCCGCGTCATCATCGTCGGCGCCGGCTTCGGCGGCCTCTCTGCCGCACGCGCCCTCGCCGACGCCCCCGTCGACGTGCTGGTCATCGACCGCCGCAACCACCATCTGTTCCAGCCCCTGCTCTACCAGATCGCCACCGCCGGCCTGTCACCCGCCGACATCGCGGCGCCGATACGCGGCGTGCTGTCATCGCAGAAGAACGCCACCGTCATCCTCGGCGAAGTCACCGGCATCGACCTCGCGACGCGCGAAGTCATCGGCCGCAACGCCGTACGCGACGGCCGCGTCGGCTTCGACTACCTGATCCTCGCCACCGGCGCACGTCACGCCTACTTCGGCCACGACGACTGGGAGACTTTCGCGCCCGGCCTCAAGACCGTCGAAGACGCCACCGCGATCCGCCACCGCCTGCTGGTCGCATTCGAGCAGGCCGAGATGACCGACGATGAGGCCGAGCGCCGTCGCCTGCTCACCATCGTCATCATCGGCGGCGGCCCCACCGGTGTCGAAATGGCCGGCGCCGTCGCCGAGCTCGCACGCGCGTCGCTCGCCACCGACTTCCGCCGCATCGACCCGCGTCAGGCACGCATCATCCTCATCGAAGCCTCACCACGCGTGCTCGCCACCTTCCCCGAATCGCTGTCCGCTGCCGCCGCAAACTCGCTGCAGAAACTGGGCGTCGAAGTGCGCCTCGGCAAAGCGGTCACGCAATGCGATGCGCAAGGCGTCGAAGTCGGCGGCGAACGCATCAACGCCGCCACCGTGGTGTGGGCAGCCGGCGTACAGGCCTCCGCCGCATCCAGCTGGCTCAGCGCCGACGCCGACCGCGCCGGCCGCGTGAAAGTGAACGCCGACTTCAGCCTGCCGGGCCAGCCGGATGTCTTCGTCATCGGCGACACCGCCGCCCTCACCGACGCCGCCGGCAAGGTGGTGCCGGGCGTCGCACCAGCGGCCAAGCAAGCCGGCATGCACGTCGCCAAGGTGATCCGCGCACGCATCGCCGGCAGCGCTGCGCCAGCACCCTTCCGCTATCTCAACTGGGGCAACCTCGCCACCATCGGCCGCCGCGCCGCCGTCGCCGACTTCGGCTGGCTGCGCCTGCGCGGCACGCTCGCCTGGTGGTTCTGGGGCTTCGTGCACATCTTCTTCCTCATCGACTTCCGCAACCGCCTCGCCGTGATGCTCAACTGGGCCTGGTCCTTCGTCACCTTCAAGCGTGGTGCGCGACTGATCACCGGCAGCCCGGATCGGCAGGGTTAAGGCCACGCAATGCGCAAACTGAAACTGGTCCTGCTACCCGGCCTCGATGGCACAGGCGTGCTGTTCCAGCCCTTCCTGCGCGCCTTACCGGAGTACATCGAACCCATCGTCGTCACCTACCCCGTTGACAAGCCACTCGGCTACAACGCGCTGCTGCCCTTCGCGCTCGCCGCGCTCCCGGTTGACGAGCCCTTCATCCTGCTCGGCGAATCCTTCGGCGGTCCGCTGGCCCTGCGTGTCGCCACCCTGCAACCGGCGGGCTTGCGCGCCGTGGTGCTGTGCGCGAGCTTCGTCACCGGCCCCTACTGGTTCGTGCCGCGCCTGGCCGCGCACATCATCCCCAGCGCCCCCTTCCGGCTGATGCCGCTGATGTCGCGCGTGCGCAGCCGCGTCGGCGGCTACGACAACAGCGAAGTCGCGCAGCTGTCACAGCAAGCGCTGCGCATGGTCAGCCCCGCCGTGTGGGCACGACGCGTCAGCGAACTGTTCGCCGTCGATGCGCGCAAACCGCTCAAGGACTGCCACGTCCCCCTGCTCTACCTGCGCGGTGAAAAGGACTTCGTCGTACCCGCACGCAACCTGCGTCGCATCCAGAAATTGCGGCCGGATATCGAAGTGGCGTACGCGCCCTCGCCGCATCTGTTGCTGCAGAGTTGCCCTGCGGAGGCTGCTGCTGCGATCAACGCCTTCATTGCACGACGCAGGTTGGCGGCGGAATGAAACGGGACCGCCGCAGCGCCCCCGTTGCATGAATGCCTGACCGGTTACCAGACCGCCACGGCGCGGTCGCGATAGAAGCCGCCCGAAGGACCGTCGTCCGGCAAGGTCGCCAGCCAGATCGTCGTGTCGACACCTTCTTCCACTGACTTCGCCGCACCCGCGCCGCCCATCTCGGTGCGCACCCAGCCGGGGCAAACGGAGTTCACCTTGATGTTGCTGCCGCGCAGCTCGGCCGCGAACAGGCCAGTAACGGCATTGAGCGCCGTCTTCGATATGCGATACGCCGGCCAGCCGCGGTCCATGGTGCTCAGCGCGCCCATGCCCGACGACACATTGACCACGCGGCCATAGCCCTGCGCCTGCATCAGCGGAATCAGCGCTTGCGACACATGCAGTGCGCCGAAGGTGTTTGTGTCGAGCGAGCGACGCAGCACGTCGGGCGACATGTCGAACACGCTGGTCTGCATGTAGGCCGATTGATCGGTCGGCTCGAAGAAGGCGCCGGCGTTGTTGATGAGCACTTCGAGACGGCCCGGCAGGCTGCGCAGATGCGCTGCCAGTGCGTGCGCCTGCTCGGCCGAGGTGACATCGAGCTCGAAGGCCTCGCAGCGCTCCGGCGCACCCAGGCTGTCACGTGCGGCCTGCAAGGGCGCCCGCTGACGCCCCGTCAGCACCACGTAATAGCCGCGCGCCAGCAACTGGCGGCTGGCCTCCAGCCCCATGCCACGCGTCGCCCCCGTTACCACCGCAATCCTGTCCTGCCCTGCACTCATGTCCGGCTCCCTGAAGAAGAGTCTCCATCATGCACGCGGCATTGTGGCGACCATGTCGTAAAACGGCGGTCCTGTCGGAAAGCTGCTCAGCGCTGTGCGCGCTGCCAGTCACGCGGCGACAGTCCTGTGTGGCGCCGGAAGAACGCCGCGAAGTGACTGGCCGTTGCGAAGCCCACGACCTGCGCGATCTCCAGCATGTTGCCGGTACCCGCTCGCAGCAGGGATTTGGCACGCTCCATGCGCAGGGTCTGCAGATACTGGTGCGGCGCCTGACCAGTGCTGACGCGGAACATTCGCGCGAAGTGGTGAGGGCTCAGCCCCGCGACCTGCGCCAGCTCCGCCACGCCCGGGTTGTCGGCAAGACTGGCCTGCATGTAGTCGATGACGCGCGCCAGTACCAGCGACGCCAGCCCGCCTTTCGCCAGCTGCGGTTGCTGCCCGCCCAGACTCAGCAGGCGCAAGGCCAGGGTCTGCGCCGCGCTCTCGGCAAACACGCGCGCTGTCTCGCCATCGAGACGCACCGCCTCATGAATCGCCGCAGCCAGCTGGCGACAGAGCGGATCATCGAAGAGGTAGCGCGCAGCCGGCAAGGCATCCGCCGGGCTCATGCCGGCGAACAGACGCTTCGGCAGCTCGATATGCAGGAAGGCGCAGGACTCGTCGGTCCAGCAACGCACGTCGCAATCGGGTTCGATCAGGGTCAGCTGCCCCGGCGTGAATACCGCCGACTCGCGCCGCCCTGCACGCCGCTGCGTCACGCGCTGAGCACTACCATGGTGCACGCCCAGCAGGACGCCCTCGAACGCACCGCTATGCCCGTCTGCCGCCGGCAGCTCTTCGGCATGCATGAGACGGAAAGCAGGCGTGCTGAAATGAAAGATGCGGGAATCCATGCAGGCACTCCAGAACTGGTAGATGCATCGAGCCTACACCTGAAGCCCCAATGCCTGACAGCACCAGAATGCAAAACGTGGGCCACGATTTATTGTCGGTAGCTACTTGCGGACTTCACAAAAACAAAACACCACATGCGAACGGCGTACTGCGCCACAAAAGAAAACGGGGCGCTCAGGTTACACACCCGAGCGCCCCGTTTTCATTGCAACAGCAGATTGCTTACAGCGCAGCCACCACCGCGTCACCCATCTCGGTACAGGACACGCGCTTGGTGCCTTCTTCGAAGATGTCGCCGGTGCGCAAGCCGGAGGCCAGCACTTTCTTGACGGCGGTTTCGATGCGCGTTGCAGCAGCTTCGTTGGCGAAGGTGTAACGCATCATCATGGCGACCGACAGGATCATGGCCAGCGGGTTGGCGAGGTTCTTGCCGGCGATGTCCGGTGCGGAGCCGTGGCAGGGTTCGTACATGCCCTTGTTGTTCTGATCCAGCGAGGCGGACGGCAGCATGCCGATGGAGCCGGTGAGCATCGAGGCTTCGTCGGAGAGGATGTCGCCGAACATGTTGCCGGTGACGACCACGTCGAACTGCTTCGGTGCGCGCACGAGCTGCATGGCGCAGTTGTCGACCAGCATGTGGCTGAGTTCGACGTCCGGGTACTCTGCGGAGATCTCGATCATGACGTCGCGCCACAGCTGCGTGGTTTCGAGCACGTTCATCTTGTCGACCGAGCAGAGCTTCTTGCTGCGCTTCTGTGCGGCCTTGAAGGCGACGTGGCCGATGCGGCGGATTTCGTCTTCGTTGTAGATCATAGTGTTGCGGCCAACGCGCTTGCCACCTTCTTCAGCGATGCCGCGCGGCTCGCCGAAGTAGATGTCGCCCGTGAGTTCGCGCACGATCATGATGTCCAGACCCGACACGATCTCGGGCTTCAGCGAGGAAGCGTTGGCGAGTTCTGGATAAAGGATCGCGGGACGCAGGTTGGCGAACAGGTTGAGGTCCTTGCGGATGCCCAGCAGGCCGCGCTCGGGGCGTTGCGGGCGCGGCAGGGTGTCCCACTTCGGACCGCCGACAGCGGCGAGCAGCACGGCGTCAGCGGCGCGTGCGGCCTTCTGCGTAACAGGCGGGTACGGCTCGCCGGTGGCGTCGACGGCGGCACCGCCGAGCAGCGCTTCTTCGAGCTCGATGTTCATGCCTTCCTTCTTGAAGACATCCAGCACGCGCAGGGCTTGCGCCATGATTTCCGGGCCGATGCCATCGCCGGGCAGGTAACAGATTTTCATTCTTGGTGATCTTTCGGATGAGTGAGATGTTTGACCAGCGCGTGCTCACAGGCCTTGAACAAGGCGTAGAACGCGACGCTCAGGTAAGCGTAGGCAAGCAGTTGCAGCAGCTGCACCAGCGCGCCGTCCATGATCACCATCCAGCCGTACTCGACGAAGAGATTGAGGTTGGCGCGGAAGATGACGAACAGGTTGTAGGACGTGACGCCGAACAGGATGAAGAACACACCCAGGAGCACGAAGGTGCTCCACGGGCGATGGTTCAGCGTGTCCAGCCAGAGGCTGCGCAGCTTTGTCACTGAGCGAACAGCCAGGGTTGCGCGGCCTTGTGCTTCGCTTCGAAAGCGGCGATCTCATCGCGGTGTTGCAGCGTGAGGCCGATTTCGTCGAGGCCGTTGAGCAGGCAGTGCTTGCGGTGCGGCGTGATGTCGAAGCCGAACGAGAAGCCCGAAGGCGTCGTCACGGTTTGCGTTTCGAGATTCACGTCGAGCTTGTAGCCCTCGGTCGCTTCGCATTCCTTGAACAGGCGGTTGACAATTTCAGCCGAGGCCACGATGGGCAGCAGGCCGTTCTTGTAGCTGTTGCTGAAGAAGATGTCGGCGAAGGACGGCGCAATCATCACGGAGAAACCGCAGTCTTCGATGGCCCAGGGCGCGTGTTCGCGCGAGGAACCACAACCGAAGTTGTCGCGTGCGAGCAGCACTTGTGCGCCTTGGTAACGCGGCTTGTTGAGCACGAAGTCCGGGTTCTTCGGACGGTTCGTGCAGTCCATGCCGGGCTCACCGTGGTCGAGGTAACGCCACTCATCGAACAGGTAGGGGCCGAAGCCCGAGCGCTTGATCGACTTGAGGAACTGCTTGGGGATGATCGCGTCGGTATCGACGTTGGCGCGATCGAGCGGGCATGCGAGGCCGTTGATTTGCTTGAAGGCTTTCATTGCGTTTCTCCTTATGCCTGGCGCACGTTGACGAAGTGACCGGCGATGGCGGCAGCAGCGGCCATGGCGGGACTCACGAGGTGGGTGCGACCACCGGGGCCCTGACGGCCTTCGAAGTTGCGGTTGGAGGTCGAGGCGCAACGCTCGCCCGGCGAGAGGCGGTCGGCGTTCATTGCCAGACACATCGAGCAGCCCGGCTCACGCCATTCGAAACCGGCTTCGATGAAGATCTTGTCCAGACCTTCTTCTTCCGCCTGACGCTTGACGATGCCGGAACCCGGCACAACCATCGCGAGCTTCACGTTGCCAGCGACCTTCTTGCCCTTGGCGACAACGGCCGCAGCGCGCAGGTCTTCGATACGCGAGTTGGTGCAGGAGCCGATGAAGACCTTGTCGATCGTGATGTCGGTGATCGGCATGTCAGCCGTGAGGCCCATGTACTTGAGCGCATTCTCGATGCCGGTGCGCTTGGTTGCATCCTTCTCGTTGGCGGGATTCGGCACCTTGCCGCCGACGGCCAGCACCTGCTCGGGCGACGTACCCCAGGTGACTTGCGGCTCGATGCTCGCTGCGTCGAGTTCGACGACGGCGTCGAACTTCGCGTCAGCGTCCGACTGCAGCGTGTTCCAGTAGGCCACGGCCTTGTCCCAGGCTTCGCCCGTGGGCATGTTGTTGCGGCCCTTGAGGTAAGCGATGGTCTTGTCATCGACGCCGATGATGCCGGCGCGCGCGCCCGCTTCGATGGCGAGGTTGCAGACTGTCATGCGGCCTTCCATCGTCAGCTCGCGGAATACGGAGCCGCCGAACTCGATGCAGTAGCCCGTGCCACCCGCGGTGCCGATCTTGCCGATGATGGCGAGCGCCACATCCTTGGCGGTCACGCCGAGGCCCAGCTTGCCGTTGACCTTGACAAGCATGGCCTTGGACTTCTTCTGGATGAGGGTCTGCGTCGCCAGCACGTGTTCAACTTCAGACGTGCCGATGCCGTGCGCGAGGGCACCGAAAGCACCGTGCGTCGCCGTGTGGCTGTCACCGCATACCACCGTCATGCCCGGCATGATGGCGCCGTTCTCGGGGGCGATGACGTGGATGATGCCCTGGTTCTTGTGCTTGAACGGGAAGTACATCAGCGAACCGAATTCCTTGATGTTCGCGTCCAGCGTGTCGACCTGGGTCTTCGAGATCGGATCTTCGATATCGCGATCCCAGTTGTTGGTCGGCGTGTTGTGGTCAGGCACGGCCACCACGGAGGTGTTGCGCCAGGCCTTGCGGCCAGCAATGCGCAAGCCTTCGAAAGCCTGCGGGCTGGTCACTTCGTGCACGAGGTGACGGTCGATGTAGAGGAGGCAGGTGCCGTCCTGTTCCTGACGGACCACATGCGGATCCCACAACTTGTCGTAAAGCGTCTTGCCTGCCATGGCTACTCCTTGGCTGAAACAGGGGAAAAAACCGCGCGCCGGATCGAGAATTCACGATAGACCGCACAGTGCAGGCGCGCATGGTAGAACTGCGCCAGTACCAGAACAAGACTACTGTTTATACTAGTACTGAAAGTAATAGCCTCGATAGAAGCATGGACAAGCAAACCCCCACCCGCCGCAAGGAACTCGGCGAATTCCTGCAGAAGCTACGCAGCCGCAGCGCGCCCGAAGCCTTTGGCTTCCCGGCCGGCAGCCGCCGCCGCACGCCCGGCCTGCGCCGCGAGGAAGCCGCCCAGCTCGCCGGCATCAGCCCCACCTGGTACGCCTGGCTGGAACAGGGGCGCGAAGTGAACGTCTCGGCCGAGGTGCTGGACCGCCTCGCCCAGTCACTGCAGCTCACCCGCTCCGAGCGCGCCTACCTGTTTGAAATGGCCGGCCGGCGCGACGCGCAGGAAGCCACGTCCGCCGACGACAGCGCCCCCGCCGCGCTGGCCGCCCTGCTCGACGACATCGCCGCGCCCGCCTACATCATGGGCCGCTACTGGGACCTGCTGGCCTGGAACAAGGCCGCCGCGCAGCTCTTCACCGGCTGGCTGGACCAGAAGCAGGAGCGCACGCCCAACCTGCTGCGCTTCGTCTTCCTCGAACCCGCCGCGCGCACCCTGCTCATTGACTGGGACGTACGCGCCCGCCGCATCACCGCCGAGTTCCGCGCCGACTGCCGCACGCGCCTCGAAGAGCCCCCGCTGCAGCGGCTCGTCGACGAACTGACCCAGGGCAGCCCCGAGTTCGCGCAATTCTGGAAACAGCACGACGTGCTGGAGCGGCAAGGCGGGCAGCGCGATTTCAGGCACCCGAAACGCGGACTGATCAGCTACCAGCAGGTGACCCTGCATCCGGTTGAGCAGGAGCAGCTCAAGCTTGTGATGCTCAAACCAGGCTGAGCTTGTTCAGGCTGCGTCACCCACCAGCACTGCCGCGTAACGCACATGCATTGCGACGAGGAAGTCGCGATGCTCCTGCTCCATGTCGCGATAGGCGCGGATCAGGGCGCGGCCGTGTTCGGTCAGCTGCGTGCCGCCGCCGGCACGACCACCCTTGTTGCGCGTGACGATGGGCTGGGTCGAGACGCGGTTGATCGCGTCGATGGCGTCCCACGCAGCCTTGTAGCTCATCTTCATGCCCTTGGCGGCCTCGGCGATGGAGCCGCAGTCGGCAATGCGTTCGAGCAGCTCGATGCGCCCGCGCCCGGCCAGCGAGTGGCCGTCGTGCTCGATCCAGAATCTTCCGTTGACGTTCACGTTCTTCTCCGTCGTTCCGGATCCGCAGCGCGGCTCAGGCAAAGGCTGCGCGGATCCAGGCACCCCAGAATGGCCGGACGGCCGCTTCCAGAGCGGGGCCGTACTGCCGGCCTTCAGCGCGCAAGCGTGGCACATCCAGCCCGGCTTGTGCCAACTCGCAGGCGTGGCCGACATACCAACGCTCCAGATCGCCCGCCAGTACTTCCGGATGGCATTGCAGGCCCAGTGCGTGGCGACCGATGGCGAAGGCCTGATTGACGTAAGCCGGCGTCGCCGCAAGGTGGGCCGCGCCGACTGGCAGGTCGAAGGTGTCGCCATGCCAGTGCAGCACGGGCAGGCCGATCAGCGCCGCGAAGTGCGGATGCTGTGCGATGTCGCGCCCGGCCTGCAGCGGCGCCCAGCCCAGCTCCTTGCCGGCCATGCCCGGATAGACCCGCGCCCCCAGCGCAGCCGCCATGAGCTGCGCCCCGAGGCAGATCCCCAGCGTCGGCAGGCCGGCCGCGAGACGCGCGCGCAGCCAGTCCAGCTCATCAACGAGGAAGGGGTACTGCGTCTGTTCATAGACGCCGATGGGCCCACCCAGCACCACCAGCAAATCAGGCTCCTCATGCGCCAGCGCACGCAAGTCGGCCGTGCAGGCGTCCTGCACATCCAGCGTGAAGCCCGCGTCACGCAGGGCCGGGGCCAGGCTCCCGGCGTCTTCGAAAGCGAGGTGCTGGAGGATGAGGGCGCGGCGCATGGACTGTCCTTTCTGATGGGTTTGCCGGGGCAGGATGCGCTGCCCCAAGCCGGTACGCAATTGGCCCCGGCCATGCCTGAGATGGTGCATGGGCAGGGCTTGGCGGGCTGCTCGCCCACCCTAAACCGGCCGCAGAGCCTTGTACGGTGTGGATTCCGGCCAATGGCACGCCTTCTGCTTTTGATGATCGATATATACACACAGATATATCGAAGAGCATGCCCCGAAACCACCGTCCCGCCAAGCCATGACCGCGACCACCAGCGTCAAGAGCGTCTGCCCGTACTGCGGCGTCGGCTGCGGCATCGTCATGACCGTGCAAAACAAGCGCGTCATCAAAATCGCGGGCGACAAGACACACCCGACCAACTTCGGCCGCCTGTGCACCAAGGGCAATACCTGCGCGCAGGCCATCGCCGAGTCGGGCCGACTGGAGCATGCCTACCTGCGCAGTGACCGCCAGCACGAACCGGCACGCACAAGCATCGACCTCGCCATCGGCGAAACGGCGCGCCGCCTGCGCGGCATCCTCGACACGCACGGGCCGGACGCGCTGTCCTTCTACGTCTCGGGCCAGATGTCGATGGAGGCGCAGTACCTCGCCAACAAGCTCGCCAAGGGCTTCGTGCGTACCAACAACATCGAGTCCAACTCGCGCCTGTGCATGGCCAGCGCGGGTAGCGGCTACAAGCTCTCGCTGGGCTCGGACGGCCCGCCCGGTTCGTACCAGGACTTCGACCACGCCGACGTGTTCTTCGTCATCGGCGCCAACATGGCGGACTGCCACCCCATCCTGTTCCTGCGCATGATGGATCGCGTCAAGGCGGGGGCGAAGCTGATCGTCGTCGACCCGCGCCGCAACGCGACGGCCGACAAGGCGAATCTGTTCATGCAGATCAAGCCCGGCACCGACCTCGCCTTGCTCAACGGCCTGCTGCACCTGCTCGTCAAGAACGGCCACACCGATGCGGCTTTCATCGAAGAATTCACCGAGGGCTGGGAGGCCATGCCGGCCTTCCTGGCCGACTACGCGCCGGACAAGGTCGCCGCACTCACCGGCATCCCCGAAGCCGACATTCGCCAGGCCGCCGAACTCATCGGCACCGCGAAGAACTGGATGAGCTGCTGGACCATGGGCCTCAACCAGAGCACGCACGGCACCTGGAACACCAACGCCATCTGCAATCTGCACCTCGCCACGGGCGCGATCTGCCGCACAGGCAGCGGCCCCTTCTCGCTGACGGGCCAGCCGAATGCCATGGGCGGCCGCGAGATGGGCTACATGGGGCCGGGCCTGCCGGGCCAACGTTCGGTGCAAGTGGAAGAGGATCGCGCCTTCGTCGAAGACCTGTGGCGCATCCCGCGCGGCAGCCTGCGCACCGATCTCGTCGGCGGCACGGTAGCGATGTTCGAAGAGATGATGACCGGCAAGATCAAGGCCTGCTGGATCATCTGCACCAACCCGGTGGCGACGGTGCCGAATCGCAAGAACGTGATCGCCGGCCTGCAGGCTTCCGAGCTGGTCATCACGCAGGACGCCTTCCTCGACACCGAGACCAACCATTATGCCGATGTGCTGCTGCCCGGCGCGCTGTGGGCCGAGGCGGAAGGCGTGATGATCAACTCCGAGCGCAACATGACGCTGATGGCGCAGGCCGTGCCGCCGCCCGGCGACGCGCTGCCGGACTGGCAGATCATTGCGCGCGTGGCTTGCGAGATGGGCTTCGCGGAACACTTCAGCTACACCTCGGCGGCCGAGGTTTTCGAAGAGATCAAACAGGCCTGGAACCCCAAGACCGGCTACGACATTCGCGGCACCAGCCACGCACGCCTGCGCGAGCAGCCCCTGCAATGGCCCATGCCGCCGGAGCAAGCGGACGACCGCAGTCCCGTCCGCTACCTCAACACCGGCACCAGCCAGAAGCTGCGCCTGCGCGACGACGGCACGCAGCCGCGCATCGTCTTCGCCACCGAGAGCGGCAAGGCCACCTTCCTGCCCCGGCCGCACATGGATCCCGTCGACATGCCCGACGTGGACTTCCCCTTCGTGCTCAACACCGGCCGCCTGCAGCACCAGTGGCACACGCTGACCAAGACCGGCAAGATTCCCACGCTCAACAAGCTCAACCCCGGCCCCTTCATCGAGCTGCATCCCGAAGACGCCGCGCCGCTGGGCATCCGCGACAAGGACGCCGTCGAAATCCGCTCGCGGCGCGGCCGTGCCGTGCTGCCTGCCGTGGTCACAGACCGCGTGCGCCCTGGCAACTGCTTCGCGCCCTTCCACTGGAACGATGTGTTCGGCGAAGACCTCGCCATCAACGCCGTCACCAGCGACGCCGTCGACCCGATCTCGCAGCAACCCGAATTCAAATTCAGCGCCGTCGTGCTGCAGCGTGTCGCCGTCGACACCGCAACCGACGAACACACCGCATCCCCCAATCAGACGTCCACGATGGGCGAAGACAATGACGTCTTCGCCAGCACCAGTGACGGTGCATCGGGTCTCCACGTGAAGGAACTCGACATGACACAGATCGAAGCTCTGGCCGCCTTGCTCGGCCTCCCGGCAGTGCCCGACATCCAGCTCGACGCGCCAGCGCAACGCTACCTGCAGGGCTACCTCATGGGCCTGCGCAGCGAAGCGGGGCGCAAGGCTGGCGGCGTGCCTGCGCTCCCGCCCACTGCGCCGCTCGCCCCTGACACGCGCTTGTTGCTCGACGGTGTACTCGCCGGCCTCTTTGCACGCACCTGGCTGCCCGGTGGTAACGCACCGGCGAGCTTGCCCGCAAGCCCCACAGAAGCCGCTGCGCCGACGCGTCCACCCATCACCGTGCTGTGGGCCTCGCAGACCGGCAACGCAGAAGGCTTCGCCGCACAGTGCGTGACGCTCCTCCAGGATGAAGGCCACAAGGTCACGCTCGCCAGCATGGACAGCTTCAAACCTGCCGATCTCGCCAGCACGCCCTGTGTGCTGCTGCTCACCAGCACCTTCGGCGACGGCGACCCGCCCGATAACGGCGGCAACTTCTGGAACGCACTGCAATCACTCGAGACCTCGCTCGCCAGCACACGCTTCGCGGTGCTCGCTTTTGGCGACTCCAACTACGACCAGTTCTGCGGCTTCGGTCGCAAGCTCGATGCAAAGCTCGAAGCACTCGGCGCACAACGCATCACGGCACGCATTGATTGCGAACCTGACTACGAGACACCGGCCAAAGCCTGGCTGGATGCCGTGGCCAGCGCGCTCGCCGTGAGCACGGTGCAAGCCAGCGCCGCAGCCCCCGTTGCGGAACTCGTCACCGCAGATACCGCAGCACATGACAGCATCGACGCCGTTGTCTCCGAGCGTCCTGCCTACAGCCGCAAACAACCCCTGCGCACACGCCTGATTGCCAACCGCCTGCTCAACGGCGAAGGCGCGGAGAAAGAGACACGCCAATTCGTCTTCGACCTCGCCGGCAGCAGCCTGCACTACGAAGCCGGCGACGCGCTGGGCGTGTGGCCCAGCAACTGCCCGGCCCTCGTCGGCGACATGCTGTCAGCGCTCAAGCTCTCGCCCTCCACCCTTGTGCAAGTCGCCGATCACGGCGAACTCTCGCTGGCCGACGCGCTGCTCAAGCACTACGACATCGCACGCATCACGCCCGAGCTGCTGCAGTTCGTCTGCCAGCGCGCCAACAGCGACATGCTGCGCGCCTGGCTCACGGAAGAGCACAAACCCGAACTACAGAATTGGCTGTGGGGTCGCCAGATCGTCGACCTGCTGCACGCCTTCCCGATCAGCGTCAGCGCGGAAGAATGGCTCAGTGCACTCAAGCGCCTGCAACCGCGCCTCTACTCCATCGCATCGAGCAGCAAGGCCACGCCCGACGAAGTGCACCTCACCGTCTCCACCGTGCGCTACGACTGTGACGGCAAGCGACGCGGCGGCGTGTGTTCGAGCTTCCTCGCCGACCGTGCGATGGAGCAGGGCGTCGCCATCTTCGTGCAGAAGTCCGCCCACTTCCGCGTCCCCGCCAATCCCGACACGCCCCTGATCATGGTCGGCCCCGGCACCGGCGTCGCGCCGTTCCGCGCGTTCCTGCAGGAACGCCGCGCCACCGGCGCCAAGGGACGCAACTGGCTGTTCTTCGGCGAACAGCGCGCCGCAAGCGACTTCTACTACCGCGACGAACTGGAATCACTACAGAGGGACGGCGTGCTGCATCGCCTCGACACCGCCTTCTCGCGCGACCAGAAAGAAAAGATCTATGTCCAGCAACGCATGCACGAGCACGGCGCCGAGCTATGGGCCTGGCTGCAGGACGGCGCGTACTTCGCCGTCTGCGGCGACGCCAGCCGCATGGCCAAAGATGTCGATGCGGCGCTCAAAGTCATCGTGCAGCAGCACGGAAACCTGAGCGCCGAAGAGGCCAGCGCCTATGTCGCGAAGATGGCGCAGGACAAGCGCTACGTCAGGGACGTGTATTGAGCCCGGCTATGCGTCGACATTCTTGACAGCAGCATCCGCGCGCTGCGCGCGGATTCAACACGGGCGCGGTGCGGAGCGGAAGTTGCTTATGGGAACGCAAACATCCCATAAAACGTATCCGAGAGAGAGCCCATCATGTCCCGCTTTCACCATCTCCTGATCAGCTGTCTTGCTTGCCTGCTCGCCACCGTTGCGCAGGCCACACCGGTCACCCTGACTTTCGAAGGCACGTTCTCCGGCAGCAACACCGGCTACGCGCCCCTTCACACAGCCGCCGCGCCGCTGCTGACGGGTGAAGACTTCACGGTCACCCTCGTCTATGACACGGCCACCGCAGCAAGCGGCACGGTGGGCGACTTCACCCTTTACAAGGCGGTCACGAGCACCACGGCCAGCATCGAGGGCTACAGCTTCACGCCGAATGCCTGTTCCAGCGGCGACTTCTTCTGCAGCATCCACGTGCAGCACGGCAGCATCGATTTCATCAGCCTCTTCTCCACGCTCGGCTCCTCCGCCAGCCTGCAGACGGCGATGGGCGCTCCCGGCAGCGTCGGCCTGCAGTTCGAGTTCTTCTACACCAAGTTTCCCGGCAACGCGCTGAGCGACGAATCCCTCGGCTTCGACCTGCCGGCCCTCGCCTCGTCAGGCATGTCGGGCGCGCTGGTGCTGTTCAACTTTCGTGACCGACCACTTCGAGCTCGCCCACCTGGGCCTGACGGTCAGCAAGGTCTATGAAGGCCTGCCTGCCACGCCGGGCACCGGCACCGCAGTGCCCGAACCCGCCAGCTTCGCGCTGGCCCTGCTCGCAGCCTGCGGGCTGCTGCTCATGCGCCGTCAGCGCAAGCAGCTGTTGACGGGTCTTACACGGCTGCGTCGAAGCGTCTGAAAACAGAACGCAACACATTGATTGGTAAAAGCAAAAACAACTGGTGCAGAGCTTGCATACAAGACCGCCAGTAGCAAATAACCCCCAATCCCTGAGAGAACCGACATGAAACTTCGCGCACTCCTGCTCGGCGCCGGCCTGATGTTCAGCCTGCAAGCCAATGCCAACCTGCTCATCAACGGCAGCTTCGAATCGCCGGATCAACCCGCCGGCACCTGGAGCGTTTACTACGGCAGCCCCGCCATTCCGGGCTGGAGTGCTGGCCCCCAAGGCGTTGAGCTGCGCGACGCCAACGCTGGCACCGCGGCCACGGGCACCCAGTTCATCGAGCTCGACACCTACCAGAACAGCTGGATCGAGCAGACCGTAGCGACCTCGGTGGGCGTGGAGTACTTTCTGAACTTCCTTTACTCGCCGCGTATCGGCGTAGCCAGCACCAGCAACACTATCGACGTGCTGATCAATGGCAGTCTGGTGGCGAGCTACACCGGCAACGGTGGCGCCACGCATGTGTGGGATCTCAAGAGCGTCGCCTACACCGCCACAGGTGCCAGCACGACGATCCGCTTCGTGGCCGGCGGCACCAGCGACGGCTACGGCGGTTCGCTGGATGGCGTGAGCTTCGACGTGCCGGAACCGGGCAGCCTCGCACTGATCGGCGCCGCACTGGGCCTGCTGGGTCTGAGCCGCCGCCGCGCCTGATCGCAGCTGCTTGCGCCCGTTACAACGCCCCGGCAACGGGGCGTTGTCGTTTCCGGGCCCCGCAAAAGCGGGGAACCCGACTGCCTTCCAGCGTTCTGACCTATCGCAGGGCATGTTCAGGCGGCACAATACGCGCCCAAAACCCCGGGCGCCGCCGCGCACCCCGCCCTGACAGACAACAGAAGGAGAGAATCCGATGCCCATCCGCCTCATGAATGCTCGAAACCTGCTCAGCCTCGTTGCCGTCCTGGCCAGTTTTGCCGCGCCGGCCCGCGCCGACCAGAACCTCAGCCTGCGTAACACCCTGCTGCCCCTGCCCGAAGTGCAGGCCGCGATGGACCCGTCGATCCGCATGCTGTGGCTGGACGAGGCCCCGCCCGCCCTCGTCGAAAGCACGCCGACCGCCAGCTACAACGCCACCGGCATCAGCGTGATCCCGTTCAACGTCAACGAATCGCACTGCCACGAAGCCTTCGTTCGCCTCATCAAGAACATGCTGGAAACCGCCCGCACGGCCGGCTACGACGTCATCTACGACATACGCCCCGCGCTCAAGGACGGCCCCTCGAACCAGACCAGCGCCGTCTTCTGCAGCACCAGCCCGACGACGGCCCGCGTGTTCTTCACGGCCAAGATGGGCATGACGCAGAACGCCCGCACACGCGCTGACAGCATTGACCGCGAAGCCGAGCGCCTTGCCATCAACGCCAACCGCCCCGCCGCCAAGGGCGCGCTGTACATCCCGTTTGCGCCCATCCTCGAGTCGGCTGAAATCCGCGATCAGCTCGGCAACGACGTGAGCCTCGTCCTCGGCAGCCAGACGCCGCCCGCTTACGCGTTGCGCTACGGCCCCATCACCTACTCGGAATCGGTCGACAGCAATGGCAAGTCGCCCACCGACACCTGCCAGGCCGCCGCCATCGCCACGCTGCGCAACATGATCAAGGACGCCCGCGCCAACCGCTACAACGGCCTGATCCGCGTACGTAGCTACCTCAACAACCAGATTGCCCCCTCGCCCACCGACATCGAATGCGAAGCCGGCAACCGCAGCGCCAAGGTCGTTCTGCGCACCATCCTGATCCAGAAGAAGTAAGCCCCTGCCTTGCGGCCACCGGCAACGCCGGCGGCCGCAAGGCTTGAAATCGCCGCACTGCAGCGCCAACTGTATCCGTGCAACAGAACCACCCCTGATACGAGGCCGCCATGCAAACCCGCAGCGAACGCGTCGTCGTCATCGGCGCCAGCAACAACCCCGAGCGCTACGCCAACAAGGCCATGAAGATGCTGGCCCAGTACGGCCACGAGCCCGTGCCTGTGGCGCCCGCCGTGGCCACGGTCGAGGGGCGCCAGGCCTACGCCACGCCCGCTGCCGTGCAAGGCCAGGTCAACACGGTCACGATGTACGTCGGGCCTGCGCGTCAGGGCGCCCTCATCGACAGCATCGTCGCCCTCGCTCCGCGCCGGGTGATCTTCAACCCCGGCACCGAGAACCAGGCGTCTTACGACAAGCTCGACGCCGCAGGTATCGAGCACTTCGAAGCCTGCACGCTGGTATTGCTGCGCACCGGGCAGTTCTAGGGCGTATTCACCTTCAGCTGGCTCACTGAAGCAGCCGGGCACGGCAGTGGCCTACAATGGCGCCTCTTTCAGGAGCGCCCCATGACCGACCGCTACGCCATCATCGGCAACCCCATCGCCCAAGCCAAATCCCCCGCATTGCAGATGGCTTTTGCCAAGGCCAACGGGCAGGACATGGAGTACGGCGCGATCCTCGGCGAGCCGGGCAAGTTCGCCGAAGCGATACGAGAATTCCAGCAACAGGGCGGCAAGGGCATGAACATCACCATGCCGTTCAAGCTCGACGCCTTCGAGCTGGCCGACGAACTGACACCGCGCGGCCGTGCGGCGGGCGCCATCAACATGTACACCCTGCGTGCCGACGGCACCATCCTCGGTGACAACACCGACGGCTTCGGCATCGTGCGCGACATCACCCACAACCTCGGCTGCGCGATCCGTGGCCGCCGCGTGCTGCTGCTGGGCGCTGGCGGTGCGGTGCGCGGCACGCTGCTGCCGCTGTTCGCCGAGGCGCCAGCCGAGGTCTTCATCGCCAACCGCACAGCCAGCAAGGCGGTCGAGCTGGCCGACGAATTCCGTGCCGAAGCCGGCAACGTGAAGATCTCCGGCGGTGGCTTTGCCGACATTCCCGGCGGTTTCGACATCCTCATCAACGGCTCGGCGTCGAGCATGACGGGCGATGTGCCGCCGCTGGCCGCAGAAGTCTGGCAGGCCGCGCAACTGGCCTATGACATGGCCTACAAGAAGGAGCCGACGGCCTTCGTGCTCGCTGCGCGTGAGGCTGGCGTGAAGCAGACCGCCGATGGCCTCGGCATGGTCGTCGAACAAGGCGCCGAGTGCTTCTTCCTGTGGCGCGGCATCCGTCCCGACACGGCTCCCGTCATCGCCGCCCTGCGTGCCGCCTGATGACTGATTCACGCAAGCCGGCGCCCAAGCGCCCGGGTCCGCCTCGCCAACCCGGGTCGGCGCAACAGGACCGTCCTCGTACCGAACAGGGCGCAGCACGCCGTCTGGCCAACAAATCCGCACGCGATCAGCGTCAGGCCCCTGCCCTGCCGCCGCTGCCCGCTGACTCACTGGCACTGGCTCTGACCATCGCCGCCGAAGGCGTCGCCAAGGTACGCAGCGGTCAGGCGCTCAACGACGGCTTGGCCTCGCTGTGGGCCGCCCACCCCGACCTGCCCGCCAGCACGCGCGGTGCGGCGCAGGACATGCTCTACGGCACCCTGCGCGACTATGCCCGCAGCGAGGTCATGCTGCGCCAGCTGATGCAGCAAGCACTCACCGAGCCCGTCATCGACGGCCTGTTGCGCGTCGCCCTGCACCGCCTCGAAGTGCGGCCGGATCAGGCCCATACCGTCGTCGACCAGGCGGTCGAAGCGGCTGCGCGCATTGCACGCGGCGGCCTCAAGGGGCTCACCAACGGCGTGCTGCGCAACGCGCTGCGCCAGTGGGACGCGCTGGTCGCCGCCGCCGAGCGCGACGACGAAGGCCGCTACCGCCACCCGCGCTGGTGGATCAATGCCACGCGCCGCAACCACCCCGAACACTGGCAGGCCATCCTGCAAGGCGCCAACACGCATCCACCGATGTGCCTGCGCATCAACCGCCGCGTCACCACGCTGGCGGCCGAACAGGCCCTGCTGAGCGAAGCCGGCATCGCCACGCGTGCGCTGGGTGACTGGGCACTCTTGCTTGAGCGCCCCGTACCGGTCGCCAGCCTGCCCGGCTACGCCGAAGGCCGCCTATCGGTACAGGACTGGGGCGCCCAGCAAGCCGCCCTGCTGCTCGACTTGCAGCCCGGCCAGCGCGTGCTCGACGCCTGCGCGGCCCCCGGCGGCAAGACGGCCCACATGCTGGAGCTGGCTGACCTGCAGCTCACCGCGCTGGACGCCGATCCGCTGCGCGCGCGCCGCGTCAGCGACCAGCTGGAGCGCCTTGGCCTGACGGCCACGGTGCAGGCCGCCGACTGCCGCAGCAGCGACTGGTGGGACAGTCAGGCCTTCGACCGCATCCTCGCCGACGTGCCCTGTTCGGCCTCCGGCGTGGCGCGCCGCCACCCGGACATCAAATGGCTGCGTCAAAGCGAGGATGTTGCGGGTTTTGCAACGCTGCAGGCCGAAATCCTGGACGCGCTGTGGGGAAAACTGGCCCCGGGCGGGAAAATGCTTTATGTCACCTGTTCCATCTTTGCCGAAGAGAACAGCCTGCAGGTAAGCCGTTTTGCCGCACGCCATCCCGATTGCCAGCGTGTGGCCTTCCCGGACGGTCTGCCCGAGCGACGCCTGTTACCCGGCCCGGAACATGACGGTTTCTATTTCGCCCTGCTGCAGAAGCGCTAGCCAGCCCCATCGCCTCCTGCGCTGGCTGGGCATGCTGCTGTGCCTGCTGCTCGCACAGGGGCTGATGGCCGACACACCCCGACCGCTGGACTTCCACTACACGGAGGTCGTGCTCGTCGACAACGCCTACTTCCTCAACGCCTCGCTGTCGGGCGACGCGCCGCAGCGTGTCGAAGAGCTCGTGCAGGCCGGCGTGGTGATCCCCTTCGTGGCCGAGTTCGTGCTCAGCCGGCCGCGCTGGTACTGGTTCGACGAGGTCATCGTCGAACGCGCGCTGGACATCAAACTGTCGTACCACGCCCTGACACGCCAGTACCGCCTCAGCACCGGCGGTCTGTACCGCAGCTTCAGCAGCTTCCCGCAGGCCTTTGCGGCGCTGCGCGCGCTGCGCAACTGGCAGGTGGCCGAACGCACCCAGCTGACCCCGGGCGAGTCCTATAACGCAGCAGTACGCCTGCGGCTGGACATGGCGCAACTTCCCAAGCCTTTCCAGGTCGCAGCCATCGGCAAGAAGGATCTTGCCGTCATGACGCCCTGGTCCCGCTGGACCTTCCTGGCTGGACCGCGCTGAGGGAGTTCCAGCATGCGCGCCCGCAACCTCCGCCGCCTCGTCGTCCTCACCACGCTGCTGGGCGCCGTGCTGCTGCTGTTGCTGGCCTTCGCCGGCTCCAACACCACGGCCTTCGCCGAGAATTACCCGCTGCTGCTGGGCGCCAACGGTCTCGTCGCGCTGGCCCTGTTCATCCTCGTCAGCGTGCAGTTGCGCGCGCTGTGGCAGGAATACCGCCAGCGCCAGTTCGGCTCGCGACTCAAGCTCAAGCTGATCGGCATGTTCGTGCTGCTGTCGGTGTTACCCGGCAGCATCATCTACTTCGTGTCGGTACAGTTCGCCGTGCAGTCGGTCGAGTCCTGGTACAACGTCAAGGTCGATACGGCGCTCGAAAACGGCCTGTCGCTGGGCCGCAGCGCACTCGACGCCCTGCTCGACCAGCTCGCCGAACGCACGCGCAGTGCCGCCCTCGACCTTGGTGAAAGCGGCCAGACGCCCAGCCTGCCTGCCCTCACGCGTCTGCGCAGCAATCTCGATGTGGCCAACATCAGCGTGCTGTCTTCGAGCGGCCGCGTGATGGTGTCGGCCGGCGAAGAAATGCGCCTGCAGGTGGAGTCTCCCGAGCCTGCACAGCTGCGTCAGGCACGCCAGACCCAGGGTTGGCGCGCGGTGGAGTCCGACGGCCGCGAGGGCCTGATCCTGCGCGTGGTGGTGCCCATACCGAGTCGCCACTACATCACTGACAGCCTGCTGCTGCAGGTCATGCAGCCGGTGCCGGAATCGCTGGCCAGCAGCGCCGAGGGCATCCAGACCCTGCACCAGGAATACCAGGAGCTGCTGCTCGCACGCCAGGGCCTCAAGCAGATCTACATCATCACGCTGACGCTGGGCCTGCTGCTGGCGGTGTTCGCCGCCATTGCGATCGCCTTCGTGTTTGCACGCTCGCTGTCCGCGCCGCTGTCCATCATTGCTGAAGGTACGCAGGCGGTCGCCTCCGGCGACTTCTCGCCACGCCAGGCTCTGCCCGCGCGCGACGAGCTGGGTGTGCTGACGCAGAGCTTCAACCGCATGACGCGCCAGCTGCTCGAAGCACGCGCGCTGGCCGAGAAGAACTCGGCCGCTGTCGGCGCCGCCCGCGCCTACCTTGAAAGCGTGCTGACCAACCTGTCGGCCGGCGTGCTGGCCTTCTCGGCCGACGGCCGTTTGCGCGCTGCCAACCGTGGCGCCGTCACCAGCCTGCGCGACGACCTCGAAACCGTCGCCGACATCCCGCTCACCGACTGGCCCGTGCATACGATCTTCCGCGACGCCGTGCTGACCGGCTTTGCCGAACGCGAAGGCGACTGGCAGCAGCAGATCGATATCGATCACGGCGGTGGCGAAGTGCAAACCCTGCTGCTGCATGGTTCGCGCCTGCCTGCTGACGGCGGCTTCGTGGTGGTGTTCGACGACATCACGCAGCTCATCTCGGGCCAGCGCAACGCCGCCTGGGCCGAAGTCGCGCGCCGCCTCGCCCACGAGATCAAGAATCCGCTCACACCGATCCAGCTCGCCGCAGAGCGACTGGAGATGCGCCTCGCCGAGCAGCTCGACGACAAGGGCCGCGACATGCTGACGCGTGCCACGCACACCATCGTGAACCAGGTCGAGGCGATGAAGACCCTGGTCAACAGCTTCCGCGACTACGCCCGCCTGCCGCCGCCGACGCTGGCCAGCGTGGACCTCAACGAGCTGGTGCGCGACGTACTGGTGCTCTACGAGAACACGCCGCAGCGCATACGTGTACAGCTTGGCGATGGCCTGCCCCTCGTGCGTGCCGATGCCAGCCAGCTGCGCCAGGTGATCCACAACCTGTTGCAGAACGCCCAGCAGGCACTGGGCGACAAGCCCGACGCCATGATCCACCTGACGACGCGCCACGATGGCCGCCGCGTCGAACTGCAGCTACGCGACAACGGCCCCGGCTTCCCGCAGGCCATGCTGTCGCGCGCCTTCGAGCCCTACGTGACGAGCAAGCCCAAGGGCACGGGCCTGGGCCTCGCCATCGTCAAGAAGATCATCGACGAGCACCGCGGCGAGATCAGCCTGGGCAACGCCGCCGAGGGCGGCGCCGAGGTCTGCATACGCCTCGCGCCGGCCTGATGTCGTCGCATCAGTTGGCGG
Source organism: Rhodocyclaceae bacterium (assembly GCA_047600765.1). Lineage (GTDB taxonomy): Bacteria > Pseudomonadota > Gammaproteobacteria > Burkholderiales > Rhodocyclaceae > Viridibacterium. The sequence goes on from JASGKF010000001.1 coordinate 1,388,350, forward strand.
GCTTCTCGCGCACGATGATGATTTTCAGGAAGTCTTCCAGCGCCGCGCGGTTCGTCGCGTAGGCCTCAGGCGTGGTGTTCGACAGATGCAGGTCGATCCAGGTGCCGGCCTGCACCCATTGCGCGCGCAGGTGCGCGCTGCTGCCCTTGAGCTTGAGTCCCTCAGGCAAGGGCTGCTGGTAATAGATCGCATCCCAGCTACCGGCTCTCTCGATGGAAACATCGGTCGGCGCCGGCAGCGGCGAGCGACGCAGCCCGGCCAGCTCACTCTCCCAGAACGCTGCCACGCCCTTGTACGCAGTGGCGGGCTCGAACCAGCCCGAGAGCACCAGTCCGCGCGACGGATCATTGAAACTGAAGTAACGCGGATTGCCTGCGCCACCTGCCGGACCGTTCTGCACGAGCCCTGACCTGGGCAAGACCATCTCCAGCCGGCTCAGCGGCACGGTGACGGTGTAAGCGTCACTGCTGGCGGTGATCGCGATGGCGTCGGCACGCTGTGCCTGCACGCTGGGCACGAACAACAAGACGGACAGGGAAGCCAAGCAGCAACGAAGCAAGTGCATGCGAAATCCTCGGATGAATGACGGAAAGAGCCCCAGCATAGTCCGTTCCTTCAGCGCGGCTTGATGCCGCTGCTCCACCTGGCGACACCGCTGCCAAATGGTGCAGGCCGCACCGCGAGGGCGCACCTGCCCATCCGGGAAAACCCGATCCCGCAGATCGCGCCAATTCAATCAAACACTTAGCAGGCCACACAAGCCGGGCATAGCCCTTGCTTGATCAAGATCAATCGCGACAATGCCTTCGGGCGCGTGGTTTCCTGCAACGGCGCTGGAAATCGCGGATCAATGGCGATCTCTGTCAAAGCTGAATCTGATTCATCAGGGGCTCACGCTCCGGCTTTCTAACAGAGGTATCACATGCGCAAGCTCAAGCTCGTCATGGTCGGAAACGGCATGGCCGGCGTCCGCACTCTTGAGGAACTGATCAAGATTGCGCCGGACATGTACGACATCACGGTATTCGGAGCCGAACCCCACCCGAATTACAACCGTATCCTGCTCTCGCCCGTGCTCGCCGGCGAGATGACCATCAAGGACATCATCCTGAATGACCTTGACTGGTACAAAGACAACGGCATCACCCTGCACACTGGCAAGAAGATCACGACGATCGACCGCAAGGCACGCAAGGTCGTCGCTGACGACGGTACCGAAGCCGAATACGACCGCCTGCTGCTCGCCACGGGCTCCAACCCCTTCATCCTGCCCGTGCCGGGCAAGGATCTGCCGGGCGTCATCTCCTACCGCGACATCGCCGATACCGACGCGATGATCGCCGCCTCGTCGACGCACAAGCACGCCGTCGTCATCGGCGCCGGCCTGCTGGGGCTGGAAGCCGCCAACGGCCTCGCGATCCGCGGCATGGACGTGACCGTGGTGCACATCGGCAACTGGATCATGGAGCGCCAGCTCGACAAGACCGCTGGCGTGCTGCTGCAGAAGGCCCTCGAAGCCAAGGGCATGAAGTTCAAGCTGCCCGCGCAGACGGCTGAATTGATCGCTGGCGAATCGGGTCGCGTCGCTGCCGTCAAGTTCAAGGATGGCGAAGAGATCCCGGCCGACCTCGTGGTCATGGCTGCAGGCATCCGCCCCAACACCGAGCTGGCCGAAAAAGCCGGCCTGCACTGCAATCGCGGCATCGTCGTCAATGACACGATGCAGACGTATGACCCCCGCATTTATTCGGTTGGCGAATGCGCCAACCATCGCGGCATCGCCTATGGCCTCGTTGCTCCGCTGTTCGAGCAGGCCAAGGTTGCCGCCAATCACATCGCCATGTACGGCATCGGCCGTTACCAAGGCTCGGTCACCAGCACCAAACTGAAAGTCACCGGCATCGACGTGTTCTCGGCCGGCGACTTCATGGGCGGCGAAGGCACGGAAGACATCGTGCTGTCCGACCCCGGTGCAGGCGTCTACAAACGCGTGGTGATCAAACAAGACAAGATCGTGGGTGCCGTCATGTATGGCGACACCGTGGATGGCTCCTGGTATTTCCAGATGATGAAGGACGGCCAGGACATCCACGAAATCCGCGACCACCTTCTGTTCGGCAAGTCCCACTTGGGAGACGTAGGTCACAAGGGGCAGAGCTCGGCCGCTTCCCTCCCCGACACGGCTGAAGTCTGTGGCTGCAACGGTGTCTGCAAAGGCACCATCGTGAAAGCGATTAAGGAAAAAGGCATCTTTACGCTTGAGGACGTTCGCAAGCACACCAAGGCCTCCAGTTCCTGCGGATCCTGCACGGGGCTTGTCGAACAGATCCTCGCATCGACCATCGGTGGCGCCTACACACCCGCCGATTCGAACAACAAGCCGGTCTGCGCCTGTACCGATCACTCGCACGGCGACGTGCGCAAGGCCATCGTCGACCAGAAGCTGCTGAGCATTCCGGCCGTACAGCACGCCATGAGCTGGCGCACGCCCAACGGCTGCGCCACCTGCCGCCCTGCGCTCAACTACTACCTGATCTCGAGCTGGCCGCACGAAGCCGAAGACGATCCGCAATCGCGCTTCATCAACGAGCGCGCACACGCCAACATCCAGAAGGACGGCACCTACTCGGTCGTGCCACGCATGTGGGGCGGCCTGACCAACCCGACGGAATTGCGCGCAATTGCCGATGCGGCCGAGAAGTACAAGGTGCCGACCGTCAAGGTCACTGGCGGTCAGCGTATCGACCTGCTGGGTGTGAAGAAGGAAGATCTGCCGAAGATGTGGGCCGACTTCGCCAAGGCCGGCATGGTCTCGGGTCACGCCTACGGCAAGAGCCTGCGCACCGTGAAGACCTGCGTCGGCGCCGAGCATTGCCGCTTCGGCACGCAGCGTTCGATGGACATGGGCGTCAAGCTCGAGAAGATGCTGTTCGGCATGTGGTCGCCGCACAAGGTCAAGCTGGCCGTGTCGGGCTGCCCGCGTAACTGCGCCGAAGCCGGCATCAAGGACGTCGGCGTGATCGGAGTCGACTCGGGTTACGAGCTGTACGTCGCCGGCAACGGCGGCATCAAGACCGAAGTCGCCGAGTTCTTCTGCAAGGTCACGTCTGACGAAGAGGTGATGGAGTACTCAGCTGCCTTCCTGCAGCTCTATCGCGAAGAAGGCTACTACCTCGAACGCACCGTGCACTACGTGCAGCGTGTAGGCCTCGACTACGTGAAGAGCAAGGTTGTCGAAGACGCGGCCAACCGCAAGGCGCTCTACGAACGCATGCTCTACGCCTTCCAGGACTACAAGGATCCTTGGCTGGAGCGCAGCGAGGATGCCGGCGAAGCCGAGCTGAAGAAACCCTTTGAAGACATTGTTGTGTGAGGCCGCCAATGAACGACTGGGAACAGACCTTCACGCACGACGACGAAGACACTCAAGGCTGAGCGCAGCCTGCCGCCAACGCTCGACTCCACTTTCCTGCACTGACACGCCATGACCGACTGGAAAAAAATCTGCGCCCTGACCGACATCCCCGTGCTGGGGTCGCGCGTCGTCAAGAGTGCACAGCATGGCGACATCGCCATCTTCCGCACCTCGGACGACGAGGTCTTTGCCATGCATGACAAGTGCCCGCACAAAGGCGGCCCGCTGTCGCAAGGCATCGTGCACGGCAAGCAGGTCACCTGTCCGCTGCACAGCTGGAAGATCGAGCTCGACACCGGCAACGCCGTCGCACCCGATGTCGGTTGCAGCAAGTCTTTCTCGGCCAAGGTCGAAGACGGCGAAGTCTTCCTGTCCGTCTGACACCCTCCACACTTCGTGACCGTCTCTTATTGCCCGCAGCTCATCACCATGTCATCGCAGCCTACCCGTCGTCGCTTCCTCCAGCTTGCTGGTTCTGTCACTCTGGTCACGCTCGGCGGCCCCGTCTTCGCCGCACCCGCGCCGGGCAGCATCTCGATGCTGGAAGCCATCAACCAGGCTGGTCGTCAGCGCATGCTGTCGCAGCGCATGGCCAAGCTTTACGGGCAGCAGCTGCGCAATGTGCGTAATACCGATGCCGGCAAGCTGATGGCCACATCGATTGCGCTGTTCGACCAGCAGCTGACGACGCTGCGCGCATTCGCGCAAAAGCAGGGCGCGACCGAGGTCGCCAAGAGTTACGACGAACTGGGCGTGCGCTGGAATGACTACCGCACGGTCGTGAGTGCGCAGCCAACGTCAGAAGGACTGCGGCAGGTCGCACAGCTCAACGAACTCGTGCTCACGAATGCCCACCAGGCCACACTGATGCTGGAGAAGCTGCACGGCGGCTCGCTGGGCAAGCTGGTAAACATCTCTGGCCGCCAGCGCATGCTGTCGCAACGCATGTCGAAGTTCTACTTCTTCCGCAGCAACGGGCTCAACTCTGCCGAAGTCGGCAAGGGTCTTGAAACGGCGCGCGGCGAATTCCTCGCTGCGCTCAACACTCTCAAGAATGCGCCGGAAAACTCCAACGAGATCCGCAACTGGATCGAGCTGGCCGAAGCCCAATGGCCCTTCTTCGACGATGCCGTGCGCGCACAGACGGCGGATCGCGGCGAGCAGGCCTACCACGACAGTAACGTTGCCACGACCTCAGAGAACATCCTGCAGGTCATGGACAAGCTCACGGGGCTGTACGCTGCCCTGAGCTGAATCACATTCCAATAGGTGGCCGCCGTCAACGGCGACGGAATGGCCCCGCCCCCTTACGCAGCAGTCCGGCAACGACGTTGGAGTGTGCTGCACACTCTCAACGGAGACATCCATGGACAAGAAGTCCTTCTTGCATGCCGGCCATTTGCCGACCCTGATTGCTGCCTTCCTCTACTTCGATCTCGCCTTCATGGTGTGGGTGCTGCTCGGCCCGCTGGGCGTGCAGATCGCCAAAGACCTAGGTCTGACCGCCGCCCAGAAGGGCTTCATGGTCGCCACCCCGCTGCTCGCAGGCGCCCTGCTGCGTCTCGTGATGGGTGTGCTCGTTGACCAGCTCAAGCCCAAGACTGCCGGCATCATCGGCCAGATCATCATTCTCGGTGCGCTGTTCAGTGCCTGGCACTTCGGCATCCACAGCTACAACGAGATCCTCACGCTGGCCGTCTTCCTCGGCGTCGCGGGTGCTTCGTTCGCCGTCGCGCTGCCGCTGGCTTCGCGCTGGTATCCGCCGGAGCATCAAGGCACGGCCATGGGTATCGCCGGTGCCGGCAACTCGGGCACCGTGCTGGCCGCCCTGTTCGCACCGGGCCTCGCCATGGCGGTGGGCTGGAACAATGTCTTCGGCCTCGCGCTGATTCCGCTGGGCATCGTGTTCGTGCTGTACCTCGTGATGGCCAAGGACGCCCCGGATGCACCGCCGCCCAAGCGCTTCGCTGACTACGTGAAGGTGCTGGGTGACCGCGATTCGTGGTGGTTCATGTTCTTCTACTCGGTGACCTTCGGTGGCTTCTCGGGTCTGGCCAGCTCGCTGGTGATCTACTTCAACTCCGAATACGGTCTGGATCCCAAGACGGCGGGCTACTTCGCTGCGGCCTGCGTGTTCGCGGGCAGCGTGTCGCGCGCACTGGGTGGCAACTTCGCCGACCGTATCGGCGGCATCAAGATGCTCACGGGTGTTTACGTCGTTGCTTCGATCTTCATCGCCATCGTCAGCTTCGGCATGAACAACGTCTGGCTCGCCGCACTGGTGCTGAGCATCGCCATGCTGGCGCTGGGCATGGGTAACGGCGCCGTGTTCCAGTTGCTGCCGCAACGCTTCCGCAAGGACATCGGCGTCATGACCGGCCTCGTCGGCATGGCCGGCGGCATCGGTGGCTTCTACCTTGCCTCCAGCCTCGGCTACGCCAAGCAACACACGGGCAGCTACCAGGTCGGCCTGCTGATCTTCGTTGGCCTCGCCGTGCTGGCCCTGCTGGGCCTCACCGGTGTGAAGACCCGCTGGCGCACCACCTGGGGCGCAGCACACCTGACGACTGCCAAGATCTGATGCAGTGAGTCCGGAAGCCCCGGCTCGGCCCACGCGGGCCCAGCCGGGGCTTTTTTGTATGCCGGGCCGGTGCGTGCGACACTCCGCTCGCCCCGGCCGCAAACCCATCATCCTGAGCTGAGCCATCCCCATGCTGAACGTTTCCCTCGGTCACGCCTCACTCAACGGCCCGCGCGCCAACAACGAGGACTTCGTCGGCGCCGTTACGCCTGAAGGCGCCGAACTCGACAACAAGGGCCTCATCGCCGTCGTGGCCGATGGCGTCGGTGGTCACGCCAACGGCCGCGAAGCCGCCGAATTCACCGTACGCAGCCTGCTCTGCGATTACTACGCGACACCCGACACCTGGGCCATCCCCAAGGCGCTCGACAAGGTCGTCGGTGCTGCCAACCGCTGGCTGGTCTCGCAATCGCACAAGCGCGCCGAAACGGCTGGCATGGCTACCACGCTGTCCACCGTCGTGCTGCGCGGCCGTCGCTGGGTCAGTGCCCACGTCGGTGATTCACGCATCTACCTGCTGCGTGATGGCGAACTCAAGCGCCTGACACAGGATCACGTCTGGGAGCACCCGGAGCTCAACACGGTGCTCTCTCGCGCTGTCGGCCTCGATCAGCGCCTGTCGCTGGATTTCGGTGAAGGCGAGCTGCAGGAGGGCGACACCTTCATCCTGGTCTCCGATGGCACCTGGGGCACGCTGCGCGACGCGCGCATCCAGAGCACCGTCGAGAAATTCGCCGATGCACAGGAAGCCGCCTTTGCACTCGTTGACTCGGCCGTGGATAGCGGCGCGCAGGACAACTGCACGGCACTGGTGCTGCGCGTCAATGCGCTGCCCAAGGACACCTTGCGGGATTCGCTGGCGCGCATCCGCGAGCTACCCATCCCCACCCGACTCAAGCCCGGGCAGGAGATCGACGGCCTCACCGTGCTCGACGTGATGCACGATTCGCGCGTCACCCTGCTCTACCGCGTGCGCTTGCCCAATGGCGACATCGCCGTGCTCAAGACCCTGCATGACAGCGCCGATCCGCAGGACGCTGCTGCGCTGGCGCATGAAGAGTGGATCGCCCGTCGCGTCACCGACGCGGCCTTCCCGCAAGTCATTCCATGGAATGCGCGCAGCCAGCTCTACTACCTGATGACCTGGCACGAGGGTGAAAGTCTCAAGCAAAGGCTCAACCGCGGCCATCGCTTCAGCGCGGCGGAGCTCGCCGACCTCGGCGAAAAGATCCTGCGCGGTCTGTCTTCCCTGCACCGGCTGGGCATCATCCACCGCGACATCAAGCCCGATAACCTGCACCTCGGCGCCGATGGCCGCCTGCGCATTCTCGACCTCGGTGTTGCCGCATCAGACGGCCAGACCGAAGGCGAACGCTTCGGCGAGATCAACAACCCCGGCACACCCAGCTACATGGCGCCGGAGCTTTTCGTGCAGGGCGAAGAACGGCCACGCGCCAACGAGTCGAGCGATCTGTATGCCGTCGGCGTGACGCTCTACGAGCTCGCCACACGCAAGTATCCCTACGGTGAGATCGAGCCCTTCCAGCGCCCCAAGTTCGGCGACCCGGTGCCGGCCACACGCTACCGCCCGGACATTCCGGAGTGGCTGGAATCCATCCTGCTCAAGGCCGTGGCACGCGAATCCGCACGACGCTTCGAAACCGCAGAAGAAGTCCTGCTCGCGCTACAACGCGGCGCACACCGCCCGCTGCAAGTCGCGCGTCGTCGCCCGCTGATGGAGCGTGACCCGCAGATGGCGCTCAAGCTGCTGTGTGCGCTGTCTCTTGCCGGCAATGTCGCGCTGGCGATCCTGCTCTTCCTGCGCTGAAGCCGATCACAACCAACCCAAACAAAAACGCCCGGCAATCGCCGGGCGTTTTTGTTTTGCGCGGAAGCGCGTTCAGCTGACCGCGACCTGCACACGGCCACCATCGACGCGCACGGCATGTGCTTTTACCGAGTGCTGCGCCTCTTCGATGCACTCGCCGGTGGTGAGGTCGAAGTGGTTCTTGTAGAGCGGCGAAGCCACCACCACACGGCCACCGAGGCTGCCGATGAGGCCGCGCGACAACACACTGGCGTTCGACTTGGGGTCAACGTTGTCGATAGCGTGGAAGCTGTCCTGGCCGATGCGGAACACAGCCACGTGGCGTCCCGCCACCAGCGCGCAAACGCCGGTGTTGGGAACGATGTCATCGACGCCACAGATGGCGGTCCAGTTCAGATTTGCATTGCTCATTCTTGTGACTCCAGATCAGGCGGTGGCTTCGTCGGCAACAGGCTCGGACAGCTCGTCGGCACGCGCCGGACGGATCTGGCCACGCTCCTGCACGAACACGATGCGCTGGTCGCTCTTGTCGCTGTTGACGAAGGTACGGAAGCGCTTGCGCACCTCGGGGTCCGTCACGGCCGTCTTCCACTCGCATTGGTAGGTGTTCGACCACGTGCTGCATCTGCGCTTCGAGTTCGGCGCCCAGACCCAGCGAGTCGTTGATGATCACGTCCTTGAGGTAGTCCAGGCCGCCTTCCATGTTGTCGCGCCAGGTGCTGGTGCGCTGCAGGCGGTCGGCTGTCTTGACGTAGAACATCAGGAAGCGGTCGATCATGGCGATCAGTTGCGGCTTGGTGAGGTCGGATGCAATCAGCTCGGCATGGCGCGGCTTCATGCCGCCGTTGCCGCACACGTAGAGGTTCCAGCCACGCTCCGTCGCGATGACGCCGACATCCTTGCCCTGCGCTTCGGCGCACTCACGCGTGCAGCCCGAGACACCGAACTTGATCTTGTGCGGCGCACGCAGGCCCTTGTAGCGGTTCTCCAGCTCGACAGCGAGGCCCACCGAGTCATCCACGCCGTAACGACACCAGGTCGAACCGACGCAGCTCTTCACGGTACGCAGCGACTTGCCGTAGGCATGGCCGGACTCGAAGCCGGCCGCGATCAGCTCTTCCCAGATCAGCGGCAATTGCTCCAGGCGGGCGCCGAACATGTTGACACGCGCACCACCGGTGACCTTGGTGTAGAGGCCGTACTTCTTGGCCACCTGGCCGACAGCGATGAGGCCGTCCGGCGTGACTTCACCACCGGGCATGCGCGGCACGACCGAGTAGGTACCGTCTTTCTGGATATTGCCGAGGAAGTAGTCGTTGGAGTCCTGCAGGCTGGCGAGCTCGCCCTGCAGCACGAAGTCGTTCCAGCACGAGGCGAGGACCGACGCGGCGACCGGCTTGCAGATGTCGCAACCAAGGCCCTTGCCATGCTTGTCCAGCAGCTCGGCAAAACTCTTGATCTGACCAACACGCACGAGGTGGTAGATCTCCTGGCGCGAATACGGGAAGTGTTCGCAGAGGTGGTTGTTCACCGCCATGCCGCGCTTGGACATTTCGGCCTTCATGATCTGCGTCACCAGCGGCACGCAACCGCCACAGGTGGCGCCGGCCTTGGTGCAGCTCTTCATCTGCGCAATCGTCGTGGCACCGTCGCCCACAGCGGCGCAGATCTGGCCCTTGCTGACGTTGTTGCAGGAACAGATCTGGGCCGCATCGGGCAGCGCGTCCGGGCCGAGGCCCGGCTTGGCCTTGCCGTCGCTGGACGGCAGGATCAGGAATTCGGGATCGGCCGGCAGCGTGATGCTGTTGAGGGCCATCTGCAGCAGGGTGCCGTATTCGTCGGCATTGCCGACCAGCACGGCGCCCAGCAGGCGCTTGCCGTCTTCGCTGACGACGATCTTCTTGTAGATCTGCTTGATCTCGTCGGTGTAGCGGTAGCTGCGGCAGCCCACGGTGCGGCCTTGTGCGTCACCGATGCTGGCGACGTCGACACCCATCAGCTTGAGCTTGGTGCTCATGTCGGCACCACCAAAGGCGGCATCGCTCTGGCCGGCCAACTGGCGCGCCACGATGCGGGCCATGTCGTAGCCGGGGGCGACGAGGCCGAACAGCTGCTCACGCCACGAGGCGCACTCGCCGATGGCGTAGATGTTGTCGTCGGAAGTGCGGCACTGGTCGTCGACGACGAAACCGCCGCGCGGGCCGACGGCAAAGGCGTTCTGGCGTGCCAGCTCGTCACGTGCGCGGATACCGGCCGAGAACACGATCATGTCGGTTTCAAGGTGAGTGCCGTCAGCAAACACCATGCGATGACGCGCGGTCATGCCGTCGGTGATCTCGGTGGTGTTGCGGCTGGTGTGCACATGCACGCCCAGCGCTTCGATCTTGTTGCGCAACATGCGGCCGCCGTCGTCATCGACCTGCACGGTCATCAGGCGCGGGGCGAACTCGACGACGTGAGTATCGAGACCCATGTCGCGCAGCGCCTTGGCGCACTCCAGGCCCAGCAGACCGCCGCCAACCACCACGCCACTGCGCGAGACCTTGCCGGCAGCCGTCATGGCCTCGAGGTCTTCGATGGTGCGATAGACGTAGCAGAACTCGCGGTCGTTACCCTTCACGCCCGGCACGAAAGGCGACGAGCCCGTCGCCATCACCAGCTTGTCGTAGGACAGGACTTCGCCGTCCTGCGTCGTGACGGTCTTGTCGAAACGGTTGATACCCGCAACGCGGCTGTTCAGACGCAGCTTGAAGCCGCTCTTTTCAAAGAAGCCGGGCTCGACCAGCGAAAGATCTTCGGCCGACTTGCCGGAGAAGAATTCGGAGAGATGCACGCGGTCATAGGCCGGACGAGGCTCCTCGCACAGCACGGTGACATCGGCACCCGGCTGCAGCTGATGGAGTTCTTCGAGGAATTTATGGCCCACCATGCCGTGGCCCGCAAGAATGATCTTCATGGTCTGTTCACTTCACCGGCCATGAGGAATGCTTGCTGCAGCACGCAAAACGAACGTGCAGAAGGCCCCCGCGGACGCGGCTGATTGTCGGTTAGGAATGACCGGATGGCGGGAACAAGCTTGCCCTCCGGATTCCGCCGTCGTTGGCGGAGGCTGACGCTGGCAGACTGCATCGCCTGTCAGCAAGCCTAGGCAAGCAGCATCTGTGCCACGAGACGATTCTGGTAGCGCCGCACTGAAAAAGCCTATACGTGGCAAGGTCTTACACTGACTCGGGCAAGCGTCGGGCGACGCTTGCAGCGCGGGGGCAGCAGGCGGTCGGCCGCACCAAGGGCGAGCCCGTTTGCCAATTTGGTGCCAAGCCAGGCGCCTGAGCCCGAGACGCGTTGATGGCAAGGCTGTCGGCTGCTGGGTAACAAGCTGAACCGCGCGCCGTAACGACGAGGCCATTCCGGCAACGCGGAATCCGCCACGAGGAACGGCGTCAAGAAGAGGCGAGATTGCGGGAGTCCCGCCGCTTACTCAGGCCGCCGAACGCGGTCAGACCCTGAACTTGCCAATCCCGTCGCTGAGCTGGCGCGACAGGCCCTGCAGGGCCGTAGCGGTCGTCTGGCAGCGTTGTGCCGAACCCGCGTTGTCATTGCCCATGCTGGCAATGTTTTCCATGTTGTGGGCGATGCTGTCGCTGGCGGCCGATTGCTCGCGCGCCGCAACGCTCAGTTCGCGCATGCGCATCATGGCTTCGTTGGCGCCGATCTCTATGGCGTGCAGCGGATCGCGCAGTTGCTCCATCAGTTGGGCACCCGCATCGACACGGCTACGCGCGGCCCCCATCTCGTTGGCGGCACTGACCGACTGGGTCTGGATGCGTTCGATGACCTGTTTGATGTCTTGCGTCGCGTTGCTGGTCTTCTCGGCCAGCTTGCGCACCTCGTCGGCCACCACGGCGAAGCCTCGACCGCTTTCACCCGCGCGCGCCGCTTCGATGGCGGCGTTGAGCGCCAGCAGGTTGGTCTGGTCTGCAATCTCACGGATGACGTTGGCGATGCCGCTGATCTGGTTGGCACTCTCACGCAACGCCTCCATGGACGCCGCAGTTGCGTCCACGGTGCTGGCGATACCGCGTACCTCGTCCGTGACCTTCATGACGAGGCTCACACCTTGTTCGGCAGTGCGCGACGTCTGCTCAGCAACATCGGTCACGGCCGAAGCGCTGTCAGACACATGCGCAATGCTGACCGTCATTTCTTCCACAACGGCTGCTGCGCTGCTGAGTGCGTCGGATTGACGCTCGACGTTGCCACTCACGACATCGGCAGCCTGCGCCATCTCACGACTCGCGGATTCGAGCTCCGAGGCCGAACGGCTGGCACTGGAGATCATCTGCCGCAAACTGTCCTGCATGGTGGATAGCGCGCCCACCAGCTGACCTACCTCGTCGTCACCGCCCGGGGCAACGGACTGGGTGAGATCGCCACCAGCGATGCGCTTGGCGACCTGTATGGCGCGATGCACGGGCTTGGCGATGGCACGGGCCATGTATGTACTCAACGTGACCGCAGCGACAACGGCAATCACGAAGAGCAGACCACAGACCATGTAGGCTGTGTTGCGAACCGTCAGTGCAGACTGGTAACCCTCACGCGCGGCGTCCACCTCCAGTTGCACCCGCGAGGCGACAGTGGCGGATACCAGCTTGAACTTGTCATCGGCCGTCTGCATGCCCGAGCGGCCCATGTTGGCATCCATCGACGCCATGTCGATGGCTGTGTTGAGTGCCTTCTGGTACGCCGCGACGTGGCGGGCAAGCTTTTCCACCATGCCCAGGCTGTCTTCCTGGGCACTCGCATCCGGCGTCGGCAACTTGGTGCGTACTGCATCGAGGCGGTCATTCAGCGCCTTCAGGCGCTCCGCCGCCTTCTTCTCACTCAAACCTTCCAGTGCAGTGAACATGGCATAGGCATCAGCGTGCACGGAGAGCAACTCCGTCTCGATAGCCGTCGCCTGCTGAACGCCGGTGAACTGGTTCTCAAACAAGTGCTCCAGCGCGTTGCTGGTGTTGCGAAGCGCGTAGCCGGTCGCGATGCCAACGGCAAAAATCATGGCGACGCAACACATGGGCGCAATCAGCATGCGGTGGACGATCTTCATGCCAGTCTCCAGCGTTCAGTTTGCAGCAGACCGACTCAGCGCTTGTAGATCCCGGCGCAGACGATGTCCGAACCTTGCAGCTGACAGTAGGCCTGCTTGGGCAGCACTTTCTTGGTCACCGGGTCAGTGAAAGCATAGTCCTGCCAGAACTTGCCCTTGCTCTTGGCGAGATCCACGCGTTCCTTCACGAACAGCTTGCCGTCAGGGTCCTTGAAGTCGATCAGGTCCTTGTCGACCATCTTGGGATTCTGGCCGTGCGCCAGCACCTTGCCAGTCGTGTCATACACGACGGGATACAGATCACGATCGATCCACTTGGGATCCTTGTCCGTGATCTCCTTGAGGGTCTGGGTGCGATTGGCCTTGATGGCGGAAATCGCCTTGCCAACCATGGCTTCTGCTTCCTTGGCCGTCGCAAACTCTTCGGCGGCCAGGAGTGATGCACTGCCGACGGTGAGGATCACGGCCAGCGCTGCGCGGATGACTGCAAATTGCTTCATGGTTCGCCTCCGGAAGGTGTTGACGCCTGCCACAACGGCAAGCTCCAGAAGGCATAACGGCTACCGCTGTTAAAGCTTGAGATGCTGCACTGCAGTCCCCTTGCGGCCGGACTGTGACCTCCCTCACGACACAGTTAGTTTCGAAATTCACCAAATTCTACGACCTTAGTAATATGGCTCCGCTAATAATCAAGCATGCAGCCGCTCGTCTCCAAGCCGCGCCAGGCCTGCATCCCGACAAGGTCAGAGAGTCATGTCATTCGAAATCGAAACCACCTCGTTCTGCGAGAACGGCATCAGTCCGCGCTGGGTCTGGTGGGTACGCGGCATCGCCGGCACCGAACGCTTCGGGTTGGTCGGCACGGATGAGCACGGCAAAGGGCTGTTTCTCTACGAGCACGAAGGAGATCGCCAGCCGCGCCGTGAAACCCTGATGGCCCCGGAGCATTTCGCCATGCCTGCCGCATGCAGCAAGAGCGAGGCCAACGACACCCTGAAACGACAGCTGGTTTCCCTGGGCTGGACCAAGGACAGCATCGCCTAAGCTTCAGCGCACTGCGAATCCCGGCCGAAGTCAGCTCGGGCCCCGGAGGTACGCGTCAGTCTTGATCTGCTACAGCCAATAAAAAACCCGGGACAAGCCCGGGTTTTTTATTTGTGTGGCCCTTGATCAGCGGCTGGCCATGTTGTCAGCCATGATGCGCGGCGTCACGAAGATCATCAGCTCGGTCTTCGTATCGGCCTTTTCATTCTCACGGAACAGGTAGCCAAGAACCGGCACGTCACCCAGCAGCGGGATCTTGGTGGTGTTGTTGGTGGTCGTTTGCTGATAGATACCGCCCAGCACCACCGTACCGCCGTTATCCACCAGAACCTGGGTGCTGACGTGCTTGGTGTCGATGGCCAGACCATAGCTCAGCGACACCTGGCTGTTCACCGAGTCCTTGTTGACGTCGATGGTCATGGAGATACGACCATCAGGTGTCACATGCGGGCGCACCTTCAGGGACAGAACGGCCTTACGATAGGAGATCGTCGTGGCGCCCGAGCTAGATGCCGTCAGGTAAGGCAGTTCGATACCTTGCTCGATGATGGCTTCGTTCTGGTCAGAGGTCATCACGCGGGGGCGGGACACCACCTTGCCGCGACCATCTGCTTCCAGTGCCGACAGTTCGAGGCTGATGAAGCGGCTGCCTGCGGCGTTGTACAGGATGGTCGACAACACGCCAGGAGAACGGCCGTTGATGTTAGGCGCGGCCAGGTTAACGTTCTGCGCGTTGCTGGTGTTCCACTTTGCCTTGTCTTCACTCAGACCCGCTTGATAACCCGTGCCTTCGATACCGGCGCCAACCGTCACCTTCGGACGGCTGTTGTAGGTATTGCCAAGCAGCCCCAGGAAGCCCAATCGGGCACCGAGGTTGCGCGCGAAGCTGTCCGAAGCTTCCACGATCTGGGCTTCGATCAGCACCTGCTTCACCGGCACATCGATCTCGGTGAGCATACGGCGCACATCATCGAGACGAGCCGGTACGTCGGAAATGATCAGCTTGTTGGAGCGCTCATCCATCACCACCACACCGCGCTTCGACAGAATGGTCTTTTCCTTGTCCTTCAGGATGCCGTCAAAGATCGATTTGGCGCTGTGGTAATTGACCTGGAAGGTCTCAGTACGCAGGGGTTCCAGATCGGCGATCTGCACCTTGGAGTCCAGCTCCAGCTTCTCGCGGGCAGCCAGTTCGTCACGCGGCGCAATCCAGATCACGCTACCGTTCTTGCGCATGTCCAGACCCTTGGCCTGGAGAATGATCTCCAGTGCCTGATCCCAGGGAATGTCCTTGAGGCGCAGGGTCAGCGTGCCGCTGACAGCGTCGCTGGTGATGATGTTGAAGTTCGTGAAGTCTGCGATGACTTGCAGCACCGAACGCACATCAATGTTCTGGAAGTTCAGCGAGAGCTTCTCACCTGCGTATTTCTGCGTGCGCGAACCTTGCACGAGCTTGCTGGGGTCTTCCTTGACCGACTTCACTTCGATGACGAACTGGTTGTCGGTCTGGTACGCGTTGTGTTCCCACAGGCCCTTCGGGGTGATCACCATGCGCACCGTGTTGCCCTGGGTGCTCGTCGAAACGGTGTTGATCGGGGTCGCAAAGTCAGTCACATCCAGGCGACGACGCAGGCTGTCCGGCAGCGCCGTCTTGAGGAAGTCGACAATCAGGTCATTGCCTTGCTGACGGATGTCGATGCCGGTGTTGGCGTCGGACAGATCAACAATCACACGACCTTCACCATCCCTGCCACGGCGGAAATTGATGTCACGAACCTTGTGGCTTTCGGCGCCACCGGGCTGCTCGGCGAAGCGGGCCGTCGTGACCGGTTCCTGAGTCTTGGCGCCGAGCTGGCTCAACGTGATGAGGATTTCCTTGCCGGAAGCAGAGGTCACATAAGTCAGAGGGCGCAGCAGGTTGATGACCAGACGCGTACGGTCGGCCACCTGCGCGACGTTGATGCTGCGCAGGTCACCGTCATTGATCTGCCACGAGGTCTGCCCTGTGGCATTCACGGTACCGGGAAAGTCGATCGCCACGCGAGCCGGGCTGGAGACACTGAAGCTGCCAACCTGCGACGTGAGGGGTTCTTTCAGGGTCACCTTGACGATCAGGTTGCCGGCATTCTGGCTGGCCTGAACCGACTCGATGGCGTTCTTGCCCGCGGGCACTTCTGCAGCTGGCGCAGATTGCTGCGCGTAAGCCGGCACAAAGGACATGCAAAGCGTCAGGCACGTCATCAGGATGCCGAGTTTTCCTTGGCGTTTCATCGTTTTACCTCCTGCTCCTGCATTTGCATGGCGCTCATGCGCTCCACCCAGTCCCCGTTGGAGTCTTCAATCAACTCCTTGAGTGACAACTCAGTTTCTGAAATCTTGGTCACCAGACCAAAGTTCTGCCCGATGTAGTTCCCTACACGGATCTGATGCACAGTCCTGTCCGCTTGCACGAGCGCAATCGGACGACCATCCTTGGAAACCATCATGCCGACCAGCTTGAGCGATTCCAGCGGATAGGCTTCCAGTGGCTCGCGACGACGGTTCGTGTCCGGCCGGTTGCTCTGGCGCTTGTCCGGATCCAGCTTCGAGGCCTGGAACGGATCGGTCACCTGCGCGGCGTCGAAATCCACCACCGGGAAAGTCTTCATCTGCGGCAGCGGCGGTACGCGTCCGCGCATGTTCCCCTGCTCGGAAGCCATCCAGTTCTTGATGTCCTGATGCTCATCCCCGCCGCAGCCGGCAAGCACTGAACACAAACCACTGAGGCTCAAAATCATCAAAAGGCGCGCGCTCATTTCTTCGCTCCCGGAGCCTTCTCACGACGCTTCTGGGCAATTTCTTCGTCGTCCAGATAACGGTAGGTCACAGCCGAAGTATCCAGCTGCAGGACGCCGGACTTGGACTCGATGACGATGTCGCGCAGCGACACGATGCGCGGCAGCTTGGCCACGTCGGCCGCAAAATTGCCGAGGTCCGAATAGCTACCCGTGACACGCAGGGAGATCGGCAATTCGGCATAGAAGTCCTTGACGGCTTCTGCGCCCGGCTTCCAGAGATCGAACTGCAGGCCACGACCGCGACCAGCCTGGTTGACGTCCACCAGGAGAGCTTCCATTTCCGAGCGGTTCGGCAGCTGCTTCAGCAGGGCGCCGAACTGGCGGTCGATATCGGCAAGCTGCTTCTGGTACTCCTCCAGATTGACAGCCTGACGCTTCTTGCCCACCCATTCCTCACGCAGCTTGACCTCGCTCAGCTTGCGATCATCAAGCGTCGTCAGCTGGTCACTCCAGTCAAACCAGTAAGCACAACCGACCAGGACGACCAACAGGGCCACCAGGGTAAGAACCCGTGGCGCAATCGGCCACATGCCAGGGTCATTGGGGTCCAGCTGCTTGAAATCATTGATGATCTGATCCAGCTGGATACCGCGCGCGCGCTGCGCCAGTGCAGGAGCCGCCATTATTTTTGCTCCTTCTTCGGTGTGCCGCCGGCCGCCGGCGCGTCAGCCGGATCAACCGGTGCCCGCTCGATGCTCACATACAGATTGAAATCACCCACACGGCGACGGTTGAGGTCAGCCGTCTTGATTTCGACGAGATCCGGCTTTTCGAAAATCGGCGAAGCGTCCAGATTGCGCATCAGCTGCGACACGCGAGCGTTGGACTGCGCGAAACCAAGCAGCTGGATGCGCGCGCCGTTCTGTTTGATCGAGCGGATGAAGACACCCTCCGGCACCTGCTTGCCGAGCTCGTTCAGGACATGCACGGTCTCGGCGCGGTTGCTCTGCAGCGACTCGATCACCTGCTTGCGCGACAGCAGGGATTGGGTCTGTTCCTGCAGACGCTTGATCTCGGCAATTTCCTTGTCCAGCACGGCGATCTCGCGCTTCAGGAAGTCGTTGGTCGCCTCCTGCGTCGAGATCTGCTGGCCAATGATCGTGTGACCGACAAACCAGATCGCGCCTGCGAGCAGGGCAACCAGCCCGAGCAGGGTGTAGAACTGTTGTCGTCTTTGCTTGCGTGCCTCTTCGCGGTGAGGCAGAAGGTTTATGCGAATCATGCGTCAAACCTCCGCATGGCAAGCCCGCAGGCAACGATCAGCGCCGGCGCTTCCATCGCCAGATTCTTCGGGCGGATGCGGGACGACAGTGCCATGCCGACAAAGGGGTTGGCCACCAGGGTGGGCACCTGCGTGCGGCCCGCGACGATCTGATCCAGACCGGGCACGACTGCGCAACCGCCGGACAGGATGATCTGATCGACCTGGTTGAACTGGGTAGAGGTAAAGAAGAACTGCAAGGCACGCGACACTTCGAGGCCCACGCTGTCCATGAACGGACGCAGCAGTTCGTGCTCGTAGTTCTCGGGCAGGCTGCCGGAACGCTTGGCGGCCTCGGCCTCCTCGCTGCTCATGCCGTAGTTGCGCATGATGTCCTGCGTCAGCTGGTAACCACCGAAAGCCTGTTCGCGGGAGTAGAGAACGTTGTCGTCTCGGATCACCGAGACCTTCATGGTGTTGGCGCCGATGTTGACCGTCGCGATCACCTTGCCAGCGCCTTCGTCCTTGTCGAGCTTGCGGCGCACAAGGTCGAAAGCGGCCTGAGCAGCAAACGATTCCACATCCATGACCGTGGCCTTGAGACCTGCGGACTCAGCCGCCGCGACGCGGTCTTCGACCTTTTCCTTGCGGGACGCCGCGATCAGGACGTTGACTTCCTCGTCGCTGCCGTGGGTCGGGCCGATCACCTGGAAGTCGAGGTTCACTTCCTCGATCGCAAACGGAATGTACTGGTTGGCCTCGGACTCGACCTGCACTTCCATGTCGAGCTCGCGCAACCCGGCAGGCAGGGTGATCTTCTTGGTGATCACAGCCGCCGCTGGCAGCGCCAAGGCTACGTGCTTGGTATTGGTCCCCAAGCGCTTCCAGGCCTTCTTGATGGCATCCGCGACCTGCTCGAGGCTCGCAATGTTGCCGTCAGTCACCGCGTCACGCGGCAAAGGCTCGATCGCATAGCGTTCCAGCCGGTACTGGTTGGACGCTTCGGAGAGCTCAACCATTTTCACTGCAGAAGACGAAATATCCAGCCCGATCAGGGGTCTGGCACGTCCTCCCAGCAAGGTAGAGAAGTCGATCACGCGGGCCGTCCTATCAAAAATCGTTTAAAATCCGGCAGTTACGAGCAAATTCACAAAATTACTTTAAATCCTAGCAGTTAGGTATCAGATATGTAAAGCAAACTGGCGCCGAACGGTCAATCATTTCCCCCCGAGGGCGTCGCTTACCTTCTGCCTCCCGGCTAAGATGCCGTCGGGTATCCACCCGCCCCGGCCTTGCAGCCCACCTGACCTCTCGCCTTCATGCGCAAATCCATTCTCTTCGGTGCAGCCATCCTTTTCGGCTTGCTGCTGCTCGTCTGCTCCACCGTCGGCATCGCCGTGGCATTCGCCTGGCCCAAGCTGCCCGAACTGTCGGCCCTGACCGACTACAAACCGCGCATTCCGCTGCGCATCTACACGGCTGATGGCGAACTGATCGGCGAATACGGCGAAGAGCGCCGCAGCTATGCCCCCATCAAAACCGTTCCGGACTCCCTCAAACACGCCATCCTCGCAGCCGAGGATGACCGCTTCTACGAGCACGGCGGCGTCGATTTTGCCGGACTCACCCGTGCCACCCTGCTGAACCTGCTGGGCGGCGCTCGTCGGCAGGGCGGCAGCACCATCACCATGCAGGTCGCGCGGAACTTCTACCTCAGTCGCGAAAAGACCATCACACGCAAACTCTACGAGATCCTGCTGTCGATCAAGATCGAAAAAAACCTGACAAAGGACCAGATTCTTGAGGTTTATCTCAACCAGATATACCTCGGACAGCGCGCCTACGGCTTCGCTGCCGCTGCGCAGATCTACTACGGCAAGGAGCTGGCCAACTTGACCGTGGGCGAATGCGCGATGCTCGCCGGCCTGCCCAAGGCCCCCTCGACCTACAACCCGGTCGTCAATCCGCCGCGCGCCAAACAGCGCCAGCAATACGTCCTGCGCCGCATGACCGAGCTGGGCTACATCGACGAAGCCGCCCACGAAAAAGCCGTCGCCGAGCCCGTCAAGCTCGCCATCAGCAAGTCTCACCCCTCGGTGCAACCGCTGATCTCGCTGCACGCCGAATACGTGGCCGAAATGGCCCGACAGATGGCCTACGAGCAGTTCAAGGAAGACGCCTACACGCGTGGCATCAAGGTCATCACCACGGTCATGAAGAACGACCAGCAGGCGGCTTATCGCTCGCTGCGTCGCGGCCTGCTCGACTACGAGCGCCGCCATGGCTATCGCGGTGCCGAAGCGCAATTCAACCTCGCTGGAGTGAAGAGCGAAGAAGACGAACAGCTCGAAGAACTGCTGGAAGACGTCCCCGACCAGGACGAAATCCGCGCTGCGCTGGTCCTCGAAGCCTCGGCCAAGCGCGTCCGCGTCTACCTGCGCGGCGGCGAAGTGGAAGACGTGACCGGCGACAGCCTGAAGTACGCAGCCGCCATGCTGGCCAGCAATGCCCCTCAGCAGAAGCAGGTGCGGCGTGGCGCCCTGATCCGCGTCGTCAAGACCGCCAAGGGCTGGGCGATCACCCAGCCGCCGGAAGTGGAAGCCGCGTTCGTGTCGCTGGATCCGGCCAATGGCGCCATCCGTGCGCTGGTGGGTGGCTTCGACTTCAACCGCAACAAGTTCAACCACGTCACGCAGGCTTGGCGCCAGCCTGGCTCCAGCTTCAAGCCTTTCATCTTCTCGGCCGCCATGGAAAAGGGCTACACGCCGGGCAGCATCTTCGAAGACGGTCCGCTCAACTTCACGGCGGCCGAAACCGGTAGCCAGGCCTGGTCACCGGGCAACTACGACGGCAAGTACGAAGGCCCGATGAGCCTGCGCACCGCACTCGCCAAGTCGAAAAACTCGGTCGCCATCCGCCTGCTGCAGGCCATCGGTCCGGCATACGGACAGGACTACGTCACTTCGCGCTTCGGCTTCGACGCCGACAAGAACCCGCCCTACCTCACCCTGGCCCTGGGCTCCGGTGCCGTCACGCCCTGGCAGATGGCATCGGCATACGCCATCTTCGCCAACGGTGGCTATCGCATTCAGCCCTACATCGTCAGCGAGATCCGCGACGAGAACAACCGAGTCGTCGCCCGCGTCACGCCGCCGGTGGCTGGCCAGCAAGCCGAAAAAGTGCTCGACTCGCGCAACGTCTATCTGATGCACACCATGATGCAGGAGGTCGTACGCCGCGGCACCGCCGGCAAGGCCATGTCACTGGGCCGCAGCGACCTCGCCGGCAAGACCGGCACGACCAACGACTACGTGGATGCCTGGTTCAGCGGTTACAACCCCGGCCTCGTCGGCGTCGCCTGGGTTGGCCACGACCAGCCCAAGAAGCTGGGCTCGGGCGAGACAGGCGGCGTGCTCGCCTTGCCGATCTGGATCGGCTACATGGAGCAGGCGCTCAAGGGCGTACCGGACACCCCGATGCCGGTGCCGGGCGGCCTGCTGCGCGTGAAGACCGACAAGGGCGAAGACGACCTCATCTACGAAGAGAACATGCCCAGCGAGCCCGCCGCAGCGAGCGAACCGGCAAAGGAATGATCAGATGGCGAGCGGCTGACCAGCCTGCTCGCTCAGCAGACGGCTCAATGCGGCGTGCAGCTCTTCGCCATCACGCGTGTTGAGCCACTGCCCGCCCTCGGGCCGGTAGTGAAAACCGCCTGATTTCGCGGCCACCCAGATCTCGCGGGCGGCGGCATGGCGGTTGATGACCATCTTGCTGCCGTTCGGGAATGACAGTTCGAGGATGCCGCCCGGACGCGCCTCGATGTCGAGGTCTAGGTCGGCGTCATCCGCCGCCTGTTCTATGACCTGCTCCAGCTTCGCCATCTGGGCGTCGGCCAGATCCAGAAAAGTCTTCTCGTCCATGGGGCCCTGACTCCTTGTTACCATTCACGCTTTGCACTGAGACGATCTGACATGCGCCTGATCACGGCCCCAGTCCTGCTATCCATTGTTCTGGCCGGTGCGCTGACCGCCTGCGGCATCAAGGGCGGGCTCTACCTGCCCCAACCCCTGCCGCAGCCTGAATCAGCAAAAGCCGCGCCCGATAATAGCAAGCCCTCGTCCAGCGCCCCCGCCAACGCAACCAATCAGTCCGCGCCCCGCGCGGCGCCTGCATCGAAATGACTTTTCCTGTTCCCGGTCTGCACTACACCGACAAGGGCCTCACGCTCGAATCGGTCGCCCTTGTCGACATTGCGACACGCTTCGGCACGCCCACCTTCGTCTACTCGCGCGCCGCTCTGACGGCCGCCTGGCAAAACTGGAATGCCGCCCTCGCCGGCCGCAACGCCCTGGTCTGCTATGCCGTCAAAGCCAATAGCAACCTCGCCATCCTCAACCTGTTCGCACGCCTCGGCGCCGGTTTCGACATCGTCTCGGGCGGCGAACTGTCGCGCGTGCTGGCGGCTGGCGGCTCTGCCGACAAGGTCATCTTCTCCGGCGTCGGCAAGAGCCGTGCGGAAATGGCGCCAGCCCTGCGCGCCGGCATCCACTGCTTCAACGTGGAATCCACGCCCGAGCTCGACCGCCTCGAATCCGTCGCCAGCGAGCTGGGCTTCGTCGCGCCCATCGCCATCCGCGTGAACCCGGCTGTCGATCCCAAGACCCACCCCTACATTTCCACCGGCCTGCGCGACAACAAGTTCGGCGTCGCCTTCGAAGACGCCCTCGCCCTCTACCGCAAGGCCGCAGCCTCGAAGCACCTGCGGATCAGCGGCGTCGCCTGCCACATTGGCTCGCAGATGCTCGACCCCGCGCCGATGGCTGAAGCGGCTGGCAAGGTGCGCGAACTCGTTGAACAGCTCGAACGCGAAGGCATCGCGCTCGACCACATCGACCTCGGCGGCGGTCTCGGCATCCGCTACAAGGACGAAGTGCCGCCCAGCGGCGCGGAATATCTCGCCCCCCTGCTGCGCGCCATGGAAGGCCGCAAGGAACAGCTGCACTTCGAACCCGGCCGTTCGCTGGTCGGCAACGCCGGCCTGCTGCTGACAAGTGTCGAGTACCTCAAGCCCGGTGCGACGAAGAGCTTCGCCATCGTCGATGCCGCCATGAACGACCTTGCCCGCCCGGCGCTCTACGACGCTTTCCACGAGATGCTCGCCGTCACCCCGCGCAGCACGCCGCCCGTGTCCTATGAAATCGTCGGCCCCATCTGCGAAAGCGGCGACTTCCTCGGCCACGACCGCGCCTTGTCCCTGGCTGAAGGCGACAGCATCGCCATCCTCTCGGCCGGTGCCTACGGCATGGCCATGAGTTCGAACTACAACACGCGCGGCCGCTGCGCCGAAGTGCTGGTCGATGGCGAGGCCATGCACCTCGTGCGTCAACGCGAAAGCATCGAGAGCCTCTACGCCCTCGAATCCATCCTGCCCGCCTGACGCACCATGCAAGACCACGAAGGCGTACGCATCGACAAGTGGCTGTGGGCCGCGCGCTTCTTCAAGACGCGCACCCTCGCCACCGATGCCATCGACGGCGGTCACGTCAAACTCAACAACCTGCCCGTCAAACCTTCGCGCAACGTCAAACCCGGCGACCGTATCGAGCTGGTGCTCGGCGATCAGCGCTGGGAACTGATCGTCCTCGCTCTCGCCGAAAAGCGCGGCCCCGCCACCGTGGCGCGTACGCTCTACGAAGAAACGCCGGACAGCGTCGCCGCGCGCGAAGCCAAACGCGAACAACGCCGCCTGCAGCACGAGCCCGCCGACGACCTGCGCGGCCGTGGCCGCCCCACCAAGCGCGACCGCCGCGACATGGGGCGCATTCGCTGGGGGTGAGATTTGTGAGCCCCCGGTGACGGCACACTGCGGTAGCCGTCACCCCCCCGAGGGGGTTGCGGTTTTTCCTTGAGGCGGCTCTGCGGAAAAACCTTGATGACCCCCAACGACAGCGAGTCGTACTGAGCGCCACGACCTCTGGGGGTGGCTTGAAAGGGCTGCAACAAAACCTTGGCGCCCCCGGTGCACCTGGCCGCGACGGATCTCACTTCATCGAAACGCTGCTGTCCGTTCTGACGGAGCTTTGCGGTAAACGCTCTCCCCCGAACCGCACCTGCCACATGCCCGTCATATGGCTATTCCCACTTGCGCTCGGCTTGCACAGTCGCCACACTGGCTTACCGTCCCACGGAGCGAAACCATGAGCACGACCGTCAAGGAAATCCTCGCCGGCAAGTCGGCGGAAATTCTCGGTGTCACGCCTGCGACTACCGTCTACGAAGCACTGGAGCTCATGGCCAAGGCCGACATCAGTGCTGTCCTGGTCCTCGAATCCGAACGCCTCGTCGGCATCTTCACCGAGCGTGACTACGCGCGCAAAGTCGCGCTGCGCGGCAAGTCTTCGCGTGACCTCAAGATCGGTGACGTGATGACGCAGAACCTGCTCACCATCTCGCCCAGCCAGAACGTCGATGATGTCATGAGCATCATGACCGAGAACCGCTTCCGTCACCTGCCGGTGGTCGAACGCGGCAAGCTCGTCGGCATTGTCACCATCGGCGACGCGGTCAAGGCCGTCATGGAAGAGCAGCGCAAGACCATCGAGCAGCTCTCCAGCTACATCTCAGGCGAGATGTCGATCTGACACCCGCGAACCGGCACCGAAAACAGCGTCCATCAGGAAGTCTTCCTTGCGTGCGTGCTGCGTCAGCAGGCTGCGCAGCCGCACCGACTCGTTGAGATAGCTCACCACGTCGCACACCGCGATGGCGCCGCCCATGTGATCCATCATCGCGCTCATGCGCTGATGCTCGCGGCGCATGATGGCAGTCGAGGTCGCATTGACGAAGGCCTGTCGCTCGAAGGCCGGGAACAACTCTTCCTCCTCGGCTTCGAAGTGCGCCCGCATCGACGTACGCAGACGACCATACGTGGTCTCCGCCTCGCGCCAGGCCTCGCGTTGCACGAAGCTATCCAGGCTCATCAGCAAATCGTCGCAACGACGATGCATGTCCTCCAGCAGCTCTTGCGCTTCCATCTGACCCTCCTTGTCGGTGTCCGGTCGGCTCATTCGGGATGAGCCCGGGAGCCACGCAGCCATTCTGCGCGCCGGGCACAACAGCGATTTGAGACAGATCAGTGAGCGCTTCGGCGATAATTGCCCTGTTTCTGCAGCCAAAACTCCGCAACATGACTACTTCAAGACCTGAACGCGCCGTCGTCCTGCTCTCCGGCGGCCTCGACTCCGCGACCTGCCTCGCCATTGCCCGCGATGCCGGTTACGAGACCTATGCCCTGTCCGTCGCCTACGGCCAGCGCCACGCTGCCGAGCTGCAGGCCGCCGAACGCATCGCCGCCGCGCTGGGCGCACGCGAGCATCGCGTCGCCCACGTCGACCTCGGCCAGTTCGGTGGCTCGGCCCTCACCGATGCCAG
Source organism: Rhodocyclaceae bacterium (assembly GCA_047600765.1). Lineage (GTDB taxonomy): Bacteria > Pseudomonadota > Gammaproteobacteria > Burkholderiales > Rhodocyclaceae > Viridibacterium. The sequence continues at coordinate 1,413,794 of JASGKF010000001.1, forward strand.
CATCGCCGTGCCTATCGATGGCGTGCAGCCCGGCATCCCCGTCACCTACGTGCCGGCACGCAACACCGTCATGCTGTCGCTGGCGCTGGGTTGGGCCGAGGTGCTGCAAGCGCAGCACATCTACGTCGGCGTGAATGCCGTCGATTACTCCGGCTACCCCGACTGCCGGCCAGAATTCGTCGCTGCCTTCGAGAAGCTGGCCCAGCTCGCCACCAAGGTCGGCGTCGAAGGCCTGCCCCTGCAGGTGCACGCCCCGCTGATCTCGCTCAGCAAGGCCGGCATCATCCAGCTCGGCAGCCAGCTGGGCGTGGACTACGGCATGACGGTCTCGTGCTACCAGGCCGACGACGATGGCCGCGCCTGCGGCAAGTGCGATGCCTGCCGCTTGCGCAGCGCCGGCTTTGCGGACGCGGGTTTGTCCGATCCGACGCGCTACAAACAGTGAAATTTGTCACATTTGACAATGTCGTCAATTTTTACAGTTGCAAATACGGTTTAAGTATTTGATTCGAAATCACTTACTGAAAATCCGCCGCCCGAAGCGTGAATTAATTAACGCTATCAAAATACACAGAGTTGATTGATTTCTTACACACCTCCTGCCCTGAAGCAGGAATGTTGTTTAATCAATTGATTTTTAACGAATTTTAGAGCTGGCACCCTCTTTGCTGAGATAGCTGCAGGTTCAGCACCACGACCTGGACCGTTACCAACTCACAAAGGGATGAACAACATGTACAAGATGCCGAAGCTCGCAGCGACCGCACTGCTCGTAGCCGGAGCTCTGCTCGCCGCCCCCGCACAAGCCACCGCGATCAACTGGAGCATCTCCGGTCCGGGCACGACCAGCGCCACCCAAGTCGATGCCGACACCTGGAGCATGCATTACGACCAGCCGGGATACGGCGTCACCCGCGTCTGGACCGTCAGCGGTGTCGCCGACAGCGCCGGTGACTACGCCATTGACTACATCTTCAGTGGCTTCCACTCGTGGTACATGGCGCAAGCCAGCCTGACCGCATCGCAAACAAACGGCCCGAGCACGGCCCTGCTGCCGAACAGCGGCGTCAGCGGCGGTTTCAACGTGGGTGGCAGCTACACCTTCGCCGGCGTCAGCGCTGGCGACGTGCTGAGCTTCACGATCACCGGTTACAACTGGGACTCGTCCGCCATCATCGTCGGCGACCTGGTGCTCGACCAGACCAGCGAAATCCCCGAGCCGGCTGGCCTCGCACTGGCCGCACTGGGCCTCACCGGTCTGGCCGCTTCGCGTCGTCGCCGCGCGGCCTGATCCGCCTTATCTGGCAAGCAACGCAGCAACAAAAAAGGACAGCCCTGGCTGTCCTTTTTTGTTGTCCGCGCCCAGCACTCAGACGCTCACAACCCGCGTCGTGTGGTGCGCAATCATCCACTCCTCGTTGGTCGGCAACACAGCCGCCAGCACGCGGCTGCCGGGCTTGCTGATCAGCATGGCCTTGCCGCGCTGGCCGTTCGCTTCAGCATCCAGCTCCAGCCCCATCCAGGCGAGGTAGCCGAGGATGCGCGCACGCACATTGCAGGCGTTCTCGCCGATGCCGCCCGTGAACACCACCGCATCCAGCCCGCCAGCCGCGACGGCCAGGCTGCCGATCTCGCGTGCCGCGCGATAGCAGAACAACTCGATGGCCTCTCTGGCTTCAGGTGCATCGCTGGCCTCCAGCGTGCGCATGTCCTGGCTGATGCCGGAGACGCCCAGCAGGCCCGACTCCTTGTAGAGGAAGTTCGTCAGCTTCTTGCTGTCGTAGCCATGCTGATCGATGAGGTAGAGAAGCACACCGGGATCGACCGCACCGGTGCGCGTCCCCATCATCAAACCGTCGACCGCGGTGAAGCCCATGGTCGTGCCGATGCTCTTGCCATCACGCAGCGCTGCCATGGAAGCACCGTTGCCGAGGTGGGCGATGACGACCGCGCCCCTGGCCTTGTCACCCAGCAGCTTGGGCATTTCGCGCGACACGTATTCATACGACGAGCCATGAAAACCATAGCGCTTCACGCCTTCAGCCGAGATCGCGCGCGGAATCGCGAAGGCTTCGGCCAGCGGGCTCTGCGTGCGGTGGAAGGCCGTGTCGAAACAAGCCACCTGCGGCAACGTCGGGAAGCGCTTCATCAGCGCTTTCACAGGCCGCAGGTTGTGCGACTGGTGCAGCGGCGCGAGCGGACACAACGCATCCAGCTTGCCCAACACTTCGGCATCCAGGCGCACGGGCGCCGAGAATTCCGAGCCGCCATGCACGACACGGTGGCCCACCCCGACCAGCTCGATGTCCTGCGTACCCAGCCAGCCCAGCACCGCATCAAGCGAGATCTGGTGCTGCTCTTCAAGGCTTGAACCCGCTGGCGCCGTGATGCGCTGATCAAGGCAAACCGCATCGTTCGCATCGCGCAGCTTGAACTGCGCATCGGCGCCGATGCCGTCGATCTGGCCACGGAACAGCGACTGCGCACCCTCCACGAGCGGCAGACCGAACAACGCAAACTTCAGGCTCGAAGAACCCGCATTCACCACCAGCAACGCTTTCATGAAACCCCCGCATAAATGCACCGGCCAACGCCTGATCTGGCAAGCCGCTGCTCAAGAACCTGAATCAATGTGAAACCTCGCCCTTCTTCGCCACCAGTCGTTTGACGATGGCACAGGACGCCGAACGCGCCTCGGCACGATCCGCCCGGCTGGTCAGCACGATGGGCACGCGCGCACCGAGCACCACGCCGGCCATCAAGGCGCCGGCAAAGTATTCCAGCTGCTTGCCCAGCATGTTGCCCGATTCCAGATCGGGCACCACCAGAATGTCAGCGCGCCCCGCCACTTGCGATTCGATGCCCTTGGTGCGCGCCGCGAACTCCGAGATCGCGTTGTCGAAAGCCAGCGGGCCATCGAGCAAGGCGCCCTTGATCTGCCCGCGATCAGCCATCTTGCATAGTGCCGCCGCATCCAGCGTAGAAGGGATCTTGGCGTTGATCGTCTCGACAGCCGACAGGATGGCTACACGCGGCGTCGCGATACCGATGGCCTGCGCCAGATCGATGGCGTTCTGCACGATCGAGACCCTGGTCTCCAGATCGGGCTGAATGTTGATTGCCGCGTCCGTCACCAGCAGGGTGCGCGGATAACGCGGCACGTCGGCCACATACACGTGGCTGATGCGGCGCCCGGTGCGGATGCCCTTATCGCGATCCACCACGGCTGCCATGAACTCGTCAGTGTGCAGGCTGCCTTTCATCAAGGCATCGACCTGCCCTGCACGTGCCAGCGCAACCGCACGTTCGGCCGATTCGGTGGAGTGCTCGGTCGCCACCAGCTCGCACCCCTCGAGGCTGCAGCCCAACAGCTCGGCGAGCTTGCGGATGCGCGCTTCGGGCCCCACCAGCACCGGCACGATGAGCCCTTCGTCGCGCGCCAGCAGGGCGCCCTTGAGCGACTCTTCGTCGCAGGGATGCGCCACCGCCACACGCACAGCTGGCAAGCCTTCGGCAGCGGCAATGACCTTCTCGTAACGCCGCTGGCGATCAGTCACCATCACCTCGGGCAGGCTGGCACGCGGCCGCCGCACCTTCTCGGTCGGCGCCGCCACCACGGCCTCACCCTGCGCCACCACGCTGCCTTGCTGATTGTTCACCACGCAGCCAATGCGCAGGTGCTTGTTGGCCGGCAGCTTCTTCAGACAGGTGAGCGTCACCGTCAGCGTGTCACCCACCTTCACACCCGTCTCGAAATCGAGGTTCTGGCTCACATACACGGTGCCGGGCCCCGGGAACTCGTTGCCCAGCAGCGCGGAGATCAAGGCCCCCGACAACATGCCGTGCGCCACGATCTCGCCGAACGCGTTGTCTCGCGCCCAGTCATCGTCAAGGTGCGAGGGATTGACGTCCCCCGACACCACTGCGAAGAGCTGGATGTCCTCGCGCTGCACGGTGCGCGTCAGGCGTGCCGAATCACCGACCTTGATCTCGTCAAAGGTGATGTTCTCCAGCATTGCGGCCTGTCCGTCAGCTTCCGTACTCATCAGGGTTCTCCCGAGTGTTGATACATCTTAGCTATCGGATGACAGGTTTTTCATGACGCCGATCAAGCCCGCCGAACATTCCTGTGCCGCCAGCTCCCGGCACGGGGAGGCCCGGACCTGAATGCTAGAATCGCCCTGGAATTCAGGCCCAGCGGGCTTTTTAACCCTTTTCCGAAGGACTTCCATGCAAGTCATCATCCTCGCCGCCGGCCAGGGCAAGCGCATGCGTTCGCGCCTGCCCAAGGTACTCCAGCCCATCGCCGCCAAGGCCATGCTGCGCCATGTCATCGACACCGCCCGTCAGCTCGCGCCGCAGAAGATCTGCGTGGTTTACGGCCACGGTGGCGACCAGGTACGCGCCGCCATCACCGACGCCGACCTCGCCTGGGCAGAACAGGCGCAGCAGCTCGGCACCGGCCATGCCGTGCAGCAAGCCATGCCCGCCATCGGCAACGACGGCGCCGCGCTGATCCTCTACGGCGACGTGCCCCTCACCCGCGTCGAAACGCTGCAAGACCTCGTGACCACCAGCGCCGGCGAACGCGTCGCCCTGCTGACCGTGAACATGGACGACCCCAAGGGCTACGGCCGCATCATCCGTGGCGCCGACGGCAGCGTGCAAAGCATCGTCGAAGAGAAAGACGCCTCGCCCGAGCAACGCCGCGTGCAGGAAGTGAATACCGGCATCCTCTGCGTGCCCGTTGCCAAGCTGCGCGACTGGCTGTCGCGCCTGTCGAACAACAACGCACAAGGCGAGTACTACCTCACCGACATCATCGCCATGGCTGTGACCGATGGCGTCGAAGTCGCCGCGCGCCAGCCCGCCGCCGTGTGGGAGACGCTGGGTGTCAACAACAAACTGCAGCTCGCCGAACTCGAACGCATCCACCAGCGCAACATCGCCAATACGCTGATGGAGAACGGCGCCACCCTCATCGACCCCGCACGCATCGACGTGCGCGGCGAACTGGTCTGCGAACCCGATGTGCAGATCGACGTCGGCTGCGTCTTCGAAGGCAAGGTCACGCTGGGCGAAGGCGTGAAGATCGGCGCGAACTGCATGCTCAAGAACGTCACCGTTGCCGCCGGCACCGAGCTCTCGCCGTTCTGCCACATCGAGAATGCCGACATCGGCGTCGATTGCACCATTGGCCCCTTCGCGCGCATCCGCCCCGGCACGAAGCTGGGCGAAGACGTGCACATCGGCAACTTCGTCGAAGTGAAGAACAGCCAGATCGCCGCTGGCAGCAAGGCCGGCCACCTCGCCTATGTCGGTGACGCCGACGTGGGCAGCAAGGTGAACATCGGCGCGGGCGTCATCACCGCCAACTACGACGGCGCCAACAAGTTCCGCACCACCATCGAAGATGACGCCTTCATCGGCTCCGACACGCAGCTGATCGCGCCGGTTACCGTCGGCAAGGGCGCCACCATCGCCGCCGGCACCACGCTCACCGCCAACGCACCGGCCGGCGAGCTGACGCTGTCGCGCACACGCCAGAACACCATCCCGGGCTGGAAGCGCCCGGTCAAGAAGCAGTCCTGAGCACGCATTGATGGAAGCCGATACCCAGCCCTCGCATCAGCTCACCATGACGGTGTTGATGACACCCGACATGGCCAACTTTTCGGGCAACGTGCACGGCGGCGCCGTGCTCAAACTGCTCGACCAGGTCGCCTATGCCTGCGCCAGCCGCTACGCCGGCGGCTACGTCGTCACCATGTCGGTCGACCAGGTCACGTTCCGCCAGCCCATCCACGTCGGCGAACTCGTCACCTTCCTCGCCTCGGTCAATTTCACCGGCACCACCTCGATGGAAATCGGCGTCAAGGTCGTCACCGAAAACATCCAGAACCGCAGCGTGCGCCACGCCAACAGCTGCTTCTTCACGATGGTGGCGGTGGACGAGAACGGCAAGGGCAAGAAGGTGCCGCCGCTGGAACCGCAAACGCCTGACGAACTGCGCCGGCATGCTTCCGCCAAGGTGCGCCGCGAGCTGCGTCAGGAGATGGAGCGTTGACAGCGCGAGATCCACGAGGCCATGCGGCGCGCGGCGAATTCCGGCTCGGCGCCGATGTGACGATGGGCGCCATGAGATGATCGATATCGACGGAAATGAAGTGAGTGTTGGAGATACGATTACTGTTCTCGCCATCAGGGACAGTATTCAAAAAATACTTGCCGAAGATGAAAAGCCTCATGTCATGGCGATGCTTGGGAACAGCTATGAGATTGACGAGTTCGTCAATGGCGACACACAAGTCAGCCTGACCATATGCGTCCAAGAACCGGAGGGCTGCATGTTTTGTGGCTTGTACCTGTTTCCGCACGAATTCAGGCTTGTCCCCAAGCGCCTGTAATGCTCGCGACACTGCTCTAGGTCGCACTCAGCCCACGTACGCTATTCACCCAGGTACGCACTGCGCACCTTCGGATCGTGCAGCAGCTCCTGCCCCGTACCACGCAGGGTGATCAGCCCACCCTCCATCACGCAGGCACGCTGCGCAAACTGCAGCGCGAGGTTGGCGTTTTGCTCGACCAGCAGCACAGCCACACCTTCCTTCACGATGGACTGCACGACCTCGAAGATCTTCTCAACGAACAGCGGCGCAAGGCCCATCGAGGGCTCGTCGAGTAGCAGCAGCTTCGGGCGCGACAGCAGCGCACGGCCGATGGCGAGCATCTGCTGCTCGCCGCCGGACAAGGTGCCGGCGACCTGGAACAGGCGTTCCTTCACGCGTGGTAGCAGTTCGAAAATGCGTTGCATGTCGGCCTCGACGCCAGCCTTGTCACGACGTGTGTAAGCGCCCATCTGCAGATTCTCTTCGACGGTGAGGCGCGTGAAGATGCCGCGCCCCTCCGGTACCAGTGCGAGGCCTCGCCGCAGACGCAGATGCGCGGGCAGCGTCTCGATATGCTCACCGGCATAGCTCAGCTCGCCACCGGCGATGGGCAGCACGCCGGCAATGGCGTTCAGCGTGGTGGTCTTGCCGGCACCGTTGGCACCGATCAGCGAGACCAGTTCGCCGGGTTCAATGGCGAGATCGATGCCTTTGACGGCGTTGATCTGGCCGTAGGACACGCGCAGGCCGGAGAGCTGCAGGATGGGCGTGCGCGACTCAATGGGCATGGTGCGAGCTCCCCAGATACGCCTCTTGCACGACGGTATCGCGCTGCACGGTTGCGGGCACATCCTCGGCAATCTTCTGGCCGAAGTTCAGCACCGCGACGCGATCGCAGAGCCCCATGACGAGCTTCACGTCATGCTCGATGAGCATCACGCTCACGCCATCGCCACGGATCTTCTCGATCAGCGTGCGGAGCTGCGCCGTCTCGGTGGCATTCATGCCGGCAGCCGGCTCGTCGAGCGCCAGCAGCTTGGGGCCAGTCGCCAGCGCACGAGCAATCTCCAATCGACGCTGGTCGCCGTAAGACAGGTTCTTCGACACCGTATCGGCGAAACGCTCGATGCCGACGTAGCGCAGCCACTCCAGCGCATGCTGCGTCGTGGCGCGCTCTTCGTCGCGCACCTTGCGCGTCTGGAACAGCACACCAAATAAGCCGGCATGCGTGCGGGCATGCTGGCCGACCATCACGTTCTCCAGCGCCGTCAGGTCGCGGAACAGGCGGATGTTCTGGAAGGTGCGCGCAATACCCCGCTGCACCACTTCGTGCGGTGTGCCGGCAGGCAAGGCGGAACCGGCGAACAGGAACTCGCCAGTGTCGGCGGTGTAGGCACCGCTGAGCACATTAAAGAAAGTTGTCTTGCCGGCACCGTTGGGGCCGATGAGGCCGTAGATCTCGCCCTCGCGGATCGACAGCGACACGTCCTGCAGCGCCTGCACGCCGCCGAAACGTTTGCTGATGTTGCGGGCTTCGAGCAGAAGACTCATGCCACCGTCCCCTTGTTCATCGCATCCTGTTTGATCAGCTCCGGCTTCGAGTAACGCGAGTGCGCCGGGATCAGGCCAACGGGCCGCAGCAGCATCATGAAGATCAGGGCCAGCGCATGTACCAGCATGCGCAGGATTTCGGGATCGAGAATGGTCTTGCCGAACAGGGCCTGCTGCATGGGAATCGCATAGCTGCGCAGCGCTTCAGGCAGCCAGGCGAGGATCAGCGCGCCAACGATGACACCGGCGATGTTACCCATGCCACCGAACACCACCATGGCCAGCACGGTGATGGACTCCATCAGCGAGAAACTCTCGGGACTCACGAAGCCCTGGAAGGCGCCGAACAGCCCCCCAGCCACACCACCGAAAGTCGCCCCCATCGCAAAAGCCAGCAGCTTGTAGTTGCGCAGGTTGATGCCCACCGCCTTGGCCGCAAGGTCGTCATCGCGTATCGCCGCCCAGGCCCGCCCGACGCGCGACACCTGCAGGCGCCGCACAAGGATCACCGACAGCCAGACGAAGGCGAGGAAGGCGTAGAAGTGAAAGATCAGCGGATTGATCACCCAGTCCTCGGCAAGGGTCACACGCTTCGAGATGTCCCAGCCGAAGAAGTTGAGCGAGTCGAGCATGTTGATGCCCTGCGGCCCATTGGTGATGTTGATCGGGTAGTTCAGGTTGTTCATGAAGATGCGCACGATCTCGCCGAAGCCCAGCGTGACGATGGCGAGGTAGTCACCGCGCAGACGCAAGACCGGGAAGCCGAGGATGATGCCGGCCACAGCCGCGAAGGCGGCACCCAGCGGCAGCACGATCCAGAACGGCAGGTGCACGCCGAAGTGCGGACTGGCGAGGAAGGCCCACGTATAGGCACCCACCGCATAGAACGCGATGTAACCGAGGTCGAGCAAGCCGGCGAAACCCACCACCAGGTTGAGGCCGACGGCCAGCAGCACGTAGAGCAAGGCCATGTTGACGATGCGCACCCAGGCCGGGCCGATCAGCATGAGCAGGAAGGGCGCAGCGAAGATCAGCGCCAGCACCAGCCGCTTTGCGGCAACCGGGTGATGCTTGCCCAGCCAGGGGATGAGGTCGGTGATGTCTTTCATGCGCGGTCAGCCACCCGTTCCCCCAAGAGCCCGGTTGGTCTGAAGATCAGCACCGCACCGAGGATCAGGAAAGCGAAGATGTCCTGGTAACTGGAGTTGAGGAAGCCGAAGCTGGCGTGCTCGATGTAGCCCGCACCAATCGACTCGATGAGGCCCAGCACGATGCCGCCGACCATGGCCCCCGGCAGGTTGCCGATGCCGCCGAGCACGGCCGCCGTGAAGGCCTTGAGGCCGGGGATGGTGCCCATGGTGCTGTGGGCGATGCCGTAGTTCGAGGCAATCATCACGCCTGCTACGGCAGCAAGGCCGGAGCCAAGGATGAAGGTCAGCGCGATGATGCCGTTTGCATTCACCCCCATCAGCGCCGCAATGCGGTGATTCTCGGCCGTCGCGCGCATGGCGCGGCCGATGCGCGTCTTGTTCACCAGCAGGGTCAGGCCCAGCATCAGCACGGCCGAACCGATGATGATGATGATCTGCACCGGCGAGATGAACACGCCTTCGATGGGCTGCATGGGTGTGGTGGAGATCAGTTGCGGGAAGCTGTAGTAGTTGCGACCCCAGATGATCATGGCCAGGGTCTGCAGCAGGAAGGAGAGACCGATGGCCGTGATCAGCGGTGCCAGCCTTGGTGCATTGCGCAGGCGGCGATAGGCCACGCGCTCCATGATGTAGCCAACCCCCATCGACACCGGCACGGCCACCAGCAGGCCGAAAGCCAGCAAGGGCAGCGGCCCCAGCGTGGGCCACATCTTCTGCGCGAAGAGGATGGCCTGCAGCGCCACCAGCGCGCCCACCATCAGCACATCACCGTGCGCAAAATTGATCAGGCCCAGGATGCCGTACACCATCGTGTAGCCCAAGGCCACGAGGGCGTACATGCTGCCGACGACCAGGCCGTTGATGATCTGCTGCAGAAGGGTTTCCATGGATTTTTTCTCGCAATAAGCAGGCCAGCACAATGTCAGTTCGCCCTGCGGCCGGATTGACTGCCCTCAAAAAAATGGCGCGACCAGGGTCGCGCCATTTCCGTTCTTGCCTGCAGCCTCAGCTTACTTGAGGGGCACCCACTTGCCAGCCTTGAAGGTGTAGACCGTCACGACGCCGTCTTTCAGGTCGCCCTTCTCGTCGAACTTGATCACGCCCGACACGCCCTTGTGCGAAGCCTTCTTCAGCGAAGCCAGGTACTTGGCGGGTTCCACCGAGCCGGCGGCCTTCATCGCTTCGATGACGGTCGACGTGGCGTCGTAGGAGTACGGCGAGTAAGCCTGCACCTCGGCATTGAAGCGCGCCTTGAAGCGGTCCTTGAACTTGGCATCGGGCATGGAGTCGAGCGGCACGCCCGGTTGCGTGCAGTAGGCGCTGCCTTCGGTGATGGAATCGCCGGCCAGCTTGATCAGCTCGGGCGTACATCCGCCGTCACCCATCAGGAAGGTGGCCTTGATGCCCAGCTGCTTGATCTGCTTGGCCATCGGGCCGCCCTGCGGGTCCATGCCGCCGAAGAAGATCACGTCGGGCGAAGCCGACTTCACCTTGGTCAGGATGGTCATGAAGTCATTGGCCTTGTCGGTGGTGAACTCACGCGAAGTAATCGCGCCGCCACCGGCCTTGACGGCCTTCTCGAATTCATCGGCGAGGCCCTGGCCGTAGGCCGAGCGGTCGTCGATGACGGCAACCTTCTTGCCGAGCTTGGTCAGTGCGAACTTGGCGGCGGCAGGGCCTTGCTTGCCGTCATGCGCCATGACGCGGAAGACGTTCTCGAAACCCTGTTGCGTCAGCGTGGGGTTGGTGGCCGACGGGGAGATCATCACCAGGCCAGCCTGGTTGTAGATGCGCGATGCGGGGATGGTGGTGCCCGAATTCATGTGGCCGATGACGGCCTTCACGCCGGCATCGACGAGGCGCTGTGCCACGGCCGTGCCCTGCTTCGGGTCCGCCTGGTCGTCTTCGCCGACCAGTTCGAACTTGACCTTCTTGCCTGCGATGGTCACGCCCTTCTTGTTGTAGTCCTCGATGGCGAGGCGCACGCCGTTCTCGGTGTCCTTGCCAAGGTGGGCTTGCGCGCCGGTGAGCGGCGCCGAGCTGCCGATCTTCACAACCAGTTCCTGAGCCTGCACGACACCTACGCTGAGCAGGGCCAGCGCAACGATGGATTTCTTCATGAACACCTCCGCTAAATTGGTTGCGCCTGTCGGCGATCTTCAGGCTCGTACAGCGACGACAGCCCGCGAGGGGATGTTACAGAAATTCGGAGCGCTATAGACCAGCCGCGTGCAATCGATTCACGAGGCCAGCGGTACCTGAGCGGGCGCCACGAGGGGCTGCAGCGGCCGGCCGTCGGCCAGCAAGTGATCGATGGTCGTCTGCAGCACGCGGTGCAGGGCTGCCTCCTCGATCGGTTTGACGAGGAATTCGTTCATGCCGGCCGCGATGCAGCTCTCGCGGTCCGACGCGCTGGCATTCGCCGTCAGCGCCGCCACCGTCACCTGCGGACGCAACACCTGCGCCCCCGGCAGGCCACCGGCGCGAATCGCCCGCGTGGCGTCGTAACCGTCCATGACGGGCATGCGCGCATCCATCAGCACGATGTCGAAGTCGGTGCGCGCCAGTGCGTGCAGTGCCTGCAGGCCGTCGCTCGCCATCTCTACCGTGTGGCCCAGATCCTCCAGCAGGTCGCCGATGATCAGGCGATTCACCTCGTCATCTTCGGCACACAGGATGGACAAACGATGCGACTGCGCAAACGTGGCGGGCGCCGCAAGGGTCTGTGGCGTTCCGGGCATCATCGGCAGGTCGAAGCGGAAGGTGCTGCCCCTGCCCTCCACACTCTGCACCGAGATCGAACCGCCCATCGCGCCCACCAGCTGCTGGCAGATGGCCAGCCCCAGGCCCGTGCCACCGAAGCGACGCGTCGTCGAACTGTCGGCCTGCTGGAAGACCTGGAAGATCGTCGGGATGGCCTTGGTCGCGATGCCCACGCCCGAGTCCTCAACCTCGAAGCGCACCCAGGCATGCCCGTCGAACGAGGCCAGCGGCATCACACGGATCTCGACCTTGCCCTGCAAGGTGAACTTCATGGCATTGCCGACCAGGTTGAGCAGCAACTGCCGCAGCCGCGTCGGATCCCCCTTCACCCAGGCCGGCACGCCCGGTGCGATGCTCACTTCGAATGACACCTTGCCCTCACCAGCTGCCTCGGCAAACGGCTGGCAGCAATCCTTCACCAGTAGCGGCAACTCGAAGTCGATGCTCTCCAGGCGCAGCTCGCCGGCCTCTATCTTCGAGAAGTCGAGAATGTCGTTGAGGATTGCCAGCAGCGACTCCGCGCTGCGCATGCCCACGCCCAGGCTGTTGCGCTCGCCCTCGGGCAGCGTCGGGCTGCGCATCACCTTGCGCAGCATGCCGATCACACCATTCAGCGGCGTGCGGATCTCATGACTCATGCTGGCGAGGAACAGCGACTTCGCGCGGCTCGCCTGCTCAGCGCGGCGCTCGGCCTGCCGCCATGAGGTCACGTCGATATTCGCGCCCACGATGACCTGACGGCCCTCGGCATCCAGACAGGCGCGCTTGGAGATGATGCGGAACAGTTCGGCCCCCGTTTCAGGATGTGGCCGCACCTCTTCCTTCAGCACCACACGTCCCTGCAGCACCTCGGCATCCTCGGCGCCGACGGACTTCGCAATCACATCGGCAACGGCTTCACTCAGCGGCTTGGCCGAGGTGGGGTGGATGGACGAATCGCCGATGATGGATTCACGCGGCACACCACGCTCGTCGACAAAGGCGTCATTCACCAGCAGGTAGCGGCTGTTCGAGTCCTTGACGTAGACCGGGTGTGGCATCACGTCGATGAGGCGTTGCGTGTAGGCACGGATACGGTCGGCGCGCTCGCGTTCGCGATCCAGCGCACTCTGCAGGCTGCGCTGGGCGCGGCGCAGGTCGGTGATGTCGTGGCTGGTGCCGATCACCACGGGACGCCCGTCCACATCTCGCCCGGCGCGCTTGGTATGGATGCGGCAGACCTCGCCACCCGTGCGCGGATGCACGCGCCACTCTTCCTTGTAGATGTTCTCGCCGGCCAGCACGCGCGCATCTTCGTCGAGCGAATCCTGCGTCACCATGTACGAGGTACCGACCAGCTCGGCACAGGTCCGCCCGCGATCTTTCGCGAACTCTTCGTTCACGAAGCGGAATTCACCCGCCGCATCGCGCACGTAGATCATCACGGCGCTCGCATCGAGAATCTGCTGGATGTAGGCCTGCCAGCGTTCGGTCTCGGCCTGCGGCGTGCCGAAACGATCATCCGCACCCCAGCGCGCAGCGGCTATATCGCCACCGCCCGACAACAGCATCCAGGCCGGCCAGGCCGCCGCGATCAGCAAACCCATCAGCGCCACCGAGAGGTGCCAGCCCAATGAAATGGCCGCAGCTGTCAGCAAGATGGCCAACAAGGACAGCGCAGCAAGGAACGGGTTTGCAGCCTTCATGTCACTCCGCCCGGCGAACCGGCAGGTTTGAGGGGGCGCTACCAGCGCATGTTCACAGGTCGGGGAAAAGCGGACACGCCCTGACGCTTACGACACGCAGCTGCCGGACTTGATGACCGGTCACATATTCTGGCGTCAGATCAGCTGAAAAGGTAGATACCCGTTGCCGCGCGCAGGGCGGCGCTGCGTTCTTCACGCGCTGCGTCCATTGCAACCCGCACATCCTCAGGTCCGCTGAGCGCGTCCACCCCACGGCCCACGCACCCTGCGCCGCGTTGCATGGGCATGGCCCAGCCAGCCGCGCCAGTGCCAGCGCGCGGCCATGCTGAGGCCGCGTATCCATTCGTCCGCCGCAAAGGCCAGCCACACCCCCGGCAGGCCCCAGCCAAGATGCACGCCCAGCCACCAGGCCAGCCCCACCGCCACCACGAACATGGACACCACGCCGGCCAGCACCGGGAAGCGCGCGTCGCCCGTGGCGCGCAGCCCGTTGATGACCACCAGGTTGAAGGTGCGCCCCGGCTCCAGCAGCAGGCATAGCCACAGCAACTGGGCGCCCGCCTCGACGATCTGCTCGTCCTGCGTGAACAGGCGCAGCAGGGGTTTGCCCGCCAGCGCCGCCAGCAAGGCCACCCCCAGCGTGATGCCCAACCCCCAGCGCATGGCCGCGTGCACCTGGTGATCTGCTTCATGCAGACGCCCCGCCCCGATGCGGTGGCCGACGATGATCTCGGTACCGAAGCCGATGGTGAGCCCCGCCAGCAGGATGAAGCTCATGATGGGAAAAGTGTAGCTGTGCGTGGCCAGCGCCGCGGGCCCCATGGCCGCGACGAAGGACAGGATGATCATGAAGCTCAGGCGGTAGGCGATGTTCTCGGCCGCAGCCGGCAGGCCGATGTGCAGCATCTCGCCCAGCTCACGGCGACGCAGGTGCCACATGTCCGCCAGGCGCGGGCGTATCTCCAGCACCGCACGCCACAGGTAGAGCCCGGTGGCGAGGCCCACGATGCGGCTGAGGATCAGCGCAATGCCCAGCCCCATCACCCCCATCGCGGGTAGTGGCCCCACGCCCGCCATCAAGAGCAAGCCCAGGCCCAGATGCACGACCAGCACCATCACGCTGATCAGCAGGGACGAGCGCGTATAGGCGTAGGCGCGCGCCACCGCGCTCAGCGCGAGGTTGAGCGCGTCGAATACGAGACCCAGCCCCAACGCGATCAGGTAGGGCATGGCGATGGGGTCCAGGCTGGGCGGCAAGTGCATGAGCCGCAGCAACGGCTGCGCGCCGAGCATCACCACCACACCACAGAGCACACCCGTCCAGGCACAGCCGGCCAACGCCGCGCGCGCAATGCGCTCTGCCCCGACCCTGTCCCCCGCGCCGAGGTACTGCGTGACCACCACGCTGGCGCCGATGCTGACGATGCGGAACAGCAGCATGAAGGTCAGGAAGATCTGGTTGGCCAGCGCAAAGGCCGCCGCCGTGTCGTCCGAGATCTGGCTGACGCGCCACACCAGCACGGCCCCGCCCAGCATGCTCAGGAACTGTTCGGCAAAAATGGGCCAGGTCACGCTGAACAAGCGTGGCTGCGGGCGCGAAGCGAGAGACTGTGACATGCGGGGGCCGACGAGATCAGGAACAGGAGCAAGCCCCGGACACAACCGGCGACCGGAGTCCCGGAAAGTGCTTGCCAACAAGCCTCCCAATCTCGCATGAAAACGATTTCAAGACAAATTTTCCGCCTCGGCGGCGCACTTCTGCCCACCAGCCGGGCAACCCGGCGAGTCTTGTTATCCTGACGCGTCCCGTCTTGCCTCCCGCCCACGCATCGCCGGATCACGCCCCATGCTCTATTCCCCGCCCCGCTTCATCGAGACCGACACCGCCCTGATCCGCGAGCTCACGGCCGCCTACCCCTTCGCCACCCTGATGAGCGTGGTCGCGGGCCAGCCCCTGGTCAGCCACGTGCCACTCGTGGCAGATGAACGCGGCTGGCTGCTGGGCCACGTCGCCACGGCCAACCCGCACAGCGCGGCGCTCAGCGAAGGCGCCGAGGCCCTGGCGATCTTCCAGGGCCCGCACTGCTACGTCTCCCCCAGCTGGTATGCCGAAGCCTCGGTCCCCACCTGGAACTACACGGCCGTGCACGTCCGCGCCCGCCTGCACGTGCTGCAGGGCGACGCTGCACAGGCCCTGCTCGACCGCCTCACGCAAGCCTTCGACGACCCCACCCAGCCCGGCCACATGACGGCGGCCCAACGCGCGCGCCTCCTGCCAGCCATCCACTGCTTCGCACTGGAGCCCCTGGAGACCAGCGCCAAGTTCAAGCTCTCGCAGAACAAGTCACGCGAAGACCAGCAAAGCATCCTCGCCAACCTCGGACAGTTCGACGACGACAACTCGCAAGGCGTCGCCAGCCTCATGTTGCGCAATCTCGCAGCGGGTTTCGGCAACTGAAACACCCCGCGACACGTAGGTTGGATAAGCCGAAGGCGTAATCCGACACGAGGAATCACGCACCAGCCCCCGGATTGCGCTTCGCTCATCCAGGCAACAACCACCCGTTGGTCATCACCCCCCTCGCCATTTATAATGCGGGGCTCCGAGGAGCGCTGCGAGGTCTGTCCCACGACAAGATCCCAGGCTCGGACCCCGCCGCAGGCCTGTTCCAGGTGCCTGAACCGGCGGCCAGATTCAACCGCGCTCACCGCTTCAGGCGTTCGCGCTGGATGGTGAGCCGGTACCCCAGATCCACCCCGGATCAGTTCTCTCCCTCCACGTCGCGGCGCCCGCCCGTACCGAAAGAGAACCATGCAAGCCGACCGCACAGCCGAAATCACCGCCCTCCTCAAAGACCGCATCCTCATCCTCGATGGCGGCATGGGCACCATGATCCAGCAGTACAAGCTGGGCGAAGCGGACTACCGCGGCACGCGCTTTGCAGACTTCCCGCGCGACCTCAAGGGCAATAACGACTTGCTGGTGCTGACCAAGCCTGCAGTCATCGCCGAGGTGCACAGCCAGTACCTCGATGCGGGCGCCGACATCATCGAGACCAACACCTTCAACGCCACGCGCGTGTCGCAGGCCGAGTACGGTCTCGAAGACATTGCCTACGAGTTGAACGTCGAAGGCGCGCGTCTCGTGCGCCAGCTGTGCGACAAATACACCGCGCAGAATCCCGCCAAGCCGCGCTTCTGCGCCGGCGTCATCGGCCCGACCTCGCGCACCCTGTCGATCTCGCCCGACGTCAATGACCCGGGCTTCCGCAACATCAGCTTCGAAGCGCTGGCCGACGACTACTACCAGTCCGCCAAGGGCCTCATGGAAGGCGGCGCCGACCTGCTGCTGATCGAGACCGTGTTCGACACGCTCAACGCCAAGGTCGCCGTGTATGCCGTGCAGAAGCTCTTCGCCGACCTCGGCCGCACGCTGCCCATCATGATCTCCGGCACCATCACCGACGCCTCGGGCCGCACCCTGTCGGGCCAGACCGCCACCGCATTCTGGAATTCGCTGGCGCACGCCAAGCCGATTTCATTCGGTCTCAACTGCGCGCTCGGTGCAAAAGAATTGCGCCAGTACGTCGCCGAGATTTCCGGCATCAGCGGCACCTACATCTCGGCCCACCCGAACGCAGGCCTGCCGAATCCTCTGGCGCCCACCGGCTACGACGAAACGCCCGAGCAACTTGCGGGCGACATCAAGGAATGGGCCGCGTCCGGCTTCCTCAACATCGTCGGCGGCTGCTGCGGCACCACGCCAGCGCACATCAAGGCGGTAGCTGAAGTCGTCTCCAGCATCAAGCCGCGCGTGCTGCCCGAGATCGAAGTGCGCCAGCGCCTGTCGGGCCTCGAGCCCTTCACCATCGGCAAGGACAGCCTCTTCGTCAACGTCGGCGAGCGCAACAACGTCACCGGCTCCAAGGCCTTCGCCCGCATGATCATCGAAGGCCGCTACGAAGACGCCCTCGCCGTCGCACGCCAGCAGGTCGAGAACGGCGCGCAAGTCATCGACATCAACATGGACGAAGCCATGCTGGATTCGAAGGCCGCGATGGAGCGCTTCCTCAAGCTCATCGCCTCCGAGCCGGACATCAGCAAGGTGCCGATCATGATCGACTCCTCCAAGTGGGAGGTGATCGAGGTCGGCCTGCAATGCATCCAGGGCAAGGGCATCGTCAATTCCATCTCGATGAAGGAAGGTGTCGATGCCTTCCTGCATCACGCACGCCTGTGCATGCAGTACGGCGCCGCTGCTGTCGTCATGGCCTTCGACGAAAAAGGTCAGGCCGACACCTACGCACGCAAGATCGAAATCTGCGAACGCGCCTACAAGCTGCTCACGGGTATCGGCTTCCCGCCGGAAGACATCATCTTCGACGCCAACATCTTCGCCATCGCCACCGGCATCGAAGAGCACAACAACTACGCCGTCGACTTCATCGAAGCCGTGCGCTGGATTCACCAGAACCTGCCGCATGCCAAGACCAGCGGCGGCGTGTCCAACGTGAGCTTCTCGTTCCGTGGCAACGAGCCCGTGCGCGAAGCCATCCATACGGTGTTCCTCTACCACGCCATCAAGGCGGGCCTCACCATGGGCATCGTCAACGCCGGCCAGCTCGGCGTGTATGACGACCTCGACCCGGTGCTGCGGGAGAAGGTCGAGGACGTTGTGCTCAACCGCCATCCCGATGCAGGTGAGCGCCTGGTCGAGATCGCCACCACCGTCAAGGGGCAAGCCAAGGAAGCCACGCAAGACCTCGCCTGGCGCGAGTGGCCCGTCGAAGAGCGTCTCTCGCACGCCCTCGTCAAAGGCATCACGCAATTCGTCGTCGAAGATACGGAAGAAGTGCGCGCAAAATTGTTCGCCGCAGGCAAGCCGCCGCTCGCCGTCATCGAAGGCCCGTTGATGGCCGGCATGGCCGTCGTCGGCGACCTGTTCGGCGCGGGCAAGATGTTCCTGCCGCAAGTCGTGAAGTCCGCGCGCGTCATGAAGTCCGCCGTCGCCCACCTCATCCCCTTCATCGAGGAAGAGAAGAAGCGCACCGGCGCCGCCGGCAAGGGCAAGATCATCATGGCCACCGTGAAGGGCGACGTGCATGACATCGGCAAGAACATCGTCGGCGTCGTGCTCAGTTGCAACGGCTACGAAGTCATCGACCTCGGCGTCATGGTGCCGACCGAGAAGATCCTGCACGCCGCCAAGGAACACGGCGCACAGGTGATCGGCCTATCCGGCCTCATCACGCCTTCGCTCGAAGAGATGAGTTTTGTCGCCAGCGAAATGCAGCGCCAGGGCTTCGACATTCCGCTGCTGATCGGCGGCGCCACAACCAGCCGCGCCCACACCGCCATCAAGATCGCGCCGCACTACGAGCAACCGATTGTCTATGTGCCGGACGCCTCGCGCGCCGTCGGTGTCGTCACCAGCCTGCTGAGCATCGACGGCCGCGCCAGCTTCGTCGCCGAGATCGCTGCCGACTACGAGAAGGTGCGTGCACAACACGCAGCGAAAGCCGGCGTGAAGCTCGTGACGCTGGAGGCCGCGCGTGCCAACCGCTACAAGTGGAACAACGATCCCGCCTATGTGCCGGCCAAGCCCTCACGCCCCGGCATCCAGCGCCTGCGCAACGTCGACCTCGCCACGCTCGCTGAATACATCGACTGGGGCCCCTTCTTCCAGACCTGGGACCTCGCCGGCCCCTACCCCGCGATCCTCACCGACAAGGTCGTCGGCGAAACCGCGACCAACGTCTTCAACGACGCGCAGAAGATGCTCAAGCAGGCCATCGACCAACGCTGGATCGAAGTGCACGCCGTCTTCGGCCTCTTCCCTGCTGCAACGAAGAACGACAGCGTGCTCATCTACAAGGACGAATCGCGCAGCGAAGTCGTCGCGCAATGGCACGGTCTGCGTCAGCAACACGAACGCCCCGAAGGCAAGCCCAACTACTGCCTCAGCGACTTCATTGCAGATGAAGATGCCGGCGTCCCCGACTGGATCGGCGCCTTCGCTGTCAGCGCCGGCCGCAACCTCGAAAAGCGCATCGCCGACTACGAAGCCGCGCATGACGACTACCACGCCATCATGCTCAAGGCCATCGCCGACCGCTTCGCCGAAGCCTGCGCCGAATGGCTGCACCAGCGCGTGCGCAAGGAATACTGGGCTTACGACGCCAATGAGAACCTGAGCAACGACGAGATGATCGCCGAGAAATACACCGGCATCCGCCCCGCCCCCGGCTACCCCGCCTGCCCCGACCACACCGCCAAGGGCGAACTGTTCAAGGCCATCAACCCGACCGAAGCAATTGGCCTCGAACTCACCGAAACCTTCGCCATGAACCCGGCAGCCGCCGTGTCAGGCTTCTAC
Source organism: Rhodocyclaceae bacterium (assembly GCA_047600765.1). GTDB lineage: Bacteria > Pseudomonadota > Gammaproteobacteria > Burkholderiales > Rhodocyclaceae > Viridibacterium. Next base: position 1,433,709 of record JASGKF010000001.1, read on the forward strand.
CTCGCGCACCCGGAGTCGCATTACTTTGCGGTGAGCAAGATTGCGGAAGACCAGATGAAGGATTGGGCGCAGCGCGCGGGGTTCAGTGAGGCCGAAGCCAAACGCTGGCTGGCTCCCTTGCTGTAAACACCGCGCGGCCAACCTGCTGCTGCACAACCTTTAAGTTGTTTTATTTATTTACAACCCAAAGGTTGTATATTAAATTAACAACTTATAAGTTGTTTCTTCGCCAGCCGAAGACACCGCAAGTTCATCCGCCCGGGAGTGCGCCATGCAGCAGTACCTCGTCCAGACACCGGAACAACTGAAAACCATGCTGAGCGGACTACGCAAATCGCGTGGTCTGACTCAGGCAGCGTTGGCTGCCAAGCTCGGCGTGTCGCAACAAGCCATTGCCAAGCTCGAAAGCAACCCTGCCGGGGCCAGCGTGGAACGTCTTTTTGCCGTACTGCGCAGCATGAATGCCCGCCTGTCCCTGGTGGATGACCTGGGCGACGCCTCCGCCGCACATTCACCCTCCCCACGCGACGGCTGGTAAATCGTGGCCACGCAGCGACTCGGCTTATGGATGAATGGTCTGCGCGTCGGGGACTGGGAGCGCCAACGCAACCGTTCGCGACTCATCTACGATCCCGCTTGGGTCCAGAGCCCGCAAGGGCGCCCGATCTCGCTCTCGCTCCCTTTCCTGCCCGGCAATGCCGCGCATGCCGGCGACGCCGTCACCGCATTCTTCGACAACCTGCTGCCTGACAACGAGCGTATCCGCGCTCGTCTGGCACGGCGCTACCGCACAGCTAGCACCGAACCTTTCGACTTGCTCACTGCGCTGGGCATGGACTGTGTCGGCGCCCTGCAATTGCTCCCACCCGACGACGCCCCATCGGAAACGCTCTATGGCATCCAGGGGCAACCGCTCGACGAAGCAGGCATTGCGCAGCAATTGCGCAATGCCACGCTCGACACCCCGCCCGGCTTCAACGATCCCGACGACACAGACCTGCGCCTTTCCATTGCAGGCGCACAGGAAAAAACCGCGCTGCTGAAGCACGGTACGCAATGGCTGCTGCCACAAGGCAGCACGCCCACCACGCACATCTTCAAGCTGCCGCTCGGCCTCGTGGGCAACATGCAGGCGGACATGCGCACCTCGGTCGAAAATGAATGGCTCTGCGCCTGCCTCGCCGCCGCCTATGGTCTGCCGGTCGCTCCCTGCGAGATCGCGCAATTCGAAGACCAGAAAGTGCTCATCGTCGAGCGCTTTGACCGCCAACTGGCCAGCGACGGCAAATGGATCCAGCGTCTGCCACAAGAAGACCTGTGCCAGGCTACGGCCACGCCCCCACACCTCAAATACCAGGACCATGGCGGCCCCGGCATCGCACGCATCATGCACATCCTCACCGGCTCCATTGCTGCCGAAGAAGATTGCCGCAATTTCTTCAAGACACAGATCCTCTTCTGGATGCTCGCCGCTACAGATGGCCACGCCAAGAACTTCAGTCTTTTCCTGCAAGGCAGCGGCCACTTCAAAGCCACGCCCCTGTACGACGTACTGTCCGCCCACCCCATCATCGGCAAGGGGCGAAACAAACTCGCCCCGTCCAAAGCCAAGCTCGCGATGGCCGTCAGAAGCAAATCGAATCACTATCGCATCCAGGAGATCCAGCGCCGCCACTGGCTCGCGATGGCAAAGCATGTGGCGCTCGGAACAGGCGTGGCCGAACAGATCATCGACGAACTGCTCGCACAAACCAATGCCGTGATCGAGCAAGTAAGTGGTTTCCTGCCTGCCGGTTTTCCGGCGGATGTTGCGGAAGCGATTTTTGCCGGGCTCAAAGCGCAAGCAGCGCGGCTGGCACTGACTACAGTATGAGTCGGCTGCCTAGAACTCGCCGAAACCTTCGCCGTGCCCCCGGCTGCCGCCGTGTCAGGCTTCTACCTCGCGCACCCCGAGTCGCACTACTTCGCAGTGAGCAAGATCGCGGAGGATCAGATGAAGGATTGGGCGCAGCGGGCGGGGTTCAGCGAAGCAGAAGCGAAACGATGGCTAGCGCCAATTCTCTGACAAAAACAGGGAGTCCCAATGTGGTGCATCTATGGCAGCCCATGCTAGTGTCTAACCTGCTTTAAGCAAAAAACAACGAATTCAGTCTCTCAGGTGATCGAGTGGTACGAGAACAGGTTACGGGTATTCAACCGGCAATACTGCTGTGGGCCAGAAAGTCGGCCGGGCTTGCAGTTGCCGATGTTGCTCGTTCGCTTAAACGTCCCGAAGCCGATATCGAAGCCTGGGAAGCTGGGGCGAGCGCTCCAAGTTATGCGCAACTAGAGAAGCTAGCCTATCAGCTATATCGTCGCCCACTCGCGGTTTTCTTTCTTCCTGCCCCCCCCGAAGAAGTTATGCCGCAGCGTGAATTTCGGACGCTGCCGGAAACTGACTTGCAGACTCTCGCCCCCGATACCTGCATGCACATTCGGCGGGCTCACGCACACCAGCTATCGCTTAGGGAGTTGTTTGATTCGACCAGCCCATCTGAGCGTCGGATATGGCAGTCCGTGCGGATTTCTTCGTCGGTAGATATTGCGACACAAGCCCAAAAAATTCGAGAATTTTTGGGTGTGCGGCTCGACGAACAGATCAAATGGAAAAGTGACGAAACCGCTCTAAAAAAGTGGCGTCAAGCTGTAGAGTCTTCGGGAGTCTTTGTCTTCAAAGCTCCGTTCAAGCAAAAAGATATTTCCGGATTTTGTTTGATGGATGAGCAGTTTCCGCTCATCTACATCAACAACAGTACGTCGAAAACACGACAAACCTTCAGCTTGATGCACGAACTTGCCCATCTGCTTTTACAGGTGAATGGATTGAGCAAGTTTGACTCCAGCTACATTCAGCGTCTAACGCAATCTGAGCAGCAGATCGAACAGACATGCAACGCGATCGCCGCAGAAACACTTATCCCGAATAGCGACTTCTGGACTCAAGCAAAGCTCTTCCCCGCAGATATCGAGAAAGCATCTGAGGAACAGTTCTCTGAATTGGCGTCTAGATACGGCGTCAGCCGCGAAGCTGTTCTGCGCAGATTTTTAGACGGGGGGCGTGTCAGCTCAAAGTTCTATGAGCTAAAAGCCAAGCAATGGTCTTCCCAAAAAACACAAAAGCCCGGTGGAGATTGGTACTCAAACCAAGGAGCCTATCTCAGCGACCGATTCGCTAAGGAAGTTGTGGGGAGGCACTTCAAACACCAAATCTCACTGGAGCAAGCAGCAGACTTTCTTGGTGTGAAACCCAAACACTATGCAGGTATCGAAGAGCGCGTCCTTGGCGGGAGCGGCTCTTGATCTATATCTTCGATACAAGTTCAATTCGTTCGCTCCAACATTTCTACCCCAAGGTATTTAAAAGTATCTGGGAAGGAATTAACTCCCTTGTTGCCACGGGTGATCTGCTTTCAACGCGAGAAGTCTTAAATGAGCTGGAGCGACAAGCCATTAGCGCTGACGTCCTTGAGTGGGTAAAAGCAAACAAGGAAATCTTCACTACGCCGGACTCAACCCAACTACAGTTCGTTGCAACAATCTTTAAAGTTCAACACTTTCAAGCATTGATCGGAGTGCAGCAACGCTTGAAAGGGAACCCGGTCGCAGATCCGTTCGTCATTGCGTGCGCCCAAGCTCATAAAGCCACGGTAGTGACTGAAGAAGGATGGTTACGGCCTAGCGAAAAACTTACCCCTAAAGCAAACGCCGCAAAAATTCCAAATGTATGCGCTCACTTTGGAATTCCGTGTATTGACTTGGAAGAGTTTATGCAACAACAGGGGTGGGCTTTTTAAGCCGGGCCGCAGGGTGGGTTTCCGAAGCAACCCACCGTTCTTCGTACGCCAATGGTAGGTTGTCGCTACGCTCCGAACGCACCCTAAGTATTTGCTGAAGTCCGACTGGCGGCTAGACTCGCCCCTCCCCAGCGCAGCCTCGGACACCCGAATGCCCAACACCCAGCCGCTAGACCTCGCCCTCTGCGACGCCCTGATCCAGCGTTACCAGCCCGACATCGACGCCATGACCGGCAAGGGTTGGGATCATTGCAACAGCGGCATCCTCAGCGGTATGTCCAAGATCTACAGCCGTCGCGACAAGCCTGCGTACCTGGACTACATCGCGCGCTTCGTCGACCGCTACGTAGCAGCAGATGGCAGCGTGAGCCATCTTTCGGACACGCTGGACGAGACGCATCCCGGCCTGTTGTGCCTGTTCATGTTCGAGCAGACGGGGCAGGCGCGTTACCGCACGGCGGCGCGCATCATGCGCGATCACTTCCTGGGCACGCCTGATCACCCCAGCCCTTTCCGCAAGACGAAGGACGGCGGCTACTGGCACAAGAACATGGAGAAGTACCGCAACGTGATGTCGGTGGACGGGATCTACATGGCCTATCCCTTCCTGACGCGTTACGCGGCCTTGTTCGGTGATGCCGAGGCGCTCGACACGGTGGTGCAGCAGATCCTGATGATCTCGGAGCGCTCGTTCAACATCACGAACGGCCTGCCCTATCACGCCTGGCATGCAGAGAAGAGCTTTGCCTGGGCCAACCCCATCACCGGCACTTCACCGCACTTCTGGAGCCGCGCTTCAGGCTGGTATGCGATGGGGCTGGTCGATGTGCTCGAAGACTTGCCGGCCGATCACGCCGGGCGCGCGACGCTGGCATTCCTGTTCCGCAGTCTTGCTGAGGGCGTTCGCCGCCATCAGCACGCGGATGGCATGTGGTACCACGTGCTGGATCGTGTGAATGAGGCTGGCAACTACCCGGAATCCAGTGCCACCGGCATGCTGGTGTATGCCTTGCAGAAAGGTGTGCGCATCGGCCTGTTGCCGCAGGACTTCGCCGACTGTGCGCAGCGCGGCTGGCAGGCGCTGCAAACGTACATTGCGACCTACAGCGACGGCGGGCCGCAGGTGTGTTCCGTCGCACCGGCGATGGGTGTGCAGCAAGATTACGCTGCCTACGTCGCCATCCGCCCGGTCAACGTGCCCTGCGCACAGGGCGTGCAGCATCCGCACGGCTACATCGGCGCCTTGATGGCGGCGGCGGAAATGGCCTGAGCGCTGTAGGGTGCGGCGCGTTTCGTGCAAACGGTTCGCTGACGCGTGGGCTCGCCGAGCCCACCCTGCATCACGCGCCTTCTGACGCAGCCGCAAGCGCGACGAGGGTGCCGCCCCAGTCTTCCATGGAATCGAAGATGGATTGCAGCTCAGTACGTACTGATGCGCTAGATAGCCTTGAGCAAAGCAGTCCCTAGAAAGAAGACAACTCCCACGTAAAGGATGTAGCCATACCTTCTGGCAAAGCTTTTCTCCGTCTCCGACGAAAGCGCGCTCGTCACCAGTTCTTCTGCACTGCCAACAGCGAACAGGGGAACCCACAAAAAGCCGATGCTCAGCCAGAACAGCACCACGCTGAACACCCCTCCAAGAAAGAAATTGGAGCAATTGAAAATCGTAAAAGCCAGGCTGCCATACAAAGCTGGCTTGCCGTGTGGGGACTCCTTCTCGCGAACGACTTTGACCGCTTCGGAAATTGCGATGACCAAGGCAATGCTCCCGAACGTTTTCAGCAGGAACAGAGCGAGCCCGCTGATGTATGACTCCAACCAGAAGTAGCCGAACAGAAGCGCAATCATCACGACCACCCAGGCCTTTGCGACCCGTCCCACATCATGCTCACCCGCTGCCTTCAGTGCAGCGGCGCTGAAGAGGGGCTTGTCGGTTGGTACCGAGGCGCCGCTCTCCCGCACCAGCCAGGAGTGGACGTGGAGGCCTTCAACAGCGGTCAGGGTCATCCAGCGGGTGTCCGACGGCGCAAGCTGCTTCAGAAGGACTGAGTCCAGCTGGAAGTACTCCGTATGCACCAGACGACTGCCTGGCACTGCACTCCAGTCAAAAGCGCCTTCCGCGTAGACCAGCTCGAACACGCGCGTCTCGCGCTTATGGAAACCGACACCTGCAGGCACGGCGTTGTCGCCGACTTCGTCAGGCTTGTCCACCAGGGAGCGGGCCCGCCACCAAGCTTCGTCTGTTTCGATAAGCCAGTTGAACTCTCCTGCTGGACTGGCAAGCAGGTAGTGGGTGGCTTCCGTCGCCGGCTTCGAGTCCAGCAAGTTGAAACGCAGCAATCCGATGAGTTGCCAGCGAATACCTTCGATGTCAAAGCGGGTGCCGAGCGTCAGCGTCGATGCGCGCTGTTCATACACGGCATGCTGTCGCACCACAGTGAGCTGTCCTGCATTGACAGCGACTTCCGCATGGCATGCCGGACACATCAACAAGCGGATGTCAGGCGCGCTGACAATATCGCCCTGACAAGCCGGACAACGCGTGGCAAGCAGAAAGGTGGCCACGGATTGCGCGCCGGGGGTTGGTGCTGACCGGGGGGCCTCCTCCGTAATGGTATGAACTGGCGCAGGGAGACTGCGTTCAGCGGCTTCGGACGGATCAGGCTGCCGGTTCACTGTTCCGCAGCGCGGGCAATCCTTCAATCTGCGGGGTCCTGCATCCAGGGGGATCGGGCTGCCGCAACGAACACAGGCAAAGCTGGGGAACGCCACAAATACTCTCCGGTAAGCGGATGTCGATGACCTTGTCGGGCTGGAGGATCATGACATGAACCTCCGGAGATGCGGCGCCAGATTCAGGCTGGATTTCATGCTGTTGCCAACAGGAAAGCACCCGCAGCAATCAATGCGGCACGCCACGACTCGCGCTGCGAAAGCCACGCCCGCATCGCAACATGACAATGGAGTTTTTGCATTTTTGGCGTATACGTAGGCTGCAAAATACGCTCGGGGCGAGTCATTTTCGGTGTGCTAGCATGATTTTCGGCTATGCATTTTCCGGCCGCATTCAAAAATTCCAGAATCAAAAAACGATCAATCATCAGGAGACAACGATGCGTGCATTTTCAATTCTTGACCGTTCCATGAAGCTATCCGCGCTGGGTGCCCTGCTGCTGTCCGCAGCAAGCTTCCAGGCCCAGGCATTCGACACCAGCAAGATCCCTTCGAAGCCGACCTCGCCCATCGTTGTGGAAAGCGGCCAGACCTATGACTTCGGCGGCCGCACGCTGGACGGCAGCAACATCACGGACAACGGTCTGTTCCGCTGCTGGGGCAAGGACAAGGTCGTCATCAAGAACGTGACGGTGACGAACAATCCGCGCTACGCGATTCTTGCCCGCAACTGCACCAACGCCACCATCACCAACTTCACCATGAAGAACATGGCGAACAGCGTGGGTGGCATCCGCTTCGACATCGATGGCATCTCCAACGGCCTGAAGATGGACAAGATCACCGGTACGGATGTGGGCGGCCAGGCGATCGAAATCTGGAATGCGGACGGCTTCACCATCGGCGACGTGACCATCCACCGCTCGGGTGGCAGCGGCCTGCTGCTTGATGGCAGCAAGAACGGCACCATCGGCACGGTGACGGGCACCTACAACAACCAGGGCGGTGGCTATGCGACCTTCCGCGTGGCGAACAGCAATGGTCCCAACATCAAGGTCAAGAAGGTCTATTCGCGCAACTCCGGCCGCGGCTTCTTCAGCGTGAGCAAGAGCGGTGGTGTGACGATCGACACGGTCGATATCGCCGGCGCGACGAGCGAAGGCATCTACATCCAGGACTCGACCAACACCAAGGTGCTGAGCGGCAAGGTGCGCGGCACGCCGAACTGCCGTATCCGCGGCGGCTCGGGCAATTCGATTGCTGCGGACTGCGGCGGCGCGATCCAGAACTGATGCGCTGGATGTGATCTTGATGTGAATGACAAGGGCCGCGATTGCGGCCCTTGTCATTCTTGCGGCAAACAAAATTCCAAAAATTCCGGAGACAAGAATCATGACAATGAAACACCTGCTCGGTGTCCTGGCATCGCTATGCCTGGTCACGGGCTCCCATGCGGCAACGGACTATCCGTCCGGCTACACGAAGTGCGTGCAGAACACCGGCGCCACCTGCTCGTTCAGCGGCACGCGCTCGGTTGCACTCGGCAAGTCCGGCAGCTTCGTGTACGGCACCTTCACCAACAGCGTCGTGTGCTCGAGCAGCAACTTCCCGAGCAACAGTTTCACGACGTCGGCGTGGTGCTCTTACGCGGGCTCGACGACCAGCAGTTCCAGCTCAGCCCCTGCGTCGTCCAGCTCCAGCAGCAAGGCATCGAGCTCGGTGGCGTCGAGTGTCGCTTCATCATCCAGCAGCAAATCGTCGAGCAGCAGTTCGGTATCGAGCAGCAAGTCTTCCAGCAGCGTCGCGTCGTCGGTGGCAAGCAGTGCCACGAGCTCTTACGCGGCCGTGACGTCGCAGTACGTCTATCGCAACATCACGACCAGCAACGCGCTGTACAAAGACTCGGCACACTTCCGCGTCTACTACGGTGGCAGTGGCAAGACGGGGGGCGGCATTCTGGGCAGCAACAGCTCGGCGCAAGTCACCGAGATGCTGGACTACCTGGAATCGGCCTATGACTACTGGGTGGTGCAGCGTGGCTTCCGCTCGCCGGGTCGCCCGGTGAATGGCAAGTCAGGTGGGCCGTTCAAGATGAACGTCTACACCACCAACGATCTCGACGCAGGTGGTGCCATGGGTTACGACGCCAACGCGGGCTTGCCTTACCTGATCGTGCACACCAACCAGGTGGACTACTCGAACGTGTACGTCCATGAGTTCGGCCACTGCATCACGCTGTCCGAATACCTGTGGGTGGACAAGGGCAACACCGGCGCATGGTGGGAAACGCTGGCGCAATGGCACACGGATACCTTCCTGGCCTTCGCCTCACAACACGCCACGGTGGCGGCACGTTACGGCCAGCCGACAACCGAAACCATCATCAATCTCGACAGCACCATCAGCCAATCGCGCCTGACCCTGGTGCATGCTGACAACCGCTACGAAGCCTGGCCGTTCTTCAGCTACATCAGCGCGAATCCGGACAACATCTCCGGCCTCGGCGCCAACGCCGTGCGCACCATGTACCGCTCGTACCAGGGCACGGAAACACCGCTGCACACGGTGGCGCGCATGTCGTCGACGAGCTGGCAGCGCGTGGTGGGCAACTACTGGGCACGCATGGCTTACATGGACATCAACCATCCGCTGGCGCAGCAGCAGTTGTTCAACAACATCAACAACAGCACGTTCCGCGCGAACTCGTATCGCAACCTGAGCACGGTCGCGACCAACACGTATCGCGTGATCAGTTCGCGTCAGCCCATGTATGGCGGCGCGAACATCAACCCGCTCACCGTCACGGGTAGCGGCAGTGTGAGCTTCACGGTCAAGAACCTCGGCAATGGCCTGTCGGACAGCAACTTCACCGCCACGGTCGCGATCCGCAACACGTCGAACGGCTCGGTGCGCTACGTGCAGCTGGCCAGCGGTGCCGGTTCGGTGAGCATCGCCAGCGGCGAAGAGGCCAGCCTCGTCGTCGCCAACACGCCGAACAACCTGATCACCTACGACGCCTTCGCCAGCACGAGCAGCTCGCCTGAAGTGAAGGGTTTGAACTACGAAGTGGTGATCGTCGGCGCCAAGCCGCGCGATCTGTAACAGGCAGCGCCCGGGGAGTCCGCTCCCCGGGCTTGCCTCGCAGCCGGCGAGATTCGCAGCTCTGGGATTTGCAGCGAATGCCCCGAGGAAAGGCTCTTGGGCTCATTCGCTGCGGAGAACAGAATGACGTGCCGCATGTGCCAGCATGCCTTGGCGCAGCGGGTCATAAAACGTCTGTCCCATCGAAGAGGAGAACACCATGAGAAGCTTCATCCAGCGTCTGCTGTGCGTTTCAGGTATCGCCCTTTCGCTCGCCTGCACCGGAGCATCCGCGCAGTCTTCATCCGACGCGATCGCGCCAAGCTACGCGCCCGGCATCTCCGGCCGCGTGGTGGTCGCCCCCGCCGTGGGCTGTCTGGTCGCCACGAACTGCAGCAAGCCGCTCGCCAAGACCGTCGTGCAGATGCTCGACAAGGCGTCGGGCAAGCTCGTCGGCCAGGCTGTCACCAATGGCTCGGGCGGCTTCATCGCGACCGTGCCGGAAGGCAGCTACGTCGTGCATGTCGTCACGCCCTACTCGACGACCGGCTACCCGCGCTGCGCCGATACGGCGGTGAAGGTCAGCTCGACGACCTTCACCTACGTGAGCATCGTCTGCGATTCGGGTATCCGCACCTGAGCGCATCGTTCTGCTGATGATGTGAAGACCCCCGGCTTGTCCGGGGGTTTTCTTTGGGACTTACATACTTGAGTCCCTTGATGTGATTCTGAAGCCTTGCTCGTGCCCAAACCATCATCATTCCCGCGAAAGCGGGAATCCACGTCTCGTACAAACATTGGTAACAAGTGGATTCCCGCTTTCGCGGGAATGACAGAATCTTTGGGGGCTAAGGGAGTTGAGTATGTAGCTCCCTTTTCTTTTGTGCTCTACGTAGCGGGGTTTCGTCGAACAGACCTCCTGCCCGGCAAGCCCCGGGGACAAACGCCACGCACTTGTTCTGCACGCCGGAAACTCATCCTGATTCGTGATTTATTCACGCTCCGGAGACCTTTCCGGGCGCCTGCCAGGCCCCATTCGGGGCCGATTTCTCGCGGGTTCTGACGTTCTGCAACGGGCGCAAACCGCAGCCAGACTGGCTCGCCCGGGCGCGTCGCCACGGAGCTCAGCTCACCCTGTAAACCCCGGGATTTCCGCCGTAAGCAGACATATCAGGATCACCCGCCTGATGGTCTGGCAGTCCTGCCAGATCCGCATCCCGTTGTTCTATTTAAGTTTTTTTGATTTGCCGGCCCGGTAGGGCGTCAATTTTGCCTACCGTGACGAATTTGATGTTTCTGATAAATATGATGTTGTTTGTTTGTTCGGCTCGCCGACAATGAAGACATCGCCAGACCGATTCCGGCCAAGGCGAATGACAAAACGAAGCAGTAGCAAGACACCGACTCTTCAGGGGACAAAATGAACGCAATGCAGAAAACCACTCTGGCGCTGGGCCTCTCCCTCGCCTTCGGTAGCAGCGCCATGGCAGGCACGACGGGCGGCTTCTCGACGGCTGACGGCGGCAACAAGTCCGGCGCGCTGGCACGTACCGCCACCTCACTGCAAGGCATCATCGATGCGATTGCCGAAGCCAAGTCGGCGGCCAAGCCGCTGGTGGTGACCTACACCGGCAATGAAGACTCCCTGATCGCGACAATGGTCGCCAATCACACGAAGAACTCTTCTGGCGCTTGTCCTGTTCCGCGCTGGGATGAAACCTATCGCAAGGTGGAAGTCAGCGGCTTCACTTACGGCCTGACCATTCTGGGCGCCAATGGCTCGTCGGCCAACTTCGGCATCGTCATCAAGAGTGGCTCCAGCGACGTGATCGTGCGCAACATGAAAATCGGTGCGCTGGCTGGTGCAGCGAATGATGCAGACATGATCCGCATCGACGGTTCGTCGAACGTCTGGATCGACCACAACGAACTCTTCGCGGTGAACAACGAGTGCACGGGCTCGCCCGATGGCGACCTGACCTTCGAAAGCGCGCTGGACATCAAGGGTGCTTCGCACAACATCACGGTGTCGTACAACTACATCCACGACAGCAAGAAGGTGGGCCTGGACGGTTCGTCGAACTCGGACATCCAGGGCGGCCGCAAGATCACCTTCCACCACAACATCTACTACAACGTGAACGGCCGCCTGCCGCTGCAACGCGGTGGCTGGACGCACATGTACAACAACACCTACGAGAAGATCACGCTGACGGGCATCAACGTGCGTCAGGGTGGCTACTCGCTGATCGAGCGCAACTTCTTCCAGAACTCGATCGACCCGGTGGTGTGCTTCTTCGACGGCGGCAGCAACTGCGGCTTCTGGGATCTGCGCAACAACAACATCACCAGCACAGCTGACTTCGCCACCTACGGCATCACCTGGTCGACGCCTGCCAGCGGCGACAAGAGCGCTTCCAACTGGACGAGCACCGCCACCTTCCCGCTCACCCTGCCCTACACCTATGAACCGGTGACGGCACAGTGCGCGAAGGACAAGCTGGCCAGCTACGCAGGTGTCGGCAAGAACGCAGCGCAACTGACCGCATCCGCTTGCGGCACGACCAGCTCCAGCAGCTCGGCCGCAGCGTCTTCGGTGGCCTCTTCGGTGGCATCGTCCAGCTCGTCGTCGCGCAGCTCCAGCTCGGTGGCGTCCTCCGCTGCTTCTTCGGTCGCATCGTCTGCAGCCAGCAGCGCAGCCAGCTCGTCTGCCGGTGGCACGCCGCCGACGCTGGCTGGTACGGGTGACTACCCCACGGGCTTCTCGAAGTGCGCCGACCTCAGCGGCACCTGCTCGATCAGCTCGGGCACCGGCTGGGTGGCCTTCGGTCGCGGTGGCAAGTGGGTGCTGAAGTATGTGGGCGTGGGCAACAGCGTAGCCTGTACCGTGGCCGTGTTCGGCAGCGACCCCGGCGGCAACCCGAACAAGTGCTCGAAGCAGAACTGACGAGCTGAAGTACGGAAGTAAAAAGAGCGCCCTGCGGGGCGCTCTTTCTTTGTGCTTCAACGCATCGGGTACAAACCCCGATGGCAGCAGGCGTGGCTTGTGGAACACTGCGGGCAGTTGATTCCACAAAGATGGATCCGATGCATTCCACAGAGAGCGGCCACCCGGCAAGCGGAGCGGCTGAGCGTTACCGCGTCATCTTCGCCGGCATCTGCGCGCTGGTGCTCACCGTCGGCCTCGCGCGCTTCGCCTATACCCCGATGCTGCCCATCATGCGCGCACAGATAGGCCTGTCCGACCTCGCAGGCGGCTGGCTAGCGACGATCAACTACGCCGGCTACATGTCGGGCGCGCTACTGGCGGCGTCGATCAGCGATCTGCAGCGCAAGTTCGTGCTCTATCGCGTGGGGCTCGTCATCGCCGTGCTCAGCACGGCAGCGATGGGCCTGACCGACGAGCCGGTGCTGTGGGCCGTGCTGCGTTATCTCGCCGGTCTGTCCGGCGCTGCCGGCTTGCTGCTGGCGTCCGGCCTTGCGCTGAACTGGCTGATACGCCACGGGCATCGCCCCGAGCTGGGCCTGCATTTCGCGGGACTGGGGCTGGGCATTGTCGTCTCGGGGCTGGCCGTCGCGGCCATGGTGGACTGGCTAGGCTGGGCACAGCAGTGGGTGGGGCTGGGCCTGCTGGGCTGCGCGTTCTTCGTCCCTGCCTGGCTGTGGCTGCCGGCACCGGCGCCCGCCCATGCCGCAGCGAGTCCGCATCTCACCGCAGTACAGGCGCCTTCACAGCGCTGGATCTGGCTGTTCACGGCGGCCTACTTCTGCGCCGGCTTCGGCTTCGTGATCAGTGCCACCTTCATCGTCACCATCCTCGTCAAACTGCCCTTGCTCGCCGGCCATGGCGGCTGGGTGTGGGTGATCGTCGGCCTGGCAGCCACACCGTCGAGCTTCGTGTGGGATCGCGTTGCGCAGGCCATGCGGCCGATCCCGGCGCTGCTGCTGGCCTATGGACTGCAGGTGGTCTCCATCCTGCTGCCGGCACTCAGCGACGGCCCTGTGCTCAACCTGTTCAGCGCGGCGCTCTACGGCGTGACCTTCGTTGGCATCGTGAGCCTCACGCTGACGCTGATCGGCCGCAGCTTCCCAGGCAACCCGGCCAAGGCCATGGCGCGCATGACCCTGAGCTACGGCGTGGCACAGATCGCCGCGCCAGCCATGGCGGGCTACATCGCCACCAGCACGGGCAGCTACCGCGGCGCCCTGCTCGCCACGGCCGCCATCATGCTGGGCGGCATGGGGCTGCTGATCCTGCTGATGCGGGAAGAGCGCAGCGCATAAGCCGAAGTCAGCACCAGTGGCGGCCTGTTTTCTTACATAGTTGCATTGCTAACAAACTTGATCTAGCATGGTTTCATGTTCGAGCAATGTCTCTACTTCAACACCACGGCGCTGGCGCGCCTTCTGGAGCGCCTGTGGACGCAGGCTTTCGAGCCTTTCGGGCTGACACCCGCGCAAGCCTTCATGCTGCGCGTGGTGCTGGAGAAACCCGGCCTGTTGCAACGCGAGCTGGCTGCGGAGCTGACGATTGCCCGCGCCACCGCCACGCGCACGCTGGACGGCCTGCAGAAGCTGGGCTTCATCGAACGCCACAGCACCGAGAACGACGGCCGCGAACAGGCCATCTTCCCGACCACGCCGGCAGTCCGCCTGCGTGATGCGATCAACAGCGCGAGTGGCGACGTGACACGCCATCTGAAGCGCGAGCTGGGAACGCAACACTTCGACGAAATCGTTTCCGGTCTGCGAGGCATTCGCTCAAACCTCGAGTAAAAAATTTTGAGCACATAGTTGTATTGCTAATCAACAGGAGATCATCATGCCCATCCTCAACGTCAAGGTCAGCGCTACCAAGTCACCCGAGCTCACGCGGCGCATCGCCGACCTGCTGCTCGACCTCACCTCGCGCATCCTGCGCAAGAAGCGCGATGTCACGGCCATCGTCATCGACTACGTGGCGCACGACGACTGGCTCATCGCCGGCCGCCCGCTCAGCGAGCATGGCAAGAACAGCTTCTACTTCGACATCCGCATCACCGACGAAACCAACACCAAGGACGAGAAGGCGCAATACATTCGCGAAGCCTTTGCCGGCTTCGAAGCCATCCTCGGCAACCTGCACGAAGAGAGCTACATCCACGTGCAGGATGTGCGGGCTGCGTCCTATGGCTACGGCGGCCGTACGCAGGAGAGCCGCTACCAGCACCCGGCTTGATGGCAAACAAGACGTCGGTGGACAGGGCGCGCATTCCTGCCATGCAAAGGGAATGGCTCCGTGTCATGCTCACGTCCTGTCGCGTCACCGTATTTCATCCCGGGAGTGTTCAATTGAAAGCGTTTCCCCTCTGCTGCCTCGCCATCATGCTGAGCCTGTCGCAGCAAGCCCATGCGCAGGCCTACAAGTGCAAGCAGGCAAATGGCCGCGTGAGCTTCCAGGACCAGCCCTGCGAGGGCGCCGGCGGTGGTTCGGCCATCACCCTGCCCTCTAGCGGCAGCCCGGCCCCTGCCCCCGGGAAGGCGCCGGCACGGATGGCAGACTCGCCCAAAGCGCACCCCGCGCAGAAGCAGAGCGCAGAGGAGCAATGGCGCGAAACCCAGCGGCAGCGTGAAGAGCAGAAGATCCGCGAAGAGAACGACAAGATCACGGCGTACAACAAGTCGGTTCGCTGCAGCAATTCGCGCAAGCAACTGGAGATCGTCAAGATGGACCGGCCCGTCTTCACGCGCGACAACGACGGTAACCGCCACTACCTGGAAGACAGCAATCGGGCGGCTGCGATTGCTGCAGCGGAGCGACGCGTCGCGGAAGACTGCCGTTAAGACCCCAGCCCGCTCAGCGCTTGCGGCAGACCAGCAGCACTTCATCGACGCCGGTCGCGTCGATCAGCCCCGCTTGCAGCGCCAGCGTGGGCTGGCGCGACAGGCTCAGTGGCATGCAGAGGTTGTACCACCACATGGCATGGTCGCGGAAATGCGTGAGCCACCACATGCCGGCATCCAGCAGACGTGAGGACTTGGCCTGCAGGCCATAGACGGCGCTGCGCTCGACGTCGAAGCCATGTTCGTCGAGCTTGGACAGCAGGCGCTCGGGTTCGTAACGACGCCGGTGTCCAACAAAGTCATCAAACGGCGTCCAGCGATCAGGATGCAGCGGCACGGAAGCGAGCATGACGGCGCCGGGTCGGGCGACACGTGACAGTTCGGACAGCGCGCCGTCTTCATCGTCGACATGTTCGATCACGTCGAAAGCACACAGGAAGTCGACCGTCGCAGACGGCAGCGGAATGGCACCGATCTGGCCCTGCATCACGCGCGAACCGGCTGCACGAAGAGGGCCCAGCGCAGCAGCGCTGATGTCGAGAAACAGCGTGTCTTCAAGCGGCAAACGCGGCCGCAGGCCGGGCGCAACTTCGAGGCGCATCTGCTGTGGCGCGAGCAGGCTGCTCACCAGCGGCCAGGTGTTGAAGCGATGCGGCAGGATGAGCCGCGCACCGGACCACAGGGAGTCGTAGAACCGGCGGTTCTCACGCACGATTTTTACCTGGGCTGATTCAGCTGTGAGCATCAAGAAGTCGGACGAGGCGGTACGGCAGCGTTCGCTTGGCAGGGCGGTACTCACGGGCCGAACGCAAGCACCCACGACGTAAAGGTAACCCAATTGCGAAACGCGTTGCGGGGCAGGCTTGCTTCTGTTCGCCGAAGCCCCTCCCCGGCCGGACTGGGCATGTCCGTGCCCTCACGACTTGCCTATCGGGCAATCCTCGCTAACATTCCTCCGCCTCCACCACAGGAACACCATATGCCTCCAGTGCTGCTCGTCACCGGCGCCAGCCGCGGCATAGGCGCAGCCACGGCGCGCCTCGCCGCATCGCGCGGCTATGCCGTGTGTATCAACTACTTGCGCAACCGGCAGGCCGCCGAAACCCTGGCAGCAGAAATCGAAGCCCGCGGCGCTCAGGTCATGACGCATGCGGCTGACGTGGGCGTGGAGGCTGATGTCGTGTCGATGTTCGCAGCCATCGATTCCAGGCTGGGGCCCATCAGTGCGCTGGTGAACAACGCAGGCTCTCTGGAGACGCAGATGCGCGTCGAACAGATGGATGCTGGCCGACTGATGCGCAGTCTGCAAACCAACGTGGTCGGCAGCTTCCTCTGCGCACGCGAAGCGGTGCGTCGCATGTCCACGCGACATGGCGGGGCAGGCGGCGCCATCGTCAATGTGTCGTCGATGGCGGCACGGCTGGGCTCGCCCAACGAATACGTCGACTACGCCGCGTCGAAGGGTGCCATCGACAGCTTCACGATAGGGCTGGCACGCGAAGTGGCTGCAGAAGGCATACGTGTTAACGCAGTACGCCCGGGCCTGATCTACACAGACATCCACACTGCGGGCGGTGAGCCGGGGCGCGTAGATCGTCTCAAAGGCGGCTTGCCGATGGGGCGTGGCGGTCAGCCGGAAGAAGTGGCGATGGCAATCTTATGGCTGCTATCGGCCGAAGCTGCGTACTCGACCGGCAGCTTCATCGACGTGTCGGGCGGACGCTGAGGCCAACACAGCCAGAGCGCACGACACCTTTGCAGGTTTGTTACACCAGCTCCGATCTGCAGCAAGGAACGCTTGAAATGCCCGGTTTGTCACATGCCCGACCACAGATTGCCCGTAAAATGACATTGGATTCATCGCGCCAATCCGGGAGAACCTGTGCGCGCACCATCGTTCTGATAGCCCATAAAAAGAGTGAGTCATGATCAAGAAAATCACAGTAGTTCTGGCCTTGAGCGCAGCGGCAATAGCCCAGGCTGCGCCTGTTACTTTCAATTTCGTCTACCAGGACGCCGCAGGCGTCGGCTTCAACGATGCAACGCTTGGCGCACAACGCAAGGCTGCGCTGGTTGCTGCTGGTGAAACATGGGGCAGCTTGCTGAACGCCAGCTACGCCGGCGAAACGATCAACATCAGCGTCAGTTTCAACTCAGCATCCACCAGCATCAGCCCACTGGCGAGCACAAGTGCCGGCAATACGGTTTATGCAAATGCCGCGCTGGGCGGACAGGGCGTCGCAAACAGGATCTACACCGCGCCGCTGGCAGAGCACCTGGCAGGTCACAACCTCAATGGCAGCACCGTTGACTTCGGCCTGAGCTTCAACCCGAACGTTTCAACCTATCTTGGTCTTGATGGCAGTCCCGGCACCGGTCAGTACGATTTCGAAACCTATGCGCTGCGCGGTATCGGCAACGCGCTGGGTTTCCACTCGCGCATCTACCGGAGCGCGACGCCTGCCGCCGAAGGCGCTGTAAAAGGTGGTTTCTATGCCTACTACGACAGCGCATCGAATTCACTCGTGCGCCTGCCCGGCATCTACGACAGTTTCCTTGCTGACGGCAATGGCACATCCCTGCTTGCCATGACCGATGCCCAGCGCTTCACGGCACTCACCAGCGGCAGCCTGTACTGGACGGGAGCCAATGCTGTTGCCGCCAATGGCGGCGCCTACGTGAGGCTCAACTCGATGGCGCCCACTGCTGACGGCTCGATCACTGGCAACGTGGCGCACTACTTCGATGTCTCCGTGGACTCTCTGATGAGCTACCCACCGGTGGCCGGAGTCAGCAAGACCGTCGACCCCATCATGCTGGGCGTCATGAAGGACATCGGCTGGAACGTGTCAGCTGTGCCAGAACCCTCGACCTACGCAATGCTTTTCGCTGGTCTGGCAATCATCGGCAGCACGGCTCGCCGTCGCATGCGCACCTGAGTAGTGGAGTCATGGCCGCGGAGCAGCGCTCCGTGGCCATGATCTGTTTGCTACAAACTCACTCCAATCTGACCGCCGTATCGAAGATCCAGCTACGGCGGATCTCGACCACGTCGTAGTCACGTACCAGCGCCGGGACAAACGCCGGATATGGCGCCTGGGCCCTGATGATCTGCCGAATGGCTTCGTCGATGACCGGCACGCCACTCGATGTCACGAAGGTCACCGCTTCCACGCTACCGTCTGAACGCATGGCGACGGTGATCAGTGGGTGGACATGGGGCTGCTTCGCAATCTCGCGCACTTTCTCGATCGGCGTGTTGAGCTGGATCCGGCGCCCCCAGGCTTCAGCATAAGCAACAAGCTCGGGGTTGGCGTCGCTACGACCGAACAGCCTCGCGCGGCGCAATCCGTAGGACAGGGGGAGTGGCGCAGCTGCCGTACGCGGTGATGCAGCCGCGGCATCGCGGCGTGCTGCTTCTTCGTCGAGCTGGCGACCGATGGCCTTGAGTCGTGCCTCACGCGCGGCCTCCTGCTCGGCCTGTTCACGCTGTGCCCTCTCCTGCCGGGCACGCTCCTGTCGTGCGGCTTCTTGTCTGGCCGTTTCCTGCAGGGCTGCAAGACGCGCCACTTCCAGCAAGGCCTTCTCCTGCCGCAGCGCCTCAAGGCGTGCTGCTTCCTTGCGCTCGGCCTCCTGTCTCGCAGCCTCCTGCACCGCGGCCTGACGTGCCGCTTCCAGTCGTGCGGCTTCCTGTCTGGCCAGCTCACGCTGCGCCTGCTCCTGTCTGGCCTTCTCCAGCCTGAGAGCTTCCTGCTTCGCGGCTTCGAGACGCTCGGCTTCCCTGCGCGCCGCGTCGGCACGCTCCTGTTCCTGTCGTGCCGCGGCCAGCCGTGCGGCTTCGAGTCTGGCGGCCTCCTGCAGGGCGCGTTCGCGCTGCAACTGCTCCTGCCGGGCTTTTTCAAGGCGTGCCGCTTCCAGCCTTGCAGACTCGATGCGCTCAGCCTCCTTGCGCGCTGCCTCGACACGTTCCTGCTCCAGGCGTGCTGCGGCCTGGCGTGCAGCTTCAGCCTGCGCGGCTTCCTGCAAGGCTTTCTCGCGCTGCACCTGCTCCTGTCGCGCCTTTTCAAGGCGAGCGGCTTCCTGTCTTGCGGACTCGATCCGTTCGGCCTCACGGCGCGCGGCTTCAGCACGTTCGAGCTCCTGTCTGGCGGCGGCCTGGCGCGCAGCCTCCTGCTTAGCCGCTTCCTGCTTAGCCGCTTCCTGCTTCGCCACTTCCTGCAGCGCGCGTTCCCGCTGCAGTTGTTCCTGTTTCAGGCGCTCTTGCCTCAGGGTTTCCTGTCGGGCGCTCTCCTGGCGTTCGGCTTCGAGTCGCTGCGTTTCGGCGCGCTCCTGTTCCTGTCTGAGCGCAGCCAGTCTGGCAGCCTCCAGGCGACTGGCCTCCTGCCGTGCCAGCTCCTGTCGCTGCTGTTCCTGACGCAAGGCCTCGCGGCGCTCTGCTTCAATGCGGGCCGCTTCGAGCCTAGCGCTTTCCTGCCGCGCCGCCTCCATGCGTTCGGCTTCTCGCCGTGTAGCCTCCGCACGCTCAAGCTCCAGCCGGGCGGCCGCCAATCTGGCGGCTTCGACTCGCGCAGCCTCCTGACGCACCTGCTCCTGTCGCAATGCTTCCAGACGCGCTTGTTCCTGACGTTCAGCCTCTCGCCTCTCAGCCTCAAGCGCCGCCTGCTTCTGTGCGGCCGCTTCGGCTTCAGCACGGCGCAGCCGGTCTGCTTCAGGCTCGGGGGCGCTCTGTTCGACGACGGGCTCAGGCTGGCGCAGCGCGGCGTTGCCGGGCTCGACGCGGATACTGGCTTCGGAGCGCTCCGCCACCAGCACCGGGGCTTGCTCGGCGACCACGGCGGGCGCCGGGGTGTCGTGCTGCGGCTCAATGGGCTTCGCTTCAGCGGGTGGCGGTTTGACTGCAACGGCTCCGGCAGCCCGTGCGGCATCGTCGGGCTGTACGGCAACGTGCTCGTTCGAGGACTCGGCAGGAGCCTCCGGCATCACCAGCACGGCACGCAAAGCATCCACCTGGCGCGTCACGGCATTCAGGCCCGCTCCGCCAAACCCGAGGCTCAGCAGCAGCGCATGAACCAGCAGGGATAGCAGGAACGCGAAGCCCAGTCGCCTGTGGTCACGCGAAACGGTGGAGTCAGATTTCAAACCGGGAAGCCTTGCTCAATGCCGAACGACGGCATCGTACAGGCTGAACGCAAACAAAAACGCACGCCGGGAAAGGGCGTGCGTTCCGTACTGCCGGACAGTGGACAGATCAACCCGGCTGCTTGGTGATGCGCAGGTAGGGCTTGATGGTCTTGTAGCCGGGGAAGATCTTGTCGGCTTCTTCGTTCGACACGGCCGTGGTGATGATGACGTCATCACCATGCTTCCAGTTCACCGGCGTGGCAACGCGGTGCTTGGCGGTGAGCTGCATGGAGTCGAGCACGCGCAGGATTTCGTCGAAGTTGCGGCCGGTGGTCATCGGGTAGGTGAGCATCAGCTTGATCTTCTTGTCCGGGCCGATGATGAACACCGAGCGCACGGTGGCGTTGGTGGCAGCGGTGCGGCCTTCGGAGGTGCCGGCTTCGTCAGCAGGCAGCATGTTGTAGAGCTTGGCGACGGCGAGGTCGGTGTCGCCGATCATCGGGTACTTGACCTTGGCGCCCTGCGTTTCCTCGATGTCGGCTGACCACTTTTCGTGGTTCTCGACCGGGTCGATGGACAGGCCGATGAGCTTGGCATTGCGCTTGGTGAACTCGGGCTCGATCTTCGCCATGTAGCCCAGCTCGGTGGTGCACACCGGGGTGAAATCCTTGGGATGGGAGAAGAGGATGGCCCACTGGTCGCCGATCCATTCGTGGAACTTGATCGGGCCTTGCGTGGTGTTGGCACTGAAGTCGGGGGCGATATCGTTGATGCGTAGTGACATGATGTTCTCTCGTTCTTGCGGGGGTTTGGAGAGGATGGCGGTCAGGCCCGGAACATGCCGGAAACAAGCACTGCGAGACCGACGCCGGCTGGAAGCTGCTGGTCTGAAAATACTAGCACGGCGATTCCGGCCTCACCGCCGATTGGTGGCCATAGCCATCAGGGCGGGCGCTGCGCAATAGCGGCCCGCACCAGCATGTCATCGCACGCCGTCAGGCGCTCAATGCGACATAGACGTTCTGCACGTCATCGTGTTCGTCGATGGCGGCGAGGAAAGCTTCGACCTCTTCCTGCGCTTCGGCGCTGAGCGAGGCCATGCTGACCGGATTCTTGGGCTTGTAGCCGAGCTTGGCCGAAAGCACGTTGAATCCATGGCTGGCGAGCGCCTTGCTGACAAGGTCGAGCTCGGCCGGATCGGTGTAGAACAGGGTGGCGCCGTCTTCGCCGGCTTCGAGGTCTTGTGCGCCAGCTTCGATGGCCGCTTCCTCAGGGTCCACACCCTTGTCGGTGGGCTCGGCTTCGATCATGCCCAGATGGTCGAAGTCCCAGGCGACCGAGCCGGAAGTACCCAGTTGGCCCTTGCGGAACAGCACGCGCATTTCGGGCGCGGTGCGGCGCACGTTGTCGGTGAGGCATTCGACCATCACGGCAACCTGGTGCGGCGCGAATCCTTCGTAGATGACGTGTTCGAAGCTCACCGGCTCGTCGGTGAGGCCGGCGCCGCGCTTGATGGCGCGTTCCAGCGTGTCCTTGGGCATGGAAGCCTTGCGCGCCTGCTCGACAGCCAGGCGCAGGCGCGAATTCATTGCAGGGTCCGCGCCGCCACGCGCGGCAACGAGGATTTCCTTGACCAGCTTGCCGAAGATCTTGCCCTTGGCGTTGGCGGCGATGTCTTTATGTTTGGCTTTCCACTGTGCGCCCATGGCGGTCTCCGGTAACTGGCTGAATGCGGTGTGTGGGGCGCATTCTACCGGGACGCAGCGGGGCTGATGAGTGCCTGGATCTTGCCAGCAGGGCGTTTCCTGCGACACTACGCCCATGCAAGCACGCATCCTCCCCCTCGATCCCGACAGCGAATACTGGTTCGCCGAAGGCTGTTTCATCCTCGAAATGCTCAACACCTCGGGCGACCCGGCGCTGTCGATTGCACGCGCCCGCGTGCGCGCCGGCGGCGTGACACGCTGGCACCGACTGCGCGGCATTGCCGAGCGCTACGTGATCCAGTCCGGCTCCGGCATCGTGGAGCTTGGCGACCCCGCCAATCCCACGCAGCAACAGGTCGTAGGCCCTGGCGACGTGGTGCTGATTCCGCCGGGCTGCGCACAACGCATCCGCAACACCAGTGGCAACGAACTGGTGTTCCTCGCGCTGTGCACGCCGCGCTTCGTGAAGTCGGCCTACGAAAACTGCGAGCCCGACGCGGCGAACTGACCGCCGGGCAGCCCGGCCGCCGCATGCCGCCGCAGCGCACCCACTGCGCATAGAATGCGCGCAGCCCTCCTCTGGCTTTCGCGGAACGCTGACATGCAAAAGAAGACCCGGATCCTGATTGCCGCGCTGACGGCGTGTGTGCTGGTGGCCAGCGCGGCGGCGCTGGTCTGGCAACGCCACGGCACGTCGTCGCTGCCGCCCGAAGCGCCTGTCGTCGCTGGCCAGCCGGAAGACGCGGCGCAGCTGCAGGCCGCTTTTGCCGCCGTGCTGGCGCAGTACCGCCAGATCATCGTGCTGCTGGCTGACGAGAAGAAACAGGGAGAAGTGGAGCGCGGCTATGCCAACGCAGTAGGCCGCGCACTTTTCCACGAGAAGCTGGCTGCCAGCGAAGCACTGTCAGCGCGGCTGGCCAACATCGTGGCCGCCAACCAGCTGGGCACCATCGAGAAGCTGCTCGACTACGTGGAGTCCGACCCGGCGCTGTTCGACGCCGACCGCCTGGCCTTCCGCGAACTGCTGCGCGATCTGCAGGCCGAAGTCGGCAAGCTGGGCAGCCTGCCGGCCGTGAAGCTGCACAAGCGCATTGGCGAGGACCTCGACAGCCTGGCGGAAATCGAGAAGAACTACGAACGCGAGATCAGCCAGATCTTCAGCCGCTTCGAATCTCGCGCCATCGTGCTCAAGCGCGAGCGCTGGGATGACTACCTCGCCAAACTGGCCAAGCTCTACAACCGCGCGCAGATCCTCAAGGAGCACGCGATGGTGGTGCCCTACTCGCCAGAGAAGCTGGCCGAGCTCGACAAGGCCCAGCGCGACGATACGCAGCAAGTCTTCGGCAAGGGCCTGCCGCCCAAGACCCTGGTGCTGACCTTCGACGACGGCCCGCACGGCCGCTACACCGAAGAGATCGAAGCCATCCTGCAGCAGTACGGCGTGCCGGCGGTGTTCTTCCAGGTCGGGCGCAACCTCGGCACGGTGGAAGGCGATCAGCCCAAGCTGGGCGTGCACTACCGCGTGGCACGCAAGCTAGCGGCGGACGGCTTCACGATTGCCAACCACAGCTATTCGCACGCCCAGCTCAGCAAGGCTACGGGCGATGCGCTGAAGGCCGAGGTGACGAATGCCGACGCGCTGCTCAAGCAGGTGGATGGCGCGCGCTCGCCGCTGTTCCGCTTCCCCTATGGTGCGCACAACAAGGAGGCCCTGCAGCTGCTCGACGAAGCCAAGCTGCGCTCGGTGATGTGGAACATCGACTCGCTGGACTGGGCCGACCCGGTGCCCTCGTCGATTGCTGACCGCGTGCTGCGTACGGTGGATGCGGAAGGACGCGGCATCGTGCTGTTCCACGACATTCACGAGCGCACCGTGAAGGCGCTGCCCATGGTGCTCGATCGACTCGTCGCCGAGGGTTACCAGTTCGCCGGCTGGGACGGCGAAAACTTCTCGCTCGCCAAGGGCAAGGCGCAGGCCACGCCTGCCGCCGCAGTCACCACCGGCTACAACCAGTCCTGGGCCGTGATCATCGGCGTCGACGAGTACAGCAAGTGGCCGCGCCTGCAGTACGCCGTGCGCGATGCACAGGCCCTGCGCGATACGCTGACCGGCAAGTTCGGCTTCGCGCCGGAACGCGTCATCACCCTGACCAATGCCGAGGCGACGCGCAACGGCATCCTGTCGGTGTTCCATGACCGGTTGGCTCACGCGCAGATGCAGAAGAACGACCGCGTGCTGGTGTTCTTCGCCGGCCACGGGGCCACGCGCAAGCTCAGCTCGGGGCGCGACCTTGGCTACATCGTGCCGGTCGATGCCGACCCGGACAAGATCGCCACCGATGGCATCTCGATGAGTGAGATGCAGAACATCGCCGAGAGCCTGCCGGCCAAGCACGCGCTGTTCATCATGGACTCCTGCTACAGCGGCCTGGCCCTCACGCGCGGCAGCAACAACTACCTGCGCGAGAATGCCAAACGCATCGGCCGACAGATGCTGACAGCGGGTGGCGCGGACCAGATGGTGGCGGACGGCGGCCCTGCCGGACATTCCGTGTTCACCTGGACCCTGCTGCAGGCACTCGGCGGCAAGGGCGACCTCAACGGCGACGGCTACATCACTGCCACCGAGCTGGCGGCCTACATCGCCCCCGCCGTGTCGGGCGTGTCCCAGCAGACGCCGGCCTTCGGCAGCCTGCCCGGCTCGCAGGGTGGCGAGTTCGTCTTCGAGCTGCCGGTGGAAACCGAATTCCTCAGCGCCGGCACCAGTCAGCTGTCGGGCGACGCCATCGCGCTCAACAACAAGCTCGATGCCGCGGCACCCGCCGCTGCCACGCCCACGGTCGCCGCGCCTGCCGCTTCGGCCCCGGCAGCGGTGGTGCCCGACCTGCAGGGCAAGGAACGCACGATCAAGGCGGGCCCGGCGATCGCGCTGTCGTCACGTCAGCTCGCCCAGCGCGCCAACGACCGCGGCCTGCTGGCCTACCGCGAGAAGCAGTACGCCGAAGCCGAAGAAGCCTTCACCGAAGCCCTGAAGCTGCGCCCGGACTTCGCACTCGCTGCCAACAACCTCGGCTACGTGTTCTACAAGCAGGAGAAATTCGCCGAGGCCGCACGCTGGTTCGAGAAGGCCATCCAGCTCGACGCCTCGCGCGCCGTCGCCCACCTCAACCTCGGCGATGCGCTGGCGCAGGCCGGCGAGAAGAAACGTGCCCAGCAGTCGTTCAGGACTTACCTCGAACTGGCACCGACTGGCGCTGCAGCGGCACACGCGAAAGAGATGGTCGAGCGCCTGTAGCGCGGGCACGACAAAGCAAAAGGGCCGCGATGCGGCCCTTTTGCTTGATGACAGTTGCTACGCCTTACTTGAGGTACTGCACCAGCGGCGAGTTCAGGTCGCGCAGGCCATCGACGACCAGCTGGCCGACGGCGATGGCACCCTTCTCGCGGAAGTGCGTGTTGTCGCTGGTGTCGGAGGTGTAGTACGGGTAGCCCTCGGACGCCTTGACCCACATGTAGTAGGCCTTGGAGCCTTCTTCACCAACGCTCTTGAAGAAGGTCATGCTGCGCGCCGTGAGGTCGATGACCGGGGTGCCGGTTGCCGCGCCAAGGTTGCGCACGGCCTGCGGGTAGTCTCCGCCATTGGTGGTGATATGGCTGTTCTTCATGTTGCCCGAGCCATCGGTCGCAAACGTGCGGCGCGTCACCGGCGTGATCAGGATGGGCTTGGCACCGACGCTCTTCGCGTAATCCACGTAGGTCTTGAGCGTGTTGTAGAAGGTCGTGGCTGCCGGGTTGCCGTCTTCGTCGTTGTGGCCGAACTGGATCAGCAGGTAGTCACCAGCCTTCATCTTGCTCTTGATGTCCGAGTAGTTCGACGTCGTCAGGAAGCTGGTCGTGCTGGCGCCGGACTTGGCGTCGTCGACCACGGTCGCCGTGCTCTTGAAATACTGCTGGAACGGCTGGCCCCAGCCCATGCGCGGGTAACGGTCCGAGCCGTAGAGGCTGGCGGTCGAATCGCCGGCGATGAAGATGCGGATCGCTGCCGTGCTGGTCGAGCTGCTCGCGACGGAGCTGGCTACGGACGAGCTGGCAACGGAGGACTTCGAGCTGCTGGAGCTGCTCGAAGACTTGCTCGAACTGGAACTGGACGCGACGCTGGAGCTTGCTGCGCTGCTGCTGGCACTGGCGGTAGCCGGGTTGTACGAGCACCACGACGCATTGCTGGGCGCGCCGGGGAAGTTGGACAACGAGCAGACGAAGCTGCCGGTGCGCACGACGTTGGGCGAGAACACGCCGCTCTTGCCCATCGTGGTTTCATGGGTGCCGCTCATGGTGCAGGTGCCGCCGGGTTGGGCACACTTTGTCCAGCCGGAAGGGGCGTCGGCGGCGGCGAAAAGCTGGCTGCTCAGGGCGAGCAGGAGCGCGCCCAGGCTGAGTCTTGAAATCACGGAATTCTCCTTTGCGGTGTGTCGCCAGAGCCTGGCGATCTGTCTCGTACTGCGTCTTGTTGTGGCAGCCGGCAGCAGGGCCAGCTTGCGGCCCGAAAGTACGCGGGCAGCACTTTCCGCGCTTGATCCGGATTGCGGGACCGTCCTGCCCGGCGTGACGCAGCACACGGGAACAGCCCCCGAACACGGCCACCCGCGGTCAAATCGGCCGCGGAAAGCGGGTTACCATGCAGCTCGCATGCCAACAACCAAACCGGGGGAACGATGAGCGGCAACGTCTATGCAGCACCCAAAGCATCGCTGGAACGCCTCACCAAGGACTGCAGCGAGTGTGGCGAGGAGATCAACAAGAAGGCCGTCATCTGTCCCAAGTGCGGGGTCAAGCAGAAGGGCCAGGTCAGCAAAGTCGCGCTGGTGCTGCTGACCTTCTTCGCCGGCGGCCTCGGCGCGCACAAGTTCTACCTTAAGAAGCCCTGGTGGGGCCTGCTCTACCTGCTGTTCTTCTGGACCTGGATTCCGGGGCTGGTGGCCTTCATCGAATTCATCATCTACCTCTGCACCAGTGAAGAGAGCCTCAACGAGAAGTACGAGGCCGGTAACAGCGGAGTGATCATCGCGATCGTGGTGGCCATATTCGGCGGCATTGCGCTCATCGGCATCCTGGCGGCGATCGCCCTGCCGCAATATCAGTCCTACACGATGAAAGTGCGAGCCACGCAAGCCGTCCAGGCGGTTGAGCCGCTGCGCGCCGAGGTGCAGCAGTTCATCGTCAAGAATGGTCGCCTGCCGATTCCCGGCGACATCGTCACCGATATGCCTGCCCGCAACGTGCCCGGGATCGCAGACATCGCGCTGCAGGACGCCGGCGTCATCGAGGTTCAGTTCAACCAGCAAGCAATGACCGGCCAGACCATCCTTTTCGTTCCGCGCATTGCCGGTGGCCAGCTGAGTTGGGACTGCTCAGGCGGGACACTCAAGCCGGCCTGGCGTCCGCAAGTCTGTCATAAGCCCTGATCTACTCAGGGGTACGGCCATGCCATGCGGATAGGGGCTGCTCGGCCCCCGTCTGGCCTGTGATTCGCATGTCAAACAAACATCCGGGGGAACAATGAGCAGCAACGTCTATGCAGCACCCAAAGCATCGCTGGAGCGACTCACCAAGGACTGCAGCGAATGCGGCGAAGCCATCAACAAGAAAGCTGTCATCTGCCCCAAATGCGGGGTCAAACAGAAGAGCCGCGTCAGTAAAGTTGGCCTAGTACTGCTGACTTTCTTCCTGGGCGGTGTAGGGGCGCACAAGTTTTACCTCAAGAAACCCTGGTGGGGCGTGCTCTACCTGCTGTTCTTCTGGACCTGGATCCCGCGTCTGGTCTCGTTCATCGAATTCATTGTCTATCTCTGCACCAGCGAAGAGCGTCTCAATGAGAAGTACGAAGCCAGCGGCAACGGTGCGATCATTGCCCTCGCGGCAGTCGGCGCAGTCATATTCATTGGCGTCCTGGCTTCGATTGCGCTGCCGGCTTACCACAGCTACACGATGAAGGCCAAAGCCATGGCCGCCATTCAGAGCATCGAACCGCTGCGTCAGGAAGTGCAGCAATTCATCGTCAAGAATGGTCGCCTGCCGCAAACACCGGAGGAGGTCACCGCCAACGACATTCGCGAGCTGCCCAACCTGGGCACCGCCCGCCTGCAGGAAAACGGCCGCATCGTGATCCTGTTCGGTAATGCTGCAAGTTCACTGAACGACCAGACCCTCGAATTCGAACCGCGTATCGCCAACAACCAGTTGTCCTGGGACTGCACGGGCGGTTCGGTCATAAAGGCATATCGCCCACAGCAATGCCAGCGTCCCTGATGCGCAGAATGCGGTAACCAGACAGGGGGCCTGCGAGCCCTCTTTTTTGTGCCCATGCGGCGTGACGAGACGAAAAAAAACGCACGCCGGTCAGGGCGTGCGTCAGGACAACGGGGGCCGAAGCCCCGAGTGGATTACTTGAGTTCGAATGCGCCCAGGTCAGGCGCAGCGCCCTTGTAGCTGATGCCGACGCTGACACCCTTGTCGACCAGGTTGCTGCTCGACGAGAGGCGGAACAGTGCGGTGTTCGGCAGCGTGCCATCTGCGTTGCGCGCAGCGGTGGCGAGGCTGGTGTCCACGCTGGCGAAGTCCGAGCTTGCCGTGGCGATGCTGTTCCAGGTGTTGTTGGTCGACGTCGAATTGGCGATCACGTCAGCGCTCGTGCCGGACAGCGAAGCGTTGTTCTTCAGCGTGTTCTTTTCACCCGAAGCCAGCGTGCCGCCCCAGCTGAAGTTGATCTTGTTCTTGTAGCCGGTGTTGTTGTACAGCGTCACGCCGCCCGTGTTGTTGTTCTGGTCGAAGCCCTTTCCGGGATGACCGAATGCCACGGAGTTCTTGATGACGTTGCGCTGCACCGCGCTGTTACCGCCCAGCTTGAAGCCGTTGCCGTTGCCAGCAAACGCGCTGTCGTTCCACAGGTTGATGCCGTTGCTGAACGCCCAGCTCTTCTCGATGGTGACTGCTTCGGGACTGTCGAAGGTGTCGAACCCGTCATCCGAGTTATTCCACGCGCGGCAGCCGTAGAAGAAGTTGCCCGGGCCTTGCGTCTGCTTGGACGCGAAGCCGTCGGCCATGCTGCCGTTCTTCTTCGGATCGTAGTTGTTGTAGGCGTCGACGTTGATGACCTTGGTATACGAGCCACCCTTGTTGATTTCGAGGCCGCTGTTGCGGTTGTTGTAGAAGGCCACGTTCTCGAAGGTGTTGTTGGCGCCCGTCACGTAGGTGCCCTGGTAGCCGGCACGCGTGATGTCGATGCCCTTGAAGTACCAGTAGTTGCCCGTGAGGTAGAAGCCATACGAATCCTGCAGCCAGGTCTTGTCCGGCCACTGGAAGTCGATCTTGGCGCGACCGCAGTTGGCCGCCACGAGGTAGATCTTCGCGCTCGACGAACCCGACTGCGACAGCGTGATGGTGTTCTTGGCGCCTGCGGTGTAGGGGATGCTGTAGGTGCCGGGTTGCAGCAGGACCATCTGGCCGGCGCTCACGGACGACAGCGCGGCGCTGAGGCTCATCGGCGCCGAGAAGCTGGTGCCTGCACCGCTGCTCGATGCGCTGGGCGTCACGTAGATGACCTTGCTGGCCGTCAGATTGCTGGTCTCGGTGCCGCAGCCGGTCACGTAAGGATCGCTGCTGACCGACGAGGCCACGCTGGAGCTGCTCGACTTGCTCGACGACGAGCTGCTGGAGACGACGCTGCTCGAGCTCGACGAAGCGACTGAAGAAGCCACGGAGGAGCTGGACGACGCTACCGACGACGAGGACTTCGAGGAGCTGCTCGATGCCACGCTGCTCGAAGCGACACTGCTCGACGAGCTGGTCGTGGTGCCGGCATAGGAACACCAGGCCGACGAGGCGAAGGTGTTGCTCGGGAAGTTGCTCGACGAGCAAGCCACGCTGTTGGTGAAGGTGCCGTAGACGAAGCTGCCGGACTTGCCCAGCGCGACCGAACGCGTGCCGCTGAAGGAACAGGTCGCGCCAGTGTTCTGGGCGCACTTGGTGTAGCCGGACGGAGCGTCCGAGGCCGCCTGCGCGCCGCCGGCGAACAGGCTTGCCAGCGCGAAGGCGCCGAGCAGTCTTGCGTACATTGTTGTCTCCTCGATGGTGTGTATGAAGAGCGCAAATGCCATTGACCGGCGCCCGCCCTTCTTGTGTGTTGTTCCTGTACCGGACGCCAGCCCGGGGGCTGCCGCTTCGATCAGGCGAGCGCATTCTATAGTTTTTGTGTCGAACAAACTATGTGCGCTGCAACGCAACTGCTTGTTCTGCCAGAAGAAGCAAATCGAAGGCCCCACGCGCCGGTGCGTACCGCACCGTTCGCCAGTCGCTCCCCCGAGGGAGGGACCAGGGCCCGTCACCGCCCTGCAATGACTGCGTGAGAGCGTTGTTGTGACGAAATCGCATGGGTGACAACAGCCTTCACAGCCTGTTTGCCCGATTGGACAGAACGCTCCTGCCCCTTCGGTCATAGCGCCTAAAAGAACGCGGGCCTACGCTTCGCAACAGAATTTAACAATCAGCACGCACAGTCGTGACAGAGAGAGTCAGATTCCTGGCCGGGCATTGCGCCCGCGCCTTGCAGCCTGTCGTCCTCCAGATCCTGTCGTGACCCTGCGGTTCTTGCCGCGCGAGATGCTGCCCCTGCCGGGCGGTCCGAAGAGGGAGTTGGAGATCGATGCTTGACCAGGCCATCCGCTTTCTTGCCGATACCGCCAACACGCATCTGCGCAACCGCGGGCTGACGAGTACCAATGTCGGTGAAGTGATCGTCGGCCAGCTCGTCGACGACACCGGCAAATGGGCCATCGCGCCCGACAACATCGGCATGACCCTCGTGAACATCGAGGAAGACCGCGTCATGCGCTCCCAGCTGCCGGACTACGCCTACGTCGGCGGCAGCCAGGTGCTGCTGCAGCCCGAGCTCAAGCTCAATCTCACCGTGTTGTTCCACGCACGCCCCTCGGTGGGCATCGGCAAGTACGAACAGTCACTGCGCTTCCTGTCGAACCTGCTGACTTTCTTCCAGGCCCACCCCGTCTTCACGCCTGACGAATACCCCGCGCTCGATCCGCACATCGACAAGCTGCTCGTCGAGATGCTCGCGTTGTCGACCGAGCAACTCAACCAGATCTGGGCCTACCTGGGCAGCAAGTACCTGCCCTCCGTGGCCTACCGAGTACGCATGGTGGTGCTGCAGGACATCGAGCCGCTGGCCATCGGCAAACCCATCACCGACATCGAAACCGCGCTGGGCAACAAATGAAGATAAGCTTCTCTCCGCTGGCGACTGTCAGCATCGCGCACGACTACTACAGCGAAGCCTGTCGGGACATCGAATTCGTGCCGACCGAGCGCACACGCGAACGCATGCGTGCCGGCCGCGTCATCGCGCGCATGCTCGAAGGCCGGCTGCATCTGCTCTATGAGACCGAGTCCGCCAAGATCCCCGTCAGCGACATCGCCGGCGAAACGCTCTATTTCGCGCTGCGTTTGCAGAGCACCCGTTTCTCCAACATCACCGAACCCCTGCTCGGTGATTCACGCCTGACTCCGTTGTTCAGCAACACGAGCAGCCCGACCGCACTCGATGCCCCCCTCGGCGTGACGATCGCAGCAGGGCTACACGCCCACACGCCGCTGTCGAGCACACGGCCCGTCACGCTGCGCCTGTTCGACACTGCAGACAACCTCATCGACGCGCGCCTTGTCAGTGACGACGTCGCCAGCTACGACCTGCGCACGCTGCCCACCGGGCGCTACCGCATCGAGGAAGACTACGGCGCAGGCGTCATCGAACAACGCCCGCTGCTGATCGACGCCGAGCTACGTGACACCGGCGCCTGGGGCGTGCTGGCCATCCGCATCGGCGGCGGCTTCTACGCCACACCGCCAGACTTCACGCTGGCCTTCGCCGCACGCAGCGAGCCGCTGCGCTACTACATCGTCACGCGCAACTGGACGGCTGAGGAAGTCGCCGCCCTGCACATCGTCGACGAAGGCGCGGCCAGCGAAGGTCGCCCACCCATTGTTTTTGCAGCCGTACCGGAACCCCTGCCGGACGACTTCATCCAGAAATCGCTGCTCGGGGACAGCAGCGCCGACATTGTCGTTTTCCAGTCCCAATCAGCTGTAGCGCGGCGGGAGCGCGGTCTGAAGAAGTTGAATCTGAACCGCAGTACGACCGTCCTGATCGAGCACCTGCCGCTGCCGGGCCCTGAGCGGGCGAAGGCAGATCTTATTGTCCATCTCTCCAAACCCTGAGGCCCAACATGCCAACCTACAAGACTCCCGACGTTTACGTTGAAGAAATCTCCGTCTTCCCGCCTTCGGTTGCCGAAGTCGAAACGGCCATCCCTGCATTCGTGGGCTACACGCAGTTCGCGCGTCGCATCGTTCGACGGCGACCTCGTCGGCACACCGACGCGCATCAAGTCCCTTCTCGAATACGAAGCGCTGTACGGCTACGGCCCAGCCATCGCCGTCACCGAGGTCGTGCTCGACGACAACAACAACTTCGTCAGCTCCGCGATCAGCTCGAACTTCTACTTCTACGACAGCCTGCGCCTGTTCTTCGACAACGGCGGCGGCGACTGCTACATCGTGTCGGTGAAGGCCAACAACTACGCCACGCAGCCGGATCGCGACGAGCTGATCGCTGGCGTCAAGGCCGTCAAGAAGTTCGACGAGCCGACCATCCTGCTGTTCCCGGATGCCGCCGGCCTCGACGCCGACAAGCTGTCCGCCGTGCAGAAGGAAGCCCTCAAGCAATGCGGCGAACTGGGTGACCGTGTCGCCGTGCTCGACACCATCCGCACCGATGCGCTGGGCAGCGCCTTCCGCGACAAGATCGGCATCAACAGCCTCAAGTACGGCGCCGCCTACACGCCCTGGCTCAAGCTCAACTACAGCAAGAACGTCGGCTACGCCAACATCAAGAACGCGCTCAAGAAGGGCGGCTCCAGCGTCACGCTGCAGAGCCTGACTTCGGACGCCGGCCTGCTCGCGCTGATGAAGACCATCGATGACGCACAGGCCGACATCACCGGCTTCGCGGCGCGTATCAACACCGCGACGGGTGCCATCGGCAAGAGCATCTCGGCCCAGCAGGCCGAGCTGATGAACACCTACCGCTCGACCCCCACCGCCGCGAACATGCAGAACCTGTTCGGCTACCTCTACCGCATGGCCGAGCTTGTCGACGGTGGCGTCATCGCCGGCACGCCCTTCGTGCATGGCAAGCTGAAGGACGATGCCGCTGCCAGCATCACCAGCACCCTCAAGACGGCTTACACCAACCTCATCGCCTTCGAGAAGGAACTCAGTGCCCGCATGGCTGCAGCGCCGGCCCCCGGCCCCTTCGCCTACACCGTGCAATGGGACGTCGGCTCGGACCCCAGCGCAGCTGAATGGGGTGGCATCTTCGGCGGCTCCTCACCCGCAGCCAGCACCACCGGCATCGCTGCCGCCCTCGACGAAGAGCTCGAACTGCTCAATGCAGCCCTGCCCTTCATCAACGCCGCATTCTCCGCAGTCAGCGGCGTCATCAGCAGCCTCGTGAGCGCAGCCAGCAGCTATCGCAGCACCGCCGAACAGGCCCTGCTCGAAAACTTCGGCGTCTACGCCAACCTCATCAAGGGCATCAACAACACGCTCACCAGCTGCCCGCCCAGCGGCGCCATCGCCGGCATCTACTCACTGGTCGATAACCAGCGCGGCGTCTGGAAGGCCCCGGCCAACGTCAGCCTCAACAGCGTGATCGGCCCTGAAGTGAACTTCGACACCTCCGACACCGACGGCCTCAACGTTGACACGGTGGCCGGCAAGTCGATCAACGCCATCCGCGCCTTCGCCGGCAAGGGCACGCTGATCTGGGGTGCGCGCACCCTGGCGGGCAACGACAACGAATGGCGCTACGTGTCGGTACGCCGCTTCTTCAACATGGTGGAAGAGTCGGTCAAGAAGTTGACCTACTGGGCCGTGTTCGAACCCAACGACGCGAATACCTGGGTCAAGGTGCGCGGCATGATCGAGAACTACCTGACGCAGAAGTGGCGTGAGGGTGCGCTGGCTGGTGCAGCACCCAAGGACGCCTTCTTCGTGCGCTGCGGCCTCGGCGTGACGATGAACGCACAGGACATTCTCGAGGGTCGCATGATCGTGCAGATCGGCATGGCTGTCGTGCGTCCGGCGGAATTCATCATCCTGCAGTTCTCGCACAAGCTGCAGACCTCGTGATGTGCCTCTGAGCCCACATCCTTTCACCCAACATTCAAGGACACATCATCATGCCCGCACAGTATCCCTTGCCCGTCTTCCACTTCACCGTGCAGTGGGGCGGCACCCGTATCGGCTTCTCCGAAGTCTCCGGCCTCACGCAGGAAAACCAGGCCATCGAATATCGCGACGGCTCCTTCCCCGAGTACTCGTCGATCAAGATGCCCGGCCTGCGCAAGTTCAGCAACATCACGCTCAAGCGCGGCATCGTCAAGAGCGACAACGACTTCTTCAAGTGGCTGTTGACGGTCAAGCTCAACACCGTCGAGCGTCGCGATGTCGTCATCAGCCTGCTCAACGAAAAGCACGAGCCCGTGATGGTGTGGAAGGCGCAGAACGCCTTCCCGGTGAAAGTGGAAGGCCCCGGTCTGAAGGCTTCCGGCAACGAAGTGGCCATCGAGTCCATCGAGCTGGCGCACGAAGGCCTGGAACTGCAGAACGACTGACACAGCCGGTCTGACCGGGAGCTGGCGGACTTGCGGCGTACGCGCTGCAAGACCCCGCTCGGCCCCGGCCCGCCTCCGCACACCTACACACCATCGCCATGGCCAACTATTACCCTCCTGTCGGCTTCCACTTCAAGGTGCAGGTCAATGACTTGCCGCCGAATGACCACGACGTGCGCTTCACCGAAGTCGGTGGGCTCAGCCGCGAGATGGCCACGGAAGAAATCGCCGAGGGTGGCGAGAACCGCTTCATCCAGAAGTACCCGCTGCGCGCCAAGTACCCGGAGCTGGTGCTCAAGCGCGGCCTGCTGCACAACTCCGAAGTGTGGAAGTGGATGCGCGAGTGCATCGAGGACTACCAGATCACGCCCAAGAACATCGACGTGATGCTGCTCAACGAGAACCACGATCCGCTGATGACCTGGCACCTGGTCAACGCCTACCCCACCAAGTGGTCGGTGTCTGACCTCAACGCCAACACCAACGCCGTGGTCATCGAAACGCTGCAGCTGTACTACCAGTACTTCACCGTTGACAAGTCCTGAGACAGGAACACACCATGCCCATCATCGTCGACGAAGTCGTCATCTCGGTAGAAGTCAGCAACCAGGCTGCTGGCGGCGGCAGTGCGCCGCCCTCGGCCAGCGAAGGCAAGCAGGACGTCGTGGCCGAATGCGTCGAGCGCGTGCTCGAAATCCTGCGGGATCGCGAGGAGCGCTGAGCCATGGACAGCCCGCAACGCGGTCAACTCGAAAAGCTGAAGATCTTTGCCCACACGGCACCCGATTGCTCGGATGCCGCCATCGGCAGCTTCGAAGCCTATGTGAATCCCAACGAGATCACGCTCGCCTACGAAGTCGAGTACGACGCCGCGCAAGGCTCCGGCACCACCGGCAGCCGCATGAACTTCAAGAAGATGAAGCCGGGCGACCTGTCGCTGACCTTCTTCATCGACGGCACGGGCGCCAATGGCAAAGTCATCGACGTACAGAAGAAGATCGAAGAATTCCAGACGGTGACGATGTACAACGGCGACATCCACCGCACCAACTACCTCAAGATCTGCTGGGGCACGCTCACCGTCAAGAAGTGCGTGCTCAAGAACGCCTCCATCGCCTACAAGATGTTCCGCTCCGATGGTGTGCCACTGCGCGCCATCATCACTGCGAGCTTCATCGACACGGCCGACGACAAGACGCGCGTCGCCATGGCGCAAGACCAGTCGCCCGATCTGACGCACAAGCGCGTCTTCAAGGCCGGCGACAAGCTGCCGACGATGTGCCACGAAATCTACGGCGACCCGCGCCTGTACCTGCGTGTTGCTGCCGCCAACGGCATCGACGACATCCGCAACATCGCGCCCGGCACGCAGATCTACTTCCCGCCGCTGGAGAAGTGAGCGAAACCATGTCCGATACACGCTCCCTCCCCATCTCCGCCAAACACCGCGAATTCACCGTCAAGGTGGACGGCACCGAGATGTCCAAGGAACACCAGCTGCTGTCGGTCAGCATCAGCCTGGTCGTCAACCGCATCGCCTCGGCACGCCTCGTCTATCTCGACGGCAGTGCGTCGTCGAGTGACTTCCCGCTCGGCAATGGCGACCTGTTGCTGCCGGGCAAGCGCATCGAGATCCTCGCCGGCGACGGCAACAGTCGCGAGTCGCTGTTCGACGGCCTCATCGTGCAGCACCACATCAAGGTGCGCGAAGCCAGTGCGCCGCAGCTGGTCATCGAATGCCGCCACAAGGCCATGAAGATGACTGCCGTGCGCAGCAACGCCGGCTACTTCGACCAGAGCGACAACGAGATCATCGAAGCCCTGCTCGGCAAGGCCGGCATTACGGGCGAGATCGACAGCACCTCGCTCAAGCACAAGCAGATGCTGCAGTTCAACACCAGCGACTGGGACTTCCTGCTCGCCCGCGCCTGGGCCAACGGCCTGCTCGTGTGGTCCGACGCCGACAAGCTGGTCGTCAAGAAACCCGCCACCGACGGCGCTTCCGTCTGCACCCTGCAGTTCGGCGCCACGCTGCTGGAGTTCGATGCCGAGATCGATGCACGCTCGCAGTTCTCGGCCGTGAAAAGCATCGCCTGGGACCCCGCCCAGCAAGCCCTGCTCGAAGTCGACGGCGCCACACCCGGCTTCAGCGGCCCCGGCAATCTCAGTGGTGATGACCTCGCTGCCGTTGCCGCTGCCGAAGCGCAGCCGCTGCGCAACACCGGCCTCGTCGAAGCCGAAGCACAAGCCTGGGCCGACGGCGAATGGCTGCGCACACGCGTTAACAAGGCCTCGGGTCGCGGCAAGTGCGAAGGCATCGCCACCGTCAAACCCGGCACCGTCGTCACCCTCGCTGGCGTCGGTGCGCGCTTCAACGGCAAGGTCTTCGTCACCGGCGTACGCCACATCTATGACCTCGTCGCCGGCTGGAAGACGCACATG
This sequence comes from Rhodocyclaceae bacterium, assembly GCA_047600765.1. GTDB lineage: Bacteria > Pseudomonadota > Gammaproteobacteria > Burkholderiales > Rhodocyclaceae > Viridibacterium. The sequence goes on from JASGKF010000001.1 coordinate 1,471,131, forward strand.
CAGTTCGGCGGCCTCGACGCCATGCCGCCCGAAGACATGTCCGCACGGCCTGCTGGTGGTCTCGTCGCACGCGTCGCCGGCCTGCAGGTCGGCATCGTCGTCAGCAACGAAGATCCCGATGGCGAAGACCGCGTGCGCGTGCGCCTGCCCATGGTCGACAACGCCGACGACGGCATCTGGGCACGCGTCGCCAGCCTCGACGCCGGCAAGGAACGGGGCTTCTTCTTCCGCCCCGAGATCGGTGACGAAGTGGTGGTCGGCTTCTTCGATGCCGATCCGCGCCACGGCGTCATCCTCGGCATGCTCCACAGCAGCGCCATGCCGGCGCCTTTCAAGGGCGCGGACGACAACCACCAGAAGGGTTACGTCAGCCGCGAAAAGATGAAGCTGACTTTCGACGACGAGAAGAAGGTGATCGTCGTCGAGACCCCCGCTGGCAACAGCATCACGATCAGCGATGACGACAAGTCGATCATCCTGGCCGACCAGCACAGCAACAAGATCACCATGAATGCCGACGGCATCAAGATCGAGAGCAGCAAGGCATTGGAGTTCAAGGCAGGCACCGACGCGAAGATGGAGTCCAGCAAGGGCTTCAGCGCCAAGGGCGGCACCGAACTCAAGCTCGAAGGCGGCACACAGGCTGAGCTATCGAGCAGTGCCACGACCAAGATCAAGGGCGGCATGGTGCAGATCAACTGACGCACATGGGTAGGTTGGATGAGCGAAGCGTAATCCGACGCAAGGAATGGCAGATGCAGCGGATTGCTAACGGATGTCGGATTACACCTGCGGCTCATCCAACCTACGCAACGAATTGAAAGAATTGAAGGAGCACGGATCATGGCATTCGCAGTCTGCGTAGGCGACACCAGCACCCACGGCGGCACCATCGTCGGCCCCGGCTCGCCGACCGTGCAAATCGGTGGCAAGCCCGCTGCGGTGATGGGTGACAACCACGTCTGCTCCATCCCGCCCTCGCAAGCCCACCCGCTGGTGAGCAGCCCTTTCCCTTCCGGCAGCGCGACCGTGATGTTCGGCGGCGTACCGGCCTTGCGCAACACCGACACCTGCCTGTGCGGCGCGATGGCGGCAGTTGGCCAACCCACCGTGATCATCGGCTGAGGGGACGAAGAACATGGCTGATGAGCTTTACCAATCCTTCCTCGGCAGCGGCTGGAGCTTCCCGCCGCGCTTCGTCGCTGGCGGCGTGGCGATGAGCCACGACGAACAGGACATCCAGGAGAGCCTCAAGATCCTGTTCGGCACCGTGCCCGGCGAGCGCTTTCTCGAACCCGGCTTCGGCCTCGACATGCAGGCACTGATGTTCGAACCGATGAGCACGACCATGCGCAGCCTGGTGCTCGACCGTGTGCGCACCGCCGTGCTGATCTACGAGCCGCGCATCAAGCTGCTCAACCTGCAGATCGACAACCCCGACCCCAACGAGGGCACGCTGCGCCTGCTGCTCGAATACGAAGTGCGCAGCACCAACTCGCGCTTCAATCTCGTCTTCCCGTTCTACCGCACCGACAGCAATGAAGTGCGTGGTTCCGTCGCCGGGGCGTCCTCATGAGCGCGGAAACCATTGTGCAAAACATGATCTCGCAGCTGGGGCAGTCGCAGGCCGACCGCTCGCCGCCCGAGCTCGACCCGGCCTTTTTCCAGGTCGACCCGCGCAGCCCCGCCGACCTGCTCGCCGAAGCGCGCGAGCAAGCCGCGCTGATGCGCTTCTACGACAACGATCCAGCCAAATCGAGCGGTAACTGGAGCAGCTTCATTCCCACGCCCGCAGCAGGCAGCAGCGACGAAACCCTGTTGGCTCACGAAGAAGGCAGCGTGCCGCCACACCTCGGTCTGCTGGCCAGCTTCTTCGAGCTGTATCGCAAGCCGCAGGCGTTGCTCAACAACTTCACCGCGCGCCACATGGACTTCCAGTTCAAGCGCGTGCTGCGCTTCGTGCCGCGCGCTGCGCAGGCCGATCACGCGCACCTCGTCGTCGAACTGAAGAAGAACGTTGCGCCACTCGCCGTCACCGCGGATCAAAGTTTCTCCGGCGGCAAGGATGCCAGCGGTGTCGAGCTGGTCTACCAGCCCGTGCGCGACGTGGTCATCAACCCCGGCAAGGTCGCCGCCCTGCACAGCGTGCATCGCGACGACAAAGGCCTCTACTTCGCACCCGTCGCCAACTCGTCCGACGGTCTGGGCGGTGTACTCGATGCCGCGCAACCCAAGTGGGCCGGCTTCGGCCACAGCGCACTGCCGAGCGCACCGGTCGGCTTCGCCATCGCATCGCCCGTGCTGCGCATGCAGGAAGGCACGCGCAGCGTCAGCATCGAACTCACGCTGGGTGGCCTCGACAATGCCAAGCACACCGCAGCCGCCTTCGCCGCATCACTGCAGGCTCACATCACCGGCCCCAAAGGCTGGCTCGGCCCCTTCGCGATCACCGCCACGCCGCAGGGCCAGAAGCTCACGCTCAACTTCAGCCTGACGCCTGCCGACCCGGCCGTCGTTCGACTACCAGCAAGCCCTGCATGCCATGGCTTTCGCTGCGCAATCGCCGGTCATGCAGCTGCTGCTGGTGCCCGGCAGCATGCTCACCTACGGCGACCTCGAAAACCTGTCGCTGAGCGTGGCCAGCGTGCGCGTCGATGTGCAGGGCGTGCAGGGCCTCGTGCTCGAAAACGATCTCGGCAGCCTCAACCCCAAGAAGGCCTTCCAGCCCTTCGGCCCGCAGCCGGTGATCGGCAGCCGCTTCATGATCGGCAGCGAAGAAGCGCTGGGCAAGCACCTCACCGATCTGAAGGTGAGCCTCAACTGGCAGGGCCTGCCCGGCAGCCTGGTGCTCTACTACAACCACTATTCGAACAAGAACAAGCTCAGCAACGGCGTCACCGGCCGCCTCGTGTACCAGGACCGCAGCGGCCAGACCAGCTCGACGACGCAGAACATCCTGCTGCTCGATGCCGAGGGCAAGGCGCAGCTGACGCCCAGCGCACCGCCCGTCGAAGCCGAGCACGCCAGCAAACACCAGCTGCATGACCGTCGCCTCTTCGGCCTGCTCGCCGCAGGCAGCGGCATTGCGCGCCTGCTGGGCCATCGCCGTCGCCTGCGCCTGCCCATGCTCAACCGCCCCATCGTGAACCCACCCAGCCCGCGCAGCGGTTTCATCACCGTGGCGCTCGAAGAAGACTTCCTGCACGCCGACTACCGCAAGGAATCCATCGAGCACGCGCTGGGTGACAAGAAGGTGCTCAACGAACCGTACACGCCGACCGTGCAGGGCATCAGCCTCAGTTACAGCGCCGTGTCGGATGCCGTTGACATGAGCCTGACGGGGGATGCTGGCGAGACCAGCCTGACCAACCCCGACGTGCAGTTCTTCCATGTCGGCTGTTTCGGCCAGGCGCGCGAGCACGCCTTCCTGCGCGAACAGCTCGACTACGTCGGCAACAAGACGGTCTTTCTGATGCCGCAATACCCCGACGAGGGTGAGCTACTGATCGGCATCAGCGGGGTCGCGGCGGGCGATTCGCTGAGCCTGCTGCTGCAGGTCGCCGAAGGCAGCGCCGACCCCGAGCTCAGCGCGCAAACCATCCAGTGGTCGGTGCTGTGCGACAACTACTGGCGCAGCTTCACGCCGCAGGAACTGGTGCTCGACACCACCAACCACCTGCTCGCCAGCGGCATCGTCGCCATGAGCCTGCCGCGCGAGACGAGCACCGACCACACCTGGCTGCCCGCCGGCATGGTGTGGCTGCGCGCAGCGATCCATGCCGGCAGTGCAGCGGCCTGCCAGCTCATCGAGGTGGCCAACAACGCCGTCGAAGTGAAGTTCGCCGATCAGGGCAACGACGCGAACCACCTTGCGAGCAGCCTGCCCGCCGGTAGCATCGCCAAGCTCAAGGCGCCGCAGGCCGGCATCAAGAAAGTGCAGCAGCCCTACGCCGCCTTCGGTGGTCGCCCGCTGGAGAGTGATGACGCGCTCACGCGCCGTGCCGCCGAGCGTCTGCGTCACCGCAACCGCTGCATCACGCCCTGGGACTACGAGCGCCTGTTGCTCGAAGCCTTCCCCTCGGTGCACAAGGTCAAATGCATTCCGCACGCCAGCGACAAGTCCTGGCTCGCACCGGGCAATGTGCTGATCGTCGCCATCCCCGACCTCCGCAACCAGAACGCTGTCGATCCACTCGCGCCCAAGGTCGACCTCGACACACTGACGCGCATGCGCGACTTCGCGCAGCAGCATGCCGGTATGCAGGTCGCCATCAAGGTCAAGAACCCGCGCTACCAACGCGTGCGCCTCGACTTCAAGGTGCAGTTCAACGCCGGCCTGCCCTTCAACTTCTATCGCAACGAGCTGGAACAAGCGTTGCTGCGCGTGCTGTCGCCCTGGGCCTTCGATGCAGAGAACGGTGCGCGCCAGATCGAGTTCGGCGGCCGTCTGTATCGCTCGGTACTGCTCGACTACGTCGAAGAACTGCCCTACGTTGACTTCGTCACCGACTTCCGCATGGGCGTCGTCAGCGAAGGTGACACGGCCTTCACCGACCAGTCCGAGCTCGCTGCCGATGCGCCGGACACCATCTTCGTCTCCGACACGCAACACAGCATTGGCGAAGTACCCGCCTTGCCCAACGCTTGAGGCCCACGATGCTGCTCACGCCCACCCTCTCACGCCAGCCGGAAACCGAGGTCGCACTCGACCAGGCGCAACTGCATGCGCTGGGCCTCGACCACGTGCGTCGCCTGTCGCGCCGGTTATGGACCGACCACAACCTGCACGACCCCGGCATCACTACGCTGGAGCTGCTGTGCTACGCGCTCACCGAGCTGGCCTACCGCTCGCGCTTCTCCGTCGAAGACCTGCTCGCCGCGCCCGGTGACAACGCCGCCAACATGGCTGCGCAGTTCTTCACACCGCGCCAGATCCTGCCCAACCGCGCGCTGACCACGCACGACTACCGCAAGCTCATGATCGACGTGGACGGCGTCAAGAACGCCTGGCTGTATCCGATCAGCAGGAAGTTCTACGCCGACACGCTCAAGGGCGAGTTGCTGCACAGCGACCCGCACAAGCCGGGCATCCGCGAAGTCGAGGTCAAGGGCCACTACGGCGTGCGCATCGAGTTCATGGACGAGGTGAGCACCAAGCCGCAGAAGGAAGAGAAGTTCGCCGAGCTGAACACCCTGCTGCAGGCCAACCGCAATCTCTGCGAAGACTTCGTCAAGTTCGAGGAAGTCGAGCAACAGCACTACAGCCTGTGCGCCGAACTGGAACTGACACCCGACGCCGACCAGGTCGAGATCGCCGCGCAGATCCGTTTCCAGGTGTCGCGCTACATGGCGCCGCCGGTGTGGGCACGCAGCCTCAGCCAGATGCTCGCGCGCACGCACGACGACGGCACGCCCTACTGCGTCGCCGACATCTTCGACGGCCCTGCGCTGCAGCACGGCTTCATCGACGATGCCGAGCTCGAACATGCCGAGCTGCGTACCGAAGTGCGCCTGTCCGACATCATCAGCATCATCATGGATGTGCCCGGTGTGCGCGCCGTGCGCGACATCATCGTGAACCCCGTCGTGTGGAACAAGACCACCAAGGAATGGGACTCGATCGAAGCCACCGACAAATGGCGCCTGCAGGTCCCGACGGGCAAGCAGGCCGTACTGTCCGACGAGATCAACCGCCTCGTCTTCTACAAGCGCAACGTGCCTGTGCCCGCCGATCCCGCGCAGGTCACGACACGCATCGCCGCGCTGGAAGACGCCGAACAGGCCGCCATCGAAGACCTGCCGATCGAGGACCTGCCCATCCCGCTCGGCCGCCTGCGCGACACGGCGAGCTACCACTCCTTCCAGCATCACTTCCCCGAGGTGTACGGCATCTCGGCCATCGGCCTGTCACCCACGGCCGATGCCAGCCGCCGCGCGCAGGCACTGCAGCTCAAGGGCTACCTGTTGTTCTTCGATCAGGTGATGGCCAACTACTTCGCCCAGCTGTCAAAGCTCGGCAACCTGTTCCGCATGGACTTCGCCACGCGCTACAGCGCCGCTGCGAACGATCTGGAACGCGATGCCGTTGCCCGCACGCGCTTCGCACAACGCGTCGAGAGCTTCCCCGACTTCGCCAAGGTGTATGGCCTGAGCACCGACAAACAGGCGCTTGCCGAGCTGCTCGAAACCGCCGGTGAAAGCATCGCGCGCCGCAACCAGATTCTCGATCACCTGCTGGCGCGCTTCGCCGAAGACTTCCACCACTACGCCAGCATCATGCGCTCGGCCTTCGGCGCCAGCAGCACGAGCATGGCGCTGGCCAAGAGCCGCTTCCTGACGGACATGCCCGAGCTGGGCGCAGCACGCAGCATGGGCTGGAACAAGTCGCTGCAGCAGGACAGCGACCTGTGGAACAGCCTTAATGTCTCGGGCCTCGAGAAGCGTCTCGCACGCCTGCTCGACATCACAAACTTCTCGCGCCGCAATCTCGCCACCGTGTCCTACGACGCCTACACCGAGGTTGACAAGGTGCCGGACAAGGCCGACGAGTACCGCTTCCGCATCAAGCACCCGGTCAGCAACAAGATCCTGCTCTCCAGCAGCAAGCACTACACCACGCCCGAAGCGGCCAAGGCCGAGATGCAGCAGGCCATCGCACTCGCGCAGACCCTCGATGGCTTCGAACGCAAGCTGACCGTGGACGGCAAGCACTACTTCAACATCGTCGATGAGAGCAGCGAAGTCATCGCACGCCGCATCGAGTACTTCGCCACCAGCGAACTGATGGAGGCTGCCATCACCGCGCTGATGAACCACCTGCGCGACTACTACAGCGTCGAGGGCATGTACCTCATCGAGAACCTGCAGCTGCTGCCCGCCGAAGCCAAGGCGCCCTGGGTCGAGCCCTTCATGCCGATCTGCGTCGATCCCGATTGCGCGGACTGCAGCGACGACGATCCGTACTCGTACCGCATCCACATCGTGCTGCCGGCCTTCACCGGCCGCTTCCAGAGCATGGCCTTCCGCAACTTCGTCGAAGAGACGATCCGTCAGGAAACGCCCGCCCACATCCTGCCCAAGATCTGCTGGGTCAATGAGGACGACATGGCCGCACTCGAAAGCGCCTATCGCGAATGGATACGCGTGCCTGCGGGCCTGGCTGGCAAGCCCGGCGATGCCGACCGCGCCGCGAAGATGCAGAAGCTGATCGACATCCTCTACAAGATCAAGAGCGTTTACCCCACGCGCAAGCTGTACGACTGCAGCTGCGATGAAACCAAACCTCCCTTCATTCTCGGCCGCACCGCGCTGGGCAGTGAAGACCTGAAAGCCTGAACCGGGAGCAAGCAAAATGGCCGATCCAGTCAAAGCAGTCCTGAGCCTCGAGAAACTGTCGAGCGAATACAGCGTCTTCGAACGCGACCAGGTCCTCACCGAGGCGCAGCTCAACAGCGTCGCCAGCTATTTCGATGATCAGGAGCGTCTCGCCCGCGTCGAGCTGCTGGGCGTCGGCGCCATCGGCGGCCTGCGCGTGTCCATCGCCACCGGCGGCAAGGTGCGCGTCAGCAAGGGCCTCGGGCTCACCACCGATGGTGACCTGCTGCTGCTGCCCGCCGACACGCTCTACGACAGCATCAAACCCTACGACGAGAAGGCCCCGTTCTACGCACCCTTCTACACCGGCTCGGGCGAAGCCAAGAAGATGCTGCCCATGTTCGAGCTGGTGCGCGAAGGCGAAAGCGACGTGCTCAAGAAGCCCATCGCCACCCTGCCCGCCGCGCTCAACACCTACGTCGTCGTGATGTACATGGAGAGCTACGAGCTCGACCACGACCTGTGCAGCGCCGCCGACTGCGACAACCTCGGCATCGTCGCCACGCACACGCCGCGCATGCTGCTGGTCAGCGAAGCCGATGCTGCGACGCTGCTGACCAAGATCACCTCGCTCACCGACAAGGCCAACCTGCTGCCCGTGCTGGTCGCCGACCGCCCGCAGATCAGCGGCGCGCTGACCACCACTGCTGCGCTGTCAGCGCTGTACCTGACGGCCTGCAACAACATCAAGACTTCGCTGGTCAATGCCGTCGATGAGCTGCACAAGCAGATCCCCGTGCTCACGCAAGACCTGTTCGGCGGCGACCCCAGCCCGGCCTGGATCACCCAGCTCAACGCAACGCTGACGAGCTACGGCAGCAACACCAGCGGCATCCAGTACTGCTACGACTATCTCAAGGATCTGGTCGAAACCTGGAACGCACTGCGCGATGCGCTGCTCGACAACGACAGCGTGATGTGCCCCGACCTCACTGCCTTCCCCAAGCATCTGCTGCTCGGTGCGCTCAAGGCACCGGCCACGCTGCGCACCGGCTTCTACGCCTCGCCGCTGACCGGCAGCGCACGCACGCACCTCGCGCATGCGCACTTCCTCGCGCAGAAGCTGCACGTGCTCATCAACACCTTCGTGCGCCCTGCCAACCTCAGCGGCGCGGCCGCCGTCATCGTCACGCCGGGTCGCAGCGAACTGGTGAGCCTCGAAGAGCGCGCGATTCCCTACTACTACTCGAAGGCCGACAGCGGATTCTCCCTGCTCGCCAGCTGGAACTGGCTGCGCAGCAAGCGCGGCACGCACACCGGTATCACCGCCTACCGCGCCGCCACGCTGGGCGCCAGCGCTGCCGCGCAAACGCCGCTGACAGGCCAGATCGGCCAGTACGACTTCTTCCGCATCGAGGGCCACCTCGGCCAGAACGTCGACACGGTGATGGACAAGCTCGAAGCCGACATCAAGGCGCGCAACCTGCCGTTCTCGGTGCGCGCCGTGCTACTGCACACCGGCATCGGCCCGATCAAGCGCCGCCCCAAGATCCGCTACAACGACCTGCACCGCGTGCACAAACTGTTCCGCGCCGAACTCGACACGCAGCTCGAACGCGCCACAAAGTTCAGTGAAGTGTTCCGTGATCGTGTCGCCAACGGCGCCACCAAAAAGCTGTTCCCCAACGAGAGCACGCGTGCCGCCAACGCCGTCACCGCGCACAACACTTTCACCAGTGCCGCCAACACCGCGCGTGCTGCCTTCGCGCCCAAGAAGTACACGGAGTACAAGGCCAACACCACCTGGTCTGCCTCGCACACGACGGCACAGACCACGGCAGCCAACTTCAAGCGTGACTTCGGCGACATCGCACGCACCGACTACATCACGGCCTTCGACACGCATCTGTCGAACAACCACAAGCAGTGGCTGGACTGGCTCGACGTGCTCATCGACGACAAGGACAAGAAGGCCGACGAGCGCGTGCTGCTCAGCAACTACCTCAAGACGCATCCGGGGCTGGAGCACTACGCCGGCGTGCTGCGCGGCGGCACCTTCGTGGTCGTCTACAACGACAGCGCCAACGTGGTGGCCGACTTCATGCTGCCCTACCGCGAAACTGAAGACGAAGAGGACGAAGCCGACGAACCGACGCTGACGCCCTTCGTGCCCGACTTCGTCAAGGACGGCCTCGATGTCTACAAGCCCATCGAATGGCGTTTCGACGATCTCAAGCTCGGCATCCGCGACGAGTGGATCAAGGAGATCAACATCCAGAAGGACTACCAGGTCTTCTTCAAGGACACCCTGGGCACCTTCGGCGACATCTTCGGCAAGTTCACTGCCGGTGGTGTGCGCGATCCGGGCTTCGGCATTGTCGATACGGGCGACTCGCTGCTCAACTCCCTGCTCGAAGATCTCAAGGGCAAGGCCAATCAGGTCGACAAGCTGCGCAACGACGTGGCCAGCGGCAAGCTGGGCAAGGAGGCCGAAGCAGCCGTCAAGAAGCAGATCATCCTCTACGAGCAGGAGATCGCGAAGGGCGTCACCCAGGCCACGCAGCGCATGGTGGATGCCGGCGTCAGCATGGCTGCCGGCCAGCCGGGCGCCAACGCCGTTGCCGAGATGGGCAACGCGCTCGTCAAGGTCAAGGACGACGGCGCGGTGAAGACGGCGCAGGCCGGGCTGAAGGTCGTCGCGAACAGCGCACCACAGGGCGCGACCAACGCGGCACATGCCGTCGCCAACGTCGTCGGCATGAGCTTCTGACGCCATGCCCGCGCCGCACCGCATCCGTCGCCAGCGCTGGGAAGTCCGCGTGCCTGACAAGGCCGCTGGCTTCGCAGCGCGTACGGAGCTGCGCGGCGCGCTGGAAACCAGCTTGCTGCCCGCCATGAGCGAGGCCTTCGATGCGATGTGTGGTGACGACGAGATCATCCACATCCCGCGGCTCACGCTGCACATCCGCCTCGGCAAGCTCGAAGCCCTCGCCAGCGACTTGCCCGCGCAACTGCCGGCCCTGCTGCGCGAGCAGATCGAGGCTGCACTGGCCGGCCGCACGCCCGAGGGCGGACCGGTGCGCCACATCCAGCGCGCGACAGGTCGTCGCAACACGGTCATGCACTACCTGCAGAGCGGCCACCTCGCCTGGTACGACGCACCGGTTGACGGCAACGATGCAACACCCGACCTCGCCACCGTGCTGCGCGAAGAAGCTTTGCCGCTCGCCAGCCAGTGGCTGCGCGATCCGGCCACACTGCAACGCAGCCTGCCGCAGGATTTCGGCGCCTGTGTGGCCTTCATCTTCCGCTACCTGCAACTGCTGCCGGAAACCCTGCGAACCGAATGGGTGCCCGCCATGCTGGACCGCGCCCCCAACCCCGCCAGCGTGCTGCGCTGGCGCTATCCCCTGCGCGCCTTCCTCGGCAGCATGCATATCAGCGAAGTGCCGACGCACAGCCTGCTGCTGGTGCAGGCCGCCACGCTCACGCAACTATGGGTGGGCAGTCCGTCCAGCATGCAGGCCTTGCGCGAACTCATCTCGCCACTGAGCGGCGTACCCGTCGTACTGCTCGACCTGCTCGACGAACCTGTGGCCGCACGCAGCGCCGCCGATCCCGCCACAGCCCGTCGACCGTCGCTGCCGCAGCAGCGCCCCGACGCAGTGCCACGAACACCTCGCACCACGACAGATGCAGCAAACATGCAGCCTCACGACGAAGCACCACAGCACGCCACACCGCCCGCCACCGAAGAACCTGCGTCATCACAAAGCATGCCGCCCCTGCCGCTGCCCACGGCGCAGCCCCGCACGGAAGAAGCCGCCGACGCGCAGCTCGGACTGCGCGTTGCCGCAGCGGGCCTCGTGCTCGCACACCCCTTCCTCTCCAGCCTGCTGCTGGAGTGCCGGCTGCTCGACGACAACACCATTCCCGCTGCGAAGTTGCCACGCGCCGCAGCCTTGCTGCACTGGCTGGCCTGGAGTCGCGAAGAGATCCACGAATTCGAGCTGGGCCTCATCAAGCCACTGCTGGGTCTCTCGCCCGACGCAGCGCTCGCCGTCTCGCCAGGCCTGATCGACGACACCGACAAGGCCGAATGCCAGGCCCTGCTGGCGGCCATGGTGTCGCACTGGCCCGCCCTGCGCAGCACCAGCACAGCGGGCCTGCAAAGCGCCTTCCTGCAACGCAGCGGCCTGTTGCGCGAGTTCGCCAACGGCCCACGCCCGGGCTGGCAGTTGCAGCCCGAACCCCATTCCTTCGACATGCTCCTCGCGCAACTGCCCTGGAGCCTCAGCATCGTGAGACTGCCATGGATGACCAGACCGATCTTCACCGACTGGCCGACGCCCTGATCGCCAACGGTCAGGACCTCGAACGCGAACTCGAGTGGTTCGCCAGCCAGCTCGAACTGCGCCTCAAGGCCTACTTCGGCGATCCCTCGCAGAGCCCGCCGCTGCCGCAGGAAGACGCGCCGCCGCCCGATCTGTCGGCCAGCCAATCTAGCTGGTCGCGCTTCCTGCAACGCTACGACATCAGCGCTGCCGAACGCCTGCTGATCGTGCTGGCCCTCGTGCCGCACCTCCGCCCACAACTGCTCGACGTGCTGCTGACGCGCAACGAAGTCACGCAACGCCCTTTCACCGAATTCGGCGGCCACAACGGCAACGCCAATGGCGGCGCCATGGGCGGCAGCGGCTTCATCCCCAGCATCGAAACCGCGCAATTCCTGCTCGCCGGTGACCGCCTCACCGAACGCCTGAAAATCGCCAGCATGCTGGAACCCGAAGCACGTCTCGCACGCCTCGACGTGCTCTACACCAGCCACGTCGCGCCCGGCGAACCGCGCAGCAGCGCCGCACTGCGACTCTCGCCACGCTTCGTCGCCACCATCACGCGCGGCCAGGACGAGCGCCCCGCCTTCAACGAATACTTCCCCGCGCGGCGCATCACCAGCGGCCTGCACTGGGAAGAGCTGGTGCTGCCCGAAACCACGCTGGGCCAGCTCGACGAAATCCGCCACTGGCTGCAGCACGGCAACACCCTGCTCGACGACTGGGGCATGGGCAACCGCCTGCGCCCCGGCTACACCAGCCTGTTCTGCGGCCCGCCCGGCACGGGCAAGACGCTGTCGGCTGCGCTGCTTGGCAAGCTATGTGGCTGCGACGTCTACAAGGTCGACCTGTCTATGGTGGTGTCGAAATACATCGGCGAAACCGAAAAGAATCTCGCCCGCGTCTTCGACCAGGCCGAAGACCGGCGCTGGATCCTGTTCTTCGACGAAGCTGATGCATTGTTCGGCAAGCGCACCCAGGTCAGCGACTCGCACGACCGCTACGCCAACCAGGAGGTCAGCTACCTCCTGCAGCGCATCGAAGAATTCCGCGGCGTGGTGATCCTCGCCACCAACCTCAAGGGCAACATCGACGACGCCTTCCTGCGCCGCTTCCAGTCCGTCGTGCACTTCCCCATGCCGCGCGGCGCCGAACGCCTGCGCCTGTGGCGAGAGGCTTTCCCGGCCCGTGCGACGCTGGACCCGCGTCTCGACTTCGCACGCCTCGCCGACCGTCACGAGCTGTCTGGCGGCACCATCATGAACGTCAGCCGCTACGCCGCACTGCGCGCCCTGTCGCGTGCCGACACGACGATCCTGGCGAGCGACGTGGATGAAGGCATCCGCCGCGAGCTGAACAAAGAGGGCCGCGCGCTCTAAGACCTTCCAGTCATGCAGACCCAGGGCCCACAACTCGTCAACCGCCCAGCGCCACCGGCGCCGGTCGTGACAGGTCCGACCTCTGCACCCAGCGCCACCACACAAACCCTGCAAAGCGCCATGGGCGGCGCGCGCACGTCGCCCGGCATGGTCGGCAGTGCGCCCGGCGATGCGCGCCTCTCGGCCGTTGAACAGGCTGCTCGGCGAGCGCTTCTACCGCATGCGCAACGGTCAGGTCATCGAGCTGCCGTCCGACATGACGCGCGAGAGCGCGGCGAAGCTGGAGGCTGAAGCCGAAGCAGCCAAGCAGAAGCTCGGCAAAGGCCCTGGCCCGCAAGCCGTACCAGACGTGCGCAAACCTGCCGACAAGCGCGACAAGAAAGATGGCAAGGCCACTGGCACAGGCAAGCGCGCAGGCGGTGCCAAGGGCAGCAGCACGCGCGGTGGACGTGGCAAGGGCCAGCTGCGCGAAGTCGGTGGCAAGGTCGCGCTGTTCCTCATCGCCAAAGCGCGCCCGGTGCTCGCTCGCGGCACTGCGATGCTGGCAAAGCTCTCCGGCAACGAGCAGACGCACGACAACGCCGCACAGAAACTCTCGCAGAGCGAGAAGGCCGTGGTCTCGCCCGTCGCCGAGAACCAGTCGCGCAGCAACACCGGCCAGGTCAATGCCGTGGGTGCACGCCCCGCACCGCCGGTCGACGAGAACAAGGGCAAGCAGACCCTGCAGCAATCGCTGCGTGACAACGTGCCGAAGAGCATCGAGGACGTCGACAACTTCAAGCGCGACATGAAGGGCCAGCACATCGGCGCCGACGTGATGAAGACCATGCAGGGCGACAAGAACGCCGTGGTCGGCACCTTCGCCGACATGAGCCAGACACCGCCGCCTGCCGCGCCCGACCACACGCCCGAAGCACTGCCACCCATGGAGAAGGCGCCAGCCACGCCGAACATGCAGTTGGGTCAAGGTGCCGTCGCGCCGCTGCAGCGCGAGCACACCGACGTCAGCAAGTTCACCAACGAAGCCGACGCCAAGCTCAAGGAAGAAGGCGTCACGCAGGAACAGCTCGACATGGTCGACAGCGGCGACCTCGCGACGGCCAACAAGGAGAAGAAGGGCATGGCCGACATGGCGGCCAAGGAGCCGGCCGCCATTCAGAAATTCGCGAAGCAGGAAACCGCGAAGGTCGACAACGACATGCAGCAGAGCGAGAAGAAACAGCGCGATGCCATGGTCACACGCCGCAAGGGCGGACTCGGCGCCACCGGCGAGAAGCAGCGCCACGCCAAAACCACGCTGGAGAAGAAGCGCGAGGAAGTCGCCAACCACATCAACGGCATCCACAAGGCCGCACAGGCCAAGGTGACGAAGAAGCTCGCCGATCTCGAAACGCAATCCATGAAGCGCTTCGACGATGGCAATGCGCAGGCCACGCGCGACTTCGAGAACAACGTCAATCGCGAGATCGACGCCTTCAAGGACGACCGCTACTCCGGCATGTTCGGCTGGGCGCGCAAGGCCAAGGACTGGCTGCTGGGCATGGACGACCTGCCCGGCGTGAAGGCCATCTTCGACCGCAACCGCGCCGCCTTCGTGACGCGCATCGAAGGCCTCGTCGCGCAGATCAGTGCCGACAACAAACGCGTCATCCAGGAGTGCAAGGACGAACTCGCGCAGGCGCGCAGCACGATCAAGGACTACGTCGACAAACTCGGCCCCGCACTCAAGCAGATTGGCCAGAAGGTCGCGGGCGAAGTGAACGAACAGCTCGACGCCATGGACGGCTTCATCAAGAAGAAGGAAGAAGAGCTGCAGCAGCAACTCGCCGACAAGCAGCAGGCCGCCATCAAGGCCATCGACGAGAAGATCGAGAAGATGAAGGAGGCCATGTCGGGCGCGCTCGCCAAGCTCGGCAAGCTGCTGCTGTGGGCCGCCAAGAAGTTCTTCACCTGGGCGCTGTCGAAGTTCGGTTATTCGCTCGGCGAGATCGAGGGCATCATCAGCAAGGGCGCTGCTGTGCTCAAGGCCATCTTCACGCAGCCCATCGCCTTCGTGAAGAACCTGATGCGCGCCGCCATCACGGGCTTCGAGAACTTCGGCAAGAACTTCCTCAAGCACCTCAAGGACGCGCTGTTCGAATGGCTCACGGGTTCGCTGGAGGGACTCAAGCTGCCTTCGGTGTGGAACCTGCAAGGCATCATCGGCGTGGCGCTGCAGATGATCGGTGTGTCCTACACCAACCTGCGCAAGCACCTCGTTACCGAGATGGGCGAACCTGCCGTGAGCGGGCTGGAGAAGACCTTCACGCTGGTGAAGACCCTGGTCACCGAAGGCCCGATGGCCGCCTGGGAACAGCTCAAGGGCATCGCCAGCGAGATGAGCGAAGCCTTCGTCGCGGCGGTGAAAGACTTCATCAAGATGAAGATCATCGAACAGGCCGTCCAGTGGGTGGTGAGCTTGTTCGTGCCCGGCGCCGGCATCGTCAAGGCCATCATCGGCATCTACGACACGGTGGTCTTCTTCATCCAGAAGGCCAAGCAGATTGCCAAGATGGTGTCGAACTTCCTCGGTTCGATTGCCGAGATCGCAGCAGGCAACATCGGCGCCGCCGCGCAGGCCATGGAGGACGGCCTCGCACGCGGCCTGTCGCTGGTCATCAACTTCCTCGCTGCGCTGCTGCGTCTCAATGGCATCACAGCGAAGATCCGCGACGCGATCCAGAAGGTGCGCGACAAGGTCGATGGCGTGCTGGCGAAGGTCGCGAAGTGGGTGGCCGACAAGGCGCGTGGACTACTCAGCCGCGCCGTCGGCGGCGATCCCAAGGCCACACCGCAGCAACGACTCGATCAAGGCATGGCCGAAGCTTTCACCGCTGTGATGAAGTACCACGGCAAGCCGGTCGGCGCAGTCGTGCTGCGCCCGCTGCTAGCCGTCATCCGCGTGCGGCATCGCATGACACGCCTTGACGTGGTGCTGGAGAACGGCAAATGGACCATCGAAGGCGAGGTCAATCCCAAAGCCAAGAAACCCACTCCGGTCGAAGGCACAGGCGCTGCGGGCTTCAAATCCAAGGTGCATTACTACACGGCCAACGGCAACCGTGGCGCGACGCGCATGCTCGCCGATCCCATCGGCCCGGACTTCAAGGAGTTTGGCAGCAAGCCTTCAGAAGCCGGAGCGCCGCCGATCTGGGAGAAGGTCAACATCCGCCGCAAGTCCGACATCCGTCTCTACGTACTCGGACACCTGCTCAACCACCGCTTGGGTGGCACCGGTGACAGCAGTGCGAACCTCACGCCCATCACGTTCAGCATGAATGCGCGGCACTACTCGCAGGTCGAGAACTTCATCGTCGACAACATCGGCACCAAAACCAAGCCGCGCTGGTATCGCTACGAAGTGGTGGTCAACTACCCATCGAGCGCACGTGCCATCAGCGCCGCTGACGCCGCGAAGGGCGTTGTATCGCAAGAGGGGTTGCTGGCGACGTCCTTTACCTGCACCTGGCAGGAGCTCGAAGAAGACACGGCCAAACCCGGCGAGCTGACCGCAAAGGCGGGCAGCAACAAGGAAAAAGTCGTCGTCGATCACAACATCCCGCCCTATCCGGATACCTGACCGACACATGAGCACCGCCGTCGCCACGAAGACAGCCGCACCCACCGTGCAACGCGCCGCGCAGGTCAACCGCGCGACGACGATGCCGGCCCCGGTGCGTGTGCCTTCGCCGCCGGTAACGGTGCAGTGCGCACCGGCGATGAAGGTCTCGTCGCCCAACGACGCCGCCGAGAAGGAAGCCGAGGACACCGCCAAGCGCGTGATGCAGATGCCTGCCGGCATCAAGCGCCCCAGCCTTGCCGATCAGCCCGGCGGCAAGAGCGGTGGCACGAAGAAGATCATGCGCTCCGCCTGGCAGTCGCCCTATGTGGCTCGCATGGCAGGGCTCATCGTGCAGCGTGAATCTGCCATCGCGCGCATGGTGGCCGAAGCCACGCCGCGCAACCTGGCCCTCGTGCAAAGACAGAAGCGTTCCGCGAGCACGGTCAACGGACAGGTCGACGTGTCAGCCAACCTCGCTTCCGAGATCCGCAACGCACGCGGCGGTGGCAGCCCGCTGCCACCCAGCGTGCGGCGCTTCATGGAGCCACGCTTCGACGCCGACTTCAGCGACGTGCGCGTGCACACCGGCGATCAGGCCGCCGGCATGTCGCAAGAGCTTTCCGCCAAGGCCTTCACGGTGGGCAAGGACATCTTCTTCGGCGCCGGCCAGTTCAAGCCCGATACCGGCGAGGGCAAGGAACTGCTCGCCCACGAGCTCACGCACACCGTGCAGCAAGGTGGCGCAAAACAAGGCGCGGGGCAGGCCGCACAGCGCAGCGTCGACGACAGCGTGGTGCATCGCGAGCCGGTGGCGGAAGGCACGGTGCAGCGCGACCTGTTGCCGGACCCGTGGGACTACGTCAAGGAGAAGGCCGACTCGCTGCCGGGCTACCCGCTCTTCAAGGTCATCATCGGCTACGACCCGCTCAACCAGACCTCGGTACCGCGTGATGCCGGCAACATCATGCGCGGTGTCATCAGCCTGCTGCCGGGCATCGGCGCCAAGATCAACCAGGCGCTCGACAACCACGGCATCTTCGCCAAGGTCAGCGCCTGGGTGTCGACGCAGTTCAATGCCGTCAAGGACGTTGGCAAGAACATCTGGAACGAGGTCAAGCAGTTCATCAAGAACATCGGCTCCAAGATCCTCGGCGGGCTGGGTTCGCTGTGGGAGAGCGGCAAGGCCATCATCACCGGCCCCATCGACCAGGTCATCGGTCTCGCCAAGACACTCGGCACAGGCATCGTCGAGCTGATCAAGGACCTGATCCTCAAGCCCATCGGCGCTTACGCACAAACCACCAGCGGCTACAAGATCCTGTGCGGCATCATGGGCAAAGACCCGATCACGGGCGATGCTGCCAGCCTCGATGGCGAAGCCCTGATGGGCGCCTTCATGGACTTCGCCAACCAGGGCGAGACCTGGGCCACGATCAAACAGGCCAAGGCCATCCCGCGCACGGTTGCGTGGTTCAAGCAGAACACCGCCATCCTCAAACAGAAGGTCATGGCCATCCCCGGCCTGTTCCTCGCCGCGCTGAAGTCGCTGACGATCTACGACATCATCCTCATCCCGCTGGCCTTCATCAAACTCGGCAAGGCCTTCGCCAACTTCGCGGGCGACTTCATCAGCTGGGCTGCCAAGGCTGCGTGGGACCTGCTTGAGATCGTCTTCGACGTGGTCAAGCCCGGCGTCATGAGCTACGTCAAGAAGACGGGCGGCGCACTCAAGGCCATCCTCAAGAACCCGGCGCCTTTCGTGGGCAACCTCGCGAATGCCGCGAAGACCGGCTTCAACATGTTCGCCGGCAACTTCCTCAACCACCTCAAGGCTGGTCTACTCGACTGGCTGACTGGCTCGTTGCCGGGTGTCTACATTCCAAAATCCTTCGCACTGCTTGAGCTCTTCAAGTTGGGTCTGTCAGTGCTTGGCCTCTCGTGGGCCAACATACGGATCAAGCTCGTCAAAGCCATTGGCGAACCGGCTGTAGCCGCAGCTGAGGAAACGGTCAGCATCGTCAAAACCCTCATGCGCGAAGGGCCCGCTGCAGCGTGGGCGCAGATTAAAGACGGCCTCAACAACCTCACCGGCATGATCGTCGACGGCATCTCCGGCCTCGTCGTCGATGCCATCGTCAAGAAAGCCATCCCCAAGGTCATTGCGATGTTCATTCCTGGCGCTGGCTTCATCAGCGCCATCATGTCCATCGTCGATCTGGCGATGACGGTCTATCAGAAGATCCAGCAGATCGCGGCCGTCGCAAACGCTATCGTCGGCAGCATCGTGCAGATCGCCGCCGGCAACATTGCCGCTGCGGCCAAGAAGGTCGAAAGCATCCTCGCCGGCATCCTCACACTGGCGATCAACTTCCTGCTCAATTTCGCCGTCGGCAAGATCGCCGACAAGGTCATGGGCGTGATCCGGAAAGTGCGTGATCCGGTCGACAAGGCGCTCGACAAAGCGATTGGCTGGCTGGTAGGCCTTGTCAAGAAGGCAGTGGGCAAATTGACGGGTAAAGACAAGAAGGACGAACGCACGGACGCACAGAAACTGGCGGATCTCAATGCAGCTGTCAACGCAGCAGAAGCCTTGCTGGAAGACAAGAAAATGACTCCCGCTGCCATCAGGAAGAAACTACCGGGACTGAAGAAGAAGCACAAACTCGCGGCTCTTGATCTTGTCGAAGATGCTACGTCTGCGGAGGGCACTACATTCCACGTTCATGGCGAGGTGAACCCCAAGAAGAATTCGAAACCCAAGACCAAATCCAAGGGGAAATTGGTTTCTTCAGGGGTCAAAGCAAGGGCCGTGAGTAGCGATATCAAAGACAAGCTAGCACCTGTGACCGGCGACCCGGCGCAATATGAGTTGGGCGCCATGAGTGTGGTGATGAAGGACATGCTTATCCCTGAGTGGGAGCAGGCAACGGGCACCCCCGTAGTTGACATCAATGTCAAGGGAACGGGCGACCCGAAATATCCAACACCGTCCTCCCAGTCAGGCGCACGAGTAAAAGTTCAGAAAGGCTTTGCCGGGCCCAATCCGACGCGTCCTGAGGCAAGGGTCGAGTTCTTGAAGCCCAAGGGCAAGGGACAGATTTCCCACGTGTTCGTCGTAGAGGCCACGACCGTAAGAGACATGACAACCAGCGAACACAAAGTGACGCAAATCACCAGCACAGTGCTTTCGCTGATCGACAAGTACGGGAAAGATCCCAAGCCCCAAGTGACCTACCATATTGTGACGCCGTCTGATCTCACACCAGCAGAGGAAGGCATGATCAACGGAGTCCTCAAAATGCCCGGTGCCGAGATGATCAAAGTCGACTACATCAAGACAGGTTGATCCTGCGTTACATCCCGTCCTTGAACAAGCTTGGAGCCTCCGCCAGCGAGGCTCCTTCCTGACCGCATCATCCCTATGCAGGAGGTACGCCGTCATGCTCATCTCCGTCATCAACCTCACCGCCGGCCACATCAAGGACGACGAACTGCAGACCGTCATCCGCGCCATCAACCGACAGATCAGCGAAGACTTCGAACCCTACTGGCATTTCGGCGCCAACCTGCGGCTCGAAGGCCATGGAGGCAGCACGAAGACCAAACAGTCTTTCGCGGACCTGCGCGGCGATGCCATCCTCTATCTGCTGAAAGAGCCCAACGTCGACGACGCACTGGGTTATCACGAAGCCAACAACGACGGCATCCCCTACGGCTTCGTCTTCACCGGCCTGTCAGAAGAACTCGGCGAATCCTGGACCGCCACCTTCTCGCACGAAGCCCTCGAACTCCTCGCCGACCCGCTTGCCAACCTGCTCGTACAAGGCCCGCACCCCACCGAGAAACGACAGGTCTTCCACTGGTTCGAGATGTGCGACGCCGTACAGTCCGAGACCTACGAAATCGACGGCGTCACCGTCTCCAACTTCGTCCTTCCCCTCTACTTCACCGAAGGCGCCGAAGCCGGTGCCCGCAACGACTTCCTCAACCGCACCCACAAGCGCAAGACGCTCAAGTCCTTCAACGTCAATCCCGGCGGCTACATCGGCTTCTTCGATCCGAAAACCGGTAAGCACGAAAACTTCTCCGTCGAAGCCGATGAAGCCGCAGCGAAACGCAAAGCGATCAAGGGGCGGCTGGCGAGCGGCAGGGGCAATCAGCGCAAACGCAGCATGAAGGCGACGCGACGCTGACCCTGCGATTCCCGCACACACATGCCATGCAGTGAATGAATGGAGCAAACCATGAACAAACGTATTGCCGCCGGATTCCTTACGCTGCTGCTCAACTGGCCTGCTCTAGCAGCGGAGTCATCATCTGTCATCACCCAGAGTGATGTCATCTGGGAAGCCATCAAGGTATTTGAAGGCGACGCTACGACCGTCTCCGGCGATTTTGACTGTCAGGGCATGTCTGTCGGCATTGCCCAATGGAACATCGGCAAATCCCTGGCCAGCGTGCGAAGCATCGTCACCGCCATTCCGCCAGACCAGCTTGCCGCCGCCATGCCGAAGTTCAGGCAGCCCTTCATCAAAGCACTGAATGGCGACAAGGATGGCGCCCTCGCCTTCGTGAGGGGCCTGCAGACCATCGAACATCCAGAATCCTGTGACGCCAACACGCGTAACGCCCGCTGGTCACCGGAAGGAAAGTCATTTGTAAAGGAGCTCTCCAGTGCGCTGGGGCTGCCCGCTTCCATCCAGGCGCAACGCAACCTGCGTTCAGACATATTCGCCAGCGGGCTGCAGAACGCGAAAATCTGGGCAACGGCAGCACGGGGAGAGGGAGCCCTGCCGTCGAATGAAGAGGTTGCCTATTTCGTCGACATGCAGAACTTTAATGGTGGCGGCCTCACGAAGTTTGGCTTGGCTGTCAAACCCCTGACGCCTGACGTTCGCAAGCTCTGCGCGGCACAGGTAATCGAATACCTGCGCACGGCAGATGACGCTTTCTTGCTGCACAAGAAAGCCGCGCGCCGGAATGCATCACTGCTGACGCTGGAATCCCTGAACGACAGTCCATTGGACCTGTTCTGCTTGTCCCATCAGGTCGCACTGAAACTGAGCGCCACACACGCACGACAATTCCGGCTCACCGTCATCAATCGACGAGCTGCCATTCTTTTCGGCCAGGCTTTCTACTCTGATCGGGATTCGACGCCAACGAAAATCCGTTTCGCGTCTTCGCGCTGATTGATGCTGCCGCGAGGAAGGCGCGGACGATGGTGGCGTCGCATCGCGCCAGCTTCCCGGCACGTAGCACGGATGAAGGCGTGAGCCGGAATCCGGGACTCCAAACGCTGCACCACCCTCAGATTCCGCTACGCTGCATCCGGGCTAACAAATCAAATCGAACAGCCGCGTAGTTTTCTGCCTCAAAGGAGAGCTGATTGCACTTGGTCTCTTGCACCCCCGAGTTGCACGCAGAACAGATCCTCAACATCTTCAACGAAGCCATCCTCAGCTCGACAGCCCTGTACGACTACAAGCCGCGCTCATCCGAGTCGATGACAACTTGGTTCAAGACCAAGGAAGCAAACGGCTTTCCGGTGATCGGCATGGAAGACGACGCAGGCGTCTTGCTGGGCTTCGCGAGCTACGGCACGTTCCGCGCCTGGCCGGCTTACAAGTATTCGGTAGAGCACTCGGTCTACGTGCACAAGGACCACCGTGGCAAAGGCATTGGTCTGGCACTCATGCAGCGCCTGATTGCCGCAGCCCGCGAGAACCAGGTTCATGTGCTGATCGGCGGTATCGACATCGAGAACACCGGCAGCATTGCGCTGCACGAGAAACTGGGCTTCACGCACGCCGGCACCATCAGGCAAGCAGGCTTCAAATTCGGTCGCTGGCTTGATTTGGGCTTTTATCAACTCATATTGGAAACACCGGACGCGCCGATTGATGGTTGAGTCCGTACTGTGCTCCCCTCCCTTGAGTTCGTCCCCAGCCCCCATGTCCAGCTACCACCTCGCCCAGCTCAACATCGCCACCATGAAGGCTCCACTCGACTCGCCCGTGATGGCGGATTTTGTGGCAAACATCGATCGCATCAATGCACTGGCGGAACAGTCGCCGGGATTTGTGTGGCGGCTGAAAGACGAGCACGGCGATGCGACGGCGATAAGGCCGTTCGGCGACGATGTGATCGTGAACCTGTCGGTATGGAAAGACGTGGCAGCACTGAGCGACTTCGCGTTCAAGTCGGGCCACGTCGACATCCTGCGGCGTCGACGCGAGTGGTTCGAGAAGATGGCGGAGGCTTATGCCGTGCTGTGGTGGGTGCCTGCGGGGCATCGGCCAGATGTCGTTGAGGCCGCGGACCGACTGGCTTTGTTGCGCGAACGGGGTGCGAGTGCAGCGGCTTTCACTTTTCGCGAAGCCTTTGCGGCGCCCGATGCTTTGCAAGCCACACCGCTGACAGACAACGACACCTGTCCCGCCAGCTGATCGCTCCTTGCGTGCGGGTGTCGTAGGCGAAGTCCGTCCTGCTCGCCAGTGGCCGCAAGGCCGTTTCCATAGGCGATCCCGATGACTAGAATT
The DNA here is from genome assembly GCA_047600765.1 of Rhodocyclaceae bacterium. Classification (GTDB taxonomy): domain Bacteria; phylum Pseudomonadota; class Gammaproteobacteria; order Burkholderiales; family Rhodocyclaceae; genus Viridibacterium. The sequence goes on from JASGKF010000001.1 coordinate 1,494,301, forward strand.
CTGCGAGATGGATCGTCGTGCTGTTTCGCCCCCTCTTCGCCGGCGCGGCCTGTCAACTGACTGGACGCGCGCTTACCACCCGTCTCCTGGAGCCTCGCAATGCCGAACTACACCTACACCACCACTCAGAAAAAAGGCCCGCCGGCCTACACGCTGGTTACGCTGGACCCGACGCCTGCGGGCTACCAGGATATCCACCTGACCATCCCGTCCGATCCGCCCGTCCCGAGCAAGAGCGGCAAGATCGCAGACGAAGACATCTGGAAGCAGAAGCACGTTACCTTCGTGTTCAACGACGGCAGGAAGCTGCACTGTTTCATCAAGACCATCAAGAACAAGTACACGCCGTTCGATGGCACTGGCGCGGCGCGCAACCTCGAAGCTGGCGAGAAGCTGATCTGGCAACGCATGTTCGAAGACCAGGTCGTGATCGACGCGGTGTTCTGAACGGTATGCTGCACCCACAAAAAGAGCGCCTCCCGGGCGCTCTTTTCTTTTGGTCACACCCCTCCAGCATCACAACCCGCGTGCAGCGCCTTCGATATCGAGCTTCTGGCACAGCTTGACGAGTTGCACGCCGGCCAGCAGGTTCAGGCCGTAGATGTGTTCGCACTTGTCGGTGTCGGCAAAGTCGATCATGACGATGTTGGGCATGAACACCTTGAGCATGCCGCCCGAAGAGAAGGACATGGCGTCAACGTTGCTCGGCAGGGCTTCCTCGATGTAGTCGGTGAAACCGCTGGCCCAGATTTCGTCGAGGCCGCTGAGGTTCTCCTTGTTCCACATGAGGTCGTTGCGGGCCTTGATGTTCTTGAAGACGCCGGTGGTGGTCCAGTACATCATGCCGACCGCATTGGGGCTGGCGGCTGCACAGCCTGCCGTCTTGACCTTGCCGGTGATGGACTTCTTGTCCTTGACGCCCGTCGCGGCCTTTTTCAGGATGCTCTTCTGCGTGCTGATGTTTTCCTGAATCTTCTGCTTGAAGCCCTTGTTGTTGATCTTGGTGCCGCCGGCGCCCCAATACTGCAGACCGTCGAAGTTGGGGTCGTAGCCAGCTGGCGGTTTGTAGAGGTTCTTGATGTGGGTGATGCCTTCGCGCTGGGCCGGTGTCTTCAGCTCGCTGTAACCCGGCGTCATGAATGCACAGATCACCTTGCCGGCCAGATCGGCCAGCTTCATCTCGTTGACGTTACCCTTGGTCTTGAAGATCGCATTGCCCAGCACACTCTGGCAGGCTTCGGCGATGAGTGCCCAGTTGTAGCACTTGTCGAACTTGAGGATGAGGAACTCGTCGCGACCATCGCCGCTCTCGACGAACTTCTTCGCGTCACCGAGGATCTTGCTGAGACTGAGCCCCCAGGACTCACCCATGCTTTCGTGCTTGAGCTTGTTGCGCTCGATCTGCACCTGCCTGCCCAGGTCCGTCAACTGGCGCGTCTTGACGTCCACGTCCAGCTTCTGTGCGTGATAGGCGCGCAGCTCAACGCCCTTCACGCCACCCTGCATGCCAACCGTAGCCGCGCCGATGCGGATGTCGAAGAAACGCACCCCCGCGTTGGCTTGCCCGAGGATGTCGAGCGATTGCGTCTGGGCGTTGTCGGCCCCCGTGGTGATGGCCGCATCGTGGCTGCCGGCAAACACGATTTCGTTGAGCTGGCGATCGCTGCCAAGGCGTGAATACTTGATCATCTGACTCTCTCCAGTCGTGGCGTGAGGCGTTACGTGGCGCCCCATCGTCCATGCCCTGTGCGGGCTGCATTTTCAAAGTTGAGGCGGCACAAGGCCGCTCGCTTCAACGGTTGTACCAATCGGGAACGATGACCCTGACACCATCAGCAGGCACATAGCGGCTGTACCCCTTCTCTCCGAGGCGGTTTGGTTGTGCCTTGGTGGCATCTTGTGTCCATGCGTTCGACAAGGTCACGTAAATTCCGACGCGATCGCATGCGGCGATGAAGACTTTGAAGTCCTCAATCGTTTCGAGGCCGAAATACGTGCCTGCCGGATTGAAAGCAATCACGGGCAGATCCACATCGGTCAGATACGGTCTGGCGGCCTCATCGCTGTGCCACAGCACCGTACTCCCCACCAGAGAGTTCACCAGCTGGCACAGCGTGTAGATGCGGTTGGTAATGTTGCCGAGCTTGGTGCCCTGGCCACCGCGCGTAAAGTTGCGCTCCAATTCATCCACTCTCGTGCCCTCAGCGCCCGGGCGCCCCCGCACCGTCCCCAGCGGGCGATGGTCTGCGCCACCAGGGCTCGCATCGTAGTCCTTGTTATACGGCCAGACAGCGAACAGATCGTAGTCGCCGGTGATCGCCCTCAGGTGAGGCATCACTTCCAGCACGACGGAAGAGATGCCGCAATGCTCCGGTGGATTGGTCATTGCCAGCATCGGCTCGAAATTCTTGCCCCATCTATGATTGAGACGAAAGCCTGCGCCCGTCTCCTGCGTCCATGGTGTGCCGCCCCGTTTCGGATCGTGATCGAAACAGACCGAGTACATGCCCCCAGGCTCATTCATCAATGCGTAATTGAATGTTACGCCCGCCTTGCTGGCTACACCTTCGAGTCGACCCGGTTTTGCAGTTACGGCGATGTGCCCGTTGGCGACCAGCCAGTCAACGCGCCGCTGTGAAATCATCAGGGGCGTCGTCGCAGCCTTCCAGCCCTGCCCTTCGTGGTCGTCGTAGAGCGCCTCCTTATGTTTCTCCCGGTTGAAGCTTTCCTTCTTGAGTCCGTACTTGTTCAGCCGCGGATCACGCATCACGAAGCCGGCCATCGGGCCCCAGTCACAGGACTTGCCGTGAATGCGATAGCCCTTGGTGTCGTAGCCTTCTTCGAGCAGGCCATGACAGGTGGGGCCGGTAGCGCGGACGAGGATCACGCATTTCTGTGAGTTCGCCACATTCAGAAAGGCATTCATGTGCGCGACCGGCATGCCGATCGTGCGCTCCAGAAAACCAGCATCGTTGAAACGCATTTACAAATCCCCCGGGTCAGATGGAAGCCGCAGAAAGAAGTACTTTCCTGTTGAGTTTCTGGTCCGGCCGGAACTCGTCGTAAAGCGTCATTTCTCTGCCGTCTTGTCGTGTTTTACTGCACGGCCCGTTCCTGGTGGCGGGCCTTGTCTCTTGCTTCTACGATTCGCCGCGTCAGGGCTGCGGCGTCGAGGTCTTCGCTGCAGGGTCCACCATGAAACGCAGGCCGCGCTCGTTCTCGATGAGCAGCTTGCCGTCCGGCTGCAGGCTCATGGCCTTGAAGAAGACATCCTGCACGTCACCCTCCTTGCCCGGCACGCGCTTGTTGTCGTAAACCTTGAGCACCCACAGCTGCGCGCCACTGGCCTCATCGTGCGCGGCCAGATAGCCGCCCATCTGGTCCAGTCCGGCGAGCAATCCGTTCTTCACCTGCTCATAGCGAATCCCGGCGTGCGTGATCGATTGCACCTGGGGGGCGGGAATGCGGCTGCCTGATTTCTTCATGACGAGAGGTTCCTTGGTGGGAGTGGCCACCGCATCGCTGGCGCAACCTGCGCCTGCGCCCAGTGCAGCGCACAGCAGCGCGCAACTAGCGGGCCATCGCATTGTTGATCAGCGCATCGGTCAGTGCGCCACCGCAATCAGCACAGAACCAGGCCCAGCTGTCGGCGTTGTCGATGGCCTTGGCCGCCGTCAGCTTGCGCGGATTGATGCCCTGGTGTTCGTAGGCGTGGTCTTCGGTGTCCAGCTCGCGGTGCGTGAGCTCATGCACGACGATGCGCGCCCAATTGGTGAGGCCGGTCAGCGTATTGCGGCTGCCGAAGAACTCTTCTTCGATGTACACGACATCAAGCGGGTCACCCCACACGAAGGCTTCCACACCATCGTTGCCGCCGCTGCCGCGCTCTGACACCGAGTCGGTGTAGATGAGGTGGCCAGACATCAGCTTGGCGGCAATTTTCTTGAGCCCGGCATTGAGCTTCGCAGCGGCCGCCGCCACGTCGGCATCCGTGCTGGCCGCGTCGGCGAACCAGCGGGCAACCGTGGCGAAGTTCTTGTCCTTCTTGACGTTGCTGCAGACCGTCATGGCCTTCTGCACCCACTTCAGGCCTTCAGCCGAGGCATCGCTGAGGTTCTTGCGCTGCTCCAGCGAGAAGCGATCCGTGGTATCGGCGAGCTTCATCGTCGCACCGGCGAGGCCACCCTTGAGTGCTTCGTGCGGCCAGTCCGTGAAGGCCGGCGGGATCGACACGCACCAGACCTTGTGCGCACCGAAGCGCTTGAGCAGGTAGGTGTGCCGCAGGGTCTTGAAGGCCCCCAGGCGCCGCGCCAGATCCTCGTCGATCATGACGCCGGCGCCCTTGCCGCTCAGGTCTTCACCCGCAGCCTCCAGCAGGGAGACTGCTTCGTTGCTGCCTTTGACCGCGGCCACCGAGAGTCGGGAGCGCAGCTCGTTGAGCACGCTGGACTCGCCAGCGTTGAAACCATCCACGGCGACGAACTTGCGGGCCCGCACGATGATGGCCTGCCACTTGGGGTCCGACGACAACTTCCTGCTGGCGAGACCGTCGACGATCTCTTCGTAGGCTTCGGAAAATCTGCTTGCCATCGTTGTGGGTCCTGGTCCTTGTGGGAAGCTGGCTCAGTTCAGAAATGCAACCGCGCGCTCGGCCATCGTGCGCACCGACGAGAACAGCAGGTCGAGCACCCAGCGGATGAAGGCGACCGTCACATCGGTCACGGCCTGCATGGCACGACCGAGGAAGCGGAAGATGGCTTTCACGAAGCCCTTCACATGACCTGCCACTTCTTTCGATGCCGCAGCGCCCTGGGCCAGCAGCCAGGCGAGCTGGTCGAGGATGGTGGCCGACACCGTGAGCGTGACACCGATGGCTCCGACCAGCAGGTCGCGCAAGCGGGCCAGCAGCCAGCGCAGGGCCTTGCCGATCATCGTCAGCGCAGTCGCCGAACCCATCAGGATCGAACCCTTGCCTTCTGCAGCCTGCTCCAGCCAGGACTTCACGTTCTGCTCTTCATCGGGGCGGCTCGCATCGGCGAGCGTCTTCCAGGTGTGATCCTGGACGCCCGGGATGTAGCTGCGCTTCATGTTGTGAGCCGCGACGCTGATCAAGCCGGAACTCTTGATGATGTTGCCCGGGCCATCGAAGGGCATGTGGCAGAAGGGGAACAGCGGAATCATCGGCACGGGGTCGGACGTGGCCGACACGCGATGGATGTTGTCGGCGCCAAGGCGCTTGGTCATCGAGCGCGAGAAGAACACATCGCCCGTACGCGGCGCACCGAAGGTGTAGAGACTCACCGGCGCCACGCCTTGCGCGCTCAGCGCATCGGCGTTGAGCATGGCCAGCGCGCCACCCAGGCTGTGACCCACGCAGTGGATTCGGCTGGGATTACGGTTACGCAGGAAGTCGAAGATCTCTTGCTTGAAACTCTTCCACACCTCGTGGAAGCCGGCATGCACGAGATGGCTGCTGGGCCCGAACTGCATGCCGATGTTGAGGTTGCTGAGCCAGTTGACAGTCTGCGCGGTGCCGCGCGTAGCGATCAGGATGTCGCCAGCGTAGGCGCCCTCGCCAGCCGCGACATAGCCGAAGCCGCTGATCTTCTTGAACGGACCACCGCCGCTCTTGCCGGTGAAGCGGCCATTGTCGGCCACTGCGAACTTGCCCTCGCAGCCCAGTGGTGCCTGGATCTCGCGCAACTCGGCCACCGTCGACTCACGCAGTTGGTACACGCCGGAGGCAATCGCCGCCGCCTCGGAAGGACTCAGGGTACTCATGGGTGTAATTCCTCAGGAAAGCTCGCAGATGCCGAAGACTTCGCCACGGCGTTGGGGCTCGGTGCCCAGCTTGCAGGTCATGACAATGGGTTTGCCGTCGAGCTCACCGTTCTCGTCGTAATCACGCTTGAACATCACCCAGGCCTTGTGGCTCTTGCCGGCGTGAGTGATCGTGATCGTCTGCTTGATCGATGGCTCATGTGGCAACAAGGAGCCCAGAAAGGAGCTGCGCACGATGACGGGCAGCGAGAAGGTTCCCGCTGCGTCAGTCGTCGTCGTGTCCTTGCCCTTCTCGCTCTTCCAGCCCCACTCGAACTCGCGTTCTATCGTGGCGCCGGCGACCGGCTTGCCATCCTGCAATACGGTTCCGCGCACGGCGGAGAACAACACCATCTTTCCCATTGCATGTCCTTCAGAACAGGCGCTCACGCCAAGCGTGACGATGAGCGCCAGCATTGCCTTGCGCCAGTAGCAGCCACTTGCAGCGACTTGCACCGGGCGCCTCTCAGTCGAAGCTGTAGGTGAACTTCTCGTCCGCCACACCGACCGACACGCGCACGATGGCCTTGCCTTCCATCATGCGGGTCAGGAACTCGCGCGAGATGTCCGGCAGCATGGTGTTGGTGAGGATGGCGTCGATCATGCGGCCGCCCGACTCGCTCTCGGTACAGCGCGACACGACCAGCTTGACCACGTCTTCGCCGTACTCGAACGGAATCTTGTAGCGCGCTTCAACACGCTTCTTGATGCGGTTGAGTTGCAGCTTGACGATCTGGCCGAGCATGGTGTCAGACAGCGGGTAGTACGGAATCGTCACGAGACGACCGAGCAGTGCGGGCGGGAAGATCTTCAGCAGCGGCTCGCGCAGTGCCTTGGCCATGCCTTCGGGATCGGGCATCAGCTCGGGGTCCTTGCACATGCTGGCGATGAGGTCGGTACCGGCATTGGTGGTCAGCAGGATCAGGGTGTTCTTGAAGTCAATGAAGCGGCCTTCACCGTCTTCCATGAAGCCCTTGTCGAAGACCTGGAAGAACATCTCGTGCACGTCCGGGTGGGCTTTTTCGACTTCGTCGAGCAGCACCACCGAATACGGTTTGCGACGCACGGCTTCGGTCAGCACGCCGCCTTCGCCGTAACCGACGTATCCGGGAGGTGCGCCCTTGAGCGTGGAGACGGTATGCGCTTCCTGGTACTCGCTCATGTTGATGGTGATGACGTTCTGCTCGCCGCCGTACATGGCTTCGGCGAGTGCCAGCGCGGTTTCGGTCTTACCGACACCGGAGGTACCGGCCAGCATGAACACGCCGATCGGCTTGCTCGGGTTGTCGAGGCCGGCACGCGAGGTCTGGATGCGCTTGGCGATCATCTCCATCGCATGGTCCTGACCGATGACGCGCTGTGCGAGGTGGTCGGCGACCTTGAGGATGGTCTCGATCTCGTTGCGCGCCATGCGGCCGACCGGGATGCCGGTCCAGTCGCCGACTACAGCTGCGACAGCCTGGTAGTCAACGGTCGGCAGGATCAGCGGCGATTCGCCCTGCAGCGTCTGCAGCTTCTCCTGCACGGCGCGCAGTTGCGTCTGCAACTCGGTGCGCTCGGCGTCGCTCATGGTCGGTGCAGCGGGTGCGACTTCCGGTGCAGCTTCTGCGGCAGCAGCTTCGAGGTTGCTGCCCGTGCCTTCGACGGGCTGGATGCCGGCGCGCAGCTTTTCACGCAGCGCCAGCAGCTCGTTCGACGAGGCCCTTCTCTTCGTTCCAGCGTGCGTCGAGCGCAGCAAGACGTTCCTTCTCGGCAGCCAGCAGGGCCAGCGTGTCGGTTTCGCGATTGCCGATGACGACACCGATGGCCTTCTCGCGACCGATGATGCCCAGCTCGGTTTCGAGGGCTTCGATGCGCTTGCGGCTGTCATCAACTTCGGCCGGCGTGGCGTGCAGGCTCACGGCGACGCGGGCACAGGCGGTGTCGAGCAGGCTCACCGATTTGTCCGGCAGCTGACGTGCGGGGATGTAGCGGTGCGACAGCTTGACGGCGGCTTCGAGCGCTTCGTCGAGGATCTGCACCTTGTGGTGCTTCTCCATCGTCGAGGCGACGCCACGCATCATGAGGATGGCCTTCGGCTCGTCCGGCTCGTTGACCTGCACGGTCTGGAAGCGGCGGGTCAGCGCGGGGTCTTTCTCGATGTGCTTCTTGTACTCGGCGAAAGTCGTCGCGCCGATGGTGCGCAACTGGCCGCGTGCGAGCGCAGGCTTCAGCAGGTTGGCCGCGTCGCCCGTGCCGGCAGCGCCACCGGCGCCCACCAGCGTGTGCGTTTCGTCGATGAACAGGATGATGGGCTTGGTGCTGGCCTGCACTTCGTCGATGACAGAACGCAGGCGCTGTTCGAACTCACCCTTCATCGAAGCGCCGGCTTGCAGCAGACCGACGTCGAGCACCAGCAGCGAGACTTCCTTCAGCGAGGGCGGCACGTCGCCGCGTGCGATGCGTTGCGCGAAGCCTTCGACAACAGCGGTCTTGCCGACGCCGGCTTCGCCGACGAGGATGGGGTTGTTCTGACGACGACGCATGAGGATGTTGACGACCTGGCGGATCTCGTCATCACGGCCGACGATGGGGTCCATCTTGCCGCTGCGTGCCTGCTCGGTGAGGTCAGTCGTGAACTTCTTGAGCGCTTCCTGCTTGCCCATCTGCGCGGGTGCCATGGCGCCGCTGGCTTCACCCGGTGCGGCTTCGCTACCCGTAGCAGCCAGTGCATCTTCAGGCGAACCGTTCGACGATGCTTGCCAGCGACTCAGCGAGATCGTCGGCCTTGATGCGTTCGAACTGACGCGAGATGGCGTACAGCGCGTTGCGCAGGTAGGTCGTCTTGACCATGCCCAGCAGCAGGTAGCCGGTGCGCACGTTGTTGTCCTTGAACATCAGCGAGCCATACACCCAGCCACGTTCGATGGCGTTGGAGATGTTCTCGGCGATGTCGGAGATGGCTGTCGCACCGCGCGGCAGGCGGTCCAGCGCAGCGGTGAGGTCACGCGCCAGCACGCCTTCGTCGATCTTGTAGTGGCGAATGATGCGATGCCAGTCGGAGTCCTGCAGTTGCAGGATCTGCGCGACCCAGTGCTCCAGCTCGACATAGGGATTGCCACGCAGCTTGCAGAAAACGGTAGCACCCTCGACGCCCTTGTAGGCGAGGCTGTTGAGTTTGCCGAACAATGCGACCCGACTGATTTCACTCATGCTCAAAACTCCCTGTCTGTACTCGCTGAATTTTCGTAATAAGAGAACCCGGTAACGCTCACATCACGCCCCCGTATTCCCGACTTCCTGCTTCATTTCAGTTGTCTGGTGTTGAATGCCGGCTGCAGATACTTGATGAGATCGTCTTCAAGCACGGCAGGCGCAGTCTTCACAAGCCAGCGCACCCAGATACCGCAGGGCACGCACCCCATGTTCATCCTTTGTGCCACTTCCATCAGCAGCTGGGCCTTGCCCGGATGCTTGAGCGTACTCGACACCCGCGTCCCGCCATAACGTCTGGAAAAAATCTGTACATCTGTCGGATCGGCCAGATAGCTCTGCACCCGCTCGTACAGTGAAGTCGCCTTGCCGACATAGAGCACGCCAGTATTCTTCTCCAGCGCGAACGAGTAGTTGGTGAAGACATAGACGCCCGATTTACGCGGCAGCAAGCCGCGGTTCTTGCGCAGGTCTTCGATCTTCTCCGGGTCCGACCAACGCAGACCAGTGAACCATGCCGGCGCCCTCATGCCAGCGCACCGTGAGCCATGCGTGGATTGCCTGATCCTTCTGTCCGTCCTCTCATGACACGCTCCGCATCCAGAACGAGGTTGTCGATGTCTGCTGCTTCCTGCGGTTTGCCCAGCCAGCCCGTCCAGCCCAGCTGACCGCTGGCGCCGAGCGCCATGGGCTTGACGTCCTGCCGGCGCAGGATCAGCTGCACATCCCAGAACAACTCGCCGCCCGTATAGAACCGCACCCAGTTCGACAAGTTTCGGCAAGGCAGAACCGTCCGGCAGAAAATCTGCGTACTGCGTGGCATCGAGCGGGCCGATGCAGATGCGGAACTTGCTCTGGCGGTCCCACACGCGGCTGCCCAGCACGGCATTGCGCGCCAGCATGCTGCTGCCCAGGCGCGATTGGTCACCCGCCTCGATGGGCATCCAGTGGCCCACGTACTGTTCAATCTCGACGGGCAAGCCAAAGTACTCGGTGAGCGCCGACTCCAGGCTGTCGGCGTTGCGCACATTGCGCACCATCGCCCCGGCGTTGAAGCGCCGTGCATTGTCGGGCACGGCATCGCGCTTGAGCAGCGCGGGCTGACCGAAGCCACACAGCGCGCCGACGTAGTGGGCAAAGCGGTCTTCCTGCGGACGGTCCAGGCTCACCGTCGGCTGGGCCTGCGCCCAGGCGCGGTAGAACAGCGCCGTCATGCGGTGGTGGATGATGTCGAGGAAGCGCGAGAAGGTCGCATCGCCCTCATGCAGGATGCGCTGGCGGGCGTGGTCGGTCAGGTGCAGCGGCAGCGGGCCATTGGGGCCAAGCAGGCCGAAGAAGCGGATCTCCAGCCGCGGCGGCCGTCCCCCTTCGTTGCGCGAGAACGACGACAGGCTCGACGGCGCGAAGGCCATCGAGGGCTCTTGCGCAAGCCGCACGGGCTCGTCCGCCGGACGCAGCGCCGTACCCCAGCGCGGCTTGTCGACGTGCAGGCATTCCAGCCGCCGCAGGGTCTGATAGAAGTCGTGCGCGAACGGCTCGGCTTCGAGCTGCGCGTAGAACGCTTCGTACTTCACACTATCGGCCGCTGTCCGCATTGCGGTGCCCATCGCATGATCTGGCCACGTGCCTGCGAGCGCAGCACGGTCTGTGTGAAGCTGTTGAGCGAGGCATGACGCGCGAAGAAGTGGCTCAGCACCTGACCGAACAGGAACGCGCCACCGCCTTCGAAGGCCATCTCGTCGACTTCAAGCTGGATCTCCAGCCCGCGCCCGAAACAGATCGGTCCCGGCATGGGCAAACGGCGCACGACCGACGACACGCCCACCGATTTGAGACCATCGATCTGGCGCTTGAGGCCCGCATCGCCAGTGCTGGCGTAGAGCTCCAGCATCTCGCGCAGCGCGACGGCACCGTCCTCGTTGTTGGTGTCGAGCAGGGACAGGTAATTGAGCGACAGCTGGCTGATCAGGCGCCATGCCACCGAACCCTCGGCAAGCATCGAATAGGGGCGCGACGGCCCCTTCACGCAGCGCACGCTCTCGACGGGCGCAGCCACGTCGAGCGTGAAGTCGGTCGGCCCCATGCCCAGCGGCATCAGGATGGGCAAGTCACGGTTGGTGCACAGTGCCTGCAGGGACAGCTGACGCAGGTCACCGCTGTAGGGCGCTTCGCGCGGGTTGACCAGCGACACGAACATTTCGCTGCCGATGTAGCCTGAGCGCGAACCGTTGCGCTTCTGCTTTTCAGACGGCAGGCGCGGCTCGCGACGCGTCATGTAGTAGGCCTGGTCACCCGATACGTCGGAGTGATAGTCAGCATAGAACGGCAGGAAGCGCTGCTCGGCACGCCCCGAGCCACCGTGGCCGATGACTTCGCTGAGTTCGTAGACCTCGTAATCGATCGGATGCGTGCGATCGGGCACGACGTGGAATTCGTGGCTCGCATCCGTGACGTGGATGCGGTCCATGCGGCGCGGGAAGAGGTTGATCGCCGGCGTGCAATGGAGCAGGAAGTTGCTGGCATCCACCACGCTTTCCAGCACGGCGTCGCCCTGACCGAAGAGCAGCACGATCTCCAGCTCGCTGCTCGTGCGTCGCGACAGCGCGGGTTGCAGTCCGTCAATGTCGACGAACATGAAACGCTCGGGGAAGGAGAAGTACTCCTGCACCAGACGATGGCCGCTGAAGCCACGGCGGCGCGTCGGCAGCAGGGCCTGTTCATCGTCAAAGCCACCAAGCCGCACACGCGACGCCGGCAGGAATTCGTGTGTCGCGTTCGGCTCGCCGACGGGCATCACGAGCACGCCCAGCAGCGAAGCGCCGATGAGCTCGTAGAGCTTGAACGCCACCTCGTGGGCCCCGGCCAGATGCAGCTGCAGGGTGTCGAGTGTGATCTTGTTGAACTGCGCACCGGGCGAGCATTGCAGCTTGAGTCGCACACCGCCTTTGATGCGCGTGGGCAGGTTGAGGCGTGAAAGCGGCAGGTCCGGCGCGACCGAGAAGTAGCGCGCCTGCGTCACGTCCAGCGGCCACAGACGCAGGGCATGCGCTGTGCGGAATTCGCAGGGCGCAGCATCGCCCTTGACGTTGGCGCTGCGGAACGGCGTGCCGCGGGGCACCAAGGCTCCCTTCAGCAGATTGCCGTCACCGGGCACCGGGTTGAAGCGCGCAATGAGCATCGAGGGTGTCGGCGCCAGATAGTGCGGATACACCATCTCCAGCAAGCGCTGCGTGAAGCGCGGAAACTCCGCGTCCATGCGCAGCTGGATGCGCGAGGCGAGAAAGGCGGTGCCTTCCAGAATGCGCTCGACATAAGGATCGGCGACTTCGATGCCATCCACGCCCAGGCGCGCAGCGATCTTGGGAAACTGCCGGGCAAACTCCGCACCCATCTCGCGCAGATGCAGCAGTTCCTGGTTGTAGTAGCGCAGCAGGCGCGGATCCATCAGGTAGCTCCCAGTTCCTTGACGTCGATCTGCCCGGTTTCGAGATCCACGTCGGTACGTAGCAACAGGTCGAGCGGCACCGGCTGCGCCCACACGGTCGCTTCGATACGCATGCTGATCTGGTTATGCCAGTCGAGGACACTGCCCTCCTGCAAACCCTGAACGCGCAAGGAGCTCGCGTTGATGCGCGGCTCGAACAGGATCAAGGCTTCACGCACCGCGCGCTCCAGCTCAACGATGTCGAGGGTCGACGCAGTCTCGCCCGCAAACGACGGCATGCCGAAGTTGAGCACCGACTTCTGTGCCTCCGGCCAGGCGCCCAGCCCCTCAGCATCCGTGGGTCTCGCCGCATTGAGCAGGAAGGCCAGGTCACGCAGCACCGCCACGCGAAATTCGGTGCGGCTGAGCATGCGCCGCTCCTTGGGCTCTGGTTGCTGGTTTGTCGGATCGTTGTCGGTCAGACGGTCCAGCAACGCAGGCTGCAGTCGGTCGAGAGGCTGCAGGTCCGCCATGGGCTTACTCCTCGCCGCCGGCCTCGTCTGCCTCGCCTGCCACCTCGTCCAGCTTGATGGTGCGCACATCCAGCAACGCGAATTCGCCGGCGTCGGTGGTCAGCACGCGCTGACCGAGGCCGGTAAACAGCCCTCCCGCCGCTTCGACCCAGTCGGTCTTGCGTGCGAGGCGGATAAGGCCATCGTCACTGGCTTCAGAACCGGGGTAACGCGTCGGGATCACCCCGATCGATTCGCCACCGTTCGAGAACACGAAATGCGCCGGACACCAGACCTGGTCACGCAGATCTTCCGGTTCCTCGATATCGATCTGCGCGAGGTTGGAATACGGCAGCCAGTAGTAGCGACCGTTGATGACGGCTTCACACACCGGGCCGAGACGCATGTCGGCATCGGCAATCCAGCTGAAAGGCTGGTCATTGATGCTGCCGCTGGTCATCGGCGCCAGTTCGAATGCCTGCTCGCGCAATGCCGTGGCATGTTCGGCGTTGCCGTGGCCTGCCTGCAGCAAGGATTCGATGAGTAGAGCCAGCCATTGCTCGGGCTGGCCGAAAATGACAGGAGACTTGCGGCCGGCAAACACTTCGGCGCGTAGCAGCTCGCACTTGAGCGCTTCGCGATACATCTGGGCCATGGCCAGGGCGCTGGCATCCAGCTCGGCCGAAACATTGAGCTGATTGAGAGCCCGCTCCCAGCTTCCCTGCACCGACAACAGCTGGAACAGGAAGATGCGCAGCTTCGCATCCGACGGTTTCTCGCGCACCGCGTTCTGCAGTTTCTGCAGCGCGGCTTCCGGATCTCCCGCACGCAGACTGGCTTCTGCATCGGCGATGTGACTCATGCAACTCTCCGTTAGGGTGTTTCAGCATCTTGCCGGCAAGCTGCAACGCGCCTGCCGGCAGTGAGAAGTTCGCCGGCACGCCGGCGCTGCAGGATCACGCGTCCTTGTTGAACTCTGCCGTGAACGAGCTCGTTGCGCCGCTGCTGCCTGTCGAGCCTTGCGAACGGTAATCCACCGTGATGCTCTGGAAGACGAGCGTGATGCGCTCGACCAGCGCCTCGGCTACGCCGCCGGCCCCCGACTCGATCTCGAACGACTTGACGCGCGCATTGGTCAGCGTGACCTTGAGGTATTCAACCGGATTCGTCCCGCCCGCCTTGCGCACGGACAACACGGCTTCCTTGAGCATCTCGTTGTTGCGCAGAGCGCCCATCAGGGTCGTGCTCGCGCTGTCGACACGCTTGACGACTTCCAGCTCGCGCGCGCTCACCTGGCTCACCGCGCTGGTGCGCCCGCCTGAAGAAGCCGTCGCGCTGGCATTGCCCGACATGCCCCAGCCCCAGGCCACGACCTGGATTTCGTCGAGATGCGCGGGATCGCGTGACTCACCTTTGAAAGCGCCGGTGCGGGAGCCCTGAATCTTCAGGAACATGTCGCCGCCGCCGGCGGCCAGCACATCCAGTCCACTGCCTGTTACGTTGGCCATCATGCGTTCCCTCAATGCCAATATACGCACGGCGCCAAGCTGGCGCCGTACGCAGGTCGGAAATCTACCTTGCCTGACACGCGACGCAATGGCGAACCATTGCGTCGCAGCTCAGCATCAGCCCAGCGGCTTGTTAGCCGGGATGTCCCAGGCTGCCGTGGAAGTCGTGCCAGCGCCGCCTTCCTTGGTCTGGATGGTGTACTCGACCTTGAACTTGCCGAAGTTCAGCACGACGTTTTCGGTCAGGCGATCTTCGCCACCGCTGCCACCCGTCTGCACGGACGACACCAGCACGTCGCTCAGCGTGATCTTGATGTACTCAAGGGGCTTGTCGCCGGCCTTGCGGACGGTGAGCTTGGCTTCCTTGATGTGCGTGCCCTTGCAGGCTGCCACGAGCAGCGCCGTGGAGCTGCTGTTGACCCACTTGGTCAGGCTGATGTCTTGCACATTGACCTTGCCGGCGCCAGCGCCCGTGCCGCTGTGAGCGGTACCCGACTGGGACAGACCCCAGCTCCAGGCCAGAACATCGACTTCATCGGCGTGCTTTTCGTCTTTCGACTCGCCTTTGATGTCGCCAATCTTGATGAACATATCTACAGCCATTTTTACTCTCCTGTGAGGGCGCCGGCCCGGGTGGGCCGGTCAATGGTTACCAAACGATCAAGCACCCTTGGCCGAAGGCAGCTTCGATACCAGGCGCAGTGAAACAGTCAAGCCTTCCAGCTGGTAGTGCGGACGCAGGAAGAACTTGGAGGTGTAGTAGCCGGGGTTACCTTCGACTTCTTCAACGATCACTTCGGCAGCCGACAGCGGACGGCGTGCCTTGGTGTCGTCGGAGGAGTGCGCAGGATCTCCGTCCACGTAGTTCATGATCCATTCCTGCAGCCAGCGCTGCATGTCGTCACGTTCCTTGAACGAGCCGACCTTGTCGCGCACGATGCACTTCAGGTAGTGCGCAAAGCGGTTGCAGGCGAAGAGGTAGGGCAGGCGCGCAGCCAGGTTGGCATTGGCGCTGGCATCCGGATCGTCGTACTCGGCAGGCTTCTGCAGCGATTGAGCGCCGATGAAGGCAGCGAAGTCCGAGTTCTTCTTGTGGATCAGCGGCATGAAGCCACTCTTGGCGAGCTCGGCTTCGCGACGGTCGCTGATGGCGATTTCGGTCGGGCACTTCATGTCCACGCCGCCATCGTCGGTCGGGAAGCTGTGCACCGGCAGGCCTTCGACGGCACCACCGGACTCGATACCGCGAATGCGCGAGCACCAGCCATATTCCTTGAACGAGCGGTTGATGTTCACCGCCATTGCGTAGGCCGAGTTGGCCCAGGTGTACTTGCTGTGATCGGCTGCGCCGGTGTCTTCTTCGAAGTCGAACTCTTCGACCGGGTTGCTCTTCGCGCCGTAGGGCGTACGTGCCAGGAAGCGCGGCATGGCCAGGCCGAGATAGCGTGCGTCGTCGGACGAACGCAGCGAACGCCAGGCAGCGTATTCGGGCGTGCTGAAGATCTTGGTCAGGTCGCGCGGATTGGCGAGTTCCTGCCAGGAGTCCATCTGCATGATGTTGGGCGAAGCGCCAGCGATGAAGGGCGAGTGCGCCGCTGCAGCAATCTTGGCCATCTCGCTGAGCAGCTCGACGTCGGGCGGGCTCTGGTCGAAGTGGTAGTCGCCGACGAGACAGCCGAAGGGCTCGCCACCGAACTGACCGTATTCCTCTTCATAGATGCGCTTGAACAGCGGGCTCTGATCCCAGGCCGTGCCCTTGTAACGCTTGAGGGTCTTGCCCAGATCCGTCTTCGAGATGTTCATGACGCGGATCTTCAGCGTCTCGTCGGTCTCGGTATTGTTAACAAGGTAGTGCAGACCGCGCCACGCACCTTCCAGCTTCTGGAAGTCTTCGTGGTGCATGATCAGGTTGATCTGCTCGGAGAGCTTCTTGTCGAGTTCGGCAATGATGGACTCGATAGACTTGACGACGTCCGAACCGATCAGCGTCGTTTGCGACAGGGCCTGCTCGGCCAGCGTGCGCACAGCGCGCTCGACTTCACCGCGTGCTTCTTCGGTCTTGGGCTTGAACTCGCGTTGCAGCAGCGATTCCAGATCGCTGCCTTCCAGTACCGCGCCGCCGAGGGCGCTTTTTTCCAACTCAGCCATGCTGAAACTCCTTCAATTCGTGTCGGTGTGGATGTCCAGGGAGGGGATTACTCACCCTCGGGCTTCGGCGCAGCTGCCAGGGTATTGAGCAGGGCCGGGTCCTTGAGCACCTTGGCGATGAGTTCTTCAGCGCCGCTCTTGCCGTCCATATAGGTCACGAGGTTGGCAAGTTGTTCACGCGCGGTCAGCAGCTTGTTGAGCGAATCGACCTTGCGCGCGATGGCTGCGGGCGTGAAGTCGTCCATGCTCTCGAAGGTCAGCTCGACGTTGAGGTTGCCTTCGTTGGTCAGGGAGTTGGGCACCTGGAAAGCCACACGCGGCTTCATCGACTTCATGCGGCTGTCGAAGTTGTTGACGTTGACTTCAAGGAACTTGCGGTCAGCCACCGGCGCGAGAGGCTCGGTCGGCTTGCCGGAGAGATCGGACAGGACACCCATCACGAAGGGCAGTTGCACCTTCTTTTCGGCACCGTACAACTCGGTGTCGTATTCGATCTGGACGCGGGGTGCGCGATTGCGCGCAATGAACTTCTGACTACTGGTCGCCATGCTAGCTCTCCGTCGTGGAATTCAATCAGACTGCTGTCTTACAACTTCTTACTCACCTGCCAGCTGAGCTCCAGTGCGTTGCTCGGCTTGCATCACACCATCCGGAGCGAGCTCCTGGATGGCTTCGAGGAAGTTCATGTCCATCACGCGCCGGGCGCGACGCAACAGCATGGATGCCGGATTGGTCGGTTCGGTACGTTCAAGATATTGGATCAATCGCTCGAGGGTTGTCACTACGTCCTGTCGGGAAGCTATTTCGCCCGGACGGGCAGCCCTCCCGCCACCACCGCCGGACGCGGTACCCTCACCCTCTTCGGCACCTTCTGCCCCGTCCGCGGCTGCGACGTCTTCAGGCAGCGCGCGCTTGACGCCATAGATGATGTCCTGCAGCGGACGCAGGTCGATCGCGGCAGCCGCGCCCACGCGGTCCTGCAGGAAGGACGATAGCTGTTTGACCAGGCCCAGGGCACTCTGCACGGAAGCGGCAAAGCCTGCGTCCTGCGCAATCGCCTCGGCCAGCATGCCGGCCACCTGGCTCTCGGAATACACCTCTTCGCCTTCGCGCGCCGACAGGCGCCCCTGCATCACCTCGATATTGCGCACGGTGAGCACACCGGACTGGCGCGAACGCAGCAGCCAGGAGGCGCGCAGATCATCGATCAGCGCGTCGCTGGCCACCAGCGGCGTCAGCGAATTGATGCGCATGGTGGGATCGTTGTCGTCATCGGGGTCGAGCTGGGGATGGACATGATCCCAGTACGTCTCGAGCAGGCCGTGGATCAGGCGCAGGCCTGTTTCGATGCCACCGAAGCCTTCGGTGCGCAGCCAAGCGCGGGTGAGATGGACGGCGACACGCAAGTCCCGCGTACGGCCAAACAGCGATTCGGCCAGGCGACGCACCTCGCCCCAGTCCGCGCCCTGCCCCTCGATGGAGAGCACGCCGCCATTGTCGCCACCGAACTCCTGACCAGGCTGCGTGCGGGCAGCTTCTTCGAGCGCGAAAAACTCGGCATCGTATTCGAGGTCCGGGCCACAAGGCGCTTCATCACCCAGAGACGACAGCAGGCTGCTCACATCCACATTCAGCGACATTCGTTCTCCCGTACTTCGGCAGTTGGTGTTTTATGGCTGTCGGATCCTGCGCGGACCGGCTACTCGCCCTAAGAGGCAGAGCTGGCGGCCGGTTCCAGCCAGCGCACTAATATAGTCTAGTCACAAGCGCGTGGGTATATCGCGTGCAGCAGATGATGAACATACTGGCCCGGCGTGTTCGCCACAGGCCGCAAAGTTGCATGCAAAGTTACGCGGATTCTTGCCCGAATGGCCGTTGCTGTTCAGAATCATGGCGGTCCGGCCAACTGGCGCTGCCTTGAGCAGTCATCAGTCGGGGCTTGCCGTTCAACGAACGCACCGTAGTCGGAACCGGATATGTACCTCAAACAAGAGACACGAGTGTGATCGCCATGCACCAAAGACAACGCCGCACCCTTTCCTCCCTGACCCGGCTGCTGGGCACCCTGCTGCTGCCCGCCATGCTGCTGGGCGGCTGCTCGCTGTTCAGCAAGGCACCGACGACGACCCAGATCACGGTCCAGGCCGACAATGAAGTGAACGTGGACAGCCGCAAGCGCGCCACGCCGGTTGCCGTACGGGTATACCTGTTGCGCAACACGACGGCTTTCAGCACCTCGGACTTCTTCTCGCTGTGGGAGAAGGAACAACAGACCCTGGCCGAGTCCATGCAGTGGCGCGAAGAGCTGATGCTCAAGCCGGGTGAGTCCCGCGTGCTCGACAAGCGCGATCCAGCCGATGCAAAGTTCATCGCCGTGGTTGCAGCATTCCGCAACATCGACAAGGCAAGCTGGCGGACTTCGGAAGTCCTGATCCCCAACAAGCTCAACAAGATCGTCATCAGCGCCGTGGGCGACAAGGTCAGCATCACCGTCGCCAAGGACTGATCGTCCTCCCAATCACCGTCATCACCTCAACCGAGCAAATACATGTCCTGGTTCAGCAAGGTAGTCTGGTCCGAAGGTCTGTTCCTGCGTCCGCAGCACTTCCAGCAGCAGGATCGCCACGCCGAATGGCGACTCGATACGCGCACGCGCAGTCTGGCCCCTTTCTATTGGGGCTTCCTGCGGCTGGAGATCGACGACGCCGCGCTGGCGCTCGGCAAGGTCGCCATCAAGCAGGCATCAGGCGTCCTGCCCGACGGCACCCCGTTCGACTTCCCGGCCGGCCACGCCGCACCGTTGGCCTTCGACTTCCCGGCTGACACACGCGACGCGCTGGTCTGCCTGGGCCTGCCGCTGCGCCGCGGCTTCGCGACCGAGGTGAACGACAGCAACAGCCAGGATCCGCTGGCGCGCTACAGCCTCAGCGAAGAAAACCTGCCGGACGCTGCCTGCCCCAGCGCGGCCAGCGAGGTGGTGCAGACCGGCGAGCCCTGCCTGGTGCTGGACGTGGAGTCGCGCCTGTCGGACGCCTACGTGAAGATCGGCGTGCTGCGCGTCACCGAGCGCCGCCCCGACAACTCCCTGCTGGTCGACCGTGGCTACATCCCGCCTATGCTGGCGGCACGCAGCAATGACCAGCTCGAATCCATGCAGCGCGAAATCATCGGCCTGCTGCGCCAGCGCGGTGATGCGCTGGCCGGCCGCATGAGCCAGGCCGGCCATGGCGGCGTGTCGGAGATCGCCGACTTCCTGTTCCTGCTCGCCATCAACCGCCAGCAACCGGTCTTCGAACACCTGGCCTCGGTCGAGCAACTGCACCCCGAGCGCCTCTACACACAGATGCTGGAACTTGCTGGCGAGCTCGCCACGCTGACGGCGGACAAGCGTCGCCCGACCGATCTGCCGACCTACCAGCACGACAACCAGCAGCTGTGCTTCGACGGCACGATGCGCCAGATCCGCCGCGGCCTGTCAGTGATTCTTGAGCAGAATGCGGTGCAGATCGAACTGGTCGACCACAAGCAGGGTCGCTACGTCGGCACCATTACCGACCGCGGCCTGCTGCGCCAGGCCGGTTTCGTGCTGGCCGTGGGCGCACAGGTGCCCAGCGAAGCCGTGCGCAGCCGCTTCCCGGTGCAGGCCAAGCTCGGCCCGGTCGAAAAGATCCGCGAGCTGGTGAACCTGCAGCTGCCGGGCATTGCCCTGCGCCCGCTGCCGGTGGCACCGCGCCAGATTCCCTTCCATGCCGGCTTCAGCTACTTCGAACTCGATACCTCGGGCGACCTGTGGAAGCAGCTCGACAGTTCGGGCGGACTGGGCATGTACGTATCGGGCGATTTCCCCGGACTCGAAGTTTCGCTGTGGGCCATCAAGTCCTGAGACCCGGAGCATCCGCCTCATAGAAAAGATCCACTGATCGCTGCAAGACGCGCCCCGCAAGGCGCGCTCACCTACACGAGTTGGCACCATGACTGACAACGATCCTTTTGCTCCACTGGCCCCACAGACGCAGAATTTCCAGATCCCGACACCGGGTGCCCGCGCGGCACAGCCTGGCGCTCCCGCCCAGCCGGCTGCGGCACGCGGCAGCTTCGAGCGCGTCGAGCTCTCGGCACTCGACTGGAATGCAGGCCTCAACCCGCTGGTGGCGGCCGCCAGCCCCCTGCTCAACCTCACGCCGCAACTGCGCGCCGTGCATCACCCGGATCCGCTGGGGTTGCGCGAAACGCTGACCAAGGCGATCCAGACCTTCGAGCAGCGCGCACGCGAAGCCGGCATCCTCAATGAACACGTGATCGGCGCACGCTACGCGCTGTGCACCTTCCTCGACGAGACGGCTGCCAGCACCCCCTGGGGTGAAAAGATCTGGGCCCAGCGCAGCCTGCTGGTGCAGTTCCACAACGAAGCCTGGGGTGGCGAAAAAGCCTTCGCCCTGCTCGGCAAGCTGGCCGAGCAGCCGACGCAGCATCGCAACCTGCTCGAACTCTTCTACATCATCCTCGCGCTGGGTTTCGAAGGCCGTTTCCGTGTCATCGAAAACGGCCGCGCCCAGCTCGACGCCGTGCGCAACCGTCTCGCGCAGCTGCTGCAGAAAGAGCGCGGCGAACCGACGCGCGAGCTGTCGCCCGACTGGCAGACCACGGCACGCGCCAGCCGCCCGCTACGCGACAGCATCCCGCTGTGGGCCATCGCCGCCATCGCCGCGTTGCTGCTGTTCCTGATCTACCTCGGCGCCTCCTGGCACCTCAACCGCAAGTCGGACCCCACCTTCTCGGCCATCCTCGGCCTGCAGGTGCCGCCACCGCCGCCACCCAAACTGGCGCCCAAGATTCCGCCGCGCCTGCAGACCTTCCTGCCGGAAGAAATCCGCAAGGGCGAAGTCGAAGTGCGTGACCTGTCCGACCGCAGCATCGTGCTGGTGCGCGGTGACACGCTGTTCGCCGCTGGCAGCGCCGACATCTCGCCAAGCTTCGCCGACCTGCTCAAGCGCATCGGTGGCGCCGTCGGCAAGATCAACGGATCGATCCTCGTGCGCGGCCACTCCGACAACCAGCCGATCCGCAGCGCGCGCTTCCCGTCGAACTGGCATCTGTCGCAAGCCCGCGC
This sequence comes from Rhodocyclaceae bacterium, assembly GCA_047600765.1. GTDB lineage: Bacteria > Pseudomonadota > Gammaproteobacteria > Burkholderiales > Rhodocyclaceae > Viridibacterium. The sequence goes on from JASGKF010000001.1 coordinate 1,516,015, forward strand.
AGACGCCGTCGCCGGCGCACTGGCACAGCAACTCGGTACGCGGCAGAAGATCCAGGCCGAAGGCCGCGCCGACAGCGAACCTGTCGCGCCCAACACCTCTGCCGAGAACCGCGCCCTCAATCGTCGCGTGGAAATCATCGTCTTCCCCGCCGCCGGCACCAACTGATCACGAGAGCCCGCGATGAAAGCCTTCTTCAAGTTCCTGTTCCATCCCGTCCTGCTGGGCATCCTCGGCCTGCTGTGTCTCGCCCTGGTGATCTGGTTTGTCTTCCCGCTGATCTCGATTGCCGACCGCGCCCCGTTCGACCCCGCCTGGGTGCGTCTGACGCTGATCGTCGTCGTCTTCCTGTTCTTTGCGCTGCGCTCGGCACTGCGCTACTGGCGTGCCAAGCGCACCAACGCCCAGCTGCTCGATGGCCTCGTGCGCACCAACGAGCCCGCACCGGTCGAAGGCCACACCGTCGCATCGAGCGAAGGCGCCATCCTGCGCGACCGCTTCCAGGAAGCCGTCAAGGTGCTGCGCCAATCGCAACTCGCCGCCGCTTCCAAGAAAGGTGCCTTCGCACGCGTCAAGGCCATCGGCTCATCGAAGCATCTCTACGAGCTGCCCTGGTACGTGTTCATCGGCGCACCGGGCTCCGGCAAGACCACGGCCCTCGTCAACTCCGGGCTGCGCTTCCCGTTGGCCGAAAAGATGGGCACCCATCACCTCAAGGGTGTGGGCGGTACGCGTAACTGCGACTGGTGGTTCACCGACGAAGCCGTGCTCATCGACACCGCCGGCCGCTACACGACACAGGACTCCAACCAGGCTGTTGACCGCGAAGCCTGGGTCGGCTTCCTCGGCCTGTTGCGCAGGCATCGCCCGCGCCAGCCCCTCAATGGCGTGCTGCTCACCGTGAGCCTGGCCGACCTGCTGAGCATGAGCGAGGAAAATGCACGTCGCCATGCCGAGACCCTGCGCACCCGCGTGCAGGAACTCTACGACGACCTCGGCGTGCGCCTGCCGATCTACGTGCTGGTCACCAAGGCCGACCTCATCGCCGGCTTCAACGAATTCTTCGCCGACCTCGGCAAGGAAGCACGCGAACAGGTGTGGGGCACGACCTTCCCTCTCGAGCTCGACACCGACGGTGCCGTCGGCAGCCTGCCCGACAAGCTCTACGCGCTGCGCCAACGCATCGAGAACTTGCTCATTGCTCGTCTGGAACAGGAACCCGACGTCGCCAAGCGCGCCGTCATCTCGGCCTTCGACCAGCAGATGGCCATCGCCCTGCGCCTGCTCAACAGCATGATCGAGAAGGTCTTCGCACCCTCCGGCTTCGAACACACGCTGATGCTGCGCGGCGTTTACCTCACCAGCGGCACGCAGGAAGGCTCGCCTATCGACCGCGTGATGAGCAGCCTAGGTGGTGCCTTCGGTCTCGAACGCCGCGCGCTGCCACCCGCTTCGGGCAGTGGCAAGAGCTTCTTCATCAAGCGCCTGCTGGCCGACGTCGTGTTCGCCGAGCAACGCATCGGCGGCACCAACCTCAAGTGGGAACGCAGCCGCAGCCTCGTCCGCATGGCCACCATTGCCGGCATTGCCGTGGTGACCATCGCGATGATCGCTGGCTGGGTGCTCAGCTCGATCCGCAACGACATGTACGTGCAGGACGTTTCCGAACAGGTGAAGGCTGCGCAGACCGTGCTCAACGACGCACGCACCGCCAGCTCTGACGACCTCGTAGGCATCCTGCCGGTCATCGACACGGTGCGGAACATCGCCCGCACGCCGATCACGGCGGACGGCACGCCCTTCACGATGCGCTTCGGCCTGTTCCAGGGCGACAAGCTCGACGCGGCTGCCGAGCAGGCTTACCGCACGATGCTGCGCGATGTGTTCTATCCACGTATCGCCCACCGCATCGAAGGCCAGCTGCGCGCCGCCAACGAGACCAATCCGGAGTTCGCCTACGAGGCGCTGAAGGCCTACGTCATGATGTTCGACGCCGAACATTTCGATGCTGAAGGCCTGCAGGCCTGGATCGCCTTCGACTGGGAGCAGAACCTGCCGGGCAGCACCACGCCCGAGCAACGCACGGCCCTCGGCGAACACCTGCAAGCCCTGTTCGCACAGGGCCCGGTACTGGCACCGATCCAGCAGAACAAGGATCTGGTCACCAACGTGCGCAACCAGTTGCTGCGCTTCCCGCTGCCCGAGCGCGTGCTCAGCCGCCTCAAGCGTCAGGGCGTCGGTGGCGACATCGCCGAGTTCAGCGTCGAGCGCGCCGTCGGCCCCGCCGCCGTCACCGTGTTCGCACGCAAGAGCGGCAAGCCGCTGTCGCGTGGTGTGCCCGGCCTGTTCACCTTTGACGGTTACCACAAGGCCCTCGACAAGAGCATCAGCGCCGTCACAAGCCGTCTGGTCGCCGAAGAGCCTTGGGTGCTGGGCATCGAGACCAAGTCGCGTCCCGATGACAGCGTCAAGAGCGAACAGGAAGTGCGCCGCATCTACCTCAACGAGTATGTGCGGGTGTGGGATGCCTTCATCGACGACGTGACCATCGCACGTGCCGAGAATCTGCAGCAGAGCATCCAGATCGCCCGCGTGCTGTCCTCGGCCGATTCGCCGCTCGCCAAGCTGATGCGGGCCATGTCGCGCGAAACGACGCTCACCAAGACCAGCTCGCTGGACAGCGTCAACAAGGCCAAGGAAGCCCTCAACGACGCCAAGAGCGAACTCGGCAAGATGTTCTTCGGCAACGAAGCCGCGCCCAAGGCCGCGGCACCGGGCACACAGATCGAGAGCATCGTCGACAGCCACTTCACCAACCTGCGCGCCATGGTCGGCAATCCCGACGACAAGAGCACGCAGCTGTCTGCCACCGTGCAACTGCTCAGCGACGTCTACGCCTTCCTGTCCGCCGTCGAAACCGCGCAGCGTGACAAGGTCGCCATGCCGCAGAGTGACGTGCCCAACCGCGCCAAGGCTGAGAGCGCACGACTGCCGGAGCCCACCCGCGGCATCCTGCAGCAGCTCACCTCGGCCGGTACCGGTCAGGCCCTGCAGAACCTGCGCCAGACCCTGTCCGCCGACGTCGGTGCGCAGGTCGGTCAGTTCTGCGCGCAAGCCATCAGCGGCCGTTACCCCTTCGTGCGCAGCAGCCCGCGCGACGTGACGCGTGACGACTTCGCGGCGCTGTTCGGCCCCAACGGCAAGATCGAAGACTTCTTCAACCGCAACCTCGCCCAGTTCGTCGACACCTCGACGCGCCCCTGGTCGTTCAAGCGCGTGCAGGAGCAGTCACTCGGCGATCCCGGCAACCTCGCCCAGTTCCAGCGTGCGCAGGTGATCAAGGACGTGTTCTTCCGCAGCGGCCCGACCATGCGTCTGGACTTCAAGCCGGTCGAAATGGATCCGGCGATTTCCAGCTTCACGCTCGACGTCGACGGCCAGATCGTCAAGTACAGCCACGGCCCGCAGCAGCTGCAAAGCGTGCAGTGGCCCGGCCCGCGCGGCGGCCTGTCAACGCGTGTGCAGATCACGCCGGCTGGCCCCAGTGGTACTTCCGGTGTCGCCATTGATGGCCCGTGGGCGCTGTTCCGCATGCTCGACAAGGCCAACATCGAACCTGGTGGCGCGCCCGAGAAGTTCCGTGTGAGCTTTAACGTTGATGGCCGCGTCGCCGTGTTCGACGTGACGACCAGCAGCGTGCAGAACCCCTTCCGCCTGCGCGAACTCACCGAGTTCGCTTGCCCGGCTGGACTCTGACCATGGGAGCAGCGGCACCCGGCTGGTACGGCAAGCTCCCCTCGCTCGGCGACTTCGCCAGCCGGCGCCTGTCGTCCTCGTTCATCCAGGACTGGGACGACTGGCTGCAGCGGAGCATCTCCAGCAGCCGCACCATCCTCGGCGAGCAATGGCTCAACACCTACCTCACCAGCAGCATCTGGCACTTCCTGCTCGGCCCCGGCGTCGTCGGTGACAAGGCCTGGGCCGGCGTGCTGCTGCCCAGCGTGGACCGCGTCGGCCGCTACTTCCCGCTGACTGTCGCCGCCGACTTCGCCGCCGACGCCCTGCCCGATCCCGGCGACCCCGCCTGGGCTGGCGCGCTGGAGAGTGCCGTGCGTGTCGGTCTTGATGCCAATGCCGGCGTCGATGCCTTCGACAACACCCTGCAACGCATCACCGCCGGCCGTACCCTGAGCCGCGAGGCCGTGCTACAAGCCGCGCAGAACGATGACGAAACACGTCCCTTCCCCAAGCCCGGCAGCCTGCTGCAGGCGCACCCCACCGAACGCTTCGTCATGAATCCCAAGGGGCATTCGCTGTGGCTCTGTGGGCGCACATCAGGCGAAGGCGCCGGCTTCGTGAGCCGCGGCCTGCCGACCATAGATCTGTTCGTGCGCATGCTGGAACACAGCCCCGACGAGCAATAAGCGCCATGTCCTGATCCGTTGCCGCTGCCAGCAGCGGCAGCTGGATTTCGCTGCTCCAGGACGCGAAGCCAGACAACAATGCGCGCCCACTTCCGATCCGTCTGCCCCAAACCGCCCCCCTGATCAGCCTTGCAGCCTCACTGAACGACGGATGTGTTGTCGAGAGCAAGCCGGAGTGGAGCCGGCCACACGCTGATCACATTGCGAGGAGCGGCAGTTCAGCGTCATGAATGCATGACAACTGAAACATGCTGTTGCAATTCTCGCCTCTGCATACCGCAGGAGGATGACACCATCCTCCTTGCGAAAACTGCAGGACAAAACATCAAACATCGTCCGTTTGATGCCTGCACACTATTCCGAGCTGCGCATCAGAAGTAGAAGAAGAGGCCGATCGCGTCCCCCAGCCACGCGCCCTGCCACGCAACTTCATACAGGGAACAGACAATGACATCCTCTGCCAAGCCGCGGGTACCGCTCCATACGGGTGCCCTGCTCGCCATGACTCTCGCAATCGTGGGGGCCTGTGTCTCAGCGCCCCCCGAGAAACCTGCCGACGTGGCAAAAAAGGACGACCCTGCCATCGCTGCAGAGCGCCGCCAGCAGGAAGATGCGGCGGTACAGGCCCAGCTTGCCGGCTACACGCGCGCGCAACGCATTACCTACCCACTGTGGCGCGCCGCTGCAGCCAACTGTATGGATGGACGACGTTTGTCCATCGGCGCGTCCCCCATTGATGGCAACATCTTCGAGAAGACCCTGCAAACTGCTGCCGTACGCCAACCTCAGTGGGGCAAGGGCAGACCGCTGGTGTTCATCAACGTCCTGCCAGGTACGCCTGCATACCGCGCAGGGATCCGCCCGAACGACCTTCTTGTTTCGATCGGCAGCCAGGCCGTCACGACACCAACGGTCGGCATGGAGCATGCGGAACAGATCATCCATGACCAGGCGGCCGCGAACGGCAACAAGGTCAAACTGAGCGTTCGCCGTCGAGGTGAAACCCTGCAAATGGATGTCGACACGGAATGGGTTTGCCGTCGGCGACTGGTGTTCAACGCGACAGACATGGTCAATGCCGTCAATGTCTTTGACACCACACTGGTGTTTGGTGGCTTGTTACGTGCCTATCCGCGAGACGAAGAGGCTGCGTTGATCATCGCGCATGAGCTCTCCCACGGCATCCTGCGTCACAGTGAAGCCGCCTCCCTGAAGATCATGCAGGGCGGCAAACTGAGCGATGCCGAGCTTCAGACGCGAGAGCTGGATGCGGATGCACTGGGGCTACGCATTGCGCGTGCTGCCGGCTATACGCCTTCACAGCCCGAGAATATCTTCCGCCGTCTGGCACAAAGCGCCCCCGGCGCCATCAATGTAGCGACAAGCCATCCCACAACCCCTGAGCGTCTTGTCGCCATGCGACAGATCGTGGCCGAACTCAATCAGGCGCACGAGAAGGGCGGATCGATCTTTGTCGACCACACCCGTTATCGCAGCTACTCGGACGACACGTTCTTGCTGGATGCAAGCAACATGATCGAATTTGTCAAGAAAGTGCCATGGATGGACTCCACTACCCGCAAAACCCTGGGCGGCACGCCCATGATGTTGCCTAAAGCGAGTGACGTCAGACTCAACGCCTGGCCGGATTTGCCAGCCCTTGATGTACAAGGACGCGTGGCCTATCAACAATGGCTCTTGAACACGCGATCACCACGCAGCTTTGCGCTCTCGGCCAGCGGCGCCTGGGGTAGCGGAACGGGACCGCAGGCAGACGCGCAGGCTCTCGAGTCCTGCCAGCTGGCTTCAGCTGCTGACGTGGCGTGCAAGATTGTTGCGAAGGATCAACGCTACGTACTTGAAGAAAGTGACCTGCAAGCCATCCGGAACACGCTCTCTGCTGCACGCATGCCTTCGCCCGCCAGGACTGCCGGTACAGACAAAGGTCATACACGCGCCATTCCTGCTGACAGCGGCTTTGCCAAACTGGAGAACGTGGACGCGGTGCCGGTGTCTCCCACCAACCGCAAGGGCTACAGCGAATACCTGACCAAGCCTGCGCCACGTGCATTTGTCGTGAAAGGCAACGGTGGCTTCCGCTGGACCAGCAACAAGCCCGATGCTATCGAGCAGCTGTTCTCGGAGTGCGAAAGGGCTGGTGAAACATGCTGGCTGTACTCCGTCGATGATCGCGTGGTCTGGCAGCGCGAGCGTGACAACCGTATCAGCCGGATAGACCAGCTGGAACAAGCGCACTGACGCAATGGCGGGGCTGGCAGGAATCACCAGCCCCTGCAACGCAGCCATACGGATACCTGTCGCGCGCCACTGAAATTCGCGGCATCAGCCTTCGCTCATCGGCACGTGGCAATCACCACAGCTGAGCGACACCTCGGGTCCCGTCCAGGCCTTTGCCTTGCAGGTCGGGCACACCTGGCGGATGCGTAGTGCTGCGGCCGAAGTGCGCGGCGCGGGCGGGGCGACGTCGAGTTTCACGCCTGTGACGGCAGCACGCTCGATGGGCACCTCTTCGCGCACTTCGCTCACATAGGCCTGGCCACTGATAGCAAGTTCCTCGCGCTTGCTGGCGACGACTTCGGGTGCGACGGGCAATCGACTATCCAGCCAGGGCAGACAGATGCCTTTCGTCTTCAGCTCTGCGCAAGCGCGTATGAAGGGGCCGTCGGGCAGGATGAAGTCGTTCATGCTGCGGCCCGTACGCTTGCCGCCCGGCAATCCCGTGTCGCTGGGCATGAGACCCACCGCCTCCATCTTGTCGGCCCATTCCCTGTTGTGCGGCATGGACTCGGACGGCGTGCCGAAGTGGTTCTGCCAGTGGTGCACCATCTCGTGCACGACGGTGGCCATCACTTCTTCAATGGATTGCAGTGCGAAGTAGCCGGGATTGATGCCCAGCTCGTCGATGCGCTGGCCATCCACGCTGACGAAGCGGTCCTTGTGCATGTAGCCGTAGGCACGGCTCGATGAGCGCAAGGTGATGAGGCATTGCGGCAGCTTGCGATCGAATAGCTTGTCGTTGAAGTGATCGAAAGCGGTCTGCAGGGCGGTATAGATTTCAAGCGTCGGGGTCATACCGGATTATCCCGCACGAAGGCGGGGGTCCGGCAACTGGCCGGGGCACGCTTGCCCCGGCCGAAGGCTTTTAGCCTGTTCACGATCTGTAGCGAGAGGCTGTCAGCGGGGTGAGGAGCAGCGCAGGAACCGGAGTGTATCGAGATACATGAGGATTCCGAGCACTCAGCGATGTAACCTCGGAGCCCCGATCACAGCCTCGCAGCAAGATCGTGAGCAGGCTATCAGAAGTGCACTTCAGCCTTGAGCATCGCCGTCGTCGCCTTGGTACCCGTGCCCGGCACATTGCCGAACTTGTTGCGCCAGTACTGGTAGCCGGGACCCACGAGGAAGGTGTCCTTGACGCCCGCAGCCTTGCCGACGTCCACCATCAGGAAGGTTTCCATCAGGGTCTCGGGACCGGTCTTGTTGCCGAAACCGTCCTTGCCCTTGGAGCCGGTGTAGTTGAGGAAGCCGTTGAACTTCAGCGGCACCGGCGTATCGCTGAGGAAGGACAGGCCCCAGGCGGTGCCGATGCGATAAGTGCTGTCGAAGTCGACCGACACACCCATGATGCCGTTGTTGTTCTTCTCCTTGTAGTAGAGGAGAGAGAGATCAGCCCAGCCGAAGCTGCCACCGAACTTGATCGTCGGGCCGGTGATGAACTTGCGCACCTTGGCGGCGAAGTCATCGTTCTTCGAGTTGAAATCGAACTCGGTGCTCCACGCAAAATCGCTCACCGGGCCGAAGCCCAGCTTCTTGTTCATGATCTTGCCGAGCTGCATCTGGTTGATGTAGACAACGTACACCTCCTGCGCACCACCACCGCCACCCTTGGCCGGGTCCTTCTTGTCGGACTGCAGCATGTCGACGTTGAAGAAATTGCTGCCCAGCTTGTTGCCACTGACGTGCGTGAGGCCGTAGATGTGCTTCTTGATGTTGTTCGAGTTGGCCGGCTCGCGAAAGTGACGGCCGTAGCGATAGCTGATGGAAGTGTCGCTCCACTCCGCCGCGTTGGCATTGCTGCCGAACACCATCAGGCATGCTGCGGCGAGCCCCGTGAATTTGATCTTGGACATGCGTACTACCTCCAGAAGTCGATTGTGAGAAGTCGATCGTGAATCGCGCCGGACAAAAATCCGGTTTGCAGATCGATTCTATGGAGGCATGACGGAGCGATTGCGGATAGTGCCTATACGTGTTGCGGCATGCAGGCTGCGCCATCTTTACAATCCACGGCGCGCACCTTTGCCGCGCATTCGTTTGTCATTAAACAGCAATGGCAGGCTGAAGAGTGGCTTGCACAAAGGCTTTCCGGGCAGGCTTTCCGCGGTTCAAAAATGGCGCACAACATGATCCCGCGTGGTGCGTCGCGCGACGCAACGAGGAATAGCGTCTATTCAGGAAGAACATGTTGTCTTGTGCATGAATGCAACACTGCACGACAGCACCAGACTGGCGATGACAAAAGAATAGGCCGGCTTGCGCCGGCCTCAATTTGCCTTTTCCTTGCCTCTGCAAAAACCGGCGCACGGGAGACGACTGGTGCACCGGCACCTGCTCTATGTCGCGACGGCGTGCGCGCCGTGCTCAAGCTCCGGCGGCTTGCTCTCCACCATCGCGAATTTTCCGCAGCCAGCCAGTACGCCAGCGACAGCCAGATAGCTCAGCGCCATCAGCGGGCTCTGACCGAAGCCGATGGCCTCGCCGTGCATGAAGCCGAAGAAGGTCAGCACAGCCGCAACCGCCGCAAACGCAGCCGCTTTCATGAAGGTGCGGTCGATCACACAGACACCGATGGCACCGAGCATGAGTCCACCAAGAATGGCGCCACCGCCCATGACCTCCAGCCCGTGATAGAGCACGCCGACCTGGCCCAGCTTGTCGAGACCCACCGCCGCTGCATTGGTACCCGCTGCGCCGAGTGCGTTGTCGATCATGAGCTTGCCCCAGGCCGCGAGGTGCGGCGTCAGCGCAAGGATGATCGCCGGCGCGTGGCTCTTGGGTGTTTCCTGGAAGGCCTGTGCGCCGATCAGCATGCCGATGTAGAGCAGGATGGGCGAGATGGCAACGACGGGGATCAGCGCCATCATCAGCGCGATGATGCCGAACCACGCCAACACGATGACCACGAGGCCGGTTGCTGCCGAGTAGCCGATGCGCCCGCCCATCGCCTTCCAGCCCGGGTGACCGATGTACACCGCGTTGATGAAGGGGTTGCCCATCAGGCAGCCGACCAGACTGATGACGCCGTCAGCCGTCAGCACACGGGTCGTCGGGAAGCTGTCGCCCGCCACCGATGCGCTCTCGACGTTGTCCATCGCCTCGACGAGATCGTAGATTCCGAACGGGATCGCGGTGACGAGGATCACGCCGAGGAAGTCGAAGCCCGAGAACACGTGGCCGATAGCTGGCAGGGGAATCGAGAAGCCGAAGCTGGACAGCGCCTGCGTCACGTTCGCCACACTCATGCCGCCGTAGTTGTAACCGGCTGCGGTCGAGCCCCAGGCGATGAGGCTGCCTGCCGCGATGGCGACAAGGCCGGCGGGGATGCCCTTGAAGTAGCGCACACCACCGAACCAGCTGACGACGATGACCGAGAAACAGACCAGACCGATCAGCGGCGTGATGAACATTTCCTGCGCCGGGCGCATGGAGATGAAGGCGATCGATACGCCTGCCAGTGTGCCGAGCAGCGCTGCACGCGGCGTGATCTTGCGGATGTAGGGCGCGATGAAGCCACCGATCATCAGCACGAAGCTCTGCACGAAGACCCAGGTCAGCCCCGCCTCCCAGCCCTTGATGGGATCACCCGTCTTGAGCGCGATGGGCAGCATGATGACGAACACCACCACGAACATGTGCGGCACGCTAATGCCCGATGGCAGTGCACAGACATCCGTTCGACCCGTCTTCAACGCCAGCTGGTAAGCGAGGTACGCGTAGTAGAAGGTCGACAGGCACATCATCAGGCCCACGGCGGGCAGGATGCGGCCGAAGACAATGTCATCCGGCATCTTGAGCACGAAGCGCAACAGACCGGTGAGCACCAGCATGTTGACGAGGATGTTCGTGCCGAAGCCGAACAGGGCGTTCCAGTCGCCCGGCACCCAGAGCCGGGGCTTTGCCATCGCATTCATAGGTTCTCTCCAGTTGGCGCGCCATGCAGCCTTCCCTGATGGCGCTTGTCCGTTACTCGATTGACCGCCCGCCGCGCCCGCCGTACGGGCACCGGCAATGCGGCCGCCCCGTTCTCAGCTGTTTGCCTTCAATGCAGAAAGAATCCGCGCCGAATCCGACACCCAGCCAAAGATGCCGCCCTGTGCGCACACCATGCGCAAGGCGATTTCATGGAATTCCGGAAAGTACGATGCACAGCAATCGGCCGGCACTACGCAGCGGAAGCCGCGGTCGTTGCCTTCGCGCACCGTGGTGTGCACACACACTTCAGTCGTCACGCCGCACACGATCAGCGTGTCGATGGCGCGGTTGACCAGCACCAGCTGCAGGTCGGTCGCGTAGAAAGCGCCCTTGCCGGGCTTGTCGACGATCAGCTCGCCCGGTACCGGTGACAGCTCGGGAATGATTTCGTGTCCCGGTTCGCCGCGGATGAGGATGCGCCCCATCGGCCCCACGTCACCGATGCGCATGCTCGGCGCGCCGCGCGCCACCTTGGCAGGCGGCGCATCGGCCATGTCGGGGCGATGCCCCTCGCGGGTGTGGATCACCAGCATGCCCAGCTCGCGGGCGCCGGCCAGCAAGGCCTGGATGGGTTCGACTGCAGTGCGCAGCCGCGACACGTCGTTACCCAGCGTCTCGCCGAATCCGCCGGGCTCCATGAAGTCGCGCTGCATGTCGATCACGATGAGCGCCGTGCGCCCGGGATCGATGGCGATGGGTCCCGGTTCTGCGTCGATCAGTGCTGCCGTCATCCCCTGCTCCTTGCTGTTCCAGACTAGCCGGGTCAACAAAAGCAAGAGCCGAACCAGTTGCATACAAGATTGTCGACAAGCAAAACAGGTCGACAAAACAACACCTTGCGCTGAGATCAACTCGGCCCGGCCAGCGCCCGATAGCACCATGACGGTGCGAAACACAGCTATCCCGTGCAGGGCGCCTGTGCCGTCCCCACCCGACGGGCGCAGGCTTCGTCAGGGGTCCGCACGATATGAAGCGTATTGCTCCCGGGCGATAGGCCTCACCTGGGCGAAAGCGCAGAATCAGGACACATGCGGCGTACAGAGCAAGGGGACAGCCATGACGAAGAAACGCACTTTCATCCAGATCACCGAAATCTGGACGCCCTCTGCGGACCGCACCATCCTCGAATACCAGGGCGGCCTGTTCGGCAAGCACCAGGTCTTCCGCCTCGCCACCCACAAACTCTGCTTCGGTTATGACCAGGGGCTTCCCGGCAAGGCCTGGGCGGCGCGCCACCCCATCGTGCTGCGCGATCTGCAGAACACGCCCTGGTTCAAGCGTGGTGAGGCAGCTGCAAAATCCGGTCTCACCTGCGGCGTTGCGATGCCGATCTTCGCGGGCGACTACCTGCTCGCCGTGGTGGTGTTCTACTGCGGTGACGACGACGATCATGCCGGTGCCATAGAGCTGTGGCACAACGACCCGACGCGTTCGGCCGAGATGAAGATGGTCAACGGCTACTTCGGCATCGTCGAGAGTTTTGAATTCACCGCCAAGCACACCTCCCTGATGCGCGGCTTCGGTCTGCCCGGCATGGTGTGGGACAGTGGCATGCCCGTGCTGCTGCCTGATCTTGGCAACGCCGAGCGCTTCCTGCGTCGCGACGACGCACGCCGCGTCGGCATCAACAAGGGGCTGGGCCTGCCCGTGCCCTACATGCCGCACCAGACCTACGTGATGACTTTCCTGTCGGCGCTGGGCACGCCCATCGCGCGACGCTTCGAAGTCTGGGTGCCGGACCCCGCACGCGGCGGCCTCGTCCTGCAGGATGGTCTCTGCGATATCGAGCCCGGCTTCGCCGCACGTTACAAGGGTGTCGCCATCGAATACGGCTGGGGTCTCATCGGCCAGGTCTGGCAGACCGGCCTGCCCGCCGTCAGCGAACACATCGACACCGAACTGACACCCATCGGCGTGGCGGCCTCGGCCGCCAGCCTCAACGAAGTCATTGCCATCCCGGTGCTCGAAGGCGGCCGCATGAAGGCCATCGTCACGATGTACTTCTGAGCGGCCGTCGCTTGTACAGAAGCCTCAGAGGTAGATGCCGCCTGCTGCTTCGATGCGCTGACCATTGACCCAGCCCGTACCCTCGCCCAGCAGGGAGGCGATCAGACCGCCGATGTCGTCGGGCAGGCCCACGCGGCCCAGCGCAGTCTGTGCAGCAATCGTCTCGTTGAGCGCCTTGTTGTCGCGCACATTGCCACCACCGAAGTCCGTCTCGATGGCACCGGGCGCCACGGTGTTCACCGCAATGCGGCGCGGTGCAAGTTCCTTGGCGAGATAGCGCGTCATCACCTCGATGCCGCCCTTCATGATCGCGTAGGCCGAATAGTTGGCGTAGGCAAAGCGCGCCAGCCCGCTGGACAGGTTGAGGATACGGCCACCATCAGCAATCAGCGGCAGCAGCTTCTGCGTGAGGAAGTACGGGCCCTTGAGATGCACGCGCATCAGCTCATCGAACTGCGCTTCGCTCGTGTCGGCAAACGACGCGTAAATGCCGACGCCGGCGTTGTTGACGAGGAAGTCGAAGCGGTCACGCTGCCAGTGGCCCGCCAGCGCGCTGGCAACGCCATCGGCAAAGGCCGCGAAGCTGTCGCTGCGGCCCACATCGAGCTGCAATGCGACGGCCTGCGCACCCAGTGCCTTGATCTCGGCAACGACGGCGTCCGCCTCGGCCTTCTGGCTGCGATAGGTAATGATCGAATCGACACCCTGGCGCGCGAGCTGCAATGCGGCGCTGCGTCCGAGGCCACGGCTACCGCCGGTGATGAGGGCAATCTTTGAAGAGGTGTTCATGTCTGGCTCCTGAGTCGGGGTTCGGGATCTGCAGCAAGCCGGGCTTGTCTGCAAGGTGAAGCCAGCTTATTGTTTTGACTGGAACGGATAAATAATCGGAAAACGATTTGACTGTTCGAAATTTACGAACAATAAGGCTACCCATGGAACAACTCGACGCCATGCAGATCTTCGTGCGGGTCGCGGAGCTCGCCAGCTTCACGCAGGCCGCCGACAGCCTGGGCCTGCCCAAGGCCAGCGTGTCGGGCGCCGTGCAGACGCTGGAAGCGCGACTGGGCACACGCCTGCTGCACCGGACCACGCGCCGCGTGCAGCTCACGCAGGATGGCCAGGTTTTCTACGAGCGCGCCAAGGACCTGATCGTGGATATGGACGAGCTGCGCAACCTGTTCCGTCAGGATCAGGGCCAGCTGCGCGGCCGCTTGCGCGTCGACATGCCCCTGCGCCTCGCCCGCGATTTTGTCATCCGGCGACTGCCGGAATTCCTCGCCGAACATCCCGAGCTGGAAGTCGAGCTGTCCAGCACCGACCGCCGTGTCGATCTCGTGCGCGAAGGCTTCGACTGCGTACTGCGCGTCGGCGCGCTCAGCGATTCGAGCCTCGTCGCGCGCCACATCGGTGAGTACAGGATGATGAATGTCGTCAGCCCGGACTACATCGCACGCTTCGGCACACCACAATCGCTGGACGATCTGGCGGCCCACCGACTCATTCACTACGTGCCAGTGCTGGGCGCACGTTCTGGCGGCTTCGAACACGTCGATGCGGATGGCATGGTCCGCCAGATCGTCATGCCGGGCGCACTGACGGTCAACAATTCCGACGCCTACGTCGCCGCCTGCCTGTCCGGGCTTGGCATCGCACAGATACCTCAAGCCGGGCTGGATGCACTGCTCGAAGGCGGCCACCTGCTGCAGGTGCTGCCTGCTCACCGCGCACCCGCCATGCCCATCCACCTGCTCTACGCTAACCGCCGTCACCTGCCGCGCCGCGTACAGGTCTTCATGGCCTGGCTCACGCAGATCATGAGCGAGAGGTTGTCGGAGATGGCGGTGTAAGCCGTGCGGGGCCCAATCAACACAAGCCGACGCTCCGTCCCTCTCGTTTGAACTCCCGCGTGCCCACAGGGTCTGTGGGCAATCTTCAACCCGGCTTGGGCCGGCGCGCGCCGTGATCGAAACTGGCCGGGTCGCGGTAGTCATTTCGCATCACGCGCACACCGCCCTGCAGCGCAGGTCCCGGCACAGGCTCAGGCGCCGTCACGGCGGCAAGATCCGCGGCAAAACGCGCCGAGCTGTCACGCGGCTGATAGCCGATACGCGTGGCGTCGTCATCTCTCCACCAGCGTCCGGGATTATCGGAAACCCCGTACACCACAGCACAGCCCGGCGCTTCGGCGAGCAGTGCACAGCGCACCAGCTCAATGAAGTCGGCCGGACTCAGCCAGGCCGCCAGACCGCGGACGTCGCTCGGGCGTTCGCGACAGGCGCCTATGCGCAGGCACACCGACTCGAGTCCGTGGCGATCATGGTAGTAAGAGGCCAGCAATTCGCCATAGCCTTTGCTCACACCGTAGAGACTGTCCGGCCGCATCGGCATGGACGCATCCACCATTTCGTCCATGCGGTAGAAGCCGGTGACATGGTTGGAGCTGGCCAGCACCACGCGGTGCAAACCGTTGGCGAGCGCAGCGTCGTAGAGGTTGTACTGACCCACGATATTGGCCGGCAGCAAGGTGGCGAAATCGCGCTCGTGCGGAATGCCGCCCATGTGCACCACCATCTGAGCCCCCCGCAGTAACTCGACCACTGCTGCGTGATCGGCAAGATCGCAAGGCAGCAGGATTTCGTTGCCGCATGCGGGCTCGGACAGTGGCGCAATGTCGCTCAGTACCAGTTCCTCGTACAGCGCGCGCAGGGGTGCGCGCAACATACTGCCCAAGCGGCCGGCGGCGCCGGTCAACACGATGCGACGACAGGCCATAAGCGAGGGAGCAGGCATGGTTTGGCTCGAATCAGTGAGGAACCGACGGATGATGAACCCGGCGCCAGCCAGCTGCAATCAGGCAATTACCAGCGAAACGTGCAAGCCTTCTCGCGTGGAATTCATGCGGCTACCCGGGTCGCGCCCTGCGAGATGCGCACGGGGCAACGCATTCGCGCTGCCCCGTGAGGTCTACCTTGCTCAGGCATCAAAGCCGCCATCAACCTTGAGACCCGCACCGGTCACGTTGGCCGCATCGTCACTGGCCAGATACGCCACCAGACTCGCCACCTGGGCGCCGGTACCGTACTTGCCCGTGGCGAGGTAGCTGCGCATCGTGTCAGCGAAAGGGCCGGCCGCTGGATTCATTTCGGTATCGATCGGGCCAGGTTGCACGTTATTGACCGTGATGCCGCGTGCCCCCAGATCGCGTGCCAGACCACGCGTGAAGGACGCCACCGCACCCTTGGTCAGCGCATACACCGAGAGGCCTGCGACCGGCACGTAGTCACTGTTGACGCTGCCGATGTTGATGATGCGACCACCGGCCTTCATGTGGCGTGCGGCTTCCTGCGCAGCGACGAAAACGGCCGTCACATTCACGGCGATCAGGCGTTCGTAATCGACGAAGCTGAAATCATCGATGGGCGCAGCAGCGAGTGCGCCTGCGTTGTTGACCAGGATGTCGAGACCACCGAAGGCTTCGACCGTATGCGAGACCGCGCTGCGCACGTCGGCTGCATTGCCCGAGTCAGCCTTGATGGCGAGCGCATTGCCGCCGGCTGCCTTGATCGCGGCAACCACCTCTTCCGCACGCTGCGGGCTGGTGGCGTAGGTGATTGCGACGGTTGCGCCGTCCTGCGCCAGACGCTGCGCAATGGCGGCGCCGATGCCACGCGATGCGCCGGTGACGAGGGCCACCTTGCCAGCCAGCTTGCGGGAGTTGTTGGCGGTGCTGAGGGCTTGTTCGAGGTTCGTGCTCAGATTCGTACTCATTTCGTTCTCCTTCGTTCTGCATCCGGGATTGGATGAACGAAGTTTCTGCTTCTGAATCCCCGCAAACTAGCCGGCAATCCATTACATTACTTTCAACCAGTGGTTGAATATGAGGTTGAAGATGGAAACCCTCTCCAGCATCGAGTCCTTTGTACGTAGCGCCGAGGCCGGCAGCTTCTCGCAGGCCGCGCGCAACCTCGGTCTCACCGCTGCTGCCGTCAGCAAGAACGTCGCGAAACTGGAGCAGAACCTCGGTGTGCGCCTGTTCCAGCGCAGCACACGCAGCCTGACGCTCACCGAAGCGGGCGAGCGCTTCCTCGCCGACGTGGCGGGCGGGCTGGGCAGCATCCAGGCGGCCATAGGCAATGTCGCCAACGCGGCGGGGAAGCCGGCGGGCACGCTCAAGCTGAGCCTCGCTCTCGCCTTCGGGCGCGAGCATGTGCTGCCTATCCTGCGCGAGTACATGCAGCTGTACCCCGACGTGACGCCGGACCTGCATTTCGACAATCGCTCGGTCGATCTCATCGGCGAGGGATTCGATGTGGCGATTGGCGGCGGCATCGAACTGGTGCCGGGTGTCGTGGCGCGCGAACTGTGTCGCGCACATGCCATTCCCGTGGCCTCACCGGCCTATCTGGCCGGGCGCAAGCTACCGGTCAAACCCACCGACCTGTCCGCGTTCGAAGCGATCCAGCGGCGTTCGCAACAAACCGGCAGAGTCCGCGTCTGGCACCTACGCAACGCTGCGGGCGAAGAGGCGCCCATCGAGATGAAGACCTGCGCCGTCATGACCGACCCGGAAGCCATGTGCCACGGCGCGCTGCTGGGCATGGGCGTGGCCATCGTACCCAAACTGCATGCCCTGCCCTATCTGGAGAGCGGTGCGCTGGTGCGCCTGCTGCCGAAGTGGCATGCCGATCTCGGCGCGCTCAGCCTCTACTTTGCAAGCAGCCGCCTGATGCCCGCCAGAACCCGCCTCTTCGTGGACCACTGCATCGCGCGCTTCGCCGAAAGCGGCCTGGCCCGCAAGTTTTCAGCGCTGTAAGCCGGCCAACTCAGAACGCGGGAATGATCGCCACGGGGTCGAGTTCGACCTCGTCGCAGTTGTTGCCCGGCCCGCTGCGGTCAACGATGAGGAAATCGCTGACCGCATGCAGCCCCAGCAGCGGGTGGTGCCACACGCCCGGCGCGTAGTTCACGCCCTGCTCGGCTTTCGCAATGAAGCAGCGCAGGTCCGCCGCCGTCGGCGCGGGGCCCGGCGGCGCCACCACGACCAGATAAGGCAGACCGGAGAGCGGCACGAAGGCCTGCGAGCCCAGCGGATGGCGCTCCATCATGCTCACCGTGAAAGGCAGCGTGCGCGGCTGGCCACGGAAGATGCTCATGACCAGCTTGCCCTCGCCCGCGTCGAGTGCGGCGAGATCGTGAAAGCGCTCGGTGTTGCCCGCGTTGATCGGGAAGTGCTTCACCGCATCGCTGGCCTCGATGACGTTACCGAAGGGCGCGAAGGCCTCGTGGCTGAGGCGCTCGATGGTCAGCTGCAGCATCAGGCCCCCGCCACCTTGCCGAACAGGCGCAGACGGCTCACGCCACCGTCCGGGAAGATGTTGAAGCGCACATGTGTCACCGCCCCCAGTGCAGCGAGCTTGTCAAAGCTATGCACGGCATCCATGGACAGCTTCTGTGCCGGCAACAGCTCCTGCCAGAACATGCTCTGCGTGATCAGCGACTGCTCGGTGCCGCCCGGCATGCGCGCCGCCTGCAGCGAGCAGGCATCGGGGAAGTTGCCCTTGAAGTGCGCCGTGTTGACTTCCACGCGCTCGATGAGGCCCGGTGCAGCGAGTGCCACGATGCACCAGTCGTTGCCCGGTTCGCGACGACGGCGCGTCTCCCAGCCATCGCCCATGTTCACACCACGCCCCGGCAGCAGCAGGGTCGAGGCAAGACCGAAGTGTTCGTTGTTGGCGGCCACCACGTAGGCGCCATTGATCGCCGCCGCCAGATCCAGCTCTGCGCCCGCCACCGTCGCGTCCGAGCTCGGCCGACCATAGATGCGCAGACGCGCCACGCCACCGTCGGGGTAGATCGACAGGCGCACATGGGTCCAGGTCTCGGTGCTCGATACCGTGTGGTAATGGTGGCTATTGCCCTTCAGTGACACGGTCGGCAGCAGCGGCGTCCAGCGCGCATCGGCGGGGGGTACGTCAGCGGCGCTGTAGCAGGCTTCCAGCGAGGCGCCCGGCGGGTAGTTGCCGGTGAAGTGGCGCGTGTCGATATCGACGCCGAACAGGCGGCCGGCGCGCGCCAGCTTCACGACGCACCAGTCGTTGCCGGGGCCACGCTTGCGGCGCGTTTCCCAGCCATCCATCCACTTGCCGTGATCGTCGTACTTGCCGGGGATGAACACCGGCTCGACGGGATCCAGCATGCGGTTCATGGGGGCGAAGAATTCGTCGCTCGCCGCAAGGGCCTGCGCCCCGAGGCGCGGATCAGCGAGATTGGTATAGCGGCGGGTGAAATCGGGGGCATCCGGATCGAGGATCACGACAGCCATGGCGGCGCTCCAGCAAGGCGTATGCCGCAGCATAGCGCGACTGCCCGAAGCCGGGAGTGATGACGACTATCCACGACCGGCGGCTTTGCAGGAATGCGCGGTGTGGGCAGACCATGGCATCACCCTGCGTGGCCTGGGTCACAATGCGGCCAGCTCTCTGCGATCTCCGGTCCGACCATGCTGCGCACCTTCCTCAAATTCGCCGTCTTCGGCAGCCTCGCCCTGCTGCTGACCAGCCTCTGGCTCAGCGAGGCCCTGCCACCGCCCGCCGAACTCGATGCCGCCCTGCTGCGCGAACCGGTGCAGCGCCTCGCCAACGAACGCGCCTTCGACACCACGGTCGGCGGCATCACCTACACGGTCAAGCCACTCTACCGCTACGAGATCACCGGCCTGGTCGTCAGCCGGCACGACGCCGGCGGCTGGCGCGACGTGCTGCACAAGGACTGGAATGACAAGCTCAACGTGGCCGATGTCTGCGTCGTCTGGGGCCACAACGCCAACACCGGCATCTACCGCAACCTGAGCTTCTGGAACGGCCAGTTCACCTGCAACTGGGAAGCCCCCAGCATGGAGGCCTACGAAGGCTTCGACGAAACCGCCATCTCGAACAACCACCTTCTGACCGCCAACACGCACACCGCCCGCCGCATCCGCGAAGCCCGCGTTGGCGACCAGATCCGCATGACCGGCATGCTGGCCGAGTACAGCCATAACCACGGCTTCCCGTTCAAGCGGGGCACCAGCATCACGCGCAGCGACAGCGGCAACGGCGCCTGCGAAACGATCTATGTCGAAGACTTCAGCATCCTCAGGACCGGCGGCGGGCCATGGCGCAGCTTGCGCTGGTTGGCAGGCGTCTTGCTGTCCCTCAGCTTGCTGGGCTGGTTTTTCCAGCCACCGAAGTTCGACCACACCTGAAGCCAGGCTCCGGCGGTCAGCCGGAATTCTCGACGACAGAACAACTGACACAATACGACTTCAGCATCCATGGCATGACAAGCGCACGCCCTGTATCACCGCGGTATCAAGGAGCATTCCTCATGAACCCCCAGCTTTCCAACAGCACACACCGGCCACGCTTGCTGCTGGCCAGCGTCGGCATTCTGGGCGTCCTGTGCGCCTGCCTGATCACCCTGGGCAGCGTGTCGCGCGTGTCATCCGTCGATGCCAACCTGAAGACCCTGACCGGGCGCAGCTTTCCGCAACTCAGCTTGGCCAACCGCATCATCAAACGCGCCACCGACAACGGCCGCCTCAGCCGCACCGCCATCCTGCTCGATGATCCTGCAGCCGTCGAAACAAAGATCCGCGAAATGAGCGAGCGCCGCGCCGCAAACGGTGAAGACATCGCAGCGCTGGTATCGCTCTCGCAAGGTACGGAGGACGCGGCGGTCATTGCGCAGATCGTTGCCACGCGCGAAGCACTGTCCACCAAGTACGAGCACCTGTTCGCGCTGCTGCGTGCCGGTGACGACCGCCCCTCGCGCGACTTCCTGTTCGACGAGCTGGCTCCCATGACCGACCGCTACATTGCCCAGCTGGAAAGTCTGGCGGCCGCGCAGGACAAGCGCATCGCTGCGGCCGGACGGGAAACCGAAGCACTGTCTCGCTCAGCTACGCAGATGCTGATTGCTGCCATCGTCCTGTCACTGGTGACCTTCGGCATCCAGATCATGCAGGCCATCCGCAGCCTGGTGCCTTTCTTCAAATCATTCGGCACCATCCTGTCGGACGACCCCAATTGGTAAACATCCCGTCACAAAGAAAAAGGGCTGCAAGCGCAGCCTTTTTCTTTTTTACTCACCCTGTCCTCAGGGCGCAGGTGTCACATTGGTGAAGGTCAGGCCCGACGAGTTGGTCACCGCCCACATCGTTCCGCTGTAGTTCGTGATCGTCACATTGTTGAAGATACTGTTCTTCAGGCGGTCGATTTTCGCCGCCGTCACGTACTTGAATTTTACGGTGTCGAACGAGATGTTCTCGTGGTACGAAGCCGCGAAGGTGAAACTGCTGTCCGATCCGTCATAGGCATCGATCTCGATCATCTCGCCGCCCGTTCAACGTGCTCACGCCATCCACTGTCACGTTCTTGATGGTGATGTCGCGGAACTGCGCCGCCGCGCTGGCGTTCGTGAAGACGTTGCTGCCGGCGGTGTAGGCCAGCGTGAAGATGAAGGGGTTGCCCTCGGTGTTGTTCGAGAAGCTGCGCCCGCCCGCCGTCACCGTGTTCTTGGTGCCGACGTTGCGCATCGCGTTGTCGCGGAACACCACACGGCGCGCACCGCCACCCGTTGCCGGCGTGCTCTTCATGCGCAGGCCATTGTCGGTGAGGAACATCACGTTGTCTTCGGCGAGGATGTCCTGGATCCAGGCGCCGGTATGGCTGCCCGCCACCACACCGCCGTGACCTTCGCGCATGTAGTTGTTGAAGACCCACGCGTTCTGCTGCGGCGGCCCGCTGGCGTAGTCGGCACCCTGACCGGCCGCGAAGTTGACGCAGTCGTCGCCACTGTCGACGAAGTTGTTGAACACGAAGGCGTTGTCACTATTGCCGAACTCCACGCCGTCACCGTTATTCACGTCGAAGCTCTGCGTGACGGTGTTGGCGAACACCATGTTCTCGCTCTCGAGGAACATGACACCGTGATAGGCCGGGTTGATCAGCTTGAGGCCGCCCACATAGATGTTACGCACACCGCGGAAGGTGGCGAGGCTGGAGCGGCGGTTGCTGTAGTAGTTGTTGTGCGCGGTGGAGCCCACCGTGGCGCCGGTCGCTGCGAGCTGGTTCTTGGCCAGCACGCCCTTGGACGCCACGTTGCTGGCGCTGCCGCCTTCGAACTGCGCCAGGGCCTTGCCCAGCTCGTCCGTGATATCGGAGTTGCGCACCCAGCCATTGCCGTCCAGCGTCCCCGTGCCCACCACGCGGATGTTGGTGAACACGCCACGCGTCTCGTCGTAGCCATTGTGGTCCGTCAAAGCCGTCGCGCCGTTCATGTGTGCGGAGTTCAGCACGTTGAGCAGCGAAGGCGGGCGACGGTCGTCCGTACTGTTGGTGAAGTACTTGTAGAGCTGGTAACCCTTGCTCAGCGGGTAGTCCGCCGCAGCCGACGAACCGCGCAGCGTGGCGCCGTCGGCGATTTCCAGCGTCATGTTGCTCTTCAGGAACAGCGCACCCGTCAGGAAGATCTTGCCCGTCGCGCTGTCGGCAGGGATCAGCACCTTGCAGCCATAGGCCGAGGTCGAACTGGCCGAGCAATCGTCGATGGCCTGCTGGATGATGGTGGTGTTGAGCGTAGTGCCGTCACCCTTGGCGCCCAGCGTGGCGACGTTGTAGATGTTGGTGATGGTCGTGGCGGTCTTGTGCACGAGGGCCGTGCTGTCGGCCGATTCGTTGCCCGACGCGTCGACCGAACGCACGGTGAAGGTATAGGACGTGTTCGGCGACAGCCCGGTGACCTTGAAGTTGTGGAAGGTCACCTTGGTGTGGAAGCCGGCCGTATCGTCGGCATAGAACTGGTCGATATAGGGCTTGGCCGGCGAATTCATCGTGTTGTTGGCTGCTGCGCCGCCAAGCTTCACGCCGTTCATGTAGACGTTGTAGTCCGTGACCTTGCTGTAGTCGGTCGGCTTCTTCCACACCAGCGCGACGCTGGTGTCGTCGTAGGCCAGCGGCGGCACCTGCAGGGCCGTCGGTGCGGCCAGGGCACTGGAGGTCGAAGAAGCTGTGCTGCTCACCGAGCTGGCTGCGCTCGAAGCACTGGACGTGCTGGACACGCTGGAGGAAGCGCTCGACGCAGCCGACGAAGAGGCCAGCGAGCTGGATGCCAGGCTGCTGCCGGACGAAGACGAGCCTGCTGCTGCGCCGCCGCCCGAACCACCACCACCGCCGCCCCCGCCACCACAAGCCGTCACGGAAAGGGCGAACAAAACCATCGCGGCCAGGTGCCGCGCAATCACAACACGCACGTTTCTCTCCAGTCGCCGGTCATTGTTTCAACGAGGGTTTACACCCATTCGACCGGCTGCCGGATTATGTGGACGCAGGCAAAGTCAGCCAAGCGTTTTTACAGGTTTTCCCGGATTTTTTTCTGATGCTCTGCACAATTTCCGGGTGTTTCCGATCCCACGGGGAAGACCACCCTCAAGCCTTGATCTTGTAACCCGTGCGGAACATCCAGCTCACCACCAGCAGCGACCCGACCAGGAACACTGCGGTCGCCAGAACGCTCAGCCAGATGCTCACGTCACCCATGCCATAGAAGCTCCAGCGGAAGCCGCTGATGAGATAGACCACGGGGTTGAACAGGGAGACTCCCTGCCAGAACGGCGGCAGCATATCGATGGAGTAGAAGCTGCCGCCCAGGAAGGTCAGTGGCGTCACGACCAGCAGGGGCACCAGCTGCAGCTTCTCGAAGCCATCGGCCCAGATGCCGATGATGAAGCCCAGCAGACTGAACGTAACCGAGGTCAGCACGAGGAACAGCACCATCATGACCGGATGCTCGATACGCAGCGGCACGAAACAGGCCGCCGTGGCGAGGATGATGCTGCCGAGGATGATGGACTTGCTCGCCGCCGCGCCGACGTAGCTGATGACGATCTCCAGCGGCGACACAGGCGCCGACAGCAGTTCGTAGATCGTGCCCGAGAAACGCGGGAAGTAGATGCCGAAGGACGCGTTGGAAATGCTCTGCGTCAGCAGCGACAGCATGATCAGCCCCGGCACGATGAAGGCGCCGTAGCTCACGCCCGCCACCTCGGGAATGCGCGAGCCGATGGCCGAGCCGAACACCACGAAGTACAGCGAGGTCGACAGCACCGGCGAGATGATGCTCTGCATCAGCGTGCGGCGCGTGCGCGCCATTTCGAAACCATAGATTGCGCGGATGGCGTGCCAGTTCATGCTGCGGCCTCCTCGCTGCGTGCTTCAAGAAGCCCCACGAAAATATCCTCCAGCGAACTCTGTGCCGTCTGCAGATCGCTGAAAGCGATGCCCGCATCGCCCAGCGCCTGCAGCAGGGCTGCAATGTGGCCGCCCTGCTGGCTGGCCTCGTAGTGATACACCAGCTCCATGCCATCGCCCGCCAGCGTCAGGTTCCAGCCCGCCAGCGACGCCGGCAGCGCTTCCAGCTTGTGCGAGAGGTGCAGGTTCATCTGCTTCTTGCCCAGCTTGCGCATCAGCTCGGCCTTGTCTTCGACGAGGATGATCTCGCCCTTGCGGATCACGCCGATGCGGTCGGCCATTTCCTCCGCCTCTTCGATGTAGTGCGTGGTCAGGATGATGGTCGTGCCGCCCTGCTGCAGGCGGCGCACCAGCGCCCACATGTCCTGCCTCAGCTGCACGTCCACACCCGCCGTCGGTTCGTCGAGGAACAGCAGTTCCGGCTCGTGCGACAGCGCCTTGGCGATCAGCAGGCGGCGCTTCATGCCGCCCGACAGGGTCATGATGCGGCTGTCCTTCTTCTCCCACAGTGACAGCTCACGCAAGATCTGTTCGATGTACGCCGGCTTGGGCGCCTTGCCGAACAGCCCGCGCGAAAACGACACCGCGTTCCACACCGTCTCGAAGGCATCCGTCGTCAGCTCCTGCGGCACCAGCCCGATCAGCTGCCGCGCCGCGCGATAGTCGCGCACGATGTCGTGCCCACCCACCAGCACCCGCCCCTCACCGGGCCGCACGATGCCGCAGATGGTGCTGATCAGCGTCGTCTTGCCCGCACCGTTGGGGCCCAGCAAGGCGAAGATCTCGCCACGCCGGATGTCGAGCTGGATGTTGCGCAAGGCCTGCAGGCCAGAATCGTAGGTCTTGGAAAGACCCTGCACGGAAAGTATGTTTTGCATGATGGATTGCAATGTGGGGGCGAGTTACCCGAATTACCATACCCCAAGTCGGTGACAGCGTCTGCTGACCCCTCCTGCCAGACAAGCCATCGCACCCTTGCCGAAACGGCTGCGCGGGCCTACAAACAAAGGGCAGGAGCCCCCTGCATTTAAAGGAATTCTTATCGCCCTTGTACCCACGACGACAAGACCCTGACCCCACCCGGCTGGCCCGGGCGCCGGTGGTGGATCCACCGACACGAAACGCCGCCTCATCCACGATGACGCGGCGTTTCACATTCTGGGCCGGGTGTCTCGCATGCGGGTAGGTTGGCGCTGAGCAAAGCGAAGCCCAACGAGCGTCTGGACGTTGGGCTTCCTGCGTCAGCCCAACCTACGCCCATTGTTCGCTCAACGCCGCCGCCGACGCTCCACCACCGGGCTGATGTGCTGCATGTAGCGCGTGAACTCCTCCAGCGGCAACGGGCGGCTGAAGCAGTAACCCTGCAGCTCATCACAGCCCAGCGCGGTGAGCGCTTGCGCCGCACCCAGACTTTCGACGCCTTCTGCCACCACACCCAGCGCCAGCGTATGGCCCAGACCGATGACGGCACTGACGATGGCCGCATCGGCGCTGTCGTCCATCATGCCCATCACGAAAGACTGATCGACCTTGAGCCTGTTCGACGGGGAAGCGCTTGAGGTAGGCCAGACTGGAATATCCCGTACCGAAGTCGTCGATGGCAATGCTGACACCAAGGTCTTTCAGGGCCGCAAGCTGCTCCTGCGCCGTGTCGGGATTGTCCATGAGGTGCGACTCGGTCAGCTCCAGTTCCAGCTGCTCGGGCGGCAAGCCGGTCTCGTGCAGCATCTGGTTCAGCTCGTCGACCAGCGCCGGGTTGGCGAGCTGCGCCACCGACAGATTGACCGACAACGTGAGGCCACGGCAGACGCCCTGCTTCTCCAGCGCCACCCAGGCCGCACAGGCCTGCCGCAACACCCAATCGCCAATGGCATGGATGAAGCCCGCCTCTTCAGCGAGCGGGATGAACACCGCGGGCGGCACATAACCCAGCTCGGCGTTGTTCCAGCGCAGCAGCGCCTCCGCCCCCACCACCTGCCGCGTGCGCGCATGCAGGCGTGGCTGGAAGTGCAGGCTGAACTCCCCGGCACTCAGCGCCTGACGCAACTGCACTTCCATCAACTGCCGCGACAACACACGCTGGTCCGTCTCTTTCGAGAAGAAGCGCACCATGTCGCGCCCTGCCGACTTCGCCTCGTACATCGCCGCATCCGCACGCCGCATCAGCGAATCCGGATCGCGCGCGTCCTCGGGGAACATCGCCACGCCGACGCTGCACGACACCGTCAGCGCATGTCCTTCAACCATCGCAGCCTGACGCACCGACGGAATCAGGCGCTGTGTGATCAGGTTGTGCAGCTCCTCCAGATCCGTCACGTGACGGAGGATCAGCACGAACTCATCGCCACCCAGCCGACTCACCGTGTCCTCGCTGCGCACCGACTGCAGCAAGCGCCGCGCCACCACGCGCAGCAAGCCATCGCCCACGTGGTGGCCCAGCGTGTCGTTGATCAGCTTGAAGCGATCCAGATCGACGAACAGCAGCGCCACCTTCTCACCCGTCACCTCGGCCTGCGCCAAGGCCGCCACCAGTCGCTGCTGGCACAGCATGCGATTGGGCAGTTCGGTCAGCACGTCGTGCTGCGCGAGGAAGCGGATGCGATCCTCGTGCGCCTTGCGGTCGGTGATGTCGATCGAGATGGCGATGTAGTTCACCACCTCGCCCGTCGTCGCGCCCTTGTGCACGGCCGACACCATCAACCAGGCCGGAAAGGTGTCGCCATTCACGCGCCGGATGCGCACCTCGCCCTGCCACGACTCCTTGCTCTGCAGCTCGCTCCAGTTCATCGCCTCGGGCGAATCCAGCACCACCGACATGTCCGCGCCGATCACCTCGTAGAAGCCATGCCCCGTGCTGCGGCAGAAGGCGTTGTTCACGCTGATGATCTTGCGCGACTCGTCCATGATGATGATGGACTCGCTCGACGCCTCGAACACCTTGGCCCACAGCTCCAGCCGCTGCTCCATCACCTTCAGCTTGTTGATCGGCGTGAAGGCCGTCAGCACCGCATCGCGCCCCTGGAACACCAGCCGCCGCGCCGACAGCACCGCCCAGGTCGGCGCATCGTTGCCATGCCAGCGCACCTCGAACTCATCCACCGCACCGTGGTCCGCCAGTCGCTGGAAGAAACGACTGCGCACCCCCGGCTCCAGACCCGTGCGCCACGGGTCCATCGCATCGCCACGCAGCCAAGGCTGCGCCGGCTGGTTGGCATGCAACACCTCGTGGTCCGGAATCGACGTCACCACCATCGGAATCGGCGAGGCGGCCACCAGCTCACGCTGCGCCTCCGCCGCCCCCGCGCGTGCCGCCAGCTCCTGCTGCGACTGCCGATGCTTGTCCAGCTGTGCCAGCATCTCGTTGAACGCCGTCACCAGCTGACCGATCTCGTCGCGTGCATGCCAGCGCGCCCGGTGGCTGTAATCCGCCGTGCTGCGCACCGCATCCGCCACCCGCGCCAAGCTCTGCAGCGGCCGCGCAATCTGGCTCGCCACCAGATACACCAGACTCAGAATGCCCGCCAACAGCGCCAGCGCCGTGCCCAGATGCAACCACATGCGGCTGAACAAACTGTCCACGCGCGTATCCAGCAAGGTTCGCAGCTCCGCGATACCCGTCTTCCACGTGCCACTCAGCGTGCCCAGCACCTGCCGGTACGACGCCTCCAGCCCCGCCGCATCAAAACGCTCGCGCGACACCAGCGCCGCCAGATGCACCTCCTGCGTGTACGCCCGCACATCGCGCAGCAGATTCTGCCGCCCCGCCTCCAGCGCGCTCTTCAAAGCCGGCGACGCCGCCAGCCAGGTCTGTGTGTAATCCGCCTCCACCGCCTGCAAGTTCGCATCCAGCCGCCCCGACAAAGCCAGAATCTTCGCCGCCCTATCCTCGTTCGACGCCAGCGCCCCCGACTTGTGCAACAGGAAGTCCCGGCTCTCGTACAGCGTCTGCAACAGCTCCGGGAAGCGCAGCAGCGTCAGCGACATCACGTAGTAACTATCCAGATCCGGATCGAGAATCAGGTTCGACTGGTTGCTCACCGTCGTCAGCAACTCCCGCCCCTGCCGCAACAGCCGCGCATCCCCCGCCCCGTCACGCGGCCCCTGCAACAACGGCCGCAAGGCCTCCGCCTGCTCCCCTGTCTTCAATGCCTCATCGAACTGCTCACGCGCCGCATCGAACGACGCCAGCGCCGTCGGCGCCGCATTGCCGAACGCATCCATCAGGTTCTGCCGCACAGACTCCGCGTAGATCGTCCCCGATATCTCCTTGCGCGCGAAGTCGATAGCCAGGTACTTCTCGTGAATCAGGATCCCCGAGATATAGATGACCGCCGTCAGATCCAGCAGATAGATCAGCGTCAGCTTGCGCCCGACACTCAGACGCCCCAACCACAGTGAAATTCTCGAAGGCATGCCACGAAACCTGAACCGGTGAGCTCGATTCTACGGTTGTAGAACGGGGGTTTTGCAGGGTGGGGATGGGGAATAGAGGATATATGTGGCGGCGCAACATCCGGAGGTCGATATGCGTCAGACCGGTGTGCGTTCGCTCAGTCGCTCAACTATGAAAAACTCAGGTGGAAACGGGCCAGCAGGCCTCTTGCCTCCCACCCAGCACAATTTCATCCGCAAGCTCACCAAGCACCAGCTGGCGGTCTGACGCCCGCAAGGCGCACTCCCAGACAACCAGCACTCGCCAGCCCAGCGCCACGAGCTGCTGCTGAGTAGCTATATCTCGCTGCACGTTCTCGGAGAATTTCGTCTGCCACCTGGCAGCGTTGCTCTTGGGGTTATAGGCAAACCTGCAGCCTTGATGGCGATGCCAGAAGCACCCATGTACGAACAAGGCAACGTGATACCGAGGCAATACCAGATCCGGGCTCCCAGGCAGACTCCGGACATTCAACCGAAACCGCAGCCCCTGAGAATGCAGGTACTTACGCACCAGCAACTCCGGCCGGGTGTTCTTGCCCCTGATGGACGCCATCATCCGGGAGCGGGTCGGAACATCGACTACGTCAGCCATTCCTGGTAACCTGGCGCATGAAAAAAAAAACCGGTACTCGCCCTAAAGCTCGTAACAGGCACATCAAGATTGTTGATCTCTTCGCAGGCCCGGGAGGGCTGGGGGAGGGGTTCTCATCGCATGATGCGTTCCGTATCGCCGTGTCTGCCGAAATGGAGTCTTCCGCGCACTCTACGCTGAGATTGCGTGCGTTCTACCGAATTCTCAAACGCCGTGGTGCAGACGCTACCGCGCCGTACTTTGAACTCTGTAACGGTTCAGCCAAGCCTCCGAAAGATGAAGAGCCCCTGCATCAGTGGGATTCGCGAACCAAGAAAGCCTGGAGCGATGCCTGCAAAGAAGCGCGGCAACTCACACTTGGGGAGCCTGCAAGCAATCGCGAACTGAACGCAGCGATCAAAACGCACGGCATTGGCCCCAAAACTCCCTGGGTGTTGATCGGCGGCCCGCCCTGTCAGGCCTATTCATTGGTAGGCCGCTCCCGCAACATGGGCAAGGCTAATTACAAGACAGAGAACGATCACCGTCACTTCCTCTACAAGGAATACCTGCAGATCATTGCCGACTACAAGCCGCACGTCTTCGTGATGGAAAACGTAAAAGGCATTCTGTCCTCCAAAGTTGGAGGGCAACAGATCTTCCACAGCATCCTGCGTGATCTAGCGGGTGCTGGCTATCGCATTCACTCACTGGTCGCGCCAACCCGCTTTACCAAAGCTGACGATCCAGCCACAGTCGATGCCAAAGACTTCATCGTTCGCGCCGAACAATATGGCGTTCCACAAGCCCGACATCGCGTCATCCTGCTTGGCGTACGAGAAGACCTTTGCAAACTGAAGGGTGTGGGCTGGCGCCCACCAATTCTGGAGCAGGCTGTGTCGGTTTCGGTCGCGGAGGCAATCGGCGACTTACCCAAACTTCGTAGCAAAATCTCTAAGGGAGAAGACTCCGCAGAAAAATGGCAAAAGCTTGTGAAAACGCATGCCATATCGCTCGCAGGCGAAGCCCGTAAATCATCCGGACTTGAAGGTTTAGCAAAGCAACTGTCTGAAGTTGCCGAGGCTAAAAAAATGCCTAAAACCCTAGGCAACTCTCCGATGCAATACCAACTCCCAAACAAATGCCCGGAAGCACTGAAAGCTTGGTATGCGGGCAACGACTCAGCACGCACGCTTGGAGTCATCCTGAATCACGAATCGCGTGGCCATATGTCAAGCGACTTGCGTCGCTACGTCTTCGCGGCAGCCTTCGCAAAGGCCAAGCAACGCTCACCCAAGGGACACGAAGAGTTTTCGCTGCAAGGGTTGGCCCCCAAGCACGAAAATTGGAAAAGTGGGAAGTTCTCTGATCGCTTCAGGGTGCAATTGGCAAACCAGCCCGCGACCACAGTTACCAGCCACATCGCCAAGGACGGACACTATTTCATTCACTATGACGCTGAGCAGTGCCGTAGCCTCACTGTGAGAGAAGCCGCGCGACTACAAACATTCCCTGATAACTATTACTTTCAAGGAACCCGGACGCAGCAATACCACCAAGTAGGCAATGCGGTTCCGCCATTTTTGGCGTACAAGATTGCTATTTGCATTGAAAAAATCTTTCGACGTCAATCGCGAGGTCTCCGCCGAACGTCATGACGTTTTCCAAGGAAGCATGTGATCTTGTCGCAAGGAGATCTTCCTGGCTATCTTAGGCAGCACTTTCTTCAGTAGAAAAGCCTGGAGTGCCGATACGGCTGAAATACGCGCCAAATCGCTCAACCAAAGACGGAACAAATAGTGGCGATAGTGAAGCAAATCGCAGAGGAGTGAGCTCCTCTATGGCTTGCGCGGCAGGAAGTGCTTTTATGTCATGGAATTGCACCATCCATGGCCCTTTCCGAGTCGATGCCGTTACTCGCATCTGAAAAAGAAAGTGCTGCTTGGGCTCCCCGGAATGTTGCATAAGCCTCTTACGTGTTTTGTCCGCCGACTTGCTCTCGGACAATTCATCCCACTCGGTGGATATGTCCTTGCACGCGGCCAGCAAAATTGTTGCAACTTTTCCCTCATTTGCTAGATCGCAGCGAGGGGTAACTACGATCCAGTCACGGTCTTCGTAGCGCAAGAGATCACCGGTATCTAGTCTGCTTTTCAGGGGGGGGGACGAAATATGACTCTTCGGGATGCGTCAGTCCTCCACCAGTGTTTAGCATGGAGTCGTGAACGTGTGCCACGACGTGGCGTGCAACTACGTCCGTGAGAGCTTGTTCTTCCATGCCTGCTGCGGTCCAATGCTGCCATCTGGGCCATATAGATCGAAAAAACATCTTTGCAGTTTCGCGATTGAATGCGTTCTTGGCTCCACGAAGCCGTAAGAAGACATCCTTATTCTCCGAAAGCCACGTGAAGACCTGTTCCAGACCATCTCCCTTGTCCATGACTTTCACTTGAGGACATTCATAGCTATCGATTTCTGCGTCACCCTGCTGGCCTGTATAGATAGCCACCCCAAGCGGTTGCACAGCGATAATATGTCTAACCAAATCATTGCCATGACTGTTGTTTTCCGTCACACCTTCTTCAACCTGAAGTCTAAGGTCGATCACGGCAGCATCAAACCTATACACATCAAGCTGACGCTTAGCATCGGAAATAGTCCTTGAAGTAACTATGTCTAAGCTGAACCCTGTCCTGTCGGCATCTGCGTTATGCGCAGTTACTGCATCACGCCATTCGACGAGCTTCTTCTCTTCATCCTCTACGATGAGTAACTTAAGTGCGGGGAAAGCTGTGGTCATTTCAAAGCCCTCTGCATTTCAATAACAAAAGTTGTCAGTTCTGATTCGCTGTCAAATGCGACATCCCCCTTGCTTGCGCGCAAAGCTTCACGCGCAATTGCCAGCCCTATGCCTGACCCTTCCGTTTTCAAAGAAAATCCTGGATTGAATAACTTTTCGTGAAACCGGTCGTCGATGAGCGGACCATTGTTTGCGACAGCAATCCGAACATATTTCTTGTCCTGTGAGACGGAAAATGAGAGCGTCCGCGGCCGTACTGGACTCGAGGCTAACCAATACACTGCGTTATCAATGATATTCAGTAGCGCCGCCATAAAGTCTGTTTCATACCCTGTTACCTGCGGTGGCGGGTCGCAGCTATTCACCTCTATCTTGATTCCTGCATCAGCAATGGAGTCACCGAAAAGAGTAATGCAGCGGTTAACGAACTCATCGACTTTGAACACCTTGGGTTTTCCTCGTCTCTTTCCAGAGATGGGGTCAAGTGATTTGAATAGCTTGCTCAAGTGTCCGGCGGAGAAATGGATAGAGCTCGCCTCATTGCCGAAAGAGTTCCTAAAATGCTTTCCAAAAGTTGATTCCTCCTCTAACCGAGGTGCTCCGTCTGTAAGGCGCTTTGAGCGGGTGGTGATGTCCGATAAGAATCGACGTCCATCATGCAACACTTGCGAAACCACTAAGCCTAGCGTTGAATGTGACGCCAGCGCCTGCTGATAGGTCTCCAGCTCTGCAATAGATGTCTTGAGTGCAAGACTATCTTGTTGCATCGCCCGTTCAACCTTATGACGATACTTAAGAGGGAGGTCTGCGACCGCGCGCGCGGTCGCGCGAAGGCTTGCTTTGCTCTTTACCTCATCGGTGTCTACTCCGGTCTTGCGACTAAGTCCGGCTGCTTGACGAAAATCCTGTCGCATTGACGCCACGTACGTAAGAAGGTCAGTGACAAGACGTTTTAGACGTACAAACTCACCGTTATGATCCAGGCCCTCCCGGCTGCTTCGCTCTATCAACCCTGATTTCTGCTCATCGCCGATTTCGACAACGCCCCAAACTTGATTGAGACCAATCCGGCGCGAGGGGTCTTGAACCCGCTTGCCCTCCAACTCAAGCCAGTCCGTTTCAGCGTCTCCATAAGGCCGAATGCGAAAACCATTGCGATAAATACCTATTCCTATATTCTCATCGAGTACTCTTTTGGCATCTAGCCGTCCTATCCCGGCCTGTCCAAGCTGCTCAAACAACGCAACTACTGCGTCACCCTCTCGGTCATAAATATTCAGTCGCAAACTCACTCGCCCACAACCCTCTTCCTCCGGCGAGAGCTCGGTAGCAGGTAAACTTATCAATTGTGGCTTTGCGTCGCCCCGTTGGTTTACGAACCGCCCTTTAAAACCTCCTCGCTCATCAAAAGTACCTTTCACCATGTAGTGAAATACTTTATCTATGGCGAACGGACGTATTTCATACAGCTGGTTCGATTCTTCTTCATCCGTGAATGCGCCAGAAACAAGCGGTTGCCCATCGAATCCGTGGATTTGCTCTTGAAATCCAGAGAGATCTAGAAAGATGCGAAACTCACCATCGCGTGCCGAGATTGGTGAAACCATTCGGCGAAGCTCCCTTACCAGTAATCGGAGCTGTTCATGAGTCCACTGGTCACGCAGACCCTCTATGGTTAACACAACACCCGGGCTTTCACCTCTCTCTCCAAATCGAGTAGAAACAGGAATGTCTATCTGATCCAGATACTGGGTCTGCTCAAAAATTTTCCAGTCAACGTTAATTTCGCTGACCTCTAATCGACGTCCTGTGATTTTTCTGGCGGTACGGAGGTGAAGAAGTTTCCCCAACCTAGCTGTCGCAAATCGCCCCACGCCCTTAGCGCCAAGCATGATGCGTTTGTTAGGGCTTTCACGCCGTTCGATCTTGTCACTAGTGGCAGGCTCAAACCATTTCTCCAGCAAGTCTGTCGCAGACATGCCGTGCCCAGCATCTGAGACGACTATTGTTCCGCTGTGCTCTGTCCAAACTCCATCTGCTGGTGGCGTGATCGTGATATGAACAGAAGGGGAGTCCGCGTCGAAAGCATTCTTCACCAGTTCGATAAGCGCCGCCTCTGGGCCGCTGATCAACTGATCTCCAATCGTTCGCACAATTCTTGCCCGTGGGCGGAGCTTGGCCATCGTTCCTCCATGTTGTTGTTTTCAACGCGTGAAGGGGCGTTGAAATGCCTAACAGCTATTCTCTGAGAATACTCGCTATCAGTATCAGCTCATACCCCGAACTTCTCCCCCTCCCCTCCATTGACTGCAGACAGCCTTTCTCTACCAGATCGCTCAACTCACGG
Organism: Rhodocyclaceae bacterium; assembly: GCA_047600765.1. Taxonomy (GTDB): domain Bacteria; phylum Pseudomonadota; class Gammaproteobacteria; order Burkholderiales; family Rhodocyclaceae; genus Viridibacterium. The sequence continues at coordinate 1,550,157 of JASGKF010000001.1, forward strand.
AATGCCGTGGCACGGCTACAGCGGGTTAGGCTGACGTACTTGCGCGTGGTGATGCCGCCCTCGAAACCTTCGGCCCCGGCATCGAGCAGACGGTTGAGTAGCTTGCGCTGGCGTTCATTGAGTGGCGTCTGCGCATGGCGTAGCCAGAAGCGGGCTTTGGCCAGCGTGCGGGCGATGGTTTGTTCGGCAGCGTTGGCGGCGAGCGCGACCTGTTGCAGGAACCAGAGCAGCCAGTCGGTGACGTCGAGGCCGCCGCGCTGCGTGCGTTCGAGCATTGCGTAGTAAGCCTCTCGCTCTCGCAGGAGCTGGGCGCTGAGGCTGAAGAGGCGCATGGGCTGGTGTTCGTCCTGCGCGATGGCCATGTCGGTGATGGCGCGGGTCAGTCGCCCGTTGCCGTCTTCGAAGGGGTGCAGGGTGACGAACCACAGGTGCGCGAGACCGGCGCGCACGAGGCCATCAACATAGGGTTCGGCGGCAAACCATGCGAGGAAGTTGTCGAGCTGCGCTTCCAGCCCCTCACGCGGCGGAGCGGTGAAGTGCACCCGTTCGCGCCCGGCGCCGCCGGAGACGACTTGCATGGGTGCTTCGCCACGCAGGATGCCGGCGCGGATGCGCTGCAGGCCGGAGTAGCCAGACGGAAACAGGGCTGCTTGCCAGCCGCACAGGCGTTCCTGCGTGAGTGGGGTGTCGTGATGCTGTGTGGCGTCGAGCAGCAGCGCCGTCAGCCCTTCGACACTGCGGTCGGGCACGGGCAGGCCGGCATGCGGCAAGCCGAGCTGGCGTGCGACCGAAGAACGCACGGCATCGACGGGCAAGCGCTCGCCTTCGATGGCGCTGGTGGTGAGGCCGTCTTCGATGAGGATGCTGGCAACAGCTTCGGCGGACAGATTGCCTTCGAGCAAGCGTGCCATGCCCTGCACACGGCCTTGTGCCTGCCGGGCTGCGGCGAGCGCTGGCGCGATGGCGTCTTCGCGCCAGGTCAGCGCCGACCAGCCGGTTTGCTGCCAGATCCAGGTTAGAGAGGTGTCATGAGGCGTTTGCATGGCCATAATCGCTTCAGAATATGGAGCGATTATGGGCAGGAAACGCTTCAGGGGCAAGGTGCGGACTGGCCCTAGGCCGCAACGCGTAACGGACCTTGCATGGATCGGGAGGGGCGCGACTGCGCTGGACCGATCCGCTGCCGGGCGTTATTGTCCTTTTACGACAATGCGGGGGCGATCACATGCGTGGAATCCTGTTGTGGGGCAGGCGGGTCTTGTTGGTGGCCTTTGCGGCGGCTGCTTCCGGTGCGTCGGGACAGGAGCTGGTCACCGACTTCAAGGCCGCGCCGGGTAACGGGGCGTACAGCTTCGCGAGCAATTCGCCGGCTTCTCTGCCAGTGCTGCTGCGCTCGCCAGCGAGTGGTGAAGCGGCGAGCATCGTGGGCCATCTGTTCCTGCCTGCCGGCACGGGCAAGGTTCCGGTGGTGGTCTTGCTGCATGGTTCGGGCGGCATCTACAACGCGATGCTGGACTACTGGCCCAAGCTGCTCAATGCGCAGGGCATTGGCGTGTTTGCGCTGGACCGTTTCGGGCCGCGTGGGGTGAAGAGTACGGCGGAGGATCAGTCGCAGATTCCGTTTGCGGCTGATGTGCAGGATGCCTTCAACGCTTTACGGCTGCTGGCGACGCATCCGCGTGTCGATGCCGGGAAGATCGCAGCCATGGGCTTCTCGCGCGGGGGCATTGCGTCGTGGCGCGTAGCGGTGGAGCGCATCATCGCGGCGCAGAAGCTGCCGGATGGCCTGCGCTTTGCCGCCCACGTGCAGCAGTATTCCGGCGGCTGCGCAGGCGCGTTCCGCCTGATCGTGAAGCCCGGTGCATTCTCGAAAGCGCCGCAGCTGTGGGTGCATGGCGATGCAGACGACTACACGCCCATCGGTTCATGTCAGGACTACGCGAAGAAGATTGGCGAGGCGGGTACGCCGGTCGAGTTCATCACGCTGCCGGGGGCACACCACAAGTTCGATCAGGATGATCAGCGCCGCTTCGTGGTGCGAGAAGCACAGAAGACGCTGGACAACTGCCCGGTGGAAACCGACATCGATACCCTGATGGCCTATGACCGCAACACGGGCCAGCGCCTCAGTGGCGAGGCTTACCAGCAAGCGCTGAAGAGCTGCAGCGCGCTGGGGGCAAGCGTGCAGGGCAACACTGCGGCGCGCGATGCGTCGGGACAGGCAGCAGTCGCTTTCCTGCGCAAGGCGTTTGGTTTGTGATGGCGTGACGCCGCGCAATGCAAAAGGGCCGCAGATGCGGCCCTTTTGCAATTCAAAGTCGCTGGATTCCCGCCTGCGCGGGAATGACGGTCAGACCTTGTGATAGACCTTCGCGCCGGTCTTCACGAATTCGACCGACTTCGTCTCCATGCCTTTCTTCAAGGCATCTTCATCGCTGATGCCTTGCGCAGCGGCGAAATCGCGCACGTCCTGCGTGATCTTCATCGAGCAGAAGTGCGGGCCGCACATGGAGCAGAAGTGGGCGACCTTGGCGCCTTCCTGAGGCAGGGTTTCGTCGTGGTAGCTGCGCGCGGTGTCGGGGTCGAGGCCGAGGTTGAACTGATCTTCCCACCTGAACTCGAAGCGCGCCTTGCTCATGGCGTTGTCGCGGATCTGCGAGGCGGGGTGGCCCTTGGCGAGGTCGCTGGCGTGGGCGGCGATCTTGTAGGCGATGATGCCGGCCTTGACGTCGTCCTTGTTCGGCAAGCCCAGGTGTTCCTTGGGCGTGACGTAGCAGAGCATGGCGCAGCCGTACCAGCCGATCTGTGCGGCGCCGATGGCGCTGGTGATGTGGTCGTAGCCGGGTGCGATGTCGGTGGTCAGCGGGCCCAGCGTGTAGAAGGGCGCTTCGTCGCACCACTCCAGTTGCAGGTCCATGTTCTCCTTGATCAGTTGCTGCGGCACGTGGCCGGGGCCTTCGATCATGACCTGCACATCGTGCTTCCACGCGATCTGCGTGAGCTCGCCGAGGGTCTTCAGCTCGCCGAGCTGGGCTTCGTCGTTGGCGTCCCAGATGGATCCGGGGCGCAGGCCGTCGCCGAGCGAGAAGCTGACGTCGTAGGCCTTCATGATTTCGCAGATCTCTTCGAAGTGCGTGTAGGTGAAGTTTTCCTTGTGATGCGCGAGGCACCACTTGGCCATGATGGAGCCACCGCGCGAGACGATGCCGGTCATGCGGTTAGCGGTCATCGGCACGTAGCGCAGCAGCACGCCGGCGTGGATGGTGAAGTAGTCGAACGCCTTGCTCGGCCTGCTCGATCAGCGTGTCGCGGAAGATTTCCCAGGTCAGGTCTTCGGCTTTGCCGTTCACCTTTTCCAGCGCCTGATAGATCGGCACGGTGCCGATCGGCACGGGCGAGTTGCGCAGGATCCATTCGCGCGTTTCGTGGATGTTCTTGCCCGTCGAACAGATCCATCACCGTGTCGCCGCCCCAGCGGATGCTCCAGGTGAGCTTGTCAACTTCTTCCTGGATGCTCGACGTGACGGCGCTGTTGCCGATGTTGGCGTTGATCTTGGTGAGGAAGTTGCGGCCGATGATCATCGGCTCGGATTCCGGATGATTGATGTTGGCCGGGATGATGGCGCGGCCGCGGGCGACTTCGTCGCGCACGAACTCGGGGGTGATCACTTCCGGGATGCTGGCGCCGAAGCTTTGGCCGGGGTGAATGCGGCCCATGAACTTGGCCATCTTCTCGCCGTTGGGACCGGTGGCCTTCAGCGATTCGATATAGGCGGCGCGGTTGAGGTTCTCGCGGATGGCGATGTATTCCATCTCGGGCGTGATGATACCCTTCTTCGCGTAGTGCATCTGCGAGACGTTCTGGCCGGCCTTGGCGCGACGGGGCTTCCTCTGCAGGTTGAAGCGCAGCTCGTCGAGCTTGCTGTCAGCTTCGCGCGCACGGCCGTATTCCGAAGTCATGCCATCGAGCTGCTCGGTGTCGTTGCGCTCTTCGATCCATTTGGCGCGCAGCGCGGCGAGGCCGTCGCGCACGTCGATCTTCACGGCCGGGTCGGTGTAGGGGCCCGAACAGTCGTAGACGTAGATCGGCGGGTTCTTCTCGCCACCGAAGGCCGTCGGCGTGTCGGCTTGCGTGATCTCGCGCATGGGCACGCGGATGTCGGCACGCGAGCCTTCGAGATAAACCTTGCGGGAGTTAGGCAGGGGGGCAATCGCGGCTTCGTCGACGTGGGCAGACGAAGCGATGAATTTTTCGTTGGCGTTCATGGTGTGGCTCCTCGGGTGACAGGGGTACAGCGGAGAGGAGCCGCGCAGGCAGGGCGCCGGCGCTTGCTTTCCCTACGCCGGTATCACCCGGATCAGGTTCAAAGGGTATATCTCACTGTTCCGCCTCGCAAAAACGCGGCAAACAGACCCCCAGCAGTGCCCCGCACCTTACTGAAAAGCACGCTCACAGGCAAGCAGCGGCCCTTCATCGGCCCGGCTTGGCGAAGCACTACAGCGTCGGCCTGAATATCCGTAAACCGATCATTGGATACAGTCATCCCGAGGTAGATCATGCGTTTGACGATTCTTGCCGCCAGTCTGGCCCTCTTGCTGTCTGCCTGCGCCATGACGCCTGAAGCGGACGCACCGGCGCCCGTTACGGCCGAGGCCCCGACACCCGCGGTATCGATGCCCGTGGCGCCCGAAGAGAAGGCCCCGGCCATCGAGCGCCCGCTGGTCATGACGCCCGCGCTGGAACGCAAGCCCGTCGCCGCCAAGCCCAAGGCGACCGCCACCAGCGAGCCTGCCGACAGCAAACGCAGCACCGTGCGCACCACGACCGTCGGCAGCCCGACCGTTGCCGCCACGCCAGGCGCCAAGCCTGTGCCCGGCCCGGAGACGGGCATCATGCGCATCTCGATGACGACCAACAACACCCCGCCAATCGTCGCTAAGGGCCCGCTGCAAGGCCCATCCTGGCTCAAGTCCTGCAAGAACCGGCAGGATCAGGGCGACGTGATCATGTGCGACGCCGACACTCTGCTGGCCTACCCGGGCGAAAAGGTGCTGGTCTATTCGCGTGATGCCCGCAAGGTCGGCAAGCTGCCCAATGGCGGCAAGGTCGTGCTGCGCGAGAGCCTGCCCAGCGTTTATCGCTTCTTCGTGCTGCAGTAAGCAAGCCACTTGCTGGCGGCACTGCGCCGCCTCCCCAATTCCCGTATCGTGGGCGGCTGGTTTCCGTCTGCCTGCCCTCAACACACTCCGACGATACGTCCATGCTCGCGCCTCGCCTCATCGCCCTGCTGCTGGGCTTCAGCCTCGTCTGCGCACTGTCCGGCGCGCGGGCCCAGCTGGCGCCGGAACCACCGGCCGACCCCGCGACACAATCGCAACCGGCTGCGGGCACGTCCGAGCCGGCCGATGCCTCGGCGCCGGCAGCCCCTGAACCTGCAGATCAGTCCGCCCCCGCCGGCCAGTCCGAACCGACTGCGCAGTCAACGCCTGCCGCACAGTCAGCGCCCGCGGATCAATCAGCCCCACCCGAACAGTCAGCTCCCGAAGCACAGTCAGCCGTGACGGAAGTGCCGGCCACGCAATCCGCGGCCCCCGAGCAAACCGACACCCCCGCGCCAGCGGAAGCGCCGGGCGCCGACGAACTCAACACCAACGGCACTGGAGCGGCCCGGCTCGTGCTGCCGGCAAGCAGCGCGCCGGTGGCAGCGCCGCCTGCAACGCCCGCCGTCAAAGCGCCTGTCCTGCCCAAGGCACCGGATCCGGTCGCCCGGACGCGCGCCATGAACGAGGCCATCACGATCGAGAAGCCCGTCGCGCCGGTCGTGGTGGCGGGCCCGTCATGGCTGAAATCCTGCAAGAGCGTGCAGCGGCAGGGCGACGTAATCATGTGCGATGCCGACAGTCTGCTGGCCTTCCCGTCGGAGAAGGTGCTGGTCCATGTAAAAGACCCGCGCCTCGTACCCAAGTCCGGCGGCATGACGGTGCGCGAAAGCCTACCCACGCTATACCGCCTGTTCTACCTGCCCTGAGCGCTCGCGCCGGGCTTGCTACGAGGCCATGTTGATGGCCTCTCTGCGCAAGCTCTGAACCGCTGCGCTCAATCCTCCTCGTGGAAGGCCTCCTCGCGCTTCTTGCGGATCGCAGGACTCAGCACGACCAGCAGCGCCAGCACGGCAACGATCAACAGGGCCAGGCTGATGGGGCGGTTGATGAACACCATGGGGTCACCGCGCGAAATGATCATCGCGCGCCGCAGGTTTTCTTCCATCAGGTCGCCCAGCACGAAAGCCAGCAGCATGGGCGCAGGCTCGGCACCCAGCTTGACGAAGAGGTAGCCGAAGAAGCCGAACAAGGCCATCAGGAAGACATCGCTCTCGCGGTTGTTCACGCTCATCACACCGATGGCACAGAACATCAGGATCACCGGGAAGAGCTTGTGGTACGGCACCGTGATGAGCTTCACCCACACACCGATCATGGGCAGGTTGAGCACGATGAGGAAGAAGTTGCCTATCCACATCGAGGCGATGATTCCCCAGAACAACGCGGGCTGCTCCGTCATCACCGTCGGCCCCGGCTGGATGCCCTGGATGATCAGCGCGCCGATCATCAAGGCCATCACCGGGTTGGACGGAATGCCCAGCGTCAGCATGGGGATAAACGAAGTCTGTGCGCCAGCGTTGTTGGCCGATTCGGGCGCAGCGACACCTTCGATGGCGCCCTTACCGAAGTTGGCGCGGTTGGGTGACACCTTCTTCTCGATGGAGTAGGCCGCGAACGAGGCCAGCATCGCGCCACCGCCGGGCAGGATGCCGAGGATGGAACCCAGGAAGGTGCCGCGCAACACGGGCGCAACGATGCGCTTGATGTCCTCCTTGGTCGGCATCAGGCCGGAGACGCTCTTCATCGCCAGCTCGCGATCACCGTCGTATTCGAGGTTGCGGATGATCTCGCCCACACCGTACATGCCCATCGCAATGACGACGAAATGGATGCCGTCGGCCATCCAAGGCTGATCGAAGGTGAAGCGCGGCGTGCCGGAGATGACGTCGGTGCCGACCTGGCTGAGCAACAGGCCGATGAGGATCATGCCGCCGGCGTGCAGCAAGGAACCACTGGCCAGCACCACCGAGGCAACGAGCCCCAGCACCATCAGCGAGAAGTATTCGGGCGCACCGAACTTCAGCGCCAGCTCGGCCAGCGGCGGGGCAGCGAAAGCGATGACAAAAGTCGCCACCGTGCCGGCGAAGAAGGAGCCCAGCGCCGCTGTCGCCAACGCCTTGCCGGCCTGCCCCTTGCGCGCCATCTGGTAACCGTCGATGGCTGTCACCACCGACGAAGTCTCGCCGGGCAGGTTGACGAGGATCGCCGTCGTCGAGCCGCCGTACTGCGCGCCGTAATAGATGCCGGCGAGCATGATCAGCGATGACTCGGGCGGCAGGCCGAAGGTGATCGGCAGCAGCATCGCGATGGTCGCCACCGGCCCGAGGCCCGGCAGCACGCCCACCAGCGTGCCGAGAATCACGCCGAACAGGCAATACATCAGGTTGCTCAGCGTGAGCGCTGTGGACAGGCCCAGCGCGAGGTTGGAAAAGAGATCGGCATCCATGGGGAAGTCTCCGTTTTATTGTTGTTGTGCGTAGTGAGTGCTGTGATGCGTTCAGTAACCGAACCAGCTGCCCAGCGCCTGCAGCGGAATGCCCAGTCCCTTGACGAAAATCAGCCAGGCGGCGAACGCCGAGCCCAGGGCCAGCAGCGTCGTCGTCAGGCGCTCGGCACGCGGACTGGCGAGCGCGCTGATAGCCACCAGCGCAATGACCGCCGGCACCAGACCGGCACCGCGCGCCAGCACACCGAACAGCACGATGGCGCCAAGGATCAGCGCGATCGCTTTCCACGCGAAGGGCTCGATCGGTGAGCCGCGGCGCGCGAAGGCGCGCACCAGCGCAATGGCGCCCATGACGCACAGCGCGTAGCCCAGCATCTTCGGCACATAGCCCGGCCCCATGCGCAGCAAGGTGCCCAGTTCGTAGTCCCCCGCAATGAACACGGCTGAGCCGCCGATGACGAGGTACAGCACCCCGAGCCAGAAGTCCCGCGGTGATTGCGAGATGTTGAAGGTCATGTTTTTATCCCTGTTCTCTGTTGGCTGCACGGGGAGTCAGACAACAACTCCCCATGCAAACGGATCGTCAGTCCGCGTAGATGCCGGCCTTCTTGATGATCGGACCCCACTTGTCGATCTCGGCCTTGAGGTGTGTGCGCAGCGATGCCGGCGTGGCGTGCTCCTGCGTCGCCGGCTCCGAACCCAGCTCACCGAGACGCTGCACGACCAGCGGATCTTTCACGGCGGCCTGCAGGGCCACCGTCAGACGGTCGATGATGGCTTTCGGCGTGCCCTTGGGCGCGTAGAGGCCATGCCACACGTTGACCTCGAAGTTGGGCAGCCCGGCTTCCTGCATGGTCGGGATGTCTTTCAGTGAGGCGATGCGGTTGCGCGAGGTCACGCCATAAGCCTTGATCTTGCCGCCCTTGATCTGGCCCGTCGTGTTGGTCGTCTGGTCGCACATGATGTCAACCTGTCCGCCGAGCAGGTCATTCATGGCCGGCCCCGTGCCCTGGTAGGGCACAGTCGTCATGTCGGTCTGCAGCGCACTCATCAGCAACATGCCGCACAGGTTGGAGGCCGAGCCCACACCGGCGTGCGCGTACAAAGTCTTGTCCTTGTTGGCGCGCAGGTAGGTGATCAGCTCCTTGCCATCCTTGGGCGTGAAGTTGCCGCGCGCCACCACGGTCATTGGCACGTCGGCAACCTGGCCGATGGGCTCGAAGTCGCCAATCGCGTCATAGGCCAGCTTGCGATACAGCGACGGCGCCGTAGAGTGGCCGATGTGGTGCAGCAGCAGGGTGTAGCCATCAGGCGCAGCGCGTGCCACGCGCCCGGCACCCAGCGTGCCGCCGGCACCGCCAACGTTCTCGACAATCACCTGCTGCTTGAGCGTGGCCGTCATCGACTGCGCCACCAGCCGCGCCACCGTGTCGGTCGGGCCACCGGCCGCGAACGGCACCACGACCGTGATGGTCTTGGCCGGGTACTCCTGCGCCAGCGCGCTGCTACAGAGGCCAGCGCTCAGAAGCAGTGCTGCGGCCAGTCGCGCCAGCCGGCTATGTGATGAACTCATGATGGTGTCTCCTTCTTTGTGGTTCGCTTACGGGCGGCCCGGGTCGAAACCCGTTTCGCGGTAAATGCTGCGGATCAGGTTGGCCCCGATACGCGCCTCGTGCTCCCTGTGGGTCCTGCTGGTCGCCAGCTTCAGCGCCTGCCGCAACGCGGGGTCCGGTATGGCCACGACGGTCTTGCCGGACTTGCGCACAGCCTCCAGGCTCTCGTTGTTCTTTTGCTCGGCAATCTGGTTGGCGTAGCGCGTGGCACTGACCATGCACTCCTCCAGCAATGTGCGCAGATCACCCGGCAGCGCTTCCCAGAAGCGCTTGTTGGCGATCACGACATAGCCCAGATAGCCGTGCTGCGAATGCAGCAGGTAGCGCTGCACCTCGTGCATGCGCTGCGTGTAGAAGTTCGACGGCGGGTTCTCGGTGCCGTCCACCACGCCCGCCGCGAGCGCACGATGCGTGTCGGAGAAGGCCAGCACCTGGGGCGTGGCGCCCAGCGCCCGCATCTGCCCGTCGAGCACGCGCGAGGACTGGATGCGCATGCGCAGACCGCGGAAGTCCGCCAGCTGACGCAGCGGCCGGTTGGCCGAGAAATCCTTGAAACCGTTGTCCCAGTAAGCCAGGCCGACGATGCCCTTGGCTTCGAGCTTGTGCAGCAGGCGCTTGCCGATGGGCCCCTGCGTCACGCGATGCAGCTGCGCGTAGCTGTCGAACATGAATGGCAGGTCGAAGACCTCGAAATCCGGCACGCCCAGCGGGCCGAACTTGGCATGCGAGGGCGCCAGCAGTTGCACCGACCCCAGCTGCAGGGCTTCCATCTCCTCGCCATCCTTGTAGAGCTGGCTGTCCGGATAGACCTCGACTCGCAGGCGGCCGGCGGCCCGCTGGTTGACGAGGGCGGCGAAATGGTCGGCCGCCAGCCCCTTGGGGGTATCACGCGCCACCACGTGGCTGAAGCGGACAACAACGGGCTCCTGCGCCGCCGCCGGCAGGGCGGCGCACAGCATGGCCAGCAGGCCGGACCCGAGCAGTGCGCGTCGGTTCATGTGGTTTCTTGTTCTCTCGTTAGGGTCTGCCCTGCTTGTCTGACAAGGCGGGGTAATGGATTTATAGAGGCATCAAACACCCGACTCCATTGTGGAGTTCCACAATCGCTGTGCGGCCTGCCACGGCCCCATGCTCCGGTCACCCAATGTTCGGTAAAGCACCCTCCAGCCTCTGGCGACTGCCTGCACTGGTCACCCTCGGCCTCATCGCCGGGGTGATCGGCTTCGTCGTGCTCACGCTGCGGCAGGACATGCAGGAGCAGCGCTCGGCCATGTTGTCCGACGTGCTGTGGCTGGAGCAGAACCTGCGCTTCCAGTTCGAACGCAACGAAGAGCTGCTCGGCCACCTCGCCAGCGACCTGCTCGACAACCCGAAGAGCCCTGCCACGCTGGCGCGCGCCAAACAGGCATCGCAACAGGGCGGGATTGGCGGTATCGTGTGGCTGGATGCACAGCAGAACGAGCTGGGCACCCTGCCGCCGCACGAGATCATGCGCAGCCCCTCGCTGCAGGCCTCGATGCGCTCGGCCATCCAGCGTGCGCGCTCGTTCGGCAAACCGAACTATTGCGAGCTCGCCGAAGACCTTGCCGGCCCGACGCTGTGCGTCGTCGTGCCGAGCTTCGAAGGCACCGAACTGCGCGGCTTCATCGTCGGCCTGTACCCGGTGCAACGCCTGCTGGGCAGCCAGGTGGCCTGGTGGTTCTCGGAACGCTACCGCCTCAGTGTGCTCGATCCGCAAGGCCACGAAGTCGCCAGCAAGTCACGCGTCGCCGCGCTGAACCCCGAGCTCTCGTACGAGGTGCCGTTCGACCCGCCCGGCAACGGCCTGATGTTGCACGTCGATACCTACAAGACCGGCTCGCGCATCGTGCCGCTGATCTTCGGCGCGGCCATCATCCTGTTCGCAGCCGCTCTTCTGTGGAGCCTGGGGATGCTGCTGCGACACGTGCGCCGCAGCCATGACGCCGAGCAAGCCCTGCAGCGCGAATACAACCTGCGCCGCGCGATGGAAGAGTCGCTGCACACAGGGCTGCGCGCACGCGACCTCGCCGGCAACACCACCTACGTCAACCGCGCCTTCTGCGAGATGGTCGGCTGGTCGCCCGAAGAGCTGATCGGCAAGAGCTCGCCGATGCCTTACTGGTTGCCCGAAGAGATGGAGAGCACGAACGCCATGCACCAGCGTGTGCTGGCCGGCGAAGTCTCGCACCAGGGCTTCGAGCTGCGCTTCCGCCGCAAGAACGGCGAGGTCTTCGACGCACTGATCTACGAGGCGCCACTCATCGATGCCGATGGCGAGCACAGCGGCTGGATGGCTTCGGTGCTCGACATCACCGATCGCAAGCGCGCCGAAGACCTCGCCCGCACACAGCAGGAACGCCTGCAGGCCACGGCGCGTCTCGTCACCACGGGCGAACTGGCCTCGACGCTGGCACACGAGCTGAATCAACCCCTCGCCGCCATCTCGACCTATGCCAGCGGCTGCATCACGGGTCTTGCGAACGGCGTGCCGCACGCCCAGCTCGCCGAGGTGATGCAGAAGATCTCGCACCAGTCGCAACGCGCCGGCAACATCATCCGCCGCATCCAGAACTTCGTCCGCCGCAGCGAGCCGCGCGTCGAGGCCGTCAACGTCGTGCGCGTGGTGCGCGAGGCCGCCGCGCTGCTGGAGAGTGCGGCCCACAAACGCCATGTGCGCATCGCGCTGGCCTTCCCGCACGATCTGCCGACGCTGCAGGGCGATGGCACGCTGCTGGAGCAAGTCGTCGTCAACCTGATGCGCAACGGCATGGACGCCATGAACGACACGCCGGCCAGCGAGCGCCAGCTGCGTGTCAGCGTCGCACGCCTGCCCGACTCCATTGAGATCAGCGTCAGCGACCGCGGTTGCGGCATCCCGGCAGAAAGCCTCGAGAAGCTCTACTCGCCCTTCTTCACCACCAAGCCCGAAGGCATGGGCATGGGGCTCAACATCTGCCGCTCCATCATCGAATGGCATCGCGGCCGCCTGAGTTTCATCCCGAACCCCGCCGGCGGCACGATCTTCCAGGTCAGCCTGCCCCTGCCCGACGACACGACGGCTACAACGACCGAAACCCCGCTCGAGACCGAAGCCACCCACACATGAACCACCACGCCACCCTTGCTGTGCTTGCCAGCGTCCCGACCATGAATCCCATCGTCCATATCGTCAACGACGACGAAGCGATCCGCGATGCGCTGGGCTTCCTGCTCGACGTGCAGGGCATCGCTCACCAGAGCTGGGCCGATGCCGAGCACTTCCTGCTCGACTACCGCGACAGCATGCGTGGCTGCGTGCTGCTCGACGTACGCATGAACGGCATGACGGGACAGGAATGCCATGACCTGTTGCTGCAACGTGGCTGCACGATGCCGGTGATCTTCCTGACCGGCCACGGCGATGTGCCGATGGCCGTCGAGGCCCTGCGCGCGGGTGCCAGCCACTTCATCGAGAAGCCGCCACAGGAAGCCCAGCTGTTGGCCGCGGTGCACGAAGCCCTGCAGCGCGATGCCGTGCAACAACACCAGATCGACGGCCAGCGCGCCATGCAGGCGCGCATCGACCAGTTGAGTCCGCGCGAACGAGAGGTGATGCAGCTGATCCTCGATGGCCGCCTCAACAAGCAGATTGCCGACGAACTGGACATCAGCATGCGCACCGTCGAAGTCCACCGCGCCAACATCTTCGACAAGATGGGCGTGCGTTCTGCCGTCGAGCTCGCAGGCATGCTGGCCCGCGCGCTACCGGCCTGATGCCGATACCTGCTTGCAGGGCAAGCTGCCTACCACTTAGGATGTATCCGTTCATGTCCTGCAACCCGGAGCCACGATGTCCGCGCAGCACCCCATCATCGCTGTCACCGGCTCTTCAGGCTCCGGCACTTCGACGGTCGGCAAGTCCTTCGACTGGATCTTCCGCCGCGAGAAGCTCAAGGCCGCCAAGGTCGAGGGCGATGCCTTCCACCGCTACGACCGCACTGACATGCGACGCCTCATCGACGAGGCCGAGCTGGCGGGCAAGCGCGGCCCCAGCCATTTCGGGCTGGAGGCCAACCACATGGACCGCCTCGAAGCCCTGTTCGCCGGCTATGGCCAGCACGGTACGGGCGCCCGGCGGCGTTACCTGCACGAAGAGGCCGATGCGCAGAAAGCCGGCCTCCCGCCCGGCAGCTTCACGCCGTGGGAGCCCCTGCCCGAAGACACCGACCTGCTGTTCTACGAGGGCCTGCACGGCGGCGTGGTGGTCGACGGCATCGACATCGCGCGCCACGTCAACCTGCTGGTGGGCGTGGTACCCATCATCAACCTCGAATGGATCCAGAAGCTGCATCGCGACACGCACGTCCGTGGCTATTCGACCGAAGCGGTGCAGGACACCATCCTGCGGCGCATGGATGACTACGTGAAAGTCATCGTGCCGCAGTTTTCGCGCACCCACATCAACTTCCAGCGCGTGCCCGTGGTGGACACTTCCAATCCCTTCATCGCACGCGAAGTACCGAGCGCCGATGAAACCATGGTGGTGATCCGCTTCCGCGATCCGCGCGGCGTAGACTTCCCTTACCTGCTCAACATGCTGCACGGCTCGTTCATGAGTCGCATCAACACGCTGGTGGTACCCGGCGGCAAACTGGATATCGCGCTACAACTGATCATGACACCGCACATCCTGCGGCTGACCGGGCGCGACTAGAACAAACACAAGGGGCAAACCAAGCCCCGTATCAGGAGGCAATCTTGCAGACGGAGTCGTCAGCAGCAGCGCCATCCACTCCGGAGAACGAACCCGGGGTCATCTTCGTGACGCGCCTCTGGCGCTTCATCCTCTTTGTGGTGGTGCCCGCCACCGTCCTGGTCTGGCTTTACGCACCGCCGGCGTGGCCACAGCTGTTCATGCTGCCGATCCTCATTCTGGTCGCACTGGGCATGCGCGAAGCGCTACACCGCAATCGCTTGCAACTGGCCGTCGGCATCCTGCAATGGAGCATGCTGCTGGCGCTGACCCTGCAGTGCAGCCTGGTCAACGGCATACGCACGCCAAGCGTCATGGGCTACCCGGTGCTGCTGTCCCTGTCGGGCTGGCTGCTGGACCGCCGCTCGACGATCCGCGCCCTCATCGCAACCCTGCTCATCCTCACAGTCATGGCCGCGCTCGACGGCACCTTCTGGACCGAGCAGGTGCCGCGTCTGGCTGTGCATTACTGGGTCACCGTGGCGCTGATCTGCTGCGTGACAGCCCTGCTCACCCTGCATATCTCCGAAAGCCAGCAACAGACGCAGGGCATCATCCGCGACAACCGCGACGCGATGGCCCGCCAGATCCGCGACCTGCAGCGCACACGCGACCGCCTCGCCACCCTGTCCAACGTCAACCCGGTGCCGGTCAGCGTCACCCTGGTCACCGACGGCACCTATCTCGAAGCCAACCCAGCCTGGCTGCGCCTGTCCGGCTGGGCGCGCGAGGAGATGATCGGCAAGCGCTCGACCGACCTCAACATCTGGCGCTCGCAGGACGAGCGCGATGCCTTCGCCAACCTCTTGCGCGCGCAAGGCTACGTCAGCAACCTGCCGGCCACTTTCCGCATGCGCGACGGGCATGAGCGGCACTTCCTGCTCAGCGCAGAACTCGTCGACTACGACGATCAGAAAGCCATCTTCTCGGCCTTCGTCGACGTCACCGTGCTGCGCCACACCGAAGAGGCGCTGGCCACACTCAACCACGAGCTGGAACAGCGTGTCAGCGAACGCACAGCCAGCCTGACGCAAGCCATGGACATCCTGCGCCGCGCGCAGGACGAACTCGTCCAGTCGGACAAACTGGCTTCGCTGGGCTCGGTCGTCGCCGGGGTGGCGCACGAGCTCAACACCCCCATCGGCAACTCGGTACTGATCACCTCAACGCTGGCGCAAGACCTGCGCAGCGTGCGCGAAGCCTTCGAACAGGACGTGCTGCGCAAATCGGCGCTGGCCAGCCACCTCGAAGAATCGGCACGCGCCGTGGCCTTGCTGGAGAGTTCGCTGAGCCGCGCCAGCCACATGGTGGCGAGCTTCAAGCAGGTGGCCATCGACCAGAGCTCGGAGCGCCGCCGCAGCTTCAACCTGCACGAACTGGTGCGCGACATCTGCGAAACCCTGCGCCCCGGCATGCGCCACCAGGCCTGGCGGCTCGAAGCCGACCTGGCCGAAGGCCTGCAGCTGGACAGCTACCCGGGCCCCCTCGGCCAGGTCATCAGCAACCTCGTGCAGAACGCCTTCTTCCACGGCCTGCAGGAGAACGCCCCGGGCATGGTGCGCATCCAGATGTGGCGCGACGACGCCGAACACGTGTCACTGACCGTCGAAGACAACGGGCGCGGCATCGACCCCACGGTGATCGGCCGCATCTTTGACCCGTTCTTCACCACCCGGCTGGGCCAGGGCGGCTCTGGCCTTGGTCTGTCCATCGTCTACCGGCTGGTAACGACCGTGCTGGGCGGCCGCATCCAGGTCGAATCCCATCTCGGCGAAGGCACCCGCTTCACGGTCAGCCTGCCGATCACGGCGCCCTGAATGGGCGCACGCCCTGGCCTTGCGACAGGTCAACGTCGGGACAAGCGGGCGTGCTAGGGTAAACACGTAGCGCGCTTGAGCTGACACGCTGGCGGTACCAATTCCCCCGGTAGGGGTTTCGCATCGCAGCAATCGCCGCCCCTTGGGCCATGAATTCGCGGATAATTGCGCGTTTCGGCCCTTCAGGGCCGCTAAATGCCTACGAACTCCGCCGGCCACGCGCCACCACCAGCATGCAGAACTCCCAGACCGCCATCGCCTTCAACCCCATCACCGGCGCCATTCGCGCGCTGGCCATGGACGCCGTTCAACAAGCCAATTCCGGTCACCCCGGCATGCCCATGGGCATGGCCGAGATCGCCGAAGTCGTGTGGCGCCACAACCTGCGCCACAACCCGACCAACCCGGCCTGGGCCAACCGCGACCGCTTCGTGGTGTCGAACGGCCATGGCTCCATGCTGCATTACGCCCTGCTGCACCTGACCGGCTATGACCTGCCGCTCGACGAGCTGAAGAAATTCCGCCAGCTGGGCTCGCTGACCCCCGGCCACCCCGAAGTGCACCACACAGCCGGCATCGAAACGACCACCGGCCCGCTCGGTCAGGGCATCACCAATGCCGTCGGTTTCGCGCTGGCCGAGAAGATGCTGGCAGCGAACTTCAACCGCCCCGGCCACACCATCGTCGATCACCACACCTACGTGTTCCTCGGTGATGGCTGCCTCATGGAAGGCATCAGCCACGAAGCCGCCTCGCTGGCCGGCACCTGGGGTCTGGGCAAGCTGATCGCCTACTACGACGACAACGGCATCTCCATCGACGGTGAAGTCGAAGGCTGGTTCACCGACGATACGAAGAAGCGCTTCGAAGCCTACGGCTGGCAAGTCATCGGCCAGATCGACGGCCACGATGCCGCCGCCCTCGCCAAGGCCACGGCTGAAGCCAAGGCCGACACGCAGCGTCCGACGCTGGTGATCTGCCGCACCACCATCGGCGCCGGTTCGCCGAACAAGGCCGGCACCGCCGACTCGCACGGCGCGCCGCTGGGTGCCGCCGAAATCGCGCTGGTGCGCGAGACCATCGGCTGGCCGCACGCGCCCTTCGAAATCCCCGCCGACGTGTATGCCGCGTGGGACGCCAAGGCCGCGGGCGCCAAGGCCGAAGCCGAATGGAATAGCGCTTTCGCCGCTTACACCGCCGCCTTCCCTGAACTGGCTGCCGAGTTCCTGCGCCGTCAGGCCGGCGAACTGCCGGCTGGCTTCCAAGCGGCTGCCGATGCGCTGATCGAGAAGGTACAGGCAAAGGCCGAAACCATCGCCACGCGCAAGGCCTCGTTCAACGCGCTCGAAGCGCTGGGCCCCGTGATCCCCGAACTGCTGGGCGGCTCGGCCGACCTCGCCGGCTCCAACCTGACCATCTGGTCGGGCAGCAAGGAACTGCCGCCGGGCTCGAACGCCGACGCGACCGGTGTGAATTACGTGAACTACGGTGTGCGCGAGTTCGCCGAAGTGGCGATTGCCAACGGCATCGCCCTGCACGGCGGCTACATCCCCTACACCGCAACCTTCCTGGTCTTCTCGGACTACTGCCGCAGCGCCATCCGCATGGCCGCGCTAATGAAGATCCGCCAGGTCATGGTGTTCACGCACGACTCCATCGGTGTGGGCGAAGACGGCCCGACGCACCAGCCAGTCGAGCACACCGCCTCGCTGCGCCTGATCCCCAACCTCAACGTCTGGCGTCCGGCTGACACGACCGAAACCGCAGTCGCATGGATTCACGGCATCGAACACGCCAACGGCCCGACCCTGCTGGCCCTGACGCGTCAGAACCTGCCTTTCACGGCGCGTTCGGCACAACAGATCGCCGACATCCGCAAGGGCGGCTACATCCTGTCCGACGCGGCTGACGCCAAGGCTGTGCTGATCGCCACCGGCTCCGAAGTCGGCGTCGCTCTGGGCGCGCAGAAGTTGCTGGCCGAGAAGGGCATCGCCGTGCGCGTGGTGTCCATGCCCTGCAACCGTCTGTTCGACGCGCAGGACAAGGCTTACCGCGACAGCGTGCTGGGCAACAAGGGCCTGCCGCGCGTGGCCATCGAGGCCGGCGTGTCGGACGGCTGGTACAAGTACGTGGGTCTGGACGGCGCGGTCGTCGGCCTGGATCGCTTCGGCGAATCCGGCCCCGGCGGCACCCTGTTCAAGCATTTCGGCTTCACCCCTGAGCGCGTGACGGAAACCGTCATGTCCTTGCTGTAATAAACTATGTGGTTCGCCGGGCTCCCCCTTTGCCCGGCACGCAATACGAAGAACTGGAGAACATCAGATGACAATCAAGGTAGGCATCAACGGTTTTGGCCGCATCGGCCGCATGGTCTTCCGCGCAGCGGTGCAGAACTTCAAGGACATCGAGATCGTGGGTATCAACGACCTGCTCGAACCCGACTACCTCGCCTATATGCTCAAGCACGACTCCGTGCACGGCCACTTCAAGGGCGAAGTTGCTGTCGATGGCAACACCCTGATCGTCAATGGCAAGAAGATCCGTCTCTCCGCCGTCAAGAACCCGGCTGAACTGAAGTGGGACGAAGTCGGTGCCGACGTGGTCGTCGAATCGACCGGCCTGTTCCTCGACAACGCCACCGCCTCCGCTCACTTGACCGCTGGCGCCAAGAAGGTCGTGCTGTCGGCCCCGTCGAAGGACGACACGCCGATGTTCGTGTACGGCGTGAACCACGACAAGTACGCTGGCGAAGCGATCATCTCCAACGCTTCCTGCACCACCAACTGCCTGGCCCCGATCGCCAAGGTGCTCAACGACAACTTCGGCATCAAGCGCGGCCTGATGACCACGGTGCACGCCGCTACCGCCACGCAGAAGACCGTTGACGGCCCATCGAACAAGGACTGGCGCGGTGGCCGCGGCATCCTCGAGAACATCATCCCGTCCTCGACCGGCGCCGCCAAGGCCGTCGGTAAGGTCATCCCCGAGCTGAACAAGAAGCTCACCGGCATGTCCTTCCGCGTGCCGACCTCCGACGTGTCGGTGGTCGACCTCACCGTCGAGCTGAACAAGGAAGCCAGCTACGAGCAGATCTGCGCCGCCATGAAGGCCGCGTCGGAAGGTTCGATGAAGGGCGTGCTCGGCTACACCACCGAGAAGGTCGTGTCGACCGACTTCCGTGGCGAAGCCCGCACTTCGGTGTTCGACGCTGACGCAGGTATCGCACTGGATTCGACCTTCGTGAAGATCGTTTCCTGGTACGACAACGAGTGGGGCTACTCCAACAAGGTGCTGGAGATGGTCCAGGTCGTCGCCAAGTAATTGCGACCGGGCAGCGCACCACGCGCTGCCCCTTCCTGCCTCCCCCTCAGCACACATCCCATGCCGCACACCCACTGGATCCTGCCCCTCCTCACCGCCATCGCGCTGGCTGCCTGCGCGGCCAAGGGCGGCAGCGACACAGGGCCCGCCACCACGACGGGTGCGAGCAGCAGCGTCGCCAGCCAGGCCACGACGACGAACTCCCGCAGCACCAGCAGTGCTGCCAGCAGCGGTCGCAGCGCGGCCAGCAGCAGTGCAGCCTCCAGTAACGCCGGCGGCATCCCGCCCGGCATGAATGCGCAAGGCGAAGTCGTCGAACTCGTCCAAGGTCGAATCCGGCCACGGCACCAAGGTCAAGGTCGGTGAAGTCGAAGGCGAGATCACCGGCAAACCGGCCCGCAATACGAAGTTCGGTCGCCTCAAGATCGGCATGAAGCTCAACGAAGTGACCAAGCTCATCGGCCAGCCGTCCGACCAGGGCACCTACGTCACCGGCAAAGCCTTCGTGCCCTTCTACTTCGGCGGCGACCGCTACCGCTACGAACTGGTCTACAAGGGTCAGGGGCGCCTGATCTTTGCCGGTGAAGGCGGTTTCGGCTGGAGCTGGGGCAACGGCACGCTGATCTGGGTCATCCACAACGGGAAAGAGCCAGGCACCCGTTGAGAGACGGCACGCCGACCACCATGAAATTCCGCCAGCTCAGCGACCAGGACCTCCGCGACAAACGCGTCCTCATCCGCGCTGACCTCAACGTTCCGTTGACCGAGCGCGGCCAGATAAGCAACGACGCCCGCATCAAGAGCGCCATCCCGGCCATCCGCATGGCGCTCGACGCCGGCGCCGCTGTGATGGTCACCTCGCACCTCGGTCGCCCCACCGAGGGTGATCCTTCGCCTGAAGACTCCCTCGCCCCCGTCGCGGCACGCCTGACCGAAATGCTGGGCAAGCCGGTGCGCCTGCAGACCAACTGGGTCGATGGCGGTTTCGAGATCCGCGCCGGCGACATCGTGCTGCTTGAAAACTGTCGTCTTAACCGTGGCGAGAAGGCCAACAGCGAAGCGCTTGCTGCTCGCATGGCGCGGCTGTGCGACGTCTATGTCTACGACGCCTTCTCTACTGCGCACCGTGCCGAAGCCACGATTCACGCGCTCGCCCTGGCAGCCCCCGCAGCCTGCGCGGGTCCGAACATGGCTGCCGAGATGCAGGCCTTCAACCGCGCACTGGTGCAGGCCGACCGCCCGCTGACCGCCATCGTCGGCGGCGCCAAGGTGTTGACCAAGCTGGCCATCCTCAACAACCTCGCCGACAACGTTGACCAGCTCATCGTCGGCGGCGGCATCGCCAACACCTTCCTGCTCGCAGCGGGCTTCCCGGTCGGCAAGTCGCTGGTCGAGACGGACATGGTCGAGGATGTCAAACGCATCATCATCCGCATCGCCACGCGCGGTGCGACCGTGCCCATCCCGACCGACGTGGTGGTGGCCAAGTCCTTCTTCGCCTCGGCCGAAGCCGTCGTCAAGTCAGTACGCGACGTGCAGCCCGACGAGATGATCCTCGACATCGGCCCCGCCACCGCCGCGCGCTATGCCACGCTGCTGGGCCAGGCCCGCAGCATCATCTGGAACGGCCCGCTGGGCGTCTTCGAGTTCGAAGCTTTTGCCCACGGCACGCGTACCGTCGGCGAAGCCATTGCTGCTGCGCCGGCCTATTCGCTGGCCGGCGGCGACGACACCATCGCCGCGATCTCCCGCTTCGGCCTGGGGGATCGCATCGACCACATTTCCCATGCCGGCGGCGCCTTCCTGGAATTCCTGGGCGGCAAAAGCCTGCCTGCCATTGACGCGCTGACACGGCGCGCCGACATCTGACGCTAAGATTCGCAACCTGATATCCAACACATGAAGAAGCCGACCACGGCAAAAACCGGTGCCAGACGCAAGATCACGAGCCCCGACTCCTCTCCCTCTCTCCCTGCCAACATTACTTCCTATGAAGGGGTAAGCATGCAACGCCATACCAAGATCGTCGCCACCCTCGGGCCGGCCTCCAACGACGCTGAAGTGCTCGAGCGCCTGATCCGCGCCGGTGTTGACGTCGTCCGTCTGAATTTCTCGCACGGCAAAGCCGAAGACCACATCAACCGCGCCAACATCGTGCGCGAAGCGGCCCGCCGCGTCGGCAAGCCCGTCGCCATCCTCGCCGACCTGCAGGGTCCGAAGATCCGCGTCGGCAAGTTCGCCAACGGCAAGACCTTCCTCGAGAAGGGCCAGAAATTCATCCTCGACGCCGCCTGCGAACTGGGCAACGACGAGCGCGTGGGCCTCGACTACAAGGACCTGCCGAACGACGTGAAGGTCGGCACCATCCTGCTGCTCAACGACGGCGCCATCGTGCTGGAAGTCGAGAAGGTCATCGGCACCGAGATCCACACCGTCGTGCACTACGGCGGCGAGCTGTCGAACAACAAGGGCATCAACCAGAAGGGCGGCGGCCTCACCGCCCCGGCGCTGACCGCCAAGGACATGGAAGACCTCAAGACGGCCGCCCAGATCGGCATCGAGTACGTCGCCGTGTCCTTCCCCAAGAACGCCGCCGACATGTACATGGCGCGCACCCTGCTCAGGGCTGCCGGCAGCAACGCACTGACCATCGCCAAGATCGAGCGCACCGAAGCCGTCGAGCCGCAGAACCTGCGCGAAATCCTCGAAGCCTCGGACGGCGTGATGGTGGCGCGTGGTGACCTCGCGGTCGAAGTCGGCGAAGCCGCCGTGCCCGCGCTGCAGAAGAAGATGATCAAGCTGGCACGCGAGATGAACAAGCTCGCCATCACCGCCACGCAGATGATGGAATCGATGATCAACAGCCCCGTGCCGACGCGCGCCGAAGTCTCGGACGTTGCCAACGCCGTGCTGGACGGCACCGACGCCGTGATGCTGTCCGCCGAGACCGCCGCCGGCAAGTACCCGGTCGAGGTCGTCGAGACCATGGCGCGCATCTGTGAAGAAGCCGAGAAGTCCTACCCCAACACGCTGGACCAGGACTTCCTCAACCGCAACTTCACGCGCATCGACCAGTCCATCGCCATGGCCGCCCTGTTCTCGGCCCACCACCTCGGCGCCAAGGCCATCGTGGCCCTCACCGAGTCCGGTTCGACGGCGCTGTGGACCAGCCGCCTGCGCTCGGGCATCCCCATCTACGCGCTGACCTCGCAACCCGAAACCGTCGGCAAGCTGGCCATGTTCCGCGAAGTCTTCCCCATCATCATGCCGCGCATCACTGACAGCCGCGACCACCTGCTGCAGGAAGCCGAACTGACCCTGCTGAAGCACAAGCTGGTGCAACCGGGCGACATCGTCGTCATCACCGTCGGCGAGCCCCTGGGCCAGTCTGGTGGTACCAACAGCCTCAAGATCGTGCGTATCGGCGGCTGATGTCGTTGCGCCCCATGAAAAAGCCCGCACCCCTCCGTGCGGGCTTTTTTCTTGTGGCTCCCGGCGCCAGCAGCGTGGCGGATTACACGCCCCTGCCCACCGGTAGGTAGCAATATCAATGTCTTGGCGACACGCCCCGCGATACAATCCGGGGTCAAAGAATTCCAACCAATCCCAGCAAACCCCAACGTCTTACGGAGAACCCCATGGCCCTCGTTTCCATGCGCCAGCTGCTCGACCACGCGGCTGAAAACAGCTACGGCCTGCCCGCCTTCAACGTCAACAACCTCGAACAGGTCACGGCCATCATGGAAGCGGCCAGCGAGCTCGACAGCCCGGTCATCATGCAAGCCTCCGCCGGTGCGCGTAAGTACGCTGGCGAAGCCTTCCTGCGCCACCTCATCTCGGCTGCCGTCGAGGCCTATCCGAACATCCCCATCGTCATGCACCAGGACCACGGCCAGAGCCCGGCGGTCTGCATGGCCGCCATCAAGTCGGGCTTCAGCTCGGTGATGATGGACGGCTCGCTGATGGAAGACGGCAAGACCCCGTCGTCCTACGAATACAACGTCGCGGTGAGCAGCGAAGTCGTCAAGTTCTCGCACAGCATCGGCGTCACCGTCGAAGCCGAACTCGGCTGCCTCGGCTCACTCGAAACCGGTATGGCCGGTGAAGAAGACGGCATTGGCGCTGAAGGCAAGCTCGACCACAGCGCCATGCTGACCGACCCCGAGCAGGCCGCCGACTTCGTCAAGCGCACGCAGTGCGACGCGCTGGCCATTGCCATCGGCACCAGCCACGGCGCCTACAAGTTCACGCGTAAGCCCACCGGCGACATCCTCGCCATCGACCTCATCAAGAAGATCCACGAGCGCCTGCCCAACACCCACCTCGTCATGCACGGCTCGTCGAGCGTGCCGCAAGACCTGCTGGCAATCATCCGCGAGTACGGCGGCGACATCGGCGAAACCTACGGCGTGCCGGTCGAAGAAATCGTCCAAGGCATCAAGTACGGCGTGCGCAAGGTCAACATCGACACCGACATCCGCCTCGCCATGACTGCCGCCATCCGCAAGTACATGGCCGAGAACCCCGGCAAGTTCGACCCGCGCGACTACCTCAAGCCCGCGCGCGAGGCCGCCAAGCTCATCGTCAAGGCCCGCTTCGAAGCCTTCGGCTGCGCCGGCCAGGCCAGCAAGATCAAGCCAATCCCGCTGGAAAAGATCGCTGCGAAGTACAAGAGCGGCGAGCTGGCGCAGAAGGTGAACTGATCAGCCTCAGATTTCAACAAACAGCCTCAACAAAAGCCCCGCTGATGCGGGGCTTTTGTTTTGCTGCGCCCGCAATCTGCTATGTTCCCGCGCAGTACAAATGCATGACGGAGACAGGCAATGAAAGTATTGATGCTGGGCGGCACGGGCGTCATCAGCCGTGCGATCACGACCGAGTTGCTCAAGCGTGGTCACGAGCTCACCCTGCTCACACGCGGTCAGCGCAAGGATGCGAACGTCAAGGACGTGCACTGGCTGCAAGGTGACCGCAATGATCGCGCCGCCTTCCAGACACTGATGCGTGGCGAGCAACCCGACGTGGTGATCGACATGATCGCCTTCACACCCGAGGACGCGCAGAGCACGCTGGAGGCTTTTGCCGGCCGCGTGCAGCAGATCATCATCTGTTCGAGTTCGCTGGCCTACCAGCGGCCGTATCGCTCCTTGCCGATCCGCGAAGATGCGGAAGTGCTGTGCCTCGACCCGGCCTCGACCTTTCCGCGCGCCTTCTCCAAGGCCGAGATGGAACGCTACCTGCAGCAGCGCGTGCGTGACGAAGGCCTGCCGATTACCATCATCCGTCCTTCGTTCACGCTGGGTGCGGGCAGCAGCGCCTTTGGCATCCTGCGCCAGAACTATGGCGTCATCGACCGCATCCTCAAGGGCAAGCCGCTGGTGATGTCGGGTGACGGAAATCAACCGTGGAGCTACACCTTCACGCCCGATCTCGCCCTCGCATTTGCAGGGGCTGTTGGCAATCCCGCGACCTATGGCCAGCACTACCATGCCACCAGCGAAGAGCGTACGGTGTGGAAGGACGCCTATCTCGAGTTCGGCCGCATCCTCGGCAAGGACGTGCAGCTGTTCCACATGAGCTCGCAAGCGCTCATGACGGCAGCGCCGGCGATGTGCCAGCACCTCTACTACGAGAAGTCGCATTGCGGCGGTTTCGACAACAGCAAGATCCGCCGAGACATTCCCGACTTCCAGCCGCGCATCTCGCTCAACGCGGGCCTGCGCGATTTGCTGGCCTGGTACGAGTCGGCAGGCAGCATCGTCGATCCGGTCAAGGATGCGCTGGAAGATCGCCTGTTCGCCGCACACAGCAAATTGCTCACGGAGATCCGCGACCTGCATACAGGATGATGCGACGCTGCCGTTAAGATCGGGGTGCGGTACTACAAGAACGACAGACTTCCCCCTCCGGAGGACATCACATGTCCCTGCGTAACAAGATCATCCTCGCCATGCTGCTCAGCAGCCTGGCTTCCGTCGCCCTGGTCGGCCTGGTCGCCAACCAGCGCCTCATGCGCAAGTTCGACGACCTCGCAGCCGAATCCGCCTCGCGCTCCTTCCGCGCTGATGTCGCCGCCTATATCGGGCAGTGGGGCAGCTGGGACGAAGCACAGCGCCACGAGAGCTTCCGTGCTTTTGCCGAGCGCCGCCGCGACGCCATGCGCCGTCCGGCACTCATCGGCCCCGATTCCCCGCCCCCTCCGCCGGACGGCATCCACGCGGAACGCCCCGAACGCCCGATGCGCGATGCGGCACCGGCAGGCAATCGCCCACCGCCACCGGGCGGCCCTGGTCTGGCCCGCTCTGCAGGTGCCACGCGCCCGCCGTTCCGCTTCCTGCTGATCTCTCCCGAGGGCAAGGCACTGATGGGCGTTGCGCCCTACAAGATCGGTGACCCTGTCAGCGCGGAAGATCGTGCGCGCGCACTGCCGGTCGAAGTCGACGGCAAAGTCGTGGCCCATGCCATGCCCGAAGGCCAGATCAACTATTCCGACCTCGACCTCGGCTACCTCGGCGCCATGCGCGAAGCCCTGCTCTACGGTGTCGGCGCTGCGGCCCTGCTGGCCGTCGGCCTCGGGCTGCTGCTGGGTACGCACCTGTCGTCGAACCTGCGCCGCCTCACACAGGCCATCAAGCGCATGCAGGCGGGCGAGCTGGGCCTGCAGGCCGAAGTGCGTGGCAGCGATGAAGTCGGTGAACTCGCACAGGCCTTCAACGGCATGAGCAGCGAACTGGCGCGCAACCACGAGACCCTGCACGAGCTGTCAGTGCGCGACGCGCTGACCTCGCTGCACAACCGCCGCCACTTCGACGAACAGCTTGGTGCGCTGTATGCCAGCAGCGCGCGTCGCGAGCATCCGCTGTCGATCATGATCGGCGACATCGACCACTTCAAACAGATCAACGATCAGTTCTCGCACGCCATGGGCGACAGGGTGCTGCAACAGGTCA
Organism: Rhodocyclaceae bacterium; assembly: GCA_047600765.1. GTDB lineage: Bacteria > Pseudomonadota > Gammaproteobacteria > Burkholderiales > Rhodocyclaceae > Viridibacterium. The sequence goes on from JASGKF010000001.1 coordinate 1,576,220, forward strand.
GCGAGATCCTGCGGAAGAGCACGCGCGGCACGGATCTGGTCGCGCGCTATGGCGGCGAAGAGTTCGTCATCGCCTTCACCGACACGCCGCTGGAGCAGGCGCATCTGCTGTGCGACAAACTGCGCGAGGCCATTGCCGCCCACCCCTGGCAGGATCTGCACCCGGAGCTGAAGGTCACGATCAGCATCGGCGTCGCCTCGCTGAGTCGCGACGACAGCCTCGACGAAGTCATGCGCGTCGCCGACGAGCTGCTCTACCGCGCCAAGTCGGCCGGCCGCAACCAGGTCTGCGCGGCCACCTAGACCCGACTCAGGGGCGCGGCGGCGGCATGCCGCCGGGTGGTGGGCCACGTCGCTCGCCATCAGGCCCTCCGCGTGGCGGCCGGCCGTCTTCCCCACTGCCGGGGCCACCCACCGGGCCACGAAAAGCCGGCGTACCGCGATAGCAGCCCACGCTGTAGGGGAAGTCTTCGCTGAGGTGGTAGTGATACATCGTGCGCAGGCTGCCTTCCCACATCACCGCATGCGAATGCCCATGGCATTCATCGAGATCGGCGCTGCGCAGCGTCTTTCCGTTCTCGCCACGCGTGCCATAGATGCCGAAGCCATCGAAGGCATAGCCCAGCAGCGATGAATGCTTGCCAGCCTTGCCTTCGGGGTCGTCGATGCATGTGCTCGGGCCGTGATAGTGATACTGACCCGTACGCTGCGGGTGACCATTGCAACTGTCCTGGATCTCGTGCGCCACGGCATCACGCCCACCGGCATCCACCGCGTTGAACAACAGCACGCCGCTGTTGAGGATGCCCACCTCGCCACCGACGCACGAGGGCTCGCGCGCAAGCTGCGGCTCGACAGGCAAGGCCAGCACGAAGTCCTGCTCGCGGATGCTGTTGGGGTTCGGATCCCAGCGCGCCGCCGGATCACTGCCCGCCACCGGGAACACACCCGTCGTGTGATTGGGCAGGTCGTTGGTGCGGATCACGCGCCGCTCGCCTTCTTTCGCGATGCTCAGGCGCGCATTGGGCCAGCGCACCTGGCCATTCACGACCAGCTTCTCATCCGGATACCACATGCCATCGCGAATCCACGGCACATCGCCGCGCGCGCCGGCACGATCCGCACTGACCATGCGCATGCAAGTGAAGAGGTAGCCCACGCGCGGCGCGTTGGCGAGCTTGCCGTCGCCGACAGGAATCGCCGGGCCATGCGCTTGCGCCGGCAGCGTCAACGCGGCGCAGCACAGCAATGCGGACAACTGTCGTGATATAGCGACAAACATGAATCTCCCCCGTTTTTTGGTATGTTGAGAACTCGACCAAGCATGCAGCAACACCGCCCGCGCAGCAAGCACTGGCGCGGCTGTGCAAGACATCAATGATGTCGCCACCCGTACGCTTACAAAGCATTACAACTGCCGGTCGCCAACACCGGCGCAGCAAGCGTTATGGGAACAGGTGCGTGCTGCACAAGGCATCGCCTTGTCCTCTGGTTTTCTATGGGAGATTTGTCATGATCCGCATCCGCCACGCCGCACCCCTGGTGCTGGCCTGCTGTCTTCTCGCTGCGCCGCTTGCACGCGCAGCCGTCAACGTCGATGTCAACATCGACCTACCCGGTGTGCATATCGACGTCTTCGATCCGCCACCTCCGCTGCGCGTGGAGCCTTTCCCGCGGCCGCGCCATGGCCACATCTGGCACCCCGGCTACTGGAAGTGGAACGGTCATCGCCACATCTGGATCGCCGGCGTCTGGCTGCGCGAACGCCCGGGGTATGTGTGGTTCCCGGAACGCTGGCTGTTCGTCAACGATGGCTGGCGCTTCTTCCCGGCCCGCTGGGAACATCACCCGCACGACTGGCGCGATATGCAGGTCCGCGAACACCGTCGCTGGGAAGACCAGCGCCGCGACTGGGAGCGCGACCGCGAACGCTGGGAACGCGACCGCGAACGCCACGAGCGTGATCGCGACCGCTGGCAGCGCGAGCATCACCGCGAACAGGCGCGCGAACGTGAGCAGCGCGAGGAGCGCCGACAGGATCGTCGCGAAGAGCGCCGTGATGACCGTCGTGCCGAGCGCCGCGAAGATCGCCGCGAAGATCGCCGCGAGGAACGTCGTGAAGACCGGCGCGAAGAGCGACGGGACGACCGCCGTCACGAAGAGCGCCAGCATCAGGAACGTGGGCCGCGCGGCATGGAGCAACGTGAACAGCCGCGCGAACGTCAGCAGGAGCGTCCGCGTGATCGCGACGGCGATCGCGGTGGTCCGCGCCCCGAACGACGCGGGCCAGAAGGTGGTCCCCCGCAAGGCGGCCCGCGTGGCGACGAAGGCCGCGAGCACGGTGGTCGCCACGGGCGTGATCGCTGACGCGCCACGTCAGCAACACAGCGGAGCGACGCCGGTGTAACAAAGCACGGGTCGCCCCGCTGCCATGCAGGTGCTAGTCTGAATTTTCCAGACGGAGGCCTGCATGCTGAAGAACCGCAATGCACTTGTCACAGGCTCGACCAGCGGTATCGGTCTGGGCATCGCCGAAGCGCTCGCTGCACAAGGCGCCAACCTGCTCATCAATGGCTTCGGCGACGCAGGCGAGATCGAAGCCTTGCGCGTCGCTCTCGCTGCGCGGCATGGCGTGAAGGTGGTCTATTCCTCTGCCGACATGCGCAAGCCCGACGAGATCGCGGCGATGGTGGCACTGGCCGACGATGAGCTCGGCGGTGTGGATGTGCTGGTCAACAACGCCGGCATCCAGCATGTGTCTCCCGTCGAAGACTTTCCGGTCGAGAAGTGGAACGACATCATTGCGATCAACCTGACCTCGGCCTTCCACACCACGCGCCTGGTCGTGCCGCAACTCAAGCAGAAGGGTTGGGGGCGCATTATCAACCTCGCTTCGGCGCACGCGCTGGTGGCCTCGCCTTTCAAGAGCGCTTACGTCGCCGCCAAGCATGGCATCGCGGGCTTCACCAAGACCATCGCGCTGGAGCTCGCCGAGGCGGGCACGACGGTCAACGCGATCTGTCCCGGTTACGTGCAGACACCGCTGGTGGAAAAGCAGATTCCGGACACCATGAAGGCACGCAACATGACGCGTGAACAGGTCATCCGCGATGTGCTGCTGCACGCCCAGCCCACCAAGCGCTTCGTGACGACCGAAGAGATCGGTGCGCTGGCCGTATTCCTGTGCAGCCCCGGCGGTGCTTCCATGACCGGGGCGATCCTGCAGATGGACGGGGGCTGGACGGCGCAGTAAGCCGCGCTCAGGTCGCCTGTGCCTGCTGCATGCATTCCGTGAAGCGCTGCTTGCTTTCGGTCTGCAGCAAACCGGAGACCGCCTGCCCCAGCGGCGCATCGGCATCCATCTTGCGCCCCGCCTCGGTCGCCGCGAAACGCGCCATGGCCGCGTCGAGCGCGTCGTTACGCACCGGCACATCGACCGGCACGCTGAGTCCGCGCCGCAGGTATCCCTCGGTCAACGCCCAGCGCACGCGTGCCCGCCCGGCTTCGCTGCGGAAGAAAGCTGCCATCTCCGTCAGTTCGGCTCGCGACAGATGTGTGGCGTACAGCGACACCACCTCTTCGAACACCTTGTGCGTGTCATAGCCCATCAGGCAGCGATTGAGCGATTCCGGATCACGCACGCCACGCGGCGTGGCCGGCGGATAGTGCACGGCCAGCTGCAGGGATTCGTCGAAGCGCATGAGTTGCAGGACCTCGCGCGCCGCGGCGCGCGAGGATTCGCCGGGCGAACAGGCCGCGAGCAGCAGCACAAGCAACAACAGGGCACGACCGGGCAAGGACAACACTTGGGGCATGGCGGGTTCTCCTGAACAGTACAGAACCATTCTGGTACGCCCGGACACCCGTTGTTTGATCGAAAAACGCCACCAGCACTCAGCGCGGCACATCCGGGTAAAATCCGCAGGCCAGCCCCCAAACTCAGGACAGAAACAGCACCATGGCCCGCACCGTTCAATGCATCAAACTCGGCACCGAAGCCGAGGGTCTCGACTTCCCCCCCGTACCCGGCGAGCTGGGCAAGAAGATCTTTGAAAACGTCTCGAAAGAGGCCTGGGCCGGCTGGATCAAGCACCAGACCATGCTGATCAACGAAAACCGCCTCAACATGATGGACCCCAAGGCGCGCAAGTACTTGATGGAACAGATGGATCGCCACTTTTTCGGCGCTGGCGCCGACGCTGCCCAAGGCTACGTGCCGCCCAGTAACTGAGTCGTCAGACCGGGTTAGAATTGCCCCCAGGCCGTCCGCGTGACGGCCTCTTCATTTTTCCGGAGTCCTCCATGAGCAAGCCCCTGTTCGAATCCACCATCACCAGCCTGCAACTGCTCGGGCGCGGCAAGGTGCGCGACATCTACGCGATCGACGAGGAAAAGCTGCTCATCGTCACCTCCGACCGCCTCTCGGCCTTCGACGTGATCCTGCCCAACCCCATCCCGCGCAAGGGTGAGGTGCTGACGCAGACCGCCCTGTTCTGGTTCGACAAGCTGGCCCATGTGCTGCCCAACCGGCTCACCGGCATCGCCCCTGAAGACGTGGTGTCGGCCAGCGAGCGCGACCAGGTTGCCGGCCGTGCGCTGGTGGTCAAGCGCCTCAAGCCCCTGCCCGTCGAAGCCGTCGTGCGCGGCTACATCATCGGCGGCGGCTGGAAGGACTACCTCGCCACCGGCAAGGTCTGCGGCCACACCCTGCCCGCTGGCCTCAAGCAGGCCGCCAAGCTCGAACAACCGCTGTTCACGCCCTCCACCAAGGCCGAGATGGGCACCCACGACGAGAACATCGACTTTGCCCAGTGCGCCGCCCTGCTCGGCGAAGCCCGCGCGAAGGAAGTCAGCGACACCGCCATCCGCCTGTACAGCGAGGCGCGCGACTACGCCGCCACGCGCGGCATCATCATCGCCGACACCAAGTTCGAATTCGGCCTCGATGCCGCCGGCACCCTGCACATCATCGACGAAGCCCTGACGCCCGACTCCTCGCGCTTCTGGCCCGCCGACAGCTACGCCGAAGGCATCTCGCCGCCTTCGTACGACAAGCAGTACGTGCGCGACTACCTCGAAACGCTGGACTGGAACAAGACCGCACCGGGCCCCACCCTGCCCGAAGAGGTCGTCGCCCGCACCAGCGCCAAGTACGTCGAAGCCTATGAGCGCCTGACCGGCAAGGCTCTCTGACCCCTCGCCCCCTCAAGTCCGCCCGCTCCCTGCCGAAAGTTTCTGATGGGCAGCCGTTTCCGGCTGCCATATCATTGAAAAACGAAGCAGACAAAAACCGGAGCAGAGTGTGGACAGCCCGTGGATCCTCGAATCCGTCACCGCGAACGGTACGCGTGCCGAGTTGGCTGTCTCGCATTGGCCCTACCGTGTCGGGCGTGATGCCGACAACGATCTGACGGTCGCCTCGCCCAGCCTCAGCCGCCACCACGCTACGCTGACACGCGATATCAGTGGCCAGCTGCGCCTCACCGACCTCAACAGCACCAACGGCAGCTTCGTCAATCGCACACGCGTCGAAGGCTCCTGCCTGCTCAAGGATGGCGACATCGTGCATTTCGGCACCGCCGAATTCCGCCTGCGCCACCGCACTGCCCAGGTCGCCGCACGGCAGGTGGCCTCCGAGCAGCGCACCATGCTGATCCCAATGGACACCACGCTGTCCGAGCACTTCATCCCCAACGAAACCGAATTCCTGCAGCTGCTCGACGGGCACGGCATGTCCGGCGCAGCGCAGCCCATCGTGATGGCCGATGGCTACGAGATCTTTGCCTACGAGCTGCTGGGCCGCGCCAACCACCCCTTGCTGCCGGCCTCGCCACTGCGTCTGTTCGAGCTGGCCGGCGCCCTGGGGCGCGAAACCGAGCTCAGCGCGGCGTTCCGCAAGTTCGGCATCGCGCGCGCTTCGGCGCGCCTGCCCGGCCTGCCGCTATTCGCCAACACGCATCCCAAGGAGACCTTCAGCAAGGCCTTCTTCGACTCGCTGATCAAGCTGCGCCGCGAACTGCCCGACCTCGACCTGATCATCGAGATCCACGAAACCGCCGTGACCGTACCCGAACATCTACGCGAACTGACGGCGCGCCTGCTCGATATCGGCGTGCGCTTCGCCTACGACGACTTCGGCGCCGGACAGGCCCGCCTCATCGAGCTCAGCGAAGCCCCCGCCCACTTCGTCAAGTTCGACATGGGTCTGGTCCACGACATCGACCTGGCCAGCGACCGCAAGCGCCGCGTCGTCGGTGATCTCGTCAAGCTGGTTCTGGACCTCGGTTCCGCGCCGCTCGCCGAAGGCATCGAGCGCGAAGAAGAAGCCGCCACCTGCCGCGACATGGGCTTCCAGCTCATCCAGGGATACCACACGGGCAAGCCCGTCGCCATCGACAAGCTGTAGGCGTAAGCTCTGCGGGCCAACGCCTCCGGAGCTTGATCATGACTTACCGCCTGCGCTGCCTGCTCGGCAGCCTCTTCCTCTGCCTCGCCAGCACCGCCTGGGCCGTGGGCAGCAATGAACCGCCCGCCAACTCGACCGACGTGTCGAAATCCGAATTCACCGCCGGGCGTGCCGCCATCGAGCGCAAGGACTGGGCGAATGCAATCAGCATCTTCAACGGCATCGTGACGCGCGAACCGCGCAACGCCGACGCCTGGAACTGGCTGGGCTACAGCTACCGCCGCAATCGCAAGCTGGACGATGCTTTCAAGGCCTACGGCGCTGCGCTGAAGATCAACCCGGCGCACCTCGGCGCGCACGAATACGTCGGCGAGGCCTGGCTGATGGCCGGCAAACCCGACAAGGCGCGCGAACACCTCGAAGCGCTGGCCTCGCTATGCAAGGCGCGCTGCGAGGAACATGCGACGCTCAAGAAGTCGATTGCCGACTGGCAGGCGGGGCGGCAGAGCCGGTATTACTAAAACATCGGTGCGTGGGCGTAGGTTGGGCTGACGCAGGAAGCCCAACATTCCCGACCTCACGCGTTGGGCTTCGCCTTGCTCAGCCCAACCTACCCACTGTCTTCGTACCCTTTGCGGCTCTGGGAGAAGTTTCTCAGGCCGTCAGCATCGCCAGCGCCTGCGCGCGCTGCACGCGGGCTTCGTCGAGCAGGCGGTTGACCACGGCTCGGTCGACGTTCTTGAATGCTTCCTGACGCATCACGATCTGCTGCTCCAGCGACAGGATGCTGAAGGGGTTAGGCGTGCCGGCGGCGCTGTTGGCGAGGTAGATCACGTCGGAGAGGCGGCTGGGTGGCCACTCGCCGCTGGGGTTGTCCTGCTGGTCGAGGGCCTGCACGATCACTTCGGGCGTGCCGAAGGCCGCCAGCACCTGCTGACCGACGCGTTGCTGCCAGTGCAGGATGAACTCGGACATCTCGTTCTGCTCTTCCAGCAGCTCGGGGTAGGCATGCACGCGCGACAGCAGGTAGAACTGGCCGATGTCATGCACCATGCCGGCGAGCAGGGCGGTGTCGGGCGACACATCGTCGAGCTGCAGTGCAATCGCGTACGACAGGGCGGCGACGTCCAGCGTATGTCGCCAGAGCTGCTCGGCCAGCCGCCAGACCGGTGCGAACTCGGTGGCTGTCGCCATCTGGTCGCCGATGACCGCCAGCGCCATCACACGGGCATTGCTCATGCCGATGCGCATCAGGGCGCGGTGCACATCGGTCACCTGGTGGCCGTCGGGGTTGTAGAAGGCCGAATTGGCCATACGTAGCATCTTGACCGACAGCACCGGCTCCAGCCCTATCGTGCGGGCGACGGTGGCGATGCTGGCATCGTCTTCGTCCAGCGCGCGGCGGATCTTCACGGCTGCCTGCATGCTGGTCGGGAAGACCAGCTCGCCGCTGGCCAGTTCGCGCTCCAGGTCCGCCGAGAACTGTGCGCGGCGATCACTTGTCGTAGTCGTTTCCATGTCGGGACTCCCTTGCGAGGCTATGGCTTCAATTGGTTGTTTTCGGCAAGCGGCCCGTGTAACTTCAGTCGACACCCTCACCAGACGACGTACGGAAGCAAAAACCCCGATGAGCACCTCCAATCCCCTGCTGCAAACCCAAGGCCTGCCGCTGTTTGACACGGTTTCCCCGGAACATGTCGCCCCCGCCGTCCAGCAGCTGCTGGCGGAAAACCGGGCCTTGGTGGCGAGGCTGGAAAGCGGCACGGAGACGCCGGACTGGGACGGCTTCGTCGCCCCGCTGGTGGATGCCGGCGAGCGCTTTTCGCGGGCCTGGGGGGTCGTGGGCCACCTGCACAGCGTGATGGACACGCCCGAGTGGCGCGAGGCCTACAACGCCCAGCTGCCCGAGGTGTCGCGCTACTACGCCGAGCTGGGCCAGAACCTCAAGCTGTTTTCGCGCTACAAGGCGCTGCGCGACAGCGCCGCCTACGCCAGCCTGAGCCCCGTGCGCCGCCGCATCATCGACAACGAGGTGCGCGACTTCCGCCTCTCCGGCGCCGAGCTGGCTGACGAACAGAAGCCGCGCTTCCAGGCGATTGCCGAAGAGCAGGCCAGCCTGGCCGCGAAGTTCTCGGAAAACGTGCTCGATGCCACCAACGATTTCAGCTGGCTGGTGACGGATGCTGCGCAGGTGGCGGGCATCCCCGACGACGCGCTGGCCGCCGCGCGCGCCGCGGCCGACAAGGCCGGCGAGCAGGGCTGGCTGTTCACGCTGCACATGCCGTCCTACCTGCCGGCTCTGCAATACGCCGACGACCGCAGCCTGCGCGAGACGCTTTATCGCGCCTATGCCACGCGCGCTTCGGAATTCGCCCCGGATGGCGCCAGCCCGACGACGCATGCCGAATGGGACAACGCCCCCAACATCGACCGCATCCTCGCCCTGCGCAACGAAGCCGCGCAGATGCTGGGCTACCGCAACTACGCCGAAGTCTCGGTGGTGCCCAAGATGGCCGAGTCGCCCGATCAGGTGCTGGACTTCCTGCGCGACCTCGGCCGCCGTGCCAAACCCTTTGCCGAGCGCGACATGCGCGAGCTGCGCGACTTTGCGCTGACACTGGGCCTCGCCGACCTGCAGCCCTGGGACATCGCCTGGGTGTCCGAGAAGCTGCGTCAGGACCGCTACGCTTTCTCCGAGCACGAGGTGAAGCAGTACTTCCCCGAGCCCTTCGTTCTGCGCGGTTTGTTCGGCGTGATCGAGAATCTCTATGGCGTGAGCATCCAGCCTGACGAGGCGCCCCAGTGGCACGAAGACGTGCGCTTCTTCCGCATCGAACGCAACGGCACGCTGATCGGCCAGTTCTACCTCGACCTCTATGCCCGTGACACCAAGCGCGGTGGCGCCTGGATGGACAGCGCTGTCACGCGCCGCCGCATCAGCAACGGCCTGCAGACGCCGGTCGCCTACCTCGTCTGCAATTTCCCTGGTCCCATCGATGGCAAGGCGCCCACCTTCAGCCACGACGATGTCATCACCCTGTTCCATGAGGCTGGCCACGGCCTGCACCACCTGCTCACCCAGGTCGAGGAGTACCCGGTGTCGGGTATCGCTGGCGTGGAGTGGGATGCGGTCGAACTGCCCAGCCAGTTCATGGAGAACTTCTGCTGGGAATGGGACGTACTGCAAGGCATGACCTCGCAAGCGGAAAGCGGCGAGAAGCTGCCACGCGCGCTGTACGACAAGATGATCGCCGCGAAGAACTTCCAGAGCGGCATGCAGACCGTGCGCCAGCTGGAGTTCGCCCTGTTCGACATGCGCCTGCACCACGACTACCAGCCCGGTGGCGACAAGCGCATGCTCGACGTGCTGGCCGAAGTGCGCGCCGAAGTCTCGGTCATCATCCCGCCCGCCTGGCATCGCTTCCCCAACAGCTTCAGCCACATCTTCGCCGGTGGCTACAGTGCTGGCTACTACAGCTACAAGTGGGCTGAAGTGCTGTCGGCCGACGCCTTCGCGGCCTTCGAAGAAGCGGCGCAAGCCAGCCGCGGCAGCGTGGTCGACCGCGCCACCGGCGAACGCTTTGCGAAAGAAGTGCTGGGCGTAGGTGGCTCGCGCAGCGCGCTGGAATCCTTCACGGCCTTCCGCGGCCGCGCCCCGCAGGTCGACGCCCTGCTGCGCCACAGCGGCATGGTCGAGGCCTGAGCGCCCGTCGCCGGACCGCCTGCCTCGCTGGCAGGCGGTGCTACAGTGCAGACAGCTTGATCCTGGAGACTACGGATGAAAACACTGCTGGCCCTGCTGGGCTGCCTTCTGCTGACGCAAGCCGCGTTTGGCCAGGTCTATCGCTGGGTCGACAAGGACGGCAAGGTGCATTACGGCGACCAGCCGCCGCCCGAGCTCAAGAGCGACAAGCCCAACCTGCCCAGCAATGCCGTCGGCCAGCAGGAAGGCAGCTACGAGGCCAACAAGGCCGCGCAGGCTGCACCCGTCACGCTCTACACCGCGCCTGATTGCAAGGACCTGTGCGACAAGGCGCGCGCCCTGCTCAAGAAGCGCAAGGTACCGTTCAGCGAGAAGTCCATCACCAGCAAGGAACAGCTGGCCCAGCTCGGCAAGCTGACAGGCAGCAAGGAACCGCAAGCGCCGTCCATCACCGTCGGCAACAAGGCCATCGAAGGCTTCTCCGAGGGCGGCTGGAACGGTGCCCTCGACACCGCGGGCTACCCCAAGGCCCCCTGATCAGCGCGCTGCGCGCCGGCTGGTGCGCGGCTTCACTGCCTTGTCCGGCACGTCCGGCGCCAGCCCCTTCTGCGCAAACAGGCGCGTACGCGCCGCCGTGGTGATGGCCACCACGCAGGGGTGGCTGATGCGCCGCTCCACCGATATCGCGTAGAAGGTCTCCTGCACCGCGTCGCTGCGCCCCAGCACCTTGACGCCGTACTGCTGGCAGATCTCGTCCTCCAGCGCCGTGGTGCCCATGAAGATGCCCTTGGCCTCACGACCGAAGGCCTTCATCAGCGCGCCATCATCGAACTCCGCCACGATGCGCGGATGCAGGCGCTGCTCGGTCAGCCAGCGCTGCAGGCGACCACGCAGGGCCGCGTCGTCCCCCATGCTCAGCATGGGCATGTCGTTGAGGCATTGCGGGAAGGGCTGTTTGCAGCGTCGCGCCAGCGACGGCGCGGCAAAGAAGCTGACGCCCGAACGCCCCAGTTCGTGGCTGTAGGCGCGCACGCCGGAACCCGCCGGCAAGGGCCGGTCGGCAATCACCAGATCGAGGTGGTGCAAGGCCAGCTCGGACATCAGACGCTCCAGCTTCCACTCGCGGCAGATCAGGCGCACCGGGTCGGGCATCTGCATCGCCGGCTCCAGCAGGCGGCAGGCCACGGTCTTGGGCACTGAATCCGCCACGCCGACCTTGAACTCCAGCGGCCGGTCGCGCCGTGCTCCGCTGCGCAGGCTGCTTTCCAGCTCTTCACCCAGCGTGAAGATTTCGTCGGCGTAGCCCGATACCAGGCGGCCCGTCTCGGTGAGCTGCAGGCGACGTCCGACTTTGCGGAACAGCGGGCTGCCCAAGCGTTCTTCGAGCAGCTTGATCTGCCCGCTGAGGGTCTGCGGCGTGATGTGCAGCTGCTCACTGGCCTTCTGGATGCTGCCGCTACGCGCCACCGACCAGAAGTAGTGAAGATGCTTGTAGTTCATTTTTTTCACCTCGAAAAAACCGAACAGTCCGTCAATTTAATTCGATTTTTACTGAGATGTCACGGCGGGTAGGCTGAGTCCTGTCATTCACAGGAGGTCACCATGCAGATCACCATTCATGCACATAACCTTGCCCTCGACGACAGCATCCGTCCCCGTGTCGAGCGGCGCGCCCTGTCCGCCCTGTCGCGCCTGGAGACACACATCCGGCGTCTGGCCGTTCATATCGAAGACATCAATGGCCCGCGTGGCGGCGTAGACAAGCGCTGCGTCGTACAGGTGCAACTGATGGGTACGGCCCCGGTCGTCATCCAGGAAACCGGCAGCGACCTGCCCAGCGTCGTGGACCGCGCCCTGACGCGCGCCGGCCACACGGTCGGCCGCAATGTCGAACGCACCCAGAAGGCATCGCGCACCCGGCGCGGCTGGCTGAAAGATCTGGCCACCACCCTGGGCGGCGAACGCCGCAGCGCGGCCCGTGCGGCCAGCCCTCAAGCCACGCACAACTAAACCCCCGATACAGGAGGCTCACACCATGATGAAACGCTATCCACAGAACAGTCCGCAAGCCGCCGCCCGCATCCTCGCCCTCAGCATGCTGGCCGACGGTGAACTCGAACCCAGCGAGCTAACTTCGCTGCGCCTCGGTGCCGCCACTTCAAGGCTGGGCCTGACGCGCGATGCCTTCAACGACGTGCTGGAAGACTTCTGCGCCGACCTGATGAGCAACACCTGGATCGACGCCAGCGGCAACTGCGTCGTCACTCCCGTGCTGATGCGCGAGATCTTCTCGGAGGTTGACGACCCTCACCTGCGCAACGAGATCGCGCGCCTCATCGGCCACGTCATCCGTGCCGACAGCCGCCTGCACTACGGCGAGTCGGTCATGCTGCAGACGCTGATCCACAGCTGGCCCTCGCTGGGCGATGAAAGCAAGGCGCCACCCAGACGCCGCCGGGCCGTCGCGATGGCGGAATAGTCAGCTGGCGGAGGCTGCCTGGGTACGGCCCGTCACGCGGTCCATCACCCAGGCGGTGCGTACGCCGCAGTCACCGTCAACGACGCACCGCCCGCGGTCGAGCAGGTGATTCGTGATTTCCTGGATCAAGCCCTGATGCACATGGGGCGGGTTGGCAATGGCGAACTCCTGACGGCCCTGCGCGTTCTCCAGCAGCAGCGGCGCATCGCTGAACATCGCGAAACGCAGCGTGCCTTCGGTGCCTCGCAGCACGACTTCGTCGAGGTTCTCGGCCGCGGCGAAACACCACTGCCCGACGCCCTGCAGGCCCGATGCAAAGCGGAAGCTCGCGCTGACCGTGTCTTCGGCCGTGTAGAGGCCGCCCTGATTGCTGACCTCGCCAGTGGCCGAGGCAATCGGCCCGAACAGGGCATCGAGAAAATCGAACAGGTGCGGTGCCAGGTCCCAGAAATGTCCGCCGCCGGAGAGCGCCGGGTCGAGACGCCAGACCTGCGCCGGGTCACGGTCCTGCGCTGACGGCGGACGCAGCATCTGTACGCTGACCAGGCGCACGGCACCGATGGCACCAGCCTCCACCAGCGCCTTGATCTGCTGGTAACGCGGCATGCAGCGCCTGTAGTACGCGATGAACAAGGGCACGTTGGCCATGCGGCAGGCGTCTGCCATGAGGCGCGATTCGGCATGCGACAAGGCCATGGGCTTCTCGACCAGCACGGGCTTGCCAGCGGCGGCGCACTGCAGGACCAGATCCTTGTGCGAAGACGGCGGCGTGGCGATGTAGACGGCATCGACATCCGGATCGGCGATCAGCTGCGCCGCGTCGTCGTACCAGCGCGGCACGCCGTGGCGCCGCGCGTAGTCTTCCGCCAGCGCCGCGTTCCGCCGCATCACGGCAAGCAGCTGTGAGCCCTCGGCCTTCTGGAAGCCCGGACCGCTCTTGACCTCGGTGACCTCACCGCAACCGATGATGCCCCAGCGGATGGTTTGTGCCATATTGACCTCTCTGGATGTCCGGCAAGGCGCTCGTCCTGCCGGGTAAATGAACCGCTCGCGCCGATATCGGAACAGGAACCCGAAGATGATCCACATCCCCTTTCCCTCGCTGTCCCTGAATTCCGACGACTTCGCGCCGCGCGATCATTATCACCTGCAGCGCAACTACGTCATTCCCAGCATCCATCAGGACGGCCCGCGCAGCAGCAATCCGGGCATCAGCATGACGCGCCTCAAGGACATTATCCTGACCACGGTCGAAGAGATGGGGCACGTAAACCTCGTCATCAACGCACATGGCATGTGCGACCCGGAAGGTGTGGCGCTGGGTTCGGGCATGAGCAGCGCATCCATCGAGGAGGGCGGCTTCGGTGATCTGGCCGGCCGCATCCGGATGATCTACATCTGCGCCTGCGAAGTCGCACAGACTCCGGAAGGGGTGACTTTCTGCTACGACCTCGCCCGCCTGACACAGGCGCCGGTCATCGCTTCGGAGGTGCCGCAAACCTCGGGCTGGGGCGATCTGGAATTCGAATGGAGCTGGGCCATGGCACGCATGCCCAACGACGTGATCGACGAGTTCGAGGGGACGACCTGGATGTTCCAGCCCGACGGCACGCGCAGCCGCTTCACGCATACGGCCGAGGCCTCGACTTCCGGCATGCCGTATTCCGGCTGCGGCAGCGACTTCGGCGCCGCCGTCGGCCCGCTGCCGGGCCGTGCAGACCGCTGACAGGGCGGTGCGCCCACGCCTCAGTAGTTGACCTGCCAGCTCAGCGAGTTGCCCCGGCTATCCACCGGCTTGGCCATCTCGCGCTGCACGCGGGCCTGCGTGCTCTCGGGCAGCGGAATCCAGTGCAGCTTCGATGCCGTCTCGTCACCCTTCATGAAGGCATAGGTGAACATCGACAGCACGGCGCTGGACTGATCGGCACGGTTGACCTTCTTGCGCATGACAATGAAGGTGCCGCCGGTGATCGGCCAGGCACTGACGGACGCCGCGTTGGTGAGCATTTCTTCAAACGCTCCGCGCGAAGACCAGGCGCTGCCTTGCAGGGCGGCCCTGAAGCTGGCTGCACCGGGCACCGGGTACTGACCCTTCTGATTGGCGACGCGGGCGTAGTTGAGGCGCGCCTCTTCGACCTGACCATATTCGGCGTAACCGATGGCGCCGGGTGTGCTGCGCACGGCGGCAATCATACTGCCCGTGCCTTTCACCAGCGTAGTGGTCTCAGGCCACTGGAGCTTGAAGTCATTGCCCATGCCACTCGCCCAGCTCTCGCTGACCTGCTTGAGGTAGTGGCTGAGCACGTAAGTGGAACCCGAGCCGTCCTCGCGACCAATCACCTTGATGGGCGTTGCGGGCAGGCTCAAGCCGGGGTTGAGGGCGGTGATCTCGGACGCATTCCACTGACGGATGCGACCACTCAGGATGTCGGCCAGCACGGCACCGGTCAGGCGCAGTTGTCCGCGCGCCACGCTGCCGAGATTGATGATGGGTACGACGCCCGAGATGGCGACCGGGAAGTTCACAAGACCATCCTTGGCCAGCGCTTCGGAGGACAGCGCCACGTCGGAAGCACCGAAGTCGCTCTTGCCTTCGCGGATGGCTTTGAGGCCGCCAGAAGAGCCGATGGCCGAGTAGCTCAGCTTGTGGCCGGAAACGGCAGCCCATTGCTCGGCCCAGGCGTTGTAGAGCGGCGCAGCGGCAGTGGAACCGGCACCTTGCAGTTCCAGTGCGGAAAGGGGGAAAGCGGGGAGGAGTACGGCGAGCGAAACCAGAAACAGACGTTTGGAAGACTTCATGACCTGCGGGGGAAGGGAACGAAACGGAGGGCGCGCACTGTACCGCAATCGTCACATCCCGGTATCCGCCAGGCCGATGGCCGGCCAGCCCGCCGAAGATCCAACCGACTTGCGCCCGGCAGGAGGAGCCGGAAGGCAAATGGGCTAAGATTGGCGCATGAAGCTCATCATCCTCGACCGCGACGGCGTCATCAACGAAGACTCCGCCCAGTTCATCAAGTCGCCTGAAGAATGGCGCCCCATTCCCGGCAGTCTGGAAGCGATAGCCCGCCTCGATCAGGCCGGTTACCGCATCGTGGTGGCGACCAACCAGAGTGGCGTCGGCCGTGGCCTGTTCGACATGGACACGCTCAACGCCATCAACGACAAGATGGTGCGTGCGGTCGCGCAGGCTGGCGGCCGCATCGACGCCATCTTCTTCTGCCCGCACCCGGCCGACTCGACCTGCGACTGCCGCAAGCCCAAGCCCGGCATGTTCCTGCAGATTGCGGAGCGCTTCGGCGTCGAGCTGAACGGCATGCCCACCGTGGGTGACAGCCTGCGTGACCTGCAGGCCGGCACGACGACGGGCTGCACCCCCTACCTGGTCCTCACCGGCAAAGGCACCAAGACGGCTGTCGATCCGGAACTCCCGGCAGGCACCAAGGTCTTTCCCGATCTCGCCAGAGTCGTCGACCACCTGCTCGCACGCAAGCCCGCCATTCCCAGCTGATATTCCTTTCGCATGTTCAACCTGATCCGCTCCACCCTGTTCATGATCCTGCTGACCCCCTTTACCATCGTGTACGGGGTCTTCGCGATGTTCACCTTCCCGCTGCCGGCGCACACGCGCTATCAGATCATCACCACCTGGTCGTCCATCGCCATGTGGCTGATCCACAACGTGCTGGGCATCCGTCATCGCGTCATCGGGCAGGAGAATCTGCCCGCCGCCCCCGCCGTCATCCTCTGCAAGCACCAGTCAGCCTGGGAAACGATCTCGCTGCAAACCATCTTTCCGCCCGTCGCCTTCGTGCTCAAGCGCGAGCTGTTGCGCATTCCCTTCTTCGGCTGGGGCCTCGCCCAGATGCCCATCATTTCCATCGACCGCAGCGCCGGCAAGGACGCGCTCAAGCAGGTTGTCGACCAGGGGCGTGATCGCATCAACGAAGGCTTCTGGGTCGTCGTCTTCCCCGAAGGCACGCGTGCACCGATCGGTGCGGCCAAGCGCTACAAGATCGGCGGCGCAACGCTGGCGACCGAGACGGGTTCGCTGGTGGTGCCGGTTGCCCATAACGCTGGCGAGTTCTGGCGCCGCAATGCCTTCATCAAGCGCCCCGGCGACGTCGTCGTGAGCATCGGCCCCGCCATCAGCACGGCCGGTCGCAGCGCGGAAGAAGTGAACGCGCAGACTGAAGCCTGGATCGAAGGCGAAATGCGTCGCCTGTTCCCGCATCACTACACCGGCACCCCGGCCGCTGCGGTGACTGCCGAGGCCTGAACGCCAGACCCATGAGTGCAGGGCAGACGCGCCAGATCGTCCTCAACGGGCGTCTTGTCGACTACGTCCTGCACCGTCGTGCCCGCCGCACGCTGGGCATGACCATCGACGACCGCGGCATCACGGTCAGCATCCCGACGCGCGTCAGCATCGCCGAGACCGAGCGCTTCCTGCACGAACGCGGCGACTGGGTCGTCGAGAAACTCGCGGAATGGGCGGCACGACCGAAACCCGCGAGCTTCGAAGTGACCGATGGCGCGCACTTCCCCATGCTGGGCCAGACCTGCACCCTGCATCTGTCGCACGGCGCACCGCATGCCGAATGGGTACAGGGTGTCGGCCAGCGCGCAGTGCATCTGCGCATCCGCCCCAAGGAAGCTCCGCGTCGCGCCCTGCTGCGTGCGGTGCAGAACTACGCGCTGGGTTACTTCGGTGGGCGCATCGAGGAGTACGGCTGGATGCTGCAACAACACGCACCGGGTCTCAAGCTGCCCGCACTCTCGCTCACCAATGCCCGCACACGCTGGGGCAGCTGCTCGAAAATCAGCGGCATCCGCCTCAACTGGCGCCTCATCCACCTGCCCAATGCGCAGGTCGATTACGTTGTCGCCCACGAGCTCGCGCACCTCATCGAGATGAACCACTCGCGCCGCTTCTGGGACGTTGTCGAACTGCTGTACCCTGATCACCACCAAGCACAGGCCGCACTGCGCGACGCGCACAAGATCATTCCGGCCTGGTAACCAAGGAAAACTCCCATGCGCGTACTGCACACCATGATCCGCGTCGGCAACCTCGACCGTTCGATTGCTTTCTATACCGAAGTGCTGGGCATGCACGTGATCCGCAAGTCCGACTACCCCGAAGGCAAATTCACGAATGTCTTCGTCGGTTATGGCGACGAGTCGGAGCATGCCGTCATCGAGCTGACCTACAACTACGGTGTCGAGAGCTACGACATCGGCACCGGCTTCGGTCACGTTGCCCTTGC
This sequence comes from Rhodocyclaceae bacterium, assembly GCA_047600765.1. Taxonomy (GTDB): domain Bacteria; phylum Pseudomonadota; class Gammaproteobacteria; order Burkholderiales; family Rhodocyclaceae; genus Viridibacterium. The sequence goes on from JASGKF010000001.1 coordinate 1,594,077, forward strand.
CGTGCCCGATGCCTACAAGGCCTGCGCCGACATCAAGGCTCGTGGCGGTGTGGTGACACGCGAAGCAGGGCCGATGAAGCACGGCACCACGGTGATCGCCTTTGTGCAGGACCCGGACGGCTACAAGATCGAACTGATCCAGCGCAGCTGAGCTTTCCAGTCGGCAGAGGCTGGCAAGACGCCGGTCCGCCGGGCTGAGCCGAGCAGTCCGTTCGCCACAACGTGTACGACATGCAAGGCCGCTATTACGACAAGCAATACCGTTCGTCGGGAGACAACGACATACCGTCGACATGTGCGCAGCGGAGTCGGCTTTCTTCTGCAACGCGGCAATTCGCAGAATATGCGTCCCGTGCGCAGCACACCACTTCAGTGAAAATCATTTGTCATTTTCGGAAGGTGTCAATGTGCCTTGCAGCACACGCCATCCATCGACCGCGTGATACGAATATCCGCAAGCACCATCTCATTGACATGCGCCGCAGCTAGGATTGCCGCTCGGCTAGGCCGTGGGAACCGCTCAACAAAAACGGCAAGGTCGTCAAATTCGCCGCATGTCTTGCTGGCGGATGCATACGGGGGTAGGCGCGCGCTGACGCGCCTGACATTCGTTCATCGATTTTCAGAGAGGGAATGATGTTCAAACGCTACAGCTTTGCCATCCATAAAGCAGTGCTTGCCATGACAAGCGCTGGTCTGCTCCTGGCTGCCGTCGGCGCACAGGCCGGTCCGCTCGCCAGCGGGACGGTCGGTGTCAAGACGGCCAACTACATGATGAACACGTGGCCGAACGTTGACGACTACAGCTGCGGCAACAAGTGCTTCAGCCTGCAGTACGCCACCGTGCCGGCAACGGCGAACCCGAAGTTCTGGGAATACACCAACGGTGTGCCCCTGCTTGGCGTCTGGAAGCTCTATGAGCGCACGGGCAACATGGCCTACTTCAACTACGTGAAGAAGTACGTCGACACCTACGTCGACGCGAACGGCGTCATCAACTACGGCACGGTCAATCCGGTCACGGGCGTCGCTGGCAAGAATGATCCGACCATCCAGGACGTGATCCAGCCGTCGCAACTGCTGTTCGGTCTGTATGAAAAGACCAAGGACACGCGTTACCTGAACGCCATGATCGCCACGCGCAAAGTCGTCGACACGATCAAGAAGAACTCGGCTGGCGCCTTCTGGCACAAGCCGCAGTACGCCAACCAGCAGTGGCTGGACGGCATCTACATGACGCAGCCGTTCCTCGTCCGCTACGCACGTCAATATGGCGACAAGGTGCTGCCGGGCGATGCCGCAACCGCGTACAACATCGCAACGAACCAGATCAAGCTGGCGCACGAGCACACCTTCAACGCCGGCAAGCTGCTGCACTACCACGGCTGGAACGGTGCTGAAGACGGCATCTGGCTCGGTCTGGACGGTGTGAAGGGCAAGACCTCTCCGCTGCCGACGGTGCAGGTGTCGCAGATCCTGTGGAGCCGCTCGATCGCCTGGTACTTCATCGGCATCGTCGACACCCTGGAATACCTGCCGAAGAACCACCCGGACTACAAGAAGCTGTACACCCTGCTGTCCTACATCGCTGACGGTCTGACGCGTCAACAAGACTCCAGCGGCCTGTGGTGGCAAGTGATCGACGTGCGCAACAACAAGCTGCCGGCTAACGGCGGCTACCCGGGTGAGAACATCGCAGCACAGCCGAACTTCCTGGAAACCTCGGCCAGCGCTTACTTCGCTTACGGCTTCGCCAAGGCAGCACGCCTGGGCCTGCTGGATGACGGCGCCAAGGCTGTGGCCAAGAAGGCCTGGGCAGGCGTGAAGTCGCGCATCGCCATTGATGGCAACAACATCACCATCAAGGGCACGGTCGTCGGCATGAGCCTCGGTGGCACGTTCAACGCCTACACCAACGTCGACTCCCGTACCGACCTGAGCACCGGCCCGCTGCCCGCTCCGGCTGACCAATGCACGGCCATCCCGCCGCGCGGCACGTCGGCTCCGCTGGTGTGCAAGTTCGTGTTCGTGCGCGAAAACGTGCCGCAAGGCATCGGTGCCGTGCTGTACGCAGCCAGCGAACTGGAGTTCTAAGCTGTGTCGTTGTGACTGCGCTGCGGCGCAGTCACTCGCTACAGACAAAAGAAAAGCCCCTCACGGGGCTTTTCTTTTTGGTGCGGCCCATGGGCTACTGGCTGCTGTGGCCGTCGCCAGCGCGCATGACCTGATTGCGCCCACCGCGCTTGGCGGCGTACAGCGCCTCGTCGGCAGCCGCCATGAGTTCAGCCATGCTGGGGTAACCGGGATAGCCTGCGACGCCCGCACTGAAGGTCACGCTGAAGTGCCCATCGTCGAACGCGTGCTGGATGGTCGAGAAAGCCACGCGCATCTCATCAAGCTTGGCCCAGGCCGCCTCCATCTGCGTGTCGAGGAAGATCACGACAAACTCTTCGCCACCGTAACGTCCCACGATGTCTGCACGACGCACGTGCTGCTTGAGAAAGTGTGCGATCGCACGGATCACCTGATCACCCACCATGTGGCCATAGGTGTCGTTCACCGTCTTGAAGTGATCGATGTCGAGAATGGCGTAGCTCAGCGCACTCTGCTGGCGCTCGGCCATCAGCATGGCCTGCTGCAGCAAGGCCTTGGTGCGCACGTGGTTGTAGAGGCCGGTGAGGCTGTCCTCCACCATCAGGCGACGCAGGCCGCGATAACGCTCGGCCTTGGCGATCACCACATTCGCGAGGTGCGTCTGGCTGATCGGCTTGGTCAGGTAATCGTCACCGCCGTTGCGCATGGCTTCCAGCTGCACGTCCTCACTGGTCTCGGCGGTCAGGTAGACGATGGGAATGGACTCCCAGACGCGGTTCTGGCGGATGATCTTGGCCACTTCCAGCCCGTTGCAGCCTTCCATGTGGAAGTCGAGCAAGAGCACGTCGGGCGAGAACTCTTCCATTGCGTCGAGCACACGCGGCGCATGGCGCAGGGTCTCGACATGGATGTTGGAGAACGGTATCAGCGCTTTGCGGATCGACGCCAGCACCGTGGCTGAGTCGTCGAGCACCAGTACGCGATAGGGCTCTTCCTTGACACGGAAGCTCAGCGGATCGAGCGCATCAGCAACCGCCGCGGGCTGTAGTGGTGCGACGAAGAAGCCCTGCGAGCCGTGTCGCACCGCTTCGAGGCGCAGCTCGAAGCTCGCCTCGCGTGCCACGGCGAACCACTTGGGGCCGTAACGGTTGAGTTCGCTGATCAGCGACAGTGTGCTGCTGTCCTCTTCACTGCCCAGCTCGATGAGCACAGCCGTGGCGCGGCGCGTGATCGCGGACTGCATGCCGCGGCGGTAGTTGGCGTACACCTGCACGCGATAACCGAAGGCCGTCATCTGTGTCGCGAAATCCCGCCACTCGGCTTCGTTCTGCACCAGCAGCATCACGATGGGCAGGCCGGCATCAGGCTGGCTGCCTTCCTTCTTCTGCCAGCGATCACTGCACGCCTCACGCACCGCAGCAAAGACGCCCGGCAACAGGCGATCAACCGCGGCCTTTTCCTCCTCGCCCAGGCCTTTGACTGCCGGCAGCAGGTCGCACAACGGCATGAGCTCCTGCTCGATGCGCGTCAGCCCCTGCTGGCGTGCGAGCACCAGCAGCTTGTCACACTGCGTCGCAAAGCCTGACCAGGACTGGCCCGCGTCGTGTGTCTGCCAGATTTGCTGCCAGGCCTGGACGAGCGCAGTCCAGATAGCGTGAATTTCGATCCGGTTAACCATGTCGTCGCGTCAATTGCGCGAAGTAGCAAAAATCGGGGATGTGCCTAAGCCTTATCGGCCGCAGCACAGCAACACTGAGGGTTACCACTGACCCGGCATCGGCAATCGCGATCAGCCGACCTGCCGGGATGTCCTATACGATGCCCAAGTTACTGAAATGTCTGCGCATTTCGTAACCAATCCAAACCAATGTGCGACACAGATCGCGCAAGATATCAGGAGACGAACGATGCAAAAAGCATTCCGCAACACGGCGGCTGCGCTGGCCCTGGCCGCCTGCAGCCTTGGCAGCCAGGCCGCCCACTGGGCACTCAGTGGCGACCTCGGCGTACACGACCCCGCCATCACCAAGGAAGGCAGCACCTGGTGGACCTTCTCCACCGGCGCCGGCATCCAGGTTCTGTACTCCGGCAACGGCACGGCCTGGAGCCGTGGCGTGCAGATCTTCAGCAAGCGCCCCAGCTGGTGGAGCACCTACGTGCCCGGCCATAGCGGCCTCGACGTCTGGGCGCCGGACGTACAGACCTACAACGGTCGCGTGTGGCTGTACTACTCCATCTCGACTTTCGGCTCCAACACCTCGGCCATCGGTCTCGTCTCGGCCAGCTCCATTGCCAAGGGTGACTGGCGCGACGACGGCAAGGTCATCAGCACCAAGTCGGGCAGCAACGACTACAACGCCATCGACCCCAACCTCACCTTCGACGCCAGCGGCAATCCCTACCTCGTGTTCGGCTCCTGGTTCTCGGGCATCAAGATCACCAAGCTCGACAAGAGCACGATGAAGCCCACCGGCTCGCTGACCACCCTGGCCAAGCGCAGCAACGGCATCGAAGCGCCGGTGATCGTCTACCGCGACGGCTACTACTACCTCTTCGTGTCGATCGACAAGTGCTGCGCCGGCACCAGCAGCACCTACAAGATCGCCTACGGCCGCAGCACCAGCATCACCGGCCCCTACCTCGACAAGAACGGCAAGAAGATGACTGACGGCTACTCCACCGTGATGGACTCCGGCAACAGCCGCTGGGTCGGCCCGGGCGGCCAGGACATCCTCCGCGACAGCAGCAACAGCGTCATCGCCCGTCACGCCTACGATGCCAGCAACGGCGGCGCGCCGACGCTGATGATCAGCGACCTCAAGTTCTCGAGCGGCTGGCCGACGTACTGAGAGCCCCAGCAGCCCGAGCAAAGCCGCGCACCGCAAGGGCGCGGCTTTTTTACATCTTGTGCTGGAACAATGTGCCAATCAGGGAACGCACCGCCTGTCCGCCACCTCTAATCCGCTGGTAAATTTGGCGTTATTGTTGATTAAGGCCCGCAGAAGCCCCGCTCATTCCGAGGAGATCTTCCGTGTTTCGTCCGCTGCAATCTTTGGCGCTGGCAGTCGCCCTGCCAGTCCTGCTGTCTTCCTGCGCCAGCCACATGAGCTGGCCCAGCGAGCCCAAGGCTCTGCCCCGCCCGGCGCGGGTCGCGGACACCGGGCCTTCCCCCAAGGCGGCCGAGGCCTCACGCTTCCTGCAGCAGGCGACCTTCGGCCCGACCATGAGCGAGATCGAAGCGCTGACGAAGAGCAGTTTCAGCGGCTGGATCGACCAGCAGATGGCGACGAAGCAGACGCTGACCGCGCCCTTGATCGAACCCTATTACAAGGTGCTGAAGAAGGGCGAGAACCTCAAGCAGGACCAGTATTTCTCGGCCTTCTGGAAGACCTCGACGACAGCGCCTGACCAGTTGCGCCAGCGTGTGGCCTTTGCACTGTCCGAGATCTTCGTGATCTCCATGGACGGCATGCTCGACGTGAAGATGCGTGCCATCGCGAACTACCACGACATGCTGGCGCGCAATGCTTTCGGCGACTTCCGCACGCTGATCGAAGAAGTGTCGCGTCACCCGGCGATGGGCGTGTATCTCTCGCACATCAAGAACATGAAGGAAGACCCATCCAAGGGTCGCGTGCCGGACGAAAACTATGCGCGCGAAGTCATGCAGTTGTTCACCATCGGCCTGCAGGAGCTGAACCCCGACGGCACACTGAAGCTGCGCAACGGCGAGCCGATCGAGACCTACACAAACGATGACATCACGGGCCTCGCCAAGGTGTTCACGGGCTTCTCCTACGGCAGCTTCGAGCGTACGGATCAGGACTTCCACAATGCAGGCCGCAGCCCGGACTGGGAAGTGCGTCCCATGGTCGGCTACAACCAGTTCCACTCGGGTAGCGAGAAGCGCTTCCTTGGCGTGCGCATTGCGCCGGAGCAATTCCCGAGTGCCGACGACGACCTCAAAATCGCCATGGATCGTCTGTTCAACCACCCCAACGTCGGCCCCTTCTTCGGCCGCCAGTTGATCCAGCGCCTCGTCACCAGCAACCCCAGCCCGGCCTATGTGCGTCGCGTGACCGAAGCCTTCAACAACAATGGCGCCGGTGTGCGTGGCGACATGCAGGCCGTGGTACGCGCTGTACTGCTGGACCCGGAGGCACGCTCGGCTGCGACGCTCAAGGATGCCGGCTTCGGCAAGGTGCGTGAACCCATCCTGCGTCTGTCGCAATGGATGCGCGCCTTCAACGCCACCTCGGTGGCGGGCAACTTCGACATGTTCAACACCGACAATCCCGGCAACTCGCTGGGCCAGAGCCCGATGCGCTCGCCGACGGTGTTCAACTTCTACCGCCCCGGCTATGTGCCGCCGGGCAGCATGGTCGCCAAGCGCGGCATGGTCGCGCCAGAGATGCAGATCGTCAGCGAGAGTTCGGTGGCGGGTTATGCGAATTTCATCCAGACCACCATCGATGGCGGCGCTGGCCGCACGACCAACAACAAGCGCGACATCCAGCCCGATTACAGCGCGCAGATGGCGCTGGCCGATTCCACCGACAAGCTCGTTGCCCACATCGACCTGCTGCTGACCGCCAACCAGCTGTCAGCCGACTCGCGCCGCCGCATCAGCGAAGCCGTGAATGAAATCCGCATCCCCACGAACAACCCGGCGCAGGCCGAGAACGCGCGCCGCAACCGCGTGAAGCTCGCCACCCTGCTGACCATGGTGTCGCCCGAATATCTGGTGCAGAAGTAAGGAAACAACATGAGCGATCACAACACCCGCCGTAACTTCCTGCGCCAGAGCGCCGCCCTCGCCACCCTGCGCGCCGCCTCGCCCTGGGCCCTGCAACTGGCGGGCATCGGTGCCGCCGCTGCGGCCAGCGATCCCAAGGATTACCGCGCCATCGTCTGCCTCTTCATGCGCGGCGCCAACGACTGCCACAACACAGTCGTGCCACTCGACACAGCCGGCTACAACGGCTACGCCGCTGCGCGGCAGGACATCGCGATTGCGCGCAACGAGCTGCTGGGCATAAAGCCGCGCAACGCGCAGGGCCGCGAGTTCGGTCTGCACCCGGCGCTGGCACCCATGCAGGCGCTGTTCAACAAGGGCAATGCTGCCATCCTTGCCAACGTTGGCCCGCTAATCGTGCCGATCAAGGACGCCAACACTTTCCGCGGCACCAACATCGCACGCCCGCCCAAGCTGTTCTCGCACAATGATCAGGAGGCGATCTGGCAGGCCTTCTCGCCCGAAGGCGCCAAGATGGGCTGGGGCGGCAAGATGTGCGACCTGCTCTCGGCCATGAACGGCAAGCACACCTTCACGGCCATCTCCACCGCCGGCAACGCCGTCTTCCTCGCCAGCGAGAAGACCGTGCAGTACCAGATCACCAACAGCGGCGCCGTCGCCTTCAACCGCCTGACGGCGAAGGACATCTACGGCTCCACAAAGGCCGCCGATGCGTTGCGCGCGCAGATCATGGCCAATTCTTCGACCATGGGTAGCGACACCGGTGGTGAAGTACTCGCGCAGGAATACGGCAACGTCGTCGGCCGCTCCATCGAAGCGCAAGGCCTCGTCTCCGCCGCGCTCGCCAAGCTGCCCGAGAACGACGCACGCGTCGCCCTGCCCGCCGATCTCGACAAGGACCGCCTCGCCCAGCAGCTGCGCATCGTCGCGCGCATGATCGGCGTGCGTGAAGACGAGAACATGCAGCAACGCCGCCAGGTCTTCTTCGTCTCGCTGGGCGGCTTCGACACACACGACAACCAGATTGCCAAGCAGGCCGAGCTGCTGACCTCGGTCGGCAAGTCTGTCGCGTATTTCCAGCAAGCCATGGAAGCGCTGGGCGTCGCCGACAAGGTGACCCTGTTCACCGCTTCGGACTTCGGCCGCGCCCTGCTCAACAACGGTGACGGCACCGACCACGGCTGGGGCGGCCACCACTTCATCGTCGGCGGCGCGGTCAAGGGCGGACAGGTCTACGGCCAGTTCCCCGAGGTCGCGCTACGCACCAGCACCGACGTCGGCAACGGCCGCCTGCTGCCCACCACCTCGGTCGACCAATATGCCGCCACGCTGGCGAAGTGGATGGGCGTGGCGCGCAACGATCTGCCTGTCGTACTGCCCAACCTGGGCAATTTTGCGGCGGCCGACCTGGGCTTCCTGGGCTGAGGCCCGCGCCAGATCGCCCCAGAGGGGGCGGGTATAATCCGGGCCGAACCACGCCACTGGCCCACAGATGACCCCTGCCTTCCGCTCCCTGCACATCGTCCACACCGAATCATCCTGCGGTTGGGGCGGGCAGGAAATCCGCATCCTCGAAGAATCGCGCGGCCTCATCGCACGCGGCCACCGCGTCACCATCGTCGCACCCGACAGTTCCAACATCTTCAAACGCGCCGGTGAATGGGGCGTACCCGCTGTGGCCCTGCCGCTCACCAAGAAGCGCCTCGGCCCACTGCTGGCCCTGCGTCGCTGGCTGCGCGCCAACGCGGCCGATATCGACGTACTCAACACGCACAGCTCCACCGACAGCTGGCTCGCCGCCGTCGCCCGCGTCGGCGGCCCACAGCTGCCCATCGTGCGCACGCGCCACATCTCGGCACCCGTCACACCCAGCACAGCCAACCGCTGGCTCTACGCCAAGGTCGCTGCGCACGTCGTCACCACCGGCGAGCAACTGCGCCGCGAGCTCATCGACAACCTGGGCGTTGCTGAAGCACGCTCGACCTCCATCCCCACCGGCATCGACACCACACGCTTCGTGCCCGGGGACAAGGCCGCCGCGCGCGCTGCGCTGGGGCTGGATGCCGATGCCTTCTGGCTGGGTATCGTCGCCACGCTGCGCAGCTGGAAAGGCCACGCCTTCCTGCTCGAAGCGCTGGCCAGCATCGACGACCCGCAACTCAAGCTCGCCATCGTCGGCGACGGCCCGCAGCGCGACAACCTGCGCGCCAAGGTGGCGGAGCTGGGGCTCGAAGCACGCGTGCACTTCGCCGGCGAACAGAAGAACGTGCCGACCTGGCTGCAGGCTTTCGACGCCTTCGCCCTGCCGTCCTACGCCAACGAAGGCGTCTCGCAAGCCGTCATGCAAGCCATGAGCGCCGGCCTGCCCATCATCACGACAGCCGTCGGCAGCATGCGCGACATCATCATCGAAGGGCAGACGGGTCTGCTGGTGACGCCCAAGGACAGTGCCGCGCTCGCGCAAGCCATCCGCCAGCTGCGTGAGCAGCCAAGCCTTGCTGAGAAGCTCGGCGCTGGTGCACATGCATTTGCCATTGAAAATTGCGGCTTGGCGCGTATGCTGGATCGCATGGAAGCAATTTTTGTCGCAGCTGCACGTTTGCAATGAGCACGTCTGAGTCTCAGGACGTCAGCTCAACCCCTGTCCGACTCGAAAAGCAGAACACTTATGTGTTCACTATCAGCTTTTGCATCATCTTCCTGCCGTTTGCAATGTCTTTCGGGCTCTCCTTCCTGTTCAACGACGTCACGATGTTTGGCTGCATCATCTGGCTAATGTTTTTTGCCTCGGCAATCGAGCTGGCACGGAATACTGCTCACACGGATATTTCGGTCGTCAACGGCACACTGATTGTTGACTCCACTCTGCTCGGCATCAGGGATGTCGTCAGGTACCCGCCAGGGTCAATTTCACGCGTGGTCTCTTATGCCGCTCTAGGCCCTCGCGGCAGTGGAGGCAACTACTTCGCCCTTTTCAGAGCCAACTTCCCTAACAAGCTGATTCTTGCGTCCTACCCACTGCATTACGAATCCAAAGGAATGCTTCAGATGGGCTCATTCACCGAGCCTGCTCAAGCGAAACTTCTCAGAGAGCGGTTGTGTGCTGGCCTGAAAATTCCGGATGAAGGCTTTCTGGGCAATGTCGGGCACAGTCTGGATGGCACAGCATGAGCCGCCTCCCCTCCCGCCTCCTGCTGACCCCTCTCATAGCACTCGGCAGCCTGCGCCGCCTGTTCGGGAAGCGTGGCTACCCCGAAAACCCGAAACGCATCCTCGTCGCCCATCACCTGCTGCTCGGCGACACGCTGATGCTGGCGGCCTTGCTGGCCAAGCTGCGCCACAACCACCCGGATGCAGAGATCGTGATGAGCTGCCCGCGTGCCATAGCGCCGCTGTTTGCAGCCAACCCTTGGGGCGTGAAGGCGTTGCCCTACGATCCACGCAAGGCTGGCACGCTGCTGCGGCTGGCGCTGCGACGTGGCTTCCAGCTCGCGCTGGTGCCCGGCGACAGCCGTCACAGCTTGCTGGCGCGCGCGCTGGGCACGCGCCATGTTGTCGCGCAGGCTGGCGACAAGCCCAAGTACAAGAACTGGTTCGTCAACGAGCAGCGTGCCTGGCCCGAGACGGCAACTGCGCTGCCCGAGATCTTCTCGGCGCTGGCGCTGGGCAAGGAGCCGCCGCCCTACAGCCCCGAACAATGGCCTCTGGCACCCTGCCGCGACTTCGATCGCCCCGCTGGTCGCTACGCCGTGCTGCACCTTGGCGCTAGCAGCAAGCTCAAGCTGTGGCCTGCAGATCGCTGGCATGCGCTGGCCGAGATACTCAAGGCCGACGGCATCACCCCTGTGTGGAGTGGTGGCCACAATGAATCCGCGCTGGTCAAAGCTGCTGACCCCGAAGGCCGTCACCGTAGCTACGCCGGCCAGCTGGACCTGCTGCAACTCGCGCACCTGCTTGCCGGCGCCTGCCTGCTGGTGAGCCCCGACACGGGCGTTGCGCATCTGGGCCGCATCACCGGGACACCGACGCTGACGCTGTTCGGCCCGGGCTCGGATGTGCTGTGCGCGCAATCAAAGTTCTTTGCCAACATGCCAGCCAGCTCGTTGGCAACGCCCATCCCCTGCCGCAACCAGCGCATCCTGTTCCGCCGCACCCTCAAATGGGTGCGCCGCTGTGGCCGCGGCTTTGATGACAGCAAGCGCACACCCAACGACCCCTTGGCGCCAAAATGCGGCAACGCGCTGTGCATGGCCGCCATCAGCCTCGAATCCGTGCTGCTCGCCTGCGACCAGCTCCTGCAATCACCTGCTTCTTCCGGAACCCGAACCCCATGAGCACAACCGCCACCAGCCTGCGCGCTGCCGACATCCTCGCCTTCCACGACCAGTGCGTCGCCAACCGTACCTGGGCCAAGCAATCGCCCGCACAGTTCAGCGAAGGCCTGTGGCAATTCCTCGAACTCAACCACCGCTTCAACAACCTGCTGTGGGACGAGGAAGACCTCGCGCGTCGCAAGGACGTGGCCGACAGCGAGATCGCGGCCAACAAGCGCGCCATCGACGGCTACAACCAGAAGCGTAACGACGCCATCGAGCGCATGGACGAGGTGATCCTGTCGACACTGGCCAACGTCACGCCGGCCACCGGCGCACGCCTCAACAGCGAGACCGCCGGCAGCATGATCGACCGCATCTCGATCATGGCACTGAAGATTTTCCACATGGGTCTGCAGACGCAGCGCACCGATGCCAGCGCCGAGCACATCACGACCTGCCAGGCCAAGGTGGCACGTCTCACCGAGCAGCGCAACGACCTCGCGTCCTGCCTCGAAGCCCTCCTCGCCGAATGCGCAGCGGGCAAGGCGTATTACAAGGTCTACCGCCAGTTCAAGATGTACAACGACCCGACGCTGAACCCGTATCTCTACGGCGGGGCGAAGTAAGCATCAGCCGTCGATGAGGGCGGCGAGCTTGCCGAACACAGCCTCGTCGCTCAGTTCGGCGACGGCATGCTCGGCTTCAAGGTAGTGCGCACGCGGCCCGATCGGACCCCATTGCGAAGGCGATGGCGATACATCCGTCTCGGCGAAGAAGCCCAGCACGCCACCGGGGCTGGCGGCAGCAAAGTGCATCAGGCCGCTGTCGGGAAAGATCGAGGTACGCGCATGCCACACCAGCGCAATCGCCTCGTTGAGCGGGCCACGGAAAGGCACGACGTTGGGATTGTTGGCCGCCAGCACGGGTTCGGCGACGTCGTCGTCACCGGGATAGAGCGGGTTGTCGCTCTTGCCCGGTGTCCACATGAAGACGGTCTTGAGGCCCCAGCGACGTTGTACTTCATCGGCCCAACCGAGCACCTGCTGCGTCGCTGGCTGCTTCTTGGCACGACGTGCGCCCAGTCCCAGCACGATGAACCCGCGGTCAGCAAGGCCCTGTTGTGCCAGCCACTGCCGCGCAAAATCATGGCTGCTGGCAGGCAAAGTGTAGAGCGGGTCGGGCAGGCTGGTGGGTAAAGCCAGGCCCAGGGGGCGAGCGAGCCCTGCCAGACGCAGGCTCTCGTGCATGTTCTGCGGCACGGGCAAAGGATGCGTGAGCCTGGGCCAGTCGGTGTCGGTACCGCAATAAGAGGCGATGTTGCGGCCACGAATCCACAAACCGCGCTCGATGGCGCGTGGTGATTCGTCGCCGTTGCCAACCAGCACCCAGTCGAACTTCATCTGGCGCAGCTTCCACAGCATGCGCACCGTCTGCAACGCGGCACCAATACGCAGGTGCCCGGCATGGCGGATACGTGGCAAGGACCAGACCTTGTGCGGACTCGGATTGCCCTCCAGCACCCAGGCGTTGTAGTCATTGGCGAGCACATGGACCTCGGCTTGCGGCAGCGCTTGCCTCAGCCAGGCCAGCATTGGCGTGGTGAGCAGCATGTCGCCGAGTTTGTCGCGTTTGACGATGAGAATCTTCATGGGGTGGTGCGGGATGTTGCGAATTCAGGAATGAGCTTGAGGTATTCACCTGCCACGACCGGCGCTTCAAAACGCGCAAGGCTGGCCGTGTCAATGACCGGCGGTTCAGCGTAGCAGGCTCTCAAGCGGGCCGCGAAGGCTTGCATGTCGCCACTGGGTGCGAGCATCTGAGGCATGCTCGCCAGGATCTCGCCCGGCCCGGCCGGGCAATCGGTCGCAATGACCGGTGTGCCAAGTACCAGCGCCTCGACCAACACGTTGCCAAAGCCTTCGTATGCCGAGGACAGAGCCAGCAGGCGTGCATGACGAATCCAGGGATAAGGGTTGGCCTGGAAGCCAGCGAAAACGACACGATCTGCTACGCCACGCTGTTGGGCCAGCTGACGGATACGCGCTTCATCGCGCCCCTTGCCCAGCAACACCAGCGGACAAGTCAGCCCGGAAGTCGCGTAGGCCTCGATGAGCAGATCCTGGCGCTTCTGTTTGAGCGTGAAGGCTCCGATATGCAGGATGTAGTCCTGCACAGGCGGCGTGAAGGGCTCCGCAGCGCGCGTGCGGAGTGCATCAAAGTCAAAGGGGTTGTAGATCGTACGCAAGGCAGCCGGCCGAACCTTCACGAAATCGACGAGATCCTGCCCCACCCCGGCCGATACACCAATGATCTGACGACCGTCATACATGCGCTTGGCGTGCCAGATGCGCGCCAGCTTCTTGCGCCAACCGTTGTGACGGATGCCGTTCTGCATCGACAGCGCATTGTGGATGACGTGGTGAATGCGCGGATCGCGGATGCGCGACAGGATGCGATCTATACGTGGCAGCGCCGACAAGATGAGGTCTACGCGACCCGACTGCGCTTCGATACGCGATAGCAGCTCGCGGAAGCGCCGCACATTGTCGTTGTCGGTCAGACGACTCAACAGACGGATGCGATGGCGCTCGGCCGGCTGCAGGCGATGCACCGTGATACGCGGGTCGACTGCGAACTCCACGACGTCCTCGTAAATCACGATACTGACGTGGTGACCCAGCGACACCAGGGCCTCGCCCAGATTGACGACGACCTTCTCTGCACCGCGTCCCGTAAGGGAATCGATGGCAAGCAGGATGTGACGGGTGATCTGGGTGGACATGAACAGGCCGACAGGTACGAAGGGTGATTGAACCGGGTCAAGGCCGTCATTGTATGCGAGGAGGCAGGGGCCGGCCGTGCGCTATCATGGCGCACCCTGCGCCCGGGGCTACCGGGCTGCCATGGCTCTTCCTGACTTGAACACGCCGCCGATGCAGACCAACCTCCAGAAACCCTTGCGCGCCCTGCACAAGGCCGAACTGATCCTGCTGTGCCTGTTTGCTTTCGCCCTGCCCTTGGTCGAAGCGCCCAAGAACATCTTCCTGTTGCTCTATCTGGCGGTATGGATCGTACTGTGCGTCCGCCAACGCAACTGGGGGACTCTGTCGTGTGGCTGGGATGCGGTCTTCGCCGGTGTTCTCGGCGCCGCAGCGCTCAGCGTTGCGCTGTCCGACCCGTATCCTCACAAATGGGGCGAGGTCCGTGACGTCCTCTGCTACATCGCGCTGGGCTGGACGCTGGCACGCACTACCCTGTCTCCGCGCGACCGCCTCGCCCTGGTGGCCACGCTGATTGCAGCCACCCTTGTCGGCGCTGCCCAAGGCTACTGGCATCTGGCGCAGGGCACCAAGGGCACATTGCAGCTGCACTCTGTCGGTCACGTCAATCATTCGGCCCTCTACGCCATGGGTACAGCCGTACTGGCCATGGCTCTGGCTGCCTGCGGACGTACCTTGCTCTCGCCGCTATGGCAGCGGGTCAGCTTCGCAGTAGCACTCGTGTTGCTCGCCATCATGATTTCCTTCGCCAGCCGCGGCGCCCTCATCGCCTACGGCCTGACGGCTGTCGTGCTCATCGCGTGGCTCGTCCGCCATGCACGCATCCGCCTATGGCCGGCCCTGCTCGGTGCCGCCATCGTCGCGGGCGGCATGCTGAGCATGGACCGCTCAATGGTCGTAAAAACCGCCCAGAACCTGGAAGCCGGCGGCTACACGACAGCCGGGCGCGTCGAAGCCGCACGCACGGCCATCGAATACTGGCGCCAGAAACCCGCGACCGGTGTCGGCGCGGCCAACTTCAGCGCAGTATCGCCAGCCATGGTCGAAGGCTGGCTCAAAGCGCGTGGCGAAGTGTTTGTCGAACGTAATTTCCTGTTCTCGACCCACGCTCATAGCGTCTATTTCAATACTCTGGCTGAACGCGGCCTTGTCGGCGTAGCTGCCCTGTTGGCCCTGCTGATCATGTGGGCGACGGCTCTCGTGAAGTTGCGGCCCGGCCGGGAAGCGAGCGACGCGCACTGGCTAGGCTGGGGCGCCGGCATCGCCGGCTTTGGCCTGGTCTTCCTTGGGGGGGCTTTCAACACGACCCTGCATCACGAACATGGCATGCTGGGCATGGTCTGTCTGGCCATGTTGCTGGGTTGCAAACGCGCATGACCCTGCTGCCAACCGCACCACGCAACAGCTCCCGCATGGAGTTCGTGTTGCTGTGCCTGTTCGGCATCGTGCTGCCGCTGGTCGAAGCGCCCAAGAACATCTCGCTGGGCCTTTTTGTCCTCACCTGGTTTGTGCAAAGCGCACGTCTGCGGCAATGGGGCGGTGCTCCCGCCTGGCTAGACCTCAGCCTGGGGGCCATGCTTGTCTCGGCCCTTCTGTCGGTCTTCGCTTCGGGTTACTTCAAGCCCGACACCAAAGAGCTCGGCGACATCGTCAGCTACCTAGTGCTTGGCTGGTGTGTATCACGCACAGCACTCACTGCGCGCCAAGGCCTGATCCTTGCCCTTTGCCTCATCGGCGCCACGCTTGCCGGACTCGCGGAAGGCTACTGGACATTGTGGCAAGTCCCCAAACGCATCGCCCTGCAACTCAACTCCGTCGGTCACGTCAATCACTCCGCGCTGTATGCCGCAGGCATCGTCGCGGTTGCCCTTGCCTGCTACCTTCCTCGCCGATCCACGCTTGATCGACGCCAGCAGACTATCGCCATCTTCGTCGGCATCGCCTTGATGGCCAGCATGTTCGCCTTCGGCAGCCGCGGCGCCTTGCTGACCCTGGCACTGGCCGCAGCACCCTTCGTCTGGCTGCAGCATCGCGCACAACCATTGCCCTGGCTGCGCGTACTGCTGGTTGCGCTGATCGTCGGCACGCCTGTGCTCTATATCAAGCGCGACATGATCGAAAAGACCCTCATCAATTTCAGCGCAAGCGGCAGCATCACGGCCTATCGTGCTGAAACGACGCGCACAGCCGCCGAAGTGTGGCGCCGCGCCCCGCTTATCGGTGTCGGGCCCGGCAATCTGTCTCTCGTCAGCCATTCACAAATTGCTGGCTGGCTGGCAGAACGCGGTGAAGCCTTCGATCCCGCGCGTTACACCGATCGCTTGCACGCCCACAACCTCTACTTCAACACCCTCGCCGAACGCGGCGCGCTCGGGCTGGGAACTCTGCTCGCATTCGGGGCTCTGTGGCTATGCCTGCTTGTGCGCCAGCGACCTCGCAGCGTATCAACGGCAGAACACTGGCAACGCTGGGGGATTGGTCTGGGAGGGTTCGCCATCGTCTTCATCGGCGGGCTCTTCAACACCACGTTCCACCACGAACACGGCATGCTGGCCATGCTTTGCCTGGGCATGCAGAAAGATATTAAGACGTGAAAGCCCGCCGCATCCTCGTCATCCGTCGCGACAACATCGGCGACCTGGTGTGCACGCTGCCAATGATCCAGCGCCTGCGCCAGAAGCATCCGGATGCCTGGATCGGCGCGCTGGTCACGCGCTACAACGCCGAAGTACTGCGTGGCCATCCCGATCTCGACGCCGTCTACACCTACACCAAGCTCAAACACCTGCAACATGGCGAGAGCCGCATCGCTGCATTCGTCGACCGCCTGCGTGTGCTGTGGCGCTTGCGGCATGCCGACCTCGACCTCGTGCTGCTGCCCGCCAGCGGCACGCAAGCCAGCGCCCGCCGCATGGCGCGTCTTGTCGGTGCCGCCCGTGTGATTGCGCAGGACGACGTACAGCCCGACCCCGCAGCCCTGCACGAAGTCGAGCGCACGGCCAACATCCTGCGTGCGCTGGACATCGCGCCCAAGCCGGGCCCGGCACACATGCAGGCCGACGCCACG
The DNA here is from genome assembly GCA_047600765.1 of Rhodocyclaceae bacterium. Lineage (GTDB taxonomy): Bacteria > Pseudomonadota > Gammaproteobacteria > Burkholderiales > Rhodocyclaceae > Viridibacterium. The sequence goes on from JASGKF010000001.1 coordinate 1,611,090, forward strand.
CTGCAGACCACGCTGCGTACCCAGCTGCTCGCCGATCTGCCGGACAGTGCACGGGTCATCGGCCTGCACATCAGCTCGCGCAAGCCCTCGCAGCGCTGGCCTGCCGAACGCTTCATAGAGCTCGTACAGCGCCTGCACGACGCTCAGCCGGATACGCGCTTCCTGCTGTTCTGGTCACCGGGTGATGAGAACAATCCGCTGCACCCCGGCGACGACGGCAAGGCACGCGGCATCCTCGATGCCTGCCGTGACCTGCCCCTCATCGCCTGCCCGACGAAAAGCCTCGCCGAACTCATCGCAGGCCTGTCGCTATGCGATCAGTTCGTCTGCTCGGACGGCGGTCACATGCATCTCGCCGCCGCGCTCGGCAAGCCCATCGTGTGCCTGTTCGGCAAGTCGGACGCCGCACGCTGGCATCCTTGGGGCGTGCCCTACAAGCTGCTGCAGGGTGAGCAGGAGGATGCGAGCCGTATCCCTGTCGACGAGGTCATCAACAGCCTTCAGGAGATCTGACAGGCCAAGCCCTTGAGGTATTCGCCTTCGGGCACAGCCAAACCGATGGGGTGGTCGGCCGCCGCGCTGAGGCGGTGGACGATGCGTGCATCGACACCAGCATCGCTCGCCGCACCGGCGACAATGCTCTGGAACAGCTCGCCACCGATGCCGCCGCTGCACGAGTAGGTCATCAGCAGACCGCCCGGATTGAGCAGGCGCAAGCCCTGCAGGTTGATGTCCTTGTAGGCGCGCGAAGCGCGCTGGGCGTGTGCTGCCGAGGGCGCGAACTTGGGCGGGTCGAGGATGATGAGATCGAACGTGCGACCTGCCGCGCGCAGCTCGCGCAAGGCATCGAATACGTCGGCCTGCATCCACTCTGCACGACTGGCATCGAGCTGCGGATTGAGCGCGAGATTGCGCCGTGCCGTCTCGAGAGCCGGCCCCGAAGAATCGATGGAGAGCGTGCTCGTCGCGCCACCTGCCAGCGCCTGTAGCGAAAACCCGCCGGTGTAGCAGAAGCAGTTGAGCACGCTGCGGCCAGCTGCCAGCGTACGGGTCAGCAATCGGTTGTCGCGCTGGTCGAGGTAGAAACCGGTCTTGTGGCCGCCGACGTAGTCGACTTCCATGCGTATGCCGTTTTCATCGATGGTCAGCGGGCCTTCAGGCAGTTCGCCATGCGCAAGGCCGGTATGTGCTTCCAGGCCTTCCATGCCACGCACGTCGGAATCCGAACGTTCGTAAACAGCCTTGCAACCGGTTGCGAGTGCCAGCGCACCCACGATGGCCTCACGCCACTTGTCCGCACCGGCACTGGTCAGCTGCACGACGACGACATCACCGAAACGGTCGGCAATCACGCCGGGCAAGCCATCCGATTCGCCGTGGATGAGACGCACACCGTCCTGCCCGGCGAGCAGGGGATGGGTCTTGCGGCGCGCCACGCTGGCCGCCACGCGGCGTTTGAAGAAACCGTGGTCGATGCTCTCGGCAGGGTCGAAATTCCACATGCGGGCGCGGATCGACGAGTCCGGCGAATAGGCAGCGCGACCCAGCCAGCCACCGCCCGCGGTGAGCACTTCGACGGTGTCGCCACGACGCGCACGGCCTTCGAGGCGATCGACCGAGCCCGCGAATATCCACGGGTGGCGGCGCATCACCGAGCGTTCCTTGCCGTCTTTGAGAATCAACTGTGCCATGACGAAATTCACGTTTGCCGAATAGAGGGCGGCAATCCTAGCTGAAAACCCCTATGAAACACATCTGCGAAAGCCCTCAATGCTGCATTGCGTTGCGCCGTAGAATCGGCCAATGCATACCCCGGCAATCATCGACATCGAGGCCTCCGGCTTCGGCAAAGGTAGCTACCCGATCGAGGTAGGCTTCGTGCTGCCTGACGGGCGCAGCGAATGCATGCTGATCCAGCCTGCCGAGCGATGGACGCATTGGGACAGCCGCGCCGAGACCGTACACGGCATCACCCGCGACACCCTGCTCATGCACGGCAAGCCCATCGTCGATGTGGCCACGGCACTGAATCGCGCGCTGCGCGGCCTCACCGTGTATTCGGACGCCTGGTCGCATGACTACACCTGGCTGTCGGTGCTTTACGACGAAGCCGAGATGGTGCCGAGCTTCCGCCTCGAACACCTGGTCACCCTGATGACCGAGCACGATGCCGATCAGTGGAATGCCACGCGCGCCATTGTCGAACGCGAGATGCAGCTCAACCGTCACCGTGCCAGCAGCGATGCACGCGTGCTGCAGGGCACCTGGCTGCGCCTCAATCGCCAGCAGGCGGCCTAGGAAGCCTCGAGCTTCAACTCCGGCAGGCTCACGTGGACGGCGAAGCCGCCCTCGCGCAAATTCTCGGCCCACACCTTGCCACCATGCATGGCGATGATGCGCTGCGTAATCGCGAGACCCAGGCCATGACCATCGCCGCCCTGCGCGCCGCTGCGGAAGAAGGGCGTGAAGATCGCGGCCAGCGCATCGGCCGGCACGCCCCGCCCCTGATCGATCACCGTCACTTCGACGCAACCCTCGGCGCCGAACTGCAGGGTGATGCGCACCACGCTACCTGGCGGCGCGTGCTTGACGGCATTGCGCACGATGTTCTCCATCGCACTGCGCAACAGCTCGGCATCGCCCAGCACCTGAACCGGCACGCCCGGCTCCATATTCACGCGGCATGAACGCGTTGCAGCCTCCAGCTGCGCGTCTTCGACGAGGTCGGTCAGCAGCTCGGCAAGCACAACCGGTGATCCGTTCAGGGTCTGCCCACCGGCCTCCAGCCGCGCCAGCGTGAGCAACTCGGCGATCAGCTTGTCCATGCGTACCGACTCCCGCTCGATACGCTGCAAGGTCGAACTCGGCACGGTCCGGCTGCTGGCGTGCCAGGCCGATGGCCGCCTGGATGCGCGCCAGCGGCGAGCGCAGCTCGTGCGACACATCGTGGAACAGGCGCCGCTGCCCGTTGACGAGCGCTTCGAGCCGCTGCGCCATGCCATCAAAGTCGCGCCCCAGCATCGACAACTCGTCGCGCCGCGTGCCCAGGCTCTCACCCAGTCGCGTCGTCAGGTCACCCTCGGCCAGCGCCCGCAGCGCACGCTGCAATGAGCGTATGGGTTTGACGAAGTACCACGCCAGTACGGCCGCAAACAGGAAGCTGACCGCTACACCCGTCAGCAAGGGCACCGTCGGTGGTGGCGGGCCGGATCCATCGTCATGCGGCCCGAAGCCCTTGCGCGGCGGCGGGGGCGGAAGCCGGCCTTCACGCGGCCCGTCTCGCGGTGGCCCCTCCATGTCACGCGGCGGTGGCTGATGCGCGCGGAAATCGCCGGGCAGGTGGTCACGGTCATGCAGGCTGAACAAGGCGCTGATGCCCAGCGTGACCGTGAGCTGCACCGCAACCAGCACAAGGAAGAATTTCCAGAACAGGCGACCGAATGAAGCGCCGCCGCCGGAAGTGGAGCGCTCACTCATCGGATCAACTGGTAGCCCTTGCGGTAAACCGTCTGGATGCACGAGCGTCCATCCGGCAACAGACCAATCTTGTGGCGGATGCTGCTCATGTGCACATCGATGCTGCGGTCGAAACGCGCCAGCGGGCGGCCCAGCGCCTTCTGTGACAGGTCTGCCTTGCTCACCGGCTGGCCCGCATTGCGAGCCAGCACTTCGAGCAGGTTGAACTCGGTACTGGTCAGCTCCAGGCCTCGCCCGCTCCACTCGGCACGGCGTTGCTCGGGCCACACACTGAGCTCACCGACCACGATGGGCCCATTCGACAGTTGCTGCACCCCGATACCCACACGCCGCAGGATGGCGCGGATGCGCGCCGACAATTCGCGCGGCGTGCAGGGCTTGGGCACGTAGTCATCCGCCCCCAGCTCCAGCCCCACCACCTTGTCGGTGTCGTCACCACGCGCAGTCAGCATCAGCACGGGTATCGCGCTGCCGGCACGGATACGCGTCAGCGCTTCGATGCCACTCATGCCCGGCATCATCACGTCGAGCACGGCCAGCACGTGACGACCGCTGAGTGCGGCCTGCACGCCCTGTTCACCATCGGGCGCCACATCGACTTCGAAGCCATCGCCTTCAAGATATTCCTTCAGCATGCCGATCAGGTCGGCATCATCATCAATCAGCAGCACACGGGGAAACATGGTTCTCGAACTGGAAACGACAGGAGGGGCCATGGTAGCTAGCGCTTTTCCGGGGCTGCTGGAAGTCGCTCTGTTTTACGGCCATTTACCTGTCTTTACAATCCGGATGTAACCGCTCTTTACCCTGCTTGCGCGCCCTTTACGGCGCCCGCTCGCACACTGCGCTTCACATTGAACGATGGAGCGCACGATGAATCACCACACCACTGACACTTCCTCCAGGGCCCGCACCGCAGCGCCGCTCTGCACCTTCATCCTCGGCGCATTGCTGCTGGGCAGCATGCCGGCGCAGGCCGCCCAGCGCCCGCAACCACCTCATGGCAAACCGGCTCACGCCATGCTGCCGCCCCCGCCGATGTTCATGCCCGATGGTTTTGCGCCCGGCTTGCCGGCGGAATTGATGCGCCTGCACCTGAGCGCCGAACAGGAAGACCGCATCTTCACCCTGCTGCACGAGCAAGCCCCGCTGCGCCGCCAGCGCGAACGCGCCCTGCACGCCTTGCGTCAGGAGATGCAGCAACTGGGCCGCGCCGACACCCTCGATGCCGCACGCCTGCGCAAGCTGGCTGATGACGCAGCCATCCAGCAAGCCGAACTGGACGTACTGCGCATCGGCACCAGCGTGCGCCTGCGTGCGGTGCTGAACACCGAGCAACGCAAGGCGCTCGACGAAGCCCTCATGCCGCCGCCGGGCATGCCCCTGCCACCGCGCCCGCACAAGCCGGACGGACAGGCCTGCCAGCCACCACAAGGAGGTCCTGCAGGCCTGCCGAAGGAGTAAGCAGCGATCAGGACGCGACGACGGACAGCGAGGACGTGCTGCCCGTCGCCGATTCCTTCTGGCCGTAGGCATGCATCAGCTCCATCAGCTGCTTGAACATGCGTGCCTGCGAGTCGGCGCTTTCCGTCGTTGCCGTCGTACTGTTGCTATCCGTCGTCGTGCTGGTGGCAGAGCTGGTCTGCTGACTCTGCTCCCAGGCCATGGCCTCTCTGGCGGTCACCTTGCCATCACCGTCGGCGTCCGCTTCATCGAAGTTCGCAGCGATCTTCGACATGAACTCCGAACGCTTGCTGTCGGTCGATGATGTCTCGCTCGCCATGCTGGTCAGCTCGTCCTTGCTGAAGCCTTTGTCATCGCCCGGCGGCGGCGGGGGTGGCATGCCGCCCTGCTGCATGCGCATGCCCATGGCCTGACTGTCGAGCGCCTGCGAGAGCGACTCGAAGGCACTCTGCATCTCGCTCTGCGTGACCTCGCCATCGCTGTCGCCATCAAGCTGCGAAAACAGCTCGTTGACGCTGCTGGTGTCGCCCGTGCTGCCCAGCGCGCTCTGCAGATCCGTTTTCTCGATGTAACCCTGGCCCTTGGTGTCGATTTGCGAGAACAGATCCTCGGCCATCTTCGCCGCGTCGGGACGCTGTCCGCCCCTTGGCGGCGGCGGCATCATGCCGCTGCTACCCACACTGCTGACATTCATTTTGCATCTCCTGAGTGAGCGGCGGCACCCCATGCACCACCGCGCAGTCCTGTCAGCAAGTCATCGGCCAGTCACACGCGCGTTCGAGGCGCTTTCCGGTAAAGCAGGGTAAATGTCTGTGAAGCGCATGCCGCCGGATGCCCGCTGCGGACCTCACAACAGCACCCACGGAGGGCAGCTGGCATGCGGCACGGCAGCAAGCCGCCGCCGACGGCAATTCCAGCCGCCCGGCTGGAGCCGCGCCAATGCTGGCTGGCAAGGCCGCGGGCGGCAGTTTTCGCCTGTCTGCCCGCACCGGCTCAAGCAAAAACGCCGAAATGCCGAAAACAGGAGCTGAAGCCCTCGCCGGACAAGCCCATGAAACTGTTGCCCACCCTGCTGATACTGCTCGCCCTGTCGCCCGCCGCGCCGGCTGCCGACTGGCTCACGGTCACCAAGGACCGCATACGCAGCGTCGAGCTCGACCGCGACAGCATCACCGCCGCCGAGGCCGGCAGCAAGGTCGCCTGGGGCCGCATCGTGCTGTCCGACGAGCAGGCCAAGGCCTACGGCTACCGCAGCGTGCGCGCCCTCAACCGCTACGACTGCCGCAGCCACAGCTTCATCATCGTCAAACGCGTCTACGTCGATGACCAGGAACGCACCCTTCGCGAAGACCGCGTTGACGCGACGCAGCCGGTGATGGTGCAGCGGGGCACGGTGGACGACCGCTTCTTCAGCGAAGTCTGCAAGCCGCCGACCATGGCCAACCTGCGTGACGCTGCGCGCGACGTCGCCGACAAGCTCTCCCGCAACCAGAATGAATCCGCTCGCGAACCAACGCGTGAGCCACCCCGCGACCAGCCACGCGTGCGCCGCGCCGACCTGCAACTGGCGCGCGACGACACCCCGTCTGAAACGCCTTCGGGCGACCGCAAGGAGCGCGACGCAGCACCCGCCGTGCCCGTAACACCCGCCTCGGGCCGCAGCAGCGCCTCGTCGCGCCGTCCGGCCGCTGCCACGAGCAGTACCAGTGCTGCCGCCAGCAGCGCAGCAAGTCCCACCGCACCCGCCGCTCCCGCCGCACCCACTGCACCCGCCAGCCACGTCCGTGAAGCCGCTGCAGCCGGCTTGCGCGTCGCCGTGCCACCGCCCGTGCGCCCCGCCGCCGCCATGACCAGCAGTGCCGCACGCAGCAGCGTGGCGGCCATCGACCCGCATACGCTGGAATGGAGCTACGAAGGCCCCGGCGGCCCCGAGAACTGGGGCAAGCTCGATCCGGGCTTCGCCACCTGCGAAAAGGGCGAGCGGCAATCACCGATCGACATCCGCGACGGCATCCGCGTTGACCAGGAGGCCATCGCGTTCAACTACAAGCCGTCCTACTTCCGCATCGTCGACAACGGCCACACCATCCAGGTGCGCTACGGCGTCGGCTCGACGATCAAGGTCATGAACCGCACCTACGAGCTGCAGCAGTTCCACTTCCACCTGCCGGCCGAAGAGCGCGTCAACGGCCGCGGCTTCGCCATGGTGGCGCACCTCGTGCACAAGGACATCGAGGGCAAGCTCGCCGTGCTCGCGATACTGATCGAGCCCGGTGAAGCCAACCCGCTCGTGCAGACCCTGTGGAACAACCTGCCGCTGGAGAAGAAGGAAGAGTACGAACCCGACCTCACGATCAAGGTTGCCGACCTGCTACCGCAGCGCCGCGAGTACTACAGCTACATCGGCTCGCTGACCACGCCGCCCTGTACCGAAGGCGTGCTGTGGCTGGTGCTCAAGGAACCGATGACGCTGTCCGCCGACCAGATCGAGGTGTTCCGCCGCTTCTACGCCCACAACGCACGACCCGTGCAGCCCACGGCGGGGCGGGTGATCAAGGAATCACGCTGAGGCGTGCAAAACAAAAGGGGCCCCGCGGGGCCCCTTCTTCTTGCTGACTGCCGGGCTATCAATAACCCATGCAGCTCGCGTAGTAGCTGACGGTCGCCGGCCAGTCGGAGAACAAGCCGATGATCTTCACGTCACGCGCCAGCACGTGCAGTGCCTTGTACATGTCGCTGTCTTTCTTCAGCGCTTTGCCCGTCGGGTCGAAGCCGTAGTAGTAACCGGCCTTGGCTGCACCGGCACGCAGGTCGGCACGCTCGAACGACCAGGTGATGATGTCGAGACCCGCAGCGCGGATGTCACGTGCGTACTGCGAGGGCACGATCTCGCCGGCGTCCGTCACGGCCAGCAGGGTGGGAATGGGCGGCGCGAAGATGCGCACGCCATCCTTACGCAGCTGCTTGAGCTCTTCCAGCGTCTTGCGTGCGGGCTTGGCGAAATCGAAGTCCTCGAGGTACACAGCCTGCTTGCCGAACTTCGGCTCGTTCTTGATCCAGTAGGCAATGTCGGCGGGGTCGAAAGACTGCGCCCACACATCGCGCGGATCCACGCCTTCGTCCTTGAGGATGTCGATCATCTTCTGCGCGTAGCCAGCCTGGCTGCCGAAGATGGCCTTGATGCGATCCGGGTTGCCACTCTTCAGCTCCGGCGTGTGCTTCACGCCCAGCTCCTTGTTGAGGCGGATGCTTTCACGCAGCGTCAGCAGGGTGCCGCGACCCGTGTAGAGATCGGTGCGCCAGTTCGCCGTGCCGCCGAGGTAGCCAGCCGGTGTTGACGCGGCAGGCACGCTCGCATCCATCTTGCCCATCAGCGTCTTGTACTCGGCCGAGGTGATGTCGCTGGTGCAGCATTTGGGGGCGGAATTGGCGCCGCTCCAGGGCACGCTGCACTTGGCGTTGAGCGGCGTGTTCACGATGTTGGTGGTGGTGTGCAGATCGCATTCGGAATGACGGCAGACCAGCTCGCCATCGCTGGTAAAGCTCACGTCACACTCGACGATGCCGGCACCCATCTTCGCGCCGGCTTCGTACGACTCCTTCGTATGCTCGGGGAGCTGCAGCGGCGCGCCGCGGTGGGCGATGGAGAAATCGCTGCGGTAGAAGGGGCCGTTCTCGCAGGACTTCAGGCGCTCCTTGAGCTTGCCTTCGTCCATGCCTTCGATGAGGTAGGCCGGGCGCGGGCCGAGCTGGATGGACGGGTCATTCTTCTTGTCAGCGTGGTGATGGTCGCCGTGGCGATGATCATCACCAGCATGAGCCAGGGATGCCGACAGGGCGGCAACCGCTAGCGTCAGCAACAGGGTGCTCGACATGCGCATGAGAGTCTCCTTGGGTCAGTGGGTCTGGGTCGGATGCAATCCGGCCCCCACGCTACGCGCCCAAAGTGACAACAACTCGGCGCCCTCTAGTCCGAACGGAGGGCAGCAGGAACGAAGGTGCGGCTCAGCAAGCAGCCAGTACGCTTTGCTGCTGGAAGGCCGCGACAGACGTAATGCGGCGCTGCTGCTTGTCCCACAGGATGCAGCGCAGCGCTGCGGGTACCTCGCTCAGGCGGATACGCGGCACGTTCACGAACATCGCCTCGTACTCCTTGTGGCATGCCACGAGACAGTAGTTGGGAATGCGCGCCGACATGTGGTGGATGTGGTGGTAAGCGATATTGGCCGTGAACCAGTTCAACCAGCCCGGCAGCACAAGGAAACTGGTGCCTTCGAGTGCCGCCTGATCGTAGTCCCAGCCCTCGTCGCCGCTGGCGTAGGCATGCTCGAAGTTGTGCTGCACGGTGAACAGCATGATGCCGATGCCTCCGGCAATCGAGATGCTCAGTACGGCGCAAACGAGGAACAGGGCAGGCCCGACCAGCCAGCCCATCACCAGCCACAACACCAGCCAGACGAGGTTGTTGGCCAGCATGTGGCGAAACTCCTGCGCCGATGCACCACAGGGCATACAGAAGCCTTCGCCGGAAGCCCACCAGGACAGGTCGGGCTGCGCGCTGCGGCGACCACGTGCGTGACGGAACAAGGCCAGCATGCCGCGCAGGCAGGTTCGGCGCGGATTCAACAGCAGATAAACGAAGCCGGCCAGCGGCGCCAGCCAGATGCTGCGCGCACGGCAGTACTGGCGCTGCTGCGCGGGCGACATGGCCGCAAACTCGTCGGTCGAAATGATGGCCAGCGGACCGGTGTAGCGCTCCCAGTTGCCGTTGTTGGCATGGTGATACTGGTGATGCTGGCTCCACACGAACTGCGGCATGCCGGTCACCACGCCGAACACGAAGCCGACAGCCCGGTTGAGCCGGGCACCGCGAAACAGGTTGCCGTGGCCACATTCATGCATCAGCACGAAAGAGCGCAGCATGAACAGGACCAGCAGCAACACCAGCACGGCAGTCAGCCAGTACGACACGCTGACGCTCTGCGCGATACCCCACCACAACGCGGCAAGTGGCAGCAGGGTCGTACAGATCTGGGCAAAAGCCTTCCGGTTATCCGGCCGGACGTACCTGGCGATGATTTCGCGCTTGTGCGCTTTCAGGCTGGCAGTGGTAGACAAGGCAGCTCACGCAGGGCAGGGGATAGAGCGCAAGCAGCACGCCAACGCGCCTATATACCCGAACCCTGCCGCCGCACCTAGCTGCTGTGCACACTTTTACGTTTCAGCTTGTCACGAAAAACCGTTACTGCGGCGCACGCCAAGCTTGCCCCGGCTCAAACGGGTTTCGCGACGTTGCTCAGTGCAGAATCGAGGAAGCGCTGGAAGCGCACATCATTGGCGTACGCGACGTTGATGCGCACGAAGGGCGATGGCTGCATCTGCGGGCGGAACACCTTGCCCGGTGCGAGCAGGATCTTCGCCTCTTCGGCCTGCTCGGCGAGCGGTGTGGCGTCACTCATGCCCGGCACGCTAGCCCAGATGAAGACACCACCCATGGGATGACGGAACTGCAGGCCGACCGACTCCAGCATGCGCGCCACGCGCGTCGCGTTCTGTGCCAGCCGCGCCTGCAGGCGTTCGACATGCTTGCGATAGTGTCCCTCGGTGAGCATGCGATGGATGATCTGCTCGCTGAACTCCGAGCTGCTCACCGAAGTCAGCAGCTTCACGTCGGCCAGCTCGCGCGCCAGATCGGCATGACAGGCGAAATAGCCGACGCGTGCGTTGGCCGACAGGGTCTTGGTGAAACTGCTGACGTAGATGACGCGCTGCAACTGGTCGAGCTCGGCCAGACGTGTCGTCTGCGTAACGCTGAAGTCGCCGTAGGTGTCGTCCTCGACGACCATGAACTCGTGCTTCTCGGCCAGCTGCAAGACGCGATAGGCCACAGCCGGGCTAAGGCTGGAGCCGGTAGGGTTGTGCAGCACCGAGTGCGTGATGAAGAGACGCGGCTTGTGCTGTGCGGCCAGCGCATCGAGTGCAGCCGTGTCCGGCCCGTCCTCATTGCGCGGCACGCCCACCAGGTTCGCACCGAGCAGACGCAGGGCGCCGAACAGGTTGAAGTAGCCGGGGTCGTCGACCAACACCGTGTCGCCGGGACGCACGAAATGCCGCGCCACGATGTCCAGCGCCTGCGTGGCACCGAAGGTCAGCACGATCTGGTCCGGGTGCGCCTCGACCCCCAGCCCGCCCAGCATCACGCGCAGCTGCTCGCGCAGCGGGCGGTAGCCATTCGGCTCGCCATAGCAGCCGAAGCGCACGCCGTGATCGTCACCACGCACCAGCTGGCGCACCACGCGGGCCATGCCCTCGCTGTCCATCCAGGCCGGCGGCAGCCAGCCCGCGCTGGCCTTGAGCACGCCCGGCGTGTCGGACAGCACGCCACGCATCAGCCAGGCCACGTCGATGGCGCGCTGGCGCTGTGCTTCGGGCAGGGCCGCCGGGGCAGCCGTCTCGCGCGGTGCGACGAAGAAGCCGGCGCCACGCCGCGAATGCAGATAGCCCAGTGCGACCAGCCGGTCGTAGGCCTCGACCACCGTGAAGCGGCTGATGCCGTGCTGCTCGGCCATCTGGCGGATCGCCGGCAAACGCGCGCCGGGGCGCAGCAGGCGGTCGTCGATATGCGAGCGCACGGCCGTGACGATCTGTTCCACCAGTGGCTGACTACCAAGGGGCGTGAGGGCGAATTGCAGGTTCATGCTGACTCCAGCGGGCTGTTCCGGTGACCTGTACTGGTCGGACCACCAGTACAGCGCCTGATTGTGCGCGGTGATCTGTACCGGTCAATGTCACAAAGTGTCCGCTATTGTCCGCTCCATCACAAGTGCAAAAGGAGACGGCCATGCCTTCCCTGTCAGCGCTGGCCCTGTCCAGCCGGCCTCGCGCCTCCCGTCCTGTTCCCTGCCCTGCCGTGGCGGTCCGCCAAGCCGAACCCGTGCGCGCCAGGCCGTCGCGCAAGGGCTGGAAGCTGCTGAGCCTGCTCGCCGGCACACTGCTGATTGCACTCGCCACGCTGACCGGCCACACCCTGCGCCCGCTGGGCAGCGAAGCACAGCCGCATCAGGCCGCCTCGCGCCAACTGGACGTCGTCGACACGGCCGGCGCGCGCGCCTTCCGCATCCAGCCCGAACAGGCCCTGCTGGTGTCACTCAACCTGCACCACGGCGTCTCCGAGCTCGGCCGCATCCATGACGAGAGCCTGCGTGACGCGCAGGGCATGCGTTACGACAGCAGTGCACAGCAGCTGCATGTGCTGACCCGCAGCGGCTGGCAACGCTATGACGCGCGGCGGCTGCAACGCCTGGCCGACAGCGCACAGGGCACTGCGCTTAGCGAGGCAGCCAACGTGAGCGATTTCACACGCAAGCCGCAAAACCCCTGAGGGCCTGCCACAAAGCGTGATGTAAGCCATTCCTCTCCAGCCGGTACAGGCCTAGCCTCGTAAGCAACCGATGTGCGTCGCCGCTACGCGTGACAAGCACTCGGCCAACACCCCGGAGAGGAGTGGAGAGATGGAGATCATCAAGGCCCCCGTGAGGGCCGCAATGCTTGCGGGTTTGCTGCTGTGTGCCACGCTGGTCGGCCCCGGCGCGCAGGCGCTCGCGCAGACCTCGGCCCAGGAGCGACGGGAAATCGAAGAAACCGTACGCAGCTGGGCGCTGGCCTGGGAGCGCAGCGACGTCCAGCGCTACCTCGCCTACTACGCCGTTAACTTCGTGCCACCGCACGGCCTCAGCCTCGATGCCTGGCGTGCCCAGCGTGTCAGCCGCGTGCGGCAAGGCCAACGCGTCATCATGCTGCGCGACCTGTCCATCATCAGCGCCGGCACAGCCGCCGAAGCACGCTTCACGCAACACTACGTCGGCAAGCAGCTGCTGGGGACTTCGCAGAAGCGCCTGCTGCTGGTCAAGCGCGGTGGTGAATGGAAAATCCGCGAAGAGCAGGTCGACGATGAGCGCGAGGTCGCGCGCCTCTAGGCCGTATCAAACGGCAATGCCCACCTGCAGACTCGCTGTGTAACCAGCGGCCACGCTGCCACTCATGCTCGCCAGCTGCGTGGAATAGCCATCGCTGAAGATGTTGTCGGTCGCGAAGCTGATCTGCGACAGATTGCTTGCGCTGCCGCTGTAGGCGCTCTGTGCATAGACGGTGTTCATCACCGAGGTCGGGAAGGCGATCTGTGAAGTGCGGATCTTGTTCGACGAGCCGGTCGCCGTCGCGAGGCTGGGATAGACCTCGAAATGCATGTGCGGCATGCGCCCCGAGTAGCACCCCGGCACGATGGTCGTGAAACTCACGAAGCCGCTCGCATCCGTCACCTGCACACCGCGCAGGTAGTTCTCGCCGGTCACACCGGTCGAATACAGCGAGTAGCGCCCCGCCGCATCGCAATGCCACAGGTAGATCGCGTAGCCCGCCAGTGGCTTGCAACTGTTGAGCGTGGTCACCAGCTCCAGCGTGATCGTCAGCGGCACGCCGCTCGCCACACCCGACGCCCCCGCGATGCTGCTGCGGATATCGCTGCGCACGATGCCTGACAGCAACAGCGCATTCACCACGCCGCTGCTGTTGCTGTTCGAACCATCGCCGGGATAAGGCCCGGCAGTCTCTTCCGGGATCAGCGAACAGGTCGTGCTGCCGCTGCTCGTCGACGAAGAAGACTTGCTTGATGAACTGCTGCTGGTTGAAGAAGAGCTCGCTGAAGAAGTCGCTGACGATGCGCTTGACGAGGATGCCGACGACATCACGGCGGCAACGCCACCTGCGCTGCCTCCGCCACAACCGTTCATGACAAGACCCGTGCCTGCACCCCCCAGCAGGAACAGCGCATCGCGCCGGCTGACGGAGCGGGCAAGCGCCAGCAGATCCGTCTGCAGCTGGCTGTCAGCGTGTGAATCTTCTGCGTGCGACGCTTCGTCGTGATGTGACATGTGCATTCCCCCGGGCACCGCGCGCTGCGGTGAGTGGAGGAAGCTTATGACGTCGCGCTGTAAAGCCCGGTTAAGTGCCGTTAAGCCGCCGAGCGGTCGTCGGCCAGCGTCAGCACCACGGGCGCGTGGTCCGAGGGGCGCTCCAGCTTGCGCGGCGCCTTGTCAACGACGCAGGCACTGACCTGCTCACGCAGGGCCGCCGACACCAGCAGGTGGTCGATGCGCAGGCCGATGTTGCGGCGGAACGCCATCATGCGGTAGTCCCACCACGAGTAGCTCTTCTCGGGCTGCTCGAACATGCGGAAAGCATCGGTGAGCCCCAGCCCGACCAACGCCTGGAAAGCCTCGCGTTCAGGCTCCGAGACGTGGATGTCGTCTTGCCACTCCGGCGTCGCATCGCGGTCTTCGGGCGCGATGTTGTAGTCACCGGCAAGCACCAGCTGCGAGTGAGTCGCCAGCTCGCCACGCAGCCAGTCGGTGAGTGCCGCGAGCCAGCGCATCTTGTACTCGAATTTCTCCGAACCCACGGCCTGCCCGTTCGGAAAATAGCCGCACACCACGCGCACGCCATGCACCGTCGCAGCAATGATGCGACGCTGCTCATCCTCGAAGTCCGGAATGTTGCGCAGCACGTCCTGTGGCTCACCAACCGTCTCGGCACGCGTCAGGATGGCCACGCCGTTATAGGTCTTCTGCCCGTTGAACACCGCGCGATAACCCGCCGTCTCGATATCGGCGAGCGGGAAGGACTTGTCCTCGCACTTGAGCTCCTGCAGACACACCACGTCCGTCTGCGTCGTCGCCAGCCAGTCCAGCAGATGCGGCAAGCGCACCTTGAGGGAGTTCACATTCCAGGTGGCGATTTTCATGGCAGCACTCAGGGATTGGCCGACTTCTTCTTGCGCAAGGCTTCGACTTCCTTGCGATGTTCTTCGACGTAAGGCTTCGTCACCGCACGTGTCCGTTCGGTGATCAGCTTCGTGTCGAACGGATTGTTCTGCACGCAACGTTCGAATTCGGCACGTCCACCAGGCGCGGCATCCATGTGGCGCTCCGCCAGGCATTGAAAGTACACCTGCGAATGCTTCTTGCCGGCTTCTGCATTGTCGAGCGTCCCGGCCATGAGATTGGCCTGTGCCATACAGTCGTTACGGAAAGGCTGCAGCTCGCGGACGCACTGGGTTCGGGTACTTGCCGAGCAGGTCTGCCAGTTGCGCTGTTCGCAGAGAATATCGGGAGCTTCGTCCGCGAAGGCCTTGGCCACCCGCTGCACCAGGCGTGTGTCAACCGCCTTGCGTTCGGGGCTGACAGCGCAAGCTGTCAGGGCAATCAGGAGCGCCGCCAGCAGTCCGTAACTAGCGCCGAGCTTCATGCGGACAGCTTCGCAAGGTCAGCAATGCGGTTCATCGCCGTGTAGAGCTGGCTTAGCAGTGCGAGTCGGTTGTTGCGCAACGCGGGATCTTCCGCATTCACCATCACGCCATCGAAGAAGGCATCGACCGGCGCACGCAGCGCCGCGAGGGCTTGCAGCGAGGCGGTGTAATCACCAGTCTCGTAAGCCGCGTCTGCCTTCGGCCAGATGGTGTTCAATGCTTCGAACAATGCCTGCTCGGCAGCTTCCTTAAACAGTGCGGGATTCGCCTTGCCATACTCTTCGCCTTCAGCTTTCTTGAGAATGTTGCCTACGCGCTTGTTCGCAGCAGCGAGCGCGGCTGCCTCCGGCAGGGCAGCAAAAGCACGCACAGCGACGATGCTCTTGGCGACATAGCCGAGACGTTGCGGGCGATACGACAATACTGCTTCGACTTCCTGCGCCGAGTAGCCCTGCTCGCGCAAGCTGCCGGCAAGGCGATCGAAGATGAAGTCGGCAAGCGCCCCGGAAGCATCGTTGATCAACGAGCCGAATACGGCAGCCGACTCTTGCAGCAGTGCATCCAGCGGCAAAGCCAGGTTGCGCTCGATGAGCATGCGGATCACGCCCAGTGCATGACGGCGCAGTGCAAACGGATCCTTGTCACCCGTCGGGATCTGGCCGATGCCGAACAGACCGACGAGGGTTTCCAGCTTGTCGGCCAGCGCGACGACCACACCCACATCGTTGCGCGGCAGCGCATCGCCCGCAAAGCGCGGCTTGTAGTGGTCTTCAATCGCATCAGCCACCGTGTCGCCGAGCTTGTCATGCTTGGCGTAGTAGCCGCCCATGATGCCCTGCAGCTCCGGGAACTCGCCGACCATGTCGGTCAGCAGGTCAGCCTTCGCCAGCTGCGCGGCGGTATCGACCTGCGCTGCGTCGACGCCCAGCTTCGTCGCGATGGCCTTGGCAATCGCACGCACACGCTCAACGCGCTCGCCCTGGGTGCCAAGCTTGTTGTGATAGACGACCTTGGCGAGGCCACCGACGCGATCCGCCAGCGACTTCTTGCGGTCCTGATCGAAGAAGAACTTCGCATCGGCGAGACGCGGACGCACGACACGCTCGTTGCCCTGCACGATGGCACTGGCATCCGCCGGCTGGATGTTGGAGACGACGAGGAACTTGTTGGTCAGCTTGCCCGCTGCATCCAGCAAGGGGAAGTACTTCTGGTTGGCCTTCATCGTGAGGATGAGGCATTCCTGCGGCACTTCGAGGAATTCGCTCTCGAACTGGCCGGTGAGCACGTTGGGGCGTTCAACGAGTGCAGTCACTTCGTCGAGCAGGGCTTCGTCGTCGATGGGTTTGAGACCCGCTTTCGCAGCGGCCTCGGTGAGCTGGCGCACGATCTCGGCGCGGCGCTCGGCAAAGCTGGCGATCACGGCGCCTTCATCGGCAAGTTGCGCGGCGTAGCTGTCGGCGTCACGGATGACGACGGGGTCAACCTTGGCCTCGAAGCGATGACCCAGTGTCTCGCGCCCGGCCGTCAGCCCCAGCACAGCAACGGGTAAGACATCAGCGCCATGCAACGCGACAAGCTTGTGAGCGGGGCGCACGAAGTTGACGGTGCGCCAGCCGTCGGCGAGCTGGTAAGCCATGACCTTGGGAATGGGCAGCTTGGCGAGCGCTTCGTCAATCGCCTTCTGCAGGCCTGCGGCAAGGCTCACGCCCTTGATGACGGAGTCGAGCATCAGCACATCGGCCTGGCGCTTGAGGCCAGGCACAGCGCTGGCATCGGCACCCAGCGCGGCGAGCTTCTTGAGCAGCGCCATCGTGGGCTGGCCATCGGCATCGAGGCCCACGGCGACCGGCATGAGCTTCTGCTGCACCGACTGGTCAGCAGCCTGTGCGACGACATCGGCAATCTGCACGGCCAGGCGACGCGGCGAAGCGAAGGACTTGACGCTGGCATGCGCGGCAGCGAGGCCCTGCGAGCGCAGGCTGTCGGCCAGCACGGAGGCAAACGCCTCACCCAGACGCTTGAGGGCCTTGGGCGGCAGCTCTTCGACAAACAATTCAACGAGGAGATTCTTGTGGCTCATGTTCAGACTGCCTTCGTTTCTTTTTCTGCGCGCTTGGCGATATCCGCCAGCACTTCTTCAGCATGTGCACGCGGCGCCATCGGGAAGCCCAGACGCGCGCGGCTGTCAACGTAACTCTGCGCAACGCTGCGCGCGAGGTCGCGGATACGGCCGATGTAGGCGGCACGCTCGGTTACGGAGATGGCACCACGCGCATCGAGCAGGTTGAAGCTGTGCGCGGCCTTGAGCACTTGTTCGTAAGCCGGCAGTGCGAGCTGATGCGTCATCAGGTTCTTGGCCTGCTTCTCGTGCGCATTGAACGCGGTGAACAGGAAGTCGGCGTCGCTGTGCTCGAAGTTGTAGGTCGATTGCTCGACTTCGTTCTGCAGGTACACGTCGCCGTAGCTCAGTTTCGTACCGCCGCCATCGGTCCACACGAGGTCATACACGCGTTCGACGCCCTGCAGGTACATCGCGAGACGTTCGAGACCGTAGGTAATCTCACCCGTGATCGGTTTGCAGTTGATGCCGCCGACCTGCTGGAAGTAGGTGAACTGCGTGACTTCCATGCCGTTGAGCCAGACTTCCCAGCCCAAGCCCCAGGCCCCAAGCGTGGGGTTTTCCCAGTCGTCTTCAACGAAGCGCACATCGTTTTTCTTGAGGTCGAAACCCAGCGCTTCGAGCGAGCCGAGGTAGAGCTCGAGGATGTTCGCCGGCGCGGGCTTCAACACCACCTGGTACTGGTAGTAGTGCTGCAGGCGGTTGGGGTTCTCACCGTAGCGGCCATCCTTTGGGCGGCGCGAAGGCTGCACGTAGGCGGCCTTCCAGGGCTCGGGGCCCAATGCACGCAGGAAAGTGGCGGTGTGGCTGGTTCCGGCGCCGACTTCCATATCGTAGGGTTGCAGCAGGGCACAGCCCTGCGCGCCCCAGTAGGCCTGGAGCTTCTGGATGATGTCCTGGAAGGTGGGTTTTGCGCTCATGTTGGGGTCTCTGGCCCGCGGGGCAGACTGAAAACTGCGTGGAATGACGCGTGACGTCAAAGGGCCGGATTTTACAGGCAAGCCAGCAATCTCCACATCTTTATGCGGGTTTCGGTGCGATGCGTCATGCGGTATCGCGCCAGCACGGCTAGGATGGGGGCTCAGAACAATCCGCGTCACGGCAAGCATGAGGCGCGGGAGGCAATCCAGGGACACTGAGAGGGACCCGTATGGGTGCGTGGTATCGCTTCACCGTTTTCTTGCTGTGCCTGCCAGCCATGGCCTTTGCGCAATCCGGCATTGGTTCGCGCTTCGTCTATCCGCCGCCCGAGTCTGCCACGGACCAGCGCCACACCTACTACTGGGAGCTGCTCGAAGCGGCGCTCAAGTCCAATCGCGACAAGTACGGCGACTACCAGCTGACGGCCTACCCGGTCGCCATGACCTTTCCGCGTGCAGTATCGGAGGTGGAAAGCGGAACAGGACGCGTCAACATCGTGGCGCGCGCAACCAACCTCGACCTCGAATCACGCATGCTCCCCGTGCCCCTGCCGCTCGACAAGGGTCTGCTGGGCTACCGCCTGTTCCTCATCATGCCGCCCACACAGGCGCAACTCGACAAGGTGCGGACGCTGGACGACCTGCGCCAGTTCAGCATCGGCCAGGCTTCGGCATGGACCGACGTGAAGATTCTCGGCGGCAATGACTTCAAGGTCGTCATCGGCGAGAACTACGAAGGCCTGTTCCAGATGTTGGGCGCGCGCCGCTTTGACCTGTTCTCGCGCGGCGTCAACGAGATTGCCTCCGAATGGCAGACGCATCGCGACCTCGTGCCGGGCATCAGCATCGAAAAGAATTTCGTCGTGCACTACCCGCTACCACGCTACTTCTTCGTGCCACGCACACCGGAAGGCCAGGCCATGGCCGAACGCATCACCGACGGCCTGAAGCGGCTGGTTGCCAGCGGCGAATTCGAACGCCGCTACCAGGCCTACAAACGTCTCGTGCTGGCTGACGTACCGCTGGCCGGCCGCAAGATCTTCCGCCTCGCCAATTCGCAGCTCTCATCCCTGGCGCCGCCCCTCAACGACAAGCGCTGGTGGGACGATCTCGCGCCCGAATTGTCGGCCACTGTGCGCAGCGGAGAAAAATGAGTTGACGCTGTGCGATGGCTTGTCTAATATGCCGCCCTTCACCGCAGTCAGATTCCCGCCTTCTGTTCGATCATCGCAAGCGCGTTTGAGCGGCGCGGCGGACAAAGCCTCCGGGGGTCGGTAGCTCAGTCGGTAGAGCAGCGGACTTTTAATCCGTTGGTCGCGAGTTCGAGTCTCGCCCGACCCACCATCGGGCAAGACGGCGAGTGAAAAGTGATTCGTTGCAAAGTGGCGCTGGCTAGGCGCACCGACGCAGACAGTACGTCGTACGGCAAGGCGGTGTAACAACGCCAGAGGCACTTTGCAACGAATCAATGGGGGTATAGCTCAGTTGGTAGAGCAGCGGACTCTTAATCCGTAGGTCCAAGGTTCAAGTCCTTGTGCCCCCACCAGAATAAAAAAGGCCCGGTCTTCTGACCGGGCCTTTTGCTTTTTTCTCTGCAGCTTTCCGCTGCCCTACTCAGCCCGGTGCGTTCTGCCCGCGGATCGCCCAGCCTGTCACACGACGCTCGACCCAGGCGAACAGTTCGTAGGTCACCACGCCCATCGCACCGATGACGATGAGGCCCGCGAACACCAGCGGCATGTTGCTCGATGAGCTGGCGCTCATCATGAGGTAGCCGATGCCTTCGTTCGACGCGACGGTCTCCGACACCACCGAGCCAACGAAGGCCAGCGTGATGGCTACCTTGAGCGAAGCGAAGAAGAAAGGCATGGAGCGCGGGAAGCCGACCTTCATGAGGATGTCGAGACGCGACGCGCCCAGCGAACGCAGCACGTCTTCGAGTTCGGGCTCCAGCGTGGCCAGCCCCGTCGCAACGTTGACCATCACCGGGAAGAACGAGATCAGGAAGGCTGTGAGGATGGCCGGCACGGTGCCGATGCCGAACCACAGCACCAGCACGGGCACGAAGGCCACTTTCGGGATGCTGTTGAAGGCCACCAGCAGGGGATACAGCGCGCGATAGACGACGGCTGAAGAGCCCAGTGCCGCGCCGAGCACGAGCCCCACGACAACCGCAATCGCAAAGCCCGCCATGGTGGTGAGGAAAGTCTGCGTGGCGTGCTGCAGGATGGGTTGGGCGAGCGACATGCCGACCTTGTAGAACCTCGCTGGGCGCGGGGAACAGGAAGGACGGTACGTCGAAGCCGACACAGATGACCTGCCAGACGAGAACGAAGAAGGCGGCCACCATCCAGGGGGCCAGTTTCATGATGGTGCGACGGGAAAGATGCATGTCGGGCCTCTCAGGATTCGCGCACGCGGCCGATGGCCTCGCGCAGGACATGCACATGCGATGCAAAGGCATCGGTGTAGGTGACTTCGAGATCGCGCGGACGTGGCAGATCGATCTCGCGGCGCACGAGGATACGGCCCGGGCGCTTGCTCATGACGTACACGGTGTCTGCGAGGAAGACGGCTTCGCGCAGGTCGTGGGTCACGAGCACGACGGTGAATGGCTGCTGCTGCCAGAGGTCGCGCAGCATGCACCACAGCTCTTCACGCGTGAAGGCGTCGAGCGCGCCGAAGGGCTCGTCGAGCATCAACAGGCGTGGCTTGTGGATCAGCGCGCGACAGATCGACGCACGCTGCTGCATGCCGCCCGACAGCTCCCACGGAAACTTGTCTTCGAAGCCGGCCAGCCCTACCCGCTTGAGCTGTGCGCGCGCCATCTCTTCGTACTCGGCGCGCTTGCTGCGCAGGGTCGATCGATAAGGCTCGACGATTTCCATGGGCAACATGACGTTCTCTAGCGTCGTGCGCCAAGGCAGCAGGTTGGCGGCCTGGAAGGCCATGCCGACGATGGACAGCGGGCCGCCGACTTCACGGCCATTGACGTAAACATAGCCGGCTGAGGGCGGCTTGAGCCCCGACACCAGCTTCATCATGGTGGAACTTGCCACAGCCCGAGGGACCGACGACAGCGACGAACTCGCCCTCACGGATGTCGAGTGACACATCCTCGATGGCACGCGCACCGCCCTCGGTGTAGCTGAGGCTAACCTGCTCGAATCGTACGAAACTCATTCTGCTCTCTGGGGTATGCAGCAAGTGCGACGGGCCCGTTATGGCGGGCCCGTTCGCGACTGGCTTACTTGATCAGGCGATCCGCCTTGGGCGGCAGGAAGGCTTCGGTGAACAGCAGCTTGGCATCGGGCACGGCAGGCAGCGCATAGGCTTCGGCCGTCTCCT
This sequence comes from Rhodocyclaceae bacterium, assembly GCA_047600765.1. GTDB lineage: Bacteria > Pseudomonadota > Gammaproteobacteria > Burkholderiales > Rhodocyclaceae > Viridibacterium. Next base: position 1,632,721 of record JASGKF010000001.1, read on the forward strand.
TCAGTGAGCGCGCCATGCGATCAGCCGTCACACCACCCAGGCCGACGGACTTTGCTTCCGGCGTCACGATGACGCTGCTGAGTGCCATCTTGAGACGACGCGTTTCCAGCGGCAGGTCGATCAGGGCGTCCTGCTTCTTCACGAATTCGGCCGCCGCATCGGGGTTGGCGATGGTTTCCTTGAGCGCCTTGTTGAAGGCGCGCAGGAAGCCTTCGACGAGCTTGGGTTTCTCGACGAGGAACTTGGGCGTGACGATGATGGCGTTGCCGTACAGCTCGACACCGAAGTCGTTGTAGAGCATGACTGTCAGATCAGACTCCTTCACGCCGCGCGCTTCCATGTTGAGGATGCTGGTGAAGGAGAAGCCTGTGATGCCATCGACATCACCACGCGCCAGCATGGTCTCGCGCAGGGCGGGGTCCACCGACTGCCATTTGACGCTGTTCGGGTCGATCTTGTTGGACTTGGCAAAGGCCGGGAAGGCCTTGCGGCCCGCATCAAAGACCGGCGCAGCCAGCGTCTTGCCGGCCACGTCAGACGGCTTTGTCACACCCGCCTTCTTGAGGAAGACCACGGCCGCAGGCGTGAAGTTGTAGACCATGTACACGCCCTGCACCTTGGAGCCCGGCGTCTTGGCGTCGTACTCGGCCAGTGCGTTGAAGTCGGCGAAGCCCATTTCATAGGCCCCGGTGGCGACGCGTGCCACCGCGCCCGCCGAACCGGCGCCAGCGTCTATCGTGACGTCCAGGCCTTCCGCTGCGAAGTATCCCTTGGCCTTGGCAAGCAGGAAGGGCGCAGACGGGCCTTCAAAGCGCCAGTCCAGCGTGAATTTGATCTTGGTGAGTTCCTGCGCACTGACACCTTGCGCAAGCGTGCAGATGGCCAGCGCGCAGATTGTCCGCAACGCAGCCCTGACTGATGAAACCATGCTTTGCCTCCTGTGGCACAGATTGACGTGCTCACAGCCCAGCAACCTGCGTACCATGATTTCAGCGGCAAATCGGGGCAATTCCCGGCTCCGCTACGCCCCAATCCAGGGCGCGGCAGCGCGGCTGCGCCGCAAGCCGCTCCAGTCCTTGCTCAGGGCGCTCCCATCTTGTGCGCTCGGTTGCCACTCATAACAAAACGTATATGAAGGGTATTGGCAACGCCACGCATGGGCCGCTCGCAAAAAACAAAAGGCACCCGGAGGTGCCTTCTGCATGTCGCTTGCGGCGCGAACCGCAAGGACTCAGTGCTTGATCGAACGCAGCTTTTCGATAGCTGCGATCTGCGCCACGGATGCTGCCAGTTCGGCTTGCGCCTTGGCGATATCCAGGCTGCCATCGCGATTGGCAAGCTTCTCTTCAGCCTGACGCTTGGCTTCCAGCGCCTTGGCTTCATCGAGATCCTTGCCGCGGATGGCGGTGTCGGCCAGCACGGTCACCAGGCCCGGTTGCACTTCAAGCAGACCGCCCGCCACGAAGATCACTTCTTCTTCGCTCTGGTTCGGCAGCTTGATGCGCACGGTGCCCGGCTTGATGCGGGTCAGCAGCGGGGTGTGGCCGGGCAGGATGCCCAGTTCGCCCGACTCGCCCGGCAGCGACACGATCTCGGCCAGACCGGAGAAGAGAGACTCTTCTGCGCTGACGACATCGACGTGTACGGTCATTGCCATGTTGGTTCTCCGTTAAGGGGCGCAGACTTCATCCGCGCCCTCGCCGCATCACTGCAGGGTCTTGGCCTTTTCGACAGCTTCGTCGATACCGCCGACCATGTAGAAGGCTTGCTCCGGCAGGTGGTCGTATTCACCGGCCACGATGCCCTTGAAGCCACGGATGGTTTCCTTGAGCGGCACGTACTTGCCCGGCGAGCCCGTGAACACTTCTGCAACGTGGAAGGGCTGCGACAGGAAGCGCTGGATCTTGCGCGCGCGCGCCACGATCAGCTTGTCTTCCGGTGCGAGTTCGTCCATGCCCAGAATGGCGATGATGTCGCGCAGTTCCTTGTAGCGTTGCAGCGTTGCTTGCACGCCGCGCGCCACCGAGTAGTGCTCTTCACCGACGACCAGCGGGTCCAGCTGACGCGAAGTCGAGTCGAGCGGATCCACGGCGGGGTAGATACCCAGCGCAGCGATGTCACGCGACAGCACGACGGTCGAGTCAAGGTGAAGGAAGGTCGTTGCAGGCGACGGGTCGGTCAAGTCATCCGCAGGCACATACACGGCCTGGATCGAGGTGATCGAGCCGACCTTGGTCGAGGTGATGCGCTCTTGCAGACGGCCCATTTCTTCAGCCAGCGTCGGTTGGTAACCCACGGCGGAAGGCATACGGCCCAGCAGCGCGGACACTTCGGTACCGGCAAGGGTGTAGCGGTAGATGTTGTCGACGAAGAACAGGATGTCGCGGCCTTCGTCACGGAACTTCTCGGCCATGGTCAGACCGGTCAGCGCGACGCGCAGACGGTTGCCCGGAGGCTCGTTCATCTGACCGAACACCATCGCCACCTTCGACTCCTTCATGTTGTCGAGCTGGATGACGCCGGCTTCTGCCATCTCGTGGTAGAAGTCGTTACCTTCACGGGTACGCTCACCCACGCCTGCGAACACCGACAGACCGCTGTGCTGCTTGGCGATGTTGTTGATGAGCTCAAGCATGTTCACCGTCTTGCCCACGCCGGCGCCGCCGAACAGGCCGACCTTGCCGCCCTTGGCGAACGGGCACACGAGGTCAATAACCTTGATGCCGGTTTCGAGCAGGTCAACCGAGGGCGACAGTTCGTCGAACTTCGGTGCGGGCTGGTGGATTTCACGACGCTCGTCGCTGTCGATCGGGCCGAGTTCGTCGATGGGACGACCCAGCACGTCCATGATGCGACCCAGCGTGCCGTGACCGACGGGCACTGCAATGCCCTTGCCGCTTGCGTTGATCTTCATGCCGCGGCGGATGCCGTCGGAGGAGCCCATCGCAATGGTACGCACGACGCCGTCGCCGAGCTGTTGCTGGACTTCGAAGGTAAGACCCTTCTCGACCAGCGCGTTTTCTTCCGAAGCGTCGAGTTGCAGCGCTTCGTACACCTTGGGCATCGACTCGCGCGGGAACTGGATGTCCACCACGGCGCCGATACACTGAACAACGGATCCTTGACTCATAGTCATTTCCCCAATTAGCTAAAAATCTTTAGACGGCCGCGGCGCCGCCGACGATTTCCGAAATTTCTTTCGTGATCGCCGCCTGGCGGGTCTTGTTGTAGAACCAGCTGCAATTCCTTGATGACGTTACCGGCGTTGTCCGAAGCGGCCTTCATGGCCACCATGCGCGCAGACTGTTCGGAGGCCATATTCTCGGCCACCGACTGGTACACCAGCGCTTCGACGTAACGCACCAGCAGTTCGTCGATGACGACTTGCGGGTCCGGTTCGTAGAGGTAGTCCCAGGATGCGCCTTCCGGTGCGCCCATCTGCTGGCCACTGAGCGGCAGCAACTGATCCAGACGTGCCTCCTGCTTCATCGTGTTGATGAAGTCGGTGTAGACCACGTAGAACCTTGTCGAGCTCGCCTGCCACGTACGCGTCGATCAGCACCTTGACGGGGCCGATGAGCTTGTCCATGCGCGGCGTGTCACCCAGACCAACAGCGTGCGACACGACCTTGGCGCCCATGCGCTGCATGAAGCCGAACCCCTTGTTGCCGATGGCGGCCACCTGGATGTCGGTCACGCCGGCAGCTTGCCAGTCACGCATGCTGTTCGACAGCCAGACGCAGTGCGTTGGTGTTGAGACCACCGCAAAGACCCTTGTCGGTCGTCACGAGGATCACGCCAACGCGCGTCACGGATGCCGGCTCGGTCAGGAATGGATGCTTGTAATCCATGATCGAGGCCTGCGAGAGATTCGCCGCCAGGCGACGAATCTTCTCGGCATACGGGCGGGCGGAGCGCATGCGCTCCTGTGCCTTGCGCATCTTGGAAGCAGCAACCATCTCCATGGCCTTGGTGATCTTCTTCGTGTTTTGCACGCTCTTGATCTTGGTACGGATTTCCTTTCCGCTTGCCATGCTGGTGCTCCCTTTCTCTTAGGACCAGCTCTTCTTGAACGCTTCGATGGCGGCGACGAGTGCTTTTTCGCCGTCTGCATCGAGGTCCTTCGAAGATTCGATCTTTTCGACCAGGGCAGCGTTGCTGGACTTCACGAACTGGTGCAGAGCCGATTCGAAAGCCAGCACGCGCTTGACTTCCACGCCGTCGAAGTAGCCCTTGTTCACGCCGAACAGCGTGATGGCCATTTCTGCAACGGACAGCGGAGCGTATTGCGCCTGCTTCATCAGTTCGGTGACCAGACGGCCGCGCTCGAGCTGCTTGCGGGTGGCTTCGTCGAGGTCCGAAGCGAACTGCGCGAAGGCAGCCAGCTCACGGTACTGGGCGAGTGCCAGACGCACACCGCCGCCGAGCTTCTTGATGACCTTGGTCTGCGCAGCACCACCCACACGCGACACCGAGATACCGGCGTTGATGGCGGGACGGATACCGGCGTTGAACAGGTCGGTCTCAAGGAAGATCTGGCCGTCGGTAATCGAGATCACGTTGGTCGGCACGAAAGCGGACACGTCACCGGCTTGCGTTTCGATGATGGGGAGAGCGGTCAGCGAACCGGTCTTGCCCTTCACTTCGCCGTTGGTGAACTTCTCGACGTACTCTTCATTGACGCGAGCGGAACGCTCCAGCAGGCGGCTGTGCAGGTAGAACACGTCACCCGGGTAGGCTTCGCGGCCCGGCGGACGACGCAGCAGCAGGGAGATCTGACGATAGGCCCAGGCTTGCTTGGTCAAGTCGTCGTACACAACCAGCGCGTCCTGACCGCGATCGCGGAAGTATTCGCCCATCGTGCAGCCGGCGTACGGTGCAATGAACTGCATCGCGGCGGAGTCAGAGGCCGAAGCAGCAACGATGATGGTGTAAGCCATCGCGCCGTGCTCTTCGAGCTTGCGCACCACGTTGGCAATCGTCGAAGCCTTCTGGCCGACTGCCACGTAGATGCAGACCATGTTCTGGCCCTTCTGGTTGATGATCGCGTCGACCGCGACGGCGGTCTTGCCCGTCTGACGGTCACCGATGATCAGCTCGCGCTGGCCACGGCCAACCGGCACCATCGAGTCGATGGACTTCAGACCGGTCTGCACCGGCTGCGACACGGAGCGGCGAGCGATAACGCCCGGTGCAACCTTTTCGATCTTGTCGGTGAGCTTGGCGTTGATCGGACCCTTGCCGTCGATGGGCTGACCCAGCGAGTTCGACCACGCGGCCGAGCAGTTCCGGGCCGACGGGCACTTCGAGAATGCGGCCCGTCGTCTTGACGGTGTCGCCTTCCGAGATGTGCTCGTACTCACCCAGCACCACGGCGCCGACGGAGTCACGTTCAAGGTTCAGCGCGAGGCCGAAGGTGTTGCCGGGAAATTCCAGCATTTCGCCCTGCATGACTTCGGTCAGGCCGTGCACGCGCACGATACCGTCGGTCACGGAGACCACGGTACCTTCGTTGCGGGCGGTCGCCGACAGTTGCAGGTTCTGAATGCGACTCTTGATGAGATCGCTGATTTCAGAGGGATTGAGTTGCATTTTGAATGCTCCTAATTCTGTAGGGCAGCGGCCATGGCGGCGAGCTTGCCGCGTACCGAGGCGTCGATCACCTGGTCACCGACGGCGATGCGCACGCCACCGATGAGTTCGGGATCCAGTTCCACGGATACGTTCAGGCGGGTACCGAAACGGGCTTCGAGATCGCCAATCAGCCGGCTCTGTGCGGCAGCGTCGAGCGGAAAAGCAGATGTCACCAGCGCGTCACGCACACCTTCGTGGGCGTTCTTCTTCTGGTGGAACATCGTGCTGATTTCCTGCAGCAGCGCAGCGCGTTCGTTTTCGACCAGCAGCGACACGAAGTTGTGTTGTGCGGGGTCGAGCGAAACGCCAGAGGACTCGGCCAGCAGTTGCACCAGAGACGACGGTGCAACACGCGGATTGGCGAGGCAGTCGCGCACCTGCGCGTCTGCCACCACGGCTGCGAGACGCGACAGCACGTCCGACCACGAGGTCAGCGTGCCGGCATCGCGCGCGAGGGCGAACACCGCCTCGGCGTAGGGACGCGCAAGGGTGACGTTCTCGGCCATGGCTTAGTTGAGTTCCTGTTTCAGGTTGGCCAGCAGCTCGGCATGGACGGCGGGATTGATCTCGCGACGCAGGATGCGTTCGGCACCTGCGACAGCCAGCGAAGCGACCTGATCGCGCAGGGCCTCCTTGGCACGTTGCGATACGGCAGCAGCTTCGGCTTCGGCTGCCTCGCGGGCAGCAGCGACGATGCGCGCAGCTTCGGCACGGGCTTCTTCGAGCAGACCACCGACTTGCTTTTCAGCAAGTACGCGCATGTCTGCAGCCGAAGCCTTTGCCTTCTGCAACTCTTCACTCACGCGCTTTTCAGCGAGAGCGAGATCCGTCTTGGCCTTGTCCGCCGCAGCAAGCCCGTCAGCGATTTTCTTTGCGCGCTCGTCGAGTGCCTTGGTGAGCGGCGGCCACACGAATTTCATCGTGAACAGCACGAACACCAGGAACACTACCGACTGCGCAACAAGCGTTGCGTTCAGATTCACGGCAGAACCCTTTCTATTGGGTGGAAAGGGTTACTTCAGGAACGTCGAGGTGGCGAACCAGAGAGCAATACCGGTACCGATAATGAACGCGGCGTCGATCAGACCAGCCAGCAGGAACATCTTGACCTGCAGGGCGTTCATCAGCTCGGGTTGGCGAGCGGAGGATTCGAGGTACTTGCCACCCATCAGTGCGATACCGATACAGGCACCGATAGCACCCAGACCGATGATCAGACCGCAAGCCAGCGCGACGAGACCGTAAACTTGTTCCATGACAGCTCCTAAGTAGATAAGTGAATGAAAAACAAAAACCGTTGGGGACTACAAAACGAAAGGAAGCCGGCTGCGCCAGCTTCCCGTAACTGAAATCAGTGGGATTCGTGGGCCTGACCGACGTACACCAGGGTCAGCATCATGAAGATGAAGGCCTGCAGCACGACGACGAGGATGTGGAACAGCGCCCAGGCGAAACCGGCAACGAAGTGGCCCAGGAACAACAGGATGCTCGGCGCGTTGTAGCCGGTCCAGGCGGCACCCATCAGAGCGATGAGCATGAAAATAAGTTCGCCGGCGAACATGTTGCCGAACAACCGCATGCCGTGCGAAATGGTCTTGGCGGCAAACTCGATGAGCTGCATCGCGAAGTTGACGAGGCCCAGGATGACGGCCAGCAGCGGATTCTTGCTGGTGCCGAACGGTGCGCTGACCAGTTCGTGCGCCCAGCCGCCAGCGCCCTTGATCTTGACGTTGTAGTAGAGACAGATCAGCAGCACAGTGACCGACATGCCCATGGTGGCATTGATGTCAGCCGTCGGCACGACGCGCAGGTAGGCGTGGTGCGGATCGTGGCCCATGCCGCCATAGACGCCTTCCCACAGACGGGGCAGCCAGTCGAGCGGCAGGAAGTCCATGGCGTTCATGAGGAACACGAACACGAACACGGTGAGCGCGAGGGGCGCCACGAACTTGCGCGACTCGGGGCTGTGGATCAGACCCTTGGCCTGGTCAGCGACCATCTCGACCAGCAGTTCGACTGCAGCCTGGAAACGGCCCGGCACGCCGGAGGTAGCTTTGCGGGCAGCCAGCCAGAACACGAACGCCCCGAGAACCGCCAGCAGCGTCGAGAAGAAGACGGTGTCGAGGTTGATGAGACTGAAGTCCACGAGGGCTTGCTGCTTGCCCCCCGTGCCATTGAAGTAGGTCAGGTGGTGGGCAATGTATTCGCCTGCACTCGGGCCGTGCTGGGCGGCGGCTTCTGCTGCGTGTTCAGTGGACATGTCAAAGTCTTAATAGAAGTGCGAAAAAATTGGCTTGCAGTGTCACGGCCAGGCCGGTGATCACCGCGCCCCAGTGCACGCCGGGATACAAGCGCCACACCAGAAGCAGAATTCCTGTCATTGACGCGACCTTCACGAGCTCACCCATGAAGAAGCCCCCAACGCTCGCCTGCCGTCCCCGTGCCAGCCGCCACGCAAAAAGCAGGCTGGGCAACACGATGCTGAATCCCCCCAGAAACGCGCTCAGCGCGCCTTGCACTCCCCACATCGCGCCGGCCACTGCGGCGCCCGCCAGCATCAGCGACCCTTGCAGGGCGACTGGCTTGTAGAGGGGTTTGAGCATCAAGGGGTTACAACACCTGGAGCGGAAAACGCGGTGCCTCGGGGAGACCCGCAGGCCGGGCTTTCGCTGTCAAAAAACCCGACGATGGTACGGGTTCACCTGACCATCGTCAATAATTCTGGCGATGCAGCAAGACGTAGTTGGCAGAACGCCCGCAAGAGGCCCGGCCGCGCTCAGGCCGGGGGCAGGAAATCGCGCAGGGCCTGTTTGACGCGGCCCAGCACTTCGCCCCAATCGCCGGGCCGGCGCTGGCGGAAGATGCGCATGCCCGGATACCAGGGGGTGCTGTCCTGCTCGCCCCCCCAGCGCCAGTCAGCGCCGGCGGGTAACAGCAGCCAGACCGGCCGGCCAAGCGCCCCGGCCAGATGCGCCGTGGCGGTATCGACACTGATCAGCAGGTCGAGCCGCGCCACGATGGCGGCCGCGTCGGCCATGTCGCGCTGCATGTCGAGCAGGGGAATGATGCCGGAGCGACATTGCTGCTCGATGCGCTCCATGCCGCGGTCGCCCATCTGCATGGACAGCACCACGGCATTGCCACGCGCCTCGACAAGATCGAAGACCTGATCGAGCGTCAGCGAGCGGCGGGCGTCGATGGCATTGCCGCCGCTGCCAGCCCAGCTGATGCCCACGGCCGGACGCGTGCCGACCCATTCGTCGATGAGGCGCCGCCATTGCAGCAGGCGCGTCTCGGGCGCGGCGAGGTAAGGCAGGGACTGCGGTGCCTGCGGGCCTTCGAGCCCCAGCAGGAAAGGCACGGACAGCAAGGGACACCAGAGGTCGTAGGCGTCGGCGGGAATGTCTTCGTCGGTCGCCAGATCCAGCCCGGGGGCGCTGGCCAGCAGGACGCGCAAACGCGTCGACACGGACGCGATGATCTGCACCGCCCCCAGCGCGCGCAGTGCAGGGACAAAGCGGATGAACTGGATCTGGTCGCCCAGGCCTTGCTCACGCACCAGCAGCAGGCGCTTGCCGCTGAGATCGCCGCCGCGCCAACGTCGCGCTTCGTCGAGGCCGCCGAACTGCACACCATCATGCGCAGCGATGCCGGCATAGCGAGCTTCGTAGAGAGGCAGGCCTTCGGCGTACTTGTCCTGCGACAGCAATGCGATGGCGAGGTTGGCCTGATTGCGCGGCAGCTCGGGCGCATCGGCGAGTGCGGCGCGGAAGCTGTGTTCCGCCGCCGCCGCCTCGCCCAGCCACAGGTGGATCATGCCCTGGTACTGCAAGGCCAGCAGGCGGCCCGGTTCGGCATCAAGCCAGCGCTGGACGGCACTTGCTGCAGCCTCCAGATCCCCGGTCTGCAGAAGCCCTTCCACCTCACCTTGATGCATGCGCGCCGCCTTTTCTCAGAGCCAGCCAGGATCTTACTGCGAGGCCGTGATCGGAGCTCATGCGCTGCTCCGAGTTTGCCAACTGAACCCGCTGACAGCCTCTCGCTACAGATCGTGGCAGCTCTCAGTGCCCCTTGCGTTGCTGGGCATTCTGCTGCGATATGCCCAGCTTGTGTTGCAGCCAGTCGAAGGACAGGTAGAGCGCCGGCGTGATGTAGAGCGTGATCAGCTGCGACAGGATCAGGCCGCCGACGATGGCCACGCCCATGGGCTGACGCAGCTCGGCACCGGCACCCAGCCCCAGTGCGATGGGCAAGGCGCCCATGATGGCCGCCAGCGTGGTCATCAGGATGGGGCGGAAGCGCAGCGTACATGCCTCGATGATGGCCTCGCGCGGCGAGCGGCCGCCACGGCGCTCGGTCTCCAGTGCGAAGTCGATCATCATGATGGCGTTCTTCTTGACGATGCCGATCAGCAGCAGGATGCCGATCATGGCAATGAAGGACAGCTCCAGCCCGACGATCTGTAGCGCCAGCAGCGCCCCCACAGCCGCCGACGGGATGCCGGCGAGAATGGTGATCGGGTGGATCCAGCTTTCATACAGCACGCCCAGCACCACGTAGATGACCGCGATTGCCGCGAGGATCAGCCACAGCTGGCTGGTCTGCGAAGACTGGTAGACCGCGGCATCGCCCGCGAAGTCGCCGAACACGTCGGAGGGCATGTTGAGGCCGTCCTTGATGCGACGCACTTCGTCGATGGCCTGCGACAGCGTGACATCGGGTGCGAGGTTGAAGGCCAGCGTCACCGCAGCCAGTTGGCCCTGGTGGTTCACCGAGGTGTTCACTGCACGGCGCTCGACCGTAGCCAATGCCGACAGCGGCACGAGGTTGCCGTTCTTGGCGCGCAGCTTGATCTTGTCCAGCCCGCCTTCGTTGGCGCGCATTTCGTCGGTCAGCTGCAGGATCACGCTGTAGGTGTCTTCCGGACGGTAGATGCTCGCTGCATTGCGCTCGCCAAAGGCGCTGTAGAAGGCTTCGCGGATGGTCTGCATCTCGACGCCCATGGCCTGCGCACGGTCACGGTCCACCACCACCTTGGCCTGCAGGCCGCGGCGGTCCGCATCGCTGCTGATGTCCTTGAGCATCGCCGATTCGCGCAGCCCACGTTGCAGGCGCTCGCTCCACTCGACGAGCTTGTCGAAATCGACCGACTGCAGCGTGTACTGGAAGCGCGCATTGGCTGCACGACCACCGATGCGCAGGTTCTGCACCGGCGTGAAGCTGACCTGCACGCCGGGCATGCCGCCCGTGAGCTTGCGCAGGTCTTCGAGCACGGTCTTCATCGCCGGGCGCTGACCCAGCGGCTTGAGCATCAGGAACATGGTGCTGCGGTTGGTCGTGCCACCACCGAAGCCGCCACCGGAGTTGGAGATGGCCTGGTTGATGTGCGGACTCTTCAGCACACGGGCCTGCACCTGTTCATGCACTTCGCGCATGGCCTGCCACGAGATGTCGGCACCAGCCTGGATGTTGACGCGCACCTGGCCGATGTCTTCTTCCGGGAAGAAGCCCTTGGGCAGCGCGTTGTAGAGCAACGCCGTGCCGGCAAAGGTCGCCAGCGCCACCAGCAGCATGGCCCAGCGCAGTTTCAGGGTCACCAACAGGCTCTTGCGATAAGCCCCCAGCACCGCGTCGAAGCCCTTCTCGAAGAAGCGACTCCATGCCGGATCAGGCACGCTGGTGTCATGGTGCTTGACGAAGCGTGCAGCAAGCATCGGGATCAGCGTCAGCGCCACGGCGCCGGACACGAGGATGGAGATCGACACCACCGCCGCGAACTCGTGGAACATCAGGCCGATGGTGCCGGGCATGAAGAAGATGGGGATGAACACCGCCACCAGCGAGATCGAGATCGAGATGACCGTGAAGCCCACTTCACGCGCACCACGCACCGCGGCCTGATACGGCTTGATGCCCTGCTCGACGTAGCGGACGATGTTTTCCAGCACCACGATGGCATCGTCGACGACAAGACCGATGGCGATGGTGAGGCCCATCAGCGAGATGTTGTTGAGCGAATAGCCGAACCACAGCATCAGGCCGAAGGTGCCCAGCAGCGAAGCCGGCACCGACACGGACGGTATCAGCGTCGCAGACAGGCGACGCAGGAACATCAGGATCACCAGCACCACCAACGCGATGGTCAGCAGCATGGTCAGGCCGACGTCGTGGATCGACTCGCGGATCGAGATCGAGCGGTCGTTGATCGGCTTCATGTCGATCGAGGCCGGCAGCTGCTCCTGCAGCCTGGGCAGGGCGGCACGCACTTCGTTGACCACCGCCACCGTGTTGGCGTCAGGCTGGCGCAACACCGACAGGGTGATGGCGCGCTCGCCATTCACCCACGCGGCCGTGCGCAGGTTTTCGACACTGTCTTCGACCTGAGCGACGTCCGACAGGCGCACCGGCAGGCCGTTCTTGACGGCGACGATGCTGCGCGAGAACTCGGCGGCGTTCTTCAGCGATTCGTTGGCATTGATGACCAGCGCCTGACGCGGGCCTTCGAGCGAACCGACCGGCGAATTGCCGTTGAAGGCCTTGAGCGCAGAGGCCAGCTCGGCCAGCGTGAGATCGTGCGCGGCGAGTTTTTCCGGGTCGGCCTTGACGCGTACGGCGAAGCGCTTCTGGCCATTGATGTTGACCTGGGCGACACCGTTGAGCGTCGACAGGGTCGGCGAAATGACGTTGTCAGCGTATTCGTTGAGCTTGTCCATGGGCATGGACGGCGAGCTCAGCGCGATGAAAAGGATGGGATCGTCTGCCGGGTTGACCTTGCGGTAGACCGGCTGCGTCGTCATTTCGGACGGCAGCTGGCGGCTGGCGCGGAACAATGCGGCCTGCACGTCAACCGCCGCATCGTCGATGTTGCGCGCGGGGTCGAATTCCAGCGTCAGGTTGGTGCTGCCCAAAGTATTCGTCGAGGTCATCGTCCGCAAGCCGGCGATGGTCGAGAACTGGCGCTCCAGCACAGTGGCGACCGAAGCCGCCATGGTCTCGGGACTGGCCCCCGAGAGCTGGGCGTTGACGTTGATGGTGGGCTGGTTGAAGGAAGGCAGTGCCGAGATCGGCAGCTTGAACATGGCGATCCAGCCGCCAATGATGATGGCCAGCCACAACAGGGTCGTGGCTACCGGGCGATCGATCGCGTGTTCAGCCAGTTTCATTGCCCGCCTCCCGCAGCGCGGCGCTCACGCCAGCGTTCGATGACCTTCAGTTTTTCCTCGTCGCTCAGGCCGGCAAAGCGCTCGGGGTCACGCGGCGTAAAACCCTCGGGAATCACGATGCCCTTGCCGGCTGGTTTGGCTGCGGCCTTGTCGCCACTGGCGGCGGGTTTGCCTGTCGATTTCTCACCTGCGGGTTTGCCGCCGGCTTTGTCTGCGTCTGCCTTTTCGCCACCGGATTTTTCACCGCCAGCCTTGTCGCCGCCCTTGCCCTCAGCTGCCGGGCCCGACTGGTCACCGCCGCCACGGCGACCTCCGCCGCGTTCGCCATTGCCCTTGACCTCGAAAACCTTGCTACCCGGGCGCAAGTTGGCAGCGCCTTCCAGCACCACCTTCACGTCCGGATCGATGCCCTTGACGATGGCATTGCGGCCAGCGATGCGCACGAGATCGACGGGCTGCTGCTTGACCGTCATGTCTTCATTGACGATGTAGACGAAGCGGTTGTTCGGCCCGTTTACGATGGCCTGCGGCGGCAGCACCAGCGCATCGTCGATCATGCCGGCGCTGGCGCGCACGGTGACGTACTGGCCGGGCCACAGCTTGCGGCCACTGTTCGACACCTCGGCCTTCACGCCGATGGTGCCGGAGATCTTGTCCACCGTGCTCTCGACGAAGATGACGCGGCCCTTGACCGACTCGTCACGCTGGCCCGGCACATCGACCTGCACCGGCACCGTGCCCTTGTCGAGCGCAGCCTGCAAACGGGTCAGATCACGTTCGGGCAGGGAGAAGCTGACGGCGATCGGGTCCAGTCGCGTGATCTTGACCATGGCCGTCGTGGCATTGGCCTGCACCAGCGAACCGGGACGCACGTCGATGCGGCCGACGCGGCCGGCGAAAGGCGCCTTGATCTTGCTGTAGGACAGCACGACCTTGACCTGCTCCAGCGCGGCGCGATTCTGCTCCAGCGTCGATTGCAGGGTTTCCAGCTTGTTGCGCGAGGTATCCACGGTCGCGCTGGAGACGAACTTCTGGTTGAACAGGTCGGTGTTGCGCGCCAGCTCGCGTTCGGCGATGACGATCTGCGCCTGCGTGCCGGCCAGGGTGGCCTCGGCCTTGCGCACGTTGGCGACGTCCTCGCGGTCGTCCAGCGAGAACAGCAGCGCGCCACGACCAACCTCCTGGCCTTCGCGCACGTGGATCTCGGCGACCGTGCCGGTTTTCTGCGTGCGCACATCGACTTCGTCGATGGGCAGCACGTTGCCCTGAGCCGACAGTACGACCGGCACGGACTCGATGCGCGACTTGACCGTCGTGACCGCTTGCGGCCGCGCGCCGCGATCGCCGCCTGCGGCGGGACCGCTCTGGCTTGCCGGTGCGCTTGCCTCGGCGGACGCGCCTTGCGCCGCCTTTTCCCCCTCGTTCTTGTTACCGGAACCACACGCGGCCAGTGTCAACGCCAGCAAGGCGGACCAGGCTGTTCTTTGTACTTGCATTACTTCCGACCCAGCGTTGCCGCCGCGTCGCCCTCATGGAGTCGTTCGTCAATGGGCCGGAATGGCCGGATCCTGCTTAGTCCTTCATCTTCTACGATTCGCGCAACCCGCGCCAGCGCTGAAGTATTTCCAATTGTTCACCGGATTTATCCGGTCTGCCGTGAAACGCGGCACGCCATACGCAAGGTCTATGCCATAATTTCCGCGAGCGCCCGTCACTGCAGACATTGAGGATTGAAATGGACGACAACAAGTCAAAAGCCCTGGCCGCCGCATTGGCACAGATCGAGAAGCAGTTCGGCAAGGGTTCCATCATGCGGCTGGGGGACGGCGAAGTCGTCTCCGACATCCAGGCCATCTCCACCGGCTCGCTGGGCCTCGACATTGCACTGGGCATTGGCGGCCTGCCGCGCGGCCGCGTGGTCGAAATCTATGGCCCGGAATCCTCGGGTAAAACCACCCTGACCCTGCAGGTCATCGCCGAGCTGCAGAAGCTGGGCGGCACGGCCGCCTTCATCGACGCCGAACACGCGCTGGACGTGACCTATGCGCAAAAACTGGGGGTCAATGTTGGCGATCTGCTGATTTCGCAACCGGACACGGGCGAACAGGCACTGGAAATCGCCGACATGCTGGTGCGTTCGGGCGGCGTGGACATGGTCGTGATCGACTCGGTCGCTGCGCTGACGCCCAAGGCCGAAATCGAAGGCGAGATGGGTGACCAGCTGCCGGGCCTGCAAGCCCGCCTGATGTCGCAAGCGCTGCGCAAGCTGACCGCCAACATCAAGCGCACCAACACCCTGGTCATCTTCATCAACCAGATCCGCATGAAGATCGGTGTGATGTTCGGCAGCCCGGAAACCACCACGGGCGGTAACGCGCTCAAGTTCTACGCTTCCGTGCGCCTCGACATCCGCCGCACCGGCACGATCAAGAAGGGCGACGAAGTCGTCGGCTCCGAAACCAAGGTCAAGGTCGTCAAGAACAAGGTCTCGCCCCCGTTCAAGGAAGCGCATTTCGACATCCTTTACGGCGAAGGCATCTCGCGCGAAGGCGAGATCGTCGATATGGGCGTCGATCACAAGTTCGTCAACAAGAGCGGCGCCTGGTACGCCTACAACGGCGAGAAGATCGGTCAGGGCAAGGACAACGCCCGTGAATTCCTGCGTGAGCATCCGGACATGGCGCGCGAGATCGAAAACAAGATCCGTGAAGCCGTGGGTGTGGCCGCCATGCAGGTAGCCGACGCGTAAGAAGTCCGGCGGTATGGTCATGAAGAAGCCCGCCACCCCCTCGCTCAAATCCACCGCCTTGCGCCTGCTCGCCACCCGCGAGCACTCACGCAAGGAGCTGCAGCGCAAGCTGCAGGCCAAGGCGGAAGACGGTGACGACGTGGAGGCGGTGCTGGATCGCATGGCCGAAACCGGGCTTCAGTCGGACGAACGCTTTGCCGAAAGCTTTGTACGTTCGCGTGCAGGCAAATTCGGTGCAGCGCGCATCCGGCGCGAACTGGGCGACCGCGGGGTAGATGGCGAGCTGGCCAGTACCGCGCTGGGTGAGGTGCTGGTTGACGATGAGCTGACACGTGCACGCAGCGTGTGGAATAAGAAGTTCGGGCAGCCGCCTGTGGATGCGAAAGAGTGGGCAAAACAGGCCCGCTTCCTTCAGTCGCGCGGCTTTTCGGCGGACGTGATCCGCAAGTTGCTGAAAGATCCGGTGCATGAGTCTGTTGAAGGTTGAAGGCGTCCGCAAACGTTACAAGTCGCGCACCGTGGTCAAGGACGTGTCCTTCCAAGTCGGTGGCGGTGAAGTCGTCGGTTTGCTGGGCCCCAATGGCGCCGGCAAGACAACCTGTTTCTACACCATCGTGGGCCTGGTCAAGGCCGATGGCGGACGCATCCACCTGAACAGCACCGACATCACCCACTTGCCGATGCACCGCCGTGCGCAGCTGGGCCTGTCCTACCTGCCGCAGGAAAACTCGGTGTTCCGCAAGCTGACGGTGACGGAGAACATCCTCGCCGTCCTCGAATTGCAGAAGCTCGACAAGGACGAACAGCGTCGGCGCCTGGACGAGCTGCTCGACGAGCTCAACATCGGCCACCTGCGCGACGCCAACGCAATCTCACTGTCGGGTGGCGAACGCCGCCGCGTCGAGATTGCCCGCGCACTTGCCACCAATCCCAAGCTGATCCTGCTCGATGAGCCCTTTGCCGGCGTCGACCCCATCGCAGTGATCGATATCCAGAAGATCATCGGCTACCTCAAGGCACGCGGCATCGGTGTGCTGATCACCGACCACAACGTGCGCGAAACCCTCGGTATCTGCGACCACGCCTGGATCATCAATGCCGGCGAAGTGCTGGCGGGCGGGCGTCCGAACGAGATCGTGCAGAATGACCAGGTTCGCCAGATCTATCTGGGTGAACATTTCCGGCTGTAAATCCCGCATCATCAAGTCATGAAGCCTTCGCTCCAGTTACGCCTCTCTCAACAGCTAGCGCTTACGCCGCAACTCCAGCAGTCAATCAAGCTGCTGCAGCTGTCCACCCTGGAGCTCAACACCGAGATCGAGCGCATGCTGCTCGAGAACCCCCTGCTCGAACGCGACGGCGCCGAAGATGGCGAGGACGCAGCCCCGATGCAGGATCTGCCTACCGCAGAAGCCGCTACGGCCGCCAGCGAGCTGTCGGACCGCCACGCCAATGGCGAAGAGGACTTTGAGCCGCAAACCACGGTCGAGATGCCCGACACCATCACCGAGGCCTACGACTCGGTGTCGGACGACGACATCGGCGAGGCTGCCGAGTGGCGCGCCGAAGCCTCGGGTAGTGGCTCCGGCAACAACGACAGCGACGACGACAGCGACTTCCAGGAATTCCAGGCTGCGACCACCAGCCTGCGCGACCACCTGGAGCACCAGCTGGCGCTGATGCCCTTCTCGGACCGCGACCGCGCCCTGATCCGCCTCATCATCGAGGCGCTCGAAGACGACGGCATGCTGGCGCAAGCACTTGAAGACCTGCTGCCCCTGATTCCCGAAGAATGGGAAGTCGAAATCGAAGAGCTGGTCACCGCCCTGCGCCATGTGCAGCACTTCGACCCGGTCGGCATCGGTGCGCGCAGCCTGCAGGAATGCCTGCTGCTACAACTGAAGGCGCGTGACAAGACCCCCACGCGCGATCTGGCCATGGGCATCGTCGAGCACTGCCTCGAACAGCTCGCCGCGCGCGACTTCGTCAAGATCCGCCGCCGCCTGGGCTGCGACGACGATGGCCTGCGCGCTGCGCACGAACTCATCTGCAGCCTCAACCCGCACCCAGGCGCCCAGTTTGCGCCGCTGGAAGCGCGTTACATCGTGCCGGACGTGATCGTGCGCAAGTACCGTGGCGCCTGGACGGCTAACCTGAACCCCGAGGCCATGCCCAAGCTCAGGATTCACCGTGTTTACGCCGATATCCTTCATCAGAACCGTGGCATCAGTGGCTCGCTGTCCACGCAACTGCAAGAGGCAAAATGGCTGATAAAGAACGTCCAGCAAAGATTTGACACGATCCTGCGCGTGTCGCAGGCTATCGTTGAAAGACAGCGCCAGTTCTTCGACCATGGTGAAGTGGCCATGCGGCCCCTGACCCTGAGGGAGATTGCCGAAGAGCTGGAGTTGCACGAGTCCACGGTGTCGCGGGTCACCACACAGAAATATCTGGCCTCGACGCGTGGGATTTATGAACTGAAGTATTTCTTCGGCAGTCACGTGTTTACGGACACGGGCGGTGCCTGCTCCGCCACGGCGATTCGCGCGCTGATTCGCCAGATGGTCGCAGGGGAAGACGGCAAAAAACCGCTGTCGGACGCAAAGATTGCCGAGATGTTGGGCCAGCAGGGTATCGTGGTGGCTCGCAGAACCATCGCGAAGTACCGCGAGTCACTCAATATTCCGCCGGTCAGTCAGCGCAAAACGATCTAGGAGTTCGCTTATGAACCTGAATATCACCGGCCACCATCTCGATGTGACGCCCGCAATCCGCGAATACGTCACAGGCAAGCTAGACAGAGTGATCCGTCACTTCGACCATGTGACTGCGACCCACGTCATCCTGTCTGTTGAAAAGCTCAAGCAGAAGGCCGAAGTTACGGTTCATGTCCGCGGTAAGGACATCTTCGTGGAAAGCAGTAACGAAGACCTGTACGCCGCCATTGACAGCATGATCGACAAGCTCGATCGCCAGGTAGTCAAGCACAAGGAAAAGTCGTCCGACCATAGCCGCGACGCCATCAAGCACCAGCAGACAGCCGAAGGCTGAGCCCTCGCGACGGCTCTCTCCCGGACCGGGAGAGGGCCGGGTCAACACAAACCCCTCGTTCATCTCGACGCTGCCTGTCCGATCAGGCACACTTTCCCCCCTCTCGCCAATTCCCTGGAATACCCAGGCGCCAATGCGCCCGTACTACCTGCAATGAACCTGATCTCCAAGATCCTGCCTGCTGCCAATGTTGTCATCGACTTTGCTGCCAGCGACAAGCAGACAGTGTTCGAGTCCGCCGGCGTCATGTTCGAACGCCAGGCCGGCGTCTCCAGCAAGCTGGTGACCGATGCGCTGGCCCAGCGCGAAAAACTCTGCTCGACCGGGCTGGGGCAAGGCGTTGCCATCCCGCACGGTCGCATCAAGGGCCTCAAGTCGCCGCTGGGCGCCTTTGTGCGCATGGCCGAAGCGATCAATTTCGACGCACCCGACGCCAAACCCGTCGGCCTCATCTTCATCATGCTGGTGCCCGAACAGGCCAACGAGGCGCATCTGCAGTTGCTGTCCGAGCTCGCCACCATGTTCAGCGACCGCGAATTCCGCGATGCCCTGACGGAAGCCACCGACGCGCACGCCCTGCACAGCCTCTTTGCCGAGTGGAACGCCAATGCGGCGAACCAGCGTCGCCCAGCTGTTTGAGGCCAATCGGGCCGCGCTGCGCCTGCGTCACGTCGCTGGCCGGCTCGACACCTACATCACCGTTCACGATGACCGCGTGTGGGCGGCCGATCTCGTCGGCCACCTCAACCTGATCCACCCCACGCGCCTGCAGGTCATCGGCGAAACCGAATTCGCCTGGGCGCGCCGCCAGGCCAAGGACAAGCTCGAACACCACCTGCTGGCCATTCTCGCCGCACCGCCGCCGGCCATTATCGTCGCCGACGATTGCGAGGTGCCCGACATCATCCGCCGCAACTGCGAAGACGTCGGAGTGCCCGTACTGGCTTCGCCGCTCGAATCCGCACGCGTCATCGAAGTGCTGCGCTCCTTCCTGTCGCGTCGCCTTGCCGAACGCGTCTCGCTGCACGGCGTGTTCATGGACGTGCTGGGTCTCGGCGTGCTGGTTACGGGCGACTCGGGTGCCGGCAAGTCCGAGCTCGCGCTGGAACTCATCTCGCGCGGCCATGGCCTTGTTGCCGACGACGTGGTCGAAATCTCGCGCATCGCTTCCGGCGTGCTCGAAGGACGTTGCCCGGAGATGCTCAAGGACTTCCTCGAAGTGCGCGGGCTGGGCATCCTCAACATCCGCACCATCTTTGGCGAGACGGCCTGCCGCCGCAAGATGCGCCTGCGCCTCATCGTGCATCTGCAGAAGCGCAGCGTGCAGGACGAACCGCTGCGCCTGACGCTCGACGACGAAGAGCAGGACGTGCTGGGCGTCGGCGTACGCCGCATCGTGTTGCCCGTGGCGGCCGGCCGCAACCTTGCTGTGCTGCTCGAAGCCGCCGTGCGCAACACCATCCTGCAACTGCGCGGCATCGATTCGACGCAGGAATTCGTCGACCGCCAGCGCGACGCGCTGGACCGCGAAGACCCCTTCGAACACTGAGGCATGAACACACACAACAACGGCGCCCGTGGGCGCCGTTGTTGTTTGTGGATGCGACTCAAGCTGGCCGTGCTGCCTTGGCCAGGGGCAAGCCCAGCGCCTGCGGCGCGCGCAACAGGAACTCCAGCACATCACGCACCGGGCGGATTTCGTTACCGAAGGGCAGGCTGCCCTTGCCGCGGAAGAACAGGCCGTTCTTCACGTCACCATGGCAAGCCGCGGCAAGGTGCTTGTCGATGCAGAACTGGCCAGCCTTGGGCAGACGATCACGCAAGCCGCACTGGATCAGACAATCCCAGCGCTGCGAGCAATTGCGCTCGGCATCGGTCGTGCGTTCTGCGGCCGCCTGCAGCTTCGTTTCGCGCTGCAGGTAACGCGACAACCAGGGCGTATTGACGGCACGCGCCGGCAAGCCGGCCACGCTCATGAATTCGACGATGTCTTCGGGCTTCGCGTTGGCCAGCACATGCTTGAACTCGATGTCGGCATCGCCCTCTTCGGTCACGGCGAAAGCCGTACCCACCTGCACGGCCGATGCGCCCAGTGCCATCAATTCGCGGATACGTTCATGCGAGTTCACGCCACCCGCTGCGATGAGGGGGACCTCGCCCGGCTTCAGTCCCAGCTGTTCGAGCGCCTGCACGCACTCGGGCAGCACGGTTTCCATATCGAAACGCTGGTTGGTGGTGTCGCCAACGTTTGCCGCGCCAAGGTGACCGCCCGCCCAGCCCGGGTGCTCCAGCACCACGGCATCGGGCAAACGCCCTTTGCGCATCCAGCGTTTGACGACCAGCGACAGGCCGCGCGCATCGGACAGGATGGGGATCAGCGCCACGTCCTTGAACTCCGACACCAGCTCTGGCAAATCCAGCGGCAAGCCAGCCCCCATGACAATGGCGTTGGCACCGGAACGGCAAGCCTGGCGCACGTAATCCGCATACTGACTGACGGCACGCATGACGTTCACCGCCACCGCACCGGCGCCGCGCGCCAGCTCCAGCGCAGCCCGTACCTCGCGATCCAGCGCTTCGAGGTTGGCGGCCTCGATGAGCTCACGCGTCGCGCCCTCGGTGCGCGCCATGAGATCGGCATGCAGGCGGCGCAGATCGACACTGGCAATGGTGCCCAGCCCGCCCAGCGAAGCAACGGTGCCGGCAAGGCGGTGGGCAGAGACGCCGACGCCCATGCCGCCTTGTACGACGGGCAGGAGGGGACGGCCACGCAACATCAGATTGGGGAGTGTGTGTGTGAGCACGGGGATCGCGGCGGTCATAGCCAGCCTTCATGATGAAAGACGCTATGCTCTCGCCTCAGGCAATCGCAAAGCTTGATCCAGCGCAAATCCGGCCAAGCCGCGAATGCCCTGCCTGCAGTACTTTCACACTGCTCGCATAGGCTTCCTGCGGGGGCAGGAGCCCAGCCGGCCGACCGCTTCGGCCGCCATACCTACTCGAATCGGGGAACCCATGAAGACAGCCTGGATGAAGCAGCTCGTCAGCGCGGCCTTTGCCGCCCAACTTCTATTTGCCGGCCCGGCATTCGCGCAGGACGCCGCGAAGCCGGATGCCCAGCAGAACGAAATGGAAGTGGCCGTCACCGCCGTACGCAAGGCGCTGCAGCCGGGCCCGGTAGAGATCCCGCTCACCGACCAGGCCAAGCTCAAGCTGCCCGCCGGTTATGCCTTCGTCCCCAAGGCCGAAGCCGCTCGCTGGATGCATGCCATGGGCAACCATACCGACGCGCGCTTCATTGGCGTCATCGTCGGCGACAAGATCGAAGGCTTCGTGACCGTGGACTTCGAGAAGTCCGGCTACATCAAGGACGAAGACGCCAAGACCTGGAATGCGGACGACTTGCTGCAGAACATCCGCGAAGGCACGACCGAAGGCAACAAGGACCGCGCAGCGCGCGGCCTGCCCGAGATGGACATCATTGGCTGGGTGGAAAAGCCCGGCTATGACGCCGGCACGCATCGCCTGATCTGGTCCATTTCGTCACGCACCAAGGGCGCCCCGGCCGACAGCGAGCAAGGCATCAACTACAACACCTACGTGCTCGGCCGCGAAGGCTACCTGACGCTGAACCTCGTCACCGGCCTGAAGGAAATCGAAGCACAGAAGCCACAGGCGCGCGAACTGCTGGCCGCGGTGAACTTCAACGAAGGCAAACGCTACGAAGACTTCAACGCCGACACTGACAAGGTCGCCGAGTACGGACTGGCCGCGCTGGTCGGTGGCCTTGCCGCCAAGAAGCTGGGCCTGCTGGCCGTTGTCGGCGCCTTCCTGCTGAAGGCCTGGAAGCTGGTGTTGATTGGCGTGGTGGCACTGGGCGCCGGCGCGAAGAAGTTTTTCGGCAAGAACGACGAGGCCTGAGGCGCGCGACATGATCAAGCTGCTGTTCCTGCTGCTCAACGGTGCCAAGCTCGGCAAGCTGCTCATGACCGGGGGCAGCATGCTGGTGTCCGTCGTGCTGTATGCGTGGATCTTTGGCTGGGGCTATGCGGTCGGCTTCGTGGCGATGATGTTCCTGCACGAGATGGGGCACTTCATCGCCGCTCGCCAGCGAGGGCTGCCGGTCGGCTTGCCGACCTTCATCCCCTTCATCGGCGCATGGACGCAACTGGGCCGTATGCCGCACGATGCAGAGACCGAAGCCTATGTCGGCATCGCCGGCCCATTGGCCGGCACACTCGCCGCACTGGTCTGCTATTTCTTCGCGCGCGACCAGAACAGTCCCTTGCTGCTGGCCGTGGCGTATTCCGGCTTCTTCCTGAACCTGCTCAACCTCCTGCCCGTCCCGCTCTTCGACGGTGGCCGCGTCACCGCAGCCATCTCTCGCAAGATCTGGTTCATCGGCGTCCCTGTACTGGGTGGCCTGCTGCTGTGGAATCCCAGCCCGGCCCTTCTGCTGATGACGCTGTTGGCAGCCCCGCAGCTCTGGAGCGCCTGGAAAACGCGCCACGAGGTTGATCATTACTTCGAAGTGCCGCTGGCCAAGCGCCTGGAATACGGCCTGCTGTACATCGGCCTCATCGCTTATCTCGCGGTCATGACTGGCGAGGTGCATGACATGCTGAGCAGCGCACGCAGCGGCGGCTTCCCCACCTGATGTGCTCCTGACCGGCGCAGCACACCCGCACTGCGCCGCGCCAGGGACTCAGCCCAGGAACAACCGGTAGGCCGGGTTGTTCGTTTCCTCCACGCATTCGTAGCCCACGCGTTGCAGGAAGGCCTCGAACGCCGGCGCGTCATCGGGCGGCACCTGCAGGCCGATCAGCACACGGCCGAAATCGGCGCCGTGATTGCGATAGTGGAAGAGGCTGATGTTCCAGTCCGAACGCAGCTTGTCGAGAAAGCCCAGCAAGGCGCCGGGACGCTCGGGAAAGATGAAGCGGTAGATCCGCTCGTCATTCGCCAGCGGCGTACGGCCGCCCACCATGTAGCGGATGTGCGACTTGGCCATCTCGTCGTCGGTCAGGTCCACAGCCGGCAGGCCATGTGCGGCGAGCGCATCGACCAGCTGCGTCGCCTCGCCCCGGTGCGCAATCGCCACGCCGACGAAGATGTGGGCTTGTGAAATGTCGTTGTAGCGGTAGTTGAATTCGGTGACGTTGCGCCCGCCCAGCTGGGCACAGAAGGCCTTGAAGCTGCCGGGCTGCTCGGGGATGGTCACAGCGAGTACGGCCTCGCGTTGCTCGCCCAGCTCCGCGCGCTCGGCGACGAAACGCAAGCGGTCGAAGTTCATGTTGGCGCCGCTGGCCACTGCCACCACGCTGCGTGGCTGATCCTGCTGCGCCAGCCAGAGCTTGGCACCTGCCAGTGCCAGCGCGCCGGCCGGTTCGAGAATGGAGCGCGTGTCTTCGAACACATCCTTGATCGCGGCACAAATGGCATCGTTGTCGACGCGGATGACGGCGTCGACATACTTCTGGCACAGCCGGAAGCTCTCTTCACCGACCAGCTTGACTGCTGCACCGTCGGCAAACAAGCCCACCTGTGTCAGCGCAACACGCTGCCCGGCGGCCAGTGACTGCGCCATGGCGTCAGCGTCATCTGCTTCGACACCGATCAACAAGGTGTCAGGACGCAGACGCTTGATGTAGGCCGCCACGCCGGCCAGCAGACCGCCACCACCAACAGCGCAGAAGACGGCATCAAGCTTGCGCGGATGCTGGCGCAGGATTTCCATGCCGATGGTGCCCTGGCCCGCAATGACATCGGGGTCATCGAAGGGATGCACAAAGGTCAGCCCCTGGGCGGCCTCCAGTTCGCGCGCATGGGCATAGGCCTGGTCATAGCTCTCGCCATGCAGCACAACCTCGCCACCGCGCGTGCGTACAGCATCGATCTTGATGAGCGGCGTGGTGGTGGGCATGACGATGACCGCGCGGCAACCCAGCTTCTGCGCTGACAATGCGACGCCCTGCGCATGATTGCCCGCTGAAGCGCAGATCACGCCACGTGCGAGTTGCTCCGCCGAGAGTTGCGCCATCTTGTTGTAGGCGCCGCGCAGCTTGAAAGAGAACACCGGCTGCAGGTCTTCGCGCTTGAGCCAGATGTGATGCCCCATGCGGCGCGACAGGTTGGCTGCGGCATCAAGGGGCGTTTCGACCGCCGCTTCATAGACGCGGGCGTTGAGGATGCGTTCGAGGTAGTCGTCTTCGTTGGCGGGCATGGCGGCAGGTGCGCTGGAATCAGTGCCCGATTATCGCCTTGCTCGCTGCGGGCTGACGAGGCCCATGAAAAAGGGCGCCCCGTGGGGCGCCCTGAAAGAATCCGCTTGCGCGAACCCTGATCACATCAGTAGTGGTAAGCCGATTCGCCGTGGCTGGAGATGTCCAGACCTTCGCGCTCTTCGTCTTCCGGCACACGCAGGCCGATGAACATGTCGACCAGCTTGTAGGCCACGAGGGACACCACACCCGACCAGACGATGGTCAGGAGCACGGCCTTCAGCTGGATCCAGACCTGGCCGGCGATCGAGTAGTCAGGAGCAACACCGTTGGCGACGTAGTCCCAGATGCCCACGCCACCCAGCGAGGGGGCTGCGAACACGCCGGTCAGGATGGCGCCGAGGATACCGCCCACGCCGTGGACACCGAACACGTCGAGCGCGTCATCGGCACCCAGCATGCGCTTGAGGCCATTGACGCCCCACAGGCAGGCCACACCAGCCAGCAGGCCGATGATGATGGCACCGACCACACCGACGAAGCCGCAAGCCGGGGTGATGGCAACCAGACCCGCGACGGCGCCCGAAGCAGCGCCCAGCATCGAGGGCTTGCCCTTGAGCATCCACTCGGCCAGCAGCCAGCTCATGGTGGCGGCAGCGGTAGCGACCCAGGTGTTCAGGAAGGCCAGCGCAGCAACACCGTTGGCTTCCAGAGCCGAACCGGCGTTGAAGCCGAACCAGCCGAACCACAGCAGCGAGGCACCGATCATGGTCAGCGTCAGGCTATGCGGCGCCATCGATTCCTTGCCGAAGCCGATACGCTTGCCCACCAGGAAGGCACCGACCAGACCTGCGACAGCGGCGTTGATGTGCACCACGGTGCCGCCGGCGAAGTCGAGCGCGCCCCACTGGAACATCAGGCCAGCCTGAGCACCGGCAGCCGTTGCAGCAGCCGCGTCGGTGTAGGCATCCGGACCCGCCCAGAACCAGACCATGTGGGCCATCGGGATGTAGCTGAACGTGAACCAGATGATCGCGAAGATCAGCAGGGCCGAGAACTTGATGCGCTCAGCGAAGGCACCGATGATCAGCGCCACGGTGATGGCTGCGAACGCGCCCTGGAAGGCCACGTAGATCATTTCGGAGATGAACACACCCTTGCTCCAGGTCGCAGCTGCCGAATCAGGCGTCATGCCGGACAGGAAGAGCTTGCCGAAGTCGCCGAAGTAGCTGCCCGCACCACCGAAGGTCAGCGAGTAGCCATACACGACCCACAGGACCGAGATCAGCGCGAAGATCACGAAGACCTGCATCAGCACCGACAGGGCGTTCTTGGTGCGCACGAGGCCACCGTAGAACAGGGCCAGGCCGGGGATGGACATCAGGATGACGAAGGCCGTGGCAACGATCAGCCAGGCATTGTCAGGCTTGCTGGCAACCGGAGCGGGTGCCGCAGCGGCCGGGGCCGATGCTTCGGCGGCAGCAGGTGCTGCAGTCGCGGCGGCAGCCGGTGCAGAAGCTTCAGCCGCAGCAGCGGCAGGGGCGCTTGCGTCCTGGGCGGAAACCCCGCCGGACAGCGTGACAGCCAGAGCCGTCAGCACAATCGCAAAAAAGTTTTTCATTTTCTCGTCTCTCTTGTTGATCAGAGTGCGTCACCACCGGTTTCACCGGTGCGGATGCGGATGGCTTGCTGCAGGTCGAAGACGAAAATCTTGCCATCACCGATCTTGCCGGTGTTGGCTGCCTTCTCGATGGCTTCGATGACCTGGTCGAGCAGATCGTCGGCAATGGCCACTTCGATCTTCACCTTGGGCAGGAAGTCGACGACGTACTCTGCACCACGGTAAAGCTCGGTGTGACCCTTTTGACGACCGAAACCCTTGACCTCGGTCACGGTGACACCCTGCACGCCGATAGCCGAGAGTGCTTCACGCACTTCGTCCAGCTTGAAGGGCTTGATGATGGCTGTTACGAATTTCATGGCAGCTCCTGTTATGGGGCGGCCAGAACAGCCGCCCCGCTAGATGAAAAAATCAGAACGTCTTGCCGACCGAGACGACGAAGGTCGGCTCACCGATCTTGCGGCAACGGGTAGCGGGAGAGCTGGAGTCGCAGGCGTAGTACCAGCCCTTGTCAGCAGTGGTGCCGATGACAGCACCGCCAACAGCCCAGCCACTCAGGTCATAGGTCAGGCCCAGCTTGTAGTCGCTGTAGTTCAGGAAACCGTAGTTCCGAACGATCTGACGGCCGACGTGGGTGTTGACAGTCAGCTTGTCAGTGACGGGGATATTAGCCGTCAGATCCCAGTAGGTTGAGCCGGTCGACTTGCCGGGATCGCTACCGAAGCACTCGTCTGCCTTCTTGCCATAGCCGGCATCGGTCTTCTGGCAACCACCACCGTAAGTGTCCTTGTTGGTGCCGAAGAAGTTGGTCAGCGTGTAGGACATCTTGAAACTGACCCACTTGTACGACGTACCGACATAAACCTCATGGTTGTCATACTTGGTGTAGGCCGTGTTGTTGGCGTGGGCGTTCGGGTAGTAATAGAACAACGTGCCAAGATCGAGGGTGAAGTCGCCGAAACTCTTCTTCCAGCCGCCGTAGATGTCCCATTCCAGGCCTGAACCATTCAGGTACTGGTTGCCACTGACGTTCGACAGCCAGGTACCGGCATACAGGCCAACCGGGCCAGCGTAGTCAATGCCACCTTGAACGGCCGGGCCGCCATAGGTCTGCGACAGGCCGCGGAAACGATAGTCCGACACAACGGTGAAGTTGCCAGTCACGGGCGACGGTGCATCTTCAGCCAGAGCAGGCAGTGAGGCAGCAGCAGCGATCAGGGATGCAGCGAGACGGGAAAAACGCATTTGGTTACTCCTCTAAAAAGGATCAGGAAAAAGGCAGGGGTGTCTAGCGGGTTTCGTGCCAATCCCGAAGAGGGGAATAAATTCACATAAAATTCAAATGCTTGTAACGCATGGCGCATCTCTGGTGCATTCGCGCGCAGCCTTGCACGCTTTTGGCGCACAAATCTGGTGCGTAAATTCGGGGCGGAACGGGCCGCGGATGCACCCGCCCTGTGCGCTAAACTTTTTGCATACCCATTCCGGTCGTCAGTCGCCGCTGGCGGAGCCGGACACCCCTCCCAGCCATCAAGGATTCCGCCATGATCAATACACAACTACTGCAGGATTTCGGCAAACAGCTCTCCGAACTCGTCGCCAACAGCCCGGCACGCGACATCGAACGCAATGCCCGCGCCCTGTTCGGCAGCATGGCCAGCCGCCTGGATCTGGTCTCGCGCGAAGAATTCGAGGTGCAGCGCACCTTGCTGCAGCGCGCCAGCGAACGGCTTGCCACACTGGAAGCCCGCGTCGCCGAGCTCGAAGCTCGCAAGCCCTGACGGGCATTCGCTCGAAGCTCGCCAGACACGGTCGCTACACTCGGCCGCATGTCCCTCGCACTGCTCACCAGCCGGGCTCTCGCCGGCATGGACGCGCCCGAAGTCACGGTCGAAGTCCATCTCGGCAACGGCCTGCCCGGCATCTCGCTGGTCGGCCTGCCTGACACCGAAGTCAAGGAAGCGCGTGATCGCGTACGCGCCGCACTGGCGACCTGCCAGTTCGAGTTCCCGAGCAACCGTCGCATCACCGTCAACCTCGCCCCTGCCGACCTGCCCAAGGAAAGCGGCCGCTTCGACCTGCCCATCGCGCTGGGCATCCTTGCGGCCAGCGACCAGATGCGCGGCACAAAGCTCGCGGAGTACGAAATGGCCGGCGAGCTCTCGCTCAGTGGCGAACTGCGCCCCGTGCGTGGCGCGCTGGCCATGGCCTGGCGTGCGGCACGCTCCGGCCGCAGCCTGATCCTGCCCGCCGAAAACGCCGCCGAGGCAGCACTCGTCAAAGGCGTGCGCATCCTGCCGGCGCGCACCCTGTTGGAGGTGGTGGCGCACTTCAATGGTCTTGCCGAGCTAACGGCCCACGAAGCAACGACCCTGCAACACACGCCGCACTATCCCGACCTCGCCGACGTGCGTGGTCAGCAACAGGCGCGGCGCATGCTCGAAGTCGCCGCCGTCGGTCTGCACTCAGCACTCTTCTACGGCCCGCCGGGAACCGGCAAGTCCATGCTCGCCAGCCGCCTGCCCGGTCTGTTGCCGCCTCTTTCTGAAGAAGAGGCCCTGGAATCCGCCGCCCTGCAATCCCTCGAAGGCCCTTTCGATCCGGCACGCTGGCGGCAGCGCCCCTATAGAAGCCCCCATCACTCATCGAGTGCGGCGGCGCTGGTCGGTGGCGGTATGAACCCGAAGCCCGGCGAGATCTCGCTCGCTCACAACGGCGTTTTATTTCTTGATGAATTGCCCGAGTTTGAGCGCCGCGTGCTCGAAGCCCTGCGCGAGCCGCTGGAGACCGGCCAGATCACCGTCTCGCGTGCGGCACGCAGTGCCGACTTCCCGGCGCGCTTCCAGCTCGTCGCGGCAATGAATCCCTGTCCCTGCGGCCGCCTCGGTGCCGTACCCCCGCAGAAGGTCTGCCGTTGCACGCCCGATCAGGTTGCGCGCTATCGCGGCAAACTCTCCGGCCCACTGCTTGATCGCATCGACCTCACGCTGGAAGTCGGCACGCTGGACGCCAGCACCCTGCAGTCCGCACCCGTCGGTGAATCGACAGCCGTGGTGCGTGAACGCGTCGTCGCCGCGCAGGCACGCCAGATGGCGCGTCAAGGCAAGCTCAACGCGCATCTGCAATCGGCCGAGATCGACGTGCACTGCCCTGCTGATGAACGTGCCAAAGCGCTGCTGCGCCAGGCCATCGACAAGCTGGGCCTGTCAGCGCGCGCCTATCACCGCACCCTGCGTGTGGCACGCAGCATTGCCGATCTAGCGGGTGCTGATGTCATAGCCAGCAACCACGTGGCCGAGGCCGTGCAGTACCGGCGCGGGCTGCCACAGGGCTGATGCACCAGGGCTGGCAACGGCCTGTCATGCTGTCGTGCCTCGCAACGCGCTAGACTGCGCAGCGTTCCCGCTTCCATCGGAGTCTCCGACCATGGCCGAAAACCTGATGCAGTCCGTCGCCCGCAAGTCAGTTCGCGTTGCCTTCATCCTGCTCGTTGCATTGCTGCTGCTGTCCCTGCTCTATGTCTGGCTGGTACTGAGCTGGAGTTACTCGGATGGCGAACGTGCCGGCTATGTGCAGAAGTTTTCGCGCAAGGGCTGGCTATGCAAGACCTGGGAAGGTGACCTCGCCATGGTGAACCTGCCGGGCCAGCCAGCGGAGATCTTCTCTTTCACGGTGCGCGACGACAAGGTCGCTGAACAGATCAATGCACTGGTCGGCAAGCGCGTCGCCATGAGCTACGACCAGCACGTCGGCGTGCCGACCAGCTGCTTCGGCGACACGGGCTACTACGTGCGCAATGTGCGCGAAGTCAGCGAGAACCCCGTGCCCTTCCCCGCCACCGTCGTGGCCCCTGCGCCTGCTCCAGCGGCCTCTGCCCCGACGCCAGCCCCGGCTAAGTAAGAAGGGTTTCGCGCAACCAGCGGTCGATGAGTTCGGCCGGGCCGCGCCAGTTTTCTTCCAGCATCATGGCGTGTCCCATGTCGGGGAAGATATGCGCCGACAGGCCGTATGTCTGTGCGGTGCGCTCGACCTCGCCGGCCGGAATGATGCGGTCTTCAGCAGCGCCGACTACCAGCATCGGTGGGCGGTGCATACGCGCGGGGCGCGGCAGGTTGAAGAGACTCATGTCCCATATCGCGCGCAAGGACTCGGGCTGGCAGTGCTGCAGGAAGTCCATCAGCGCCGCGTCGTCGATGGGCTGGTGAAACAGGCCCTCGCGCACACTGGCAAGATGCGGCGCGCCGCCACTCATCAAACGATTGAGATCGATCAACACGTTGGGGCGCTGCATGGCGAGACCGAAAGTAGCCGGCAGCAGACCCTGCGGCGGCACCGCCGCCATCAGCACAGCCGCTGGAGCGCTCGACTCTTCGAGATACTTCTGCACCACCATGCCGCCCATCGAATGGCCGATGAGCACCGGCTCGGCCGGCAGGCGCGCGACGACATCGTGCAGGTCACGCACATAGTCATCGATGGAGAAATTGTCTGCGCCTGCGTGCCCACGACTGTCGCCATGGCCTGACAGTGACAGGGCATGCACCGCCCAGCCGCGACTGGCGAAGAACGGCAGGTAGTTGGGCGCCCACTGCCAGGCGCCACTGAAAGCGCCGTGGATGAACAGCAGGGGCGGACCCTGGGTCTGGCCCGTCGCCTGTTCCGTCAGCAGTTCAAGTCTGAATGTTCCGTGCATGCCGCAAGTTTACGCGGAAGACGGCATGGCGCGCGAACCGCGCCACATCACCACAACATGCATTTGTCGTATCTATCAGTTGCCCGACATGATGCGGATCATCAGGTCTGTCGCTTCCTGATTCTTGACCACCGGTGCGTAGGTGTCCTTCATGCGCGCCACGAAGTTGGCCGAGCCCTTGAGCACGCTGAACTTGACGCCGGCTTTCTCCAGCCGCGCCTTGACGCGGGCTTCGAGCTGCGCGCGCTGCTGGCGCATGTAGGTCGCCGATTCACGCGCTGCCGTGCGCACCAGCTCCTTGTCGGCATCGCTGAGCGCAGCCCAGCGCTGCGTCGAACACCACCAGCGCCTCGGGCAACACGTTGTGGTGGCTGAACACGAACCATGGGGCGATCTTGTAATGCTCGGTAATTTCGTAAGACAGGATGTCGTTCTCAGCCGCGTCCAGCTCGCCGTTCTTGAGTGCATCACCGACCTTGTCGAACGCCATCGTGGACGGCACGCCGCCCAGGGCCTTGACCATGCTGATCATGGATTCGCGGTTGGCCACGCGCATGCGCAGCTTCTCGAAGTCGGTCGAAAAGCGCAGCGGCTTGCTGCGCGAATAAAAGGAGCGCGAACCGCCGTTGTACCAGGCCAGCACGATGTAGCCCTTCTTCGCCAGCGACTCTTCGAGACTCATGCCGATACCGCCATCGAGCACGCGCAGCATGTGCTCCTGATCGCTGAACAGGAAGGGCAGGGACAGCACCTCCATCTCCGGCACCGCCTCGGTCAGCGCCACGTTGCTGAGCACCGCGAAATCGATTTCACCTTTTTTAAATTTAGGCACCACGTCCTTCTGTGCGCCCAGCTCCTGCCGCCACAGGGTCTGACCTTCAAAACGGCTCTGGCTTTTCTGCTTGAGCAGCTCGAAGAAACGCAGCATCCCCTGATGGTTGGGGTACTCGTTGTTCTCCAGCACCCAGCCCTTCAAGGGCGTCGCCGCCATGGCGGCCGGCGCAAAGCAACCCAGACTGAGCAGAATGGGCACGAATAGGCGGGTGACATGCTGAAACATGGCAGGACTTCCTTATAAATCAATCAACTGGCAGATTTGAAGTATTTCATGGTTTTAAAGTTGCGGACAGTGAAATGGGCACCCATCCGTCGCTTTTGTCACATGCCAGGCTCATGCGACACACATTCTCACAATTCATATTGCATACACTTGAAATAGTCTCATGCCGGCAGCCAGAACACCCTTCCGGCTGTCGCCGATCTGCCTGTCACGGTATCCTGCGAACCCCTGCCCACATTTGATTTCATACGGATACCTACATGCCTGACGCCATCACCACGCCCAGCGGCCTTGTCTATGAAGATCTCACCCCCGGTGACGGCCGCGTCGCCGAAGCTGGTCGCACCGTTGTCGTGCACTACACAGGCTGGCTCACCACGGGCGAAAAGTTCGACTCCAGCAAAGACCACGGCGAGCCGTTTGCGTTCCCTCTGGGTCGCCAACATGTGATTGCTGGCTGGGACGAAGGCGTGCAGGGCATGAAGATCGGCGGCACGCGCAAGCTGACCATCCCGCCCCACCTGGCCTATGGCGAAGAGGGCGCCGGCAGCGACATTCCGCCAAATGCCACGCTGGTTTTCGAAGTCGAGCTGCTGGACGTCGAAAAGCCCTTCGACATGAGCATGCAGAACCCCATCACCACTGAAACCGGCCTCGTCTATGAAGACTCCGTGCTGGGTTCCGGCGCGCTCGCCAAGGCTGGCCGCCACGTCGTCGTGCACTACACCGGCTGGCTCACTGACGGCACCAAGTTCGACTCCAGCAAGGACCGTAACGACCCCTTCAGCTTCCCCCTCGGTGGTCGTCGCGTCATCGCGGGTTGGGATGAAGGCGTAGCCGGCATGAAGGTCGGTGGCACGCGCAAGCTGGTCATCCCGCCCCAGCTGGGCTACGGCGCGCGCGGTGCCGGCGGCGTCATCCCGCCGAACGCCACTCTGGTGTTCGAAGTCGAGCTGCTGGAGATTCTTTGATCGCCCCCGGCCTGCGCCTGCCCGTCGCCCTGACGGCGCTGGTGCTGGCCGCGCTGCTCGCATCGGGCATTGCCCCGCACGACCGCCTGACCTGGTGGCTGGAAATCGCCCCGGTGCTGATCGTGCTGCCGCTGGCCTGGACGCTGCGGCAGCGCTTTCCGCTCACGCCCCTGCTGCAGTTGCTGCTGACCCTGCACGCCATCGTGCTGATCGTCGGCGGCGCCTGGACCTATGCCCGCGTGCCCTTCGGCTTCTGGCTGCAGGATCTGTTCGAGCTGTCGCGCAACCCCTACGACAAGATCGGCCACTTCCTGCAAGGCGTCACCCCGGCGCTGTTCATGCGCGAATTCCTGCTGCGCAGTGAGCGCGTGCGCGGCACGGGTTTGGCGGCCGCCTTGTCGGTCAGCGTCGCGCTGGCCTTCTCGGCCATCTACGAGCTCATCGAATGGATCTCGGCCCTGCTGCTGGGGCAAGGCGCCGATGAATTCCTCGGCACACAGGGCGACGTGTGGGACACGCAATCGGATATGGCCCTCGCCCTTCTGGGCGCCGTGCTGGCGTTGTTGCTCATTCGCCGCAAATGGACCGCTGCATGAGCGCCAAAACCCCCGTCACCACCGCCGTACGCGTACTGCGCGACCACAAGGTCGACTTCACGGACCATCTCTACGACTACGAAGAGAAAGGCGGCACTGCCGTCAGCAGCCGCGAGCTGGGCGTCGATGAGCATGCCGTCATCAAGACCCTGATCATGGAAGACGAGAACAAGCGTCCGCTGATCGTGCTCATGCACGGCGACCGCGAAGTCTCGACCAAGAACCTCGCCCGTCTCATCGGCGTGAAAACCATCGTGCCCTGCAACCCCGAAGTCGCCAACCGCCACTCGGGTTACATGGTCGGCGGCACCAGCCCCTTCGGCACCAAGAAAGCCATGCCGGTCTACATGCACCAGGACATCGCCACGCTACCAAAGATCTACATCAACGGCGGCAAGCGCGGCTACCTCGTCGGCCTCGCGCCGCAGATCGTCATCAGCATCCTCAAGCCCACCCTGGGCGACATCGCGGCCTGAGCAGCCTCACTTGCCGAACAGCTTGCCAAGCGCGTTGCCGACCTGATCGACCGCATCACCAGCGCTCTTGCCCTGCGCATCGCCCCCCAGGCCGACGAGCTGGATCACGGCCTTGCCGGCCTGTGCGTAGATCGCCTCGTTGAGCGAGAAGCGCGAATCGTCGAGATTGCCCTGCACGGTGAAGTCCAGCGCGACGGGGCGGCGTGTATCGGCATCGAGGCCCTTTGAGCGCGCGAACAGCGCTGCGGCTTCGCGCGTGAGGCCCACCGCACCACCGAGTTCGAGACCATTCAGCTGCAGATGCCCCGGCGCAGTCAGCCGGCGCTTGTCGACCTTGCTGCGCACATCCAGTGCCAGCGTGCCGGCCTTCACATCCGCATAGGGCTTGCGAAACAGGTAGGGCTCGACGAGCTTGACCGGCGTGTCCGCCAGCCTGAGCTCAAGGTCCGCATCCAGCGTACTGGCGACCAGCCAGCCTTCCAGCGACAGCTTGCCCTGACCGCCAACACGCGCCTGCACGTCAAGCTTGCTGCGTGCGTCCAGTGCCGGCAGTTCGAGATCACCGAGATCCAGCGACAGGGCTTCAAGCGGGATGTGATGCGTCTTGCCACCGAGGGTCGCGTCGTAGAAATCCACACGGCTCTTGCGCAGCGCAATGTGGCCAATGCGTACCTTCAAGCCGCCACTGCCGGATGAAGCATCGCCGTCGCGCTTCTCTGCTGCCTTCTTCGGTTTGTCGAGCAGGGCTGGCACGATCTTCATGCCATTGCGTGTGCGCAGCATGGTCAGTGCGGCGTCCTCGATGTCGATGCGCGACACCACGATGTTGCCACCGAGCAAACTGCGCAAATCCGGCGTGACGTAGACACGGGCAGCACGCAGCTCGTCCTGCGTCGGCCAGCCCAGCTGGCTGGCGCGGATGCGCAGGCCATCGATCTCGATACGCGCAAAGCCGACGCGGATCTCGCCGACCTCACCCGTTTTGCCGAGCGCATCCACTATCTGCGTGCGCAGCAGATGCAGGGCAGCGTAGTAGGCACTCACCACCAGCACGGCGAGCAGGGGCACAGCAATCAGCAGACCAAGGCGGAGACGGCGGCTCATGCAGCAAGCTTAGTCCAAGTACAACAGCGCCTGCGTCCCCTCAGCCCGCCCACCACGCCGAACGGCGCAGCAGCCGTTCGCGCTCTGCACGCGGCGAATGACGATCTGGCGCACAGCAGTGACGCAGGTACTGGGCCGCCGCGTGGCGTGCGCTGAAGCGCGCCAGCGTCGCTTCGACAATGGGCGGATAAGCCTGCAGGGCTTTGTCGAGGAGGCCAGCCAGCGCAACCGGGTCATCACGCTGGCACAGCCAGGGCGCCAGCGTCCCGGTCAGGATTTCAGACGGGCCGGTCGGACAATCCGTGCTGACTACGGGCGTACCGAGAATCAGGGCTTCGATCAGCACGGTCGGCAAACCTTCGCTGTCCGACGACATGGCAAACAGGTCGGCATGCCGGATCCAGGGATAGGGGTTCTGCTGGAAGCCGGGCAGCACGACACGATCCGTCAGCCCCAGCGTCGCAATCAACTCCTGCGTCTGCGCCAGCCAATGCTTTTCCGAATCGGTATAGGCGTCACCAATCAGCACCAGCTTGTGCGTCCGCGCCGCAGCACTTTGTGCAAAGGCATGCAGCAACACGTCCTGCCGTTTGCGCTTGCTGAAGCGTGCGACGTACACGATGTAGGGCTGCGCCAGGTCCGGAACGAAAGCCTCGCCCATGGCCCGGATCGCTTCGAAATCGAAAGGGTTGTAGATGGTGCGCATGCTGCGCGGTACGACACCGGCGCGACGCACGATGTCATCCTGCATCGCGTCGGACACCGTGACGATATGGCGATTGCCATAGATGGCGCGGAAATGGTGATGCCACTTCAGCGAGTGCCATAGACGCTTGAGCCCGGTGCGATGGCCGATCTTGCTTTGCAGGTACTCCGCCATCGAGTTGCGGTAGCGGATATAGACGTGCGGCAAGCCCGCCAGCCGCGAAATGCGATCCGCATCCTCGGCGTTCGAAACGAAGAAGTCGAAGGGCCGACCGCCCTGCTCGATTCTTGCGACCAGCCTGTCGAGACGCCAGGCCAGCAGCAGGCGGTTGAGCCACTTGTTGCGCAGGGGATGCCCGTCTTCGGACAGGGCATGCACGCGGATGCCGGCCGGCAAGCTGTGCTGGATCTCGTTGCGCACGAGGATCACGTGCACCTCGTGCCCCTGCTGCTGAAATGCCTGGGCGAGATTGAGCACCACGCGTTCGGCGCCGCC
The DNA here is from genome assembly GCA_047600765.1 of Rhodocyclaceae bacterium. Taxonomy (GTDB): domain Bacteria; phylum Pseudomonadota; class Gammaproteobacteria; order Burkholderiales; family Rhodocyclaceae; genus Viridibacterium. The sequence goes on from JASGKF010000001.1 coordinate 1,669,261, forward strand.
GCCGATCAGGGAGTCGATCAGCAGGCCGATGCGACGCCTGGCAGTTTGCCCGTGCAAGCCCTTTGACTTGATTGAAAACCTGGCTAAAGCATTGATTTTACTGCCATGGCCAGTTCCCCGTAATGCATGAACCCCGGATTGCATGATGGCCCCTACGATGTTGCACCACAACAAAATATACGTATATCACGTAGGGGAAGCCCGTATAAGCCGCCATTTGGGCAGCTTTCTATGCCGAACGGGTTTTGAAATGGCTGGGCGCGCGGGCGCCCCCGACGAGCAAGCGCCCGTTCCATCAGAGGAAATTGCGCAACAGGAGCGTCGCAAGGTGTGCCCAGGAAAGCCGGGCATGAAGTAGTGCGCACTGCGGCATCGCGCCGCATGCATTGCGTGAACAAGTCTGACGCGCTGGCAGCCCGGGCGGGCTACCAGCCCATGGCTTACTCCGCGTCTTCGAACCAGGTACGCCCGTCGCGCTCGATGAGCGCCACCGCTGCGGACGGCCCCCAGGTGCCGCCAGCATAGGTGTGCATGCGCTGGTCGTTGTGCGCCCAGGCGGCGTGGATGGGGTCGACCCACTTCCATGCGGCATTCACTTCGTCAGCACGCATGAACAGGGTCTGGTTGCCGCGGATCACGTCCATCAGCAGACGCTCGTAGGCATCGGGGTTGGACACGCCGAAAGTCTCGGCGAAGCTCATGTCGAGCGGGATGCGTCGCAAGCGCATGCCGCCGGGACCAGGGTCCTTGATGGTGACTTCCAGCGTCACGCCCTCGTCGGGCTGCAATCTCAATATCAGGCGGTTCTGGCTCACACGGCCGGCCGAGGTGTCGAAGATGTTGTGCGAGATGGGGCGGAAGTTGACCACGATCTCGGAGGTACGCCGCGTCAGCCGCTTACCAGTGCGCAGGTAGAAAGGCACGCCGGCCCAGCGCCAGTTGGCGATCTCGGCACGGATGGCGACGAAGGTCTCGGTCGTGCTGGTCTCGTGGCCAAGATCTTCGAGATAGCCCTTCACGGCCTGCCCGCCAACCGAGCCGCCGCGATACTGCGCGCGCACCGTCATCTGCTCGGCGTTGCGCTCGTCAATCGGCTTCAAGGCTTTCAGCACCTTGAGCTTCTCGTCGCGCACGGCGTCGGCATGGAAAGAGTCTGGCGGCTCCATCGCGGTGAGACACAGCAGCTGCATGATGTGGTTCTGCAGCATGTCGCGCATGGCACCCGAGGTGTCGTAGTAGCCGCCGCGGTCACCGACGCCGATGTCTTCGGCCACCGTGATCTGCACATGGTCGATGTGGGTGGCATTCCACAGCGGCTCGAACAGACGGTTGGCGAAGCGCAGCGCCATGAGGTTCTGCACCGTCTCCTTGCCGAGGTAGTGGTCGATGCGGAAGACCTGGCTTTCGTCGAACACTTCGGCCACGGCGCTGTTGACGGCATTGGCGCTCTCGCCGTTCTTGCCGAGCGGCTTTTCGAGCACGACGCGGGTCTGCGGCGTGACGAGGCCGAATTGCTTGATGCGCTGGGACAGCGGCGCGAACAGATCGGGCGAGACAGCAAAGTAGAAAGCACGCGTGTGATCCGCCCCGGAGGCCAGCATGCCGGCCAGCTCGGCCCAACCCGCCTCGCCCGAGGCGTCGGCCGCGCAGAACCAGGTCCGCGCAACAAAGCGCTCGACCACATCGGGCTTCTTGTCGGCCGGCTTCACGAACTCGTCGAGCGCCTTGCGCACGAAATCGGCATAGGCCTCGCGCGACAGCGGCCGACGCGACACACCGATGATGCGCGCCACGTCAGGCAGCTGCCCGGCGAGGTCGCGGTGGTAGAGCGCGGGCAGGAGCTTGCGCGCAGCGAGGTCGCCGGCGCCGCCGAACACGACAAGATCAAAGGGGCTGACCTGGATGGTGCGTGAAGACATCGACAACTCCGTGCTGGGTCGGGATGTCTTCAGTGTAACGCGAGCACCCGCCGGCTTTGATGACCGGCTTACAGCCTCCCGGATATAGCGCTCATGCCAATCCGTTGATGTGCTCTTCGAAAGGCTCGGGCTCGGCGACCGGCTTGGGCCGGCGCCTGTCCATGAACCAGGACATCAACCAGCCCAGCGGGGCGGGATGGAAGTCCATGTCGTCTGCCTGTGCGGCCTCGGCCGCGAGCGGCGGCGCTGTCAACTCGGGGGTAGGGAGTGACGTCTGCATGATGCACCTCTCGATTTCGGGCCTGTCCTGAAATGCCGGCCCCTTGGTTCACGCTATGCACGACAACGCCACATCGCCAATTGGGAGAATTTATGCCTGCCTGCAGCCCGCTCTATGGCCACGCCAAACAAAAACCCCCGGACCAGCCGGGGGTTTTCGATCCAGCACAGCGCAAAGCCGCTCAGGGCTTGGGATTGCTGGCTGCCCAGGTCGGGAAGCTGCTCAGCAGGGTCTGCGCGACCACGTTGTACTGCGCATAGCCCGTCAGGCGTTCGGCCGACACCGCGGTGGTCGAACCGAAGATCAGGCCATACACACTGCTCGACGCACCATGGCGATCGGCAAAGTCGCCGAACAGCATGCGACCGCGCGCCGACAGCGTGCTTGCCGTGGGGTTGTAGACGCTGAGGTCGTAGAAGCGTGCCCACGAGTTCTTGCTGCTGTCGCTGGTCAGGACACCGCTGACCCAGGCCTTGCCATCGATCTGCGTGGCCTTGAAGAAGTCGGCCGCGGCATAGACAGCGGTGCGCATGGTGGCGTCCGGGTTGGGCAGCGTCATCAGGAACTTGACGATCTTGCCGCTCTCGGCCGACGACAGGGCCGCCATTTCATAAGCCCGTGCCGGCGTGGGCTTGAGCGTGAAGACGTCGTGCTGCTGGCCCCAGATGGTCAGCTGGCCGTTGATGCGCACCTGGTTCGACAGCAGCCAGGTGATGCCGTTGCCCGCCGCGGAGGCGGCCTTGTTGCGCAGGGTGCTGTCGACGAAGGCGAAGTCGCTGTTGGAGCTGGTGCCGATCTCGCGCAGCAGCTTGATGATGTTGAGCATCACGTCATCGTTGAGCGTCACAGCATCGTGATACGCGCTGCCCGACACCGGATAGTTCTGCGGCCAGCCGTAGCTGGGGTACTGCGCCGCGAGGATGGCGTTGAGACCCTTGATGATGGAGGCCTGGAACGTCGAGCGGTCCGTGCTCTGCGCCGTCTGCACTTTGGCGAGGTAACGGATCTCGGTCGTCAACGCAGCGTTGTCGAAGGTGCCGACGTAGTTCCAGTCCGTGCTGCCGGAACCGCTCGGATCGATGTTGCTGCCGATGTACGACTGGCCCTTGGCGCGCTTGGTACCGGTACGCACCATGTTCTTGCCCCACAGGCCCGACGGCACCTGGAAGCTGACGATCTCGCGTGCGATGGCCAGTGCGTTGCTGGAGGCGTAGTACGAAGCCGTCTCCGACAGCGGCATGGTGTCCGGACCAGTCTTGTCCGAACCCCGTGCCGAGGGCACCGACGACAGACCCGAGCGCTCAGCCTTGAGCGTGGCCTTGTCGCTGGAGCGGGCGCTGTTGGAGTTGCTCAGGTAGGTCGTGAAAGCGGACTTCAGCGAGCCGGCTTCGGAATCGATGCGCGATTGCGTCAGCGGCTTGGTCTCGGTGTTCTTGCGGATGTAGTCCGTGCAGGTCGAGACGCAGGCGCCGTCATTCGACGAAGCCGCGCTGGAGCTGCTCGAAGACTGGCTGGACGAGGAGCTGGAAGACGAGCTCGACGGCGTCACACTGCTCGACGAGGACTTGCTCGAGGACGAGCTGCTCGACGGTGCAACGCTGCTGCTGGACTTGCTGGATGAAGAACTGCTCGATGCGACGCTGCTGGCCACGCTGCTTGCGCTCGACGACGAGGTCGTCGTGCTGGCGTAGGAGCACCATGCGGAGGTGGTGAAGCTGCTGCTGGGGTAGGCCGAGGTGGTGCAGGCGAAGCTGCCGGTCTTGGTGGCGTAGACGAACTCGCCGGACTTGCCGAGCGCCGTCGAGCGCGTGCCCGTCATCGTGCAGGTTGCGCCGGTGGCCTGGACGCACTTGGTGTAGCCGGACGGATAGTCCGTCGCGGCATGGGTCGTCAGCGCGGCAAATGCCAGCGCGACGCCAGCGAAAAGCCTGGCTTGCATCATCTGTCTCCTCGAAACCGTCTGGTCTGTTATGTGTCAGGCCGGTCGATCGCCAAGCCATCGCGCGAATGTTAATTCGACGAATTAACTGAGGAAAGCTGCAGCGCGGGAGGACACAGGAAGAACGTCACGCGGCTCGCCGCAAAACGTTCCACCTGTCAGCCAGCCTCAGAGGCTGCCTCAGGCCCCCGGTTTGGGCGCAAACATGGCCTGCAGCTTGGCGAGCTTGGCCAGCGCGTCTTCCTGCGACACCGGCTCGGCCTTCTTGCCGCCGCTGTGCTTCAAGCCATCGCCCAGCTCGGCGATGAAGCGCGAAGGCTCGACCGTTCGCACGTCCTTGCCGGATTTGCGTCGCTCGCAGTGGCTGATGGTCAGCGTGCGCTGGGCGCGTGTGACGCCGACGTACATCAGGCGGCGCTCTTCCTCGATGGCGTCGCCCTCGATGCTGCTCTGGTGCGGCAGCATGCCTTCCTCGACACCGACGAGGAACACGTGCGGAAACTCCAGGCCCTTGGAGGCATGCAGGGTCGCCAGCTGCACGGCGTCGCGCTCTTCGTCACCCTTGTCGAGCATGGAGATCAGCGCCACGGTCTGCGCCAGTTCCATGAGGTTCTTGCTGTCCTCCTCGCCCTTCTTCGACAGCCACTCGACGAAGTCGCGCACGTTGGACCACTTCGATTCGGCCTCGCGCTGCTCGCAATGTTCGAACAGGTGCGCTTCGTAACCGATGGCGCGCAGCAAGTCTTCGAGCACACGGCCGGCGGGCTCGCGCTGGGCGCGGTATTCGAGGTTGTTGATGAAGTTGCCGAACTCGCGCACGCCTTCGAGCTGGCGCGCGGCGACGTGCTCGGTGGCGCCTTCCTCGAAAGCCGCGGCGAACAGGCTGATCTGGCGTGTGCCGGCGTAGTTGCCCAGCGCCTCCAGCGTGCCCGCGCCAATGCCACGACGCGGCGTGGTGATGGCGCGGATGAAGGCGAGATCGTCGTCACCGTTGAGCAGCAGGCGCAGGTAGCAGGTGATGTCCTTGATCTCGGCGCGCTCGAAGAAGCTCTGCCCGCCCGACATCACGTAGGGGATCTTGTGATTGCGCAGCTGCTGCTCGAAGAGCCGTGCCTGGTGATTGCCGCGATAAAGGATGGCGTAATCGGAGAAGTGCGTACGGTGCTCGAAGCGATGCGTCGAGATCTTCATCGCGACGAGTTCGGCTTCCTGCTCCGGTGTGTGGGCAGCGACGATGCTGATGGCATCTCCGAGGCCGTGCTCGGACCACAGCTTCTTCTCGAACAGCTTCTCGTTGTTGGCGATCAGGGTGTTGGCCGCGTTGAGGATGCGGTTCGAAGAGCGGTAGTTCTGCTCCAGCTTGATGAGCTTGAGCTTGGGGTAATCGGTCTGCAGCGCGTAGAGGTTCTTCACGTCGGCGCCGCGCCAGGCGTAGATGGCCTGATCGTCATCGCCGACGGCCGTGAAGGCGCCACGCACGCCGGAGATCTGGCGCAGCAGCTTGTACTGCGCGCCATTGGTGTCCTGGTACTCATCGATGAGCAGGTAGCGCAGACGGTTCTGCCAGCGCTCCAGCGCCTCCGGGTGTTCGTCGAACAGGCGCACGGGCAGGGCGATGAGGTCGTCGAAGTCGACGGCCTGGTAGGCGCGCAGGGTCTTCTCGTAAGCCGGGTAGAGCTTGGCGGCGAGCTCGCTGGCTTCGTCCTTGACGAGCTTCACCGCCTCGTCAGGCGTGATCAGCGCGTTCTTCCAGCCCGAGATGGTCCATTGCACCGATTTCGTGAGGCTCTTGTCGTTACTGCCCATGACGTCGGAAACGATCTGCATCACGTCCGACGAGTCGAGGATGGAGAACTGCGGCTTCAACCCGGCAAGGCGCGCCTCCTGGCGCACGATCTTCACGCCCAGCGCGTGGAAGGTGCACACCGTCAGTCCCTTGGCCGCGCCGCCCTCCAGCAGCTTGCCGACGCGCTCTTCCATCTCGCGCGCAGCCTTGTTGGTGAAGGTGATGGCGGCGATGTTGCGCGCCTCCATGCCGCACTCGCGCACCATGTAGGCGATCTTGTGGGTGATGACGCGCGTCTTGCCGCTGCCAGCACCCGCCAGCACGAGGCAGGGGCCGTCCAGGTACTTCGCGGCTTCGCGCTGGGGGGGATTGAGGTGGGAGAGCATGGGGTGGACCGTGTTGCAGGCCACCATTTTACCGGACCGTCCGGGCTGCCCGAAAAGCCGCCAACAAGCTCTGCCGTGGCGGGCTATACCGTTCGTAAGCGCCGAACGGCGATGCAGTGCATCAAATAAGTGGCGCTTTGTGGTTTTTCCCGTTCTGTCGTTCGAAAAACAGCAAATTCGATATTTACATCAAAGGAAAATGTTTACCCGGCAAATTCACTGTTGGTCGCAATAAGTTTCATTAATTCAAAATTTTGATGGTCTTGACGCAAATTGAATTGAACACAACGTCTTTGATAGTCGAGAAGGATTCTCATCATGTCAGCCCAAGCCACCGCCTCCCACGCCTATGTTCCCCAGAAAACAGCTCTGGGCGCCGAGATGCTGGCCCAGCGCGAAGCTGGCCTGAGCTACACGACACGCCGCGTATTGCTGCTGGCCGACGGCCAGCGCAACGTGGGCAGCCTGGTAGGCATGCTGCCGGGACAGAACGTGATTGCCGAACTCAACGAGCTGGTCGCCCGCGGCCTGCTCGAAATCCACGCCTCGGCTGACAGCGCAGCCGCCGCTGCGGCCGCGACCGAAGCTGCCGCCCAGAACATGCCCGAAGCCTGGATGACCGCCAGCAACTTCATGATGGCCCGTGCCCGCGAAAGCCTGGGCGTGATGGCTGCCGGCGTCATCAGCGACCTCGAACGCGTGCAGGATCCGGAAGAAGCTCGCCAGGCCATGAGCCGCTGGTATCGCGCCCTGCGCGAATCGCGTGGCGGCCGCCCACAAGCCGACGCCTTGCGTGTGCAGGTGTCGCAGATGCTGCGTGGTAGTGGCATCGGCACTTCCTCGCCCACGCAAGGCTGAACACGCAACAGACAAGACCTCATGGAGCCGGCAGCGCGGGGTTTCCCGCCTGCCGGCTTTTTTTCGTGCATGGCAAGCTGCGGACACCCTTCACGACGGTACGCCACCATGCCCTTGCCCGCCTGCTTCCAGGGAACACTGCGCCTTCCCGCGATTGCCGCCCCGATGTTCATCGTCTCCGGCCCGGAGCTGGTCATCGCCTGCTGTCAGGCTGGCGTCGCAGGCAGTCTGCCTTCGCTGAACGCACGGCCCGCCAGCCAGCTTGAGGAATGGCTGACGCAGATCGACGCCGCGCGCGACGCAGCGGGTGCCCAATTCGCTCCGCATGGCATCAACCTCATCCTGCACGCCAGCAACACGCGGCTCGAAGAGGACCTCGCCATGGTCGTGCGCCACAAGGTGCCCTTCGTGGTCACCAGCCTGGGCCATCCCGGCAAGGTCATCGAAGCCGTGCATGGCTACGGCGGCGTGGTGTTCTCCGACGTGATCCACGCCCAGCATGCACGCAAGGCCGCAGCAGCTGGTGTCGACGGCATCATCGCGATTGCTGGCGGCGCCGGTGGGCACGCCGGCACGCAGAACCCCTTTTCGCTGATCCGCGAGATCCGCGAGTTCTGGGACGGCTGCCTGGTGCTGGGCGGTGCGATTTCCGACGGCTACGGCATTCGTGCGGCCGAGGTACTGGGTGCCGATCTCGCCTATGTCGGCACGCGCTTCATCGCCACCGCGGAGTCGCGCGCTGACCCGGCCTACAAGCAGATGCTGTGCAGCGCCAGTGCGCAGGACATCGTCTACACCGACGCCATCTCTGGCGCCAACGCCAACTTCCTGGCCCCTTCGCTGGCCGCTGCCGGCTACTCGCCCGAGCTGCTGACGGCGACTGCCGACAAGGCGAAGCTGAAAGATCTGGCCTCCGAGGCCAAGGCCTGGCGCGATGTCTGGAGTGCAGGGCACGGTGTCGCCAACATTCACGACACCCCCGGTGCGGCGGGTCTCATCGCCCGCCTGCGCGAGGAATACGTGCAAGCCTGCCAGCGCCCCGCTGTCGCCTGAGGCCCACGGTTACCGCCTGCAGAACCCGCCTCGTACGACGAGCGTTCCGTGCTGCTGAACGCTCGTCGGCCTCGCTGGAAAAGGGCTCCCCGTTCATCCGGCAGAACGCCCGTTGCCGCTTTTCCCCCTCTTTTCGTGCTTGTCGTGACCCAGTAAGGGGGTGCATCCTTCTTGGCGGGGGCATGTAACGGCTTGCGGCGCTGCACAACCGTATAATCAGGCCCATACAGAAAGAAAAAGCGATTTACGGTCACCCCATGGACAACGTGCTCGAAGCACCCCCGCTGGAAGAAAACCTTTCCGGCAACGCAATGAAATTGCGCAAACGCCTGCTGCGTCATGTCGGGCAGGCCATCGCCGACTTCAACATGATCGAAGAAGGCGACACGGTGCTCGTATGCTGTTCGGGTGGCAAGGACTCCTACGCGCTGCTGACACTGCTGATGGCGTTGCGTGAACGCGCACCGGTGAATTTCCGCCTCATCGCGATGAACCTCGACCAGAAGCAACCCGGCTTTCCTGCCGACGTGCTGCCGCGTCACTTCGAATCGATTGGCGTCGAATACCGCATCGTCACCGAGGACACTTATTCCATCGTCAAGGAAAAGATCCCCGAGGGAAAGACCACCTGTTCGCTGTGTTCACGCCTGCGCCGCGGCATCATCTATCGCGTCGCACGCGAGCTGGGTGCAACCAAGATCGCGCTGGGCCACCATCGCGAAGACCTGCTCGAAACGCTGTTCCTCAACATGTTCTTCGGCGGCAAGATCAAGTCCATGCCGCCCAAGCTCGTCAGCGACAACGGTGAGCACGTCGTGATCCGTCCGCTGGCCTACTGCCCCGAATCAGAGCTGGCGAAATTCGCCCGCGCGATGGAGTACCCCATCATCCCCTGCAACCTCTGTGGTTCGCAGGAAAACGCCCAGCGCAAACAGATCAAGGCGCTGCTTGCCGACTGGGAGCGCAACTTCCCCGGACGTATCGAATCTCTCGCCACTGCCCTTCAGAACGTAGTGCCAAGTCATCTGGCCGATGGCAACCTCTTTAACTTCAAGACACTGGATCGCGATGCCGTTAATGGTGAAGGTGACCTGGTGTTCGATGAAGAGGCGGCAACGACGATCGCCAGCCCGGTTACCGAAACCATTCGCTGGATGAGCCGCGGGGTAGAGCAATGATGGCCGGGGGAAACGGAAACATGATGCGAGAATCTGTAGCAGAAAGCTGCCTGCTGGTGGCCGAAGTCACAGGCGCGACCCAGCTCGCCGACAAGCTGGGAGCTGCTGAAGCAGACCGCGCTGTCGAACGCGCGATTGCGCGTGCCGAACGTTCCGTCCAGGCCTATCAGGGCAGTCGCGTACCGGGCGCACCGGGCCGTCTGGCTGCACACTTCCCGCGCAGCGATGGTGCCGCCCTCGCCGCCAACGACATGATCAAGCGCATCAGCCAGCTGCCGCCGGTATCCGGCATCACGCTGTCTGCACGCATCGTCCTGCACTCGGGCCGCGCCAAGCAGGGTGGTGGCGTGGATGAGGAAAGCGTCGAGCTGGCCCTGAGCCTGCTGCCCTTTGCCTCGCCCGGCCAGATCCTGCTTTCCAGCGATGCCGTCAGCAAGTTGTCTGAAGGCATGCGCGCCAACATCAATTCGGCCACGCAGCTGCAGGTCAGCACGGGCGGCTTCCAGATGCCCCTCGTCGAGCTGCAGCCCGGCAACCTGCTGATGCCGCAATCGCATGGCCCGCTGACCGTGCCGCCGCACGAGCCGACGATCATGCCTTCGTCGCGCCCGATTCCGCCGCGCCCGGCACCGGCTATAGAGCAGACGCGTTCGCGCCTGCTGCTGCGCTATCACGGCGCCAGCCTGTTGGTGTCGGAGTTCAAGCCGGTGCTGCTTGCCGGCCGCGAAGAAGCCAACGACGTGGTCATCACCGATCGCCGCGCTTCGCGTCAGCACGCACGCATCGAGTGGCGCAAGGGCCGCTTCATGCTGATCGACAGCAGCACCAATGGCACCTATCTCGTCGATGCGCAGGGCGCTGAAGTGCTGCTCAAGCACGGCGAATGCGAGCTGCCGGCGCATGGTCGCATCGGCTGTGGCTATTCGCCGCTGGAAGCAGGCTGCGAACCGATGGTGTTCGACATCGGGGAGCGCAACAGCGGACAGTAAGCGTCACGCACCACAGGAAAAAAGGGAGCCACGGCTCCCTTTTTTCATCGCTCGGCGCGCTGCGCACCCGCTTCGGTAATGAGCCAGTCCAGCGGCCGGTCATGCGCTTCTTCGTCGATGCGCTCGCAGCGCGACAACTCGAAGCCCAGACCCGCCGTCAGCGGTGCGGGCTGCAAAGCGGCCAGCGTACGGTCGAAGTAACCCCCGCCATAACCCAGCCTGAACCCGCGCGCGTCGAAGCCGTTAACCGGAATCATGATCAGCGCCGGATGCATCACCTCACCTTGCCCAGGCACGGGAATGCCCATGATGTCAGCCGACATCGTGGCGCCCGGCGTCCATGCGCGGAACGTCAGCGGCGCATTGCGCTCCGTCACCACGGGCAGACAGGCGCGACGCTGTGCGTCGGCAGCCAGCCAGTCCTGCACAACGCCGCGCACATCGGGTTCGCCCCGCCAGGGCCAGCAGAATGCCAGGATGCGCACATCCTGCGCGGCAAGCCAGCCCGCGAGATGCGCGCAGAGTTGTGCATTGAGTTGTGCGAAGTCCGCGTCACGCAATGCTTCGCGTGCCGCCAGCAGTTGCTTGCGCAAGGCGCTGCGCTCAGGATGCCCTAGAGGCAAGTGTTATCCTCCGCTGCTGGCACGATGCATGATCGTTGCCACTGGAACCGCAAAGAAACAGCGCCACGGCGCTGGCATGTTGAAGGGAAATCGTACTTGATGGTCAGGCGCTTGTGGTGCGCGCTGCTGCTGGGCCTGGGACTCCACGCCAGTGTGTTTGCGCAGACAGTGACAGAAGGCAGTGGCGAACGACGCATCTACGTGGCGCGTGAAGCCGCGCAACGTGGCGACACCGCGCGCCTCGAACAGATGCTGGCCGACCCTGGCCCCCATGCGCTCGAGCCCTATATCGGTTACTGGCTGTGGTCGGCGCGCATCGCGCGCAGCAGCGAGAGTTTTTCGACAACTGCACTGCAAGCCTTCCTCACACGCTACGACGGCAGCTTCTTTGCCGAACGCCTGCGTGCCGACTGGCTCAAGCGCCTCGGCCGTGAAAGCCAGTACGCCCTCTTCAACGAGGAGTACACACGCGTGCAGCAGCCCGACCAGGAGCTGCAGTGCTTCGCCATCCGCGCCGGCAACGCGGCCAGCGAAGCTCTGCTGCTGGCACTGGAAGCACAGTGGCTGACGCTCACCGACACCCCCGAAAGCTGCTTCACACCTCTGCAGTCGCTGGTTGACAGCCGTCGCAAGAGCAGCGAAGACATCTGGTGGCGCATGCGTCGTGCAGTGGAAGCCAACCGCCAGAGCGCGGCGCGCCACGCAGTGTCGATGCTGGGCGACGAAGTACGTGATAGCGGCTCGCTGGCGCAGGTCTTCGACAATCCCGAGCGTTATCTGAAATCCGCCGCAGCACGCAATGCCGGTGGCCGGGCCGCACGCGAGTGGGTGCTGGCCAGCGTCGCGCGCCTGTCACGCCGCAATCCGCGCAACGCACTGGCCGGCTGGCGAGCCATCCACGATGCGTCCTACAGCGCAGGTGAACGCGCCTACGTCATGGCTCAGCTGGCCTGGGGCGCCGCGCTGACGCACATGCCGGAATCGCATCGCTGGTTTGAGGAGGCGCGCAAGCTGGACCCCGCGCAACCCATGGGCGACGAACAGGCCGCCTGGCAGGTACGCATGGCCTTGCGCGCACTGGACTGGCCCAAGGTGCAAGCCGCCATCGAACAGATGAGCCCGCTGCAACGCAACCAGCCCGAGTGGATCTACTGGCTGGCGCGCTCCCACTCCATGCAGGGGCGCCCGGAACTGGCGCGACCGCTGCACGAGAAGCGCGCAGGCGAGCCCGACTTCTACGGCATCCTCTCCGCCGAAGCCCTCGGCCGCCCGCTGCACTGGCCAGCCCCGCCGGCCCCCGCCAGCGCGCAGGAGCTGCAACAGGTCGCCGAGCTTGATGGCGTCAGGCGCGCCATCGCCCTGCTGCGCATGGACATGCGCATGGAGGGTTTGCGCGAGTGGAACTGGACCATGCGTAGCCTCGACGACCGCCGCCTGATTGCCGCCGCCGAACACGCGCGTCGTCTGGGCATCTATGACCGCGCCATCTTCGCGGCCGAGCGCACGAAGACGCAGCACGACTACAGCCTGCGCTACCTCGCCCCGTTCTACGACGCCTTCTCGCGCGAGGCCCGCACGCAGCAACTGTCGCTGGCCTGGATCTACGGCCTGACGCGACAGGAGAGCCGCTTCATCACGTCGGCGCGCTCGCCGGTGGGTGCGCAGGGCCTGATGCAGATCATGCCTGCCACGGGCCGCCTGGTCGCGCGCCAGATCGGCGTGTCCGGCTTCTCGGTCGGCGACCTTGGCGACACCGACACCAATGTGCGCCTCGGCGCGGCTTACCTGCGCAGCGTGCTCGACGGCCTCTCCAGCTCCCCCGTCATGGCCACGGCGGCCTACAACGCCGGCCCCGGCCGCGCACGCCGCTGGCAGGCGGAACAGGCGCTCGAAGGTGCGATCTATGCGGAATCCATCCCTTTCACCGAGACCCGCGACTACGTGAAGAAAGTGATGGCCAATGCCGTTGCCTACTCCGTACTCTTTGACGGCAAGCCCATGTCGATGACGCGCTTCATGGGCCGCGTGCCCGCCTATGCCGGCGGCTCGCGCGGTGACGAGGCGGAGCCCTGATCCGGCACACGGCAGACCTTGAATCGGCGACACATGGCACCAGCTTGACCGGCCCGCGTGCGCCGGGTTCTGATGCGGGCTGCCCGGGGCCCGGCCCTGCACACAAGACACCAGGATGATCCGCACCGTACTTCTGCTCGGCGGCACAGGCTTCATCGGCAAGGCGCTCGCCGAGGCACTTACCACGGCGGGTCTGCGTCTCATCGTGCCGACGCGCACCCTGCGCCACGCCGACGCCTTGCGTCTGCTGCCGGGCACCGAGATCGTCCAGGTCGACGTGCTCGATACTGGCCGTCTGAGCCAGCTGATGGCCTGCGCCGACGCCGTGGTCAATCTGGTCGGCGTGCTGCATTCCGAATGCGACAGCCCCTACGGCCCCGAATTCGCCTGCGCCCACGTCGAATTACCGCGCGTCATCGCCGCCGCCGCACGACTCACGGGCGTCCGCCGCATCATCCACGTCAGCGCCCTCGGTGCCGACCCGCATGGCCCCTCCGAATACCTGCGCTCCAAGGCCGACGGCGAAGCGGCCATCCGCGAAGCCGGCACCGGCATCCGCTGGACCATCTTCCGCCCCTCCGTGGTCTTTGGCGCGCAGGACAACTTCCTCAACCTGTTCGCCCGCCTGCTGCGCTACACGCCGGTGTTTCCCCTTGGCGGCGCACATGCCCGCTTCCAGCCCGTGCATGTCGGTGATGTAGTGGCCGCCATCCGCCACGCCCTGCTCACGGGCGAGGGCGCCGACAGCACGCTGGAACTGGCCGGGCCACGCATCTACACGCTGGCCGACCTGGTACGCCTCGTTGCCCGCCTCATTGGCCGGCGCGTCTTCGTCATCCCCCTGCCGCGGGCGCTTGCCATGGCGCAAGCAGCCCTCATGGAATGCTTGCCCGGCCCCCTCATGAGCCGCGACAATGTGCGTTCCATGCAGCGCGACAACATCGCCAGCGCCGAACCTTTGCCCTTCGGCCTGACTCCTACCGCCATTGAATCCATCGCGCCACGCTGGCTGAACCCGGCACCACGCTCGTTCGACCAGTACCGCCGACAGGCCCGACGCTGAACACGACTCCGCATGCTCCTGCCCATCTTCGAAGACATACCGCTCGCCGATCTCAACACCCTGCGCCTGCCGGCCCGCGCCGAACGCTATGCCGAGATCCACTCGCCTGAACAGCTCATCAAGCTGATCGAGCGTGGCGACCTCGCCACGCAGCGCGTCTTCATCCTTGGCGGTGGCAGCAACATCGTGCTCAAGGGCGACCTCAGTGCCTTCGTCCTGCACATGCGCATCCCCGGCCACATGCTGGCGACCGAACTCGACGACGCCTGGATCGTGCGCGCCGGCGCGGGCGAAAACTGGCATGAGTTCGTGCGCTGGACGCTGGACCAGGGCTGGGGCGGGCTCGAAAACCTCTCGCTGATTCCCGGCACTGTCGGCGCTGCGCCCATCCAGAACATCGGCGCCTATGGTGTCGAACTCGCCGACCGCTTCTTCGCCCTCGAAGCCGTGGATCTGCGTAGCGGCCGCATCATCAGTTTCGACAAGGACGCCTGCCAGTTCGCTTACCGCGACAGCTTGTTCAAGCATCAGGGTGCAGCAGGCCGCTTCGTCATCACGGCCGTGAGCTTCCGCCTGCCCAAGGACTGGCAGCCCGTCACCAGCTACGCAGACGTGTCGAGCCACCTCGAACAGAACGGCATCGACGCGCCCACGCCGCGCGACATCTCGGACGCCGTCATCGCCATCCGCTCACGCAAGCTCCCCGACCCCGCCAAGCTGCCCAACGCCGGCAGCTTCTTCAAGAATCCCGTCGTCACGCAGGCCCAGTTCGACACCCTGCTGCGCGACTGGCCGCAACTCGCCAACAATCCGCAGGCGGATGGCACGGTCAAGCTCTCAGCAGGCTGGCTCATCGAACGCGCCGGCTGGAAAGGCCGCAACCTCGGCCCGGTCGGCATGTACGAGAAGCAGGCGCTGGTGATGGTCAATCACGGTGATGCCAAGGGCGAGGACGTGCTGCGTCTGGCCAGCGAGGTCACCGCAGCGGTGGAAGGCATGTTCGGTGTGCGGCTGGAGCAGGAGCCAATACTGGTGTGAGCTTTGCATCAATCCAATAAAAACGGCAGCCCGCGGGCTGCCGTTTTTATTAACGCATTTCAGATCACGGCAAACCACCACCGGTGATGGTCACACTATCAAACTTCACGGCCGCCGCATTCCCGTTCTCGCCCGACGATACGGCAAAACCGGCGTAAAGCGTCGCAGCTGTCATGCTGATATTGGTCACTTCAGTCCAGGTTGTGCCATTGCTCGACGCTGCTGAATACACCGCATTGCCCACGCGCTTGATGCGAATCCACACCGGCAGGGACGAGCTGCTGAAACCACTGATCGCAGCCTTTGCATTCCCCTGGATTGCTGCCCGGATTTCACCCGTACTGGTGTAGCGCGCAGTCCAGGCAAAACTAGGCGTTCCTGTCAAACCATCTGTTGCAATCAAACCGGCACGTGTGTTCGCAGACGAAGTTCCGCCTTGAGCCGTCATCCGCGCAGTCATCACAAAATCGCCAGTCAGCGGCATGTGCTTGAAATAGAAGTTGTAGGTGTTGGTGTTGTCAACCTTGCCCGCACCACTGACCGTGTATTCGCCGGCACTAACAGAGTCAGAACCAGCTGCCGTCACGTTGCTGCTCATGTTCTTCGCGCCAACACCTGTGTCACAGGTGAATGCCGCTGTGCATACGGGTGTCGGGCCCACGCTCGATGTTGCGGACGAGGACGAAGCTGCGCTCGAGCTGACTGCCGAAGAGCTGGCGCTTGACGCAACCGACGAAGACGAGCTGTTGCTGCTTGAGCTCGAACTGAAGCTGCTGGACGAGCTGCTCGAAGACGAGCTTTGCGGCATCTTGCCCGCGCCAGCACCCGCCACAACGATGGCCGGAATATCTGCTGCGGGGTCCAGCGTGTAGACGTAAGGGATGGTGATGGAGGTCGTTGATACGGGGTCCGGACCTGCCGGGTGCTCCTTGTTGGCCACATTGGGCACCCAGGTCACGTTCGCGCCGAAGATGTTTCCGCTGACATCCCAGAAGCCCATGTCATCCGTGTAGAAGGTGCCGATCGGATTCTTGGCGTTGGTGAAGTAGTTGTTCTCGGCCTTGATCTTGCCACCGATGCGCGGGTTCATACCGGACTCGATAATGCCGTCGAAGTAGTTGTTGAACGAGTGCGCTGTGGCGTGCCGCAACAGGGGCATGCGCGAATGGAGGTTCTTGTAGTAGTTGTGGTGATAGGTCACCGGGCCATTGGTGTTGTCGCTATCACTGGAGCCCACGAGGCCACCACGCTCGGAGTTCATCAAGATGCTCCAGGAGAGCGTGACGTACTGGGTGCCGTCCTTCATGTCGAACAGGCCATCGTAGCCTTGGGCTTCACCGCCCGAAGCCTCCAGCGTGACGTGGTCCACCCACACGTAGGACACATCGCTTTCCATGCCGATCGCGTCGCCGCCGTTTGATGTTGGCGTACCGGACTTCTTCACGTTGCGCACATGCACGTTGCGGATGATGATGTTCTTCGCGTCGCGGATGTGGATGCCGATCTGGTCGAAGATGGCGTTGCTGCCCACACCAATGATCGAGACGTTCTGGATGCCCTTGAGCTCGATCAAGTCGGCCTCAACAGTGCTGACGCACGAGCCAGCCGGCTTGGTCGTATTGCCGTGATTGATGGTGCCGTTGACCATGATGATGGTCGGCGTGGTCTTCGTGGCACGACTACACAAAGCCTGGTTGAGCTCGGTGCCCGTGGTGACCGTCACCGTCGTGCCGCCCGTGCCGCCCGTAGTACCTGTGTTCAGCGTCGAATAGCCGACCTGCTGGTCGACAAAGGCATAGCTGGTTGCCGAAGAGCTGCTGGAAGAGCTTGAAACCACCGATGACGACGAACTGGACGTCGTGGTCGAAGAGCTCGAAGCTCCCGCCGGCGACGATGCGCCACCACCTCCACCCCCACCACCGCCGCCACCACAAGCCGCCAAGGCGACGAGCATTGCTGCCGCAGCAATGCGGCCAAGGTCCAGTTGCATCATGTCTGTCTCCAGCTACTGTTATTTATTGTGCGCACCGCCTTCCTGGAAGCCTGGAGCCGGTGTCAGGTTTTGTCCTACAGCTTGAAACTGTACGAGATCTGGTTTTCCCTTACTAGTCGGAAATCACCAATCACCATGATTTCGTGAATGATTTCCGGTATTTAGTAACTCGGGGCCGGTCAGCTTCACGGCACAGAACATGGCTAGAGCTAGCACCGGCAAGGCCAAGCGCGGTATGCCTTGAAGAACGCGCATCTTCAGGCTGTGTGGCAGGCAAACAACAATTCACAGGGTCGAACACGTAGATCTGGGTCAGAAGCGGCACAAATCCCATTCAACACCCCTGCTTGGGCTGTCAGGCAGAATGGTTTTGATGGTTCTCAATCGGGTTCGGCAACGCTGCGTTGGTCGCTACCCAGCGCGGACCTGTTGCAGCAAACAAAAAACGGCAGCCTTATGGCTGCCGTTTTTTGTTGTTATTTGCTTCCGTACTATCAGTTGCAGCTCAGCGAAGCGCTATCCAGACCCACGCTGTTCGACGACTCCGTGCGGAACATGAGGAATGATCCACCCGTAAAGCCGGATGTGTTCAGGTTGATGGGCCACGAATAGGTCCCGTTGGCAGCCAAGGTATTCGTCGCCACCTCAACCACTTTGGACGCAGAGCCATGCACGGAATTGCTGCCGCCAGTGGTGTTGTTGTCTACGAGGATCTGGAACTTGCCCGTCCCGGTTCCCGCTGTGGCCACCGTAATGGTCACCGTGCAAGTCTTGCCATTGATGGTGAAGATGCCGCTTGGCGTGGCCGTACCGGATGTCGTGGTGGTGCCGCGCTCACCGACCGTGAATCGCGCGCCGGACAAGGTCAACACCCCGCTGGCGACAGTCGTGCCTGACACGTTGCGATACATCGCCTTGCTGCTGTCGTCCGGTTGCGCCGCGTATGCCGTCGTGAAGAAGGTGCTGGTCGTCGCCGTCGTGCCGAAGTTTTCACTCCAGCTGCCTGTAACACCCGGCGCTACCGACGAAGCGCTACTTGCCGAAGACGAAACACTGCTCGCGGCCGATGAGGCACTCGACGCCGTAGAGGAAGAGACGCTCGACGAAACCGAAGACGAGGAGCTGGACGCCGTCCCACTCGTGATCGAACGCGCCGTGCCCTTGGTACTGAACATGCCAATACGACCGGCGCCGCTCTCTTCTTCAATCTTCGCACGTGCCACATTGGCATCCAGGGCCGTATAGCTGTAGGGCGGCAGCCAGGCGATGTCAGCCGTCGGCAGACCTTCGCCCGAGCATGTAGCAACCGACAGCGCAGAGGTCACATCGATGGCGCCGGTGTACAAAGTGCTCCAGACCTTGCCATCGTCCGTCTTGTCGCTGATGAATTGGGCGCCCGCAACACGATAGCCAACACCGTCCTTGCCACCAACCAGCTTGCCGCACACTTCTTTCGGTTTGAGGCCGGTGAAGTAGTGGAAGTTGTTCTCGTTGAAGACGGAAGACTGGTAACGAACATCGAGGCCGTTTTCGAACTTGTGCCCGTAGGTTGCTGTCCCGGTCGTGCCTTCCATCAGGTTGTTGTAGGTATGCAGCTGACCAAAGCGGATGAGGGGATGGCGTGATGACAAGCCATTCCACCACAGCTGGTTGAAGGTCACGTGCAAGCGGCCTGCATCGCTCCATGCACGACCGGAGTCACCGTTGCCAACCAGGGTGGTCTTGCCGTGATCGCCGATGAAGGTGCTGGAGACTGTCACGTAGTCCGAACCACGAACAACGTCGAGCGCGCCGTCATGACGCGTGTCAGACGCGAGGGAGTCCGGCGTATCGCCATCCGTGATGGTGACGTGATCCACCCAGATGTTCTGAGCCCGCGAAATCGTGACGCCATCCGCATAGGCATTGCCTGAATCTTCAGGGTTCACATCCCAGGGCGTATCGATCTTGAGGTTGCGGATGATGACGTTGCGTGTCCAGGTCGGATAGTCATCGCCATCCTTGCCGGCCGTAATCCAAGCCTTGAAGTCTGCTTCAGGATCCGAGCTTCCGTTGGTCAATTCACTGCCAATCAGAATTGTCGTGCCCGTAATGCGCGCGGGTTTGCCGTCCGTGCCGTTGATGCCAACCAGCGTGGTATTGGACGGAATCATGATCGAGCCACCCATCTTCTGGTCGCTGTAGCTGGTGTACTCGATGAACGTGCCGTTGTTGTTGCTCAGGCGCAGATCAATGTGGCCAACGACCCGAATGATTTTCGGCTCGTTCTGAGCTTCATTGATCGCAGCAACGAGTTGCTGTCCGTTGAACACGGTATAGATACGGTTGGCAGCAGCATTGCGGCCACCGGTAACCACGACCTTGCCGTGGGTGATGGTTGCAGCGGTACCACTGCTACGTCGATAGCTGTGCCATCCGGCATCCGGTGCCACATCGCATTCCAGCGACGTCAGTGCGCCACCGGTAGGGTCGGTTGTCGCAAGCTGCCAAACCGGCTTGGCTGGCGCAGCCTGGTAGTTGGTCGGGTCATGCAGTTTGTTGACCAGGACAGGCGCGGAGTAATTCCGGATGCCGTAGGGCGCCGACTGAAATGGCGTGCTGGCGCCTGTCAATGTCTTGGCGTCAGTGCCTGCCAGCGTAATGGCCGGACAAGTGCCGGCAGAAGTCACCAGCGACGTGCTGCTGCTGGAAGCGCTCGACGCTACGACAGATGAACTGGCGCTGGAGCTGCTGCCCGACGCACTCGCGCCAGACGACGCCGAACTTGCAGTGCCGCTACCACTGGCACCTCCTCCTCCACCACCACCGCCGCCACCGCATGCTGCGAGGGCAAGGAATGCGAACGCCACGGCACCGCGGCGCAAATCGATTTGCGTCATGTCTGTCTCCACCAGCTGCTGTCGTTGATGCATTGCTGCATTGATACGACCGACTTCCCGAAGCGGCCGCCCGGTTGTCGGTTTTTTTCTTACAGCGGTGAACTTAGGTGATACGGGTTTTCCTGACCAGACAAAAATTGCTAAAAACGATTTTTATGTCGTTTGATTTGCGTTTTTTGCAAATAGGCGTCAATGGGCCGCTTGGCAGAAATGGCCTTCAAGCCTTACTGGACAAGGCTCAGCGGGCGATTCGCTCGATCCGCAGGGTGTCTTCGGCAAGCGAGCTGTCTGGCAGAACAGCCAGTCGTGCGGGACGCATTGCGGGGGGCAAAGCCTGGCGGAAGGCCTCTGCCCAGATGCGGACGGACGGAGCGCGAACGTCGGCAGCGCGGATCTGCGGCGCCTTGTTCTGCCCCATCAACACCCAGCGCTTGGCCGCTAGCTGAGGCGAGCTGCCCAGGCTGGAGTCGAACGCCATGCCACCTTTGCGTGCCGACAAATGCTCGGGCTCGGCAAGCGGTGCTGGAGCTGGCGGCGGCGCAGGTGCGGGTGCCGCTGCACGGGGTGGCGCCGCAGCGGGGGCAGGGGCAGTCATCACCGGCGCTGCATCGGCTTTGGCAAGACGCTTGTCCGCGGCCACGCCGGCACTCTCCGCCATCGCGCTGGCGGATGGTGCAGCAGGCTTGGGCGCTGCGGCGGCCAGCACTTCCTGTCGCGGCTGCTCTGCCTGCTCGCGCATCGGCTCGGCACGCTCGACACGGCGGGCCTGCCGCGCCGCTTCATAGGCATTGAGCACCGCAGCCATGTCTTCTTCAGTCGGCGTCGGTTGCTGCGCAGCCCCGCTGCGCATCTTCTTTTCAGGCACGACCGAGACGACGGCACGCGGCTCCAGCGTGATGACCTGCATGGGTGGTGATGCGGAAGCGGCAGGCGCCCCCCCCGCGGTCACCGGCGCACTGTCGGACAGGACGCCACCCGTCGCGGCCGCAGCCACGGCCGCTTCGGCGGGCGCGTCGCCGCGCGATGGCAGCAGCTCTGGCGCCTGCCAGTTGCGCACACCGATGCCCACCGCAACCACGGCCACGCCTGCCAGCGCAAAGCGCGGCGCCCACAGCATCCAGCGGCTCTTTTCGCGCTTGCGCGCTGCAGGCTGGCGCTGCGGCTGAGCCTCCACCCACATCGAGGTGATCTCGCTGACGTCGTGTCCCAACACCTCGCGCGCAGGCTTGCCCGCCTTCATCGCGCCGATCACGGCATCGTGGCGCGGCTGCTGGGCAGCCTGGATGCGCGCCGCCTCAGCGAGAAAACCCGCGGTAAGGCTGGCCGGCGGCTCGAAACTCAGCGAAGCACGCTGTGTCTGCGCGGCCGTCGCCAGCTGGGCAAACCAGGCCTCCATGCCAGCCGGGGGCTCGAACTGCGGCACAGCAGCCAGCAAGGCCGCCAGATGGCCACGCCCTTCGACGAATTCATCCGCCGCGCGGTTCATGACGGCGCCTCCAGCTCGTTGCGCAGCCGCGCAAACGCATAGCGCAGACGGCTCTTGACGGTCTCGAAGCGCTCGCCGACGGTGTGGGCGATCTCTTCGAGACTCATCTCGCTGAAGTAACGCAAGGCCACCACTTCGCGCTGCGCCGGCGGCAAGCGCAGCAGGGCGGCACGCACGCGGCCGATGTCCTGTTGAAGCGCCAGCACGGTGTCGACGCCCAGATCGTCCGTCGGCAGCTCGGGCAGGTCTTCGACCTCCTCACGCGTCTGCTCGGCCGCACTCTTCTTCAGATCAAGCCAGGTGTTGCGGGCGATCTGGAACAGGAAGGTGCGGAAGGCGGATTGCGGACTGTAGTCCGCGCAGCGTGTCATGAGCTTCACCCAGGCTTTCTGCGTGATGTCCTCGGCCTCAGCCGCGTTGCCCTGGCACAGCCAGGCGACGAAGTTGTACAAGGCACGGTTATGCCGACGGAACAGCTCGCTGGCCGGCGCTTCGATCACGCCATTGGCAACCAGCAGCATCAGTTCTTCGTCGGGGAGTCGGGCGAGGTCGGCGGACATGGCCCGAGTATAGAGGAAGCGCAGGATGGGCTCGGCGAGCCCATCCTGCCGCCCGGCTTACCGCTCTGCCACCGGGCGCGTCGACAGCGACGAAGCCAGGTCCACCAGGCGCAGGAACTCACCGCGATAACCGAAGCGATCCTTACCCGTGCTGCCTGCCGCCAGTGCTCGCGCATCGGCAAACTTCCAGCCACCCGTGTACTTGCCACCACGCATCAACTGACCGAAGCCCGCGACAGCCGTAGCGAAGCGGAATTCGTTGCTGGCCTGTGCCATGTCACGCTGCGCGTCACTGCTGACCACGCGGTCGATCAGCGTGCTGCTGGCCTCGCCCGGCAGCTTGTAGCGCAGCTTCACGTGCGCCAGCTCGCTACCCAGCTTGGCCGTCTCCATCGAGGCGCCGTAGCGCAGCGGGTCGATCAGACCCGGCGTGCCCTTCAACGTGATCTCGTACAGCGCCGTCACCGTGTGGCCCGCACCGATGTCACCGGCATCGACCTTGTCGTTGTTGAAGTCCTCGCGCTTGAGGATGCGATTCTCGTAACCGACCAGGCGGTACTCCTGTACGGTCGCCGGGTTGAATTCGACCTGCACCTTCACGTCCTGCGCAATCGTCGCCAGCGTCGAAGTCATCTCGTTGACGAGCACCTTGTGGCCCTCCATCAGGTTATCGATGTACGAGTAGGCGCCGTCACCCACGTCGGCAATCTGCTCCATCATCGCTTCGTTGTAGTTGCCCACACCGAAGCCCAGCGTCGACAGCGAGATTCCGGATTTGCGCTTCTCTTCAACCAGGCTCTTGAGCTGACGCGTGTCGCTGATGCCCACATTGAAGTCGCCATCGGTCGCCAGCAGGATGCGGTTGATGCCGCCCTTGATGAAGCTCTGCTGCGCAGCGCTGTAAGCCAGCTGGATGCCCGAAGCACCCGCCGTGCTGCCGCCTGCACGCAAGGCATCGATGGCGGCGTTGATGGTGGCCTTGTCGCTGCCCGACGTCGGCGGCAGCACGATGCCCGTGCCATCGGCATAGGTCACCAGCGAGATGCGATCCTGCGCGCGCATTTCATTCACCAGCAGCTTCAGTGAGGACTTCAGCAGCGGCAGCTTGTCCGCACTGTTCATCGAACCCGACACATCGACGAGGAACACGAGGTTCGCCGCCGGCAGGCTCTGCTTGGCGACATCCTTGCCCTTGATGCCGATCGAGAGCAGCACCTTCTGCGCATTCCAGGGAGCGGGCGCCAGCTCGGTGTGCACGGCAAACGGGCGGCCATCAGTGGGCTGCGCGTAGTCGTAGGGGAAATAGTTGATCAGTTCTTCAACGCGCAGCGCATCGCTCGGCGGCAGGCGGCCCTGGTTAAGGAAACGACGCATGTTGCTGTAGCTACCGGTGTCCACGTCGATGCTGAAGGTCGACACGGGCGCTTCAGCAACAAGATGCACCGGGTTGTCGTTGATCTGGCCGTAGCGCTCGCGGTCTTCAGGCGCGGGCTGCTGCATCACCGTGGTGTAGGGCGAAGGCATGCCCGCCACCATGGGCGCGGCGGCGATGCGCTTGTCAGCCGCCTGCTCACGGCGCAAGGCTGAAGCCTCGGCTGCCGGTGCAACAGGCTTGGGTTGGTCCAGTTTGGCGCGGTCATCGCGCGCCGGCGCAGGACGCGTGGACACGTCGGGTTGCGGTGCGGGCGGCGTCACCACCACCGTAGCCTGCGACTTCTGCCTACCCTGCTGCGATGCGGCGGTTTCGGTCTGCATGTTGCCGCAGGCCACCAGCCCCAATCCAAGACCCAAAGCCAGTCCCAATGCGGCCAGCAGCCGCGTCAACAATGCCGGAATGACAAGACGTTTCATGTTCAGCTCCCTTCAGGAATCGGCGCCGCCACATGGGCGCCACATTGCTTGAACGAGCTCGGGACACAAACGGGGTTAAGTATGAGCAAAAACTTTTCGGCCCCAGCCAAATTACGGTTCCGCCTGACATATCGGCCCGAAGGGGCATGGAAAATTTCCGGGTGGCACGCTAGAGTCGCGACGCCAAACAATTTCACTCCGGCTACATGGACTGGGTGAAGCAACAACACAAGGGAGAGAGACCATGCAATTCAAATCCATACTGACCCTGCTGTGCGCCGTCATGCTGTTGTGCCTGCAAGGCTGCGCGATCGGCCTGCGCAACGAGCCACTGCCCGAAGTCAATCGCCTCGATCTCAACTCCGGCACCCAGGGCACCCGCAAGGTGCAGATCAAGCTTCAGGCAGGCACCCCGCAAGCCAAGCTGCGCGAGCGTATCGAGAAAACGAAGACCAACCTCGAAACCCTGATTTCCAATGCCGGCCTGGCAACCATCGTGCAAACGGCCGCAGAGGCCGACGTAGTGATCGACGCCAACTACTACTACGACCCGGCAGGCGCGGGCCCCTTCATCAGCCTGATCTCCTTTGGTCTGATACCTGCCACGCACACCAACGACTTCCGGATCGAAGCCAAGGTCTGGCGCGGCACACAAAGCAAGGCCTACGACCTGCATGACGGCTACACCAACGTCATGTGGTGGCCGCTCATCATCGCAGCGCCGTTCAAACCGGCATTCACAGACGACCCCATCATCGACAACCTGCTGCGGAATTTCGTGCAGCGCCTGAAGGCTGACGGCACCTTCAACTAACGAAACGGCTCCGTGCCGGGGACCCACCTTCCCGGCACTGCCCTTGCATCACAAGGGCATGTTCGCCATATCGACACCCTCTGCGCCCAGCTTCGCCACGCGGTTGCCTGGCATCTCTATACGGCAAAAATCCAGATGCCGCGTTAGCCTCGCGGCGCAAAACAATCTCACTCATTTACCCAAGCCTGATGCAACGACCAGCCTTGAGTGCACCCTCCAGAACACTCTGGTTCTTTTGGCTAGTCAGCGTTGTCGCGCTGGGCACGACAACCACATCTGTCAGTCAAGCCCAATCCGACCATGGCCCTGCCACCAGCAGCTTTGACTATCGGGCGCTGCGTGTCGGTGACACCTACGTCAGCAAAGTCGGAGAGCTGCGCAGAATCGTCGGGACAGACGGACAATCTGTCATCCTCAGTCACAAACCCGGTTGCGAACGTGACCCCGACATCAAAGGCGGCGAGCCTTACCGCCCGCTGAGCGGGCCAGGCTGTCGTGAAGAAGTGCCCGGTCCGTTCTTTGTCGTCCCCGAAGCGCCGCCGTTCCAGTATCCCCCGGCAGCACCGCAAACCCACGGCCTGGATCTCGGTGTCATCAACGAAGCGACGTCCAAGGCGTATTTCAAGTGGCTCTGCGACAACGAGGCCGGAGACTGGATCTACAAGGCGGTCAGGAATGTGGATGGCTTCTTCGCGATGCGCAACCGCGATAGCTCCGACTTCCCGAACCTGAACGGCTGGCCGCTGACGGATCGCTACTATGTTGAAGATCCTTGGGGGCAGATTTGGAATCGCATCCCCAATTCCGCTGTGGTGCCTGCACTGAAAACCGGACATTGGTCCAGAAGCGATAAGCTGCTTCCAAACGGGCCCTTCGCCCTGGGTGGGTTCTCGACCATGGCAGTGCAGGACGGTTTCGAATTTTTCGAGCGCCCGCTGACGCGCGAGGAGCAGCAAAAGTACAAAGGCTTCCGCTTTGCGCGCTATCAGCGCCCCTGGCCCGCCGACGCAAAATTTGCTTCGGACCTGAAGGACGTCGCACCCAATCCGAGAATAGAAGAGCGCTATCGGCGAAAGCCGGGCGAAGTCTGGATGCTTGTACCGGACACACGCCGGGTCGCAATTCACGACATTCCTCTGGAGCCGACGAACGAGATCCGTAGTCGTTATGGCTTTTTCTGGCGCGGCATAGAACGCACACCTCAGGACCGTCTGCATGGCATTGCCGGCACCGAAGATTTCGTGATTGACATGCAGACCAACGAAATCCTCTCGCTCAAACGCAGCTTCGTGCGCGCCCTCTACAACAGCAAACCGCCGGGGACGACTACTTCCTGGGAATGGCGTGAAGAATGCCCCTCGTCCGCCACTTGGCGCTTGGCTTACAAGGGTGTCCTCATTCCGCGCGATCCCTTCAGCGCAGGTGACAAGGACCTGACGCGCTTACCCGGCCCCTACGAAGATCCTGCGCTGTTCCGCACCATATCCGCACCAAATCTCTAGGCTAACAAACCTCCCGGCACCGCCCTTGCTTGCAGATGGGGCATGTTCGCCAATCTCCACGCCCTCTCCCACCACCACGCCTGGCGTCGCCAGCTGGAGCTTTTGCTCGAATCGACGGGCGAGGGCATCTACGGCATTGATCTGCATGGGCGCTGCATCTTCATCAACCAGGCTGGGGCGGACCTGATCGGTTACAGCCCGGATGAAGTGCTGGGGCGCAACATGCACTACCTCATGCACCATTCGCATGCCGATGCGCAACTCATGCCGGTGCATGATTGCCGTATCTTCCGCGCCTTCCAGGAGGGCAAAGGGGTGCGGGTCGATGACGAGGTGCTGTGGCGGCGCGACGGCACGTCCTTCCCGGCTGAATACGCGTCCTATCCCATCCGTGACGGCGACAAGGTGCTGGGCGCGGTGGTCACCTTCAACGACATCACCGAGCGACGCGCAACGCAGGCCGCCCTGCAGCGTGCGCATGACGATCTTGAACAGCGGGTAGCCGAACGCACGGCCGAGTTGTCGGAAACAACGGCACGCCTGCAGGCTTCGCACGATTCCTTGCAACGCCTGTCGGCACACATGAACGTGGTGCGAGAAGAAGAACGGCGCCACATCGCGCGCGACATCCACGACGAGCTGGGCGCCACGCTGACCGCCTTGCAGCTGGAGATGAACTGGTTGCGCGGCCGCATTGACGATGAAGGCCTGCGCGGCAAGATCGACGAGATGCTGGACATGAGCCGTGCGGGGATGGGTGCCGTGCGCCGCATCCTCAACGACCTGCGGCCGGGTGTGCTCGATCACCTGGGCCTGTGGGCAGCGCTCGAAGCCCTGCTCACCGACTTCCAGCAACGCAGCAAGC
This sequence comes from Rhodocyclaceae bacterium, assembly GCA_047600765.1. Lineage (GTDB taxonomy): Bacteria > Pseudomonadota > Gammaproteobacteria > Burkholderiales > Rhodocyclaceae > Viridibacterium. Next base: position 1,696,396 of record JASGKF010000001.1, read on the forward strand.
TGCGCTGCCAGCTCGATTGCGAAGACTACGTGGAGCGCTGCCGGCTGGGCCGCGAGGCCGAAACGGCGGTCTATCGCATCGTGCAGGAAGTGCTCACCAACATCAGCCGCCACGCGCGGGCCGGCACAGTACAGCTGGCGGCGTTTGCCGTCGGGCGCGACCTGCAGATCGAAGTCGCCGACGACGGCTGCGGCATGCGCGTGCCAGCACAACCCACCAGCTTCGGCCTGCTGGGCATGCAAGAACGCGCGCGCGCCATCGGTGGCGAACTGGCCATCCACAGCGCGCCCGAAGCCGGCACCACAGTGCGCCTGCTGATCCGCGGCGCCTTCAGCACCTGATGTACTGGAACCGACTCATGAACCTACGCACCCTCAACGTCCTGCTCGTCGATGACCACATGATCATCCGGCGCGGCCTGCGCCAGATCCTCGCCGAGTCACCGCACATTGGCGCCATCCATGAGGCCGCGGACGGCCCCGCCGCGCTGCGCGTGCTGCGCTCTGAACCCGTTAACGCCGTGCTGCTCGACATCGCGCTTGGCGAACGCGACGGGCTCGACGTGCTAGGCACGCTGCGCAGCGAGTTCCCGCGGCTAGGCGTGATCATGCTGTCGGTTTACCCGGAGTCGCAGTTCGCGCTGCGTGCGATCCGCAGCGGTGCCAATGGCTACCTCAACAAGGGCTGCGCGCCCGAAGAACTGCTCGCCGCCCTGCAACGCGCTACGGAAGGCGGCACGCACATCACGCCCACTGTGGCCGAACTGATGGCGCAGGACATCCGCCGCGACAGCACGCGAGCCCCGCACGAAGCCCTGTCAAACCGCGAGTTCCAGGTGCTGCAGCTACTGGCGCAAGGCCGCAACGTGGGCGAGATCGCACAGCAGCTGTCCCTCTCGGCCAACACCATCAGCACCTATCGCGCCCGCATCTGCGACAAGCTGGGCCTGCGCAACAGCCTGGAAATCGCCCAGTACGCGACCCGTCACCAGTTGGTGTCCTGACAGTAGCCGCCAAGGGTTGTTTCAAGCCAGACCGGCCGGAAAAGCCCATGCCCATCAAAAACTTGCCAAAGGCATCAAGTTCCCTCAAGGCGCGACCGTTAGCAGGAATATGACGGGAGGGCATGGTGCGCAGAACCTTGATTCAGGGAGGGGTCATTTCCCTGGCCGGGCTGGGGCTCGGGCTGGGGGCATGGTGGCTGACGGGGCAAGCCTCGCTAGCCCTGCCGCTCTGCGTGCTCAGTACGGTCGTGCCGCTCAGCTGGCTGCGCCGTCGCGACGATGCACGGCTGCGTGAGGCGGCCCGTATCACTGAACGCCAGCACATCGAGCAGGAGCTGCATGTCGCACTGGAACGCGAACGCCAGCTGCGCGAACGCAACCAGGCCTTCATCCAGCGCATCCTCAACGTGATCCCCGATCCCTTCTATATCAAAGACAAGGACGGGCGTTTCATCATGGTGAACGATGTATTCGCGCGCGACCGCGGGCGCACGCCCGAATCCATGATCGGCATGGTGTCGACCAGTGCCGCAATGACCCCCGAGCTGGCTCGCGACACCGCCCGCGAAGATGCTGCCGTGTTGCAAGGTAGCGTCATCGACAAGGAGCAGCACTACATCGTGCCCGCCACCGGGGAAGAGCGCTACCGCGTGGTCTCCAAGCGCCCCTGCCTCAACATGGACAATGAAACCGTCATCGTCGTGGCGCATTTCAACATCACGCGCTGGAAGGTAGCCGAACGCAAGCTCGAGCGCATGGCGCACGAAGACGAGCTGACCGGCCTGCCCAACCGGCGCCACTTCCTGGCCGAAGCCGAGCGCCTGACCAGCAGTGCCATCAGGCACGGTACGCCACTGTCGCTGATCCTGTTCGACATCGATCACTTCAAGCAAATCAACGACCAGTATGGCCATGGCATTGGTGACGAGGTGCTCAAGGAAGTCTCGCGCCGCCTCAAGGCCTGGCTGCGCAGCGAAGACGTTCCCTGCCGCTGGGGTGGGGAGGAGTTCGTCGTGCTGATGCCGCTGACCGAGCTGCCGATGGCCGAAACCGCCGCAACACGCTTGCGCGAAGCCTTTGCCAACACGCCCATTGCGGTGACGGGGCTTTCGCTGACGGTCACCGTCAGTGGCGGCGTGGTGCGGAAGCGGGAGAACGAATCGCTCGACGAATGCCTCAGCCGCGCCGACAAGGCGCTCTATGCCGCCAAGGGCGGCGGGCGCAACCGCTTCCTCGCGGCCTGAAGCAGCCGCCGCAATCAGTCGGGTGCCGAACGCAGGGGCGTCACGACATCACCACGGATGAGGAACTCGACGCGCAGGATGGCCTCGCCCTTCTCGCCTGTGAAGGTGTAGCCGACCACCTCGATCATCTCGCCCACCTTCACTTCCGGCACCTTCCAGGACTGCAGGCGCGTCAGGGGCGACAGCTCGATCTCCCAGCTGGCATCGTTGCGCGTGGGCACCACGGCCTTGGCGAAAATGGCCGCGGCATCGACGGCGGCCGACTGCTTCGGTGCCGTGCGGCTCTTCAGCGTGGCCGGCACGGCGAGTGGCTTCGCTGGCTCAAGCAACAGCTCGGCGTGGGGGTTCTGCCAGCGCACGCGCGTCACCTTGCCGGCGAGGTAGAGCGGACGCGTCTCGTCGAAACTGCTCCAACCGTGATGCGCCCACAGGGGCTGGCTGGCGAGCAGCAGGGGGACGCCGGTCATGAATTGTCTGCGTTGCATGGTGTGCTCCTTCCTCAAGTGACAGGGCTTACAGGTAGGCAATCCAGCGACCGCAGACGATCACGGCCAGCCAGATCAACAGCGAAATTGCGGCCTGCAGACGCGTCAGCCAGTTCGACGCATCCAGCGGCCCGCGACTGTGCAGCCAGGCGGCATTGCAGCCGGCCGTCATGATCAGCAGCAGCTTGATGACAAAGGCCGTGTTGGCGATCAGCTCGGTCGCGCGCGCAAAGAACATCGCCAGGCCCGACATCACCACGACGGCAAAGGCCAGCAAGCTCCAGGGCAGCACGCTGCGCGCCAGCGCATTGGCATCGAAGCGGCGCAAGGCGCCAAGCAGGCACAGCTCGACAACCAGCAGACTGCCAAAGAAGGCCGCGAGGCCCATAATGTGGGCCGTCTCCAGCACAGGGTAGGCGAGGCTGCTGCGCAGCCAGACTGCCAACGGGTGATGCTCCAGCGCACTCATGTCAGGCGGCATCGTCGTCCATCCTCCCGTCGCGGCGCACAGCGTCGCCGCATCCTGCACAGACGCCCCCGCCGCAGCGGGAGTTCCCGCCAGCAGAAAACCATGCTGGATTGCGGCACTGGACAAGCCTGCGCCACCTCCGCACCATGCGCAGCGATTGCCATTCCTGTGGAGCGACCCTTTGCCTCATCCCGCGATGTTCGTCTTCCTGCCACTCGCTGGCGTAGTGGCCTTCTACCTGTGGCGCCGCGAGGCACGGCGAACGCGACGCAAGTTCATCGACGACTTCCAGTTTCCCGCCGCATTGCCGCGCAAACTGCGGGCGACCTATCCTCACCTCAGCACCGCACAGGCCGAACGCACGCTGGACGCCCTGCGTGACTACTTCACCATAGTGCTGTGGGCGCCCGGACGCATGGTCTCCATGCCCAGTCAGGCTGTCAACGTGGTGTGGCACGAGCTGATCCTCGACACACGGGCCTACCAGCGCTTCTGTCAGCGCGCCTTCGGCCGCTTCCTGCACCACACCCCGGCTGAAGCCATGAGCGCGCCGACCGTGGCGCAGCAGGGCATCAAACGCGCCTGGGCCCTGAGCTGCAAGCTGGAGAACATCAACGCACGCCAACCGAACCGTCTACCCCTGCTGTTCGGCCTCGACGCGCTGCTCGCCATCCCCGACGGCTTTCGCTACAGCCTGGATTGCCGTGGCAAGGGCGCAGCAGCGGGCGATGCCGCCGCCGGCTATTGCGCCAGCGACATCGGTTGCAGTTCGGGCTGCGGAGGCTCCGGCTGTGCTGGAGACAGCAGTTCTGGTGGAGGGGATGGCGGCGGGGATGGGGGGTGCGGTGGCGGTTGTGGAGGTGGTGGAGACTGAAGCAACACGATCACGCAATGCCCCTGCATCGCGTGAAAACCACGGCATTTCTGCTGCACTGCTCAAACACCGAAGAGTCCAGACCTGCTACAACTAACGCATGCAAGAAAGTGAAATGCTGCAGAGACCCCTGCTGGAAGACTTGGTCTTCCCCCTCCTCGGGCTATTTCTTGGTGGCGTGACCTGGCTGCTGACGCGCCAGGTGTGGCTGGCACTGCCCGCCTGCACCCTCGGTGTCGCGCTGCCTCTGGGCTGGTTGCGGCGTCGTGATCGTTCGCAGGCGGTACAGGCCGACCACCTCGCAGCCAACCTGAGCAGCGAACGCAAGCAGCACGAGGCCACGCGGCAGTTCATCCAGCGCATGCTCGACGTGGTGCCCATGCCCATCTACGTCAAGGATGCCGAGAGCCGCATCATCATCGTCAATCGCGCCCAGGCCGAGCAATGGGGCCTGAAGCACGAAGATGTGATCGGCAACCAGTCCTTCAACGTCGCCACCGACCCCGAGCGGGTACGTCTGACCCACGAAGAAGATGCCCGCGTGCTCAACGGCGAGCAGGTCTACAAGGAAGAGCACACCCTCGACGGCAACCAGGGTAAGGAACAGTTCCGCATCATCGCCAAAGCCCGTTGCGAGGATTCCGACGGCCACCCCGTCATCGTCTGTGCGCGCTTCGACACCACCCACTGGCGGCAGGCGGAACGCGAGGTGCAACAGACCCTGGCCCGTGAACAACTGCTGCGCCAGCGCAACCAGGACTTCGTGCAGCGCGTCCTCGACGTGATTCCCGACCCCTTCTACATCAAGGACAAGGACGGTCGGCTGTTGATGGTCAATGAGGCCTTTGCGCGCCAGCGCGGCCGCACGCGCGACTCCGTCATCGGCCTGCTGTCCACCGCTGTCGAACTGACGCCACAGCTGGCCGCCGACACCAGCCGCGAAGACCAGGCCGTGCTGGATGGCGCCAGCATCAGCAAGGAGCAGCACTACCTCGACCCGCAGACCGGTGAAGACCGGTACCGCCTGATCTCCAAGCGCCCCGTCACCAACATCGACGGTCAGTCCGTCATCGTCGTCGCCCACATCAATATCACGCGCTGGAAGATCGCCGAGCGCGAACTCGAACGCCTCGCCCACGAAGACGCCCTGACCAGCCTGCCCAACCGCCGCCACTTCCTGACCGAAGCCGAGCGCCTCAGCAGCAGCGCCATGCGCCACAACACGCCGCTGTCGCTGATCATCTTCGACCTCGACCACTTCAAGCAGGTCAATGACCAGCACGGCCACGTCGTCGGTGATGTGGTGCTGCGCAAGGTCGCCGGCCGCGTGCGCAAGCAACTGCGCAGTGAAGACCTGCCATGCCGCTGGGGGGGTGAAGAGTTCGTCATCCTGCTGCCGCTGACCGATCTGGACATGGCCAGCAAGGTTGCCGAACGTCTGCGCACGGTGTTTGCGACCGAACCCGTAGAAACCAGCGCGCACGGGGCCCACGCACGCCTCAACGTCACCATCAGCGGCGGCGTCACGCTAAAACTGGCCAACGAATCCCTCGAAGAGTGCCTGGCGCGCGCCGACCAGGCGCTCTATGCCGCCAAAACCGCCGGGCGCAACCGCTTCCACGCGGTCTGATCCGTTCCTGACGGCGATTCCGCCGGCAATCTGCGCGTAACGGAGAGTTCCGTCACGTGCTGCGCCGCATCCGGGACAAGCCGGATCAAGTCTGACCCTTGCGGCGTCGTTAGACTGCGGAGACGCGAAATGGCCGCGCGGAATGGCGGCGCGGAATGACAGATATGGCACGCAGATCCCCCCTGGAAGACCTGGTTTTCCCCCTTGTCGGGCTGGTGCTCGGTGCGGGCGTGTGGCTGCTGACCCGGCAGGTCTGGTTGGCGCTGCCAGTGTGTGCGCTCGGCGCCGCCCTGCCGCTGTGCTGGCGACGTCGGCGCGACGAGGTACAGCTGGATGAAGCCGTCAATCTGGCAGCGCGGCTCAGCAACGAACGCGAACAACACGAAGCCACCCGGCAGTTCATCCAGCGCCTGCTCGACGTGGTGCCCATGCCCATCTACGTCAAGGACACGCAGAGCCGCGTCATCATCGTCAATCGCGCCCAGGCCGAGCAATGGGGCCTGCCGCCCGAAACCATCATCGGCACGCCCTCGTTCGAGCTCGCCGCCTACCCCGATCTCAACCGTCTCTCCTTCAAGGAAGACCAGGAAGTACTGCAAGGCCGGCAGGTCTACAAAGAAGAGTGCACGCCCGTCGGCTACCTCGGGCAGGACGAAGAGCGCTTTCGCGTCATTGCCAAGGGGCGCTGCGAAGACCCCGAAGGCAACTACGTCATTGTCTGCGCGCGTTTCGACACCACCGACTGGCGACAGGCCGAACGCAAGGTGCAGCAGGCGCTGGAGCGCGAACAACTGCTGCGCCGACGCAACCAGGACTTCATCCAGCGCGTGCTCGACGTCATCCCCGACCCCTTCTACATCAAGGACGCCGAGGGCCTCGTCGTGCTCGCCAACGAAGCCTACGCACGCGACCGCGGCCACACACCGCGCTCCATCGTCGGCAAGCTCGCCACGGCGGTCGCCATCAACCCCGAGCTGTCCACCGACGTCAGCAACGAGGATGCCAGCGTGCTGGAGGGCAAGACCGTCAACAAGGAGCAGCGCCACATCGTCCCCAGCACCAGCGAAGAACGCTTCCGTCTCATCTCCAAGCGGCCCTGCAACGACATGGATGGCAAGCCCCTGATCGTCGTCGCCCACCTCGACATCACGCGCTGGAAAGTGGCCGAAAGCAAGCTCGCCCGCATGGCCCTCGAAGACGACCTCACCGGCCTGCCCAACCGCCGCCACTTCCTGCAGGAAGCCGAGCGCCTCACCAGCAGCGCCACACGCCACGCCAGCCCGCTGTCATTGATCATCATCGACCTCGACCACTTCAAGCAGATCAACGATGCACATGGCCACGTCGTCGGCGATGCCGTGCTCAAACTGGTTGCCGAACGCCTGCTCACCCAGCTGCGCAACGAAGACCTGCCCTGCCGCTGGGGCGGCGAAGAATTCGCCATCCTGCTGCCGATGACCGACCTCGCCATGGCCGCCACCGTCGGCGAACGCCTGCGCAGCGCCTTCGCCGACGCAGCCCTGGAAGCACAAGGCCACACGCTGCGCGTCACCCTCAGCGGCGGCATCACGCAAAAGATCGACAACGAGTCCCTCGTGGAATGCCTGTCGCGCGCCGACAAGGCGCTCTACGCGGCGAAGAACGCGGGGCGCAATCGCTTCCTCACAGCCTGATCTGCAGGCTGTACATACCCCGCCTTCATATCCCCGCTACGTCGCTTCGGTTATGCTCCCCGCACGATCACAACAAACGGGGACAACTCATGCTGCAGGACACCGCCAGCCCTCCTGAAGTCGACGCCGTACCGACCACCCGGCCCGCACAAGGCAATCTCCTGCAAGGCGCCATCGCCGGCAGCATCTCGGCCCTAATCGGCGCCATGCTGTGGGCTGCTGTCACCGTTTTCACGGGCTACAAGATCGGCCTCATCGCTGTGGCCATTGGCTACTTCGTCGCCTTCGGCGTGCGCACGGTCGGGCAGGGCAGGGCCCCGGCCTTCGCCATCACCGGCGCTGCGCTCGCCTTCCTGGGCTGCGTGCTGGGCCAGGCACTCAGCCTCGTCGGTTTCTTCGCCCAGGAAATGCAGGCCGACTACTTCACTACGCTGGCCAGCTTCGACTTCAGCCTTTTGCCCGGAGTGATGCAGGAAACGGCCAGCATGATGGATATCGTGTTCTATGGCATCGCCATCTACGAAGGCTGGCGGCTGTCACGCTTGCCAGACTGAGTGCATCCATCGCAAAGCGCTTGGAACACAAATGATGACTACCACCGGTTTCTCGCTGTCCTGCAGGCCTGCCGTGCGGGCTTGCTCACGCAATGCCCTGAGCCTGTTTGCCTTGCTCCTGTCACTGGTTCTATCAGGATGCGCCTCGACGTCCGTCAGCGTCCCGTTCTCCGTCGAACCGCAACCCGGTCAGGGCATGCTGGCGCTGGAAGTCATGAACAACCCGCTGCAACGTGCCGGATCCGATTTCAAGTGGAAACTGCTTGGACTCAAGAATGAGCAAACGCGACAGAACTACAGCCTGCCCGCCCAGCTAAGTGCTGACGGCAAATCCTTCCTGTTCATAGGCAATCTGCCGCCCGGTGATTACCGGCTGCTCTGGTTGATCAGCGAATCCATTGACCTTGTTGTCTTCGACCGCAACGAACCTGTCCCCTTCCCCACGTTCCGCATCCGGCCAGCGCAGCTGAGCAAAGCGGACACACTGGTGGTCTTCCTCTTTGAAGATCCGATGGATTATTTCCGTCGCGGCCAGAAGCTTGTTGGTTTGACGCTCAGCGAAGACCACCTGCTGCCGAACCTTGACCAACTACTTGCCACAACCGGTGAAAAGCGACTCCCGCTCTATCCGGCCCCCTGGGTCGACAACAAGGCCTATCGCGACATGCTGGAAATGAGCAAGCGCTGCTGGCGTAGCACGACAAACTTTCCAGCCTGCCTCGACAAGGCAAATTGAGCGCGCTGACGACCTGCGTGTAGTGATCCCCCTACACGACAATCACGACTGTCGCGATACCGCCTGAACAGGCGCGTAGCCATCATCACCCCATCTTCACAAGGGGTGTCGCATGGCACGCACAGCAGGCTTCCGTCTGGGCATTCACGTCTTCCGCGACGCGGAAGTACTCGACTACGCCACCGTAGCCGGTGTGCTGGCGATGGCGCGGCGCTTCGATCCGGAGATCGAAGTCTTCCTGCTTGCCGAGACGCTTCGCCCGGTCAGTACGCAGGCCGGCATCACCCTGCTACCCAGCTTCGCTTTCGCTGACCGGCCGGCGATGGATGCGTTGTTGCTGCCCGGTGGCAGCGGCACGCGCAGCGAGATGCACAACACCCGTCTGCACGACTTCATCCGCAGCCTGCCGGCGGACTGTCTACTCAGCAGCGTCGGTGCCGGCTCGTGGATCTTCGGCCGCATGGGCTTGCTTGATGGCTTGCCGGCAACCAATCGCAAGGAGCCGGACCGGCTTGAAGCCACGCACATCGGCAAGACACCCATCGACCGCCTCGCCGAGATTGCACCGGCCTGCCGCGTGAGCCGTGCGCGCGTTGTCGATGCCGGGCGTGTGATCACAGCCAGCGGCATCGCTTCGGGTCTGGAGCTCGGGCTGCACCTGCTGCGCCGTGCGGGTTACGACGAGGCCTTCGTCGCCGAGGTGGCACGCGTCATGGAGTACCAGCGCGGTTACGCGCTGTACCGCGACGACATCGAATACTTCCAGCCCGCTGCGGTGCGCAGCGTGGTGAGCCCACTCACGCCTCCCCTCACGCATTGAAGCGAAAGGAACTGTCATGTCCATCTTCCGCAACCCCTTTGACCCGGACACAAAACTGCACAAGGGCTGCAGCTGCGGCCAGCACAGTTCGCAGGCCGACCATGATCTCGATCAGCGCGCGGCGCAGGATCGTGCCGTCGAAGGCGCCGTGATGCGTGCGCTGTTCCCGGACGATGCAACGCGCCGCAACTTCATCCGCTCGGTCGGTGCAGGCACGGCGCTGGCGGCGATCTCGACCTTCTTCCCGCTCGGTGCTGCGAAAGAAGCCTTTGCGCAAACCGGCGGCAAGCTGGAGAAGCAGAAGCTCAAGGTCGGCTTCATCCCCATCACTTGTGCGACGCCCATCATCATGGCGCACCCGCTGGGCTTCTATGCCAAGTACGGCCTCGACGTGGAAGTCATCAAGACGGCAGGTTGGGCAGTGATTCGCGACAAGGCGATGAACAAGGAATACGACGCCGCGCACATGCTGTCGCCGATGCCCATCGCCATGTCGATGGGCGTGGGCTCCAACCCCGTGCCATGGACGGTGCCGGCCATCGAGAACATCAACGGCCAGGCGATCACGCTGGCAATGAAGCACAAGGACAAGCGCGATCCCAAGCAGTGGAAGGGTTTCAAGTTCGCCGTGCCCTTCGACTACTCGATGCACAACTACCTGCTGCGCTACTACCTCGCTGAAGCTGGTCTCGATCCCGACACCGACGTGCAGATCCGCGCCGTGCCGCCGCCCGAGATGGTGGCCAACCTGCGCGCCGAGAACATCGACGGCTTCCTCGGCCCGGACCCGATGAACCAGCGCGCGGTGTACGACGGCGTGGGCTTCATCCACATCCTCTCGCGCGACATCTGGGACGGCCACCCCTGCTGTGCCTTCGGCGCGAGCAAGGAGTTCGTGACCAGCATGCCGAATACGTATCAGGCTTTGCTGAAAGCGATCATCGACGCCACCAAGTTCGCCAGCAACCCGGCCAACCGCAAGGAGATCGCCACAGCGATTGCACCGGCGAACTACCTCAACCAGCCCGAGACGGTGATTGAGCAGATCCTCACCGGCACCTTTGCCGATGGGCTGGGTGGCGTGAAGAAGGTGCCGGACCGCCTGGAGTTCGACCCCTTCCCCTATGAGTCCTTCGCCGTGTGGATCCTCACGCAGATGAAACGCTGGGGGCAGATCAAGGGCGACGTGGATTATCACAAGATCGCCACCGACGTTTTCCTCGCCACCGATGCGGGTCGTCTCATGAAGTCGAACGGCTTCCCGGCGCCGGAGAGTACGACCAAGAAGGTGACGATCATGGGCAAGGTGTTCGACCCGGCCAAGCCCGAGGACTACCTGAAGAGTTTTGCGATCAAGCGGAGCTGACCCGTAGCCTGGATAAGCGCAGCGTAATCCGGGAGGTGCGAATGACCGCTCGATCTTGATTGAGCGATTTCCGATGTCGGATTACGCCTTCGGCTTATCCAACCTACGCAAGCTGCGCTCCGGGATGACGAAGAAGAATTTTTGAAGAACCACCATGAGTAAACACAAACCCTGGCTCGCGCCATTCCTCTCCGTGCTGATCCTGCTGCTGGGCCTCGCTGCCTGGCACCTCGCCACACGGCCCAAGGAAGCCGCCATCATCGTCGATCCCGAGTACGCAGCCCTCGTCGGCGGTGCAGCGGCCACCGGCGCCAAGAGCAGCTTTCCCGGTCCGGCCGATGTGGGCGCCAAGCTCTGGTCGCACATCAAGGATCCGTTCTACGACCGTGGCACCAACGACAAGGGCCTCGGCATCCAGCTCGGTTATTCGCTGATGCGCGTACTCGGCGGTTACCTGCTCGCCGCGCTGATCGCCATTCCGCTCGGCTTTGCCATCGGCATGTCGCCGCTGATCTATCGCGCGCTCGATCCCTTCATCCAGATCCTCAAGCCGATCTCGCCGCTCGCTTGGATGCCGCTGGCGCTCTACACGATCAAGGACTCGGGCATCTCGGCGATCTTCGTCATCTTCATCTGCTCGATCTGGCCGATGCTCATCAACACCGCCTTCGGCGTGGCGAGCGTGCGGCGCGACTGGCTCAACGTGGCACGCACGCTGGAAGTCTCGCGCCTGCGCACCGCCTTCCTCGTGATCCTGCCTGCGGCGGCGCCCACCATCATGACCGGCATGCGCATCTCCATCGGCATTGCCTGGCTGGTCATCGTCGCGGCCGAAATGCTGGTCGGCGGCACGGGCATCGGCTACTTCGTGTGGAACGAGTGGAACAACCTCTCCATCACCAACATCTTCACCGCGATCCTCGTCATCGGTCTGGTCGGCATGCTGCTCGACACAGCACTCGCTCGTCTGACGAAGCTCGTGAGCTATCGGGAATAAAAGGGAACCGCAACGATGTCCTTCCTCAAGGTTGAAGCCCTCGCACGGCGCTACAGCAAAGACGGTCCGCCTGTGTTCGAGAACTGCCATTTCGGTATCGAGCGCGGCGAGTTCGTCTGCATCCTCGGCCACTCCGGCTGCGGCAAGACAACCATCCTCAACGTACTCGCCGGTCTCGACGAAGCCAGCAGCGGCCACGTCTTCATGGATGGCCGCGAAGTACGCGGCCCGTCACTCGACCGTGGCGTGGTGTTCCAGAGCCATGCCCTGATGCCCTGGATGACGACGCTGGCCAATGTCGAGTTCGGCGTGCGCTCGCGCTGGCCTGAATGGAAGCGCGAACAGGTTGCTGCGCATAGCACGAAATATCTGGAGATGGTCGGCTTGGGCAAAGCGCTGCACAAGAAGCCCGCCGAGTTGTCGGGCGGCATGAAGCAGCGCGTCGGCATCGCCCGCGCCTTTGCCATCGAACCCAAGATGCTGCTGCTCGACGAGCCCTTCGGCGCGCTCGACGCACTCACACGCGGCACCATCCAGGACGAGTTGCTGCGCATCGTTCAGGCCACGCACCAGACGGTGTTCATGATCACGCACGACGTCGACGAAGCCATCCTGCTCGCCGACAAGATCCTGCTCATGAGCAACGGCCCGCAAGCGAAGATCGCCGAGATCGTCGAAGTCACCATGCCGCGCGACCGCACACGCGCCACCATGCATCACGACGCCCAGTTCTACCGCATCCGCAATCACCTCGTGGACTTCCTCGTCGAGCGCTCGCAGCACTACGCGGGCGACGCCGTGGCAGGCCACGACCCGCGCAACCCGCCGGTTGTGCGCCCTGGTCTTGTCGCCGACAACGCACCAGCCACCATCACCGAACCCACCCCAGTCACTGCCTGAAGGAGCACACCATGAACCGTTACGACGTTACCGAAATGATTGTTGCGAAGAAAATCGCTAAGAAGCTGAAGTGGTCGCAGGTGGCCGAAGTGGTCGGCCTGTCGAAGGAGTGGACTACGGCTGCATTGCTGGGCCAAATGACGCTCACCGAAGAGCAGGCCACCAAGGTCGGCGCGCTGTTCGAGCTGCCTGAAGAGGCGGTCAACCTGCTGCAGGTCGTGCCTTACAAGGGCTCGCTGCCGACCTCGGTGCCGACCGATCCGCTGATCTATCGCTTCTACGAACTGGTGAACGTGTACGGCACGACCTTCAAGGAGCTGATACACGAAGAGTTCGGCGACGGCATCATGAGCGCGATTGATTTCAAGATGGACCTCAAGCGCGAGCCGAATCCGATGGGAGATCGAGTAAGCATCACGATGAGTGGGAAGTTTCTTCCGTACAAGACGTACTGAGAAGCTCTCGACCACAAGCCGTAGGGTGGATAAGCGAAGCGCATCCACCTTTGCCACCTTCTGAATGGTGGATGCGCTTCGCTTATCCACCCTACAACTGTGCGCCCGCACTCTTCGGAGCCGCAATGACTGACCAGCCACGACCACCCCTACCGCCCTTCAGCTTCGAAACCGCCGTGCAGAAAGCGCGCATGGCCGAAGACGCGTGGAACTCGCGCGACCCGGTGCGTGTATCACTGGCCTACACACCGGACAGCGTCTGGCGCAATCGCGCCGAGTTCCCGCAAGGGCGCGAGCAAATCGTCGAGTTCCTGCAGCGCAAGTGGGCACGCGAGCTGGACTACCGGCTGATCAAGGAAGTGTGGGCCTGGCAGGACAACCGCATTGCCGTGCGCTTCGCCTACGAGTGGCACGACGATGCGGGCCAGTGGTATCGCTCGTATGGCAACGAGAACTGGGAGTTCGATGCGCACGGACTGATGGCGCGACGCTTCGCGAGCATCAACGACCTGCCCATCGCAGAGAGCCAGCGCAAGTTCCACTGGCCTCAAGGAAGAAGACCCGATGATCATCCGGGCCTCAGCGCGCTGGAGCTGTGAGTCTGCGTGTGATCCTCAGCGTGGCGGACGCTCACCGGGTGGCGGCATGTTGGCCGGCACGGCGGCGAGCTTGCCATCAATGGTTCGGCAGATGCCTTCCATGCTTTCGCCGCTACGACCCTTGAACGTTACCTTGGCGCCCTCGCTCTTGCCCTGACAGGCAGCGATGGCTTCGGGCGGCGGGCCGGGTGGGCGAACACCATCGGGTGGTGTGGGCTGCGTGCTGGATGCGCTGGAAGAAGCTGCCTGCGTGGCGATGGATGCCGTCAGCATCAGTGCTGCTGCAAGCAGGCACAAGTGGAATCTGTTCATGGTGCTCCCCGTGGTTCGCGGAATTGCGTACGGGGAGTATTGCGCGTCGCTGCATGAGGCCAGCGCAGCTTGACGGGCTTTTACACCCGCTGACACGAAGCTGCATGTCAGCCGGTGTGCGACGCATCACTGTGCGAGCGGCTTGCTGGCGCTCACCGAAGGCAGGCTGCGGTGGGCACAGCCTGTCTGGCAAGGCATCCCGGCCTTGTCGGCAGGGACGTCGAGGCCATTCATGGTGCCGCCGTTCAGGCTGATGCCGTTAGGCCTGACGCCATTGGTACCTCCACTGCCCGTATTGGGGCCACCAGCATGCGCTTGCAGGTCCAGGCACAGGGCGCCGAGGACGAGGGTCTTGATGATGATCTTGGTCATGTGAGTTCTCTGTGAGGAAGCTTGTCGGAATCCGGGATCAGGTCTGGCGCGAGGTGTCGACAACGACGCCCCGCCACCATGCTCACTGCCCCAGCGGCTGGCTAGCGCTCACCGAGGGCAGGTCCACGAAGCGGCAACGCGTCTGGCATTGCGTGTCGACGTTGCTGGACGGCACGCTGAGGCCATTCATGAGACCGTTCAGGCTGGCACCATTGAGGATCAAGCCATTGGGGTCCCGGATACCGTTGATGTCCAAGCCATTCAACGTAGCGCCGTTGAGGATTAAGCCGTTCGGGTCAACGATGCCGTTGAGGATGAGACCGTTGATACCCATGCCGTTGGGCATGAGGCCGTTGACACCGCCACTGCCGGTGTTGGGACCGCCAGCGTAGGCTTGCAGGCTCAGGCACAGGCTGCCGAGGACGAGGGTCTTGATGATCTTGCTCATGTGAATTTCTCCGTTGGGAATGCTGCATTTCGAAAGTTGTGGATCGCTGGCTTGCGTCACAAGCCGTGATGCGAACTCTGATCTGCACGTGTATCAACGGGACTTCTGCTCTGTTTCAAATGTTGCGTCGCCCTTAGGGGCAGGCCTTGGACAGCCAGGGGCCACGGCATGCGGATTGCATGATCGGCGCGTCGGGCAAGCGGGGGACGGGAGGTCAGTCGCGTGGTGCTTCGATACGCGCAGCGAGCATCAGCACGTCATCGGGCAGGAAGGGCTTTTCGAGGCAGGGGCGCCCTGTCGCGTCGAGCAGGGGCGCGACCTGCGGAGAGAGCATGTCACCCGTGACGAAGGCCATGTGCTCGACGAGATCCGGCCAGCGTGTGCGGATGCTGTGCCACAGGGCAATGCCGTCCATGTCGGGCATGCGCACGTCGGAGAACACCATGTCGCAGGGATGCTCTTGCAGCCACTCCAGTGCTTCGCGTCCGTTGGTAGCCAGATGCACGGCGTAGCCTGCCGAACGCAGGATGTCGGCGAGCACGGCACCCACTTCAGGCTCGTCATCGATCACCAGCACCTGACCTTCGTGCGCCGCTGCGCTGGCTTCTTCCGCCGGCAGCGCACCCGCCATGGCATCAGGGCGGTTAGCCGGCAAGCGGAGCACGAAGCTGGCGCCGGCACTACCGGGCTCCAGCAGCAGTTCGCCGCCGTGTTCACGCGCAATGGCACGGCTGACCGACAGGCCGATGCCGGTGCCAGCACCGTCGGCCTTGGTGGTGAAGAAGGCTTCGAAGACGCGCTCGCGCAGCGCCTCGGGCACACCGGGGCCGTTGTCGATGACGCGCACGATCTGCCAGTCGCCTTGCTGCGCGGTGACAATGCGCAGCGTGCGCGGTGCGGGTTGGGCCACCAGAACCTGATGGGCGTTGACCACCAGGTTGACGATGACCTGGCCGATCTGGTCGCTGTCCATCTGCAGCAAAGGCAGATCCGGCGCGAGCTGCTGAGCGACTTCGACACCACCCGATCGCAGGTTGTAAGCGAGCAGTTCGATGGCACCAGTGACGACATCGTTGAGACGCCCCGGCTTCTGTTCGCTGGGGCGTTGGCGTGCCATGGCGAGGAAGGTGCGCACGATGCGGCCACAACGGTCGGCGGCAGCGCGGATGCGGGTGGCATCGTCACGCACGCCGGCATCCTGCGCCTTGCCTTCGAGCAGGGCGGCACGGCCCATGAGGATGGCCAGCGGATTGTTGAGCTCGTGTGCCACGCCAGCGAGCAAGGCGCCCATGGCCGACAGCTTTTCGCTCTGTCGCAAGGCTTCGCGCTGGCGCGCGACCTCCTGCTCGGCTTGTTGACGCAAGGTAAGGTCGCTGATGAAAGCGGTGTAGAACTGATGCTCACCGACCGGCGTCACGAAGATGGTCAGCTCGATGGGAAACTCGTGCCCGCGCGCATGCAGGGCCTCGAGCTGCAGGCGCGCACCGATGACTTTGGATTCGCCCGTGCTGACGTGGCGCTGCATGCCGCGCCGATGCGCTTCGCGATAGCGCTGCGGAATGATCAGGTCGGCGAGGTCGCGGCCGATGGCCTGATCTGCAGGGTGGCCGAAGATCTGTTCGGCGGCGTGGTTGAACTCGCGGATGTGGCCATCGCGGTCGACCGACACGACGGCCAGCATGGCGTTCTCGACAATGGCGGCCTTGAAGGCTTCATCCGCCTTGAGCTGCTGCAGGGCCGCACGGTGCTCACCGAAGACGCGCGTGATCATGTCGGTCCACGGACGCCATAGGGCCGGCAATGCCGGCACCGGCGCGCTGGCATTGCTGGCGGCGTTCTGCAGGTAGTGCACGAGACGCAGAGCCGGATCGATGAACTGGCGGCGCAGTATCAGCATAGACACCACAAGCGCAGCACCCAGCGCGAGCAGGATCAAGCCGTAAGGCGCGACGCGCGGCCAGGCAAGACGATTCAACTCACCATCGGACACGATATGCACCAGGCGCCAGGGCGCATGCCGCGTCTCATAAGCCAGTGCATACCAACCGCGTTGCGCCAGCGGGCCGCTCTGACTGTGCAGGGCCTGGCTCACGGTCGCGGCATTGAGCCCGCTCACGCCCAGGTCCTCGATACGCAGCACGCGATCCTGCGGCAAGCCCTTGGTGTCGGCGAGCACGAAGCCCTTGTCATCGACGATCAGGCGACGGCCCACCGTTGGCCAGGGCGCCAGGAATTCCTGCAGCGTAGCGAGACGGAAGTCGGTGCCGACAATGCCGGCGAACTGTTCACCGAGGTAGACCGGCGCGCCGTGCGAGACCATTGCACCGGTGCCGCCGGCATCGATGTAAGGCGCGACCCAGTAAGGCTGGCGGCGTGGATTGCGCTGCGGCGTACCGTCGAGGTAGATGTCGTAGTTGAAATAGTCAGGCAAGGCCTTGCGCAGCGAGGGCAGCTTCTGTGCGTCGAATATGTCCTTGCTGGATACCCACGGGAACAGACCGATCTCGTCCTGCGTGGCAGCGAAGTAATAAGACCATTGCAGCTGCGGTGTCACGCCATGCGTGAGCTGCACCATCGTGAAGAAGGCCGCGGCCTGATCCAGCTTTTGCCGCTGCGACAACGTGAGGCTACTTGCCGTGCCTGTCCAGAACACATTGCCCACGGCTTTGCGCCGTTCGGCTGGCAGGCTGTCCAAGGTGTAACCGTCGACCTGGCCCTGGGCCGTGCGCGATTTGAAGTTCGCCTGAAACTGACTGTCCGTTGCTGGCGACTGACGCAGCAGCGCAGCCCGCCAGGCCTGCATGCGCAACACGTGGTCACTGGCCTGCCGGGCAACGGTATCCAGCGCATAGCTGACCGTGCGGTCGTTCTCGGCAAGCGTCTCGAACAGACGGCCGCGGTACTGGAAGTACTGCACGACGGCCAGCCCCGCCACCAGCACGAAAATGGGCAAGGCGATCAGCAGGGAGATGCGGCGATAGCGCGACTCAAGACGTCGGTCAGCGCGGCAGGCTGCATCTTCCGCAGCGATGCTCCCCACCGCCGCGCTCATGCCGGCACGAATACGTAGCCGGCGCCGCGCACGGTCTTGATGACTTCGGGCTTCTCGGCATCCATCTCGATCTTGCGCCGCAACCGCATGATGCGCAGGTCGATGGAGCGATCGAATACATCCCAGCCACGGTTGTGCGCCTGCTCCATGATCTGGTCGCGGTTGAGCACACGATTGGGGTTGTCGGCGAAGACCTTGAGCAGGTCGAACTCCATCGCGGTCAGCGCGATCTCGGCACCATCGGGGCCGTACAGGCGATGCTGTTGCAGATCGAGCACGCATTTGCCGAAGCGCACGCTGGCTTCGCTGATCGCTTCCCGCACGGGTGCCGTACTGGAAGACCGCGCCATCACCCGGCGCAACACGCTCTTGATGCGAGCCGACAGTTCGCGCAGGTCAAAGGGCTTGGCGATGTAGTCATCCGCACCCATCTCCAGGCCGATCACGCGATCGACGACATCAGCCGCCGTAGTGAGCATGACGATGCCGACCGCTGGATGCGCTTCGCGGATCCAGCGCGCCAGCGACAGGCCATCCTCGCCGGGCATGCGCACGTCGAGGATGGCCACCTCGGGCAGTTGCTGGGCGAGCGCCGCCCGCGCCTCGGCGGCATTGCCGGCGGTGCGGACGGAAAACTGTGGCGCGAAGTACTCGAGTGCGATGTCTCGCAACTCCTGCTCATCGTCCACAAACAAGAGTCTGGGTAAGGCCGACATGATGAGAAAACCGGGATGAAGCCAAGCCAAGTATGGCGTTTCAGCGCCCCTTGGGGCAGGTCTTGAAACAATTGAAACGCATGGGCGCGATGTTGCAACAAACGAAACGGTTTGCGCAGCGGAACTGATACACGGCGAGCACAAAGTGGGTTCCACGGCAGATCGCTGCAACACAGATGTACAGCGAGACCGCCGACAAGTTTGCCAACCTCATTTCAATCACTGCAAAGGAAACCCATCATGAACAAGTTTTTCAAGATCTCCGCCCTCGCCGTCAGCCTGGCTTTCATCGGCAGCGCCCAAGCCGCCTGCATCTGCAACGGGCTCTCCAGCAACTCTTTCGAGTTCGGCAATGGCGTCTCGCTGAACGGCCTGGAAACCGTCAATGGCCTGAACTCGCTGAACGGCATCACCGGCAACTCCTTCGAGATTGGCAACGGCATGTCCCTGAACGGCCTGCGCACCCTCAACGCCTTCGAGTTCAGCAACGGCATGTCCCTCAACGGCTTCGGCAACAACTCTTTCGAGCTCGGCAACGGCATCAGCGTCAATGGCGTAGTCGGCCTCAACGGCTTCGAAGCCGGCAACGGCCTGACTAGCAACGCCTTTGAGTACGGCAACGGCGTCACGCCAGCGGCTCGTCCGCAACACAGCGCGCTGCGCAGCCTCGCCAGCAAGCCCCTCGCCCAGTAAGCCCGACGCGACAGAGCGGAGCGGGTAGCAACCCGCCCCGCTTGCGCACACGCCCCGCCTCAGGAGATTCCGTCATGTTCCGCTACGTTTTCATCGTCCTCGCCAGCCTGTGGGCCGCGATCCATCTTCCCGCCGCGACAGCCGCGACAGCCGCGACCGGCGACAGTCCGTCGCAGCGCGTCGCCCTGCGCGATGTCGAGCAACTGCATAGCGAGTACGGACGCCAGTTTCTCAAGTACCTGATCGGTTGCTCACTGGGTGCAGACGTACTGATGGAAGCCGACGTCGATGGCGTGCATTACGCATTTCCCGGCAGCCTGGGCCTCGCCCCCGAATGGCAGAAGCGCAGCCTGACCCCCGAAGAAGAGCGCTGGGTGTCGGCCTGCATCTACTCGCGCACGAACTACTTCGGAACACGCGTCGAGATCTCGATCACCTCGCCCTTCCCGCATGAGTCGCCGAATCTGCAATCACTGCAGGAAGAGTCCGCCGCTTATCCCGTTGAAGACGGCGTCTTCTTCGGCAACCTGTTCGCACCGCAACCCGTAGCCTATGTCTGTGGTCGCAACGACAGCGCCGAACGCAAGGCCCAGCTCGCCGCCCACAAACGCATCTGCGCCCTGCCGCTCGACAAACCCCTCGCCGATGGTCGCCAGGTCACCGCCTGCCGCTTCATCTACGTCGGTGAATGCAGCAGCGACAAGTTCACACAGGGCGGTGTCACCTACAAGGAAGCCATCCGCATCAGCCTGCCGCAGACGCCAGTCACCGCCAAGCCCTGAAGCACATACTGCAAAACAAAAGCCCCGCGCGGACCAAAGTCCAGGCGGGGCTTTTTGCTTCAGCCGGGCTTGCTCAGCGTGCGTCGATCAGCGCGCGGATGTTCAACAAGGTGATTTCGTCGTCATCAGGCTTGCCGATCTGGCGACCTGACGAGTACGGGAAGTTGTTGTCGTTGACGACGACGATGTGCTGGCCGTCAACAATGCTCAAGCCTTCAGGCCCGAGGTGCGGCAACACGAAGACGTCTTCGTTGGGGCCCAGTTTGGCGAGACGCTTCGGGTTGGCGATCTTCGTCAGGTCGATGAAAGCCACCTTGCGCACGAAGCCCTCTGCGTCAGCGGCTGCGAGGTCGATCTTGTAGATGCGCTTGAACTTTGCCGGGCGCGTGAAGCAGTCGGTTCGCATCTGCTCGGTCGGGCAACCGGGGCCTGCGCCTTCGGAAGCGTCGTCGCGCTCGATGACCAGACCCGTCGTGGCGTCGAGCAGCTGGAAATCGGCGGCGATGTTGCCGGCTTCTTCGAAGCGGTACTTCCAGCTCTTGCCGCTGTAGGTCTTGCTCGCCACGTCGAGTTCGAGAATGCGCGTGAAGGGCTTGCCGCCATTCGACTCAAAAGCTTTAGTGCTGCCGTCATACAGCGGCCACTCGAACATGGGGTAGAGCTTCGTGCCGTCCGGTGACTTGGCCATGGGTTCGAAGCCGCCGGAGCGACGTGCATCCCAGCCGGGGATGGTGTCGCTGGGCAGGTTGCCGAGGCGGCCGTTGAGGTAGTGGTCGGGCGAGCGGTAGGCCTTGTCGCCGACCTTGGTCTCGATCACGCCCAGCACGCGGCCCGTGTGGTCTACGCGCAGCACGTAGGGGCCGAACTCGTCACCGATCCACCATTCCTTGCCGACGATCTGGATGGACTCCGGGTCGAAGTCCACGCCGGTGAGATAGCGCTTGGCTGTCGCTTCGTTCTGGATCGCAAAGGGCACTTTGCGGTCGGGGTCGTGCAGGAAGGTGGTTTTCTCGCGCGTGGCCTTGCCGCTCTGCCAGTCCACCTTGACGTTGTGGACCATCAGCAGCGCATCTTGCGAGTTGATCTTGTTGCCGAAGCCGTTGTCGGTCAGCACGAGGTAGTGGTTGCGGTCCAGCGCGACGATGCCCGAGAAGCCCTGCACCACCTGGCCCTTGACCGGCAGCGTGCCGCCCGAGGCGCGCGGCGCCTTGGGGTCACCGACGAAGGTGTTGGCCTTCTCGCTGCCCAGCACTTCGTTGCGCGTGCGGTTGTTGTTGGCGAATTTGCCTGCGGTGGCGAAGAAGGCGCCTGCGTCCTTCGGTGCCGGCACCGTGGTGCTGAACGGCAGGAAGGCGTGGCCGGCGAGCTCGGCCGTCACTTCGACCGGTGTACTCGCGACCTGGGCACTGGCCAGAGATGCGTGGAAGACGGCAGCCAGCGATACGGCCAGTGTGGCGAGCAGGGGCAGGGCGGGGCGCATGAAGACTCCTGGATGGGTGATGCGGGAGTCGCACACTGTAGGAGCCGGGGGTTACAGCGCCGTGAAGCAGCCCGCCTCCTTTGCCGCGACAAGGACTGCGTAAAACATCACGTCGACTCTGTTGATGTTGTTGTTTTTGTTGATTTTTGCCTTGCAGCCCAGATGCCGTTCGTCCTGCCAGACAGACCGATCGTCTTTGCCGAAGGCGGTTTTACCGTGATTTTCGTCACGCAAAACGGACCCTTCCCGCCATGCAGGCGTTCTGTCTGATGGTCCGCCAAGTCCTTGTTCTGTTTGGGCCCCGGACAGGTTCACAGCCCCCGTCCGGAACTGCCTTCATGACCCCCGGGGGACGACATACCGCCCTGTAGGTCGGATTCCGTCTGACATTCAGCAAGCCCCCTGCAAGGCCGATCTTGGCTTGGACGATCGACTGCATCACTGAGCGATTCACTGGACACAAGTCGACGTAGCAGGCAGCCGGCATAGGGAGCATCGGAACATGTTGAAGCTGGGACTCGGTAAATACCGCAAGATCGTTGTGCTGATTGCACTGTTCCTCGTCTTCGACGTGGGCGTGCTGGGCATGACATTCCTGATCTCGAACCAGATCGCGGCCGACGCCGTGTCATTGAACCTCGCCGGCGAGCAACGCACGCTGGTGCAGCAGATGACCAAGTCGGCCCTGCTGCTGCAGGACGATTCGACACAGGGCACGATCGACAGTACCGGTAAGTCGAGCTTCTCCGAACTCGATGAACTGCTGCTCACGGCGGATCGCTTCAACTCCACGCTGGAAGCCTTCCACGAAGGCGGCAAGGTGCTCGAAAACGGCGCCAAGGTAGAACTGACACCGCAGGACGACGTGCAGGCCGGCGCCTTCTTCAAGCAGCTGGAAACCCTGTGGCTGCCGGTGAATGCCGAGCTGCAGAAGCTCAAGGCGCAGAAGCTGAAGAACCCGGATCTCGGCCCGGTGCTGCAGATCCTCGTGGCGGACAACCTGAACCTGCTGTCCATCTCGAACATGCTGACGAACCGGATGGAAGTGATCTCCGCTTCGCGCGCACAGAACCTGCGGGTCATCCAGATCGCCGGTATCACCCTCGCCCTGGTCAACTTCGCGTTCATTCTTTACTCATTCCTCGGCCAGCTGCGCAAGAGCGATGCGGCGGTCGAAGTGGCACAGCGCGAAACCGAGAACATCCTGCGCACCACGCAAGACGGCCTGTTCCTGCTCGACACGGCCTTCACCATCGGTACGCAAACCTCGCAGGCACTCGGCCGCATCCTTGGTGTGCCGGACGTGGCGGGCAAGAACTTCCTCGAGCTGATCCGCCCGATGGTGACGCCCAAGACTTTCGAGACCACGCAGGAATACATCGAACTGCTGATGCGCCACGACGTAAAGGAAAAACTCGTCGCCAGCCTCAACCCGCTCGACTGCCTGGAAATCAATACGCCGCGCCCCAACGGCGCCATCGATACGCGCTACCTGAACTTCAGCTTCAACCGTGTGACGCACCAGGGCAAGGTGACCCACCTGCTGGTGACGGCCAACGACATCACGCGCCGTGTGCGCCTTGAGCGCGAACTGAAGGAAAGCGAACGCAAGGTGCAGGACCAGATGGGCATGATGGTGCATCTGCTGCAAGCCGATCCGCGCATGCTGCAGGACTTCCTGCGCGGCGCCGTGCTGGGTCTCGACGAGATCAACACGGCACTCAAGAACGCATCGGGCGAAGGCTTCACGCGCGCCATCGAACAGATCTTCCGCATCGCCCACCGCATGAAGGGCGACGCCAATGCACTGAAGCTCGACGCACTGGGCGATGCCCTGCACGCCTTCGAAACCGTGCTCAGCGAACTGCAGCAACGCAAGTCAGCCAGCAACGAAGACCTGCTGCCGGTGACCGTGCGCGTCAAATCGCTGTACGTGCAGCTGCATGCCATCCAGGACACCCTTGCCCGTATCGTGCAGGTGCGCGGCGTGGTGCAGGTCGAGCCGCCCAAGCCGGCACACGATCCCGAGATTGCCAACCTGCCCTTCGTGCGGCAGTGGAAGAGCTTCGTGCAGCAGGTGGCCGAGCGCAACGGCAAGCATGCCGAGCTCAGCTACCAGGGCATGGACCTCGACACGCTGGACGCACCGCTGCGCGACGCACTCAACAGCATCGTCAACCAGTTCATCCGCAACGCCGTCACGCACGGCGTGGAGAAGCCCAACGAACGCCGCCTGCGCGGCAAGCCCGAATCCGGTCGCCTGTCGGTGTATGTCTCCGACCAGGGTGACGGCATGGTCGAACTGTCGTTCCGCGACGATGGCGCCGGCATCAATCACGAGAACCTGCGCGCCGTTGCCGTGCGCAGCGGCCGCATGACGGCCGAAGTTGCCGCCGTAGCAGAGCCGCGCGCACTGGTCTCACTGATCTTCGAACCCGGCGTGTCGACACGCGAGACGGCGGATGAGGATGCAGGTCGTGGCGTAGGCCTCGATAGCGTGAAGGTGATGATTGCCAGGATGGGAGGACGCGTGAGGATTGGTACCACGGCGGGCGAGTACTGCCATTTCCGCGTGCAGCTGCCGCTGCATACCGTGCAACAAACGGCTCTGGCCGAAGAAATCCGGGAGGCTGCATGAGCCGGCTGAAGATGATGGTGGTGGATGATTCCAACATCATCCGCAACAAGATCGCGCGCTCCCTGTTCGACGCACCAGATCGAGATCGTCGCCACCGCCTGCAACGGCGAAGAGGCGGTCAAGCAGTTCAACGAGAACGATCCGGACATCGTGACCATGGACCTGACCATGCCGCGCATGGATGGCCTCGAATGCATCCGCGAGCTGAAGAAGCGCAAGCCGAGCACCAAGATCCTCGTCGTCTCGGCACTGGCCGACAAATCGACTGCCATCCAGGCCCTCAAGGAAGGTGCGCTGGGCTTTCTCTGCAAGCCCTTCACCGAGGATGAGCTGAGCGATGCGATGGACGAACTGCTGTCGGGAGAAGCGTAATGGATGAACAGGAACTGCGCATTTTCGTTGACCTCGTGCGCTACTACTTCGAACGCCAGACCGGCCGCCTGCCCGAGCTGGGCAGCCCGCACCTTGGCGACGCCACGGCTCTGCC
This sequence comes from Rhodocyclaceae bacterium, assembly GCA_047600765.1. Lineage (GTDB taxonomy): Bacteria > Pseudomonadota > Gammaproteobacteria > Burkholderiales > Rhodocyclaceae > Viridibacterium. The sequence continues at coordinate 1,721,181 of JASGKF010000001.1, forward strand.
GATTCACGACTACACGGGCGTCATCGGCATCTCGGGCGAACGCCAGGGCTGCGTTCTACGTGACGGCCAGCCGCGAGCTGCTGCGCGCACTGCTGCTGCAGGTCGGCGAGACCGACGTGTCGGAAGCCAACCTCTGCGACCTCGCCGGCGAAATCGCCAACACCATCTCGGGCAATGCGCGTCTGCACTTCGGGCCGGATTTCATGATCTCGGTGCCAGTCATCGTGCAGGGCACGGCCACCGCCATCCAGGTGCCGCGCAACGTCAAGGCCTATGTCATTCCGCTGCGCTGGCACAAGCACGATGCCGCGCTGGTGGTGAGCCTGCAGTAAGGAGCACATCGTGAAAGCACGCCAACTGACCAGTATCGCCGTCGCCCTCTGCCTTGCCTTCAACAGCACGGCACTGCTGGCCGAGACCACGCTGACCAACTATTCCTACACCGCGACGAAGCAGATGTACGCCGAGTACAACCCTGCCTTCATCAAGTACTGGAAGGGCAAGAGTGGCGAAACGCTGAACATCAAGATCACGCACGCCAACTCCAGTACGCAGGCCAGCAAGATCAAGAACGGTGAAGAGGCAGACATCATCAGTGCCTCGGTGGCGCACGACATCGACGGCATCGCCGATGCCGACATGTTGCCGCACAACTGGCAGAAGCGCATCGAGCACAACTCGGCGCCCTACTACTCGACTATCGTGTTCCTCGTGCGTCAGGGCAATCCGAAGAAGATCACCGACTGGAACGACCTCGTTCGCTGGGGCGTGAACATCGTGATGTCCAACCCCAAGAGCTCGGGCGGTGCGCGCTGGAGCCACCTCGCCGCTTACGGTTACGCACTCAAGCAGCCCGGCGGCAACGAGGCCAGTGCGCGTCAGTTCCTCAAGCGCCTGTATGCCAACAACCGCGTGCTGGAGTACACCGCCCGCGGTGCCACCAACACCTTCGTGAAGAACAAGCTGGGCGACGTGATGGTGTCCTGGGAGAACGAAGCCTTCCAGGCCATGGCCGAGAACCCCGGCCAGTTCGAAATGGTGGTGCCCTCGATCTCGGTGCTCGCCGAGCCGCCGGTAGCCGTCATCGACAAGGTGGTCGACAAGCACGGCACGCGCAAAGCCGCCGAAGCCTACGTGCAGTACCTGTACTCGCCCGAAGGCCAGGACATCGCCGCGCGCAACTACTACCGCCCGGTCGATCCGAACGTGGCGGCGAAGTACGCCAAGCAGTTCGCCCCGGTGAAGCTGTTCCGCGTCGATGAGTTGTTTGGCGACTGGAAGGCCATCCAGAAGGCGCACTTCCAGGATGGCGGCGTCATGGACCTCGTCTATGACCAGTACCGCAACGCGTCCTGACCTCACGTCCTGAGCTGTATCTGACCCATATCTGACCGTATCCCCACTCGTCGTAGCCGTCGTCGTAACTGGAGATAGCAACATGTCGTTCAAGAAGCTGATCATCGCCCTCGCCGCCCTCGTGCTCCCGCTGGCCAGCCAGGCCCAGACCGAAGCGAAGCCCGCTCCCGATCCGCAGCTCGAGGCCGCGGTGAAAGCGCTGGCCCAACAGCTCGCCAACGACTGCCCCTATGCCGACGCCGGTGATCAGGCCTCGTTCGACCGCTGTCGCCTGCGCATGTTCGGTGACTCGGCCCTGCGTCGCACCCTCTCAAGCTTCACGCTGTGGGGTCGTGTCAAGGATCCCGAGGCCACGCTGAAGAGCACCAACCTGACCCAGTTTGCGCCGGACGTGCTGACCGGCATGTACCTGCCGCTGTTCATGTTCGACGGTCGCTACACGCTGACCTGGAGCGAGCGCGAGAAGCTGTGGCTGGCCCGCCTCAACGCCAACTTCCGCAACCGCCTGCAGCCGGGCCAGTTCCCGTATCCGTTCTGGCACGTCGATGACAAGTGGGGCACTTACGAGAACGCCCGCTCGGTGCTGTTCTGGATCAACCCGCAGACGCAACGCATCACCGTTGCGCAGTTCTCCAAACTGGGTGAAGGCCCGGTGCGTTCTGCCGCCGACAAGGCCCAGCTGCCTGCCTTCGACGGCAAGTGGATGTGGACCGATGCGCATGGCCGCGCACAACCGGCGACCAGCCTGTTCGACGGCCTGTTCCGCAACGACAACCCGTACAAGGCACAGCTGTCGGAAAGCTACCGCGACTTCGCGCTGAGCCTGCGCGATGGCCAGTGCCTCAGCTGCCACTCGCCCGACAACGCTAGCGGCATGAAGCGCTTGGTGCTGCTGCAGACACCAGCTCACGCCGCCGCCGAGATCAAGCGCGTGCTGCGCGACGTCGAACGCGACGCGATGCCGCGTGATGATTTCGATGTCGAAAAGCCGCTCGACCCAACGATGAAGAAAGTCTTCCTCGAAAAAGGCACGGCCTTCTCGCGCATCGTCGATCAGGCCCGCGAATGGGAGCGCCTCAACCAGGCGCGTACCGCCGGCAGCCCCAGCAACCCGCAATGACGGAGCTTACGATGAGCACACGCCACCACGTCCTGCCCTGCCTGCTGGCCCTGGCCCTGTCGCTGAGCACAGCTCACGCCGCCGAGCTCACTGGCGCCGGCGCCTCGCTGCCCGCACCGGTCTACCAGAAATGGTCAGAGGCTTATCGCGCCGCCACCAACAACACCATCAACTACCAGTCGATTGGTTCGGGGGGTGGCATCAAGGAAGCCAGCGGCAAATCCATCGACTTCGGCGCGACGGACATCCCGCTGAGCAGCGCCGATCTGCAGAAGCACAAGCTGGTGCAGTTCCCCGCCCTCATCGGCGGCGCAGTGCCCATCGTCAACCTGCCCGGCATCAAGGCGGGTGAAGTGCGCCTCAATGCGCAGGTGCTCGGCGACATCTACCTCGGCAAGGTCACGCGCTGGAATGACCCGGCGATCCGCGCGCTCAACAGCACGCGTCTGCCCGACCTGTCCATCGCCGTGGTGCACCGGGGCGACGGCGCCGGGACGACCTGGGTGTTCACGGATTACCTCAGCAAGGCGCATCCGCAATGGCAAGCCAAGGTGGGCAGCGGTACCACGGTGACCTGGCCGCTGGGCCTGCACGCCAAGGGCGACGAAGGCATGACCGCCTTCGTCAAGAACCTGCCAGGCGCAATCGGCTACGTGGACTTCGCCTGGGCACGCAAGAACCAGCTTGATGTCGTGCAGATGCAGAACAAGGCCGGCAACTTCGTCGCACCTGAAGACGCCAACCTCAAGGCTGCGGCCGCCGAAGCAAACTGGGAAGGCAGCGAGTTCGGCGCCATGCTCACCGACCTGCCGGCAAAGAGCGCCTGGCCCATCACCGGCGCCACCTTCATCGTCATGCAACGCCAGACCGACAAGCCTGCCGTCGCCAACGACGCGCTGCAGTTCTTCAAGTGGGCACTCAAGAATGGTTATGCGCAGGTCGAGTCCAGCGGCTACGTGCCCCTGCCGGAACGTACGGTCGACGCGGTCATGACCAGCTGGCAGCGCATCACGGACGCCAATGGCAAGCCCGTACTTAGCAACTGAGTGAGCAACTGATTTACGCGTGGGCTCACCGAGCCCACCCTACAGGCTGTGTGACTGCGCGGGCGTCAGGTAAAACTGACGCCCGCTACTTTTTGCAGGTGCGCGACGAAGGCTTCGATGCGCGCCTGGTGATTGAACGCGAAGCTCAGCGTGCCGACTTCGCTGAGCGGCAACCAGCGGATGTCTGCTGTCTCGCCGGGCTCGTTGTGGGCGTTGCTCACGGCAGGCAGCTCGGCCACGCGCGCGAACAGTCCGTAGTGAAGCGTCACGTTCTGGCGCTTGTCGCGCGGCGTTGAGCTGATGTCCCACGGATAGCTGAAGAACTCGCAGCTCGCCACGGCCAGCAGGTCCAGCGTGTTCACACCGCACTCTTCCCACACCTCGCGCATTGCAGCCTGATCCGTGGTCTCGTCGTAATCGAGATAGCCGCAGGGCAGGTTCCAGCAGCCGACGTTGTCCGGCATGCCCGGGCCACGCTGATTGACGAGGATGTAAGGGCGACCTTCACATTCGAGCAGGATGCACACCGCTGTGGCGACGCTGCGCGACAACCATACTTCGCGGCCATCGGTGGTTGTCACGCATTCATTGCGACGGTTGTTGAACTTCATCGTGCTTGCCATCGTGCTCAGGCCTGCCACACGCCTTGCGCGACGAGCTGCTTGGTCGCCGCCTCGGCCCAACCGCGATTCGCCGCTGGACTGGCGGGACTGGGATGCAACACGCGGCCGAACTTCACGGGCAATCCGGCGCAGGCCAGCTTGGCCCGTTCCTCGGCCCAGGCGCCGACACCGATCACCCACTCCACCTGCAAGGCCTCGACACTGGTGCGCAAATGCGCATCGCATACCGCCAGCAAGGGCGCTTGCTCGGCGGCGGGCAGCTTGTCCGGCGTCGCGTTACGACCGTCCTCGAAGAAAGCCAGCGGGCAGTAGTTGGCCACGTAGTGCTCGGCAAAGAACTTGTCGGCCGTGCCGAAGCGCTGCGCGAACAAGCCCCATAGACGACGCCCGCTGACCTCCGAGCGTTCGCAGGCAAAGCCCTCTATAGGCCGCTTGGGGTTCTGCACGGACGGGATCTTCACTTCGGCCTCGATGCCCATCCAGTCACGCACAGCCGCCACCTCGCCGAAAGGCACGCCCACCTGCACCATGCCGAAGGGGCCAGGGTTCATGCCCACCAGCATCACGCGCTTGGGCGAATTGCCGTAACGGCGCAGGTACTGCTCCTGCGGCGCCCAGGCGTAGTCGAGCGGGTTGTAGACGTGGGTGATGGGCTCGGCAAAGCGCATCGCGTCAACTTCGGCGGACAGCTTGCGCGCGGCAGCAATAAGGGTGTCGGCAATCATTTCTTGAACTCGTCTTGCGGATCGTCGCCCCAGGGCGCGACCTTGAACAGCATCAACATGCCCGGCACGGCGAGCGCCAGACACAACAGGAAGAAATTGAACCAGCCCATGCCTTCGACAAGCCAGCCGGCGGAGGCATTGATAAGCGTGCGCGGCACAGCCATCAGGCTGGTGAACAGCGCGAGTTGCGTCGCGGTGTAGGCCGGGTGCGTACTGCGCGCGATGAAGGCAACGAAAGCAGCCGTACCCAGCCCCACGCCCAGCGCTTCCAGCCCGATGACGATGGCGAGTACCAGCTGTCGTGACGCATCTGCCTCAGCCGGCCCCAACCAGGCGAGCCAAGCGAAGCCGACGATGGCAATGGCCTGCACGAAACCGAAGATCCACAGCGCACGGTTGATGCCCGTGCGCAGCATCCAGATGCCACCGAGCAATCCGCCGATGACGTTGGGCCACAGACCGGCGTTCTTGGCGATCAGGCCGATCTCGGTTTTGGTGAAACCCATGTCGAGGTAGAAGGGCGTCGCCAGTGCCGTGCAAAGTGAATCGCCAAGCTTGTAGAACAGGATGAAGCCAAGCACCCACAACGCGCTGCGGATGCCGTTGCGCGAGAAGAACTCGTGGAAAGGCTCGACTACCGCCTCCTGCAGTGACTTGGGCGGCTTGATGGCTGCACCCGGCTCGGCCACGCTGAGCGTCATCAGCAGGCCCGGCAGCATGAACAGGCCGGTGATGAGGAAGACTTGTGCCCAAGGCAGATGGTCAGCGAGGATCAACGCCAGCGAACCCGGCACGAGCCCGGCGAGCTTGTAGGCATTGACGTGAATCGCACTGCCCAGTCCCAGCTCTTCGTCACGCAACAACTCACGGCGGAAGGCGTCGAGCACGATGTCCAGCGTCGCCGAGAGGAAAGCTATCACCGCCGTCAGCATCACTACCAGCGCGAGGTCATTCGTCGGCGACAAGGTCCCCAGCCACGCCACCACGCCCACCAGTGCGATGTGTGATGCAGCCATCCAGCCACGCCGCCGCCCCAGCCAGGGCAGGGCATAGCGGTCGAGCAGGGGCGACCACAGGAACTTCCAGGTGTAGGGGAACTGGATCAGCGCAAACGCACCGATGGCCTTGAGACTCAGACCCTCGGTCTTGAGCCAGGCCGGCACTAGGTTGAGCAGGAGATAAAGCGGCAGGCCGGACGAGAAGCCGGTGAAGATGCACACCAGCATGCGCGGTGAGCGCAGGGCCTGCAGGATGGAGGTCTGGGGGGCGGACATGCGGCGATTATCGCAGCAAGTCCGCCCGCAATGGCTCAGCCGCGCCCGAGGCGATAGATGGCGACGCTGGCGTAATTGTTCGGATCTGTCTCGATGAGGCGATCCTCATCGAAAGCCACGCGATCGAGGATCTTGATGCTGCGCTTCTGGCACAGCAGTTCGAAGTCGGCCATGGTGAAGAAGCGCACGTTGGGCGTGTCGTACCACTCGTAGGGCAGCGCGTCGGAGACCGGCATGTGACCTTCGGCAATCGACACACGGTTACGCCAGTAGCCGAAGTTGGGGAAGCTGACGACGGCCTCGCGGCCGACGCGCAGCATCTCGCCGAGGATGCCGTTGACGTTGTGCACGGCCTGCAACGAGAGGCTCATGATGACGTGGTCGAACTGTGCGTCCTCGAAGCCGGCAAGGCCCTTCTCGAGGTCGATCTGCAGCACGTTGATCTTGTTGCGCACGCAATTGACGACGTGCTCGACATCGCGCTCGATGCCGTAACCCTTCACGCCGCGCTCGGTGATGAGGTGTTGCAGCAGATCACCATCGCCACAGCCGAGGTCGAGCACGCGCTCGCCTTGCTGGATCCAGCGTGCGATGAGACCGAAGTCGAAGCGACTATTCTGGGTCAGTACCATCTCAGACCTCGATGTTCTGGAAGTAGGCGCGCATGGCGGCGTGATAGTGCAGATCGTCGAGCAGGAAGGAGTCGTGCCCGGCGGCGCTGTCGAGCTCGGCATAGCTGACGTTGAGGCCGTTATGCAGCAGGCCGAACAGCAGCTCGCGCGAACGCTCGGGCGAGAAGCGCCAGTCGGTCGTGAACGACGCGACGAAGAAATCGGCCTTGGCGCGCGCCAGTGCAGCCTGCAGGTCGCCGTCGAAATCGAAGGCCGGGTCGAAGTAGTCGAGCGCCTTGGTGGTCAGCAGGTAGGTGTTGGCGTCGAAGAAGCCGGCGAACTTGTCACCCTGGTAGTGCAGGTAGGACTCGATCTCGTAATCGACGCCGAAGCCGAACTTGTGTTCGCCATCGCGCAGGCGGCGGCCGAATTTCTCGGCCATGGCGTCGTCCGACAGATAGGTGATGTGGCCCAGCATGCGCGCGAGGCGCAGACCACTGACGGGCACCACGCCGTGTTCGTAGTAGTCCCCACCGTGGAACTGCGGATCGCTGAGGATGGCTTGGCGCGCCACTTCGTTGAAGGCGATGTTCTCGGCCGACAGCTTGGGCGCCGCAGCGATGACCATCCCGTGACGCACGCGGTCCGGGTAGCGCAGGGTCCAGTCCAGCGCCTGCATGCCACCCAGGCTGCCGCCTAGCACAGCGGCGAACTGGCGGATGCCGAGGTAGTCGGCAAGACGCGTCTGCACATTGACCCAGTCTTCGACCGTCACGAAGGGGAAGGCCGAGCCCCAAGGCTTGCCGGTGGCGGGGTTGATCGACATGGGCCCGGTGCTGCCGTAACAGCCGCCGAGGTTGTTCACGCCGATGACGAAGAACTTGTTGGTATCGAGCGGCTTGCCAGGGCCTACGAGGTTGTCCCACCAGCCCAGGCTCTTGGGCTTGTCGGCGTAGTAGCCGGCCACGTGATGCGAGCCCGACAGGGCGTGACAGACGAGCACGGCATTGCTGGCCTCGGCATTGAGCGTGCCGTAGGTCTCATAGACCAGCTGGTATGCCGAAAGGGTGTCACCGCCCTTTAATGCGATCTGCGTGTCGAAATGCGCAGTCTGTGGCACGACGATGCCCACGGACGAATTCGGTTCAGTCATATTCCGGAAAAGCAAAAGCCCAGTCGTTGCAGGGGCGGCTGCGCGACTGGGCTGGCGTTGGTACTGCGATCACTCCCACTCGCTTTAGCCTCATTTATTACGCGCCAGCAAGCTGAGTCAAATCGGCGCAGGGGCAAGTTAAACCCGGAAGTCCCGAAAGTCAAACCGGCAGCACCAGCCGGACTGACCGGGAAAGTTCGGCCGAAGCGTGAAATACATCACTGTCCACCGGGGCACATGCCCTTTCGCACAGATTCGGCTGAAACATGAAATCGCTAAGGTGCACTGCAATATAACCAATCAGAGGGATCGATCATGTTTGATAACGCCATCATCCGTTACGTAGCCATTGCCGGCACCAGCGTGTTTCTCGTTTGCCAGTTCGTGGCCCCCGTAACGGCCAAGTCTTACACCGACCACATCCCGGCAGCCAGCGCCAGCATCAATGCCAGCATGGTTTCGCTGGACGCAACCAAGGTCGTCGCCAAGACCAACTAAGCAGCACTTCCACTGGGCAGTCGGTGCCCGAGCCCCGGTAGAATTCCGGCGTGCCGAATCCAGACCGACAAACTCCCCGGATCTCTCCGGTCGATCTCGACAACGCAGCCCATGTGGCTGCGTTGCTGTTTCTGCTTGATCACTATGCCGCCGGCCCCATGGGCGGCGGCCAGCCCCTCTCTCCCGAAACCCGCGCCCGCCTGCTGCCGGGCCTGCGCCAACGCGCCGACTACTGCGGTTTCCTGGCCTGGCAGGGCGACGAGGCCATCGGCCTGATCAACTGCTTCGAAGGCTTCTCCACCTTTGCCGCTGCACCCTTGATGAACGTGCACGACATCGTGGTGCACGAAGCATGGCGCGGGCAGGGCATCGGACAAATGTTGCTGGATGCCGCCGAAGTTGCGGCCCGCACGCGCAGCTGCTGCAAGCTGACGCTGGAGGTGCTCACAGCCAACCAGTCGGCGATGACGCTTTACCTGCGTGCCGGCTTTGAGCCCTATGTGCTCGACCCGGCTGCGGGCCAGGCCTTGCTGATGCAGAAATGGCTGGGTGGCTGAAAAAGCTACCCGCCCGTACAGGGCCACCTGTTCCTGAGAAATATTTCGTGCTATATATTTCTCAAGGAACCTGGAAAGTCCATCCATGAATACCCGGCAAGTCTCTGAGAAAGTCGCTGACCACCAGATCGCCAGCGCCGAAGCCGCCACGGTGCTGGCCAAAGCCGTCGTTCGGGCGAGCGCCGAACTGGGGCTCACGCAAGGCCGCTTGTCACGGGTGCTGGGGCTCAGCACTGCGACAACCTCGCGCCTGGTCGCCGGCAACTACCAGATCGCCGCCGACAGCAAGAGCTGGGATCTGGCCATCCTGTTCCTGCGCCTGTTCCGCTCTCTCGACTCCATCGTTGGCACACAGGAGGCCGCCCGCACCTGGCTGCAGCACGACAACCTCGCGCTGGCCGGCAAACCGGTCGAACTGATCGAGGGCGTGGAAGGCCTGGTGCGCGTGGTGCAGTACCTCGACGCTTCGCGCGCGCGCATCTGAACGCCATGACCATCACGCCCGACAGCCTGCGCCCTGCCGCCGTACCGCTGCAAGCCAGCCTGTGGCGCCTCGTCGAGTCCCAGCACGTCGCGAGCACGATGAAGCTCGTCGACAACGCCGCAGAACAGGACTTGCTGGAGATCCTGCTGGAACAGGGCAAGCCGCCGCTGGCGGTCAGCACGCGCGAATTCGACTACCTGCTGGCCAGCCCTTTCCGTTACCCGCCCTATCCCAGCGGTTCGCGCTTTCGCGCCGCGACCGACCCCGGCGTCTTCTACGGCGCCGAAACCGTGCGCACCGCTTGCGCCGAACTGGGCTACTGGCGCTGGCGCTTCCTGCTCGACAGCCCGGCCCTCTCGCAGCTGGGGCCTGTCGCCCACACGGCATTCAAGGCAAAGGTGTCGACGCAACTGGCCGTTAACCTGCGCAAACCACCACTGGACGAGCACGCCGCGCAATGGACAGCGCCGCGCGACTACAGCGCGACCCAGGCCGTGGCCCGTCAGGCGCGTGAAGCGGGCCTGCACGCCGTTGTCTATCGCTCGGTACGCGATCCGCAACCCGCCTGGTGCGCCGCGCTGCTGTCACCGTTGGCTTTCGCCGCGCGCAAGCCGGAAGGTGCCACCCAGTCCTGGTGGTTGCGTGTCACGCGTAGCGAGATTGTCTGGCGACGCGATGCGCAATCCTTCAGGTTCGACCCGGCGGAATGGCAATAGCCGTATCATCTGCCCACCATGCAGCGCATCCGCCCCTTCTTCCCCACGCTATTGACCGCCATGCTGGCAATGACGGCGGCGTGCCCGACAGCACAGGCTGTCAACGCAATCTGCGCAACGGCCAACATGACGGACGCGAATTGCCGCCAGCCCGTGATGGGCGAGTGGCTGATGTGGCGCTACGTCGTCAATGACAAGACCGGGCCCCTGCGCACCAGCGAAGAGCTGGCGATTGAAGACGCCGTGCGCCTGCTGCGCGAGGCTTACCCTTGCGGCATCACGCATGCCATCACGCCCGCGGCTTACACGGCCACGGCCAACCTGTGGTCATGGCCGATCCGCGAAGATGCCATGCGCATCCAGTTCGTCGGCTTCGCGGCCAGCGACACGCGCACCTGCACAGGCAGTTTCAGCGAACAACGCGGCTTCGTGCTGATCCGCCGCGAGCGCAAGGTCAGCTGCCCCAAGGATTTCAACTGGCTGGTGCGCGACGACAAGCCGGGTCTGTGCATCAAGGACTAGCGCGTAACCAGTCGAGCGCGCCGCGGCCCGCCGCGCGGCCAGTCGCAAAGCACGCCGTCAGCAGGTAGCCGCCGGTCGGCGCCTCCCAGTCCAGCATCTCGCCCGCACAGAACACCCCGGGCAGTGCCCGCAGCATCAAGCCCGCATCCAGCGCATCGAAGCGCACGCCCCCCGCACTGCTGATGGCTTCGTCGAGCGGGCGCGTCGCTAGCAACCTGAGCGGCAGCGCCTTGATGCCTGCCGCCAGTTGCTGCGGATCGGCGAAAGCCTCCTTGCTCAAGCCCTCGCGCAGCAAACCGGCTTTCACGCCAGTAATGCCCAGTCGACTCTGCAGGTGGCTGGACATCGAACGTGAGCCACGTGGATGCGCAACCTCTTTCATCACTCGCTGCAGATCGCGACCGGGTGCAAGGTCCAGCTCCAGCATCGCCGAGCCTTCATGTGCAATCTGCTCACGCAGCATCGCCGAGAGTGCGTAGATGAGCCCGCCTTCAATGCCCTGCGCAGTCACCATGCACTCACCCTGCCGCGTATGCCGAACCCCCTGCGCATCGACGCAGCTGGCTGTGACTGACTTGAGCGGTTCGCCCGCAAAGCGCTCGACAAAATGCGCGCTCCACGCACATTCGAATCCGCAGTTGCTCGGCAGCAGAGGCGCAAGCTCGACACCTTTCGCCTGCAGCCATGGTACCCAGGCGCCATCAGAACCCAGACGCCCCCAGCTGCCACCGCCGAGTGCCAGCACCACCGCATCGCAACGCTGCGACACCTCAGCGTCCGGGGTCGTGAAGGCAATACGCAGGGCGCCATCGGCATCACGCTCGCATTGCCCCGTCCAGCGATGCCGCACATGGATCTGCACACCGTCGCCACGCAAACGATGCAGCCAGGCGCGCAGCAACGGTGCAGCTTTCATGTCGGTCGGGAAGACGCGGCCGGAGCTGCCGACAAAGGTCTCGATGCCCAGTGCGTGTATCCACTCGCGCAACTGTGTCGCACCGAACGCCTGCAGCATCGGTTGCAGCAACGTCTGGCGATCACCGTAGCGCGTCACGAAGGTATCGAACACCTCCGAGTGCGTGATGTTCATACCGCCCTTGCCCGCCATGAGGAACTTGCGCCCCACAGATGGCATGGCATCGAATACATCGACCTGCATACCGGCTTGCGACAACACCTCGGCCGCCATAAGGCCCGCAGGGCCGGCACCGATGATTGCAACACGTCGGGAAGAGGTCGGAAGCAACATGGATTTCAAAAAGCAGAAGGGCGCATGCAGCGTACTGCATGCGCCCCTGTCACTCAGTCATGCGCCGCAATGCATGCGGCAGCAGACATCAGAGTGCGGCGTCCTTCAGCTTCTTCAGGGCACGAGCCTTGATGCGCACGGTAGCCGGCTTGGCATCGAACCAACGCTCTTCACCCGAGAACGGATCCTTGCCGAAGCGCTTCTTCTTGGCAGCGATCTGTTGCACGCCGATCTTGAGCAGGCCCGGCAGCGTGAATTCGCCAGCGCCCTTCTTGTTCACGGCGCCCAGCACGGTGGCTTCGAGAGCGGCCAGTACGGCCTTGACGGCCTTCGGCTCGACGCCGGATTGAGCGGCCAGGTAGGTAGCCAGACCGGCCTTGGTGAAGGTTTCCTTCACGGCCTTCGGTGCGGCGGCGGGTGCCTTGGCGGCAGCTTTCGCTGCGGGCTTGGCAGCAGCCTTCTTGGCTGCGGGGGCTTTCACTGCTTTCTTTGCGGTTGCCATAGGTTTCCTGTCGTAAAGGACTGAGGGATGTCACCTTGCAGGGTGACCGTGCTGCATGAGTTTCAGCAGCGCGATTCTAGCGCTCAAATTTCTTTGTGGTGTGCAAAAAACGCTGGAAATTAGGGGTTTTCACAAGGGTTTGAGGGCCACAGCGTTAACGAGTGTTTCTTCGCGCTGCCCTGAAGGGGGTGGCGTGACCAGACGAACGGTCTCGAAGAAGCCCAGATCTTCGCGGCTCCACCACAGGTAAGGCAGGTTGATTCGCGCATCCGGCAAGTCGAAACCCGCCTCGCGAATCATCGCCACGTACTCTTCCGAAGTCCTCTGCACGTCCATCGGATGACGGAAGAAGGTACGGATCATCCAGGAGTAGATGTAGCGCTTCGTCGACTCGGCGAAAAGCAACACACCACCCGGCTTGAGCACGCGGAAGAACTCGGCCATTGCCGCTTCCTGCTCGACGATGTGATGGAAAGTCTGATGGCACAGCAACATGTCGAAAGACGCGTCGGGCAGATCGATGTACGCCGCGTTGGCCGCATGCAAGGTGACCTTGCTGGCGCATTTTGCGGCGGCAGCGCCGGCACGCGTGTTCATGGCGGGATCGGCATCGAGCGCGACGATCTCGTCCGGCGCGAAACGCGCCGAGAGCTCGGCGAAGGAATGGCCGAAGCCGCAACCCACGTCGAGGATGCGGGCAAAGCGTTGCGATGGATCCGGCAACAGGGGTTGCAGCAGGTCCAGCGCCCGTCGGATGACGTGCACCTTCCAGATGCCGGTATTGAGGAACCAGTTACCGAAGCGGGTCTCTTCGACAAAGGGATGGATGGCAGTACTCATATGCATGGAGCAGATCCAGAGGTTGGCAAGGATACGCCAGCGTGGCGCGGACATGGTGTCGTGCAGCAAATGCAGGGCGATGAGCTGCGGTAGAGTGCCGCTTGCCCATCCGGCCGGATCAAGCGATCCGGGCCCTCGTCGTGTTTCAGCAACATCCGCGGAGTCCCCATGAGCCCCAGCTCCCTGCTGCACCTGTCACTGATCAGCCTGGCCCTCACGAGTTCCCTTGCCACCGCGGCACCGGGCGTACCGGCCGACCTCGAAGTGCCTGCGCTGTCGGCCGACGACACCAGCCTCGTGCTGGTGTGGCGCAAGCCCGAGAACTACGGCGACATCCGCGACTACCAGGTGTTCATGAATGGCAAGCTGCTCGGCGGTGCGCGTGAGAACGCACAACGTCACTCGCCGGCGCAACCGTGGATCGACAAGTTCTACGCGAGCGACTCGCAGAACGTGCACGTCAAGGTGCAGCCACTGAGCTTCACCGTCACGGGGCTGAAGCCCAAAACACGCTACCGCTTCAGCGTGCGTGCCGTGCTCGCCAACGGCAAGTTCTCTCCCGCGTCGAAGGCGCTCACTGCACAGACCGAAGCCAGCGCCACGATCTGCGACATCACGCAGAAGGGTGCCGTCGGTGACGGCCAGACGCTCAACACGCGCGCCATCCAGGACACCATCGCGGCCTGCCCCGCAGGTGGCAAGGTACGCATTCCCGCCGGTACCTTCCGCAGCGGGGCACTGTTCCTCAAGAGCAACATGACCCTGGAGCTCGCCGAAGGTGCGACGCTGCTCGGCTCGGAAGACGCTGCCGACTACCCCGTTGCGCAGGGCTACAAGCTCTACACCTACACCACCACGCAGCGCCCCCCCTCACTGATCAATGCGCTGGATGCCGACAAACGCGAAGCCGGCACCTTCCGCAACATCCGCATCGTCGGCAAGGGCGTCATCGACGGCAGCGGCATGCGTCGCGCCACCCCCGACAGTGTGACCAGCGAAATCGGCAGCACCCTGCCCGTGTACACCTTCACCACCAACCGCAACTACAAGGAAGGCGGCCTGCTCGCTGCCAGCCAGGTCGAAGCGGCAGTGAAGGAAGGCATGCCCTTGCAGGTTGCCTACGGCCAGCGTCGCTCCAGCCTGATGACCCTGCGCGGCGTCGCCGGCCTCTACGTCGCCGGCGTCACGGTTCGCAACCCGGCCTTCCACGGCATCATGGTGCTGGAGAGTGAAGAGGTCACCATCAACGGTGTCACCCATACCAGCTACGACGTCAACAACGGCGACGGCCTGGAGTTCGGCAACAGCGCCGCGATCAAGGTGTTCAACAACTTCATCGACACCGGTGACGACTGCATCAACTTCGCGGCCGGCACGGGCGAAGAAGCCGAGAAGCAGCAACCCGCACGCAGCGCCTGGCTGTTCAACAACTACCTGCGCAACGGCCACGGCGCCGTCGTGCTGGGCAGCCACACCGGCGCATGGATCGAGGATGTGCTGGCCGAAGACAACGTGATCAACCTCACCTGGCATGGCCTGCGCGCCAAGACCAACAACCTCAACGGCGGTGGCGCGCGCCGCATTATCTACCGTGACAACGCACACCGTGACCTGTCACGCGAAGCGCTGATCCTCACCACTGATTACTCGGACCCCAACGCGCTGCTCGATTACAAACCAGCCAAAGCCACGGGGCAGTTCCGCGACTTCCTCATCCAGCACAACACGGTCGAGTTCACGGCGAACTGGCAACCGACGCCCGTGCCGCAGGGGCCGGACCGCAAGCTGACCGTGGTCGACTTCCCGGCCCTGCTGCTGCAAGGGGACATCAAGAACCAGGCCTTCCACGACAACATCGTGGTGGACGACCTCGTACTCATCAACAGCTTCCCGATCAAGCTCGACGGCGTGCGCAACGCTTTCCTGCGAAACATCACCTACCGCAACTGGAAGGGCAAGGGGACGCCCTGGACGGTCAGCAATGCACCGGGGCTGAAGATGCAGGATGTGAAGCTGCAACCGGGTGAGAACTCGAAGTAGCGCGGCTGGCAGTTGTAGGGTGGATAAGCACAGCGCATCCACCATCGGCACTCCCGACGCGTGGATGCGCTGCGCTTCTCCATCCTACTGTGTGGTGAGCTCAATGAGGTAGCTCAGCGGGTAGATGCCACGCTCGTGCCCGTCAGAGAAAGCCAGGTTGAGTGCGTTGGTGCCGATGGGTTTGAGCGTCTGCAACGCGACGCCATCGGTGGGAATGTGGCCGCCCTTCAGCTTGAGGGCCATGCACTCGGCGCAGCGGCAGGCGGCGCGCAGTCGCGTGTAGGGCAGGGGGCGACGCGAGCCGTCGTCCAGTTCTAGAAACATCGTCGCTACGCGATCATCGGTCTGCAAACTCAGTATCTGCATTTTCTCTCCCCTGCCCGGTCAGATCAGGCATTCACTATCCCCGCCACCCCACCCGGTCCTACTTCGGTTGCAAAACCATCCAGCGCACCATCGTGCAATTCGCTGCCCATGGCCGCGAGGCTTTCTTCGCGGATCAGCTGACGCAACTGCTGCACGTAGGTAATGAACTCGGGGCTGGATGTCATGGCTGCCGTGCGCGGGCGCGGCAGGTCGATCTTGATCTCGGCCTTGATGCGGCCGGGCCTCGCGGTCATCACATAGATGCGGTCTGACAGAAAAACGGCCTCGTCGATGTCGTGCGTGATGAACAGCACCGAGAGGCGGAACTTCTGCCACATGTTGGTGAGGATCTCCTGCATCACGACGCGCGTCTGCGCATCGAGTGCGCCGAAGGGCTCGTCCATCAGCAGCACCTGCGGCGAGGTCGCCAGCGCGCGCACGATACCCACGCGCTGCTTCATGCCGCCCGAGAGCTGATCCGGGTAGTGGTTCTCGAAAGCCAGCAGGCCAGCGAGGCCCAGCAGGGTGCGGGCGGAAGCCTCACGCGTCGAACGACCAACGCCCTTCATCTTCATGCCGAACTCGACGTTCTGGCGCACCGTGAGCCAGGGGAACAGCGAGTACTGCTGAAACACCACGCCACGTTGCACGCTGGGGCCCCCGATGGCTTCGCCATCCACCGTCACGCTGCCACTGCTGCCCTTGAGGAAGCCGGCGACAACGTTGAGCAGGGTGGATTTGCCGCAGCCCGAGGGGCCGATGAGGGTGACGAACTCGCCGGGCTTGACGTCGATGGACGCGCGGTCGATGGCGACGACCTCTTCTGTGCGCGTCGTGAAGCGCACGCTGAGGTCGTTGACGCGGATCCAGCCGGTCTGCGTGGCTTCAGCGGTTGCAGCATTCATCAATCATTCTCCATTTGCGCGCGGTGTGCCCAGGGCATGACCCAGGTGCCGATGAGCCGGATCAGGCCCGAGCAGAACAGACCCAGCACACCGATGACGATCATGCCCAACACGATTTCGGAGTAGCGCACGAGGGAGTAGGCCTCCCAGGTGAAGTAGCCGATGCCGAACTGGCCCGAGATCATCTCCGCCGCGATCAGCGAAACCCATGCAACACCCATGCCTATCGTGAGGCCTGTGAACACATGGGGCAACGAACCGGGCAGCACGACGTGCCAGAACAGCGCGAGCTGGCCGGCGCCGAGGCAGCGCGCGGCGCGTACCAGCACCTTGTCGAGCGCCTGCACGCCGTGGATGGTGTTGAGCAGGATGGGGAAGAAGGAGCCGAGGAAGGTGATGAAGACGATGCTGACCTCGTTGCTGGGCCACAGCATGATGGACATGGGCACCCAGGCAATCGCCGGAATGGGGCGCAGCACTTCGAGCGCGGGGAAGATCAGCTCGCGCGCAATGCGGTTGCGGCCCATCAGCAGGCCCAGTGGAATGGCGATCAGCGCGGCAATGCCGAAGCCGGTGAGGATGCGCTGCAGGCTCAGCAGGATATGGCGTTGGAAGCGCGTGTTGCTGGCCAGCGCCATGGCATCTTCGAGAACCGCCTGCGGCGCGGGGATGTTGTTGAAGCGGATGTAGAAGTCGACGCGGTACTTCACCGCGAAGTGCCACAGCGTGACCAGCATGCACAGCGATAGTGCACCTAGCAGCCAGGTCAGCAGGGTGCGCGGTGCAATGAGAGGTGGCTTGCGCGGGGTCATCGCCGCGGGGGCGGGGGGCACGGCGTGCAGCTTTGCGGGAGGGCTGACCGGCGCCGCTGCTTCGGCCGCGTCGCCGGCGAACTCTTCGATTCTCTGGACCATCAACATGGCTTGCTCCGATCTCTCATCGCTTGCTTGCGAAATGCGTGCCTGATGCGGCTGTCGGCACGGGGGAGGCTTGCGCCTCCCCTGCCGCGCACTACTTCACCGCCGCCAACACCTGCTCATACTCCAGCACCTTGCCGCCCACCTTGGCCGCATAGGCCTCGGCGTCCTTCTTGAGCAGGAAGGGTTCGATGACAAGGTTCTTCGCGTCCTTGTCGCTGAAGGCGAAGAAAGCGTGGTCGGCGAACAGCTTGATGTTGAGGTTCTGGTCGAACAGGAAGGCCACACCGATGGGTTTGCCCGCCGCCTGCGCCGCCTTGATCGCCCCCAACGTGCAGGCGGCCGAGCTGTAGGCGCTGAGCTCACCGCTCTTGAGCCAGATCTCGCCCGCTTCGATGCTCTTGGCAATCGGCTTCTTGCAGAACGCGTCCGTGCCCTTGACCTCGGTGCCGGCGAAGCTGGCTTTCTGCTTGTCGTAGTCGAGGTTCTTTTCCTTGAAGGCCTGACGAACGTAGGTTTCATCCACCCAGGCATCGGCATCGAAAGTCTTCACGCGGCCCATGCGTTGCAGCACACCGGTGTTGTATTTGATGGTCTCGATCCACTTGGGCTTGATCGTCGGATCCAGCGTGTGGATGCCGGCCGGGCCGAGGAACATGTACACGACCTCCTTGTCGATCTTGGTCCACTCGGCAATCTTCTCGGCCGCTTCCTTGGGGTTCTTGTTCACCCACTCGTTGGCCTCAATGACCGACTTCAGGTAGGCGACGACGAACTCCGGGTACTGCTTGGCAAAGTCTTCACGCACGACGACGCCGTGGAAAGTCGGCAGCTTGGTTTCAACGCCGTCGAAGATCTTGCGCGCAAAGCCCTTGAACGGCAGCAGCTCGGCGAAGGGCACGAAGTCGCCGTGACCGTCGATCTTCTTCTCCTGCAGGTTGGTCGTACCGACCTCGGGCGATTGCGAGGAGAGATCCCAGAAGTCTTCCTTCCAGCCCTTGTCTTCCATGGCCTTGAGCATCATGCCGTGCGCGGCAGAACCGAAAGGCACGGAGACCTTCTTGCCCTTGAGGTCGGACAGTTGGTAGTAGGGCGAATCCTTGTGCACCACCACACCGTTGCCCGCGCCGTACTGGTTGTAGGCGAGGATGGCGATGAGGCGGCTCTTCGTCTCGTTGCCGGCCTGGAAGGTGGCGCCGTTCACGAGCAGCGGGTAGTCACCCATCATGCCGATGTGCAGCTTGTTGGCGACCATGCCGTTGGTAACGGGCGGTCCGGAAGTGAAGTTCTGCCAGTCGAGCTTGAACTTGATGTTGGCGTACTTGCCGGTCTTCGGCAGGTTCTTCTCGAGCAGGCCCAGCTTTTCCAGCACGATGCCGCCCGTGACGGTGTTGGTGGTTGTGCTCTGCGTGCCGATGCCCACCACCACTTCCTGCTGGGCCCGCACCGCCTGCCCGGTTACCAGCATGCACACGATGCATGCGCGAATGATCCACTTGTTCATCACCGCTCTCCCTTCAACCACACTATCGACCTTGATAGCCACCTGTCCGCACCGCCATTGGTGCTGACGTGAATTCCTGCGCCGTCATTGACGCCACCTCTGTAGGGTGGATAAGCGCCAGCGCATCCACCTTCATGCACGCACCACGCGTGGATGCGCTGCGCTTATCCACCCTACCTGTCACGCACCCTGCGCGGCAGCGATGCTCGCGACGGCCAGACGCGACAGCTTGCGTACGTCGGGGTCCGGGTCGCTTGATGCTGCTTCCAGCGCGGGCAACGCGCGGGCGTCACCAAGGCTGCCCAGCGCAATCGCCGCTTCCTTGCGCAGATTGCTCATCTCGTGACCCAGCGCCTGCAGCAACACGGCCAGCGCTTCACCCGCCTTGATCTTGCCGAGTGCCCGCGCACTCGCGACACGAACCTGCCAGTACTCGTCCTGCATGGCAGAGATCAGCTTGCTCGCTGCGCCTGCCGCTTTGATCTTGCCCAGGGTGTGGGCTGCTTCTTCGCGCACCAGCCACACGCCATCGGCGAGTGCGGCTTCCAGCGCGCCACTGACATCGCCCGTGGTCGCGAAACCCAGCGCACCCACTGCGGCCTTGCGCACCTCGGCCTCACTGTCATCGGTAGCGAGCTGCTGCAGGCGCGTGAGCGCTTCGGCGTTCTTGAGGTAGGCAAGCACGCCCACTGCTTCGCGACGCACAGCGGCGTCACTCGATGCACTGGCGGCAAGTGCTGGCGCGAAAGCCTCCGGCACGCGCAGAGCGCGCAAGGCACGCAGGGCCGAGGCTTGCACGCCGGGCTCGGCATCGCCGGCCATGCCCAGCAGCAAGGCGCCCCAGCGTGGTTCCTTGAGTTCGGCGAGGGTCTTGGCGACGGCTTCACGCACGGCGCCGTCGGCGTCCTTGAGCATGGGCACGAGGGCGCTGACAACGGCTTCTTCCTCGATGCCTTCGAGCGCATGCGCGGCTTCGGCGCGCACCACGGCAGCTTCGTCAGAGAGCGCTTCCGTGAGCAGCTCGATGTAGTCGTCCTCGTCGCCGTAGGGCAGGTCGAGTACGGCGACGCGACGCACTTCTGCGTCGGGGTCGGCAAGGCGCGCGCGCAGGCCGCCTGATTCTGTGAAGGGATTACTCATCTCTTATCTCAGCAAATAGGGAATGCTCACCTTCACCGCATCGGTGGGGCAGTCAGTCTCGCAAGGCATGCAGTACCAGCACTCGTCGAACTTCATGAAGGCCTTGCCCTTGGAAAGGTCGATGGCGAGCACATCAAGCGGGCAAACGTCTACGCAGACGGTGCAGCCCTTGTGGGCGATGCATTTTTCCTCGTCGATGACGACGGGCACGCTGCTGAGGGTGGCGGCTAAAGGCATGGTGGCTTCCTTTCGGCTTTACGTATGCGGAACGGCTTTTGTCGTTTCGCACTCGGCGCTCCCCTCTCCCTTGAGGGGAGAGGGGCTGGGGGTGAGGGTGCCGTGAATGAGCATGCTCATTCCTCAGGCTGCAACAGGCTGGCGCTGGATGCGCAGCTTGTCGTAAGCACTCTTCTCGCTCTCTTCGAGCGGCACGACATAGGGTTCGATGGCGCGCTTGAGGTGTTCCATCTCGCCGTTCGCGCCCTTCTTCAGGTGGCAGTGCACGAACCACTCGGCATCGTTCTTGTGCGGGTAGTCAACGCGGTAGTGGTAGAGGCCCCAGCGGCTTTCCTTGCGGAACAGCGAAGCCTTGGCGGCCATCTCGGCGCAATCGGCGATGTGGTAAACCTCCATCGCACGCAGCAGCTCGTGCGGATTGCTGGCCGACATGTGTTCGATGTCGGCGCGGATCTGTGCAATGCGCTCCAGGCCCAGCTCCATCTTGCGTGTCACCTTGGGCGGTTGCAGGTAGTCGTTCACCACGCGGCGCAGCTTGTACTCGACCTGGTTGGGCGGCAGGCCGTCCGCGCGCAGCAAGGGCGCTTCGATGCGCGCGCGCTCGGCGTCGATCTGTGCCGGGTCAACAATCTGCTCACCGAGTTCGCCGACGTAGTCCGCCGCGTTCTCGCCGCAGAACCAGCCATAGGTGAAAGCGCCGAGCATGTAGTTGTGTGGCACGGCGGCCATGTCGCCCGCAGCGTAGAGACCCTTCACCGTCGTCTCGCCCTTCTCGTTCACCCACACGCCCGATGCGCTGTGACCCGAGCAGAAGCCGATCTCCGAGATATGCATCTCGACCATCTTCTCGCGGTAGTCGGTGCCTCGCCCTTCGTGGAAGCGGCCACGGCTCGGACGCTCGTTGCTGTGCAGGATGGTCTCGATGGTCTGGATGGTTTCCTCGGCAAGGTGGTTCATCTTCAGGAAAACCGGACCGTTGCCGCTCTGCAGCTCGTTGTAGAACTCCATCATCATCTGGCCCGACCAGTAGTCGCACTCCATGAAGCGCTCGCCCTTGTTGTTGGCGGTGTAACCGCCGAAGGGGCCGGTGACGTAGGCGCACGACGGGCCGTTGTAGTCCTTGATCAGCGGATTGATCTGGAAGCATTCGAGGTTCGCGAGCTCGGCGCCAGCGTGATACGCCATCGCGTAGCCATCACCCGCATTGGTCGGATTCTCGTAGGTGCCGAACAGGTAGCCCGAAGTCGGCAGGCCCAGGCGACCCGCAGCACCGCAGCACAAGATCACCGACTTGGAGCGGATCAGCACGAAGTCGCCCGTGCGGCAGTCGAAGCCCATCACGCCTGCCGCTGCACCGCTGTCATCGAGCAGCACGCGCGTAGCGATCACACGGTTTGTGACTTCCACACGCTTCTGCTTGAGCTGGCGATAGAGCACCTTCTTCATGTGGTGCCCTTCCGGCATCGGCAGCACGTAGGTGCCGATGTGGTGCACCTTGCGCACGGCGTAGTCGCCGGTTTCGTCCTTCTCGAACTTCACGCCCCAGCGGTCCAGCTCTTCGATGGTGCGGTAACTGTTCTTCGCATACTCGTAGAACCGTCCTCTGGTTCACCACGCCATCGTTGGCAATGGTGATTTCCTTGGTGTACTGCTCGGGTGTCGCGTGACCGGGAATGACGGCGTTGTTGAGCCCGTCCATACCCATCGAAATCGCACCGCTGCGCTTGACGTTGGCCTTCTCCAGCACCATCACACGCAGCTTGGGATTGCGCTCCTTGGCCTTCACGGCCGCCATCGGGCCCGCCGTGCCGCCACCCACTACCAGTACGTCAACCTCGTATTCCACGGTATTCATCAGGCTTCTCCTGCTGGCT
Organism: Rhodocyclaceae bacterium; assembly: GCA_047600765.1. Lineage (GTDB taxonomy): Bacteria > Pseudomonadota > Gammaproteobacteria > Burkholderiales > Rhodocyclaceae > Viridibacterium. Next base: position 1,743,440 of record JASGKF010000001.1, read on the forward strand.
TGGAGGCGCTGCCCGCATGCCGTTCGATATGCATGCGGTACTGGAAGGCATCGCCCCGGTAGTAAAGATGTTCGTAATCGAGCGGCTGGCCGGCCGCGCTGTAAGTGAGCCGCTCCATGCGCAGGATGGGCGCGCCTTCTTCGATCTGCAGCAGGCCGGCCAGCGTCTCGTCGGCGAGCATGGCTTCGATCTGCAACTCGGCACGGCCGAGCGGAATGCCGAACTCGTTCTCGATCAGCGAGAAGATGTCGCGATGTGCGAGATCGGCACGGCGCAGCCTGTCGCCCAGCTCACGCTCGAAGTAGCTGACGTCGAGCGAGATCGGTTCGCGATTGAGAAAGCGCACGCGGCGGATCTCGGTAACGCTGCTGTTGAGCGGCACCTGAAGGTGCTGCGCAACGCTGTTGTCGGCTTTCACCGTGCGCTGCGCGATGACGCGGTTGAAGGTCTCGAAGCCGCGCTTGTTCATGGCCTCGGCAAAGCCTTCGAGCTGGCCCAGCTCCTGGAAGGTCTTGGGCTTGCTGACGTATGTACCTTTGCCGTGGATCTTGAACAGCAGCCCTTCACGCTGCAGATCACCCAGCGCTTGCCGCACAGTGATGCGGCTCACGCCGAACAAGGCGATCAGCTCGCTCTCGGACGGCAGACGCTCATGCGGCGTGTAACGCCCATCGAGAATGCGCGAGCGCAGCTCGTCCTTGATCTGGGCGTACATGGGCTGGGGCGACAAGCGCGAAATTTTGCTGCCCCCGGCCTGTCCCTTGCGGGCCACGCCGCCCCCCAAGGGGGCCGGTTCAATCTTGGGGCGGCCCGGCGATTGAACCGCCGCACCTGTGCCCAGCCTGGTAGGTGTACGTCTGGCTTGCTTCATCTCTGTCGGGTCCGCTCGCGGTACGCAACTTGCGTCCGCGATAACTTGTTATGACAAGTCAGGATGAGCAAACGCCATGCCACTCACCGCACAAGACCGCGAACTCCGCGCCAAGCCGCACCGGCTCTGCATTTGCAGCGTTTCGACGAGCCCCGCGGCGACGACAGTCACTGCTGCATTTGCAGCAGCGCTGTTGATTTTCGTGCAGCATGATCACCAATTCCGTGCAGTACGGAAGACAGCGGGGGAGGGTTCTGCATGCTGACGGCCATCGTGGGAGCCGTACTGATTGGTCTCATCATGGGTAGCTGCGGCGCAGGCGGCGGCATCCTCACCGTCCCCCTGCTGATCGCCACGCTGGGCCTGCGCATGCAGGAGGCCGCTCCGGTGGCGCTGGTCGCCATCTGCAGCAGCACCGCTGTCGGCGCCATCGATGGTCTGCGTGCCGGTCTGGCGCGTTATCGCGCCGCCATCGTCATCGCCCTGTGCAGCCTGCCCTTCACTTCGCTGGGTCTGCACCTCGCGGCGATCCTGTCCCAGCACTGGCTGATGCTGGGCTTTGCGGGCATCTGCCTGATCTCGGCCCTGCGCATGTTGTTTGCGCCGATGCGCGACGAAGGCACGCCCACCTTCCGCAACGTGGGCGTGATCAACGCCGCCACCGGGCGCTTCCACTGGTCCCCGGCGACAGCCGCCGTGATGTCCAGCGTCGGTGCCGCCAGCGGCATGATGACCGGGCTCTTCGGTGTCGGTGGCGGCTTCGTCATCGTGCCCATGCTGCGCCGGCTGACACACCTCTCGCAGCGCGGCTCTGTGGCCACCTCGCTGCTGGTGATGGCCCTCGTCAGCTCGGGCGGCGTGTGCATCGCGCTGTTGCATGGCGTGTCACCACCACCCGTTCTGACCCTCAGCTTTGCCGCGGCCACGGTCACAGGCCTCATCGCCGGCCGCCTGCTCAACCGCCGCCTGCCCTCGACGAGCCTGCAGCGCCTGTTCGCCATCGCACTGGTGCTGGTTGGTGTCGCCATGCTGCTCAAGGCCATCTACCAGTGGCACTGATTGACCTGCCCGCACATCTGGTGGCGCAATGCCGGTCATGAGCTCTGCTGCTGACACCCTGCTGGAACGCATCCGCCACAACGACGCCGATCGCGACCCCGAACGCCTGGCGCTCAAGTACGCGGCATGGCGTGCCGACCCCTTCGCCTTCCTGCGTGGCACGGCCTGGTTGTTCAACAGCCGCCTGCCGGCCATCGCCGCACTGCGCGATGCGCCACTGGCCTGGGCCTGCGGTGATCTGCATCTCGAGAACTTCGGCAGTTACCGCGGCGACAACGGCCTGGTCTACTTCGACATCAACGATTTCGACGAAGCCCGCCTTGCACCGGCGACGCTGGATCTGCTGCGCCTGCTGGTCAGCGTACATGTCGCTGCGCCGGGGCTGGAGATCACGCCGGATGAAGCCGGACTGCTGTGCGCGCAGACGCTGGAGACCTGGATCGCCACGCTCGCCAGCGGCAAGCCGCGCTGGGTGGAGCGCGACACGGCACGCGGTGTGGTCGACGACCTGTTGTCCAGCCTGCGCAAGCGCAGCCAGCGCGACTTCCTCGACAGCCGTACGCGACGACATGGCAAGCAGCGGCGTCTGCGGCTCGACAACGGCAAGGCCCTGCCGCTGCACGAAGACGAGCACGACGCCCTGCTGCAACGCATGCGCGACTTCGCCCTGTTGCAGGACGAGCCGGGCTTCTTCAAACCACTGGACGCCGCACGCCGCGTCAGCGGCAATGCCAGCCTTGGCCTGCCGCGTTACATCGTGCTGGTGCGTGGCGAAGGTTCGCCAGATGGCAACGCCCTGCTTGATCTCAAGTTCGCAGCCCCTGTTGCCGGCGAAGAACAACAGCTCGACCCGGCAGCACGGTTGATTGCCATACAGACACGCATGCAGGCCGTTCCGAATGCTTTCCTGCAGTCACTCGAATGGCGTCTCGAACATTTCGTGCTGCGCGATCTGCAACCCGCGCAGGACCGCGTCGACCTCGCCCTGTGTCGCTGCAAACCGAAGCGCCTCGCCAGCCTGCTGCAGACGCAAGTCGAGGTGCTGGCCTGGGCACAACTGCGCAGTGCCGGGCAGCACGGCAGTGACAGCATGGAAGCCCTGCAGGCCTTCGCTGCCCGCAAGAACTGGCGGGCACCCCTGCTGCGCAGTGCGCAACAAGTTGCAACACAAACCCGCCGCGATTGGCAAAACTTCCGCGCCGCGGGTTGAGGCACAATGCCGCGCATGCCAATTGAATCCATGAGGAACGCCACGTGAGCAACCCCTTCACCCCGCCCAATGCACCGGTCGAAGACCCGAAGGAATCGCAGCAGGGACCGCGCAAGGGGTCACGCATCAAGGCCCTGCTATGGGGACTGGCGGTGGACATCGGCGGCACGCTGGTGCTGTCCGTCGTACTGGGCATTGCCTTCAGCATCAGCCTCGCTGCGTCGGGCATGTCGGCAGAGCAGATTGCCGCCAATGCCAATGATCTGCCCATGGACTCATGGATCATGATCGTCGGCTACGTCGGCGGCTGCCTGTTCTCGGCTCTGGGTGGCTACGTCTGTGCGCGCAAGGCGGGGGAGAACGAATTTGCGCTCGGTGCCGTCATGGCCGTACTGAGCGTCGTGCTGGGTGTGCTGATGGGAAGCCGGCAGTCTTTCGCCATGCACCTCGTGGGCGCCGTGCTGACCTTCCTCTCCGTCATGATCGGCGTGCGCTTCGGCGCCGTGCAGAACCGCAAACGCTGAGCGACACCGCCCCTCCGGGCACTGACTGCCCCATGTGGTCACTTGTACCGGCGCGGGCAGATCCTGAAGATACGGGCGAACCCATCTATCAGCTCAGGATCTGCCATGCCCATGAAACTCCATCTCGGGGAGAACCGTTGTTCCATTCCCCGCGTACTCAGCAAGGTCTACAAGTACGCACGCTTCGACGCCGTCTACAGCCTGCGCGTCGGCGACAGCGACATCATCAGCATCAACCCGGAGAAGCAGCTCACCGACGCCTGGAAGCACATTGCCGAAAACTGCGCGAAGAGCGAGAAGTGCAATGACTACTTCAAGAAGCTGCACCGCACCCGCAGCCTGTCCGACATCATGGAAAAAGACGAGCTCGTTTTCCACCTGCTGACGCCAATAGGCAAGTACACCGAGAACGACCTGCCCATGGGCAACGGCGCGGGCAAGGACATCGGTATCAGCCTGTTCGCCCTGATCGACGGCCGCGACGACGTCAAGAAGATGGCCGCCACCGTGCTGCACGAAATCGCCCACTACGCCGGCGCCTCGACCGACCCCGAGGGTGCGCAAGCCCTGCAGGCTGAAAACTCGCTGGTGCCTTGCGGCCTGAAGCCTTACTTCAACAAGGACGCCAAGGGCTGAGTTGCCAATCGTTCGATAGATGGTGGCAATTGCCATTAAAACGCCAATCAATTGGATCTATCGACATCGCTCACCCACAATGCCATCAAGCCCGTCTGCACGGGCATTGATCGCAGCGGGACAACTCATGAGCGCACTCATCCTGGCCGTATCCGGCGCCCCATCACACGCAGCAAGCAGCGTGCGCTTGCGCCGCCTCGTTGGCCCCGGACTGCTCGTCGCGGTCGGCTACGTCGATCCCGGCAACTGGGCCACCGATATCGCTGGCGGCTCGGCCTTCGGCTACCAGCTGCTCGGTGTGGTGATCCTCGCCAGCCTCATCGCCATGGTGTTCCAGACCCTTGTGGCACGCGTGGTGCTGGCTACGGGTGAAGATCTCGCCACGCTCAGCGCGCGCCACATGCCGCGTGCCGTCGCGCGTGCCGCCTGGCTGGCCGGCGAGGCAGCGATCCTCGCCACCGCTTTCGCCGAACTCGTCGGCGGCGCCATTGCACTGCAGTTGCTCCTGCACATCCCGCTGCCCGTCGGCATTGCCGTCACCGGCGTCGCCACGGCGGCCTTCCTTGCGCTCTCGGGCCTGCGCGACGGCGCGCACGAGAAGGTGGTGAACGCACTCATCGCCGTCGTCGCACTGGCCTTCATTGTGCTGCTCGTACAGATCGGCCCGGACTGGCTTGCTGCCGCACAGGGCGTCGCCGACACCGGCAAGGCGCTTGGCCAGCGCGAGGGACTGGTGCTCGCGCTGGGCATCCTCGGCGCGACACTGATGCCGCACAACCTCTACCTCCACTCCGGCATGCTCGCCGAGCGCATGCGTGGCGTACGCGATGCAGACAAAACCATGGCCTACCGCATCGCACGCAATGACACGGTCGTCTCGCTCAGTCTCGCCATGCTCGTCAACGCCGCCATCATGATCGTCGCGGCCGCGTCGCTCTCTGCCAGTGGCGTGCAGGTCAGCAGCGTCGAAGGCGCGCACGACGCCATGCGTGAAGTACTCGGTGCGGGTGCGGCCATCCTCTTTGCCGTTGCCCTCTACGCCGCCGGCCAGAGCTCGGCAATCACCGGCGTGATGGCTGGCCGTGTCATCAGCAAGGGTTTCGCGCAAGGCGGTGCTGCCCGCTCGCGCGTCGAACGCTGGCGTGGCGTCGTGACGCGCATCGTGGTCGCGCTTGCGGCGCTGGGCATCATGGCAGTCAGCGGCAAGACCGATGCCGATGCCCTGCTCGTCGCCAGTCAGGTCGTGCTGGGTATCGCCTTGCCGTTCGCCCTCGTGCCGCTCGTCATCATTGCCTCACAGCGCCGCATCATGGGTGATCGCGTCATCGGCATGCCGGCACGACTCGCTGTCGGCGGCATCACGGTGGCCATCATCGGGCTCAACATCAGCAGTATCGTCGGATGACGGCGCTGAGGAAGCTCTGCCGCAACGCTCCATCAAATGTCACCAGCATCGCGGCATGGCGCTGCTAAACTCGCCGCGGTCGAATAAACACTCAGAGAATACTCATGGCATCCAGAATTTCATTCGCAAGCCTCCTGGTAGTTTTTCTGTCTTGTTACAGCGCGCTTTCCGCTGCCGATCAGCTCACCATCACCTGGTCAGAAGCCATGGCGGACGGCTCGTCCCTGCGCAAGGCGCTGGATCAACCGGTGCGAGTGATCACAGACCCGGAGCAGCTTCCGCCAGCCATAGAGCGTTTGAAGCCGGACAACTACAAGCGCAGCAGCTCGTTCAACAATAGCAATGGGGACAAGTACAAGTGCCTCGAAGCGCTCACCAACGCCGTAAAAGCCATCGTTCAGGTTGCGGGCGCACGCCAGTACGACGCAGTTTTCATCGGCGATGGCATGCCTGGAGAGCGCTTCCCGACCGGCACCTTCAAATGCCTTCGCGGGTTTGCCACAAATGACGTGATCTTGCGCGCCGAATTCATCGTCACCGCCGAGCATGCAAAGAAGCTTGCCGAGGGTCACCCGCTGCCAGCGCCTCCCAGGAAAGTGCGGTCCAGTGTCATCAGCATCCCGATCAGTGAAGCGCTTGCGATGCCTGGCGTACAAAGCTTCTTGCAAACACAGAAGCTCACGCTGCACTGGGGTTTCCAGAACCAGCCGTCCTTCACCGAAGGCGTCTGGCCGAAAGCCTTCGAAGGCAGCGCCAGAGTGTCTGCCTACTCGAATGCCCGCGCCGCCTGCCTCGCGGCTTTCGAGAACACACTCATTGACTTGTCCGAGAGGCTGGAAGGAACGAAGTACGGGGCTGCCATCCGCCTGCACAGCTGGTTGGCAGACCAACCCGCACCCGTCGACAGTCAGTTCGACTGCGAGGTAGGCGGCCGCTCGGTCGATGTACTCATCGCAGGCATGCTGGTGACGCTGAAACCCTGAAGGCGTAGCATGCGCATCGTTGCTTGCCGATCCACAGGAGACGTCGCATGAAGTCCTTGTTCTGTCTGCCCCTGCTTGCCCTCAGCCTCGCTGCCACCGCGCAGGACATGCCCAAGCGCAAGCCCGGCCTGTGGGAGATGAAGATGGAGAGCGCGCAGATGCCCATTCCCGGCGGCATGACCATGCTCCAGTGCACCGACCCCGCGACGGATGCCGAGCTGCAGAGCAAGAGCATGCAGCAGGGCCAGCAGCCGAACATGAAGTGCGAGCCCGCGGTGGTCAAGAAGCTGCCGAATGGCTATGACTCGCTGGTGGTGTGCAAGAGCGAACGTGGCACGACCACCATGCACTCCATCGCCGTCGGCGACTTCAACTCCAGCTACCAGGTCGACATGACCGTACGCACAGACCCGCCGCCCAAGAACGGCATGGGCGAGATGAAGAGCCAGGTCAAGGTGCGCCATCTCGGCGCCTGTACGGGCGGGCTCAAGCCCGGCGACATCAGCGTGAACGGCATGGTGATCAACAGCCTCGGCAAGGGCGGCACCCAGGCCCCGGCCGGCAACGGCAAGATGTCGCAGGAAGACATCCAGAAGATGATGGAGCAGATGAAGAAGCAGATGGGCAAGTAGCTTGAGCCCCCGGTGACGGCACACTGCGGTCGCCGTCACCCCCCCCCGAGGGGGTGACGGTTTTTTCTTGAGGCGGCTCTGCGAAAAAACCGGTCGCCTCAGGCGAAGTTCAGGCGCGGCGGCTGCGGCCCGCCGCCTTGGCGCGATACACCTGCGCATCGGCCCGCTCCATCAGGGCCTGCCACCCCTCCTCGGCACTCGCGCCGAAAGCCACGCCGACACTCGCCCCCACGTGCAGGGTCACGGCGCCGACCACGAAGGGCTCGCACGCCGCGGCCACCACCTTGTCGGCAATCGTCTCGGCATCCGCCAGCCGGCGCACGTGGGTCAAGGCAATCGCAAACTCATCGCCGCCAAGGCGAGCCACGGCATCGGTCGGGCGCACCAGCGACAACAGGCGCTGCGCGAAGAGGCGCAACACTTCGTCACCCACGCTATGGCCGTGTGTGTCATTGACCGGCTTGAAGTAGTCGAGATCAATGTAGAGCAGGGCCAGGTTGCCGCCCTCGCCCGCATCGATGCAACGCGTCAGACTGGCCGAAAAACCCGTGCGGTTGAACAGGCCGGTCAGCGTGTCACGTTCGCTCAGGTCGATCAGGCGCCGCTCTTCGGCACGCTGCTGGGTGATGTCCTGCGCCACGCCGATGAAACCCTCGATGCTGCCGTCTTCGAGGCGCAGCGGTATGCAGGTCACCGACACGTGCGTGTGCTGCACGGAATCCGGGTAGTCCTTCTCGAACTGCACCGTCTCGCCCAGCAAGGCACGCTGCAACCATGGCCAGCTGCGGTCATGCTCTTCCTGCCCGAACAACTCGGCGATGGTATGGCCCACGATCTCGTCGCGGCCACGCTTGCGCCAGCGTTCGAACGCGCGGTTAACCAGCCGATAACGGCCTTCGCGGTCGAGCACGGCCACCATCGCCGGTATCGCCTCGATGACGGATGCCAGCGTCGCGGTCTGCACGCGCAAAGCTGCCCGGGCCTGCACGGCCAGCGTCACGTCACGCATGACGTGTGAGTAGCGACTGATCTGCCCGTCGGCATCATGATGGGCCACCACGGTATGCTGCGCCGTGATCTGCCGGCCACCGGCGAGCACGATGCTTGTTTCGCCGGCCCAGGCCCCCTGCCGGGTCACAACGGGAACGATTTCTTCATCGAAGCGCCTGACCGTCTCCGGCGTCATGATCTTCTGGATCACACACTCGACATGTGCCGCGCCCGGCGGCAAGGCCAGCGCATCACTCAGGGCCGGATTGACGTACAGCACACGCCCTTCACGCGTCGTCTGCACGATCAGGTCGGGCGTATTCTCGAGGATCTCGGTGAGGTCACGCAGGGCGCGCTCGGCACGTTTGAGATCGGTGATGTCCACCCCGAGGCTGAACGCACCGATGATCTCGCCGCTCTCCGAGCGATCAGGAATCGCATGGATTTCATACAGGCGCTCCTCGCCGTCAACGAGTTCGACATGCTCGAAGCGACCGACCTGTCCCTGCTCGACTTCCACCATCGCGGGGAAGAATGTGCCGTCGTCAGTGCCACCCTTGATCTCGCTGCGCGTGCGCCCCAGCAGCTCTTCCGGGGTCTTGCCGAGCACGCGGCAGCTCTCCTTGTTGACGAAGCGGTAGCGCCACTCCCTGTCGAGGTAGGAAACGCGCATGGGCAGGTTGTCAGTGATCTTGCGGACGAACTTCTCGCTCTCGGCCAGCTGCTGTTCGAGCAGCTTGCGTTGCGTGATGTCACGGCCCACCGAGTGCAGCAGCTTCTCGCCCTCGGCGCTGAACTGCACGCGGTTGGTCCAGTCCGCCCACATCTCGCGGCCGTCCGCAGCAATCATGCGGTTCTCGCCCATCTGCGGCACGCCGGATTCAAACGCGCGACGGGTTTGCGCCAGCACACCCGCACGGTCCGTCTCGTCGATGAAGTCGATCAGGTTGCGGCCAATCATGTCTGCCATGCGCAGGCCGAACTGCCGTGCATAGGCCGGGTTAACGTAAACGAGGGTGCCGTCCTCGCGCGCCAGCGAGACCAGCTCGGTCTGCTCCTCGACGATCGCGCGGTGCTGCTGCTCGCTACGCGCGAGCGCACTGGCGTACTGCTTCTGCGAACGCCACAGCGCCCGGATCTGCACGATGGCCAGCACGGCACACAGGGCAAAGATCGCCGTCAGCAACAAGGCGATATTGCGTGTCCGCAGTTCGCGCTCGGAGAGCTGCTGGTTCTTCTCGTCGCGGTAGTTGCGGATGTCGTCCAGCGTGACGATGACCGCTGCGCGCGCTTTCTCGACATAGGCGAACTCGCCGTTGAGGCGCACCATCCGGCGCGCTTCATCCATCTGCTGCCTGTCATGCGCCGCCAGGATCTTGCGCATCTCTTCGAGCTTGAAGACCACGCGACTGCGCGCTTCCTCCGCATGCTCATGCACGACGGGGTTGTCGATGGGAATGCCATCGAGGCTGCGCAACAACGCCGGGAAGTCCGCCATCGCCCGCGCATGGGTGTCGGCGAAGCGCGGCACGTCCGTCAGCAGGTAACCGCGCAGCGCTGACTCGGCCTCACCGAGGCGCACCAGCACCGTCTGCAGCACACGCAGGCGCTTGTTGAGATCGGCCTGGATGGCCGTCTCGCGCGCCAGCTGCTGCGACTGCAGCGCGAAGATGACCGTGCCTGCCACCAGCGCCACGAACGCGCACACCACGGCACACACGGTGCCGAGGAGAAACAGGCGCTGCTTGCTGTCCTGGGGAGCTTGTCCGGTCGTCATTGTCATTTCTGCCGTGCTGCGCGGTGCAGCCATTCACATCACATTTCTAGCACGGCACTGCTGGGCACCGGACACAAAAAAACCGCTTTTCCGAACCGCATTTCACCTGCGGGACGAACGGTCTGCACAATCGTCTTGTCGGCCACGGCCATCTCAAGGCATTGATTCCATGCAGAATCCGCCGGCCGCACATTACTGGCGACTAAACTTTAGGACTAGATCGGGTTTTCAGCAGGGCCGCCGTGGCTGCGTCATGCAATCCATCACGGCGACACTGTGCGAAATGCCCGCCAGACGGGCATCTGCGGCGCGCGCCCCGCTGGCCGCCGGGAACACGCAAATCCTGATCAAACCCCCTGCGACGGTGGCCGCGACAATTCCTGACTCCCTTGTCTGTCCTGAAGGAAGTCCGCAATGCTGCCCTGGCGCCGCCCACGCCCGCACTCTCCCGCTCCCCCTGCTTCCTCTTCAGCCTCCGGTCCGCGTGCCGAGCTGGATCTCTACACGCTCTCCTGGCCGATCTTCGTCGAGATGGCGCTGGCCATGCTGATCGGCACCCTGGGCCTGTGGATGGCGGGCCACGTGTCGGCAGCGGCGGTGGCCGTGTTCGGCATGTCCAACCAGCTGCGCACGGTGTTCGACCGCATCTTCCGCGTCGTCAGCATGGGTGCCAGCGTGGTGGTGACGCAGCACCGCGGTGGCGGTGATGTGCCCGGCGCGCAGGCATTGGCACGCGCCGGCTTCAGCGCCTCGGTATGGCTGGGCCTCGCGGCTGCCCTGCTCGTGGGTGCCTGGCCGCAGGGCCTGTTGCATCTGTTGTTCCTGCCCGACGAACTGATGCCCATGGCCGTGCCCTTCATGCGCGTGGTCGCCGTGGCGCTGGCGATCGAGTCGGTCAACATCACCATGTTCTCGGTGCTGCGCGCCTTCACCTTCACCAAGATCTCGATGCGCCTCGTGATGGCCATGAACCTGCTGCACGTCGTGGTGAGCGCACCGCTGGTATTCGGCATCGGTCCCATCGAGAGCATGGGCGTCATGGGCCTCGCATGGGGTCAGCTGGCTTCGCGCCTGCTGGTGTTCGGCATGCTGCTGTGGGTGTGGGCCTACCGCCTCGATGTGCCGCTGGGCTGGCGCGACCTGCTGCGCGTGGCGGGCGAGCCCTTCAAGGCCATCCTCGCCATCGGCCTGCCCAGCGCGGGCGAGAAGATCGGCTTCCGCCTGTGCTTCATGTCCACTGTCGCCATGGCCGGCAGCCTGGGCACGGCCGCGCTGGCCGTGCATGCCTATGCCATGACCATCAATGGCTGGGTCAACATGGTGGTCAACGCTGTCGCCTCGGGCACCGAGATCATCATCGGCCACAAGGTCGGCGCCGGCCAGCTGCGCAGTGCCAACGCGCTGATGAAGCAGGCCCTGCGCATCTGCCTGATCGCCAGCGGTATCGGCAGCCTCGTCGCCTGGCTGGTCATGCCCAAGGCCATCGCCCTGTTCTCCGACAACCCGGACGTGCCCATCCTGCTCGGCAGCATCCTCGCCATCGAGCTGCTGGCGGGGCAGGGCCGCTGCCTCAACGTGCTGGTCACCGGCGGCCTGCGCGCGGCGGGCGACGCCATCTTCCCGGCCAAGATCAACATCTACATCAACATCGCCGCCGGCACGTTGCTGGCCTGGCTGCTGGGCATCCACTTCGGCCTGGGCCTGCCGGGCATCTGGCTGGGCTACATGGCCGACGAATGCCTGCGCGGCATTGCCGTGATGACGCGCTGGCACTGGCGTGGCTGGACACCGCTGGCCCGCGCGGCGCGGCGCCGTGTGCTGCGCAAGCAACGACTCGCGGTGGCCGCATGAACACTGCATGGCGGGGCAGGGTGCACGACGGCCGCCCCACTTTCACGTAAGGTCTGTATCCGGAACAGCGTAGCCAGAGCCACGACATGAGCCTCTCTTTCGCAGCCCACCGACGCAAGATGTGCGGCATCCGCCACATCAACAACTTCATCGGCGCGCATCTCGATGACGACATCACGCTGGAAGACATCGCGGACGCCGCGCACATGTCGCAGGCCCACCTGGTGCGCTTCTACAGCAGCTGCGTCGGTGAATCGCCGATGCAAGCGCTACGACGGCTGCGCCTGCGGCGTGCCTTCGGCCACATCGAGCAGGGCCGCTTTGCGCGCATCACCGATGTCGGCTTTGCTGCCGGTTACGGCTCCAGCGCCGCCTTCACGCATGCCTTCCGCAAGGAGTTCGGCTTCGCCCCCAGCGACGTGCCCTCGGTGCTGCCTGTCAAGGCCGCACCGCCGCCGCTGCGGCTGGAGTGCGTGCCCGAGCGCAAGGTCTATCGCTTCGCCTACGAAGGCGTGTTCGCCGAGAACGGCTACTTCAAGGCGCGCATGATGTGGCTGTGCCACATGGCCGAGCGCGACGCGCTGCTGAGCTGGCGCGTCAATGATCGCGACCATCCGTTCTCCGAACGCGGCGCGCAGCATGTCCGCGTCGAGCACTTCGTGCCCGTCAGCGACCAGACCATGGTCATGCGCGAAGCCGATCTCGTCACCCAGGCCGGCGGGCTGTACGCCGTCACCGAAGTCATGCAGGACACACGCAGCGCGCTGCTGAAGACGCTCGACGAACGCATCCGCGAAGAGCTGGGCTGCCGCATCATCGAAGGCCACACCATGGATCGCGACATCCACGAGCGTGCCTACCGCACACCGCAGGAACGCTGCTTCGAGATGTACGTGCCCGTCACCCCGGTCGATGCACGCGGACACATGCTGGCCGCTGTCGCCACGGCGCGCGCCTGACGCAAAGCCTGATCAAAAGTGCCGCAGCGCGCGGCGGCACAGTGAAGCCTCCCAACCAAGGAGAATGCTCATGTCACTGCAGCGCTGTACCCGCTTCATCCTGTCCCTCACGCTGTGCGCCGGCCTCGTCGCACACAGCAGCCTCGCCACCGCAGCAGGCAGTCTCAAGGGTCTGCTCGAAATCCCGTTGTGGGGCAGCAACGCCGCCCCCGGCACGCAGGGCGTCAAGCTCGACGAGAAGTGGGTCAACAACAGCTTCAACCCCATCGACCCCGAACGCGACCTGACCGGCATCTCGACGCCTGCGTTGTCGGTGTTCGTGCCGCGCATCCCGAATGGCGCAGCCATGATCGTGGTGCCCGGTGGCGGCTACCAGAAGAACGTCTATGACAAGGAAGGTGTCGAGATCGCGCGCTGGCTCACCTCCATCGGCGTCACCGCCTTCGTGCTCAAGTACCGCCTGCCCTCTGAATGGCCCGAAGGCGGCCGCCACATGGCCCTGCAGGACGGCCAGCGCACCATGCGCCTGCTGCGCGCCCACGCGGCCGACTGGAACATCGACCCCGCACGCATCGGCGTGATCGGTTTCTCCGCTGGTGGTCATCTCGCCGCGACGATGGGTACAGCCTGGAAGAAGAAGCTCTATGAGCCGGTGGACGCCGACGACCAGGTGAGTGCGCGGCCTGACGTGCTGGTATCGGTGTACGGCGCCTTCGATGGTGGTGAGCGGACGGCCGACAGCAAGACGCCGGAACGACTGATGCCTTACTACACCTACCCGGCCACCACGCTCGCCGACGCCGATTCGAGCCCCGCCTTCATCGTCGCCGCCGATGACGACCCCACCGTCAACGCCGAGCAGAGCGCGCGCTTCTACCTCGCCCTGCACAAGGCCAAGGTACCTGCCGAGCTGCACCTGTACCGCAACGGCGGCCACGGCTTCGCGATCCGCAAGACACAGGCCCTGCCTCTCGCGGAATGGACCCTGCAATGTCTGGCGTGGATGCGCGCCACGGGATTCGTACCGCGCTGAAGGCCGTTACAACATCTGCAAGGGCACGCGGCCCTTGGGCGCGGGGAACAAGGTGTCGAGCTCGGCCACCTGCTCCGCGCTCAGCGGCCGCTGCAAGGCCTGCAGGTTGTCCTTCAGGCGCGCACGATTGCCGGTCTTGGGAATCACCAGCACATCCTCGTTGTGCAGCAACCAGCCCAGCGCCGCCTGCGCAGGCGTCAGGCCATGCTGTTGTGCAAAGCCGATCAGCTTGCGGTCGTTCAGCAAGCGCCCTTGTTCGATAGGCGAGTAAGCCATCAGCGGCACCTCCATCTCGCGCATCCAGGGCAGCAGATCACGCTCGATGCCGCGCCGCGTGAGGTTGTAGAGCACCTGGTTGGCCGCCACAGCCGTACCCTCGTCGAGCTCGCACCACTCGGCGAGATCGTCAGTGTCGAAGTTGCTCACGCCGAAGTGACGGATCTTGCCGGCGCCTTGCAACGCGAGGAAAGCCTCCAGCGTCTCTTCGAGCGGCACATTGCCACGCCAGTGCAGCAGGTAGAGGTCGATGCAGTCGGTATCGAGACGCTTGAGGCTGCGCTCGCAGGCCTGCACGGCACCACGGCGCGAGGCGTTGTGCGGATAGACCTTGCTGACCAGGAAGCAGTCTTGCCGCCGCCCCGCGATGGCCTCGCCGATCAGCGACTCCGACAAGCCCTCGCCATACATCTCGGCGGTGTCGATGACGCGCACACCGCTATCGAGTGCGAGCTGGATGGTCGCGATCTCTTCGGCGCGCTGCGACGCCACGTCGCCCATGCACCAGGTGCCCAGGCCCAGGGCCGGCACCGACTCGCCCGACGGCAACATCACGCTCTGCATGGTCAACTCCCGCGATGATCTGGCGCCCAGCATACCGTTCGTTGCGCTCTCTGCCCATGACAATCCACAAGGACTGCAAGACAATCACGCCTCGATGAATCCGCGCACCGCACGATGAGCACTCTCCGCACCGAGGCCGACTGGGCCGCCCTGATCCTCGACTCGCACCAGCGCGCACTCGGCCGGCCTCTCGCCGACGTGGCTCTCGACGGCCCGGCCCTGCTCGACTGGCTGCGCGACGAAGCCGGCTTCTGCGTGCTGGCCCACGACGCCAGCGACGATCCGTGTTTCGTTCTACGCCAATGCCGCCACCCTGAGGTGCTTCGGCTTCGCGCGCGACGAATTCCTCGGCATGCCCTCGCGCCTGTCCGCCGAAGCGCCGCGCCGCGAAGAACGCGAAGCCTTGCTCGCCGATGTGCGACGTCAGGGCTACGCCAGCGGCTACCGCGGCCTGCGCATCGGCAAGCAGGGGCAGCACTTCTGGATCGAGGACGTCACTGTGTGGAACCTCGTGGAGAACGGCGAGCGCGTCGGGCAGGCGGCGACCTATCGACGCATCACGCCAATGGAATGACCTGCCCAAGCCGGCTGGCATTCCACGATCTTTACCGCCAGAATCGCCCGTGACCTCCTGACCCACCGATCCGAAGTGACGCCTCGTTACGAAAATTTTCCGGGATACCTTGAAGCCGCCATCATCGTGGCTCTTCTTCACGGAACAGAGTACTTTGCCTGTCTGGTGCTGCACGAGTTACAGATACTCGCGGGCGTCCATCCCGGTTACATCAGCAGCAGCGTCGTGTTGCTCGGCAACGGCATCCTGTTCAGCGTGCTGATGCACATCAAGGGCATGAGCCACTCATCCCTGTTTCACGACACCAGCCATTCGGTAGGTGCAACGCTGGGCGTGCTCGGCCCGCTCGTCCTGTTGCTGGTGCCGGGCCTGCTCGCCGCAGAGATGCTGCTGCAATGGGGCACGCTCTGGCTGATTCCACCCGACAGTCAGGATGCAAGCCACTTCGCACGACTCACCGAGCGCAGCCCGGACATGCTGCTGCTCACCTGCGTGCTCGCACCCATACTCGAGGAAATGCTTTTCCGCGGCATCATCCTGCGCAGCTTCCTGCAGCAATACCCCGCACGCAGCGCACTGATCGCTTCGGCCCTGCTGTTCGGTGCCGCGCACCTGAATCCCTACCAGTTCGTCACCGCCTCGCTGATGGGCTACCTGTCCGGCTGGCTCTACCTGCGCAGCCGCTCGCTCCTCCCTAGCATCATCCTGCACGCCGGCAACAACATCGGTGTCAGCATCAGCATCGCCATGAATGACGGCAATCGCACCTGGATGGACGTCGCATGGTTCGGCTTTGGTGGCGTCGTCGTTGCGTGGGCCGCCCTGCGTGCCCTGCACAGGCTGCTGGCCAGGAGCCCAGCGGCCTGAGTCTGCCTGGTCGAAGACCTGAACTTACGAGATGCTGATGCGATGCCCCGCGGCCTCCGTCTGCATGTCGATCTCGACCGGCAGGAACTTCGCGATCACCTCGGCGTTGGTGCGCAAGTGTGACGACAGGCTGGTGGTGGTGAAGCTGCCCGCACCCGCCAGCGCCATGGGCAGCAGCAACTGGTCCGCCAGGTGTTCCGCCACGGCGCCCGAACCATCACGGTAGGCCATCACCTCGCGCGCCAGCATCCCGGCGACGCGTACCGCCGGCAAACCCTTCTCGCCGAGTGCCATGAACACCTCGCTGACCGCCGCGTAATGCAGCGTCACCAACAAGGCATTACCCGGCCCCTGGTTGCCCGGCAGGCCACGAATCTGCAGATCGGTCAGCCCCAGCTCCTGCTGCAACACATCCAGCTCGCGCTTCGCCACGTCGCCGGGCACGCCTGCGATGACGGCCGTTGCCTGCGCCGACACGAAGTCGCCGCGCGCATCCAGCGCCAGGGCTTGCAGCTTCGCCAGCGGCTGCACGCGCGCCAGCACCTCGCCACCACCGGCCGGGTAGAAGCCATGGCGCAACAGTTCCAGTTCCATCGTCACGCCCATGCGCCGCATCAGCGGCAGCCAGGCACCGATCAGGAAGTCCGCCGGCGGCGCAGCCGGGTTATGCGTGCCACCGCTCACATGCACCGTGCTCGGCGCATCGGCAAACCACAGCGCCGGCAACACCGTCTGCAACACCAGCGTGCAGCTACCCGCCGTGCCGATGGCGTAACGGTACTCACCGCCACGGATCTTGCCCGGCGTGAAAGTCAGGCTCAAGGAACCTGCATGGGCACCTTCGACCACCGCGCCACAGATCTCCGCGGCCGCGTTCACCGCCGTCAGGTGCTGGCGCAACAGGCCCGGTTTGCTGCGCTTCGCGCGGATGCGCTCGATACGGAACGGCGTACCGGTAATCATCGACAGCGTCAGCGCCGTCCGCAAAATCTGCCCGCCGCCTTCGCCTTGCGAGCCATCGAGTTCGATCATGTTCATTTGATTTTTTCTACTTCAACTTGTGCCGTCATTCCCGCCAGCTTTATAGCCGGTGTAGCCGCACTACGCCCCCCTCGCCCGCTTGCGAGAGAGGGGTTGGGGGAGAGGGCGTGAGCGGGAATAACAAGCGTTGTGGCCACATAGCGACCCTCAATCCGGCAGATGCGGCGTCACCTTCTTCTCCAGCAAAGCAACCAGCTCCGGCTGCATGTAGCGGTACTTGTCCGGAATGTTCAGGCACACCACACGCTTGTCGTACAACTGCGCCCTGAACTTCTCCTGCAACTTCGTGCGCTGTGCCTTCTCCATCACGAAGATCAGCTCGGCCCAGCTCACCAGCTCTTCGGTCAGCGGATTGTCGGAATCGTGCTTGAGCCCCGCCGACGCGCAGGCGATGCCGGGATGGCCGGCAAACACCTGCTCGGCGGTCGGACTGCGCAGACGGTTCTGACCGCAGATGAACAGCACGTTCATCAGGTAGCCACGCCGTTGCGCGTCACCACATCCATCAGGAAGCGATCCAGCTCGCGCGCATCGCCCTGCGGACGCTTGTAGTCCGGGTTGTGCTCCGCCTCTGCCAGCGCCTGTTCGATGAAGGCATGAATCGCCGGCCAGCGCGGGCTGTACTCGGCCTCGCCGACACTCATCTTGATCGCCAGCAGACGGTTGATCTCGTCGAGCAACGCTACATCATCGAGCACACCGGCAGCCAGATCCGCAAAGCGCATCGGTGGCATGCCCTTGCCTACATCGATCCAGCGCAGCGCAAGCAGCGGCCGCAACACGTAGAGGTACTTCTTGAGCCGCACCGATTCACCCTGCAGATAGCCGCGGAAGTTCTTCTTCGCCATCGCAAGGTAGTGATAGCGCCCGCGCAGGCTGGAGAAGAACAGCGGCGCCAGCTCACGCAGGCGCTGCGCAACCGCTGCATCCTCGCGATACACCACGGGCGAATCCAGCCACTCCAGCAAGGTCGGGTTGGACTTGCGCAGAAGTTGCAGCGCCTTGCGCAACTCCCAGCCGCTCACGTCCAGCTCGTCGCTGATCGGCAACTCGATCACGTCGCGCTGCGCCTCCACGGTCAGGTACCAGGGCAGGCGATGCACGTAGATGAAGCGCACGTCGTAGTCGCTGTCGGGTGAAGCAAAGCCCCAGCCACGGCTGCCGGACTCGCAGGCGAACAGCACCGTCACGTTGTGCTCGGTCTCGATATTGGCGAGGGCCTCGAGCACGCGGGTGCGGATGGTGTCGTCGATGGGGTGGGCGCTGAGGATTTGGGGTTTCATGTTCGTCAATTGGTGATGCGTAAACCAGGGACCGGGAATAAGGCCCCTACTTGAGGCCAAGTGTGTAGCCTGGATAAGGCCAACGGCCGTAATCCGGGGAAACAGTTCATGCAAGTAGCGGTCTGGAACCGGCAATTCCATGCGTCGGATTACGCTTCGCTTATCCAACCTACGCGCTGCCTACTGTCATGCCGTGAGGACTGCCGCGTGCTGCATAACCTTTGATGCCAACCCAAACAAATCCTTGGCTGCGATTTGATGCCGTTCCGAAACAGAGAAGATCGCTTCAAGGTTGTCTTCTCTACCTGACCCGGGATCTGGGTAGCGACCAGCCCAGTACACAAACTCAGTGAGCAGCTGAAGAATTGCCTTGTCTTTCTCGTTCAACGACGGGACAAGCTCGGCCAGCTCAACCAAGCGGTGATGCTTATGGCTTTTCTCTTCTGCTGAGTAGAGTTGTACTCCCTTCTCAAGAATCAGCATGCCTTTTAAGCACATCTCCAAGCTGTATCCGACCAGCATCAATCCAACCGCGCGGTACTGACTATCACATACACCTCGCGTCAAAAGTGGGAGGTGTTCAACCTTGGGGTCTGCTCGAAGTACCGTCACCGCCGCTTCCGATAGCGCATGCGCTTGGCTAAGCCAAAGCAAGGGAGACTTTAAGTCTTCGGTAGTTGGCGGCCTGAGTGAATCGATCGGTTCTCCAGCCAGTTCTAAAGCTATCGCCCATCTCTGCCATGCCAAAGCTGCGTATCCAAATGGGTCCGCAGCGAATGCGTCCCTGTCCGGCTGAAGCTTTTTCATAAGCTCTTGCATGTCACTCCCCCTATCTCAGAACGCCAAAACTCGTTCTATCAATCATCCCTTCACACAAACCACCTGCCGCAGCGTATGCAGCACTTCCACCAACTCGCGCTGCGCTGCCATCACCGCGTCGATGTCCTTATAGGCCATCGGAATTTCGTCGATCACGTCTTCGTCCTTGCGGCATTCGACGTGGGCCGTTGCACGCTTCTGGTCTTCAACCGTGAAGCGGCGCTTGGCTTCGTTGCGGCTCATGGTGCGACCTGCGCCGTGGCTGCATGAGCAGAAGGCTTCTTCGTTACCGAGGCCGCGCACGATGAAGCTGCGGGCACCCATCGAACCGGGGATGATGCCCAGCTCGCCCTTCTTGGCCGACACCGCCCCTTTACGCGTCACGAGAACTTCGGCGCCGAAGTGCGTTTCTTTCTGCACGTAGTTGTGGTGGCAGTTCACGGCCTCCACGTCGGCGTCGAAGGGCTTGGCGATCACGCTGCGCGCGGCGGCGATGACGTTCTGCATCATCACGGCGCGGTTGCGGCGTGCGTAGTCCTGCGCCCAGCCGACGGCCTCGACGTAGTCGTCGAAGTGCTGGCTGCCTTCTTCGAAGTAGGCCAGGTCCTTGTCGGGCAGGTTGGCGATGTGCTGACGCATGTCTTCCTGAGCGAGTTCGATGAAGTGCGTACCGATGGCGTTACCCACACCACGTGAACCGGAGTGCAGCATGAACCACACGCGGTCGACCTCGTCGAGGCAGACTTCGATGAAGTGGTTACCCGTTCCGAGCGTTCCGAGGTGCTTGTGGTTGTTGGTGTTCTTCAGGCGCGGATGTTTTTCGCAAATGCGCTTGAAGCCGTCCACGAGGCTTCCCCACATGGCGTCGACCGTTTCGGGCGGCGTGTCCCAAGCGCCCTTGTCGCGCTTTCCGCGCCCCACGGTGCGGCCGTGCGGTACGGCGCGCTCGATGGCGCTGCGCAGGCCGGCAAGGTTGTCAGGCAGGTCGCTGGCGACAAGCGTGGTACGGGCAGCCATCATGCCGCAGCCGATATCCACACCGACAGCGGCCGGGATGATGGCGCCCTGGGTGGGGATCACGCTGCCAATGGTCGAGCCCTTACCGAGGTGCACATCGGGCATCACGGCCATGTGCTTGTAGATGAAGGGCATCTTCGCGGTGTTCACGAGCTGCTTGCGCGCATCGTCCTCGACGGGCACGCCGTGCGTCCACATCTTGATGGGCTTGCCGTTTTCGACTTCGAGAAGCTGGTATTCCATGTTCATTCCTTTCGATGGAGCTTTCCGGGCTCCGGCCCCGCTACCCGGGATGGTAGCGGGGCAAGTTCATTGTTGTTGCATGGCCTGACGCGATCGGGCCTTGATTTCGCGCTTTGCCGCACGGCAGGTTGCGCAGCGGATCGCCGTCGAACACACGCTGCCTTGCGCGACTTCGTACCACCACTTCTGCCGTTCGGCCTTCCAGACACACGACGCGCCGCAGTCCCAGCAAAGGAATGCAAGATCCGCGTAGTAGCCCGCCGCGACGAAATGCGGCACGCCGTAACTGTTGTAGTGCGCGAGTCGCGAGGCATCGACGGGTTCGCAACCTGTGGGAAGCCGCACACAGGCGGGTACTTGCACGATGACCGGCTGACGCGCTCGACGCCGGGCACGCGCTGCCATGATTTCTGCCTTGCGTTGCTTTCCGCTTTTCATGTTTTCACTCCGGCAGCCCCTCCCGCCGATGCGGGAGGGGGCGGGCGACTCATGCACCCTTGATGGTTACGAGGCCGTTTAGCACCTGATCGAGACCTCCGTACACCGAGATGCTGTCGATCCGCTCCGCCACGCGCTCAAGGGTTTCGAGTTCCTTGAGACGCAGCGCGACCGGGTTGTCTTCCATCACCTTGGCCGTGTTGAGCAGCGAGCGGGTCGCGGCGGTCTCTTCACGACGGCGGATCACGTTGGCCTCGGCCGACTTCTCGGCTTCGACCACCCTGGCGAGGATGGTCTTCATCTCACCGGGCAGGACGATGTCCTTGACGCCGACGCTGGCCACTTCGAGACCGAAGCCTTCGAGCTTGCATTGCACGTGGGCACTGACGACACGGTCGATGAGCTGTTTGTCTTCGAGCAGTTCGTCGAGCGAACGGGTTCCCACCGCTTCACGCAAACCGAACTGCAGTTCGCGATAGAGGTGATCGGCCGGCTTGGCGAGTTTCTCGAAGGCGCACAACGCATCGGTGTAGCGCCAGGTTGCTGCGAGGTTGAGGCGCAAGCTCACCTTGTCGCGCGTCAGGATGTCCTGGCCGCTGACTTCAAGGTTCTGCAGACGCATGTCCACCAGCTCGACCTGCACGTCCCGGTTGAAACGCCAGAAGGCTTCGGCACCCGGCTTGAGCAGACGAACAACCTGACCATCGACGCGCAACACACCGAGGTGGTAGGCCGGCACCTGCGCCAGCAGCACACCGTTCATCCCGGCCACGACACGACCACGCAGGCCCGGCTGGACGATGCGGGCGGTGAGTGCCGCCGGCAAGGTGTAGCCCTCGCTGAGCTGCACGCGTTCGAGCCGCTGCTTGACCAGCCCTTTCCAGAACACACGCCGGAACCCGGGTGCCAGCACTTCCACCAGCACGTCATTCTCGTATCGCAGGCCAGCTTCGTCTTCACCCAGCGCCATGTCTTCGAAGCACTCGGCAGCCGTCTGTGCATCGCTTTGTTCGAGATAATCCACGAGCGCCAGATCGGTCATCGGAGCGTCGAGCTTCCAGGTCTGCACTGCGAGGCGACCCAGCGGATCAACGAAGTAATGACGACCGGCGTTGAGGATGCGGTCGAAGTCGCCGTCCTTGAGCAACACGCCACGTTCGTTCTTCTTGATCACCACACGCTTCAACATTTTCTTTCTCCTTGTCTGACTGACGTTCACTTCCCTACTGTTGTGCCGGTCGTCGCCGGCCCGGAGGACCTGTCCTTCGGCGCTGGCGGGGAGGCGGCCAGTGGGGGCTTTGTTCCGGCTTGTCACGCGGACCACAGGGCCCTCACACGACGCCGGACTTCAACCCCTCACCAGACGCCTTGCCGCCAGCACAGGCGGGAGGCCGATCCGGGCCGGCGGCGGGTGCTCACACACACCGCGACCGACGGGTACTGCATTGCTTTGCCTTGTTGAGGCAGTGGAGCGGGAGTCGAACCCGCGACACATCGGTTATGAGCCGATTGCTCTACCCAATTGAGCTATCCAGTTGGTGGGTGATCCGGGAATCGAACCCGGCCAGCTCCCAACGAGATCACCCGTTCATCACAGTCTTCTGCGGCGGCATACCGGCGAACGACAGATCGGAATCCGGCTCTCCGGCACCAGCGGGGCTGCAATCCCCTGCTCGTGGGCTGTTGCTTCAGGCTGCAATGCACTCTGTATTGCGAGTAGCGTGCCAGCGATAAACCCTCGGAGCGGAATAGTTACAAGTGCATGATTTGTAAATGTTTCTATTCCTAGTCGCGACATTGCCGCTTACTGCTGCGCCACTAATTGCTAGACTTGCAGATAGCAACTTATCTTTTCAGATAGTCATGAAGAAAAACGTCGTCATCGGTTTCCTCGGCACCCAGCTCGACTACGGTGGCAAGGGCAGCCAGCGCTGGGAGCGCTGGCGACCCACGGTGGGCCTTTGCCAGCAGGAAGACCTGGTGGTGCACCGACTGGAGCTGCTGCATGACCTGCGCAGCCAGAGCCTGTTCGACCGCGTGAAAGGCGACATCGCGGCGGTGTCGCCCGAGACCGAGGTGGTGAGCGTGCTGCAGGCCTTGCGCGACCCCTGGGACTTCGAAGAGGTCTACACGGCGCTGCACGACTTCGCGCGCGCATATCCGTTCAACAGCGATAGCGAGAACTACCTCATCCACATCACCACCGGCACGCACGTGGCGCAGATCTGCTGGTTCCTGCTTGCCGAGGCGCGCTACCTGCCGGCGCAACTGGTGCAGACCTCGCCGCCGCGCAAGAAGGAGGTCGCCGATACGATTGGCAGCTACGCACTGATCGACCTCGATCTGTCGCGCTACAACAAGATTGCGCAGCGTTTTGCGCGCGAGCATGACGACACGGTGAGCTTCCTGAAGTCGGGCATCGCAACGCTCAATCCAGCGTTCAACCAGATGATCGAGCAGATCGAGAAGGTGGCGGGCCGCTCTAAGGCGCCGATGCTGATGGTGGGGCCGACGGGTGCGGGCAAGTCCTTCCTCGCGCGGCGGGTGTATGAGCTGAAGCGGCAGAAGCAGCGACTGGCAGGGCGCTTCGTCGAGGTGAACTGCGCGACGCTGCGTGGTGATTCGGCAATGTCCACGCTGTTCGGCCACGTGAAGGGCGCCTTCACGGGCGCGCAGAGCGAACGGCCCGGCTTGCTGCGTGCGGCTGACGGCGGGCTGCTGTTCCTCGACGAGATCGGCGAGCTGGGGCTGGACGAGCAGGCCATGCTGCTGAAGGCCATTGAGGAGAAGCGCTTCTTCCCCTTTGGTGGTGACAAGGAGGTGGAGAGCGACTTCCAGCTCATCGCCGGCACGCACCGCGACCTGCGCCAATGGGTCAGCGAGGGACGCTTCCGCGAAGACCTGTTCGCGCGTATCAACCTGTGAACCTTCGACCTGCCGGGGCTGGCGCAACGCCCCGAGGACATTGCGCCCAATCTCGACTTCGAGCTGGAGCGCTTCGCGCAGGAACACAACCAGCAGGTGCGCTTCAATGTGGAGGCGCGGCAGCGTTACCTGGACTTCGCGGCTTCGTCGCAAGCGTTGTGGCGCGGCAACTTCCGCGAGCTGTCGGCGTCGCTGACGCGCATGGCGACGCTGGCGGAGTCGGGCCGCATCACCGAGGCGCTGGTCGTCGAGGAGATCGCCCGCCTGCGCAACAGCTGGTCGGGCGGAGTCGCGCGCGATCTGGTGCAGGAGGTGCTGGGTGACGCGGCCGATGCGCTGGACCTGTTCGACCGCTGCCAGCTGGATGCCGTCATCGCCGCCTGCCGGGCTGCAACGAGCCTGTCAGAAGCGGGCCGCAAACTGTTTGCCATGTCGCGGCAGGAGAAGAAGGTGGCTAACGATGCGGACCGGCTGCGCAAGTATCTCGCGCGTTTCGAGCTGGATTGGGCGGACGTGCGGCGCGCGGGCGGGGCGAGCTGACAAGGCCACCGTGGCCCCGTTCTTGCTCGCTCATGCGGGAGCGCTGCCAGTCCGGCAGCACCATTCACATCACGCGGCGCAGCCGCGAAGGAGCTGGACATGGAAGCGGCACAACCGGTATTCGGCGGACTGACTGCGCTGGGCATCATCCACACGGCGATCAGTCTGGTGGCGGTCTTCGCGGGCATCGTCGCACTTTGTCGCGATGGGCAGATCCATTCGCGCAACACGCTCGGCCGGATCTACCTGATCACGACGGTGCTGACCTGCCTGACCGGCTTCGGCATCTTCCAGCACGGTGGCTTCGGCAACGCACATGTCCTGGGCATCGTCACCCTGCTGGTGCTGGGCGCGGCCCTGCTCGCGGAGTACAAGGCACTCTTCGGGCGTCACTCGGCGGCAGTGCGCGTGGTCAGCTACTCGTTGAGCTTCACCTTCCACTGGATTCCGGCGATCACCGAGACCACCACGCGCCTGCCACTGGGTGCGCCGCTACTGGCCAGCCCTGAGGTGCCGGAGTTGAAAGCCGTCGCCGGCGTCCTGTTGCTGCTGTTCGTGATGGGTGCGGCGCTGCAGTTACGCCGCCTCAAGCAGCAAGGCGATCACTGATCAGTTCATGAAGCTCGTTGCAGCGGGCCGCCCCGGCAGGTGCAGCACGGCGGTGCTGGCCGGACTTTCGGCAATCAGCTTGCCGCCACGCCAGACCTTGAGCCGCGTGGCGCGCAGACGGATCGCTTCGACAGGGTCGCGTGCTTGCAACAGTACGAGGTCGGCGCGGCAGCCGGGCGCGATGCCGTAGTCGCTGAGACCAAGGACCTGCGCCGGAGTCGCGGTGACGGCTGCGAAGCACTGGCGCATGGCGTCCTGCCCTGTCATCTGCGCAACGTGCAGGCCCATCTGCGCGACTTCCAGCATGTCGCCACTGCCCAGCGGATACCAGGGATCCATCACGCAGTCGTGACCGAAAGCCACCGGCACGCCAGCAGCAAGCAGCTCGGGCACGCGCGTCATGCCGCGCCGCTTGGGGTAGGTGTCGTGACGGCCCTGCAAGGTGATGTTGATGAGCGGATTGGCAATCGCGGCGACGCCGGCTTCGCGCATCAGCGGAATGAGTTTGGAAACGTAATAGTTGTCCATCGAATGCATGGACGTGAGATGCGAACCGGCGACGCGGCCGTGCAGGCCCAGGCGCTGCGTGTGGAAGGCCAGGCTCTCGATGTGGCGGCTCAGCGGGTCGTCGCTTTCGTCGCAATGCATGTTGACGCGCAGCCCGCGTTCGGCGGCGATCTCGCAGAGGATGCGCACCGATTCGGCACCGTCGGCCATGCTGCGTTCGAAGTGCGGGATGCCGCCGACGACGTCGACACCCATGTCCAGCGCGCACTGCAGGTTCTCCAGCGCACCAGCGCTGCGCAGCACACCGTCCTGCGGGAAGGCGACGAGTTGCAGATCGAGGTAAGGCTTCACTTTCTCGCGCACGTGCAGCAGGGCCTCGACGGCGAGCAGGCGTGGGTCGCAGATGTTGACATGCGAGCGGATCGCCAGCAGGCCTTTGGCGACGGCCCAGTCACAGTAAGCCAGCGCGCGTTCGACGATGGCCTCCTGCGTGAGCGTGGGCTTGAGCTCGCCCCACAGGGCGATGCCTTCGAGCAGGGTGCCGGACTGGTTGACCCTCGGTAGCCCGTAGCTGAGCGTCGAGTCCATGTGGAAATGCGCGTCGACGAAGGGCGGCGTGACGAGCTGGCCTGCGGCGTCGAGCGTTTCGTGCGCCTGCGCCGCGAGGGCCGGTTGCACGGCGACGATGCGGCCGGATTCGATGCCAATGTCCTGCCCCGTGCGGCCGTCGGGCAGGCTGGCATTGCGGATGACGAGGTCAAGCATGGCGACTCCTCCTGATGCGCTCAGCTCACGGGCAAGCCGCAGGCACGCAACACGAAACTTTCGACGTGTGCCGAGGCACGCGTCTGCTGCCGCGACGACAGCGGTGTCGCGGTGTCGAGCACGGCGGCCACCTGGGGCTCGAAGTCGGCATAGGTCTGCGTCATCGCCCACAGCGTGAAGAACAGGTGCGGCGGGTCGACGGGGGCCAGCTTGCCGGCCGCAACCCAGTCGCGGATCACGCGCGACTTGGCGGCCACCAGACGCCGCAACTCGCCAGCGAGAATATCGCGGATATGCGGCGCCCCGGCCAGCAGTTCGCTGGCGAAGACGCGCGAGGCATCGGGACGTTCGGCCGTCAGGCGCATCTTGTGGCGGATGTAGGCACGCAGCGCCTCGGCCGGCTCGGCGCTGGCACGCAAGACCTCGGCCCCGACCAACCAGTCTTCGAGGATGCGCGTCAGCACGGCGCGGTAGAGCGTCTCCTTGGTGCCGAAGTAGTAGTGCAGGGTCGACTTCGGCAGGCCGGCGGCGAGCGCCAGCTCGTTCATGCTGGTGCCGGCAAAGCCGGTGCGTGCGAAGAGCTTCTCGGCGGCGAGCAGGATGGTCTGTTCCTGTGCCTGACGGATGCGCCCCGGTTTTACGGATCTTGATGCGTCGTCAGACGCATCAAGACTCGAAGCTCCCCTCCCCTTGAGGGGAGGGGAGGCCATCGTGCGCGCCATCACTTCGTCCCGAAGATGCGGTCGCCCGCATCACCAAGACCCGGCACGATGTAGCCGTGATCGTTAAGGTGCGAGTCGAGCGCCCCGAGCCACAGCGGCACGTCAGGGTGGGCGGCACGCAGGTTGGCGACGCCTTCGGGTGCGGCGATCAGGCAGGCGAGCTTGAGGCTGGTGACGCCAACTTCCTTGAGGCGATCCAGTGCGGCAATCGCCGAATGGCCGGTGGCGAGCATGGGGTCGAGCACGATTACGAGGCGATCCTGGATGTCGTCGGGCACCTTGAAGTAGTACTCGACGGCCTCCAGCGTCTCGGGGTCGCGGTAGAGACCGATGTGTGCGACACGTGCGCCCGGCAGCAGGTCGATCATGCCGTCGAGCATGCCGGTGCCGGCGCGCAGTATCGAAGCGAGGCACAGCTTCTTGCCGCTGATGACGGGCGAATCGAAGGTGGTCAGCGGCGTCGTCACCGGCACCTTCTCGGTCGGCAGGTCACGCGTGATCTCGTAGGCCATCATCTGCGCGATCTCGCGCACCAGTCGGCGGAAGTTGTCGGTGGTCGTCTCGGCACTGCGCACGAAAGAGAGCTTGTGCTGCAGCAGGGGATGGTCGATGACAAAGACGTTGTCGAAATCGGTGGCGGGCATGGAAACCTCCTTCATGAATCACTACGATGCCGGGCAACAGCCCCCGGCGGGTCAGAACACGGTGCCATCACTCACCAGCGTCAGCGGCGGACCACCGCCCGGGCGACGCTCGGCAGCGATGCGGCGCCCCGCTGCCCAGGTGCCGCCTTCGAGCACGCAGGCCAGCGGAAACTGTGCAGCACTCAGGCCCAACTCGCTGCGCACCGCGCCGGCAACCTGGTCGAGCGCGGCCACGGTGAGCGCGCGCCACTCGACGATGGCTTCGTCATCGACCTTCCAGCGTCGCGTGCCGAAAGCCGGGTCCAGCGGCACCAGCAGACCCATGTCGAGCAGCAGGCCGCCGTTGCGATATTCAGGCAAGCCGGTGAGGGCGTCGAGACCGTCGATCTTCAGGCCGCCCCATTCGAGCGGTTCGAGCAGGGAATAAGTGAGCCACTGCGTGAGCTTGTGGAAAGGCAGCCAGCCGTCGGGCAGGGCCGGGTGACGCCAGCAGTCGCCGAGCGGAATGCCTTCCAGCCGCGCACGGCCGGGCCACACCGGGCCCAGCGCACGCAACAGGGTCTCCAGCACGAAGGCAGCGTCGATGCGGCCGTCATGCGCGTTGGCGCGCAGGTAATCGTAGAGGTTGCCGAGCCGTGCCTCCTTGCTGTCGGCGCGGCCGAACACGGCCGGCGTCGCTGCCACCACGTTGCCCAGGCTGCGCAGCAAGGCCGTACGCCCCTGCAGGCCGACGAGGGGGTTGTTGGCATCGACCTGGAAGGCCTCGGCCAGCTGCGTAGCCGACACGGCCTGCAAGGCTGCCGCGTCGCTGCGCAGCGGGTTGCGCGCATCGGCCGACAACGCGCCACTGGCGAAGAAGCGCAGGCTCGCCACACCAAGGCCCTCGCTACGCGCCAGGGTCTGAGCAGTCTCGGCATCCTTGTAGTGCCAGGCCGCGCCAGCACCGGCGTCGAGCAGCACGGAAGGAATCACGAGGTCGATGGCGACGCGTGCGCACTCGGCGACATCACCCGCCAGACCATGCTGCGCGACCAGCTGCGACCAGCGATCCACGCCGCCTGCGTCGAAGTGGCGCTTGCGGCTGTGATAGGGCACCTGCAGGTCGGGGTAGCGCTGACGCAGGGTGTCGCAGACGTAGTGCGCGGTCGGCGCGAGCTGCGACATCTCGACGCGGAAGTGCGGCGACTGCTCGGCCTCGACGTGGGCCATCACGCTGACGCAACGCGCACGCACCGCATCGGCCGACAACAGGGCGGCGGCAGGGTGATCCGCAGGCACCGGGGTGTGCCAGCCACTCTGTGCGGGACTCATTCGTGCAACCCCCGGCCATGGGCGACCAGCAGGTCAGCCGCCTCGGGCACTTTCTCGGTGAAGTAGCCAGCGGCCTTCTTCGCGTCCATCTCGACACGCGCATCGGCCGGAATCAGCGCATCGGGAATCGCCACGCGCTCGACGACCTCGATGCCCTGCGCCGCCAGTGCGCCGTGCTTCATGTTGCTCATCGAGGCCCAGCGGTCGATGCGCGTGATACCCAACCAGTGGAACACGTCCGGCATCAGCTCCTGGAAGCGCATGTCCTGCACGCCGGCGACGCATTCGGTGCGTTCGAAATAGGTCTCGGCGCGATCACCACCGATCTGGCGCTTGCGGGCGTTGTAGACGAGGAACTTGGTGACCTCGCCGAGCGCGCGACCTTCCTTGCGGTTGTAGACGACGAGACCGACGCCACCCTGCTGGGCCATCTCGATACACACCTCGATGCCGTGTGCGAGGTAGGGCCGGCAGGTGCAGATGTCGGAGCCGAACACGTCCGAACCATTGCATTCGTCGTGCAAGCGGCAGGCGACCTTGGTGTCGGGCTTGCCGAGCTTCTCGACGTCGCCGAAGAAGTAAAGCGTCATGCCACCGATGGGCGGCAGGAAGACCTTGAGGTCGGGCCGCGTGACGAGCTCGGGGAACATGCCACCGGTCTGCTCGAACAGCGCACGGCGCAATGCCGACTCCTTGATGCCGAAGCGCTCGGCCACGCCCGGCAGATACCACACGGGTTCGATGGCGGCCTTGGTGACGCGCACGTCGCCATTGGCTTCGAGAATGTCGCCATCAGGCTTGAGGCGACCAGCCGCGATGGCCGCCATCAGCTCGGGCATGTTGATGTGGGCCTTGGTGATGGCAATGGTGGGCCGCACGTCGAGGCCCGCTGCAATCTGCTCGGCAAAGTATTCGGCGACGCGATGGCCCCAGGGATCCAGCGAGATGATCTTCTGCGGATCGGCCCATTGCGGATGCGGGCCCAGGGTCACGACCGGTGCGGTGTCGGTGAGGTCGGGCTTGTGGTCACGTTGCAGATGACCCGCCGCCACGGCCAGTGCGCGATACACCGAGTAGGAGCCGGAGTGGGTGCCGATGGCATTGCGCAGCGCCGGCTGGCTCAGGCTCGCCGCCACCAGCGGCCCGCGCTCGGTGGCGCTCGCCGCGCCCCAGCTGACCGGCGAGCTGGGCCCCGCCTTGCCGCGCGGGTGGGATGTCAGGACGATGTGATCAGACATTTGCGACCTCCGGCTGACTCTGCTTGCTCTGGATTCCTGACCGATCGGTCAGGTTTCGCCATCTTACAAGCCAGATCCGTGCCCGCCATCCGTGCCGCGCCAAAGCCGGTAAACAGGCCTTGTTGCGCCGTTCACGCACCGTCAGCTGGCGCCGGCCTGCATTACCTGCGCTGCCTTGGTGCCTGCGCGCCCCATCACGCAACAAGCGAAGCGCTGTGCGATCATCCCGTCCTCCTGTCTCAAGCGGAGCTCTCCATGCGCAAGCTCGTCCTCGCCTTCGTCATCCTGTTCGCCACGGCACTTCCGGTGATCAGCCATGCCGCAACACCCGACTTCAGCGGCGTCTACGACTGCAAGGGCCTGGACGCCTCGGAAGGAGCCTACAGCGGCAAGGTCACGCTCAAGCGCGTCGCTGCGCACAGCACGGCGGGCTACAACGCCTACCAGTTCACGCTGGAAGTCCCTGGCTACGGCATCTATCGCGGCCACGCGACGGGCAAGGGCGTCGATGTCGCCATCTACTTCGCCCACGAAGATCCGGCGACCCGGGACTACGGCACCGGCCTCGCGCGTTTCAGCAAGGGCAAAGGCGGCAAGTGGCAGTTCCACAAGTACTACTACGAACCGGAGTACAAGGGCGGCAACCACGGCAGCGAGGATTGCGTGCAGCAGTAACGCGCAGCAAGCCTCAAGGACAAGCATGAAACTCGAAACCGAAGACGGCACGGAGATCACCAATCCCGACCACGAGACCCTGCGCAAGGAACTGGCGCGTGTGGGCCTGCCGGGCAATGGCTTTGCCATCCTCAGCCAGAGCGAACAGTGCTACGTGCAGACCACGGGGAGCCGGGCCGATGGCTTCGTGATCGAGTACCGCGACGGGTCAGAGGAGCAGCATTTCAGCTCGACCGAAACCGATATCGCTCACGAACGGATGGTGGCGCTGTTCGAGGCCTACCGGAGCGGTGGCGCCTGGCAATCGATGACGCTGTGGGACACAGGTCTGTCAGGCCATGCTCCTGCCAAGCCTGAGCGCCAGTCAGGCCGCAGCGGCAGTCGCGACATGCGGCTCACGCTGCGCATTTTCGGCATCGTTGGCATTTGCCTGCTGGGCGTTGCAGGGGCTGTTGGCTGGAACACGCACAGCTTCATCGAACGCGCTGTCGAAGTGCCGGGCAAGGTTGTCGACATGCATGACGATGGCGAAGTGCTTTTTCCCATCGTCGAGTATGCAGACCCGCGCGGCGACAAACAGGTCTTCCGCTCCAGCGCCGGCAGCAGCCCGCCCTCTTTCCATGTCGGCGAGCAGGTATCCGTGCTCTACGTACCGAACTCCAGCGACAGCCCGCGGATCCGCAGCCTCTTCCAGCTATGGGGCACGGAGCTGATCGTGTCGATACTGGGCACGGTATTCACCATCCTCGGCGTGATCGGCTTGCTCACAGGGCGCCGCAAGCGCGGAACCGACTGAACGCCACACCTGTCTGTCCGTCACCCTCACGACAAGTCCTCTCCATGCAAGGCCTGCGCCGCAAGATCATCCACGCCGTTCTGTTCGAACTCTTCGCCGTGCTCTGCGTCACCGTCGCCGTGATGTTCACGACCGATCACAGCGCCGCCAGCTCGGGCGGCCTCGCCGTCGTCACCTCGGCCGTCGCAGTGCTGTGGAACATGGCCTACAACTGGGCCTTCGAGCACTGGGAAGCACGACAGACCAAACGCGGGCGCAGCCTGAAGCGGCGTGTCGTGCACGCCATCGGTTTCGAGCTGGGTCTGGTCGTCCTGCTGCTGCCGGTGATGACCTGGTGGCTGAACATCGGCGTGCTCGCCGCGCTGGGCCTGGAGTTCGGCCTGCTGCTGTTCTTCGTGGTCTACGGCTTCGTATTCAACTGGTGCTTCGACCACATCTTCGGCCTGCCCACAGCTGCCCGCCACTAATGCTCTTGTAGGGTGGATAAGCGAAGCGCATCCACCCTGCGGAAGCCACGCCGCTCAGGCGCGAGGACGCAGCGCCTCCGCCAGCTTCGCCAGCGCAGCAACAACACCGCTCACCGACTTTGCTGCTCGCGCATCGATCAGCGCCCCATCCGCATCGAAAGCCTCATGCGCCTTGCCGAGCGCGAACTGCTGCGGCACGACGATCATCGCGAAGGCCATCTGCAGGTACTGGCGCACGAAGTTCATCGAGCGCAAGGCGCCGCCCGCACCCGGCGAAGCGGACAGCAGGGCGGCGGGCTTGTTGGCCGTGATGGCGAGGCCGGCGGGGTGAGCGTCGCTGGCTTCGATGCGCGACAGCCAGTCGAAGGCATTGATCAGCAGCGGTGTCGGGAAGCCGTTGTACTCGGGCGTCACGATGAGGATGCCGTCCGCCTCGCGCACCGCCTGCAGCAGGGTCAGGGCGCCGGCCGGTATTCCCTCTGCAGCTTCGAGGTCACCGTCGTAGACGGGCAGGGCCAGGCTGCGCAGGTCCATCTCGATGGCCTCGATGCCCGCCTCCCTCGCGATGCGGATGGCGTTGCGTGCGAGACGCAGGTTGAGCGAGCCCTGGCGGACGCTGGCGGGAATGACGAGGATGCGGATGGCCATGTGATACCCCTGCAGAAAGATTAGCTGTGCTCGTGACAGCCACCCTTCTACTGTAGCGACTTGTCCGGCACATGACACACGATGGCAGTGCCATCGTAAACTTCGCCAGCCGGAAAGAATGCACAGACGCCACGCGCATCCACGCCGGATGCTTCACAATGCTCATATCATGAGCGGCACGGGTTCCGCCGCTCGTTCCAGGAGACAGGATTCCCCATGCGTCAGATCCTGCGCGATGGTGCGCTGGTCGCTCTTTCAACGCTCGCTGCCGGCAGCCTCGGCCTGCTTGCCGGCCTGTCATCGGGCGTCGCCGTTGGTGCCGCCGCCATCGCCGCTGGCGTGGTGGCCAGCATGCGCCTGGGCGCCGACACGCGCCGCCTCAACGATTCGCTGCAGGCCGAGCTGGACAACCACCGCGCCACGCGTGACTACATCCAGCGCGTGCTC
The DNA here is from genome assembly GCA_047600765.1 of Rhodocyclaceae bacterium. GTDB lineage: Bacteria > Pseudomonadota > Gammaproteobacteria > Burkholderiales > Rhodocyclaceae > Viridibacterium. The sequence continues at coordinate 1,776,786 of JASGKF010000001.1, forward strand.
GACGCCGTGCCCATGCCGATCTACGTCAAGGACGCGCAGAGCCGCTACCTCATCGTCAACAAGGCGCAGTGCGAGCAGTGGGGCAAGCCCATCGAGTCACTGCTGGGCGTGTGCTCGCCCGACCTCGCGCCGAATGCCACGGTCGCCAACACCATCCGCAGCGAAGACGCCGCCGTGCTGGGTGGCGAAATCGTCTACAAGGAAGAAGAGAAGCGCCACGCGGCGACAGGCGAAGAGCAGTTCCGCATCGTCACCAAGGCGCGCTGTCTCGACTCCGAGGGCAAGTACGTCATCGTCTGCGCGCTCTACGACACCACGCACTGGCGGCAGACCGAACGCGCACTGCAACAGGCCCTCGAACGCGAGACCCAGCAGCGCCACCGCACGCAGGGCTTCATCCAGCGCCTCATCGACGTCATCCCCGATCCGCTCTACATCAAGAACCAGGAAGGCGCCTTCCTCGTCGTCAACGACGCCTTTGCGCGCGAACGCGGCACGCCGCGCCATGAGCTGATCGGCAAGGTCGCCCATGTCATCGCCTTCAGCAAGGAGCTGGCACGTGGCACACCCGAGGAAGACCTCGCGGTACTGGCTGGCACCGATGTCGACAAGGAACAGCACTTCGTGCACCCGCTGAGCGGCGAGGAGCGTTACCGCCACGTCATCAAGCGCCGCAGCACCGACCTCGATGGTTCGCCCGTCATCGTTGGCGTACATCTCAACATCACGCGCTGGAAGATTGCCGAGCGCGAACTTGCACGCCTTGCCAACGAGGACGAACTGACCAGCCTGCCTAACCGCCGCCGCTTCCTCGACGATGCGACGCGCCTGATGAGCCATGCCGAACGCCACGACGAACCGCTGTCGCTGCTGTTGTTCGACATCGATCATTTCAAGCAGGTCAACGACGGGCGCGGACACAACGTGGGCGACAAGGTGCTGCGCCAGCTGGCCGCCCGCCTGCGTCAGCATCTGCGCGCCGAAGACCTGCCCTGCCGCTGGGGCGGCGAGGAATTCGTTGCGCTGCTGCCCATGAGCGACGAGGGCCAGGCCATGCAGGTGGCCGAACGCCTGCGCACCGGCATCGAACGCGAACCCTTCGACGACAACTCCGAACTGGTGATCACCATCAGCTGCGGCGTGACGCGCTGGCAGATCGGCGAAACGCTGGAGAGTCTCGTCGCACGCGCCGATACGGCCCTCTATGCGGCCAAGAATGCCGGGCGCAACAACTGCAAGCTGGCGACGGCCTGACTCGGCTCAAAGCACAAAGCGGAAATCCTCGACCAGCGCCCCCGGCAACAACGCGCTGTCCGTGCCACGCTGCCCATAGCTCATGCCGTCGATGAGCAGCTCGCGCTCCTGCGTCAGCGCCATCAGGTTGTCGCCTAGCATGCGGTACAGCGATTCATCAAAACGCATCACGTTGAGTGGCGCCACGATCTCGCCGTTCTCGACGCGGAAGCTCGCGAAGCGCGTCATGCCGGTCATGCGGCAACTCGCACGGTCCGAGTAGTTGAGATACCAGAGGTTGCTGATCCACACCCCCGTGCCGAGTGCAGCCAGCGCCTCCGCCTGCGGCAGCGTGCCAGCACCTACCTCGATGCTCGCCAGCGATTCGTCGCCATTGGTAACAAGGCCGTATTCACGCGCCGTGCGCGGCGAAATCAACGAGCCGACGAGACGCCCTTCTTCGATGAGGCTCACGCGCGGCGGCTTGATGAAACCCTCGGCCTGGAACGAAGGCGACAAGCCACCCGCCGTGTTCTCGCAGAAGGACACGGCAGCATTGAGTTGCAGCCCTTCGTCGCGCATGCGGCGCAGCGAGCTGTGCTTCGTGCGCAGTGACTTCTCCGACACGCCGCCCCAGCCCAGCATGCCGATGATTTCGGCAAAGGCCGTGGGCGTGAGGAAGGCGCGGCAGGGGCCGGGCGCGATGCTCACAGCGGGTCGCTGCAGCAACACCAGCTGTCGCGCCGCATCGGCGAACTTGTCGCGGAAGGCCGCGCTGTCCCAACTGAAGCCAGCGTAGCTGCTCTTCACCGCTTTGTCAGCCGCGTGGTACAGGCTCCAGTCCAGATTGAAGCTCGCCACCTCGTGCCAGTTGCGCTGCCCCCAGGAGTTCGCGAAGCCACGATAGACCGGCCCGCTGGCGAGGATGCCGACGAAGTCATGTCCTGCGGCGACGCTCAGCACTTCATCAACGATGTCCTGCGTAGCCGGCAGCGCCGATGGCACGACACGCTCGCTTGACTGTGGTTCGGTCGATAACAACAGGTAAGGGTCGTCAGGCAGATCCGGCAACTGCGCACGCAACACATCAATGAGCTGCACAATCAGCGCGGAATCACTGTCACGCAGACCACTCAGAGTCAGCTCGCCCTGTGCCTGACGCTGGCCGCTGATGAGCTTGAGGCTCAGGTAACGCTGCTGCACATGGCCGCTCTGACGGATCAGGCCGCGATTGAAACGCACGAAATCCGAAGACTCGGCGCTCAGCCAGCAGGTGAATTGTTCGTCGCCCTGGAGGCGTGCGTTGATCTCGTCGGCGAGTGCGTAAAACCAGGCTTGCATCACGCCTCCGCTCCGAACACTTCGACATCGCTGAACAGACATGCCGGCGAAGCATGACCGACGCGAATCACCTGCGAGGGCTCGGCCTTGCCGCAAAAGGGCGTGCCCATCACCGCCACGCTGTCGGCATTGCCCACCGCGCGCAGCGAGCGCCAGAAGGTCGCCGAGATGCCACGGTAGTTCGGATTGCGCACCACGCTCGTGAGCTCACCGTTCTCGATCAATCGACCGTACTCGCAGCCGAACTGGAACTTGTTGCGCGAATCGTCGATGGACCAAGACACATTGGCATCCATCAACACACCGCGCTCGACCGAAGCAATCATCGCTTCGACCGTGCTGTCGCCGGGCTCGATGTTGAGGTTGGACATGCGGTCCAGCGGCGGCCGGTTCCAGCCACTCGCGCGCGCACTCGCTGCGCCCGCAATGCCGGCGCGTGCCTGCGAGATGGCACCACCCAGCGGCCGCTGCAGCACGCCATCGCGGATCACGAAGACCTTCTCTGCCGGGCTGCCATCATCGTCCCAGCCATAGCTCGCAAACTGCTCGGGCCGCGTCGGGTCGAATGTCACGTTGAGCAGCGGTGAGCCGTACTGGTGCTCACCGAACATGTCCAGCGTGACGAAGCTCGTGCCCGCGAAGTTGCGCTCGTCACCAAGGATGCGATCGAGCTCCAGCGGGTGGCCGATCGACTCGTGGATCTGCAACATCATCTGCGCCGGCATCAGCAACAGGTCCATGCGCTCGGTCGGGCAATTCGGCGCTTCGAGCAGGGCCAGCGCCTCGCGCGCAATGCCCGGCGCACACCCGATGAAGCCGCTGTCGCGCAACAAGGCGAGGTCGCCCTGCTGGCACAGCCCACCACCGGCGAAGCTGCGCGTCTGCGTGTCGCTGCCCGCGTTGGCGCTCACCGACAGATCGGGCATCACGTAACGAAACTGCTGCGCGATCTCCGCACCGTCGGCCGTCAGGTAGAGCTGGTCGCAGGCAATTGTCCACAACGAGGCCGACCAATCCACGATGCGCGGGTCCAGCGGGCAGGCCGCCGACTCGGCGAGCAGGATGTCGATGATCTCGCGCCGCGACGGCTGCACCGCGCCGCTCTGCGGGCTTGCGTAGCGACCCTGCGGACGCGGCAGATCGATGCGGCTGTAATCCACCACCGAACGCCCCGCACTCGCCGCCGCCCAGTCTTTGGCCTTGGCTATCGCCGCCTTCAAGCCTGCCGCGCTGAGATCACTGGTCGCCGCATAACCGTAGCCGCCGCCATGCATCACCGTGATCATCGCGCCACGGTCGAACTGCGTACTCAGCGGTTGCAGCACGTTCTGCCGCACCACAGTGCGCTCGCTGCGTTCGTCGAGCAGGCGCAGTGAACAGAAGTCGAACGGCGGGCGCCAGTTGCTTGAAGAGAAGTCGGATGTCGTCCACGGCAGGTCGCGGCAAGAAAGATCAATGCCGCATGGTAATGCGCCACTCAGGGTTGTGCCGATGGGCGTGACGCGCCTGGCTTCCACTTGGAATACTTTTCAAGCAGCACTTTTTCCATCTGCAGAACCTCGTTAATGGGTTTGTACAGCGATCGATTACCGGTCGCGGTTCGATAGTAATCAAAGCTCCACTTTCTGGCACATTCATAGGTGTCTGCGAATGTCACCTCAGGATCCCTACAGGTCAGACCATTCGCGAACGCCATTGCGCTCGAGACTTTTGAAAAGTTGTCGTGCTCGGGGTATGAAACACCCAGACATCCTCCCGGAAGGTGCCAGGCATCCAGAGTCTTCACAAAGTCTGTCGGCAGATAAACCCAGTCACCTGTTCTTCCCGCGATTTTTTCGCAAACGGTATAAAGCTGTCGGGACTGGAATGTGCGTTCAGGGCCAGCAAGATTGAAGGCCCCACATTTTCGCGCCTGCGCCATCCTGAGCGCCCACTCGGACAGATCCCGAGCATCGATCCACTGAATCGGCACACTTCCATCGCGCATAGTTACGATTGGGCCATCGTAGTGAAGTCGTTCAATCCAGTACGTTGCGCGACATGTGAAGTCGTATGGCCCTGTAATGATCCCGGGTCTGACGACCAGATGGGCATGGGGCATGGCCTGCTGCAGGATCTCCTCGCAACTGCGTTTCTTGGCGCCATATCCCGGCCCCTGCCAATTTACGTCTTCGGGATTTTCCGGAACAGCTGGCAGCGTTCTTGAGTTTTCATGAATTTCGGGGGTGTCAAATTCATAAACACTGATAGTGGATACAAAAACATAGAAACCAGTTTTATCTCGCAGCGCTTCAAGCGAGGCGCGCATTACACGGGGCAAGTAACAACTGGTGTCAACCACGACATCCCATTCTCTACCCTTCGTAAGGCTTTCCAGATCACACTCTCGATCACCAATCAGATGCTCTACCCCGGTGATCGGTTCAGTTTTCATTCTGCCTCTATGAAGAACTGTAACGGTGTAACCAGCGGCAAGCGCAGCGGTCACAAAATGTCTTCCAAGAAACAATGTGCCGCCAAGGATCAAGAGTTTCAAAGTGCCGTCTTTCGTGCAAGTAATCTAAATGAGTCAACGGGTCGCCGTTTGGGCAGAAGGCGTGTTCGTAGAGCAAGAGCCGGGAACAACGGTCCACGGCAGGTCGCGGCAAGGATGATCAATGCCGCATGGTACTGCCCTGCTCAGGGTTGCGCGGCGAGCTCGCGATGCCGTTCGAACAGCCGGCGCGCCACCGGCAACACAGCCTCGGCCGCGGCCAGACGCCGTGCGCTGGCCGGGTGGGTCGCCACCACGGCCTTGCGCTCGCCTTCTGCTGCGAACTTGCGCAGCAGGCCGATGGCACGATCCGGGTCGAAGCCCGCCAGCGCGGCGAGCATCAGGCCCACCTGGTCGGCCTCCAGCTCCATGTCTTCGAGCATGGGCGAGAGCCGCAGCAGCAAGCCCAGATCGAAGTCCAGCGCCGCATACACATCGCGCACCGAGCTGCCGATGCCAAAGGGCGTCAGCCGCCGCACGATGTCGATGGTGTCGGCCTCGTGGGCCAGGGTGATGTGCGCAATCTCGTGCGCGAGGGCAAAAGCCAGCTCCTCGCGCTGCAGGCCCTGCCTGCGGATGAAGGCTTCGGAGATGAACACGCGCCCGTCGGGCAGGGCCCAGGCCTCTTCGGCCGGCCGGCGCGTCACCACCAGTTGCCAGGCCTGCCCGGCACCGTCGGGGAACTGCTGCTGCGTGGTGCTGCGCAAACGCGCGAAGATGCTGACGAGCTGCCCGCAGTAGCGCTCACAACCCAGCAGGCCTTCCGCGCGTGCCGCCTGCTCCTGCCGCTCCGCAGCCTCGGCCGCCTGCGTGCGCAGCTCGGCCTGCCAGTTGGCATTCGACTGCAACGCGAACAGCGACTGGGCCTGCGCCGGCTGCACGCACAGCGCGGCAAGCAGCCACGCCGTTGCGATGCCAACCCGGGTAGCGCTCATGGGGATCCTCCCACCGGAGAGCAACACCCTTGTCGCTCACCCTCTACCCAACGTAGTCACTGGTTCGCCCCGTTTCATCGGGACATGCCCGAATGATCACGTCACTTGGCGGTTATAGATCACGAACGGCATATTGATCTGTCGTTAGAATGATTTTCATGAGCGCACATGACGAACAGACACCCGGTGTGGTCGGCCCCTGCAGCGACACACTGCTGGATGAAATCGAGCGACAGCTCGACCAGGGCCTGTACCTGCAGGTAGATCCGCATATCGAGGCGCTTGTCGCCGATGGCAGCCCACGCGCCATCGCGTTGGCCGTGCGGGCGCTGCGCTTCCTCGGGGCAGAACGCCGCGGCGACGCGCTGGCCCTGCAGGTCTGGCGCCGTCATCGCCACAACGCCACAGCGCTGGTCGGCAAGCTGCGCACGCGGCTGTACCGGCGCGGACCCTTCGTGGGCTGGCGCGAGTTCGAGCACCAGCCCCTGCCCGACGACGCCAGCCCCGGCGAGCGCGCCGACTACCTGTCGCTGCGCAGCTTCATGCTGTCCGGCCTGCGCGACTTCGCGGTGGCCGCGCAGCTGAACGCGGAAGCCCGCCAGCTGGCGCCACGCGACCCCTGGTTGCTGGTGGAACAGTCTTACATGCTGGAGCGGGCAGACCGTTACGAGGACGCCCTGCGTGCCTGCGACGACGCCCTGCAGTTGTCACCGCGCTACCGCGCTGCCGTTCAGCAGCGGATCGAATTGCTGCTGTCGATGCGTCGTCGCGACGAAGCCATCGCCTTGCTGCGGGAAGCCATGACCCACAGCGAGTGCATGGCCTACGCCATGCGTCTGTTCGATCTGCGCTTCGAGGATGGCGCGCTCGACGAATGCGAGACCCTGCTCGCCGAGGTGGTGCGCCAGCAGCCGCGCGCCGACCGCTGGTGCCGTTCGGCACACGCAGCGCGACGGGCCGACCTTGCCATGGCGCGTGGTCAGATGGAACTGGCGCGCGAAGAGGCCGGGCGCGTCGAAGGCAGCATCTTCTACAGCAACGTTGCCGAGCGCATCGCAGAGGGGCAGACACCGCATCGCGTGGTGCTGCCGGTCGCCTTCGTGCGTCAGCACTGGAACACCTGCGCGCCCGCCACGCTGGCGGCACTTGCCGAGTACTGGCAGCAGCCCGCCGACCATCTCGAGATTGCCGAAGAGATCTGCTACGACGGCACCTCGGACAGCTCGGAGCGCAACTGGGCCAGCGAGAACGGCTTCATCACGCACGAGTTCCGCGTCAACTGGGATACCGCCACCACCCTGCTCGATGCGGGCATCCCCTTCACGCTGGTCACGACCTACACCGCTGGCGGCCACCTGCAGGCCGTCATCGGCTACGACCGGCTGCGCGGCTCGCTGCTGATCCGCGATCCTTTCCAGGCCACGCACGTGGAGTTCGACGCCGCAGCGCTGTTCGCACAGCATGCCTCCAGCGGGCCGCGCGGCATGGTGATGGTGCCGCACGCTCAGGCTGAGCGCCTTGCCGGCATCACGCTGCCCGACGCCGGGCTGTGGGACAGCTACCACGTCATCAACCGCGCGCTGGGCAAGCATGATCGCGATGCGGCGCTGGCTGCCCTGCAAACCCTGCAGGCCAGCGATGCCGATCACCGCCTCACCTTGCAGGGGCAACGTACACTGACGATCTACGATGGTGACGAAGCCGGCACCCTGGCCTGCACCGAGCGCCTGCTCGCGCTGTACCCCGACGACACCAACCTGCAGCTGTCCAAGGCGGCCTCGCTGGGCGTCATCGGCGGCCGCGCCGCCCACCTCGAATGGCTGGGCCAGCTCGCCTCGCGCCCCTGGCCAGATCCGCTGATCCTCGCGCGCTATGCCGATCGCCTGTCCGAAGACAGCCGTCGTCTGCCGCAGGCCTTCGACATCGTGCATCGCGCACTGCGCCGCGCCAGCATCAATGGCCGCCTGTGGCTGCAGTGGGCGATCCTGACCTGGCAGAGCGGGCGCTACCGCGAGTCGTTGCCGCTGTACCGCTTTGCCAGCACCCTCTACGAAACCGACGAGGACGCCGCCTCGGCCTATGCGCGCGGTTGCCGCATCCTTGGCGACTCGCAGTCCGGCATCGCCCTACTGCGCGAACGCGTCACAGCGCTGGGCGGCAAGTCTGCCGCGCCGATGATCACGCTGTTCGAACAGCTCGAAGCCCTGGAGCGCACCGAAGAAGCATTCGGCGTACTCGACGATGCGCTGCAGCGGCATCCCGAAGACAGCCATCTCGCCGTCTATTGTGCTGAAGCCCATCTGCGCTACGGTCACCTCGACCGCGCCGAGGCCCTGTTGCAAGGCATCCACACGCCACTGCGCCGTGCCAGCTGGCTGCGTGCGCAGAGCCTGCTGTGCGATGCGCGCAACGACTTCGAAGGCGCCTTGCAGCATGCGCGCGAAGCCAGCGCGCTGGAGCCCCTGCAGTTGCGCCACCACCGCAGCGTGGCCATCCAGCTGGCGCGTCGCGAAGGACGTGAAGCCGCCATCGCCTGGCTGGAAGCGGCCAGCAACCAGCACCCGCGCAACTACGCGCTGGCCCGTCTGGCACACGAGTGGCTGCCCGCCGATCCGCCACGCGTCGAAGCGCACCTGCGGCGCCTGCAGGCAGCCCACCCCGGCGACGTGTGGACGCTGCGCGAGCTGGCGCTGGAGCTCGGCCGCCAGAAACGCTACGACGAAGCGCGCAAGCTGGCCGATTCCGCCTTGCTACGTGCGCCCGAAGACCCCGTCACGCTGGGCATCCTCGCCTGGCTACTGCAGCGCACCGATGGTTATGCCGCCTCGGCACCCATCCTTCGCCGCGCCATCACACGCGACGTCGACTACGACTACGCGCTGCGCACCCTGATCCAGGAAGCGCCCGACACCGCTACCGCCAACGAGGCCATCGCCTTCGTGCGCAGCGAGCTGGTGCGGCAAGTCACCACGGGCGACAGCCTGATGACTTTCCAGGAATGCGCGCAGACACGCCTGGCGCCCGATGAATTGCTGGCCGTGATGCGCGAAGCGCATGCGGCGCGCAGCGACCTCTGGCATGCCTGGGTGGCGCTGGGCATGCAGCTCACCGACATGGGCCTCGCTGAAGAATCCTTGCCGATCTTCGAAGAAGCCCTGCAGCGCTTCACCATGCTGCCGCGCCTGTTCGTCGAGTACGCCCAATCGCTCAAGCTGGTCGGCCGCCGCGACGAAGCACGCAAGCAGCTCGAAGCCGCACTGAGCATCAACCCGACCTGGAACCGCGCGATCCGCCTGTACTCCGACACGGTTTCGGAAGAGAGCCCGGAGTGGAATGCGCACTGGGAGCGCTGCGAGCAGCTGATCCGTCAGTGCGTCACGCGCGAGCCTGACAACGCCGACATGCACGGCCTGCTCTCCTGGCTGCTGGAGCAGAAGAAGGACTACGGCGGCTCGCTGGATGCCGCACGTGCCTCGCTGCAGCGTGACCCGCAACCACGCTGGGTGTGGGCCTGTGCCTGGCGCAGCTGCGAAAAGCGCGAAACCCTCGCCGACTTCGACACCCTGCTCGACGAAGTCGAACAGGCGCGCCCCGGCGACCCCTGGGCTTGGGTCGCCCGTGCGCAGAACGGCGGCGATCACGCCAAAGCCCTCGCCGCGGCCGAACACGCGCTCACGCTGGAGCCCTGGAACATCGCGGCCTGGGACGCACGACTGGATCGCCTCGCACGGCTGGAGCGCTACCGCGAGATCGAAACCCTCGTCAACGGCCTGCAGTGGCCCGACGGCGCCACGCCCAACACCCTGGTGCTGGCCGGCCTGCGCGCCCGCCGTCTGCACAACAAGGTGGGGGCACTCAAAGGTCTGCGCCAGCATCTGGCCAGCGCGCCCAACAGCTACGCCAGCTGGCAGTTGCTTGCTGACTGGAGCGACGAGGACGGCGAGCTCGACAACTACATCGCCGCGACGCGCGAGCTGGTACGCATCGCGCCCAACCATGCGCCGTCGCACGGCTACCTCGGCCACGCCCTGCTACGCAAGGACAGGCACGCCGAGGCCTTGCCGGAATTCGAGAAGGCAGTCGCCCTGCAACCCGACTACGGCTTCGCCGTCTGGTTCCTGCATGACGCCGCCATGACCTGCAAGCTGCCCGAGCTGTCGGTGCAGGCCATCGAAGCCTTGTGGCCACACCAGCGCAGCGCGGCCTTTGCCTCGCGTGCCACGCAAGCCGCCGCCAGGGCGAAGAATCAGGAAGCCGCGCTGCGCTGGCTGGAGCGCACGCTGCAGATGGCCGGCTACGAAACCGAGCCCGCCGAGAAAGCGCTGATTTCCGTACGCGGTGCCGGCTGGCGCGACCAGGCCAAGGACGCCGTGCAGCGCTGCATCCAGCAGGGCGAGTGCGCCTGGTTCGCAGTGAAGGAATTCGTCAGCGATCACCTGCACCTGCGCTACGTCAACGGCGCCATCAAGGACCTCGACGACCTGATCCGCAACGAACAGGGCACCGTGCTCAAGATGGCCCTGCTCGACCACGCTGGCGACAAACGCGACAAGCGCCTGCTCGAAGCCATGCTGGAGCGCTACGAAGCGCTGCTGCGCAAGCACGACAACACCTGGGGCCAGGTCAGCTTCGCCATGCATTGCCTCAGCGAATACAAACGCGCCAGCCACTGGATGCACGACTGGCGCGAGCGCCCGGACGCCCCGCACTGGGCGCTCGGCAACGTCGCACTGTCCTACGCGTCGACGGGCAACTTCGAGCCGCTGGGTGAAGTCGCCAACCGCGTCCTCACCCTGGCACCGCAGAACGAAGACGCCCGGCTGTGGCACCTCGTCGACCTCGCCGCGCGCGAACAGCATGAAGAGCTCGCCAGTGCGCTCGGCAAGCTCGACGAATGGAAGCCCGAGCAGTGGATGAAGCCCATCCTCGACGTGCTGAAGGCCTACAACCAGTCGGTGCAGACGAAGAAGCTGATGGGCGCCGTCAGCGCCTTCACGGCCGCCACGCCGCACAAGGCCGGCCTCGACAGCATCCGCCACGTCTGCCGTCGTCTCGGTCGCCAGCTCGCACGTCAGCGCGCGCCGGCCTGGCTGCGGCCATTCGTGTGGTGGATGCTGGACTGCTGGTGAGGACGGCGACGCGCCGCGTCCCTACCTGATCAGACTGGGCAGCACGGCGGTGAACTCGTCGAGCGACAGCCTGTCGTCCTTGTCGACATCGGCCTGGGCCCAGACCTTCAGAAGGTCGGGAAAGGCAGCGGCTTCCTTGCGGTCGATGAAGCTGTCCATGTTCACGTCCAGCTGCACGAAGCTGGGAATCATCGGTGCGCTTTGCAGCTGGCTGACCGGCTCTGGTTCGGCCGGCGTCGTGCAGGCTGTCGCGCTGGACAATGCAACGAGGAATGCGCACAGCGCGGTGTGCTGAAAAGCTCGGCACATGAACGCCTCCAGTCGAGTGGCAGATAAGCAGATGGGCAGATGCGGCTCCTTACTTTCAGCATATGCCGTGCCAGTCTGATCGATCCTTGAGAATCAAGGATTTGCGTGGATGCCTTTGGCATACAACCTTTCCGTCCTGTTGCCATATGGCAACAACCAGGACAACAGACATGTTGCAAAGCCAGTGAATCAGCCTCCCGGGCGTGTCGCCAATCGGAAACGCCGCACCCTGCCTGCGTCGCCGGTGCCTCGCCGGTGCCTATGTCCCGCATGGACGACATGCGCAAGCCATTGAATTTGAAGACGCTTGGGGCGAGACGCGGATTGCCGGTCGTGGATTGACTACAGGTAACGCATTTGCGATGCACCGCAAGCCATTGATTAATAGCGAATTAATTTCTGGCACGCCGTTTGCGAATCGAGAGACGGAACCGCCTCGCCAGATCCGGCACCGGTCCGCTTTCAATACAGCAAGGAGAAGTCAATGAACCTCAATGCACATGCTTTCCGTCGTATCGCCCGCTGCGCAGCCGTCGGGTTGTTCCTGTCGTCCGGTGCCGCAATGGCTGCCGAAGGGGGCGCCGAGCCCCTGAAACTCAAGGCGCAGGATTTCCAGACCATCGATACCAACCATGACGGTTACATCGACAACAAGGAAGCCGCCGCTGTGCCGGACCTTGCCAAGGTCTTCAAGAGCGCCGACAAGGATCGTGACGGCAAGCTGTCACCGTCCGAGTTCCAGACCGTGGTCATGAACTGATCCCGCAACCCCGTTCGGCACGGGGCGCTCGCCGCCCCGTGAAGTTCGCGGCCGCAGCTGCCTGTGCGACGCCCTGTCTCCAGCGCTCGCACGCCAGACACAGGACCGGCCCGGTGAAGGGTGATCCTTGTCTGAAGGGCAGACTGCGGCTGCCTCGCGAGCGGGCCAGACTGTGGAAGGCACACATCGATGCGGCTATCCATTCGCTTCATGCTGCCCCTGTTGCTGGCCTTCGCGGCATTTGCCTATGCCGTGCTGCCCTTCGTCGAACGCCTGACGATGAACTGGTCGATACGCGACCTGGATAACAGGACCGCGGTACTGGCCAGCACCATCCAGCAACCCCTGCTGACGCAGATCTCCGCGGGCTCGCAATCTGTCGTCAGCTTCTTCCGCCAGCTGGCGCTGGATGGTCACATCTACGCCATCGCCTTCTGCGCCTCGCCGTTCGCCGCGCCCCTGAGTTCCGGTGCCCTGCCGGGCGAGATCCGCTGCTCGGACCTGTCGCGCTGGGAAGAGGCAGGCAAGCCCCTCATCCAGGGCACGGATGGCCCGCTGCACGTCACGGTCGAGCCGGTGCAGGGTTCGGCCTCGGGCAATCTGATCTTCGTGCATGACATCAGCTTCATCGCCCAGCGCAGCGAAGAAGTGCGTCGTTACATCCTCTACGTTTTCGCGGCCATCGCTGCCGCCGTGTCGCTGATCACCGTGGCCGTCGCGCACTGGTCCTGGCGCAGCTGGGTGACCGACATGCGCCTGCTGTTGCGCAGCAGCTTCATGCCCGGCGAGAAAAGCGAACCCATCCACGCACCGGCGGAGTACAAGCCCGTGGTGCACGACCTGCGCCAGCTGCTCTCCGAGCTGGAGCACCACACGCGCGACGAGAGCCAGATCCACTGGACGCCCGACGCCTTGCGCGGCTTGTTGCGCGAGGAGTTGCGCGGTGACGATGTCATCGTCGTCTCCAACCGCGAGCCCTACATCCACCAGCATCGTGACGGGCGCATCGAAGTGCAGCGACCGGCGAGTGGTCTCGTCACCGCGGTGGAGCCCGTCATGCGCGCCTGCTCCGGCACCTGGATTGCGCACGGCAGCGGCTCGGCCGACCGCGACGTGGTGGACATCAAGGACCGTGTGGCCGTGCCGCCCGACAAGCCGAGCTACCAGCTGCGCCGCATCTGGCTGACGCCGGAAGAAGATGCCGGCTACTACTACGGTTTCGCCAACGAAGGCCTCTGGCCGCTGTGCCACATTGCCCACGTGCGGCCGGTGTTCCGCTCGGCTGACTGGGCGTACTACGTGGCCGTGAATCGCAAGTTCGCCGATGCCGTGGTGGCCGAAGCCAAGACCGGCGCCCCAATCGTGCTGGTGCAGGACTATCACTTCGCGCTGCTGCCGCGCATGATCCACGAGCGCCTGCCGGATGCGACGGTGATCACCTTCTGGCACATCCCATGGCCTAACCCGGAATCCTTCGGCATCTGCCCCTGGCGCGACGAGATCCTCGCCGGCCTGCTGGGCAGCAACATCCTCGGCTTCCACACGCAGTTCCATTGCAACAACTTCGTCGACACGGTGGATCGTTCCATCGAAGCGCTGGTCGATCGCGAGTCCTTCACGGTGTCGCTCGGCGGCAAGGTTACGGCGGTGCGTCGCTATCCGATCTCGATTGCCTGGCCGCCCACGGCGGCCGCACCCGAACGATCCCTTGCCGATTGCCGTGCGTACATCCGTGAGCTGAACGACGTTCCTGCCAATCATCTGCTGGGCATTGGCGTGGACCGCCTCGACTACACCAAGGGCATTCTCGAACGCTTCAGCGCCATCGAACGCCTGATGGATCTGCACCCGGAGTGGATAGGGCATTTCAGTTTCATCCAGATCGCGGCGCCCAGCCGCTCCAGCATCGGCGAGTACCAGCATCACGCCGACCAGGTGCAGCAGCTGGCGGCACGCATCAATGCGCAGTACTCACGCCCGGGCGCACCGCCGCCCATCCTGCTCAAGGTGGAACACCACGATGCGGCGCAGGTGTACGAGTACTACCGTGCCGCCGAGCTGTGCTTCGTCAGCAGCCTGCACGACGGCATGAACCTCGTCGCAAAAGAGTTCATCGCTGCGCGCGACGACGAACAAGGCGTGCTGGTGCTGTCGCAATTCACGGGCGCGGCGCGCGAGCTGCCCGAGGCCCTGATCGTCAATCCCTACGACGCCGACCAGTGCGCGGCTGCCCTGCATCTGGCGCTGACCATGCCGGCCGAAGAGCAGCGTGACCGCATGCACCTGATGCGCGGCCTCGTGAGCGAATACAACGTCTATCGCTGGATAGGCCGCATGCTCATCGATGCCGAAATCCTGCTGCAACGCAGTCGCCTCGCCGATCACCCGGAGACCGTGACGACGGACATCAACAACCCCGTGGAGATCCGTTCATGACCAAGCTGCACACAACGAAGCCGCACATCACCAAGCTGGAACCGCCGCGCGCGCAGACCGACTGGGCGTACTTTCTCGATCTCGATGGCAGCCTCATCGACATCGCGCCGACGCCCTCTGCCGTGCACGTCGACGAAGCCCTGCTCAATCTCGTCGAGCGTCTGCACTTCAGCTGCCTTGGTGCGGTCGCGCTGGTGAGTGGCCGCTCCCTCGTCGACCTCGAACAGCGCATGGGCGGCATGCAGATTCCGATGGCGGGACAGCATGGTCTGGAACGGCGTGATGCGCACCACCGCCTGCACCTGTATGTGACGGACCCGCTGGTGCCGGAGCGGCGTGAAGTCTTCGACAAGCTCGATCCCGTTCTCGCGCGTCATCCGGGGCTGATACTGGAAGACAAGGGCTTCAGCGTGGCCCTGCATTACCGCAACGCCAAGCACCTCGCCGGCTATGCCAATCGCGTCATGCGGGGGCTGGTGCGCGACCTGGGGCGTGGCTATCACCTGCAGAAGGGCAAGCGCGTGGTCGAGCTGAAGCCCGAGGGGTTCGACAAGGGAAAGACCATCAATGCTTTCCTCGCCGAGCGACCCTTCCAGGGGCGGCGACCGGTGTTCATCGGCGATGACGTCAGCGACGAAGCGGGTTTCCTGCTGGTCAACATGCGTGCCGGTGTCTCGATCAAGGTCGGCGATGGCCCCACCTGCGCGCAGTACAGCCTGCCCGATGTGAAGTCCGTGCGTCGCTGGCTGGCCGACGCGGCAGGCGAGTTGCCCGCCAGGGAGTTCATCACATGAACGCCAGCCTCGATCTGGCCCTGATCGGCAACTGCACGGTCGGCGCGCTGGTCAATGCGCGTGCCGAGATCGTCTGGGCTTGTTTCCCGCGATTCGATGGTGACCCCGTCTTCTGCAGCCTGCTGCGCGAACGCACGGCCGAGAGTGATGCGGGCTTCTTCGGTGTGGAGCTGACGGGCTTCGAGCGCGCCGAGCAGGAGTATCTCGAGAACACTGCCATCCTCATCACGCGGCTCTACGACAATCAGGGCGGCGGCATCGAGATCACCGACTTCGCGCCGCGCCTGGGGCAGTACGGCCGCTTGTTCCGGCCCATGATGCTGGTGCGCCAGATCAAGCGTCTCGCTGGCAGCCCGCGCTTGCGCGTGCAGTTGCGGCCGGTGTCCGGCTACGGCGCCAATCCGCCCGTCGTGACCTGGGGCAGTCATCACATCCGCTATGCCTCGGTCGGTCAGAGCCTGCGCCTGACGACCAATGCGTCTGTCACGGCGATACTGCAGGAAACACCGTTCTTTCTCGAAGACAGCATCACCCTGTTGCTGGGGCCCGATGAAACCCTGCACGAACCGGCGGGCGAGATCGGCCGGCGCTTCCATGAAGAGACCGTGCAGTACTGGCGCGAGTGGGTGCGCAACCTGAGCATTCCCTACGAGTGGCAGGACGCCGTGATCCGCGCGGCGATCACGCTCAAGCTCAATGCCTTCGACGACACCGGCGCCATCGTCGCGGCGATGACGACATCGATTCCTGAAGCGGCAGGCAGCCAGCGCAACTGGGACTACCGCTTCTGCTGGCTGCGTGACGGCTACTTCGTCGTGAATGCGCTCAACCGTCTGGGCGCAACGCGCACCATGGAGCGTTACCTTGCTTACATCATCAACGTCGCAGCGAGTTCGGCCGACAGTCGCCTGCAGCCGGTCTATGGCATTGACGGCCGCGCCGTGCTTGACGAGGTGGTCGTGCCGGAGCTGTCGGGCTACCGCGGCATGGGGCCCGTGCGTGTCGGCAACCAGGCCTACCAGCAGGTGCAGAACGATGTGTATGGCTCGGCGGTGCTGGCGGCGACGCACGTGTTCTTCGACCAGCGTCTCGGCCGACGTGGTGACGAGGCGCTGTTCCGTCGCCTTGAACCGCTCGGCGAGATGGCGCTCGCTTGTTACGCGCTGCCCGATGCCGGCCTGTGGGAGCTACGCGGCAAGGCACGCGTGCACACCTTTTCGGCCGTGATGTGCTGGGCGGCCTGTGATCGCCTCGCGCGCATCGCGGCGAAGCTGCAGCTGACGGGCAGGGCGGAGTACTGGCGCCGGCACGCCAAAGACATGCGCGAGCTCATCGAAGCCCGTGCGTGGAGCCAGAGCCGCAATCACTTCGTCGCCAGTTTCGACGGCGACTCGCTGGATGCCAGTTTGTTGCTGCTCGCCGAAGTCGATTTTCTCGACGCGGCAGACCCGCGCTTCGCAAGCACCGTCGCGGCGATAGAGCGTGACCTGCGACGCGGAGACTACATCTTCCGCTACATCGAGGAAGACGACTTCGGCGCGCCGGAGAATGCTTTCCTGGTCTGTTCGTTCTGGTACGTCAATGCACTCGCTGCGCTGGGCCGGCGTGACGAAGCGCGCGCGCACTTCGAACGCCTGCTGGCCTGCCGCAACAAGCATGGCCTGCTCGCCGAGCACATCGACACACGCACGGGCGAGCACTGGGGCAACTTCGTGCAGACCTACAGCATGGTCGGGCTCATCACCTCGGCGATCCGCTTGTCCATCCGCTGGGATCAGGCCTTCTGATGGATGCCCTGCTCGACCGGCTCGCCGGATGGGCGCCCGACAACTTCGACAGGATCGTGCACGTCGCCGTCATCTTCGTGCTCGCCGGCCTCGCGCTGCGACTGATCCGCCGCGTCGTGCCGGCGCTACACGACTCCATCTCGCACCAGCACAGCCACGAAGCGCAGCAGCGCATCAAGACCCTGTCACGCGTCATCAGCTACGCGCTCACCGTGGCGGTGGCCGTCATCACGGGCATCCTCATCCTCGCCGAGTTCGGCATCTCGGTGGCACCCATACTCGGCGCAGCAGGCGTGGTCGGCATTGCCGTCGGCTTCGGCGCGCAGAGTCTCGTCAAGGACTACTTCACGGGCTTCTTCCTGTTGCTGGAGAACCAGATACGCCACGGCGACGTCGTGGAGGCGGGCGGACGCTCAGGCGTCGTCGAAGAGCTTACGTTGCGCTACCTGCGCCTGCGCGACTACTCGGGCAATGTGCACTACATCCCCAACGGTGTGATCAACGTGGTGACCAACATGAGCCTGGGCTTTGCCTACGCCGTGGTGGATGCGCGCATCGACGGCGGCGAAGACGTGGACTTCGTCATCGACCTGATGCGCGAGACGGGCGAGATCCTGCGCAAGGATGAAGCCCTCGGCGATGGCATTCTCGACGACCTCGAGATCGCCGGCATCGAGCAATGGACCGAGACGGGTCTCGTCATCCGCGCGCGCTTCCGCGTGAAGCCCTTGCAGCAGTGGAGCGTGCGGCGCGAGTTCCTGCGCCACCTCAAGCAGGTCTTCGACAGCGAGGGCATCATCACCTCGCCGGTCCAGCTGCGCATCGCAGACACCGCACCGGCGGGCAAGGCCGCCTGAGCCGTGTTGGCATAGGCGTCAATACGCCTTGCTGTCGCGCGCGACCAGCAACACGGTGCGCAGGATGATGCTGAGGTCCAGCGGCAGCGACCAGTTGCGCAGGTATTCGAGGTCGAAACGGATGCGCATCTTCATGTGTTCGAGATCGTCGCCACCGCGATAACCGTTGACCTGCGCCCAGCCCGTGATGCCGGGCCGAACCTTGTGACGCACCATGTAGCCAGGTATCAGCTTGCGATACTGCTCATTGACCGCAATCGCATGCGGTCGTGGACCGACGATGCTCATGCGTCCCTGCAACACATTGATGAACTGGGGCAACTCATCGAGCGAGGTCTTGCGGATGAAGGCACCGAAGGGTGTCACGCGCGCATCACCCTGCTTCACCTGGGTGTAGTGGCGATCACCGTCTTCGGTGACGGTCATCGAGCGGAACTTGTAGACCGTGATCTCGCGACCATCGAGACCGTAGCGACGCTGCGAGAAGATGATGGGGCCCGGTGAGCCCATGCGTACGCCGATGGCGACAGCCAGCATCACGGGCGAGATGAGCACGAGGATCAGGCTTGCCAGCACGATGTCCGACAGACGCTTGGTCACACCGCGCATGCCGGCGAAAGGCGTCTCGCAGACCGTGACGACGGGAACACCTGCAATCGAGTCGACGCGCCCCTGTATGAGATCGGTCATGAAGATGTCGGGCACGAAGAACAGCGAGGCCGTCGTGTCACGCAGGTCGTCGAGCAGCGACAGGATGCGTGGCTGCGCCGCCATCGGCAACGCTATATAGATGTGTTCGATCCTGTGCTGTTTCACGTAGCTTGCGAGCTGTTTCGTGCGCCCCAGCAGTCGCCGCTCCCCGACGCTTTCGAGGCGATCGGCAGTGCGATCATCGAAAAATCCGTGAAAGCGGATACCGAGTCCGGCGTTTTCGATGAATTGCCGCGCCAGCGTCGCACCGGCTTCATTGCATCCAACCACGACAGCACTGTGTTGATGTGTGCGCTCCATCAACAGGGGCAGACCACGTCGCATGCCCTCGTTGATCAGTAGGAGGCTGAACAGGGTCAGCCCTGTCCAGCTCGCGATGAATGCCGTCGAGAAGTAGCGCAGGCTGTCCGTGACATGGCCGAACAGCAGCAGCGCTGCCACGACCAGCAACCAGTCGACAGCGCCTTTGCCAGCCATGCGTTGCGGGCTGTCAGCCAGTTGCAGCGAGCCGGGGAAGGTAGACAGCAAGGTGATCAGCGCGAGTATCACGTGCTGTGCGCCGAGTGGTCTGTCGAACAGCGCGGCCGAGATGAACAGACAACTCACCACGATGGCGGGATCGAGAAACACCTCGATGAAAGTCGTGATGCGCAGATGACTGACAGCAAGCGCCGAGGCGCGATGTGCATTGAGTGCAATTTGCATGACGTGCTCCCTGTACGGACTGACTGGCATGCAGATTGCCTCATGCCTCGCATGCCTCACTTCCCGCATGCAATTTCATCTCTAGCAAGAACCATGGCAATGAAAACAAACTCATCCCGCATCATCGCGCTGCCACTGCTCCTGCTGTGTGTTGGCGCTGCTCGCAGCTGGGCTCAAAGCACGAACGAAGACAAGGAAGGTCTTGGCTTCGTTGCCGCCCAGCGATTCCGTTACGACAGCAATGTGTTCCTGTTGCCCGACAGTGGCAGCAACGCAGCGACTACGGCAGCAGGTCAACGACACGATGTCATCTCGACGACCTTGCTGAGTGCCAGCTACGCGCAACGCTTCGGCCTGCACAAGCTGAGCCTGGGCTTTGCGCCGAGTGTCGTCAGATATCTGGAGTTCGATCAGTTCGATCACTTCGCCTACAACGCGCTTGCCGACTGGTCAGGACTCGTCGGCAGTGATGGCAGGTATGGCTTGCGTTACGAGCGCACGCGCGCAGCGAGCCGACTCGCAGATCAGGTACAGGCCGAGAAGAATCTCGTCACGACCGATGCGCTCAGTGCTGACTTCATTGTCCGCACTGGCTTGAAGTGGCAGGGTGTGTCGACATGGCGTGCCACGCGCAGCCGCAACAGCGCAGTGGCGGAACAGGGTGGCGACAACCAGGGCTGGTCGGGTGACATGGGCATGCGCTTCTCGCCGGGCTCCGGCAACAGGTCGGACCTGCGCTACCGGCGTTCGCAGTATCGCTACAGCAACGTGATCCCGAGCCAGCTTGCCGACAACAACTACAAGCAGGACGAGCTCGAACTGTCGTGGTTGTGGCAAGTCACCGAGCCCTCGCGTCTAGAAGGGCGCGCGAGCTATCTGCGGCGTCGGCACGATCACTTCCACGAACGTGACTTCAGCGGCTTCGTCGGCAAGCTGCAGTACGTCTGGCGTCCCACGACAACGACAGCGCTCACCACCAGCATGTTCCGTGAGCTCGGTGCCATCACGGATGCCTCTGCAAGCTATGCGCGGACCTATGGCTTTGGCCTCGCACCGTCCTGGCAGATCGATCCGCAATGGAGTCTCGCTGCACTCGCGGAATGGCGCTACAGGCGTTACGAAGGCTACTCACAAATCGGCAGGCCGGATGACCGCAGCCTGCTGACCGGACTGGCTACGACATACAAGCCGACCGAGCTCTGGGCTCTCACGCTGGGACTGGGTGAGGAGCGTCGTCGCTCCAGTGATCCCGCCCGCACTTACTCCGCCTGGACGGCATCGATGACTGCGCGTTGGGAGCTGCGCTGACGTCGCTGTGGCCCGCATCGCCTGCCGGCAGTTCCTGCGCAGGAAAAAATGCGGAACCGTCACCAGATGGCGACACCTGAAGCACATTGCTGCTGCGCAATATACCAATGCCGTCCGTAATGGCTGATAGATCACTGAATACAGCGCGAAATACTGCCTTCAATCTATTTACAGATTGATTAATTGATCTGTCTCCATATCACGACACATTTATCAAGCAATTGATTTATATGTGTTTGTTTTTTGCAATTTTTCGAAGAAATCTGTTTTCAGATCAGCGATTTTTATTTTGCATGGCTGAATATTTGATAAGTGAAAGCGCTCTCAGTGCCTATAGTGCAGAGCAACAAAGCATTCCATTTGCCAGCCTTTGAACGCGTCGCGAGGTCATTGTCATGAAGCGAATTCCAGTTCTTGTCCTGGTCTGCCTGTCTGCCGGATTGATGCCCCCGGCTGCCTCTTCCAGCGACCGTATTTCCACCCGTGAAGCGAGTGCAACGAGCTCGCAGGAATTGCGTCGGGAGGCCTTTCGCGCAAGACGGGTGCTGCCTGAGCGGGCCGCTGCCGAGCTCTCTGTCGCGGATGCGGGCGCTCGTCTTTCAGCTTCGTCAGACAGGTCCCGCCGGCATGCGGAGTCGCGTAGCGAACGTGATCGCGACCTCAGCATTTATTCCATGATCATTTCTGGCCTTGGCGTGGCGATGCTGTCTTTTGTTCGCCATCTCGGCAAGTTCCTCTGAAGCCGGACAGTGGGCGGTGCGTTTTCTGGCACGCCCGATGCTAGTAGCCATAGGGCACAGCAGCGAGATGTCGTCACGCTGCGTGTGCATGACAGCGAAAAGAAACCGATGAGCTTGTGAGGGAAAAGATGCGTCGAATCCTGCTTGCCTTCCTCGTATTGCTGGCAATGCCTTCTGCACTGATACCGCTGCCCCTGTTCCTGTACGCGGGTCGCAGTCAGGCGGCAACAACGGAGTACCTGCTCGCTGCCGGCGACATCATTCGTGTCTCGGTGTATCAGAACCCTGATCTCATGACCTCGGCCCGGGTCACCGAAAGCGGCACCATCACCTTCCCCCTGCTGGGCAGCGTGAAGGTCGGTGGGCTGGCCATCTTCGAGGCGGAGGCCCTGATCGCAGGCGGGCTGGAACAGCGTGGCCTGGTGAAGAGTCCGCAGGTCTCCATCCTGCTGCAGGAGCTGCGTGGCAGTCAGGTGGTGGTCTACGGCCAGGTGAACAAGGCTGGCCGCTATCCGCTCGAAACGACCGGCATGCGTCTCAGCGACGCGCTGGCACTGGCTGGCGGCATCGCACCGACCGGTGCCGACATCGTCGTCGTGACGGGCGAACGTGATGGCAAGCCTTTCCGCCACGAGGTCGACATACCGTCGATGTATCGCGGTGACGGACAGAATGACAAGAATATGTACATGGTGGGTGGCGATACGGTCTTCGTCGGTCGTGCGCCGGTGTTCTACATCTACGGCGAAGTGCAGAAGCCGGGCGCACTGCGGCTCGAACGCGAGATGACGCTGATGCAGGCCGTCGCGGCCGGCGGCGGACTGACGCCACGCGGCACGCTGCGCGGCGTGCGCGTCAATCGCCGCGATGCCAGCGGAAAACTTGGCGAGATGCGCATGAACCTGGAGTCCGGCATCCAGGAGAACGATGTGATCTACATCCGCGCCAGTCTTTTCTAGGAGCCACGGATGAGCCTCCGACATCTTCTTCTCGTTCTCCGCTCGCGCTGGCGCACCGTTGTCGCGGTGCTGCTGGTGTGCGTGCTGGCCACGGCTGCCGTCAATCTTTCCATGCCCATGCAGTACCGCGCGGCAGCCACCGTCGTGGTCAACGTCAAGGGCAATGACCCGGTGGCAGGCAACACCGCCCAGCAGACACAGGTGGTGCCAGGCTACCTCGCGACGCAAGTCGGCATCGTCGCGAGTGACCGTGTCGTCAAGCGCGTCATCGCCGCCCTGCATCTCACCGAAGACACTGCGCTGCGCGACAAGTGGCGCGCGGCGGGTGAACAGGGCGAGCTCGATGCCTGGATCGCGGCACGCCTGCTCAAGCAGTTGCAGGTGCGGCCTGCGCAGGAAGGCAACCTCATCCATATCGCCGTCAACTGGGAGAACGCTGTACGCGCAGCACAGATCGCCAACACCTTCGCGCAGGCCTACATCGACGTCAACCTCGAACTCAAGGTCGAGCCAGCAAAGCAGTACGCCTCCTGGTTCGAGGAGCGCAACCAGGTCTTGCGCAAGAATCTGGAGCAGGCGCAACAGCGTCTGTCGGAGTACCAGCGCAACAAGGGCATCGTCGCCACTTCGGATGCACGTCTCGATGTCGAGAACCTGCGCCTCAACGAATTGTCGAGCCAGCTCACCGCGCTGCAGGGCCTGCGCGCTGATAGTGAGTCCCGCCAGAAACAGGCCGGCGCAGATCGCAACAACCTGACCGAGGTCTTGCAGAACCCGGTGATCGTCGGTCTCAAGAGCGAGCACTCGAAGCTGGAAGCCAAGCGTGCCGACATGGGCGTGCGGCTTGGTGACCAGCACCCCGAGATGCAGCGCCTCAACAGCGAGATCGCAGCCGTGCGTGATCGCATCACACAGGAGACAAATCGCGTTGCGGCTTCGCTGGGTGTCACCAACCAGGTCAACATGCAGCGCGAGAACGAGATCCGCTCCGGTCTCAATGCGCAGCGCCAGCGCGTGCTCGAACTGGGGCGCCAGCGCGACGAGATCGCCGTGTTGCAGAACGACGTAGCCAATGCGCAGCGTGCCTACGACGTCGTCACCCAGCGTCTCGCGCAGACCAGTCTGGAGAGCCAGAACCAGACCACCAACGTGATGATCATCACCCCGGCCCTCGCGCCCCTGTTCCCGGACAGCCCGCGCATCAAGGTCAACCTCGTGCTGGCTTTGCTGTGCGGAGCCTTCCTCGGCGTGGCCTTCGCGCTGCTGGCCGAGCGCATCGATCCACGCGTGCATGGCGCCGAGCATCTGCGCAATGCGCTGGCCGTGCCGGTGTTCGGCAGCCTCGAGATGACGCGACGCGTACGCACACGCGGCAGCCGTCTGGGCATGCGCATGCACAACCGCGCGCTGGCGCAAGGCTAGGGGAGGCCGCAATGAACGCACCACTCATGCAAGCCATCGACAGTCGCAACAAGCCACTGGGCGCCATCCTCATCGATGAGGGTCGGCTGCGCAGCGAGGATGCCGAGCGCGTACTGGCGCTGCAGCGGAAACACGGTCTGCGCTTCGGTGAAGCAGCGAAGCGCTTGAGACTGGTGACCGAAGAGGACATCCAGTACGCGCTGTCACGCCAGTTCGACTATCCCTACCTCGTTGCCGGCAAGAGCCGATTGAGCGGCGAGCTTGCAGCGGCCTACGTGCCGTTCAACCCGGTCGTCGAGAGCCTGCGTGCGACACGCAGCCAGCTGATGTTGCGCTGGTTCGGCGCGCAGGTTCCGCGTCACATGCTGGCCATCGTCAGCGCAGATCGGGGCGAAGGACGCAGCTGGGTGGCGGCCAATCTCGCCGTGGTCTTCTCGCAGCTCGGCGAGCGCACCCTGCTCATCGACGGTGACCTGCGCCAGCCGCGCCAGCACCAGATCTTCGGCGTCGACAACACGCTGGGCCTGTCCGCCCTGCTGGCCGGGCGCAGCGCCGAGCGCGTCGTGCAACACATACCGGAACTGCGCGAGCTCAGCGTGCTGCCCGCGGGCGCACCGGCACCCAATCCGCAGGAGCTGCTGACACGTCAGCTGTGCGCGGCGCTGCTGGCCGAGTTGTCCAGCCAGTACGACGTGATCCTCATCGACACCCCTGCAGCGGCGGAGTACGCCGATGCACAGACGCTCGCCGTGCGGGCAGGAGGCGCGCTGGTCGTCGCGCGCGATACGCACAGCCACGTCACCCGCCTGCAGCAGATGGCGGACGACATGCAGGAAGCGGGTGCAGAGATTGTCGGCAGCCTGATCAGCAGGCATTGAGTCCCGTCCAGCCGGACGGTGACGGGTACGAAACACGGGAGATGGTGTGAGAGCCTTGTCAGCCTCTTCGTCGCAGCATGTCGGTTTGCCAGCCTGGCAGGCTGCCGGCATCGATCACGGCCTCGTGCTGTGGATGCTGTTGCTGCCCATCATCGGCGCGAGCCTGCTGTCGAAGTTCGCCGTACCTTTCATGCCCGTGGATGGCATTGGTCTCGGCTTCCCCTTGCTCTACCTGGCCATCCTGCCGGCGCTGTTGCTGACACAGGCTGTCAGCCTGCACGCCACGCGCCTGCATTTCTTCTGCTTCATGGCGGCAGTGTTGGGAGGCGCGATGGCCTTGCATGGCGACAGCGTGTCGCTGCCGTCGCTGGCCTTCCTGATGCTGCTGCACCTGCCCTACGTACTGCAGCTCGAAGTGAATGAAGCACAGCGCGAACGCGTGTGGCGTTTCTTCCTTGACCTGTCAGCCCTCATCGCCTGCTGCGGCCTTGCGCAGTACGTGCTGCAGCACTTCATCGCGGCAGCGTACGTGTTCCCCATCGAGAACTTCCTGCCTGCCAGCTGGCGCGTGACGGGCTTCAACATGCAGATCCCGATTGCCTGGGGCGCCAGCACCTATCGCGCCAACGGCATCTTCATGCAAGAGCCCTCGTTCTTCAGTCAGTTCCTCGCCATCGGCCTGCTGTTCGAGTTGTGCGGTCCCTCGCGCTGGTGGCGTGCGGCGCTGTATGCCGTGGCGATGCTGGCCTCGCAATCGGGCACCGGCCTGATCCTGCTGGCCGCCGGTGTGCCCGTGCTGGTCATGCGCCATGGCCGCTGGGGTGTCGTGCTCGCTGCGCTGCTGGCCGTGCCGCTGCTGGTGCTCGCCGCGCCTTACCTGCATCTGGAGCAGCTGATCGCGCGCATCGGCGAATTCGGCTCGACGCGTTCGAGCGCCTATGAACGCTTCGTTGGTGGCTTCCACATCTTCGAAGCTTCGGTCGGCACCGATCCGCTACGCATGCTGTTCGGTTACGGCGCCGGCAGCTATCGCGAGATCGTGCAGAACCTGCGCATGCCGGCGGCCGAGATGGCGCTGTTCAAGATGGTCGTCGAGTTCGGGGTCGTCGGCGCCGCGCTCTACTTCGGCTTCATCGCCTTCTGCCTGCTGCGCGCACAGGGTCCGCTGGTGATCCGCCTGGCGATGTGCCTGTGCCTGCTGCTCAACGGTGCCTACAACACCTTCGTCCATTCGCTGGCGCTGGCCTTGCTCGTGTGGCCCGCGCTGTCTTCAACCGGACCGGATGTCGCGCGGCGACTGCGGTCCCGCGCAAGGCCCTTCATGCGGCCGCGCGCCGAACTTGCGAGGTCCGCATGACGACGACGCTTTTTCTGCTGAGTGCTGCATTCCTGTTGCTGGCGATGCATCCCTTCGTGACCTACCCGCTGTCGCTGATGTTGCTGCGCCGCCTGCAGGGTGATGCCGCGCCCGTGCAGCACGCCGAGCCCACGGCCGGCACGCCGCGCTTCGCGATCTGCATGTGCGCCTACAACGAAGAGGCGGTCATCGAAGAGAAGATCCGCAACCTGATCGCCCTGCGCCGTCACGAACCGGACCTGGAAATCCTCGTCTACGTTGACGCCGCCACCGACCGCACGGCCGAGATCGTGCAGCGCTACAGCAAGTGCATCCAGCTGCATGTGTCACCACAGCGGTATGGCAAGACACACGGCATGAACCTGCTGGTGGCGCAGGCGACGGCACCGCTGGTGGTGTTCACCGACGCCAACGTGATGCTCGACGCGCATGCGCTGGAGAACTTGCGGCCTTACTTCGACGACCCCACGGTGGGCTGCGTGTGCGGCCATCTGATCTACACCAATGGCGCGGAGTCGGTCACCGCCGCTTCAGGCTCGCTGTACTGGCGGCTCGAAGAGCACATCAAGAAGCTCGAAGAGCAGACCGGTTCGGTGATGGGCGCCGATGGCTCGCTGTTCGCGATCCGGCGCAGCCTGCACAGGCCACCGCCTGATCACATCATCGACGACATGTACGTGTCGTTCATGATCCTCTGCGAGGGTTATCGCATCGTGCAGGCCAGCGATGTGCGCGCCTACGAAGCCTCGGTGAGCGCGCCGGGCGAGGAGTTCCGCCGCAAGGTGCGCATCGCTTGCCAGGCCTTCAACGTGCATCGGCTGATCGGTGCACGCTTGCTGAAGCTCGACCTGGCGACGCGCTACAAGTACGTGTCGCACAAGCTGCTGCGCTGGTTCACGATCTACTCGCTGTCCCTGTCGATGCTGTGCCTGCTCGGTGCGCTGCTGGTGGCCGAGCTGGGCTGGCTGGCCGCAGCGCTGGTGGCCGCGCTGGCACTGGTGCTGGCGCTCGGGCAGTACGCGCAGCTCAAGCCCTTCAGCCAGGTCGTCGACATCCTCGGCGCCTTCGCTGGCGCTGGCCTCGGTGTGTGGCGTGCGCTGCGCGGCGACCGCTACCAGACCTGGACGCCTGCCGCGTCCATACGCAAGGCCTGAGAGGCGCGGCCATGGACATCGCATCGCCACTCTTCGTCTTCTTTGCGCTGCTGGTCGCGCTGTGCGCCAACGCCTTTCCGGCGCCCGAGGCACGGCGTCGCGTGATGGCGCTGTCGAGTGCTGTCTTCATCGTGAGCCATGTTGACAGCGCAATGGCCTTGCTGCCGCTGGCCTTGTTCCTCGTGCTGGGTTTCGCGCTGGTGCGTGTACTGCAGGCACGCCCATCGACCAGCACGCTGGTCGCCAGCCTCGCGCTGGTGATCGTTGGCTTCGTGCATCTCAAGCACTACAGCTTTGCCGACAGCCTGCCGGCCCTGCCTTTCATCTATCTGAGCCTGGGCCTGTCCTACATCCTGTTCCGCCT
This sequence comes from Rhodocyclaceae bacterium, assembly GCA_047600765.1. GTDB lineage: Bacteria > Pseudomonadota > Gammaproteobacteria > Burkholderiales > Rhodocyclaceae > Viridibacterium. The sequence continues at coordinate 1,804,498 of JASGKF010000001.1, forward strand.
CATCCACCTCATGGTTGACGCCGCGCAGGGCGGCCTGCCGGCGCGCGTGGGGGCGCTGGACTTCTTCAACTACCAGTGCAACTTCTTGTCCTTCGTGTCAGGGCCGATCCAGCGTTACCAGGACTACACGGCCGACAGCGCGCGGCCGCTGCAGCTTGATGACGATGCAGCCGCAGAAGGCTTCACGCGCATCCTGCGTGGCTACGTCAAGCTGGCAGTCGTCTCGGCAATTGCCAACCACCTGTACACGATCCTCTCTGCGCGCCTCGGTGTGCCGGGCCCGGGTGTGTCGATGCGCGAGTTGCTGCCGCTGTACGTGGCCACCGCCAGCACCTACGTGGCCTACCTGTACTACAACTTCGCGGGCTATATGGATGTGGTCATCGGCATTGGCCGCCTGTGTGGCTACAAGCTGCCGGAGAACTTCAACAGGCCCTTTTCCGCACGCAATTTCCTCGAGTTCTGGTCACGCTGGCACATCACCCTGTCTGACTGGTTCAAGGTCTATGTCTTCAATCCGCTGCTGGGTTTCCTGGCGCGGCGCGTGACGCTGGCAGCGTTGCAGCCCTTCCTCGGCATCGCGGCCTTCTTCCTGAGCTTCCTGCTCATCGGCGTGTGGCACGGCTCGACAGGCGCCTTCCTCGTTTACGGCCTCGTGCTGGGTGGCATGGCCAGCAGCAACAAGCTGTGGCAACTGGCGATGGCGCGCTGGCCCGGCAAGGCGCGTTACAAGTCGCTCTGCGCGAATCCCGCTTACGTCGCGCTGTGCCGCGGCATGACGTTCGCGAGCTTCGCCGTGGCACTGACCTGCTTCTGGTGCGATCTCGACCGTCTCGCCGCCTTGTCCACGGGACTCGGCGTGAGCGGCGCTGTGCTGGCGTTCGCAGCGCTGAGCGTGGCGGGCGGTGCCTTGCTGTGGCTGGGGTCAGGCCTGTCAGCCGCGCTGGCGCCGCTCGCCGGGCGTCTCGCTGCATGGGGCCGTAGCCAGCCGCTGCACGGCGCGGCGATGGGGCTGCAGGTGTTGCTGATTGCCGTCGTGGGTTCGTTCTTCCACAAGGCGCCGGAATTCGTTTACAGGGCCTTCTGACATGCACGCACTGCTACGCCAATCCGCCTTGTTGTTGTGCTCCGTCGTGCTGCTCTACGCGCTGCTGCTGGGGCTCAGCCTGTGGTGGCTGCCGCCTGCTACGACCCGTGTGCTCGATACCGGCAGCGCCGCGCGCTCCCTCTACCTGACCGAGCCCAAGTACGTCTTCCTGCAGCGCGCTGTGCTCGACAACGAGCGCGACAAGGTGCTGCTGCTCGGCGCTTCGAACGTGGTCGCGGGCTTTCGCCAGGCGCAGATCCAGCCGCAGCTGCGCGGCCTGGAAGTGCACAACCTCGGTGTGGGCGGCTCCAACGTTACGCAACTCGCGCAGCTCGTCGAGCTCGTACATGCCGCGCAGACGCCGGCCGCACGGCAGCACAACACTTTCGTGATTGGCCTGTGGTACGGCCTGTTCGCCAGCAACGCCGTGCGCTGGCACACGCCAGACCGTCACGCGGGCGACACCGACATCGACATCGAGCGCTATCGCTACGGTTTCTTCCGCCGCACGGAGCAGGGCCCGGTTGCGCTGTGGCCGCAGACCTGGCTGCAGGCCGGCAACATCCTCATCCATCCCTTCCTCGTGCTCGACAAGCTGGCGCGTGACGCGACGGTGTCGCTGCGCCGGCAGGTGGCCGGCAAGACGCCCGAACTCAGCAACGCGCAGCGCGACGCAGCGGTTGTCAGCGCCGCCGAGCGCCAGCGCTACCTGCATTTCTGGCGCGACTACATGGGTGGCAACAGCACGCTGCAGGCCGAACAGTTCCGCGAGCTCGGTGCCCTGATCACGGACATCGTCGAACAGGGCGGCCGCGTGGTGCTGGTCGATCTACCCATCCCGGCCTGGCATGCAACGCAATCGCCGTACGACGCCGATTACCGCCAGCGCCTCGCGCAGGACGTCGTGCATTACCAGATCAATCCGCATGTGACTTACGTGCAGCTGCCGACCGGTAACGCCGACACGGATTTCAGCGACGAGGTGCACCCCAAGCCGCGCGTGGCGCAGCGCTGGGCCAGTTCGCTCGCTGCGGTACTGAATGGCGAAGACGCTTCGCCCCTGGTGGCAAGAGCGTTGGCGGTTGCAACGCAGGACTGACTGAAAGGAAGGAATACATGGAAATCCAGTACATGGAAAACCAGGGCAACCTGGACAGCCGCGACATCTACACGCGACTGACACCGATCTTCCACGATGTGTTCGACGACGAGAGCATCGTCGTCACGCCCGACATGAGCGCGGCCGACATCGAAGAGTGGGACAGCCTCAGTCACATCCGCCTCGTGGTGTCGATAGAACGCGCGTTCGCACTGCGCTTTTCGGCAGCCGAGGTGGGGCGCCTGAAAAACGTCGGCGAGTTCGTCGAGCTGATTCGGGAGCGTGCGATATGAACGACGAACTTCCCCATGTCTATGCCCTCGCCGACCTCATGCCCGGCATGGGTGCCTCGGTGCCCTTCACGGTCGGCGAAGACGAGTTGTGGCGCTTTGCCGAACTGTCGGGCGACTACAACCCACTGCATGTCGATGGCGCTTTCGCACGCAGCAAGGGCTTCGAAGGCAAGGTGGTGTACGGCGCCCTGCTCGTGGCCAAGGTGTCGCAGCTGATCGGCATGCATCTGCCGGGGCGCGACGCACTGTGGACCCGCGTAACGCTGGACTTCGTGCGACCGCTCTATGTCGACCAGGCCGCCCGCGTGGACGGCGTGGTCGAAAAGGTATCGGCGAGCGTGGGCCTCATGACGCTCAAGATCGGCATCGTGACGGGCAACGGACTGGTGCTCGCCCGCGGTTCAGCGGAGGTGCTGCTTGTCGAACGCTGAATCCCTGTTCCTCGTCTCGGGCGGCTCGGGCGGCATCGGCGCCGCAGTGTGCCGGCGTCTCGCTGAATGCGGCTATCGACCGGTGGTGGCCTATCACCGCAACGCCGATGCCGCGCTCGATGTGGCCGCGTCGTGCAGCGGCGAAGTGCTGCCACTCGATCTGGCTTCGGAGTCTTCCATTCTCGCTGCCGTTGACGTGCTGGCATCGCGGGGGCGGCCTTTGGCAGGCGTGGTGCTTGCCGGCTCGCCGCCGCCGGTGCTGGCACCCTTCGGCCGCATCACACCCGATGAACTGCAGCAGCAGCTGGCCGTGCACGTGACGGGCCCGCAGCTTTTGCTGGCGCATCTCGTACGCCGCTGCTTCCGCAAGACCACGCAGGGAGTAGTGATCGGCGTGCTCAGCAAAGCCATGGGCGGCGAAGGCATGCACGCGTCGTCCGGCATGGGCAGCTATGTCATCGGCAAGTACGGCCTGGCCGGCGTGCTGGCTGCGCTGGAAGCCGATTACCCCTGGCTGCAGGTGCGTGCTGTGCGGCCCGGCTACACCGAGACCCCGATGCTGCAGGTCTTCGACCAGCGGTTCCTGGCCATGCAGCGCGACCGGGAGGCCTTCCAGACGGCCGACCAGGTGGCTGCAGCCATCGTGCAGGAGGTAGTGACAACATGAACGACCATTCCCGCCAGATTTCCCGCCTGAGCTGGCTGCCACCGGCGCCGCCAGACTTCGCCGCGCAATGCCGCAAGCTCGCCGAGGCAGCCGACCCCGGCGCACAGGCACGCCACCTCGCCACGCATGCACTCGACGAGAACGCCCTGCACCAGCTGGCGCGCGCACTGGGCAAGGCCAGCAATGCCGGCCTCGCACTGACGCCGGCGCTGCAGCCCTTCCGCCTCGGCATCCTCAGCAATGCCACCTCGCACTTCCTCGTGCCGGCGCTGATGGCGACGGCGGCGCGCCACGGCATCCTGCTCGAATGCATCGAAGCCGATCACGACCAGGTGATGCAGGAAGCACTGTCCGCCGATTCGCTGATGGGTCACGCCAAGCCCGATGCCGTGCTGCTGGCCATCGACCATCGCGGCCTGCCGCTGCAGCCGGTGCCCGGTGACGAGGAGGCCGCACGTGCCACGGTCACGGCAGCACTGGCCCACCTCGGTGCGGTGCGCGAAGGCCTGCACCGCCACGCCGACACAGCCTGCATCCTGCAGACCCTGCCGCAGCCCGTGGAGAGCCTGTTCGGCAGCTACGACTTCGCGCTACCCGGCAGCCAACGTCAGCTCATCGATGCCTTCAATCGCGGCCTCGTCGAACGGCAGGGCACGCTGGATACGATTTTCGATGTGGCGCAACTCGCTGCGTCGGTGGGCCTTGCCGAGTGGCACGACCCCACGCTGTGGAACATGGCACGCCTGCCCTTCGCGAATGCCTTCATCCCGCTCTACGCCGAGCATGTGTGCCGCCTCATCGCCGCCATGCGCGGCAAGAGCCGGCGCTGCCTCGTGCTGGACCTCGACAACACGGTGTGGGGGGGCGTGATCGGTGATGACGGTCTCGACGGCATCGTGGTCAGCCTTGGCGACGCTACCGGCGAAGCCCACCTCGACGTGCAGCGCACGGCACTGGCCCTGCGTGATCGCGGCATCGTGCTGGCCGTGTCGTCGAAGAACGATGATGCTGTCGCGCGGCGACCTTTCCGCGAGCACCCGGAGATGCTGCTGCGCGAGGAGCACATCGCGGTGTTCCAGGCCAACTGGCAGGACAAGGCCAGCAACCTGCGCGCGATTGCCGCCGAGCTGTCACTGGGGCTGGAGTCGCTGGTGTTCCTCGACGACAACCCGGCCGAGCGCGCGCTGGTGCGCGAGCTGTTGCCACAGGTGGCCGTGCCCGAGCTGCCGGACGACCCGGCGCTGTACGCGCGCACCCTGCTCGCTGCGGGCTACTTCGAATCGCTGGCCTTCTCGGACGAAGACCGCCAGCGCGCCGACTTCTACCGCGACAATGCGCGCCGCAGTGCGCTACTGCAGGCGACCGGCGACATCGACGCCTATCTCGCCTCGCTGGACATGGTGCTCACCGCGCAGCCCTTCAACGAGACAGGCCGCGCACGCATCGCGCAGCTGATCGCCAAGTCCAACCAGTTCAACCTCACCACGCGTCGCCATGGCGAGGCCGAGATTGCGGCGATGGAGCACGACCCCGACTACTTCACCCTGCAGCTGCGCCTGGCTGACCGCCTCGGCGACAACGGCATGATCAGCGTGGTGATCTGCCGGCGCGATGGCTACGACTGGGAGATCGACACCTGGCTCATGAGCTGCCGCGTGCTGGGCCGCAAGGTGGAGCAGGCCGTGTTCACCCTGCTGTGCGAGCAGGCCGAAGCACATGGCATTTATCGCCTGGTGGGCCGCTACCTGCCCACCGATCGCAATGCGCTGGTGGCGGATCACTACAAGCGGCTGGGCTTCTCCCTCGTCGACCGTTACGCCGATGGCGGCACGCTGTGGGCCTTCGGCGTATGCGGGCTGGAGAAGCAGGCCTTGCCACTGCGCGTGCAGGCCATCGATCTGGCACCGCAGACGGCCCTGACGGGAGTGGGTGCATGACGCGCTGCCTGTGGATCTCGCGCGAGATTCCCTTCCCCGCCGATGCCGGTGACCGCATCTACTCGGCGAGCATGGCACGTGCGCTGCACGAGGCCGGCGTGCAGGTACGCCTGCTGGGCTTCGACGGCGCTGCGCCACCACCGGCCGACTGGCCGGTCGAGGTGCGCGGTGTACCGGGCGAACGCAACACAGCCTGGCGCGCGCTCGTCAGCAGCCTGCCGCTGGCGGCGGCCCTGCACGCCACGCCGGCTTATGCCGACCTGCTCACCATGCAACTGCGCGAGCCCTGGGACTTCATCGTCATCGACAGCTACGGCAGCGGCTGGGCACTCGACGCCTGCCTGCAGCTGCGCGATGCCGCGCAGGCAAAGGGCCAGCTCGCGCCGGTGCTGGTGTACCTGTCGCACAACCACGAGGAATCGCTGTGGCGCAGCCTCGCACGCGAAGGCGCGTCGCTGCTGCGACGCCTCATGCTGCGGCAGAACTACTGGAAGGTGCGCGCTCTGGAGCAGCGCCTGGTGCGCGAAGTCCATCTCGTCGCGGCCATCACGGCCGAAGATGCCGACAGCTACGCACGACAGGTGGCGGACAAACGTACGGTCGTGCTGACGCCGGGCTACTCGGGCCCGGTGATGCCAGAGCGCGACATCGTCCCCGCCTGCCCGCGCCGCGTGCTGCTCATCGGCTCGTTCCGTTGGGTCGTCAAGCAGGAGAACCTGCGTCGCTTTCTTGAAATCGCCGATGCGCGCTTCGAGCAATCGGGCATCGAGTGCGACGTCATCGGCGACGTGCCGCGCGAACTGCTCGAACGCCTGCAGGGGCGCATGCACGCCACGCGCTTCTACGGCTTCCTCGACGACGTGAAGCCTTTCCTCGCCAGTGCGCGCATGGCCGTGGTGCCGGAGTTCATCGGTGGCGGCTTCAAGCTCAAGTACCTCGACTACATCTTCGGCCGCGTGCCGGTCGCCACCATCAGCGCCGCCGCTGCAGGCCTGCCCGATGGCATACGCGACAACATGCTGTGCCGCGACGACATGGGCCAGCTGGTGGACGGCATCGTCGAAACCATCAACCAGACGGACAAGCTGGACGTGATGCAGAAGAAGGCCTTCGAGGAAGCGCGCGCGCACTTCCAGTGGGCGGATCGCGGACGGCAGTTCCGTCAGGCACTCGAAGGAGCAACATGATCACGCTCATCATCCCGACACGCAATCGCGCCCACACGCTGCGGCGTGTCCTGCCTAGCTACTACGCGCAGGACGATATCTCCGAGATCATCGTGGTCAGCGATGCCGGTGAAGACGATACGGCTGCACTCGTCGAAGACTGCGCACTGCGCCATCCGGCGATCCGCACGCGCTTCGTGCGCAATGAATCGCGGCAGGGCGCTTCGCACTCGCGCAATGTGGGTGTGGCGCTGGCCAGCAACGACTACATCCTGTTCTGCGACGACGACGAATACCTCGAAGCGGGCTATGCGCGCACCTGCCTCACGCGACTGCTCGGTAGCGGTGCCGGCGCGGTGTCGGGGCGGCGCGTGTACATGCAGGCCGGTGAAACGCCGGACCAGGCCTTGCGGCGCTTCGGCAAGGGCGTGCGTCGCACGGCGCCGTTCCGCAAGCTGATCTGCGAGTACGTCAACGCCGCGCACTTCACGCACGACATCCGCCAGCCACTCAGCAACGCGATCATCCTGACGCACCGGCACCTGCTGCTGCGCTTTCCGTACGACAGCTTCTACGCACGCGGCAATGGCTATCGCGAAGAGTCGGACTTCCAGATGAATCTCTTCGTGCACGGCTTCGACATCCTCGTCACCAACGATTGCCACAGCATCCATCTGCCGCTGTCGCAGGTGCGCAGCGGCGGTCAGCGCACGCAGGCCTGGCGACGCGTGTTCTGGTCCATCTACTACACGCGCTACTTCTTCTCGAAGTACTACGCCGCCTACGCAAAGCGTGTCGGCTTGCGCTGGCCGGCGTGGATGGCGCTGACGGCATTCGCGGTGTTTGCGGTGTATCGCGAGACCTTGCGGCCGCCGCTGCAGGCGCTGGCGAGCTGGCTGCTGCAACGGGGCTATCTGGGCAACAGGATTCAGAGGGCCTGAGCGCATGCGCGATACGAGCCTCCATCTGCCGAGACGCGACTTCATCTGCCGCACAGGCGCGGTGGCGGGTAGCTTGTGGTTGCCGCCGGGTGTGGCCTGGGCGGCGGACACGGTGCTGGACTTCCGTGGCGGCATTCCCGAAGGCGTGCGCTTCCGCCGCGCCGGCACGGCGCACTACACGACGGCCGAAGGGTTGCTGCGGCATGCTGCGGTCAATGTGCCGCGCTTCCCCAGCGAAGCCGGCAAAGCGCTGGGCCTGCTGATCGAAGGTGAGGGGCGCAACCCGCTGGGCAGCGCCGCTCAGGCCCGTGCCTGGGCCGCAGGCGAAGGCACGGGCGTGGAGATGGTGGCGAACGAGACTGCGCCCGACGGCAGCCGCGGCGTGCTGCGCATCCGGCGCGGCCTGCCCGCGGCGAACAGCAGTGTCGATGCCATCGTGCCGGGCCCGCTGCCCTGGTCGGAATACAGCACGGTGTCGGTATGGCTGCGCTCGACATCGGGCCCCGGCAAGTGGCGGCTGCGGCTGCGCGATTTCTCGACCTACAACGGCGTGGCGACGGTGGTCGAGGTCGGGCCGGTGTGGCGTCGCTATGCGCTGAGCTTCGCGTGGCAGATGAAAGACATCGGCCCCAAGCGCTTTTCCGTGCTGGCCAACGAGGCCCCCGCTGTCAGCGCCGATCCACCAGCGATCTTCCTGCTCAATCGCATCAATCCCTACGAACCCGTGGCCACAGCGCTGACGCTGGACAGTGTGCTGATGTGGGGCGCGCAGTACGAAGACCGCAACCGGCCGAGCAGCTTCATGCCCGGCAACGGCAGCAACGCGACGCGCGCCATGGACGAAGTGACTTTCGCCGCGTCGCGCCTGCCGACCACGGAGGGCGCACTGAGCTTCGTGCTGCCGCAAGGTGGCCGACGCAGCGGCGTGATCATCGATGCGGCGGGCGAGCAAGGCGGCATACGCCTGGGTTACTCGGCCAGTGGCTGGCTGGTGGCCACGGTCGGTGACGTGAGCCTCGCCGGACAGGGTGACGCCACGGCAGACACGGTCGTGCGCCTGGAGTGGAGCAAGGACGGCGTGCAGATCTCCAGCGGTGACCGCCCGCTGGCCCTCAGCGTGCGGGCCGTGCAGAAGCGCAAACCGGCATCGCCCAAACCCGGCGACGTCGCGCGGCTGGGCATGACGCTCACTGGCGAACGCCCGCTCAACAGCGTGATCGCCAGCGTGACGATCAGCAAGAGCGCCGCAGCACTGGGGCAGCTGGTGTTGCCCAGCATCATTCCCGTCTCTTACCTGCCGAGCTTCGTCGACGACTTCGACAACAACGACGTGAGCCGCATCAACGAGAACGCCAGTGGCGGCAAGGAAGGCGCGCCCGCTTGGCGCAGCCGTCTGCGGCAATCGCGGCAGGAAGTCATCAACAAGGAAAAGCAGATCTACATGGACCCGGCCTTCACCGGCACGGGCAGCCAGCCGCTGGGCGTGCAGCCCTTCTCGATACAGAACGGCGTGCTGCGCATCCGCGCCGACAAGGCTGACCCGCAGCGCATCGCGCCCTACATCTGGAACTACCGCTACACCTCGGGCTGCATCAGCAGCGAGCTGACGCACTGGCAGACCTATGGCTACTTCGAGATGCGCGCGCGCCTGCCACGCGGCAAGGGCTTCTGGCCGGCCTTCTGGCTGCTGCCGCGACGCAACGCCTGGCCGCCGGAGATTGACGTGCTGGAAGGTTCGGGCGCGCGGCCCTACGGCGTGCACTGCGGCGTGCTCGAAAAACCGCGTGAAGCGAAGACGCCACCCGGTGCCTGGATAGACCAGCTCATCGACACCAGCGACGGCTTCCACACCTACGCGGTGGACTGGACGCAGGCCAACATCATTTTCTACGTCGATGGGACCAAGACCTTCGAGTACGGCCCGCATGGCATCCACGAGGAGATGTACCTGATCGCCAACCTCGCGCTGGGCAGCCACGACCCGAACTGGATTCCGGACCCCGACGATACGACGCCGCTGCCCGGCTTCATGGACATCGATTACATCCGCGCCTTCAAACGCGCGGCCTGATGCAGCAGAAACGTGAAAGAGGTGATTCATGCATGCACAGATTCCCGTAGACGTCATCATCCTTTCCTGGAACAGGGTCGATGACACCATCGCCGCGATACGCAGTGCAGCGTCCCAGCAGGGTGTGCGTCAGCACATCCTGATCGTCGACCAGGGCAGCGACGCGGCCAACCTGCAGCGGCTGGAAGCCTTCCTCGCCGACGTGCCCTGCGCCACGCTGAAGAAGCTGCCACGCAACGTGGGTGTGGCCGAGGGGCGCAACGTCGCCAGTGCGATGGGGCAGTCGAGCTTCATTGTTGCGCTGGACAGCGATGCCGAGTTCGCCGACGAGTACATGCTCGCGCGCGCCGTGTGGCATCTCGAACGCCATCCCGAGCTGTGCGCCATCGGCTTCCGCATCACCAACTACTTCACCGGTGGCAACGACGAGACCTCCTGGGACTACCCGGATGGCAATGCCGACGAGCGCTTCGCGACGAGCCGCTTCATCGGCGCCGGGCATGCCATGCGCCGCATCGTTTTCGAGGCGGTCGGGGGCTACGACAAGGCGCTGTTCTTCTGCGGCGAAGAGCTGGACTTGAGCTACCGCATGCTCAACACGGGACACCGCATCGTCTACGCGCCGGACGTAGTGATCCGTCACAAAGTCTCGCCCGAGCATCGCGTTTTCTGGAACAAGGGGCGCTTCTACTTCACGGTGCGCAACAACCTCTATTCGGCCTACAAGTTCGGCGCCACACCGTGGAACCTGCTGGTGTCGGCCACGGCGTTTTTCGTGCGCGCCTGGCGCAACGACATGCCGCGCGAGGCCTGGCGTGCGCTCTCCGACTGCGTGCAGATGTGCCGCGCGTTCCGCGACTCGGCAGTGGATCGCAGCGTGTATGCCCTGAGTGCCGAGACCCGCGCATACATCCTGCAATGCGAGCCGACGCGGCGTGCAGGCTTTCTGAGCAAGGTTCGTCGGCTGTTCGTTCCCCTGCCGCATCAGGGATGAGGGAGTCCACATGAAGCTGTACTACTACAAGGGCCACACGCCGAACTTCGGCGACGAGCTCAACACCTGGATGTGGCCGCGTCTGCTCCCCGACTTTTTCGACGGGCACGACAACGAGCTGTTCCTCGGCATCGGCTCCATCCTGTTCGACTTCCATCCGCCGGGCGCGCGCAAGATCGTCTTCGGCGCCGGCTATGGTGGCTACACGGCGCCGCCCAAGCTCGATGCGCGCTGGGACATGTACTTCGTGCGTGGCCCCATCACGGCACGTGCCATCGGCGTCGATGACGCGCTGGGCGTCGGCGATGCGGCCATTCTGCTGCGTTCGTGCGTATCGCAGCGGCCAGCGCAGCGCTACAAGGCCTCGTTCATGCCGCACTGGGAAAGCACCTTCGATGGCCGCTGGCAGGAGGTCTGCGCTGCAGCCGGCCTGCACTACATCGACCCCTGTGCCGACGTGGAGCAGGTACTCGACGAGATACAGGCATCCGGCGTGGTCGTCACCGAAGCCATGCACGGCGCCATCGTCGCCGATGCACTGCGCGTGCCCTGGGTGCCGGCGCGGCCGATCCAGCGCCAGCATCGCCTCAAATGGCTGGACTGGGCGCTGGCCCTGCGCCTCGATCTGCATCCCCTGCCCCTGCAGCCCTCGACGGGACTGGAAGCTGCCATGAGCTGGTTTCCCGGCGGGCGCCTGACGGCCGCGCGCCTGCGTCGCCGTGCGCAGTTCCTCAAGCCTGCGGCGGCGGACTACTTCCACGACACGGCCGCGCGTTCGCTGCAGGAACTGGCTTCAGCACCCCCCAGCCTCAGCCGTGACGAGGTGATCAGCAACGCGCACCAGATCATGCTCGATCAGCTGGGCGTGCTGCAGTCGCGCGGAAGGCATTGAGCATGACGACGCCCCGGCAGACGACACCCCGGCAAGATTCGCTCTCGCAACGCAGCCTGCGTGGCACGCTGTGGTCGCTCGCCGCACAGGGCGTGATGGCGCTGGCGGCCTTGCTGGTGTTCGCCATGCTGGGGCGCATGGTCAGCCATGCCGAGCTGGGCGAATACATGCTGGCCCTGGTCGGCGTGGGCGCTGTGCAATGGCTGGCGCTCAATGCTTATCGCGAGCCGCTGATACAGGCGCCGGAGCTCGATGACGCGCCCTGCAGCAGCGTGTTCTGGTTCAGTGCAGGCGTGGCCAGCCTGCTGGCAGCGGCCCTGCTCGGCGCGGCGCTGTGGCTGGACTGGCGCAACGCCATGCCCGCTGCAGCGGCCTGCCTGCCCTGGCTGGCGCTCAAGCTGTTCTGCGACACGCTGGCTTCGGTGCCCATGGCGCGCTGCGCGCGCGCGATGCGCTTCCCGTTGCTGGCGCGCATCAACATGGCGGGCTCGGTGCTGTCATCACTGCTGGGCATCACCTTGCTGCAGGCCGGTCACGGCGTACTGGCCGTCGCGGCCGCACAAGGCGTGGCGAGCACGTGCAGCCTCGCCTTGCTGCTGGCTTGCGGCGGCTGGTGGCCAGCCCGCCACTTCGCGCGGCGCGAGCTGGCGCTGCTGCGCGCCTACTCGCCCCACGTCGTGCTGTGGCAGGGCGTCGAAGCGCTGAACCTGTATCTCGACCGCTTCCTCGTCGGCACGCGCATCGGTGCGCAGGCTCTTGGCGTGTATGGCTTCGGCCGGCGACTCAACGATATTGTCATCGAGGTGCTGGCCGGCGCTGTCGGCAACGTGGCCCTGCCGACCTACGCCAGCCTGCAGAAGGATGCGACGGCGTTGAAGCGCGCCTATCTGCGCTCGATGCGCATCATGAGCTTCGTGGTCTTCCCGGTGATCGGGGTGCTGTTCGCCGTAGCCGACAAGCTGGTGCCCGCCGTGTTCGGGCCGGATTGGGTGTCGGCCGTGCCGATCTATCGCTGCTTCCTGCTGCTGGGCGTGATCCAGGTGATCGGCATCCTGCAAGCCGCGCTGATCCGCAGCCTGGGCTTCGCGAACCTGTGGGCGCGCTACCAGCTGCTGCAGGCCGCCGCCAACATTGCCGTGCTGTGGCTGGTCATTGACCACGGCATCTTTGCGCTGGCCGTCGGCGTCGTGCTGCGCACCAGCCTGATCTGGCTGCTGGCCGTGAAGACCTGCTGCCGCCTGCTGGAAATGTCGATGCCGGCCTATCTCGCCCTGTTCGCCCGACCCGTACTGGGCGCCGTACTCGCCGGCTTTGTTGCCGCAGCGGCCCTGCAACTGGCAGGCGGCGTGCTACCCGTCGTGGCCATCATCGCGGCCGTGCTCGCGGGCGCCATTGCATACCTGCTCGCCACGCTGCTGGGCATGCGCCCCGTGGCAGGCGACATATTCAACCTGATCACCCACCGCGCCTGAAAGGAGACTGACATGGACATCTCGGTCGTTGTCTGCACGAAAAACCGGCCCACAGATTTGTGCCGCTGCCTGCACGCGATCTTCGATATCGAGTTCGACGGCGAATGGGAAATCATCGTCGTCGACAATGGCTCGGCCGACGAAACCGCTGACCTGCTCTACACCTTGAGCCCGCTCTCGCCCGTACCGTTCCGCGTGCTGTTCGAAACACAGCCGGGCAACAGCGCCGGCCGCAATGCGGCGATTCCGCTAGCGGCAGGCGAGCTGCTGTTCTTCACCGATGACGACTGCCTCGTCGAGCCCGAAGTACTGCAGGAAATGTGGCAGATCTTCCGCGACGAACGCATGGGCTTTGCCGGCGGCCGCATCCGCCTGTTCAATCCCCAGGACTACCCCGTAGGCATCATGGAAGTAGCCGAGCACATCGACATCCCGCCGGGCACGCTGGTGTACCCGGGCCTCGTGCAAGGTTCCAACATGGCTTTCCGCCGCAAGCTGCTGGTCGATCTGGGCGGCTTCGATCCGGAGTTCGGTGCAGGGGCGAGCTTCGCCGGCGAAGAGCTGGAGCTCGCCACACGCGCCAGCATGCAGGGGTGGCACGGTGGCTATTTCCCGGGCCCGACCGTGGCCCACAACCATGGCCGTAAACGTGCGAGCGCCCTTCGTTCAGAAATGCAGTACGACATCGGCATCGGTGCGTACTACAGCAAGTTCCTGCTCGACGCCACCACGCGCAAACGCTGCGCACTGGTCTGGGCCCGCCGCAGTGTCAAGCAGCTATTCCGTCACCCGCGCGGTCTGCCACGTCAGGTGGCTGGGGCGGTGCGCTATCTGCGACTGCACAACGGAGAGCAGGAGGCGCCGCACTCCTGATCAGCAACGCTTGATACCAGGAGCAGTGACACGTCTTCGCAGAGCCCGGAATCCATCATCTGATATCCGTGGACATCGTGCATTCCGGATGTATGCCGCTAACCACGCCGTACTCGCAGGTCTCGTCGAGTCTGTCGCGGTACACGTTGACCAGGCACGGTCTGCTCGTACACTTGTCCCGCTTCAGAAGCCAGCGACTCTGCTCCTTGCGCAACGCCGCTTTCGAGCTGCCCAGATCGGCTGACAGCATCCCGGCGTAGTTCCGGGCAAGCGCTTCATCCAGGCGACCGAGCAGCGCGTCGCTGCAAACGGCTTTCTCAGCAAAGGACGAAGCTTTGCCGCAGTTGAACGAAGCCGCGGTGACTGTCTGTGAGAACAGCACCAGCAACGCGATGCAAACCTTTGTCCTCATTTTCTGACCTGCCATTGCTTCAACTGCTGGGTCCGATTAATCGTCACTTCTTCCAGACAACTGTAGAACTCTCCTTGCCAGATCGAGCCACCCTCTGAATCCCGGACAGCCTTGCGACACTGCGGATCGCGTTTCTTCAACCAGGCTCGTTGTGCCTTGCGAAGCTGGAGCTGCTGCTCCGGTGCAAGCCTTGCCATGAGGCTTCCGTACTCCTGGTTCAAGGCCTGGTCTGCCTGCTTGTAGTCCCGCACTGCGCAGGCATTCATTTCCTGTTGATTGCCCGAATAGTTGCACTCGAACTCGTCCGCCGCCAGTGCATTGCAAGCCAGCAGCAAGACCGAAACGGGTGTCATGACTCGCACAATCACTTTATTTAGAACAGTCAGTCTAGCCATTCTGAAACATCAACCTTTCGATGGTACGGATAGCTGCAAGCAGCTTCTCTCCCGCTGATGAGTTCGCGGAATGCACCCCTTCTGGAGGGGAGGAACTACGAGTTGCCACAGCCTATTCAATCCGGAGAACAGCATCGTAGCTTGTGCCACGTCCGACATCGCCGGAATCGTGATCAAGACTGACAGCAGATCGTTATCCTGATGCGTACAGCGCCTGCCTCCACCCCCACCACCCCGCTTCCTCGAACACCGAGTACCCCGACAGATCCGCATGCGCAAAGCGGATGCGTCCATCGGCATTGCGCAGGGCCTGCAGGCCGGCGTTGCTGAGGAAACCGGGCGTGGGGCTGGCCATGGCGTGGGCATGCAGGTGGATGTGCACCTGTTCAACGAGCGGCCAGAAAGCCTTGCCGTAGACGGCAACGAGATCTTGCGCTGCGCGGGCGAGCGCTTCTGCATCGCTGACCTGCTGCATCCACAATCGCCCGGCCTGCGGTGTCATGTCAGCCAGCGCGCGGTAGCTTGTGAAGACCGTGCGCTCGGGCTTGGCGACGCGAATGAGCTGGTGCGTGGCGACGACGTAGCCGAGCGCGGGGCTGTCGCGCAGGACGTTGTCCCAGGCCAGCGGCACCTCGCCTTTCTCGTCGGGGAAGCGACGCAGCAGGAAGTTGGCGACCAGCCAGGGTGCCTGGTGCGGCAGGTGTTCGCGGCGGAAGCCGAGATCGGCGATGCCTTCGACGACGTGCAGGGCGACGTGCAGTGGCATGGCGCAGATGACGCGTCGCGCCTTGATTTGCAGAAAGCGTGGCGCACCGCCAGCCCCTTGCTGCATGACCAGCACGTCGACGCGCTTGCCGCGATCGGCCACGCGCAGGGCGGAGCCTGCGAGGCGGCGTGGCCGCGTGGTGTCAGCTGAAGCGTCGGTGGCGAATGGCACTTGCCGTAGCAGGCCTTGCGCAAGGCTGTTGAGGCCGTCTGGCCAGGTCAGCACGCTGCCAGCTTCGGCGTTGGCGGCGTGGCCGTCACGGCTGGCGAAGTAGTGCAGGCCGGCCCAGGCTGAAATGGCGCTGCTGTCGGCGCCAAATTCGTCGCGGCAGATGTAGTCGGCGTACCAGTGCAGGCGCGCATCGCTGAACTGTTCGCGTTGCAGCCAGGCACGGAAGCTGAGCGTGTCGAGCGCGCGCCACTGCGGATCGTTCGACGACAGTGCAATGGGGGACGCGAAGGCACGGCGGCCATCGCGGCCGTGTGCGTCACGCAGTGTGGCGATGGTGGCGAGAAAGCGCTGCTGATCGGGCGTGTCGTGCGGCAACAGCTCTTCGTGCCAGCGCTCGCCTTCGCGCAGGCGTTCGTGCAAGGGATGCACGAGGATGGATTCGTCGTACTCGGGCGCGGCCGCGCGCGGATCGCCGCGCAGGATGCCCAGCGCGGCGAGCATTTCGCGCACGTGGACAGAATCTGGCGAGGGCAGCGGCAGGTAGTGTGCGGCGGTGGGACAGGGTACGCCGCCAAGCTGCTCACCTGCGGTGTTGCCGCCAGCGACGGGGCCGTCGAGCAGGATGAAGTTCTTGTAGCCCTCGCGTGCGAGCTTCCATGCGGCACTGATACCGGCGGCACCGCTACCGAGGATGGCGACGTCGCACTCCAGTGTTTCGGTGGGCGCGGGCAGCTGGCGCATGTCGCGTGCGGCGTGGCCTTGCTGCATGCCGGGGCGGAAGACGGTGACAGGCGGACGGCTGTCGCGCCAATGGCACCCACTCAGGCCACCGGCAGAGAGGACACCCAGGGCGGCGAGGAAATCGCGACGTTGCATGGTTCAGGGCCTGACGAACAAGGCCGTCGCAATAATTCCGTCATTCCCGCGTAGTGGGGTAAGCAGGCATTTCGACGCAGGTCGAAAGCTCGCAAGGCGGGAATCCACAGGCTCGCCGCAGGCGAGTAGCACTTCCTCCGCACGCACACGAAACAGTAAAAGCCGCTTTTGCTGACGCAAAAGCCCTGTGGATTCCCGCGTTCGCGGGAATGACGGGCCTGAGGGTGGGCGCAGCGATACCCTCATCGTTGAAAGCGCGACCAATCCTGCTCGAAATAACGCACGAGAGCCTGATCGTTGAGGCGGTTGGGCTCGACCTTGGGCACCTGCAGGTCGGCCGGGAAGCTGAACATGGCGCGCGTGCTGTCGGCGTCGAGAAACTTTGTCGCGACGCTGTAATGCGTCGGTACTTCGAAACGCTTGTGGGGCGCAGCGAGCACGTAGCCCCATTCGCCGAACGAGGGCACGTGGGCGTGATAGGGCCAGATGTTGAAGCCAGCGGCCTTGAGTGTTTCGGCCACGCACCAGTAGGCATGCGGTGCATACCAGGGCGACGTCGACTGCACGACGACGTAGCCATTCGCGGCGAGGTGCTGCGCGACGAGGCGGTACATGGGCACCGAGTAGAGCTTGCCGAGTGCGTAGTTTGAGGGGTCGGGCAGGTCGATGACGACGAGGTCGAAACTGTCGCGCGATTGCTCCAGCCACTGCGCGGCATCAGCGTTGATGATCTGCACGCGCTTGTCGTTTAGCGCGTTGTGGTTGAGTGCGGTGAGGTTGGCGGCGCTGGAGAACAGCTGGGTCATCTGCGGGTCGAGGTCGACGAGGATGACCTTCTCGAGCTGCGGGTACTTGAGCAGCTCGCGCACGGCGAGACCGTCGCCGCCACCCAGCACCAGCGCCGTGCGCGCAGCGGGCAGGTTCTGCATGGCCGGATGCACGAGGGCTTCGTGGTAACGGTGCTCGTCGAGCGACGAGAACTGCAGGTTGCCGTTGAGGTGGAGGCGCAACTCGTCCTTCCACTGGGTGATGACGAGGCGCTGGTAGGGCGTGCTGAGCGCATGCACGATGCGGTCGCCGAACAGGCCTTGCTCGGCCCATTGCGTCATGCGGCCTGCCCCCGCAAAACCCGCCAGCAGTACGGCCAGCACGACAAGGCCACGTGCCATCAGGCCCGTCGGCGAGCGCACTTCGTCACGCAGGCAGCGCGCTGTGACGAGGGCGATGACGACGTTGGCAATGCCGAACAGCAGGGCCGAGCGCGCGAGGCCCAGCTTGGGCGCCATGAGCAGCGGGAACAGCAGGGACACCGCCAGTGCGCCAAGGTAGTCGAAGGTCAGCACGCGACTGACCATGTCACGGAACTCGGCCCGGCGCGCATTGAAGATGCGCATCACCAGCGGTATCTCCATGCCCACGAGGGTGCCGATGATGATCACCAGCGCGTACAGCACGGTGCGGAAAGGCGCGGCCAGCCAGGCGAAGACGATGAACAGCAGCAGCGCTGACAGGCCACCGATGAGGCCGACGAGCAGTTCGATCTCGACGAAGCGCGTGACCGTGTCTTCGTCGCGCACGTACTTCGAGAGGTGCGAGCCTATGCCCATCGCGAACAGGTAGGCGCCGATGATGGAGGAGTACTGCAGCACCGAGTCGCCGAGCAGGTAGCTCGACAAGGCCCCGGCGATCAGCTCGTAGGCGAGGCCGCAGGAGGCGACGATGAAGACGGAGAGGATGAGGATGCGGTCGACGAACATGGGCGGCCGGTTGGCTGAAGTCGGGCAAGCTTACGGGATTGTGGGCGGGCTTGCCCGATGGTCGGCATGCTACGGGGCTGCGCTGCGCTTGCCCCTGACATGCCCGCTTGCTAGTCTCGTGACCTCTGGCGCCCTGACGCCGGACTGATCCGGAGGCGGTCGAGACAATGCAGATTCAAGCCATCTACAACTACTTCATCTACCTGCTGGCAGGGCTGACCATGGTGGGCGTGTTCGTCACGGTCTACCAGCGCGTCACGCCGTTCTGCGAGCTGGCGCTGATCCGCAAGGGCTGTGTGTCGGCCGCACTGTCGCTGGCGGGCGCCACCATCGGCTTCTCGCTGACCGTGGCGTCGAGCATCCTGCATGCCGACAGCTTCATCATGTTCGTCACCTGGGGCAGCCTCGCCGCGCTGGTGCAGCTGGTAGCTTACGCCGCGCTGTCGCGCGTCATACCCAACATGAATGCCGAGCTCGAAGACAACAACGTCGCGATGGGCGCGCTGATGGGCCTGGTCTCCATCGTGGTGGGCATCATCAACGCCGCCTGCCTGTCCTGATCCCGTACTTTTCCTCGCTGTCGACCGCACAAGGAGCCATGCCATGGGCCTGACCGATTTCATCAAGAAACAGTTTATCGACGTCCTCCAGTGGACCGAGGAAAGCGACGGCGTGCTGGCCTGGCGCTTCCCCATGGAGGGCATGGAAATCCAGAACGGCGGCACGCTGGTGGTGCGCGAGTCGCAGATGGCGGTGTTCGTCAACGAAGGCAAGCTCGCCGACGTGTTCGGCCCCGGCACCTACAAGCTGACCACGCAGACCCTGCCCGTGCTGACCTATCTGCAGAACTGGGACAAGCTGTTCGAATCCCCGTTCAAGAGCGACGTGTACTTCTTCAGCACGCGCCTGCAGCTGGGCCGCAAGTGGGGCACGCCGCAAGCGCTGACGATCCGCGACAAGGATTTCGGCATGGTGCGCCTGCGCGCCTTCGGCATGTATTCCTACAAGCTCGCCGACCCGAAGAAGCTGCACACCGAGATCAGCGGCACGCGCGACACCTACACGGTTGAAGATCTCGAACAGCAGCTGCGCAACCTCGTCGTCACCAGCCTCAGCAGCACCTTGGGTGGCAGCGACGTGCCCTTCCTCGACATGGCGGCCAACCAGCAGCTGATGTCGGACAAGATGCGCGAAGGCATGGCGCCGGTGTTCGAGCGCTACGGCCTCGCGCTGGACGCCTTCGCCGTCGAAAGCGTGTCCCTGCCCGAAGAGCTGCAGAAGGCCATCGACACGCGCATCTCGATGGGCATGATGGGCGACCTCGGCAAGTTCACGCAGTACCAGGTGGCCAACAGCATTCCGCTCGCCGCGCAGAACGAAGGCGGCCTCGCCAGCATCGGTGCGGGCCTCGCGGCCGGCGTGGGTGTAGGCCAGATGATGGGCGATGCGATGCGCAATGCCATGACGCCCGCCGCCCCAGCTGCGCCCGCCGCCGAGGCGCCTGAAGTGCGCCTCGAAAAGCTCAAGACCATGCTCGACAAGGGCTTGATCTCGCAAACGGATTACGACGGCGCCAAGGCCGAGATCCTCAAGAAACTGATCGGGTAACCAGACACTCATGTACCAGGTTGCCTGCCCCGCCTGCGGGGCGCCGGTCAGCTTCCGCTCGGCCGCCAGCGTCATGGCGGTGTGCAGCTATTGCCAGAGCACGCTGATCCGCGATGCCGATTCGGTGCGCGACATCGGCAAGATGTCGGCCGTGCTGGAGGACTGGTCACGCATCCAGATCGGCACCAGCGGCATCTTCATGGGGCTGAACTTCAGCATCATCGGCCGCTTGCAGCTGGTCTACGAAGACGGCTTCTGGAACGAATGGCACGCCCTGCTCGACGATGGCAGCAGTGCCTGGCTGTCGGACTCGGGCGGGCAATACGTCATCACTGCCGCCTCGAAGACGCAGCCGCAGCTGCCACCCTTCGAGAAGCTTGCGCCGGGCGGCTCGCTGCAGTTCGAGGGCTCGCACTACATCGCTGCCGATGTGCGCACGGCGAAATGCACGGGCGGCCAGGGCGAGCTGCCGTTCAAGGCCGGACAAGGCTGGGAGGCGCGTGTCGCGGACTTCCGCAGCGGCAACCTGTTCCTCACGCTCGACTACTCCGACACCACGCCGGCGGCTTACCTTGGCAAGAGCGTGACGCTGGAAGCGTTGAAGTGCCAGAACCTGCGCAGCAACGAACAGATTCTCGAAAGCGCCGGCAAGCTGCCGGGCAGTGTCACCAACCTCGAATGCCCCAGCTGCGGTGCGGCGATCAGCAGTCGCGCAGGGCTGGCGCAGCACATCGTGTGTCAGGTCTGTCATGCCGAACTGACGCCGGACCCGGCATCGAAAACCCGCGATGCCTACCGGGTGGTGAAGTTCAATGCCGAGCTGGAGGCGCGCAAGACCACGCTGTCACTCGGCGACAAGGCACAGGTACAGAACGTCAGCTGGACGCTTATCGGCCTCATGGAATGTCACGAGGTCGGCGAAGACGCGAGCAGCACCTGGACCGAGTACCTGCTGCACAGCCCGGACAAGGGCCTCAAGTGGCTGGTCGAAAGCAGTGAAGGCTGGGATCTCGTCGAAGTGCTCGACGAATGGCCGACGCAGTTGTCGGCCGACTCCGTGCGTTCGCGCGGGCTGGTCTACACCCGGCGTTACACCTACGAAGGTGAGGTGACCTGGGCAGCAGGTGCCTTCAACTGGCGCGTGCACATCGGCGACCGCGTGCGCATCATCGACTACCGCACCGGCGACCAGACGCTCAGCGCCGAACGCAACAACAGCGAACTCACCTGGAGCTACGCCAAGCGCGTACCGGCACACGCCGTGATGCGCTGGTTCGGCAAGAAGGCCGACGAGTCGGCGCCGCGACGTCAGGCGCTCAGCAACGCGCCGCAGACGGACTCGCGCATGTGGTACTACAAGACCGCCCTGCTCACCACGCTGGGGCTGGCGGGTGTTAACGCGCCCTCGCTCGTCATGTCCAACACCGCCGTCATCTGGCCCATCCTAGCCGTTGTCGCGCTGTGGTTCCCGCTTTTCAAATACAACGATCAGCTGTCGGAGGATGACGACTGATGCGCATGCTTTACCTGATCTACGCCTTCCTGGTGTCCGTCATTGCCACCTCGTGCAACTACGCCAACTATGGCAATGACTCCGGCAGCTACCGCAGCTGGGGCAGCGGTGGCAGCAGCTACAGCGGTGGCGGCTTCAGCGGAGGCCACAAGTGATGGCCGGCCAGCACCTGCTGCTCGACCTCGACGGTGCAGCGCCCGCCCTGCTCGGCGACGCGCCAGCCATCGAACGCCTGCTGCGCGAAGCCGCTGCAATCGCCGGCGCCACGGTGATCCACAGCCACTTCCATCATTTCGGCCCCGGTATGGGCGTTACCGGTGTGCTGCTGCTCGCCGAGTCGCACATCAGCATCCACACCTGGCCCGAGAACGCCTTCGCCGCCGTTGACATCTTCATGTGCGGCGAGGCCCAGCCGCGACTGGCCGCACGCCATATCGAGCAGGGGCTGCAGGCGGTCGGGCACTTGCGTGTGGTGTCACGCAATAGCACCCAGGTCAGCGACACGGCGGCGTAGGCCGCGCGCGCTTGCCACTCTTTTGCCACAATGTGGCCATGCTGAAACAGATCCTGCGACTCCGCTGGTGGCTGCTCGCCGCTGCACTGCTGTGTATCGCCGGCGTGTGGCTGCTTGGCCGCATGGCACTCACGCAGCAACGCGAAGCCTTCGAGACCGACGCACGCATCATGCATCGCGTGCTGAGCCAGCGCGTGGTGCAGCACGACGCCATGCTCGCCACCGTGTCCTTGCTGCAGGCCGGGCAGGGCGCTGAACGAGAACAGCGACTGGCTTCTGTGTACCCACAGATCCTCGCCATGGAACGCCGCGATGCCGGTGGCACATGGCGCGACGCACGCTACGCCGATGCCGAGGCGCAATCGCGCAAGCTGCAGCGCCCGGTGCTGGCACTGGCAGACTTCGATCAGGGCCGTTACGTCATGGTGCTGGCCGGCCAGCCGGCCAGCCACGCGATGACCGTGGGCCTGCGCCAGATGCTGCCCTGGGCCGAATGGCCAACGAATCCGGAAACCAGCCCGATCCGTGTCGAACTGCGACTCGACAAGCAGGTCATGGTGTTGCAGCGCGGCCGGCAGATTCCCTGGGGGCGGCATTTCAGCTTCAGCAAACATCTGGCCGCCGACAGCCAGCCTTTCGAGGTGTATGCCGAGCGCATCGTCGGCTGGCTGCAGCTGCCCTGGGGCTGGATGGCCGGCTGGTGTGCGCTGGTCATTGCCGGCTGCGTGGCGACCTACCAGCTGCGTACGCAGCGCGAACAACGCCGCCGCGCCGAAGAACTGCTACGCCTCGGCCAGGTCGCGCGCCTCAACACGCTGGGCGAACTCGCCGCCGGCATGGCCCACGAGCTCAACCAGCCGCTCACCGCCGTGCTCGCCAACACACAGGCCGCACGCCGCCTGCTCGACGATGACGAACCTGAGCTCGACACTGCGCGCACTGCCATGGGCAAGGCCGCCGAACAGGCACAGCGCGCCGCCGAGGTGGTGGGCCGCTTGCGCCGCGTGGTGGAGCGCCCGGAAGCCGGCGCCGAGCGCGTCGCCGTCGACCTCGTACAGGTCGCACGGCAGGTGCTCTACCTGCTGGAGCCGGAAGCACACAAGCGCAGCGTGGCCGTCGCACTCGAAGGCGACGCATCGCGCGTGGTGCTGGCCGAGCCGGTGGCACTCGAACAGGTGGTCCACAACCTCGTCATGAACGCGCTGCAGGCGCTCGAGAAAGTACCCCCCGCGCAACGCACGCTGAGCCTGCACATCAGCAGTGACAACAAACAGGGCGTGCTGCGCGTCGCCGACAGCGGCCCCGGCATCGCGCCCGAAGTATTGCCGCGCTTGTTCGAGCCCTTCTTCTCGACACGCGAAGGTGGCCTCGGGCTGGGCCTGAGCCTCTGCGAGACGCTGGCAGCCGGCATGGGCGGCGAGCTGCGCGCGGCCAACCGCACGCCGCAGGGTGCGGAATTCACCTTGCGCCTGCCGGAGGCCAGCACATGAACAGCTCGCCCCTGTCACCCCTGATCCACCTCATCGACGACGATGCCGCCGTGCGCGACGGCCTCGCGCTGCTGATCGGCACCGTGGGCCTGCGCGTCGAGACCTGGGCGGACCCGCAAGCCTTTCTCGATGGCTTCTCGCCCGAAGGCATAGGCGCCATCCTGCTCGACGTGCGCATGCCCGGCATCAGTGGCCTCAGCGTGCTCGACACCCTCATCGCGCGCGGCGTCGACCAGCCCGTCATCATGCTCACCGGCCACGGCACGGTCGATCTGTGCCGCCGCGCATTCAAGTCGGGCGCTGCCGAGTTCCTCGAAAAGCCCGTCAACGACGAGCTGCTGCTCGACACCCTGCAGAACGCCGTGCGCCAGCACGTGCGCTCGCGCGAACGGCATGCCGCCGACCGTGCCGCACGCGAGCGCTACGGCCAGCTCTCGGAGCGCGAGCGCGAAGTGCTGGGCCTCATCGTCAGCGGCCTCACCAACAAGGAAATCGGCCGCGCGCTGGATGTCTCGCCACGCACCGTCGAGACCCACCGCGCCAACCTGTTCGCCAAGCTGCAGGCCGAATCGCTGGCCCAGCTGATCCGCCAGTACGCCTCCTTGGTAGACGAAGCCGACAGCGCCTCTCAGTAGTTTTACGGAGGGCCAGACGTAGCCCTACGAATGGGCCGCAGACGGCGCGATCCCTAGAGTTCTCCCCATGGCAACCGCATCTGCGGCGCCCAACCCAAAGGAGAACACCATGCGCAAGATCCAAGCCCTCACCGCCATCGCCTGCCTGACCGCTTCGGCCTTCGCCAGCGCCCAGAGCACCGCCGTACGCACCGAGAAGAACATGTCGCTGGAGCTGGCCAACCAGATCGCCGCCGCCAGCGTCGCCGCCTGCACCGCCAACGGCTATGCCGTCACCGCCACCGTGGTGGACCGCGCCGGCACCGTGCGCGCCGTGCAACGTGCCGACAACGCCGGCCCGCACACCCTCGCAGCCAGCCAGCAAAAGGCCTGGACCTCGGCTTCTGCCAAGAACACCACGCTGGCCATGATGGAAGGCGCACAGAAGAACCCCGCAGCCGCCAACCTCGTCTACATCCCCGGCTACCTGCTGCTCGGCGGTGGCGTGCCGGTCAAGGTCGGTAACGAAGTGATCGGCGCAGTCGGCATCGGTGGTGCGCCCGGCGGCCACCTCGACGAACAATGCGCGATGGTTGCTCTCGATAAGGTCAAGGATCTGCTGAAGTAAGAGGCTGCCCATAATCCTACTGCGAGGCCGTGATCGGGGCTCATGCGCTGCTCGGAATCCTCATGTATCTCGATACACTCCGGTTCCTGCGCTGCTCTTCACCCCGCTGACGGCCTCTCGCTACGGATTCTGGGCAACCTCCAAGCCTCTTTACCCCATGCCCTGGCAAACCTGCCGGGGTGAACTGCTGGAGGACACCATGAAGAACCTCTCCCGCTTCGCCACACTCCTGCTGGTGGCACTCGCCATCACGCCCGCAGCACAAGCCCAGACCGCCCCCAGCGCCAGTGAAGCTGCGCGCTACACCGGCCTGCACGCCGCCGCGCACAAAGGCGACACCGCGCGCCTGCAACAGCTCATCGCCAACGGTACCGACCTCAACACACGCGACGGCCACGGCCGCACGCCCCTGCACGTCGCCAGCTTCGCGAAGCAACGCGACGTCATCCGCCTGCTCGCCAAGGCCGGCGCCAAACTCGACCTGCTCGAAGACGACCGCTACGACGGCGTGACCATCGCCAGCGTCGCCGACGATGAAGACACCCTGCGCGTACTGCTGTCACTGAGTGCCAGCGCCAAACAGATCACCAGCCGCTACGACGGCACCGCGCTCATCGCCGCAGCACACCTCGGCCACGACGGCGTCGTCAGACAGCTCATCGCAGCCGGCGCACCGCTCGACCACGTCAACAACCTGCACTGGACGGCAGTCATCGAATCCATCGTGCTTGGCAACGGCGGCCCGCGCCATCAGGCTACGTTGCGCGCCCTGCTGGACGCCGGTGCATCGCTGAAGCTCAGCGACCGTGAAGGCAACACGCCCTTGATGCTGGCGCGTGCTCGCGGCTATGGCGAGATGGTGAAGATCATTGAACAGGCTGCTGCGAAGCGCTGAGTTTCCAGGCTAGGATACGGCGCAATGCCCTTCAGTTATTGCGCCCTACTTGCTGGACGGAGGTGTTAAGGGTCATACACCTCTCCTAGAGTTGACAATTTTAAGGAGGTGCGAAGCAAGGACAATCATATCTCTCGCTTCTTCGGCGGTGATCTCAACGCGACGATGGGAGGCTGGGTTCTTGTAGCTTCCTAGCGCCCCTGTCATTAGATTCATCAGCGCAACCCGCTCGCCCTTTTCGACGGCTTGATCGGTTAGTGGCCCATCTTCAGGGTTAAAAGCTCGGCTTGCCAGCTGCACACCAACAAGATCGTGCCCGAGCTCTGCTGTTGTTCGAATTGCCACCTCTAAAGTTTTGAACGCCTCAAATACAGCTGTTTCGAAACGGGATTGAAAGAAGAGGGGCCGAACGTTAACCAACAGCTCAGGATGCAGAAATGCTTCCGGCAGCTGGGCACTAGTCAAGAATGTACGCAAATCTTGGTGATTGCGTAACGCCTCGCCACGAGAGGTTGGCACATACCATTCGTTATCTTGATCGGGGTTGCGGCAGATAAAGCTATTTGCTTCCAGCCACGCCCAAGCAGATGAGCAAGCAATTCCGACCGCGAGGTCTGGCGGTTGACCAGAGTCGGCATACTCCCTGCCAACCTGCATACAGAAGTTGCGGCGATTCCAGACCCCTTGCTCCATTCTGCCGGCAGACATTAGGCATTCGAGAACATAGCCCGCTAGATCAGACGGCTGCATCTCGACCACGGAGCGTGCTTCGGGAATCAACTGACGGAGGGCGGGCATATTTGACGCTTAACGTGGAGGTAACGGGCAGCCGTAGCCCGCGGCGCGAAGGGAACTAAAAGCACAGCTTTTAGCTGTCCTAATGACCGTAGTATTACGGTCAATCCATAAGGGCTTGCGGGCAACCACTAGCTAATGGTCTTTGAACTGTTTTTTCGATAGTTGGTGACGAGCCGCTTAGCTCGTAGGTGCAGAAATAGTAGTTTCCATTTATCTGGCTTGACTTCAAAAACCAAGTTGCTGCGAAGGCTTGCGAGGTCAGAAGCAACGTGGCAATCAGTACCAATAATTGCATTATTCCCCTCTCAAGGTGATGGCTAGACTAACGATGTTGATCATTCATTGGCGGCTGAAGATTGCGAATCAGCGCCGACTCCCAAGCGTCCCGGTTTTGCTGAAGCGGAACCACTAGAGCATGAATATGGGTTGCTCCACGTTGGACAGCCTCATTCAGCCTTTCATGAGACGGAAGACGAGCGGAGAAGTCGTTTGTCTGCCCAACGTATAGAGCAGTCCATCGCCCGTTTGATGCCAATAGGCTGAATATGTACAAACCGGCTAGTTTGTTCCAACCCTCGTTGCGATCATATATGGTGAATTCGAGCGCATTGCCGTTTCCGAGCGGCCAAGAGCAGGTTGCCATGCGAGCCTCCGTAAGTGAAGTGGCTAACGTGAAGTAGACAACAAAGTCTAACGAACGCCTAATGCCATGCCAATACGGCTCATAACGTGGCGCCCCTAAGCCATCGCACAAACTCAAACAACTCCAAGCCCTCGGCCAAAACCCAAAAGAAAACGCCCACCAAATGGCGGGCGTACGCTGCTGACACAAGGTAGATCAAATCTGGGTAGCGGTCATGGCAGCTTCCAGCACTTCCCAAACCTCTTCCTCTTCGAAAGTCACATGCCGTTGCATGGCATTCGAGAACTCGCGGATCAGTACCGCGCTGGGCTGTTCGTGTAACGCCTGGATGAGGCCACGCATGTGCATGTGTTCCAGATACGTCCGATCGGCCAGATCGTCGCGGCCCAGCTCGCGCAAGCGCGGCAGGGCGTGGCGCTCTTCTTCGAGGAAGTGCGGCTCCATCTCGGCAATGAAGATGTTACGTATACGCGCCACGAACTCGGGCAGATCCTCCTCGCTCTGCGGCATGGCGTCGCGTGCCGCTGTCGCCAGCAGCATCGCGGCGCGGTGTTCCTGGCTCAGGTGTTTCAATCGGAGGCTGAGTTTTCGCATGGTTCGGGCAGGGCTGACAGACTGCACTCTAGTCGCCGCCCACGCCGGAAAAGTTGACCCGGATCAAGCCAGCGGCGCCTTGCGAACAGCGCCTACAATGAGGGCTCTGCGGGCAAAGGCCCGCCCCGCCTCAACGCTTGCCGGAACCTCTGCATGAACGCGCCGCAAACCATCTACCTCAAGGACTACACCCCGCCCACGCACCTCGTGGAGCGGGTCGATCTGGACATCGCCATCCACGACGGTTTTGCGCGTGTGACGGCGCGCATCGCCTTGCAGCGCAACCCGGCCTCACAGGGCGGCGCGCTGCTGCTCAATGGCGAAGACCTGCATCTCGAAGCGGTCCGCCTCGATGGCCGCCCGCTCAGCGAGAGCGAGTACCAGCTGGATGAAGCCGGCCTCACGCTGGTGCAGACGCCGGATGCTTGCGTGCTGGAAACCGTGGTGCGCATCGAGCCCGACAAGAACACACAGCTCTCCGGGCTTTACCGCTCCAAGGACGGCTACTTCACGCAGTGCGAGGCGCAGGGCTTCCGCCGCATCACCTTCTACCCGGACCGGCCGGATGTGATGGCGAAGTTCCGCTGCACCCTGCATGCGGACAAGGCCGCCTTCCCGCAGCTGCTGTCGAACGGCAACCCCGTTGCGCAAGGTGACGAGAACGAGGGCCGCCACTGGGCCACCTGGGAAGACCCCTTTGCCAAGCCAGCGTATCTGTTCGCTTGCGTCGCCGCCAAGCTCGACGTGCTGGAGGACTACTACACGACGACTTCGGGCCGCCGCGTGCGCTGCGCCGTGTACGTCGAACCCGGCAAGCTCGATCAGTGCGACCACGCGATTGCCGCGCTGAAGAAGTCGATGAAGTGGGACGAAGACGTGTTCGGTCTGGAGATGGACCTCGAGCACTACATGATCGTTGCCGTCGGCGACTTCAACATGGGTGCGATGGAGAACAAGGGCCTCAACATCTTCAACACCAAGTACGTACTGGCGCGCCCCGACACGGCGACCGACACCGACTACCAGAACATCGACCGCGTCGTCGCGCACGAGTACTTCCACAACTGGACCGGCAACCGCGTGACCTGCCGCGACTGGTTCCAGCTCTCGCTGAAGGAAGGCCTCACCGTCTTCCGCGACCAGAACTTTGGCATGGACGTGCACTCGGCTGGCGTCACGCGCATCCAGGAAGTGCGCACCCTGCGCGCCGCGCAGTACCCTGAGGACGCCGGCCCCATGGCTCACCCGATTCGCCCCGCGAGCTACGCCGAGATCAACAACTTCTACACCGCTACCGTGTACGAGAAGGGCGCGGAAGTCATCCGCATGATCCATACGCTGATCGGCAAAGAAGCCTTCCGCAAGGGCATGGATCTCTACTTCCAGCGCCATGACGGTCAGGCCGTGCGCTGCGAGGATTTCGTCGCCGCGATGCAGGATGCCTCGGGCAAAGACTTCACGCAGTTCCAGCGCTGGTACAACCAGGCCGGCACGCCGCGCCTCGTCGTGAAGAGCAGCTTCGATGCCGCCGCGAAGCGCTACACGCTGACGGTGACGCAGCAGTACCCCGCCACCCCTTACGAAGAGCGCATGGCCAGCGAAGGCCTGCCTCAGCAGCGCGGCGCCTATCACCTGCCGCTGGTGATCGGCCTGCTCGATGCGCAGGGCCGCGAATTGCCGCTGCGTCTGGCTGGCGAAAGCGCTGCACAGGGCACTCAGCGCACGCTGGAAGTCACTACCGATACGCAGACCTTCATCTTCGAAGACATCGCCAACGAACCCGTGCCCTCCCTGCTGCGTGGCTTCTCGGCACCCGTGGTACTCGACTACGACTACAGCGACGTCGCGCTGACGCACCTGATGGCCTACGACACTGATGCGGTGAACCGCTGGGAAGCCGGGCAGCGGCTTGCCACGGGCATCCTCATGCAGGGAGTGAAGGCGCTGGGAGCTGGGCGACCCGCTAGCTGGAAGGGCGCGCCCACCGATGTGGAAGAGGGCTCGGCCAGCTTCCCGCCCACGCCTTGGGAGGCATCATGGATCCCTGCCGCCTACACCCACGCCATCCGCGCCCTGCTGGCATCTGCCTTCACCCACGGCGGCGACCCCGCGCTGGTGGCCGAAGCGCTGGTCCTTCCTTCTGAAACCTATCTCGCTGAACAGATGGACGTCGTCGACCCCGACGCCATCCACGCCGCACGCCTCGCCCTGCGCCAACATCTCGCGCAAACCCTGCGTGCCGATTTCGAGAACGCCTATGCGCGCCTCGCCGTCGACGCGCCGTACTCGCCCGACGGCGAACAGTCCGGCAAGCGCGCACTGCGCAATGCCTGCCTGAGCTATCTCGCCGAGCTGAATGACGAAGCCTCGAACGCACTGGTGGTCAACCACTACGAGCAAGCCGCCAACATGACCGACACCATGGCCGCGCTCAGCGCGCTCGCCAACCTCGACATCGCGGCGCGCCACACGGCGCTCGACAGCTTCTACACGCGCTGGAAGCTTGAAGCCCTCGTCGTCGACAAATGGCTGCAGGTGCAATCGACGTCGCGTCTGGCGAGCACGACGGCCGATGTGCGCGCCCTCATGGCGCACGAGGCCTTCGACATCCGCAACCCGAACAAGGTGTATTCGCTGGTGCGTGCTTTCTGCGCCGCCAACCCCAAGCACTTCCACGCAGCGGATGGCAGTGGCTACAAGCTTGCGGCGGACGTGATCCTGCAGCTCGACGGCATGAACCCGCAGGTCGCATCGCGCATCGCGCGCACCTTCGACCGCTGGAAAAAATTCGACGCCACGCGCCAGAGCAAAGCACGCGAGCAACTTGAACGCATCCGCGCGCACGACGGCCTGTCGAGCGACGTGGCCGAAGTCGTTGGCAAATCACTGGGTTGAAAACATGGAACTGGATGCTGAAATTGCGCGCGTAACGCTGCAGGAGAAGACCCTGCAGTTCCCCGAGTTCGACACCACCACCGCCTGGACGCTGGGCGGACTGATCAAGACGCTGGCCGAAGCGCGCGGCATCGCCGTCGCCATCGACATCAGCATGGGCAGCGCACCGCTGTTCTTCTACGCCATGCCCGGCACCAACCCCGGTCACGCGGACTGGATACGCCGCAAGCGCAACAGTGTGATGCGCTTCTTCAAGAGCTCGCACCTCGTCGGGCTGGACACGCAGAAGGCCAACACTACGCTGGATGCGCGTACCGGCTCCACACGTGCCGAGTACGAAGCCGTCGGCGGCAGCTTCCCGATCCGCCTGCGCGGCAGCGCCACGGTGATCGGCGCGGTGACCGTGTCAGGCCTCGCCCCACGCGCCGACCACATGCTGGTAGTAGCGGCCATTGCGCAACACCTGGGTGTCGACGCCGGGCCGCTGTCGCTGGACTGATACTCAGCGCGCCGCGTTTCCCAACGCGGCACCATCGCCTGCCAGGATGTCTGCGAAACCGTGATTGACGTCGCGGTGCCCGGCTTCGTCCTTGCGCACGGCGATCACGACCTCGCGCAGACGCGCATCGAGCGGCAGATTCCAGTAATCGATGGCGATCTGCGGTGCGGGCACGTTGTCGTGCAGCCCGGCGTCGATGCCCGCGAGGTACTCGGTGTAGCTGCGGCAAGCCTCTTCCTCGAAGTAGCCGACGATGCGGTGCGCCGTGCGCGCCGACAGCAGGTAAACCACGAAGAACAGGTTATAGAAGACACCCTGCGCCAGCCGTACCAGCAGGCGCTCGAAGCGCGAGGGCTGCGTGATCTCGATGAAGGTCATGAGATGCATGCGCTCGTTCTCGGCTTCGTCGAGCAGCTGGCGTACCCAGCCCCGGTCGTCGCACATGTTGCGCAGCGCACGCAGATGCTGCAGCGTGCCCGCCACCATGCCGGGCACGGCAGCCACGGTCTCCAGTACCACGGCGCGGTGGCCGTAGCGCTTCGCGAAGAACAGATCAGCGCACAAGCGCAGCAGCTTGGTGAAAACCAACGCCACGCGATCATGGATGTCGCGCGGCGCGCGGTGAGTGAAGCGGTAGTTCGGATGCTTGGTTGGGGGGGTCATGATGGCTCCTTGTCGGGGTTTGTTATTGATACATGTGAAATGCAACTTTTAATGCATGGCTAAACGCTGGCTGCGGGCAAGGCGGACTCCGCGTGAAAGGCATGCAGCTGACGCAAGGACTCGCCGATGTGAGTGGCACGCGCTAGCCAGGGCTCGGCCAGTTCAGACGGCAGGCTGCTGCGCAGGGTGTCGGCAAACAGGGCTAGCCATTGCACCAGCAGCTCGGGCGTGAAGCCCGACTCGATATGTTTGTCTGCCACGCGGTAGCGGTATTCCATGTAACGCTTGCCGCCCAGCGTTACCCACCAGAAGTGGGTCAGGATCTGCTCGTGCGCGGGCCAGTCGCTCACACGCGCAAATGGCGCCGCTAGTTGTGGATGCACGCGGATCGCTGCGTAGAAACGCGCCACCACGTCGGCAACGCGCTCCAGGCCCAGTTCGGTCGCAATGTCACGCATGGCTTGCTCCCATCGCCGTCATGAAGTCGCGATGCAAGGTGATGATGGCGCTGCCCGTCTTGCCGCGGCTGACATCGGCCAGGCTGTACTCATTCATCTTGTCGTAGAAGGCCGCCAGGCCGGCATTGAGCGCCGCCTTGAGCAGGCAGCGCCCGTTGAGTGCACAGGGCTGCGACTCGCAATCGATCAACGACTCGCTCTCTTCGAGCTGGCGCAGTACCTCACCGATGCGCAGGCTGTCGGCATCCGCGCCCAGCACCAGCCCGCCATTGCGCCCACGCACGGCCGTCACCCAGCCGAGCTTGCCGAGCCGGTTTGCCACCTTGACGAGGTGGTTGTGCGGCACCTCGAACTGGCGCGCGATCTCGCCGATGGTGACCGGCGTGTCACGTTCGCGCGTCAGGTACATGAGGATGCGCAGGCCGAAATCGGTAAAGCGGGTGAGTTGCATGGCAAGTTTCCGTGAGCACTTGCCTGCACTCTAGTATTGATGCATCTCAAATGCAACTATTGTTTGCCTTGCCGTGATCAACTCAGTCAGCGGTGCTGGAGAAGTGGACCGCAATCAACTCGGCGGCAGGTTCAATGAGCGCGGGATCGTCGTAGAAATCGATCTGGCCAATCGATTGCATCCAGTGCTCCTGGTGCGGACCTGCAAGACGTGCGTAGAAGCTGCGCGCCAATGCCGGTACCAGGGCCTTCTCGGAGTGGATCATGAGCGTGGGCTGCGTGATCTGCGCCGCGTATTGCTGCGCATCGAAGACCAGAGTCTCTTCGCGCGACATCAGCGCGAAGGCGTTGCGGTAGTTGGGCACGGCGCCGCGTGGCGTACCGTAGTAGGCAAAAGCCTCGGCCAGCGGCATGGCCACGTCGCCCTCGCCCACAGCAGGAATCATCTGCGCCGGCTCACCGGCTTCGAAAGCCTCACGCGCCTGTCGGGCGCGCATCAACGCTGCGTTGAGCTTCTCGTCGCCCATCCACTGGCGCTGCATGGCGGCATCGGCATAGAAGCCGGCCACACAGGCAAAGGCCTGCATGCGCTTGTCGCGCGCCACGGCGCCGGCCATGTAGCCCGCGCCGGCACAGATACCCAGTGCGAAAAGGGGCTGTGCGGGGTAAATCGTCAGCAGCCAGTCGGCACCAGCGATGATGTCCTCGATCTTGCGACGCGGTGATTCGTACTGCTGCGGCTGTCCTTCACTTTCGCCGAAACCGCGGTGGTCGAAGGCCAGCACGGCGTAGCCACGCTGCGCCAGCGCGCGCGCATAGGCGCCACTCGCCTGCTCTTTTACCGAGGTAAGCGGGCCGGTCACGACCACCGTGCCGCGCAGCTCGCCATCGGGCAAATGCAGGTTTGCCGCCAGCTCGTCGCCATGGCTCGTAAAACGGACTTGCTTGACGCTGTAGTGCATGAGCTGCTCCTGTCGCGATGCCTTGCAGGGAATTGAACAACGCCAGTATGACAAAGGGGTGACCGGAGCGGTACTACCGCCGCCCACGCGTCTTGCCACGCTCGCCCAGCGCGCCGGTGGCTGCGGCGCCGAGCAGGCGGCGGAAGGTCGGGCATTCCATGTGGCTGGGTGCGGGGCAACGGGCGGCGTGGCGCAGGCCGTCGCGCATGGCGCTGAGCTTGCGGATCGTCGCATCGAGCTCGTCGGCCTTCGCCGCCAGCAGCTGGCGGTCGATGTCGGGCTGGCCGTCGGCGGCGAACATGCGCGCGATCTCGTCGAGCGAGAAACCGGAGGCTTGCCCCAGCGCGATGAGCGCCAGACGCTCCAGCACCGTGGGCGCGAACACACGGCGCAGGCCGTGACGGCCGACTGAGCGGATCAGGCCTTTCTCTTCGTAGTAGCGCAGCGTCGAGGCCGGCACGCCGCTGTGCTTTGCCACTTCCGCGATATCCATCACCGCCCCCTTGACCTCAAGCTGACTTGAAGTGGCACTGTGCTCTCACGGTCATGCAATGGCAAGCCTGAGGAGCACGAAATGGAAACACTGAGGGAAACACTGACGAACACCGTTTTGATCGGCGTGGGCGCGACGGCGCTCGTCGATGCCTGGAGCCTGCTGCGGCGGCGCATGCTCGGCATCGCCCTGCCTGACTACGGCTTGGTCGGTCGCTGGTTCGCCCACATGCTGCGCGGTGTCTTCCGCCACGCCGCGATCAGCAAGGCGGCGCCCCTGCGCAGTGAACGCCTGCTGGGCTGGAGCGCGCACTACGTCATTGGCGTCGTCTTCGCGGCCTTGCTGGTGGCGCTGTGCGGCAGCGCGTGGTTGCAGGCACCGCGCTTCGTACCGGCACTGCTGCTGGGGCTCGTCACGGTTGCCGCGCCTTTCCTGCTGATGCAGCCGGGCATGGGTGCGGGCATCGCGGCGAGCCGCACGCCTCGCCCGAATACGGCACGCCTGCAGAGCCTCGTCACGCATGCGGTGTTCGGCTGCGGCCTCTACGCCAGCGCGCTGCTGCTCCGCTGCATCACCGATTTCATCCGCGCGGTCTGAACGCGCATTCCTTCACTTCATCAGGAGAACATTATGCGTATCACTCAACGCATTCCCAGTCGTTTCGCACCCATCCTGTTCGGCGCGATCCTTTCCGTGATCATGGTCGCCATCGTGTCGGCCTTCGTGCTGCTCGTCAGCCAGGGCCTCAGCACAGACTTCGCCGCACGCTGGCTGAAGAGCTGCCTGACGGCCTGGCCGGTGGCGTTCGCCTCGGTGACCCTGCTCGCGCCATGGGTGCGCCGTGTGGTCGGCCAGCTGACAGCGTGAGCTGTCAGCGCGTCGTGCTGGTAGTGGCTGCGCGTTGCGATTTGAACACCGGATGCGTCGCCGCCAGCGCAAGCACGGCGATCAGCAACGCGGCGCTGAGCACTTGCCAGAACAGCAACGGGTTGCGTTCGAGCAGGGGTGGCGGGCCCTTACCGAGCAGGGCGTTGTTGGGGTGCCGCAGGTCGTAGAGGAATTCGGACAGCACTTCGTAGCGCTGGTAGGGATCCGGGTGCAGGGCTTTCTCCAGCACGGGGTCGATCCAGGCGGGAATCTCGCGATGCTCGTCGAGCACCGAGCTGTAGCGCAGCTTCTTCTGCGCGGCGCGCGTGCGTGCCTTGGCGAGCTCGGCGCCATAGGGCAGACGGCCAGAGAGCATCTGGTAGGTGAGCACGGCGAGCGCGAAGAGATCGG
This sequence comes from Rhodocyclaceae bacterium, assembly GCA_047600765.1. Lineage (GTDB taxonomy): Bacteria > Pseudomonadota > Gammaproteobacteria > Burkholderiales > Rhodocyclaceae > Viridibacterium. The sequence continues at coordinate 1,839,793 of JASGKF010000001.1, forward strand.
AGCGCGGCGTGCCGGGTTCGCCGATGAAGTATTCGGGCGCGGCGTACTGCACCATGCCCAGCACGGGTTCGGGCTGGCCCGTGCGATCAAGCTCGGCGAGGCCGGCGACACGCGTCGAGCCGAAGTCGATGATCTTCACCGTACCTTGCGCGTCGATCATCACGTTCTTCGGTTGCAGGTCCTGGTGCAGCATCTCCATGCGGTGAAAGGCCAGCAGGCCGGCGGCTATCTGCTCGACGATGCCGCGCACAGTTTCGATGTCGGGCCTGGGGTTGTCGATCATCCACTGCGCGAGGGTCTTGCCCTCGATGTATTCGGTGACGACGTAGAGGCTGCTGCGCGTGCGTGTGGAAGGCCAGGCCTTGAGCACGTGCGCGCTGTTGAGGCGGCGCGCGATCCACTCTTCGAGCATGAAGCGTTCGAGGTAGACCGGCTCGTTGCGCAGGTCGATGGCGGGCACCTTGAGCACCACGCGCTCGCCACTCTCCTCGTCTTCGGCGAGGAAGATGTGGCTGCGATGACTGGCGTGCAGGCCGCGGATGATGCGGTAGCCATCGAGTACGGAGCGCGCTTCGGGAATCGGCGCGGGCGGCAGCTCGCTCCATTGCTGGCGCAGTTCGGCGGTGTTGCGCGCGGGCAGGCTGTCGACACGCACCACCTGCACCGTGAGGTTGTCATCGCTGCCCTGCGCCAGCGCGAGCTTCGCGATGGCGGCAGCGACGGCGTCGAGATCGGCCGCGTGTTGCGTCACGAGTTCGAGCATCTGCACGGGCGACACGTATTCGTGCACGCCGTCGGTGGTCAGCAGGAAGACGTCGCCGGGCTCCAGTGCGAGGCTGTTGTAGTCGACTTCGAGACGCTGGCTGGCGCCGAGCGCGCGGCTGAGATGGCTGACGCGCTCTTCGCCAACGATCTGGCGGTGATCTTCGGTGAGCTGTTCCAGCGTGCCGTTGCGCAGGTGGTGCACACGGCTGTCGCCGACGTGGAAGACATGCGCCGTCGCCGACTTGATAACCAGCGCGGAGAAGGTGCAGACGTAGCCACGATTGGCGTCGTAGCGAAATGCACTCTGGCGCGTCTGGGAGTAAAGCCAGGAGTTGTTGGCCTGCAGGACACGCTCGGCCGCGGTCTTCACGGACCAGGCTTCCGAGGTGCAGTAGTAATCGTCGAGGAAGCTGCGCACCGCCGAGGCGCTGGCGATGTGGCTGACCTCGCTGCTGCTGATGCCATCGGCCAGCGCGATGGCAATGCCCTTCTCGCTCAGCTGCGGCTCTGGCGGCGCGCAGAAGGCGTGGAAGTCCTGGTTGGCGGGCTTGCGGCCTTTGTCGGAATACTGGCCGACAGACAACACGAGAGTGGCGGACATGGGCTACGCCTGCGTGGCACGAGCTGCGGAGGATACGGCACTGGGGACACACAGGACACCCGGCGCGCTGCGCCGGGTGTCGTGGTGCATCAGGCTGCGTTGCGCTTGGGCGCGGTGCGCACGTGGGTCGAGTACAGCGTCAGGCCGACGAAGGTGATGCCGCCGACGAGGTTGCCGACCACGGTGGGGATCTCGTTCCAGACCATGTAGTCGTAGATCGAGAAGTTGCCACCGAGCATGAGGCCCGAGGGGAACAAGAACATGTTGACGATGGAGTGCTCGAAGCCCATGTAGAAGAACACCATGATGGGCATCCACATCGCCAGCACCTTGCCGGTCACATTCGTCGACACCATCGCGCCGACGACGCCCGTCGACACCATCCAGTTGCACAGCACACCGCGGATGAACAGGGTCAGCATGCCGGCAGCGCCGTGTGCGGCGTAACCGACGGTACGACCTTCACCGATGTGACCGATGGCTTCGCCGATCTTGTTGGGTGGCGTGTCGAAACCGAAGGTGAAGATGATCGCCATCATGACAGCCACGGTGAAGGCACCCGCGAAGTTGCCGATGAAGACCAGCGTCCAGTTGCGCAGGATGCCGGCGATAGTGACGCCCGGGCGCTTGTCGAGCCAGGCCAGCGGGCACAGCGTGAACACACCGGTCAGCAGGTCGAAGCCGAGCAGGTAGAGAATGCAGAAGCCCACAGGGAACAGCACGGCGCCAGCAAGCGGCTGACCGGTGTTGACGTTGATGGTGACGGCGAATGCTGCGGCAAGGGCCAGGATGGCGCCGGCCATGTAGGCACGGACGACGGTGTCACGCGTCAACATGAAGATCTTCGACTCTCCGGCGTCCACCATCTTGGTAACAAACTCGGTTGGTGCAAGGTAGGACATGTCTTTCCTCTGTGTGTTTTTTTGAACGGCACAAAAAAAGGCGCTCAGGACCCCTGTCGGAAAACAGGAAGTCGTGAACGCCTTTGTCGTTGCGCACCGCACCAGATTCCATATCTGCTGCAGCACCTTCAGACCTGCTCAGGCCTGACACTGAAATCAAGCAGTGACTGTGCCAATACGTCCGTATTGACGGGGATCTTTGTCTGGCGCGGCTTTACGCCAAATGGACTGCATCGCGGCAATGTGACCTGCGCCCCAGCTCGGGGCGCAGGTCACACTGCCTGCCTGTTTCCAGTGCGCGCCCCGGATCAGGCCTTGCGCGAATCCACGCTCAGCGCCGTGGCGCCGCTCGCTGCCAGCAACAGGAAGCCGCCGGCCATCGCGAGGTTCTTGAGGAACATGATGAGCTGGATCTGATCCGCGAAGTTGCTGTGAAAGATCACGCCCGAAACCACGCTGAAGCCAGCCAGTGCAAGCGCAGCCCAGCGCGTCTGGAAGCCCGCGATGATGGCCAGGCCGCCGAGTACCTCAAGCGCGATGGTCGGCCACAGCAGCAAGGTCGGCACACCCATGGCAGCCATGTAGCCGGCGGTGCCTGCGGTGTCGGCGAGCTTGCCGAAGCCACTGATGACGAAGATGAGGGCCAGCAGGATGCGGCCAGCGAGGTGAAGAGAGTTGTTCATGAAAGCCTCCGAAGGGAACTGATGGGTTGGGATTGCGGATTGGAGTTGTGCGTTGCTCAGGACGCCTCGCCTTGCTGCCGGCGACGTTGCCGCGTCACATGACTGCAAGATACGGATTGCAAGCGCCCGCCAGAAGCCATCGAAATGCAACCCGCTGTTGCACCAGCAGCACCAATGCGGCCGGTAGCCAGGCGCGATTGTTCGTAGAAATGCAACGACCCATTGCGGCCTGCGCGCTGTTTCTGCCCGCATGACGCAGGTAGAGTGCGGCCTGACCCAGTGGCTATCCTGCGGGTAGCCGTGGCTTTGTCGGAATACGCAGAACATGCCATCCACCCTGCATTACATCTTCGACCCCCTGTGCGGCTGGTGCTATGCCGCCCAGCCCATGCTACGCGCGGTGCGCGACACGCTGGGCCCACGCCTCGCCCTGCAGCTGCACCCGGGCCTTCTGTTTGAACAGCCGAAAACACTCGATGCGGGTTGGCGCGGCCATATCGTCGATGCCGACCAGCGCATTGCGCAACTGGCCGGCGTGCGCTTTGGCGAAGCCTATATCGCACGCCTGCGCAGCCACGACGACATGGTGCTCGACTCCAACCTGCCGGCTCGCGCCGTGATGGCGGCCGAGCAGTGTCGCGACGGCGCCGGCCTCGTCATGCTCGAAGCCATCCAGCATGCGCACTACGTCGCCGGGCAGGACGTCACACAAGCTGACCGCTTGCTCGCGCTCGCCGGGGAAGGCGGGCTGGACAGCAAGGCCTTCAGCGCCGCGCTGACGGCACAGGCCAGCCAGATGCCGACAGCCGTACACCAGGCGCGCACCCTGCTCGAAGCCAGCGGCGGACGCGGCTTCCCCACCTTCATCCTCGAACACGAACAGCGCCTGATGCGGCTCGACCACGCACGCGTCTATGGCCAGCCCGCCGCTTTTGCAGCACAGATCCACCAGTTGATTGACGGAGAACCCGCATGAGCTTCCCCCTGCCCGAACAAGCCTACGACATCGCCTTCCGTAACGCGCGCACCTTCAACCGCTTCAGCGACCGTGAAGTCAGCGATGACACGCTGCGCGAAATCCGCGAGCTGATGAAGTGGGGACCGACCTCGATGAACAGCCAGGCAGGCCGCTTCGTGTTCCTCAAGTCCAGGGAATCGCGTGAACGTCTGCGCCCGGCGCTGTCGGCCGGCAACCTGGAGAAGACCATGGTCGCTCCGGTGACCATCATCGTCGCCACCGATGCGCGCTTTTACGAACATCTCGCGACGCAATTCCCGGCGTATGACGCACGCCCCATGTATGAAGCCAATCCGGCGCTCGCCGACAAAGTCGGCCTGCGTGACGGCACCCTGCAAGGCGCCTACTTCATCATCGCCGCACGCATGCTGGGACTCGACTGCGGGCCCATGGGTGGCTTCGATGCCGACAAGGTCAACGCAGAGTTTTTCGCCGATGGTCGCTGGCGCGCCAACTTCCTGATCAACCTCGGCTATGGCGCCGAAGGCGGGGCACATCCGCGCGGCCCGCGTCTGTCATTCGACGAGGTCGCACAGATACTCTGAGACATGTTTCACGCAGTGCCCCTGCAGTGACGCGTGTCAGAAAAATTTCGACAATTCTTTCGTGAAGAATTACGCGTGGTGCAGGGGTTCTTCCTGATGCATGTGCACATCGTGGACAGCTAAGGTATCCCTACGAACTCCCTCACATGTTTGTCGGATACATCAGATTGGATACCAACGTGATTCCCCTCAAGACAGAAGCCGGCGCAACGGAAATCCGCACGCGCGCCATGCGACTTGATGCACGCTTGCGTTCGCTGTTGATTCTCGTTGATGGACACAAGCCGCTCTCCAACCTGCAGGCAGCACTCGGCGATGGCGCCGAAGAAAACCTGCGCCGACTGCGCGAACTGGGTCTGGTGACCTGGGACGATTCGCTGTCCTCACAACTGCAACGTCCGTCCTGATCAGCTATTGATCGCCTTCACGGCCTCATTTGATGAGGCCGTGCTCCTGCAAGTACTGATGGATGATGGTCAGGCGCATGTCGGCGTCGTCCAGCTCCAGCAGCTTGAGCCGCGCCAGCGGCGGTATCGGCAGGATCTCCGCAAACCGGAACGCCAGCCAGTTCGCTTCGTCGAACGCATGCGGCTCGGCAATCACCTCCCGCCCCTTGTCTGCCGCGATGAGTCGCAGCAGCGACTGCATCGCCACGAATCTGGGTGCCACAACCGCAGAGTCCTGTGTCAACCAGTTCGACCTCGGCCGCAACCGTGTGACGCTCCGTCACGTGGTGATTGCGGATGCGGAAGCGTCGCCCGCCGCGCACCGTGATGTGCAGCAGACCCGGCTGGGTCATGTCCCAATCGATGATGTGCGCTTCGACGCCTACCTCATGCGGCGTCGCCGCCTCGCCCACTTCGCGACCCTGGTCGATGAGGCAGATGCCGAAGTTCGCTTCGTTGCGCATGCACTCACCGATCATGTCCATGTAGCGCGCTTCGAAGATGCGCAACTTCATGCGTCCTTCGGGATGCAGCACGTTGCCCAGCGGGAAGATCGGCAGCTGCGTGGGAGCGGGCGCGGTGGAAAAGCCCGGGGCAGCAGGTTTCGGAGTCATGCACGATTGTAACCACCTGCGGATGTGCAGCAACGTTCGGTCCTACAATCCGCCCCATGAAAGAAATCAATACGCTGCCAACGCCCGGTGCCGATGCGCTGGCGCACTCCGAAGCACTCGAAGCGCAGATCCGCCAGCACATCGCTGAGGCTGGCGGCTGGATCAGCTTTGCCGACTACATGGCGCTGGCGCTCTACACACCGGGGCTCGGTTACTACAGCGGCGGCTCGCGCAAGTTCGGCAGCGATGGCGACTTCGTCACCGCGCCGGAGATCTCACCACTGTTCGGCGAAGCGCTCGCGGCGCAAGTGGCGGACGTGATGGGGCAATCGTCGCCGCATCTGCTCGAAGCCGGCGCCGGCACCGGCCTGCTGGCGGCCGACCTGCTCGCCACGCTCGAATCCCTCGGTGCGCTACCGACGCACTACGACATCCTCGAACTGAGCGGCGAGCTGCGCGAACGCCAGCGCGAAACGCTGCGGACGCGCGTGCCGCACCTCGTCGACCGCGTGCGCTGGCTGGATGCCATGCCCGCGACGTTCAGCGGTTGCGTGGTGGCCAACGAAGTGCTCGACGTCATGCCCGTGCATCGCCTGCGCTGGCGCGACGGTGGCTGCGAAGAACTGGGCGTGGGGCTGGCGGGCGAGCAACTGGTCGATGCGGCGCGGCCGCTGTCAGCGCAACTCGCCGCCGCCGTGGAGAAGCTGCCGGTCACCTCACCGTCGTCGGGCGCGTATGTCAGCGAGATCTGCCCGTCGGCCCTGGCATGGATCGCCGAGTGGGCGCGCTGCCTGCAACAAGGCGCCCTGCTGCTCGTCGACTACGGCTACCCCGCCGCCGAGTACTACCTGCCTTCACGCAGCCAGGGCACGCTGCAGTGCTACTACCGCCATCGTGCGCACACGGAGTTCTTTCGCTGGCCCGGGCTCAACGACATCACGTCATTCGTGGATTTCACGGCCTGTGCCGAAGCCGGCTTTGCGGCTGGACTGGAAGTGCTGGGTTACACGACGCAGGCGAGCTTCCTGGTCAATTGCGGGGTGCTGGAAAGGCTGACGCTACGCGGCGAGACGGACAGCGCGGATTACCTGCGTGCTTCGCGCGCACTGCAACGCCTGATCGGCGCACATGACATGGGGGAGGTGTTCAAGGTGCTGGCACTGGGCCGCGGTCTGGAGGAGCCCCTGAGGGGATTTGCGCGCGGCGACCGCACTCACGCGCTGTGATGAACCGCCGGGCGAGCAGCCACGACGGTGCAGCCGGCCCCGCAGGGCCGGTCGGGCACAACGATCATTCCTGCGCGCTGTAGAGGCGCGCCAGGAAGCCGTCGATATCGGTGAACAGCGCCGCCTCGTGCTTGGCCTGCGTGGCCTGGGTCTGCAGGCCCAGCGCCAGGGCCGGGTGAGACAACCAGTTCGCGTTCAGCACTTCGTCGCCGTAACGTTCTGCATCGGTAAGGGTTTCGCCGGTTCTCATATCCATGATCTTCACCGCCATGTTGAGTTCTCCCGCCAGGGTTCTGGTCCGTTGCAGTCAGCCGGAAAATTCCGACTGCCCACAAGCTCTATAACGAACCATTTCGCGAAAGGTTTAAAGCGGAATCTCGCGTGTGATGCAAACCCTGTCACGCCTGATGAAACCCCTTAGCAACCCGCCGCAAAGCCTTGCGGTGCAACAATCTTGAGGAATCATGCGCCTCGTGGGCACACAAGGCTGGAACTATGCCCCGAGGTTCGTGACGCTTGCCCGAAAGTCTGATGACAAGGGGATGAAAGACGGACGATGAGCGTATCGCCAAGGCGATGAACGGTCGTCGTTGAAGTGCATGGAAAGCTGCGGCGCCTTGCACGCCGCAACCGGTCAGTGCTTGCCTTTGGCGGCAGACAGTTCGATGAAGCGCGTGCGATCCATCTCGAAGCGGTTGCGGATGGCTTCGATGTCACGCTGCTTGCTGTCGATGACCGAGCGGGTGGCGGCGAGTTCGCCGGTGTTGGTCACCAGGTCTTCGGCCACGTCACGCGGAATCTGGCCCGTTGCAGGCTTGAGCTTTTCGAGCGCAGTGCGCTTGGTCATCAAGTCAGTTTCCAGCGCGCGGGCGCGCTTGAGGTCGGCCTCGACACTGGCGATCTCGCGGTCACGGCGGGCGTCGATCTCTTCGACGCGGGCGTAGCTGTCGAGCAGCACACGATCGCGGCGCTTGGCTTCAGCTTCGCGGATGGCACGCTCACGCGCAGCCTTGAGTTCGGCGTCGTACTTGGCACGCTGCTCGGCCGTCATCGGTGCAGCGATTTCGCGCACCGCGCGGCCGGAGCCGGAGAGTTCGGTGTAAGCACGGTCGTAACAGACTTGCGGCAGGGTATCGCCACAGATCTTGCGACCGTTGTTGTCCGCGCAGCAGTAGGTACGCGCCGGCGCTGAGCCCTGCGCATAGGCGCCACCTGCAAAAAAGGCCAGGACTGCAAGACTCCACCAGTGCTTGGGCATCGGTTTTCTCTCTCAGGCAACACCGTAGGTGTCGCGGTAACGCTGCACGGCTTCCAGTTGTGCCGCCATCTGCGGGCTGTCGGCCAGGAATCCCAACAAGTCGGTGAGGCTGGCCACAGCCACCACCGGTACACCGAAAGAATCACGCACTTCCTGCACGGCACTCTTGTCGCCCGTGCCACGTTCCATGCGGTCCAGCGCGATCACGACACCTGCCAGTTCGGCACCTGCCGCACGGATGATCTCGACCGATTCACGCACCGAAGTCCCTGCCGAGATCACGTCGTCGAGCACCAGCACGCGGCCCTTGAGGGGTGCGCCAACGAGGGTGCCGCCTTCGCCGTGATCCTTGGCTTCCTTGCGGTTGAAACAGAATGGCAGATTGACGCCTTGCGCGGCAAGCTGCATGGCCGTGCCTGCGACAAGCGGGATGCCCTTGTAGGCCGGGCCGAACAGGGTATCGACCGCCAGGCCGCTGTCGCGGATGGCACGTGCGTAGTAACCACAGAGTTCGCCGAATGATTCACCATCATCAAACAACGCACTATTGAAGAAATAGGGTGACAGGCGACCTGCCTTGGTCTTGAACTCGCCGAAACGCAACACACCCTTGCGGACCGCAAGGCCCAGAAACTCACGACTAAAATGCACGATCAATCTTTCTGATGGGATTTGCCCGATGTTACGCGTCATCACTGCCAACCTCAACGGCATCCGCTCCGCTTCCACCAAGGGTTTCTTCGAGTGGTTGCCGGCCCAGAACGCCGATGTCGTCTGCCTGCAGGAGGTCAAAGCGCAGGAGGCCGACCTGACTGCCGACATGCTCAACCCGGCCGGTTACACGGGCCATTTCTTCTGCGCCGAAAAGCGTGGCTACAGCGGCGTGGCACTCTACGTGCGCCAGCCCGGCGCCATCTCGCGCGGCATCGATAATGCCGAGTTCGATGCCGAAGGCCGCTACATCCAGACCGATTTCGATCATGGTGACAAGAAACTGACGGTCGTGTCCCTCTACATGCCCTCAGGGTCAAGCGGCGAAGAGCGCCAGCAAGCCAAGTTCCGTTTCATGGACCTGTTCTACCCGCGTCTCGCCGCGCTGCACGCCAGCGGCCGCGAAGTCATCGTCTGCGCCGACTGGAACATCGCGCACCAGGAGATCGACCTCAAGAACTGGAAGAGCAACCAGAAGAACTCTGGCTTCCTGCCCGAAGAGCGCGCCTGGATGACGCGCGTGCAGGACGAGCTGGGCTGGGTCGACGTATACCGCCAGCTGCATCCCGAGACGACGGGCGACAGCTACACCTGGTGGTCGAACCGTGGTCAGGCTTGGGCCAATAACGTGGGGTGGCGGCTTGATTACCAGCTGACCACGCCGGGCATCGCGGCCAAGGTGAAAGCCTGTTCGGTCTACAAGGATCAGCGCTTCTCGGACCACGCGCCGCTGATCGTCAACTACGCGATCTGAGCCAGCCCGACACGAAAAAGCCCTGAAACGAGGGGCTGGCAAGGCGCGCCGACGAAGACAGTACATCGTCCGTACGGCAAGGCGGCGCAACGCCGCCAGAGCCTCGTTTCAGGGCTTTTTCCGGCACCAGATCTGTTCGAAGTTGAGCCCGACCAAGGCCTTGTCGAGCGGCATCACAGCCGCTACGCCACAGCCGGGCTCGTCGGTCTTGCGCTGCACCGGCTCCAGGAAAGGCATGCCCTTGCTGTTGATGAGGCCCATCACCAGCGGTGACTTGGCAGTTGGGCCGCGCATGTACACCACGCCGATTTCACCATTGACGAGTTTGACCAGGGTGCCGGGCGGGTAGATGCCAACCTCCTTGACCAGCATGCCGGGCCAGGGATTGGCCGGGTTCTGGCCCAGCTTGGTGAACAGGATCTTCGTTGCCTCGCTGCCCACCACGGGTTTGCGGTAGGCGCGCGGGCTCAGTTTGGCGGCGAAGATGTCGCAGGCGTTGATGAGCAGGGCCAGTTCGCTGGGGTTCTTCACATGGCGCGGGTAGCCCGTGCCGTCCGGCAATTCGTGGTGTTCGAGCACCGCACGCAGCCATTCGTTGTCATCCACACGGCAGGCCATCAGGGCCTTGGCGCTCTCGGCCGGGTGGTCGTTGATGCGCGCGCGCTGCTCGGCCGTCGGATTTTCCTTCTGGTTGCGCAGGGTCAGCTGCAGGTCGATCATCGCGATGTTCATGGTCAGCGCGGCGCACAGCATGGTCTCGCGCTTGTCGTCGTCCCAGCCGGCGCGGCGCGCCAGCAGACAGGCCAGCACCGCCGTATGCATGCTGTGGGCAATCGGGTAGTTGCGGTGTTCAAGGACCTGCATCGCGGCGATCGCCAGATCGGGGCTGCGCTGTGCGAGCTGGTTGACCTGCTCGACGAGGTTGCGCACCTCGCCCACGAAACTGCCATCGCGCGGCCGCGCCTCCAGCAGCCAGGCCAGGCGAGCCTGCACGGCTTCCATCAGGTACATGGGGTCGTAGACCGCGACGCGTGTCTTGCTCTCGTGCGCCCGGTATTCGGCGGCGTCGACATACATGCCGCGCTCCAGCAACTCCTCGCGCTGCACTTCACTCTGCAATACGTAGCCCTTGCGCAGGAGCAAGGTGCCACCGGCCTCCAGCACGTCCCACGGCAGGGCCTCACCCAGTTTGAGCTGATCCGGCTGCAGTTTGTGGAGTTCGGCCATCTCCCCTTTACGACTAAAGTGCTAAGTGGCTTGAACCCGGCGCGTGGCGACGAAGATGCCGCCAAGTATCAGCAACATGCCGGCAAAGTGGTACGCCTGCGGCGCTTCGCCGAGGAACAGTGCCGACAGCAGGGGCGTCGCGACCGGCATCACATGGATGTACAGGCCCGCCACCGTGCCACCGACCTGTGCGACCGCCCGGTTCCAGAACACGTAGCCGAGGAAGCCCGGGAAAATTCCGGTGTAGGCAATACCAGCCAGCGACGCGGCCGAAACATGGATGTGACGCCCGCCCAGCATCTCGTGCAAGTAGAACGGCAGCAGGCAGACGAGGCCCACCACCGTCAGGCTGGCCAGCAAGGCCGCCGGATGCAGCCCTGCCGGGCGGAACTGCAGCAGCACCGTGTAGCCCGCCCAAGCCAGCACAGCGGCCATCACCCAAAGGTCACCCGGGTTGAAAACAAGTTTCGCCAACCGTGCCGGCTCTCCGTGCGCCACGATGATGAGGACACCGAGCAGCGACAAGGCCACACCGGCGCTCTCACCACTACGCAGGCGCTTGCCGAGGAAGGCCCAGGACAAGCCGATGATGACGATGGGGATGAAGGAATTGAGCAGCACGCCATTGGTGGCCGTGGTGGTCTGCAGGCCCAGGTAGGCCAACGTGTTGTAGCCGGCTATACCGAGCAGGCCTAACAGGCACAGGACGCCCCAGTGAGACCGCCAGGCTGGCCTCAGCTGCGCCCGATGCGGCCAGGCCAGCGGCAGCACGCAGACGAAGGCGATGACCCAGCGCCAGAACGCCAGGGCCACGGGCGGCACCTCGCCGCGGAAGCCACGGCCCACAACCCAGTTCCCCGACCAGAACAACACGGTCAGCAACAGCAAGATCCAGGGCCGGTCAAAACGGGCGATCAGTGAGCGCATGCAGGGATGATAGCCCCCACTGGTGACGGCCAGAAACGATAAAATCGCCAGGCCTGCTCCCCAACGCCCCCACACGCCCCAGCGCCCCGCAGTCCTTACGAGGCGACCCGCGCCGTACCCCGCCCATGCCGACCGAACTCCTTGTACTGCTCCCCATCGCCTTCATCGCCGGCGCCATCAACGCGGCCGTCGGCGGCGGTGGCCTGATCCTCGTGCCCGGCCTCTATGCCACCCTGCCCACGGCCCTGCCGGCACAGCTGATGGGCACCGACAAGCTGGCCTCGATCTTCGGCCACGCCACCTCGATGCGGCACTACGCCCTGCGCATGGATCTGCCCTGGAAACTGCTGTGGCGCGCTGCGGCCGCTGCCTTCATCGGCGCGCTGGTCGGCGTCAGCCTCATGAGCCTGGTGCCCGGCAGCTGGATGCGGCCCATCGTCATCGTCGTGCTGGCCGTCATGCTCGCCTACACCTGGTTCCGCCCCCAGTTCGGCCAGCAGGACGAAAGCCGCGAGATCACCCCCGTCGAACTGCGGCGCGGCTTGCTGCTGGGCTTCGTCATCGGCTTCTACGACGGCTTCATCGGCCCCGGCACTGGCAGCTTCCTGCTGTTCCTGTTCGTGCGCTGCTTCCACTTCGACTTCCTGCGCGCCACCGCCTGCGCCAAGGTCGTCAACTTCGGCACCAACCTCGCTGCGCTGGCCTTCCTCATCCCCACCGGCATGGTCTTCTACCACTACGCCATCCCCATGGGCATCGCCAGCATCGCCGGCGCCATGCTCGGCGCACGGCTGGCCATGAAGGGCGGCAACCAGTGGATCCGCCGCCTGTTCCTCATCCTCGCCATCAGCCTGCTCGCCAAGCTGTGCTGGGAGACCCTGAAACCTTTCCTGGGCTGAACACCCGCAGCCCATCCCACATCAAGCTCGCATACACTGATGTCGTAAATTCCAGCTTCCACACACCGCTGATCTTCGATGAAGCACGTCCGCGCACTCGCCACGCTGCTCCTGTTCTGCGCCGCTACCCAGCCACTGGCGGCGGAAGAGATCCGCGTGAACGTCACGGATGCGCTCCGTGACTACCAACCGGCCGTGGAAGCGTTGCTGCGCGAAGCCGGCTTTCAACCCAGCACACGTCTTTATCCCTCCGAACGCAGCATACGCATGCTCGAAGCCGGCGATATCGACATCGAAGCCTTCCGCATACCCAGTGGCGTGCAGGCGCTGGGCAAGCGTGTGCGCCTCGTCGGCCCGGCCGCTTGCGCGTCGCTGCTGGCCTTTGTAAGAGCCGACTCCGACTGGAAGTCAGTACCGGGCCAACTGCCCGCACACAGAATTGGCGTCATGCTTGGTAGTCGCGCAGCCGAAGAGGCCGCACTCAGGCAGTTCGGCCCCGACTTCAAACGTGTCACCACGCCAGCCCAGTTGTTCCAGATGCTTGCTGCCGACCGTATCGACATGGCTTTGGAATTCGACAGCATCGGTTTTGCGCAGATCCATGCATTGCAGCTGGATGGTCAGCTCCGCGCCCTGCACCCACCCGTCCGCTTTATTCAGGCCTACCTTGCGCTGCGCCAGCATCATGATGACTGGGGGCCGCGCATCGACAAGGCACTGGCTCGCATGCTCGCCGATGGTCGCTGGCTCAAAGCCATGGCGGCCGTCGAACAGGCCCGGCAATTTCCGCAGGGCATGACCACGGATTGCCTCAGACCCGCAACGAAGCCGACCAGCAAGCCAGTCAAAAAACCCGCTCCACCAGGGTGACGGAATGCTGAAACCAGGCGTTCGGATCAGGCCTGTTCATCTGGGCAGAATCCGTTGCTGTGGCCTACAGGAAGCATTTAACGCTCTGCGCCAGTCTGGTGTACGAGCGCAAAAACCACGCGTGTAACGTTGAATCCATAGTTCGCCAGAGGCCCTGATCAAAGGGCCCGCACAAGACAGCAACAATGGAGAGAGACAATCATGCCGTTCCGTGGCCGCGCCCTGCGCGCAGCGTTCCCATTCACGATTGCTGGCGAAGAGCCCGGCATCGGTGCTGCAAAGCCCGCTGAATGGAACGACCCAACCAAACATTACCGTCCGGTCGTCGCGCGACTCCTCAACGCGAGAAAGCCGCGCAGCGTTCTTGACGCACCCAGTGGCACAGGCTGGCTGCGCGATGCACTCGATTTCCATTGCGCGGTCGACGGCATCGACCTCTTTGCCACCCAACCCGCAGGCTATCGCAGCTTCTGGCACAAGAACCTCGATCGTGGCCTGCCTGAAACCGACGCCCGCTATGAAGCCATGGTGTGTTGCGAAGGCATCGAACACTTCGGCAACCCCGAACTCTTTTTCAGCAGCGCCCGCGAGCGTCTCGTGCCCGGCGGCATGCTGATCGTCACCACGCCCAACACCTGGTACCCCACGGCCAGACTGCAGTACCTGTTGCGCGGCTTCTTCCCCAGCTTTCCCTGCCTGGCCGGAAAGATCGTCCACGGGGCGCACATGCACATCACCCCATGGTCATTCGCCCAGCTCTACACCTATCTGAAGCTGAGCAATTTCTCCTGCATCCGCCTGCACGCCGTGGCTGAACGCAAACCCCGCAATCTCGCCGAATGGCTGATCGGATGGCCCGCCCTGCTGTACTGCAAGTCGCGCATCCGGCGCGCCCGGACGCACGAAGAGCGGGACTTCTGGCAACAGGCCGGCTCCGCGCAATCCCTGTTCGGGCGCCGACTGGTGGTCTCGGCCATTGCCTGACAAAAACCGGCGGGCGGCTTCAACCCCATGCGCGCACGGCCGTAAATGCCGTGATGCAGAACGCATTCGCTCACCTCGGCCACCTCACCATCCGCACGCTCACTGCACTGATCCTGTACGGCGGTTTCACGCTGCCGCTGGCCGCGCAGGAGATCCGCGTCAGCATGTCGAACCAGCTCGGCGTCTATCAACCCGCCGTCGAAGCGCTGCTGCGCAATGCCGGCTTCCAGCCCGGCGTCAGCCTCTACCCGCCGGAACGCGGCCTGCGCATGCTCGAAAGCGGCGAAACCGACATCGAAGCTTTCCGCCAGCCCGGCGCTGTCGAGACTTTCCGCGACAAGGTGCAGCTCATCGGCCCGGCTGCCTGCGCCACCCTGCTGGCCTTCGTGCGCGTCGACCCGGCCTGGCGAACACTGCCAGCACAGCTGCCCAGCCACCGCATCGGCGTCGTACTGGGCACCCGCGTTGCGGAATCGGCTGCGCGGGAATTCGGCCCCAGCTTCAAACGTGCTGCCACCGCCACCCAGCTGTTCCGCATGCTCGACGCTGGCCGCATCGACGTGGTGCTGGATATCGACAGCATCGGCCGGACCAAACTGCGCGAACTGCAACTCGAGCAACGCATCCACCCCCTGCCACAACCGGTCAGGACCATGCAGGCCTACCTCGTGCTGCGCACCCACCATGCTGACTGGGGGCCACGCATCGACAGCACCCTGACCCACATGCTGGCCGATGGCCGCTGGCGGAAAGTCATGGGCGATATCGAAGCCGCCCGGCAATTTCCGCGCGGCATGGCCACCGACTGCCTCAAGCCCGCACCCGGAAACAGCGCCAAACCCGCCAGAAAAGCGGCCAAACCGCACTGATTTCCGCAGAAAAACCGGTTTGCCGACGAGCGCCGCACAGCGCCCGACACAATCCTCGTGCAAACTTACGCGCCTTCTGCCCGTTAACGCCTTGATGCGCCGTCTGAAATCCTCACTGCTGATCCGGCTCTCTGCCGCCTGCCTGCTGCTAGCAGCCGGCGGGTCGGCGCTCGCCGGCAACATCTACACCTTCGTCGACGAGAACGGCGTCACCAACTTCACCGACCGCAAGGACGACCCGCGCGCACGCCTCTTCTGGCGCGACCCCAACGGGCCCAAAGGCATCGAACAGGCCCGCCAGTTCGACGTGCTGCGCCGCCCACCCGGCTGGCTGATGCCACACATCGAAACCGCCGCCAACGCCCACCGCATCGAGCCCGCCCTGCTCGCCGCGCTGATCGCCGTCGAAAGCCGCTACAACCCCAAGGCCCGCTCGCCCAAGGGCGCCATGGGCCTCACCCAGCTCATGCCGCAGACCGCGCAGCGCTTCGGTGTGCGCAATGCCTACGACGTGCAGCAGAACCTCTACGGCGGCGCCCGCTATCTCGCCTGGCTGCTCGACACTTTCGACAACGACGTCCAGCTCGCCCTCGCCGGTTTCAACGCGGGCGAAGGCGCCGTCATGAAACACGGCCGTCGCATCCCCCCTTACGCCGAAACGCAGTACTACGTACCGGCGGTGCTGGCGCAACTGCGCCTGCTGCGACGGGAAGCCAAAGAACGCCGCTGACGCAGCGGAACTGAGCGTCGTCAAAGCCAAGTCTTCATGCCGCCCTAGACTGCAGGCATGAAGCGCCACCCGCTCCTCATCCTCCTGCTCGTGCTGCTGCTCATCGCGCAGACCAGCACCAGCCTCGCTGACGGCATGCCACGCGTCGCAGCGGGGGACGCTTCACCCGCCCTGGCCGCCTGTCACACCGATCAAAGCAGCAAAACCCCGATCAGTATCGCGACCTGTCATGGCGATCTGGCGTGCTGCCAGATGCCTGCCGTCACTCCGGCGTTCGCAGCGCAACCCTTGCCGCGTGCTGAACCACCACGCCATGCGCATGCCGTCGTGCTGACCCTCGGCCCCGGCATCCAGCCCGACCTGCGCCCACCGCGCGCCTGAGCCACATCTCCCATCCCCGCATCCCGCAGGCCTGACCCCGTCACGCCCGCCAAACCACCATTCCGGAGATTCCTCATGTCCATGACGCACTACATGGCGCTGCTCGCCGACAACCAACCCTGGAACCTGATCCTGTTCATGGCCATCCCGGTCATCCTCGCCGAGACCGTCGCCATCACCGAACTGTTCATCCTCTTCACACGCCAGCTGCACGGCACACTGCGGCAGATCAACCGCGCCGCCAGCATTGCCGGCGGCCTCTACTTCACCGGGGTCTTCGTCTACCTGATGCTCAACGCCGTCGTGCCCATCACCAGCAGCAGCACATGGCGCGGGCCCGCCGACGTCATCGCCGTCGGCTTCTACCTCGCCGGCATCATCCCTCTCGGCGGCCTCGCCCTGCTCGACCTCGGCCTCATCGGCCACGGGCGTGACGACGAAAGCAAGCTGCGCCTGCATGCCATCCTCGTCGCCGTCTTCCTGGTGGTGGCGCACATCGCCATGATCTTCGGCATGCTCGACCCGGCTGTCATGGGGAGCGCTGCACCGGTGATGGAGCACGCCATGCCGGGCATGGCGCACTGAGCCTGTCAGGCCGCTCGCCGGACTATCCGGCAGCGGCCTACGCGCTTGAAAAACATTTACATGGCGCAGGTTGCAGCCCGCAATTCAGGCCATGTACCCTCCCGCGCACAGCCTGACCAACAAGGCTGCACAGGGGAGAGAACGATGGCAACACAACACATGCGCCGCACGCTGCTTGGCTGCGCGCTCGGCTTGTCGCTCGGTCTGGGCGCACCCGCCAGTCACGCCATCGTCGGCGGCTCGGGAGCGGACACCAGCTCGTTCTGGTCCGGTGTCGTCGAAGTGGGTGGCGCCTCCGGCGTGCTGCTCAGCTCCGGCTACATCCTCACCGCCGGCCATGTCGCCTATGGCGCGATCACCGACCCCTCCAGCCTGAGCATCACTTTCGTCATCAACGGCGTGCAAACCTCAGTCGCCGCCGAAGCGATCTACGTCGACGGCTTCAACTGGAGCACCGACAGCAGCGGCCGCTACAACAACGACATCGCCCTCATCAAGCTCGCCACAGCAGCGCCGACCGGTGCCACCAGCTACGACCTCTACAGCGGCGCGGCCGCAACAGGCAGCACGGTCACCATGGTCGGCTTCGGCAACACCGGCACCGGCGCTAGCGGCGAAACGAACGGCACTTATGGCACCCGTTATATCGGTAGCAACCGCATCGACAAGCTCTATGCCGACAGCAACAGCAGCGGCACAGCTGGCTACACCGGCCTGACGGAAATCGTCGAGTTCGATTTTGATGGCGGCGGCAAAAACGCCTATCCCACCTCCAGCGCCACCAGCGCTGAAGCCCAATACGGCAGCGGCGACTCCGGCAGCCCCATGTTCATCCAGTCCGGCGGGCAATGGCTGCTCTACGGCATCGCCTCGTATCACGGCCAGACCTGCGCGGTCGCCATCAGCGGCGTCTGCCAGACGCCTTACTCGCTGTCGGCTTCTTCCTTCGGCTCGATCGGCGGCGCCACCTACGCCCCTGCCTATACCGAATGGATCAACACCACCATCGCCGCCGTGCCCGAACCGCATGGCTGGATGCTGCTGCTGGGTGGACTGGGCGTGCTGGCCCTGCGCAAGCGCCGCCTCCAGGCAAACCGCTAACGCACAGCCTCAACGAGGACGACGCATCACGATACCGTCCTGCACCGTCTCTGCATCTGGCCGGAAAAAGCCCGGCAAGCGCATGCACTCCGTGAAGCCCGCTGCGGTGTAGATCCTGCGCGCCGAGGTCCAAGCCTCATTGACCAGCAGGAGAACCGCGCGCAGTTGCGGATGGTTCAACACCACGTGCGCGATGCCCGCCTCCAGCAACGCACCGCCCAGGCCACGTCCGCGAAATGCCGGCGCCAGTGTCATCGACGCGAGATACAACACCTCGCCCGTTGGCACGTGCCGCGCGCAGATGTCGTGGCCCAGCGCAAAGTCCGCTGCCACGAGCGCGACATCGTCTGCCCAAATCTCGGCAAACAGACAGCCCGCGACACGCTCACCGCACATCGCTATCAACGATCCCTGTGGAAAGTGCACGATGCGATGTGCGTACACCTCGCGCGCCTCGCTGTCGCCCGCGGCAAACCCGGCGCGCTCCATCTCCATGATGAGATCGAGATCAACAACCGTGGCGGTACGGAGCAAGAGCGAGGAAGACATGATGCGTCTGATACGGGGCCGCTACGACCCGCCGGAATCCTGCGGATCTGCCTCCCGGATCTTCTCCAATCTCGCCTCCTGATCCTGAACGGCAGCCGTGCACACCGGATTGTTCCGGTAGTCATCAAACGGCGACAGCCTCAGGCTCCATGCGGGCCCGATCGGAGTCTCTGCTTCAGACGCATTGCACGACGACGCGTTAACACCTCCGCGCAGCCTGCGCCACACCCTATCCATCAGAGACCGGGCCACCGGCATGCTGAAGAGCATGCCGGTCTCGATATGCAGGTCATAAAAATAGTTGCCGTAGAAATGCAGGCGCAAACACGTCGCTGAGATCGGCCAATGCGTATCCAGGAGAAAGGAGCTATACATTGCCCCCAAGCCCGTCTCGGCAAGGGTATTGAACTGCTCATCGAGCAGCACGCAATCGCAGGACTCCTCGAACAGGCAGTCCTGCGAGAGCACCAGTAGATACCCCGCCGCGCAACGGTACTGCGCCTCGATCACATAGCCCGGCACAGTCCGCTGCGTGTCGCGCCCATCCACATACAGCCGGGTTTGCCGCGGCCACTTCTCGTAAGGCCCCTCGTGTTTTTCCAGCGACAGCGAAGAAATCTTCTGCATGCCCGCTGTCGCGCCAAGGGCATCGTCCGCCATCAGAACGCCCCGCGCTCCGGCTCGCTATTCCACATCTCTGCACGCGGCGCCCAGGCCCCAGCCGGTTCACGCTCCAGCACCGCGCACACCGCGTCGCCGAGATCCATGCCCAGATGCTCGCGTGCCGCCGCAGCGCCACCATCAGCAAGATCCGCTGCGCGTGCAAAGCCGCGAAAAGTCTCCCAGTCCTCAGCAAAGTGCGACACGAGGATGCGCGCAAGGTCGTACGACAGCTCGTTGCCCTCGTCATTGCGCAGGAACGACTTGCCCGACCAGAACTGCTGGATCTCCTGCTCGCCCCAGAAGGCCAGATGGCGCGCATGCTGCCGGCGCGCGTCCGGCATGCCATGCGGTGACGGACACAGCCGGTTCTCCGTGTTCACCGCCAGTCCCTCGTTGAGCCAGGCCGGGATGGGCAGGTGCCCCAGACAGGCATGCGTCAGTTCGTGCGCAATCACCGGCTCGATGGTCTGCAGGTCATCCTTCACCGTCACGAAATGCCCGCAGCCCGCATGGATGTACATGCCGCTGCTGGCCGCAAACTCGCCCGCCGCCGGATAGACCTGCGCCACGTAACGGTAGTACGACTCCTGGTCGTCGAATACGATGAGGATGTCATGCCCCCAGGCTGGCGACTCCGCGACGCCGTCGAGCACGCGCACGATGCGCTGCACTGTGCGGTTGACGAAAGCCAGCGTCGCCTCCGCCACATTCGGCTCCAGTGACGACAGCAGGATTGCTGAATCCTGTTTGCGCAACTCGTAGCCATTACCCAAGGCATCGCGCAGATGCACCAGCCAGGCCAGCTCGCAATCGGCCCAGGCCTGCGCCTGTGCTTCGTCCGATGTGATGCTCTCTACCCAGCGTTCGGCGGCGGGCCAGTCCATCACGGGAAAACCATTCTCGGTGCGCAACGCCACCGAGAGATCGAATGCCGCAGCGCCGGGGGCTTCAAGTTGCGATGGTGGGGCAACCGTGATCAGGTCTGCAGCAGGAGCGGCTTTGGCGGACGGCTGGATAAGGGATTTAAGGAGCTTGAACATGAGAGGGGTCGGCGGATGGCTTCGGGACATCCACTCTAAGCACTAGATAGGGAGCAGCCCCTTTGCGAGCTCAGGTATCCCGGGTAAAGACGGCTCACCCGGGAACCCGCCACAAGCAAAGCATCGACGCAGATAGTTGATGAAGCTCACATCACGCCCATCGATCCTGCAGGTGGCATCCACGCTGTTGTCAGGAATGTAGATGCCGTACGACTCCCCTCCGCTTACATTGATCTTGTGAAGCGCGTCTGGTGCGAATGGAAGCGCAAAGCGCCCGACTGTTTCGACACCATACTCGGCAACATCTTCGCTCCAGGTGCGAAACGCATCCTCGAAATAATTTCTGGCTGATTCGCCGGGATATCGATCTGCGTAAGCACTCAACTCGAACTCGACAACCAGCGCATCCGTCTGCATGTCGCGCTCTGGCCAGGCCGGATGATTGCCGAGGAAGTTCACATCACCGACATGCTCGATCCAGCCAACAAGCGTCAGTGGCAACGGGCCAATCAATGCTTCAAGGAACCCGACGAGTGCCGGCGCGTTCTTACTCGGAGGTACGTGCGGTGTGTTATGGGCATAGCTATCGGAACCCGTGTCCACGAACTCATAGCCCGCGCTGTTCAGACGACTGGCCAGCAATTCGACGTTCTGCTTGACCCTGCGCATGGACTCGTCCACGACCTGCCTGATTTCGGCCTCGATAGAGGAACCGCGTGAAACAGGGCCGAGCTCATGGAGCTCTTGCCAGACCGCAAGCTCCTCCCCCTTACGGTATCTCTCGATCCATCTATTTGACAACGCGCCCTCTCTTCTTCTTTTCGCAACAGTGGGCTCTCATGAACCATCCTTGCGGGTTAACTCTCTAGCTGCGCAGGAGGGCCATGTTCTCAATCCGTTCTACGCACCATTTGCGAAAGAAACGGTTGAGTACTCACACATAAACTGCACCATTCTAAGTAACGGGTATTGCTCGGGAACGGCAGAGCTTGCAACTCGTTGAGTACGTAGCTCTTGAACAACTGGATGAAGAAATTCTGACACCGTCATGACCCTGCCACCAGCTAATTGGGTGCGTGGGCTTACCTTCAAAAGCCCAAACAATGCGATCTGATCAATTCCCATTCCACGCTTAAAACCGGGAATCATGCTGGGTATGAACTTGCGACCGGCTTCAAATTTTTTTAAGTACCGACGCTCTCGCTCACTCCAAGAATGTGCATCCATAGAGGGCTCAACGTGAACTATGTGCATCGTTGTTGGATGAAAAGCAACGATATCCAACTCACATTCGTATCCACCCTTGTCGCGAGCACCAACAAGAGTATTTCGCCTTACAAAGTAGCCTTGATACTCGTACCACTCAAAAGTTAACTGCTCAAGAAAGTTCATCCAACTCTCCACGACAAATCCGTTTTGCTTTATCCCTCAAACAAATCCGCCGCCCCATCCCCGCGCGGCTGCACCAAACCAAAGTGCCGCCAGATCGCCGGGGTCGCGACACGCCCGCGCGGTGTGCGTTGCAGATAGCCCTGCTGGATGAGATAGGGCTCAAGCACGTCCTCGATGGTGTCGGGTGCTTCGCCGATGGCGGCGGCAAGGTTGTCGAGGCCGACGGGGCCGCCGTTGAATTTCTCGAGCATGGCGCTGAGCATCTTGCGGTCCATGAGATCGAGGCCGAGGTGGTCGACGTCGAGCATGACCAGCGCGGCATCGGCGACGGCCTTGGTGATGCGGCCGTCGGCCTTCACTTCGGCGTAGTCACGGCAACGGCGCAGGAGTCTGTTCGCGATACGCGGGGTGCCGCGTGAGCGGCGGGCGATTTCGAAGGCGCCTTCGTCGTCGATGCCGACCTCGAGCAGGCGAGCGGAGCGGCTGACGATGAGGGCCAGCTCCTGCGGCGTGTAGAACTCGAGGCGGGCGTTGATGCCGAAGCGGTCGCGCAGCGGGTTGGTGAGCATGCCGGCGCGCGTGGTGGCGCCGATCAGGGTGAAGGGCGGCAGGTCGAGCTTCACGGAACGCGCGGCCGGGCCTTCGCCGATCATGATGTCGATCTGGAAGTCTTCGAGCGCGGGGTAAAGGATTTCTTCGACGACCGGGCTGAGGCGGTGGATTTCGTCGATGAACAGCACGTCGTGCGCTTCGAGGTTGGTCAGCAGCGCGGCGAGGTCGCCAGCGCGTTCGAGCACGGGGCCGGAGGTCTGGCGCAGGTTCACGCCGAGCTCGGCGGCGATGATGTTGGCCAGCGTGGTCTTGCCGAGGCCGGGCGGGCCGAACAGCAGCACGTGGTCGAGCGCTTCGCCACGGTTCTTGGTGGCGTGGATGAAGATTTCGAGCTGCTCGCGGATCTTCTGCTGGCCGACATAGTCGGCGAGGCGCTTGGGGCGCAGGGCGCGTTCGATGGCGTCTTCCTGCGGCGTGGCGGCGCCGGGCGAGACGAGGCGGCCGGGCTGGAGCTTGTCGGTTTCTATCATCGGGCGAGTATAGGAGCGGGGGTGGGGGGCGTCAAAGCAGCGGGCCACCGACAGCCCAAGCTCCGTCATTCCCGCGAACGCGGGAATCCAGAGGCGTGCCGCAGGCGCGTACACGGCAGCGAGGATTGGCATGTATCACGATGAAAACCGGCTTTACCAATGCAAAGCCCTTGTGGATTCCCGCGTCCGCGGGAATGACGGCTCTGACCTCCGCCGTCAGTGCGTCATGCCGATCTCGCGTGCCGTAGCCGGCCCGATCACGCAGTCCTTCAGCGCGTAAGGCATTTCCAGCTTCGATTCCGACAGCGGTATGCGGCCGGCCATGATTTCGCACAGGCGCTGCGGATAGCGCGGATTGGCATCTGGCTCGGCAAAGCCGTCGGGGAAGTGCGGCATCAGGTCGGGGCCGTATTTGTCGCTGGCGGCCATGGTGTGCAGGATCTCGTGGGTGATGACCACGTTGTTGGTGCGCTGCATGTCCTGCTGGGCGTGCACGTTGCTGATGGCGATCTGCCCCTTGGCGATGCCATGCGAATCGGGGATGCGGCCATCGGTCTGCGTGGAGTCCCAGTAGATGACGAAGGCGCGGACGCTGGCGCGCGGCTTGCCGTCGGGTTGCTGCCAGGCCCACCAGCGCAGCTGCAGGCTCCACAGCAGGATGTCGAGCGCACTGCCGCCGCGCGGCGGGCTGGGTGGCAAGCTGCTCAAGGCCGGCTGCAGGCTGACACGCAGGGGATGCGTTTCCTGCACACCGTGGGCATGTGCCTGCTCGACGAAGAATTCTTCGATGTCGCGGAAGCTGTCATCCGTGAGGCCCGCGATGCGTTTCGCTGCGGCGGCGCTGCCGTCTCCGTTGATGGGGAAGATGGCGACCTGCACGGTGTTGTGCCAGTCGCGGGCGCGCGCCTGGCCACGCCAGGCACTGAGTGCCACGGTGGCGAGGATGAACAGCAGGATGAGGATGCGCAGTTTTTTCCACATGGGCGCGAGCTTAGCTGCTCGCGCTCATGTGGTGCAGCGCCGGCCGTCAGTGGTCGCCACCTGAAGCCGCCTTGCCACCGCGCACCGGCGTGGCGAACCAGACCGTCACGGTGAGCAGGATGAACATGATGGCGCTGGCCCAGAACAGCTCGTCGGCCGCGAGGGTGAAGGACTGCTGGGTGATGAGGCGATCGATCACGCTGAGGGCCTGCGTGTCGCTGAAGCCGCTGGCCTGCATCTGGGCGAGCGTGTTGGCGGCCTCGGGGCGGAACGGATTGATCGCTTCGGCAAGCTGCGCGTGATGCGTGTTGGCGCGGCTCTCCCACAGCGTCGTGAAGATCGAGGCGCCGAGCGCGCCGCAGGTGATGCGCACGAAGCTCGACACGCCCGAGGCGGACGGAATCTGCTGCGGCGCGACTTGCGACAGGCTGATCGACACCAGCGGGATGAAGAAGGTGGCCATCGCCGCACCCTGGATGAGCTGCGGCATGAACAGCGTCCAGTAATCGACCTGCACGGTGAATTGCGAGCGCATGAACGACACCAGCGCAAAGATGACGAAGGCGATGCTGGCGACGTAGCGCGCGTCGAACTTCGGCAGGTTCTTGCCGACCACGGGCGACAGCAGGATGGCGAGGATGCCGATGGGCGCCGTCGCCAGCCCGGCCCAGGTCGAGGTGTAGCCGAGGAACTGCTGCAACCACAGCGGCATCAGCACCACGGTGCCGAAGAACAGGCCGTAGCCCAGCGACACGGCGAGCGTGGCGACCGTGAAGTTGCGCTTGCGGAACAGGTGCAGGTCGACGACCGGGTGCGCCTCGCCGAGCTCCCACACGACGAAGAAGCAGAAGCCGACGAAGGCGGTGACAGCGAGCAGGATGATCTCGCTGGAGTTGAACCAGTCGAGCTCCTTGCCCTTGTCGAGCGTGAGCTGCAGGGCAGCGACCCAGACGACCAGCAGCACGAGGCCGACGAGGTCGACGGGCACCTGGCGACGCGGCGTTTCGCGCGTCTTGAAGATGCCCCACACCACCCAGGCGGCGAGCAGGCCGGCGGGGATGTTGACGTAGAAGATCCACGGCCAGGAGATGTTGTCGGAGATCCAGCCACCGAGGATGGGCCCCATGACTGGCGCGACGAGCGTGGTCATGGACCACGCCGCGAGCGCGAGGCCGACTTTCTCTTTCGGATAACTCGACATCAGCAGGGTCTGCGACAGCGGGATCATCGGCCCGGCCACTGCACCCTGCAGCACGCGGAAGGCAATCAGCATGGGCAGGCTGGTCGACAAGCCGCACAGCAGGGAGGCCAGCGTGAACAGCAGGATGGAGGCAACGAACAGGCGCACTGCGCCGAAGCGCTGCGTGAGCCAGCCGGTGAGCGGCACCGAGATGGCGTTGGCGACGGCGAACGAGGTGATGACCCAGGTGCCCTGGTTGGGCGACACGCCCACGTCACCCGCGATGGCGGGCAGCGAAACGTTGGCGATCGTGGTGTCGAGCACGTTCATGAACGTGGCCAGCGACAGGGCCAGCGTCGCCATGGTGCGCGTGCGGCCTTCCAGCGGCGGGGGCGGCATGTGGGGATTGGCGGGGGTAGACATGGTTTGCTCCGGTGGTACGCGGGCGCGGCGATGCTGGTGTCAGGCCAGAGGCCGGATCGGCTCTGCGCACGCAAGCATTCCGGTGTTTTGGTCTGGCTTGACGCCCGGACAGCAAACCCCTCCCAACCTCCCCTTGTCAGGGGAGGCGTTCGTTCTGGCGTGCTTGATCGCTCTCCCCTGACAAGGGGAGGGATGGGGAGGGGTTTGATTGGCGGGCATCGACACGAACATGTGTGTAGCGGATCAAATCGACTCAGTGGCCGAGGTTGTCGCGAATGATGCGGGCGATGTGTTCGTGCGTCGCCTTCAACACGGCTTCATCGACGCTGGCCAGCGGCGCCGCTTCGGCATGCGCTGCCGCCACAGGCTCACCGGCCGCCTGGCGCACGTCGACCTCGGCTTCGACCGACAGGCCGGCGCGCAGCGGGTGCGCCTTGAGCTGTTCGGCATCCAGCGCGACACGCACCGGCACGCGCTGCACGACCTTGATCCAGTTGCCGGTGGCGTTCTGCGCCGGCAGCAGGGAGAACACGGCACCCGTGCCGGCCGACAGGCCAACGATGCGACCGGCGTAGTTGACGTTGCTGCCATACACGTCGGCATGCACGCGCACGACCTGGCCGATGCGCATGTCGCGCAGCTGGCTTTCCTTGAAGTTGGCGTTGACCCACACGTCGTCGAGCGGCACCACGGCCATCAGCGGCGCCCCGGGGGCGATGCGCTGGCCGACCTGCACGTTGCGGCGTGCAACGACACCATCGACCGGCGCACGCAGCGTGGTGCGGGCAAGTGCCACGGCAGCCTCTTCGACCTTGCTGGCGGCGCGCTGCACGGCGGGGTGTTCGTCGATGCGCACACCGGCGGTCTGCACGCTGGCGGCGGCGAGTTGCTCACGCGCGACACGCAGGGCGGCACGCGCCACCTTGTCGGCTTCGCGCGCCTGGTCGATTTCTTCCTGTGCGACGGCACCCGTGCCGGCCAGACCGGCGCGGCGTTCGAGCAGGTCGGCCGTGCGCGCGACCTCGGCTTCGCGCACCTTGATGGCTTCGCCCAGCGAATTCAGATTGGCATAGACGCCGCGCAATTCGCGCACGCTCTGTGCCAGTGCTGTCTCGGCCTGGCGCAAGGCGAGTTGCGCATCGACGGGGTCGAGCTGCACGAGCACATCACCGGCCTTCACGCTCTGCGTGTCGTTGACGCGCACGGCAGCGACCGTGCCACCGATCTGCGGCGTGATCTGCACGATGTGAGCAGCGACGTAGGCGTCTTCAGTGCTCTCGTGACCGCGCATCTTGAAGAACCACCAGGCACCGCCGGCACCGGCGAGCAGCAGGAAGATGATGGCCAGGCGCGCCATGCCGCGCTTGCGTGCACCGGGCTGCGGGGCGGGAGTTGCCGGCGCAGGGGGCTGGGCTGCAGGCGCGGCGCTGTTGGGGGGAGTCTGGGGGTTCTGGCTCATGATTGTTCCTTCCTTGAAGCGGAGTGCGCGTCAGCACGCGCGGGCAGCAGTTCCTTGAGGGCGACGGCACCATCGCCACCGACGGCGCGCACTAGTTGCACGCGGGCATCGAAGCGGCGGGCCTGCAGATCGGTGAGATTGCGTTCGGCGTTGAGTACCTGCAGGTCGGCGTTCAGCACCGGCAGGTGATTGATGAGGCCGCGTTGCTCGCGCCGTGCCAGCAGGGTGGCGGCTTCGAGCGCCTTGTCGCGCACGGTCTGCTGTTCGCCGAGCTGGGCATCACTGCCCTGCAGTGCGGTGAGGCTGTCGACGATGTCGCGCAGGCCATCAACGAGGCTCTGGTTGTATTGCGCCACGGCGGCGTTGACGTCGGCGGTCTTCATGCCGTAGGTGGCGCGCAGACGCCCGGCATCGAAGATGGGCAGGCTGATGACCGGCCCCACCTGGTAGGCGCGCGAACCGAACTCGATCCACTTGTCGAGACCGAGGGCCTGGAAGCCGATGAAGCCGCTGATGTTGATGTTGGGATAGAAGCCGGCCTTGGTGACGGCGGCATCCTTGCTCGTGGCTTCGACGCGCCAGCGTGCGGCGACGACTTCGGGCCGACGCGCCAGCAGCTCGGCCGGCAAGGCTTGCGGCAAGCCCGGCGGCAGGTTGCGCAGCACGGGGTCGGGCAGGCTTTCACCATCGGCAGGGTTGAGGCCGGCGAGTGCGGCGAGCAGGTGACGCTGGGTCAGCGCACGTTCTTCCAGCGCGCGCAGTTCGCTGCGCAGGCCAGCCATCGCGGCTTCGGTCTGCGCGCGTTCGACGCCCGGTTCGAAACCGGCTTTCTCGCGCAGACGTTGCAGGTCCAGCGCCGTGTCGCGCGTGGCGAGCAACTTGGTGACCAGCTCGCGTTGATGAGTGATGCGGTCGAGCTCGCCCCAGGCACGCACGATGCTGCTGGAGATGGCGAGACGCGTCGCAGCCAGCTCGGCAGCGGCGAGTTTCTCCTGCGCCACGGCGCCGTCGAAAGCCGCCTTGTGCTTGCCCCACAGGTCGATCTCGCCGGCGAAGTCGAGCGCGAGGCGGTTGTTGGTGCGCACCGAACCGGCGAGCGGCTTGGGCGTCAGGTGGTTCTCGGAGAAGCGTTGCTGCGTCGGGTTGGCGTTGAGCGCGACGTTGGGGCCATACGCCGCCTCGGCCGCGTCGATGACGATGCGCGCGCGCTGCAGGCGCATGGCGGCGACGGTGATGCCGGGGGCGTCGCGCAGGGCGGTGTCGAGCAGCTTGTCGAGCGCCGGATCACCCAGCGCCTGCCACCAGCGTTCGCCGGGCAGGCTTGCCGATTGCAGCGTCGCGCTTGCGCCCAGCGTGGTGGGCGCGCTGAGTGGCGACACGGCAGGTGCGATGCCACGCGAGGAGACGCAGGCGGAGAGGGCAAGCGTCAGCAGCGACAGTGCGACGACTGGCCGCACGCGGATGGGGGTGCGCTTCATTCCTCGCCTCCGTCATCGTTGTTGAGGTGGCGCGCAAAGCTCTGCTCGGCCTTGTCGAGTGCGCGGCGCAGCAGGCCCTTGAGCTGGGCGACCTCGTCAGCCTCGAAGTCCGCCATCAGCACGTTGCCGACGCGGCAGAAACGTTCTGGCAGCGCGGCAACGAGGGTGCGGCCGGCGTCGGTGAGGTTGAGTTCGATGACGCGGCGGTCGGTGGCGCTGCGCTGGCGGGCCACAAGGCCCTTGTCTTCGAGCTTGTCGATCATGCGCGTCATGGCGCCGGTGTCGTAGCCGCCGAAGCGGCACAGGCGCGCAGCCGGCAGGCCGGGGTGCAGCGACAGGCGCATCAGCACGATGGATTGCGCCGAGGAGATGTCGAGGTCGGCGAGCTCCTCGTCGAGCGCCAGGGCCATCAGGCCGCGCAGCTTGCCGATGAGGTAGCCGAGGGATTCTTCGAAACGGAAGTCTTCGGGTTTGAACTGCATTTCACTGTCCTTGCAATGATTGCCTTGGCAGCAATCTAGTCCTGCAAAAATTAGCTGTCAAGGCAGTAATTGTTAAATCAGTCATTGCTTGGGCTGTGAACAAGGGCTCGCGGACGGCTAAAATGACGCCATGTCTGCATCGCAAACCCTTGATTCTTCAAGCCCCCTGCCTCCCCGCACGCTCAGCGTCGCGCCCATGCTGGACTGGACGGACCGGCACTGCCGCTACTTCCACCGCCTGCTGGCACCGCATGCCTGGCTCTACACCGAGATGATCACCACCGGTGCGCTGCGCCATGGCGACGTGCCGCGCCACCTCGATTTCAACGGCGAGGAACACCCGGTGGCGCTGCAGCTGGGCGGTTCGGAGCCCGTCGAGCTGGCGTACGCTGCGCGCCTGGGCGAGCAATGGGGGTACGACGAGATCAACCTCAACTGCGGCTGCCCGTCGGAGCGCGTGCAGAACGGCGCTTTCGGCGCCTGCCTCATGAACGAGCCGGCGCTGGTGCGCGATGGCGTGAAAGCCATGTGCGACGCGGTGAGCATTCCGGTCACGGTGAAGCACCGCATCGGCATCGACCAGATCGAGTCCTACGACTTCGTGCGCGACTTCGTCGGCACGGTGGCCGAAGGGGGCGCGCGCAGCTTCATCGTGCATGCGCGCAATGCCTGGCTGAAGGGCCTGTCGCCCAAGGAGAACCGCGAGATTCCGCCGTTGCGCTACGAGTTCGCGCAGCAGTTGAAGCATGACTTCCCGCAGCTGGAGATCATCGTCAACGGCGGCATCGCCAACCTGCCGATGATCCAGGACCGCCTTGCGGAAGTAGATGGCGTGATGGTCGGCCGCGAGGCCTACAACAACCCCTGGTCGCTGGTGGAATGGGAAGCCGGCTTGTTCAACACCGACTGGGCGCCGACGCGCGAGGAAGTCATCGCAGCGATGGTGGCCTATTGCGAGCGCGAGCAGAAAGAACGCGGCACGCCGGTGCGCGCCATCGTGCGCCACGTGATCCAGATCGCCAACGGCCTGCCCGGCGCGCGCAGCTTCCGCCGCACGCTGTCAGACGCCAACTTGCTGCGCGACGCCAGGCCGGACCTGCTGTGGCAGGCCTGGCGACAGGTGGGCGCGGCGACCGAGACCGCCGCCTGACAGGTCATCACAGCGAATGCCCGTGCGTTATTGAAGCCATGCGTTTCATCAGCCTGCTGCCTGCCCTGCTATGCCTCGCCCTCGGCGCTTGCGCCTCGCTCAACGAGGCCGAGTGCCGCCGTGGCGACTGGCAGGCGCTGGGCAAACGCGAGGGCCTCGCCGGCTACACCGCAGGGCGCCTCGACGAGCACCGCAAGGCCTGTGGCAAGTACGCCATACAACCTGATACAGCGCTGTGGGAGAGCGGCCGCCAGCAAGGTCTGCGGCAATTCTGCACGCCACACAACGCGGTCGAAGCCGGCTACCGCGGCTACCAGTACAGCACGGGCACCTGCCCGGCCGACATGGAAGCGGCCTTCCTGCCCGGCTGGCGTGTCGGGCTCGAAGCCTGGCGCGCCGAATGGGAACTCGAACAGCTGCGCCAGCGCATCCGCAACCTGGAGGCGGACCTGATGCGCCTCAAACCCGGCCCGCAACGCGATGCCGTCGAGCGCGAGTACCGCTACACCGTCGGCATGTGGGGCGGCTGGATGCCCGGCCTGTTCCACGGCGCTCAGCTGGATCAGGCTGAGCACCGGGCATATCTCGCCCGCAAACGCATGTGGGACTACCAGAGCAAACTCGCCGCACCCGCATCGTAGGTGCACAACGGCGTAGGGTGGATAAGCGCAGCGCATCCACCATCCAGGTGTGTGCGTGGTGGATGCGCTGCGCTTATCCACCCTACAACTGACGAGGCCCTGAGGCCCCGTTCAGACGAAGCGCTTGCGCAGCGACACCACGTTGAAGCGTTCGTAACCCATCTGCTCGTAGAACTGTCGCGCTGGTGCCGCCTCACCGGTCTGCAGGTAGGCGCCGGTGAAACCCTTGAGGCGCAGGCAGGTCTCGAAGGCTTCGAAAAGATGCTTGCCCAAACCCTGCCGCTGCCGCGCGCCGTTGACGAACATCTCCTTGATGTGGAACACCCAGCTGTTCACCCAGCGCTCACCCCAGCCCAGCACCGCAGCGACCGGCTGCCCGTCGCACAGCAGGACCATGCATTCGAAGCGCGGGAACTGCGCGAAGCTCTGCAGGCGCTCCAGCACCACCATGGGATGCCAGCCATCATTCCAGGGCGCGGCATTGAACACGGAAACGTAGAGCGGCACGATCAGCGCCATGCTGTCGTGATCGAGCAGCCTGAACTCCAGTGCGCCCTCAGTGGCCGGCAGACTCTTCGCCGGGTTTTCCGAAATGGTCATACGCTTTCCCTGCCAGTGATTCGCGCGAACCGTCGCGCCCGAACATCACGATGCCTTCACCCTCAACAAGACTGCCGATGCGGCTGAGCGGCAAGGCCAGCTTTTCACCCAGCCCCTGCAGGTACGCGCGCTGCGCAGCCGGTGCGCAGAACAGCAACTCGTAATCATCGCCGCCACGCAGCAGTGCCTCGCGCGCCACCTGCGCATCGCCGCAGGCCGCCAGCACCGACGCCAGCGGCAACGCCGCTTCGTCGAGCTGAGCGCCACAAGCGGAACGTTCGAGGATGTGCTGCAGATCGCCGAGCAGGCCGTCGGACACATCGAGCATCGCCGTCGCCACGCCACGCAGGGCCAGACCCAGCGCTACACGCGGCTGTGGCCGGTGCAGGGCGGCAAGGCATTGTTCGCGCGCCTCACCCGGCAGCTCGCGCTGACCCAGCAGCGTCTGCAAGCCCAGCGCCGCCAGACCCGGCCAACCGGAAATCCATATGTCATCGCCCGCTGAGCCGCCACCGCGCAACACGGCCTGCCCGGCGGGCACTTCGCCGAACACGGTCGCGCAGAGGTTGAGCGGCCCGCGCGTCGTGTCGCCACCGATCCAGTCCACGCCAAACGCCGCACAGCACGCCGCGAAGCCCTCGGCAAAGCGCGCCACCCAATCCACATCAGCCGCCGGCATGGCCAGCGCCAGCGTGATCCAGCGCGGCTGCGCGGTCATCGCGGCCATGTCGGAGATGTTCACGGCGGCCGTCTTCCAGCCAATGTCGGCAGGGTCGGCCTCCGGCAAGAAGTGCGTGCCTGAGACCAGCATGTCAGTTGACACCACCAGCTGCATGCCCGGTGCTACGCGCAGCAGGGCGCCGTCGTCACCGACACCGAGATCGGTGTGGGATGTAGCGCGTGTGAAGTGCTGGCGGATGAGGTCGAATTCGCTGGGCATTGTTGGTGCGGATTCTGTCATGCCCGCGAATGCGAGCGTAGGTTGAGCTGAACGCTATGAAGTCCACATATGTATGCAGTGGGCTTGAGGTGAAACACGTAAAACCGAGCTACCGCAGAACACCATCAAGATGCATCCGCTTCAACAAAATAATCCGCAAGCTCAAAGTTCCAGCCATTCTTGTTGGTGATATAGCGCTCAAGGAACGGTACATTTTCGGGGCGCACCGGCCAGCAGTCATACATCGGATTGTGCGGGTCCTCGACTCCAAACTCGGCCTGAAATTCACACAAAGAAAACGTCTCTATCCGTATCTCCCACAGAGATAGCTCCGTCGTTTTTGAGTAAGCGCGAATTACTCGGGCAAGAGACATTGCGTACCTTATCGATCGTAGGTTGGGCTGAATGCAATGAAGCCCAACATGTTTCCGATGGCAGAGGCTTGTTGGGCTTCCTTCGTCAGCCCAACCTACACACGGCATGACGCCGCCGCAAGCCATACAGGACCAAACACAGCACTGCTGCCGGTAACCACACCCACAACAGCTCGGAAAGGAGCACGTTCAAACCGCGCTCGCTGAAGATGCGGCTGACACCTATGGGCGAGACCTCGATGCCGCGCCAGGATGCGAAGACGCGCTCGTCCGACCAGGGCCAGTACAGCGCTACGCCGAGGCCGCCATTGGTGAGCATGTCGAGCAGGGGATGCGAGACGGCGGAAAGGAAGGTGAACGCCGCTGCGACAACTCGACGTGCGTGCAAAGGCTTGGCGGTCAGTGCAGCAATGACCGCCAGAATGAGTGCGAAGCCGATGGAGTGCGTGGCGCCGCGATGGCCCAGCGTGTCCGCATAGGCAATACCCAGCTTGAAGGCGACGACGTCGAAATCAGGGCAGATGGAAGCGAAAACGCCTGCAATGAGCAGGCGTCGCGACACAACAGGCTTGCCCAGCCCCAGACCCACGGCCAGCGGTACGGCGGCGTGCGTGAGTATGGTGGGCATGGGCCTCAGCGCTTGTTCTTGGCTTCCACTTCGGCTGCGCGCAACTGCGGTGCGAGCTTGTCGAGCACGCCGTTGACGAAGCGGTGAGCATCCGTGCCACCAAAGGACTTGGTGAGTTCGATGGCTTCGTTGATGACCACGCGGTAGGGCGTCTCGATGCGCTCGGCGAGTTCGTAGGTGGCGAGCAGCAGGATGGCGCGTTCGATCGGCGAGATTTCGCCGATGGGGCGGTCGAGGTAGGGCTGGAAGCGGGCTTCGAAATCCTCGGCCTTCGCGGCGGCGCTACGCAGCAGCAGGCGGGCGAGCGGCTTGTCGGCGCGCGCCCAGGCTTCGGACTCCTGTTCGAGGTGGTCTTCGACGACCTCGACGGAGTTGCCGCTCATGCGCCACTGGTAAAGGCCTTGCATGGCCAGCTCGCGGGCGAGGCGGCGCGGGGACTTCTTGGGTTCTTCGACTTGGACTGCGTCGTTCATGTCAGTGCAGGGCTTTCAACAGGTTGGCCATTTCGATGGCGACGAGGGCGCATTCCTGGCCCTTGATGTGCATGCGGGCAACGGCCTGGTCATCGTCTTCGGTGGTCAGCACGCCATTGGCGACGGGGGTGCCGGTGTCGAGCTGCACGCGGGTGATGCCGGCGGCCATCTCGTTGGAGACGACTTCGAAGTGGTAGGTGTCGCCACGGATGACGGCGCCGAGTGCGATGAGGGCGTCGTAGCGTCCCTTGCGGGCGAGGGCTTGCAGGGTCAGCGGCAGTTCCAGCGCGCCGGGTACGGTGACGACCAGCAGGTGTTCGGGGTCGGCACCGCGCGTGAGCAGTTCGGTGACACAGCCGCTCAGCAGGTTGTCGCCAATCTCGCTGTTGAAGCGCGCCAGCACGATGGCGATGCGCAGGGACTTGCCTTCGTAGCGCGGGGCGATTTCAGGAACGTGTTCGAAACGGGGGGGCATGAGGTTCCTCTTGGTTCAGGGGGCTTCGAAGCCGGTGACTTCGAGATCGAAGCCGGACATGCTGGGCATGCGACGCGGGGTCGACAGGACGCGCATCTTGCCGACGCCGAGATCGCGCAGGATCTGGGCGCCGATGCCGAAGATACGCGGATCCCACTTGGTCGGCACGGGCAGGCTGTTGTCGACACCGAGGGTGGCAAGCATTTCTTCGGCGCTGACCGGGCGGCGCAGCAGGATCACGGCACCGTGACCCTTGGCCGCAATGCGGCGCAGGGCTTCGTCGATGGTGTAGCTGTGGCGTGTGCCGGCGGGGTCGATGAAGTCGAGCACGGAGACCGGCTCATGCACGCGCACGAGGGTTTCGACGTCGGGGCGGATCTCGCCGAGGTACATGGCGAGATGAATCTCGCCCGAAGTGCGGTCGCGGAAGGCGGCGAGGCGGAACTCGCCGTGCGCGGTCGGCACAGGCTTGTCGGCGACGCGCTCGACCATCTTCTCTTCGGCCGAACGGTGATGGATGAGGTCGCGGATGGCGCCGATCTTGAGGCCGTGTTCCTTGGCGAACACCAGCAGGTCGGGCAGGCGGGCCATGCTGCCGTCTTCGTTCATGATCTCGCAGATCACGCTGGCGGGCTCCAGCCCGGCGAGGCCGGCGAGGTCGCAACCGGCTTCGGTGTGGCCAGCACGCACGAGCACACCACCGGGCTTGGCCATGATGGGGAAGACGTGGCCGGGCTGCACGATGTCGGCGGGCTTGGCGTATTTCGCCACGGCCGCGGCGACGGTGCGCGCACGGTCGGCCGCCGAGATGCCGGTGGTGACGCCTTCGGCCGCTTCGATGGAGACAGTGAAGGCGGTCGAGAACTGGCTGCGGTTGTCGCGCGCCATGGGGTTGAGGCCCAGTTGGCGGCAGCGTTCTTCGGTCAGCGTCAGGCAGATCAGGCCACGCGCGTGACGAGCCATGAAGTTGATGGCTTCGGGCGTGGCGAACTGCGCGGCGACGACGATGTCGCCTTCGTTCTCGCGGTCTTCGTCATCGATGAGGATGACCATGCGCCCGGCACGGATGTCTTCGATGATGTCGCGAATGGGAGAGAGGTTGCAGGCTTCCATGGTGTTCCGGCTCTCGGGTCGGCGATCACGCCCTACCCTGATGGAAAGAGGGTCATTTCAGGCCCGATTGAAAAACCGGGTCGTCGTACCCAACTGATAGCGTCACCGGTGTCGGGCGCAGATGCTTGAAAGATGAGGAATTTTACGCCATCGACAGCGGCTGCGCCCGGTAATGCGTCAATAACCCGCACGGCTTTGATGCGCCAGGCGCAAGAATCCGGACAAACCCCGGGTGTAACATGGCCGGCCGTCAGCCGGTCTGCTCGTCCTGACCTGCACACACAGGAGTACCGATGGTCCCGCACCTGACAACCGCCCTCACGGGCCCGCTGCTGGAACTGGAACGCAGCTTCCTCGACCACTCGACCGCCATCGAGCGCTGGTTCCGCAGCCAGTGGCAGGACTACACGCCACCGTTCTACGGCTCGGTCGATCTGCGCAACAGCGGCTACAAGCTCGCCCCGGTCGATACCAACCTGTTCCCCGGCGGCTTCAACAACCTCAATCCGGAATTCCTGCCGCTGTGCGTGCAGGCCGCGCAAGTCGCCATCGAGCGCATCTGCCCGGACGCCCGCAGCATCCTGCTGATTCCCGAGAACCACACGCGCAACCTGTTCTACCTGCAGAACGTGGCGCGCCTCGTCACCATCCTCGGCCACACGGGTCTGCGCGTGCGCGTCGGCTCCCTGCTGCCGGACCTCACGGGGCCGACCAATATCGACCTGCCCGATGGCAGCCAGCTGACGCTGGAGCCGCTGGTGCGGCGTGGCACACGACTGGGCGTGGAAGGCGCTGACCCCTGCGCGATCCTGCTCAACAACGACCTGTCGGCCGGCGTGCCGGAGATCCTGCAAGGCCTCGAAGGCCAGTGGCTGATTCCGCCGCTGCACGCGGGCTGGGCGACGCGCCGCAAGTCCAAGCACTTCGCGGCCTACGACCAGATCGCGGCTGACTTCAGCAAGATGCTGGGCATCGACCCCTGGCTGCTGAACCCGTATTTCGGTGTTTGCGGCGAGATCAACTTCCACGAACGCACGGGCGAAGACTGTCTCGCCAGCCAGGTGGACTTCCTGCTCACGCGTATCCGCCAGAAATACAGCGAGTACGGCGTGACCGAAAAGCCCTTCGTGATCGTCAAGGCCGATGCCGGCACCTACGGCATGGGCGTGATGACCGTGCATGACGCCAACGACGTGCGCGACCTCAACCGCAAGCAGCGCAACAAGATGAGCGTGGTCAAGGAAGGCTTACAGGTCAGCGAAGTCATCATCCAGGAAGGCGTCAGCACGCTGGAAACCGTCAACGGCGGCGTCGCCGAGCCGGTTGTATACATGATGGATCACTACGTCGTCGGCGGCTTCTACCGCGTCAATACGGCGCGCGGGCGCGACGAAAACCTCAATGCTCCGGGCATGAGCTTCGAACCGCTGGGCTTCGCCACCGGCTGCAACCTGCCTGACTGTCGCCAGGCCCCGGACGCGCCGCCGAACAGGTTCTATGCCTATGGCGTGGTCGGCCGTCTGGCCTTGCTGGCTGCGGCACTGGAGATCGAGCAGACCGCGCCGGCCGAGGCCACTGCATGAACATCGCCTTCATCGTCGACCCGCTGCACAAGCTCAAGGCTTACAAAGATTCATCGATTGCCATGATGCGCGCCGCCGCCGCCCGCGGCCATGCGGTGTTCGCCATCCAGCGCGAAACGCTGAGCGCGCGCGATGGTGTGGTCAGCGCATGCGCCGTGCCGCTGACGGTGCGTGCCGACAACGCACACTGGTATGACGAAGGCCCAGCCGAGAAGCGCGCGCTGAACAGCTTCGACGCCGTGCTGATGCGCCAGGACCCGCCCTTCGACGCCGAGTACGTCGCGGCCACCTGGCTGCTGGAGCGCGCCGTGGCGCAGGGCGCGCGCGTCTATAACGATCCGCGTGCGATCCGCGACCACTCCGAGAAAGTCTCCATTCTCGAATTTCCGCAATTCACGCCGACCACCCTCGTGGCGCGCGATGCCGACGACATCAATGCCTTCATCGATGAGCTCGGTGACGTGATCCTCAAGCCGCTCGACGGCATGGGCGGCAGCGGCATCTTCCGCATACGGCATGACGATCCCAATCGCAATGCCATCATCGAAACGCTCACCGGTGATGGCACACGCAGCATCATGGCGCAGCGCTACCTGCCGCAGATCGCGGAGGGCGACAAGCGCGTGCTGTTGATCGGCGGCGAAGTGATGGCGTATTGCCTCGCCCGCATCCCCAAGGCCGGCGAAACGCGTGGCAATCTCGCCGCTGGCGGCAGGGGCGTTGTGATGCCCGTCAGCGCCGCCGAGCGTGACATCGCAATGCAGCTCGCGCCGGTGCTGTGGGCGCGCGGCCTGCTTATCGTGGGGCTGGACATGATTGGTGGCCATCTCACCGAGATCAATGTCACCAGCCCCACCTGCATGGTCGAGATTGCGCAGGGCAGCAATCTGGATATTGCGGGTCGGGTGATCGACCTGCTTGCTGGCCGCGCCTGAAAGTAGAAGATTTTCCGACACCTTCTGTCACGCTTTTTGACAGTTCAAACGGAAGTCACAATTCGTGACAGTGGGCTGCACGTACGAAAGGGCAAATTGCCTTTGCATGCAAGATGGCTACGCATAATTCAGACAGGTGCAACGCGCTCAAACGCGTATGCCTTGTCCACTGCGAGCTTTCTTCAAAATGCGTCACCCCGCCAGCAAACCTGTCAGCCCTGTCGAAATCGATGCCCTGCCGGCATTGATGCCGCGTACCGAGCGTTCGCGAGGCGTTCGCGTTCTCGGGCGCCTGACCGGCGACCGCCTCAGCTCCACGCACCGCTGGCTGCTGATGCTGCTCGGCATGGCCCTGTTGCTGACTGCACTGTCCCACCCTATTGAAAGGGTGCTGGGCGGCATGATCGCCAGCCGCATTCCGAACAGCTGGGTGTATTCCGGCTCGATCCAGTCCCTGCAACGCCTTGATGCCGCATCGCTGGCCCCCAGCCAGTTGCCCGAGGCCGTGCAGATGCAGATCCGCAGCCGTTTTGCCGCGCTGCGCATGCCGACCAGCAATGCCCCTCTCTACGAACTGGTCTTCCGCCGCAGCGACCGCCTCGGCCCGATCAGCTTTGCCCTGGCCGGTGGCCAGATCGTGGTCACCGATGCTTTCGTCGCACAACACCCGTCTGAAGAAGACCTGATGAATGCGCTGACCCTGCAGCTGGGCCACCTGCAGCATCGCCACGCCCTGCGCGCCATTACCGATCATTCCTTGCTGAGCATGGTCCGCTACCTGGTCAGCGACGACGCCAGCAACGGCATCCGCCTGATCAGTCAGGAACAGCCCGTGCTGCAACACGACGAGCACTGTGTGGCCGAAGCGCGTTCGTTTGCCGAAGAGGTGATGCGCCTCAATCCCCCGCCCAATCTGGCCCTGGGCAACGCTGCGCATCAAGCTGGCGGCACGCTGAGTAACTGAACGACCGCCACCGCCTGCGGATTGCTGCGCTGCGGCTATCATGGCGGAATGCCCACTCCGCCCCTCGCCCACCGTGTGTGCCGCGCCTTCCTGCCCGTGCTGGCAGGTCTGCTGTGTCTGGGCCTGTCAGCCTGCCAACGCAATCACCTGGTGCAACGCGAGGCCTTCGTCTTCGGCACACGCGTCGAATTGCTGAGCATTGGCAGCAACCCCGAAGCGAGCGCAAATGCCATGGCCGAGGTGCTGCGCGAGTTCGACCGCATCCACCGCAGCTACCACGCCTGGGAACCGTCCGATCTGACCCGGTTGGCCGACGTCTGCCGCGAAGGCAAGCCTTATCCCGTCTCCCCCGAGCTGGATGGGCTGCTGGCCAAGGCGCGCATGCTCAGCACCCGCAGCGAGGGGCTGTTCGATCCGGGCATCGGCGCCCTGGTCCGGCTGTGGGGCTTTCATACCGACACCTTCGTGCCGCGGCTGCCCGACGCCAACGAGCTGGCCCGCGTAGTCGCAGCAAAGCCGCGCATCGGCGACATCCAGGTCCGTGACGGCCAGGCGCAGTGCAGCAACGCGGCGGTGTCGCCCGACTTCGGCGGCTTTGCCAAGGGCTGGGCGCTCGACCGTGCGGCAGCCATCCTGCACGAGCGGGGCATTCACAACGCGCTGATCAACATTGGCGGCAACGTGATGGCGCTGGGCAAGAAGGGCGACGTGCCCTGGCAGATCGGCATCCAGGACCCGCGCGGCGGCGGCGCCATTGCCAGCCTGGCCTTGCTGGACGGCGAAGCGGTCGGCACCTCCGGTGACTACCAGCGCTACTTCGAGCTGGAAGGGCACCGCTACAGCCACCTCATCGACCCGCGCAGCGGCCGGCCCGCCGAAGACACGCACGCGGTCACCATCCTGATGCCGCCGGGACCGGACGCCGGCCTGCTGTCCGACGCCGACAGCAAGCCGATTTTCGTTGCCGGCAAGGATTGGCGACAACTTGCCGATAAGATGGGGGTACAGCACGTCCTGCGCGTCGACGCCGAAGGCCGCATTGCCGTCACGCGGGCCATGCTCGCGCGGCTGAACTTTCCCGGCGATCACAAGCCAGACGTGGTTGTAGATTGATTTCGCTCACCGGACAGACTGACCATGATTGGCATACTCCTGATGGCACACGGAACACTGGGGGAGTCCCTCATCCAGTGCTGCTGCCACGTGCTCAACCGGCGCCCGGCGCAGATCGCGCAGCTGGGCGTGTCGGCACAGGACGATCCGCTGGACCTGTTGCCCACGGCCCGGCAGCTGTGCCACTCGGTGGATTCCGGCGACGGCGTGGTGGTGCTGACCGACATTTACGGCGCCACGCCCTCCAACATCGCGATGAAGCTGATGCAGCCCGGTGCGGTCGAAATCATCGCCGGCGTGAACCTGCCCATGCTGCTTCGCATCTTGACCTACCGCGACAAGAACGATATTGAAACTGTCATCCAGAAAGCTGTCGCAGGGGGTTGCGACGGCGTGCTGCACATGAAGTCCAGGGAGTAGTGAGCCATGCCCAAAGCCGAAGCTGAAATCTCCAACCGTCTTGGCCTGCACGCCCGGCCGTCAGCCAAGCTGACGCAGCTGGCCACGCAGTTCAGCAGCGAGATCTGGCTCGAACGTGCCGGCCGTCGCGTCAATGCCAAAAGCATCATGGGCGTGATGATGCTGGCCGCGGCCCAAGGCGCAAAACTGACCATCGAAGCCGAAGGCGACGATGCCGACGCAGCACTCACCGCCATTGTCGAACTGATAGGCAGCCGTTTCGGCGAGCGCGAATAGTCCGCATAGCCAATTTGTTCCGGCTGTGCGATCCTGCGGGTCGTCGCGTCCTTGCGCGATGGCCCGAGTTTCTCCGGATTCCGCAGCATGCCTTTCGTCATTCATGGTCTACCCGTTCTCGCAAGGCATCTCCATCGGCCACGCGCACTTGGTGTCGCATGCGCTGCTCGAGGTAAACCATTTCCTGATCGCGCCGCGGCACGTCGAAGCCGAAATTGCACGTCTCGATGACGCTGCCGCCAAGGTCCGTTTCGAACTGCGTGCCCTGCGCGAAACCTCTACCGCCGCGCAATCCGAACTGACCGCCTTCGTCGACCTGCATACGCTGCTGCTCGATGACCCCATGCTGGTCGAATCCTCACGGCGTCTCGTGCGCGAGCGCCGCTGCAACGCCGAGTGGGCGCTGGTGCAGCAGATGGAGCAGATCGTCGACCAGTTCGAGGCCATTGAAGACGCCTACATGCGCGAGCGCAAGGCCGACGTGGTGCAGGTCGTCGAGCGTCTGCTCAAGGCCCTGCTGGGCCACCCGGGCTCGGTGCCGGGCAAGCAGCAAGATGGTCTGGGCACCATCGTCGTCGCGCACGATCTGTCGCCCGCCGACACCATCCACTTCAAGAACAACCAGATTGCGGGCTTCGTTACCGACGTCGGTGGCGCCACCTCGCACACCGCCATCGTCGCGCGCAGCCTCGGCATCCCCGCCGTGGTCGGTCTTCGCCACGTGCGTCATGTGGTACGCGAAGACGACATTGTCATCATCGACGGCGCGCGTGGCGTGGTCATCGTCGACCCGGACGAACGCGTGCTCGAAGAGTACCGCCTGCGCCGCAGCGAGTACGAGCTCGAACGCTCCAAGCTCAAGCGCCTGCGCAGCACGCGTGCCGCCACGCTGGACGGCGAGATCGTCAACC
Organism: Rhodocyclaceae bacterium; assembly: GCA_047600765.1. Taxonomy (GTDB): domain Bacteria; phylum Pseudomonadota; class Gammaproteobacteria; order Burkholderiales; family Rhodocyclaceae; genus Viridibacterium. Next base: position 1,881,214 of record JASGKF010000001.1, read on the forward strand.
TTCACGCCAACATCGAACTGCCGGCCGATGCTGCGCAGGTGCGTGATGTCGAAGCCGACGGCGTAGGCCTGTTCCGCACCGAGTTCCTGTTCATGAACCGCGACCAGCTGCCGGACGAGGAAGAACAGTTCGAAGCCTATCGCGCCGTGGCGAAAGCCATGGGCGGCAAGCCGGTGACCATCCGCACGCTGGACATCGGCGCCGACAAGCAGCTCACCTCAGGCGGCCCGCGTACCGAGACCAACCCGGCGCTGGGCCTGCGCGCGATCCGCTACAGCCTTGCTGAGCCACAGATGTTCCTCACCCAGCTGCGGGCACTGTTGCGCGCGTCACACTACGGCAAGGTGCAGATCCTCGTGCCGATGCTCGCACATGCGCACGAAATCGACGCCACGCTGACCGCGATTACGCTGGCCAAGGCCCAGCTGCGCGCCGAAAAGGTGAAGTTCGACGAGAACGTCGCCGTCGGCGGCATGATCGAGATCCCCGCCGCCGCGCTGTCGCTGGGCGTCTTCGTCAAACGCCTGCAGTTCCTGTCGATCGGCACCAACGACCTGATCCAGTACACGCTGGCCATCGACCGCACCGACGAAGCCGTCGCCCATCTCTACGACCCTCTGCACCCTGCCGTGCTGCGCCTCATCTCGATGACGATCCAGGCCGGCGCCAAGCATGGCCTGCCGGTGTCGGTGTGCGGTGAAATGGCGGGCGATTCGAGCTACACGCGACTGCTGCTGGGCATGGGCCTGCGCAGCTTCTCAATGCACCCGACGCAGATCCTCGAAGTGAAGCGCGAGATCCTGCGCGCCGACAGCCAGGAGCTTGCCGCCAAGGTCACGAAGCTGATGCGCCAGGACGAGCCCGAGCGCATCAACGAAGCGGTCGACAAGCTCTAAAGCGCGCCGTCCTTGCGCGCGGCTTCCAGCGTCACCTTCATCAGCCCCTGCAGCTGCTTGTCGATCTCATCGGCCATGCTGCTGGCCTTGCCCGACCAGCGCAGCTTGCCGCTGCCGACCTGGGTAATGGCAGTGTCGGAGGTGTAGTTGTTCGACGGCGTCACGGCTGTCGTCGTGCCGGGGAAGGGGAACTGGATACCGACCCCGCTGCCGAAGCCGCCGCGGCCTCCGCCCACGCCGAAGCCGAACGAAGGCCTTTGCTCGGCCACCACCACCGGGTTGAGACGGATGGTCGCGACGATCATCCATGGCGTGCCGGCCGCGCGCGCTGCGGCGAGCGCGCTGTCGAAGCTCTGCGAACCGGGCAATACCGGCTCAGCCCCCATCAGGCGCAGCTGTGCGGCCAGTTTGTCGAGGCAAATGCGTTGCAGCGTCTGCTCGGCCGCATCACAGGCAATGAAAACCTTGCTGCCAGGCGGCACTGGATCGGCCCGCTGAGCATCGCGCCACTGCGCATCCATGTGTGCCGTGGAACAAGCAGCAAGCAGGAGGACGGACAGGAGGGGCATCGGGTTCTTGCGCATGCGGACTCCAATGGGCCAGTGATGTGCGGATTCTGCGCCGTGGTGTTGGCACTTGTCACCCATCGCAACTGCCACCCGTCGCATCGCCATGCTTTAATCCATAGACAAGACCAAGCGGAAAAACGCCATGTCATCTGATGCTGTTGACTTCGATGTACTGGTTGTAGGAGGAGGTATCAACGGTGCTTGCATCGCGCGTGATGCTGCAGGCCGCGGCCTGCGCGTCGCCCTGGTCGAGCGTGACGACCTCGCCCGGCACACCTCCTCGGCCAGCACCAAGTTGATCCACGGCGGTCTGCGCTACCTCGAGAATTTCGAGTTCTCGCTGGTGCAAAAAGCGCTCGCTGAGCGCGAAGTCCTGCTGCGTGCTGCACCGCACATCACCTGGCCACTGCGCTTCGTGATGCCGCACAACGATGCCGTGCGCTCGCGCTGGCTGGTACGCGCCGGCCTGTTCCTCTACGACCATCTGGCGCGACGTGACCGCCTGCCCTCGTCGGAAGCCATCGACCTGAGCCGCCACGTTGCAGGGCAGGCCCTGCAAGCAGGCTGGCGTCACGGCTTCGAGTATTCCGACGCCTGGGTCGATGACGCCCGCATGGTAGTGCTCAACGCCGTCGATGCGGCCGAACGTGGCGCACAGGTATTTACCCGCACATTCTGCGAACGCGCGGAGCGTCGCGATGGCTTGTGGCATGTCCAGCTGCAGGGGGCCCAAAGCACACGCGTAGTCACCGCACGGCTGTTGGTCAATGCCACGGGGCCTTGGGTCGCGAGCTTCCTCAGCGATCATGCAGGGCTGCGTTCTCGCCATCGTGTGCGACTCGTGCGCGGCAGCCACGTCGTCGTGCCGCGTTTGTTCGAGCACGACAAGGCCTACCTGCTGCAGAACGCAGATCGCCGCGTGGTCTTCGCGATCCCCTACGAGCATCACTACACCCTGATCGGCACCACCGAGGTGGCACAAGATGGCGATGCCGCGCAGGCGCGAATCGACGAAGCCGAGACCGCTTACCTCTGCGAAACCGCCAGCCGCTTCTTCCGTCTGCCCGTCAGCCCCGCCGATGTGCGCTGGCACTACTCCGGCGTGCGCCCCCTGCTCGACGACGAGCATGCCGCGCTGTCGCGCAACACTCGCGACTACCTGCTGGAGCTGGATAGCGGCGATGCTCCGCTGCTGTCCGTGTTCGGTGGCAAGATCACCACCTGCCGCAAGCTCGCCGAAGAAGCCGTGGACCGCATCGCGGATCTGCTGGAGCACGGCGCCCCGCGCTGGACGGCTGATGTACCCCTGCCGGGCGGCGACATGCCGGATGCCGATTTCGCAGCTTTCGCGGCATCACTGCAGGCACGTCACGCCGACGTTGACGCAGCACAGTTGCTGCGCCTGGCACATGCCTATGGCACACGCGCCGAACGCATACTCGCCGGCAACCGCCAGCCCGTGCTGCCCGGCGTCAGCGAAGCGGAACTGCGTTACCTCTACGACACGGAATGGGCCCGCAGCGCCGAGGACATCCTCTGGCGACGCAGCAAGCTAGGCCTGCATCTGCCCGCAGAGGCCGCCGCCACACTCAACGACTGGCTTGCTCGCCAAACCAGGGCTAGCTGACCCCAGCGGGCTGTTGTTCATCCTTTCCCGATTTTTGCCGATTCTTTACCGACGCTCTCCCACTCCTCCATGCGACCCAGTCTGCGCCTGCTCGTCTCACACCCCGCCCATTTCATCTCGCTGGGCCTGGGCAGCGGCCTCGCCCCCAAAGCGCCCGGCACCTTCGGCAGTCTTGCCGCCTGGGCGCTGTTCGCGCTGCTGCCCGTCACCACACCGGTGAGTTTCCTCGTCGGTGGCATCGTGCTGTCCTTTGCACTGGGTTGCTGGCTGATTCCCGTGACGAGTCGCGCGCTGGGGCAGGCCGATCCGGGCAGCATCGTGTGGGATGAGTTCGTCGCAGTGTGGCTGGTACTCGCTTTCACGCCCTGGACTTTTGCCTGGCAGGCCTTTGCCGTGATCACGTTCCGCGTTTTCGACATTGCCAAGCCCTGGCCTATCCGCTGGGCCGATGGACGATTCAAGAATGGTTTCGGTGTGATGTTCGATGACCTGCTGGCCGCAGGCTACACGCTGATCTGTGTCGCGCTGGCCCTGTACCTGGTGCCGATGGCATGAGCGAAGCGCTGACAAAACTTGCCGTCGAGGTGGGCGCCTTCCTGCATGCACGGCACTGGACGCTGGCAACGGCCGAGTCCTGCACGGGCGGCCTGGTGGCCGCGGCGATCACCGAAGTAGCCGGCTCCAGCGGCTGGTTCGACAACGGCTTCGTGACCTATTCGAACGAGGCCAAGGTGCGCATGCTGGGCGTCTCGATCGAGACACTGGAGGACTACGGCGCGGTCAGCGAAACCACGGTGCGCGAAATGCTGGCCGGCGCCCTGTCACGATCCGGCGCCAGCGTGGCTGTCGCCTTGTCGGGCATCGCAGGCCCCACGGGCGGCACGCACGACAAGCCCGTCGGCACGGTGTGGATGGCCTGGGGCACGCCGACCGAGCAGCATGTGCACCACGCCGTCTTTCCCGGCAATCGCGCTGCGGTACGCGAAGCCGCTGCGCGCTTCGTGCTGGAAGCCATCCTGCAGCTCAAATGAGAAACCCCAAATGAAAAACCCGGCGCAAGCCGGGTTTTTCATCGGGTGATACCTCCGCCTTACGGTGTCGGCACCCAGCCTGCGTTGCTGTTCCACTGCAAGAACACTTCGGTACGAGTGTCCAGACCAGAAAGGTCGGCCGCCGTCGTCGAGTAGGACGAACGTGCGCTCGTATCGATGGTGTTGCCCGTCAGATCCTTGCTGCCGCTTTCACGATAACCAGCGGAAGCCGTCGGCGTGGTGATCGGCGGTGTGTTGCTGGCCAGCCAGCCAGCAGCAATGATGTGCGTGTCCATCTTGTTGTTGATGAACGCCACGTTATTGCAGCCAAAGTAGGTATTCCCGCTCAGGGTGCCGGTGCCGGTCCATTGCGCCGAACAATAGCCGCTCGAGAAGTTGCTGGCCTGGCGACCAAGGTATGTCGCACCCACCGGCACACCCGCTTCCTTGGTCAGCTGGCTGTTAAGGACGACGAAGCCAGGGTAACCATAAGCCGTACGTGATTCGATGACGTAGCCACCATTGCTGGCGCTGGTCGTATCGACGATGGTACGCAGCTCGCTGTCTTCGATCAGCATGGCAAACGGCGAGCCCCAGACGTAATCCACGTCACCCTTGATGAGCGACTGGTAGATCCACACCCAGCCTTTGACCTGGATGGTGTCCTGCGTACTGAAGAAGTTCATCTGCGTACCGATCAGACGCGAACCGCTCAACGTGGCTCCGTTGAAATAGATCGTCTCGGCCTGGTTGTTCATGGTCGCCGTCACGCCTTCCCAGACGTTCTTCACGTGCGTGTTCTGCAAGGTGAAGTTAGTCAGCTTGAGCAGATCAGCCCCCTCAACCAGCAGCAGGGCGCGTCCACCGTTAAGGCGCGGACGGTTACCGCCGGTTTCTGCCACAACCGTGGTAGTCGGCGTGGCGCCGCTGCCGCCGGTACCCGGGTTGTATTGCTCGAAGTTCTCCGACTGCACGACAACACCACTGCGACTGGTGCCCGCAATGGTGAGGTTGCTGATATTGCGGATGAACAGGTCTCCCGTATAGGTACCGTCGCTGATGGTGATGGTCTTCGCTACAGAGACACTGTTGCAAGCATCGGTTGACGCACCGCCACACTGGTTCATGACCCAGTTGAGCGCACCCTGAACGGTGCGGAAGTCAGCGGCCGTGCCAGTGTCATCCACTGTCACCGCCGTCTTGGAGGACGGAGCTGAACGCGTCGTGAAGGCCCAGGCGGTCTTGCTGCTGATGCCGCTGAAGGCTGAACCACCGACGTTACCGGTCAGTACGCCGTTGTCGACGGTGACGTAATAGCCGGTAGCAGGTGACAGCATGTTGTCATGCAGGCGGATGGTAGCCGTCTTGCCCGAAATGCTGACCGGCTTGTAGAACATCCAGCGGTACTGCGTCAGCATCGCCACGTTGCCCAGCTTGTCGATCTCGGTGTTGTTGCGCGGGATCACGGTCTGCACGTCGTTGGCTTGCAGCGACGATGCGGTGTAGCTCGAGTAGATCGTGCTGCCCGTGTTGAACACATTGAGGCTGATGGTGTTGACGAGGGAGTCATCGCTGGTCTTGTAGACCTTGATGTAGCCCGAGGTGCCCAGCGTGGGGGCCGCGTCGAAGGTGATCGACAGGCGTGTGTCGTAGTGCGTATTGGTTTCACCATTGGCTGGCACGTAGGCGCTGACCGAAGCGGCACTCGACGAGCTGCTGGAAACGACACTGGAAGAGCTGCTCGACGTGACGCTGGACGAAGAGGAGCTGGCAACGGAGCTCGAAACCGAGCTACTGCTCGACACCACGCTGCTCGATGCACTGCTGGCCAGCGAGCTGCTGACGCTGGATGCAGTTGACGCACTGGAAGAACTGCCCGTTGTGGCGGCAACGCTGCTGCCACCCCCGCTTCCGCCACCACAGGCGGCGAGGGTCATTGCGATGGCTGCCGCCATCCAGGGTATTACTCGATTCATGTTGGTCTCCGTCCTTGTACTGCTGCCGGACGTTCGCTGGATGCGGGCTGCCGACATGCAAATTGATTGCTGCCATGCAACCGAAAACATTGTCTTTGTTATCGGTCACACGTGCCGGAAATGTATTCAACAGATGGCGGTTTGGCAATGCCCTTTGCAGGCAAACATGAACAATTTCTCGTCGGTATCCTTGACACAACGAATCGATGTGTCTAAGCTTATCGACATGAACAAAGATTACTCCCGCGCCATCCCGCTCCAGTGGCAACACATGGCCAAAGTCTTCGAGGCGCTTGGCGATGAGCATCGCCAGCGCATCGTGCTGAGCTTCGAGCCCGGCGAAGAGCTCAACGTCGGCCAGATTGCCGAGGTCTCCACGCTGGCGCGTTCCACGGTGTCGCACCACCTCAAGATCCTGCGTGAGGCCCAAGTGCTGGTTGCGCAGAAGTCCGGCAAGGAAGTCTGGTTCCGCGTGAACAAGCCCTTCCTCGAAGCCATGTTCGGCGACGTCACGGCCTACCTGCGCGACTACCTCTGACGCCCTGAACTTCCACACCACGCCCTGACACCGCCACATCCCGCTCCGCCCTAGCACCTACAAAATGTCGATATGTTTAGGAATTTCGTTATGAATAATCAAAGCGCCCCGGATCTGCGCATCGGCGACGTCGTCTTCATCCGCCTGCCGGTCCTCCTGTTCCGCAAGGTCGCCAACGCCACCGCCTCATGGACCAACCACGTCGGCATCGTCATCGGCCAGGAAAACGGCGAATGGATGGTGGCCGAAAGCTGCGTGCCCTTCGCACGCAAACGCCGCTTCCGCGATTTCGTCGCCCGCTCCGAGCATCAGCACTACGTCGTGCGACGTCTGCATACACCGCTCTCGCCGCCACAAGGACTGCGTCTGCAGGCCGCCGTGTCGGCACGGCTGGGCACGCTGTACCACACCGGCTTCGCCCTGCATTCGCGCCGCCAGTTCTGCTCCAAGTTCGTCTTCGAAGTGCTGCGCGAAGCCTGCGGACAGCAGATCGGCGAGATCGAAACCTTCGCCACCCTGCTGGGCCGCAACCCGCAAACCTCGCTGGCTTTCTGGCGCCTGTGGTTCTTCGGCCGCATCCCCTGGCTGCGCGAAACCATCACACCGGGCAGCCAGCTCGCCTGTCCGCGGCTGCAAACGGTGTTCGAACGCAATTGAAGCGCCTGCGCTGCCCTGATTGACCGCTTCCACCAACGCATATCCGGGTCACAATCCCGACATTCCAACCGAGGCAATCCGTCGTCATGCTGAGAACGCTCATCAAGTCCCTGCTGCGCACCATCACCGGCCTGCTGTTCCGCGTCCAGCTGCGCGGCAATCCCGACCTCAAGGCCGAGCGCCTGCTCATCATCGCCAACCACGAGTCCTTCCTCGACGGCCTGCTGCTGGGCCTGTGGCTGCCGCAGAATCCTGTGTTCATCGTGCACACCGGCGTGGCGGCGAACCCGATGTTCCGCCTCGTGCTGATGCTCTGCGACTACCTGACGGTGGACCCGACCAGCCCGCTGGCGATGAAGAAGGTCATCCGCCTGCTCGAGTCCGGCCGCCCGGTAGTGATCTTCCCCGAGGGTCGCATCACCATGACGGGCAGCCTCATGAAGACCTATGACGGCCCGGCCTTCGTCGCCGCCAAGACGGGCGCCACCGTACTACCGATCCGTATCGACGGTGCCGCACGCACCTACTTCTCGCGCATGTCGGGCCGCTTCCCGCGCGCCGCGCTGCCGCAGATCTCGCTGACGGTCTGCGAGCCCACCCGTATCGACATGCCACCCGGCAACACCGCACGCGAACGCCGCCGCCGTGCTGGCGAAGCGATGCGCCGCGTGATGCAGAACATGATCTTCGCCAGCCGCCCGCAGCAGACGCTGTTCACCGCCTTCCTCAACGCCATGTCCCTGCACGGCCGCAAGCGCCGCCTGGTCGAGGACATGAAGCAGATCGAGTACAGCTACAACGACCTGCTCAAGATGGCGCTCGCCCTGGGTCGCCTCGTCACGCGCGTCACGCAGCCCGAAGAACGCGTCGGCATCCTGCTGCCCAACCTCGCCCCCACGCTGGGCCTGATCTTCGGCCTCAACGCACAGCGCCGCGTGCCGGCCATGCTCAACTACACGGCCGGTGTCGACGGCATGCAGGCCGCCTGCACCGCCGCCACGATCCGCCACGTCGTCAGCTCTCGCGCTTTCATCGAACAGGCCAAGCTCGGCGACAAGATCGCTGCGCTCGAAGACGTCGAGATCCACTACCTCGAAGACCTGCGCGCCACCATGGGCCTGGCCGACAAGCTGTGGCTCATGCTGTGGGCGCTGCCCTTCCCGCGTCTCGCGACGCTCAAGGGTTCGCCGGAGGACACCGCCGTCGTGCTGTTCACCTCGGGCTCCGAAGGCAAACCCAAGGGCGTCGTGCTGTCGAACCGTGCGCTGCTCGCCAACGTCGCACAGGTGCGCGCCGTCATCGACTTCTCGGTCGACGACAAGATCCTCAACGCCCTGCCGCTGTTCCATTCCTTCGGCCTCAACGCCGGCGGCTTGCTGCCGGTGCTGGGTGGTGCCAACGTCTTCCTCTACCCTTCGCCGCTGCACTACCGCATCATCCCCGAGCTGGCCTACGACCGCGCCTGCACCGTGCTGCTGGGCACCAGCACCTTCCTCGGCAACTACGCCAAGCACGCGCATCCGTATGACTTCTACCGCCTGCGCTACGTCATCGCCGGCGCCGAGAAACTCGGCGAGCCCGTGCGCGCCGCCTGGTTCGAGAAGTTCGGCGTGCGCATCTTCGAAGGCTACGGCGCAACCGAAACCGCACCCGTGCTGTCGGTCAACACGCCCATGGCCTACCGTACTGGCACCGTCGGCCAGCTGCTGCCGGGCATTACTTCGCAGCTGATGCCCGTGGCGGGCATCGAGCGCGGCGGCATCCTGCACATCAGCGGCCCCAACCTGATGTCGGGTTACCTCAAGGTCGACAAGCCCGGCGTGCTGCAGCCGCCCGAGTCTGAAGCCGGGCAGGGCTGGTACAACACGGGCGACGTGGTCGAGCTCGATGACGACGGCTTCATCCGCATCGTCGGCCGCGTCAAACGCTTCGCCAAGATTGCCGGCGAGATGATCTCGCTGGAGTCGGTCGAGAAGCTCGCCGCGCAGGCCTCGCCCGCATTCGTGCATGCCACGTCGAGTGTGGCCGACGAGAACAAGGGCGAAGCGCTGGTACTGTTCACGACCGACAAGGGTCTCAACCGCGAGGCCTTGCAGAGCGCTGCCAAGGCAGGCGGCTGGCCCGAACTGGCGGTGCCGCGCAAGATTGTGGCGGTGGAAGCGTTACCCTTGCTGGGCACCGGAAAAACTGACTACGTGACATTGAAGCAGTGGGCAGAAGCTGCCTGAGCCACGAGAGAAAGACATGACCTCACCCGATACGCAGCACCAGGCCGCTGGCAACCTCCTCACCCAGAAGCGCTTCGGCCCGCTGTTCCTCACGCAATTCCTCGGCGCCTTCAACGACAACATCTTCAAGAACGCGCTGGTGCTGCTGGTCGCCTTCCAGAGCGGCAAGATCCTTGGGCTCGATCCGGCCATTGTCGTGCAGCTCGCAGCAGCGCTCTTCATCCTGCCCTTCTTCCTGTTCTCCGGCATGGCCGGGCAAGTGGCCGACAAGTTCGACAAGGCAAGCGTGGTACGCATCGTGAAGCTCGTCGAGATCGGCATCGCGGCGCTGGCGCTCGCTGGCTTCGCCGCACAGCACGTGGAATTCCTGCTCGCCGCACTGTTCCTCATGGGCCTGCACTCCACCTTCTTCGGCCCGCTCAAGTATTCGATCCTGCCGCAGCACCTGCATGCCGACGAACTCGTCGCCGGCAACGCCTGGGTGGAAAGCGGCACCTTCGTCGCCATCCTGCTCGGCTCGGTACTGGCTGGCCTGTTCATGGCCATCAAGCCCGAAGGCCCGACCATTGCCGGCATCGCCTGCGTCGCCGTTGCCATTGCCGGTTACATCGCCAGCCGCAGCATTCCCGCCGCACCGCCCTCGGCACCCGATCTGAAGATCAACCTCAACCCGATCAGCGAGACCGTTGCCAACATCCGCATGGCATGGCACAGCAATGGCAACCGCGTCGTGTTCCATTCGTTGATTGGCATCTCCTGGTTCTGGTTCTACGGCGCCATCTTCCTGTCGCAGTTCGCCCCCTTCGTGAAGGAGGTGCTGGGCGGCAACGAGTTGATGGTGACCGCCCTGCTGGCCACTTTCATCATCGGTATCGCACTCGGCTCCTTCCTCTGCGAGCGCCTGTCGGGCAAGCACATCGAGATCGGCCTCGTGCCGCTGGGCTCGATCGGCCTCACGGTGTTCGGTGTCGACCTGTGGTTGGCCAGCCCGGCCACGCCGCCTCAAGCCGCCAGCGTCATGGCCTTCCTGCTCGACAGCAGCAACTGGCGCCTGCTGTTCGACCTCGTGATGATCGGCGTGTCGGGCGGCTTCTACACGGTACCGCTGTACGCCATGATCCAGGCGCGTTCGAAACCCGAAGAGCGCTCACGCATCATCGCGGCGAACAACATCCTCAATGCCGGTTTCATGGTGGTGTCGGCAGGCTTTGCGGGTGCAGCGCTGGCCGGTGGCGTGACGATTCCCGAGATCTTCCTCATCACGGCGCTGATGAACATCGCGGTCGCTTTCTACGTCTACAAGCTGGTGCCTGAATTCCTCATGCGCTTCCTGTGCTGGCTGCTCGTGCACACCGTCTACCGCGTCCGCGCCAGCGGCCTCGAACACATCCCGGAGAAGGGCGCCGCCATACTGATCTGCAACCACGTCAGCTACGTCAACGCGCTGATCATCACCGCCGCGTCACGCCGCCCGATCCGCTTCGTGATGGATCACAACATCTTCAAGATCCCGCTCGCCAATTTCGTCTTCCGCGAAAACCGCGCGATCCCCATCGCGCCGGCCAAGGAAGACCCGGCGCTGCTCGAAGCCGCCTACGACGAAATCGCCAAAGCCCTCGCCAACGGTGAGCTGGTCGGCATCTTCCCCGAAGGCGGCATCACTCGCGACGGCGAAATCCAGCCGTTCAAGGGCGGCATCAGCAAGGTGCTCGAACGCACACCGGTACCGGTCGTACCGATGGCCCTGCGCGGCCTGTGGGACAGCGCCTTTGCACGCAAGCCCGGCTCCAGCCTGTTGCGCGCGATGCGGCGCGGCGTGTGGAGTTCGGTCGAGCTAGTGGTTGCCGCCCCGATCAGCCCCGAAGCGGCCAGCCCGGAAGCCCTGCAGGCCAAGGTCGCGAGCCTGCGGGGGGATGCACGCTGACCCGCTTTCTGCCATGAATGACATCGTGGTTCCATTGGGTGAAATGCGTGAAAAAGTTGGCATTTGTATGGGTCCGCAGACAAGCCAAGGCCTGCTGCGAAGCGTCATACTTGCCCGACAAGTAGCCCCTGCTGGGTTTGCCCGAAGAGGCAAGCCGGCTTGCTGCTGCATACCATTTGATGACAGCATATTGCTGTTTTGTTTCAGTTTTCCCAGCACTTTGGCACTTTGCCCCGTACATCCAAGGCTCTCACGATGAACTTCCAGAGGTCTGCCACCCTGATGCTCGCGATGGCAATAGCTCTCGTTGCCTGTGGCGGGGGCGGCGGCGGCGGTGGGGGTAGCAGTGGAAACACAACCGCCCAACCATGCGGGGGCAGTGGCAGCAGCGTGGCTTTGCATCAGCCCGCGCCCTTGAGTGGCAGCTTCACACTCAGTGGTACGGTAACCCTGCCCGAAACCTCAGCGGTCGATAGCGATACCAGTGATCCTCTGCAACCTGCCTGGGTACGCAACGACAGCTTGTTAACCGCGCAACCGCTTACCACGCCAACGCAGCTGATCGGCAGCGTCAATCAGGATTGCCAAGGTAATTCTCACGCGGCTGCATTTGTATCCGGTGACGAAGTTGACGTATTCGTCAGCAATCTGAGCATCGGCCAGGTCGTTGAACTGAGCTTCAGCGAAAACTCCGTCGCTAACGACCTTGACCTTGTCATCGTTGATGCCACGACGGGCCAGATTGCCGGTATTTCGGAAGGCTTCACCAGCAACGAATGCATCAAGCTGTCCCGCGCGAGCAGCTACTACATCGTCGTGTTCGCCTACAAGGGCGCCAGCTTGTACAACCTGCGTATCGGGGCGCCGGGTGAGGGCAGCAGTTGCGGCACCGTGTCAACCGGCAATGGCGCGGCTTATGTCCATGGCGAGCTGATAACCCGCGACAAGGACGGCACGTCGCGGATGCTGCCAGCCCGTGTCGGCGTGCCTGGCACACAGACCATGCGCACCCTCGGATTGCGTCGTACCCCTCGCGAACCCTGGCCCGGAGCCAGCGATAGCAGCAATCCGGTCATCCAGCGTGCCGAACGCGCGCTCGATACGCTGTTCTACGCCCGTGCTCTGCGCAAGACCGGCCGCTATGCCTATGTCGAGCCCAACTACGTCATGGAGCAGCTGAGCTACCAGCCAAGCGACCCCTCGTACACACCACAACGCTGGCACTACGAACAGATCAACCAGCCTTCGGCAATTGATCGCATCGCTCTCGCAGCACCCGCGTCACAACGCCCCATCGTCGCAGTCATCGATTCCGGTCTGGTTACGGATCACCCCGACTTTACGGGCCAGCAGGTGAGTGGCTACAGCTTCATCAATGGCTCTGCCGTCGCCGGGGGCAATGACCCAAGCACCAAGTCGGACTCCCCGGCCTGGCACGGCACCCATGTTGCAGGCACCATTGCTGCCGCTGACAACAACGCCGTGTTCGGCGCCAGTGTGGCGCCCTACGCCTTGATCATGCCGCTGCGTGTGTTCCAGCCCAGCGTGGCCTACACGACCAGTTACGATGTTTCGCAAGCCATCCTCTACGCAGCTGGCCTTGCCAACGTTTCGAACAGCCTGCCCGTACGCAAGGCCGATGTGATCAACATGAGTCTGGGCGGCTCAGGTACCTGCCCCTCGATTTACGCCGATGTTATTGCGCAGGCACGCGCCCAGAACGTCATCGTTGTCGCAGCCGCAGGCAATTCCGCACGTAACGATCAGGGCAACGCCGTTGCCGTGGGCACGCCAGCCAATTGCGATGGCGTCATTGCTGTCGGCGCCGTTGATGCCAACAAGCAGCTGACCTACTACTCACAATCCGGCACCCGCTTGTCGCTGGTTGCACCCGGCGGAGATGGTCGCGTGTCAACGACGGGCACAGGTTACCCGGACAACGTCTACAGCACGCTGGGCGCCTTCAACAGCGCGGGTGTCCGCGTTCCGTCGTTCGGCGGCATGATGGGTACCTCGATGGCCTCGCCCCACGTAGCGGGTGTCATGGCACTCATGCGCTACGCTAACCCCGCCATTACGCCGGATCAGATCGACACTCGGATCGCACTTGGATTGCTGACGGATGATCTCGGCGCGATGGGCCGTGATGACAGCACGGGTTATGGCTTGATCAATGCGCGCAAAGCGGTGGATGAAGCGCTGGCATTGGCAAGTGGTAGCAGCACGGCTCCCAGCGGTATCGTCGTCGCCTCGCCGGCCGGCATCGATTTTGGCAGCCTGGCCACCAACGCAAACCTCAAGCTCAAGCTCACCGCGGCAAGCAGCGAAACCGTTGTCAGCCTGACTCCCAGCCTGGCGGCCGTCAGCGTTGCCGCGGCAAGCATCGACCCTGTTACCAAGCTGGGCGATTACACCGTAACGGTAGATCGCAGCAGCTTGCCGGTGGGCACCAGCTATCCGGTCATCACGGTGCTGACCTCGACCCGCAGCTTTACTGTACAACTGGCCATCACGAAGTTTTCAACCAGTACCGCCAGCACCAGTGCCAGTTTCGGGCGCCTCTGGATCGTGGCTCGCAACGCCAGCAACGGTGCCGTGCTCAAAACCATCAGTGTGAATCCTGCGGGTGGCAAATACGTCTGGAGCATGAGCGGCTTGCCCGCCGGGGACATCACCCTGCTGGCGGGTACGGACAACAACTTCAATGGTTACTTCTGTGATCCGGGCGAAGCCTGTGGTCAGTATCCGGGTGCGGGCAGTTTCATCTCCGTAAGCAGCGACAAGACCGGACTGGACTTCCCGGTCGGTCTGACTGCCACCACGGGCAGCAGTGGCCTGATCCCGCTGCGCCTCAGATGAAGAAGCTCGCGCTCGTGCTGGGCCTGACGTCCTGCACCAGCTTGGCTACCCAGCCACCGCTGGAAAGCAGCCCCGTCAAGCAATGCCAGTGGGGCAAGATGGAGGCCGGCGTGCATGTGGTGCGCAGTGAAGCCGATTGGTCGAAGCTGGCCGGCAACGCCACGCACGGCTTCGCCACGCTGGACTGGCGACGCGACAACCTGCTGGTGTTCAACGCCGGGCAACGCCCGACGCCGGGTTACCTGCTCAAACTGATGCGTGTCGAAGGCAGCGAACGCGCTGCGCGTTGGCAGCTGGTCGTCGATGAAACGCCGCCCCCCGCCGATGCGATGCTGCCGCAGGTCATCAGCTGGCCCTGCCTGATCCTGCGTGCCTCGCAGCGCGCCCCTGACGAGCTTGAGGTCGTCGACTCGCGCGGCAAGGCACTCGCCCGCCTGCGGCAACGCTGAATTGCCCGCGCGGCAATGATCTGGCGCAGCCGCAGCGCCAGACACGGGGGTAAAGTCACACTCCCGCCCTGCGCTGCATCGCCGTGAAAATCCCCTACCTGCTGTTGGCCCTGATCCTCGCGGCCCTCAACGCGATCGGCCCGTTCTCGATCGACACCTACCTGCCGGCTTTCCCGGCCATCGAACAAGGTCTCGCCACCAACACGCTGTCGGTGCAGCAGTCGCTGACGGCCTACATGCTGCCCTTCTCGCTGATGATGCTGTGGCACGGCGCGCTGTCGGATGCGTTGGGTCGCCGCAGCGTGATCCTTGTCGGCATGGCGATCTACCTCGCCGCCTCCCTGCTGTGCGTCTTCGCGCCGAACATCGAACTGCTGTGGCTGGGCCGTGCGCTGCAGGGGCTGTCAGCAGGCGCTGGCGTCATCGTTGGTCGCGCCATCGTGCGCGATCTGCTCGATGGCCCTGCGGCACAACGCCTGATGTCGCACGTGGCGCTGGTGTTCGCCATCGCGCCGGGCGTGGCGCCCATCATCGGCGGTGCGCTCGCCGAAGCCTGGGGCTGGCGCGCCATCTTCGCCCTGCTGGCGATCATGGCCGCAGCGCTGATGCTGCTGGTGTGGACGCAGCTGCCCGAGACCCTGCCTGCAGACAAGCGCCAGAGCCTGCACCCCGTCGATCTGCTGCGCGCCTATGGCAGCGTGTTCGGCGACCATCGCTTCGTGCTGCTGTCGCTGGCCATGGCCAGCCTGTTCGGTGGCTTCTTCATCTACGTGATGTCAGCGCCAGTGTTCCTCATGCAACACCTGCATCTCGACGCCACACAGTTCGGCTGGCTGTTCGTGCCCCTGGTGCTGGGCATGATGGGCGGCTCGATCCTGTCGGCGCGGCTCGCGGGGCGCCTGTCACCGATGGCGACCGTGAAACTGGCCTACGTCATCGTCGCCGTCGCAACCCTGCTCAATCTTGCCCTCAGCCTGCTGCTGCCCGACACGCTCGCAACGCGCATTCCACAGCTGGCGCTCTACACCCTCGGGATGTCCACGGCGATGCCCACGCTGACCCTGCACGCGCTGGACATGTTCCCGCAACGACGCGGCCTCGCAGCAAGCTGCCAAGGCGCGATCCAGACCCTCGTAATGGCCTTCGCAGCAGGTGTCATCGCACCGCTCGTATGGAGCACGACACTGCATCTGGCGTTGGCCGGCGCGGCCAGCCTGTTGCTCAGCGCACTGGCTTGCTGGATTGCGACACGCCAGCCCCGCAGCGACTGATTACTGCAGCGCGCCGAAAACTTTCTTCGCCAGCTTGCCGGCGGCTTGCGCCGGGTTCTCGCGGATGGCCTTCTCTTCGTCGCCGATGCGCAGGTACAGCGCATCGAGCGCACGCCGTGTAACGAAGCGGTCGAGTTGCGCGTCGTCCTGGCTGATGAGGCCGAACTTGCTGGCCTGGCGCGCGATGCGGTCATAGCGTTCCGCAAGTTTCTGGCCGGTGACGACCTTGCTGACCACGGGCAGGAACTTCTGCGTCAGGGCGTCGAAGGTCTTGCCGCGGAAGAACTGTGTCACCGAGTCGTCGCCACCACTGAGAATGCCCTTGGCGTCCTGCACGCTCATGCTTTTCACCGCGCCCAGCAGCAGGGGCTTGGCCTCGGACACGGCCGTCTCGGCCGCGCGGTTGAGCGCGAGGTGCAGCTCGTCGAGCGCCGCACCCTGGCCGAAGGTGCGCAGCATGGGTTCGAGTTGCTGCAGGCTGTCGGGCAGGGGCAGGCGGAAGCGATCGTTGGCGAAAAAGCCGTCTTTCGCACCGAGCATGGCCACCGCCTGACCCGCCCCTTGTTCGAGCGCCTGCTTGAGGCCGGCGCTGGCGTCCTTGCCGGAAAGCGCATCGAGCAAGCTGGCACGCACGGCGAAGGACAGGCTTGAAAGGGCCAGAGCCGCAATGAAATGACGTCGCTGCATGGATGTTTACCTCGTGTTCGGACAGGTATGGAAGAGTAGCGGCCTTCGCCCACCACTCAGCAGCTTGCCGACCGATGGACCCATCGCAGGAACCCGAGCCTCCCGAGGCCAGCCTCGCCCGCCGTCTGCGCCGCGCGGCGGGTTTCCCCATCGTACTGCTTGCCGCGCTCATCCTGTGGCTGGAAGAGTGGCTGTGGGAGCCGCTCAGCAAGCTGATGCGTTGTATCGGCACCCTGCCGGTGGTGCGCCAGATCGAGAGCCTGATCCAGCGCGCGCCGCCCTGGCTGGCGCTGGCCTGCTTCGCCATTCCGCTGGTGTCGCTGTTGCCTTTCAAGCTTGGCGGCCTGTGGTTGCTGGGCAAGGGGCATGTGGTGTCGGGCGTCAGCGTGTTCCTCAGCGCCAAGGTGGTCGGTACGGCGCTGGGCGCGCGCATCTTTGCGCTGACCCGCCCAGCGCTGATGCAGCTGCCCTGGTTTGCCCGCCTGTGGGAAGGGCTGCAGCGCCTGCGCGCCTACCTCTACGGCCGCCTCAAAGCGCATCCGCTGTGGCAGGCGGTACAGCGTCTGCGTGCGCGCTGGCGGCAATGGCGTTCTCAAAGCCACAACCAGGACCAGGACAACTAAGCGGCGAACAGGGGCGAGTCATCCCTGTTCGTGATTAATTTCTGTTATTCGCCCATAAAATTTACTCGCCTTTACATCTTTGTCGATTTTGCCGAATTACTATGTTGTTACCGGTCACACAGACCGTGGGGATCCCCTTCAGGATCTTCTAGTAGCCAACAAAGGAGACTTACATGCAAATCAACAAGCTGATGTACGGCCTGATCCTGGCCGCTGTTGCCACCTCGGCCCAGGCCACCTCCACGATTTCCGGCACCGTCGATTACAGCGGCGCTACGGTCGGCACGTCCTGCGACGGCCAGTCCGAAAGCCAGGCTCCGGTGTTCGTGCTGACCGCCGGCGCCACCATCAAGAACGTCGTGATCAAGTCCGGCGCGGCTGCCGACGGCATCCACTGTCTGGGCAACTGCAAGCTGGAAAACGTGAAGTGGGCTGACGTCTGTGAAGACGCTGCCACCATGAAGGGCGGCTCGGGCACGGTCATGTATGTCAAGGGCGGCTCGGCCTACAGCGCTTCGGACAAGGTGTTCCAGCACAACGGCCTCGGTTCGACGGTGCAGATCTACGGCGGCTTCTACGCCGAAACCATCGGCAAGCTGTACCGCTCCTGCGGCAACTGCACGACCAACACCAGCAGCGGCGCCCGCAAGGTGATCATCGACAGCGTCAAGCTCAACGGCGTGTCGGCCGCTGTCGTCGGCGTCAACAGCAACTATGGCGACGTCGCCACCATCACCAACCTGACGATCAAGGGCTGGACCAAGGGCAGTCCCAAGGTCTGCGTGGCCTACACCGGCAACAACACCGGTGCCGAGCCGACCTCGCTGGGTGAAAAGTGGGGCACGACCAACTGCGTCGTGAGCACCTCCAACATCACGGCTTACTAAGCACTTTCCGGCATCGCTGCCCTGCCGCGGGCTGCTTGCAGCCCGCGGTTCCTCCGGGAGACTCCCATGATCACTCGCCTCACGAGCCTGGCCTTGCGCCTGGGCACGCTGGCCCTGCTGTGCGCCGGTTTTGCCGCGCAAGCCGCCACCAGCACTTCGACGCGTCCGCAGCTTTCCAGCACCTCGGCCGCCAGCTACACCATCGCCAAGTACATGGCGCAAGCCGGCACCATCGGCTCGCTGACCACCGACAGCTGGGACCCCACGGGCGGCGTCGGCACTTCGAGCGGCTTCACGGCCAACTACACCGTTGCCAGCGACGGCACGGCCAGCTACACCACTATCCAGGCTGCTGTCAGCGCTGCCGCGGCGGCAGGCGGTTCGACGCGCAAGTACATCAGCGTCAAGGCCGGCACCTATCGCGAAGTCGTCTGCGTGCCCGCCGCGGCGCCACCGATCACGCTGTACGGCATCAGCACCACAGCTTCCGACACCACGCTGGTCTACAACAACGCCAACCTCACGCCCAAATCCACCGGCACAGTCACCAATGGCTGCGTCAGCAATTCGTCCGCGACCACCGTCGGCACGCTCAACAGCGCCACGCTGACCGTGCTCGCCAAGTACTTCCGCGTCATCAACCTGACCATCTCCAACGACTACACCGAGGGCACCTACAGCGGCAGCAACCAGGCGGCGCTCGCGCTCGCCCATCGTGGTGATCAGGGCATGTACCAGAACGTGCGCCTGCTCGGTAACCAGGACACGGTGTACGTCGGCTCGACGAGCTACTCGACGGTGATCCGCGCCTACTTCCGCTCCAGCTTCATCAAGGGCGACACGGACTTCGTCTTCGGCCATGGCACCGCGGTCTTCCACGGCTGCACGATCCAGTACACCGCAGCGCGTCTGGGCGCCGGCACGGCCAGCTACATCTTTGCGCCAAGCACGGTGGCGGCCAACAGCTACGGCTTCCTGGTGATCAGCAGCACGATCAATTCCACGGGTAGCGCTTCGACCGGAACGATCTACCTCGGCCGTGCCTGGGACGAAGGCGTCAGCAGCGTCTCCAGCTACGTGAATGGCAGCTCACCGAATGGTCAGCTGGTCATCCGCGACACCACCATCGACGGCTTCATCCGCTCCACCGCGCCATGGGGCACGTCCACCGCCAGCCGCCCGTATTGCTCAAGCAGCTGCACCTACTCCGCCAACCGTTTCTACGAGTACAACAACTCGGGTGACGGCAGCGGCAACTGAACCGGTACTACCGGCTGTCTCCTTGCCTGCCACGGGTCATCCCTGGCAGGCTTTTTTTCGTCCAGAAGCGCACTCAGGCACAACAGCCATCTTTTGCGCCGGGGTGTGCCGTGGCCACATCGGCGGACCCGGGCTGATCGGTCTGCAAGGCGTCGAGGATGCCGCATTGCGCGACCACGTCGGGGCGGCCGCAATGGGCGCGCACGGCCTGCAATTCCTGCAACAGCAGCTGCAACTCGGCGATGCGCTGCGAGACATGCTCGATGTGTGCCGTCACACAGGCGTCCACGGCTTCGCAGTTATCGGCCGGGCGCGACTGCAGGTCGAGCAGGGTGCGTACCTCGTCCTGGCTCATGCCCAAAGCGCGACACCGGCGGATGAAACGCAGACGCTGCAGATGCGCCTCGCCATACAGGCGGTAATTGCCCGCCGTGCGGGCCACGCGAGGCAACAAACCCTCACGCTCGTAATGGCGCACGGTCTCGACCCCGCAACCGGCGAGGCGGGCGAGATCTCCAATCTTCAGCCTGGCGACTTCCATGGCAACTCCACGCAGGGCTTGACCCTGTAGTGACTACAGGGTGTCTGATGCCTCCATCGTAGTTTCGTTCCGGAGTTTCGCCATGTCTGGCTGCTGCCACGATGACCACTGCCACAACGAACAAGGCACCACGCCACGCATGCGCCGTGTGCTGTGGATCGCCCTGATCATCAACGCCGCCATGTTCGGCATCGAGATCGGCGCGGGCATGCACGCCGGCTCCGTATCCCTGCTCGCTGACTCGATCGACTTCCTCGGCGACGCCGCCAACTACGGCATCGCACTGGCCGTGCTGGGCATGCTGCCGGTGTGGCGCAGCCGCGCGGCCTTGCTCAAAGGGCTGTCGATGGCCGGCTTCGGCATTTTCGTACTCGGCCGCGTTGTCTGGCAGGCCGCTCAGGGCTTGTCGCCCGAGCCCATCACCATGGGCAGCATCGGCTTGCTGGCACTCGTCGCCAACGTGGCCGTCGCCGTGCTGCTCTACGCCTTCCGCGATGGCGACGCCAACATGCGCTCGGTGTGGTTGTGCACGCGCAACGATGCGCTGGGCAATCTGGCCGTGCTGCTCGCCGCAGCAGGCGTGTTCGGCACGGGTCAAGCCTGGCCGGACCTGGTAGTGGCTGTCGTCATGGGGGGTCTGGCCTTGTCGGCCGGCGCATCGGTGATCCGTCAGGCGCGTGCCGAGCTGACCGCGGTCGCTTCAGCGGCGTAAGCCGAGGATCAGTACGCCCGCCGCCACCAGCGCTATGCCCAGCCAGCTGCGCGCATCGGGCCGCTCGCCGAGAAAGATCACCGCGAAGATCGCCACCAGCACAAGACTCAGCTTGTCAACGGGCGCCACCTTCGAAGCCTCGCCCAGCTTGAGCGCGCGGAAGTAGCACAGCCACGAGGCGCCCGTGGCAAGGCCGGACAGCAACAGGAACAACAGCGAGCGCGGCGGCAGGGCGAGGGGGTTACGCCACTTGTCCATCACGCACACCATGGCGGTCAGCACGGCCACGATGACCAGGGTGCGGATCAGTGTCGCGTAGTCGGAGTCGATGCCTTCCAGGCCAAGCTTCGCAAAGATGGCCGTCGCGGCGGCGAACACCGCTGACAGCAAGGCCCACAAAAACCAGTCCGGCAGACTCATGCGACCTCCCCGTGAGGAAAACCGAAGACCCGATCCAGAACGCGGCCCCTATCAGCCGAAAACGTGCACCGCCAGCCACACCGTGCGTGGCCCGGTCCAGGCCACGCGATGCACACAACGCGCGGGAATCAACAGGCTGTCGCCCTCGCGCAGCGTGCGCAGATCACCATCCTCGAATTCCAGCGTTGCCTCGCCACGCATCAGCATGACCCATTCATCATGCGGCTGGTCGTACCAGAAGTCCGGATCACTGCGCTGCCCGTCCGACACGATGCGCTCCACGCGCACCAGATCCGTCTCGAACAGGGTCTGGAAGTCTTCGGCTTCGCTCGTCAGCGGCAGCTGGCCAAACAGGTTGAAGAGCTCAGGTACCACGTAGCTTTACTTGAGGCGTTCCAGAAGGCCGTCCAGCTGATCCAGGCTGCCGAAATCGATGCTCAGCGTGCCAGCACCCTTCTTGTTGGCCTTGATCTTCACGGTCGCACCGAGCTTGTCCGACAGGTCTTCTTCGAGACGCAGCAGATCGGTGCTGGCCTCGACGCGCTTGGCCGACTTTTCGTCCTTGGGCGCGAGCTGGCTGTTCGACCAGCTTCTCGGTGTCGCGCACCGACAGGCGCTTGGCGACGACCTGGTTGCCGACAAGGATCTGTCCCGCTGCATCGAGTGCCAGCAGCGCACGTGCGTGGCCCATCTCGATGTCGCCCACCATCAGCATCTCGCGCACGGGGCCCGAGAGTTGCAGCAAGCGCAGAAGGTTGGACGTAGCTGGACGCGAGCGGCCCAGTGCGTCGGCCGCCTGCTGGTGCGTCATGCCGAACTCGTCGATGAGGCGCTGGATGCCCAGGGCTTCTTCGAGCGGGTTGAGATCTTCGCGCTGGATGTTCTCGATCAGCGACATGGCCAGCGCGGCTTCATCCGGAATCTCGCGGATGATGACCGGCACTTCGGTCATCTCGGCGATCTGCGAAGCGCGCCAGCGGCGCTCACCGGCGATGATTTCGTGACGACCACCACCGACCGGGCGCACCGTGATCGGCTGCATCAGGCCCTGTGCCTTGATCGACGCAGCCAGCTCTTCGAGCGAACCGGCATCCATGCGCGTGCGCGGCTGGTACTTGCCGGGCTGCAGGTTGTCGACGGGCAACGTGGTCAGGTTGCCGACGTTGTCGGACGGCAGCGTGTCGCCGCCGAGCAGGGCTTCAAGGCCGCGACCGAGGCCTTTCTTGATCTTGGGTGGATTCATGGTGCTGGGTACGTCCTACATCGTCTTGATCCGCTCGATCATCTCGGCGGCGAAATTCAGGTAAGCCTGCGAACCCTTGGCTGCGCGGTCGAACACCACGCCGGGCAGGCCGTGGCTGGGTGCTTCGGCGAGGCGCACATTGCGCGGGATGACGGCCTTGAAGACCTTGTCGCCAAAGTGCTGCTCGAGTTGTGCGGAGACTTGCAGGGACAGCGTGCTGCGGGTGTCGAACATCACGCGCAGCAGGCCGATGATCTTGAGATCGCGGTTGAGCTTGGCGTGCACCTGCTTGATGGTGTTCACGAGGTCGGACAGGCCTTCGAGCGCGAAGTACTCGCACTGCATGGGGATGATGACGCCATGTGCCGAACACAGGCCGTTGAGCGTCAGCATCGACAGCGAGGGCGGGCAGTCTATGAGCACGAAGTCGTAATCCGCCTCGACCGTCGCGAGCTCGTCCTTGAGGCGCTTTTCGCGATTCTCGATCTCGACCAGTTCCACTTCGGCGCCGGCCAGCTCGCGGTTCGAGGCCAGCACGTCGTAGCCCGCTTCCTCGGCGCGCACGAAAGATTCCTTCAGCGTCTTGAGGCCCACCAGCACCTGGTACACGGTGGAAGGCACGGTGCGCTTGTCGACGCCCGAGCCCATGGTCGCATTGCCCTGCGGGTCGAGGTCGACGAGCAGCACGCGCTGGCCATGCGCGGCGAGCGCGGCAGCGAGATTGACGGTGGTGGTGGTCTTGCCGACCCCGCCCTTCTGGTTGGCAACAGCAAAGATGCGGGCCATTTCAGCCTCTGGAATCAGGTTTTCTGGATGAGGATCAGGTGCCGCTCGGCATCAAGGCCCGGCACGGTCAGCGGAATGGATCCGGCCACCGTAACCCCGGCCGGCAGCCGCGCGATTTCGTCGGAAGGATACACGCCTTTCATGGCCAGCCAGCGACCCCCGTCAGCCAGCAGATGCCCGGTCCAGTTCACGAAATCAGCGAGTTCGGCGAAGGCACGCGAGGTAATGACCGGGAACGGCGCCAGCGCGAGCTTTTCGACGCGCGCATGGTGCACGGTGACGTTCTTGAGGCCCAAGGTACCCGCCGCCTGGCGCATGAACACGCACTTCTTGTCAACCGTATCGACAAGATCCACTTCCAGATCAGGCCGGCAGATCGCCAGCACGATGCCCGGCAGACCCGCGCCAGCGCCGATGTCGGCGAGGCGATCAACCGTGATGTGCGGCAACAGCGTCAGCGAATCCGCGATGTGCAGGTCGATGGCCTGCGCCTCGTCGCGGATGGCGGTCAGGTTGTAGACCTTGTTCCACTTGAGGATCAGCGCGACGTAGGCCAGCAGACGCTCGCGCGCCGTCGCGTCGAGCGACAGGCTGAGGGCTTGGATATGGGCGTCGAGGCGTTGGGCGGCGTTCACTGTGCAACTACGGGCTGGCAAAACGCGGCATTTTACCGGCTTGTCGCCGTCCGCCCTAGGCCATCACACCGCATCCATGCCCCGATAGCCCGGCTGCGCCGCCACGCGTGCCAGCCAGGCACGCAAGGCCGGGTAGGGCGCAAGGTCGAAATCACCCTCATGCGCCACGTGGGTGTAGGCGTACAGCGCAATGTCGGCAATCGAATAGGCCTCGCCAACGAAGAAACTGCGCGTCGCAAGGTGCTGCTCCATGACCCCCAGCGCGCGGTAGCCGCCGGGCATCTTGTCGGCCAGGGCCTGCGCCTTTTCTGGCGGGCGGCCGAGATAGCGCACGAAGTAACGCGCTGTGGCGACATAGGGCTCGTGGCTGTACTGCTCGAAGAACATCCACTGCAGTACCTGCGCACGCAGCAAACGGTCGGCGGGCAACAAGGGCGAGCCTTCGGCAAGGTAGTGCAGGATGGCATTCGACTCGAACAGGTGCGTACCGTCCGGCAAGGTGAGCACGGGGATCTTGCCGTTCGGGTTCATGCGCAGGAAATCCGGCGTGCGCGTCTCCTGCTTGAGGATGTCGATGTGCTGCCAGCGGTAATCCATACCCAGCTGATCCAGCACGAGGCGGATCTTGAAACAGTTACCGGACTGGATGTCGCCATACACCGTGTAAGTCACGCTTTGCCTCCGTTGCTGCGGATCATGTCCGTCCCTCGCGTGCCGGCAGCAAGCTCAGCACGAAGCTGACGCCATCCTCTTCGTTCTGCGCGACGATGGTGCCGCCCATCTTGGCCATGTAGGTGCGCGCCACGAACAAGCCCTGGCCGCGGTTGCCGTGGGCGGCGGAGTCTGGTTGATCCGAAACGCCGTATTCGAAGATCTTGTCGAGCATCTCCGGCGCGATCTGCGGCCCCTGGTTGTGGATACGCACTGCCACGCGTTCGGCCTCCTGCAGCAGCTGGATCGTGATCGGCGTGTCCGCCACGCGGAAGCGCGCCGCATTGCTCAGCACATGGGTCACCACGTCTTCGAGCGGGAACTCGTCGCCACGTACGAGCACGGGGCTGCCGACGGCGTTGTACTGCACATCGGCAATGTCGGCGGCCGGCGCGTTCTGTGCAATCGCCTGCAGGAAGGCATCAATGTCCAGCGCCTGCAGTTGCAGCTGGGTGGTCTCGAAAGCCTCGCTGGGCGAGGCGCGGCCGTAGAGCACGCGGATCGCCTGCTGCATGCGCAGGAGGTAACGCCGGCTGGCGTCATCGTCACTGCCATGCAGGGCCAGCAGGGATTGCAGCGGCGACATGATCTCGTGGCCGACGGCGTGCCACATGTCTTTCTCCTGCGCGACGCGGATCTGTTCGCGTGCCATGTCTTCGCGCACGCGGCCCTGCAGCTCGTGCAGGTTGGTGGCGAGGATGCCCAGCTCGTCGCCACCGCGCAGGTCGGCCACGTCGAATTGCTCCAGGCGCTCGGCCGCCGTGGCGAGTTGCCGCGCAGCCCGCGTGCGGCGCGTGAGAATGGCGATGCGACGGATGATGCCCAGCTCGATGAGGAACCAGGCGATGCCAATCGCAAGCAACAGCGCGCCGACGATCCAGGACATGCGCGTCGCCGTGCGCGCGAGGATGCGGTTGGCGTTGCGCACATCGCCGGCCAGCAACAGCTCGTAACGACCGGCCGGCGTGCTGATGAATTCCTGCGAGTCGAGCTTGAGCGTGCCGGCATCGACGGGCAGGCGGCGAATCAAGGCATTGATGAGTGGCGACACAGGATCTTCCGAATCGTCCGTGCCCACCATGCGCAGCAACTCGGCACCGGGCTTGTTGCTGCCCACCTTGCGGATCATCAGGCTCTCGCCCGGCAGCAGCAGGCTGCGCAAGTCGTCGAGCTGGAAGGCCATGCGCGCTTCGTCGTGGTTGCTGTCGAACAGCGCCGCGGCATTGCCCGGCGCATGCAGGGCAAGGCTCACGCGCATGTCGGCGAGGTCGGGCGGCGGCCACACGGTGTTGCGGCGCGTGTCGAACTCTTCGGCCAGCAAGGCCACGGGCAAGCGCAGGGAGTAGAAAACCTCGCGCGCGCAGTCCGCCGCTCCCTGCGGCACTTCTTGCGGCCGGGCGCATTCGGGCGATTGCCACAGCCAGCCACGGAAATCGCGCTGCGGCCGCATGCGACTGTAGTCGCCATCCGCACGCTCGACGAAGCCGGTGAGGCGCCCGCGCTGGGCACGCGCCTCGGGCGGCGTTTCGCCTTCGAAGACCGCCAGCCAGTTGTACTGCACGCCACGCAGCGCCAGCTGCACGCGCATGCGGTGCGCCAGGCTGAGGTCGCGCTGGCCCTGCCTGTGCGACACCAGGGTGTCGACATTCACACGGCCAGCCACGTAGACGAAAGCACCGGCCCATTGGCGTGAACCGACAGCGACGCACATCGCCGCATCGTCGGGGTACTGCACGAGGCAGCCCGAGGTCTCGACCGCCACGCGCACCTTGCCGGGATCATCGAAATCGAGCGCTGCATAAGGCAGCAGCAGGGGCCGCAAGGGCGTCAGGTGCTGGCCACCGGCTTCGGGATTGAGCAGGGCCAGCTGACCCGTCGGATGACGCAGGCGCGCCGCGATCTGGTCAGCCGTCTTGGCGAAGCCTTCGCGATAGGCATCGAAGCCCTGTTGCTTCTCTTCGCGCAGCACGAACACGGCCAGCGCGACGATAGCGCCCGCCAGCAGCAGGAACACCACACGGAAGAAGAAGCGCAGCCGGATCGACGCCAGCCACGCCAGTACGCGGCTCAGGGACTGCATCAGCGCTCGCCCTGCGCCCAGCGGAAACCGCGCATGGGCACGTTCTCGATGCCGTCGAAATCGGGATCGATCTCGCGGAAGGCATCGCGGATCGTACTCACGTGCTTGCGGATGTTGTCGCGGTTGCGCCCGCTCTTGACGACCTGGAACAGCTCTTCGTAGGACACCACCTGACCAGCCCGCTCGTACAGCGCCAGCAGGATGCGCTGCGCCGTCAGCGGCAGATTCACACGCTTGCCGCGCCACTGCGTGGCGCCCTGGCGCAACGGGTCGATGGAAAGCTCATCCCGCACGGCCACAGCGGGTGTCGCCTCGGCACGCGGCTTGGCGCTGCGCAGGATGTCGAGGAAGGTGTCGACGAAGTCGCTCTCCTCGAAGGTCGTCTTCTGCAGGTAGTCCCAGGCATCCAGCGCCTTCATGATGCTGCGATAGATCGCTGCCGGCATCGCCGACACGACCAGCACAGGCGTCGTGCCGCCCTTGTTGATCGCATTGATGATCGCCACGCCGGCATTGCGCTCGCGGCCCAGCTCGATGTCGAGCACGATGACGTCGTACTGCTCGCGCGCAATCGCCGCCTCGGCCTCGTCACGCGTGAACCACTGCTCGACGATGATGCCCGGCCGCGCGGCCTCGATCCAGCCGCGCAACTGGTTGCTGGTGGGAATGTCGTCTTCGATGACGGCGACCTTGGTCATGGGCTATTCCTTGAGAAGTTGGCGGATTATCGCCGCATTCCGCACCCAAACCGGGCTTGTGAAGATTTCTTCCGGACCCCGGAAGAAAGTCGGTCAGGGGCGTCATTGAGCCTTCCACGGCAGGGCTTTGAAGATGGCATCACCGCCGGCGACATGCCGGCCTTCTTCAGACAAACCGGGAGGACACCATGAACAAGAGCATCACCCAGACCTGGCGCAACCTGCGCCGCTACAAGGCGCACTGGCTGTACCTGCTGTGCATGATCGCCGCCATCGTGCTGGCCTACTCGAGCGCCGCCAACGCGCAGGACACACCGGCCGCGCCGGGCTTCGTGAGCCTGGGTGGGGGCGACAGTTACGCCCGTGATGCCCTGCCGCGTGGCACCGGCTGGCAAGGCCTGTTCTGCGACAAGAAGGGTTGCGAGCTGCGCCGGAGCCGAGTACGCGTTGTGTTGAGCGAGGAAGAAAACGTGCTGGGCGAACTGGAGCCCAGTGAGGAGCTGCTTGTCGACGACGAGCCGCTGGCCGTGTTCAACGGCCTGAACCTGACGGCTGGCCCGGTCACCACGTACTACCAGCCCGACGAGAACCACCCGACGACGCAACATCGCAGCCTGCACAAGCTGGGCTACTGGAAGCTGCCTGGCAATGACCCCCTCAAGCTGTCCTGGGTCAAGCTCGCCGATGGCAGCTTCCGCTACCACCTTGGCGATGGCGCGACCAAACAGTTCCTGTTCCGCACGGAGTCCGAAGGGCACTACGGCGATGACACCACGCCCATCGTGCACTGGGTCGGTGACCTCGACGATGATGGCAAGACCGACTTCATCGTGAGCCTGCAGGGCATCGACTGCGGTTACGACTATCGCCTCTACCTGTCGTCGCAAACCCGCGAGGGCCAGCTGGTTCGCAAGGCCGCGCACTTCTCGGGTAGCCGACCGGCCTGCGGTTGCTGAACTACGCGTCTTTCATCTGAAGGCGAACCGGGCCCGGCCCGGTTCGCTTTTTTCATTGGTGGCTCCCATCAGACAGGGCTCGTGAAGATTCCTTCCGGACCCCGGAAGAAAGTCGGCAGGCCGCGTCATTGAGCCTTCCATGGCTGCGGTTTGAAGATGGCATCACGGCAAAGCGATGTGCCTAGCCACTCAACCAGCAAGGGAGAATCATCATGAACATGCCCCGCATGAACCGCATCACCGCCGCATTGCGCGCCCTGCGCATGAAGTTTTCGCACGGCGTGCAGCAAAAGGGCCCGGTCATCACCTCCAGCCTGCGCGGCATCGTCCGCCCGCTGCTGCTGGTTGGTGTTATCGGCGGCGTGAGCTACGCCATCATCAAGCATCCGCCGATGAGCTCGGTCGAACGTGGTGAAGTGGGCCTGCGCATGAACCAGCTGACCGGTTCAGTGACGCGTGTGCATGACGGCTCGGTGCTGGTGATTCCCGGCCTTCACAAGCTCAACACCTACTCGCTGCGTGACCAGGTGTATCGCGCCGTGCGCAGCGCACAGGCCGATGGCGAAGCGCCCTTCCAGTCCAGCGAAGGCATGTCGCTCGGCGTCGAGCTGACGATCCGTTATGCGATCGACCCCGCCCGCCTCGAAAGCGTCGCGCAGAGCCTGCCGGCCGACATCGGCGGCGAAGTCGTCGAGCCCGATGTGCAGGGCGTGATCTACAAGACCTTCACGCGTTACACGGTGCGCGAGATCTTCTCGACCAAGCGCGGCGAGATCCAGCAGAACATCGAAACCGAACTCAAGCCGAAGCTTGCCGCCAGCGGCATCATCTTGCGCGGTGTGATGATGGGCAAGGTGGACCTGCCCGCCGAGTACCGCGCCGGCCTCGACAAGCTGCTGTCCGAAGAGCTGGAGACCGAGAAAATGCGCTACACGCTTGAGCTCAAGGAAAAACGCGTCAAGCAGACCGAGCTGGAAAGCGCCGCCGATGCCGTGCGTCGCGAGAAGGCTGCCGAAGCCGCCGGCAACGAACAGGTTATCGCCGCCAAGGCGCAGGCCGAAGCAATGAAGCACGTGCTGCCGTTCAAGGAGAAGCAGATCCAGCAGCGCGAGCTGGAGGCCAACGCCGAGAAGATCTCGCGCATCAAGCGCGCTGAAGCGGAGTCCGAAGCGCGCAAGATCGAGATCGGCGCCGAAGCCGCTGCGCGCCAGAAACTTGCTGAAGCAGACGCTTACCGCGTCGAGGTGATGGGCAAGGCCAGCACCGCGCAGCTCGAACGCGACGGCGCCCTGCTCAGCAAGCACCCGTTGCTGATCCAGAAGACCATGGCCGACAAGCTGTCGGACAAGATCCAGGTGATTATCGCCCCGCCCAATACCGGTGGCTTCATCGGCAGCAACCTGCTCGGCGGCGCGCAACAGGCTGCACCGGCTCCGAAGGCTGCAGAAGAAGGAGCTGAGTGATGTTGATCGCTTCTGCCCTGGCCGCCCTGGCCATCGTCTCGCAAGACCAGGTCGCGCTGCGTGCCGCGCCGCGCGACACCGCCCCGCAACAGGCCCAGCTGTGGGCCGGCGACAGTCTCGAAGTGCGCGGCGAGAAAGGTGACTTCCTGCAGGTCTGGGATCACCGTCGCGAGCGCGGCGGCTACATCCGCGCCAGCCAGGTGCGCGGCTACGGCATGACGCCCGCCGACGCACCGGGCCTGCTGGCTGTCACGCGCTTCCTCAGCGACACGCCGGGGCAGGAAGCGCTGGGCATCGGCTACGCAGCCGCCTTCCTCAAGGCGGCGCCGGCCGAAGCCATCGGCCCGGATGCCTTCGAAGCACTTGGCAACATGGCCGACCGCCTTGCCCGCCGCGCTTCGCAAAGCCGCGGCAAAACCGGCGACAACGTCACGGCCGCACAACTCGAAGTGGCGGCCGGCTATGGCGTCAGCATGCTCAGCTTCGAGCGCGATGGTCAGGTGCGCATCTGCTACGACGGCGAGGCCTTCCGCCGCGTGCTGGCCATGCAACAAAGCACGGCCCTGCAGAAAGCGCGCGCCGCGCTGGCCCTGACACGCCACGACTGCGTGAACCCAGACCTCACGCCGACTGCGCGCGCCAACCTCGACAGCTGGCGCTACGAGCAGCTCACGCGTGTCGACATGAGCCAGTTGCCGGACCATCTGAAGAACCGCATCCACATGCGCCGCGCCGGCGTGCTTTCGGCCATTGCCTACCAGCAGGCGCGCCGTGGTGAAGACCCGCAGGAGATCGCCAGCCTCGCCGTGCAGAACCTCGCCGCGATCAACAAGACCGCGCTGACCGAGGACGACAGCAACAGCTACAACGATGCCGCTGTACGTGTCGGCGCCGTGCGCTGGGCTGCTGAGCGCCCCAAGGCCGTTGCCTCGATGACCGTTGCCACGCGCCCCGGCCAGCCCGGCGAAACCTGCATCCAGTTGATGGATGCGAAACAGAAGGCTCCGCTCTACGAACGCTGCACGTACGGCATCGTGTGGCCCGCCTCGGCACGCGCCAACGCGCAGCAGACGGCGCTTGCGCTGGCCGTGCAGACCGGCGAGAGCTGGCGCGAGCTGTGGCTGTTCCGCAAGGGCGCCGAAGGCTGGTACGTCGATGTGGTGCCGCCGGATGCGAACCTCAGCACGGCAGGCTCCGGCATCGGCTACATCGAGTTCGCCGGCTGGGTACCAGGCAACGAGCAGATCCTCACCGCACGCGAAGTACGCAGCGAAGGCCGCTACAAGCGCAGCTTCGAGATCTTCAGCCTGGAGAGCCTGCAGGTCACGCGCTGGGCCGACCGCGTCGAATCGCTGGCTGCCTTCTACAAGTGGCAGGACGCGCGCTGGAAGGGCACGACGGTCAGTGTGCGCTGAGACATGGAACAATTACACGCATATCCACACGGAGTACGAACATGAACTCAAGAGCCCGTTGGACACACGCAACCTTGCTGACCATCGCGCTGTGCTGTCTTGCCAACACGGCCCAGGCCGATTCCGGTGATGCGACGGATGCGGCGTTTGGCGCCCTGCTGTCAATGCCCGGCGCGCAGCCACGCGAGAACGGCTGGTTGATCCCCGAACAGTTCGCGCGGGCGCCAAAGAACGACAAGGCACTGATTGCACGTTTGCGTGAATTGCAGCGGAAGGGCGCCGACTTCAATGCACAGCGGCACCGTGGTTCGCTATTGGCGCACACCATTCGTGCCGGCAAGGAGGGTGTCGCCATCTGGTTGCTGGAGAACGGTGCCGACCCAAAACAGGTACACCCCGAAAGCACGACAACGGCTTATGACCTTGCACGCACATACAAACGAACGGCCATCATCCGTGTGCTGGAAGAACGTTACGGATTCAAGCCACCCGTTGCACCCTTGCCCCAACCCACAGCGAGCGCATCTTCCGCCGCGCCGACGTCACCGGCCACGCCGCTGACGCGTATTGAACAAGGGCATGCCTTGCTTGTGCAGCTGCTCCGCACACCCTATCCGGACAAGGGCTCACAAGCCCAATGGCAGGCCTTTGCCGCCAAGCTTTCTGACGAAGAATTCCGTACCCTGTTCAAAGATGCTGTGCCCTTGACCCAGCTCGTCCAGATTGTTCGCGACACCGAAGGCGGACTGGAAAATGCGCTGGCCCGCCTGCCGCGCGAAACCGTGCGACAACACGCGCAGTTGATTGCCGATACGCTGGCCGACTGGAGCTTCGTCGAGTACGGCGACAATCCGAAGATCCGCTATACGACGGCCGCCCGAAGCTGGTCTGCCTTGTGGCGCCGCATCGAACGACCACTGGATTACAGCAAACAGCCTGCGCTCGCCGGCCACCTCCCGCCAACGCAATGGCCAGCCCTGTTTGCCAGCGGCTATACGCGCCATGAGGCGGCGGTCACTGGTTGCCTGCTTAGCGCCATGGATGCTGATGCATTCAAGGCGCTATGGCCCTCTTTCCAGCAATATTTTCCCGATGCCCGCCAAGAGGCTCCGGCCCTGGTGCTGGGTCGTTATCGATTCGCTCGTACTCACCTGCCGTGCTACTACAGCAGCACGGCCGCAGAG
Organism: Rhodocyclaceae bacterium; assembly: GCA_047600765.1. Lineage (GTDB taxonomy): Bacteria > Pseudomonadota > Gammaproteobacteria > Burkholderiales > Rhodocyclaceae > Viridibacterium. Next base: position 1,913,540 of record JASGKF010000001.1, read on the forward strand.
ACGGTTGCCAAACTGGCCTTCCTGCGTACTCAGGGTGTGACCAGCCCCGTCACAGGCTTGCGCCCGTCTGCACTGGCGGATGCCAGCAACCCGGCCCTGCTCGAAGCCGCAGCAATGCTCACACCGCCTATGGACGCCAAGCCGCGATTGGTAGTGGCGCCGCTTGGTTGCAATGTGGTGTTGAGCGATCTCTGGCTGAATGCATTGATCAGGATCCGCGGCGTTGGCGAAGTGCCGACACCTGCGGAGTACGTGCAGGCCATCGAGATTCCGGGCCAACAGGTGTGCGGACTGGTCATCAGCGGTGACAGCTATGGCGAGTACCCCTCCATCACCGACGATTTTTCGGAAGGCCCGTTCAGGCCAGGCTCGATTAACTGCGCCGATGCCCCGCATGACAGCGAGATCTGGGTCGAAGCAAAGGACAAAGTTCCGCAAAAACTGGCGACCGGCGAGTCCATGCGTGGCAATGACGCCTTGTACCGCTTCGTCCGTGACACACAAACCGGCAAGCGCTATGCCCTCAATAGCGGACGCGGGGGCCCGGTTTGTTCGGAGTTCTGGACGCTGCCCACTGCCTATGAATGGCAATCGAGCAAGCAGGGGCCTGCCCTGGTTGCCAGTCAGGACAGCGAACTGGTCGACAGTTTGCTGCGCCGCCAGTGTGAAGAAACCGACGCTCATGCACCCTTGCGTTGCCATGGCATTGATGCAGAAGCATCGAGTGCCGACATCGAAGGCCAGGACACACTGATCACCTTGCGCACAGGAAGACGTGTCTATCTGGAGAAGCTGATCGACATGATTGGCGCCGAGCGTCAACGCGAATATCTGGCATCCATCTTTGCGCTTGATCGGGTACGCCAACGGGCACTTCTGGCCGCCGGCATCCCGGCCCGCTGGACCGTCGAGGCCGTGCGCAAGATCAGCGAGTCCACTCTCCCCCTGCAAGACAAGCGTCGTCGCATTGCGTTGGTTTTCGCTGATGCCGCACAACTCGATCGCGCCCTTGGCGGCATTGGCCGCGACCACCTGACGGAGGCGCTGATCACATGGCTGCCGCGCGAAGACTGGGGCCCCATCTTGCGCACCCTCCGGCGCAACCCCGAGCTCTGGAACGAAACCGCGAACAGGCTGCGCACTGCTGCAGAAGAGTCCAACCGATCCGCACTGGCCTGCGACATCGATCGTGCTCAGGGTTTCCTTTGTGGAGGTGGTTTCGGCGACGTGTCGCAATAATCTGGCCAGCAGACCTCAAAGGAAACACGATCGTATGTGATGCGGTTGACATGCAAGCAATTACTTGCCTATTGTGTACCCATGGATGACATGGACAAGGTGTTCAAGGCACTCGCCGACCCCAGCCGCCGCCAGCTGCTGGACAAGCTGCACGCCGAGAACGGGCAGACCCTCGGGGCCCTGTGCGAAGAGCTGGACATGAGCCGCCAGGCCGTGACCCAGCACCTCGCCCTGCTCGAAGCAGCCAACCTGATCAGCGTCGTATGGCGCGGGCGGGAGAAGCTGCACTACCTCAACCCCGTGCCCATCCACGACATTGCGGAACGCTGGATCGCCAAGTTTGAACGCGCTCAGCTGGACGCCCTGCACGACCTCAAACAGCATCTGGAAGGGAAGAAACCATGAGCGCCACCCACGACAAGCCGCAATTCGTTTACGTCACCTACATCGAGACCACTCCGCAAAAGCTGTGGAACGCTCTCATCGATCCGGCCGTGACCAAGCAGTACTGGTACCACCACAACGTGTCGGACTGGAAGGTCGGCTCGGAATGGCGCCACCAGCGCTGTGACGACGCCAGCACCATCGACATCGTTGGCAAGGTGCTGGAAGTTGACGAGCCGCGTCGCCTGGTCGTGAGCTGGGCTTCGCCCACGGGCGCCCACGATCCGGAGCAGTACTCGCAGGTCGCCTACGACATCGAGCCGCTCGAAGGCGTCGTGAAGTTCACCGTCTCGCACACCGGCCTGCAGCCCGAATCGGCGATGCTCAAGGGCATCAGCTTCGGCTGGCCCGTGGTGCTGTCGGGCCTCAAGTCCCTGCTCGAAAACGGCAAGGCGATTCCGCTGTGGTGGCTGGAGAAGAAGGGCCAGACGGAGAAGTGTGAAACCGCAAGCTGAGAGCCCGTCGAATCCGCCGCAACTACGCGCTGGGCCGACCGCTTCGGGTCACTCGCCACCTTCTACACAAGTGGCAAGACCCACAATGGAAGCGCACGAAGATCGGTCTGCGCTAATGGCTCAGCAACCACATTCGACAGAAGTAGCCCGCCCGTCTTCAACTCGCCAGCCGTCACTTGTGGCATGCGGTTATTACGCTCCACTGTGCTACCCGAGAGACTGTTTGCGATCTTTTCAGCAACAAGTCAAAAAGGAGGGATTGCTGCAGTTTCACGCTGCCATGCAACAAGAACAATACCTATTTCGAACAAGCCATGCCGTTTGAATGTACCTAAGATCATCAGACTATCCACCCCTGAAGATCCAATCGTGCGTAAGACTATTCTCGCCCTGGTTTGCCTTGGACTGATTGTCGCTTGTGGCGGAAGCGGCGGCGGCGGCGGCGGGCCCGGCGGGGAAAGCTATGCCGCACTCTCCGTTTCCCGTATCAAGACAATTGAAGCGATGCTGCCCGCCCAGCCAGGCGGTAGTGGCCCGACGTGCGCCGACCGTAGCGCTTGGGGCAACCCCGGAATCGCCAGCCGCGTCACCGACATCCTGGCTGACGCCGACCTCCGCCTCACCCAGACATTCCCTGCATGGAGCGACGCGGATTATCTGGACTACTCCCTGACCGGCAGCCGCACCAAGGGCGAAGCCATGATGAATGCGCGCAAGAGCTGGATTTATCCGCTGGTGATGGCGGAATGCGTGCGCTATGACGGACGCTACCTGGCGGCAATTGAAAAAACCTTGACCGAGCTTGCCAGCCAAAAGACCTGGACCTGGCCTGTGCAAGACAAGACCTTGCGCAATTTTCTCTACGCCAATTACGACATTGATCTGATGGCGGCAGATACCGCGCACGAGCTGGCGCAAACCCTGTATTTGCTGGGCAACAAGATCTCCACTCCGGTGCGCCAGAGCGTGCTGACTGCGCTGGAAAACCGCATCTTCACGCCGCTGCGCCGCACCTTGCAGACGGGCAATAGCGATAACTGGTGGCTGGCGAATCAATACAGCTGGAATGCCATCTGCCTGAAAGGCACCATCGGTGCCGCACTGGCGGCGCTACCCGACAGCCATGATCGCGCAGTCTTTGTGGCCATGGGCGAGCATTACATCCAGAATTACCTCGGCACGTTTGGCAACGATGGCTACTACGTCGAAGGACCAAGCTACTGGAATTATGGCTACGGGCATTTCACCGAGTTGCGCGAGCTGATTGGCCGTGCCACGCAAAACAAGATCGATCTTTTCAACAATCCAAAGATGCGTGATATTGCGCTTTACGGTGCGCGCATCCAGATGTTCCCCAACAATGTCGCCGCCTTCAGCGACACCAGCCCTACCACCAAGATGGACTCTTTCGCGCTGGGCTACAACAACGATGCACTGGGACTGGGATTGGCCTCCAGCCTGGCAACGGCAACACTGAGTTCCAGCACCAAGCAGTCGGCGAACAGCGCACCGCTGGCAGTGGCCTCAACCATCTTGTTTGTGACCCCGTACACGCTCCCCGGCAGCGGGGTTGTCGTTGATCCACTGCGTGGCTATTTCAGTGAGGTCGGCATTCTGGTTACCCGTCCGGCTAGCGGATCAGGCAACAAGATCGCGGCCAGCATCAAGTCTGGTGGCAATGGCGCCCATAGCCACAATGACATTGGTTCCTACACCATTGCACTTAACGCCGAACAACCCACTGGCGATGTCGGCAAACCGGTCTATGACAGCACAACTTTCAGCGCCGACCGTTATAAGATCAAGGCCATCAACTCCTATGGCCATCCAGTGCCCGTGGTTGACGGAAAATTGCAGATCGAGGCCACGACCGTCAAACACAAGGTGTTGGCTACCAGCTTTACCGATAGCGACGACGAAATCACCATTGATCTCAAGCCCGCCTATAACGTAAGCGGCCTGCAGACACTGACCCGCACCCTGCATCACAAACGCGCCGACGGTGGCAGCATCAGCATCCAGGACAACTTTAGCTACGATGTGCCCCGCAGTTTCGAAACCGCCGTGACCACCCGAGGCTCCTGGCAACTTGTCGCGCCCGATACCATCGAGCTATGGAACGGCAGCGAGCACCTGATTGCCAAAATTGACTCCTCTGCGGCGTATAGCATCATCGGCGAGGTGATCGATGAAGAAGGCTTGATCTTCACGCGCATCGCCATTCGCCTGAACCAGAATCAGCAAACAGGCTGGGTGAAAGTTGTGATGCAAAGTAAGTAACCGGGCCTGGAAGATCCCGCTTCCGGAGACCGATTGCTACGCACTGCGTATGTTTTCAGTCAGTTTGACGATGGCAAAATGTCGCTATCGCAAACAAATTGATACGCAATGCGCACAGACCAACAAGCCGCGCTGCGAGTCTGCATGCAGACTCTTGGCCTTACCCGTGAGCAGTTCGCCAACGCCCTCGGTATCAAGCGCCGGGCGCTCGACACCTGGCTTTTACCTGATAGCTCGAAGGAGTGCCGCCGCATGCCGGAAACGGCCTGGCGGCTGATCGAGGAGCGCTGGCCGCAGTTGCTGGTGCGCAACGATCAGGCTGGCGGTTCATCCTTGCTGGACAGCCTGCGTCTCGACGATGTGCCGCACGTGCTGAGCGTGGCCCAGTTCAGCCGCGACAGCCTCGCCGAACTCTTCGCCATCGCGCGCCTGCTCGAACCCGTTGCACAGCGCCGCAAGGTCTGCCCCGTGCTCGATGGCGCCGTGCTCGGCAACCTCTTCTTCGAACCCAGCACACGCACAAGACTGTCGTTCGGCGCCGCCTTCGCGCGACTCGGTGGCGCGGTCTGCGACACCACGGGCTTCACCTTCTCGTCGATGGCCAAGGGCGAATCGCTGGCCGACACCGCGCGCGTCGTCGCCGGCTACTTCGACATCCTCGTGCTGCGCCACCCGGAGACCGGCTCGGTCGCGCGCTTCGCCGAACAGCTCGAAGTGCCCGTCATCAACGCAGGCGATGGCGCCGGCGAACACCCCACGCAGGCCCTGCTCGACATCTACACCATCGAGCAGGAGTTTCGCCGCCTCGGCAAAAGCATCGACGGCAGCTGCATCGCCCTGGTGGGCGACCTGCGCCATGGCCGCGCCGTGCAATCACTGTTCCGCCTGCTGCAGGTGTTCAAGGGTGTGCACTTCAAGCTCGTCGCACCGACTGCACTCGCCATGCCGGCCGAGCTCATCGAAGCTGCCGCCACGCAAGGCCACAAGATCAGCCAGCACAGCACGCTGGAGACGGGGCTCAAGGGCGCCGACGTCATCTACGCCACGCGCATCCAGCGCGAACGCATGACCACCGAAATCATGGAGAGCTACCCCGAGCGCTTCCGCATCGACAAGGCGGTGATCCGCCGCGTTGCGCAGAAGGATGCGGTAATCCTGCACCCCCTGCCACGCGACAGCGACCCTGCGGCGAATGACCTCGCAACCGATCTCGACGACGACCCGCGTCTTGCCATCTTCCGCCAGACCGACAACGGCATCGCCGTACGCATGGCGCTGTTTGCGGTGTTGTTAGGCGTGGAGGGACAGCTGCAATCAGCGATGCGCGATGCCCACTGGCGCAGGCCAGCGCGCATCGGCAAGCGGGATGCACCCTTTCACCAACTGACGGGCCGTTGAAGCGCGGAGCGAGCAAGCATGACCCCGTGCTGACGGGCAGCACGACGCATCAACGATCGTTATGCCTGCAGCAGAAATCCGAATTTCAGATGCCTTAGGACATGACGATACAGAGACGTCCACTGTTCGAAAGGCATCACCGTCATGAAGCTCTCCCATCGACTCATGCTCATCGTCGGCTGCGCCGTCGCGGGTCTCGCGCTGACAGCGATATTCAGCCTCTATGAGCTCCGCCGCAGCATGCTGGATGACCGTCGCCAGGAGATCCACACGGTACTGAACCTGGCGAACAAGCAGGTCGCGTATTTCCAGGAGCTTGAGCGCAACGGCAAGCTGACGCACGAAGAAGCGCAAGCCAGAGCCATCGAATCCCTGGCCAGCCTGCGGGACGGCAAATCCTCATACCTGTGGGCACGCACTGTCGGTGCGCTGGGGCTGGTCGACCCCAATCCGGCAGTCATCGGCAAGGTGGATTTCGGCGCCACCCTGCCCAGTGGCAAGACCAACTGGCAGAACTATCTCGACCACCTCGAGACCACGGACTTCGCCTACTTCAACGACATCGTCAAACATCCCGTCAGCGGACAAATGGCGTCCAAGATCAACGGGGTATCGCGCATTCGCGGCTGGGACTGGTTGATCGGCTTCGGTGTGTTTACCGACGACATCGATTCAGCCTTCTGGGGCATGGCGCTGCGCTTCATTGGCATCGGCTTCATCCTTTTCGCCATCGTGACCGTGCTCGCCATCAGCATGTCGCGCAGCATCTACAAGCGCCTTGGCGGTGAGCCGGACTACGCTGCCGACATTGCCGCGGCCATTGCTGCCGGCAACCTCAAGCAACGTATCGAGGGCAAGTACGAGAAGGACAGCCTGCTCGCCGCCGTGGCACAGATGCAGCAGAGCTTGCGCAGCATGATCCAGGGCATCCAGCAGGGCGCCGGCCAGCTGACCGAGTCCGCCACCAGCCTCAGCAACCAGATGCAGCACATCGACGAAGCCTCACACGAATCCTCAGAGGCCACCACGTCCACCGCAGCCGCCATCGAAGAACTGTCGGTCAGCATTGATCACATCTCGAACAGCGCTCGCGAGACCGAACAGAACTCGGCGCGCTCCACCTCGCTGGCCGCTGAAGGCGAAGGACTGGTCAACCAGGCCTCGTCGTCCATCCAGGAAGTGTCAGATCAGATCCTCACCGCCTCGAGCATGATCGAAGGGCTGGAGTCGCGTACCCGCGAAATCGGCGGCATCGCCGATGTCATCCGTGAAATCGCCGACCAGACCAATCTGCTGGCACTCAATGCCGCCATTGAAGCGGCGCGGGCTGGCGAACAGGGGCGCGGTTTTGCGGTGGTGGCTGACGAGGTGCGCAAGCTCGCCGAACGCACGTCCAAAGCCACGGCAGAAATCACCACCATGATTTCCGCCATCCAGTCCGATACTGGCTCGGTCGTCACCAGCATGCAGGCCGTTACACCCCGCGTTGCAAATGGCGTTGAAATGGCCAACCGTGCTGCCGCAGCACTACGCGAAATCAGCGAAGGCGCGAATGCGACACTGGACAAGGTGCATGACGTTGCCAATGCGACCTCCGAACAAAGTCAGGCCAGTGCAAGCGTTGCCCGCAACGTCGAGCGCATTGCCCAGATGGTCGAAGAGTCGGCCGCATCAGTGCGCGCCGCCAATGACAACGTGCACGGCCTGCAACAACTGGCTGGCAACCTGCGCGCCTCGGTTGCACAGTTCCAGCTCTGAGCTGACGCTGCACCGGAGAGGTTTGCGGGCTAAAGCCTCAGTGCCACAGCCCGATGATCAACCCGTAAATCAGGAACTGCACGCTGTGGTAGCCGCCATCGATGAGCCACAGCTTGGTGCTGCGATTGGCGAACTGGTAGTTGATGCCGAAACTCGCCGCGACAACCCCCGCGCCCACACCCAGGCCCTGCAGCGCAGCCTGCGCAACATCCGCTGCTGCCGGAATCAGCAGCGCATAGACAAAGGCGGCAATCAGCGCGAACAGGAAGCTCAGGCCGAACACCTTTGCGGGGTGACCCTCGCCCTGCTTGCGACCATCTCCCGCCTCGCGCTGCCAGGCGGTGCCGAACAGCATCGGCGAATACCACAGGCCACCGAGCAGGAAACTCGACGCGGCGGCGATGAAGACGGCCAGAAGATTCAGTTGCGACACAGCGACTCCAGAGAAAGCGAATCCGGCGCGATGATTTGCGCGCCAGGCTCAGGCAAGAAACACGCGGGAAAATGCTTGCTCACGGCGCCTCCAGGAATTCCGTTGCCGGCACGCGCACCACAACAGGCGCACCCTTTGCAGAAACGGTGATGGAAACCGGCACCTCGCCGACTTCCGTGCACGCATCGTGCCCCTCGGAGCTCAACAACGAACGGCCGCGATACACCTTGATCCTGAAACCGGTTCGCGTGGCACACCAGCCAACCGGGTGCCAGCGCGCCGCAAACTCCGGTTGCACGACAACACGCAAGGGGACGCCGGATACCTGGCAGTTAACAGTCATGCGATGCGGCCGGGTGCGGTAGTGCACCTCGTCCCTGGACGTAACCGTGCGCAGTTCTTCTGTATCCCACCTGTTGGGGTACCAGTCGGCCAAAAGCGCTTCTGCTTCTTCATCCCCGCCGCGTTCGACCTTCACCTCGAGTCGATCCGGCGTACACATCACGCCAACCACGAGATGAAGTTGATCGGCAGCGGCTGTTTGCGCAAAGCACATCAGCGGGACAAGCAACATCCTTCTCATTGCAGGCTCCCGTAATCCGGTCAGGGCAGCAAACTCAAACGGCCAGCACTTCGTTCCAGTCATGCAGCGTGTAACGCCCCACGATGCCATGCACCACGAAGGGATCATCCTTCGCGAACTCTTCCGCTGCTTCACGCGTCGTGAACACGCCCAGCGCGCCCACCGGCGGCATGCCGTAAGGACCGGCCATCAGCAGGGTGCCGCGTGCCTTGAATTCGTGCAGTCGCGCCACGTGGTCGGCGTAGTGGGCTTGCACCTTGCTCATGGCATCGGCGGCCATCTCGTAGAACATCAGGGTCTTCATTGCTATTCCTCAGGCAGTAGATCTACCGGCACGATGCGGCCGGACAGGGCCGCATGATACGTGCGCCCCTGCCGCTTGAGCAGAGCTACCGGCTCAGTCGCCGATGACCCCACATGCCACACGCGCACCGCCACCGCCCAAGGGCATCGGGTGGTCAGCATGGTTGTCGCCCCCGGCATGGATCATCAGCGAGCGATTGCGCACATCGGCCAGCTTGAGACGCGGCCCCAGCACCGGCAGCACGGCCTCGCCATCCGCGCTCACGTAGAGCGGCGGCAGATCGCCAAGGTGGCCATCGCCCCAGGGCTCACCGTGCTTCTTCGTGCCGTGCGGATCCAGGTGACCGCCCGCGGCAAACGCCGGCACCACGGCACCCGCGCTTTCACCCGGCGCGCACGAGGGCTTCTCGTGCACGTGGAAGCCGTGCATGCCCTGCGGCAAGCCCTTCAAGGAAGGATAGAAGGCCAGCCCGTACGGTGTCTCGACGATGCGGATCGTGCCCACACTAGCGCCCACACCCTGCTTGTCCGCAAGGCTGACCGTTACCGTAATCTCCGCCGCAGATGTCACGGCACTCGCCAGCAGGCATGCAGAAGCAACAAGCAGGGACTTCATTTCACTCTCCTTGGGGATGGATTCAGCAGACGCCACACGGGCAGCGCCGTGGGACCGGGTAACAAACGACTTTGTCGTGACCCGGCAATCCTGCTGTATGCCAATCACCATGCCAAGTGACTAGAAGGGCGGGACAATGGCCCGCAAGGCACGGAAACCTCAGGAGGCGGTATCCGCCGGCGGGTGCTCTTTGAACCAGTCGCTGATCGCCGGCATGGCGGGCTCGAAGCCACCGGGTGCCGAGAAGTTCAGCACCCCGGCACGCACGCTGCCACGGTTCTCGAAGTCATGCGTCATGCCGCCCGGCACCAGCACGAAGGAGCCGGCGGGCGCATCTTGCCAGGCATCGCCGATCAGGAAGCTCATCGTGCCGGCGATGACGTAGAAGACATCGTCTTCGTCATGCGCATGCGCGCCCGGCCCGGTGGTCTTCGGCTCCAGCCACCACTCCGAGATCGAATAGCGGTTGTCCGACTCGGCGCCGTCCGCCTTGAACACCGCGCTGATGCGGCCCATGGGATAGCTGCGGCCTGCGCCGGGGGGCAGGACGATGGGCTTGCGAGTACGGGAGATGTCGGTCATGGCAATCCTGGCTCCTGAGGTGATGCGGTTTCGATCATCCAGCGAGGGTTCACAGCAACGTATGGACGCCTGTAGCACTTGATGTGCACGCCATACTTGTAGCCATTCTGATTTAACTACTCTGGAGCTGACATGGCCAATCCATTCTCACGTCAACGCTCAAGCTGGATCGTCAACAGCCTGGACAGCATGCCGCGCCCGCATGGCAACCTCATTGCCACGCGTTCGGGCGGAACCGTGAATGTCGACGCAGAGCCCACGCATGTCTCGCTTTATCTGATCCGTATGACTGACCATTGGGTCTATACCGACCTGAACGGAGCAGAGGAAAGACCGGTTCAGATCAATGTTAACGCTCTGCGCGAACCAACCGATCCGGTCCAGTCTGGCGCCGGACAGTGTGGGCCGTCAAAAATCCAGCTTCAAAATTTGAAGCCAGAGAAAACGGCAGGTAAGCGGTTGGGCAGATCGTTTTGATCGCTCCCGGCGTTCTACAAATTGCAGGACCTGCACTGGAAAAGCACTAATAAGCGCTTATTGCTACTTGTTGCGCAGCCACCTACCTGTGCCCGGAACTGGCCGCAAGCAGCTAGCCGGCCAGTTGTATCAAAGAACGGGGCGGTTGCTCACCGGCATCAACCGGGATTCGCGTCGATGCCGGTGAGCAACGTTCACATCAGTAACCGCTAACGGTTCCAAGTGCGGCAGGCAAGAGACCACTCAATTGTGCGGGAGTGTAAGCGGCCAGCGTCCAGACGATCCAGTCAACGTCGCCCTTGGCATGCTCGGTCGTTGTCTCTTCACCGATCCGCAGATAGTTCTGACCCACTGCCGTCGCCTGCGGGAAATCGCCCGTCAAGGTCTGCGTCGCTATCGGGGTGGCGTTTCCGTCAAGATAGACGGTCATCGTGCCGGAAGTCGCACTGGTGAAAGAGAACGTCAGCTGCACCACGTGATACGTCGTGGTGTCGAAATCCGAGGAATAAAGCCCAAGGTCCGCGGTTCCAGACGTCGGGTTCATATTCCCCATGTACAAGCCACCGACGAAATTGTTGGGCAGTAGTTGCGTATGAACTCGCGGCCCCGACTGACCTGCCTCCGAGAATGCCGCATCGATTGAAAGACTTCTCAAGCTGGCTACGCTGTTGCCGCGGATACGCGCTACGACAGTTGCGGATTTCGGATATCCACCGGTGCTGAAAGCATTATTCAATTGAAAGTAGCTCTGCTCCGATACCGCGGTCGAAGAAGTCGTATCGACGGTGAGGACGCCGCTGGAGACCGATGCATACGACGCATTGCAGCCCACCGAAGTGCACAGGCTGAACTGCGTCGTACTGCCATCTGCCAGAGACACGGCGGTGGCGGTCGTCGGCAGCAGATCCCCCGTGTAGAGGCTCCAGCCCATGTAACCGGGCACAGGCCCCAATGCTGCAGGCAAGCGTCCATTAATTTGAGCTGGGGTATATGCCGCATCCGAAGTCCAGACGATCCAGTTGACATCGCCCTTGGCATGCTCGGTCGTTGTCTCTTCACCGATCCGCAGATAGTTCTGACCCACTGCTGTCGCCTGCGGGAAATTGCCGGTCAAGGTCTGCGTCGCTATCGGGGTGGCGTTTCCGTCAAGATAGACGGTCATCGTGCCGGAAGTCGCGCTGGTGAAAGAGAACGTCAGCTGCACCACGTGATACGTCGTGGTGTCGAAATCCGAGGAATAAAGCCCAAGGTCCGCGGTTCCAGACGTCGGGTTCATACTCCCCATGTACAAGCCACCGACGAAATTGTTGGGCAGTAGTTGCGTATGAACTCGCGGCCCCGACTGACCTGCCTCCGAGAATGCCGCATCGATTGAAAGACTTCTCAAGCTGGCTACGCTGTTGCCGCGGATACGCGCTACGACAGTTGCGGATTTCGGATATCCACCGGTGCTGAAAGCATTGTTCAGCTGGAAGTAGCTCTGCTCCGATACCGCGGTCGAAGAAGTCGTATCGACGGTGAGGACGCCGCTGGAGACCGATGCATACGACGCATTGCAGCCCACCGAAGTGCACAGGCTGAACTGTGTTGTGGTTCCGTCACCCAAAGTGACAGACCCCGCCGCCGTCGGCAAAGCATTTGCTGTGTAGTAGCCAAAGCCCGAAGGAACTGAAGACGCTGATGTACTGCTTGCAGCTGAAGATGTCGCGCTTGAAGAGGCAGCACTGGATGCGTTTGAACTCGAAGACGCGCTACTGGCCGAAGCTACTGGCGCTGTGCCCGCCGAGGATCCGCCACCGCCGCCACCACCGCATGCGACCAACCCGGCGGTCAAAAGCCACACGAGAAGGTTGTTTTTCAACCACGATGCACCATTCTGCATACACTCCCCCGACCCTTTGTTAATTACTGTAAAGGGGCGCATTTTAGGCAACATATGGCTATCTGCAAAGACATGGCGCTGCTGCACGCTTGGTTTTCTCGTGTTGCACGTATATGTCATTTTCAGACATCTCGCCAGAAAGAACGCTATGCCGCTGCGCTGGATTTTGGCAGCCTCTCGCGACGCTTGAGCGACACCAGCAAGATGTCCACCGCTGTCCGTGTCATGCCTTATATACGTGAGGCCAGACCGACGCAGCTTTGGCTGATTGAGTGCGTCAACCGGGCGTAAGGTCGCGACCTAATTGCCGAAGGACATTGCAGCGTCGATCCAGTAACAGGCATGGACATGCGCCACACCGTGAATCTCACGGCTCTCGTCATGCGAGTGGACGCCACCGATTTACTCCACAGCCTTACGCGAACGCAAGTTGTTCACCCCCACATGGAACCAGACCCTCCTGGCCCAGTGGAACGAGTGCTCCAGCAGAAGGCGCTTGAGCTCGCGGTTGGTGCTGCCGCCTTAGTGGCTTCTGACCAGAAAGGTGCCCGACACCTTGTCGGTACCCACCAGCGCGCTTTTCGAAGCCAAGACCCCGGCACCCTGCTACATGTCCATCACAATGCCAAATGACTAGAATGGCGGGACAATATCCCGCAAGGCGCGGGAAACTCCGAAGGCGGCTCTTTGAACCAATCCCTGATCGCCGGCATGACGGGCTCGAAGCCACTGGGGGCCGACAAGTTCAGCACTCCGGCACCAGCACGAAGGAACCCGCAGGCGCATCCTGCTACGCATCGCCTATCAGGAAATTCATCGTACCGGCGATGACCTAGAAGACGTCGTCTTCATCATACGCATGCGCGTCCGGCCGGGTTGTCTTCGGCTCCAGCGACCACTCCGGGGTGGAATAGCAATTGTTCGACTTGGCGCCGCCCGCCTTGAACACCGCGCTGATGCGACTCTGAGTTAGCTGCGGCCTGCGCCGGGCGACAGGATGACGGGTTTGCGTACTTGAATGGTGTCCGGCATGGCTTCAGTTCTCGCGTACGCCGTGCTTGCGAAGATCGGCAGCCAGGCGATGAATATTGTTTGCGGGGTTCGCACCGCCAGTGGTGCCCTCATCACACTCCCGCACCATCTGCTCGAACTTCGGGTTCGATGCGAGGTAGGCCACGATGAGATTGGAGTGGCCAGTGCGCAGGTCGAAGTGCGACGAAGTAGGTTCGTTGTGGAGCGTGTAGCGCTGTCTGCCGTCATTGAGCAAGCGGTCCAGCGCTTTGTAGCTGGACAGGCGTTGCAGTATGGATGGCACTTCACGACGCAAAGCCGCCAGCACGGTGGCCAGGTCGTAGGACGTCCGGCTGCGATACGGCAGCGACATGCAGTCAGACAGTGAAAGTACAGCCGTCTCGGTCGACGTGTAGCCGCCCAGGCGATCGATGAAAGACTGGACGTAGTGATTGCTGAGCATGAACCGGGCATCGAAACCGACGCCGCCGTTGGGATCGCCGGTGTAGCACTGGATGCCGACTTCGAGATGATCCCGATCCGTGTCCCGGATGAGGTGACTTGGCTCGCCCGAAGGCGCTGTCTGGAAGCCGTCGGCCTTCAACAGCCCGGTCATGCAATCCTGCAGTTCACGGACAATGTGCTCAGCGTTCAGCGCAGGCATGGCGTCGAGGCGCGTGAAGCGCAACTCATGACGCCGCGCCCATGAGAAGCCGCTGACCTGCTCGGCGAGAGCGCCCGGGACGGAGAAAACCGCGTCATGTCCGTCCTGCTCGTGGCGCTTGCGCGCCCGGTTCATCAGGCTCGTCAGCGCATTCGGTGGCGTACCCGTCACCTCCAGATGCAGGGCGCCTTCATCGAGGATGTGCGACACAGTCCAGAGCTCCGTGCCGGCGCGATACAGGCAGGCCATCGAAGCATTGACGCTCTCGGCCTCACTGCAGCCAATCGCGAGGTAATGACCGGTGAGGCGGTAGATGGCAGACAGCTGGATCTGCTCGTCCCAGAAATCATCGAACACGATGATGCAGGCGCCCTCAGCTGAGGTCGCGACCGCCATCGCGGTGGTACCCGGCGCAACTTCCTCTCCGCTGTCAACAAACCCCAGCTCGTTCAACACCTCGTTACGCGGCTTCGCGGCCACGCTGATCCAGGACATGCGATGACTCAACACTCTCTCCTGTCTTGGTTGGGTTCCTGCATGCAAGGTGGGGACAGCGCAAAAGACAACCTACGCTGAGCCCCTCGGTCATCCACCTTTGTGCAAGGTGTTGCCGGTGTGCCATAGAACATCACACCGCTCACAGTATCTAAGGATGGGCTAACCGCCGTCACCTTCCGTCTGAATGGCCGGCCCAAGCGTGCCTTTGCAATCCGGACAATTCGGTACTTTGGCAAATTTCTTTATGACCAGATGTCCTGCAGCACAAAGAATGATGAGCGTGCTCGCACAAACCATGGATTGCCAGAGAGGATCTTTCAGCCAGACCCATGCCGCCACACCGATGCACAACCATAGTACGGCCCCTATGGGAACAATCAAATCCAGCAAAGAGAAGGGGCTTCTAAACGTCTTGATCCGCGGCATCGATTTGGCCTACGTTGAGTCCAGAAAACTCTTGGGGCATTGGATTCATTCCGGTAAAGCTATAGCGGCGGACGTTTCTGGTTGACCCACAACTGCACAGAGGGCCGTTCCCATTGACACTGTGCGTACGCAGCCAAGTGCTCGGGCACGGTATCCCCGTGCATGATCAAGCGATTGAGCATGAGGGCAAGGTCAACGTCGGCAATACACCACGCGCCGAACAGGTTCTCATCGCCGTGTGACAGCAACGCACTGGCGGCGGTAAACAGCTTCTCCATCGCAGCCTGTGCCGCGACCGACAACGGCTCCCCGATCCGTCCGTAGAAAACGACTTCGGTCGAACGTTCCTGCCGGATGGGCATCAGATCACTGCGCAGCCAGGCCTGCACCTGACGTGCTCTTGCACGCTCGCGTGGTTCCGACGGATACAGCGGCGTACCCGGAAGCGTTTCATGCAGGTATTCGGTGATGGAGGAGGATTCTGAAAGCGTGAAATCGCCGTCAACGAGCGTAGGGATCCGCTGGGTCAGCGATGCGGCCGCGTAGTACGGACTCTTGTTTGCACCACTTCCTAGATCAACCGTTTCCAGTTGAAACGGCACAGCCTTTTCGTGCAGGGCAACGAATGCCGACATGGCGTATGGGCTGACATACTGTGCGTCGACATACAGAAGCATGCAAAGAAACTCCGGAAAAGAGGGGTCACCAATACCTGACCATAAACGACTTGCCACAGGTAAATTCGCCTGATGAGAATCTCAGATCGATCTCTTACTGCGGCTCAGCCCGATCTGCGATGCGGCGAAATAGCCGGATACCAATAGGGAGCAAGTAGCTGCCAGCCAGACAAAACGCGAACACCAGCAGAAAACGCTCCATCGAGTTGACCTCCGCCACACAACCGCACGCACAGTTGAAGTACATGTTGAGAATGCCAAGGCCGGGCAGCTCACAATCGTATCCGGCCTCGATCAAATCCACGCTCACCGCAGCGACAACTCCCAGCATGCCAGCAGTAGCCAAGCGCAGGGATAGTCGATTGGCTGGCACAAGGAGACGTTTCCATATCAATGCAACGACCGGCAAAGACAGGGCGAAGATCAAGGCCACAAGTGAAAGAACCTCACTTGATGGCCACTCGCCAACGAAGGACAAGTAAGGCGCCTCCAGACCAAACCACAACGCCAGCCCGGCCAGTAATTGTGTGACTGTGAGACGTAGCATCTTTGATATGGTCTGACGAAAAGTAGCAAGCAGAACGGGCAAAGCGATCGCCCACTTCCATCGAATCCACAAAACGGTGGAATCCTTCGCGAACTCATCCCCTAAGCATTGGAGCTGAACGCAGAGGCATAGCTTGCCGCCGTTTTGCACGATGGCAGATCAAGTCTCATTGAATTCTCTGCGTCGCTACGGGAGGGGTGCGTAAACCGTGCGGCAAGCTGGGGAACAACCTGAAAAGCAGCTCAGGGTCCGCAGAAAGCACATTGGAATCAAAGAACCCCCACTTACGATTTTCATAGACCGACACGAGAAAAGATTGGCTTGAAACGCGGACGCTCCCGACAGAAACGATCATGTTGACAGGAACGAAGCAAATATATCTTTGCTTGTCCCTATAGGTTTCGTTTGGCTGTTCCAGAGAAAAGCTATCAATGCTTGTTTGCCTCTCCGCCATTTTGTCCAAGGCCGTTTTTGCTGCTGATTCATACTCACTTCGGCCAAAGGTTTTGACGAGTACGGAATAAGTCATATCGACCATAACCTTTACATCCGAGCGCTGAAACGCTGACTGTAAAGAGGATGCTTGTTGCATCAAGCCAAAATTGTTGGTGACACAATCGAATTTTTCCGCCCCCGAGGCCGGAGACACAAGTGCAACAAATGCGGGGAGAACAAGCAAAGATTTTCTTGGCTTTGACATTGGCAAGTTGAGCTTTGACAGGAAAGTGAACGCAACGACAGCCAAGCAACGAAGGCCATCGCACAGCTTGAAGGCATTGCGCCGAATGCTCGTCTTTTCCACCTTCAAGCGCAATCCGCAGCGCGGATAGCGCCCTACCCGGAGCCTCGAAGGCCAATCAGCCAGCCTTCAACAACTCACCGCGCTTGAGCCACACCAGCAAAATGCCAATCGCAGCCGGCGTCATGCCCTGGATGCGTGAGGCCTGGCCGATGGTCTCGGGCTTCTGCTGGTTGAGCTTGCCTTGCAGTTCGCGCGACAGGCCGGGGATGCCGGTGTAGTCCATGTCGGCGGGCAGGGGGGTGTTTTCCTGCGTGGCGGCGCGGGCGACTTCGTCTTGCTGGCGGTCGATGTAGCCCTGGTACTTGGACGAGATCTCGACCTGCTCGATGACGGCTTCGTCGCTCAGCGCATCGTCCGGTGCGCCGGTCAGCGCCATCAGTTGTGCGTAGCTGACGTTGGGGCGACGCAGCAGGTTGAAGTAGTTGTATTCGCGCTCCAGCGGCTGGCCGAAGACACTGGTCATCTCTTCAACCGTCAGCGCTTGCGGGCGCGTCCAGATGGTCTTGAGGCGCGCGACTTCGGCTTCGATGGCGTCGCGCTTGCGGCAGAAGGCGTCCCAGCGCGCGTCGTCGACGAGGCCCAGACGTCGGCCGTGTTCGGTGAGGCGCAGGTCGGCGTTGTCTTCGCGCAGTTGCAGGCGGAATTCGGCGCGCGAGGTGAACATGCGGTAGGGCTCGGAGACGCCGCGCGTGATGAGATCGTCGACGAGCACGCCGAGGTAGCCTTCATCGCGACGCGGGCACCAGCCTTCCTTGCCTTGAGCCTGCAGCGCGGCATTGGCGCCGGCGAGGAGGCCTTGCGCGGCGGCTTCTTCGTAACCCGTGGTGCCGTTGATCTGGCCGGCGAAGAACAGGCCGGCGATGCTCTTGGTCTCCAGCGAGCTCTTGAGGTTGCGCGGGTCGAAGTAGTCGTACTCGATGGCGTAGCCGGGGCGCAGGATGTGGGCGTTCTCCATGCCGCGGATCGAGTGCACGATCTCCAGCTGCACATCGAAGGGCAGCGAAGTCGAAATGCCGTTCGGGTAGAACTCGTGCGTGGTCAGCCCCTCGGGTTCGAGGAAGATGTTGTGGCTGTCCTTGTCGGCGAAGCGGTGGATCTTGTCTTCGATGGACGGGCAGTAACGCGGCCCCACGCCTTCGATGACGCCGCAGTACATGGGCGAGCGATCGAGGTTGGCGCGGATGATGTCGTGTGTGCGGCTGTTGGTGTGCGTGATCCAGCAGGGCAGCTGCTTCGGGTGCTGGGCACGCGAACCAAGGAAGCTGAATACCGGCTCGGGGTCGTCGCCCGGTTGTTCCTGCATCACCGAAAAGTCGATGGTCTTGCCGTCAATGCGCGGCGGCGTGCCGGTCTTGAGGCGGCCGACCGGCAGCTGCATTTCGCGCAGGCGTTGCGACAGCGTGATCGCTGGCGGATCACCGGCGCGACCAGCCGAGTGGTTCTGCAAGCCGATGTGCACGAGGCCGTTGAGGAAGGTGCCCGCCGTGAGCACGACAGTCTTGCCACGGAACAGGATGCCGGTCTGCGTGACTACGCCTGACACGCGTTCGCCATCGAGCGCGATGTCGTCAACGGCTTGCTGGAACAGCGTGAGGTTGGGCTGGTTCTCGAGGCGGCGACGGATCGCGGCCTTGTAGAGGATGCGATCGGCCTGCGCACGCGTCGCGCGCACGGCCGGGCCCTTGCTGCTGTTGAGCGTGCGGAACTGGATGCCGCCTTCGTCGGTGGCCTCGGCCATCGCACCACCCAGCGCGTCCACTTCCTTGACCAGGTGGCCCTTGCCGATGCCACCGATGGATGGGTTGCAGCTCATCTGGCCCAGGGTCTCGATGTTGTGGCTGAGCAGCAGGGTCTTCACACCCGTGCGCGCCGCCGCCAGCGCCGCCTCGGTACCGGCGTGACCACCTCCGACGACGATGACGTCGAAGACGGTGGGAAAGGTGGTGGCGATGCTGGTCATGACAGGGCGGAAATCAATCGGAGAGGCTTGGAATCATACGCCGAAGGAACCAAAAAACCTAGTCAAAACAGTCTGTTGTGGTGATATCCGGCCGTTCTCAGGCGTGCGCAGTGTGTCGTCTTGTAAGCTACAGGTGCTGTCCTTCACACATCGACATCCGGTGCACATGCCCATATCGACCGCGCTCGTACGTTTCAGACTGTCCCTGTCGGTTTTCATGGTGGGGCTGATCATCAGTGGCCTCACGGCATTTCCGATACTCACCGAGGTACAGGCACTGGTCTCCTGGCTGGGCCTGGATGGCGCAACCTCGCCTGCCGGATATTCCGGCATGACGGCCTGGGTGCTGACCGTCAAGTTCGGCCTCGAAGACATGTACGCTCGCTACCCGTGGATCGCCTACGGCACGGATTGGCTGGCATTCGGACACCTCACCATTGCGCTGTTCTTCATCGGGCCCCTGTACCGGCCCGCCGAGAGCCGGCACGTGTTGCTCGTCGGCATCGCCGCATGCGTACTGGTGTTTCCGCTCGCATTGATTTGCGGTGACATTCGCGGCGTGCCGCTGATGTCCCGACTCATTGATTGCCTGTTCGGCGTCTTCGGAATGATCCCGCTGATCTACTGCCTGTGTTTGCTGAAGCATATTTCGCCATGCCCGCCCGCATCCTCATCGTAGAAGACGAACCCGCCATCGCCGATACGCTCTGCTACACGCTGCGCAGCGAGGGCTATGCGCCGCAGCACGTGGCGACGGGCGAAGCGGCGCTTGCGGACATCGCCGCGAATCCGCCAGCGCTGGTGATCCTCGACGTGGGCCTGCCGGATTTGTCGGGCTTCGAGGTGTGCCGGCGCATCCGCGCGCTTCACGACAGCCTGCCGGTGATGTTCCTCACCGCACGCAGCGAGGAGATCGACCGCGTACTGGGCTTCGAGATCGGTGCAGACGATTACGTACTCAAGCCCTTCAGCCCACGGGAGGTGGTGGCGCGCGTACGCGTGATCCTGCGGCGCCACGCTGGCCCGGTCAGCAATGCGGCCCCGGCGGCAAGCAGTGGCCTGCAGCTCGACGAAGCCGCTGCGCGCATCCGCTGGCAAAGCACGGCGCTCAACCTGACGCGCTTCGAGTACCTGTTGCTGCGCCACTTCATGAAGCACCCGGGCCAGGTGTTTTCGCGCGAGCAGTTGCTTGATGCCGTATGGGGCATGGACCGCGACAGCACCGACCGCACCGTCGACACGCATGTGAAGACCCTGCGCGCCAAGCTGCGCGTGGTCTCGCCCGAGGCGGACCTGATCGCTACGCATCGCGGCCTGGGCTATTCATTAGAGGCATGATCCGCCACTTGAACTTGCCCCTGCGCGTCCTCCTCGGCTACTTCATGGTGCTGGGCCTGGCGGCGTTCTTCGTGCTGCGCATCTTCGTCAACGAGGTACGTCCCGGCGTGCGCGAAACGATTGAAGAAACCATGATCGACGCGGCCAACATGCTGGCGGTGATGGCGGCGGACGACATGAAGGCCGGCCGCATCGCCAGCGGGCGCTTCGCGCAGCAGCTCGATGAATACCGACACCGCGAAATCGACGCGCCGGTGTGGCACTTCCGCAAACAAACCCTCGATTTCCGCGTGCTCGTGACCAACGACAAGGGCATCGTGCAGCTGGACACCGACAATGTCGCCGTGGGGCTGGACCACTCGCGCTGGAACGACGTCTACAAGACCCTGCTCGGCGAGTACGGCGCGCGCTCGACACGCACTGACCCGAAAGACGACACCAGCAACGTCTTTCACGTGGCCGCGCCGATCACCGACCAGGGCCGCATCATCGGCGTGCTGACCGTCGCCAAGCCCATCGCCAGCGTGGAGCCCATCATCACGCGCAGCGAGCGCGCCATCGTGCGCGAGGGTGCCTGGCTGCTGGGCGGCTCGGCCCTCATCGGCCTCGCGGTGACGCTGTGGCTGATGGGCTCGATCGGCCGCCTGCGCACCTATGCGCGCGACGTGGCGGCCGGCAAGCGCGTGCCGCCCCCCACCGGCGGCGGCAAACAGCTCAGCGAACTGGCGCTGGCCATGGATGCGATGCGCGCCGAGCTGGACGGCAAGCAATACGTCGAGCGCTACGTGCAGGCGCTGACGCACGAGCTGAAGAGCCCGCTGGCGGCGCTGCGCGGCGCCGGTGAGATTCTCGCCGAGCCGGATCTGCCGGCAGCCGAACGCGCGCGCTTCGCCGGCCATGTGCTGGCGCAGGGCGCGCGCATGCAGGAGAGCATCGAACGCATGCTGGCCCTCTCGCAACTTGAAGCACGAAGAACGCTGGATCATGCCGAAACTCTGCAACTTGAAGTCCTGATCGCCGAAGTTCTGGAAACACGACGCGGACGTGCTGAAGCCGCGAACATCCGCTTCGGCAGCGAAATCCAGTCCTGCAGCCTGCGCGGCGAGCGCGACCGCCTGGCACTGGCGATAGGCAATCTTGTCGATAACGCGCTCGATCATGCGCCGAATGGCAGCGAAGTTGTCGTCAAACTGGCAGAAGTTGACGGCTTCGTGCTGCTGACTTTGCACAACGACGGCGCAGCCATCCCCGACTACGCCCTGCCGCGCCTCTGCGAGCGCTTCTACGGCCTGCCGCGACCTGATGGCAGCAAGGGCTCGGGCTTGGGGCTGGCCATCGTGCAGGAGATCGCGACCCTGCATGGAGGTGAGGTACGGCTGGAGAATGCGGCGAGTGGGGGCGTGACGGCGACGCTGTCACTGAAGCGTTAAGCAGCCACTGCTGCCCTCTCCCGGCCCTGCGGGCCACCCTCTCCCCGGCTGGGGAGAGGGGATAAGGAGACAAAGCGCACTTCACGCTCGCTTCACACAACACACCGGGCGCTCATTTGCGCCTCACGCAGCATCCGCATGCTCGGTACCGGATCAAACACCGGAGCCCTGCATGAAGATTGTTCTCGTCAATCCACCACACACCGCCATCGGCAGCCGCATTCCGCGCGAGCACTTGCCACCGCTTGGCTTGCTGAGCATAGGCGGCCCCTTGCTGGACGCCGGCTTTGCCGTGTCACTGGTCGACGCGGATCTGGCCGACCTCGCCCTGCCCGCCATTGTTGAAGCCGTGCAGGCTGCAGCGGCTGACGTGGTCATGCTCGGCCACTCCGGCTCCAGCTCGGTGCACGACACCGTGGTCGTGCTGTGCGATCTGCTCAAGGCGGCGAACCCTGAACTCATCATCGTCTATGGCGGCGTTCATCCCACCTATCACTGGGACGAGATCCTCGCGGCCTGCCCGGCAATCGATTTCATCGTGCGCGGAGAGGGCGAAGAGACCACTACGCGGCTGATGCGCGCTCTGTGCAACGGTGCAGCGCTGGCCGACGTTGCGGGTATTGCCTACCGGCAGGATGGCGAGCCGGTGGCAAGCGCAGCGGCCACGATGATCATGGACCTCGACAGCTGCCGCGTTGCCTGGGAGCTGATCGATCACAAGCGCTATTCGTACTGGGGCGGCAAGCGTGCCGTGGTGGCGCAGTTCTCGCGCGGCTGCCCCTACCTGTGCAGCTACTGCGGGCAGCGCGGATTCTGGACAACCTGGCGACACCGCGATCCGGTGCGCTTTGCGAAAGAACTGGCGCAGCTGCACCGCGAGCAGGGTGTCGAGCTGATCAACTTTGCCGACGAGTTGCCAACGGGCTCGCGCAAAGCCTGGCGGGCATTTCTCGAAGCCCTGATCGCCGAAGACGTACCCCTGCTGCTCGTCGGTTCGACGCGCGCCAGCGATATCGTGCGCGACGCCGACATCCTGCACCTCTACCGCCGCGCCGGTGTCATCCGCTTCCTGCTGGGCATCGAGAGCTATGACGAAGACATCCTGCGCACGGTGAAGAAGGGCTCGCACACGAGTGAAGACGCAAAAGCCATCGCCCTGATGCGCCAGCACGGCATCATCTCGATGGCGACGTACGTCGTGGACTTCAAGGAACAGACGGACCGCGACTACTGGCGCTCGTACCGGCACCTGCTGCGCTACGACCCGGACCAGGTGCAGCTGCTCTACGCCACGCCGCACCGCTGGACGCCTTACTACGCCACCGTGCAGGACAAGAAGATCATCCAGGCCGACACGCGACGCTGGGATTACAAGCACCAGGTGCTGGAGAGCGTGAAGGTGCCGCCCTGGCGGGTATTCCTGTGGTTCAAGTGCATCGAGGTCGCCATGCAGATGCGACCCAAGGCCATTGCACGCGTGCTGCTGCACCCGGATGCAGACTTCCGCCACGCCATGCGCTGGTACACGCGCATTGGTCGCCGCGTGTGGTGCCACGAGGTTTTCGAGTTCCTCTTCCGCACCCGCCATCTGCGCATCCGGCCGACGCTGGAACGCTTCCTCGGCAAGTCACTCGCCGAACGCGAGTACGCCCTGGCACGCCAGCGCAAGTCGCCACAAGCCATGACGGTCGTGCGCTTCACCGGCCACACCCGCAACGACGCTGCGAACCCGCCGGCCGCACAGCTGGAACGCACCTGATCACAACTTCATCGTCGCTTCACACAACACTCACCGCCACCTCATTCCTGCCTCACACCCGCCCTGCAAGCTGTCTCCGTCGTATTCAACAACGGGGGAAAACATGAAGGGCTTTGTCACGAAGTTGCTGGTGGTGGGTGTCGTCGGCGTGTTGCTGATGATTGCGGGAATGATGCTGAACTCGGTGGTGCGGGATCGATTGTTCAACCGCCAGCAGGCGCGCGAATCGATCACCGAGAGCATGGCCGATGCACAGCGCATCGCCGGCGCCAGCCTGGTGATTCCGTATGTCGAGCAGTACCAGGACGTCGAAACCGACCCGGTGACACGCAATGTGCGCACGGTGACACGACGCGTTGATCACCAGCTGGAGGTCTTGCCGGAGCGCACCGACTTCAAGGGCGACATGGTCACCGACCCGCGCTACCGCGGCCTGTTCCGCGTCAATGGCTATGTGCTGGGCGCCACCATGAACGGCGACTTCGAGGTGCCGCCGCTCGACAAGCTGGCGCGCAACAAGACGGACTCACAGATCAAGCTGGGTACGGCGCGCCTGGTGGTCGGCATCAGCGATCCACGCGGTCTGCGCCGGCTGGAGATGAAGCTGGACGGCACGCCGTACGCCGTCGAAGCCGGTACGGGCGAAGGCCGCCAGCGGCAGGGCGCACAGGCGCTCATCGAGAACGCCACGTCATTGTTCGGCCGCAAGCTGCGCTTCGACATGAGCATCGATCTGGTCGGCACGGACTCGTTGCAGCTCGTGCCGTTGGGACGCGAGAGCACGGCACGCATCAGCTCGCCTTGGCCGCATCCCTCGTTCGGCGGGCGCTTCCTGCCAGCCGACAAGCAGATCAGCGAACGCGGCTTCAGCGCCAACTGGCGCGTGTCGGCGCTGGCCACTACGGCGCGCAGCACCTGGAAGAACCTCAACGAGACACCGGACGCTTTCTCGGTGTCGCTCATCGACCCCGTTGACATCTACGTACTCGCCGACCGCGCCAGCAAGTACGCCAGCCTGTTCGTGGCGATCACGCTGGGCGGCTTCCTGCTCTTTGAGTTGCTGCGCAGCCTGCGCCTGCATGCCCTGCACTACCTGCTGGTCGGTGCCGCGCTACTGATCTTTTTCCTGCTGCTGCTGGGCCTCTCCGAGCGACTCGGCTTCGCCATGGCTTATGCGCTCGCCAGCAGTGCCTGCGTGCTGTTGATCAGCATCTATGCGATGCCCCTGCTGCGCAGCGTGTGGCTCGCAGCCGGTTTCGGCGCCGGGCTGGCGTCGCTGTACGGCGCGCTCTACATGATCCTGATCTCCGAGCAGAACGCGCTGTTGATGGGCTCCCTGCTGCTGTTCGGCCTGCTCGCAGCGGTGATGCTGGGTACGCGCAAGGTGGATTGGCATGCGCTGCTGGCGGAGCGCACGTCGCGACTTGATGACGTGCAGGACGACGACGGGATTGCGGGAACCGCAGCCTGACCAGGCAGGGGCGCTCCGGGCGGAGCGCCCCTGATCCCGACCATTGATGACCCCAGGATCTTCCATGCTCATCGGCCATATGCCATTCGGATTCATCGCTTCCAGCCTGCTGTGGCGACGCGCAGCGCATCAGATCGTCAGCGCCAGGGCTTTCATCATCAGCGGCATGCTCGGCAGCGTCGCGCCCGACATCGACATGCTGTACTTCCACTTCATCGATGACAGGCAGCACAACCATCACAGCTACTGGACGCACTTTCCGGTGGTGTGGATCTGCCTGCTGCTCGCGTTCGACGCTCTTCTACGCACTTCGCCGTCGCAGCGCGGCAGCCATCCTCGTTTTCATCTTCTGCCTCAATGGCTTTGCGCATCTGCTGCTGGACAGCGTGGTCGGCGACATCCGCTGGCTGGCACCCTGGTCACAGCAGCCTTACTTCCTGTTCGAGGTCACGCCGCGTTACGCCATCTGGTGGCTGAACTACGTGATGCACTGGTTCTTCTTCTTCGAGATGGCCTTCGTCATGGTGGCGCTGACGATGTGGCGCTGCGGCCGTCTGACAAACAACGGAGTTGCCTGATCATGCCTTTCACCGTTTCCCATATCGCTGCCGTACTACCCCTGCGCCGTTTGCCCATCCTGCGCGCCTTGCCGCTGTCGGCACTGGTCATCGGCAGCATGCTGCCGGATTTCGCTTTCCTGGCCGGCCGCGTCGACCGCGAAATCAGCCATGGCTTCGCGGGACTGTTCCTGTTCTGCCTGCCCATGGGCTGGCTTGTTCAGCTGGTGTTCTGGCACGGCCTGCAGGCACCCTTGCTGGACCTCGCGCCACGGCCCCTGCAGCGACGTTTGCAGGCCGTGCTGGGCATGGAGTCACGCGGGCTACTGCACGTGTCTGCCGGGCTGCTGCTGGGCGCGCTGACGCACATCATCTGGGATGCCTTCACGCACGCTGGCAACTTCGGCGTGCAGGCCCTGCCCCTGCTGCAGACACGCGTGCTGACACTGGGTGGCGAACCGCTGTTTGCCTACGAGCTGCTGCAGCACTTCAGCAGCGCGCTGGGGCTGATCGCCCTGGCCATGTACGCCTGCCGCTGGTTCACGCGCAGCACGCCGGAAGAAGCCCGTACGACGCAGTACCGCGTGTTCTGGTTACTCGCGTTGCTGCTTGTGCCTGGCAGCGTGGCTCTGCTGACTTTGCTAGCCTGGTTGCCGATCGAGCACATCGACCGCATTGCAGCTGTGGCCGCAGGACGCAGCCTGGAGGCGGCGGGGCTGTGCCTGCTGGCCTATGCGCTGTGGTGGCATCGCCGGCGCTCTGTCGGCCGCCGCCAGGGAGCTATACGGAAATGAACAGCAAATACTTTTTCTGTGCGGCCCTGGCGCTGCCTGCAATGCTTCTGTCCTGTTTCTGGGCGATCACGACTGCGTATCCGGACAATGGCTATTCATTGCAAGCCACGTTGTTGCAATCCGGCATACCGCAAGCCTTGATCAGCGTTGGATTGTTGGTGATCTGGGCTTGCGTCTTGCGTCGTCGCGGCGACATGCTGATGCTGTTCGTATTGTCGCCAGCTCTGTGCAGCCTGATCTTTTCGACCATGTACTCGTCTGGCAACGAAGAGTACTTTCTGCTGGGCCTGATTTATCTGTTGCTCGACAGCCTCTACGTCTGTGTCGTGACCGGAATCTACCTGTGCCTGTGTCGCATGGGCGCAGTCATCGACAACGTCAAGGCAGGCTGATTCTCTGGCTTGGTCATTACTCGACCGCGACCGCATTCCCATTTGCCATATTCCGTTTGCCGGCATTGCTGTCAGAATGCGCAAATCCGCGCCGCAACCTGGTAGTGACGAGAGGAGTTTGTCGATGAACCCGAGACTTCGCAGGATGCTTTTCCTGGCTTTGCTGGCCTGCCTCAATACCAGCTGCGCTACCAAAGCATTGATCAAGGCGGCAAACGGGAACGAACGCGAGACCCTGGCCGGAGTGATGCATGTGCAGTCAGCGTCGCGCGAGGGGAACAATGCCTACATCTGCTTCCAGCGTGTGTTTCCGGAAGGGCACAGCATCAACTACTCGCTGATGGTTCCTACCGCTGAAAACCAGGACTTCTACGTTCAGGACGCCAGCGACAGACCACCCATCCTCAGCGTCATGACCGATCAGCTGAGACCCGGTCCATGCAAAACGGGCAGAAGCGCCGTCCCCGTCATCGAAGTATCCGATGAGGGCAAACTGACGCTGAAAAGCACGGAACGTGAGGCGGTGTATGTGCAGTACGTGCAAGGCAGCTTGCGCAATCTGGGCTACGTCTCAAGCGCGCCGCTTCACAACAACACAAACCATCACAGTTACGCGATTGATCTCGGCAAGACAGGGATGATCGGCGCCGATGGAAAGAAGCGCCCCTATTTGCTGTTGCTGCTGCCGATCAGCGTCGCAGCCGATACCGTCACTGGTGTCGGCGTGCTGGGCTACGTGCTGGTGCAGGGCACGATGGATAGTTGCAGCAAAGACCCCAAAGCCAAAGGCTGCAGAGGGCCTTGATTCCCGTTGTGGGCTGTCAGGGAACACTAAGCTTGAGGATCTGCCCCGCCGACTCATCCGTGAGCAGGTAGAGCCATCCATCCGGCCCCACACGCACGTCGCGCACACGCTTGCCGATGCTGATGCGTTCCTGGCCCGTGATGCTCGTGCCGCTGAGGGTCAGGCGCATCAGTGCGGTGTCCTTGAGCGCGGCAACGAAGAGGTTGCCCGCCCAGGCCGGGACCTTGCCGCCGGTGTAGAAAACGAGGTTGCCGGGGGCAATCGACGGGTCCCAGTAGCAACGGGGTTGCTCCATGCCGGCCTTGGCCGTGCCTTCGCCTATGCTGGAACCGTCATAGTTTTTGCCGTAGCTGATCGTCGGCCAGCCATAGTTTTTGCCTCTTTCTGGCGTATTGATCTCGTCGCCGCCCATGGCACCGTGTTCCGCCGTCCACAACTGGCCAGTCGTGGGGTGGCGCGTCATGCCCTGCGGGTTGCGGTGGCCCAGTGACCAGATTTCCGGCAGGTAGGCGCTGTTGCCGACAAAGGGGTTGTCGCTTGGCACGCTGCCATCGGTGTTGAGACGCACGACCTTGCCAAGGGTCTGCAGGGTGTTCTGGGCAGGGTCGAACTTCTGGCGCTCGCCCAACGAGATGTAGAGCTTGCCGTCGGTGCCGAAGGCCAGGCGCGAGCCGTAGTGGCCGTCACCGGTGACCTTGGGGTTCTGGCGATAGATCACCGTGAGGTTGCTCAGCGAGCTGCTGCCAAGGGTCGCACTGGCCACGGCGGTACCGGAGTTGCCCGTACCGGCTTCGGAGTAGTTGAAGTAGATGCGGTTGTTGCTGGCGAAAGCCGGGTCGAGGATGACATCGAGCAAGCCACCCTGCCCTGCAACGTAGATATTGGTGGGCAATCCACCGAGGGCCGAGCCGAGGCTGCCATTGGTTTCGACGATGCGCATGCGGCCCGGGCGCTCGGTGACCAGCATGCGGCCATCGGGCAGGAAGACCATGCCCCAGGGATTGACGAGGCCATTGGCAAAGGTCGTCACACTGAGCCCAGCGGTCGTGCTGGCCGTGTTGGTGTTGCATCGACTGGCCAATGCAGCGGCGCTGGAGGCAGCACTCGAGGAGGAGGCACTGCTGCCTGCCGAGCTGCTGGTACTGGAAGTAGCCGCTGTGCTGCCACCACCGCCACCTGTGCCACCACAAGCGGCAAGGCTCAGGATCAACGCACTCAGTAGTTTCTTTTTCATCGACTCGCTCCTCTTGCGGGAGCTTCGAGCATGGATGCCGGTCCGGGCTAAAACAAGGCGCTACTGACGAACGCGCTGTTTCACGTGAAACACTCAGCTCAGCAGCAAATCGCGACCGATCTTCGCCAACAGGATGCCGACAATCACCAGCAAGGCAAGGCGGACAAAGCGGCTACCGTGCTTGAGTGATAGATGCGCACCCACCTGCCCACCCGCAAAGTTGGCCGCTGCCATGATCAGGCCAACCTGCCACAGCACGGATCCGGTCGAAGCAAAGTAGATCAGCGCCGCCAGGTTGGTTGCCACATTGACGAACTTGGCACTGGCCGAGGCGTGCAGCATGTCCAGCCCGAACAGGGCGACCATACCGAAGATGAGGAAGCTACCCGTGCCCGGGCCGAAGAAGCCGTCGTAGAAACCGAGGACGAAGCCCAGCAAGGCGGCGACCCAAGCCCGATGTTTCTGGATGCGGCCATGCCCCTGGAGGTGACCAAAGTCTGGCTTGAGCCAGGTGTAGAGACCCACAGCGAGCAGCAGCACAAAGACGAGGGGGCGCACGCTGGCCGGTGGCAGGAAGGACACTGCGGCTGCACCGAGACCCGAACCGGGAAGCGCAGCCAATGCGGCGGGCAGGGCCAGACGCCAGGGAACATCCAGTGCTCGGGCGTACTGCCAGCTGGCGCCGCCCGTACCAACAATGCTCGCAAGCTTGTTGGTGCCAAACAGCAGCGCGATAGGTGTGCTGGGGAATACAGCCAGCAGCAGGGGCACCTGGATCAGGCCACCACCACCCACCACGGCATCGATCAATCCGGCAGCGAATGCACCACCGGCCAGCAACCAGATTTCAGGCGTCATGTTTCACGTGAAACAGAGCCACCACCTTCGTGTTCATCCCACAAAGCTTTGGCCAATGCCTTCCAGGCGTCGCTGCCATGAATCTTCAGACCACTGTCAGCACCCTCTTCCATGGTTCGCAGCATCAGGTTGATGAGGCCCTGAAGCTCCTGCCAGGCCAGGGATTTCTGATCAAAACCAGCCGCACTACGCGCCTCGGGTGGTGCAAGCACTGCCTGAGCAACTCGTCTCATCGTTGCGTGGTCACGCCAGTCCAGCCCCAGGATGACGAGTTTGCGTTCAATCTCGAGGGCAATACTCATGGCCGTTTCGGGATGGTGTTCAAAGTCAGCCATGGTCATTTACCTATGCAGAAGCGGGAGAAGATGACGCCGAGCAAGTCGTCAGCACCGAATTCTCCCGTAATGCTGTTCACCGCATCCTGGGCTAAACGCAACTCTTCAGCCATCAATTCGAGCTGGGCCGTACTGATTGCCGCCTGCCTGATATGACGCAAACCTTGTTCCAGTGCCTGCAGGTGACGCTCGCGGGCAAGGATCACATCCTCGCTGCGGCCTTCCCAGCCAGCGATTTTCAGCAGGGCTGAACGCAGCAGCGCAATACCGTCACCCGACTTTGCGGAGAGGTGGATGGCTGCGCCGTCCGGCAGGGTTTCGGTCGAAGCCGGCTCAGCCGTGAGGTCGCTCTTGTTGAACACCCAGATGACGGGCACGCCTGCTGGCAGCCGCGCATCGATGGCATGGTCTTCAGCCGTGATGCCATGGCGTGCATCGACCAGACGCAAGATCACATCGGCCTGTTCAATCTCTTTCCACGAGCGGCCAATGCCGATCTGCTCGACCTCGTTGTCGGTCTCGCGCAGACCGGCTGTGTCGATGATGTGCAGGGGGATGCCTTCGATCTGGATCGCCTCGCGCAGCACGTCGCGGGTCGTACCGGCATGGTCGGTCACGATGGCGCGGTCTTCGCCGGTCAGGCAGTTGAGCAGGCTGCTCTTGCCCACATTGGGCTGACCCGCCAGCACGACCTGCAGACCGTTGCGCAGCAAGCTACCCTGACGCGCCCGACCCAGAAGCCTGTCGAGCTCCTCGTCAAGTCGCGCAAGTTTGCCGAAGGCATTGGCCGCTTCAAGGAAGTCGATCTCTTCCTCGGGGAAGTCCAGCGTCGCCTCGACCAGCATGCGCAGGTCCACGAGGCGATCACGCCAGTCATGTACCGAGCGCGAAAACTGGCCGGACAGGGAACGTTGTGCCGAGCGGGCAGCTGCTTGCGTACTGGCATCGATGAGGTCGATGACGCCCTCGGCCTGGGCCAGATCCAGTTTGCCGTTGAGGAAGGCACGCCGGGTGAATTCACCCGGCTCAGCCAGCCGTGCGCCCAGCTGCAGGCAGCGCGACAACAGCATCTGCATGACCACCGGGCCACCATGGCCTTGCAGTTCCAGTACGTCTTCGCCGGTGTAGGAGTTCGGCCCGGCGAAGAAAAGAAGAAGCCCCTCGTCGAGCACGCTGCCGTCTTCATCGAGAAACCGGGCAAGGCTCGCCACGCGGGGCTTGGGATCACTGCTGCGCCCGGTCAGCTGCCGGGCGAGGGCGGCCAGATTGCCGCCCGAGACACGCACCACGCCAACGCCCCCGCGACCGGGTGGCGTGGCAATGGCAGCGATGGTGCTACTTGGACTGGGCACCTTCGATGGACTTCGTGATGTACCACTGCTGCGTAATCGACAGCACGTTGTTGACGACCCAGTACAGCACCAGACCGGACGGCATCCACAGGAACATCACGCCGAAGATCAGCGGCATGGCCAGCATCATCTTGGCCTGCATGGGATCCGGCGGCGTCGGGTTCAGCTTGGTCTGGATGAACATGCTGATCGCCATCAGGACGGGCAGCACGTAGAAGGGGTCCATTGCCGACAGGTCATGGATCCACGCCAGCCAGGGTGCCTGACGCATTTCCACCGCACCCAGCAGCACCCAGTAGAGCGCCATGAAGACCGGGATCTGCACGAGGATAGGCAAGCAACCACCCATGGGATTGACCTTCTCGGTCTTGTAGAGCTGCATCATTTCCTGATTCAGCTTCATGCGGTCGTCTTTGTAACGATCCTGCAGTGCCTTCATCTTGGGCATCAGCGTCTTCATCTTGGCCATGGACTTGTAGCTGGCCGCCGACAACGGGAAGAACACAGCCTTGATCAGCACGGTCAGCAGGATGATGGCCCAGCCCCAGTTGCCGACGATGCCGTGGATGAAGGACAGCAACATGAACAGCGGCACGGCGATCAGGGTCACCCAGCCGTAGTCCACCACCAGGTCCAGACCCGGTGCGATTTCCTTGAGCTTCTTCTGCTCCTGCGGACCAACGTACAGGGGCATGTCGATCTTCGCGTTCTGACCAGCTGCCACATTAAGCGGCAGCTTCACGCCCGTACCGTAGAAACCGTCAGCCAGCTTGCGGTTGAAATAGGTGCGTTCAACGCCCTGTTGCGGCACGAAGGCACTCACGAAGTAGTGCTGCACCATCGCCACCCAGCCATCCTTGACCGTCACGTCGCCAGCCTTTTCCTTGCCCTTGGCGATGTCGTCGAAGCCCACCTTCTGGAACTTCTTCTCTTCCGTGTAGTGAGCCGGACCCGTATAGGTCAACACGCCACCGAAGAAGCCACCCGTGTGCTCGGCCGCCTTGTCGTCACGCGCCAGCTCGAAGTAAGCCTGCGTCGCCAGCGGAGCGCTGCCACCGTTGTTCACTTCGTAGCTCACATCGATGAGGTAGCTGCCACGGCGGAAGGTCAGCACCTTGGTCACCGCCACGCCATTGACGGGGGCAGCAGCCAGGCGCAACTGCACGCTGTCCTGGCCTTCAGCCAGATTCAGGCTCTGCGCCGGCAGGGCGAAAACCGTGCGGTGGTTGGGCAGGCCTTCACTGGCCAGACCGCTGCGCGCAACGTAGGTGTGCGTCTTGCCGTCATCCAGGATGGTGAAGTTCTGCGACTTGTCTTCGGTGGCCTTGTGCTTGAGCAGTTCCAGGCGAACGATGTCGCCGCCCAGGGCCGAAACTTCGGCACGCACCAGGTCGGTCGTCACCACGGTACGCGGTGCGCTCTTGTAGTCCATGACCGCACCACTCGGCGCTGTCGCATTGGCCGTCGCAGCGGCACCGCTGGAGGCGGCATTGGCAGCAGGTGCCGAAGCGCTGCCCGGCGCCACCGAACTGGTCGTCGCAGCAGTCACCGGCGGCTTGTTGTAGATCTGCCAGTTCTGCCACAAGATGAAACAGGAGGCCGTGAAAATCACGGTCAGCACAATGCGTTTGAAGTCCATCTGCATGATGAGATCAGATCAGGGAAAGGGAAAAAGACGAAAGAGGGAAGGCGCGCAGGCAAACCTTGTCAGGGAACCGGATCATAGCCCCCCGCTGACCAGGGATGGCAGCGCGATACGCGCCTGACCGCCAACCAGCTGCCACGCAAGGCGCCATGGCGCTCAATGGCTTCCAGCGCATAGGACGAGCAACCGGGGTGAAAACGGCATTGCCGCCCCAACCAGGGACTGATGAAGAACTTGTAGAAGGAGATCAGGCCACGCAGAACGGATTTCAACGTGGCAGCCTCGCAAACAGCGATGCAATGTCCTCGCGCAATTCCGTACGCGTTGCCGCATCGGTCTTCTGCGCCAGGCGCAAGGCCAGATCATGGCTGGGCAAGGTGTCAGCAATGTGGCGGAAATGCTCGCGCGCCAGGCGCTTGAGCAGATTGCGGGTGACGGCACGCTTGGCCATCTTGCGTGACATCACAAGGCCCAGACGAGCCATGGCCAGCTTGTTCGGCATGTAGTGCAGAACAAAGTAACGCCCACGAATGCTGCGCCGGAAAGTAAAAACGGATGAATACTCATCCGTTTTTCGCACGCGGCGTTCGGCTGGAAAGCCCGAAGAAACTGATTCGCCGCTCATCTGAAACCAGTCGGACTGGGCAAGCCAGACGCGACCAGAAACTTAGACGGACAGACGATGACGGCCCTTGGCACGACGGGCAGCAATCACCTTGCGACCACCACGGGTAGCTTGGCGGACGAGGAAGCCGTGGGTGCGCTTGCGACGGACCACGGACGGTTGATAAGTACGCTTCATGATTCTTCTCGTGTTGACCGGAAACCCGCGATTATCAATAACTTGGCGCTTGCCTGTCAACCACTTGTTAACAATGCCCAAAGGTCGGGAACAGCTCGAACCTGTGGATAATTCGCCAGAAAACGCTTATTATCCACACCTCACAGAGCGGACAGGAAAAGGTTTTCTGCCCGGGCCCATGTTTCAACGGCAAACCCGGCAGTCAGCCACTCAACCGCCAGCCAACCAGGGATGGAGATTCGTCGTATGCAAAGCCTCACCGGCACCATGCATTGCAATCTGCGACGCCGCAAGCGATGTCGCCCATCAGAGTCCCGACCGGCCCTGAGCAGTTAATCCCCGACCTCCGGTCTCCCGGGTCCAACCCGGAAAATCCCGTTTCCAAGCTTCTTGCGCGGTCAGCTCCGCTGACCCGGCAAGCCCCATTTTCGACACGAATCCTGCAGAACAACGTGAGCCACGATTTCTGGAACGCCTGTCTGGTCCGCCTCGAACAGGAACTGCCGCCCCAGCAGTTCAACACCTGGATCCGTGCGCTTGAAGCCGGCGCAGTCGGCCCCGACAGCGCCGAACAGATCAACCTGCTCGCACCGAACCGCTTCGTCCTGCAATGGGTGCGTGAACGTTACCTGCATCGCATCGAGCAGCTGGGCGCCGAGTTCTTCGGCAAACCTGTTGGTATCTCGCTTGAACTTGGCGGTAAAACACCGAAAAGTGTCGCTAAAGTTGCTGAAACCAACACTTCAGCACCTGCCGTAGAACGCCGCAACCTCAAACCTGCCCGCAATGGCAGCGAAACGCGCAGCAGCGAAGAAGCCGCTGACGACACCGTTGCCAGCGAACTGTCTGCCGTCAAACCCGCTGAAGTCACGGCGCCTGCCATCAGTGCGCAGCGCGAAAAGACCCGCCTCAACCACGATTTCACTTTCGAAACCCTGGTCACCGGCCGCGCCAACGACCTCGCCCGGGCCGCCGCCATGCAGGTTTCGCAGAATCCAGGCAGCTCCTACAACCCGCTGTTCATCTATGGCGGTGTAGGTCTCGGCAAAACCCACCTTGTGCAAGCCATCGGCAACGAAGTGCTGCGCGACAACCCTCGCGCCGTCGTCCGCTATGTGCACTCCGAGGATTACGTCGCCGACGTCGTGAGGGCCTACCAGCAGAAGAGCTTCGACCAGTTCAAGCGCTATTACCGCTCGCTGGACCTGCTGATCATCGACGACATCCAGTTCATCCGGAACAAGGAACGCACGCAGGAAGAGTTCTTCCACGCCTTCAACGGCCTCGTCGAAGCACGCAAGCAGATCGTCATCACCTGCGATACCTACCCCAAGGACATCGAAGGCCTGCAGGACCGTCTCATCTCGCGTTTCGACTGGGGTCTGACCGTGCAGATCGAGCCTCCCGAGCTCGAAATGCGCGTCGCCATCCTCAAGAAGAAAGCCGACGCCGATGGCATCGAGCTCGCCGACGAAGTCGCCTTCCTGATCGCCAAGAACCTGCGATCCAACGTGCGCGAACTCGAAGGCGCCCTGCGCCGCGTGATGGCCTACGCCCGCTTCCACGGCCGCGACATCAGCCTGGAACTGGCCAAGGAAGCCCTGCGTGACCTGCTCGCTGCCTTCAACCGCCAGCTCACCATCGAAGTGATCCAGAAGACGGTCGCCGACTACTACAAGATCAAGCTCGCCGAGCTGCTCTCGCAGAAGCGCACACGCAACATCGCCCGCCCGCGCCAGATCGCCATGTACCTCTCCAAGGAACTCACCCCGGCTTCGTTGCCAGCCATCGGCGATGGCTTCGGTGGCCGCGACCATACCACCGTGCTGCACGCCTGCCGCACCATCGCCGAACTGCGCCTCGCCGACCAGCAGATCAACCACGACCTGCACGTCCTGACACAGACTTTGCGTGGTTGAACGCACTCCCTGGCACCCGTGAACAAACTTGTTGAAAACCCCCTGAACAGCCTGCGGACAGTTTGTGCAGAACCCGCCTGCAACGCACTTCAGCGGATTTCATCCCCATTTCCCCACAAGCCTTTCCTCCCCCTTTCCAACAAGGTCTTGCACATGCCTAAGACCCTGAAAAAATGGGACAATAAGCGCTTGTCCACAGCTCTTCCCTGCAATCAGTAGACGTAGGAGATTTATATAAATGCTTCTGTTAACAACATCGCGTGACGAACTGCTGGCTCCCCTGCAATCCGTCTCCGGCATTGTCGAAAAGCGCCATACCCTCCCTATCCTCTCCAACGTCCTGATCGAAAAGAAAGCCGGTGCGCTGACCCTTCTCGCTACCGACATCGAGATCCAGATCCGCACGACCACCGAAGGCGCTGGCAGTGGTGAAGAAACTTCCATCACCGTCGCAGCACGCAAACTGCAGGACATCCTGCGTGCTTTGCCCGAAGGCACCGAAGTCAGCCTGGTCCTCGACGACAAACGATTGACCCTGAAGGCCGGTAAAAGCCGTTTTGCGCTGCAAACGCTGCCCGCGGCTGACTACCCCCGCATGCAGTTCAACGAAGGCGCTGCAATCGAGTTTTCGCTGACGCAGAAGGCATTCAAGCGCCAGCTCACCCAGGTCGCCTACGCCATGGCCGCCCAGGACGTGCGCTACTACCTCAACGGCCTGCTGATGGTCGCTGACG
Organism: Rhodocyclaceae bacterium; assembly: GCA_047600765.1. Taxonomy (GTDB): domain Bacteria; phylum Pseudomonadota; class Gammaproteobacteria; order Burkholderiales; family Rhodocyclaceae; genus Viridibacterium. Next base: position 1,950,000 of record JASGKF010000001.1, read on the forward strand.
GCAACGAGCTGCGCATGGTTGCCACCGACGGTCACCGCTTGGCGCTCGCCAGCACCGATCTCGACACCAGCGTCGCCCGCACCGAAGTCATCCTGCCGCGCAAGACCGTGCTCGAACTCGCCCGCCAACTTGCCGACAACGACGATCCCGTCAGCATCACCCTCATCGGCAACCAGGCGCGCTTCCGCTTCGGCCCCATCGAGCTGATCACCAAGCTCATCGACGGCAAGTTCCCCGATTACGACCGCGTGATCCCTCAGAACAACCCCAAGCTGGTCAAGGCCCAACGCCTGCCCCTGCTGCTGGCCCTGCAACGCGCAGCCATCCTGACCAACGAGAAGTTCCGCGGCCTGCGTGTGCAGCTCGAATCGGGCAGCCTCAAGGTCATCAGCTCCAATGCCGAGCAGGAAGAAGCCCAGGACGAACTCGAGGTCGATTACAGCGGCGACACGCTCGAAATCGGCTTCAACGTCAGCTACCTGCTGGATGTGCTCAACAACGTCGGCACCGATGACGTGGAAATCCACCTCAACGAACCCATGTCGAGCGCGCTGTTCACCCTGCCCGGCAACACGCAGTTCAAGGCAGTCGTAATGCCCATGCGGATCTGAGGACTTATCCACAGATTCTTCACAAAGCGGGCGTCCACAGGACGCCCACAGCTTGCAAACAGCTTTTCCACAGGTTTTCGCGCACAGATCCACAGCTTTTCCCGGGCTTGCCAACAGGTTTATCGACAACTTGTCCCCAGAAATAGCCAGAACGGACTGAAAAACGCGCCCAGACCCCGATTTTCTGAATCGGCCCGCTTCGCGGGCAAACGCGGCCCGACGCTTGACGCGCCGGGCAACACCACCGGGAATCCCGACACATGTCCGAAGAAAACCAGCAGCCTAAAGAAACCCCGGAAACCCCGAAGTCCCAGGGCAACGATGGCTACGACGAATCTTCCATCCAGCAGCTTGAGGGCCTCGAAGCCGTCCGTAAGCGGCCCGGCATGTACATCGGTGACACCTCGGACGGTACCGGTCTGCACCACATGGTGTTCGAGGTCGTCGATAACTCCATCGACGAAGCCCTCGCAGGCCACTGCGACGACATCGTCATCACCATCCACACCGACAACTCCATCTCGGTGACCGACAACGGCCGCGGCATCCCGGTCGGCATCAAGATGGATGACAAGAACGAGCCCAAGCGTTCTGCGGCCGAAATCATCATGTGCTCGCTGCACGCCGGCGGCAAATTCAACCAGAACAGCTACAAGGTCTCGGGCGGCCTGCACGGCGTGGGCGTCACCTGCGTCAACGCCTTGTCCAAGTTCCTGCGCCTGACCATCCGCCGCGACGGCAAGAAGCACTTCATCGAGTTCAACAAGGGCCACGCTGTTGACCGCATCATCGAAGTGCGCGATGGCGTCGAAGTCTCGCCGCTCAAGGTCATCGGCGACACCGAGAAACGCGGCACCGAAGTGCACTTCCTCGCCGACGACGAGATCTTCGGTACGGTCGAATTCCACTACGACATCCTCGCCAAGCGCCTGCGTGAACTGTCCTTCCTCAACAACGGCGTGGCTATTCGCCTCGTCGACCAGCGCACGGGCAAGGACGAAAACTTCGCCTTCTCCGGCGGTGTGAAGGGCTTCGTCGACTACATCAACCGCGCCAAGACCACCCTGCATCCCAACGTCTTCTACGCCTCGGGCGCCAGCCGCGTCACCACCGGCAAGGCCGAAGAAGTCGAGCTCACGGTCGAAGTCGCCATGCAATGGAACGACTCCTACCAGGAACAGGTGCTGTGCTTCACCAACAACATTCCGCAGGCTGACGGCGGCACCCACCTCACCGGCCTGCGCGCCGCGATGACGCGCGTCATCAACAAGTACATCGAAGAAAACGAGATCGCCAAGAAGGCCAAGGTCGACATCAGCGGCGACGACATGCGCGAAGGTCTCGCCTGCGTGCTGTCGGTCAAGATGCCTGACCCCAAGTTCGCCTCGCAGACCAAGATGAAGCTGGTTTCGAGTGAAGCCCGCCCGGCCGTCGAAGAAGTCGTTGCCGCCAAGCTTGCCGAATTCCTGCTCGAGCGCCCGATCGACGCCAAGACCATTTGCGGCAAGATCGTCGAGGCTTCGCGTGCCCGCGAAGCCGCCCGCAAGGCACGCGAAATGACGCGTCGTAAAGGCGTGCTCGACGGCATCGGCCTGCCCGGCAAGCTCGCCGACTGCCAGGAAAAAGACCCCGCCCTGTGCGAGCTCTACATCGTCGAGGGTGACTCCGCCGGCGGCTCCGCCAAGCAGGGCCGCGACCGCAAGTTCCAGGCAATCCTGCCGCTGCGCGGCAAGGTGCTCAACGTCGAGCGCGCACGTTTCGACAAGCTCATCTCTTCCGAACAGATCGCCACGCTCATCACCGCGCTCGGCACCAGCATCGGCAAGGACGACTACAAGCCCGAAAAGCTGCGTTACCACCGCATCATCATCATGACCGATGCCGACGTTGACGGCGCCCACATCCGCACCCTGCTGCTCACCTTCTTCTATCGCCAGATGCCCGAGCTCGTCGAAGGCGGTCACATCTACATCGCCCAGCCGCCGCTCTACAAGATCAAGCACGGCCGCACCGAGCTCTATATCAAGGACGACCACGAACTTTCCGGTCACCTCCTCAAGCTCGCCCTCGATGGCGCCGCGCTCAATCCCGGCAACGGCAATGCAGAAATCGAAGGCGACGCCCTCGCCGAGCTCGCCCGCAGCTACCTCCTCGCCGAAGCCGTCATCAACCGCCTCGCCGGCTGGATCGATTCCGAAGTCCTGCACGCCGTGCTCGCTCACGACGTACAACTCGACCTCGCCGACGAAGCCGCTGCGCAAGCCTCCGCCACGCGCCTGCAACAAGTGCTCTCCGGCAAGCTCGATATCAGCGCCCAGTTCAATACGGTCAGCGAATCCTGGCAACTCGCTCTCGAGCGCATGCACCACGGCAACGTCAAGCGCACCCTCATTGACGCCGACTTCCTCGTCTCCGGTGACTACGCCACGATTCGCCGCGCCGCCGAACAGATCAGCGGCCTCATCAACGACGGCGCCCAGATGCGTCGCAACGACAAGAGCGCCAGCGTGAAGAGCTTCTCCGAAGCCATCACCTGGATGCTCAACGAAGTCGAACGCGGGCTCAGCAAGCAGCGCTACAAGGGTCTCGGCGAAATGAACCCCGAGCAGCTGTGGGAAACCACGCTCGACCCGACCGTCCGCCGCCTGCTCAAGGTGCAGATCGAAGACGCCATCGCCGCCGACGAAATCTTCACCACGCTGATGGGCGATAACGTCGAGCCGCGTCGCGACTTCATCGAGCGTAATGCGCTCAATGCGCGGAACATCGACGTGTAATCCGGCACCAGCTTCGTGTAATTGCAGAAGGGCTCCTTATGGAGCCCTTCTGCTTTCAAGGCTCTACACTTCCTGAAATGCCACGTCCCCACCATCACGTCTATGTCGTCGAACTCTCGCGCCGCGTGCTCGACGAGCCGCGCTTCATGAAGTCGAATCCGCATTACTCGTCGCATCTGGACACGAAGCCCTGCGTGTATGTGGGCATGACGGGTTTGCAGCCGGATGAGCGTTTTGACAAGCACAAGGCGGGGGTGAAGGCGAATCGCTTTGTGCGGGAGTATGGGTTGCGACTGTTGCCGGAACTGTACGAGGTGTACAACCCAATGCCTTATGAAGCGGCGCGTGAGATGGAGGTGGAGCTGGCCATTGGCTTGCGCGAGGCGGGGTATGCGGTTTGGCAGGCGTGAGCGGGTTGCCGGTGCGCTTCGAGTTGTGCCGGCCGGCGGCGTTGTCGGCACGGGTGCTGGATGAGGTCTGGGCGCTGACGGAGACGTTTTACGACACGCCGCGCGAGCTGGCCGAGGCGAAGCTGTTGAAGGGGCGTGGCGAGGTGGCGTTGATGCGGGCTGGCGGGGAGCTGGTGGGCATGGCGCTGGTGGAGGTGATCGTGACGCGTGCGGCAGGTGGGCGCGAGGTGGTGGCGATCTTCACGTCGCAGACGCTGATTGATGCGCGCTACCGGGGACGCAATCTTTTGCAGCGGCTGGGCTTGCGTGTGTTCCTGCGCGAGCGTTGGCGGCATCCGTTCAGTGAGCTGGTGTGGTTCTTCGATACTTTCAGCTATCGCAGCTATCTGCTGCTGCCGCGCAACTTCAGTGTGTATTGGCCGCGCCATGATCGCGAGACACCGCGGCGTGAACAGGCCTTGATGGATGCGCTGGCGCGGCAGTGTTATGGCGAGGACTGGCAGGCGGCGCGCGGGGTGGTGCATCGTTCGCCGCAGCGTTGTCTGCGTGGTGGGGTGGCGACGCCATCGGTGGATGACGTGATGGCGAATGCGCATCTGCGTTTCTTCGTTGAACGCAATCCGGAACACGCGGCGGGGGACATGCTGGTGTGCCTGTGCCCGCTGACTTTGCGCAACTGGCTGGTGCTGGGGGCGAAGGCCTTGTGGCGCAGCCTGCGCCGCGCGATGGCGTAACGACTACCTGGCTCAGCAGGCGATGCGGTTGCGGCCGCTGTTCTTGGCGCGGTAGAGCGCTTCGTCGGCCAGGCGGTAGAGGTCGGTGGACTGCATGTCGTCGGCCAGGGTGGAGATGCCGATCGAGACCGTGAGGTGGATGGACGTTTCGTCTACGAGGAAGGGCTGCGACTGGACGAGGGCGCGCAGCGACTCGGCCATCAGGCTGGCCTTGTCGAGCGGGGTCTCGGGCAGGATGGCGCAGAACTCTTCGCCGCCGAAACGGCCGATCTCGTCGCTGGGGCGCAGGCGCTGGCGCAGGGCGGTGGCGATCTGGCGCAGCACGGCGTCGCCGATGAGGTGGCCGTGCGTGTCGTTGATGCGCTTGAAGTGGTCGACGTCGAGCATCATCACCGACAGGGCGCGCTCGTAACGGCGGGCGCGCAGGATCTCTTCGGTGAGCAGGGTGTCGAGGCGCATGCGGTTGTTGAGACCGGTGAGGCCGTCGGTGATGGCCATGCGATTGACGGCGGCGTGGTACTGGGCTTCGATGTCGCTGCCGGCGAGGAACTTGAGCACCGTGTCGCCGATGCGGATCTGGTCGCCGGGGATGAGGCAGCGCACGCTGACGCGCTGTGGTTCATTGTTGGCGTAAGTGCCGTTGGTGGATTGCAGGTCCTGCAGGAAGAGCTCGGCGCCGCGACGCTCCAGCCGCACGTGGTTGCGCGAGACGCTGTCGCTGAGGATGACGATTTCGTTATCGGCGCCGCGGCCGATGCCGAGCGTGGGCTTGTCGAGCAGGTAGCGGCGGCCGAGCTCGGTGGCGGTGGGCGAGTGGATGACGACCAGGCAGTCTTCACCTGGCTTGCCCATCAGCGACTTGATGCTGGTGATGCGGGTTTCGTTATCGTGGCTCACCGCGGAATTCCTGTGCCGGAGAGGTGCCTGACAGGGTGTCGGGCAAGGTTGGATTGGCACGAGGGTACTGCGCGGAAGGGGTGACGTCTAGCGTCCCCGGGTCTTCAGGTGGCGAGCCATTGCAGGATCTGCCCGGCCTGCATGGCGCCAGCCTGGCGCTTCAGCTCCTGCCCGTCGCGGAACAGGATCAGGGTCGGGATGCTGCGGATGCCGAAGCGCGCGGCGGTATGCGGGTTGGCGTCGGTGTCCAGCTTGGCGAGCAGTGCCTGGCCCTTGAGCTGGGCGGCGACCCTGGCGAAATGTGGCGCCATGCCCTGACAGGGCCCGCACCAGGTGGCCCAGAAGTCCACCAGAACCGGTAGCTCGGTCTTCGTGATAACGCGTTCGAAGTTCGCATCCGTGAGCTCGATGGGGTGATCCGGCAGCAAGAGTTGCTTGCATTGGGCACACACGGGATTTTGTTCCGCGCGCTCGGCAGGCACGCGGTTGAGGGTCTGGCAGTGATGGCAGGCAACGATGGGCATGGTGGTACGCAGAATGAAAGTGCAATGCAGCACATGCGCCCGGCGTGGTCGTTTTGCAAGGGCGAATCGGGCCGTGCCGGGACTGGTCAGACCGGCGGAAACGGCGTCGTTCCGTGCTCGTGACTCCGGTCACGAATAAGCGTTTGAGTGCTGCACTGCGTCTACGGCAGACTGGCCGCAGTTCCGCCGCGGTGTGGTGTTCGAAACACCACGCAAGACGAAGCGGGACATGTAGGCACAACGATACTGGAGATAGAGACAATGTTTCTGAGAAGCATGATCGGCGCTGCTTTGGCAGTCGCCGCCAGCGGAGTCATGGCTGCGGCCGATGCACCGTCTGGCTACACCAAGTGCGTGCAACTGGGCGCGACCTGCAACATGAGCGGAACGCACTCGGCTGCCATCGGCAAGTCCGGCGTGTTTGCCTACAAGGTCATTACCGGTGCATTCCTTTGCGCGCTGGACACCTTCCCGGGTGCGCCGACCAATTCGACCTGGTGTTCCTATAACGCCGCAGCGGTGAGCAGCAGCAGTTCTTCGACGGCGTCTTCGGCCTCGTCGTCGAGCGTGGCGTCATCATCGTCTTCCTCGTCGGTCTCTTCTTCATCGAGCTCCTCATCGGTGTCGAGCTCCAGCTCGTCCAGTGTGGCGAGCAGCGTCGCAAGCAGCACATCGGCCGTGCCGCTGGCGCCCGTCAATCTCGCCGTGCCGCCGCTGGCTTTCGAAGACACGCATATCACCGTGGCCTGGGAGAAGCCCGCGAGCTACGCCGACATCGTTGGCTACAACATCTACGCCAACGGCACGCTCAAGGGCACGGTCAGCAAGATCTCGTGGCCCTCGGGCATCACCAACCAGCAGCTCTACTACGACGTCACCGGCCTCACGGCCAGCACGGCCTACAGCATCAGCGTGCGCGCCTACAACTCGGCCGGCGTCGAGTCGGCCAGCGCCACGGTGTCGCAGACCACCACGGCCACGCCGACGGTGATCAACGTGACGACTTACGGCGCCGTGGGTGATGGCGCGACGCTCAACACCAAGGCCATCCAGAACGCCATCAACGCCTGCCCCACCAATGGCAAGGTGCTGATCCCTTCGGGCACCTTCAAGTCGGGCGCGCTGTACCTCAAGAGCGACTGCACCTACCAGATCGATGGCGTGCTGCTCGGCAGCGATGCGGCGGCGGACTACGAGTTCGGCAACAACCGCTTCCCCATCTACGGCACCACCGGCTTCGGTTCGGTGAAGTACCCCGACAACTACAAGGCCCTGATCAACACCTGCGGTTACTACACCGACTGGACGGCGCGCACGGGTTACGTCGCAGACAACCTCTGCACCAGCCCGAAGAACATTCGCCTCGTCGGTAGCGGCAGCGTGGTCGGCAGCAGCGGCAGCTCGGCCGATGCCTCGAACAGCGGCTACTACCTGACGACCCTGGCGCACAACCAGCGCGCTGCACAGGGTGGTGACAACGACACCGGGGATCCTGCCCGTGCCGACCTGCTGAGCCTCACCGGCACCAATGGTCTCTACGTGGCGAACCTCAAGTTCAGCCTGCCGCCGGACCACATGCTGTTCATCGCACGCTCCAGCAACATCACCATCGCCAACATCAATGCCAACTCCTGGCCCACGGCCAGCACCAACGGCATCCACAACGGTGACGGCATCGATCTGTCGACGGCCTGGGCAAGCTCGCTGACCGCCAGCGGCCCGGTGGGCCTGTTGCCGACCAATGCCTGGATCTTCGGTTCGATCTTCGACAACGGCGATGACTGCATCAACCTCAACGCCGGCACCAGCCTGCCCGGCACCATCGCCAACACGCCGGTCAACGGCGTGAAGATCTTCAACAACTACACCCTGCACGGTCACGGCGGCGTGGTGCTCGGCAGCTTCACGGCAGCCGGCTTCAAGAACATCGCCATCACCGAAAACACCTTCAACGGCACCGAGATCGGTCTGCGCTTCAAGACCGGTACCAACCGTGGCGGCGGCATCGCCACGCTGGGTGCGGGTGACTTCGGCGTGCGGGCGCTCGACAACAAGGTCAATGCCGTAACCAAGCGCGCCGTGGTGGTGATGTCGTCTTACGCTGACTCCACCTTCGCCAATGCGCCGACGCCGGGCATCTTCCACGACATCGAGATCACCAACCTCACGGGCTCGGTGACCAGCAGCGCCTACGCGATCGAGACCAGTGGCAGCGGCGGCACGGCGACCAACAGCACCTCGGGCGCCGAGCACTACAACCTGAAGTTCACCAACGTGAACATCACGGCCGGCAAGGGCTTCACGATGTACAACGTGAAGGGCGCCGCTACCAACACCTTGTTCACCAACCTCACCAGCACGGCCGGCAGCTTCGTCTATTCGTCGAGCCTGCTGACGAGTGCCAACTTCGTGGGCTGCTCGCCGACACCGACCGGCAAGTAAGCAGCACCCGCAGCAGCAATGAATGGAAAGGGCTTCGCAAGAAGCCTTTTTCATTTCGGGTATCCGTTCGATGTACGGCGCCCTCCCGCTGTCATGATGTGCGCTTAGAATGCGCCTTCCGCATTCAGCTCGGTCGCCCAGACGATGCAGCTCGGTGTCAACGAAGTCCTCCAGCTTTCGCCCGACGATGCCTCGGCCAAAGCCGCCAAGGGATTGGTCATTCCGGCCAAGTGGCCGCGCCTCGAATATGACGACGAGGCCGTATGGGGTGAGTGCCAGGGCAGCGGCAGCAAGCCCTACCAGGTCCAGGTCGACAAGGCCGGACCGGCGTTCAAGTGCTCTTGCCCGAGTCGCAAGTTTCCCTGCAAGCATGGTCTGGCCCTGCTGCTGTTGCTGGCGCAACACGGCGGCAGCTTCAAGGCGGCGCCGGCGCCGGAATGGGTGAGCGACTGGCTGGCGACGCGTCGCCAGCGTGCAGAAAAACAGGCCGAAAAACAGGAACAAAAGGCGGCGGATGCGGCCAGCGCCGAGGCCGATCCGCAGGCCACGGCCAAGCGCGAAGCCACCCGCCTCGCGCGCATGAGCAGCGGGCTCGACGATCTGGCGCGCTGGCTGGGCGACCGGTTGCGCCAGGGCCTGGCATCGATGCCCACCGAACTGGCGCAGTGGGAAGCCATGGCGACGCGCATGGTGGATGCCCAGTTGCCGGGCGTGGCCTATCGGCTGCGCCTCATCAGCGCGGCGGTCGACAAGGGCGAAGGCTGGCCTGCGCGCGTGCTGGCCGGCATGGGCCGCCTGCAACTGCTGATCGAAGCCTTCGCGCGCATCGACAGCCTGCCGGCCGCCGTGCAGGCCGATGTGCGCAATGCGCTGGGCTTGAGCGCTGACCGTGACGCGGTGATTGCGACCGGCGAACGCGTCAGCGACGACTGGCTGGTCGAAGCGCAGGCCAGTGATGAAGAAGGGCGGCTGTGGGTGCGTCGCGTCTGGTTGCGCGGCCAGCAGTCGGGACGCTCGGCCCTGCTGCTCGACTACGCCCACGGTGGGCGGCGCTTCGAACAAAGCTGGGTGACCGGCACCGTGTCGGCCATGACCCTGGCTTACTTCCCCGGCAATGCGCCACTGCGCGCGCTGGTGGTTGGCGATCAGAGCTTGCGGCCGGCGTCGCCACAGGCTGCGCTGGGTTTCGATGCGGCGCTGGATGCCCTGTCCGTCATGGCGGCCGCCAACCCCTGGCAGTCGCCGCTGCCCTTGCGCGTCGACGACGGTGTGCCGGTGCGTGACGACGCGGGCTGGGGTCTGCTGCTGGGTGGGCAACGCTTGCCCCTGAAGCTGCGCGACGACGATGGCTGGCAGCTGGTGGCCGAATCCGGCGGCGCGCCCCTGCCCATGTCGGGCGAATGGGATGGCGAGAGCCTGCGTCCGCTGAGTGCCTGGCGCGACGGCCTGGTGTGGTTCGAAGAGGCGGAGAGCGCATGAGCCAGCTTGATCAGCTTGCCACCGAAGTGCTGCTCGGCACCGAACGCCGCGCACCGGGCCTGCCTTCCCTGCCGGAAGCCCTGAGCCGCCTGCTCGATGCGGCCTGCCCCGCCGACACCTCCACCGAAACTCGTGTGCTGCGCACCGCCGGCGTGCTGGCCGCCTGCGCGGCCGCTGGCTATGTGCCGCCGGCAAGTCTGCGCGAGACGCTCGCCGTCAGCGCGGCGGAACGTCTGCAGCCCGTCGCCGATGCGGCGCTGGGCGAGTGCCTGCGCCAGCTTCTGGCGGCCGGGCCCGATGCCCTGCGCGCCGAAGCGTGCCGCTTGCTCGCCGGCACTGGGGCCTGCCTGCCGCCGCGCTTGCTGCCGCGCGCGCTGAGCCTTGGTCAGAAAACCCCGGCCTTGCGCGGCGCGCTGCTGCAGGTGCTCGGTCAGCGTGGTGACTGGCTGGCGCGGCAGGATGCCGGCTGGGCCTGGGCCGTGGGCGCACAGGAGGAAGTGCTGGACCCCGCGCTGTGGGAACACGGCACGCTGGATCAGCGCAAGTTGTATCTCGACAAGCTGCGCCGGCGTGATGCGGCCGCAGCCCGCACCTTGCTGCAGAACGGTTTCGCCCAGCTCGACGCACGCGAACGCTCGGCCCTGCTGGAACAACTGGCGACCGGGCTGACGACTGCAGACGAAGACTTCCTCGAAGCCCTGCTCGCCGACCGCAGCAAGGAAGTGCGCCTGCTCGCAGGCCGCTTGCTGTCGGCTGTGCCGGGCAGCCGCTACGTGGCGCGCATGGGTGCGCGCATGGCGGCCTGCCTCGTGCAGGAGCGAAAGCTCTTCCGCCAGGTGCTGACGCTGGAAGCGCCGACTGCCTTTGGTGCGGACTGGAAAGACGACGCGCTCGAAGAGACGCGCGCCAAGAGCGAGACCCTGGGCGACCGCGCCTGGTGGCTGTACCAGATTGCGCGCGCGCTGCCGCTGGCCTGGTGGCCACAGCAGACCGGCATGACGCCGGCCGAGCTGATCAAGTGGTTGGCCGGCACTGACTGGAGCGAGGCTGTGCTGCGCGCCTGGGGCGAGGCCATGCAGCGCGAAGCCGCCGCAGACTGGGCCGAGGCATTCCTCGTCGCGCCGCCCATCAAGGGCTTCCTGTTCGATGTGTTTGCGTTCATCGAATGCCTGCCGCTGGCGCAGCGCGAACAACACTGGCTGCGCCTGATCGAGGCTGGCGGACGGCGCTTCGCGATGGGCGACCTGTTGATGCGCCTGCTGCAGAACTTGCCGCATGACACCACCTTGTCGGCGGACTTCGTGCAGCGCGTGCTGCGCGAGGTACGCAAGGGCTTGCCCAGCGACGCCAGCAAGTACGACTACAACTTGCGCAAAGCCCTGCCGGAATTCGTTTGCCATATTCCTGCCACCAGCCTGCGCGAAGCGGCCGAGGGCTGGCCCATGGGTCGCCCCGACACCGAGTATTTCACCGAGACCCTGGCCGCCGTGCTGGCCATCGTCGAGCAACGCCGCATCCTTCATTCCACCCTCACACAGCGGAAACCCACATGAGCCAGGTCCTGCGTCAGCATGCCGAACAGCAATTCGCCGAAGAACTCGACGCCATCAAGAAGGCCGACACACGCGAGCGCCCCGGCAACTGGGCCATGTCGCCCTGGGCCGTGGCTACCTACCTCATGGGCGGCAAGCTCGACAGCGGCTTCGAGGTCAGCGCCAAGTACATCGGCAATCGCCGCATCATCGAGACCGCCATCGCCACGCTGGCGACCGACCGCGCGCTGTTGCTGTTCGGCGTGCCGGGCACGGCCAAGTCCTGGGTGTCGGAGCATCTGGCGGCGGCGATCAGTGGTGATTCGACCATGCTGATCCAGGGCACGGCGGGCACCAGCGAAGAGCAGCTGCGCTACGGCTGGAACTACGCCGAGCTGCTCGCCAAGGGGCCGTCGAAAGCAGCACTGGTGCCTAGCCCGCTGATGCGCGCGATGGAGCTCGGCAAGACGGCGCGCGTCGAAGAGCTGACGCGCATCTCGGCCGACGTGCAGGACACCCTGATCACCATCCTGTCCGAGAAATCGCTGCCGGTGCCCGAGCTGGGCATCGAAGCGCAGGCTGTGCGCGGCTTCAACGTCATCGCCACGGCGAACAATCGCGACAAGGGCATCAACGAGTTGTCGAGCGCGCTCAAGCGCCGCTTCAACACGGTGATCCTGCCCGTGCCATCGAGCGAGGAAGAAGAGATCTCCATCGTCACCAAGCGCGTCGGCGAAATGGGCCGCGCGCTGCAACTGCCGGGAGAACCGCCGGCGCTGAAGGAAGTGCGCCGCGTCGTGCAGATCTTCCGCGAGCTGCGCAACGGCCAGACCGAAGACGGCAAGACCAAGCTCAAGGTGCCCAGCGGCACGCTGTCGACGGCCGAGGCGATCTCGGTCATCAACTCCGGCGTGGCGATGGCGGGTCACTTTGGCGACGGCGTGCTGCGCGCGAGTGACGTGGCGGCCAGCCTGGTCGGCGCCATCGTCAAGGACCCGGTGCAGGACGCCGTGGTGTGGCGCGAGTACCAGGAGACGGTGATGAAGGAACGCAGCGACTGGAAGGATTTGTATCGCGCCTGCCGCGAGCAAGAGTGAGAGGCCCCGAGAAAATGGTTCTGCCATCGTTGCGTCGCCTTGCCGTACCTGTTCGTACTGTCTGCGTCGCCGCGCCTCGTCAGAACCGCTCCGCTTCGCTGCGCTCCATTTTTCGGGGCTTCTCCTGAGAACGAACATGTCTGATTCGCCCTTCCACCTCTTCGGCATCCGCCACCACGGCCCGGGCTGTGCGCGCAGCCTGCTGCGCGCGCTCGAAGACCTGCAGCCGGACTGCCTGCTCGTCGAAGGCCCGCCCGACGGTGAAGAGATGCTGCCCCTGCTGGCTGATGCCGGCCTCGTGCCGCCGGTGGCCCTGCTGATCTACAACCCGGAAGACGCGCGCGAAGCGGCCTTCTATCCCTTCGCGAGTTTTTCGCCGGAGTGGAACGCGCTGAAGTTCGCGCAGGCGCGCGGCATTCCGGCGCGCTTCATCGACTTGCCGATGACGCACCAGTTCGCGATGGCACGGCCCGCCGATGCGGCCGGCGCAGCGAGTGATGACACGGCAGAGGCGCTGGAGTCGGCTGCCGATTTGGCGAGTAGCGACGAAGCCGCAAGCGCTGACGAAAACGCAGAGGAAAGCTACGCCGGCGATCCGCTCGACTGGCTGGGCCGCGCAGCGGGCTATGGCGACGGCGAGTCCTGGTGGAACCACATGGTCGAAGAGCGCGGCGACAGTCTGGAGCTGTTTGCGGCGATTCGCGAAGCCATGACCACGGTGCGACACGAAGCGCCGCCGCGTCGGCAGAGCGAGCAGGGTTTGCAGCGCGAAGCCCTGCGCGAGGCGCACATGCGCAAATGCCTGCGCCAGGCGCAGAAGGAAGGCTTCCAGCGCATCGCCGTCGTGTGCGGTGCCTGGCACGTGCCGGCCTTGGCTGACATGCCGACCGCCAAGGCCGACAACGACCTGCTCAAGGCCCTGCCCAAGGCCAAGGTCGCCGCGACCTGGGTGCCCTGGTCTTATCGCAACCTCAGCTTCGCCAGCGGTTACGGCGCCGGCGTGGCCTCGCCGGGCTGGTACGAGCACCTGTGGAATGCGTCGGCCGGGCAGCGCGCGACTTCGTGGCTGGCACGCGCAGCGGCACTGTTCCGCGCTGAGGGGCTGGATTGCTCGTCGGCCCACATCATCGAGGCCGTGCGACTCGCCGACACGCTCGCGGCATTGCGCGAACGCCCGCAGCCGGGGCTCGATGAGCTCAACGAAGCACTGCGCACCACGGTGTGCATGGGTGACGACGCACCCATGCAGCTCATCGCACAGCGCCTGATCGTCGGCGAGCGTCTCGGCAGCACGCCAGAGACTGCACCCGCGGTGCCGCTGCAGCGCGACCTCGCGCAACAACAGAAGAGCCTGCGCCTCAAGCCCGAAGCTGCACACAAGACGCTGGACCTCGACCTGCGCCAACCCAACGACCTGGCGCGCAGTCACCTGCTGCATCGCCTCGCGCTGCTGGGCATACAGTGGGGAGCCATCACGCAGGCCGGGCGCAGCGCCAAGGGCAGCTTCCACGAAGTGTGGAACCTGAGCTGGGAGCCCGAGCTCGCCATCGCCGTGATCGACGCCAGTCGCTGGGGCAACACGGTGGCCGAGGCGGCGACCGCGCGCGCCGTCGAACAAGGCGCGCAGCGCCGATGCCCTGCCCGTGCTGTCGGAGCTGGTGAACCAGGTCCTGCTGGCCGACCTGCAGGCGGCCATCGCACCGGTGACGCAGGCGCTCGAAGATCTCGCCGCCGTTTCGAGCGACGTGCAGCAACTGCTCGCCGCGATTCCGCCGCTGGCCAACGTGGCGCGCTACGGCAATGTGCGACAGACCGATGCCGGCATGGTCACCCACCTGCTCGCCAGCCTCGTGCCGCGTGCCGCCATCGGCCTGCCGGGGGCCTGTGCCTCGCTCGACGATGAAGCCGCGGCGAACATGCGCGACGCCATCGTGGCGACACAGCAGGCCCTGCGCCTGATGGGCGACGCCGGGCTGCAGCAGGACTGGCAGCCGGCCTTGAAGCGTCTCGCATTGCTGGGCAGCAGTCATGGCCTGGTGTGTGGCCTCGCTGCGCGACTGCTGTTCGACGACCAGCAGGAAGACATCGAAGCGACCGCGCTGCGCATGAGTCAGGCGCTGTCGGCAGGCAATGACCCGGGCCCGGCAGCGGCCTGGCTGGAAGGCTTCCTCAACCGCAGCGGCATGGTGTTGCTGCATGACGACCAGCTGTGGGCGCTCGTCGATGGCTGGCTCAGTGGCCTCAGCGGCGAGCACTTCCTGCGCGAGCTGCCGCTGCTGCGGCGTGCCTTTGCCGCCTTCAACGTGCCCGAGCGCCGCCAGCTCGGCGAGCGCGCCGGCCGGCCGACGGGCGCGAAGAGTGCTGCACCGCTGGCGGCCGACTGGGACATGTCGCGTGCCGAGCGCGCCCTGCCCTTGTTGCGCCAGTTGCTGGGGGTTGTGGAATGACTACGGGAATGACTGCGGGAACGAATGCGGCAATGAACGAGCCCGAAGAAATCACAGCACCCGACGATCGCCTGCGCCGCTGGCGTCTCGTGCTCGGCGAGCCGGCGCAGGAATCCTGCGGTGCGGGTGGCACCCTGGCGGGTGATGACGTGCGCATCGACCAGGCACTCACGGCGCTGTACGACGCCGATGGCCCCGGTGGCCTGCGCGGTGGCAGCGGTGCGTCGTCGCCGCGCGTGGCGCGCTGGTTGGGCGACATCCGCCAGTACTTCCCGGCCTCGGTGGTGCAGGTCATGCAGAAGGACGCCTTCGAGCGGCTGGACCTCAAGAGCATGCTGTTCCAGCCCGAGATGCTCGACGCCGTGCAGCCTGACGTGCATCTGGTGGCGAGCCTGATGTCCTTGCGCGGCATCATCCCGGCGAAAACGCGCGACACCGCCCGCCTGGTGGTGCGCAAGGTCGTCGATGCGCTGATGAAAAAGCTCGAAGAGCCGATGCGCAGCGCCGTCACCGGAGCGCTCAATCGCGCCGAGCGCAACCGCCGCCCGCGCCATGCCGAGATCGACTGGAACCGCACCATCCGCGCCAACCTGCGTCACTGGCAGGAGAGCTACCGCAGCATCATTCCCGAGACCCTCATCGGTTACGGCCGCAAGGCACGCCGCACGCAGCGCGAAGTGATCCTGTGCATCGACCAGAGTGGCTCGATGGCGGCGTCGGTCGTTTACTCCAGCATCTTCGGCGCGGTGATGGCCTCCCTGCCGGCGGTGAAGACGCACATGGTGGTTTTCGACACGGCGGTGGTCGACCTCACCGAACAACTCAGCGATCCGGTCGAGGTGCTGTTCGGCGTGCAGCTCGGCGGCGGCACCGACATCAACCGTGCGGTGGGTTACTGCCAGGGCCTGGTGCGCGATCCGCGTAACACCATCATGGTGCTGATCTCCGATCTCTACGAAGGCGGCGTCGAGAAGAACCTGCTGCAGCGGGCCAGTGAACTGGTGCAGTCCGGTGTGCAGCTGATCACCCTGCTGGCGCTCAGTGATGAGGGCGCGCCGTCCTACGATCACCAGCTCGCTGCCAAGCTCGCGGCATTGGGCGTACCTTCGTTTGCCTGCTCGCCGGATCAGTTCCCGGCACTGATGGCGGCAGCGATCCGGCGTGAAGACGTCGGCCTGTGGGCGGCGAAGGAAGGCATCGTCACGGCGCGCGCCGAGCGCTGAACAGCGCACGCACGCAGCCGTACAGCACCAGACCATTGAGGGCATGCCAGCCCCAGTGCGTGCCGATGGGCCAGGTGTTGCACAGCGCGTTGTCGAGGCTGCGCAGGGTCAGCGATAGCGGGAACACGCAGGCGGCGACGTGCAGCCAGCGCAGTTCGCGTTGGCGCAGGCTGAAGACGACGAGCAGGGCGCCGGGCAGCAGGTAGCCTTCTGAGCCATTGAGGCCCAGGCTGCCGAGAGCCGCGATGAGCCGATCCACGACGATGAAGGCCACGAGCCCCAGTGCAGCGAGGCGCGCGGAGAAGCCTTCGCAGCGGCGTTGGTACTGGTACAGCCAGGCGAGGATGAACAGCGTGATGCTGCCGACATCCAGCACTACGCCCCACACCGTGCCGAAGAAGTGGAACAGGCCGCTGCAGACACCGATGAGGGCGACAAGCCCGGCGAAGCTGCGTTGTCCGCCGGGCGAGGCGCTGTGTGTCGCTTGTCGCCACAGCAGCACGGCGGCGATGAGGAAGGACAGGTTGCTGAGCGCGTTGAGGGGCTCGGCCCACAGACCGGGGTCGGTGCGTTCGCAATAGTTGTCGATGTGGTCGAGCAGGCTCATGGGGCGGATGATCGCTTACTTTTCAGCCGTGCCCGGCTTCGGCATTTGCCGAAGCGCTATGGATTCCCGCCTTCGCGGGAATGACCGACGGACCATTGATCCGCTCGCCCTTCATGCGGGGCTGGCATCGAAGCCCGAAATTTCATTCCGTCATTCCCGCGAAGGCGGGAATCCACAGCCTCGCCGCAGGCGAGTAAGTACGGACGAAACCGTGTGTCAGTAAACCTCCGGCACGAACAGCTCGGGCGGGATCGGCATGCGGTAGTAGTCGGGATTGCGCACGCGCTCGGGCAGCACGATGCCAGGACGTTCGACTTCGTTGTAGGGCATCTGGCCCAGCAGGTGGGCAATCGCGTTGAGGCGCGCCTTCTTCTTGTCTACCGCCTGAACCACCCACCAGGGCGCTTCGGGGATGTGGGTGCGCTCCAGCATGGTTTCCTTGGCCTTGGTGTAGGCCTCCCAGCGGCGGCGCGATTCGAGGTCCATGGGGCTGAGCTTCCACTGCTTGAGCGGGTCGTGGATGCGGCCGAGGAAGCGCAGGTGCTGCTCTTCGTCGGTGATCGAGAACCAGTACTTGATGAGCTGGATGCCCGAGCGCACGAGCATCTTTTCGAACTCGGGCACGCTGCGGAAGAACTCTTCGTACTCCTCGTCGTTGCAGAAGCCCATGACGCGTTCGACGCCTGCGCGGTTGTACCAGCTACGGTCGAACAGCACGATCTCGCCACCGGCGGGCAGGTGCGAGATGTAGCGCTGGAAGTACCATTGCGTACGTTCGCGGTCGTTGGGTGCCGGCAGCGCGGCGACGCGACAGACACGCGGGTTGAGGCGCTGCGTGATGCGCTTGATGACGCCGCCCTTGCCGGCCGCGTCGCGGCCTTCGAAGAGGATCACGACCTTGTGTTTCGTCTGCACCACCCAGTCCTGCAGCTTCACGAGCTCGCCCTGCAGGCGGAACAGTTCCTGGAAGTAGCGCCGGCGCTCGTCGCGATCCGCCTCGTTGCGCAGGCGTGGCAGGCCTTCGGCGTCGAGGTCTTCGTGGCTGCGGTCTTCGATCTCCATTTCGAGCTCTTCGTCGTAGCTGTCAATGAGGTCGGCGTGGATGCGGCGGATGAGGGCGTCCTGTTCGGAGCGCTGCGGGTCGAAGATGGGGTCGTTCATGGTGCGTGTTCCGGCGGCAGTAAGGGACTGTGACGGTGAACCTGCCGCATCCGTGTGACGCCGCTGTGACAGCCGCACTGTGGCATGCTCTTCCCATGCTGCTTTTCTACGCTGATCACTTTGTCTTGCCCCTGCCGCCGGGGCACCGCTTCCCGATGGACAAGTACCGCCGCCTGCGCGAACGCTTGCTGGCCAGCGGGGAGTTCGCTGCGGCAGACTTCCGAGAACCGCCCGCGGCCAGCGACGAGCAGCTGATGCGTGCGCATGACCCGGCCTACATCACGCGTGTTGCCGGCGGCGAGCTCAACGCGGCCGAGCAGCGGCGCATCGGCTTCCCCTGGACGCCGGCCATGGTCGAGCGCTCGCGCCGTTCGGCCGGGGCGACCATCGAGGCCGCACGTTCGGCCCTGCGTGGCGGCAAGGTGGGCGTGAACCTCGCCGGCGGCACACACCACGCGCACCGCGATTTCGGCAGCGGCTTCTGCGTGTTCAACGACTCTGCCGTCGCCGCGCGCGCGATGCAGGTGGAAGAAGGGGTGGGGCAGATCGCCATCATCGATTGCGATGTGCACCAGGGCGACGGTACGGCGGCCATCCTCGCTGGTGACGGCAGCATCTTCACCTTCAGCATGCACGGCGCGAAAAACTTTCCGGCCAACAAGCAGCTCAGCGACCTCGACATCGAGTTGCCCGATGCCTGCGACGACATGGCCTACCTCGACGCCCTGCAGCGCGGGCTGGACGAGGTCTTCCGCCGCGTGCGGCCCGAGCTGGTGCACTATCTTGCCGGCGCGGACCCGTTCGCTGGCGACCGCCTCGGCCGGCTGGGCGTCAGCAAGGCAGGCCTGCAGGCGCGTGACGAGCTGGTGTTGTCACGCTGCGCGGCCGAGGGCGTGCCGCTCAGCGTGGCCATGGCAGGGGGTTACGCTGATGACATTGATGACATTGTCGATATTCATGTTTCAACGGTGCGGACAGCTGCGGCATTTGCGCAAAGTCGCTAACAATTTCACGTTGCCTGCGCTGCCTTGCAGTAGATTGACCTCTAAACATGTTGGCGGGATTTCTGCATGAAGCGTTTCTCGATGCTGCTTGTTGCCCTGTTGTCATCGGGCCTGTTTTGCCTCCCCTCAGCGCAGGCCGAAGACGTGATCCAGCGCTTCCGGGTCAGTGACGTCCCGCAGGACCGCGTGGACTACAACCTGCTGGTCATCACCGAAGCCATGCAGCGCACGGTGAAGCAGTACGGGCCCTGGCGTATCGAGAATTTCACGGACACCCTGGCGCGCGAACGGGTGCTGGCCGAGCTGGAAAGTGGCGAACGCTTCAACACGGCGGTGTTTGTGACGCAGCCGTCGTGGGAAGAGAAGCTCATCCCTGTACGCATTCCGGTTGATCTCGGTCTCACGGGCTTCCGCGTGTCGCTCGTCAATCGCAAGACGCAACCCATACTCAGCGCCATCCGCACCGAAGCGGCACTCAAGCAGCTGTCGCTCACCGCAGGCGTCTCCTGGTCGTCGCGCAAGGTGCTCGAAGCGCTGGGCTTCAACGTGCAGCCGGGCACCAGCCAGCAAGCCATGCTGGCGATGCTGATGGCCGAGCGCGTGGACCTTTTTCCGCGCGGGCTTAACGAGGCCGTGCAGGAGTATGAATTTTTCCGTGCCGACTATCCCGACCTCGCCATCGAGCAGAGCCTGCTGATCTACGTCCCCCTGCCCACGTACTTCTTTGTTTCACCGAAGACGCCGCGGCTCGCCGAGCGCTTGCGCACGGGGCTCGAAAGCATGGTCAAGGACGGCAGCCTGGCGCGCCTCGTGCGCGAGAACAACGCCGCGCTGATTGCCAGCGTCGACTTCTGCAAGCGCCGTGTTTTCCGCTTCGACAATCCCCTGCTCACGTCCCAGTCAGCACAGAGCAGTCGGCGCTACTGGCTGGACCCGCGCGATCCCAAGACGGGGTTGTGCCATGCGGTTGAGAAGACGGCGAGGAAGCGCTAGGCATTCGTCACATGAAGACTATTGCCCGCACTGCATTCGGGTCACTGGCGCTGCTGTATTTGCTGCTGGAGGCCACCGCATTGGTGCGAGGCCACGCGCCCTACCTGGAGTTGCTTCCCCTCAGTCTGGCGCCGATAGCACTTCTCGCTTTGGCGCTGGAGGTGCCGCATCGCAATGTGTGGCATGTCCTTGGTGCATGTGTCGTCGTAGTTGTTTTTGCCGCTGCGAATGCCATGGCCTACGTCCAGATCACGACACCAAGTGCCTACGCTGAAATCGTCAGCTTGCGAGTCTACGGGGTCAGTTACCAGGTCCTGTTCTGGTTGAAGTACATGCTGGCGACGCTTGGCCTGGTCTCGAGCTTCTTGTTTCATGTCTCTCGTTTGGGGCGCAAACAGCCTTGCCTTGATGCAGGGCCTGCATAGCTCTGGAGGTCGCCATGCCCATCCTCATGGACCACATCACCATCCCCGTGCGCGACCGCCGCGCTTCGGCGCGAATGCTGGGCGAGCTTCTCGGTGTGCCCTGGTCGGAGTCGGGTTTCGGGCCCTTCTCGCCGGTGTATGTGAATGACACGCTGACCATAGACTTCGACGAAGCCGACTCGGCTTACCCGGTGCAGCACTACGCCTTCCACGTGTCGGAGCCGGAGTTCGCGGCCATCCTCGCGCGCATCCAGCAGCGCGGCCTGCCTTACCGCAGCACACCGCAGGGGACAGTCGATATGCGCGTCAACACGGCCTATGGCGGATCGCTCGTGTACTGGGAAGGGCCCGACGTGCATAGCTGGGAGATCCTGACCCGCAGCTACGCACGCCAGCCCTAGGGCGTATCCGGGTCAGCGGCCGCGGCCACCTTCCGGGCGATCCGGTCGGCGTTCGTTGTCGTTGCGCATGGGGCGGATGCCACCTTCCTGACGCGGCGGTTCCTGTGGTGCCGGGCGGGCGGCGGGGGCGGGCACCGGGTCGTTGCGGATCTGCGGCGGTTGCATGCGCGGCACGCGGTCTTCGCTGGGCGGGGTGGGCAGGCGGCGCTCGAACTGCGGCTTCTCGGGCGTGCGCTCCGGCATGGCCGGTGCGGCCGGCGGGGCGACAGGTGCGGTGATGGGTGCGGTGACGGGCGCACGCACTTCACCGGCATTGCCGTCGCGCTGGCGGCGGAAGTCACGTTCGCGGTCGCGCTCCCTGTCCCGCTCGCGGTTCTGCTCCCGCTCTCTTTCCCGGTTGCGTTCCTGCTCACGTTCCCGCTCGCGCTGTGCGGCTTCGTCCGGCCGGATCTCCGGCTGGCGCATGCGCGGCACGCGGTCTTCGCCAGCCTGCGGTGGCGTGGCGTTGTCGTCGCGGCGGCCACCGAATACCGGTGCATTCCGTTCGGGGCCGCGCGCGTCGGGGCGCCCATCGCGGCGGTCATCGCGACGCTCGTCACGGCGGCTGTCGCGCTCGTTACGGTCCTCACGACGGGCTGCGGCATCGCGCATGGGGCGTACCACGCGTGGCTCGAAGACGCGGCTGGGCGGGGCGGCGGTGACGCGTTCAGGCGCACGACGCCATTCTTCACGCGGTGCGTCGACGGGGCGGCCTTGACCTACGGGCATGCGGCTGAAGTCATGCTGTGACCAGCGACGGTCATCGGCACGGTGCGGGCGGCCGCGTGCAAAGTCTTCAGCCGGCATCACGGCCACGGCATGTGGCACACGCTGGTTCACGTATTGCACAGGGCGGTCGCCGCGCACGCCGACATAAACATTGACGCGTTCGACATAGCGCCGGTTGCGCGTGTAGGCCGGCTGGTAGGGCTCGTTGGGGCCCAGTGCGAACCAGGCCACGCCGGGCAGGCCGATAGACAGCGAAACGCCGACACGCACATTGCTCTGGCTGCCGCCGATGAAGGCGACGAGGGCCGGCGCATAGACGGCGCGGCGCACACGTGGGCCGGGCACCCAGCACCAGCGGCTTTCCAGCCAGGCCCAGCGACCGTAGTGGAAGGGCGCGAAGCCCCAGGGCGCGTCGTCGATCCAGGTCCAGCCCCAGGGGGCGATCCATTCCCAGCGGCCGTACTGGTAGGGCGCCCAGTTGGCGATGCGCACGCGCGGCGTCCATACGGCGCCATAGCCTTCGACTTCGCGCCAGTCGCCGTTGGCGTCGAGGTCTTCGTAACCAGTCATGCTGCGTGAGACATAGCGCGCGCTCTCGGCCGCATCTTCGCGGGCGTCGCGGGTGGCGGCCCAGCGGTCGAACTCGTCGCGCGGACCGACGCCACCGTTTTCCAGCGGGAACAGGTCCTGCCCATCGACGCGCAGGCGCTGGCCGGCATCGAGCCGCATGCGCTGGCGCGAGGCGTCGTTGCCATAAGCCGTGCCGCTGCCTCGGCGCACGGCCAGCACGGTCATGTTGCGGTCCGGGTCGACGTCGACGCGGTACTCGCCGTCCTCGCGTACGCTGAAGGACAGGTTGGGGGTGGCGATCTCGATGGCTTCGTCTTCGTCGAGCTCGCGTACGCGGATCGTGAAGCTGCCCTGGGTGATCTTGACGGCGAGGTCTTCGTCGCCGAGGTCGAGGACTTCCATGGCCGTCGAACCGGCCAGGCGCAGGGCGGTAGCACCGACGTGCAGCTCGGCGCGGCCGCCCTCCTCGACCCACAGCCGGTCGCCGACGGTCAGCGGCCGGTTGAGGCTGGCGGCCACCCAGTCCTGCGACCCCGCAGGCGCAAAGCTGGCCTTGCCGCTGAGGTAGTTGAGCCGCGCCACGCGCTCGGGCGGGCTGGTGTCTTCATCGGCGGCGAGGGCGCCACCGGCGGCCAGCCCCAGCAGCAGGACGCCCAGAAAGTGTTTGAAACGCTGTGCCAGACGGCCGGCTTGCCACATGGTGAGGTCTCCTGTCCCGGCAAGTGCCGGTCAGGTCAACAACGCACGAGCGGCCGGCGGGTTGGCGGCCAGCTTGTAACAGTTCGTAAGCCCTTGCCCAGACGGGCAGATCACGGAATCAGGGCAACAGAAGCCGGGCACTGTGTCGTAGATATTGAATATGCGTCCGGGATGGCCTTCAATGCAGGGTAGATGTGCATCGAAGGCCCGGCCGCAGGAGTCAGGGGGCCGCGTAACGGCCGCCGTTTTTCGACTTGTGGGGGTGGAATGGCTGTTGGCAGTCCGCACGGATTCCGCAATGCGTTCCGGGGGGCCGTACTGGGTGCGACAGCCGCCATCGCGCTGATAGCGGGCTTGTGCGCCTACGCCCTGTATGCCAGCCACAAGCGCTACTGCGACAACGCCGAGCAAGTGGCGCTGAGTCTCTCGCAGAGCCTCGAGACCTTTCTCGTCAGCCATTTCCAGAGCATCGACCTGGCCTTGCAGAGTGCCGGCAAGGAGTTCACCCGCCAGCATGCCAGCGGCCGCTTCAATGACGCGGCGTTCAGCAGCTACCTTGGCGGCTTGCGCGAGCGCCTGCCCTTCGCTGTATCCATGCGGGGTACGGACCATGAAGGCATGGTCATGTACGGCGAACAGGTCGACCGGACGAGGCTGGTGTCGCAGCACGACCGCGAGTTCTTCCAGCGTGCACGCGACACGGGTCGTCTGACCTTCGGCATCCCGGTGACCTCGCGCCTGACCGGCGAGGAGCTGTTTCCCATCGTCATGCCCTTGCGCAAGCCGGACGGCAGCTTTGGCGGTACGGCGAATGCCAATACCTCGGTGAAGCGCCTGCAGGAGGTGTTTTCCAGCGTGCGCCTCGGCGAGCATGGCAATGTCAGCCTGCTCGACCGGGAGAGACGCCTGCTGGTGCGTTACCCGCGCCTCGAGAAAGTCCCGATCGGCAGCGTGGTACCGGCCTCCTCGGCCGTCAGCGAAGCGGCGTTCGCGGGCGGCGCGACGCTGACGGTCTTCAGCTCGCGCAGCAAGCTCGACAACTTCCAGCGCATCCATGTGCTGCGTCGGGTCGGCGACTACCCGGTGTTCCTGA
This sequence comes from Rhodocyclaceae bacterium, assembly GCA_047600765.1. Lineage (GTDB taxonomy): Bacteria > Pseudomonadota > Gammaproteobacteria > Burkholderiales > Rhodocyclaceae > Viridibacterium. Next base: position 1,973,894 of record JASGKF010000001.1, read on the forward strand.
TCGTCGGGTTGGCCGATGAGGACTACCTTGCGCCCTGGTGGCGCGAGGTGCAGGTCATGTCCATCGGCTTCGTGGCCTTCTGCCTGCTGACCCTGATGTTCTGCTTCAACATCCGCCGCCGCTGGCTGGCCGAGGTGGAGCTGCAGTCCATGCATGTCAGTCGTGCTGCACACGAGAACCTGCGTACCGTGCTCGCCGCCATCCCGGATTCCATCTTCGAGGTGGGGCGTCATGGTCAGCAGATTGCGCTCACCAACGAACAGCCCATCAACATCTTTTCGCTGGATGTCGACCCGCAGGGCCGGCACCTGAAGGAGCTGTTGTCGCCCGAAGCCATGCAGGTGGTGCTGGCAGCGATTGACCAGGCCAGCGTGCGCCGCATGGCGGTCAGCACGCAGATCATGGTGCCCGATGAGGAAGGGCCGCACTGGTACGAGCTGTCCATCGCCAGCAAAGACCCCGACAACCAGAACAGCCGCCTGATCGTTGTGTCGCGCGACATCACCGAGCGCAAGCAGGTGCAGGCGCAGATCGAGCAGCTGGCGTTCTCGGACCTGCTGACCATGCTGCCCAACCGCCGCCTGTTCATGGACCGCTTGCGCCAGAGCATGGCCAGCAGCCAGCGCAGCGGCCATTACGGCGCGGTACTGTTCCTCGATCTCGACCACTTCAAGACGGTCAACGACACGCTGGGTCACCAGTACGGCGACGAGTTGCTGGTGCAGGTGGCCAGCCGATTGCGCCACATCGTGCGCGAGGAAGACACGGTCGCTCGCCTCGGTGGTGACGAATTCGTGGTGATCCTCGAACAGCTGTCGAGCTCGCATTCCGAAGCCAGCTCGCTGGCCATGGTGGTGGGCGAGAAGATCGTCAACAAACTCGCCGGCGACTACGACCTGCGGGGGCGTCACTACACCAGCACGGTCAGCGTGGGTGTCACCCTGTTCCTCGGACACGAGCTGACGGTGGAAGACCTGCTCAAGCGGGCCGACACCTCGATGTACCAGGCCAAGAACGCCGGCCGCAACGACGTGCGTTTCTTCGACCCCGCCACCCAGGCCAGCATCGAAGAGCGCAGCGCGCTGGAAGCCGAGCTGCGCCATGCCGCGGTTCACCAGGAGTTCGTCTTGCACTACCAGCCGCAGCTCGATGCCGAAGGCCGCTGCGTGGGTGTCGAGGCCCTGATCCGCTGGCATCACCCGCAGCGCGGCATCGTGTCACCGGCCGACTTCATCCCGGTGGCCGAAGAGTCCGGCCTCATCCTGCTGATCGGTCACTGGGTCATTGCCGAAGCCTGCCGTCGCCTGCAGGCCTGGTCGGAAGACCCCGCGCTGTCGCAGATCAAGATTGCGGTGAACGTCAGCGCACGCCAGTTCGCCCACCCCAACTTCGTGCGTGAGGTGGAAGACCTCATCACCTACTTCGAAGCCAACCCCGAGCGCCTCGTCATCGAAGTCACCGAGAGCATGCTCGTCAGCGGCGAAGCCTGCGTCATGTCACGCATGAACGAGCTGCGCGACATGGGCATCGGCTTCGCGCTCGATGACTTCGGTACCGGCTACTCCTCGCTGGCCTACCTAAAGCGTATGCCGCTGTCGGAGATCAAGATCGACCGATCCTTCACCGACGACATCCTCACCGATCCCTACGACAGCACGATCTGCAATGCCATCCTCGCCATCAGCCGCACCATGGAGTTGCAGGTCGTTGCGGAAGGCATCGAGACCCTGGAGCAATGGAACTTCCTGCGCGACGCGGGCTGCCACTTTGCGCAGGGTTACTACTTTGCGCGGCCCATGCCCGAAGCCGACTTCGTGGCCTGGCTGATGATGCGCAACGCCAGGACTGGTCAGCAGTAGCTGCGCCAGCCCGGCGTGGTTGCGGCTTACTTCGCGGCAGCCGGAGCGGCAGGGAAGCGCGCCAGCGTGGCCAGCAACACCACTTCGGCACTGCTGCCGCTGACATCGCACTCGAAGTGCTGCGGCTCCTGCGCCCACTGATCCTTGAGGAAGCTGCGGATCATGATGGCGCCCTGGTACTTCTCGCCGCGTACCTCGTCGACGATGTTGTTCAGCGCATTGAGGATGGCCTTGGTGCAGGCGCCTTCGCGACCGAAGCGGCGGATGCTCGCGTCTTCACCGAAGGTGTCGGGGCCGAAGGTATCGGTGTAGGCGGCTACGTTGTCCTCACCGAGGTGCAGCAACACCGTTACGCATTTCGTATATCAGGGAGTGTTGTGGCAGGCGCAATTCTAGCGAGCGGGAGGTGACGTGGCGCTTGCAATACGTTCTGTTGTGCGTGTGATGCAGTTCGCGGAAACGAGGCGCCGGGCGTTGACGCGCTTTACGCTGACGAAATTCGTCAGCCGGAAATATTTCACACGGGTTACGGACAAGCATTTGATCGCATGTCTTTTACGTAGCGCAGGAAAATGACCGGGAGCACTTCTTGCTGAAGGGTCGGACTCCGGACACGTGCGTGCAGTGATTTTTGCAGCCAGAGCCCGAATCCAATTATTCCAGGGAGAAGCAATGAAGCTCATCAAGAAACTCATCGTACTGGCGGGCCTGCTGCTCGCAGGTACTGCGCAGGCAACCTATCTGCCGGTGGGTGTGCAGACCAACGTGTCGTTCTCGACTGTCAGCAACTGGGGCTGGACACAGTGTTACAGCGATAACGGTGGCGGCGGCGTAAGCCTGGCAAGCGTTCTTGGCGCCTGTAGTGGCAACTATCTCATGCTTGCCGACTTCATTCCCGGCCAGACCAACTACACGGTACTGGCTGCCGCGGCACGCGCTGATGTGCTCTTCAACACGGGTATGCAATCGAGCTACGGCTCCGACGTGACGCATACCGCCAATGGCGCAGAGTGGTATTTCAATGACAGCTGGTCCTGGGGCTTCACCGAGCTGGGGGCAAAGGTCGAACTCAATTCATGTGACGTCAACCTGTTGCCCAGCAACGGAAACCACAAAGGCTCCTGCTGGCATACCGGCGGCGGTCAGCTCAACGCTGGCTGGGCCATCAACAATGGCACCTTTCAGGCCACGGGAACGCGCGTGATCCTGATGGCCGACAGCATCGACGGCAATGTGCCCGAGCCGGGCACGCTGGCACTGGCTGCGCTGGGCCTGTTGGCCGCAGTGCGTGTGCGTTCGCGCAAGTCGGTCTGAGCGGACGACGGCAAAAGAAACGGCCGCCTGAGGGCGGCCGTTTTCATTCTGCCTTGCTCAGGCGGTGTAGAAGTAGCGCACGGCGTGGAAGAAGACCGGCGCCGAGAAGCACACCGAATCGAGGCGATCGAGCATGCCGCCGTGGCCCTCGATCATCTGCCCCCAGTCCTTGACGCCGCGGTCGCGTTTGATTGCCGACATCACGAGGCCGCCGACGAAGCCCGTCAGCGTGATCAGCAAGGCCATCACCGCAGCGGCCTGCGGGCTGAAGGGCGTGATCCACCACAGCGAAGCGCCCAGCGCGGTGGCGCTGGCGATGCCACCGATGAAGCCCTCGACGGTCTTCGACGGCGACACGTTGGGCGCAATCTTGTGGCGGCCGAACAGCTTGCCCCACACGTACTGCAGCACGTCACTCGATTGCACGACGAGGATCAGGAACACGACCAGCAGCAGGTTGCGATCCTCGAAGCCGGTGATAGGCAAAGCCAGCAGGGCCGGTACGTGCGATATGGCGTAGACGCAGATCATCAGTCCCCACTGTGTCTGCGTGGCGCGGGCGAGGAAGTTGGTCGTGTCGTGGCCCAGACAGGCGAGGAAGGGCATCAGCAGGAAGGCGTAGACCGGCACGAAGATCGAGAACATGCCGTACCAGTCGTGCCAGACGAAGAAGTACTGCAGCGGCAGGAAAACGAAGAAGCAGGCCAGCAGCGCGAGGTGGTCACCGCGCCGCGTGTGCGTGAGGGTGAGGAATTCGCGCAGCGCGAAGAAAGACACCAGGCCGAACAGCATGACCACGCCGGTGCGCCCACCCAGCAGGGCCAGGCCGATCACTGCCACCATCACCCACCAGGCATTGATGCGTGCATTGAGGTTGGCGACCACGGCATTGCCCGCGCCGAGTCGCCAGCGCAGCAGCCAGCCCACCACGCTGGCGAACAGCAGCACCGCGCCGATGCCCATGAACAATGTGAGGGTCGGGACGCGCGCGGCTTCGGGCACGTTGCTGGGAATGCTTGGCAGGCTGCTGGCAAGGCTCATGGTCAGGCTCGCAAATCGAGAATGGTCTGGCGCGCGCGTTCGAGGAAGGCGGCTTTGGATTCGTCTTCGCCCAATGCCACAGGCGCGCCGAAAGTCAGGATGCACACCAGGGGCACGGGCAACAGCTCGCCCTTGGGCATCACGCGGTTGAGGTTTTCCATGCGCACCGGCACCAGGGCCAGCGCCGGGTTGGCCTGCGCGAGGTGGTAGAGGCCGCTTTTGAAGGGCAGCATTTCGTCGGTCTGCGAGCGCGTGCCCTCGGGGAAGAAGATCAGCGAGTCGCCCGCATCGAGTGCGGCCTGCAAGGGGGCGAGCGGATTGTCGGCGGGATCCTTGCGGTTGCGCTCGACGAGCACGCCACGGAACACGCGATGGATCAGGTAGCGCCGCAGCGGCGTGGCGTTCCAGTAATCGGCACCGGCAACCGGTCGTGTGCGGTAGCGGAGCGCTGGCGGCAGCAAGCCCCACAGCAGCAGGAAGTCGAGGTGACTGGAGTGGTTGGCAAAGTACAGGCGCTGCTGCGGTTCTGGTCGACAGCCAACCCAGTTGGCATAAGCGCCGGTGAGCAATCGGGCGAGAAAGATCAGGAAGCGGCCGGCGAGTCGGTCAAGCATGGCGGGTCAGCAGTCCGGCGAGGACGAGAAGGAATTCCAGCAAAACGATCAGGGCCAGCCGCGTCACCATCTTGCGCGTGGCTGCTGCACGCTGTTCGAGTGCGCGCACATCGCTGCCATCGCGCAGGCCCAGACGTTTCAGCGCGAGATCGAAGTTTGCCAGCGCTGGCCCCTCGTCGCGGGCAATCAGTTCGAAAGCCGCGATGTCGAAGCGCATGCGCAGGCTCTGCCAGGCGAGGGCGAAGCCACACGCCAATGCCAGAGCGTGCAGCAACAAGACCAGCGTGTTGCCATGCATGGCAGCATCCAGCGCACCAAGGCCGGCGATCAGGCACAGCAGCCAGCCGAAGCCAGCGAGGCCACGCGCACTGCGCAGGAAGGCCGCCGTCAGGCTGGCCAGTTGCTGGTCTGGCGTCATGCGCGCGCCTCCAGGCTGGCAAGGGCGGCCAGGACCGGTGCTGACAGCACGACCTGCGGCCGCGCTGCGCGCACGCGCTCAAGCGCCTGCGCCAGCGTGTGCTGGCGGTGGCGGATCAGCCAGGCCACCACGGCCGCCGCGCTGCGCGACATGCCCAGTGCACAGCACACCCACACCGGGCCCAGCTGGCGCGCCGTGTCGATGGCCTGTGCGGTGCGTGCCAGTACCGCCGCGTCGGGTGGCAGCAGGTCGAGCTGTGGGTGCGATTCATAGGCCGGCGCCGTCGCGCGTGCTGGCAGTTCGGCGCACAGGTCGATCAGCGTGCGCACGCCATGCTCTTGCAGCTGCGTCGCATCCGGCTGACGACCGAGAAAAACGCCGTCATCGACCGCATTGCCAACCGCCAGCTTGCGCGTCCACAGCCAGGCATTGAGTCGTGCGGCAAGCAGGTAAGGGCCCAGCGCCATCCAGCTACGCCAGGGCATGCGCGCGCCCTGCTTGCCGAAGTGGGCCGGCTCGCCAGCAAGGTAGATGGCGCTCACCAGCGCCAGTGCGGCGGCCAGCCAGTAGAAGAGCCAGGCCGTCACCGCCGGGAACAGTGCGGCCCCGGCCGCTGCGGCCAGCACGGCACCCAGCAGGTAGCGCAGGCCCAGTCGCCGGCGCTGCGCCTGCCCGGCACGCCAGCGCCAGCTGGCGAGTTCGTCCGGCACCAGCAGCAGGCACAGCGCACCGGCCCACAAGCCGGTCAGCAGATCGATGCTGTGGTGCTGCCAGGTCGTCAGCACCGACACGCCGATCAAGGCGAACCACACATGCGACAGCCAGCGCCAGGTGTTGTGCCCGGCGAGGTCGCTGTAGTGCCGCCACAGCACGACGAGCAGGCAGATGTGCAGCGAGGGCGCCTGGTTGTAGGGCAGATCGAAACCCGCCAGCGCGTCGAACAGCGCGCCGAACAGGCCGTCGCTGTGCGGCCGCTCGAAGCTGAAGCGCAGCGGCCACAGCAGGAAGCCACTGATGCAGATGACCTGCGCGGCGAGCAAGCGTTTGCCGAGGCGGAACAGCTCGGCCTTGCTGCGCGACGCGAACAGCGCGATGCCGTAGAGGAAGTCGATGGACCAGTAGGGCACGATGGTCCAGGCGAGGAAGGGGATGTGGCGCTCCCAGTCCAGCACGTAGGCGCCGACATCACTGCGCTGCGCGGTGAAGCTGTTGACCGTGTTGTAGCTGCTGAAAAACAGCACCCCCAGCGCCAGGCCCCAGATGCAGGCCCAGCCCCAGGGGCGTTGTGAGCGACCCACCTCAGCCTGCACGGCGCTGTGCAACTGACACGCTGAAGATGCCCCACTCGTCGCTGAGCGTCTGCAGCTTGCTGAAGCCGGCAGCCTCGACGAGCTGATCCATCTCGGCCTGCACGCGACGGCGCATCACCCAGGGCTTGCCATCGCGATGGCTGGACAGCACGCGGGCGATGAACTCCAGCTGCGGGTGCCATGGCTGGCCCGTGTAGACGAGGTAGCCACCGGCCGGCACGGCGTCGGCAAGGCCGGCGAGCGACTCGCGCAGCAGCGCATTGTCGGGGAACAGTTCGTAGAGGCCCGACACCACGGCCACCGTGGGGCGCGGCGTAAGGCCGGACAGCGAGGCACGCTCGAAAGCATTGCCCGCAATGAAGCGCGCGATGCCCTGCATGCCCTTGGCGGTGATCAGGGCGTTGCCCTTCTCCACGTTGAGCTCGCTGTAGTCACGCAGCAGCACTGAGTCCGGTTGTTGCGGCAACTGCGCGATGCCTTCGAGGATGTAGCGGCCGTGGCCGGCGGCGATGTCCAGCACATGCACAGGCTGGCCCGCCGCACGCAACTGGCCGATGGCCCACTGCAGCAGCTGCTCGACATGCAGCTTGCGCTGACGGATGCCGCGCCAGCCGATGGCATCGAGATAGTTGCGGTCGAACATGCGGCCGACGAAACCCACACCGCGCGCCTCGTTGCGATACACGTAGTCCAGCGTGCTGCCCGAATCGAAGCCGGTGCTCAGGCCCAGGCGCACGCCCTCGGAGAGACGGCCCAGCGTCGCCATCGACAGGCGCGAGATGGCGAAGGCCCAGCGCTTGGGATTGAACACGGACAGCGGCTGTTCGAGGCGCTTGTACTCGTCGTAGCTGTAGCCACTCTGGTGCGCATCGAGCAGGGCCGGGCGCTGCGGGGCTTCGGCGAAACGCGCGAGCACAAAGTTGCGCAGCTTGCTGAGGGCGAGATGACGGTCCTTCTCGCCCAAGGTGTCGTGGAAGAAGCCGTCGAGCACATGGCGTTCCTTGATGCGGCTGCCGAGGCCGTCGAAGAACGCATGCTGCGGGCCGTGATGCACCACCCAGTCGGCGCCGCTGATCAGCAGCTGCGTCGGCACGTGGATCGCGCCGGCATCCGACACCACGCGCTCGGCCGCCTGGTAGAGCGCGAGCAGGATGTTGACCGAGATCGGCCGCGTGATCAGCGGGTCGCTGTCGTAGGACGCGATGCGCGCCGGGTCATGCGTCAGGAACTTCGCCTTGACGTAGGAATTGACGAAGAAGTTGCCGCGCAGCTTGTGCATCAGCGCCAGGCCCGGCACCGCCAGCGGCACGTAGAGCTTGACCTTGAAGGCCGGCGAAGCGAGCGACATGCAGCGGATGTCCGGCGCGTAGTCATGCACCCAGGTGCTAACCAGCACGGCGCCCACGCTCTGCGCGACGACACCGACGTCCGCCAGCGCCACGCCACTCTGCGCGGCGGCGAAGCGCACGAACTCGTCGACGTCACGCACCGAGCGCCCGAAGCTGGGGCTGAAGCCGCGCACGCCGGGCGAGCGACCGTGGCCGCGTGCATCCCAAGCGTAGAAGGCGAAGTCCGGCAGGTCCAGCTCATCGACCACGTGCGCCATGCGGCCGGAATGCTCGTGCCCGCGGTGGAAGATCACGATCACGCCGCGCGGCTTGTCGCTCTGCGCGGGCCAGTGGCGGTAGAAAAGCTGCTCGCCATCACTCGTCGAAAACTGCGCTTCAATCACCTGACGACTCATGCATGCTCCATGGCACGGCTGTGCCTTGTTGTTCAAAAAGGGGGATTACTGCTGTGCTTCCTGCAGGCCGCGTTGCACGCGACGCCAGATGGTCAGGCCACACAGGATGCTCATGAGCGGGAAAACCGCTGCCTGCCAGCCTTGTTGCGGCAGGCCCAAGCCGATGGCCAGCGCCAGCGCGCCGATCACGAAGGCGCGGTCGCTCTTGCCGAAGGGCCCGTCATAGCGACGCGACGCGCCCACCATGAGGCCGACGACGCCGGTCATCTCGACGACGATGGACAGCGCAACGAACACGCCCACCCACAGCGGCGCGAAGTACGGCAGGAAGGCGAAGGGCAGGTACAGGCAGGCGTCCGAGATCACGTCGGTGAGCTCGTTGAGATAGGCGCCGAGCGCCGACTTCTGGCCGAATTCGCGCGCCAGCATGCCGTCGAACAGCATTGAAGGCCATGCGCAGGAACATCCACAGCGGCAGCCACAGGAACAGCACCGCTTGCGGCTGCAGGCACAGCCAGATGCCCAGCGTGATGGAAACGATACAGGCGAGGAGGGTGACCTGGTTGGCAGTTACGCCAGCGGCATGCAGCTGGCGGACGAGGGGACGCAGCAGGGCCTGGAACTTCGGCTTGAGGGCATAGATGCTCATATCGCCGGCAGTGTCCCCGAGAGCTTGCAGCCAGGCAAGGTACCTAAGGGCAGGCGATCCGCTGCAGGGCACGAGCGGAAAGCAAACAGCCGGGCATTGCCCGGCTGTTTGCGTGCGACAGGTGACGATCAGGCCGCGATGGCTTGTTGCGTGGGTGCCGGTGTGCGGATCAGGTAATCGAAGGCCGACAGCGCGGCTTTCGCGCCATCGCCAGTGGCGATGATGATCTGCTTGAACGGCACCGTGGTCACATCGCCTGCCGCGAAGACGCCCGGCAGGTCGGTGCGGCCATGGGCATCGACGACGATCTCGCCATGCTTGGACAGCTCCAGCGTGCCCTTGAGCCATTCGGTGTTGGGCACGAGGCCGATCTGCACGAACACGCCTTCGAGCTCGATGTGCTTCGACTCACCATTGGTACGGTCGGTGAAAGTGATGCCATTGAGCTTGCTGCCGTCGCCGGTCAGCTCGGTCGTTTGCGCCATCACATGCACGGTCACGTTGGGCAGGCTGCGCAGCTTGGCCTGCAGCACGGCGTCGGCACGCAGCTGCTCGCCGAACTCCAGCAAGGTCACATGCTGCACGAGGCCGGCGAGGTCAATCGCGGCTTCGACACCCGAGTTGCCACCGCCAATGACGGCGACGCGCTTGCCCTTGAACAGCGGACCGTCGCAGTGCGGGCAGTAGGCCACGCCCTTGTTGCGATACTCCTGCTCGCCCGGCACGTTGACGTTGCGCCAGCGCGCACCGGTCGAACAGGATCACGCTACGACTCTTCAGCACGCCACCGTTTTCGAGCTCGATGCTGATGAGACCACCGGGCTCTTCTGCGCGCGTCAGCTTCCTGGCGCGCTGCAGGTTCATGATGTCGACGTCGTAGGCGCGCACATGGGCTTCCAGCGCAGCGGCGAACTTGGGCCCTTCGGTTTCCATCACGGAAACGAAGTTCTCGATGGCCAGCGTGTCATTGACCTGACCGCCGAAGCGTTCAGCCGCGATGCCCGTGCGGATGCCCTTGCGTGCGGCATACACGGCAGCGGCGGCACCGGCGGGGCCACCACCGACGATCAGTACGTCATAGGGCTCGCGGGCCGACAGCTTGGCGGCGTCGCGTGCGGCGGCACCGGTGTCGAGCTTGGCGAGCAGTTCCTCGACCGTGACACGGCCCGAGTTGAAGGACTTGCCGTTGAGCCACACGGCGGGCACAGCCATGATCTCGCGCTGTGTCACTTCGTCCTGGAACAGGCCGCCGTCGATGATGACGGTCTTCACCTTGGAGTTGTAGATCGCCATCAGGGTCAGCGCCTGCACCACGTCCGGACAGTTGTGGCAGGTCAGCGACATGTAGACCTCGAAATTGAAGTCACCGTCGAGTGCGCGGATCTGGTCGAGCACGCTGTCTTCCACCTTGGGCGGATGGCCGCCGGTCCACAACAGGGCCAGCACCAGCGAGGTGAACTCGTGGCCCATGGGGATCGCGGCAAAGGTGAGGCTGGTATCGCTGCCGATGCGCTTGAGCGCGAACGAAGGCTTGCGCGTGGCCTGGCCGTCGGTGCGCAGCGTGATCTTGTCGCACAGCGCAGCCACTTCCTGCAGCAGCTCATGCATCTCGCGCGCCGAGGCCGAGTCATCCAGCGAAGCGATGATCTCGAACGGCTGCGTCACGCGCTGCAGGTAACCCGCGAGTTGTTCTTTCAGATTGGCGTCGAGCATGGTGCGTTCCTTTCTTGCTGCTGAACCGGCGTGATGGCCGGTATCCGGTGGGGGGACACGGGATCTCGTTGAAAGCATCCTGGCGTTGGACGCTTTCAGCGAGACCCTTGGGGTTTCGCCGTGGTCTGGTTTTCACCAAGCCATCGCTGGTCCGGCAGCCGTAGCGAGCGGCCCGAGGTCGGCACGAGGAACGGAGACGTACGTGATGTACGTCGAGTACCGGAATGCCGAGATCGGGTCGCGCAGTAGGCTGACGGGCTGGCGATTTAGATCTTGCCGACGAGATCGATCGACGGGGCGATCGTCTTGGCGCCTTCCTTCCACTTGGCCGGGCAAACCTGACCCGGGTTGGCGGCGGTGTATTGGGCAGCCTTCAGCTTGCGCAGGGTTTCGCTGACGTCGCGGGCGATCTCGTTGCTGTGGATTTCAGCGGTCTTGATCACGCCTTCCGGGTTGATCACGAAGGTGCCGCGCAGCGACAGACCTTCTTCGGGGATGTGCACGCCGAAAGCGTTGGTCAGCGTGTGGGTCGGGTCGCCAACCAGGGGGAACTTGGCCTTGCCCACGGCCGGCGAGGTTTCGTGCCACACCTTGTGCGAGAAGTGCGTGTCGGTGGTGACGATGTACACCTCGGCGCCAGCAGCCTGGAAGGCCGCGTAGTTGTCAGCCGCGTCTTCGATCTCGGTCGGGCAGTTGAAGGTGAAGGCGGCCGGCATGAAAATCAGCACGGACCACTTGCCCTTGAGGCTTTCATCGGACACATCGACGAACTTGCCGTTGTGGAAAGCTTGCGTCTTGAACGGCTGGACTTGCGTGTTGATGAGGGACATTTCACTGCTCCTTGTGGTGGGTTGAAGAACAAAGTAGGTGCATCTTAAAGGCTGCCCATAAATAGCTCTAATTGATTGTCGGCATGTTACGGATTGACTGAGCCTATCGGCAGCCGGGTCGTGAGGCGTCTTGCGGACTATCAGCCTAGACGGCGTGCCCGCATCTTGCCGCAGCGCAAAAGCCCGTCGGAGGCCCCGGTTTACGGGTTAGCATTCGGCCTGCGGCGGCTCTGCTGCCCTGCAATACCCCCCATCTGGGTGCGCTGCACCCGTTTCCAACCTCCCCAATCCGAGAGAGAACAAAGATGAGCACAGTTACCCTGGGCGGCAACGCCATCGACGTGTCCGGCAGCTTCCCCAAGGCCGGTGATACCGCCGCCGAATTCAAACTGGTGGGCGGCGACCTCGCCGACTACGGCCTGGCCAGCTTCGCCGGTCAGCGCAAGGTCCTGAACATCGTCCCCAGCCTCGACACCGCTGTCTGCGCCACCTCGACGCGCAAGTTCAACGAAGAGGCGTCCAGCCTGGCCAACACCACCGTGCTGGTGATCTCGGCCGACCTGCCCTTCGCTGCCAAGCGCTTCTGCGAAGTCGAAGGCCTCGCCAACGTGAAGACCCTGTCGACTTTCCGTGACGCCAGCTTCAAGAAGGCCTACGGCGTGGACATCACCAGCAGCGTGCTGGCCGGCCTGACCGCGCGCGCCGTGGTCGTCGTCGACGAAAACAACAAAGTGCTGCACGCCGAGCTGGTTCCCGAGATCAAGCAGGAACCTGACTACGCTGCTGCTCTGGCCGTGCTCAAGTAAGAAGAGCCCGGTAGAACGAGACGGCCGCGCAAGCGGCCGTTTTGCTTTGTCCGCCCCTGTCACAAACAACGCATCCGGTTCGTCTACTGCGTCATTACCCGACGGAACCAGCTCAATGTCTCCACCCCTCGACACCTTCCACGCCCTGCGCCCGCGCCTGTTCGCCATCGCCTACCGCATGCTGGGCACGCGCGCCGATGCCGACGATGTGCTGCAGGATGCCTGGCTGCGCTGGCAGGCCGCCGACCAGGCAGCCCTGCAGTCGGCCGAAGCCTGGCTGGTGACCGTCACCACGCGCCTCGCCATCGACCGCCTGCGTGCCGCCCGCAGCGAGCGCGAGGCTTACGTCGGCTTCTGGCTGCCCGAGCCGCTGGTGGAGGTCGACGAGCGCACGCCCGAGGCTGCTGTCGAGATGGCCAGCGAGCTCTCGGTGGCCCTGCTGTGGGTGCTCGAACGCCTCGCACCCGAAGAGCGCGCCGCCTTCCTGCTGCGCCAGGTGTTCGACTACGACTACCCCGAGATTGCCGAACTGCTCGGCAAGAGCGAAGCCGCCTGCCGCCAGATGGTGCACCGGGCTTCTGAACGCGTGCGGCAGGAACGCCCGCGCTTCGACGTGACGCCCGACCAGCACCGCGACGTGCTCGCCCGCTTCATGCAGGCCGCGCGCAGCGGCGAGCGCACGGCGATTCGCGCCCTGATGGCCGAAGACGTGCAGTTCATCGGCGACGGCGGCGGCAAGATGCCCTCGTTCGGCAAGATCCTGCGCGGCGCCGAGCGCATCGCCAATCTCTACTGGGCCGTGTGGCGGAGGCTCGGCGCCCAGGTGCGCTACCAGCCTGTCAGCATCAATGGCGAACCGGGCCTGCTGCGCTTTGTCGACGGCCAGCTCGAATCGGCACAGAGCTTCGTCACCGACGGCGAGCGCATTGTCGCCATCTACTCGCTGCGCAATCCGGACAAGCTGGCGCGCATCGCGACGGAAATCTGAAGCTCCCTGTCACAAGCAGCTGAAACCAGACGTCTAGTGATCAGACGGCGCCGCATGGTGCGGCCCGCTTTTCATCAAGGACGTCTCATGACTCACTCTGCCCCCCGCCTTCAACACACCCAGCTCGCCCCCAAGGCCTTCCAGCACATGCTCGACCTCACCGCCACCGTCAAGGCCGGTGCGCTCGGCGCACGCCTCGTTGACCTCGTCTGGCTGCGCTGCTCGCAGATCAACGGCTGCGGCTTCTGCATGGACATGCATTGGCAGGATCTCGTGCGCGCCGACGTGCAGCCGCGCCACCTCAACGCCGTCGCCGGCTGGCGCGAAGCCCCCTTCTTCAGCGAACGTGAGCGCGCCGCCCTGCGCTGGGCCGAGGCGGTGACCCGCATCCCGCAAAGCGACCCCAGCGACGAAGATTTCGCCGAACTGAGCCAGCACTTCAACGAAGTCGAAATCGCCGAGCTGGGTTTCGCCATCTCCACCATCAATGCCTGGAACCTCATGAGCGTCAGCTTCCGCAAGCCGATACCGGCCAGCGTCTGACGCCAGCGGCCTGCCCCAGCCCGGCGCACCCATTGCCGCGCTGTGGTGCAGGTGCTGTGCGGCTTGCTGCCAATCCGGCTGGCCCGCAACGGGCCACCGCGCGCCAAGCCGCACGGGCTGGGCTTCTGCGGTTTTGCATACAAAATGGCATGTGGTTTGCGTACACAAAGCCGGAACAACCCGGCTGGAGGCAAGCCACCATGCGCCAATTGCTCATCATCAACCCCAATACCTCGCTGACCGTCACCCGGCTGCTGCAGTCACGCGTGCAGACCATGCTGGGCGACACGGTCGCGGTACACACGGCCACGGCCCGCTTCGGCGCGCCCTACATTGCCTGCGAAGCCAGCTACGCCGTGGCCGCGCACGCCGCGCTGGATGCCTGGGCGGCCTGGCTGGATCAGGCGGCGGAGGCCGATGCGCCAGACGCCGTCATGCTCGGCTGCTTTGGTGACCCCGGCCTCGAAGCCCTGCGCCAGGGCTCGCCGGTGCCGGTCAGCAGTCTTGCCGAAGCGGCTTTTGACGAAGCCAGCCGGCATGGCCGCTTCGCCATCGTCACCGGCGGCGAGCGCTGGAAGCCCATGCTGCAGCGGCTCGCCAGCGCGCAGGGTTACACGCAGCTGGCCGGTATCCAGACCGTGCAGCCCAGCGGCGCGCAGCTCGCGGCTGACCCCGAATGGGCGCGCAAGTTGTTGCTCGAAGCCTGCCGCACGGCCGCGCGTGATTTCTCGGCCGATGCCGTGATTCTCGGCGGTGCCGGCCTTGCCGGTGTGGCCGCGACGCTGCAGGACGAACTCGACGTGCCCCTCATCGACAGCGTCAACGCCGGCGTGCGCCACGTCGTCGCGCGCGCCGCCGAACAGGCTGGTCAGCCGCGCCGCAAGCCTGGCTTCGACCTGCCTTGGCTCAATGTCTCGCCCGAGCTCAAGAAGCTGGGCACAGGCGGCAACACCTGAGGCCGACCCGCACAAGGCGTCCGTCATGCACGCCAGTACAAGTCATGCCACCCCTCCCCAGCCCTTTCACTTTCCGCTTACAAGGCAGTCCATCATGAACCTCGCATCCCGCAGCACCCTTGGCGCGCTTCTCTCCGTCGCCGCTCTTCTCGTTTCCAGCAACGTCTTCGCGCAAGCCGCGCTCGACACCATCACCAAGTCGAAGAAGGTGCGCATCGCCATCCCGACCGACTACCCGCCCTACGGCACCATCGGCCCGGACCTCAAGCCCATGGGTCTCGACATCGACTTCGCCACCTACATTGCCGGCAAGCTCGGCGCCGCCGTCGAGCTGGTGCCCGTCACCAGCGCCAACCGCGTGCCCTATCTGCAGAGCGGCAAGGTCAACATCGTCGTCTCCACGCTGGGCAAGACGCCCGAGCGCGAGAAGGTTATCGACTACACCTACGCTTACTCGCCCTTCTTCATCGCCATCTTTTCGAAGAAGGACGTGAGCATCAAGAGCTTCGCCGACCTCGCCGGCAAGAGCGTCTCCACCACGCGCGGTGCCACGGCCGACGCTGAGCTGGCCAAGGTGATGCCGCCCAACACCGAGGTGAAGCGCTTCGAAGACCACGTCGGCGCGTCGTCCGCTTTCCTCACCGGCCAGACCCAGGTCATCGCCACCAGCGCGCCCGAGATGAGCGTCGTCATCGCGCGCAACCCGCAAGCCAACATCGAGATGAAGCTGGTGCTCAAGAACAGCCCCAACTACATCGGCGTGAACAAGGGTGAAGAGAAGCTGCGCGCACGCATCAACGAGATCATTGCCGAAGCCAAGACCAATGGCGAGATCGACCGCCTTGCCAAGAAGTGGCTGGGCCGCGAAGCCGGCGAACTGCCGCTCTGATCAGCGCTTAGTCCAGCTTCACACCAGCCTGCCGCAACTGCGCGACGATTTCCGCATGCAACGGAACCCCGTCGCGCAGGTTGCGCGCGGCTTCATCCCAACCGCGTTCGCCGGGGAACAAGAAAGGCTCGCGCACGCTGGCGTCGCTGCGCAGGTAATCGAGATAGACCTCGACGCGCGCACCGAAGTCCTCCGCACCGAAGGCCGCCACGTCCAGCGCGATGAACAACTTGCTGGCCTCCGTCTCCACGGCGCCGCCACTGCCCGTTACATCGGTGCAGAACAGGCCGCTGCCCAGCGCAGCGGTCATGAACTCCATCATCAACGCCAGCCCCGCACCCTTGTGCCCGCCCATGGGTGACACCGCACCGCCGAGAATCGCCTTCGGGTCCGTCGTCGGCTTGCCCTCTGCATCCACGCCCCAACCCTCGGGCAGCGGTTTGCCCTCACGCAGGAAGGTCGCCACCTTGCCCACGGCCGCCTGGCTCATCGCCATGTCCAGCACCACCGGCTTCTCGCCCGCCGCGCGCGGCACGCCGATAGCGATGGGGTTGTTGCCGATCACTGCCGACGTCGCGCCCCAGGCCGCCATGGTGCGGATCGCATTGGTCGTGCAGAAACCGATGCAGCCAGCTTGCGCCGCCCGCAACGCGTAGGCATGCGCGCGGCCCCAGTGCGTGGTGCGCGTTGCAAGGCAAACGCCGACACCGAACTGGCGCGCCCTGTCCACCGCGCGCTGCATGGCCATCGCCGCGATGTAACGGCCGGGGCCGTTGTCCGCGTCGATCACACTGATCGCGCCGAAGTCGCGCAGCACGCGCACCGCTGGCTGCGTCTTCGCACGCCCCTCGTCAAAACCCCGCAACAGCGCCGGCAACATGCGCACACCATGCGAAGGCGTGCCATGCAGATCAGCCTCGGCCATGATTTGCGCTTCGATCTGTGCGACGTCGGCGGGCAAACCGTGGGATTCCATCGCAGCTTGCAGTGCGGCACAGAGCTGGTCATAGGGGATGCGCAGGGTATCGGTTGTCGCTGTCATGGGCGTAGCGGCGTGAGGGAGAGCGCTGATTCTAGTTCAGGGCATGTGTCGGGCTGTGTGCGTCGTTGCAATCCATTTCGCCGACAATGACAACATCCCGCTAACAACACTGACGACGATGAATCCCGTTCAGTACCGCACCCCTGCGCAGTCCGCTCAGGCCTTCCTCACCCCGCGCCGCCCAACGCGCGCTGTCGCTCCCTTCCTGCCCGAAGCCCGAGTAGTCACCGCAGCAGGGCCGGTCGGCCAACTCGTTGGCCGCCTGATCGGCAACGGCCCTTGTGTGCTCCTGCTGCATCGCTGGGAAGGCGCGGCCAGCGAGCTTGGCGAGTTCGTGCCGCCCCTACTCGCGGCGGGCTTCAGCGTGCTGGCGCTGGATCTACCCGCGCACGGTGCTTCCGAAGGCGAACAGGTCTCCATTCCCATGGCCGCGCAGGCGCTGCTTATGCTGCAAGATGAGTTGGGGCCGCAGCATCGCTTTCACGCCGGCATCGGTCATTCGCTCGGTGCGGCGGTACTCATCCACGCCATGGCGCTGGGTTGCCGTGTCGACCGCGCTGCCCTGCTCGCCGCCCCGGCGCATGCCGAAGACTATGTGCGCGACTACTGCCTGCGCGATGGGCTGGACGACGCGCAGACCGAACAGATGCTCGACATCCTGCGTGACGAGCATGGTGTCAACATCCGCGCGATCTCCATGCCTGTGCACGCCGCCACGCTGTCGCAGCCCGCGTTGTTCGTGCATGCCGATGACGACCGTGTGATTCTGCATGCCGCCAGCGCGCTGACGGCGCGTCACTGGCGCGGTGCCGAACTGATGACGGTGCAGGGCCTTGGCCACGCCCGCTTGCTGCGCGACCCCGGCGTGGTGGCGCGCGTCACGGCTTTCGCCAGCACCACCGCTGATTGAGGAGACAAGCATGTGCCGCAACATCCGCACCCTGTTCAACTTCGAGCCGCCAGCTACCGAGGCTGAAATCCACGACGCCGCGCTGCAGTTCGTGCGCAAGCTCAGCGGTTTCAGCAAGCCCTCGCAGGCCAATGCGGCGGTGTTCGATCAGGCGGTGGAGCAGGTCACGCAGGCCGCACGCGCACTCATTGCCGGCATGGTGACCACGGCGCAGCCGCGCTATCGTGAGGTGGAGGCAGCAAAAGCCAAGGCGCGTTCGGCGGCGCGCTTCGCCCGCCCACCCAAGGCCGGCTGACCGGCCCATCCGGGCAAATCCGGCGGGCCTGCATGTACTTTCAGGCAGAACCCGGGCGAGCTTGCCGGGGGAGACGATGATGTCGGGTAGAGCACGTTTGCATTGCAAACGCATAAACCTTGCGGAGATCGTCGATGCTTTCCTATGCCCAACTCAACAACATCACCGATGCCGTGCAGCGCACGCGCACCATTGGTGGCTTGCAGCGCCTGCGTGCGGCGTTGTCGGCCACCCTGCCTGTACGTAGCATGGCCGACACGCTGCTGCTGGCCACCTGGAACATCCGTGAGCTCGACTCGGGCAAGTATGGCTTCCGTTCCGACGAGGCGTATTTCTACATCGCCGAGATCCTCAGCCGCTTTGATCTCATCGCCATCCAGGAGCTGCGTGACGGCCTCTATCCCCTGCAGCGCCTGCGCGCCTTGCTGGGTAGCTCGTGGGACTTCGTCGTCACCGACGTGACGCTGGGTACGGCGGGCAATGCGGAGCGCATGGCCTACCTGTTCGACAGGCGCAAGATCAGTTTCAGCGGGCTGGCGGCCGAACTGGTGTTGCCGCCCAACAGTGCAGACGCCGAGGGCATCGTGCAATGGGCGCGTTCGCCGTATGTGGCGGGCTTCCAGGCGGGCTGGGCGCATTTCTCCCTCGTCACCACCCACATCTACTATGGCGACGACATCGCCATCGAGCCGCGCCGCCTTGCCGAGATCACGGCCCTGGCCAAAACCATCGCGAAGTACGCCGGCAAGTTCTCGAGTGCGCCGCAGGCTGCGCCGGGTGAGAAGCCGACAGACAGCGACCTGCTGTTGCTTGGCGACTTCAACATCTTCAATCGCGAAGACGTCACCTTGCAGGCCATCACCAAGGCCGGCTTCGTGGTGCCCGAGGCCTTGCAGAACGTGCCCGGCAGCAACGTCGCGCGTGACAAGCACTATGACCAGATTGCCCACCTTGGTCAGCTGCGTCGCCTCAAGCCGACCGGACATGCGGGTGTGTTCGATTACTACGAACACGTCTACCGCAAGGAGGACGCCGAGGCTTATGCAGCCGAACGCGCCAGCAAACCGGGGCGCAGCTTCAACGACTGGCGCACCTATCGCATGAGCGATCACCTGCCGATGTGGATCGAGTTCGGCCTGGACAACGAGTTTCCGGCCTGAGCCGGCGCGTCATGCGCCGGCGAGCCGCGCGATGATGATCTGTTTCGAGGAAGTCGAGCCGAAAGCGGCCCGGTTGTAGTCGCCGAACTTGTGTTCGATGACGAAGCCCATCGCGGCGATCAGCGCATCGAGCTCCTGCGGGAAGAACAGGCGCATGCGCAGCGTGTCGGTAGCGGCCTCGGCCTGCCCGCCCATCGCGTAGAACCACTTCACCGTGTCGATCTGCGTTGCGGGCTCGTAGTGATGCTCTTCGTGCAGCACGACTTCCTGCTGCAGATAGGGATCGAGGTAGCGCAGGATGGGACGGCGCTGTTCGGGGTGGCCGCCGAGGAATGTGAGGCTGGGCTGGAAGGTGTCGATGACGAGGCGCGCGCCCGGCGCCATGTGGGCACGCGCGCATCCGAAGAAGCGGCGCTGGTCGTCCAGCGTGTGCAGGTGGTTGAGCGAGTTGTAGCTGAGGATCAGGAGTTTGAATGTGCGCTGGCAGTCGAAGGCGCGCAGATCGCCCTGGCGAAAGGTGAGTGGCAAGCCGAGCTGCGTCGCTTTCGCACCGCCCTGCTCCAGCAACCGTGCCGACAGGTCGAGGCCTTCCACGTCATGACCATCGGCAGCCAGCTCGAGCGCCACGCGTCCCGTCCCGCAGGCGAGGTCGAGAATCGGGCCGCCGTGTTGTGCGGCGAGCGCGCGGTACAGTGGCAGATCACCGGGCGCTGTCATCTGCGCGAGCAGGTCGTAGGCCGTGGCATTGTTGTAGATCGCAGGCAGGGCAGCCTGCGCCGCGCGTAGTCCATCAAGATCCATCATCTTCCTGCCTTGGTCATGCGCTGTTTGTGTTGGCTGATGGCGACATACCTTCGCATGGGCGGCCCTATGAACACCCGCTGCATATCTGGCCGTCTGGTTGCGGTCTGGCCGCAAATGCCCAGACAGACGACCAGATTACGCTGTTTGTCATATTCTTCTAGAATGATCGACGCTTGAAAATACACAGCGCGTTGCGACGCGAAAATAATCAAGAAAATCGAAGAGAGTTGTCATGTCGGCTAGCCAGAATATCTGCCTGAAACCGTTCCTTCTATTGGTGTCGCTTTTCATGCTTGCCGCTTGCGGTGGGGGTGGAGGCGGAGGCGGTGGGGGAGGAGGAGGCGCCAGTGGCGTTGGCAGCAGCTCATCGTCCAGCAGTGCCGGCTCAATGTCATCAAGCTCGACAATGTCCTCCTCAAGCGTCAGCAGCTCGTTGGCGACCGCGCCCTTGCCACCCGCCAGCGTAGCTGGAGCAACTGTAGCTTGGGTTCGCAGCGACGCCGACACCGATGATTATCTGACCGGCAGAGAGCTGCATCTGTTCACAAGCGCAAGCGATCCACTCACGTTCGGCGGTCTCGCGAGCACGAGTCATTTTGCACTGGCGTCACCATCTGATCTCACGGGCAACCAAAGAAGTATTTACTTTACCTTCGCTCCCGTCGCGCCACTGCCATTTCTCGCGACCTGGAACAGCGCTGTGCCAAGTGCCGGACTGCGTTTCATGAAGACGGGACTTACTCATGCCACTGCCAACTACCCAGCACCGGGGCTTGTCAGCGGACTCAATATGACCCTCGGCTACCGGGCGTGCAACATGATTGAGGGCGCCGTTTATGTCCACGATTTCGCTTTCGCCGCTACGGACACCGCGCCGCTCCAGAAGCTTTCGATGGACTTTGCCGTCAAATGCGATGGTTTCGGCCTCATCAAAGGTGCGATAAGGCACAACTCCGCCGTCTCGCTGGTGACTGATGACATTTTCGTAGTAACTGGCGAAGACCGCGCCATGCTTGAAGGACGTACTTTGCTGCTGGATGGCACCTTCTCGTGGGCACCCAAGGAAAAAATCAGCGCCTACAAATGGACACAGGTTTCCGGACCGGCATTCGACATGAGTGACTGCGAACGTGCGGTATGTGTCACCTATGCGCCACTGGTTGCGAAGGGCGGCGCGAAAGCGATCTTTCAACTTGGCGTCACCACAGCCAGTGGCCGTTCTGCTTCACGTCAAGTTGCGGTCGAAATTCGCAGTCATCTGGACAAGCAAAGCCGCTTCGAATTGACTGGTGCGGGTTATTTGTCAGGCGGCCATGGTGAGCAATCAACGAGTACCTTCTTCAACGAGAAGACCTTCCGGCCGAATCCGCGGCGTTACTGGCGAGCGATTGACCCCGGCCCCAACGACAGTGCTACAGGAGGCGCATTTCCAGAAGCGCAGCAGTCGGAGCAATTCGCGTTGATCATGGAGGGCGTCACGCGCGAAAGAGGCAACATAGCTGCCGATCTGATGTTCTCACTTCCCAAAGGTATGCCACTGACGCCCGGTCAATATTCCACTGTGGCCCGAGGCACGTACCCCGAGCCCGGCCTTGTGCAATTCGGCTTCAATATTCTCGGACGTGGTTGCAACTCAGCCTACACCGAAGTCATTCTGGGCAAGATCAGCCGCGCGGCCGACGACTTCACGAAAATCAGCGAGTTGGGTTTCTGGTTTGATTCCCGTTGCTTTAAGCCCGACGGGACACTTGAGCCTTATTCCAACTATGGCTTGGTTTGGCTTGACTATCAGCCCACCGGCTCGCCCACTGCCGTTGTGATCGGGCCCGCCTCTGCGGTGCCTGGCGAGACTGTGCAACTGTCGGCCAAAAGCTCGTCCGACCCCGGCGGCGGCATCCGGCTATTTGCCTGGTCCTCCCCTGGTCGCTTGCATGCCCCTGGAGCGGTCGATGCCACTGATCCTGCCAAGTTGTCAGTGACGATTCCAGCCGACGCCACCATTGGCAGTACCTATGTGATCAGCTTGGAAGTTCTGGACAATGACGGCAACACGGCTGTTACCTTGCACAAGATTACGGTTAAGTAGGCAGACGCCTTAGCGCCGCCGATGGCGCAGATGCCCGCCGCGCGCGTCACCGCTGCGCACGGTGCGGCGCCCCGGTTTGTCGGGTGTGCGGTGTTGCGGCTTGCTGCCGTTCTGCGCGGCCAGCATGCGGTCGACGCGTTCCGAGGTTTCGCGCGCAATCGCTACCGCTGATTCAGCATCCGGGAAGAAGTCGGGCAGGCGGTAGCCCAGCCAGGCGTAGGCCGAGTACTTCTTGCACGCGTCCTCGGCGGCCTGCAGCGGGTACTTGGCGCGCTCGAAGGATTCGAGGTCGTTGCTGAGGAAGTTCTGCCGGTTGTTGGCCACGTTGCGCGCCCAGTTCTGCCAGGCGTCGTTGAGCATGGTGACGCGGCTGGAGATGGGCACCAGCGAGAAGGTGAAGCGCTGCGCGAGCGTGAGGCGCAGGGTGTCGAGCCACATGGCGCGGTCGATCTGTTCGCTGAAGTCGCCGGGCAGGAAGAAGTCGTCCGACAGGTCGATGTTGCGCGAGAACAGTTCCAGCAGCTTGCCCAGCGCGTTCTCGCCGGTGGCGCGCGAGATGTTCTGCAGTTGCTCGATGGACGGGGTGACGAAGAAGCCGCGCGCGGGCAGGTCGTCGGCGTGCGTCTTCATGAGGCGTGCGATGGCGCGGTGGGTGTGATCGTCGAAGCCGGCGATGTGGCCGGCCTCGTGGATGCCGTAGCGACCGGCGCGGCCAGCGATCTGGTGCGTGAGCCAGGCGGGCAGCAGATCTTCGGAAATGCCGTCGTACTTCTTCGCCGTGCTGAACACCACGCGTCGGATCGGCATGTTGAGGCCCATGCCGATGGCGTCGGTCGCGACCACCACGTCGGCCTCGCCTTCGCGGAAGCGCTGCGCCTGCGTGCGGCGCACCTCTGGCGACAGGTTGCCGTAGATGGTGGCGACCTTGAAGCCCTGCTTGGCGATCTGCGCCGCCCAGTCCAGTACGTCGCGGCGCGAGAAGGCAATGACGGCATCGCCGCGTTGCAATCGGCCGAGGCTGCCGACGGGTTGCAGCTCCATCTCCAGTGGCGACTTGCGCTTGAGCGTGATGATTTCCAGCGCACAGCCGAGACGTTCGGCGAGCGCTTCGATGGCTGGCCGTGCGGCGAGTGCACCAAGCAGGTAGACGGTTTTCGCCGGCACGCCACAGACGGCAGCGGTCCAGCCTGAACCGCGTTCGAGGTCTTCGAGCATCTGGATTTCGTCGATGACGGCGACCTCGACGGCCTGCCGCGTGTCGAGCATCTCGATGGTGCTGGCAATGTGAGTCGCGCCCTCGGTGAGGCGGCGTTCTTCGCCGGTGACGAGGCTCACGGCCACGTCGCGGTCGGCGAGGCGCTCGTAGTTCTCCAGCGCCAGCAGCCGCAATGGTGCGAGGTACACGCCACTCTTCGCTGTCGCCAGTGCTTCCATGGCCTGGTGCGTCTTGCCTGAGTTGGTGGGGCCGAGGATGGCGATGAACTTGCGGCGCATGCCGGCAGCCAGCTCGAAGGATTCGGGGTAGCGCGCCAGCGGTACCGAGCGCAGCGCCGCCTCGGCATGCGACTCCTCGCGCTTGCGCAAGATGGCTTCGGTGAGGCGATCCTCCGCCACGCGGCAACGCCGGCTAACCAGCTCGCGCCCGCTCTGCAACGCACCGAGAAAACTCGCCGCCTGCAGCCCGGCCTTGAAGGCGCGGCGCTCGACCGTGGCGATGAACTCGCTGAGCGTGGCGTGCATGGCGTCCAGCGTGTCGGCGTTGAGGCGTTCCTGCACCAGGGCCAGACGTTGCTCGGGCGTGAGGCGGCGCCACTTGGCGATGCGTGCCAGCACGCCCTGCTCGGGCACGAGGCGGAACGGCACCACCAGTTCTTCGTCGAGCACGCCCGGCAGCTCGCCAGCCACTTCGATGGCGATGCTCTCGTGCGTGTGGATGAAGCGCGCGTCGAAGCGGGCGAGGTAGGCGGCGATCTGCTCGTCGGGGCGGACGACTTCGGCGATCTGTTCGGCGCCGGAGCGGTCGGGGTCAAAGGTGTTATCTGGCAAGGCGTTCTTCAATGGCTTGAATCATGGGGACGGCGCGGCTGCAAGCGCCAAGGCCATAAATAGCATATTCACCGCGCCACGCTGGGCGGAACCTGCGCGGCGGCCCACACTGTGGGCTCTCCGTCATCACCAAGCTTGTTGCATGAGCCAGATCGAACAACGCCTTGCCGCGCTCGGCCTCGAATTGCCGACGCCGCCGGTGCCCATCGCCAACTTCCTGCCCTTCACCCAGCAGGGCACGACGGTCTTCCTCGCCGGCCAGATCAGTGAGTGGAATGGCAGCGTGCCCTTCGTGGGGCGCCTGGGCAGCGACTTCACGCTGGTAGATGGCCAGCAGGCCGCGCGCCTGTGTGCGCTCAACCTGCTGGCCTGTCTCAAGCTGGCTTGTGGTGGCGATCTCGACCGTGTGCAGCGTTGCCTGCGCGTGGGTGGCTTCGTGCATTGCGAGCCGGCTTATGACTCGGTGCCGCTGGTCATCAACGGCGCTTCCGACCTGTTCGTCGCCCTGTTCGGCGAAGCGGGCCGGCATGCACGCACGGCGATCGGTGTGGCTTCGCTGCCACGTGGTGCGGCAGTCGAAGTGGATGCAATCTTCGAGATCAGATGAATCGAGATTGCCTGAGGAATGCCGGAAATTACCCGGATGAAACCTTGACGCGACATTTTTATCCGGGTTTAATGCGGTTTTCCGCATAATTCATCCGGGTAAAACCATGTCCTACACCGCTTTCGCGGCCCAATCCCGCATTGCCAGCGGCTCGCTGCTCGAGGTGGTGACCGCCCTCAAGGCCCTGCCGCCCGAGCGCGTGGCGCTGGTCTTCGACGACTCGACCGGGCACTGCGTCGAGCTGGACCTGCGCGGCACGCTGGCCGAAGCCCTGGCGCGTTTGCCCGCCGACGCGACCCCGCCCGCCAAGGCTGGCCCCGGGCGGCCGAAGCTGGGCGTGGTGCCGCGCGAGGTGACCTTGCTGCCGCGCCACTGGGATTGGCTGGCCAGCCAGCCGGGCGGCGCTTCGGTGGCACTGCGCAAGCTGGTCGAAGCCGCGAGTCGCGCGAACCGTGCGCGCGATGTGGCGCGCCGCTCGCTGGAGGCCTGCCACAACTTCCTCGCTACCATGGCGGGCAACCTGCCCGGCTTCGAGGACGCGGCGCGCGCCCTGTTCGCCGGCAACTTCAACGCGGTGCCGGCGTTCATGCAGGACTGGCCCACCGACATCCGCGCGCATGCCCAGCACCTGCTGCATGAGGCGCAGAACGCAGCCTACGAGGCACGAGAAGACTGATGAAAAAGAAAGGCCCATCGAAGGAAGAAACGGATCTGCTGCCACCCTTCCCCGTACTGACGCTGGCGCAGATCGTGGTGCCGGCCAGTGCGGCCGATTTCGACGCCGCACGCGACGAGATCTTCGCCGCGGGTGTGGCCGGCTTCGACACCGAGGCGCGGCCGACCTTCCACGTCGGCCAGGTCAGCGACGGGCCGCACGTGGTGCAGTTCGCGATTGCGGGCAAGGCTTTCATCTTCCAGACCTGGCGCGCCGAGGGTAACGAAGCGCTGGTGGCCTTGCTGGAATCGCAAAGCTTGCTCAAGGCCGGCTTCGGTCTGCATTCGGACCGCGGCCAGATCAAGGCCAAGCTGGGCGTGCAGCCGCAGTCCCTGCTCGACCTCGACAGCGTGTTCCGCAAGGACGGCTACAGCGGCGACATGGGTGTGCGCGCGGCCATCGGACTGGTGCTGGGTCAGCGCTTCCACAAGTCCAAGAAGGTGACGACGTCGAACTGGTCGCTGCGCGAACTCTCGGCGCAGCAACTGCTCTATGCGGCCAACGATGCGTATGCGGCGTTTGCCGTCTATGAAGGATTACGTGCGACGCGGCCGGAGTTGCTCTAAGCCAAACGTAGGGTGGATAAGCGCAGCGCATCCACCATTGCCAATGTCCGACGCGTGGATGCGCTTTGCTTATCCACCCTACCTCATTGGTCAATCGAAGAAGCTGCTCGGCGACACGCCGAACTGCCGCTTGAACATGGTGGCAAACGCCGTCGGGCTGGCGTAGCCGAGCTGCAGCGCCACGTCGATGACGCGCGTGCCGGCGGCGAGCTGTTCCAGTGCGGCAAGCAGTCGTGCCTGCTGGCGCCATTCGCTGAAGCGCATGCCAGTCTCGCGCAGGAACAGGCGGTGAATGGTCTTGGGATCGACACCCAAACGCGCCGCCCAGTCGCGCAGGGTGCTGACATCGTCGGGCGTCGCGACGATGGTTTCGCAGATGGTCTGCAGGCGCGCATCGCGCGGGTTGGGCAGGCTTAGTGGCAGCGACTCCATCATCGACAGCTCGTCAAGCAGCAACTGAGCCACGCGGTCGGCACGCGAACCCGGCACGTAGGGCAGGGGCAGCTCGATGGCGGCGAGGATCAGCTCGCGCAGCAGGGGCGAGACGCGCAGCACGCGGCAGGCCTG
This sequence comes from Rhodocyclaceae bacterium, assembly GCA_047600765.1. GTDB lineage: Bacteria > Pseudomonadota > Gammaproteobacteria > Burkholderiales > Rhodocyclaceae > Viridibacterium. The sequence goes on from JASGKF010000001.1 coordinate 2,000,366, forward strand.
TTGCAGGTCGGGCAGCAGCTCGGGGCGGATGAAGGCGGTGCGCATGCGCACCTCGCCGACCATGCGTATCCAGTGCGGCGTGTCGGTCGGCATCAGCAGGCCGCGCGTAGGCGGCACGATCCACTGACCCTGCTCGGTGCCGACCACCATCACGCCGCGCACGGCGTGGATCAGCTGCACGTGCGGATGGCTATGCCGGCCGGTTTCCTCGCTGGGCAGGTAGTCGGCGGCGAGTGCCGTGACGGGCATTTCGCTGTGGTCCAGGCCGTGCAGATCGGGGATGACGACGCGTTTGCCGGGGGCTGAGGTATCAGTGGAAGGCGCGGGTCGGGCCATTGGGTGTGCCATTTTTGCGAAGCTTGATGCCCCATTCTCGCAGGACAGGCGCCATCCGCGCCACTAGGATTGCTCCTGTCAATCCGCCGACTACGCTGTCCACCATGCAGACCAGTTCTACACAAACCGCCTCTGCCAGCCCTGCCGCACCCCGCACGCATTACCGTGTGCTCGGCGCGATCAGCTTCGCCCACCTGCTCAACGACATGATCCAGTCGCTGATCCTGGCGATCTACCCGCTGCTGAAGGACAACTTCTCGCTGAGCTTCGTGCAGATCGGCTTGATCACGCTCACCTACCAGGTCACCGCTTCACTGCTGCAGCCCGTCGTGGGTCACTACACCGACCGCTATCCCAAGCCCTTCTCGCTGGTGGTGGGCATGGGCAGCACGCTGTGTGGCCTGCTGCTGCTGGGCTCGGCGAGCGACTTCCACACTGTGCTGATCGCGTCGGTGCTGGTCGGTACGGGTTCGTCGATATTCCACCCGGAATCCTCACGCATCGCACGCCTCGCTTCGGGCGGTCAGCATGGCCTCGCACAATCCATCTTCCAGGTCGGCGGCAACACCGGCTCGGCCATCGGCCCGCTGCTCGCGGCCTGGTTCGTCATGCCGCACGGCCAGCGCAGCCTCAGCTGGTTCGGCCTCGCCGCGCTGCTGGCGATGTTCGTGCTGTGGCAGATCGGCCTCTGGTATCGCCACCAGCACCTCGCGCCACGCCTCAAGCGCGCGGCCGAAGCGCACGTGCCGCTGCCAAGGAAGCTCGTCGTGCGCGGCATCGCCATCCTGCTATTGCTGGTGTTCTCCAAGTTCTTCTACACGGCCAGCATCAGCAGCTATTACACCTTCTACCTCATGCACCGCTTCGGGCTCGACGTGCAGGCCGCGCAGATGTACCTGTTCGTGTTCATGTTCGCGGTGGCAGCCGGCACCCTGCTCGGTGGCCCCATCGGCGACCGCATCGGCCGCAAGCGTGTGATCTGGATTTCGATTCTGGGCGTCGCGCCCTTCACGCTGATGCTGCCTTACGTGGGCCTCACGGCCACGGGTGTGCTCAGCTTCATCATCGGCTTCGTGCTGGCCTCGGCCTTCTCGGCCATCATCGTCTATGCGCAGGAGCTGGTGCCCGGCAAGGTCGGCACCGTGTCCGGCCTGTTCTTCGGCTTCGCCTTCGGCATGGGTGGCATCGGCGCGGCGGTGCTGGGCGTGCTGGCTGACAGCCACGGCATCGAGTTCGTCTACCAGCTGTGTGCGTGGCTGCCGCTGCTAGGGATGCTGACGGCATTCCTGCCGGATACGAAGAAGGCGGCATAGCAAAGAAAAAGGGCGCAGTGAAAACTGCGCCCTTTTGCTGTGTGTGCCGCGCTTACTGCCAGCGCACCATCGCGTATTGCTTCTTGCCCCGACGCAACAGCGTGAAGCGACCGAACAAGCGCTCCGCATCACCGAACTGGTGATCCAGCGCTTCAGCCTTGGCGCCGTTGATGGACACGCTGCCACCCTGGATGAAGGTGCGCGCTTCCGACTTCGACTTGGCCAGACCGCAAGCGGCCAGTGCGTCGATGAGGCTGGTCGCGCTCTTGTCGATCTCCACGCCCGGCACGCCGTCCTGCGCGAGCTGTTCGAGGTCGGCTTCGGTGAGGCTCGCGAGATCGCCCGAGAACAGGCTCTGCGTGATGCGTTGCGCAGCGGCCAGCGCGGCATCACCGTGCACCAGCGCAGTCGCCTGCTCGGCGAGGATGCGCTGCGCCTCGGGCTTGCCGCCGCTGGCTTTGTCGGCTGCTTCGATGGCTGCGATTTCAGCCACCGACAGGAAGCTGAAGTAGTGCATGAACTTGTAGACGTCGGCGTCCGCCGTGTTCAGCCAGAACTGGTAGAAGGCGTAGGGCGAGGTCTTCTTCGGGTCGAGCCAGATGGCGCCCGATTCGGTCTTGCCGAACTTGGTGCCGTCCGACTTGGTCACCAGCGGCAGCGTCAGGCCATACACCTGTTGCTGGTGCAAGCGGCGCGTCAGGTCGGTGCCGGCGACGATGTTGCCCCACTGGTCCGAGCCACCGATCTGCAGCACGCAGCCATGCAGTTCGTAGAGCTTGGCGAAGTCATAGCCCTGCAGCAGGCTGTACGAGAACTCGGTGTAGGAGATGCCCTGGTCGTCGCGGTTCAGGCGTTGCTGCACCGACTCCTTCTTGATCATGGCGTTGACCGAGAAGTGCTTGCCGATGTCGCGCAGGAATTCCAGCGCGCCCATGCCGCCGAACCAGTCGTAGTTGTTGGCCATGATGGCCGCATTGCCACCGTCGAAATTCAGGAAAGGCGACACCTGACCGCGGATCTTCTGCACCCAGCTGGCGATCACATCAGGTGTGTTGAGCTTGCGCTCGGTGGCCTTGAAGCTGGGGTCGCCGATCATGCCCGTGGCGCCGCCCACGAGGGCGATGGGCTTGTGGCCGGCCTGCTGGAAGCGCTTGAGCACCAGCACCGGCACGAGGTGGCCGAGGTGCAGCGAATCCGCCGTCGGGTCGAAACCGCAATACAGCGTGACGGAACCCTTCGCGAGCATGTCGTCGAGCGCGGCTGCATCGGTGGTCTGCGCAATGAGGCCACGGGCCTGCAGATCCTGCAGAAGGGGGGACTGGTACATCGGGGTTCTCCGCAACAGAGCGGCGCCCAAAGGAAAAATCCGGGGCGCCCTTGCACAAAACCCGTGATTCTACAGGGCCGGCAGCGCGAAAGCGGAGGGATGCCCGCCGCCGCGCTGTCCGCCGCCGTACTACAGCCGGTAACCCGCCACGATGCGCTGCATGGACTCGGCGAGCTTGTCGAGCTCGCGTGCCGAGCTGGCGCTTTCACCGGCGGCCGCGCTGGACTCTTCGGCCATCTGCGCGATGCGCTCAACCTGCTGGGCGATGCTGTTGCTGGTGCTGCTCTGTTCGCGGATGGCGTCGGTGATCTCGCTCACCATCTCGATGGCGCTATGGCTCGCCACGCCGATCTGCTGGATTGCCTGGCTGGCGTCCTGCGCGCGGTTCACGCCGTCGCCAACGCGCGTCACGGCTTCGTTCATGCCATCCACAGCGCCGCGAGCGCCGGCGCGCACGGCTTCCACCATGGCGGAAATCTCCTGCGTCGACTGTGCCGTGCGCTCGGCCAGCTTGCGCACCTCGTCGGCCACCACGGCAAAGCCACGGCCCTGCTCGCCGGCCCGTGCGGCTTCGATGGCGGCATTCAGCGCCAGCAGGTTGGTCTGGTCGGCCACCTCGCGGATCACGGCGACGACCGACGAAATCTTGTCGGTCTGCTCGCCGAGCTCGCGAATGCGATCCGAGGCCTGGCCCACGGTGGTCGAGATCTGGTTGATGTCGCGCACGGTCTGGCCGATCACGCTCTCGCCCGATTGGGATAGCCGGCCTGATTCCTTCGACAGATTGTTGGCTTCGCCAGCGCGGTCGCCCACGTGGTTGATGCTGACCGTCATTTCTTCCACCGCAGCAGCCATGCCGGCGGCGGCCGAGCTCTGTGCCTGGGCGGCGGTTTCCACCTGGTTGGAGGTAGACGCCACGCGGCTCGATGCCGAAGCCACCGAGTGGGCACCATCGGCGATGGCCCTGAGGCTGCCGCGCAAGGTTTCCAGCAAGCGGTTCAGGTCTTCGGCCATGAGGCCCAGCTCATCGCGTTGCAGTACCGGCACGCGTACCGTGAAGTCGCGATCACGCTGGATCTGGCCGACCGCCTGCTGCACACCTTGCAGGGCACCGCTGATGCCGCGCACGAGCAGGAAGCCCATGCCACCGACCAGAGCGATGGCCAGCGCAATAACGGCCAGCGAGAAAACGCGGGCGGTGCGGCCGAAGGCTTCGGCAGCGTCCCCTTCCTTGTGCGCATGGGTCTCGTTTTCCGTCGCCATGTCTTCCAGCGCGCGGTAAGCAGCCTCGCCGGCCGGCAACATGTCCTGTTCGATCACCTTGCGGGCGTCGTCGTCCTTGTCCTGACGGGAGTACTCCAGCGCCTTGGCGGCATGCTGCTGGAATGTCTTCACGGAAGTCTGGGCTGCAGACAGCATGGCGCGATCATCATCGCCGTTGGTGAGCTCGTCGTTGTACTTCTTGAGCTGGGCGTCGAGATCGCTACTCGCCGTCTCGATGCCTCGTTCCACCTGGGTCAGCTTGTCCTTCTCGGTGTTGAGGATGTGGCGCACGACGCCCAGCTGCATGCGCAGCAAGCCGATCTCGGCGTTGTCCACCGCACCGATGCTGGGTATCGAATCGGTATTGGCGACATTCACCGCCGTCGCCAGACGCGACGCCGTCACCAGCCCGGTGATGCCAACCACCAGCAGGGCCACGGCCGAAGCCGTGATCATGACCCACAGGCGTTTCGAGATTGTCATGTTCATGTGGCGCTCCCCATGCGGAATCCAGCAGACATATCCGACGGTCACACGCAGCCACGGCAACGCGGGCTGTGATGGCCTACCGCGAGGGTCAACGGCAGGGAGGCGAAGAACTTGAAGGCGGGCCGGCAACCCGCATGAATACTGGCTCGACCCCTCGGGAGGGGCCATCCGGCGGTGTCAGGCCGGCGTATGCGGAATGCGTGCCAGAACTCCTGGGCCGAAGTCCTGATAAAAAGGCAGGTCCTGCCGGTGTGCGTAGCCGATGAAGCAATCGCAGAGTTTGCGGGTACAGATCTGAGGTTTGAGGACGCTGTCGAGATCGGACTCGTACAGATTGCCCAGCTTCTGCGGCAGGAAGTGGCAGCGTTGCAGATTGCCCTGGCCATCGACAGACAGGACTTCGCTGCCGCCACGGCATGGCTTGCCCAACGACGCGACAGGCTGCCGGTTGTAGCGGAACCAGGGATCGATGGCATCCAGCCAGGCGATGTCTTCGGCCGTGTAGTAGCGGCTGCCTCGCCGGTCGTAGGCGTTGAGCCAGAGGTAACATTTCGGCGGCAGTGCGGCCCGCAGTGCGCGGATTGCTTCGAAGTGCTCACGCATGGCCACGACGCCGACGGAGAAGGCGATGCCGTATCGCCCTAAGGTGTCGCAACGAGCGACGAAGCGTTCCAGCGTCGTCTGGTCCGGATGGTAGGTGCACCACAGGCTCAGCTTGCCGGGGGGCACTTTTTCCAGCCATGACAGAGGGCCGGACAGGTTGGTCTGCAGGGCCACCTGCGTGACATGCGTCATCGCTGCCAGCTCACTCATGGCCTGCCGGTAGTGCTGCCGCACCAGCGCTTCGCCCCAGGGCGTGAACAGCACGCGCATGCTGCGCTGCTGGGCGGCCAGCCAGTCCACGAAGCGTCGTACCTCAGCGGCGTCCCGCTGCATCGTGGCCCTTGTGTCTTGCCGCTTGGCAAATGGGCAGTAGTGACAGTCGTAGTTGCAGCTCGACAGGGTGCCGCGATAGAGCAAGGTCAGTACGGGTGCCGTGACCCCCGTATCGCTGGCCATTGCATCGGGCACGAAGTTCAGCATGCGGGCTCCGTCGCCTCCATCAGGCTGCGCACCTTGCCCGAAGTCAGCCAGGGGCCGATGGTGTCGGCATGCGCGTAACCGGCATCGTTGAGGCGGATGCCGGCCGGGTCGTCCGTTGCGAGCTCGAGTGCAAACAGCTCGTTCAGCTGCGGCAGGTCTTCCAGGCAATGAGACCCAAAGCGTTGCAGGTAGTCGGCGTAGCGCAATCCGGGTTCGGTCAGGATGGACTGGATGACGAAGCGGCGGCGCTGGTCTTCGGCATCGAGCTGGAAGCCGTGCCAGGCCTGTGCGAAGTGTGCGTCATCGAGCGCCACGTAGTTGTCGATGATGTTGCGGGTATCGCTACGACCGATGGCGTATTCGCTGGAGTAGTGCACGCTGCGGGTGTAGGAGCGCGCACCAGCCCCCAGCCCGACCATGCCATCGTTCTGGCAGCAGTAGACGGGCCCGCCCTGGTCCGGCGCATGTGGTGCGCGGAACATGCGCATCGAGGTCTGCGTGTAGCCGGCCGCGCGCAGGTGGTCGCGCGCCGCGGTGTAGAGCTCAAGCCGTGTGTCCGCCTCCGGTATCAGGCGCAGATAGTCCCTGGCGCTGGCGTCATGGCGTTGCTTGATGCGACCCAGCCCCGTCTGTTCCCGTATGTACAGCGGGTACAGGTAGATCTCTTCCGGCCCGAATGACAGTGCGCTGTCGATGGAGGCGAGCAGGCTTGCCACGGTCTGACCGGCAATGCCGTAGATCAGGTCGAGATTCAGCACCGGGAAGGCCGCCTTGCGGATGCTTTCGATGGCCGCCCTGACCACGGTGTTCTGTTGAAGCCTGACGAGCGCGCGCATCTCTGCGCCCGAGAAACTCTGGATGCCCAGACTGACCCGACTTACACCTGCGTCACGACAGATGGCCAGCTTCTCGGCGCTCACCGTTTCGGGCGAGGCTTCGATTCCTGATGGCACCGTGTGCAGATCAACGCCCAGGATCCGCTGCACGCCATCGAACAATTGCGCCAGCTGTGCGGCCGACAGATACGTGGGGGTACCGCCACCGATGGCGAAGCGCGCAAAGCGGCGCTCACCCAGTTGTTCGTTGACGATCCGCATCTGCCGGAGGACCTGCGCCACGTACCGGTTTACCAGCGCCGGGTCGGGCCTGGCCATTGCAAACAGGTTGCAGAAGCCGCAGCGCATGCTGCAGAAAGGGACGTGGATGTAGCCAAACAATGCGGACCGGTCTTCCCCGCTCCACAGTGCGGCGAGCGACTGCGGCGCAGGCAGCTTCCGGTAAGCGGATTTGTGTGGATAGGAATACGAGTAGGCCTGGTAAGGCGTCAGCCGCAGGCGCTGTGCAAGAGTGTCGAGAGCTTCCGGTTTGTTCACGGTGTGGTGGCATCCCGTGCCGGGATGAAGAAGTGTGTGTAGGGCACGTTCCAGACGGTGTCGTGCGCCAGGCGATGGCCATGGTAGCCGTCTTCACCGAAGGCCGTTCCGTGGTCCGAGCAGATGATGACGAAGGTCGGTCCGCGCTGCGCGCATGCTTCAAAGAGTGGCGCCAGCGCGAGATCCACATGACGCAGCGCGGCGGCGTGACTCGCTGGGCTGTCGGTACGGCTACCGGTCAGGTAGATGTGGCTGGGAGCATGGATGGCGGAAACGTTGATGAACAGGAAGACGCGCTTCGTTGTGGCATCCATCCGCTGGATGGCAAGTTCGACCTGGTTCTCCGTCGAACGTGGATGCGTCACGCCAAGCGACGGGCGCCAGTGGCTCTCGGCAAACATGCCGGGCAGCACGCTGCCCAGTGCCGTGAGCTTGTTGAAGAAGCCGACGCCGCCGACACAGATGGTCTGGTAGCCGCGCGCGGCAAGCCCGGCGGGAATGGACTCCTCGTCGAACACACAGGTGTGTGCCGACGTGGTCTCGCTGCCACGGAAAGCCGTCGCAAAAAGCCGTGCGTGACGGCCGGGCGACGCTGGCGTCGGCAGGAAGCCCGCAAAAAACGCCTGGTGCGCTGCCAGGGTGAAGCTGCCCGGCGTGTGCCGCTTCTCCCAGCCCCCGGCAGGCAGGAAGCTGCGCAGCACGGGAAGCTCCCCTGCTTCGAACAGCTGCTGAGCAACGTCGTAGCGCAAGGCGTCGAGGGTGATGAACAGGATGTCGTGGCTGCCGACAACGTTGTTCATGTCAGGAATGTGGCTGGCGTCCAGCTTCATGCGGCCAGCGCCTGCAGTTGCGCGGCATAGGTGTCTTGCCCCTGCCATTGCAGGCCGGGCAGCAGGTCGCCAAATGCATTGGCTTCGAGAACACTCGCCCTGCCGTTCTTGACGACCACGTCGAAGCCGGCAATCAGGCTTCGCGGAAAACTGGCGGCAGCCTGCATGGAGACCGCCTCCAGCGCCGACAGATCCACCCCGTTCAACAGGTTTGCCGCATCAACGCGCCGGTTGCCCAGGTGCAGGTTGGTCATGATGTGTCGCCCCACGCGTGCCACACGATGCGCCACCTTGCCAGCCAGCGTCACGACACGAAAGTCGTAACTTGCATCACCAGCGCGAGGCTTGGGCAACCAGGCCTCGGCATAGGCCTGCTGGGATGCCAGGGCATTGATGAGAGCTTCAATGTCCTGTCGCGTGCTGTACTGGCTCATGCGTTTGAGATTGAACAGGCGCATACCTGACGGGGAGTGTTCGATGCTGGCCGTCGTCGTTGCCTGCTCGCGGCCACCACTGGCGCGCCGGTATGCAACGACGCCTGCGGCGGACGAGCCGTAGCGCGCTTTGACGAAGACGCGATCGAGCTGATGCTCGTCCAGCATGGACTGCAACGCGCGGTAACTTGCGACAGGCCCCAGCAAGCGAGGCGTGGACACCGCGTGCTGCACAAGATGCTGCTGGCAGGCCAGCTTGTCCGTCATCAACAGCAGCTCGTCAGGCGCGTTCACGACTTTCAGGTGTGGCTGCTGAGCAAGAAGACCCGCCAGCTTGCCAAGCGCGGCCGAGAACCCCGCAAACCAGGCATCGGTATTCCGCAATTCGCCGTGCGCAATAGGTGCAGGCTCGTCGCGTCCGAGTATCCGGCAACCGAGCACGCACAGCTTGTGTTGTGCCACGGGGTCATCGCCCGGCGATTCGATCTTGAACACACAAGGCTGTTCAAGATGGCGGACGAGGATCTCCGGCGCATCCAGCCAGGCCGCCCAATCCACGACTTGCGCAGGGGGCAGGCCGAGCTGTGCACGGGCTGCCTGCAACAATCGCAGGCGTTTGCCCGTTGCTGCGCCGAGCACTACCTGGGTGCCCGGCGACACAGCTTCCTGCATGGCGCTGATGGCAGCGCACTCCACGGCTTACTCTCCGACGGCGACGTACTTGTAGCCTTCGTCCTCGTCCTGCGCGTCGTCGAGCTTCACCTCGATGGGCAGGGTACGCAGCTTGTCCTGCACGGCTTGCGAGATGTAGTGATGGCTCAGATCCAGGCAGCGCAGCTTGCGCACATGCGGGCTGTTGAAGAGTGCTTCCGCGCCGGTATCGCCGAGCGTGCCCAGCGAAAGATCCAGCGTATCGAGCTGTTCGATCCAGGCCTGACCTGCCAGCCATACGGCCAGATCGTCTGCGATATCCGAATCGCGCAGACCCAGATAGCGCAGGCTCGGTGTGCGCAAGCTGCCGAGTACACGCTCGTAGAGCGCCACATCGCCGTCAAAGCCGTAGTCGTCCGTGCCCAGCCACAGTTCGAGGTGCTCAAGTGCCGGCAGGCTCGATTCGGCCAGCGCATTGGCAACGCCGCTCGGCAAACCACCGCTCTCGATGATCAGCTGCTTCAGCGCGGGGTGCGAGAAAGGCTCCAGCTCCAGCTGGTTGGCGCCACGGATGCGCAGCGTTCCCAGAGACTGGAAGTTTTCGAGCAGCATGTTGTAGTCCGACTGGATGATCCAGGAGATCTCGCAGTCTTCGTAGGTCATGTCGCCGATGAAAAGCGCCTTCAGCGCAGGTAGCTCGGCGGCCTGTGCAACGAGCACGCCGAGGGTTTCTTCGGAGCTTTCTTCCGCCGGGTTGTTCCACTGCCCGATGATCAGGGCGTCGAGCTTGCTCTTGTCGACCTTGGACAGGAACTCAGCAATCAGGTCCCCGATACGGCGCTCATCGTCATACTCCAGAGTCAGCCGATAGACCTTGGTGCTGATATCGGGCTGGCCGCCGTCGTAGGTTTCAACTGTCTTGCCGTGAAAAACTTCGGAGTACTCTGAAATGGTCACGATGGAATCCTGTCTTGGAAGTTTGGAAATGCCAGGTGGCAGGTCGGTATATCAAATGCGGATGGGAGCGTCAAAGCCTCACACCCGCTGATGTTGCTTGTTGCCTGTTGCAGCAAGCCTACAACGCGAAGGCCAGCACCACCGGTAACACCGCTACGGCCAACAGATTGCCGATCAGCACGATGGAGGCGACCTTGTCCGGCTCCTGGTTGTAGCGCTCGGCAAACAGGTAGTTCATCACCGCTGGCGGCAGCGCGCCGTAGATGATCAGTAGCGCCGCCTGCAGCCCATGCAGGCCCAGCGCCCAGGCAATCGCGCTCGCCAGCGCACCGCCGATGGCCGGCCGCGCGAGGCCACCGATGAGACCCACGCGCCAGCCTTCAAGGCGGATGTCGGTCATGCGCACCCCGAGCGAGAACAGCATCAGCGGAATCGCGATATCGCCCAGCAGCTTCAGCGCCATCACCAGCGGCTGCCACACCACGATGCCCGACAAGGACACCGCAAGGCCCAGCACCGTCGCGATGACATTGGGCACCTTCCACAGCTGGCTCAGGTGCAGCTTGTGGTCCAGCAGATAGCTGCCATAGGTGAAGTGCAGCAGCGTCGACACCATGAACAGTATGACGGCCGGCTGCAGCGCTTGATCGCCCCAGGCCAGCACCGCCAGCGGAATGCCCAGGTTGGCCGAGTTGCTGAACATGATGGTCGGCAGCAGTGTACGCGGGTCTTCCTTCAGCACTCGCGACAGCACGTGGCCGGCGATGCCGCAGGCGATGGTCAGCAACAACATTGCCAGCGCAAGCTGCCAGTACTGCGCCACATGAAAGTCTCGCCCTGCCAGCGCACCGAAGATCAGCGCCGGCGCAAACACATCCATGGTCAGCTTGTTCGCCACCCCCATGTCCGGCCGCTCGCGCCGCGCGACGAAATAGCCGACGGCAGCGATGGTGAAGACGGGGAAGAGGATGGAGATGATGCGTTCGAGCATGTTGGGGTGAAGCGTGAAGAGCTGCGTGGAAAGAGGATTTTAGTCTTCGTACGGCGTAACCGGACTGGATGTGGATTTGTCCTTCATCGGGAGGCATTATGTTGTCGTCTATTTTTTCGTAAGGCACAACATGCGCGTGGCTGCCGTATTCGTTTTGCTGGGTGCAGTTCTCGGCGCTCAGGCCTCTGAATCATCGGAATGCGAGCGTATTGACTCGCGGGGTCAGAAGAATGTCGGCTTTCATCCAAGACTTTCAGCGACGGTTAGCGGAGTCGGTCGTGCGTGGCTCTATGCGGCCCCCGCTGAAAAATGCAAAACCAAGCGTTTTATCGTTCCAGGTGATTCTGTGACTGTGTACACCCCGTACAAAGGCTGGCTTCATGTCATGTACATCAACTCTCGTACAGGAGAGGACTTCGAAGCTTGGGTCAAAGAAGATCGCCTCAAAATAACTGGGGACTTGGGACCACGTTGACGAATGGCATTGCGTCGGTGTTTGCTCGCCCATCGTTCGCTGCAATGTACTTATTGCCCCCTACTTACCAATCGCTATCCGCCAATGCTCGAAGCCATCTTTGAATTAATCGGTGAGTTCCTGCTCCAGATCGTCAGCGAAGCGCTCATCGAGCTGGGCTTCCACTCTCTGGGGGAGCCGTTCCGCAAGGCGCCCGATCCGTGGTTGGCGGCGCTTGGCTATACGCTCTTCGGCACGATCCTCGGGGGCGTCAGTCTGCTGGTGTTTCCGGACAATCTGGTTCCCGACGCCTGGCGTCTGGCAAACCTGATCGTGACGCCGATTGCCGCAGGCGGTCTCATGGCCCTCATGGGTGCATGGCGGGAGCGTCGCGGTCAGTCGGTACTGCGGATCGACAAGTTCTCTTACGGCTATCTGTTCGCCCTGAGTTTTGCCTTGATCCGTTTCTTCTTTGCAGCATGATTTGCTGCATCGCTCCTCTCCGTAGTTCCCCACCCTACGGCTTCGCCGGCACCGCTTCCCCAATCGCATAGAAGTTTCCGCCCGCCACGTGGTGCAGGCTGCGCAGCGCCGGATCCGCATCTTCGAAGTGCCAGTGACCGTCGCGGAAGACGCGCGCGTCGGCCCAAGCTGCCGTGACTTCACCGATGAAGAGGTCGTAGGCCTGCTGGTTGTGCGGTTCGGGGATCAGCTTGCAGGCCAGCCAGGCGCTGCAGTCACTCACGAAGGGCAGATCGTGATCGGCCATGTCGAAGAGCTCGACGCCACTGTGGGCAAGCTTGTCGGCATCGTCAGCGAGTGAGCGGCGACCGACTGCGCGGGTGAGTTCGGCCTGCGCGACCGTGGGTACCTGGATCACGAAGTGGCCGCTCTGTTCGACGAGCTGGCGTGTGCGACTCGATTTGTCGAGCACCACGGTGAGCTTGGGCGGCGCGTAGTCAAGTGCGCAGACCCAGGCGGCGGCCATGACGTTGTCGATGCCGGAGTGGCGCGCGGAGACGAGCACGGTGGGGCCGTGATTGATGAGGCGGTAGGCCTTGCCGAGCTCGACGGGGGCGATGTGTGTGGTCATTCCTGCTCCTGCTGCATGCACCGGATGTCTGCAGTTGGGGGTGTGTCTGGATGCTTCAAGCGACTGCAGGCTGATAGTCTTGCAGACTCCTGAACGTGGCGGGGTGGATATGTCAGCGGCAAAAACCGGGTGGACGATGATGCGATGGGTGCTGGGTCTGGCAATGCTTTGCTGCGTATGGCCGGCAGCGGCGCAACTGGCCGCCAAGCCTTCCGCCTTCCGTGCGCCCGACGAGCATGATCCGCTCAAGGCGGTGGCGGAGGCTTACCTGCCCAGCATCGGGCAGCGTGTGGATTTCAATCGCCTGGCGCGTCGCTACAACCGGGGCACCGCGTTCGAGTTGCCGCATGTGCTGTTCCTCATTGATCGCACGGCTGCGGATCGGGTCTATTTCATCAACACCCGTCGTTTCGATCTGCACGAGCATTTCATGGCGCGCGGCCCCCTGCACCTGAAAACGAGTCGTGCGGAACTGGCGAGCAACTACCGTTCACCCTCGCGCCGCTTCATCCTGGGTGTGGTGAGCTGGCAGGCGGCGACGCGCCAATGGACCTGGGAGAGCTGGGAGGGGGATCGTCTGACCGAGGCGCTGCTGCGTGAAGCGCAGGGCAGCCTGCAAGCGGCGTTCTTCGAGCCCCTGCTCTTCAAGGCGAACTCGCGCGCGCACGAAGTGGTCGCCGAGTCGGCTGGCTTGCCCTACGTCTCGCAGGCGCGGCTGATCGAAGAGCAATCTTTCCTGCCGCTCAATCAGGGCGTGGCGCGGGGGCGTATCAAGCTGGTGCCGCTCGGTGGTCTGGTGGCGGATGCAGACCCGCACGACATCCTGGTGCTCGACGAAGTGCCGATCAGCTTGCCGCCCGTAGCGGGTGTCATCACTTCGCGTCCCTCGACGGCGATCTCGCACGTCAATCTGTTGGCCAAGGGCTGGGGCATTCCGAATGCCTGGGTGCGTGATGCGCTGGCCGCGCTGGCGCCGTATGACCGGCAGTGGGTCGAGTTGCAGGTCACGCGGACGGGTTATCAGGTCAAGCCCATCGCACCGCTGACTCTGGCGAGCGCACAACAGAAGCGTGCGCTGCCGCGCCCGGTGCTGACGCGTCGCGATCTTGTGCCCCTGGCGCGCCTGCGCGTTGCCGATCACGTGCATTGCGGCAGCAAGGCGGCGAACCTGGGTGCCGTCATGGCATCGCATGTGCCCGAAGTGTCGGTGCCGGACGGCTTCTGCATTCCGTTCGCGCAGTATGCGGATTTCATGCGCAGCGCAGCGGCACGCGCGCTGATCGAGGCGGCGACGCATTCGCCGGGTTTCGATAGCAATGCAGCGGCCCGCCATGCCGCGCTCGATCGCTTGCGTGCCGACCTGATTGCCCTGCCCGTGCCCGACGCACAGACGGCTGCCTGGATGGCGCGCTGGCAAGGGCAGCTGGGCGGAGCCGGTGTATTCGTGCGCAGCTCGTCGAACTCGGAGGACCTGCCGGGCTTCAGCGGTGCGGGGCTCTATACGACGGTGCCCAACGTGCGCCAGGCCGATGCGCTGGTGATGGCGGTGAAGACGGTGTGGGCATCGGTCTTCAACATCGAGGCCTATGAGGCGCGCCGCGTGGGCGGCATTCCGCTGGATGCGGTGGCGATGGGCGTGCTGGTGCAGACTGCGGCGGACTCGAAGCGCTCGGGCGTCATGATCACGCGTGATCCGTTCGATGCGGCTCATCGCTCGGCGGTCTACATCGCGGCAAAGCGCGGCATAGGCATCAAGGTGGTCGAAGGTCGCCGCATTGCCGAGCAGGTGATGATCGACACACGCACGCATGCTGCGCAGTGGTTGAGCGAGGCCGACGAGGATAGTGAGTTGCGCCTGGATGCGAGTGGTGGCGTCAGCGAACAGAAGCTGGATAGCGCGAGCCAGCGCACACGCGTGCTGGACGAAGCCACGGTGCGTCGATTGGCGCGCGTGGGCGAAGCCATACGCCGCGTGTTCAAGGGCCGCGAGCAGGACATCGAATGGGCGACCGTGGATGAACAGCGCATCGTGGTGTTGCAGGCGCGGCCTTATGGCGCCGCCGTCAGGCCGGTTGCGCTCAACAAGGCGTCATCGCGCTGACAGCAGGTTCTTGCAACGCTCGGCAATGAAATCGCGCAGCACGCTGACCGCCGGGTTGATGAGTCGCCGGTCAGCGCACATGAGATGCAGCGGCGCGGCTTCGCCCTGCCATTGCGGCAGCAACTCGACGAGCTTGCCGGCGGCGAGGTCGGCTGCGATGTCGAGGCGCGACTTGTAGGCGATGCCCATGCCCGCGATGGCCCAGCGGCGCACCACGTCGCCGTCGTTCGAGACGTGCACGACGCGCACGCGCACCGTGACCTGTTCCTTGCCACGGCGGAAGCGCCAGCGGTCCAGCACTTCGGCCTCGCCGGCACCCATTACGTAGCACAGTGCGTCGAAGGGGCGGATGTCGTGCGGGTGCTTGATCTTGCCGTGGCGCGCGATCCAGTCGGGCGAGGCGCACAGCACGCGGCGGTTGTCGGGTGCGAGGGGCAGGGCGATGAGGCTGGAGTCTGGCGGTTCGCCGTAGCGCACGGCGAGGTCCAGCGGCAGGCTGTAGAGGTCGGCCATGCGGTCCGACAGGTACAGGCGGAAGCACAGCGCCGGGTACTGCGCGTGGAAGTCGGCGAGCCAGGGCAACAGCAGGTTGCGGCCGAGGTCGGACGGGGCGGCGAGTTGCAGCGGCCCTTCCATGGCCTGACGACTGGTTTCGAGGCCTTCCACCGCGCTGCGCAGGGCGTCGAGCGCGGTGCGGGTGTGGGCGAGGAAGTGTTCGCCCTCGCGCGTGAGTCGCAGGCTGCGCGTGGAGCGCACGAACAGCGGCACCTGTAGCTGGGCTTCGAGGCGCTTGAGCGCGGCGCTGGCGGCAGCGGGGGTGATGTCCAGCGTGCGCGCGGCGGCGGAGAGGCTGCCGTGCTCGGCGGTGCGCACGAAGATTTCGAGGTCCTGGAGGGATTTCATCTTCAACAAAAATTTGAATATGCATTCAATTCTGCGCTGCTTTATTGAAACTGCAAAACCCCCGATGATGACGGCACGTTTCCTTGATGGAGTCCGCCTCATGTCGCACCTGTTCGCCCCGCTCACGCTGCGTTCGCTGACCCTGCCCAACCGCATCACGGTGTCGCCGATGTGCATGTATTCCTCGAAGGATGGTTTCGCGACCGACTTCCACCTCGTGCACCTTGGTGGCTTTGCGCTGGGCGGCGCGGGCCTGGTCTTCACCGAGGCGACGGCGGTGAGCCCCGAGGGACGCATCAGCCCGGACGATCTGGGCATCTGGGACGATGCGCACATCGAACAGTTGTCGCGCATCACGCGTTTCATCCGTGCGCAGGGCAGCTTCAGTGGCATCCAGCTGGCGCACGCCGGCCGCAAGGCCAGCACGGCGGCGCCGGGCAAGGGCTCGGGTGAAGTGCTGCAGGCTCTGGGTGGCTGGCAGACCGTGGCGCCGTCGGCGCTGCGTTTTTCCGATACGTATCCGCTGCCGGTGGCGCTCGACGCAGCAGGCATCCGCAAGGTCGTTTCGGATTACGTCGCTGCGGCACGTCGCGCGCTCGCCGCCGGCTTCGATGTCGCTGAAGTGCACGCCGCGCACGGCTACCTGCTGCACCAGTTCCTCTCGCCCGTCGCCAACCAGCGCACGGACGAATACGGCGGCAGCTTCGAGAACCGCATCCGCCTGACGCTGGAAGTGACGCAAGCCGTGCGCGAAGTGTGGCCTGCCCATCTGCCAGTCTTCGTGCGCCTGTCGGCGACCGACTGGGCCGAGGAAGGTGGCTGGACGCCTGATGAAACCGTGGAGCTGTCGCGTCGCCTCAAGGCACTCGGTGCCGACCTCATCGACATCAGCACGGGCGGCATGCTGCCCACGGCGAGCATGCCCATCGGCCCGGGCTACCAGACGCCTTTCGCCTCACGTGTACGCAACGAGGCTGGCATCGCCAGCAGCGCCGTGGGCCTCATCACTAACGCGCAGCAGGCCGATCACATCATCCGCACCGGTCAGGCCGACGTGGTGATGCTGGCGCGCGAACTGCTGCGTGATCCGCACTGGCCGCAGCATGCGGCACAGGCCTTGGGCCACGTTACGGCCTGGCCGCGCCAGTACCTGCGTGCGGGCCCGCAGGGTTCGCCGGCACAGGCTGCGCGCTGAGTCCTCCTCCACCCGGCCGCTGCAGCAAGAAGTCGATGAAGGCGCGCGTCTTGGCGGCCAGCAGGCGGTCGGGCAGGGTCACGAGGTAGAGCTGGCGCGGCGGTACGCGGTAGCGCGGCAGCAGCTCGACGAGCTCGCCGCGCTGCAGTTCCGCCTCGATCAGGTAGCGCGACATGGCGATGATGCCCAGCCCGCTGACGGCTGCGGCGCGCAGCACGGCCACGCTGTTCACCATCAGCTGGCCGCGCACTTCCAGTTCGATCTCCTGCTTCTCTGGCGTGATGATGCGCCAGGGGTTCTGCGTCAGCTCGCCCGAGTAAAAGAGACAGTTGTGCTCGCGCAGTGCCTGCGCTGTCTGCGGCTTGCCGTGGCGCGCGATGTAGGACGGTGCGGCGCAGATCACGTAGGGCAGCTCGGCGAGATGGCGTGCCACCAGGCCCGGCGCGGGCGAGTTGGTCATGCGGATGGCGACGTCGACGGCGCTCGCTGCAAGGTCGGCAATCTGGTCGCTGAGTTGCAGGTCGATGCGGATCTCGGGATAGCGCAGCAGGAACGCGGCGATCTGCGGCCCCAGCACCTGGTTGCCCCAGGAATGCAGGGCCGACACGCGCAGGGTGCCGCGCGGTGCGCTGCTCAGTTCGTGCAGGCTGGTCTCGGCCTGGTTCATCTCGTCGAGCACGCGCCTGCAATGCACGTAGAGCGCTTCGCCAGCTTCGGTCAGGCTCTGCCGCCGCGTCGTGCGGTGGAGCAGGGTCACGCCGAAGTCCTTCTCCAGCGCCGCGATGCGCTTGCTGAGCACGGCGCGCGAGCAGTCCAGCCGGTGCGCAGCGGCCGAAAAGCCGCCAGCTTCGACAACCTCGGCAAAGCTCGCCATGTTGATGAGGCGTTCCATGATTTGCGCTTCACAAGAAACAATCCTGTTCGACTGTAGCGCTTTTTCAGCAGATCGACGAGGGCTAGAGTCCACACACCCCAAGTCCCGACGAGGTCACCCTCATGGCCAGCCCGCAATCTTCCGCCCCGTTCTCCCCCGCCGTCGTCGCCAGTCTGTGCCTGGCGCTCTCCACCATCATCTGGGGTGCCGCCTTTCCGGTGTCCAAGATCGTGCTCGCCGACATGGACGCGCTGAGCATGACCCTCGTGCGCTATGGCTTCGCGGCACCGATCTTTGTAGCGTTGCTGGTCTGGCGCGAAGGCACTGGCGCCCTGCGCACCGAGGGCGCCACCTGGCGCCTGCTGGGTCTCGGCACGCTGGGCTTCGCCGGTTTCAACCTGCTGATGTTCTACGCCGTCGGCATGTCGCGGCCCGAGTTCGGCGCCATCGTGATGGCCCTGCAGCCCCTCATCGCCGTGCTCATCCATGCCCTGCGCACCGGCTCGCGGCCCGCTGCGCGCACCTGGTTGGCCCTTGCGCTGGCTGTCGTCGGTGTCGTGCTGCTCACTACCGACGGTCACCTGTCACGCCTCACCGAACACGCCGCCGTGCTGCCCACGCTGATGATGATCGCCGGTGGCAGCTGCTGGGTGCTCTACTCCATTGGTGCGGCCGCGTTTCCGCACTGGTCGCCGCTGCGTTACACCGCGCTCACCGGCACGGGTGGTGGGCTCGCGCTGCTGCTCATGTGGTTGCTGCTCGGCGCAGCCGGTGGCTTGCGCCTGCCCGCGTTCAACGCCTTGCCCTCGCTGGCGCCGGCCCTGCTGTTCCTCACCCTGCTCGCGGCCGTGCTTGCCGTGCTCAGCTGGAACTCCGGCATGCGCAAACTCGGCGCGCAGCGTGGCATGCTGTTCATCAACCTCGTGCCGCTCACCGCCCTTGTCATCGGTGTGCTGCGCGGGCATCCGCTGGGCTACGCTGAACTCATCGGCGCTGCGCTGGTGCTGGGCAGCCTCGTGCTCAACCAGCTCGCCGCGTCAACACCCGCCCGACCCGCCGCCACACGCCCCGTCGTGCTGGCGACCGCCAAGTGAAGCGCTTCATCCGCAAGGACGCACAAGCATGAAAGCCATCGCCTACACCACCGCCCAGTTCGGCCTGCCCATCGCCAACGCCGAAGCCCTGCTCGACGTGACCCTGTCCGAACCGGTTGCCGGTGCGCGCGACCTGCTGGTCGAAGTGCGCGCCATCGCCGTCAATCCCGTCGACACCAAGGTGCGCAAGAGCAACAACCCGCCGGCCGGCGAGCACAAGGTGCTGGGCTGGGATGCTGTCGGCATCGTCAAGGCCGTCGGGCCGGAGGTGACGCTGTTCAAGCCCGGCGAGCGCGTCTGGTACGCAGGCTCCATCGCACGGCCCGGCGTCAACAGCGAGCGGCACCTCGTCGACGAACGCATTGCCGGCCATGCACCGGCCTCGCTGAAAGACGCCGAAGCGGCTGCCTTGCCACTGACCGGCATCACCGCCTGGGAGATGCTGTTCGACCGGCTGGAGATCAAACAAGGGCAGAGCGGCGATGCCATCCTCGTCATCGGTGCAGCCGGTGGCGTGGGCTCCATCATGATCCAGCTGCTGCGCCAGCTCACCGGCCTCACCGTCATCGGCACCGCCTCGCGGCCCGAGACGCAAGCCTGGGTGCGCGAGCTGGGCGCCCACCACGTCATTGACCACAGCCAATCGCTCAGCGAAGAACTCAAACGCATCGGCGTGCCGCAGGTGCGTTACGTCGTGAGCCTCACGCAGACCGACCAGCACATCGCGCAGATCGTCGAGAGCCTCACTCCGCAAGGCCGCTTCGGCCTCATCGACGACCCCGCACCCTTCGACATCAAGCTGCTCAAGCGCAAGTCCATCTCGTTGCACTGGGAGCTGATGTTCACGCGCGCCATCTTCCAGACCGAAGACATGATCGCCCAGCACCGCATCCTCGAAGAGCTCACCGAGCTCGTCGACGCCGGCCGCATCCGTACGACGCTTGGCGAACACTTTGGCGTCATCAACGCGGCCAACCTGCGCCGTGCGCATGCGCTGCTGGAGTCGGGCAAGGCGCGTGGCAAGATCGTGCTGGAAGGTTGGGGCTAGTCTCTTCCTGCTTCTGCAGGAACATCGTTGTGCCGACAGTCCGGTCGATGAAGAGTTACCGGGTAGCTGCTATGCCAAGCCGTCCGGGTGACGATGTCTCCCGCTGATCGCGAGGATGAAGGCCGCAGGGAGCGGCGTGATGAAATCGGCATTTTTCTGCCGGGCCGATCCGGCCCCGGAGCTGTCTTATGCCGATATTGCGCCTTTTGTTGTTGCTGGCGATTTTTGCGCTGAGCGCTTGCGGTGGCAAGGGTGCGAGCACCACGGGTTCCGTGTCGTCGTCCACGGGGGCCGCGGCTTCTTCGCAGTCTTCATCGCTGGCGTCTTCTGTTGCGACCAGCCAGTCGTCGACCCCTGCGCCCTTGCCGATCACGCCACCGCCAGATGCGGGGAACACCGTCACGCTGCGCAATGCTTCAGGTGCTGCACTGAGTCAGCAGCCGCTGCAATTTGGCCGTGTCTTCCGGCAGGGCGAGATCGCTGACTACCCGGGGTTGTTTCTCAATGGTTCGGCGATCAGCTCGCAGGCCGAAGTGACGCAGCGCTGGGGCGATGGTTCGGTGCGCTACGCGGTGTTGTCAACGGTGCTGCCGTCGCTGGGGGCAACGGGTACGTCGACGCTGAGTTTCGGTTCGACCAGCAATGCAGCCAGTCCGCGCACGGTGGCCGATCTGTTGGCGCAGTTCGCGGATTTCGATGCGCGCATCGAGCTGACACAGGGCACGACCACACACAGCCTGAGCGCCCGCAGCATGATGCTGGCCGGGCAAGTGCAATGGCTGGCGCAAGGCCCGCTGCGTTACGAGCTGCTGGTGGCCGACCATGTCGGGCGTTCGCGGGATGTTGGCTTCGATGCTTACAAGCCGCTGCGGCCGGTGTTCCATGTCGCCTTCTGGCCCACGCTGGGCAAGGTGCGCGTGCGCGCCGTGGTGGAGAGCCCTAACCTCGATGCGCTGGAGGATGTGCAGTACGACGCGCAGATCACACTGGGCCTGAGCAGCCCTACTACGGTGTACAGCAGGACGGGTGTGCCACACATCTTCGGCTCGCGCTGGAGCAAGACTTTCTGGATCGGTGGTGCGCCCGAGCAGAGGCTCGACGTGGATCACAACCTTGCCTATCTCAGCGCGACGGGCATGGTGCCTAACTACGACACGGGCAATGTGCAGCGCGAGGCAGATCTCGCGTACAGCTGGTCGTACTGGCAGAGCCAGCCGCACGACATTTACGACCGGGGTTTCTGGACGACCTACATGCCTACTACGGGCATGCGTGGTGACATTGGGCCGATGCCCGAATTTGTCGAGCGCTGGTTGTCATCCGGGGACTGGCGTCTGCGCGAGATCAGCCTTGCGCAGGCCGATCTGGCGGGGGCCTGGCCGCTGCACTTCCGCGAGCATGACGCCAGCCTGAAGTTCGACCGCGCGGGGACGGTGTTGGCGCGCGGCAAGCCGCTGTCGCTGAATGCGCGTCCGGCGATATGGTTCCCCAACAACAATGGCCAGTATCCGGGCGCGCTGTTGACGCCGCGTCTGCCTGGTGCGACCAACTGGGCACCGGATGGCGCGCACCAGCCGGATCCTTTCGGCACGGTCTACCTGCTGACGGGCGATGCGTACTACCTCGAGAGTCTGCAGCTGTGGGCAGCCAGCCAGGCGCTGGCGTATGCGCCGGGGCAGTATGGACGCGGCAAGGATGGTTACGGTGGCATCACGGACCAGACGCGTGGCAATGCCTGGGTGATCCGCAGTCGCTCGCTGGCAGCTGCGCTGTCGCCGGACGGTTCGGCAGAGAAGCGTTACTTCTACCAGCTCGTCGAAGATGCCGTGGCGCTCTGGGAAGGCCAGCGCGGCATCAACGACGCGCGCTTCAACGCGCACCCCAACCGCGTCTGGGGTGCGACCAATGCGCCGCAAAGCTGGTCGCCCCTGCGCTTCTGGTATCGCGATACCAATTCACGCTCATCGGCGATGTGGCAGGAAGCCTTCTTCCTGATGGAGCTGGGCATCGTGCGCGACATGGGCATGCCGGTCGATAGTGTGCTGCAGGAATACAGTCGCGTGCTCACCAGCCAGTTCACGGAGCCTGGTTACGATCCGCGCTACATGGGGATCTACTGGGCTTACACGATGGGCACGGGGCCCAGCTACACCTGGTATCCGACCTGGACGGCATTTGCGGCGGCCAATGACGCAGAGCAACCGACGGCCAGCGCTGACGCGATCAAGTCTTTCGAAGGACAGAGCTGGCCTTTCTATGGTGTGGCCTGCGCGGCGGCCAGTGCAGTCACCACGCCATACAGCGACGGCTTGACGGCCTGGTACTGGCTCAAGGCCAAGATCTACGACAAGGTCGATATGACCCACCTGGAGCTGCGGCGCTGGAAGGTGATGCCGCGCGCGTCGATTCCGCCCGCACCGCCAGCGCCCTGAGGTGTCTTTTGTTTGTCGATGGCGAGTGGTACGGTCTGAGGCCATGTTGGAGCAACGAATGAATAGTTCTGCCCTTCGGCGTGCCATGCGCGCCATCCACTTGCTGGTTCTTGCCGTGCCCCCATTGCTGGCGGCCTGTGGTGGCACGGGCGGCGGTGCGACGGCGGCCGGCGCCAGCGCTTCGTCAGCCGGCAGTGCATCGAGTGCAGCCACGTCCAGCGCATCTTCCGCCGCTTCTTCAGCAGGGAGCACTGCCTGCGACAGCCCGGCAGGACGCGTGCTGGAGGTGGGGCCCGGCAAGACCTATGCGACGCCCAGCGCGGCGGCGGCGGTTTCGCTCGATGGCGACACGATACGCATCGCAGCGGGTAACTACACGGGCGATGTGGTGACCTGGTCGCGCGCCAACCTGAAGATCTGCGGCACGGGCGGCTTGGCGCATCTCTACGCCAACGGCAACGCCGCGGCCGGCAAGGGCATCTGGGTGGTGGCGGGCAACAACCTGGTCGTCGAGAACGTGGTCTTCCACGATGCGAAGGTGCCGGACAAGAACGGTGCGGGTATCCGCGTCGAGCCGAACGTGAACATCACCGTGCGCGCTTGCGGCTTCTACGACAACGAGAACGGCATCCTCACTGCGGCGGGCAGCAACAACATCGTGATCGAGCGCAGCACGTTTGCGCGTAACGGTTATGGCGACGGTTACTCGCATGGCATCTACGTCAGCCAGGTGAACAGCCTGGTGGTGCGGCAGAGCTTCTTCCATTCGACAAAGATCGGCCACAACCTGAAGAGCCGCGCCAAGGCGAGCCTCGTCGAGAACAGCTATTTCATGGATGGCACAACGGGCACGGCGAGCTACCAGCTGGAGTTCCCGAATGGCGGTGAGGTCTTCCTGCGCGGCAACCTCGTGCAGAAAGGGCCGGCGGCCGACAACCCCAACCTCGTGTCCTTCGGCGCCGAGGGCATCAGCGTGTGGCCGACGAATGCCATGGAGCTGCGCCACAACACCCTGGTGAGCACATACAGCGGCGGCAACTTCATTTACGCCAACCCCGGCATCAGCTCGCTGAAGCTGACGGCCAACCTGTTCGCGGGTACGGCCAACCTGCTCAGCGGCCTGTCGGTGCTGAGCCCGGTGTTCACCAACACGTCCAGCTACACGACGACGGCAGCCAATGTGTCGGGCGCAACCAGCGTGAGCAGCCCGAACTTCTGGCCCGCAGCAGGCGTGCTGGGCAGCCTCGCGCTGGGCAGCGTGCCGGATGCGGCTTACGTGAAGGATTCGCCCACGCCGCTGGCGCTGCGCACGATTGGCGGCAGCACGCGAGTGATCGGGGCGCTGCAGGCGGCGCCATGATGGAGGTGCGATGAGTACGGTGCTGTGGGCCAACGTGCTGGTGGACGGCAAGGTGAAGTCTGATCAGGCCGATCACCGGGCGCTGTACAAGCATGCCGGCAAGCTGGATCGGGTGTGCCGGGGGCTTGGCCTGTCGGGCTTCCTGTCTGTGTGCGATACGACGGATCAGCGCTTCAACCTCGACGACACGGACTTGCCGGCCGGCATGAGCTCGACGGACGAGATGATGGCAGCCAGTGGTGTGTGGATGCCGATTGTGGAGGCCGTGCTGTGGCTGCAGACGCTGCGCGATCACATCGTCAGCCGGAATGTCCGTTTCGGCCTGTTGAGCAACCAGTATGAGCAGGTGCTTGCCGAACTCGACGAGGTGCTGGCCTTTGCGCGGGCCGAAGCGGCGACCGCGCAGCAGTTCAACTTTTCGGTCGTGATGTAACGGTCGCGTTCAAGTCGACAGCTGCGCGATGCTGCGTTGCAGGCGCGCCTTGCTCTCCGAGAGGTGCATGCGCAATGCCGCACGTGCGGCTTCGGGGTCCTGCTTCTCGATGGCGTAGCAGATCTGCTCGTGCTCGCGCTGGATGCGCGCGAGGTAGTCGGCCATCGGCACTTCGTCGAGGCGCACCGACTGCAGGCGGGCGCGCGGAATCAGCAGTTCGCCCACGTAGTTGAACAGCTTGAGGAAGTGCGCATTGCCGGCGGCTTCGGCAATCGCGCGGTGGAAGGCCATGTCGGCCTGCACCGCGTTCTCGCCACGCGAAATGGCGGCCGTCATGTCGGCCAGTGCTGTGCGCATGGTGGCGAGTTGTTCGGGCGTGCGGCGCTGGGCGGCGAGCACGGCGGCTTCGCTTTCAAGCGCGATGCGCAGCTCCAGCACGGCCACCATCTCCTGCACTACCGACAAGCTGCCCGCGTCGATCTCGAAACCACTGGCTTCGCGCTGCTGCACGACGAAGGCGCCGCGCCCCTGGCGCGTGTTGACCTGGCCGCTGGCGCGCAGCTTGGCGATGGCCTCGCGCACCACGGTGCGGCTGACCTGGAATTCCTCGATCAGCTCCTGCTCGCTGGGCAGGCGCTCGCCGACGCCATAGCGCCCGCTGGCAATGCGCTCAGCGAGCGCGCGCGACAGCTGGTCGCTGAGTTTTTCGCGGCGCGCGCCGGGCAGGGGTGTGCTGCGCAAACTTGTATGATGAGTTTCTGGCTTCATGGTTGATCTCATCATATAACACAACAAGCGCGCCCGGCCAGTTTGTTGCGGCGCAACTAAAAACAGCCGTTTAATCAGTTATTAGTGAAGGTTTACCCCTAGGGGTTCGCAGATTTTGACAGGGCGACGTCCGAGTGACTAGGATTCAACTTGTATGACGACTGACAAGTCATCCCGCAATCACCGAGACGATCACCGATGAAGATAGAACGACTGACTGGCACCGTATTCACCTACCCGAGCAAGCGCTCGGTCGACGCCGCCGGGCATTCCCACCCGGGGCCGGAGAAGGATACGAAGATGGCGATGCTGACCATCACCTGCGACGACGGCAGTCAGGGCCATGCTTTCGGGCCGGTCGAGGTGGTGCGCCAGCACGTGGTCGACGCCTTCTTCCGCAAGGTGATGGTTGGCGCCGATCCCTTCATGCGCGAACAGATCTGGCAGGACCTCGCGCACTGGCAGCGCGGCAGCGCCGGTCAGCTCACCGACCGCGCCATGGCGGTGGCCGATCAGGCGCTGTGGGATCTGGCCGGTCGCAAGCTGGGCGTGCCGGTCTACAAGCTCATCGGTGGCTTCCGCGACAAGGTGCCGGCTTACGGCAGCACCATGTGCGGTGACGAACTCAAGGGCGGTCTGTTGACGCCCGAGGAATACGCGGCCTTCGCCGAGCAGCTCGTCGCGCGCGGCTACAAGGCCATCAAGCTGCACACCTGGATGCCGCCGGTGTCCTACGCGCCCAGCGTGGAGATGGACATCAAGGCCTGTGCCGCCGTGCGCGAAGCGGTGGGCCCGAACATCGACCTGATGCTCGACGGCTACCACTGGTACAGCCGCACCGACGCGCTGAAGATCGGCCGCGCACTGGAGAAGCTGCAGTTCGCCTGGTTCGAGGAAATGATGGACGAGCAGAGCATGTCGTCCTACGTGTGGCTCACGCAGCAGCTCGACATCCCCATCCTCGGGCCGGAATACATGGGCGGCAAGCATCACACGCGCGCCGAGTGGATCAAGTCTGGCGCTGCGACGATCACGCGTGCCGGTGTGCCGGGCGTGGGCGGCATCACGCCGACGCTCAAGGTGGCAGGTATGGCCGATGCCTTCGGCATGAACTGCGAGGTGCATGGCAACGGCGCAGCCAACCTTGCCGTCTGTGCGGCGATCAAGAACTGCCAGTGGTACGAGCGTGGCCTGCTGCACCCCTTCCTCGACTACGACGAAGTGCCGGCTTACCTCAACACGCTGGCCGACCCCATGGACAAGGATGGCTTCGTGCATCTGTCGCAGAAGCCCGGCCTCGGCGAAGACATCAATTTTGAATACATCGCAGCACACACGGTTGCCACCTACTGAGCCACCGGAACCACAAGGAGACTGGTCATGAAACTCACACAGCTTTTCGGCGCCTCGGCGCTTGCCGTGTCGATGCTGCTGTCTGCCGGTGTGCAGGCCGCGACGCCGAAAGACGCGCTCATCATCGGCATGAGCATGAACAACCTGTTGTCGCTGGACCCGGCCAATGCCACCGGCAACGACGTGGTCGAGATCAACGCCAACATGTACGACTCGCTCGTCGAGCTCGACCCGACCAACACCTACAAGGTGTTGCCGGCACTGGCCGAGAGCTGGAGCATCGCGCCCGACAACACCAGCATTACTTTCAAGATCCGCAAGGGTGTGAAGTTCCACTCCGGCAACCCGCTCACCGCGCAGGACGCGGCCTGGTCGCTGCAGCGTGTGGTGAAGATCAACCTCGCGCTCGCCTCGGTGTGGAAAGCCTACGGCTTCACGCCCAAGAACGTCGACGAGAAGATCCGCGCCACCGATGCGCAGACCCTGGTCATCGATCTGCCCGAACCGACCGATCCCAATCTCGTGGTCTACACGCTGGGCACTTCGGTCAGTGCGGTCATCCTCGACAGCAAGAAGGTGCTGCAGAACGAGAAGGACGGTGACCTCGGCCGCACCTGGCTCACCACCAACGAAGCTGGCTCCGGCCCCTTCGCCTTCAACGAATGGCGCCAGAAGGACGTGCTGATGATGACGCGCTTCGACGGCTACTGGCGCGGTGCGCCCAAGCTGCGCCGCGTGCTGCTGCGTCACATGACCGAATCGCAAACCCTGCGCCTGATGCTGGAGCGTGGTGACATCGATATCGCCAACGGCATGTCGGTGCCCGACGTCGAAGCGATGAAGAAGAACCCCAAGGTGGTCGTCGAATCGGTCAAGCGCGGCAACGTCTACTACGTTGCAGTGAGCATGAAAGACCCGAAGTTCGCCGACAAGCGCGTGCGCCTCGCCATCCGCAACCTCATCGACTACAAGGGCATCAACGACACCGTCATGCCCAACTACGGCACCTTCCACCAGCGCCCCGTGCAGCTGGGACTGCCGGCAACGTTGCCCGAACCCGGCTACAAGTTCGACGTGCCGACGGCGCGCAAGCTGCTCGCCGAAGCGGGCTTCCCGAACGGCTTCAAGGCCACCATCCGCGTGCTGTCCGATCCGCCCTTCATCAACATCGCCACCAACCTGCAGGCCACGCTCGCTTTGGGCGGCATCGAAGCAGCCGTGGTGCCCGGCACCGGCAACCAGGTGTATGGCGCGATGCGCGACCGCAACTTCGAGATCATCGTCGGTCGCGGCGGTGGCGGTGCCGAACCGCACCCGCACAGCAGCCTGCGCTCGCTGGTCTACAACCCTGACAATCGCGACGAAGCCAAGCTGACCAACTTCCAGGGCTGGCGCACCTCGTTCATCAGCCCCGAGATCAATGCCCTGATCGAGAAGGCCGAAGTCGAGAAGGACGCCAAGAAGCAGACCGAGATGTACCAGGAAGTACAACGCCTCTACGACAGCCAGGTCGGCGCCATCCAGCCCGTGTCGCAGATGGTCGAGACCGTCGTGCTGCAGAAGGACATCCGCAACTTCCGCTCGCACCCTTCGGCCACCACGCACTGGCGCGACGTCTACAAGCAATGAGTGATGTCGTCATGCCTGCTGCCGCACGGCGGGCATGACACCACGACACCACGCCATCGTTTCACCCGGAGCTTTTCATGACTGCCCTCACCCTGCGCCTGCCTGGCCTCTCCGCGCACCGCGCGGCCGGCCTCGGCCATCGCCTCGTCATCGTTGCCGTGACCCTGCTGGGCCTGCTCGCGCTGACCTTCTTCATCGGCCGTGTGATGCCACTGGACCCCGTGCTGTCCATCGTGGGTTCGGACGCCGACCAGTCGACCTATCAGCAGGTCTATCAGCAGCTGGGTCTCGACCGCCCGCTCCATGTGCAGTTCGGCTACTACCTGCGCGATCTGCTGCACGGTGACCTCGGCCGCTCGCTGATGACCGGCAACTCCGTCACCACCGACATCGCCCGCGTGTTCCCCGCCACCATCGAGCTCGCCACGCTGGCCATCCTGTTCGGCACCTGTGTCGGTGTGCCGCTGGGTGTCTTCGCGGCCACCAAGCGCGGCCGTGCCGGCGACCAGGTAGTGCGCGTCATCAGCCTGTGTGGCTACTCGGTGCCGGTGTTCTGGTTCGGCATGATGGGCCTCATCATCTTCTACGCCTGGCTTGGTTGGGCCGGCGGAGCGGGGCGCGTCGACCTCGCTTATGACGGCCTCGTCGAGAAGCGCACGGGCCTCCTGCTCATCGACTCGGCACTCGCCGGCGAGTGGGAGGTCTTCGCCAGCGCCATCAAGTACATCACCCTGCCGGCCTGCATTCTCGGTCTGCACTCCATGGCCTACATCGCCCGCATGACGCGCAGCTTCATGCTGGCCCAGCTGTCGCAGGAATACATCATTACCGCCCGCGTGAAGGGTCTGTCGGAGCGCGAGGTGATCTGGAACCACGCCTTCCGCAACATCCTCGTGCAGCTGCTGACCATCGTCGCGCTGGCCTACGGTGGTCTGCTCGAAGGCGCCGTACTGATCGAGACCGTCTTCGCCTGGCCCGGCTTCGGCAGCTACCTCACCAGCAGCCTGCTGCTCGGCGACATGAACGCCGTGATGGGCTGCGTGCTGCTGATCGGCATCATTTTCGTGACCCTCAACCTGGTGACCGATGCGCTCTACCAGGTCTTTGATCCCCGGACCCGTTGAGATGACGACCATGACAATCTCCGCCACCACACCATCCGCCAGCGGCGTACCGCAGTCTTCGACGCAGGCCTTGCGCGAGAACGTGATGCGCAACTTGCGCAAGCTGTTCCGCAACCCGCTCGCCGTCGCCGGCCTCGCTGTGATCCTCGGTCTGCTGTTGCTGGCCGCCTTCGCACCCTGGATTGCTACACACAGCCCCGTCGCGCAGGACCTCAGCAACACCCTCAAGGCACCGGACGCCACACACTGGTTCGGCACCGACGAGTACGGCCGCGACATCTTCAGCCGCCTCGTCTACGGCTCGCGCATCACGCTCTACATCATCGCGCTGGTCACCGTGGTGGTCGGCCCGGTGGGTCTCGCCGTGGGTGTGGTCTCCGGCTACTTCGGTGGCTGGATCGACACGTTGTTCATGCGCATCACCGACATCTTCATCTCCTTCCCGGGGCTCGTGCTGGCTCTCGCCTTCGTCGCAGCGCTGGGGCCGGGTCTGGACCACGCCATCATCGCCATCGCGCTCACCGCCTGGCCACCGATCGCGCGTCTCGCACGCGCCGAGACGCTGAGCCTGCGCAAGGCCGACTACATCGTCGCCGTGCAACTGCAGGGCGCCACTGCACTGCGCATCCTCGTGCGCCACATCGTGCCGATGTGCCTCTCTTCGGTGGTCGTGCGTCTCACCATGAACATGGCCAGCATCATCCTCACCGCCGCTGGTCTCGGCTTCCTGGGCCTCGGCGCGCAACCGCCGGTACCCGAGTGGGGCGCCATGATCTCCGCCGGCCGCCGCTACATGCTCGAGTGCTGGTGGCTGGTCGCCATGCCCGGTGCCGCCATCATGATGGTGAGCCTTGCTTTCAACCTCTTCGGCGACGGCCTGCGCGATCTGCTCGATCCGCGCAGCGAGTGAGCCACACACGCATGGAATCCAAGATGACTGCATCAGCCCCCCTGCTGGAAGCCGAAGATCTCTACGTTCGCTTCGCCACTGCCGAAGGCCTCGTCGATGCCGTGCGCGGCGTGTCCTTCACCCTGGGTCGCGAGAAGCTCGCCATCGTCGGCGAGTCCGGCTCAGGCAAGTCCACGGTCGGCCGCAGCCTGCTGCGCCTGCATCCGCGCAGCGCACGCATCGAAGCGAAGAAGCTGCGCTTCGGCGACACCGATCTGCTGACTGCCAGCGAGAAGAGCATGCGCGACATCCGTGGTCGCCGCATGTCGATGATCATGCAGGACCCCAAGTACTCGCTGAACCCGGTGATGCGCGTCGGCAAGCAGATTGCCGAGGCCTACCTCGCTCACAACAAGGTGAGTCGCAAGGAAGCCGAGCAGCGCGCGCTGGCCATGCTCGAAGCCGTGCGCATCCGCGATCCGCAGCGCGTGTTCGGCATGTATCCGCACGAAGTGTCGGGCGGCATGGGCCAGCGCATCATGATCGCGATGATGCTCATCACCGAGCCCGAGATCGTCATCGCCGACGAACCGACTTCGGCGCTCGACGTATCGGTGCGCCTGCAGGTCCTCGCCACGCTCGACGACCTCGTCAGCCAGCGCGGCATGGGCCTGCTGTTCATCAGCCATGACCTCAACCTCGTGCGCAGCTTCTGCGACCGTGTGCTGGTCATGTATGCCGGCCGCGTTGTCGAGTCCATCGCCGCAGCGGACCTCGACAAGGCGCAGCACCCCTACACCCGCGGCCTGCTGGCCGCTCTGCCCAGCGTGGACCAGCGCCGCGAACGTCTGCCCGTGCTGCAGCGTGACCCGGCCTGGCTGGCCGCCTGAGGAGAGAAGACGTGAGCGACAAAACCATGATTGACGTGCTGCACCTCGACCTCAGCTTTGGCGAAGGGGCCGCAGCCAACCGCGTGCTGCGCGACGTGAACTTCCGCGTCGCCGAGGGCGAATCCTTCGGCCTCGTCGGCGAATCCGGTTCAGGCAAGACCACCGTGCTGCGCTGCCTCGCCGGCCAGTACACGCACTGGCAGGGCAGCCTCGCCGTCGATGGCGAAGCGCTCGGCCGCAAGCTCGAACGCGCGCGCTGCCGCAAGCTGCAGATGGTCTTCCAGGATCCCTATGGCTCGCTGCATCCGCGCCACACCATCGAGACCGCACTCAGCGAACCGCTGGCCATCCACGGCATCGGCGACCGCAGCGCGCGCATCGACGCCATTCTCGACAAGGTCGGCCTGCCGCGCGCCTTCCGCTACCGCTATCCGCACCAGCTCTCGGGTGGCCAGCGTCAGCGCGTGGCGATTGCGCGTGCGCTGATCCTCGAACCGCGCATCCTGCTGCTCGACGAACCGACCTCGGCACTCGACGTGTCGGTGCAGGCCGAGATCCTCAACCTGCTCGCCGACCTGCGCGTGCGCGACGGCCTCACCTACTTGCTGGTCACGCACGACCTTGGCGTTGTCGCCCACCTGTGCGACCGCGTCGCCGTGATGCAGCTCGGCGAGATCGTCGACACCATCGACAGCGCCAGCCTCACCGGCAGCACGCCCAGCCATCCTTACACCCGCATGCTCGTCGAAGCGAGCCGCCACTACAGCCGCGAGATGGCGCAAGCCATGGCCGCCTGAGCCTGGGAGAAATACATGGAAATGATCCTGAACCCCTTCAAGCGCGCCATCCACAACCGCGAGTTGCAGATCGGCCTGTGGTCGCACCTGTCGAATCACGTCAGCACCGAAGTCATCGGCGGTGCCGGCTTCGACTGGATTGTGCTCGACGCCGAGCACTCGCCCAACGAGACCTTCCTGCTGCACCAGCAACTGCAGGCCCTCGTCGAAGGCGGTTCGCACCCGGTCGTGCGTCTCGCCTGGAACGACAAGGTACTCATCAAGCGCGTCATCGACATCGGCGTGCAGACCATCCTCGTGCCCTATGTGCAGAACGCCGACGAAGCCGCCGCCGCCGTCGCGGCCACGCGTTACCCTGCCGAGGGCGGCATGCGTGGCTTCACCGGCCTGTCGCGCGCCTCGCGCTTCGGTCGCATCAAGGACTACCACGGCCGCGCGCAGGACGAGCTATGCGTGATCGTGCAGGTCGAGACCAGCGAGGCGCTGGCGCAGATCGAAGCCATCGCGGCCATCGACGGTGTCGACGGCATCTTCATCGGCCCCGGCGACCTCTCCGCCGCGATGGGCCAGATCGGCAACCCCGGTCACGCCGACGTGCAGCGCGCCATCCGCGACGCCATCACACGCATCAACGCGGCCGGCAAACCGGCCGGCATCCTCACCGGCGACGAAGCGCAGGCACGCCAGTACATCGAGTGGGGCTGCTGCTTCACCGCAGTCGGCGCCGATATTGCGTTGCTCGCACGCGCTTCCGAACAGCTCGCCAGCCGCTTCCAGCAATTCAAGGCGACGCGCAGCGAGGCGGCTTGAGCGCACAGATCACTTTTCTCTCCCGGAGCTTCACATGCAGAAAATCGGATTCATCGGCCTCGGCATCATGGGTGCGCCCATGGCTGGTCACCTCATCGCCGCCGGCCACACGCTCTACCTGCACAGCCGTAGCGGCGTGCCGGGCGAGCTGACGCAAGCTGGCGGCACGGTCTGTGCGACGTCAGCCGAAGTCGCACGCAACGCCGACATCATCATCACCATGGTGCCCGACACGCCGCATGTCGAAGAGGTTTTGTTCGGCACGAATGGCGTCGCGTCGGCCATCAGCGCCGGCAAGGTCGTCATCGACATGAGCTCGATCTCGCCCGTCGCCACCAAGGAATTCGCCGCGAAGATCGCCGCACTCGGCGCGCACTACATCGATGCGCCGGTGTCGGGTGGTGAAGTCGGTGCCAAGGCTGCGACGCTGACCATCATGTGTGGTGGTGACGAAGCGGTGTTCGAACGCGTCAAGCCGCTGTTCGAGAAGATGGGCAAGAACATCACCCTCGTCGGTGGCGTCGGCGACGGGCAGATCACCAAGGTCGCCAACCAGATCATCGTTGCGCTCAACATCGAAGCGGTCAGTGAAGCGCTGTTGCTCGCCGCCAAGGCCGGCGCTGACCCGGCGCGTGTGCGCCAGGCCCTGATGGGTGGCTTCGCCAACTCGCGCGTGCTCGAAGTGCATGGCGAGCGCATGATCAAGCGCACCTTCAATCCAGGCTTCCGCATCGAGCTGCACCAGAAGGATCTCAACCTCGCGCTGTCGACCGCGCGTGCCGTCGGTGTGTCGCTGCCCAACACCGCGACGGCGCAGGAGCTGTTCAACAGTTGCGCCGCGCAGGGCGGCTCGCAATGGGATCACTCTGGCATGGTGCGCGCGCTGGAGCGCCTCGCCGACTTCGAGATCGGTTCCTGAGAAAGCCTTCGCGATGATTGCCGACCCCCGCAAACTCCTGCAGCAGATGGCCTTCGCGGCCATCAACGCCGTGGCGCCCGTACGCTGCCTGCCCGGCAACCTGCCGCCGGAGCCGCGCGGCCGCACCGTCGTCATCGGTGCCGGCAAGGCAGCGGCCGAGATGGCGCGCGTTGTCGAGCAGCAATGGCGCGGCCCGTTGTCGGGCCTCGTGGTGACGCGTTACGAGCATGGCGTGGAGTGCGAGCACATCGAAGTCATCGAGGCCGCGCACCCGGTGCCCGACAACGCGGGCGAGATCGCCGCGCAACGCATCCTGCAGGCCGTGCAGGGCCTTACGGCCGACGATCTCGTGCTGTGCCTCATCTCGGGTGGCGGCTCGGCCCTGCTGAGCCTGCCCGCGCCCGGCATCAGCCTGGCCGACAAACAGGCTGTCAATCGTGCGCTGCTGCGTTCGGGCGCATCGATTGCCGAGCTCAACTGCGTGCGCAAGCACCTGTCGGCCATCAAGGGCGGCCGCCTCGCGCTGGCCGCAGCACCTGCGCGTTGCGTGACCCTCGTGATCTCCGACGTGCCCGGTGACGATCCCGGCATCGTTGCATCCGGCCCGACCTTGCCTGATCCGACGAGCTGCACCGATGCGCTGGCTGTGCTCAAGCGCTATGCCATTGCGGTGCCGCAGTCGGTGCATGCCTTGCTCGAAAGTGGCGCGGGTGAAAGTCCCAAGCCGGGCAACGAGGTTTTTGCGAACAATGAAGTTCACGTGGTGGCAACCGCGCAAGATGCACTCGAAGCGGCGGCCGAGGTTGCGCGCAGTGCCGGCGTCACGCCCTGCATTCTCGGCAACGCCATCGAAGGTGAATCACGTGACGTGGCACGCATGCATGCCGGCATGGCCAAGCAGATCCGCCGCCATGCCCAGCCACTGCCGGCGCCGTGCGTGCTGATCTCGGGTGGTGAGACGACAGTGACCGTACGCGGCGAAGGGCGCGGCGGCCGCAATGCCGAGTTCCTGTTGTCGCTGAGCTGTGCGCTGGAGGGCGAAGCAGGCATCTACGCGCTGGCGCTGGACACCGATGGTATCGACGGCAGCGAAGACAATGCCGGCTGCATCATGGGGCCGGACACCCTGCAGCGCGCACGCCAGCTGGGCCTGTCAGCGCGTGACCGGCTCGATGACAACGACGCCTACAGTTTCTTCGACGAACTCGACGACCTGATCCTGACCGGGCCGACGCGCACCAACGTCAATGATTTCCGCGCGGTGCTGGTGCTCTGAGCGTTACAGGAAGCGCAGACAAGCCGTGCCAATCAGCAGGAGTACGTAGGGCAGGGCCACCGTGGGACGCAGCGCGGCACAGGCATAAGCGCTGAGGAGCGCCACAGCACCACCACGTTGCGCCGTCCACCAGCTGTGCAGCTGCAGGCCAGGCGTGCCGCCCGCTTCAAGCAGCAGCAAACGCTGACCGAGTCGGCCTTGGGTGGTGCGCAGCATGGCTTCGAGCAGCCACAGCATCAGCAGGGCCAGGCCCAGCACGCGCAGATTCCAGCCCAGGCCGAATATCAGGACGAAAACTGCGACAGCCAGCATGCGCAACTGCAGTGCGTGAGCTTCGTGGGCGGCAAACTGGCTTTGCAGGGCCAGCCATTCCTGTTGCTGAGGGGTATCGGGCATGGAACAAGTGTGTCGGCGAAATGCGGGAGTCTTGCTGGGTGGGTACGGCGTGCCCACCCAGCATGTGGTACGTCATCGTACGCGCTTTCTCAACAGTCGTTGAACGACGTCCCACAGCCATGCTATGCAAATCGCAACAGTAACGACGGCTAACAAAACTAGAACAAATAGCTCACGTAGCCAGAAAAGTACGAAACTCCAACCGGTGAGGCTCTTCCCATCCGGAAAAACGTGATGCACCGAGTACGTCATCAAGCAGATCAAAAACAGCATGAACAGGACCGCGACTACTAGCCCCATCGTTCTGCGCTCTCTTCGCGGTTTTTCGTTCATTGAGAAAGCCCCTGAATAGATGCAGGGGCTTTTTAGGCGGCAAACCTTGGGTTCAACCACCCCGCGCCATTGCCACCAGACGCGCCACACGTTCTTCGGTGCGCGGGTGGGTCGAGAACAAACCCGCAAGACCACCGCCTGACAGCGGATTCATGATCATCATCTGCGCCGTCTCAGGGTGTGCTTCGGCCGTATACATCGGAATGCCGCTGGCGTAGGCGTGGATCTTTTCCAGTGCACGGGCAAGGGCCATCGGATCGCCACTGATTTCGGCACCACCACGGTCGGCTTCGAACTCGCGGGCACGCGAAATGGCCATCTGGATCAGGCTGGCAGCCAACGGGGCGAGCAACGCGACGGCGATACCGGCGATGGGGTTGACCGGGCGGCCTTCACTGTCGCGCCCACCGAAGAACATTGCAAAGTTGGCGAGCGCCGAAATGGCACCGGCCATGGTTGCGGAGATCGTCGAGATGAGGATGTCGCGGTGCTTCACGTGGGCCAGTTCGTGCGCCATCACGCCGCGCAGTTCGCGTTCCGACAGCATCTGGATGATGCCCGTTGTGGCGGCCACGGCCGCGTTGGCCGGGTTGCGGCCGGTCGCGAACGCGTTGGGCTGCTGCTCGTTGATGATGTAGACCTTGGGCATGGGCAGGCCGGCACGTTGTGCCAGTTCGCGCACCATGTTGTAGAGGTAGGGCGAACTTGTTTCGTCTACCTGCTGGGCGTTGTACATGCGCAGCACCATCTTGTCGGAGAACCAGTAGGAGAACAGGTTCATGGCGCCGCCGAAGACGAGCGCCAGCAGCATGCCGGACTTGCCACCGATCATGGCACCGATCACGCCGAACAGGGCCATGATGGCCGCCATCAGGAGGGTGGTCTTGAACCAGTTGAACATCGTTGTCACCTTGAGGAAAAGCGCGCTTCTGCACGCACTGTTAAAGACAGTTGCGTAGTGCGCGGGTTCCCTTCAGATGAGGGAGCTGGTGCGGGATTTCAACCCGGCTCCAGGCGCCCGCGGTAGAGCGCCACGATGAGGTCGCGCTGGGTGATGATGCCGGCAAGGCGGCGTTCGTCATCGACGATGGGGATGTGGCTGTGACCGTCGCCACCCAGCAGGGGCACCAGCTCGGTGATGTGCAGGTCAGTCTGCGCGGTCTGCGCAGGCTTGCTCATGATCTGGCCGACGGCTTCGGGCTTGTCGCTGTGCGTGCTGCGGTTCCGGCGCAGCAGGCGGCGCAGGCCGCTGGCGATGTGTTCGTGGCCGTCGGCCGCAGCGTGTTTCATGAAGTCGGCCTGCGTGACGATGCCGATCACGCGGCGCGCGCGGTCGATGACGGGCAGGGCCTTGATGCCGTGCTCGCGCATCAGCGCCCAGGCTTCGTCGAGCGGCGTGGCGTATTCGGCGTAGACGACCTTGCGCGCCATGATGTCGGCGCAGACGACTTCGCCAAAGCGGCGTTTGTAGGCGTGCGCCTCGGCTTGTTGCAGCAGCTGCTGCAGGTCTTCGCGGCGGATGTCGAGCATCTGCGGAAAGCCGGCCAGCACTTCGTCGAGATCGCTGTCGCTGAAGCCGGCGCGGCTGGCGGCCGAGATTTCGTGTTCGCGCTTCTGTGCAGCACTGAGCGGGCGCGCACGCTGCGGATAGGGGCGACCGCAAAGATGGTGGAACGCGATGGCCATGCCCAGCAGGCAGAAGGAGTTGAGCATCACGGGCGCCAGCACGAAGCCCAGGCCCAGCTTGTGCACGGCCGGCCCGCCGAGCACCGCGGTGAGCGCCACGGCGCCGGAGGGCGGATGCACACAGCGCAGCGCCAGCATGCCGCCTATGGCAAGGCCGATGGCTACACCGGCGGCCATGATGGGTTCATCGGGCAAGGCGAGGTGGCAGCCGACACCGACGATGCTGGCGACGAGGTTGCCGCCGATGATGGACCAGGGCTGGGCCAGCGGGCTGGCCGGCACGGCGAACAGCAGCACGGCCGAGGCGCCCATCGGTGCGATCAACCAGGGCAGGCTGCCGGCTTCACCCGCCACGGCGCGGCCGACGAAGCCCGTGACGAGGATGCCCAGCAAGGCGCCGACGCAGGCGCGGATGCGTTCTTCAGCATCGCCACCGGCCATGGCGGGAAACAGGCTCTTCAGGCCTGCGCGCAGCTTTGCCAGCTGTTGCTTCAGTGAGTTGTGACTCATCCAGCCCCCTTGTTCTTGGGGGCGTAGTGTAGGCCGGCTCGCGGCTTTACTGCTCGTCCTGTTCCTGCAGCGGCGAGCGGGACCAGTCGAATGTCGTGAGCAAACGTGCGGCCTGCGCGTCGAAGGCTTCGTGATAG
The DNA here is from genome assembly GCA_047600765.1 of Rhodocyclaceae bacterium. GTDB lineage: Bacteria > Pseudomonadota > Gammaproteobacteria > Burkholderiales > Rhodocyclaceae > Viridibacterium. Next base: position 2,037,917 of record JASGKF010000001.1, read on the forward strand.
CAGTGTTGATGCGCGACAACGCTTGCGCCGCCGCCTTCGGAGAATCCCAGCCCCTTGAGCACGAGCTCAAAGCGTGGCAGCGGGCCGTAGCCGAACACCTCGTTGTGACGATCCCACACCACGGTGGCATTTTCGGCAGGTGAGTGAGCCCAGATGTCGAAGCGCGCATCCTTCGACAGGAACGAGCCGAATTCATCCATGAAGCCGTTGAAGGTATCGATATCTATCGCGGGGCTTTGATAGCGTCCGGGCTCGCCTTCGCCGCGCGGTGTATGCAGGATGTACAGCAGGAAGAAGGGCGGCGTCAGTGATGCCACAAGCTGGCGGAAGATCGCGGGCTCTCCGCCCGGCACACCGGCAAAAAGACGCGTGCCACCTTCGATGGCTTGAAGCTGATAGCTCGCTGGATGGATGTGCTCCACCCATTCCGTGCCAGCAGGAATCCCCAGTTTGTACATGTCTTCAGAGCCCGTGGCTGGCGCGCTGGCGGGCCATGCAGGTGCTCCAGCGCTGTTCCACCGAGGCCGCATAGCCGGTGGTGGTCAGCGTGCGTTTGAACTTGGGGCTCTGCACGGCGATCTGCGGCAGGATGAAGCGCGGCAGGGTCTGCTTGGCGGCGGCGTCGGCCATCAGGAAGACGCGTTGCCACAGGCGTGTCTTCTCGAAGGCTTCGCTCTTCTCCTGCAGCAGTTCGCGGCGCACGTCGGCGCGCGGTACGCCCAGCGAGGCGGACAGACTTTCGAGCACCTTCTGCGTGTTGCTGGGCGTGGGTGAGGGGCGGTTGATGCCCTCGTAGATCAGCAGGTCGCCATCGAGCGCGAGCGCCTGCCCGCTGATGCGCGACAGGGCTTGCTGAAAGGCGGCGTTGCGGCTCGCGAAGCGGCCCGCGTTGTAGTCGGCGAAGCGGTAGCGCGGGTGGTCGTAGGCGACCTTGTAGTCGAGCAGCAGGGCTACGCCGAAGTAGAGGCCGCCGCGGCGTGTGAAGGTTTCGCGGCGCACGGAGGCGACGCGGCCCCAGGGATAAGGCTTTTGTTTGGCGTGCTCTTCGGCAAACGCCACGTTCACCTGCATTGCGCCGGCAGTGTGCACGGGGTTGTCGGGCTGGTATTTGCGTGCGACGTCCGGCAGTAGCCCGCTGAGTTCTTCGTAGAGCAGGCTGACGTCGGACTCGGTGCGCAGGGCGTCGACACGGGCGCCCCAGCTGCGGCCGTCGCGGCTCTTCTGCTGCAGACCTTTCTCGACGATGACTTCGGGGATGCTGTAGCGGCTGCGGCGCACCTCGATCTCACGTTTGACGAGGGTCGGCAGGTTGGGCACTTCGGGGTCGGCAGAGAAGCTCGATTCCTGTTCGATGGTGGCCAGCACGGCACAGACGTTGTCGGGCGTCAGCGGGATGCGCAGCGCGCCCATGGCGATGCCCACGTCGTTGGCCCAGTCGTTGGCGTCAGTGACGCGTGCGGGCAGCAGGCGCTTGAAGGTGGCAATGGTTTGCGGCAGGTCGTAGGTAGCGGGCAGCGGCGGCGGTGCACTCGACGAAGAGCTGCTGCGTGGGGCCGTGGGTCGTGCGGGTGAGCTCGACTTTGCGCTGCTGCTCGACGCGGCGACCGGCGCACCCGGCTTGTCGGGCAGCGTTTCGCCAAACATGCCGCAGCCGGTGAGCAGGCTGGTGACAAGCAGGACAAGGGGCAGCAGGGAGTAGCAGCGGCGCAGCATCGGGGACGGAGCCAGCATTCGGCCCCGCAGTATGCCTCGGCTGCTGCGGGGCGACTATCTCAGGGCCGACTGACGGGCAGGGGCGCCCTTGGTCTGTTCAGATGGCGATCTGGCTGCCCAGTTCGACCACTCGTCCCGGCGGTAGCTGGAAGAAGCGGGTCGCGGGCGTGGCGTTGCGGAACATCAGCTCGAAGATGCGCTCGCGCCACACCGGCATACCCTCGCCGGGGGTGGGCAGCAGGGTCTCGCGGCTGATGAACCAGGACACGCTGGAGGCATCGACTTCCAGCCCCTGCTCTTCGGCCCACTCCAGCGCAGCGGGGATGTCGGGTGTTTCCATGAAGCCGAAGAACACTTTGACGCGATGCGCGTTGTGGCAGATGCGTTCGACGAGCACGCGTTGCGACATCTCGAGGCGTGGCACGGGCATGAAGTTGACGGTCAGGAAGATCAGTTTGTCGTGCAGTACGCGGTTGTGTTTGAGGTTGTGCAGCAGGGCATTGGGCACCTGCTCGGGGCGCGGGTTGAGGAACACGGCCGTGTGGTCGGCACGCAGCACGGTTTCATGCTCCATGCTGCGGATGAAGGGCACCAGCGGCACGCTGTCGTTGGCCATGCGCGCAGTCAGGTATTCGCGTCCGGTGCGCCAGGTGGTCAGCAGCAGGAAGATCACACTGCCGAAGACCAGCGGGAACCAGCCGCCGTCGGCAATCTTGGTCGCGTTGGCGGCCAGGAAGACCAGCTCGACGATCAACAGCGGGCCGAACACGGCGAGCGCCAGCAGGTTGTGCCACTGCCAGTCGCGACGCGCGACGGAGAAGGCGAGGATCGTGGTGACCAGCATGGTCAGCGTGACGGCGATGCCATACGCAGCGGCGAGGGCCGACGAACTCTTGAAGCCCAGCACGACGAGGATCACGAGGACCAGCAGCGCCCAGTTCACGAAGGGCATGTAGATCTGCCCCATTTGCGAACCCGAGGTGTGGCGGATGTTCATGCGCGGGCAGTAGCCGAGCTGGATCAGCTCGCGTGTTACCGAGAAGGCGCCGGTGATGAGGGCCTGCGAGGCGATGACGGTGGCGGCGGTAGCGAGGCCCACCATCGGGTAAAGGCCCCAATCGGGCACCGAGAGGTAGAAGGGATTGCGCGCGGCCTCGGGGTCAGCGATCAAGAGTGCACCCTGGCCGAAGTAGTTGAGCAGCAGCGCGGGCAGCACGAGGCAGACCCAGGCGAGGCGGATCGGCTTCTTGCCGAAGTGGCCCATGTCGGCGTACAGCGCCTCACCGCCGGTGACGGTGAGGAACACCGCGCCCATGGCGAGGAAGCCGACAGTTTGGTGCGTGAGGAGGAAACCCAATGCGTAATGCGGTGACAGCGCCGTCAGCACCTGCGGATGCGCGACGATGTTGCTGACGCCGATGAGGGCCAGTGCGCCGAACCACACGCAGACGATGGGGCCGAAGAAGGTACCGACCTTGGCCGTGCCCTTGCTCTGTACGCAGAACAGGCCGATCAGGATGCCCACGGTGATCGGCAGCACGAAGGGCGTGAAGGCGGGCGTGGCGACTTCGAGTCCTTCGACTGCTGACAGCACCGAGATGGCTGGTGTGATGACGCCGTCACCGTAGAACAGCGCCGCACCGAACAGGCCGGCCCAGATCGCGAAGTTGCGTTTGCGCGGGCGGTCTTTCGCCTGCTCGACGACGCGCGCCATCAGCGCCACCACGCCGCCTTCGCCGTGGTTGTCGGCGCGCAGCACGATCATCACGTACTTGAAGCTGACGATGACGAGCAGGCTCCACACCATCAGCGAGAGGATGCCCAGCACGTTGTCGGCGACCACCGGCAGGGGGTAATGCGTCTGCGCGAAGGCTTCCTTCATCGCGTACAGCGGGCTGGTGCCGATGTCGCCGAAGACCACGCCGAGGGCGGCGAGTGTGAGGGTGGAGAGCGATTGCTTGTCGTGTGACTGGCTCATGGTGGAATCACTACATGTCAGATGCGCAAAGACCGTCATTCCCGCGAGGTTTGTAGAACTCGCGGAAATCCAGCGTCGTTTGTGCGGGTGGAGGAAGTCACTGGATTCCCGCTTTCGCGGGAATGACATACAGGAGGCATGGCAGGGATCTGACTCAAGGACAGAAGCGGTAGCCGACACCGGTCTCGGTGACGAAGTGGCGCGGGCGCGCCGGATCGACTTCGAGTTTCTGCCGCAGGTGGCCGACGTAGACGCGCAGGTAGTGCGGGCTGTCAACGAAGCTGGGGCCCCACACTTCGCGCAGCAGCTGGCGATGCGTCAGCACGCGATCGCGGCCGGCGACGAAGGCCGTCAGCAGGCGGAACTCGATGGGCGTGAGGTGCACTTCGGCGCCACTGCGTGTCACGCGTCGGCGTGCGAAGTCGATGTCGATTTCGCCGAAGCGCAGCTGTGGCGATTCGTCCTGCGGGGCCGCACGGCGCAGCAGGGCGCGCACGCGGGCCAGCAGCTCGCCAACGCCGAAAGGCTTGACGAGGTAGTCGTCGGCGCCGGCATCGAGCGCGCGGATCTTGTCGCGCTCTTCGCTGCGTGCCGACAGCACCAGCACGGGGACGCTGCTCCAGCCGCGTAACTCGCGCACGAGCTCGACGCCGTCGCGATCCGGCAGGCCGAGGTCGACGAGGGCGAGGCGTGGCATCTGTTGCGCCAGGCACTGCAGGGCTTCGTCGGCGCTGGCGGCCTGTACGACGCGCCAGCCTTCGGCGCCTAGGCTCATGGCGACGAAGCGGCGGATGTCGGGCTCGTCGTCGAGTACGAGGATGGGGGCGTCGGTGCTCATGCACCCTCCCCTTCGGCTTCGATGCGCGGGGGTTCGCGACGCGGCAGGCGCAGGCTGAAGACTGCGCCACCTTCCGGCGAATTGTCTGCAGACAGCTCGCCACCGTGTGCACGCGCAATCGTGCGGCAGATGGCGAGGCCCAGGCCGGCGCCACCACCGCCCGATGCGGGCCCGCGCTGGAAGGGCTGGAACAGCCAGTCGGCATGATCGGCCGGCAGGCCCGGGCCCTGGTCGGCCACATGCAGGCTCAGCGTGTCGGCTGCAAGCGTGCAATGGATGCGGATGGATGCGCGCCTGCCCGCGTGGCGTACGGCGTTGTCGAGCAGGTTGCACAGCACGCGCTCGATGAGTACGGCGTCAAACTCCACCAGCGGCAGATCGGCAGGCAGGTCTACCTGCACCTGTGCTTCGTCCAGCGTGACGGTAGCCAGTGCGGCGCCGACGATCTCTTCAATGGATTGCCACTCGCTGCGCAGGCGCAGGGTGCCGGATTGCAGACGCGCCATGTCCAGCAGCTTGTGCGCGAGGTCGTTGAGACGCGTGGCGTGGCCGTGGATCGCGCCGGACAGTTCGCGCACCTGCGCCGGGTCCAGCGTCTGCGGCTGCCGCAGCGTGTCGGCAAGTCCCAGCATCACGGTCAGCGGTGTGCGGATGTCATGCGACAACGCGGAGAGGATCACGTTGCGCAGTTTCTCGGTTTCCATCTCCAGCGTGGCGGAGTGTGCGACCTCGACGTAGTGCAGGCGCTCCAGCGCGATTGCGGCCAGCGAGGCGAGCATGCGCGCCGAGTGTCGCGTCTCTTCGTCGATGAGTGTGCCGGGAAGGGCCAGCAGGCAGACGCCACGGCGCCGCATCGGTGCTTCCAGCGCCAGCAGCAGGCAACGATGTCCCGGGTGACGCTCGTCATCGTGTTCCAGCGGGTTGCCGTTGGCGAACACCATGCCCAGTTCCAGCGGCACATGGGAGGCGCCGTCTTCGACGCGCACCGGTTGCCCGCCGCGCAGCGCCAGCCACAGTTCGCAATGACCACCGAGTGTGTGTGCGACGAACGCGCGCACCAGTTCGTCGACCTGGGCTGCCCTGGCTGCGCCGGTGAGCTGACGTGCCAGTTCGTAGAGTGCCGTGACCTGGCCAGCGCGTTGTGTGGCCCGCATGGCCTGCTGGCGCAGACCGGCCGTCAATTGGGTCAGGACGAGGCCGACAACCAGCATGACGGCGAAGGTCAGCAGGTATTGCGCGTCGCCGACGGCAAACGAAAAACGCGGCGTGACGAAGAAGAAGTCGAAGGCGGCTACCCCCAGCACCGCGCTGAAGATCGCAGCAGCGCGCGTGAAGACGAGCGCCACACCCACCACGATCAGCAGGTACAGCATCACGATGTTGGCGGCGTCCAGCACATTGCGCCAGGGGGCCAGTACGGCGGAAAGTGCCGCCACAGCCAGCGTGGCCACCACGAAACCCATGCCGGGTCGGTGCTGCCAGCCATCGTGCAGGGAGGGAGAGCGCTTCATCTAGCCGTGTCAGGGAATGCGATGAGTGCAGCTTAAGAGGCGCGGTATAAAAATGCTGCATAAATCGAGTTCATCGATTCATCCGCTGTCCGGTCTGGCCGCCAGCACGCAATCACGTTCACAATGCTGTTTTCCGTCCCCCGGAGCCTCGCCATGTTCCGTCCCGCCTTCCTCCTGCTGGCGTTGGTGCTTGTACTCACCGCCTGCAGCAAGCTCACCCTAGCCAACTACGAGCGTGTCAGCGTGGGTATGTCTTATGACGAAGTCGTCAGCATCCTCGGCAAGCCGACCAGCTGCAACGACGTTCTGGTGACGCGCAGCTGCCGTTGGGGCGACGAGAAGCGCGGCGTCAGCGTGCGCTTCGTGGGTGGCAAGGTGCTCGTGCGCTCGGCCGACGGCCTCAACTGATTTTCAGCAGCTCGCAGTTCAACAAGGAGACTCCATGTCCGCTACCTTCACGCAAGTGATCCTGTACACCGATACCGACGGCAAGGCGAAATTCCGCGAAGAGCAGATCGCCCTTACCGAAGGCAATCCCAACGCCATGCTGTCGAAGATCACGCCCGCCAGCGGTGTGCAGCTGCGCCAGAGCCCGGTCGGCTTCAAGAGCCAGATGCACGTGACCAAGGATCCGCAATGGGTCTTCATCCTCAGCGGCGCGATGGATATCATCCTGGCCGACGGGAGTGCCCGCCGTTTCAATGCAGGCGAGCACTTCTACTCGGCCGACACCCTGCCTGAAGGCGCCACCTTCAACCCCGAAATCCATGGCCACTGGAGCCGCGAGGTTGCCGGCGAGCCGCTGGTGACGCTGTTCGTGAAGTCCTGATCCGGACACACAGCCTGCAAGGCAGCGGGGCCGCAAATGCGGCCCCGCTGTCGTTTACGCCCTCCGGATCTGCCAACTGCGTCACGGAATACAGGTGTCGATTTTGATGAATATTGAGATTGTGTGAAATTGTTGCTCGCCTTGCAGGGGGTCACTTGTTTGAATGCGCACACGCAGTTTCCAGAACAAACCCCGAGGGAGAAACAGAACAATGAACAAGCTTTTCGCCGCACTCGCCGCATTTGCCCTGATGGCAACGGCCAACGCCACGACCATCACTTTTGAAGATGCCGCCGGTAATGTGACAACGTCTTCGGGCGCAACGGCTGGCTACCAGTACCTGGTCTATGGGACCTATTACGAGTCTGCTTATGGTGGCACCTACGGCAGCGTCTGGAGCGAGTCAGGTGTGCGCGTTGCGCTGACCGGTGAGTATGATCACGCACACATCACGGGCAGCTACGGCAGCAGCGCGGGCTTCGACATTCACGGTGGCTATGGCATTCGCGTCAACATGAATGGCGCCATGTTCAGCCTGACCAGCTTCGATACCTACATCAAGTACGGCAACTGGATCCTGACCGGCTCGAATGGCACATCGGTTGCACTGGGCGGTGATTACTATTCCTACGGTGCGGTCACGCACGGTTTCGGTAGCGCTTTCAGCAACATCAGCTGGTTTACGCTGACCGGCGGCGACAACGAGCTGGAAATCGACAACATCGTGATCGACGGCGGTGCGGTTCCCGAGCCGGCCAGCCTCGCACTGGTAGGCCTGAGCATCGTCGGCCTGGGCTTCGCGCGTCGTCGCAAGGCCTGAGTTCTTCCGCGAATGAAAAAGGGCCGCGCAAGCGGCCCTTTTGCTTTGTGCCGGGTTCAGCCGTAGCGCTGCTGCGCCACCACCGCGAGGCCACAGCCGACGCTGCCGTAGAGATCGCCTTCGACGCTGCGTGCCTTGGCGAAACGCTGGCGCAGGGCGTTGCGTAGTGCGGGCACGGCCGATGAGCCGCCGGTGAAGAACAGGGTGTCGATGCTGTCGGCATCGACGCCGGTTTGCTGCAGGCAGGCTTCTGCAGCGTCGACGATGCGCATGATTTCCATCTCGATGGCGCGTTCGAAGTTGTCGCGCGTCAACGTGATGAGCAAGCCTTCTTCGGCTTCGTCGAGTGCGAGATCCGTGGCGGGCAGGTCAGAGAGCGCGATCTTGGCGGCTTCGACGCGCATCGCGAGGGCGTGGCCGGCCTGTTTGTGCACCAGGCGCAGCAGGCGGTCGAAGCGCGGCATGTCGGCGATGTTCGGTGCCAGCGATTGCAGGCCGGACCAGACCTTGCGGCCGTAGGCCTGGTTGATGGTGTGCCAGGTGGCAAGCTGGAAGAAGATGCTGTTCGGGAAGCTCGCGCCGCTCTTGAGCAGGCCGCCCATGCCCAGCTCGGGCATCACGCCGGCGAGCGAGAGCTGGCGGTCGAAGTTGGTGCCGCCGATGTGTACGCCGGTGTTGCCGAGCAGGTCGCTGCTGCGGTCGGTGACGTGACGGCGTTCGGGCGCGAGGCGGATCAACGAGAAGTCGGAGGTACCGCCGCCGATGTCGACGACCAGCACGAGTTCTTCGCGCGTGATGCCTTGCTCGTAGGTGTGGGCGGCGGCGATGGGTTCGAACTGGAAGCTGACTTCGCGGAAACCGAGGCCGCGCACGATCTGCTCCAGCGTGTCCTGCGCTGTCTGGTCGGCGGCTTCGTCTTCGTCGACGAAGCGCACCGGGCGGCCGACGACAACGGCGTCGAGTGCATGACCATGGGCACGTTCGGCACGCCGTTTGATCTCGCCAATGAAGTTGCCGATGAGCTGGCGGAACGGCAAGTGGCGGCCGCCGATCTCGGTGCCGGCATCCATCAGGCTGCTGCCCAGCAGACTCTTCATGGCGCGCATCAGGCGGCCTTCGTAGCCTTCGAGGTACTCGGCCAGTGCGGCGCGGCCGAAGGCCAGCGAGTCTTCGTCGAGGTTGAAGAACACCGCCGAGGGCAGGGTGAGCTTGTCGTCTTCGAGCGGCAGCAGACGCGGGCCGCTGGCGTCACAGAGCGCAGCCGTGGAGTTGGAGGTGCCGAAGTCGATGCCGCAGGCGCGCATGGAGGGACGAGACGGGAAAGTGGTGCTGAAGGCGGGGGAGCTTACGGGGCGCTTCCGGCAGGGTCAATGCGCGGATAACACCGCAGTTTTCGGGCCCTTGTTGCGTCAAACCGCCAACATGAAAACTCGCTATTCTGGTTGCCGGAATCCTCAGGTCTCACTGTTTGCATTTTCACACCCGCTTCAAGGAGTCATCGATGAAAGTCCTCAGTCTGTCCGTCCTCGCGCTTGCCCTCGCCGCCTGCGCCAGCCAGCCGCCCCTTTCCCCGCGCACCGTGCGCGTGGTGACCCCGTTTGCCAACGGTCACCTGCTGGCCGATACGGCCGCAAAATTCAAGGAAGAACTCGCCAGGACGGCACCGCACATCACGGTGACGATCCAGACCAGCGTGCTCAACGAGCAGAGCATCGACCCTGCCATGCAGCCCTGCGAGGCCGACAAGCGCGTGGGCGACATCCTGCTGACGGGCGGACAACCGATCCAGGACTGGGCGCCGGAGTATTTCTTCTTCAACGGGCCGTATGTGATCCGCGACTTTGCCCACCTGCAGCGCGTGTGGGCCGGCAAGGCCGGCACGGCGATGGCGGCGAAGCTGGAAGCGAACGGCAAGCTGGTGAGCTTCGACCCGGTCTATCGCGGCTATCGCCAGTTCACGTCGAATGCACCGATCAATACGCCGGCCGATTTCAAGGGCCTCAAGCTGCGCCTGCCGCCGGTGCCGGACTGGATCTCGGTGTGGAAGGCGCTTGATGCCGAAGCGGTGCAGGTGCCTCTGCCCGGCATCTACGACGCGCTCAAGAGCGGTGCGGCGACGGCGTCCGAGGGTGACCTCACACAGATCCAGTCGCTCAAACTCAACGAAGTGCAGAAGCAGCTGACGCTGACCAATCACCTCGTCGGCTTCGGCATGCAGATGGCCAATGCCTGCTTCTTCCGCAAGGAGCTGGCGCCGGCCGAGCAGAAAGCTGTGAGCGCCGCGTTGAAGGCCGCTGCAGCCTGGGGTACGCAGACCATCCAGCAACGCGAGGCCGGCATCATCGCCCAGCTCAAGGCGGGCGGCATGACGGTCAGCACACCCGACGCCGCGGCGATCCGTCAGCGCGCCGAGCCGGCGATCAAGCAACTGTTCGCGACGAAGTGGAACGTGACGACCTGGCAGGCTGTGCTGGACGAGTGAGGTGATGCACAACGGGCTCCGGCATGGACTGTGCAGGAGCCCGGGTCGCTAATTAATGTTTCCGGAAAGAATCGAGCAGGGTGTCGCGATTGCATCGCTTGCGCGGCGACATGGTCACGAAGTGCGTCGTTGCCAGAGTTTAGCGCCGAGCAGGTAGGCAGGAATGGATGCGACAACCGACACCACGCGCGACCAGAAGGGGACGGGCAGTTCGTACGGGAGCAGATTGGCCATCAGCGCGAACAGTACAACGAGGCCGCCAGCCAGAGCGGCAGTCATCAGGTGCCGGTTCCTGCTGAGGCGGGCACTCCAGTAGCCGCCGGGTATGAGGCACAAGAACCCGATGGTGTGACAGGACACAAGATACGGGACAGACTGGTAGGCCTGCATATAGGTTTCTTGCGCGGGTACGCCTTGCATTGCCAATACCCAGAGGAACACGAGCCCCATGATGAATAGCACGGTATAGCTGATGCCATTTCCTATGGCGGCCCCGATGACAATCGCCACGAGCTGGCTGTCTGTCGTCGTGCCGGACGGCTCTTCGAGCTCGGATCTTGGTGCTGAATAGGGATTCATCACGTGCTGCCTTGTGTCTGACGGGAGGCCTGGATGCCCTAGCGTTTGAGATACAGCGCGATCTGCCCTGGCGTGGGGTTTTCGAGCAGCTTGCTGTTGACGGCCAGCATGGGCAGGTTGGCGCGTTGCGCGTCGATGCCGGCGCGGTTGAGACGCTCGATCAGGTCTTGCGCGCTGTCGGCGTCGCGGTCGACGAAGCGCACGGTGAAGTGCAGGCCGGAGCCACGCAGCGTGCTGTGCATGGCATCGCAGGCTTTGCAGCCGTTGGCGCTGTACAGGACGATGTCATTGCGCTGCGGATCAAAGCCGGCGAGTGGGTCACCCATCTCTTTGCTGGATGCCGCGCGTTCCTTGCCCGTCATGCGGGCAAAGAACGCCGGGTCTTCGATTGCCTGACCCATCGTCTTGATCATGATGGCCAGAGAGATGAAGCAGGCGAGACCACTGAACACGATGCCGGCCCCGCTGCTGGCCGGTGCTGGCGAGCCCCATTGGTTGTCTTCTTCCTTGCCACGCTTGCAAACGAGGATGAGGAAGAAGATGAGGCCTACGAAGGGGATGGGAACGAAGTTGATCAGGTATAGCCAACCGCTCCAGCCAAGGTCGTGCAGCCGCAGCACCGTCATGCGGATGCTCCAGACGACCAGGACGATGATGCTCAACGCCATCAACAGCACAGCGCCGATGTTGAAGCCCACCTTGTATGGAACGGCCACCGAGAAGAGCATCAGTGCCGTGCCGATGAAGGTGGACAGCAGGAAAGTCGTACGGCTGATGCGCTGATCGAAGGACAGGCCGATGAAGCTTGCGCGCTCTTCGTTGAGCATCGCGGCGCGCATGGCCGCCGTGCGCGGTGCGCCTTCGCGAGCAATACGTTCTTCGGTACGGGCATCCTGCGCGGCCTGTTCCTGTGCAGCGGCGAAGCGCGGCATGTCAACCGAGCAGGCACGACACAGGGTGCGTTTGGGTTGCACCTCGCCGCATTGGGGGCAGGTCATTTCGTCGGCAGCAGGCGTGGCGACAGCTTCTGCTGCGGGGGGCCCGGCCATGGGCACCAGGGACATGCCGGCGAGGCCGGTGGATGCAGCCGCTGCAGGGCTGGCGGGTGTTGCGTTACTGGCTGTAGCGACGGAGGCAGCAACGGGTGCCGCCGCAGGCATGACGGCTTCGGTCAGCACCTCAGGCCGCACTTCAACTTTCAGGCCGACGCGTTGCAGGCGTAGCAGATAGGCGTCGAGCTCGCTCTTCGGCAGGCCCTTGCGCAGGATGACCGGGCGACCGCCGAACATCGCATCGCATTTCTCCGGGCTCAGCTTGAAGGCCAGGGTTGCGTGGGCCTTGGCTTCTTCGAGCGAAATGCCCGACAGCAGCTCGCCTCTGAACACCACACTGACGGTTTCGCTCACGTCAACTCCCTCTTGTTCGAATGTGGGCGCATTGTATGCCGGATAGAAAAAAAGCCCCTGCCCGCATGGGCGGGCAGGGGCTTTGTGCCGACAGATTGCTCAGGCGCGGCGACGGCGGGCGAGGCCGACGACACCCAGGCCCGCCAGCAACATCAGGACAGCGCCCGGCTCGGGTACGGCCTGGATGCTGAAGCTGTAGTCCTGACCGGCGACGAGACCGCTGGTGGCGATTTGCCAGTCAGCGAGGCCGGCACTGCCGTAGGGGTTGCCGACCAGCACGCCGAAGTATTCGGCAGGTGTGTTGCTGTTGGCGGCGACGAATTTGCCGGTGCCCGCAGAGTAAACGCTGTACTTGCCGCTGTTGCCCGCATTGAAGGCCGATTGCACCGAAGCAGCCGTGACTGACAGGCTGCCGAAGTCCAGCGTCACGCCGGGAATGCCAGCGGCGATGAAGTTGTTGAGCACGGCGTTGAACGACACGCTGCCGGCAGCGATTTCGCTGGCGCTGAAGCTGACGTTGAAGGAGATCGGTGCGCTGTTGTTGGCATTGATGTCGAGAGCCAGCAGGCCTTCGCCGGAGTAGTCGGCGAAGCTGTTGCCATTGAGCACGCCACCGGTGAGCGTGGCGCTCATGGCGGGCAGCGAGGTGGACAGCAGGGCTGCGATGAGAAGTTTCTTCATGATGGATGTCCTGATCTGGTGAATTACAGCGTGCCGCTGGCCCACGGGCCGGTGATGGCCACGGTGATGCCGGGCGCTTGCAGGTTGGCGAACAGCACGCGGCCGTCGGGGCTGAAACACGAGCCGCACCATTCGGTGCCGCGCTGGTCGCCGGTGGTGGCGCCAGCCTTGCCCGCAGCAGACAGTTGCGCAGCCGTGAAGTTGTAGTTGTTGGCGGCGAACTCGTAGGTGCTGCCGTTCGGGTGCAGGGCCATCAGGCGCATGGCGCGGCCGGTCACCGTCTGGCCAGCGGCGTTGAGGCCGGAGCTGCTGCCGTCTTCGCAGAACATCAGGCCGCCGCGCGGGCTGACGCAGATGTTGTCGGGCGAGTTGCCGACCGTGATGTCGTTGCCGACGAAGATGGCCATCAGCATGTTGGTAGCGAGATCCAGCGCCCAGATGCGGCCCGAACGGTTGGGGCTGCTGGTGACCTGTTTGTCGGTGAAGTACACCTTGCCGTTGGCAACCCAGACGCCTTCGTTGGCGCCGAAGATGGCAGCGCCGTTGGCATAGGCCTGACGGTAGGGGCCGCTGGCTGTGACGTTGCCGACCTTGGAGGCCAGCGTGGCGCTGTTGAGGTCCGGATCGGCGATGTCCACCCATTCGATCTCGAAGGTCTGGCACAGCGTGGGTATGCGCATGTCGGCATTCATCACGCCCTTGACCTTGAGGCCTTGCAGCTGACCGCCGGCGTGCAGCGAGCTGAGACCGCCGCTGAGGTTGTTGGGGCGGAAGCGGTACAGCGTGTTGGCGTTGCCCTGGTCTTCCGTGAGGTACCAGTAGCCGGTGTCGATATCCAGCGCGCTGGCTTCGTGCGCCATGCGGCCCATGCCGATGATGGGGTTGGAATTGGCGGGCGTGGCAGTCGGGTCAGCCGGCACTTCGAAGATGTAGCCGTGCTTCTTGCCGGTGCTGCTGACGTTGTTGGACAGCAGTTCTTCGTTGGTCAGCCAGGAGCCCCAGTTGGAGACGCCGCCAGCGCAGTTGCGATACGTGCCGCCGAAGGAGGCGAAGCTCTGCGTCCAGTTACCGTCACGCCACACGAGGTTGGTCGTACCACCGATCTGGTAGTTGCCACTGGTCGTGCCGACGTCGTGCTTGGCAACGCTCGCGCTGCTCGCGCCGATGATGTTGGCGGCGTTGGTCGAAGTCGATTGTTCGTGGTTGCGCACCAGCACCAGTTCGGTCGAGCGGCCGACCTTGCGGCTCAGCACCACGCCCATGCCGTCGTGCGTGCCGGGGGTGGCGAGGCCATCGGTCATGATGTCGCCGCGCCAGCCGTAGGACTTGTACGAGAAGCCCGGCGGCAGCTGGATCAGCGGCAGGCCGGTGGTGAGGTCATTGACCGGCGCGAGCGCACCGTAGGGGCTGGCCATCTGCAGCGAGGCCGTGGCCGGCAGGCATTCGGCCGCGTTGGCGACGCGGCTTGCCAGTGCAGCGATGGGTCCGCCGAAGGCGGCGGTGATGGCGGCGGCAGTGCCACCCTTGAGGAGGCTGCGGCGGCTGCCGGAGACCTCGTCGTGATCGTCGTGGTGCATTGTTCTCTCCTTTGAGTTATCGGGTATCGGATCCCGACAGGAGGGTGCCCACGCATCGTTACGGCCAGACGATGTGCAATGTGACGATCTGGTTACAGGCGACCGCTGGCCTCTACCAGCTGAGCGGATTGACGCGGTAGTAGCGCGACAGCTCGCGATACAACGACGGATTGTCCCAGGCCAGCTCCTGTGCTTGCTCGAAGAAGACTTCGGAAGCGACAGCGAAGAACTCGGCCGGATTGGTGGCGCCGTAGTGGTTCAACAGCGTCGGGATGCCGTGCGCTGCTTGTGCCTGCAACCGGGCGAAGGCTTCGCCGAGCACCTGTGACCAGCGTGCGTAGTCGCCGCGCCGTGCGAGATACGGCGCGCCGGTGGCTTGCCCCTTTTCCTGATCGAGCTGGTGGGCGAACTCGTGGATCACCACGTTGCGGCCATCGCCGGGGTCGGCGGCACCTTCCAGCGTGTCGTGCCAGGAGAGGATCACTTGCCCCTGCGACCAGGACTCGCCAGCCAGCACGTCACGTCGTTCCTGCAGCAGGCCGATGTTGTCAGTGTGCGAGCGTTGCACGACGAAGGCACCGGGGTAGACGAGGATCTGCCGCAGGTTGGGGAAGTAGTCCGTGCGCCGCCCCAACAGCAACAGGCAAGCCTGCGCAGCGATGGTGACGCGCATCTCCTCCGTCACCTCCAGCCCGTCGCAACCGATGATGGGTTTCTCGGCGAGGAAGACCTGGATGTGACGCTTGAGTTGCAGCTGCAGGTCGGCAGGCATGCGCTGGAAGTAGGGCACGCGGTGACGCAGGATGTCGCGCCAGGCCGCCGGGAAGGGTGCGCGGCGGACGCGGTGGCGGCGCCAGGCGCGGCGCAGGGGTTCGCTGCCCAGCCACAAGGCGAGCAGCAGGCCGCACAGGGCGACGGCGACAAACACGGCGAAATCCATGATGCTGCTCCGTTCAGGTACTGCTTCCCATGTAGGACGCCTCGACAGGATTTCAAGGCGGGCTACACTGCGCCCTCTTTCGCGACGTGACCTCCTGCATGAACACCGCTGCCCTGCGCTGGATCACCGACTTCGGCGACTCCGGCGTCACGATGCCTCTGGCGCTACTGCTGATAGCCCTGCTGTGGTTCGCCGAATCACGCCGCGCAGCCTGGTTGCTGGCGCGTGCGCTGTTCGCCTGCGTCGCGTTGCTGATGGCCCTCAAGATCGTTTTCCTCTCCTGTGGCCACGTGTTCCGCTTGGGGGTGGAGTCACCCAGCGGACACGCCTGCCTCACCACCTTCGTCTATGGCGCCATTGCTACCGTCGTGTGGGCTCAGCCGCGTCCCGTGCTGCGCCGCATTGCGGTGCTGCTCGCTGTCGTGATCATCGTGTCGGTGGCCATCACGCGCGTACTGCTTGGCGCGCATACGCCGCAGGAAGTTGTGCTGGGCTGCCTTGCCGGTGCGCTGGCACTGGCAGTCTTCGTGCAGGCCTACCGGAAACTCGCGCATCCGGTCATCCGCATCCGGCAACTGGCGGTGTTGCTGGGTGCGGCCTTCGTGGTGAGCTATGGAACCGTGTTGCCGGCCGAGCATTACCTGCGCAAGACCGTGCCCTGGTTGCAGATCGGCGTGTGCCGGGCGTAGAGTGATTTCGCCTCTTCAGCAGCGACCATCATGATCCACATCCGCGCCATCGACCATCTTGTGCTGCGTGTCGTCAATCTCGACGCCATGCTGGCTTTCTACACCGACGTACTCGGTTGTACGCTGGTGCGTTGCGAAGAAGAGCAGGGCTTGTGGCAGCTACGTGCGGGTAGCGGACTGATCGACCTCGTGCCCTGCGACAAACCCCTGGGGCGCGCGGGCGGTGATGTGCCGGATGGGCAGCGGCGCAACATGGATCATTTCTGTCTGCGCATCGAGCCGTTCGACGAAGCAGCCCTGCGCATTCATCTACGTAACTTCGGCGTCGAGGCCAGTCCGACCGCGCCACGCTATGGCGCAGAAGGACGCGGCCCCTCGCTCTACATCGCCGACCCCGAAGGCAACGTCATCGAGCTCAAGGGGCCGCCAGACAACCACGGCTGAAGCGTTTACGGCAGTTCGTTGAGCAGTGCCCAGAAAGTGCCAAGCACTCTGACCGCTTCGACGAACTCGTGGAAGTCGAGAGGCTTCACGACGTAGGCATTGACGCCCAGTTGGTAGCTGTTGATGAGGTCCTGCTCTTCGCGCGACGAGGTCATCATCACGATGGGAATTGTCTTGAGTTGTGGATCACTCTTGACCTGACGCAGCACTTCTAGACCATCCACGCGCGGCATCTTCAGGTCGAGCAGGATCACGGCGGGTTCGCCGGCCGGGCGATCGGCGAAACTCTCGCGGCGATAGAGGTAGTCCAGCGCCTCGGCGCCGTCGTGCAGGCAGATGATTTCGTTGGCCAGCTTGTACTGTTTGATGGCATCGACAGCCAGTTCGGTGTCGCGCGAACTGTCGTCGACGAGAAGAATGGGTTTGTGCGTCATGTGTGGGTCAGGCCGAGGCAGGTTTGAGGGTGAAGTAGATCGTGGCGCCGAGATCGGGTTTGCCTTCCGCCCACACGCGCCCGCCGTGGCGGGCAATGATGCGTTGTACGTTGGCGAGGCCGATGCCGGTACCTTCGAATTCGTCGGCGCGGTGCAGACGCTGGAAGACGCCGAACAGCTTGTCGGCGTAGCGCATGTCGAAGCCGGCGCCGTTGTCGCGGACGAAGAAAACCAGCATGCCGTCCTGTTCCCCGCTATGGCAGATCTCGATCTTTGCCGGATCACGTTGCCGTGAATACTTGACCGCGTTGTCGAGCAGGTTGACGCAGACCTGCTTGAGCATGTTGATGTCGCCTTCGACAGCGGGCAGCGAATCGATGTGCCATTCGATGTTGCGTCCGCGCGTGGTCATGTCGAGGTCCTGACGGACCGCCCGCACGATGTCGGCAAGGTCGATGCGCTTGGTATGCATCTCGGCACGGCCCATGCGCGAAAAGCTCAGCAGGTCGTCGATGAGTTGTGCCATCTCACGGCCTGCATCCTGGATGGTTTTCAGATAGCGTTTCGCGTTGTCGGAGAGCTGCGCTTCCGATTCGCGCGTCAACATCTGCACGTAACCGTGGATGTGGCGCAGCGGAGCGCGCAGATCGTGCGAGACGGAGTAGGAGAAGGACTCCAGTTCCTTGTTGGCGGTTTCGAGCTGGATCGCGCGCGCCTGCAGGTCGAAGTTCAGGCGATTGATCTGTGCTTCGGTTTCGCGTGCGCCGGTCATGTCGCGCGCCATGGCGTACATGAGGTTCTCGTGCGGCACCGATGCCCAGGACAGGATGCGCCAGCTGCCATTCTTGTGGAGATAGCGATTCTCGAAACGCAGCACGGTCTTGCCGGCCACGATTTGTTTCTCGACCTCTTTCATGGTGGCTTCGTGGTCGTCCGGGTGCACGAAGTCGAGGAAGGGGCGGGTCAGGAACTCTTCCGGCGTCCAGCCCAGGATTTCCTGCACGGCCGGGTTGACGCGTTTGAAGTAGCCGTCACCGCTGGCAATGCACAGCAGGTCCAGCGACAGCGTGAAGAAGCGGTCACGTTCGGTTTCAGCCAGCTTGCGGCGCACGAAGCCGCGGTGTGTCACGAACATGGCCAGCCCGGTTACGCCAATGGCGATGATGCTGCCGAAAAGGATGATCGCCTGCACGATCTGCGTGCCTTGTTCGGTGCGTTGCCGGCGCTCCTGCAGTAGAGCTTCTTCGACGCTCGTCATCTCGTTGACGATGCTGCGTATGCTGTCGTGCATTTCCTTGCCGCGGCCGACCTGCGCGGCTTGCAGCGTGGCGACAAACCCTTTGGAGCGACGCAGTTCGACAGCCTGTTCACCCGTCCGCAGTTGCTCGTTGACGATGCTGCCTAGCTGGTCCAGGCGTTGTTGTTGCGCGGGATTGTCCTTGAGCAGATCGTTCAGCTCCTGCAGCTGTTTGCCTGCAGTGCGAACGGCCAGGCGGTGCGGCTCCAGGTAGCTGTCTTCGCCGGTGATCATGAAGCCGCGCCGGCTGTTTTGCGCATCGGTAGTCAGGGCGTGGAGCTTCTCAAGGCCACCAAGAACTTCCCGCGTGTGCTGCACCCAGCCGATGTTGTCGCGCAGCTGCGCAATGCCGTACCACGCGGCCACCGCGATCACCGTCAGGCAGACAAGCGCAAAGGCGAAGCCGGCCTGCACCGTGCGTTCCATTTCTCCGCGTGGCTTCTGATTCCCAGCCTTGGCTGGCGCAGAGGCAGCCGGGGAGGACAACAACTCGGCCGGGCGCGCCATCAATGGACGGGAAACGTCTGCTGCAGGAAAGACAGGCACTTCTCGGCCGGCACGGCGGGGCTGTAGAGATAGCCCTGCACCGTGCGGCAGCCGGACTGTGCCAGCAGACTCTGCTGTTCGCGCGTTTCGACGCCTTCGGCCACCACCTCCAGATTGAGCTGTTGCGCGATGGCAATGATGGTGCGCGAGATGGCGAGGTCGTTGGGATCGGTGACGATGTCGCGCACGAAAGCCTGGTCGAGCTTGAGGCGGTCGACCGGGAAGCGTTTGAGATAGGCGAGGTTGGAATAGCCCGTGCCGAAGTCGTCGATCGAGATCTTGAGCCCCATCTTGCGCAGCTGCGACATGATGGCGATGCTGGCTTGCGGGTCGTGCATGCTCGCCGATTCGGTGAGTTCCAGCTCCAGACGCTCGGAGTCGATGCTGAATGCGTTCAGCGTGCTCTGGATATCCGAGATCAGCGAAGCGGCCGAGAACTGGCTGGCCGACAGGTTGACGGCAATTGCCGGTGGCACGGCGCCCATGCTCTGCCATGCGTTGATCTGTTCAACAGACGCTGCGCAGCACCCAGTTGCCCAGTTCGGGCATGAGGCCACAGACCTCGGCAATGGGAATGAAGTGGTTGGGCGGCAACCAGGTCAGGCGCGGGTGTTGCCAGCGGATCAGGGCTTCCAAGCCGACTACCTTGCCTGAGGCAATGTCGACCTGGGGTTGGTAATGCACGACCAGCTGGTCTTCCCGGCGCAGTGCCTCACGCAGTTCGCTCTCGATCTGCAGGCGTTCGCGCGCACGGTCCGACAGCAGCGGGGTGTAGAAGGCGAAGCTGTTGCGTGAATCGGCTTCGGCACAGTGCAGGGCGGCCTCGGCACATTGCAGCAACATGTAGGGTTCGGTGGCGTCGTCCGGGTACAACGCTACGCCACCATGTACGGGCAGCACCCATTGCCGGTCGGCAGCTTGGATGGGGGCGCGCAATTGATCGAGGATGTGGGGCGCCAGTACGTCGATCTCGACGCCGCGGCCCACCTCGAATGCCAGCGCGAAACTGTTGTCCGACACGCGCGCCAGCAGCTCGGTCTGTACCTGCCAGACGCGCATGCGGCTGACCAGCGCCATCAGGATGTCCTTGAGGACGATGTCGCCGTAGCTGTCGTTGATTTCGCCGACCCGGCCGACGCCCAGCATCATCACGACCAGTACGGTTTCGACGTGAGCGTCGCGTGCCTTGCAATAGTGACCGAGCTGCTCGAGAAAGTGCTTGCGGTTGGGCAGGCCGGTTACGGAATCGAAGTGGCCAAGGTAGAAGGCGTGCTCTTGTGCACGCTCCTGGTCGGTGACGTCGATGCCGCTGAGGACCAGACGATCATTCTCGCCGTCGTCTGACAGCACGCCCGAGGTCCACACGATGGTGCGCCCGGTCGGCAGCGCCATCGGCCAGCTGCGCTTGGGCAGGGGGCTCTTCCATTCGAGAGCCGAGCGGATATGCAGTCGCGTGGCGTCGAGGCTGTCCGGCGTCGAGAAGATCTCCCAGAACGGTTTGCCGCGCATGGCCGCGAAGGGCTGGCCCAGAACGCGCTCGGCAATCGGGTTGAGGTACATGATGTTGCCGGCGCTGTCGATCACGGTGATCAGGGCTTGCGCGGTGTTGAGCGTGGCGCGCATGAACTTGCGCTCGGCATTGAGCTGAGCATTGACGCGATCGTTCTCGCGCCTTTGTCGCGCTTCCTCCAGCGCACGCGTAACGGCCGACGGCAGGCGCGCCATACGGTCCTTGAGTACGAAGTCGGTAGCACCATCACGCAGGGTGGCAACGGCGCGCTCGTCACCGAGCGAACCGGACACGAAGATGAAAGGGGTGTCGGCTTGTTGCTGGTTGCGGATTTCCAGCGCTGCCATGCCGCTGAAGCCGGGCAGGTTGAAGTCGGCGAGGATGATGTCGGGGCCGAAGCGCTCGAGGGCTTCCGTGAAGCCGGCCTGGTCGTAGACCCGTTCGTAGTCGGCGACGATGCCGCCGTGTTGAAGTTCGACCTTCAACAGTTCGGCATCAGCCAGTGAGTCTTCAAGCAGCAGTACTTTCAGGAGCATCGTGTCACAAAACCTTCATCTGGCGTTTCCGCGATGGCAGAAGGGTCTTTGCCCTCTGATTCCTGACCTGTGCTGCAAGAGTGCTATGGCTTCAGCATAGGGGAGTGGGTCATGACTATGCAAGCCGGCGACATGCCCGGACGGGCAGGTTTGGTGAGACCAGGCAAGACAATGCAATTTCGTAATTGCCCACATGAGGAAAAACAATTGGCGCGCCGGCTGAAGCGGACTAAGGCTTTTCTGCCGGCGTGGCAAACCACTTCGACTTCGGCACCACGACGGCTTCGGCGGGTTGGTCGAAGAAATGTGGCGACATGATCTGTACGCCATGCTCGTTGAACTGGTCCTGTATGTTGGCGTGCAACAGCGACAGGATGCGGATGCGATGCAGGGGTTCGTCGATGTGGGCGAAGACTTCGTACTCGACGTAGAAGTCGCTGAGCGCGCGCTGGTAGACCACTGGTGCCGGCGTGGGCCGTACGCCTTCGGTTGCTGTGGCCGCGGCGATCAGCATGGCGTGCACCTGTCGCCAGGGCGTGTCGTAGCCAATCGTGACCGTGGTCGACAACAAAGTGCCCTGTGTCGCCGACATCTTGGAATAGTTGTGGATGGGGCTGCCGATCAGCACACCGTTGGGAATGGTGATCTCTTCATTGCGCAGGTTGACGAGCTTGGTCGCTAGCGTGCCGACCTCGACGACCATGCCTTCCACGCCGTTCACAGCGACAAAGTCGCCCTTGCGCAGCGCACGTGAATAGACCACCACCAGCCCGCTCATCATCTGGGTCATCACGCCCGTGGAGCCAAGGCTGATGACGATGCCGAACAACACGGACAAGCCCTTGAAGGCTTCGCTGTTGCTGCCGGGAATGTAGGGGTAGGCGAAGGCGATGCCCAGGCCCCAGACCAGTACCGTGACGATGCGGCGCGTGGCCCCGGTGGTTTCGCGATGCAGGAAGGGCAGCTGCAGTTTGCCGCTGTGCACGCTCTCGAAAACCTGTCCCATGACATCGACGATGGCGCGCGTGAGGAACAGGATCACCGCCAGCGTAATCAGATCGGGCAAGGCATTCACTGTGCTATGCGCGATACGTGTCAGCGTGGAC
This sequence comes from Rhodocyclaceae bacterium, assembly GCA_047600765.1. Lineage (GTDB taxonomy): Bacteria > Pseudomonadota > Gammaproteobacteria > Burkholderiales > Rhodocyclaceae > Viridibacterium. The sequence goes on from JASGKF010000001.1 coordinate 2,059,833, forward strand.
AGCACCAGCTCGCCCAGTTGTTCGCCGAGTGGGCGGGAGAAGGGGAAGCATTCGAGTGCGAACACGGCCCAGGCATAGATGAGGATCAGCCACAGACCCCAGCGGAACAGGCCGGCGAGATGGGACAGGAAGCGTAGCGCCAGCGCGCCGAGGCTGTGCGCTCCCTGTTCACCGCTGGTGGGGGCCAGCCGCTCCGACATGCGTCGCCACAGGTGTTCCAGACCGTACAGCGAAGCAGCGAGTACGGCCGTAGCCAGCAAGGCCAGCGCCACACCGATCAGCAGGCTGGTCGGCGTCGTGCCGGCGGTGTCAGCGGCGCTGGCGGGCGAGGCCGCAGCAACAAGCGCAAGGAGCAAGACAGGCAGCCGCATGGGTAGATCTCCGGTCAGATGCAACGATGACCCGACGATCATACCCGCCTGTCCTGTGGCTTCAATCCGTCGCGGGATAGCCGGCCTCGGCCAATGCTTCGGCCAGGTTGTCACGCGACTCGCCGCTTTCAATGTTCACCTGGTGCGTGGCCAAGGTGACGACAACGCGGGCTTGTGGATCCAGAGCACGGATGCTGCGCGTGACGACGCTGGCGCAGTGGCCGCAAGTCATGTCGGGAAGGGTCAGTTCAATCATGATGATTCTCCAGTAATACCGGTATGGTCCGGCAGAACAAAGCCTGATCCTTGCCACGGTGGCAAGGTCAAGCCGGAGATGTTTTCGGGCAGGGTGTTGACCTTGCCATTGTGGGAAGCTTCAGCATGGGTCATCATCCATCAAGGAGCCCAGCCATGGTCTCGACGCTAGCTTTTCCCATGAAATCCATTCCGTCCGCCCCGAGTGTGAAGCTGCCCATCGCGGGTATGACCTGCGCGAGCTGCGTGGCGCGCGTCGAAAAGGCGCTCAAGGCCGTTCCCGGCGTGCAGGACGCCAGCGTCAATCTCGCGACCGAGCAGGCGCAAGTGCAGTTCAGCGGCGACCAGACGGCAGCAGAGGTGACGCGCAGCGCGATTGCGGCCATCGAACGCACGGGGTTTGGTGTGCCGGCGGCGCAAGCCGATCTGGCGATTGAAGGCATGACTTGCGCCAGCTGCGTCGCACGCGTCGAGAAGGCCCTGCTGGCCGTGCCCGGCGTCGAGGCGGTGGATGTCAACCTCGCCACCGAGCGGGCGCACATTCAGTACTGCGCCCTCGCCGATGACTCTGCCTTGCTGGCGGCCGTGCAACGCGCGGGCTACGAGGCGCGCCCGGCCGCAGAGGTCGTATCGGTTGAAGCGCCACGTGACCATCAGAAGCTTCTGCTGATCGCCAGCGCCGTGCTGACCCTGCCCCTCGTGCTGCCCATGCTGCTGATGCCCTTCGGCATCAGCTTGAACCTGCCGGCTTGGTTGCAATGGCTGCTTGCCACGCCGGTGCAGTTCCTCATGGGCGCCCGCTTCTACCGCGCCGGCTACAAGGCTGTGCGCGCCGGGGCCGGCAACATGGATCTGCTGGTCGCCATCGGTACCAGCGCCGCGTACGGGCTGAGCCTGTGGTTGTGGTGGCAGGCGGCCGGGCATGCGAGTCACATGCCGCATCTCTACTTCGAAGCCTCCAGTGCCGTCATCACCCTCGTGCTGCTCGGCAAGTGGCTGGAGACGCGCGCCAAGCGCCAGACGGCCGATGCGATCCGTGCGCTGCAAGCCTTGCGGCCCGAGACCGCTCGTGTGCGCCGCGACGGTGTCGAGCTGGAGTTACCGTTGGCAGCGGTGCGCGTTGGCGACATCGTGGTCGTGCGACCCGGCGAGCGCGTGCCGGTCGATGGCGAGGTGAGCGAAGGACGCAGCCACATCGACACTTCGCTGATGACCGGCGAGAGCCTGCCGCAGCCCTGTCAGCCCGGTGATGCGGTGGTGGGCGGTGCGATCAATGGCGAAGGCCTGCTGGTCATGCGCGCCACGGCTGTCGGCGGCGACACGCAGCTGGCGCACATCATCGCTCTCGTCGAAAGCGCGCAGGCGAAGAAGGCGCCGATCCAGCGCCTCGTCGACCGCGTCAGCGCCGTCTTCGTGCCCGTGGTGCTGGTCATCGCCCTGCTGACCCTGCTCGGCTGGGGTTTCGCAACGGGCGACTGGCAGCAGGGCTTGCTCAACGCGGTGGCCGTGCTGGTGATCGCCTGTCCCTGTGCGCTGGGCCTTGCTACGCCGACGGCCATCATGGCCGGCACCGGTGTCGCCGCGCGGCAGGGCATCCTGATTCGCGATGCCGAGACGCTGGAGATCGCGCACCGTTTGCGCGTCGTCGCCTTCGACAAGACCGGCACGCTGACCGAGGGCCGCCCCCAGCTGGTCGCCATCGACGCCCTGCAGACCGACCAGCCCGACGTATTGGCGCTGGCCGCTGCGGTACAGGCCGGCAGCGAACACCCGCTGGCGCGTGCTGTCATTGACGCTGCTGCGGCAGCGGGTGTGGCGGTGCCGGCCGCACAGGACGTCCGCGCCGAAGCTGGCCGCGGCATCGAGGCCCGCGTCGGCGCACAGCAACTCTTCATAGGCAGTGCGCGCTGGATGCACGAGCGAGGCCTCGACACTGCGCCCTGGCAGACGCGTGCCGCAGCGTTGCAGGCGGAGGGGCGCACCGTTTCGTGGCTTGCCGACGAGACGCGCCTGCTCGCGCTGCTGGCTTTCGGCGATGAACCACGCGCGGAGGCTGCCGCAGCGATTGCGCGCCTGCAGGCCGAAGGCGTGCGCAGCGTCATGCTGACCGGCGATCACCCGGCCAGTGCCCAAGCCATCGCGCAGCGTCTGGCCATCAGCGACGTGCGCGCTGGCCTGCTGCCGGCCGACAAGGCGGCGCTGATCGCCAGCCTGGGCAAGGAATACGGTGCGGTGGCGATGGTTGGCGACGGTATCAACGACGCGCCGGCGCTGGCGGCGGCCGATGTGGGCATCGCCATGGGCGGCGGCACCGACGTGGCCATGCAGGCCGCCGGCATTACGTTGATGCGCAACGATCCGCGCCTCGTCGCCGATGCCATCGACATCTCGCGCCGCACCTGGAGCAAGATCCGGCAGAACCTGTTCTGGGCTTTCATCTACAACCTCGTCGGCATCCCGCTGGCGGCGGCGGGCCTGCTCAACCCGGTGATTGCGGGTGCTGCGATGGCGTTGTCGAGCGTCAGCGTGGTCAGCAATGCCTTGTTGCTGCGGCGCTGGAAGGGACAGGCCGCACACGCAGCTTCGCAAGGAGGACAACCATGAGAACCCACGCTCCCGAACGTGCCGAGGCCTTGCAGAGCGGCCTCGTTGACATCGGCCAGGCATCCGCTGCCAGCGGTGTGTCGGCCAAGATGATCCGCCACTACGAGGAGATCGGCCTGCTGCCCGCCGTGCCGCGTACCGTCGCCAACTACCGGCTCTACGCGCCACAGCACGTGCAGAGCCTGCGCTTCATCCACCGCGCACGCGCGCTGGGCTTCTCGATGGACGAGATCCGCGACCTGCTGGGCCTGTGGCAGAACCGGCGCCGCTCCAGCGCTTCGGTAAGGAAGATTGCGTCGGCCCACATCGACGAGCTGCAGACGCGTATCGCGCAGATGCAGTCCATGGTCGATACGCTCAGCCACCTCGTGCATTGCTGTCATGGTGATGAGCGACCAGACTGCCCCATCCTCGTTGACCTGGCCGGCGAGGACTGAGCGGGGAGCGTCAACGTCGCGCAGACCGCGTGCGTTGGAGGGTGGCAGGACAGCGCAGCGTGACATGAGGTAGCCTGCGGGAAAGCCGGAGCACACGGCAGGGTTGCAACTCAGCAGCAGAGGGAGAGCAGCGGTGAAGGCTGGCTACGATTGCATCAACGGCGAAGTGCAGGCCTCGCAGGCCGAGGAGGTGCCGATCCGCGTGTATGCGGCACCCAACAAGGAGGAGCGCGAGGAGCTGTTGCGTGACTTCGGACTCGACCGCTACGACCTCGACGCTGCGCTGGACCCCGATGAAATTCCGCGCCTGGAATTCAGTCCCGAGCTGGCGACCCTGATCTTCAAGCGTCCCAAGAACGTGACCGTCTCCGAACAGTTGCGCTTCGACGTCTGCTCGGTCACCTTCTTCATCCGTGGTGGTTCCATGGTGCTGGTGACGGCCGAGAAGGAGCTGCATTTCGATCGCCGCGAGTTCCGCGCGCTCAATGGCCCCAACGACTTCCTGCTCAAGTTCCTGCTGGCCACGGTGCACCACTTCCTCGAGCACCTCAAGATCATCAAGCAGCTCACGGCCGAGCTGGGCAACAAGCTCAGCGTGTCGATGGAGAACCGCTACTACCTGCAGATGCTGGCGCTCAGCGAGAGCCTGATCTACTACATCGACGGTATCGAAGCGAACCTGGCCGTGCTCAGCAAACTGCGCAGCGCGGCGCACCGGCTGGGCCTCACCGAATCCCAGATCGAAACCCTGCACGACATCACGCTGGATACGCAGCAGTGCGCGCGTCAGGCCGATATCTACAGCAGCGTGTTGTCGGGCCTCATGGATGCGCGCGGCACCATCATCAACAACAACGTCAATAACCTGCTCAAGAACCTCACCCTGATCAGCGTGATCTTCCTGCCGCTCAACCTGCTCGCCAGCATTGGCGGCATGTCGGAGTTCAGCGGTTGGGTGCAGGAGGTCGGCATCAACTGGCACCTTGCCTATGCCGGCGTGCTGCTGGGCATGGCCTTGCTTGGCGGCGCCATGTGGGTCATGCTGGTCGGTGCCTTCGACCGCAACAACAAGCGTGGCTTCTTCCCCTCGCGCAGCCATCTGGGTGACCTGCTGCGACGCGCACTGCGCAGGCTGAAGCTCAAGTCCTGAGCGAGGCGCGACGGAAGGCTAGGGCGTGACGCTGAAGTCCAGCGCGTCGAGCACTTCGTCGCGTGGCCCCAGCAGGCGTAGCTGATGGCGGCCGGTCTGTGGCGTCCAGCGCACCTGGGCACCCTGCCCCAGCGGCTTGCCGTCGAGCACCCAGTGCACGGCACAGGCGGCGTCGGCGCGCAGGGCCCAGGCATCGGCGCTGATCGCATCGAGCCGGTAGATCGCCCCGGCCTGCGGCCAGCTGATGCGCGCCGGGTACGGCAGGGCGGCGAGCATGACGGGCGAGAACTCCGTGCCCTTGACGAACCACTCGCGCCGCGCGGGCTCTATCGGCGGCTCGAAGGCGATGATGCTGCTGACGAGGCCTTCGCTCGCCTGCGGGGCACGCGAGGGCTCCTTCTGCACGGCGCCGAAGCTCTCGTGCCAGCGCAGCAGGGCATGTGTGGCGAAATCCGCCGAGGGGCTGCTGCGCAGGCCTAGCAGCAGGGTGTAGCGATCGCTGTTGCCGAGGGCGATCTGCCACTGGCCATCGCTGCTGCTGAACAGCCAGCTGTTGCGGAAGCCGCTGCCGTTGTGCGGGGCGCCCAGCATGTCCTGCAGCAGGAAGGCGGCATCCTGCATGGCCGGGCGCTTCTGCGGCGCTTCGAGTGGCAGGCCGCGCGCGGCAACGAAACTGTTGGCACTGACGATGCTGCGCCAGGCCAGCGCAAGCTGCTGCGGGCTCACCGCGGGGCTGTCGGCGCTGTCCAGCCCCAGCTCGTGCAACCAGCCATTGAGTGCTTCGATGCGCGTATCGCGCACCACGTTGCGCAGAGCACCGCGTGAGCGGCCGGCGACGGCCGTGCGCAATGACAGCATGCGGGTGCGCTGACCGGCGCGCGCGTCGTTGGCGTCGAGCACAGTGTCGCCGTCGATCACGAGCCCGGCGGCCGTGAGGCTGCGATCAGCAAGGCCGTGCGCGACGGCAAAGGGTGCCCACCATTGCACCAGCTCCAGTCGCTGGGTCAGTGGGTCCGGCAGTTCCGCCGCACTGCCCTGCACGACCCAGGCACGCACTTCGCCCGACGTATTGTCGAGCAGCAGCGCCCACGAGGGGCTGGCTTCACGGCCCAGTGCCGCGATGAGGGCACGCTGTTGCGTAGCGTCCAGGGTGCTGCGCAGTTGTTGTCCCGGCTCCTTGAACAGGCCGCGCGCAAGATGCGGGGCCAGCGTGAAGCGCGGGGTGTTGCGTGGCGTGTTGAGGCGCGCCTGGGCCAGCTCACCGATGGCGGGGCACAGCTGGCGGTCGTTGAGTGTGGCGGCCAGCGCACAGGCGCGGCGCGTGACGATGGGGGGTTTGGCATTGGGGCCGCGCAACAGGGCGGCGAGAATCACCGCTTCGCGACGCGTCAGCGCCTCGGGGCCGAGACCGAACAGCAACTGGCTGGCGGCGCCTATGCCTTCGAGATCGCCGCGGAAGGGCGCGAGGTTGAGGTAGGCCTCGAGGATCTGCGGCTTGGTCCAGTGCTTCTCGAGTTCGATCGCAGCGAGGCTCTGGTCCCACTTCTGCGTCACGCTACGCCGCTCGGTGCCCTTGGCGGGCAGGCGCAGGGCCGGGTCCAGCATGCCGGCCAGCTGCATGGTCAGCGTCGAGGCACCGCGCCGCGAGCGGCTCCACAGGTTTTGCCAGGCGGCGCCGATGAAGGCCTTCCAGTCGATGCCGGAGTGCTCGAAGAAGCGTTTGTCCTCGGCAGCCAGCAGCGCTTCGCGCATGGCGGGCGACAAACTCTGCAGGCTGACCCAGGGCAGGCGTCGCACGCGCGGGTCGAGGCGCAGGTCAGCCAGTGGCTCACCGTTGCGGTCGAGCAGTACGGAGTCGGAAGCGATCCAGCTGGCGCGTACCTGCTCGAAGCCGGGCAAGACCTGGGCGGCCGACGCGATGGATGCGCAGCACAGCAGGACTGTCGCCAGCAACAGGCGGGGCAGGCAGGTCGAGCGGAATGAGGCAGAAAGGCACGCGAACAGCATGGCCGGCATTCTGCCGCATGGTGCCGGCGGCTCGTGTGTCGCGATGTAACTTTCTGCCCGACGGTGCAGGGCTGACGCGGCTTTACGGAGCGATGGTGATGGTCGCGCTCTTGTTGGCCGACAGGCTGCCCGAGGTCACCGTGAGCTTGAGTACCACGTCGGTGCTGACGCTCACGGTAGGGGCCGTGAAGTACACCGTCGCGGCGCTGGCGCCCGAGAGGGTCACGGTCGGGCCGGAGGTTTGCGTCCAGGCATAGGCAAGACTGCTGCTCGTCAGACTGCCCGTCGTGGTGACTGTCGAGGTCACCGACACCGGGGTGCCACTGGTGGGCGCCGAAGGGGACCAGGTCAGGGAGGTGATGGTGTAGCCATCGGACTCTTCGGTGCCGCCTCCGCAGCCCGTCAACAGTGGCAGCAGCGCGATGGCCAGCAGGCTGGTGCGCAACAGGGCGAAGAAGGGCGACAAGGCGCCGGACAAGGGTGATGCATATGGCATGGCTGGGCTCCGGTCAGGTGTCGCTGGAGCTTAGCAATGCAGCAGTATTGCTGGACGTAACGAATGGCAAGCCGGGGTAAATCGGCGTGAAGCCGTCTCAGTCAGTGGTCGGCAGCAGTGCAGCTTTGACGGCACCCACGCGCGCTTCATGGATGGCATCGGGAATGCGGCGCTTGTCCGCGCAGGCAGAGGCGATGGCGCCGGCATCGACGGCAGAAAACGCGGCCAGGGCGAGGCGCAGGCGCGCGACTTGTGGATAGTCGCAGGTCTCGAAGCCGGGGCGCCCGTGCGCGTCGGCGAGGCAGGCTGCGAGCAGCTGTTCGAAGCGCTGCGGGCGGCGCAGGGCGTCGAACGCGTTCGAGGAACTTGGTGATTGTGTCGGCACGCATCTCCATGGCCTTGTGCACGTTGCCGTGCTCGCGTGTGACCAGCACCGCGAGGTCACGGCAATCGACGGGCACCTTGAGGCGCTCGCAGACGGCTTCGGTCAGTGCAACGCCGGCGCCTTCGTGGCCATAGTGGTGCGGCAGGATGTCAGCGGGCGTGATGCCCTTGCCAAGGTCGTGCAACGCGGCGGCCCAGCGCACCGGTAGCGGTTCATTGCTGGCCGCCGCCGCATCGACGACCAGCAGCATGTGCACGCCCGTGTCGACTTCCGGGTGGTACTGCGGCGGCTGCGGCACACCGAACAGGGCGTCGAGTTCGGGCAGCAGTCGCGCCAGCGCGCCGCAGTCGCGCAGCACACTGAACATGCGCGAAGGTTGCGCCGACATCAGGCCACGCGAGATTTCCTGCCAGACGCGCTCGGGCACGAGGTGGTCAACTTCGCCCGCGGCGACCATGCCGCGCATCAGTGTCAGCGTTTCGGGCGCGACCGTGAAGTCGGTGAAGCGGGCGGCGAAGCGCGCCACGCGCAGGATGCGCACCGGGTCTTCGGCGAACGCCGGGCTGACGTGACGGAACACGCGTGCAGCAAGGTCGCGCTGGCCGCCATAGGGGTCGATGAGGCTGCCATCGGGGGCTTCGGCGATGGCGTTGATGGTCAGGTCGCGGCGCAGCAGGTCCTCTTCGAGGCTGACCTCGGCGTCGGCATGGAAGACGAAGCCCTTGTAGCCATGGCCGCTCTTGCGCTCGGTGCGGGCCAGCGCGTATTCCTCCTGGCTTTGCGGATGCAGGAACACCGGGAAGTCCTTGCCGACCGGGCGGAAACCCATGGCCAGCATGCTGTCGGGCGTGCAGCCTGTGACCACCCAGTCGCGGTCCTGCACGGGCAGGCCCAGCAGGCGGTCGCGCACGGCACCGCCGACGATGCAGGCGCGGGCGGGGGGCGAAAAAACGAGGGGGGCGGCGGCTTTGCTCATGGATTCATGCTACCCCGGAAGTGGCGCGCCGTGAGCATTGGCGCCACTTTGCGGGCAATTCTGGTCATCTGGCAGGCGGCCTGGGCCAGCTGGCCGGGTTGGCAGACCCGGTATTTCTGCAGTTTTCAGACCAAATGCCGTAATAGCCTGAATCGACTCACGGGCATGGTGTTGGGGGACGCAGGTGTTGGGGTACGCGCTGATTCTGGTGGCGGTCGTGATGGCGGGCGTGGCGGTCTGGCTGTTCCTGCATGCGCGGCATGCTGCGCAGCCTAGTCCTGTCGACGCTGCGGGCCTTGGCGCGGCCGACTACGCCAGCATGCTCAATGCCCTGGGCGACGCCATTTACCTGCGCGAAGAGGGTGGCCGCGTGCTGCATGCCAATCCGGCCTGCGCACAGCTGTTGGGTCTGCAGGACCCTGCCGAGATGCGGGGCCACAACATCCTCGAATTCGTCCGCAACGTCTCCGAAGCCACGCTCTCGAAAGAGAACGAGCTGGTACTCGGTGTGCGTACCCGTGTTGCACAGACCCAGCAGGAATACACGGTCACGCGTCGCGATGGCCAGAGCTTCCCGGCCGAGATCCGCGTCTCGCGCTGCCGTTACGACGATCAGGCTGCCGTGCTGGTGCAGATGCGTGACGTCAGCGAACGCAAGCAGTACGAAGAGCTGATGGTGCAGCACGTCACCGTCGACGAAGTGACCCAGCTGCCGAACCGTCGCCTGATGATGGACCGCCTGCGCCAGGCCATCATCCTCGGCAAGCGTGGTGGTGGCAGCTTCGCGGTGATGCTGATCGACCTCGATCACTTCAAGCGCATCAACGATTCACGCGGTCATACCCTCGGCGATGCCCTGCTGTCGGGTGCCGCGCAGCGTTTGCGCGACATCGTGCGCGAGGCCGACACGGTGGCGCGCTTCGGTGGCGACGAATTCGTGGTGATCCTCACCGAGCCGGACCCCGACGCCGCACCGCTGCGCGTCGAGTACGCTGCGCAACGCGTCGTGCAGGCCTTCCAGGAGCCCTTCCTCGTCGATGGCCTGCAGGCGGTGGTGACCGCCAGCGTGGGCATTGCCATGTGGCCCGAGGATGGTGACGACCCCGATACCCTGATGCGCAACGCCGACACCGCGATGTACGAGGTCAAGAAGTCGACGCGCAACAGCTTCTGCCTGTTCAACCGCGACATGAACCAGCGCGTGCAGGACAGCCTGCGCATTGATGCGCACCTGCGCCAGGCGCTGGACCGCAAGGAGTTGCGTGTGCTGTTCCAGCCCATCGTCGATGCCAGCACCAGCCGCATGATGAAGGTCGAAGCCCTGCTGCGCTGGCAGAGCACCGAGCTGGGCAACGTGCCGCCAGACACCTTCATTCCCATCGCCGAGGAAACCGGGCAGATCAATGCCATCGGCTTGTGGGTGCTCGAAGAATCCTGCCGTCGCCTGCGCGAACTGCAGTCCCGCCGCGTGGACGACACGCCGCTGACGGTCAGCGTCAATGTCTCGGCGCGCCAGTTGCGCGACGAGAAATTCGCCGCCATCGTCGCCGACGTCTTGCATCTGACTGGTCTGCAGGCCAACCAGCTGGAGCTGGAACTGACCGAGCGAACCATCATCGATGATGACGAAGTCATCATCGCCAACCTCACCGCGCTGCACAAGCAGGGCATCAGCCTGTCGCTGGACGATTTCGGCACGGGTTACTCGTCGCTGTCCTACCTGACGCGCTTCCCGCTCAGCACCGTCAAGCTCGACCGCGCCTTCGTGCAGGACATCGAACACAACGTGCAGAGCCTGCAACTCGCCACCGCCATCATCTCCATGTGTCGCAGCCTGGGCCTGGCGCTGGTGGCCGAGGGCGTCGAGACGCAGCACCAGGCGCGCCTGCTGGGCAAGCACGGCTGCCGTTTCCTGCAGGGCTATCACTTCAGCCGGCCGGTGAATCCGGCCGACATTCCCGGCGTCGCCGGCTTCCAGCCCGCCGAAGATCTCGCTGCGCGTGCCGCTTCCTGAGCCTGTCTTGAAGTGCCTCGGCTGAGGTGTCTCAGGGCTTGCGACTGAGACGGCGGTTGGGGTCCAGCTCGCGCAACCACTCCTGAACCTGTTTGTCCGGCGCACCCGGACTGGCCAGTGTGCGGAACTCCTTGTCACTCCAATGCGCGCGCAGCACCTCGTTGACGCGCTGTATGAAGCGTTCCCCCCAGCTCGTGCGCGGTGCTGTCACATGCACGGTGATGTAACGCGGCTGCCCGCCTATGGGCAGGCTCACGAGGTCGGCCTGTGCGACGTCGGGCTGGTCCATGAAGGCCTCGCGTTCCGAGCCGAACAGGATGGTGTAGTGGATGCGGTCGAAGGCCATCATCTGCAGCAGGCCTTCTGACATGCGCTGTGCGACGGCACGTTCGACGATGTTGGGCTGCCCCTTGTGCTGGGCCAGCATGTCGTCGATATCGCGACCATAGGAACGGCCGGCCGAGATGCCCAGTCGCAGCGTGTGATCCGTCAGCAGATTGGGCAGCTGGATGCTGCCGTCTACGCCGCGGAAAGTGGACAGCGCGGCGAGATGGCGACGTGGCGCGACGATCTGCGGCGGTGAAATGGCGTGGAAGGCATCCGAGAACAGCATGAAGGATTGCCGGTCGGCGTTCTTCTGCATGCCGGCGCAGACAGCCTGATCACCCGTGCGCATCTGCGCTTCGAAGCGCCGGATGTTGGAAACCAGCGGGCGATGCTCGTACTGCGGCAGGTAGCGCATGATGAAGCGCGCGGTCTGGTCGACCGTGCCCTTGCCTTCATCGGGACCGCTGGCAATGTAGAGCGGTGGCAGATCGAAGCGGCACCAGGCGGCAATGCCATCGTCAGCCGCTGTGGCCCGGGCCGAGGCCAGGCAGGACAGCAGGACGCAAAGCGTGAAGCGGGCACTTGCAGTGAAGACTGACATGCGCGATTCCGGTGACGATGCTCATCGCAGGCTAAACCCGCTGCAGGGGCTTGTCTATACCGAAAGTCTTATCTTGCGGTCGCCGTCGCTGCCGCGCGCAGCACGGTTGCTTGCGTAGCGTCGGCCGTGACCTGCAGATTCATCAGCTGGCCCTTGAGGGGGCTCATGCTCTTGTCGCTGCCGGCACGTGCCAGCAGGCTCAGCTGGGTGCTGCCGCTGCAGGCCACGCGTCCGCTGCCAGTCAGACTCAGCTGCTTGCTGCTGGCGCTGAGGCGTTCGACCAGCAGGCTGCCCTGGTCGAAGCGCAGCGCGGCCGACACTTCATCGAGCGGTGTGGTCTCGTTGCGTGCCGCGCGTTGCTGGCCAGGCGACAGGGCCAGCATGCTGCGGGGCATGTCAGCGCCCAGCCAGCGTGCGTCGCGCGAATAGATGCGCAGCACGCCCTCGGCGCTGCGGCAGGGTTCGGGCCAGGTGCCCGTGCGGCCCGAGGCTTCCAGCGTGGCATTGGTGAGGCCGCCGAGTGGCAGCTGCAAGCCCGCATCGCGCTTCAGTGCATCGAGCGCCACGCCGCGCAGGGTCTGGCTGGTGCTGTAACGCTGTTGCGTGGCGTCCCAGCGCCAGCGGCCGGCATGGCGTCCGCCGTACAGCGTGGCCGAGAATTCGCCGAGATCGAGCTTGCCGTCTTCCTGATGCACCGGAAGCACGACCGATTCGAGCTGCAGGCCGGCGAGTTTGAGTTTGCCCAGGCGCAGCTCGCCGTCGAGTGACCAGCCCTTGAGCTGATCGGCCGCCGGCAGCCATTCGCGCCAGCGTGCCGGCACGATCATGCTGTCGAGATCGAAGCGCTCGCTGTTGAGCTTGCTGCGCAGGCTGTTGACGCGACCACGTGTCAGGCTGGCTTCGAGCTGCAGCTTGCCAGCCTTGCCCGACATCTCGCCGCGCAGGTCCAGCAGGGGCGCATCCGTATCGCTGGCGACGCGCATCTCGCCACGCAGTAACTGGGTGCCGAAAGCGGCTTGCAGGGCTGGGTGTTTCGCGTCGAGGCGACCATTGAAGTCGGTCACCGCAAGGCTGCCTTCGCGCAAGTTGAGGCTCACTGCGCCGCGTCCCTGTGCGCCGATCTGCAGCGCGTCGTCCTTGCCGGACTTGTCTGCTTTGGCCAGCTGGCGCAGCTCGGTTGACAGTGAGCCGGTCACGCGGTCGTTGTCCCCGGCAATGGATTGCAGCTGGGCCAACTCGAATCGCAGCGCGCCCTGTTCGCCGCGTTGTACGGCCACCTCCAGCAAGGCTGCGTTGAGGCCTTCGCGCCAGCGCGCGGCGGGCAGGTTGGCGTTCAGGCGCAGTGCAGACTCGCTATCGCCGGTGTTGCCCTGCAGGCGCACCTGTCGCACCTGCCAGCCATCAGCCTGCCACTCGAAGGCGCCGAAACTGCCTTCGAGCCGTGCTTCGCGCACCCAGTCCGTGCGCCCGCTGAAACTGGCGCGCCCCTGTGTCAGCGCACCACCTTCCAGCCCCTCGTCGAAGCGGTAGTTCGCCGCCAGCGTGAGGCGGCCTTCGAGGGCCGAGCGGCTCGGTTGACCGGCGATGACCTGGCTGTCGAGTTGCAGGCGTCCGCCCTGCCCGGCACGCAGTGCGTCAGCGCGCAGCTCCAGCTTGCGCCACTGTGCCTGGCGGCTGGTCGGCAGGTCGTCGAGCGTGATGTCGGCCTGATGCAACACCAGCGCATCGAGTTGCAGCTGCACGGGCTTGTCGTTCGTCGCGTCGAGCAGGTCTTCGCCATTCCAGACGCCCTTGCGGTCGCGCATCAGGCGCAGCAGCAGGCCGTCGATTTCGACGCGGCGCAGCTCCACCCGGCCATGTAGCAGCAGCGGCAGCAGGGCCGGCTCGAGATGCGCCTCGCGCCAGCTGGCAAAGGTTTCGCCGCGACCCGGTTCCGACAGGGTGGCCGCGCCCAGATGCAGGCGTACATGCGGCCACAGCGACAGCTGCGGCGTCGATTCCAGCACCAGGCTGCGCTGCCAGCTGCGTTCGGAGTGTTCGACAAGCTCCGCTGCGAGCTGGTGTCCGTTGAAGCGCAGTTGCAGGAACAGCGCCAGCATCAGCACGCCCATGCACAGCACGCCCAGCGTGAAGCCGCAAAGTTTGACGGCAAGCTGGATGCGTTGTTCGGACGGCAGGAAGGTGCGGAGCAAGGCAGGCATGGCCGGCCATTGTTACGGGGCGCAGTGGGGCGGGGCAAGCCCGCCGGGCGGGCCGCCGTGGGTGTGTTGCGTTCAGGCGGCCGGCAGGCGCAGCACGAAGCAGCTGCCGCCGTCGGTCGGTGCCTCGTAAGCCACTTCGCCGCCGTGGCGCTCGGCCACGGTGCGCACCATCACCAGCCCCAGGCCATGACCGGCGATGCCGCGTGTCAGCGCGCCGGGCAGGCGCTTGAAGCGCTGGAACAGGCCGCTGCGCTCTTCGGGCGGAATGCCCGGGCCGTGATCGCGTACCCGTACGGCGATGAAGGCGCCCTCGCGCTGCAGGCCAAGCGCCACGGTCTGCCCCGGCACTCCGTACTTGATGGCGTTGCCGACCAGGTTGATCAATGCGCGGCGTAGCAGTTCGCCGCTGCCCACCACCAGCCACTCTTCGCCATAGGGCGGCATGTCGAAGCGGCAATTTGCTGCGCGGGCCTGCGCCCACAGCTCGTCGCAGGCTTCGTCGCACAGCGCACGCAGGTCCACGGGTTCGAAGCGTGCCGGGTCGGCAGCTTCGATGCGGGCGAGGCGGAACAACTCGTCGGCCAGCTCCAGCGCGCTGGCCGTGTGGCGACGCAGGCGTGGCAGCAGGGGCTCGTCGGGCGGTGGCGCATCGATGAGACTCAGCACTGCGGCAAGCGGTGCGCGCAGGTCATGCGACACGAAGCGCAGTGTGTCGTCGCGTGATTGCTGCGCGGCGCGTTCGGCCGACAGGTCGGCCAGGCCGATGACCAGGCTGGAGCTCGCATCGACCACATCGTCGAGCGCCGATAATGACGCCAGCATTGGCACGCCCGCAGCGCTCTGCACGGTGATCTGCACCGGCGCGGCGGGCGCTTGCGGCAGACCCGCCTGCGCTTCCAGTGGTGGTGGCCAGCGTATGGCGCGCAGGGCTTCCAGCAGCAAGGCATCACTGGCGGCTGCGAGCAGTGCGCGGGCCTTGGCGTTGGCGAGTACCAGCTGGCCATCGGGACGCAGCACGACAACGCCGACGGGCAGGTGGGCGACCGTGTCCTCGATCAGCTTGCGCAGCGCCCGGCTGGTGTGTGCGGCACGGCGCACGAGTTGCAGGCGCTGCTGCATCGGGTCCAGCCCGCGCACGGTGGGTACCGGGCTTTCGTCGCGTAGGGCGCGCAGCTCTTCGTCGAGGTAGCGTTGCGTGGCTTCCAGCCGGCGCCAGCTCCACAGCGGCCAGGCCACGGCGCAGGCCAGCAGGGCCGGCATCGGCCCCAGCCACAGCGTGCCGCTGCGCATCAGCACCCCACAGACGAGCACCAGCAGGGCCAGCGTGCCCAGCGTGCACAGCAGGCCAGCGCGCGCATTGCAGCGAGCGAGGATGCTCATCAGCGCCAGGCAGGCGAAGACTGCCAGCAGCGCCTGCGCAAGCGGGCTGGCGATGCGCAAACCGGTGCCGGCGCGCAGCGCGGTCAGCACATTGGCATGTACCTCGACGCCGGGCATCGGTCTGTGCAAAGCCGAGGTGGGGACGGGCACCGTATCCGACAGCCCCAGCGCGGTCGCCCCCACCAGTACCAGCTTGCCCTGCAGACGCTCGCGCGGCACCGCGCCGGTCAGCACGTTGACGTAGGAGAACTGCGTGAAGCTGCCGGGCGGGCCGACGAAGGGGATGCGCAGCCAGTCGGCGCGCTGCCATTGCTCACGCGAGACGCGCGTGCCGACCGGAATCGCTGGCCCGCCTGCGAGTTGCCACAGCGCCGCAGCGAACTGCACGTGGCGTGCGAGCTCCCAGCCTTCGCGCAGATAAACGCTGCGCGCAATGCCGTCGGGGTCGAGCTCCATCTGGATGTGTCCCAGCGCGGCGGCCTTGCTGACCAGTGCGCCGACCGGCATCTGCTCGCCGCTGATCTGGCCATCACGCTCCTGCTGGAACACGGGCAGTACCACCTTGCCATTGCGTGCGATGGCGCGCGCCAGCGCCACGTCGCCATCGGCGGGCTCGGCGAACATCAGATCCAGCGCCACGCCAGCTACGCCAGCATCCGTCAGCTGGTCGATCAGCGTGGCGTGCAGCTGGCGCGGCCAGGGCCAGCGACCGATACTGGTGAGACTGGCTTCGTCGATGGCGATGATGACGACAGCGGGGTCGGCCTGCCGTGGCGTGCGGGACTGTTGCCAGTCATGCAGGGCCAGATCGGCGCGCCACAGCCAGCTACCCAACGCTGCGGCCGCGCCCAGCGCGCAGGCCAGCAGGCAGACCAGCCACCATTCGGTGACGATGCGTTGGCGCGGTGTCATCCTTGCCCCGCGTTCCGCCGCCTACAGTGCGAGCAGCAGCAACAGCGCCGGCGTGAGCCACAGCCAGCGCCAGTCGCGCGGCACTTCCAGTTGCTGTGTGTCGCTCCATTGCCCGACGTAGCCGTCCGCATCAGTGGCGCGTACGCGGATGTACCACATGCCCGCAGCGGGCTGCGGCAGGTCGAGTCGCGCGACGTTAACCTTGCGGCGCTCCACCACGTTCTTGAACTCGGGGTCGCTGGCCATTTCGAATTCGAAGGTCTGGCCGGGCTCGCCGGGCCAGGCGAAGCTCACCTTGCCGTCTTCCATCGCCGGTTTCTCGGGCGGCCCCTGCGGTGCCGCCATCGCGAAGCGCTGCGCATCGCCCCAGGGGCCGCGGTCGCCATCGGCGCGCACCGAGGCGAGGCGCCAGAAGTACTCACCCAGCGGAAGTTCGGCGGTGAGGCGCGTGTCGCTGATGTCGTCCTTCTGCAGCACGAGAGTCTTGAAGTCCGCGTCTGTGGCGATCTGCAGGCGATAGGTTTTCGCTGCGGGCTGCCCGGTCCAGTTCAGCGGCATGCGCGGTTCGCGTGTCTTGCCGGCGTTCTGCGGCGCGATCGGGAACGGCGGCTCGGGTCGCGCCTTCAGCTTGAAGCGGCCTTCCGCATCCATGCCCTCCAGGCCGTTGTCTGCCACGCCGCGCAGGCGGAAGCGATAGTCGCCGTCGGGCAGACCGGCAACGCGCGCTTCGCTGGTGGGTTCCAGACCTTCGTAGACCGGCGTTGCGAAGTCCTGGCTGGCAGCCACCACCAGACGCCAGCGTTGCCCCGCATACATGGGGGGCAATGGCAGGCGGATCAGCGGGCGTTCGAACAGGGGTGGGACTTCGTCCAGCGAAGGGGCGGCCAGCAGCGCAGCCGGTGAGGTGGCGCTGCCTTGTGCGAGCACGCTGCCGAAGCCGGCCGACACGGCCTGCGTGGGGGCCTTGCCGGCGGCGGCTGCGACCGAGCCTTCGGTCACTTCCAGCAGCGAACGTGCGGAGTCGGCTTCGTAACTGGCGCGGAAGCGCGTACCGCGCACGCCGATTACGGCGGTGGGCGTACGGATCTCGTAGCGCGCGGCCGGACCTTTCTGTGGCGCCACTTCGTTTTCGATGCGACCCGCTTCGACGCCCATACGGGCCGATTGCGCACCGCTGCCACGGCGCTGCAGCAGCTCGTCAATGCGCAGGCGGCTGCCCGGGCGCACCAGCACGCGCGACTGATCCGGCAGGCTCAGCGCCAGGTAGCCGTCCGCACCGGTGATCACCGTTGCGCCCTGGGGCACTTCATCGCCTTTGGAGAGGGTTTTCCCGCCCAGCAGGCTGACCGCGCCCGCCACCGACTCGACGCGTGCCGGCACGGGATCCGGCTTCATGAGGCTGGCAGGGATTTTCAATATGCTGCCGGGTTTGAGGCGCAGGGGGTCGCGCACCCTGTTCACGCGCTGCACCTGCGGCCAGTCGGCGGGCCGGTCGAGGATTTCCTTGCCGATGCCGATCAGGGTGTCGCGCTGGTTGACGCGGTAGTCGACGGTGTCTTCTGCCGCCATCGCACCACTTGCCAGCCAGCCCAGCAGCACTGCAAAGCAAACTTTCGTCACGATCCCGCTCCCGGCCCGACAAGGTATTGATTCTGCGCTGGATCATACGCCACACTGCGCGAGCGCCTTGCGTTGCGGCGTGTAGCGGTATCAAATTTCACGAACCACTGCGCCAGCAAGGCGCGCTTCAAGCGAGAGGAGAGGTCAGATGAGTTTTGTATCCGAGTTCAAGGAGTTTGCGCTCAAGGGCAACGTGGTCGACCTCGCGGTCGGCGTGATCATCGGCGGCGCCTTCGGCAAGATCGTCGATTCCATGGTGGGTGACGTCATCATGCCGCTGGTCGGTGCCGTCATCGGCAAGATCGACTTTTCCAACCTGTTCATCGTCCTCGGCAGCGTCCCCGCCGGCACCGCCAACACGCTCGACGCGCTGAAGAAAGCCGGCGTACCCGTGCTGGCCTATGGCAACTTCATCACCATCGCCATCAACTTCATCATCCTCGCCTTCGTCATCTTCATGATGATCAAGCAGATCAACCGCCTCAAGCGCGAAGCTCCGGCCGCCCCGGCTGCCGAACCGGTGACGCCGGAAGACGTGGTGCTGCTGCGCGAGATCCGCGATTCGCTGAAGAAATAAATAAGCAGCGCTGTAGCAATGAAAAACGCCGACCAGCTGGTCGGCGTTTTTCATTCTGGCGCTAACGGCTCAGGAGCCGACACACATCCGGGGGTTACCCCCCTTGGTCACTACCTGAAGCCAGCAGGAGCTCCGCAGATTGTCCTGAGGCAACAAGCGGCCATCACTGAACAAGTGCACCAACTGCAAGGCGGCTTCCTTGTCACCTTGCAGTGCCGCCATCTCGAACCACTTTCTGGCGGCTTTGCCGTCAGCCGTGACGCCCTTGCCGTTGTAATACGCAATGCCCAGGTTGTACTGTGAATTCCTGTCGCCTTGGGCCGCAGCTTTTTCGAACCAGGCAATTCCCAATTCGGGATTGCGTGGCACGCCGAAACCCTGCGTGTAGTAATAAGCGAGATTGCGCTGCCCGTGCACGTTGCCCGCCTCAGCAGCTTTCTGCATCCACGAGGCGGCTTTTTCGCGATCCGCGACAAGCTTCTTGTCCTTGGTGCCGCTCGAGTACATCAAGCCAAGATTCAGATAGGCGCGCGGCTCTCCTTGGGCGGCAGCCTTTTCGAGCCAGGCGATGCCGCCAGGAAGATCGTAGAAGCCTTTGTCCTCTTCTGTCAGCAGGATGCCGAGCTGGGTTTGAGACTTGGCGTGTCCGCTTTGGGCGAGCGGGAGAAAAATGCGGCGAGCCTCAGCGTAGCGACGTTCAACGTAGGCGCGGTCGCCAGCAAGATACTCAAGCTCGGCGCCGGATGCCTGGGGCACTGCTATGGGCTTGGTGGATGGAGTCTGTGCGCAAGCGGCCACAAGCAAGGCGGCCAGCAAGGCTGTGACAAGGTGTCGGCGCATGGATTTATTGGGTGGTTTTCAGGCTTCGACGCGTTCGAGTCGATACCCGTAGTTGTAGGTAGGGGTGAGACGGTAGCCGTTCTCCGGCCGCAGCTGCAGCTTGCCGCGCACGCGCGAGATGTGGGTGTCGACGGTGCGCGTAGCGAGGTCGGGCGAGCGGCCCCAGACGGCTTCGAGCAGGTGGCCGCGCGACAGCAGGCGGCCGAGGTTGCGGAACAGGAAGACGGCGAGATCGAATTCCTTTTCGGTCATTTCGATCTCTTCGCTGTTGAGCAGGATGCGCTTGGCATGCACGTCGATGACGTAGGGCGCCATGTCCAGGCTGGCTTCAGGCTCGCGCGGTTTGGCGCGGCGCATGACGGCGTCGATGCGGCTGAGCAGGATGCGCTGGCTGACGGGTTTGACGATGTAGTCGTCGGCGCCGATGGCGAGGCCCGTGACGATGTCATCTTCCGATTCGCGCGAGGTGACGAAGATGGCCGGCGTCTGGTCGTTGCGCTCGCTGCGCAACCAGCGCAGGAAGGATTCGCCGGTCTGGTCGGGCACCATCCAGTCGAGGACGTAGAGATCGACGCTTTCGCGCGAGGCGAAGCGGATCAGGTCGCGCGTCAGCGCAAAGTGGTGAACGTCGTGGCCTTCTGCTTGCAGCCAGGCCAGCATCAGGGCTGATTGCGTGGCGTCATCTTCAAGCAATGCGATTCTCATGTGGCATCCCGGACGGTTTGTGAAATTCCGTGTCTTGGACTGTAACTCAAGAGCCCTCGCCGACAAAAGGGTTGCTCCGCCTCTCTTCGCCGAAATCGGACATGGGGCCGTGTCCGGGGATGAAGGCGATGTCGTCGCCGAGGGGGAAGAGCTTGTTCCGGATGGCGTTGATGAGGTCGGCATGGTTGCCGCGGGGGAAGTCCGTACGGCCTATGGAGCCGGCGAACAGCACGTCGCCGACGATGGCGAGCTGGCTGGCGACGTGATGGAAGACGACATGACCGGGCGTGTGGCCCGGGCAGTGGATGACGTTGAGCGTCTCCTTGCCGACCGTCACGGTGTCGCTGTCTTCGAGCCAGCGCGTCGGTTCGAAGTCTTCGGCGGGCGGAAAACCGAACATGCGGCTTTGTTCGGCCAGCGCGTCGATCCAGAAAGCCTCGTCGCGCTGCGGGCCTTCGATGGGTACGCCGGTCTTGGCGGCCAGCGTGCCGGTGCCACCGGCATGGTCGATGTGGCCATGGGTGAGCAGGATCTTGCTGAGCTTCAGCCCACGTTGGGCGATGGCAGCTTCGATCTTGTGCAGGTCGCCACCGGGGTCGACGACGGCGCATTCGTTCGTTTCGTCGCACCAGAGGATGCTGCAGTTCTGCGCGAACTGGGTGACGGGGATGATGTGGTACTTGAGCATGGTGTCGCGCGGAGAATTCAGAGATGGGCCGTGCGCCCGCCATCGACGGCGAGCACCTGGCCGGTGACGTAATGCGCTTCGCGCAGCAGGAAGCGTACGACGACGGCGATGTCGTCAGGATGGCCTTCGCGCTTGAGCAGGGTGTGCTGCACGATGGCGTCGCGCTCGGCGGCGGGAAACTGGCCGTCTTCGGGCCAGATGATGGCGCCCGGCGAGACGCCGTTGACGCGCACTTGGGGGGCCAGCTCGATGGCCAGTGCGCGCGTCGCGCCAAGCAGGCCTGCCTTGGCCGCGGAGTACAGCGGATAGCCCGGCAACGGGCGCTCGGCATGCACGTCGATGATGTTGACGATGGCGCCGTGCGCGGCCTTGAGATGCGGTGCGGCGGCCTGGCTGAGCAGCAGGGGCGCCTTGAGATTGCTGCCGACGAGGTCGGCCCAGGCGGCTTCGTCGATGCGGCCCAGTTCGGTCGGGAAGAAGCTCGACGCGTTGTTGACGAGGCCATCGAGGCGGCCGAAGTGCGCCACGACGGTGGTGACGAGTGCGGGCAGCGCGGCGCTGTCGAGCAGGTCGGCACGGAAGGCGGCGGCAGAATCCGGGCGTTGCGCGTTGAGTGCCGCGCAGAGCGCCTCGGCATCACCGGCCGAGCTGCGGTAATGCACGGCGATGCGGCAGCCACTGGCATGCAGGTGGCGCGCAATGCTGGCACCGACGCGGCGTGCCGCGCCGGTCACCAGGACGACGGGTGCGTCGGCGTTCACGTTGCCTCCCAGGTCACCACCTCGCGCTGCGATTGCGCACGGCGCAGCAGGTTGAGCAGGGGCACGATGCGTTGCGACAGGCTCACCGCTGCCGCCATGCCGCGCGGCGTCTCCGGGTCGTCTTCGTCAGGTTCGTTCTGCTTGCGCTGTGCCTCGTGCTGCGTGAAGGCGGCGTCCAGCGCAGCGATGGCCGCCGGCAGTTGTTCGACGGTGACGATGCCGCGCTTGTCGTGCGGATCCTTGCCAAGGATCTGCAGCATCTGCTGGCCGGTCTGGCCCAGCATCAGGACATCGGCATCGGCGGGGGAGCGGAAGGTAATCAGCATGGCGTGTTCATTTCAGGCCCGGCGCGCGCAGATCGGGCCGCAGGGCATCAAGCATTTCAGGCGTCCATTTGCCGGCGAGCTCACAGGAGAGCACCGAGCGGCCGCTGTCGCCGAAGGGGCGTATGACCAGCCATCGCATGGGCACCTGCTCGGTGGGGAAGTCTTCGTCGGCACTGCATGATACCGGCTGCCAGTGCGCGCCTTCGACCTTGCCCGTCGCGGCTTCGCCAGTCGCCGTTTCCCAGCGCTCCTGCACGCAGAAGACGTCGGGCTTCTGTGCGCTGCTGGCGGTGATGCGGCGGCCGATAGCGGGGGCGTGACGGATCAGGGTGTCGCGCACGTCGGCGGGGCTGGCGTCGATGTAGAAACCCCAGCTGAGGAAGCCGACTTCGAAGCGCGCGAAGCGCGACCAGTGCGAGAGGTCGGCGTCGAACCAGCCCGTGATCGGCAGGGCATCGAAGCGGCGTGCGCGGCGGAAGTCCCGCATCGCCGGACTGCCAATGCCCTCGGGCGGCTGGCGGCTATCGACAGCGAAGCTGGCCAGCTTGCCCTTGTGGCGGAAGGATTTTTCGCCACGCCAGCGCGGCGCATCGAGAGCCAGCGCGCGGAACAGGCTGCCGTCACATGCTGCGTGGGCGGCCAGCACATCGGCGGCACGCTGCGCCGAGGCGGGCAGGGTGAGCAGTGCGGTCAGCAGGGCAACGAGGCAACGGACCATGTGGCTTCACTCCTGCCGCGAGCAGCGGCTTCAGCTATTCGGGGGTGACTTGAGGTGCCAGTCAGTGGCTTGCTGCAACTGGTGTGCGACGCCCAGCAGGCGGGCTTCGCCAAAGTAGTTGCCGATCAGCTGCAGGCCCACCGGCAGACCCTCTGCCGAGAAACCGGCCGGCGTCGACAGCGCGGGCAGGCCGGCGAGGTTGACGGCGATGGTGTAGAGGTCGGCGAGATACATCTGCACGGGGTCGTCGGCCATCTTGCCGATCTCCCAGGCCGCCGTCGGCGCGACCGGGCCGGCGATCACGTCGCATTGCGTGAGGGCTTGCTGGAAGTCCTGGGCGATGAGGCGGCGCAGCTGCTGGGCCTTGATGTAGTAGGCGTCGTAGTAGCCATGCGACAGCACGTAGGTACCGACGAGGATGCGGCGCTTCACTTCAGAGCCGAAGCCTTCGGCGCGGCTGCGCGAATACATCTCGGCGAGATCCTTGTAGTCGCTCGCGCGGTGGCCGTAGCGCACGCCGTCGAAGCGGCTGAGGTTGCTCGATGCCTCGGCTGGCGCAATCACGTAGTAGGCGGGGATGGCCAGGTGGGTGTTGGGCAGGCTCACTTCGACCGTCGTCGCGCCGAGCTTCTTGAGTTCAGCAATGGCGCCGTCGATGGCGCTGCGCACGTCGGCGGCGAGGCCCTCGGCGAAGTATTCCTTCGGCAGGCCCACGCGCAGGCCGGCGAGCGGCTTGGCGAGGTCACGCGTGTAGTCTTCGGCCGTGCGCTCGAGGCTGGTCGAATCGCGCGTGTCGAAACCCGCCATGTGGTTGAGCAGCAGGGCGCAGTCTTCGGCCGTGTGGGCCATCGGGCCGCCCTGATCGAGCGAGCTGGCGTAGGCGATCATGCCGTAGCGCGACACCACGCCGTAGGTGGGCTTGATGCCGGTGATGCCGCACAGGCCCGCAGGCTGGCGGATCGAGCCGCCGGTGTCGGTGCCCGTCGTGGCCGGCACCATGCCCGCTGCCACGGCCGCAGCCGAGCCGCCTGAGCTGCCGCCGGGTACGCGGCTCGTGTTCCAGGGGTTCTTCACGGCGCCGAAGTGCGAGCTTTCGCTGGTCGAGCCCATCGCGAATTCGTCGAGGTTGGTCTTGCCCAGGCTCACCACGCCGGCGGCCTTGAGCTTGCTGACCACGGTGGCGTCGTAGGGGCTGACGAAGTTGCCGAGCATCTTGGAGCCACAGGTCGTCAGCACGCCTTCGGTACAGAAGATGTCCTTGTGCGCAATCGGCACGCCGGCCAGCGGCGCGGCGGTGCCAGCGGCAATGGCCTTGTCGGCCGCATCGGCAGCGGCGAGCGCACCTTCACGGTCTACGGTGATGAAGGCGTTGATGGCACCGTTCTTTGCATCGATCTTTGCGAGGTAATCGGTCACCAGCTCGCGGCTGGAGATCTTTTTCGCGGCCAGGTCGGCAGCGAGCGACTTGAGTGTACGGAGGCTCATTTGACTTCTACGTAGCCCAGCCCGATTTCGATCTGGTCCATCAGGGCGTGGATGAATTTGATGTGGATTTCCTGGATGCGGTCGGCGTAGCCGAAGTGCGGCACGATGATCTCGGCGTCGGCGAGGCCTTTCATCTTTCCGCCGTCCTTGCCCATCAGCAGGATGACCTTCATGTCGCGTGCCTTGGCGGCCTTGACGGCAGCAAGGATGTTGGCCGAATTGCCCGAGGTGGACAGGCCCAGGAAGACGTCGCCGGGGCGGCCGAGGCCTTCGATTTGACGGCTGAAGATGAACTCGAAGCCATAGTCGTTGCCCACGCAGGTGATGTGCGAGGGGTCGGAAATGGCGATGGCGGCGAGTGCCGGGCGATTGTCGCGGTAGCGGCCGGAGAGCTCTTCGGCGAAGTGCATGGCGTCGCAGTGCGAGCCGCCGTTGCCGGCCGACAGCACCTTGCCGCCAGCCTTGAGGCTGTCGATGAGGATCTGGCCGGCCTTGTCGACTTCGGCCAGCAGGGCCTGGTCGGCCATGACGCGGGCCAGCAGTTCAGCGCCTTCGGCGAGGTGTTGGGCGAGTCGGGACATGGCTTACTCGATGACTTTGGGGACGAGGTAGAGGCCGGCTTCGGCTTCGGGAGCGACGGCCTGGAAGGCTTCGCGACGGTTGCTTTCGGTCACGGCGTCAGGGCGCAGGCGCTGGACGAGGTCCTGCGGGTGCGACATGGGCGCCACGCCGGTGGTGTCGACGGCTTGCATCTGGGCAATCAGGCCGAAGATGCCGTCGAGCTTGGCGCGGGTGGCCTCGGCGTCTTGCGGGGTCAGTTCGATGCGGGCCAGGCGCGCGATACGGGCCACTTCTTCGAGAGAAAGAGACATGACGGACGGGGAAAACAGGTGTCTGGAGGGCTGAACGGCAGGGGCCAATAGGGTAACATAGCCGACTATTTTGACCCCCCGTGCGGCCTTGACGCGCGGGCCGGGCCTTCCGTCAAACCCCACCGCATTCCTTGGGACCTACATGTTCGGACTCCTGCGCTCCTATTTTTCCAATGACCTGGCCATCGACCTTGGCACGGCCAACACCCTGATCTACGTGCGCGGCAAGGGCATCGTGCTCGACGAACCCTCGGTCGTCGCCATCCGCACCGAAGGCGGCCCGAACCAGAAGAAGACCATCCAGGCCGTCGGCCACCAGGCCAAGCAGATGCTGGGCAAGACGCCCGGCAACATCACGGCCATCCGCCCCATGAAAGACGGCGTGATCGCCGACTTCACGGTCACCGAGCAGATGCTCAAGCAGTTCATCAAGAAGGTGCATGACTCGCGCCTGTTCTCCCCCTCGCCCCGCATCATCATCTGCGTGCCCTGTGGCTCGACCCAGGTGGAACGCCGTGCGATCCGCGAATCGGCGCTGGGCGCTGGTGCCTCGCAGGTCTACCTGATCGAGGAACCGATGGCCGCCGCAATCGGTGCCGATCTGCCGGTGGCGGACGCGACGGGCTCGATGGTTGTCGATATCGGTGGCGGTACCACCGAAGTGGGCGTGATCTCGCTGGGCGGCATGGTGTACGCCGGCTCGGTGCGTGTGGGTGGTGACAAGTTCGACGAAGCCATCGTCAATTACATCCGCCGCAACTACGGCATGCTGATCGGCGAAACCACTGCCGAGTCGATCAAGAAGGAAATCGGTTCCGCGTTCCCCGGCAGCGAAGTGCGCGAAATGGAAGTCAAGGGTCGCAACCTCGCCGAAGGCATCCCGCGCAGCTTCACGATCTCGTCGAACGAAATCCTCGAAGCCCTCACCGAACCGCTCAACGCCATCGTTTCGGCCGTCAAGAACGCGCTCGAAAAGACCCCGCCGGAACTGGGCGCCGACATTGCCGAACGCGGCATGGTGCTGACCGGTGGCGGCGCGCTGCTGCGCGACCTCGACCGCCTGCTGATGGAAGAAACCGGTTTGCCGGTGATCGTCGCCGAAGACCCGCTGACCTGTGTGGTGCGTGGCTCCGGCATGGCGCTGGAGAAGATGGACAAGCTGGGCTCGATCTTTGCCAGCGAGTAATCAGGCCTTCAGTACTCAGGGCGGCCTGGCCGCCCGCTCGCATTTTCGGACCGCCGCACGCCCGGGCGGTCTTGCTTCTCCCACCTTCCTTGCTTCTGACTGAGCAATGGCCGCAGTTTCCGGATATCAGCCGCCACCGTTCTTCCGCCGGGGCCTGCCGCCCTCGGCCAAGCTGACGCTGTACCTTGCCATCTGCCTGACCCTGCTGATCGGCGATCTGCAAGTGCGGTACCTCGACACGCTGCGCCAGGGGGTGGCCATCCTCACCTACCCGCTGCAGATCGCGGCGGCGACGCCGGCCGAGTTCACGCGCAACGTGTCGAACTACTTCAATGGCCTGATCACCCTGCAGCGCGAGAACGAGCGCCTGCGCACGGCCCAGCTCAAGGCTTCGAAAGAGCTGCTGCGCGACAGCCAGCTGGAAGCGGAGAACGAACAGCTGCGCGGTCTGCTGGCGATCCGCGAGCGCGTGAGGGTCAGCTCGGTCGCGGCAGAAATCCTGTTCACGGCGCGTGATCCTTTCTCGCGCAAGGTCATTCTCGACAAGGGCGGCAACGCCGGCATCGAGTCGGGCCTGGCTGTGGTCGACGCCGAAGGCGTCATCGGCCAGGTGACCCGCGTCTTCCCCCTGCATGCCGAAGTGACCCTGCTGAGCGACAAGGAGCAGGCCATCCCGGTGCTCATCGAGCGCAGCGGCCTGCGTGCCGTGATGTTCGGTACCGGCTCGGGCCTCATGGAGCTGCGCTACCTCGCGGCCAATGCTGACGTGCGTGTGGGCGACCGCATCGTCACATCGGGTCTCGATGGTGTCTTCGTCAAGGGCCTGCCGGTGGCGACCGTGATTCGCGCCAGCCGTGATGCGGCGGAATCCTTCGGCCGCATCCTGTGCCTGCCGGTGGGTGGCGTCGAGAAAAGCGGAGCCGTGCTGGTGCTGGGTCGCGCCGGTGGTGTGCCGGGGCGTCCGCCCGAGGTCTACGATGATCCGCGCCGTACGCTGGCGGGCCGGGTCGGCCGTCGCGAGGGCTCCTCGTCTTCCGCAGCCTCGTCGGCAGCGGCCGGTGCCTCGTCTTCTGCGGCCTCGGCCTCGTCAGCCAGCGCATCTTCCACCGCTTCGTCCATGGCGGCATCCAGTGCGCGGGCTTCGTCCGCAGCCAGTTCTGCTGCGGCATCGAAGGCGGCGAGTTCGGCCGCCTCCTCCGCGACAGCGTCGTCCAGGGCGTCGTCGTCGCGTACGGCGTCTCCGGTCAGCAGTGCCGCTTCGTCCAAAGCGGCTTCATCGAAGGCCACTTCGTCGCGCGCTGCGTCGTCCGCGGCCTCGGCGCCCGCTCCGGCTCCGGCATCGACGCCAGCGCCGGCTTCCGCGCCCGTTGCGCCAGCACCGTCTGCGGCCAACGCGGCACCGAAAGAGAGGACCTGATGCTGAACCACCGTTCCAGCCGCATCCTGCTGCCCGTGCGCATGAACTTCGTGCTGGTCACGCTGGTCATTGCCTTGACGCTGCATTTCATCCCCATGGGCAGCTTCTACGCGATCCCGGATTTCGTGGCGCTCGTACTGGCGTTCTGGTGCGTGCGTGAGCCGCTGCGCGTGGGCATGGGTACGGCCTTCGTCCTTGGCGTCATCGTCGACGTGGCGCACGGCGCCGTGATGGGCCAGCACGCCACGGCCTACGTGTTGCTCGCCTATGCCAGCATCATCATGTCGCGTCGCCTGCTGTGGTTCGCGCCGACGGCGCAAGCCCTGCACATGGCGCCACTGTTCCTGATGTCGCAGATCGTGATGCTGGTGATCCGCTTGCTCGTCGGCGGCCGCTTCCCCGGCTGGGAGTATTTCTTCTCCAGCTTCACGACGGCCGTGCTGTGGGTGCCTGTGCATTACCTGCTGCTGCTGCCGCAGATGCGTCCGATCGATCGTGACGACAACCGCCCGATCTAGTTCCGCACCGAAGTAATGGAACTCAACGCTCCCGAACAGGAACTCTCCCGCTTCCGTGCCCGCGTGGCCGTGGCGGGTGTGTTCGTGCTGATCTGTTTCGGCCTGCTCGTCGCGCGCTTCGTTTACCTGCAGATCATCAAGCACGATTACTACTCGACGCGTGCTGAAGAGAACCGCATCTCGCTGGTGCCCATCGTGCCCAACCGCGGCCTGATCGTGGACCGCAACGGCGTCATCCTCGCGCGCAACTACTCGGCCTACACGCTGGAAATCACGCCGTCCAAGGTGCGCAACCTCGAAGCCACCATCGACGAGCTGGCCGAGGTCATCGACATCCAGGCCAAGGACCGCAAGCGCTTCAAGAAGCTGCTCGACGAAAGTCGCAACTTCGAGTCCCTGCCGATCCGCAACCGTCTCAGCGATGAAGAGGTTGCACGTTTCATCGCTCACCGTTACCGCTTCCCCGGCGTCGAGATCAAGGCGCGCCTGTTCCGCCAGTATCCGCACGGCGAGCTGGGCTCACATGCGCTGGGTTACATCGGCCGCATCAACAAGAAGGAAGCCGAGCTGATCGAGGAAGACGAAGATCGCTCGGCCAACTACCGTGGCACCGAACACATCGGCAAGACGGGTCTGGAGCAGAGCTACGAAAAGTACCTGCACGGCATCACCGGTTTCGAGCAGGTCGAAGTCGATGCGGCGGGGCGTGCCGTGCGTGGCCTCAGCCGCACGCCGCCGGTGCCCGGCGACAACCTCGTGCTGACGCTGGATGCCGAGCTGCAGCGCATCGCCGAAGACGCCTTCGGCAGCCGCCGTGGCGCGCTGGTCGCCATCGAGCCCGGCACGGGTGGTGTGCTGGCCCTGGTGTCCAAGCCGACCTTCGATCCCAACCTGTTCGTCGACGGCATTGACCCGCAGAACTGGGGCATCCTCAACACCTCGCCCGACAAGCCCCTGCTGCACCGGGCCATCTACTCGGCCTATCCGCCGGGCTCGACCTTCAAGCCCTACATGGCACTCGCGGCGCTGATGACGGGTAAGCGCACGCCGGCGCAGTCGATCAGCGACCCCGGCTACTTCGTGTTCGGCAACAACACCTTCCGCGACGACAAGAAGGGTGGTCACGGCGTGGTGGACATGGTCAAGTCCATCGTCGTGTCCTGCGACACCTACTACTACATCCTCGCCAATGACATGGGCATCGACCTGTTGTCGAGCAGCATCGGTGTGTTCGGCTTTGGGGCACGCACGGGCATCGACATCGAGGGCGAGGCCGAGGGCATCCTGCCATCGCCGGCCTGGAAGAAGCGTCGTTTCAAGAAGCCCGAGCAGCAGAAGTGGTACGCCGGCGAGACCATCTCGATCGGTATCGGCCAGGGCTACAACGCCTACACGCCGCTGCAGATGGCGCATGCCATGGCGACTGTCGCGGCGGGTGGCGTGATGTACAAGCCGCACATCGTGCGTTACATCGAAGACGCCCGCAGCGGCGCACGCACCGTCGTCGAACCGACACCGATCAAGACCATCCCGATCCAGAAAGAACACCTCGACGTGATCTTCAAGGCGCTGGTCGAGGTGAACAAGTGGGGGACCGGTACGCGGGCCTTCGCCAAGGCCGAGTACACGGCGGCGGGCAAGACCGGTACGGCGCAGGTCTACTCGCTGAAGGGTGCCAAATACGAAGGCTCCAAGATCCACGAGACCCTGCGCGACCACGCGCTCTACATTGCCTTCGCGCCAGCCGAGGCACCGAAGATCGCGCTGGCCGTGATCGTCGAGAACGGTGGTTTCGGTGCCGAGTCTGCAGCGCCGATTGCGCGTCAGGTGCTCGACTATTACCTCGTCGGCAAACGCCCGGCCGGCCCGGCGCCAGAACAATCCGGCGCCGAGAGCGAGTGAGCACGCCCGCATGAACTTCCATTTCGACCCCGCCCGCTGGCTGCGCCACCTGTTCGCGCCCATCGACCCCTGGCTGTGGGGCATTCTCGTCAGCATCCTCGGTGGTGGTTTCATCGTCATGCTCAGCGCTTCGCCCGAGCGGCTCAACGCGCACCTCATCAACCTGGCTGCGGCGTTGGTCGTGATGGTGGTGGTGGCGCACACGCGCATGCAACGTCTGCACAGCCTGGCCCTGCCGCTCTACGTGGTGGGCGTGCTGCTGCTGGTCGCCGTCGAGCTGTTCGGCGAAACCTCGAAAGGCGCCACGCGCTGGCTCAACATCGGCATTGCACGCATACAGCCGTCCGAGCTCATGAAGATCGCCATGCCGTTGATGCTGGCCTGGTACTTCCAGAAGCGCGAGGGCAGTCTCAAGGTGCGCGACTTCCTCGTCGCCACGGCCCTTCTGGCGATACCCGTGGGCCTCATCGCCAAGCAGCCCGACCTCGGCACGGCCCTGCTGGTGGTGGGTGCCGGCGTGTTCGTGATCTTCTTTGCCGGCCTGTCCTGGAAGCTGATCGTGCCGGTGACGGTGCTGGGGGTGTCGGCCATCGTCGCGGTGATCATCTACCAGGGGCCGATCTGCGAACCCGGTGTCGAGTGGCCCGGCCTGCGCGAATACCAGAAGCACCGCGTGTGCACCCTGCTCGATCCTTCGTCCGATCCCCTCGGCAAGGGCTTCCACACCATCCAGTCGACCATCGCGGTGGGCTCCGGCGGTGTCGCCGGCAAGGGCTGGCGCGAAGGTACGCAGGCCCACCTCGACTTCCTGCCCGAACGCCACACCGACTTCGTGCTCGCCGTGATGTCCGAAGAGTTCGGCCTGCTCGGCGTTATCACCCTGTTGGTGCTCTACAGCATGCTCATCGCGCGCAGCCTGGCGATTGCCGCCAACGCGCCCAACCTGTTCGCGCGCCTGCTGGCCGGCGCGATCACCATGACCTTCTTCACCTATGCCTTCGTGAACATGGGCATGGTCAGCGGCATCTTGCCCGTGGTGGGCGTGCCCTTGCCCTTCATCAGCTACGGCGGCACGGCACTGGTCACGCTCTGCCTGGGCGTCGGCATGCTCATGAGCATCAGCCGCAACCGCCGTCATGGCAGGCGGCAATGAAGTCGCTGCTCGTCGCGGCACTGGTCCTGCTGCTGGCCGCTTGCTCCAGCACTCCCAGCACGCCCGGCCCGGTCGAGACGCGTCGTGTGCCCCCGGTGACCAGCCCGACGCCGGCACCGTCCCCCGCACCAGCCACCAGCCCCGCACCGGCGACGCGGCCTGCGCCCCCGCCAGCCAGTCAAGGCGGTGCGCCGACCACGCCGGGCAAGGGCGGTTACTACCTCGACGATGGCCCTGGCGCCAACCCGCCAGCCGACATGGCCAGCATTCCCGATGCGCAGCCGCGCAAGGAGCCGCTGCACCCGCGTGCCAACCGGCCATACGTGGCCTTGGGCCAGAGCTTCACGCCCCTGCAGGACGCCAGCGACTACAAGGCGCGCGGCATCGCCAGTTGGTACGGCCGGCGCTTCCACGGCAAGCCCACCTCCAGCGGCGAGCCCTACGACATGTACGCCATGACGGCCGCGCACCCGATCCTGCCCATCCCGAGCTACGTGCGTGTCACCAATGTGCAGACCGGTAAATCGGTGATCGTGCGCGTCAATGATCGCGGCCCATTCAAGAAGGACCGCCTGATCGATCTTTCCTACACCGCGGCCTGGAAGCTGGGTTACACCAGCAAGGGCTCGACCGAGGTCGAAGTGGAGGTCGTGCGACCGGATGACACACCACCCGTGGTGGTCGAAGCCACGGGCACCGCGCCCGTCGTGCTTGCCGAAGTGCGCGTGGCGGAAGCGCCGGCGCCGCAAGCTGCCGTGACAGCGCCTGTCGCAGTGCCGGCATCACAGCCTGATCCCGCCCCCGTCGTTGCGTCGCAGGCGCCAGCCAATGCAATGCCACCCGCCGGCATCTACCTGCAGCTGGGCGCGTTCAGCACGCTGGGCAATGCAGAAGGCTTTCGTGATTACGCGCAGCAGGAGCTCAAGGGCCCGCGCCAGCAGGCCCTGCACATCGTGCCTGACGGCACGCGCTACCGCCTGCAGCTAGGCCCCTTTGCCGACGTGGGCAGCGCGCGTGCGGCCATCGACGGCATCAACAAGGCGCTCAAGCTCACGCCCTTTGTCGTGCAGCGCTGATCGTGCTGCGCAGGCGCTGTCCTGACGCGCCATGCCGGCGCCGTGCAAGTCGCGCCCTATAATCGCGAACCCCGGCGCCTCCCGCTGGTCTGATGACTTCCCTTACTTTCCTGCCTTCTGCCGTTGTGAAGATGAAATCCCTGTTGCTCGCCCTGTTCCTGTCGTCCGCACTCCTGCCGGCCTTTGCCCAAACGCAGGGCACGGCGCCTCTCGCCCCTCTGGCTCCTGTTCCGCCGCATCTCGATGCGCGCGCCTGGCTGCTGCTCGACACCAGCGGCAACCAGATCCTGTCCAGCGAAAAGCCCGACATGCGCGCCGAGCCTGCCTCGCTGACCAAGCTGATGACGGCCTATGTCGTCTTCAACGCGCTCAAGTCCAAGTCCATCACGCTGGACCAGACCGTGCCCGTGTCGGAGAGCGCCTGGCGCATGGTCAAGTCGGGCTCGGCCATGTTCATCGAGCCGCGCAAACCGGTGACCGTGCGCGAGCTGTTGCAGGGCGTGATCGTGCAGTCCGGCAACGATGCCTGCATCGCGCTGGCCGAACTGGTGGCGGGCACCGAAGCCAACTTCGTGATGCTCATGAATCGCGAAGCGCAGCGCCTGGGCCTCGCCAACACCCAGTTCCGCAACGCTACCGGCCTTACCGAGTCGGGCCACTACAGCTCGCCGCGCGACATGGCGACCATCGCAGCCGCCATCATCCGCGACCACGCGGACTTCTTCCCGATCTACTCGCAGAAGGAATTCCGCTACAACAAGATCAACCAGCCCAACCGCAACCGCCTGCTGTGGTTGGACCCGACCGTTGACGGCATGAAGACTGGCCACACCGACGCAGCGGGTTACTGCCTCGTGTCCACCGCACGCCGCGGTCCGCGCCGCCTGATTTCGGTGGTGATGGGCACGGCGTCCGACAACGCCCGCACGCTGGCCTCGCAGCAGCTGCTCAACTTCGGCTTCCTGTCCTTCGACTCGGTGCGCTTCTATGCCGCCAACCAGCCCGTGCGCAAGCTGCAGGTCTGGCAGGGTCAGCAGGACGAAGTCGAGGTCGGCGTCGGCCAGGACCTCGTGCTCGCCGTGCCGCGCGACCGCAGCAAGGACGTCAAGCTGCAGTTCGACGCCGCGCCCCTGATCAAGGCGCCGCTCGCCAAGGGCAGCCAGCTGGGCCGACTCACGCTGAGCCTGGACGGCAAGTCGCTGGGCGAGTTCCCGGTCATCGCGCTGCAGGACGTGGCGCAAGCCGGCATCGTCGGTCGCTCGGTGGATGCGGTGAAACTCTGGTTCCGCTGAGGCAACAACACACATGAAAAAGCCCGCTCATGAGCGGGCTTTTTTGTCGCCGGAGCAGCAGCTCAGTACTCCCAGAAGATGCGTTGCAGTTCCTTGGTGTCGCTGGTTTTCGTCAAGGCCAGCATGGCGAGGATGCGCGCCTTCTGCGGTTTGTGGTCATGCGCCACGACCCAGTCGTACTTGTCGTCGGGTTGCTCGGAGTTGCGCAATACGAAGCCCTCCGGCACGCGCGCCGAACGGATGATCTGCACACCCTTGGCACGCAAGCCCTGCAGCACTGGCACGATGCGGTCGGCCACCGAACCATTGCCGGTACCGGCGTGGATGATCGCCTTGTCCTTGCCGAAGGCTTCATACGCGGTAGCCGGCACG
Organism: Rhodocyclaceae bacterium; assembly: GCA_047600765.1. Lineage (GTDB taxonomy): Bacteria > Pseudomonadota > Gammaproteobacteria > Burkholderiales > Rhodocyclaceae > Viridibacterium. The sequence goes on from JASGKF010000001.1 coordinate 2,093,457, forward strand.
CTGCCGTAGGCATAGACGATGTCCACATCGGGCAGGCTGTCGATCTTGTCGATATCGAACTCGGAGTTCAGGGTGTGGCGCTTCACCGGCGCGCGGAACCAGTAAGCCTTGCCCTCCACGTTCATGCCCAGCGGCCCCCACTGGCTGTTGAAGGCATTGGTCACGATGTTGATGGTCTTCGACACATCGCGCGCGCTGAAGATCTGGTCGTTCATGGTCACCAGCACGCCCTTGCCCTTTGCTGTGGGATTGGCGGCCACGCTCACCGCGTTGTACAGGTTGAGCATGCCGTCGGCCGACATGGCCGTGCCCGGCCGCATCGAGCCGACCACCACCAGCGGCTTGTCGGTACGCACGGTCAGGCTCAGGAAGAAGGCCGTCTCTTCGAGCGTGTCGGTACCGTGTGTGACGACGATGCCATCCACGTCGGCCTGCTTCGCCAGCGCCGACACGCGCTTGGCGAGGGTCAGCAGATGGGCGTTGGTGAAACTCTCGGAGGCGATCTGGAAGACCTGCTCGCCGCGCACGCTGGCCACGTCTTTCAGCTCTGGCACACCGGCAATGAGCTTGTCGACCGGCACCTTGGCCGCCTGATAGGTCGCGCTGTTGGCCGCCGTGGCGCCAGCCCCCGCAATGGTGCCGCCGGTGGCCAGAATCACCACATTGGGCTTGCCCTGGGCAAAGGCGCCCAGACTGGCCAGGCCGACGCAAAGCGCTGCCAGCGCGCGATTCAAGCGGTGAAGCAGGGAAGATGAACGATGCATGATGGCCTCCGGGGCTGCGATGGAAGCCTATTCCTAGCAATCCGGATACCAGAACAACGATTGCTACGTGAAAGTACGCAGCAGAAGCACAGGGGCATGAAAAAGCCCGCCATCTGGCGGGCTTTTTCTGACTACGACACTACTTCAGGGCTGCGTCAGTGTCACGTTGTCGAAACGACTTGTCGAAGTCACCGTCGCACTGCCCGAAACCCCGGCCAGCCCGACATAGACCGTGCTACCGAATGGCGTGTAGCCGGACGCCGTGTAGTCCTGCGACTTGGTGCCACTCCAGGTGACGCCATCAACCGAGTAAGCCAGCGTGATCACCTGACCGACGCGCGACAGGCGGATCCACACCGGCTGCGTCGTCAGCGCAATCGTGTAGCCCATCGACGAGGACGAGATGTTCTCGTTGTCGTTCTTGCGCTGCTCCCACTGGATGCGCGGGATGCCCCGCATGAGCGCCCCGAAGTAACGCGAGCCCGTATCCAGGCTGTTGCGCAGCATCAGGCCGGCGCGCACGTTGCTCGTTGACAGGCCAGTCGGGATTTCCTGCGACAGCATGCGCGCAACAATCGTGAAGTCACCCGTTACCGTCGTGTAGGCATACTCCATGCTGTTGACATAGACCGTGGTGGTGGCTGAACTGCTCGACGACGCTGCGCTGCTGCTCGCGACGCTGAGGCTGCCTGCGCCCACGAGTGTGTAGACCTGCGTTGCCACCGTAGCGCTGCTGGTACTGCTGCTGCTCGATGTGAAGGTCGTGGTCGCCGTGTTCGGCAGGCCACCCGTCGTGAAGGCATTGGTCAGCGGTGTGGCGCCGCTGATGACCACGTCGGTGGTGCCCGGGATCGGCGTGGCACTCGAGCTGGACGACGAGCTGCTCGACGAGGACGAGCTACTGCTCGAAGACGACGAGGATGCGCTGCTCGTGGCGCTCGACGAGGAGCCGCTGGACTTCGATGCTTCGTCCCAGTTGCGGTACTCGGTCAGGTAAGGCTGGCTGCCGTTGCTGTACACCGTCGGCGTGCCGCTGATGACCTTGGCACTCCACGGCCCCGTCGACAGGGCGATGTGCTTGCCGAGCACCGAGTTGCGCACAAAGCTCTTGCCTGGTGCGTCGGTGGTGCTGTCGTCCCACTGGCGCGCAAGGTAGATGCTGTCGGCGGTGGTGGCGCTGTCGGCGAGGAACACGCTGTTGTTGAACAGCAGGCCCACCGTCTGCGTCGCAGCCGTCGTCGAGGGCGAGGTGATCGAGGTGCCGCTGGGCTTGCGCGTACCGATGGTGCGGATCGTGCTGCCCTCGAACACGCCGATGCCGGCGCCGAAGATAAAGTCCACGTCGCCGCTGATGTCGCTGCCCGTCACGAACACGCGCTTGCCGCTGTTGGCGAGGTAGAAGGTGTCCTGGTTGCCGAGCAGGCGCACGCCGTCGAGCACAATCTTGTCGGCCTTGTCGATCATCACGGCGACAGCCTGATCATTGGCGCCGGTTTCCGCCCAGGCATTCTCGACCGTGATGTTCACGAGCTGGAAGCCGTTGTTGCGCACGCGCATCGTTGCCGAGCATTCCTTGCCGACGGCGCTCGCTTTGCCAGCGGCCGTGCACAGCACGTACAACGCCTTGGCATCCGTGTTGCCGTTGTAGACCGAGGTGTCGGCCGTGGCGCCGACAAAGGCCGTGTAGGCGGTTGACGGGCTGCCTTGCGACAGCGCGTTGTAGATGCGCACCTTGCTGGCATCGCTCTCGGTGCTGTAGAGCGTGACAGCCGTGGTGGCCGAGCTGGAAACGATCAGTTGCTCGTTATAGTCACCGGCCTTCACCTGGATGTAGACACGCGTCACCGCCTGGTTCGAGGCATCGTTGAGTGCAGCCTGGATGCTGGTGTGGGTGCCGCTGCCATCCTTGGCCACGACGTAGGTCGCGGTGAAGCCGAGCGGGTACAGGCGACCCGCGTTGGGCTGGCCGGCGTTGACCGTCTGCGGGGCCCAGGCATCCGTGCCGGCGAGTGCCTTGGCGATGGTGTAGTTGGCCGCGCTGCTGTCGCCGAGCATGGGACGCGTGCTGCTGGCGGCTGCTACAAACAGCTTGCCGGCACCGGAGTTGGCGAGGTTGTGCGCGCGTACTTCGGCGGCCGTGCTGCCCAGGGTGTAGGCATAGGAAGGCGTCCAGCCCAGCACGTTGGTGTAGGGCGCCACGGTGAAGCCACTGCTGGTGCCGGCGGCCTGGGCGCTGCTGTAGCGCGCGTCGAGGGCAGCCTTGGCGGCGGCTTCGAGATCGGCCGACGCGGCGACGCCGTTGTACCAGGAGCCGACGTCCTTGAACTGGTAGCCGTTGAGGTTGGAGATCACGCGCGACACGCTGGCCTTGGAGCCGGCGAGGTCGAAGACGTTGCCTTCGGACAGGATGCGCGCTTCGGCGCCCATGCCGATGTAGTAGCTCATCGGGTAGTCAGCCGCATCGGTGTTGCCGTCGAAATGGTTGTTGTAGACGTGGATCTGACCGAAGCGGGCACGCGGTGCACGCTGCGTGATGCTCTGCCAGATGTTGTTGCTGAAGGTCAGGCGGTTGTAGGCCGCTTCCTTGGCCTTGTTGCCATCGCCCGAGCCGCCGACCATGTTGGTCTTGTCGTGGTTCTTGAAGATCGAGTACGACACGGTCACGTAGTCCGAGCTGTCCTCGATGTCGAGCAAACCGTCGTGACGCTGCACTTCCTTGGTTACGCCGTTGATGGTGCGGATTTCGGCGCTGTCGAAGTGGCTGCCGTCGCTGAAGGTGCAGTGGTCGATCCAGATCTGCTTGCCGGTGACCATGGAGATCGCCTTGTACTTGGCGTTCCATTCTTCCTTGCCGGCTGTGTTGGTGTAGGCCGGGGCCAGATCCAGCGGAGCCTGGAATTCGAGGTTGCGGATGACGATGTTGCTGGTCGCGTTGATCGAGAAGTAGCCGTCGATGAGCTTGGCGTCCGCGCCGACACCCATGATGGTGGTGTTCGACGGGATGATGAACTGGATCTGTGCCTTCTGCAGGTTCTGCAGCGTCGTGCGTGCTGACGACAGCTTGCTGATCGCCGTCGCTTCGTCGGTGGTCGGCGTGTAGGACGGATCAACACTCTTCACGTAGAGGTTGAAGTCGTAATTGGCGGCCGTGGCGTTGAGGCTCTTGTAGTAAGCCTCGGTGGCAAACGTGCCATTGCCCAGGTCGGTACCCCAGATCGTGCCGACGATATAGATGATCTTCGGCTCGATCTTCGCGGCCGAGGCGTTGCTGGCGTAGGTCGCGCTGTTGCGGTTCTCCAGCGCGGCATTGAGCTCGGCGCGGTTGTGCACGACGTAGATGTTGCTGGTTGGAGCCGTCGTACCGCCCGTGGTGCCGGCGCCTTGCGAGGCCCAGCCGGTCACTTCGGTCGTGGCTGTCAGCGTGGCCGCAGTGCTGGCCGAGCTGCCGGCCGCGGACGACGTGCTGCTGGTTGCACCGCCTCCGCCGCCCCCACCACCGCCCCCTCCGCCACCACCACAGGCGGCCAGTACGGCCATCAGGGTGGCCGCACAGAACGTGCGGAATGCATTGAACGGGGTCGCCGGTTGGCCTCCGGCAAGGCGGACAGGGTGCTGCATCTTCGACTCCTCCACAAACCGTGTCCTCGCGGACCGGCTGTTGATTGAAGTGATGCTGTGGGCATCACATTTGGTGCGAAGATTGTACTGACGTGAGAGACCGGGAACATTTTGCTGCGCTGCGATTTTTTGCCTGACTGGAAAAAACGTCGGGCGGCCTCACTTGTGACCCATATACAAGTCGGGAGACAATCCGGCCTTGCCCGCGAAGTCCCCCGGCTGCGTCCTTTCCGTCGCCAGCCGCATGCCATGCCACAGAACACCCCTCCGTCCCGTCCTGACACCCTGCTCGAGTTCCCCTGCGACTTCCCCCTGAAGATCATGGGCGAACGCGTTGACGGCTTTGCCCAGACCGTGCTCGAAGTCGTACAGCGCCATGCGCCGGACTTCGACGGCAACAGCATGGAGATGCGTCCGTCCTCGACCGGCAAGTACCTGTCGCTGACCTGCACCATCCGCGCCACCTCCAAGCCGCAGCTGGATGCGCTCTACATCGAGCTGTCCGGTCACCCGATGGTGAAAGTCGTCCTCTGACATGCCCTCGCTGGAGATTCATGCGCTGGGCACGGTGCCCTACGCACCGACGTTCGAAGCGATGAAACAGCTGACCGCCACACGCGGCCCGGAAACCCCGGACCAGTTGTGGTTGTTGCAGCACCCCCCCGTCTATACACTCGGCCTCGCTGGCAAGCCGGAACATCTGCTCGAAGCCAGCGACGTGCCGCTGGTCAAGATCGATCGCGGCGGCCAGATCACCTACCACGGCCCCGGCCAGGCGGTGATCTACCTGCTGATCGACCTCGCGCGGCGCAAGCTGATGGTGCGTCAGATGGTCAATCTGATGGAACAGGCCGTCATCGACATGCTGGCCGCGCTGGGCATCGCGGCCGAGCGGCGCGAAGGCGCGCCGGGCGTGTATGTCGGTGAGGCCAAGATTGCCGCGCTGGGCATCAAGATCAGCCGTGGCTGCAGTTATCACGGCCTGGCATTGAACGTGGACATGGACCTTGCCCCGTTCAGCCGCATCAACCCCTGCGGCTACGAAGGCCTGGCCTGCACGCAGCTGGCCGACTTCGGCGTGACGCTGAGCGTTGATGAAGCGCATGCACTGCTGGCCGCACAACTGGATAAATTGCTGGAAGAGCGGTTCCCCCTGACAATCGAAGCAGTCTGAAACTGCCGCAGGTTTTGACAAGTCCCTGGCTGTGCCGGGGCAGGAAAGTGAACATGGAACAGAACGTGAAGAAGCAGCGTGGCGAACTCAAGACGGCGCGCATCCCGATCAAGATCGTGCCGGCCGAAAAGCTGCGCAAGCCGGACTGGATCCGCATCAAGATCGGCAATGCCGAAGAGACCGCGCGCTTCAACGAGATCAAGGACACGCTGCGCGAGCACAAGCTGCACACGGTCTGCGAAGAAGCCTCCTGCCCCAACATCCACGAATGCTTCGGCAAGGGCACGGCCACCTTCATGATCATGGGCGACATCTGCACGCGTCGTTGCCCGTTCTGTGATGTCGGCCACGGCAAGCCTGATCCGCTCAACGTGAACGAGCCGGCCGATCTGGCCAAGACCATCGCCGCAATGCGCCTCAAGTACGTCGTGATCACCTCGGTTGACCGCGACGACCTGCGTGACGGCGGCGCCCAGCACTTCGTCGATTGCATCCAGGAGACGCGCAAGGCCTCGCCCAGCACCACCATCGAAGTGCTGGTGCCGGACTTCCGTGGCCGCATGGACATCGCGCTGAAGATCTTCAGTGAAGCCACACCCGACGTCATGAACCACAACATGGAAACCGTGCCGCGCCTCTACAAGGCCGCGCGCCCCGGCTCCGACTACGCGCACTCGATGATGCTGCTGAAGAACTTCAAGGCCAACCATCCTGAAGTGCTGACCAAGAGCGGCCTCATGGTCGGCCTCGGCGAGACCGACGAAGAAATCCTCGAAGTGATGCGCGACATGCGTGCCCACGACGTGGACATGCTCACCATCGGCCAGTACCTGCAACCCTCGCAAGGCCACCTGCCGGTGTTGCGCTACGTGCATCCCGACACCTTCAAGATGTTCGAGACCGAAGCGCTGAAGATGGGCTTCAAGAACGCTGCTTGCGGCCCCATGGTGCGTTCGAGCTACTGGGCCGATCAGCAGGCGCACGGCGCTGGCGTCTGACGCAGCGCGCGGACAGTCCTGCAGATCAGGCTGGCAGGCTGCTCAGCAGGCGCGCAATGTCCGTTGCCGGCACGGGGCGCGAGAACAGGTAGCCCTGATAGGCGTCGCAACCCAGCTCGCGCAGGATTTCGAGCTGGGCCTCGGTCTCGACGCCTTCGGCCACCGTGCGCAGCGTGAGCTTGCGGGCGAGGGTCTGGATCGCGTCGACGATGGCGCGGTCGTTCTCGTCGGTCTCGATGTCGCCGATGAAGGAACGGTCGATCTTGAGTTTGCGCACTGGCAGGCGCTTGAGGTAGCTCAGCGAGGAATAGCCGGTACCGAAATCGTCAATCGAGAACTGCACGCCCAGCGCGGTGAGCTGGTGCATGGTGCTGAGGGCGCCTTGCGCGTCCTGCATCACCATGCTCTCGGTGATTTCGAGTTGCAGGCAGGCGGGGTTACAGCCGCTGGTTTGCAGCGCGCTCTTCACCATGGCGACCAGCGCGGGATCGGCGAACTGGCGGATAGAGAGATTCACCGCCACCTGCAGCGTGTCGTGCCCCTGGTCCTGCCAGCGCTTCGCCTGACGACAGGCTTCGTTCAGCACCCATTCGCCAATCGGCACGATGAGGCCGGTCTCTTCGGCAATCGGGATGAACTGCGCGGGCGGCACGAGAGCCCCCTGCGGCGGCTGCCAGCGCAGCAGCGCTTCCACCGAGGTGATGTGGCCGCTCTTCAGGTCGACGATGGGCTGGAAGTGCAGCAGGAATTCGCCGTGGGCGAGCGCGTTGCGCAGGCCGGCCTCGGTCTGCAGGCGGGCGCGGGCGCTGTGCGTCATCGCCGAGGTGAATTGTTCGATGGTGTTGCCGCCCACGTCTTTGGCTTGATACATCGCCATGTCGGCATGGCGCAGCAGTGACTCACCGGTGTCGCCATCCAGCGGGTACACGCTCATGCCGATGCTGGCGCTGCTGTTGATGATGTGACCTTCCAGCGTCACGGGTTGCGCCAGCGCGTGCAGGATCTTGCGTGCCACGGGCTGCACATCGTCGAGGCTGGCCATGTCGCTGAGCACCACCACGAATTCGTCGCCGCCCATGCGCGCCACGGTGTCGCCGGGGCGCACACACTCGCTGAGACGCCGGCCGGTCTCCTGCAACAACAGGTCGCCCTTGCTGTGGCCCAGGCTGTCGTTGATGGTTTTGAAGCGGTCGAGGTCCAGCATCAGCACGGCGGCCATGCGGTGCGCGCGGTGGGCGTAGATCAGCGCCTGATCGAGCCGGTCGTGCATGAGGTTGCGATTGGCCAGGCCGGTCAGGTTGTCGTAGTTGGCCTGGCGCTCCAGCGCAGCATGGGTGCGTGACAGCTCGGCGTGCTGCGTCTGCAGCGAACGGGCGAGGCGGTCCAGCGCACTCATCACCTTGCCCAGCTCCCCGCGCGGGTAGTCGGGGCCGATCTCGGTGTCGAAGCTGCCCTGGTCGAGGTGCGAGATGGCCGTCATCAGGCGCGCCGTCTGCCGCCGTACGGCAAATTCGGCGAGTGCCGCCGCAGCGAGGAAGAGCACTGCCGAAATCGCCAGCATGCCCAGCAGGGTGCGCTTGAACTGGCTGTCCACCTGTGAGTACAGCTCTACCTCGGGCAGGCTGAGGCCAAGGCGCAAGCCCGCGTCGTGGCTGCGCGGCAGGGTGGCCGTAGCCCAGATACGCGCTTCGCGGCCCGTGCCCAGGGTGTGCACGGTGCCGGCCTTGTCCGCCAGCAACAGTTTGTCCTGTTCCGGCGTTGATTGCGGGCGGGCGTCGGGGCCGGTGAAGCCACCGGGCTCGCGCAGGATCAGGTTGCCATTCCCATCCCAGATCTGCAGGCCCATGTTGGGGTAGGGCAGGCTGGGTGTGACGGACTGGCCGTAAGCCTCCAGATTGAGCGAGGCCAGCAGCACGAACTTGAGGTCGCCACCTTCGTCGCGCACCGGGTAAGCAATCTGCAGCACGCCCTTGCCGGTGAGGCGGCCGAACACGGGCTCCACCACGTGGCGGCGCGAGATCACGGCGCGCTTGAAGTACTGGCGGTCGTTGAGGTCCAGTTTGCGGCCGCTGCGCAGCGAATCGCAGTGGAGCATGCCGTCGGAGCGGATGGTTAGCAGACCCGTGTATTGCGGGTGTTCCTGCAGCACGGTGGCGAGGAATTCGGAACAGGCGGTCTTGTCGTTGCTGGAAAGCACCGGCACGCGGCCGAGGCCGAACAGCAGCTGGGCGGTGCCGGACACCTTGTCGTCGAGATCCTGGGCGACGCTGTCGGCGCGTGCCACCAGCTGCGCGCGTGCCTGCTCCAGCGCGACTGCGCGTTGCTGCAGCAACAGCCAGACGACCGTCAGCAGCGGCAGGAAGGTCGCCGCCAGTACCAGCCACAGGATGCGCGCGCGCAGGCTCATGCTGCCAACCCCGCGTCCGCAGGGCATCGCGACCGCTGTGTGGCGGCCGGCTGGCTGGTCATCAGGCTGCGGATTGCCCGCATCGCGTCTTTCTCCGGCAATTTCATGTCGCGCCCTGTCCGGCGCGGGTAGACAGTGTTTACGACACTCCTGCGGCCGACATGACAGCCGGGAACATTGCCTGCCGGCCAATTCTGCACCGCACCACGGTCTGCCCTTCAAAACTTGTGTGACGCGCTGTGCGATACGCCGCATGTGACCGATAACACGCCGCTCGTAATGTTTTCGCCGGTTTTTACATTTCGAGAGATTCTGGCGTCAGTCTTTTACCTACACTCCGCTCTGGGCTCGCCGCCTCACACGCAAAAAGCAGGATCGGAGAAGACATGAAGCAGCATTGGCAAGCAGGGCTCCTGGCCCTGACGATGGCCACCCTTGTGGTCGGGTGTGGTGGTGGCGGAGGTGGCGGTGGGGCAGCTGCTTCAGCGGCGTCTTCGAGCAGCAGCGTGGCGTCTTCGAGCAGCAGCGTGGCGTCTTCGGCCAGCAGTTCGGCGGCTTCGTCGCTCAGTTCGTCGGCAGCCTCCAGCAGTTCCTCCTCCGTGGCTGCGTCCTCCTCTTCTTCGTCCGTTACGTCGTCCAGCAGCTCGTCGAGCTCTTCGGTCGCCAGCAGCGCAGCCAGCTCGTCCTCCAGCGTCAGCACCAGCATCACCTCGCTCGGCGCCACCGGCTGGGCCACGGTCGGCACCAACAATCTCGGCACGACCGGCACCACCGGCGGCCATGGCGCGGCCAGCAGCAAGACCTACACGGTCAGCAACCGCAACGAGCTGGTCCAGGCGCTCTACGGCAACACCGCGGTCATCAACACCGATGGCAGCATCGCCAGCGGCACCCTGGATGCCAGCAAGAAGATCATCTACGTGTCGGGCACCATCAGCCTCAACGTCAACAAGGCGCTGACCGAGCTGACCGCCGACAACTATGTTGCCAACACCAACTCGGGCGGTTGCGCGGCCAACGGCGTCAGCTACACCTCGGGCACCTACACCACCGAAAGCAGCTTCTGGACTGCCTACTACGCGGCCTACAAACCCAGCGTGTGGGGGCTCTCGTCGGAGCCCAGTGGCACAGCCGAGGATGCACGCGTCTGCTACGCCGCCCTGCAGAAGAAGGTGGTGTTCCTGAGCATCCCGTCCAACACGTCGATCATCGGCATCGGCTCTACGGCCAAGATCATCCACGGCACCCTGGCCATCGGCCCATCGAGCAGTTCGCCGGTCAACAACATCGTCATCCGTAACATCGTCTTCGAAGACTCGTTCGACTTCTTCCCGCAATGGGATCCGACCGACTCTGGCACGGGTCGCTGGAACTCGGCCTACGACAATGTCGCGGTGATGTACGCCACCCACGTCTGGCTCGACCACAACGAGTTCAGCGACGGCGACGGCACGCGCTACGACGCCAACTACCCCTCGCCTTTCACCGAGACCTACAACGGCGTCAACTACGGCAGCTCGGCCAATGCCAACCTGTTCCACGTGCAGCATCACGATGGCCTGTCGGACGTCACCAAGAACGCCAACTACGTGACCTCGTCGTACAACTACTACCACGACCACGACAAGTCGCTGCTCATCGGTGGTACCGACACGGCCAGCCTCACCGCCGAGAACCCGGCGGCGCTGAAGATCAGCTTCCACCACAACTGGTTCAAGAACCTGCGCCAGCGCCAGCCGCGCGTGCGCTACGGCATGGTGCACATCTACAACAACTACTTCAGCGGCAGCACCAGCGCGACCAACTACGCCTGGTCCGCCGGCTGGGTGGCAGCACAAGGCGGCAAGATCTACGTCGAGAACAATGTGGCGGTTATTACCGGGGGCACAGCCAGCAACGTCTACAGCGGCTCGTCGAGCAGCAGCAAGGTAACGAGCTGCGCCGCGCTGTCGGGCATGTTCACGGAGTACTGCTCGGCCTACGCTTACCACTCGGGCAACCTGCTCAATGGCAGTGCGCTCGATGTCAGTGGCGTATCAGTGACCAATGTCACCACCACCACCACGCCGTTCTTCGCCACCGGCGCGAGCAGCGGGGCACCGACGGCTACGCCAGCTAGCTTCTACAGCTACACGCTGGACAGCACGACGGGTCTCGCTACCTCGGTGCAGGCAAGTGCGGGTGTGGGCAAGCTCTGACGGCCGCGCATCTTCAAGAAAAAGCCCCGCGACAGCGGGGCTTTTTCATTCATGCACGTTCGCTATATACCGTCATTGCCTCGCCACGTGCGAAGCCGATCAGGGTGATGCCCGCCTCCTGCGCCAGCGCAATTGCACGTGCCGACGGTGCCGAGATCGCCGCCACCAGTGGAATGTTTGCGCTCGCAGCCTTGTGCAGCATCTCGTAGGACGCACGCGAAGTCAGCAGCAGCACACTGCGCGACCAGTCGCCCGCCTGCATCGCACCGACGAGCTTGTCGAGCGCGTTGTGACGACCGATGTCTTCGCGCACCAGCAGCTGACCGTCCTGCCACAGCGCCGCCGCGTGCACGGCACCCGTCGCATGGTTCAGCGCTTGCTGCGCCTGCATGGCCGCAAAGCCGCGCTGCACATCGCCCGGCGCCAGCATCACGCTGCGCGTCACGCGCGCAATCGGCCGGATCGCCTGCTCCAGTGACTCCGCACCGCACAGGCCACAACCCGTGCGCCCCGCCAGCGAGCGACGCATCTCCTTGAGCGCCACCATGCGCCGTTCCGGAATCTGCATCGATACACACAGGCCCTTGTCCGTCTCGCTGATTTCGATATCGCGCAGCTCCGCAGCCTGCTCGACGATGCCCTCGGTCAGCGAGAAACCGCGCGCGAAATCTTCGAGGTCCTGCGGGCTGGCCATCATCACGGCATGCGACACACCGTTGTAGCAGAGCGCCACGGCGACCTCCTCGGCTACGCATTCGTCGATGCGGCGCTGACCCTGTGCGTCGATGCGCTGGGCATCCAGTTGGCGAACAGCTTTCATGCCCTGGCTCCCGTGGTGAGCAGCGTGCGGCCCGCATCGGTGAGGAACAGGCAGTCGCGCTTGCCATGTGCGCGTCGCTCCACGACACCCAGCGCGCCCAGCTGGCTCACTTCACGCGTCAGTACGCTCATCGACACGTCAAGTTGCTTGCGAAGCATGGCTAACGGCACGCCATCGCGGTGGCTGAGGGCCAGCAGGATGCTGGCGTGCAAGTCATTGGTGTTCATGGGGGTCAAAGTGAGGTTCGCACAGAAACTACGCGGGCCTTCAGGTCCTGACCAATCACGATCTGCACGCGATAGCCGGCGAAGCCTTCAAAGTAGGTATCCAGATCCTGTTGATGATGACTACCGCGTACGTCGAATGAAACGGACAAACCGCTTTCGCCCTGAGGGCGTACGGTTGTTTGTGTCATTGCTCCTGGCGGCAGCTCACCCATCTCTTTCGTAAAACCGCTACCAGTCAGGATCAGCTTGCCAAGCGTTTCGCCGGAGGCGTTCTCGACACCGATCCGTGGTGGGGTGAAAAACACAAACCAGACGAACCCTGTCACGCAAAGCACAACAGAGGCAACGCCGACCCACCAGCATTTCTTCACAGATCGGCACTCCGTGTCAGCCGCACCGGAATCGACTTCGACGCCGGCGTGCGCGCTTCATCGGCAAACGCCGACAGCGGCACCAGCGCATTCGTCTCGGGGAAGTAGCTGGCGAGGCAGCCGTCGGGAATGTCGTACTCGACGAGCAGGAAGCGCGGCGCGGTGCGCTCGCCGTCGGCCCACACGCTGGTGATGTCCACCCACTCGCCGGCCTTCAGGCCCTGCTTCGCGAGATCGCGTGCATTGATGAAGCACACACGGCGATGGCCGAACACGCCACGGTAGCGGTCGTCGAGGCCATACACCGTGGTGTTGTACTGGTCGTGACTGCGCACCGTCATCAGGCGGAAGTCGGCCTGTACGGGTTTTGCCGCAGCGGGCAGCGCATGGCGATGGAAGACGGCGAGCTGGCCCGGCGTGACCCAGCGGCGTTCGCGTGCGCTGTTGCCGAGGTAGAAGCCACCGGGCGCACGCAGGCGTTCGTTGAACTGCTCGAAGCCATCGACGACCTGCGCGATCTTGTCGCGGATGCGGCTGTAGTCCTCCACCAGCCACAGCCAGGGCGTCTTGCTGTGCGGCAGGGTGGCGGCGGCGAGGTGCGCGACGATGGCGGGTTCCGACATCAGTGCGGGCGAGGCCGGCGCGTTCATGCCCTGCGAGATGTGCACCATGCTCATCGAGTCTTCCACCGTCACACCCTGCGGGCCGCTGGCTTGCACGTCGATCTCGGTGCGGCCCAGGCAGGGCAGGATCAGCGCTTCCTGACCATGCACGAGGTGAGAGCGATTGAGCTTGGTTGTCACATGCACGGTCAGCGCGCAGCGGCGCAGCGCTTTCCAGGTCTGTTCGGTGTCCGGCGTCGCGGCGGCGAAGTTGCCACCCATGGCGAAGAAGACTTTCGCATCGCCGGCCAGCATGGCTTCAATCGCACCCACCACGTCGTGCCCGTGCTTGCGTGGCGGCGCAAAGTCGAAGGCCGCGCCGAGCTTGTCGAGAAAGGCTTCGCTGGGCTTCTCGTAGATGCCCATGGTGCGGTCGCCCTGCACGTTGGAGTGACCACGCACCGGGCAGGCGCCGGCACCCGGCTTGCCGATGTTGCCGCGTACCAGCAGCAGGTTCACCAGCATCTGTATGGTCGCCACAGAATGCTTGTGCTGCGTGATGCCCATGCCCCAGGTGACGATGCTGGCGCGGCTCGTGATGTAGATGTCGGCGGCTTCGCGGATCTGCGCGACAGTCAGTCCGCTCGCCGCCTCGATGGCGCTCCAGCTCTCGGCCAGCACTTCGCGGCGCAGCTCGCCGAAGCCTTCCGTGTGCTCGGCAATGAAGGGCACGTCTTCGGCGCCCGCTTCCAGCACGGCCTTGACGAGGCCCTTGGCCACCGCGAGGTCGCCCCCGATCTGCAGCTGGTAGTAATGCGTCGCCAGCTTCGTCTCGCCGCCCAGCAACTCCAGCGGATGCTTGGGGTCGGCGAAGCGCTCCAGCCCGCGCTCGCGCAGCGGGTTGAAGACCACGATGCGGCAACCACGCTTCGCCGCATCGCGCAGCTCGGCCAGCATGCGTGGGTGATTGGTGCCCGGGTTCTGGCCGAAGATGAAGATGGCCTCGGCCTGCGTGAAATCGTCCAGCGTCACCGTGCCCTTGCCGACACCGATCTGCGGCTTCATCGCCACGCCTGAGGGCTCGTGACACATGTTCGAGCAGTCCGGCAGGTTGTTGGTGCCGAACTCGCGGATGAACAGCTGGTACAGAAACGCCGCCTCGTTCGAAGTGCGGCCCGAGGTGTAGAACACCGCTTCGTCGGGGCTCGCCAGCGCATTGAGGTGCTGCGCGACCAGCGCAAAGGCTTCCTCCCACGCAACCGGCACATAGCGATCGCTCGCTGCGTCGTAACGCATAGGCTCGGTCAGCCGGCCATGTTGCTCCAGCGAGTAATCGTCCTGCGCCATCAGCGCCGTCACCGTGTGCTGCGCGAACAGCTCGCGCGTCACGCGATGCGCCGTCGCCTCGGCCGCCACGGCCTTCACGCCGTTCTCGCAGAACTCGAAGCTCGAATGCTGGTTGCGGTCCGGCCAGGCGCAGCCGGGGCAGTCGAAACCCTCGGGCTGGTTGGCATGCCGCATCGTCGTCACGCCCTTGGCAACGATCTGCTGTTCCTGCAGCGCCGCAAGCGAAGCTTTGAGGGCATCGAGCCCGCCGGCGGGCTTGGTGTAAACGGCAATCCGTTTGCTGCGCATGGGGGAGCTTCCACTTGGCGATGGCGCATTGTCGGCGGCCATCGCCCGCCTCGCAATACGTGTTTTGACGGTGGCGGCCAACGTATCATCCTGCTGACGCAACCGTTGCACCGAGGCCGCACCGCCCATGAGCTCACGCTACGACTTCAGCCCTTACGATTTCATCCTTTTCGATCTTGACGGCACCATCAGCGACCCCATCGAAGGCATAGGCCGCTCCATCAACCACGCGCTCGAACACTTTGGCTACGCCCCGCTGGATCGCGCCGCGCAAGTACCCTGGATAGGCCCGCCCCTGTTCCACAGCTTCAAGGCCCACACCGGCGTCGACGACGAAACCCACATCAAGGCACTGATCGCCAAGTACCGCGAGCGCTACGGCGACATCGGCTACGCCGAGAACACGATCTACCCCGGCATCGCCGAAGCGGTCACAGCACTCGCCGCTGCAGGCATTCCGCTGGGGCTGTGCACCTCCAAGCGCGCCGACTTCGCCGAACGCATCCTCGAGCTGTTCGGCCTGCGCCAGCACTTCCAGTTTGTCGATGGCGGCGACATCCACATCGAGAAGTGGGAACAGATGGCGAAACTGCGTGAGCGGGGTGTCGTCAGCGAGCGCTCACTGATGATCGGCGATCGCGAATTCGACATGATCGCTGCACACCGTAACGGCCTGTCGGCTGCGGGTGTGTTGTGGGGCTATGGTTCGCGTGAAGAGTTGCGAGCACACGCACCGAAGCATCTGCTGACGCATACCAGTGAGCTGTTTACGCTCAAGGCATAGGGCGTCATCGCCTCGCATGACTCGACCACGATGGGTGTATGGGCACTTATGCCGCGTGGCGCAATGCGCTTCGCTTGTGCCCTACACGTTTCTGGAGCGATCAGTCAGCCCTGCGGCAACTGCTAGCTTGCCAGACGCGCGCCAACCGATAACCAGTGTCACCACGAATGAGAGCAAAGCGACGACGCTTTGCACAAATAGCCCCAACATGCCAAAGCCCATGTCGTCCGCCAGATCAGCGCGTTGAGCGATCCCGTAGTGCTGCATGTACCACATGACGAACGCCTCGGCCGAGAGCACAGCCAAGCCGGATGCGCTTCCAATCGCTATGGCTAGGGCTATGCACGCTCGAAGAACATTGATGGCGGCATTCATGAGTGATTGCTAACCTGCGCTCGCCACAGCGCGATTGGCCTGAGCATCCTGCTCGAACAGCGCACGTAGTTCTTCGCTAGCTTGTTTCGTCGTCTGCACCAGCGCGGCTTCGTCCTGATACACCGCGTGCTGGCGCAGCAGGTTGGCTTCGTCGGCGGCGGTGAAGCGGGCCATGTCGGCGGCGACTTCCTGTGCCGGCACCTGCAATCCGTGCAGCACGGATTCGGCGAGCTTGAGACTGCTGTGGAAGGTTTCGCGCACCAGCAGTTCGACGCCCAGGTCCATCAGCTTGTAGGCATGGAAGCGATTGCGGGCGCGGGCGTAGATCGGCAGGTCGGGGTAGTGGCGGCGTACGAGTTCGGCGGTCTTGATCGAGGCATCCACGTCGTCGATGGCGAGCACGAAGAGCTTGGCGTGCTCGATGCCTGCGGCATGCAGCACGTCGAAGCGCGAAGCGTCGCCGTAGTAGGCCTTGGAGCCGAACTGGCGCACGTAGTCGACGTGGCTGGCGCTGGCATCGAGCACGTTGAAGGGGATCTTCTTGAGCGCCAGCAGACGCGCAACGATCTGGCCGACGCGGCCGAAACCGGCGATCAGTACGGCGCGGTCGGGCTCTTCGACGGCATCAAATTCGCGTTCGTCCTTCTTCTGATCCAGCTTCGGCTCCAGCACGCGTGCTTCGAACAGGAAGCTCAGCGGTGCGAGCAGCATCGACAGCGTGACGGCGACGACCAGCCAGTCGGCCTGCGCATCGCTTAGCAAGCCATGCTGGCGCCCGAGCTGGAACAGCACGAAGGCGAACTCGCCGCCTTGCGAGAGTGCGATGGCGAGCTTGCGCGAGCTGCTGGGCGCGCACTGCGTGGCCGCGCCGATGCCATAGAGCACGGCGAACTTGATGACCATGAGGCCCAGCACGAGGCCGATGAGGGGCACAGCGTCGGTGGTGAGCAGGCCGAGGTTGGCGCTCATGCCCACGGCGATGAAGAACAGGCCCAACAGCAGGCCCTTGAAGGGCTCGATGTCGGCTTCGAGCTCGTGGCGATATTCCGAATCGGCGAGCAGCACGCCGGCGAGGAAGGCACCCAGAGAGGCCGTGAGGCCAGCGACTTCCATCAGCAGGGTGGTGCCGATGACGACCAGCAAGGCGGCAGCGGTGAAGGTCTCGCGGCTGCCCAGCGTGGCGATCCACTTGAAAGCCGGGCGCAGCAGGTGACGGCCGCCGAAGATAACGGCGGCGATGATGCCCACGGCCTTGGCGATGTCCAGCCAGTCGACGTCCAGCCCGCCACCGCCGGAAAGCATGGGCAGCAGGGCCAGCAGGGGGATCACGGCAAGATCCTGGAACAGCAGGATGGCGAAGGCATGGCGGCCGTGGCGTGCGGAAAGCTCCTGCCGCTCGGCCAGCGACTGCAGCACCAGCGCGGTGGACGACATGGCCAGCGCGAGGCCGATCAGCGTGGCTGCGCGCCAGCCGATGCCGAAAGCTACGGCCAGCCCGCCCAGCGCGAGGGCCGACAGCAGCACCTGCGCGCTGCCGAGGCCGAACACCTGACGCCGCAAGACCCACAGGCGGGAGGGTTGCAGTTCGAGGCCGATGACGAACAGGAACAGCACCACGCCGAACTCGGCGAAGTGCAGGATGGCCTCCACGTCGTCGATGAGGCGCAGGCCGAAGGGGCCGATCAGCACGCCCGCCGCAAGGTAGCCGAGCACGGCGCCCAGCCCCAGTTTGCGGGCGATGGGCACCATCAGCACGGCGGCGGCAAGGAAGATGGCGGTCTGGCTGAGCATGCGGGACTCCGGCGATGGGTGGTGAACGGCGGGGCGATCAGCGATAATCCGTGCATTCCCCGTTTGTCCGCACTGTGCCACAGCACACCGCCCATGACTCAACGCGCTACCCAGACTTTCACCCTCAACGCCGAGTACATCGAGCTCGACAAGCTGCTCAAGCTGCTCGCCATCGCCTCCTCGGGCGGCGCCGCGAAAGCCATGGTGGCCGAGGGCATGGTGCATGTGGACGGCGAGCTGGAGCTGCGCAAGACGCGCAAGCTGCGCGCCGGCAGCGTGGTCGAAGTGGCGGGCGAGACCATCCGCATCGAGGGTGCTGCGCAATGACGCCCGAGCTGGCCGCAGATACCGCGTCGCCGCGCCGTCAGCTCGACGTCGACAATCTCGGTCAGGTCTTCACGCCGCCCGCCGTCGTGCAGCAGATGCTGGCCCTGCGCCGCAATCGCGGCCGCGTGCTGGAGCCCTCCTGTGGCGACGGCGCGTTTGCGCTGCAGATGCCCGATTGCGTCGCCATCGAGTACGACCATCGCGTCGCACCGAAGATTGCGCGCGTGATGGACTTCTTCGACTTTCCGCTCGAAGAGCAGCGCTTCGACAGCATCATCGGCAACCCGCCCTACGTGCGCTTCCAGGACATCCCGGACGCGACGCGCAACAAGCTCGACATGCGCCGCTTCGACGCGCGCAGCAACCTTTACCTTTTCTTCATCGAGAAGTGCATCCGCCACCTCGCCCCCGGCGGCGAACTGATCTTCATCGTGCCGCGCGACTTCATCAAGGCCACCGGCGCGCGCAAGATGAACGAGTGGTTGTTCGAGCAAGGTACGATCACGCACTTTCTCGACCTCGGTGACGCGCGCATCTTCGACGGTGCCGTGCCCAACTGCTGCATCTTCCGTTTCGAGCTCGGCAACTTCAATCGCCGCATGGCCGACGGCCGTTTGTTCGACTGCCACAACGGCCAGCTGGTCTTCGTCAGCGGCGAGTACAACAAGGCCTTCTCGTCGCTGTTCGCCGTGCGCGTGGGTGCCGTGTCAGGCCTCGACAGCGTGTTCGCGCACCCCGAGGGCAACCGCGAATTCGTCTGCTCGAAGACGCGCGACAACGGCAAGACGCGCCGCATGATCTACGCGCTGCAGCACCCGCATCTGGAAGCCAACAAGGAAGCCCTGCTGAACCGCCGCATCCGCCGCTTCGACGAGCGCAACTGGTGGATGTGGGGGCGCGACCACTTCAAGTCCGACGCGCCGCGCATCTACGTCAACTGCAAGACGCGCCGCGAAGACCCCTTCTTCACCCACCCCTGCACCGATTACGACGGCTCGGTGCTGGCGATCTTTCCGCACGATGCGAATGCCGATGTGGAACAGCTCGCCGCTGCGCTCAACCGCGTGGACTGGGAAGAGCTGGGCTTCGTCTGCGACGGACGTTTCCTGTTCTCGCAGCGCGCGCTGGAGACCTGCTTCCTGCCCGCCAACTTCAGGCTGCATGAGTAGGCGAACGCTGCTCTGGTTGCTGTTTGCCGCGTCCGGAGCGCTTGCCTGGGGTCTTGCTCAATGGGAAGCCATCTTCCCGTCAGTCCGGATAGTCGCCGGCTGGTACGCGATTTTCGTGGTGATCGTCGTGGTTCTGGTGGCGCTCGTGAAAATCTCGATTTACCTGGGACCATTCGAGCCGGGCGACTCAGTATTCGACTACTTCGACTTCTTTGACTGACGGCGTAAAAGCCTAAACCAGCGCCCGCCCCAGCGTCGCCACGACAACCGTCAGCACGCCCAGCACCAGATTCAGACTCACCAGACGCCGGATGCGCAGCAACACCGCGCCACCCACAGGCCAGGTGCTGGCTGCCACGGCGGCGCGCAGGGCCGGGAATTCATGCAGCCGGATCCACACGAATACCAGCGCCATCAGCACGCCGATGCCGGCCATGAGGTGCAGGTGGATGGGCAGCTTTGCGCCACCTGCCGCCAGGCTGTGCAGCATCGCCACACCCGTGGCGAGCATCAGCGCAACCGCCCAGCTGACCCAGGCGAAGAAGTCGCCGAGGATGCGCGTCATAAGAGGCAGGCGCTGCGGTGGCTCCAGCGCACCGACAATCGCCGGGCGCACGACGAAATGCATCAGCACCATGCCGCCGACCCAGACAATGGCGGCGAGGATGTGGAGACACAGCAGGGTGTTGTAGAGCATGGCGTCATGTCCGCGAGGCAAAGCCGGGAGCATGCCACATGGCCGTGCGGGAACGGCTAGGGTGCAGCCGTCCTCGCTCGCCAGTCGCGCCACACGCCCAGCCCGGCACGCTCTGCACCGTCTTCGCCGTAGAGGCCCGTGTCGCGCCAGACCAGCGCCGTCGGGTCCTGCGCCAGCGCACCGTTCCACAGCTGATCGTAGTCGCGGATGGTGAACCAGGCGACGAAGCGCATGTTGAGGCGGTTCGCTTCGCTGAGCATGAGGCTCAGCATGTCGCGCTGCTTGGTGGGCGTGCCGTACCAGGTGAGGCCGCTGGCGCTCCAGGTCTGCGCGGGGTAGCCGCTCTCCGAGATGCCCATGGTCTTGCCCTGCAGCGACGCGGGCAAGCGGCCGACGAAGCGCGAGAAGAAGTCGGACGGCAGGCTGTCAGCAAGCAGGGCGCTCATGTAGGGATAGACCGACCAGGCCACCACGTCGACGCAGGAGCCCAGCGCGGCAAGCGCCGTCTGCTGCTGGGCCAGGTCGTATTCGGTCGACCACTCCGGCAGCAGGCCCACGGCAAACAGCGACACGCCGATCGGCAGGTCGGGCCGCACTTTCTTGACCTCGGTGTAGACGTGGCATTGCAGATTGACGAAGGCCGGCCACAGCGCGGGGTTCTTCTCGATCAGCAGGTTCACCTCGATGCCCGTCAGCAGCACGTCGGGCGACAGCTCGTTGATCATGCGCAGCACGTAGTTGGTGTAGGCCGTCTTGACGCTCGTACTGTCGAGTGCGGCGGTATTCCACGGCGCGGTCAGCGGCTGGTTGGTCTGTTCGGTGCGCAGCAAGGCCATGCCGTCACGGCCGATGGACAAGGGGTTGAGCGACACGAGGTGGCGCTTTCCCGCGGCCTGCGTGCGGTGCGTATCGATGAGGCCCTGGAAGCTCGTGGGATAAGTGGCATTGACGCCGGTCGCAGCCTGCGGCCAGGGCACGCCTTCGTCGATGTGGTGCGAGATCAGGTCGCCCTCGGCCTTGACGCGCGTCCAGGTCCAGTCGACGGCGGTCGTCGTGGCATCCCAGGGCCAGGACGTGAAGCCCATCCAGAAGCTGCGCTGGGCGCTTGCACTGCTTGCGGCGCTGCTGGAGGTGCCACCCCCTCCTCCGCCCCCGCCACCACAGCTCAACAGGGTGCAGGCCAGTGCGGCCGCGAGCAGCTGTCGCAGGCGCGTGGCAAAAAGGGAGGCGGGGCGTTGGGTGTCGGGCATGGGGCTCTTCCTGCATGCCAAGCCCGGGGCGGGTGTGGGTATGCGGTTCGAGTATAGATGGCCGTTTGTGGCGTCGCCGCAAACGAGCCTTGCGTTCGTCGCGCCCTGCGCGCTGTCCGTCGAAGCTCGGCGGGGCTGCACCAGTCTGGCGCTTGCTGAAGCAAGCCCATGGCGGACAGAGGGGTGGCGGCCCTGCGCAGACGACACACTCCGGTGCGATACTCGCTTCAGACCGTATCCACAGCTGAGGAGAGAGTGATGGCAGGCATGCAGTTCGAGTTCACCACCGGCCCCGGCCGCAAGGCGGCGCAAGCCGAGCGCCGCGAAGAGGGCGCCCTGCGCATCCTGCTGCTGGGCGACTTCAGTGGCCTGCCGGCGGCCGAGCGCACGCCGCTGGCGCAGCGCAAGACATACAAGGTCGACATCGACAATTTCGACCAGTTGATGACACGTCTCGCTCCGCGCGCTGAGCTGGCCGCTGGTCATGTCGAGTTCGCGGATATCGACGACTTCCACCCGGATGCGCTGTATCGCCGCCTGCCGCTGTTCCAGGGTTTGCGCGACGCGCGCAGCCAGCCGCCCTCTGCGGCCAGCGACCTGCTCGGTGGCTTGCTTGGCGGCAATGCCGCACCTGCTGCGAGCACCAGCAGCAAGCCGGCTGGCCCGCTCGATGCGCTGATCCGCAACATCGTTGCGCCGCACGTTTTGCCCGATACGAGTGCCGAGCAACGCAGCTACACGGCTGCCGTCGATGCGGCGATTGCCGAGCAGATGCGCAGCCTGTTGCATGACCCGGCCTTCCAGTCGCTGGAGGCCAACTGGCGTGGCGTGCAGTGGCTGCTGCGCGAACTGGAGATCGACGAGAACCTGCAGCTGCACCTGCTCGACGTGACGCGCGAGGAGTTGCTCGCCGACATCGTCAATGCCGGTGGCCAACTCGCGCAAAGCGGTCTGCATGCGGCACTCGCAGACCGTTGGCGCAGCGCGCCCGATGGCGAGCCCTGGTCGCTGCTGGCGGGTCTCTATCACTTCGGCCCGGCTGACCACGACATCGGCCTGCTCGCTGCGCTGGGCTTGATCGCTTCGCAAGCGGGCGGTCCTTTCATCGCGGCCGGCGCTACCGCGCTGTCAGGGGAGGACGACGACCCTGCACTCAACGGCTGGCGTGCCCTGCGCCGCAGTGCCGCCGCTCCATGGATCGGCCTCACCGCACCGCGCGTGCTGCTGCGCCTGCCCTATGGCAAGGGGAGCGACGCCATCGAATCATTTGCGTTCGAAGAGTTCGGCGGTAGCGAGCCGGAGCACGAACAATTGCTGTGGGGCGCCGGCTCATTGGGCACGGCCGTGCTCATCGGTCGCGCCTTCGCCGCCAGCGGCTGGGACTTCTCGCCCGGCGATGAGCGCGAGCTGGGCGATCTGCCCGCCTACGTCTTCACGCGCGACGGCGAACGCCAGCTGCAGGCCTGCGCCGAGCACTACCTCGGCGAAACGGCCGCCACGGCCCTGCTCGAAAGCGGCCTGATGCCCCTGCTGAGCCACCGCAACAGCAACGCGGTGACCCTGCTGCGCTTCCAGTCGGTGGCGGACCCGGCGACCGAACTGGCCGGGCTGAGCTGAACCTGTCTGGATGGGCGGGGGTGGCTGCCCGGATGGGCGACACCTCCGTCGGCTTCGCTGTGTGCTGGCATAAATCAGGGCTCTCCTATTTCGCCATGTCAGCAGACCCGCCATGCAAATCGACAAGGTCATCATCAACACCCAGCAACTCGTACAGGTCGACAACGTCTTCGGTAGCCTGCTGCCGAACTACAAGAAGTCGGTCACCATCAACTTCACGGATGGCAAGGTCAATGACGCGCGCTGGGGCAATGAGCCCAAGATCACCGAGGGGCTGACCAAGCCGTCCGGCGTCAATGTCGATGACGCGAGCAATACTTGCACGGGCAGCATACTCATCGATCTCAGCCAGATCCTCTCGCAGTCCGTCTCGCCTGCCGGCCGCATCGGCAAGCAGCGTTTCGCGGCGAAGCTCTCCTCGAAGACTTTCCGCTACAAGACCGTCGTGGTGATTGTGCATGAGCTCATGCACGTGCATCAGGGCTGGCAGCTAGGCAAGGGCTTTGCCCGCGCGCTCCTCGACGAGAAGATCGCCGCCACGGCACGCGCCAAGGCCAACCTTGCCGAGAATCCGGATTCGGGCGATAGCGCCTACATGCAGAACAACTTCGAGCAAGGTGCGCGCGACTTCGCGTCGCGCTGGAGCGACGCCAATGCCGACGATGTGCATGCCGGCAAGTTCGACTTCCTGCTGCCCATGATCACCATGCGCGGCATCTTCCCTGACGAAGCCAAGCCCTTCTGAGACAGGCCGTGCGTGAGCTATGGGGACTCAGCGCAGCTCGAAGTGATAGCTCGCACCGAGCATCAGCTGCGGCTGGCTGCGGTTGCGCGTGACGGGGCTGTCGCCGGCGTCGCCCAGCAGTACGTTCTCGCGTGCGAGGGCGAACAGGTTCACCGAGTCGGTCACGCGGTAGCGCAGCATCAGGCCCACGCCGGCACTTTTGATGCCGCTGCCCGCGGCGTAAACCGGCAGGCCGGAATTCAATGACTGTTCGCTGCTGACGCCGAAGTAGCGCTGCATGTGCTTGTCGTTGGCCCAGGCGACATCGGCCGAAGGGATGAGCGCCAGCTTGTCGTTGAGCCTGAACATGTAGCCCAGTCCCAGTTCCGCCGTGGTGCTGGTCTTGCCGGCACCGCTGGTAAGGGTCTTGGCGCCGGCCCGCAGGAAGGCGCGCCCGATGCGGTAGTTGCCGAAAGCGCCGACCTCGGTGCCACCTTTCACGTCGCCCAGCCCGCGCAGTTCCTGGCTGGCAGATTCCTTGCGGCCGCGCTGGTAGCCCAGAGACAGCCCGAGGTTCAGCCCCTCGGCGGGACGCACCGACCAGTTGAGGCCGCCTTCGCCCAGCCCGAAGCGGCCGACGGGGCTGTTCACGTAGCCGCGGATGACAGGCAGTGCGCGCAGGGTGTGTTCGTCGCTGCCTTCATAGCGCGGCCGCAGACCCACACCGCCACCCAGATCGAGGCCGGCGCGGCCGCCGCCTTCGCCGGGCATCTCCTGGGCTTGTGCAGGGAGCGCGAGGATGAGAGAGGCCGTCAGCACGGGCAGTCGCAGGGCGGGTCGCAGCATGGTGGGGGCGGTCAGGCAATGAAGGGATCGCGCATTCTTGCGTGTTGCCGCGTAAACAGCGCGGTCGATTGTGTAAGCGGATGTTGGGACCATCCCGTTGGTGCGCTTGTAAGCCCCTCACCCACCGCCTAGCATGCAGGCATTCCGCTGCGCGAGACGGTGGTCAATAGCTCGGATGAGCTTCAGAGAGGTCGGCGATGATCGAAATGCAGGGGGGCAGCAGTTCGGAACGTCCGCAGGTGAAAGGTGACGACGCGCCGCAGGGTGCGCCAGCGCCGGACAGCGCGCAGCCATCCATTCACCGCAATGCGCCCCTGGTGGGCATCCTGCTGAGCCTGGTGCTGCTGATCGCGTCCACGGCCTTCGCGATTCGCCAGGCGCCGCATCCCGACATGCTGCGCCCGGTTGGCAACTGGGATGTCGGCAACCCCGGCTGGTGGGCCTGGCCGCTGGAGCGCAACGCCTTCAAGCGGCAGATCATCCGCGGCCACCTGCGCGACGTGTATCGCCTGCCCGGCACGACCCAGCTGTGGGCGGTGGGTGAAGGCGGCCTGATCCTGCATTCGAGCGATGGCGGCGAGCACTGGACGCAGCAGCACCCAGAGCCGCCGAAGCCCCGCACCACCAGCTTCAGCCCGATCAGCGCCGCGCAGGCTGTGGACGACAAGCAGCAGTACGCAGCGCCTTCCAAAGCCGTGCCGCGTGAAAAGCTGCCACCGAAGCAGGCCTACGAGAACCAGCAGGTGCAGCAGCCGGCAGCGCCCGACAGCAAGGCGCCCGTCACGGACAGCAAGAGCGCGCCAGTTGCCGACAAGGGTCAGGCAACGCGCCAGCCGCCGCGCGCCACGCCACGTCCCGAGCCGAAGGACCCGCTGACGGCAGACCTGGGCGGCGTGTACTTCATCGATGCGCAGCAGGGCTGGGCTGTCGGCGGACACGGCGCAGTGCTGAAGACCGAAGACGGTGGCGAGAGCTGGGAGGCGGTGAACGTTGGTGCGCAGACCGATTTCGGCGGCGTTGTCTTCTCGGCAGATGGCAAGCGCGGCTGGGTGTTGCCGGCGCAGTCGTCGGGCAATGCGCGCGTGTCGCAGGACGGTGGACGTAGCTGGTCGGCGAGTTCGCTGGGCAGCCTGTCCATGCTCGATGCGGCGCCAGCGCTGGGCAGTGATCGCAACGCGCTGGCCTTGCGTGGCGGTTCGCGGGGTCTGCTTCGCAATGGCGGCAAGGAGTCCTGGTTCATCGAGCCGGCCGGTGCTGGCAGTCGCCTGAGTCGCGAACGCGGCGAGCCGCGCGAGACGCAGACGCTGGCCGAGTGGCCCGACTTCCGCGCGCTGGCGCTGCAGGTGTCGGCCGACGGCCAGCGCATCGTGCTGAGTGGCGAGCGCGGCATGATCCGCAGCAGCCGCGACGGCGGTCGCAGCTGGCAGGACGCCACCGCCGTCGGCGGTGACCTGCATGCCCTGCAGTGCGACGACACGCTGGATGACTGCGTCATCGTCGGCGATCAGGGGACGGTGCTGCGCGGCAATCTCGAAGGCGGCTGGCGACGCATCACCGCGGGTGCCGGCGCCAACCTGTTGTGGGCACGCGTGGGCAGCAGCGTGGACCTCGACGTGCTGACGGCCAACAACCTGCAATTGCGCAGTCGCGACGAAGGCGAGACCTGGTCGGTGCTGGCGCGCAACACCCTGCCGGCCGACGTGACGCGCACGGGCAGCGTGCAGCCCTCGCGCTTCATCGATGGCAACTACCAGTGGCGGGTCGGGCCGAAGGGCTATGCCGAGCGCAGTGAGGACGGCGGCAAGACCGTGAGCCGTGTCGACACGGGCACGCAGGCCTGGCTGACGGGTGTGGTGTTCCTTGCCGACCATAAGCGCGGCTGGATCGCCGGTGACGACGGCAACATCCTTGTGACGCAGGACGGCGGCAAGAGCTGGAAGAAGCAGGGCACACCGACGCGCAACTGGCTATGGCACATCGGCATGAATCCGGATGGCCGTACGGGCCGCGCGGTCGGGGCATACGGCACGGTGCTGCTGACCAATGACGGTGGTGCGCACTGGCGCGAAGCGGCGGACTACGTGCGTTACCCCGCGCCCTGGTTCTGGCTGGTCTTCTTCGGCTGTGGCATCGCACTGGCCGTGCTGGTGCCGCGCCATCTGCGCAGTCGCCAGCCTTCGGTCAACCAGGGTGAAGGGGCCGCCGCGGCATTCGACGCCGACCAGCCGGTGACTGACGTGAAGCAGGATCGTCTGGGCTATCGCCCGGCCATCGAGGCGATGGCCGACTTCCTGCGCAACGCGGCGACCGAGCCGCGCATCACGCTGGCGATTACCGGTGAGTGGGGCAGCGGCAAGTCGTCGATGATGCGCATGCTGCAGACCGAGATGGCGGCCAAGGGTTACCGCACGGCCTGGTTCAATGCCTGGCACCACCAGCAGGAAGGTCGTCAGCTCACCGCGCTGTTCAACGTCGTGCGCCGGCAGGCCGTGCCGAAATTCTTCCGCCAGCCGCTGGCCGCGCTGCGTGTGCGTTCGCGACTGATCTGGGGACGCAGTGCGTTCTACAAGTTCGTCTGCATCGCCGTGCCGCTGTGCGGGCTGGTCGCACTTGGTGACTTCTCGCGTCAGTCCGACGCGCTCGAACGCCTCAAGTGGTGGACCGCGCATCAGCTGCTGCAATGGGATCGCGTCGTCATCACCGACAAGAGTCTCGACAAGCTCAAACCGGTGCTCACGCGCACGGCGGCTGAATCGTCGAGCAGCAGCGCGGCGGCCGATACCGATGGCAGTGATGCGCCCGCAAACGGTGTGTCCACGGCTGGCAATGTGAAGGCGGCCGTGCAGCTGTCGCAACGCTCGCCAGTGCGGCCCGAGGTCTTCAACTACATGAAGAGCGCCCTGGTGTGGGAGTCCGGCAGCGGCAACCCCAGCGGGCGTTGCGGCGACAAGCGCAACATTGCCGACGAAGACCGCTGCGTCTTCAAGCAGCCGGCCCAGCTCATCGCCACCATCGAGCAGCGCGTCGGGCCGCTGTGGCCCAGCGAGCGCGAAGCCATCCTCAAGGCGGCCGAGTCGATTCCGCTCAAGCCGCTGTTCCCGGCACTCGAACATTTCATCGTGCCCTTGCTGGGCCTGTTCACCCTGCTGTTCACGCGCGGCATGACGGTGTATGGCTTGCAGATCCTCGCACCGCTGCAGAGCCTGCTCGGCGCCAAGTCGGACAACGGCGGCAAGGAAGCCAGCGGCTCGGTCGAGCACTACCGGCGCGAGTTCTGCCTGCTCACCGAGGCGCTTGACGGGCGCCTGCTGATCTTCATCGACGACATCGACCGCTGCAATCCCGACACCGTCAACAGCATCATGGAGCTGACCAACTACCTCGTCGATGTCGGCCGCTGCTTCGTCGTGCTGGGCATGGCGATGGAGCGAGTCAAGGCCAGCATCAAGCCGCCCAACGACAAGGCCGAGGCCGACTACGCTGACAAGTATCTGCGCAAGCTCGTGCACATCGAGTTGCCGGTGCCCATCGCCAGCGCGCAGGAGAGTCTGGGCCTGTTCGCGCAGCGCAAACCTCCGACTGAAGACAACCCGCGCACGGCCGAGCGCCGGCGCTGGCTGGCCGAGTGGTGGCACATGCTGCGCCCCTGGTTGCTGCGCCTGCTGATTGTCGTGCTCACTCTGGGCGCCATGACGCTGGCGGTCAGCATGGGTCGCGTGCTCAACAACTACCGTCAGTTGCCTGCGCTGAAGATCGTCGAACCGGATCGCGTCGCGACAGCACCTGCTGCGCCGGGCCGCACTGGCACGAGCACCACCACGCTGTCGCCCCTGGTCGACCCCGATCGCAGCGGCCCCGTGCCCGAAGCCGATCTCGCACTGGGTGGTGGCGACATCGGCCTCAGCGAGCCCGAGGTCACCAACATGCCCTGGCGCTCGCTGGGCCTCGCCGCCTTCGTGATGCTGCTCGCCCTGGCCCTGCGCAGTTCGCAAGTGCTGCAGGAACGCGTGCTGCTCGCCTTGGGCAGCGCCCTGCGCACACGCGACTCCGAACGCTTCCGCGAAGCCGTGCAGCTGTGGCTCGACGTTGTGCGCCTGCACGACAACACGCCGCGCGGCATCAAGCGTTTCTGCAACCGTGCGCGGCTGTTGTCGATCTACGAGAAGCAGGATGTAGCGGCCTTGAAGCGGGAGGGGCAGACCGATCTGCAGCCGACGCCCGAGATGCACATCGTGGCGCTGGCGGCGATCCATCATGTGTCGCCGGATCTTCTTGGGAGGCTTGTGCCAGATGAGCCGGGCGAGGTGCCTCACGCAATCAGTTTGGCGGAAGCAGTATTTAAGGACGAACCAGATGAGACAGAAATTCAGCAGAAAGATGTATTGCAGACTGCCTATGCTAATCATATGAAGGCATTTGGCTGGCCGGGAGAGCTTGAAATTCTTCGCTTCGCTGAACGCGTGGAGCGCATCGCTGTGCGATGAGGTTCCCTCCCCCTGAGGGGGAGGGTGCCCCGCAAGGGGCGGGAGAGGGGGAAAAGCTTCGCGCCCCTCAAGCAGTTCGCATTGGGCACGCACCCTTCCCCCTCTCCCGGCCTCCGGCCACCCTCTCCCTCAGGGAGAGGGAACGGCAACGCATGCCATCAAACGCTCCTCCTCGCCCGCTTGCGGGAAAGTGGACTGTACCGGCCACCCCACCAGTACATCACCGGCCTTCCCCTGACTGACGCCGACACGGCTTATCGGTGATACTGATCCGTCGTTCCTGCCGGAGCCGGGCATGCCCACCTCATTTCTTCCAACTCGTCTTCCCACCTACTGGATCATCACCCTTCTCGCCGCCGCCACGCTGATGGTCACCATGGGGGCGCGGCAGTCGCTGGGCCTGTTCGTGTCGCCGATCAACACCACGACCGGTGTGGGGGTCGCCAGCATCAGCCTCGCCATGGCCATCGGCCAGTTCGTGTGGGGCGCGGTGCAGCCCTTCACGGGCGCGATTGCCGACCGCTACGGCCCCGGCCGAGTCATTGCTGCTGGCCTGATCCTGCTGGCAGCGGGTAGCGCGCTGACGCCTTTCGTGGATTCGACCTTCGGCCTGTGCATCACGCTGGGCCTGCTGTCGGCAGCGGGCTCCGGCTCGGGCAGCTTCTCGGTGCTCATCACCGCCGCTGCGCAACGCCTGCCGGCCGAACGACGCGGCTTTGCCTCGGGCGTCATCAACGCCGGCGGCTCCTTCGGCCAGTTCGTCTTCGCGCCTGTACTGCAGAAGCTGATCCAGGTCTTCGGCTGGATGGGTGCCATGTGGTCGCTCGCTGCGATCACGCTGATGGCCATGCCGCTTGCATTCGGCTTGCGGCGTCCACCGCAGACGGCGGAAGAGAAGAAGGCCGCACAGAATGACGGGCCGGGCCTCGGCGCGACGGTGAAGAGTGCGATGCGCGACCACAGCTACCTGCTGCTGCACGCCGGCTTCTTCACCTGTGGTTTCCACATCGCCTTCCTTGTCACCCACTTGCCGGGCGAGGTCGATCTGTGTGGCCTGCCAGCCGGCGTGGCGAGCTGGTCGCTGGCCATCATCGGCCTCGCCAACATCGTCGGCAGCCTCTGTGCCGGCTGGGCCGTGCAGCGCTATCGCAGCAAGTACGTGCTGTTCTGGATGTACGGCTCGCGCGCCGTACTGGTGCTGCTGTACCTGATGGCACCGAAGACTGCGCTGACCTTTTACATCTTCGCCGCCGGGCTGGGCGTCACCTGGCTCGCCACCGTACCACCCACCGCGTCAGTAGTCGGCAAGCTGTTCGGCAGCAAGTATCTGGGCACCCTGTTCGGCCTCACACTGCTGAGCCACCAGGTCGGTGGCTTCTTCGGCGCCTGGCTGGGAGGCCTCGCGATCACGCAGCTGGGGGACTACTCGCTGATGTGGTGGGCCGACATTGCACTTGCGGCCACGGCAGCGCTGTGCAACCTGCCGATCCGCGAGGCGAAGATAGTGCCGGCGGCGCAGCCGGCTTGATGCCTGAATGATGTGGCGGGATGCTACCCCGCCACATGGCAAGTCACTTCATATGACGAAATCCGAGACCGTCAAAACCAATCGTTCATTTGGTCCAGGCCAGCCAAAAATAAGGCATTTGCGCAGGGCAGCACCCTCGATCTCATCGCGGTTCTTTTCGAATGCCGCAACCACAGACAAGCTGCTGACCAAATCGGAGCCAAATATTTGGCTCATCACTTCGTACGAAACCTCGCATCGCTGCCAAGCTCCGTCCTCTCTGAAAATACTGAAGCTATGGTTACCGAAACCAACTTGGAACATTTCAAACTCCTATTGAAAAAGAATTCTCTTTGTATCAATAGGCGCCTGTTCAAGAAAACGGTGATATCTCGAGCGACTTAGACAACAATTGTTTTCAGTCGCTACGCTGTGACCAATTCAAATTCACAACGTAGCGGCTGAACTTTCAGAGTTGGCTACAGTTTTTTCACGCCGCAACGTTGTGCTGGAACAATCGCTCTAGTCTTTGGCCGCCGATATTTCCCCAGCACCGATTTAGTCAATCGACGCACCGCTGTCCTTCACCGCCTTGCCCCACTTGATGGCTTCAGCGCGCGTGAAGGTAGTGAAGTTCTCCGGCGTATCGCCGACGAAGACTGCACCCGTGTCGGTCAGCACCTTCTGGAATTCCGGCGTGCGCATGGCCTTGAGGGCTTCAGCGTTGATGCGCATGAGCACGTCCTTGGGCATGTTGGCGGGGCCGAAGAGGCCGTACCAGGCGTAGGTCTCGACCTTGGGCAGGCCTTGCTCGCCGAAGGTGGGCACGTCGGGCAGTTGCGAGGAGCGTTGGCCGCCGGTGAGGGCGATTGCGCGCAGGCGGCCGGCCTTGATGTGCGGGACGATCGCGACGGTGCTGTCGAACATCATGGGCACGTGGCCACCGAGCAGGTCGGTCAGTGCTGGTGCCGAGCCTTGGTAGGGCACGTGGATGAGGCTGACGTTGGCGGCGTCCTTGAAGATCTCGGCCGTGAGGTGCTGCGGCGTGCCGTTACCGGACGAGGCGATGACGGCCTTGCCGTCAGGCTGCGTCTTGATCCAGGCGAGCAGCTCGGCAACGTTCTTGACCGGCAGCGAGGGATGCACGGCGAGCACCAGCGGCACGCGCAGCACGTTGGTGATGGGCTGCAGATCCTTGGCCGGGTCGAAGGGCATCTTCTTGTAGAGGCTGGGGTTGATGACGATGGGTGCGCTGGAGGTGATCATCAGCGTGTAGCCATCGGGCGCGGCCTTGGCGACCTGCGCACTGCCGATGTTGCCGCCGGCGCCACCGCGGTTCTCGATGACGAAGGGCTGGCCCAGCACTTCCTGCAGGCGTGCGGAGAGCGGGCGTGCAGCGATGTCGGATGGGCCGCCGGGCGGCCAGGGCACGATGACGGTGACGGCCTTGCTGGGCCAGGCTTGTGCAAGCACCGCCGGGGCGGCCAGCAGTGCCAGCGCACTGGCGAACAGGGTGAAGAGGGCGCTGCGGATGCGGCGGCTGACGGGCGTGAGCGGGGTGTTCATGCGGGCCTCCTGCAGGGGAAAGCCCGATTCTCGAATCCGCTCCGCGCGATGCCTATGCGGGTTTTCCGATGTCGTCAAAGCAAAGAAAAAGGCGCTTCGATCACTCGAAGCGCCTTTTGCGGGGCTTGCAGATTTCAGTGCAGCCGGCGACGTGCCATCAGGCCCAGCAGACCGAAGCCGGCGAGCAGCATGGCCAGGCCGGAGCTTTCGGGTACAGCTGTCGTGATGGCGAACGACGAGGACAGCAGGGACACGGCGCCACCGGCGCTGCCTTCGAGCTCGCTGTAGTTGTAGCCCAGCGGGTAGATGGCCGAATTGCCCAGCACGGCGTACTCGAAGCTGAAGGATTCGCCCGGTGCCAGCGTGCCCAGCTCGACATACCCTGTGTAGTTCAGGGAGAAGAGGCTCTTGCCCGCGGTTTGCGTACCGGTGTAGCTGCTTGCCAGCGGGTTCGAACCGGCTGATCGCCGAGCGGGGCAAGCTCTGCTGCGCTGGCGCCATTGCCGGTGAGACGCATGGAGCTGTTCCAGACGTTGCTGCCATTCACGTTGATCAGGATCTGCTGGTCTGCCCACGAGGTTTCGCCGCTGCCGACGAAGTCGAGGATGAGTGCGCCAGACAGCGAGAACTCGAAGCCGTATGACTTGCTGGTCGTGCCGTCGTTGAGCACCGTGGCGTAGTAGCGGCTGCCCGAGTACGAAGGGCCCCCCGGGCTGGCTTCGAGGCCGCCGAAGCCTGAGGCGGCGCCCACGAACAGCGTGTTGCTGGAGACGTTGCCACTGACGTGGTAGCCATCGACGTAGCCACCGCTGGTCTGGCACAGCAGCAGGCTTTGCGCGCCGCACTTGTCGGCGAAGGCGCTGACCTCGGTGCCGTAAACCGCGCTCGACGCACCCAGGTTCGGCACGTAGTAGTGGCCGAGGATATTCTCGCTGCCACTGACGACATCGGTACCCACGGCGCTGGCCGGGTTGGTGACGGAGAGACTCGCAGCAGCAACGAGCGCTGCCAGGACAATTTTCTTGTTCATGATTGTGGGGACTTCAGGGATTGGGGCTCGGGCGGATGCCGGAAGCGGACGCGATTGTAGTCGTGGAATGCCTGCGGCATTTGCAGGGTTACGACAGGCGTACAGGAAATGACCAGACAGACGGCACAATCCACCGCAGCTGCTGAATATGAAAAATTCGCGGCCGTGTGCCTGTCGTGACGCGTAACTCAGGTCGCGAAGGTCACCACGTGATCCACATCGAGGCGTATGCCGATGTATTCGCCGATGGCGTGGTTGTGGTGGCTGGGCACGAGGGACAGCAGGGTCTGACCGCTGGGCAGGCGCAGGGTGTAGAGGAATTCGCTGCCACGGAAGGCTTTGGCGACGACCTCGGCTTTCATGTCGCTGGCGTCGTCGTGGATGATGTCGTCGGGGCGCAGCAGTACATCGACGGGGCAGTTCTCCTGGCAGTCCGGATGACAGTCGACGGGCACCTTGGCCGTCAGCTCACCGAGTTCGAACTGCACGGTGTTGCTGGACATCACACGCGCCTCAACGAACACGCCTTGGCCGACGAAGTCGGCGACGAAGCGATCAACCGGCTCGTGGTACAGGCGGTAGGGCGTGTCCCACTGGCGGATGCGCCCTTCGCTCATGACGCCGATTTCGTCGGCCATCGCAAAGGCTTCGTGCTGGTCGTGCGTGACGAGGATGGCGGTGGTGCCGGCGCGTTTGAGGATGTCGCGCACTTCGAGCGACAGGCGTTCGCGCAGGTCGACATCGAGGTTGGAGAAGGGCTCGTCGAGCAGGATCAGCGCAGGGTGCGGTGCGAGCGCGCGAGCGAGGGCGATGCGTTGCTGCTGGCCGCCGGAGAGTTCGTGCGGGTAGCGCTTGCCGATATCGTTGAGACCAATGAGACGCAGCATTTCGTCAACGCGTGCGGCCCTGGCGGCCTTGTCCATCTCGCGCAGGCCGAAGGCGATATTGTCGGCGACCGTGAGGTGGGGGAACAGGGCGTAGTCCTGGAACACCATGCCGATGCGTCGCGCTTCGGGCGCGAGGTGCAGATCGCTGGCGGCGATGCGGCGGCCGTCGAAATGGATCTCGCCGCTGCGCACTGGCTCGAAACCGGCGATAGCGCGCAGGATGCTGGTCTTACCGCAGCCCGAGGGGCCCAGCAGACAGGCGATGCTGCCTTGTTGCAGCTGGAAGCTGGCGCCATGCACGACCGCGTTCTTGCCGTAGGCGAGATGCAGGTCCTGCACACTCAGGACAGGCGATGTGGCATTCATGCAGGAGCGTCCATGACTTCGATGACGGCGCGCAGCATGACGGGGATGCCGGCACGCAGGGAGTTGGCGCCGACAACCGAGCGCGCATGCACGCCACGTTCGCCGAACACGGCGGCGAGCAGGTCGGAAGCGCCGTTGAGGACGCGTGCGTGCTCTTCGAAAGTCTCGACGGTGTTGAGGAAGCCTTGCAGCTCGACGACGCGGGCGACGCGGTCCAGCGAGCCGAGCTCGTTGCGCATGACGGCGATGAGATCGAGACAGGCCGAGCGTGTGAAGTCGTAACCCTGGTCGGCGTTGAACTCGCGGCCGAGGCGGCCCTTGGGCAGCTTGCCGTCGACGGCCTGTGGCGCCTTGCCGGAGAGGAACATCAGCTGGCCGCTGCGCACGGCGTTGGCGTAGTTGGCCGCAGGGGCACTGCCAGCGGGCAGGCTCAGGCCAAGGTCTTGCAGGCGTTGTTCGGCGCTCATGGTGTGCTCGGCGGAGTGTTCCGGTCTCGTGTGCGCAATCTGCACAATCCGTGTGATCAGGACGGGGCCGGAGTTTTGAGAATGGTTATCATTGTAGCCGTCGGCAATGTTCGGGCGACAGCCCGGCATCGCCTTACGCAACCGAGCCACCGTCTTGCCAGCCGAATCTCCGCTCCTGTCTTTGCCCGCCTCCTTGCCACGCGTGCCGCGCATCCGCCCCCTGACCCTGCTGGCCGTCATCGTTGCCATCGTGCTCGCCGTCCCCGTGCTGGTGGTGGCGGGCAGCGTGCTGGCGGGTGACACCGGCGGCATCTGGGCGCACCTGGCCTCCACCGTCTTGCCCGAGCTGTTGCGTAACACCCTGGTGCTGGTGGTGTGCGTCGCGCTGGGCGTGGGCATCATGGGTGTGGGCTGCGCCTGGCTGGTGAGCATGCTGGACTTCCCCGGGCGGCGCGTCTTCGAGTGGGCACTGGTGCTGCCGCTGGCGATGCCGGCCTACGTGATGGCTTACGTCTACACCGACCTGCTGCAGTTCGTCGGCCCCGTGCAGAGCGGCATCCGCGCGGCCTTCCACCTGAAGGCGGGGCAGTACTGGTTCCCTAACGTGCGCTCGGTGGGCGGGGCCTGCCTGATGTTTGCGTGCGTGCTCTATCCCTACGTCTACATGCTGGCTCGCACGGCTTTCCTGGAGCGTGCCGGCAACGTACTCGATGCGGCGCGCTCGCTGGGGCAGGGCGCCTGGGGCGCGTTCTGGCGCGTCTCGCTGCCGTTGGCGCGGCCGGCCATTGTGGCCGGTGTGTCGCTGGCGCTGATGGAGACGCTGGCCGACTTCGGCACGGTCTCCTACTTCGGCGTGCAGACCTTCACCACCGGCATCTACCTCGCGTGGTTCTCGCTGGGCGACCGTATCGCCGCCGCGCAGTTGTCGGCCGCCCTGCTGGGCGTGGTGGCGCTGGTGCTGGCGATGGAGCGATTGACGCGCGGCCGTGCGCGCTTCGGCAGCGGCCAGCGTGGCAGTGCCAACCGTCGTGTGGCGCTGCACGGGGTGCGTGCCTGGCTGGCCGCGCTGGCCTGCGCCGTGCCGCTGACGTTGGGCTTCCTGCTGCCTGCTGTGCTGCTGTTGCGCATGGCGGTGGAGTCGGGTGATGCGCAGTTCGGCAGGCGCTATTTCGAGCTGGTCGGCAACAGCGCGATCCTCGCTTCGGTGACGGCGCTGTGCGCGGTGTTGCTGGCCGTTGTGCTGGGTTATGCCGTCCGCAAGAGCCATGCGCGCCTGCCGGCCCTGCTCAATCGCATCGTGGCGCTGGGCTATGCCGTGCCGGGTTCGGTGATCGCGGTGGGCATCCTCATCCCCGTGGCACGCGTCAACCTGGCGCTGGCTTCGCTGGTCGAACTGCTCAGCGGCCATCGCCCCGGTCTGTTGCTGACGGGCGGCATCACGGCGCTGGTGTATGCCTACCTCGTGCGCTACCTCACCGTGGCGCTGGGTTCGGTGGAGTCGGGGCTGGCGCGCATCCGCCCGGCCATGGACGAGGCCGCGCAAAGCCTGGGCAGCACGCAGGGCGAGGTGCTGCGCCGCGTGCACTGGCCCTTGCTGCGCGGCAGCCTGCTGACGGCGGCGCTGCTGGTGTTTGTCGATGTCATGAAGGAGCTGCCGGCCACGCTGGTGATGCGTCCCTTCGACTTCGACACGCTGGCGACACAGGTCTACACCCTGACGGCGGACGAGCGGCTTGCCGAGGCTTCGACGGCGGCGCTGACCATCGTGGCCGTCGGTCTGCTGCCGGTGATCGTGCTGTCATGGCGGATTGCGCGCGGGCGTTGACGCGGCGCAACCGTTCGACGGATCAGCATTTTCCCTGAGCCCGACCCCGCTGGCAGCAGCGGGAGGGCATGACACAATGCGCGCATGACTATGCGTCCGTCACAGCGCAAGCGTCACAGGCTGATCGCGCTGACATTCCTGTTGCATGTCGTGCTGCCCCTTGGCGTCATCGCCCAGGTGGGGGCCTTCCTGCTTGGCGTACACGCAGTCCGGCAGGAGCAGCTGGCGGCTGGGCTGGCACTGCGTGAGGCGGCCGCCCAGGCCGGGGCCACTCTCGACGACATGTTCAATGAACGTGTGCAGGGCGTGGCCCTGTTTGCCGAGTTTCCGGCATTCGGGCGCCCGTTCGATGCGCAGCGTGCGCGGCAGGCCATACAGGCGATAGGCCGGCACCAACCCTTCTTCACCTGGATAGGCCGGCTCGACACCGAGGGGCGCGTGCTGGTCGCTCTCGATGGCTTGCTCGAAGGCAAGTCCGGTGCGCAGCGTCCGGTGTTCATCAACGGCCGCGAAAAACCTTATCTCGGTGACGTGCACGAGGCCTTGTTGCTGTCGCGTCTTTTGCCGCCCGCGCCAGATGGCAGTCCGCTGCGCCTGATGGATATCTCGGCGCCGGTGCGGACGCAGGATGGGCGTTATGACGGCGTGCTGGCTACCCACGTGGACTGGAGCTGGGTGCGCGACCAGTTCAGCGCGCTGCTCAACCCCGTGCAGCGCGAACGCGGTATCGAGTTGTTGGTGTTGAACAAGGAAGGGCAAGTGTTGTTCGGCCCTTCGGACAGTCTTGGCGATACCTTGCGCGGACTGGCCCTGCGTCACGAAGCCTCGGGTGTCGAACCCGTACTGGACCGTGCGATCTGGGCGGGCGGCAAGGACTTCGTGGTCGGCTGGAGCCGCAGCGAGCCTGCCGGGCCGCTCGACAAGCTCGGTTGGCGCATCCTGTTACGCCAGCCCGTGGCCGAAGCCCAGGCCGCTGCGCGCAGTCTGCGCATCGGGCTGCACGTCGCGGCGCTGCTGCTGACCTTGCTTGCCGCCTTGCTGGCTTGGCGTGTTGCGCGCCGGGTCTGAGCCCCGGCCGCCAGCAAATAAAAAGCCCCGCCGCAGCGGGGCTTTTTGATGTCAGCAGCGCTCAGCGCCAGCCGGCGCGGTTGTACACCATCTGTGCCTGGATCGCCGACTTCGAGATCTGGCCGATGGGTTGCGCGTCGGCCTTGAAGGCGCCGAGGCGTTCGAGGGCAGGGTTCTTCACCTTGATGCTGGGCACCACCGGCCACTCGTTGTTGCCGTCGGCAAAGTAGATCTGCGCTTCGTCCGAGGCCAGGTACTCGAGGAACTTCACGGCCGCTTCCTTGTGCGGGGCGTTCTTGAGCATGCCGCCGCCCGAGATGTTGATGTGCGTGCCGCTGGTCTTCTGGTTGGGCCAGACGACGCCGACGGCTTCGGCGATGGCGCGGTCGTCGGGCTTGCTGGAGCGCATCACGCGGGCGAAGTAGTAGGTGTTGACGACGGCGACGCCGCATTCACCGGCGGCCACGGCTTTGATCTGGTCAAGGTCGCCACCGACCGGGGGGCGTGCGAAGTTGGCCACCAGGCCGCGCGCCCATTCTTCGGTCTTGGCTTCGCCGATGTGGTTGATCAGCGAGGCGCCCAGCGACAGGTTGTAGGCATGCATGCCGGAGCGCATGCAGAGCTGGCCCTTGAGGCCGGGCGCTGCCAGCGATTCGTAGGTCTGCACGTCGTTGCGGCTGACGTTGAGCTTGTTGTAGATGATCACGCGTGCGCGCGTCGAGAAGGCGAACCAGTCATTGGTGCGCAGGTTGGCGGGGATGCGCGATTCGAGGATCTGCGACTTCACGGGGGCGAACAGGCCGGCGGCATCGGCTTCGGCGAGTCGCGCAGCATCCACGGTGATCAGCACGTCGGCTGGGCTGTTGGCGCCTTCGCTCTTGAGGCGCTCGAACAGTGCGGCTTCGGTGCCGTCGATGCGGCGGATCTTGATGCCCGTGGCCTTCTCGAAGTTGGTGTAGAGCGCTTCGTCGGTCTGGTAGTGACGGGCCGAGTAGAGGTTCAGCTCGGTGTCGGCGGCTTGTGCAGACAGGCTCAGCGCACAGAGGGCGAGCAGCAGGGTGTTCTTCATGTCGGAATTTCCGGAATCAGGTCATCAAGGGAGTCGGGCGCATCCTAATGTGGCAATGCACCAAATGCAACTGATTCTCATTGGCGCATCGTCGCAACAGGGCTGTCCAGTCGCCTTCGTGTCGTATGTGCGACAGCATGAAAAAGCCCCGCCTGGGCGGGGCCTTCCATAGCGGGGCCGGGGTCGATTAACGCCAGCCAGCGCGGTCGTACATCATCTGGGCGCGGCTCGCGCCCTTCGAGGTCTGGCCGATAGGCAGGGTGTCTGCCTTGAACGCGCCGAGCTGTTCGAGCGCGGGGTTTTTCACCTTGACGCTGGGCACGACCGGCCATTCATTGTTGCCATCGGCAAAGTGGATCTGGGCTTCATCCGAAGACAGGTACTCCAGGAATTTGACTGCCGCTTCCTTGTTGGGCGCGGTCTTGAGCATGCCGCCGCCCGAGATGTTGAGGTGGGTGCCCGTCGTGGCCTGGTTGGGCCACACCACCGTCACTGCATCGACCACCTTGCGGTCGTCGGCGTTGCTCGAACGCATCAGGCGCGCCATGTAGTAGCTGTTGACCAGTGCGACGCCGCATTCACCGGCTGCCACGGCCTTGATCTGGTCCGTGTCGCCGCCCTTGGGCGAGCGCGCGAAGTTGGCCACCACACCACGCGCCCATTCTTCAGCCTTGGCTTCGCCGTTGTGGGCGATCAGGGCCGAGCCGAGCGAGAGGTTGTAAGGGTGCATGCCGGAACGCACACAGATCTGGCCCTTGAGCTTGGGCGTGGCCAGTTGCTCGTAGGTCTGCACATCATTGCGATTGATGTTGGCCTTGTTGTAGACGATGACGCGGGCGCGGGTCGAAAACGCGAACCAGTCGCCGGTGCGCATGTGCGCCGGGATGCGCGACTCCAGCACCTGCGATTTCACCGCTGCAAAGAGTCCCAGTTCATCGGCCTTGGCAAGGCGAGAAGCATCGACAGTGATGAACACGTCGGCCGGGCTGTTGGCGCCTTCATTGCGGATGCGCTCGAGCAAGGCGTCTTCGCTGGCTTCGATGCGGCGGATCTTGATGCCGGTGGCCTTCTCGAAGTTGGTGTAGAGCGCCTCATCCGTCTGATAGTGGCGGGCGGAGTAGAGGTTCAGTTCCTTGTCAGCGGCGTGTGCTGGCAATGCCAGCGCACAGAGGGCGAGCAGCAGGGCGTTCTTCATGGCGGAATATCCGGAGGTCAGGTCAAAAAGGGATCGGGCGCATCCTGATGTGGCAATGCGCCAATGCAACTGATTCTCATTGACAGATTGGGGCTCCGCAAGTTCCCCGCGCGCCTTGATGGGCCGCCGCGCCGCTTCAGGCCTTCATTCACCCAACCCGGTCACCCATCCCAGTCACTCATCCCAGCGCATCCCAGTACTGCACCATGGTCTCGCGCATCTTCGCGTCGGGGATACGGCCGCGCGCGGCGTTGAGGTTGTCGATGGCGAATTCGGGCTTGTCGGTGCCGGGAATCACGACCGTCACAGCCGGATTGGCGAGCAGGAACTTGAGGAAGAACTGTGCCCAGCTCGTGCAGTCGATGTCTTTCGCAAAAGGCGGCAGCTCCTTGCCCCGGGCCTTGCTGAACAGGCGTCCGCGACCAAACGGCAGGTTGATGATGACGGCCATGCCGCGATCGCGCGCCAGGGGCAGGATGCGCTCTTCGGCGTTGCGGTTGTCGAGTGCATAGTCGATCTGCACGAAGTCCAGCTTTTCGCGCTTCATGATCGCCTCGTACTCGTCGTAGCTGCGGTCGAACGAGGTCGTGATGCCGACATAGCGTGTCTTGCCTTCCTCTTTCAGACGCCGGATGGTCTTGAGATGCACATCGGTGTCGCGGATGTTGTGGACCTGCAGCAGGTCAACGCGATCGGTGCCGAGGTCGCGCAGCGAGCCTTCCCACTGGCTCACACCGGCTTGTTCGCCGGTAATGCTGATCTTGGTCGCGAGGAAGATCTGCTTGCGCAGGCCGGTGCGGCGCATGACTTCGCCGAGATTCTTTTCGGCACTGCCGTAGGTGGGCGAAGTGTCTACCATGGCGCCACCGTTGTTGATGAGTGTCGCCAGCGAATCCGCCAGCAACGCGATCTTGGGGTCGCTTGGCGCCATTTCGTTCTCGTAGATCACAGCCGTGCCCGAGCCGACCACGGGGAGCAGCTCGCCCGTGGAGGGAATGGGACGGCGCAGCACCGGCTTGCCGGCGGCGGGGTGCGGAGCCGGCGTGGCCTGGCCCCATGCGAGAGACGGCGCGAGCAGGCCACTGGCGGTGCCTGCCACGGCGAGGCCGGGAACGAGGCGCAGGAATTCCTTGCGGGTCATGGTCATGATGCCTCCTTGTCAGTCTGTGAGTGGTTGTCAGTCGTCGCGGCAGCGAGCCGCTCCTGCATACGCCCGAGGTGCAGCAGCAGCCCAGCCCAGACGGCAGCAATGGGCACGGCCACCCAGGCAATGGCTCCGAGGTCCAGGCCGATGCCGCGCAGGCCTGTGTAGACCCAGCCGCTGGCGGCATCGCCACCGCGGAACACGGCGGTATCGATGAAGCTCTTGGATTTGTATTTCTGCTCGCGCGTCACGACGGTGAACAGCGTTTCGCGCGCCGGGTTGGCGAGGCCGAACTCGGCGGCGCGCTTGGCGGACTGGAAGAGGATGATGGTGAGCAGCATCGGCGCCAGCGCCACGGCGCCGAAGCCGAACAGGGTCACCAGCGCCAGCACGGCGAGTGCCGGCCCCGTACCGAAGCGCACCAGCATGCGCCCGGTCAGCGTGAGCTGCACGAGGATGGTGACCAGCCCCACGGCCAGATCGATGAGTGCAAACACGCGTGTGCGCTCGGCCGGGTTGTCGAAGGCCCCGGCCACAATGGACGCCTGCTGGAAGTAAAGGAAGGTATTGACCAGCGACAGCAGCAGCACGTGCGCGCAGATCATGAGCAGGTAGGGCGAGCGGAACACCTCGGTGAGCCCGGCGAGGATGCCGCCGCCAATCACACCCTCTTCGGCAGGCTTGCTGCCTGACGCCGCGGGATCGGCTTCGCGCGCGAGGCGCGAGCGCAGCAGGCCGCCCACGCATTGCGTCGCCCCCTCCAGAAACAGGGCCGAGATCAGCAGCAGGTTCACCGGCCCCAGTGGCACTGCCAGCAAGGCCGTCAGCGAGGGGCCGGCCAGGGCGCCGACGGTGCCGCCGGCGGCGATGAAGCCAAACAGGCGCCGGCCCTGCTCATAGCGGAACAGGTCGGCCATGAAGCCCCAGAACACCGTCACCACGAACAGATTGAAAACGCTGACCCAGACAAAGAAGCCACGGGCGACGACCACGCGCCACTCTTCCACCTGCAACAGGGCAAAGAAGGCGAGGATGCAGAGACTGAAGAAACGGTACACCCAGGGCACGAAACGGCGCCGCGGAAAGCGCGACACCAGCATGCCGAAGACCGGCACGACGGCCAGCATGACGACGAAGGTCGCGGTGAACAGCCACTGCAGCTTGGCCACGCCGGCGGCCACGCCCATTTCGTCGCGCAGCGGCCGCAGGATGTAATACGAAGACAGCAGGCAAAAGAAATACAGGAAGGCCCAGAGCACGGCGCCCAGCTCATGTGGCGCTACCCTGATATCCCGTTGCTGCAGCTGCTGACCGATCCAGTCCCGCATGGTGCTCCCCTCAAGGTCTTGCTCAAGGATGGAAAAAGCAAAACAGGCGCATCACTGCTGCCGCGAACAGTGCGGCGCGTGCGAGTATTCCGGCACTGGCCACGCAAGGTCAAGCGGCGATGGGCATCAATCGGGGGCGTGCCCGGCTCGAGCCCTTGTGCTTGAACCTATTGTGACCATCCCCATCTAAGAGCCTGTTGCCGCGCGATGTGCGCAGGCTGTTTCCCCCTCTGGAGAGAAGAGCATGTTCAAAAGGTTTGTCCTGTCCCTGTTCGTTCTGGTCGCTGCGCTGGGCCTGTCGGTCGAACAGGCGGAAGCCAAGCGCCTCGGTGGTGGCGGCTCGATCGGCATGCAGCGCACGACGCCGCAACGTCAGGCCACCACGCCGCCGGCCTCCACGCAGCGTCCGACGACTCCCGCTCCCACGCCGGCAGCCCAGCCCAGTGGCTGGCGCAAGTGGGCTGGCCCCCTCGCCGGTCTGGCCGCAGGTCTGGGTCTGGCCGCACTGGCTTCGCACCTGGGTCTGGGCGCCGAGTTCGGTTCGGTGCTGCTGATGATCATCGCCGCAGTGGTGGTGTTCGCCCTCGTGCGCCGCTTCATGAGTGCGCGCTCGCCGCAGCCAGCTACCGCAGCCGGCCCGGGCTGGCA
Source organism: Rhodocyclaceae bacterium (assembly GCA_047600765.1). Lineage (GTDB taxonomy): Bacteria > Pseudomonadota > Gammaproteobacteria > Burkholderiales > Rhodocyclaceae > Viridibacterium. The sequence goes on from JASGKF010000001.1 coordinate 2,136,435, forward strand.
GCAGGGCCCGGCGCACTTCGAGTCGCAGCAGGCCTACGGTTCGGCTGGTGAGCCGGCCCCCGCCGCCCACATCCCCGCTGACTTCGACGTCGCTGGTTTCACGCGCCAGGCCAAGGTGAACTTCATCCGTCTGCAGGCCGCCAACGACGCCGGCAATCTCGACGACATCCGCGAGTTCACCTCGCCCGAGATGTTTGCCGAGATCAAGATGGACATCGATTCGCGCCGTGGCGCCACGCAGAAGACCGACGTGGTGAACCTCGACGCCGATGTGCTGGAGGTTGCCGAGGAAGGCAATCGCTACATCGTCAGCGTGCGCTTCTTCGGCCTGCTGCGCGAAGAGAAGGACGCCGCGCCGGGTCAGTTCGATGAAGTCTGGCACCTCGTCAAACCGCGCGATGGCAGCCGTGGCTGGACGCTGGCCGGCATCCAGCAGGCCGCCTGAGCATGCTCGATCAACTGCTGCTGCAGCCGCTCAATCGCCTGATCCGCTCGGAGAACTGGGCGCGCCTGCTGCTGCAGGGCCATGCTGGCAAAGGGGCCGAACTGAAAATCGGCCCCGCCACGCTGCGCTTCCTCATCGCTGATGACGGTTTGCTGCTGCCCCTGGCCGACGGTGTCGCACCGGCCGTGTGCATCAGCATGCCCGCCGACGCGCTCGGCGACCTGTTGTCGGGCGGCCCGGATGCCCTCGTGGCGCGTGCGCAACTGAGCGGCGACGCCGGGCTGGCCGATGCGCTGGCCCGTCTGATCCGCCACCTGCGCCCTGACCTCGGCGCCGCGCTGAGCCCCGTGCTGGGGCGTGTGCTGGCCAACCGGGTCGAGCAAGGGGCAGGCAAGGCGCTGGCGACGCTCCAGGATGGCGCACAGCGCCTGAGCGCCAACCTGCGCGAATACCTCGCCGAAGGCGTGGCGCCCGCCATTACCCAGCGCGAACTGGAAAGCCTTGCCGAGGGCAACCGCGCCCTCGCAGCACGCCTCGACCGGCTTGAAGCACGCCTGCCGCGCCAGGGCTGAACCCCCGGCGTCAGCCGGGCGGGAACACACCTTGCTTGAAGCCTTGCGTCAATCACGCTGACGCCGGGCTGCTGCGCCCGTTACGTTGCGCCGACCGGCATGCGCCGGCGGTTGCGGTCAGCTTCGAACGGGAGGAGCAAGCATGTCGCACACAGCCAACTGGGAATCGGTGGATGTCCACCTGCTGCGCGTCCTGCACGCCCTGCTCGTCGAATGCAGCGTGTCCAAGGCGGCGCGCCGCCTCAACCAGTCGCAGCCGGCCGTCAGCACGGCACTGCGCCGCCTGCGCGAATTGACCGGTGACCCGCTGCTCGTGCGCAGCAAGAACGGCATGACGCCCACCGAGCGCGGCGCGACCCTGCTGGAGCCCGTCAAGCTCGCCCTCAGCAATATCGAGAGCATTGTCGTACATCAGTCGCGCTTCGACCCGGCGACGACGCGACGCGTGTTCAACATCGCCACACCCGACTACCTCAACGCTGCCCTGCTGGGTCGCATCGTGGCGCGCATGCGCCGCATCGCGCCGTGCTCGCAGGTGATCTTCCACTCGCTGGGGCCGGACCAGGATTTCACGACGGCGCTCGAAGACGGTGATCTCGACGTGGTCATCGGCAACTGGCCGCAACCGCCCGAGCAGCTGCGCATCTCGCCACTGTTCGACGACGAAGTGGTGTGCCTGATGCGCGCTGACCACCCGCTGTCAACGCGGCCGATGACCATCAAGCACTACCTCGAAGCCGAGCACGTCGCGCCGACGCCCTACTCGGTGGGCCGCCGCGGTGTCATCGACCTGCACCTCGCGCGCGAACGCCTCAAGCGCAACATCGTCGCCTGGGTGCCGTACTTCAACCTCGCGCCTTACATGCTGCTGGAGTCGGACATGATCTTCACGAGTCCGCGCATGCTCGCCGAGCACTACGCACGCCTGCTGCCGCTGGCCATCACGCGCTCGCCGATCGACTTCCCGCCGATGAATTTCTACCTGCTGTGGCACGACCGCACCCATCACGCCGAAGAGGCGCGCTGGTTCCGCGAGCAGATCGTGTCCGTGTCGCGCGCCTACGCCAGCAAGCCGACGCATGCGACGCCGGTGATGCCGGTGCGTCTGCACGGCATGCCGATGGCGGTCTGACGATTTCCGTCGCACAGGAACGCTCCGTCATCCTGTCCACGCAGGGCTGACGGGGCGTTCCTGTTTCAATCCGCTACGCGCTCTTCGATGCGCAGCCGCGCAATGCGCGTGATCTGGCGCAGCGCTTCGCCGAATTCCTTCTCCACATCATTGGCTAGCCGCTCGGCAAAGCACGCGATGATCTGCGTGCGGTCGTAGCCGCGCACGGCGAGGATGAAGGGGAAGCCGAACTTCTCGCCATACGCGCTGTTGAGTGCCTGCAGGCGCTCGAACTCCTGCGGTGAGCAGGCGTCGAGTCGCGCGCCAGCCTGCTCGCGTGTCGACTCGGCGGTGAGCTCGCCGCGCACGGCGGCCTTGCCGGCCAGTTCAGGATGCGCGCGGATCAGCGCCAGCTGTTCGTCATGCGTAGCAGACAGCATGGCGCTGCACAGCGCTTCCAGCAAAGCCTCGCGACTAGCGAAAGGACGCTGCATCCAGGCGCGCGCGGCCACCCAGGGCGAGTGCTCGAAGATTCCTTCCAGGGCCTGCACGAACCCGTCTTGCGGGAGTGCAGAGAGGCTTGCCGCGGTCAGCGTGGTCATTGTCCTGAAGATCTGTGTCTTGTCGGGGTGGGAGGAGTTTACGGTTTCGAGCTTAGAAAGCTGCTCGCGACTCGGCAAGCGAGCTTCCGTTATATCGCCTTTCGTTGCCGGCGTATGTTGGTGAAGTCACCTGCGTCGACGCCATGCCCAAGCAGCCGCGCGCAGCGCTGGCAATACGTCATTTGACTCAAGGAGTTGAATCGGCGCCGCGGGAATAATGCCCTTCATCCACGCTCCGCGCGCAACGCGCCGGGCGTCTCCAGTACCGGCAGCACGGAGTGACGGCATGACCCAGCTTGATATCGGCAAGTGCAGCCCGGCTGCCAGATCTGTTTCCGTCACTACCGCCCTATTTGAATGCACATGGCATGTATCTGCCGGCGCGATCCAGCCGCGCTGCGTGTCGCCAGCGTGCCCGGCTTCCTTGCAGTCCGATCACGCCACAGAGCGTGTCACCCCCGATGGGCGAGGTGCATTCCGCGCCATCGCCTGCACTCATCACTGACGACTTATCGGAGAAATCATGCGTATCAAGACACTTGCCCTGGCAACCACCTGTGCACTGGCCAGCACTTTCGCCCAGGCTGAAGATCCCAAACTCAAGTACACCGTCTACGGCATCGTCGGCATCGATGTCGTCAATGCCAGCGACGTGTATCACTCGGTCTCCGGCAAATCCTTTGCCAAGACCTACGTCGATAACAGTGCCCAGAGCGCTTCGCGCCTCGGCTTCAAGGGCACGCACGACGTCAATGCCGACATACAGGCTTTCTTCGGCATCGAGGCCGGTTTGCGTGCCGACACCGGTGAAACGACGGCCAGCCGCCTGTTCAACCGTGGCACCGTGCTGGGCCTCAAGGGCAAATTCGGTACGGTCAGCGCCGGCCGCCAGTGGAACCTCAACGACGATTCCGTCTGCGGCTTCATCGTCTGCGGTGGCTACGCCATGTTCCGCTTCTCCGAGTTCGGCGACGTCAGCAATCTCTACGACAACTCGGTCAAGTACTACACGCCCACTTTCGGCGGCGCACAGGCCAGCGTGATGTACGGCGCCGGCGAAGCCAGCTCCAGCACCGACGGCTCCAACATGTATGCCGGCAAGCTGACCTATGGCATCGGCGGCTTCAATGCCATGGCCAGCTACCACGTCAACATCGACTCGCTGGGTGACAAGACCAATCGCTTGTCCGTCTTTGGCGCCAGCTACAACTTCGGTGTCGTGAAGCTGCGCGGTGCCTACGCGGTGGCGCATCAGCCGAGCATTCCTTCGAATGCCACCTCCTACGACGTCGGCGTGGACTACACGGTGACCCAGCCCCTCGTGCTCTCGCTCGACTACGTCAAGCGCGACAAGAAGAAGAGCCCCGACGACACTTATTACGTCCGTCTGCGTGGCGTCTACGCCATCGACACGGCCCTCAGTCTCAACGCCAACCTCATCTGGCTCAAGAACAAGGCTGGCGCCAGCGAGCATTTCTATGGCGACGGCAGCGCGGGCCAGAAGCAGCGCGTGATCGGTGTGGGCATGGCCTACGCGTTCTGAGCAGCCTGAACCGTTCAGGCGCGACGGCGCCCTCACCCCCACCGGGGCGAGGGCGCCGTTTTTCCATGCACCGGGACAGCGCGCGCAGCACTGATTGCGTGCATTCAAAAACAGTTTTTGCATACAAAACATGGTAGCCAAGGGGCTGGCCGGCCCGCAAACCAAGCTTGACCGTGCTTGGCATGTCGCGTGCTAGGTCCCCGGGCAGACCTGCAAAGGGCAGGTTGCGACCGTGTGCCAGCGTCGGCCCGGTCGTCAAGGCAAAGGAGCCACCCATGTCCGGCAAGCAATCCGATCTCGAACTCATCAAGGTCAGCAAACGCTATGGACAGGTGAGCGCCGTCGACGCCATCGACCTGCGCATCCCCTCGGGCAGCTACTGCTGCTTGCTGGGGCCGTCGGGCTGCGGCAAGACATCCACCTTGCGCATGATTGCCGGGCACGAGACGGCCAGCGATGGCGACATCCTGCTCGGCGGCCGCAACATCACCGTGCTGCCGGCGGCCGATCGCGGCACGGCCATGATGTTCCAGAGCTACGCGCTGTTCCCGCACCTCACCGTGCTCGACAACGTAGCCTTCAGCCTGAAGATGAAAGGCGTCGGCAAGGCCGACCGCCACACACGCGCGCAGCAACTTCTCGAACGCGTCGCCATGGGCCAGTACGCCCATCGGAAGCCGGCCGAACTGTCGGGCGGCCAGCAGCAGCGCGTGGCGCTGGCGCGCGCGCTGATCACCGAGCCCAAGGTGTTGCTGCTCGACGAGCCGCTATCGGCGCTCGACCCCTTCCTGCGCATCCGCATGCGTGCCGAGCTCAAGCGCTGGCAGTCCGAGCTGGGCTTCACTTTCGTACACGTCACCCACTCGCAGGAAGAGGCGATGGCGCTGGCCGACCAGGTGGTGGTCATGAACGCCGGCAAGATCGAACAGGTCGCCACGCCGCACGAGGTCTTCAACGCACCGGCGACCGAATTCGTGGCGCGCTTCATGGGCGGCCACAACGTGCTGGACCAGGGCGACGACAGGATCTCGGTGCGGGCCGACCGCGTGCGCCTGGCGCGTGAAGGGTCGGGCGGCGCCATCGAGGCACGCGTTGCGGCGGTCGAGTACCAGGGCACCTACGTGCTCGTCGAACTGCAGCACGAGGCCATCACCGAATTCTCGGCCGTGGTGGCCGAAGCCGACTTCTACGCCGCGCCCTGGCAGCCCGGCGAAACCACCTGGGTTTCCTGGCAGGCCGGTGACGCACACCGGCTGGCCTGACACCAACAGCCCCGGGGCTTTGTCCCGGTCAGCCGGGCGGCTGACTTCCCGCTCATTTTTCGATGGAGATCACGATGGCAGAGATTGAATCCGGCAAGACCCAACCCGGCACGCAGCAGGACGAGGCGAGCGACACCAGCAGCATGCGACGCAACGTGCTCAAAGGCACGGCGGCGATCCTCGCCAGCGGCATGTTTCCTGCCATCCACGCGCAGGAGAAACTGGTGCTGCGCTACCTCGGTACGGCCGTGAACCAGGACAAGACGATTGCCGACAAATTCAAGGCCGATACCGGCATCGAGATCCAGTACATCCCGGTGACGACCGATGAAGTGACCAAGCGCGCGGTGACGGCGCCGAACAGCTTCGACCTCATCGACACCGAGTTCTTCTCGCTCAAGAAGATCCTGCCGACGGGTAACCTGCTGGCCATCGACACCAAGCGCATCAAGAATGCCGACAAGATCACCACGCTGTTCACCAAGGGTGAGGTGGCAGGCAAGAAGGTCGGTGACCAGGGTACGGCACCGAAGAAAGTGATCTTCGTCGAAGGCCCGGGCTCGAAGAAGTTCTCGCCCACGCCCACGCAGTACATGACCCTGATCCCGACGGTCTACAACGCCGACACGCTGGGCATCCGCCCCGACCTTATCAAGCGCCCCATCGATTCGTGGAAGGAGTTGCTCAACCCCGAGTTCAAGGGCAAGGCTGCGATCCTCAACATCCCCTCGATCGGCATCATGGACGCGGCGATGGTGGTGGAGGCCATGGGCATCCACAAGTACAAGGACAAGGGCAACATGACCAAGGCCGAGATCGATCTGACGATCAAGACCCTGATCGAAGCCAAGAAGGCCGGCCAGTTCCGCGCGCTGTGGAAGGACTTCAACGAGAGCGTGAACCTGATGGCCTCGGGCGAAGTGGTGATCCAGTCGATGTGGTCGCCCGCCGTGACGGCAGTGCGTACCAAGGGCATCGCCTGTACCTTCCAGCCGCTCAAGGAAGGCTATCGTGCCTGGGCCGCCGGTTTCGGTGTGCCGAAGACGGTCAGCGGCAAGAAGGCCGATGCGGTGTACGAATTCATCAACTGGTTCCTCGATGGCTGGGCCGGCGCCTACCTCAACCGCCAGGGCTATTACTCGGCCGCGCTGGAAACCGCCAAGGCCAAGATGGAAGCCTACGAGTGGGCCTACTGGATGGAAGGCAAGCCGGCTGCGCAGGACATCAAGTCGCCCAATGGTGACGTGCTCGCCAAGGCCGGTGCCGTGCGCGATGGCGGTTCGTATGAGAACCGCATGGGCGGCATTGCCTGCTGGAACGCGGTGATGGACGAGAACGAGTACATGGTTCGCAAGTGGAATGAATTTGTTGCCGCGTAAGCGGCCTGTTCAGGCTCCCCTCTCCCGCTTGCGGGAGAGGGGATCACGCCTCGTTTGATACTTGATGCGAGACCACCCCATGAGCGCCGTCCTCAAGAACCTCTTCTCGCGCGCCGCGCCCGCCTGGCTGCAGGCCGGCCCGTATGCGCTGGTCTTCCTGCTGTTCTTCCTGCTGCCGCTGGCGCTGATCGTTGCGGTGAGTTTCTGGGATGCCACCGAGTACGAGCTGATCCCGGCCTTCGTGCCGAAGAACTACGTCGCCATCTTCGAAGGCTGTGCGAGCGGCCCCGAGCTGTGCGTGACCTTCAAGACCTATCTGTTGACGCTCAAGTTCTGTTTCCTCACCTGGTTCTTCACGCTGCTGATCGGCTTCACCGTCGCGTACTTCCTCGCTTTCCACGTGCGCACGCCAGGCATGCAGACCGCGCTGTTCGTGCTGTGCACGATTCCGTTCTGGACTTCCAACGTGATCCGCATGATCTCGTGGATGCCCCTGCTGGGCCGCAACGGCCTCGTCAATGACGGGCTGATGGCCACGCACCTCATCTCGCAGCCGTTGGAGTGGCTGTTGTTCTCGCCCTTCTCGGTGGTGGTGGCCTTCATCCACCTGTTCACGGTGTTCATGATCGTGCCCATCTTCAATTCCATGATGCGCATCGACCGCTCGTTGCTGGAGGCTGCACTCGATGCGGGTGCTACGCCCTGGCAGACGCTGTGGAACGTGATCATCCCGTTGTCGCGCACCGGCATCATCATCGGTTCGATCTTCGTCATCACCATCGTGATGGGCGACTTCGTCACCATCGGCGTCATGGGCGGGCAGCAGATCGCCTCGGTCGGCAAGATCATCCAGGTGCAGACGAGCTACCTGCAGTTCCCGCTCGCTGCGGCGAATGCCGTGATCCTGCTGCTGGTCGTGCTGATGATCATCTGGGGCCTCACTCGCCTCGTAGACATTCGCAAGGAGCTATAGGCCATGCACGAACAACGCAGCTTCGGCTTCTACGCGCTGGCCCTCTTCTTCGCCCTGTTCCTGCTGTTCCTCTACGGGCCGACGATCACCATCTTCGTGCTCAGTTTCCAGGGGCCCGAGGGCGGGCTCACTTTCCCCATGCGTGGCTGGTCCACGCACTGGTTCAGCGAGCTGTTCAAGGGCATTGGTGTCATCGACATCGGCTCGGCCTTCCTGCGCTCGCTCAAGCTCGGGGCGCTGGTCACGCTGTTCACTGTGCTGCTGGCGGTGTCGGCCGCCCTCGCTTTCCGCAAGGCGCTCAAGGGCGGTGGCAGCCTGTTCTACGTCACGGTGGCCAGCCTCATCATGCCGTCCATCATCGTCTCGCTGGGCATAGGCCTGTCGTTCCGCCTGCTCGACACGGGGCTCAAGGCTTTCTTCGAATGGGCAGGCTGGACCGGTATGGCCGAGAGTTTCAGCACGACCATGGGTCTGTATACTTCGGCACTTGGCGCACAACTTACGTGGACCCTGCCTTTCGGCCTGCTCATCATGTTTGCTGTCTTCAACCGTTTCAATGCTGCCTACGAGGAAGCCGCGCGCGACCTAGGTGCCACGCCATGGCAGACCTTCCTGCACGTGGTGCTGCCCCTCATCGGGCCTTCGGTCATCGGGGTCGGTATGTTCGGGTTCACGCTGTCCTGGGACGAAATCGCGCGCAGCTCGCAGGCCATCGGCGATCTCAATACCCTGCCGCTGGAGCTGCAAGGCCTCACCACCACGGTGACCACGCCCGTCATCTATGCGCTGGGCACGGTGACGACCGTGGTGTCCTTCATCGTCGTGGGCGTCACCCTGGGACTCATCGCGCTCGGCAAGCGGCGCGCCCGTTCGCGGAGCAAGGGATGAGCGTTGCCGCGCCGACCGATGCTGTCGAGACCGCACTCAGCGACGCTGACATCTACGACCGCATCGTCGAAGCCGTCATGGATCATCGTCTCGCACCCGGCACCCGGCTGGGCGAGGAAAAGCTTGGCCGAGCCTTCGGCGTGTCGCGCACGCGCATCCGCCAGGTGTTGATCCGGCTGGCGGCCGAACAGATCGTCGTGCTCAACCACAACCGTGGCGCCAGCATTGCCTGCCCCACGCCGCAGGAGGCGCAGGAAGTCTTCGGCGCACGCATCCTCATCGAGCTGCCCATCCTCGAAGCTTTCATTGACAACGCCAGCGCACGCGATCTGGCGAACGTGGCGCGCATCCTGCGCGAGGAAGAGCAGGCACGCCGCACGCAGAACCGTCGTGCGGCGATCCGCCTGTCCGGCGAGTTCCACCTCGCGATTGCGGCCGGTGCCAACAACGCGACGCTGGAGAAGATGCTGCGCGAACTCGTCTCGCGTACCTCGCTGATCCTCATGACCTACCAGGACACCGAGGCCGGCGCCCACGAGCACGGCTGCGGTTGCGACGAGCACGAGTCGCTGCTGGGGGCCATGCAGTCGCGCGACACGAAGACAGCCCGGCGTCTCATGAAACGCCACCTCGAACACCTGCAGTCGCAGCTCTCCTTCGAGCCAGACGGCAGCAACACCCCCAATATCGAGAGCCTGTTCCGGCCGGCATGAGAGAACGGCGATAGTGCTTATCGCCACATCCTTGCGCCAGCCTACTTATACTTGTCTGAACTGTATGGGGAACCGACGGAAAAGCGCATGGGCAGACTGACCACACACGTACTCGACACCGCACATGGCTGCCCGGCTGCCGGCATGGCCTTTGCGCTGTTCCGTGTCGACGACCCGGCTGCGCTCGTGAGCGGCCACACCAATGCCGACGGCCGCTGCGACGCACCGCTGCTGCAGGGTGAAAGCCTGCTCCCCGGCAAGTACATGCTGCGCTTCGACGTGGCGGCTTACTTCCGTGCGCGCGGCGTGCAGCTGCCTGACCCGCCATTCCTCGACACCGTGACGCTGGACTTCGGCATCGCCGACACCAGCGCGCACTACCACGTGCCGCTGCTGGTTTCGCCCTGGAGCTACAGCACGTATCGGGGGAGCTGATGTCGCGGGGTGCTGCGCACCCTGCCCAGAACGTCTGCGACAAAATCGGGTTGAGCCGGGTCGCAGGGATCTCGCGTCAAAAGAGATCCAGCCGTGAAGGAAACCTGTAATGGATGCTTCGTACCTCATCGATGCGCTCAGCATGCTGCTGCGCTGGCTGCACCTCATCGTCGGCATTGCCTGGATTGGCGCCTCGTTCTACTTCGTCTGGCTCGACAACAGCCTCAAGCCGCCCAAGGACCCCAAGCTGATCGAGGACGGTGTCGGCGGCGAACTGTGGGCCATGCACGGTGGCGGCTTCTACAACCCGCAGAAGTACACCAACGCACCCAAGCACCTGCCTGACGACCTGCACTTGTTCTTCTGGCCGTCCTACAGCACCTGGATCACCGGCTTCCTGCTCATCTCGGTGCTGTACTACTTCCAGGCTTCGACCTGGATGATCGATCCGGCCGTCTCGTCCATCACGCCGGGGCAGTCAGTGATGATCGGCCTCGTCACCCTGGTCGTCGGCTGGGTCGTGTACGACCAGCTCGCACGCCTGCTCATCGAACGCAGCCAGCTGTTGTTCGCTGTCATCTACGTCGCCTTCGTGACGCTGGTTACTTACGCATTGACGCATCTGCTCGCGGGCCGTGCGGCCTTCATCCACGTCGGTGCGATGATCGCCACCACCATGAGTGCCAACGTGTTCTTCTGGATCATGCCGGCACAGCGCCGACAGATCGCTGCGATGAAGGAGGGCCAAGAGGTGCCGGCGGTGTGGGGCAAGCGCGCCAAACAGCGCAGCTATCACAACAACTACCTGACGCTGCCCGTGCTGTTCGCGATGATCAGCAACCACTACGCGAGCACCTACAGCCATCCGCATGCCTGGGCCGTGCTGATCCTCATCATGCTCGGTGCAGTGCTGATCCGGCACTTCTTCAACCTGCGCCACAAGGGCGTCATCCGCTACGAATACCCGGCGACCGGCTTGTTCATCATCCTCATGGTGCTGGTCTGGATTGCACCGAAGCACGCGCCGATTGCCGCCGGCAAACCGGTACCCGCGCTGGCCGAGGTCAAGGCCATCGTCGAGGCGCGCTGCAGCGGCTGCCACGCCGAGAAGCCGAACCTCATGCCTACCGCGCAGGCCGGCGTCATGCTCGATACGCCGGAGCGCATCAAGCAGTATGCGCAGCGCATCTACGAGCGATCCGTGCAGCTGAAGACCATGCCGCTGGGCAATGTGACGAAGATGACGGACGAGGAGCGCGAGAAGCTCGGCATCTGGTTCCAGTCTGGCGCAAAATAGTGGCTTCGCATCCAGCCGGATGCCTGCACGGAGCAGCGCCGACAATGGCCTCGGGAAAGACTCTCGGTATTGCAGTAGTAATCGTGGCGGTGGCTGCCGCCGGTTTCTGGATGCAGGGCGAGCGCAGCAAGCTCGCTGCCGAACGGGCGCGTGTGGCCGAGGCCGAAGCGCGGCTCGGTGCGGGCGTCGAACAGGGCGTGCGCGCGCTTGATGCCGCGGCCAACCGCGTCGGCAAGGAAACCGCTGCGCTCAAGGACACCGTCAGTGCCGGCGCCACGCTTGCCGAGGCGCAGAAGCAGCGCGCCATGCTGACCGGGCGTCTGATGGAAGCCTTCGTCGCGGCCATGCAGGTCAAGGCGGCGGTCGTCTCGGCTTACCAGACCAACGATGCCTGGCCACGCGACAATCGCGAAGCCGGCGTGCCCGCGCCGGATGACTTCCGCAACGAACGTGTTCTACAGCCTCTACGTGCAGCCCGGCGGCCAGATCCGCGTCGTCCTCGCGCAGGACGGCAGGCCCGCCGAGTCGCTGATCCTGCAGGGTACGATCAATCGCGCCGGCCTCGTCAGCTGGCAGTGCAGCAGTCCCGATCTGGCCGAGATCGAGCAAATCGTGCCGGCCTGCAAACGACAGGGAGAAGGTTCATGACGAAGCAGTCCGGCGTCTACCCGCGCGACCTCGTCGGCTACGGCCGCAATGTGCCGCATGCCAACTGGCCCGGCCGCGCAAAGATCGCCGTGCAGTTCGTCCTCAACTACGAAGAGGGCGGCGAAAACTCGGTACTGCACGGCGACGCCGGCAGCGAGCAGTTCCTCTCCGAACTGTTCAGCCCGCCGGCCTTTCCGGACCGCCACATGTCCATGGAAGGTATCTACGAATACGGCTCGCGCGTCGGCGTGTGGCGCATCCTGCGCGAGTTCGAGAAGCGCGGTCTGCCGCTGACCGTGTTCGGCGTCTCGATGGCGCTTGAACGCCACCCCGAACTCACCGCTGCCTTCAAGGAGCTGGGCCACGAAATCGCCTGCCACGGCTGGCGCTGGATCAGCTACCAGAACATCGACGAAGCCACCGAGCGCGAACACATGCGCATCGGCATGGAGATCATCGAGAAGCTCACCGGCGAGCGAGCGCTGGGCTGGTACACCGGCCGCGACTCGCCCAACACGCATCGCCTCGTCGCCGACTACGGCGGCTTCCTCTACGACAGCGACTACTACGGCGACGACCTGCCGTTCTGGATGCCCGTGCAGAAGACTGACGGCAGCACGACGCAGCAACTCATCGTGCCCTACACGCTGGACGTCAATGACATGCGCTTCGCGCTGCCGCAGGGCTACTCACAGGCCAGCGATTTCTTCACCTACCTGCGCGACAGCTTCGACGTGCTCTACGCCGAGGGCGAAGACGCACCGAAGATGATGAGCATAGGCATGCACTGCCGGTTGCTCGGCCGCCCCGGCCGCATGAAGGCGTTGATCGATTTCCTCGACCACATCGAGAAACACGATCGCGTGTGGGTCACACGCCGCATCGACATCGCACGGCACTGGCACGCGGAGCATCCGGCGCCGGAGTGAGTCAGGCCAGCTGGCTGCGCACGATCTCGGCGAGCCTTTGCAGCGCGTTCACCGCATCGCTGTTGAACGGAATGCTGCTGTTGAGGCGGATGTAGTCGTTGTAACGATCCGAGTTCGAGAAGATGTGGCCCGGCGCAATGCGTACGCCTTCGCGCAAGGCCGTCTCGAATACCAACTGGTTACGGCGCAGCGGCGGCAGCTGCAGCCATAGCAGCATGCCGCCTTGCGGCACCGTCATGCGCGTGCCGGCCGGGAAGTGTGTGGCAATCGCCTCGGCCACCTGTTCGCGACGGGTGCGTAGCAGCTTGCGCAGGCGCGCGAGGTGCCTGTCATACGCCGCGCTGCCCATGTAGTCCGCGACGGAGCGCTGCGCCAGCGTGTCGTTGGGGCGGCTCTGCGCGTACTTGAGCATGCGGATGCGCGCATGCCAGCGCCCCCCGCTGATCCAGCCCAGACGCATGCCCGGTGCGAGGATCTTGTGCAGCGAAGCGCAGTGGATCACGCCGCCCGCGTCGTCCCAGGACTTGAGTGCGCGCAGCGGCGTTGCATCGTCGCCCAGCGCGGCATAGGTGTCGTCCTCGATGAGCGCCACTTCGTGCAGCGCGCAGAGCGCGGCAAGGGCGGCCTTGTTGTCGTCCGGCATCACGCTGCCGAGCGGATTCTGGAAGTGCGGCACGACGACCACGGCACGGATGTCGGGCTGCGTCTGCAGCGCGAGACTCAGCGCCTCCACCGAAATGCCGGTCTGCGGACTGGTCGGGATCTCAAGGCAGCGCAGGCCCAGACTCTGCAGGATCTGCAGCAGGCCGAAGAAGGTCGGCGACTCGACTGCCACCATGTCACCGGGCTGGGTGACGGCGCGCAATGCAAGGTTCATGGCTTCGGTACAGCCATGCGTGACGACGACATCTTCGGCAGTGAGCCGCATGCCGGCATCCAGCGCACGACGTGCCAGCACCGAGCGGAAGCCGGCGTCGCCATGCGGCGGTACGGGTGTCACAAGCAGCTCGGGATGCTGGCGCAGCACATGCGTCGCGGCGCGTGTCAGCGCCGCAGCGGGGTAGGCATCGGGTGAGCCGTAGGCGTTGGCGAAATTGATGCGCGCCGGGTGCAGCTCGCAGCGCGCGATGAAGTCAGACACGCGTTCATGGATGCCGAGGTATTGCGTGGCGTCGATGCGCGCCGGCGGCTCGCTGCTGGGTGGCAGGGCCATGCGCTGCGGGCGGCGCACGTAGTAGCCGGCACGCGGTCGTGCCTCCAGCCAGCCCTGGTCTTCGAGCCAGCGGCAGGCCTGCAGCGCCGTCGACAGGCTTACGCTGTGCAGGCGCGTGAGGGTGCGCACCGAGGGCATGCGTGCGCCGGGCTGCAGCGCGCCGCTGCGGATCGCGCCAAGGTAATGCTGGGCCAGCTGTTCGTAGAGCAGGGTGGCAGCAGGAAGAGTGGCGGCATCCATCGGCTTCATGATCGGCGTAGGCGAGGCGGCAGAACAGATACAGCTGCGTGCAGAATCGACCATAACAGCATGGGTCGGGCCGGCCTGATATGCAATACAAAGCCGCCGCGTGTGCCTGTTGCGGTGACAGGGCCGTGCGTAATGTGTGCTCACTGATTCACTGCAAGGAGCCACCATGTTGCCGATCGATCTGCCCGCCGCCGCCCGCGCCCCGTCAGCCCGGCTGGCCAGCCGCTGCGCGGCGCTGATGTGGGCGGCAGCAGGCACGCGCCTGCTGTGCCAGAGCGGCAACCTGCAATGGACGTGCATCGGCATGGGCGCACCGCCTTCACGGCTGTGCAGTGGCGACAGCCTGGTGCTGCCCGCATCGGGCTGGTTGCGTATCGAAGCTGGCGCACAGGGTGCGGCCTGGCAACTGATCGCGCCGCCGCCCACGGTCTGGCAGCGCTTGCTGGCTCGTGTGCGCCGCAGCCTCAGGCCGCGGCCAGCCCTGCTGGGCGACCCAGTACCAGACGCCTGAGGCGCGGCGCCAGCGGGCGTTCGACGCCGCGATGGATGAGCCACGCCGTGCCCAGCACAATGGCGATGACACCAGCGAGTGCCAGCCAGGCATTGCCGGTAGCGCTGCGCAGCGCGGCATGCAATACGTAGCCGATGTTTTCGTGCAGCAGGTAGACGGGGTAGGTCAGTGCGCCGGCCAGCGTGATCCAGCGACTGGCGGGTACGCGTAGCCAACCCTGCGTGATGGCGGTCATCGTTGCGAACATCAGGCTCACGAGTGCAGCGACCACCACGGGATTGAACGGCAATGCCGCAGTCAGGCTACGACGACTCTCGACCAGCGCATAGGCCGTGGCGAGCAGCCAGCTGGCAAGCAGCAGGGCGCCGCGCGACTTGCTCCAGCCCTCGCTGCGCAGGCGGAACAGCACGCAGCCGGCGGCGAAGAAGGGTGCCCACTTGGCGTTTAGCCACAGCTCTACCGGGTACATGGGGCGCAGCCAGTTGATGAGGCTCACCAGCAGCCAGGCCCCGAGCAGGGGCTCCAGCCAGCGCAGGGCCTTGAAGCGCAGCACCAGCCACACATGGATGTAGAAGTGCAGCTCGACCGCCAGCGACCAGTAGGCGTCGTCGACGAATTTCAGGCCCAGCCAGTGCGCGAACATCGTCATGTTGCCGATGACATGCGAGATCGGCACAGCGAGGCGCGCTTCCTGCCCCCACCACACGACCAGCGCTGTCAGCGGCACGGCGATCCAGAAAGCCGGGTAGAGGCGTGTGATGCGTGAGGCAGTGAAGGAGCGCGGTGTCGCATCCTGTGCGGACCACAGGATCACGAAGCCGCTGATGATGAAGAACAGGTGCACGCCGAGGTAGCCGTAGCGCGCGACGCCTTCGAGCAGCGGCGCATCGAGGCCCTGCATCCAGCCGCTGGCGGGGCCGCGCGAGAGGTAGTGGAACAGCAGCACGCTGGCGCAGGCGATGCCGCGCAGCAGGTCGATGCCGGCAAAGCGTGCCTTGTCGTGTTCAGCGTGCATGGATCAGCCCGGTCAGCACGCGATAACCCTCTATGCCGAGGTGTATGCCGTCACCTGCGTCGTACTGCACCTGCAGCTGACCATCCTCGCTGGCGAGTGACTCCGGCGACACGTAGCGGCAACCAGCGCGTGCGGCACACAGACGCTGCAGCTGCACGTTGAGCGCGCGTCGCTGCGCAACCTTGTTGGCGACCTCACGTGCAGGCGGTACGCCGATCAGGCTCACGGGTACATTCGCTGGCAGCTCGGCCAGCATGCGCGTAAAGGCTTGCACGACGGCGTCCATTGGCAAACCCTGCTGCATATCGTTGCGACCGGACAGCAGCACGATGGCACTTGCCTGTTTCAGTGAGCTGTAACGCAAGATGCGTGCGGCAAGGTTGACGGCCGTTTCACCACCAATGGCGAAGTTGCTGACGACACTGTTGTGGAATGTGGGCGGGAAGTGCTGCAGGTGACTGTCGCCGAACCACACCACACCCGGCGCACTCTGCATCTGGTCGATGTGCAACTGCACGTCGGTCAGGGTTTGCTCCAGCCGGTTCTGCGCCACTGACTTGAAGCCCATGCGCCAGGCCAATCCGTCGGTAAGTTTGAGATAGAGCGCCGGCCACAGGATCAGCAGCAGGCTGGCCGCGAGGCCGCCCACCACGAACATCATCAGCCCCACGCGCAAGGCACGTGCCGTCATCCCGTCTCCCTAATCTAGTTCGTTGCTCGTGCTTGTTACACTGCGCGGCATCTTACCGCGAGCCCGCACCATGCCCCTCACCACACTTATCACGGCCGACGCACTGAGCAAGCTGACCAACGCCCGCGTGCTCGATGTACGCCATGACCTGACGAACCCGGATGCCGGGCGCACAGGTTTTCTGGCGGGACACATTCCGGGCGCGAGCTTCCTGCATCTCGACACCGATCTCTCCGGTGCCAAGACGGGGCGCAACGGCCGCCATCCCTTGCCTGATCCAGACCAGCTCGCGCAGAGCTTCGCAGCCGCAGGCATCAGCAATGACACCCAGGTCGTCATCTACGACGCGCAGGGTGGCATGTTCGCGGCACGTGTGTGGTGGATGCTGCGCTGGCTGGGGCATGAGGCGGTCGCGGTGCTCGATGGTGGCTGGCAGGCCTGGCTCGCTGCCGGTGGTGCGTCGGAAACTGGTGAAGCGCACGCGGTGACGCCTGGTAGCTTCACGCGACGTGCGTCGCTGGTGTCGACACGCAATGCTGACGCGGTGTTGGCCAACCTGCAGACGCAGCAACAGCTGGTGGTCGACGCGCGCGCGGCAGACCGCTTCCGCGGCGAGAACGAGACGCTGGATCCCGTCGGTGGCCACATCCCCGGCGCGCGCAACCGCTTCTTCAAGGACAACCTCGCGGCTGACGGCAGCTTCAAGCCAGCTGACACGTTGCGTGCCGAGTGGCTGGCGATTCTGGACGGCAAGGCGCCGGAGGACGTCATCGCGCAATGCGGTTCTGGCGTGACCGCCTGCCACAATCTGCTGGCGCTGGAAGTCGCCGGTCTGCCGGGCGCAGCGCTTTATCCCGGCTCGTGGAGCGAGTGGTGCAGTGATCCTGTACGCCCCGTTGCGAAGGGCTGAACGCGCACCAGCCTGACGCACGACGCTCTGTCATTCGCGAACCCGGCCGCTCGGTCGGGAATGGCTTCAATACTGGCTCTGCACGACTGACGCCGAACCCGGCAGGCGCTGGCACGCCTGATGCTCTACTGGTCTGACCGGTCTAACCAGTAGGGACGCGCTCACAACGTGGTGAGTGGCGCACCGTGACAACGACGTCATGCCAAAACTTGCCAGCTTTGCCGCACGCGCCTTGCAGCGCCAGATTCAGGACGGCCAATTTGCCCGTGGCAGCATGCTGCCCGGCCAGCGCGCCCTTGCTGCCTCGTTGGGCATCAGTCGCAGCGCACTGCGCGAAGCCGTCTCCACACTCGAAGCCCTGGGCCTGCTGCACAGCCAGCCGGGCAAGGGTGTCTTCGTCACCGCAGGTAGCACTCGCACCACGGCCTTGCCCGCTGCGCCGATGTTTGATGATCCGCAGGTGGTGTTCCAGTTCCGCGCCGTGGTCGAGCCCGGTGCCGCAGCGCTCGCGGCACAGCAGGCGCAGGCCGCCGACGTGCAACGTCTTGCCGACATCCAGCGCACGATGGAAGAGGCCTTGCACCGGCAGGATCTGCTCGCTGCTTCCGACGCTGACCTCGCTTTCCATCTCGCGATTGCCGAGATCGCCGGCAACGCCATGCTCGCCAATGTCATCCACTCGCTCGAAGCGCCCATCGCGCACAGTCTGCGCCTGCCTTTCGCTGACCCCGACAGTGAATGGATGCCCGCGCGCGAACACCGCGCGGTGCTCGACGCTGTCATCGCCCACAACACCGCCGCTGCGCACCGCGCGATGCGCTTGCATATCGCCAGCGCCGCTGCGCGCGTTGGCCTGCAACTCGATCTTCCGGCGCTGGAGTCTTCCTCCACGTCATTCCCGCTCACGCCATCCACCACAGGAGTCTCACCATGAAGCGTCGTTCGTTCTCCACCCTGCTCGCCGGTCTGCTGGGTCTCGGCCTCTTCATTGCGCCGCTGGCCCACGCCGACGTGCTCGACAACATCAAGAAGGCTGGCGTGCTTCGCGTAGCCGTGCCGCAGGACTTCCCGCCCTTCGGCACCGTTGGCACCGACCTCAAGCCGCAGGGCTATGACATCGACGCCGCCGCGCTGATCGCCAAGGATCTGGGCGTCAAGCTGGAGCTGATTCCCGTGTCATCCACCAACCGCATTCCCTTCGTCACCACGGGCAAGGCCGATCTCGTGATCAGCAGCCTGGGAAAGAATCCGGATCGTGAGAAAGTCATCGACTTCTCCGAGGCCTACGCGCCTTTCTTCAACGGCGTGTTCGGCCCGGCTGACATCAAGGTCGAAGGTGCAGCAGACCTCGCTGGCAAGACCATCGCCGTCACGCGCGGCTCGGTCGAAGACCTCGAGCTCACCAAGATCGCGCCGCCCACGGCCACGCTCAAGCGCTTTGAAGACAACAACTCGACCATCGCCGCCTACCTCTCGGGCCAGACGCAACTCATTGCTACCGGCAACGTCGTCGCCTCGGCGGTAGACGAACGCACGGACAAGCGTGACGTGCTGACCAAATTCATCATCAAGAACTCGCCCTGCTACGTCGGCATCAACAAGGGTGAAACGGCCTTGCTCGCCAAGGTGAATGAAGCGATCGGCAAGGCCAAGAAGAGTGGCGACCTCAACAAGATCTCGATGAAGTGGCTCAAGCACGCGTTGCCGGCGGGGTTGTAAGCAACCACTCGTAGCTGTTCCCTCCCCTCAAGGGGAGGGGAACGCAAAGCGCATCACCCAACAAACACGGAGGGCCCGATGGCCTACCAGTTCGATTTCCTCGCGGTATGGGAGTACCGCGAACAGCTCGCCACCGGTGCGCTGCACACGCTGGGGCTGACCGCTGTTGGCGCCACGCTGGGCGTGGGGCTGGGCGTGCTCGGCGCCGTTTCGCGCGCCTGGAAGCTCAAGCCCTTCGACAAGATTTTCGGTGCCTATGTCGAAGCCATACGCAACACACCCTTCCTCGTGCAGCTGTTCTTCATCTTCTTCGGCCTGCCAGCGCTGGGCGTCAAGCTCGATGAATGGACGGCGGCGATCATCGCCATGGTGGTTAATCTCGGCGCCTATTCCACCGAGATCATCCGCGCCGGCATACAGGCTGTGCCACGCGGACAGATCGAGGCGGCCTCGTCGCTGGCGATGACCCGCAGGCAGGTGTTCTTCCACGTCGTGCTGCGGCCCGCACTGCAGAAGGTGTGGCCGGCGCTGTCGAGCCAGGTCGTCATCGTCATGCTGGGCTCGTCGGTGTGTTCGCAGATCTCGGCAGAGGAACTCACCTTTGCGGCGAACTTCATCCAGTCGCGCAACTTCCGCGCCTTCGAGACCTACATCACCGTCGCCATCATGTACTTCCTGCTGTCCTTCTTCGTGCGCTGGTTACTCAACCAGTTCGGCACGCGCTTCGTGGCAAGGAGGGTGACGAAATGATGATGGAATTTACGTTATGGGACATCATCCGCAATCTCGGCACGGGTGCGGCATGGACCATCGGCCTGTCGATCACCGCTTTCATTTTTGGCGGCATCGCCGGCCTGCTGGTGCTGGCGGCGCGCATCAGCAACAAGCCCTGGCTGCGCAAGACCATGCGTGGCTACATCGAGCTGTTCCAGGGCACGCCCCTGCTACTGCAACTGTTCCTGATCTTCTTCGGCATTGCCCTGCTGGGCGTCGACGTGCCGCCCTGGCTGGCGGCGGCGCTGGGGCTCACCTTCTTCACCAGCGCCTACCTCGCCGAAATCTGGCGCGGCTGTGTCGAAGCGATTCCAAAAGGGCAGTGGGAAGCCTCCGCGAGTCTGGCTATGAGCTGGTTCGAGCAGATGCGTTACATCGTGCTGCCACAGGCGTTACGCATCGCCGTCGCACCGACCGTGGGCTTCTCGGTGCAGGTGGTCAAGGGCACGGCGGTGACCTCGATCATCGGCTTTGCTGAACTCACCAAGACCGGCTCGATGCTCTCCAACGCCACCTTCAAGCCCTTCCTCGTCTACGGCCTCGTCGCCGTCGGCTACTTCATTCTTTGCTATCCGCTGTCGCTGTACGCACACAGCCTCGAAAGGAAATTCCATGGAAGCGCACACTGACTCCGAACAAACTCCGTCGCACCTCGTGCGCATCGACGCGGTTCACAAACACTTCGGTGCCAACCACGTACTCAAGGGCATCGACCTGCGCATCAATGCGGGCGACGTGGTCGCCATCATCGGCCGTAGCGGTTCGGGCAAGAGCACGTTGCTGCGCTCGATAAACGGGTTGGAGACCATTGATGATGGCCTCATCGAAGTCGACGGCGAGCGCCTGCGTGCGGGACAAACCGACCTGCGTGCCCTGCGCCAGAAGGTCGGCATGATCTTCCAGCAGTTCAATCTTTTCCCGCACCTGTCGGTAGGGCAGAACGTCATGCTCGCACCGCAGGTAGTCAAGAAGACACCGGCTGCCGAATGCGAAAAGATCGCCCGCGAGATGCTCACCAAGGTTGGCCTTGCCGAGAAGTTCGATTCGTTTCCCGATCAACTCTCCGGCGGGCAACAGCAGCGCGTGGCGATTGCACGCGCGCTGGCCATGCAACCCAAGGTGCTGTTGTGCGACGAGATCACTTCGGCGCTGGACCCCGAACTCGTCAACGAAGTGCTGGCCGTCGTGAAGCAGCTCGCGGCTGAAGGCATGACGCTGATCATGGTCACGCACGAGATGCGCTTTGCACGCGATGTGGGTAACAAGCTGGTGTTCATGTACCAGGGCAAGGTGCATGAGAGTGGTGACCCGAAAGAGCTGTTCGCCAACCCGCAGACGGCCGAGTTGCAGAGCTTCATTTCGGCGGTCAAACTAAGCAATCCCGGCGCAAGGCTGGCAGGGCATCGACAGCCTTGCCAGTCCCCTGCTTCGCGCGTAGGCTCATGCTGTATTGCAGCATCACGCGCAGGCGTGTCTGTTCTTCCACCGCCACGCACCGACACCATGATCCGCCTTAGTCTCTCCATAGATCTGCACTATGAGGTTGCGCCTCCCGGCGCTGATTTCATCCTCAACTTGCAGTGTGCCCACACCGCCTGGCAGACCGTGGTGCAAGAGCAGCTGGATGTCAGCCAGCGCATTCCGCTGACCATGCACACCGACCCGCAAACGCATGCGCGCTTCCTGCGCCTGCGCGCGCTGCCCGGCCCCTTGCACGTCAGCTGCAAGAGCGTCGTGAACATCGAACACCACATCGCCGCGCCCGACAGCATCGGCGAAGTGCCCGTCGCGCAGCTGCCGCCAGATGTGCTGACCTACCTGTATCCGAGTCGCTACTGCCAGTCCGACCAGCTCGCACAGCTGGCGATGCAGCAGTTCGGCCTGCTGCCCAAGGGCTATCGCCGCGTCGAGGCCATCCAGGCCTGGGTACGCAAGCAGGTCAGTTTCAAGGCCAACAGCAGCAATTCGCTGACCTCGGCCGTCAACACCCTCAACAGCCGCGTCGGCGTGTGCCGCGACTTCGCCCACCTGATGATTGCCCTGTGCCGCGCCCTCAACATCCCCGCGCGCTGCACCACCGGCATCGACTACGGCGCCGACCCCATCCTCGGCCCTACCGACTTCCACGCCTACGTCGAGGTCTACCTCGGCCAGCGCTGGTACATCTTCGACCCGTCCGGCACGGCCATCCCCATGGGCTTCATCCGCATCGGCACCGGGCGCGACGCGGCCGATGTCTCGTTCGCCACCATTTTCGGCCCGGTCAGCACGCAGGCCCCGCGCATCACCATCTCGGCGCTCGACGACAACAAGGCTGGCTGGCAGGCGCCACGTCACCGCCCCGAAGCCCTGTCAACCGACGCCCGCCCGTCGGCGCTGGCCGCAGCCTGAGGCAACGAATGGGTAGCAGCGGACGACACGCCAAGCGTGTATCGTAGTCTTCCTGTTCGCCCTGCATTCTGCACAGCGCACACTTACGGAACACGCCTGATGAATGCACTCAAGACCCCCACCGCTCCCGCACAAGACAATTCGATAGGTGACTTCGAGCAGCGCATGCTTGATGCCTCCGCTGACGAATACATGTCGGCCGAACAACTCGCCTACTTCCGCAAGCTGTTGAGCATCGAACGCGATGCCTTGCTGGCGGCGGCCAACGAAACCACGCATCACCTGCAGGAATTCGAGCTTACGCCGGACCCCTCGGACCGCGCCTCGCTCGAAGAAGACCACACGCTGGAGCTGCGCGTGCGTGATCGCGAACGCAAGCACCTGCACAAGATCGATCAGGCGCTCGAACGCATTACCGACGGCAGCTACGGCTGGTGCTCGGAATCCGGCGAACCCATCGGCATCAAGCGCCTGCTGGCGCGCCCCACGGCGACGATGACGGTCGAAGCGCAGGAGCGCTACGAGCAGCGTCGCAAGATGACCGGCAAGTGATCGAGGCCTGAGCGCGGGCGCTGCTCAGGCCCCGCTGCAGTTCTCGCCGCGCAGCTTTTCGCGCTGCTCGATCTGGTCGAAAAAATCCGTGATGCGACGCCCCGGTTGATCCGGGTATTGCTGTTCCATCACAGTGGCGTGCTGCACGCGGTCGACGCGGAAGTGACGGAAGTCATCGCGTAGCGTGCACCAGCCGACGAGCGTCCAGGTCTGCCCCCAGAAGAACAGGCCCAGCGGCCATAGCTCGCGCTGCGAGGGCGTGCCGTCTTCGCGCACGTAATCGATGCGCACGATGCGCCGCCGTCGCACGGCAAGCCGCATGTCCTGCAGCCATGTCGGCCGTGGCCGCGGGAAATTGGGCACGAACAGGCGTGCCAGTGTGGCCTCGCGCCGCGAGGCTTCGGGCAGCACGTTCTGGATCTTGGCCATCGCGGCCAACGCGGCGCGCTCTAGCTCGGGGTCGGCCCAGGCCTGCACCATGCGCGTGCCGATCAACAGGGCTTCGATCTCGTCACTGTCGAAAGTCAGCGGCGGCAGATTCATGTTGTGCCGCAGGCGGTAGCCGACACCGGCCTCGCCTTCGATGGGCACGCCCGACAGGCTCAGGTCGGCGATGTCGCGGTAGAGCGTGCGCAGTGAGATCTGCAGCTGCTCGGCCAGCCAGGCGCCGGTGCAGGATGATCGGCTGCGTAACAGTTCAACGAGACGGTAGAGGCGGTCGGCGCGGCGCATGGCTCGGGCAGGGGCGTGGATGCAGGATTGTAGGCGGCCGCCGGTGCCGATGGCAGCCGGGGGTGGCGCAGGGCGAGTGCGCTGATCATGGCGCGCTCAGTGCAGGGAATGCAGGCCGATGAGGTTGCCCTCGGTGTCGGCGAACATGGCGATGTGGCCGATCTCTTCGCGCAGGAAGGTCTTGGGCATGGTGATCGTGCCACCAGCGGCCTCGACGCGGTCCAGCACCGCAGACAGGTTGTCGCCGCCGTTGAGATAGACGCGTACGCCGTCGGCGTGGGGCTTCGCCTGTGGCATTTCGATGACGGCGCCGGCAACGCCGTCTGCTGCGGCCGGGAAGATGGCCATGCGGATGTCGGGAAAGCTGGCGTCCTGCTTCAGCGTCACGCCGAAGATGCGCTCATAGAAGGCCTGCGCACGGGCAAAGTCGGTGGCGGGGATTTCAAACCAGTTGATGGCATTCATGTCGGGCTCCCTGTGGGGTGATTGGAGCCCGCATGATGCGAGGGGGCTGCTGACAGCGTGGTGTCAGCAGTGTCAGGATTCCGGTGCTAGAGTCTCGCGGCGCTGTATCTGACTTCCGGGGGAAGCAATCATGATGTCCAGCAAAGAAGAGTCGCTGGCGAAGACCTATCGTCAAATGTCAACGGCCGACATCAACCGGAGACTGCACTCTGGCAAACTGGATCCGTTGGCTGCCGAAATGGCGCGGGAGGAGCTGGATGCCCGGCGTCAGCTGGAGTGGCTGTCGCAGGACGGAGACCCCGACACGACGAGCAATTTCGGCATGTATTTCGGTGCAGGCCTGGTGCTTGTCATTTTTGCAGTCTATGTCGCCACCATCATGGAGCCAGAAGACCGCTTCCTGCTGTGGCTGAGTCTGGCGCTTGGCTTCTGCTCGCTGATTGGCAGACTGTTCCCTTGGCTGGGTCTTGTGTGTGGTGCCCTGTTGGCCCTGTGGCCTCTCGGCCTGACGATCATGCTCTACCGCGGGGGGGACCTGGCCTGGAAGGGTGGTGACTTCAGACCCCTGTGGAGCCTGGTGACTTACTTCTTCCTCGGGCTGGTCTGGCTGATCCTGCTCGGCATGGGCAGCGCAATGATTGCAGGTGCTGTGTCCACGTTGCGGGCCCGGAGTACACAAGGTGGCGGCTAGTGTGTCGGTCGCCCGCCCGGGAGAGGGAGGCAACGATCACGTAGATTTGGGCAGTTCTTCGAGCACTTTCGACATGGCTGCCTTGGTCGCCTTGATGTTCTTGAAGTCTTCACGACTCCAGCCCGAGATGTACTTCTCGCCGCGATTCGTGCCGTAGATGGCCTGCGCCAGAATGGCCACGGTTTCCTTTTCCGGCGGCGCGAAGACATCCACCTTGGTCAGCGTGCTGCGACTGGTGTGCATGACTTTGCCCTTGATCTTCTCGACCAGCTTGAGCTTGCCGTCAACCATCTCGTTGCCGATGGTGTAGGCATCTGACGAATACACCTCCATCCGCCCGACGTTCTGGCTTTCGTTGTGCTTCTGGGTGATATGGCCGAACTCCTTGCCCTTGATGAAGTACACCGTCGGGAAATCCTGCAGGCTACCCGTGTAGCCGATGATGTACTGCACCATGTAGAAATCGTCGCGGTAACCCATGACCCTCTCCCTTAGTCTGGTCTGCATGAAAGCCGCTCGTTGGCGGGCTGGTTGAGCAGCGATGACGGGCTTGCCATCGCTGACCCTGTTCATCAGGAGTCTAGGCAGCGCGGGTGCCCGCTGCTACCCGGCCAGAGAGGTAGGCCCCCGCTCGATTGGTCAATCCGAGGGTGTGCGGTAGGACGCTCTGACAGATGCAGGGAGCTGCGCTACGCAGCCGTCGCCGTGGCCAGCTTCAGGCAGAAACCCAGGAAGACGAGCCCGACTGCAGCGGTGGCACAGGCAGCAAGCCGGCGCCGCTGGCTGAACTGCTGCGCCAGATGCGCGCCACCGAAGATCAGCGCCGAGAGATACAGCGCGCTGAGTATCTGGATGATGGTGCCAAGGATCAGGAACGACAGTGCGGGATGCGGGTAGTGCGGGTCGAACGAACTGGATGAAGAAAGAGATGAAGAACAGGATCGCCTTCGGATTCATCAAGCTGATCAGCAGGGCTGTGCGGAACGGTTGATCGGCCCGTGTTGTTTCCCCGGCGGCCACTGCTACGGACGTGGCCTGCCAGCGTTGCACGGCAGCACGCAGCAGACCGAACCCCAGCCAGCCCAGCCAGGCTGCACCAGCGACCTTGAGCAGCATGAACAGCGCAGGCGTGGTGTGCAGCAGGCTGGCCACGCCGGTGGCTGACAAGACCATCAGCACGGTGTCACCGACGAAGATGCCGCAGGCACCACGATAGCCGCGCGCCACCCCTTCGCGCGACGCGACGGTCATGACGAACAGCGAGTTGGGGCCCGGCAGCAGCACGATGAAGATCGCGCCGAGCACATAGGTCGTCAGGTCGGTGATGCCGTAGAACATGCGACGTGAGCGTGGTCTAGCGTTTGCTGATGATCGTTGTTTCGCTCTTGTCCACCGACACGGTGTATTGCGCGACGCCGCCATTCAGCACGTGATCCACGGACTTGCCGGACAGGTCGGCAGCGAGCACCCGCGCGACGGTGTTGAGCCCCTCGTTGAAGCTCGTCAACAACAGCTTCGTGTCGTCGCTTACCCAGGCTTGTGCGGCCTTTTCGCGATCGCTTTCCTTGACGGGCAATCGCGCTTCATAGCGCATCGCACGTCGATACAACGCATGCTGCGGATCGGTCTGCAGCTTGCCCGGCAACTTGTCCGTGCGCGTGCCCTGGCGAAAGGCTTCGTACTGCAGTCGCCACATCCTGTCCGACTTCGGAATCAGGCTGGCCTCGGTTTTCAACACCAGTGTGTTGAGGTCGGCGGTCATCGCGTAGCGCACATTGATCAACAGCACCGCATCGTGGGCCGACATGGCGTGATAGGCCTCGAAGTTCTGCGGCGTGGCGGGTGTGACGAAGGTGATCTGGCCATCCTTGAGCAGGATCTGTGGTCCGCCTTCGCTGGTCAGCGCTTCGCTGAGGCGTTGACCGAAGTCGAAGCCTGCCGCACTGCGCTGCAAAGGGGCTGCTGCGCGGTTGGCCATCATGTGCTGGTAACCCTCGATGCCGGCCTCACCGGTGCCCACCACGAGACCGACCGTGCTGCCGACGAGGCCAACGCTCAGGGCAATGGCCAGAATGAGCAGGGCTCCCTTGCCATCGTTTGCGTATCGCAAGGACTCCGCACCGACATACAGGCTGATCCCGCCAGTTGCCCTGCCATACTGCGCCGAACGCTGCAACGGCAGACTGGCATAGTCGGGATTGCCAACTTCGATCTCCTGCTGGCCGACACCGATCAACACTTCGACGCCCTTGAGCTGGGTGCGCGCGGCTTCAGGCAGCGGCACAAAGGGCTTCGCTGGCTTGGGAGCGCTGGCGCAGGCGGTGAGGGTGCTCAGCAGCAGGATCAGCAGCAACTGTTTCATTCCGTCTCCGTTCTCGTCAGGCCGTTGCGACACTACGGCGCCGCAACCAGGCCAGGTGCAACATCGCCAGCACAGCCATCAGCAAGGCGGGCAGGGCGGCGATGTTGACCGCGCGCCAGCCCAATGCGGCGAGCAGGCTTCCCGCGCTCAGCGACGCGACGCTGGTGACACCGTACACGATGAGGTCGTGCACCGCCTGTGTGCGTGCCCGCTCGGCCGTGCGATAGGTTTCGGTGAGCAACAGGCTGGCGCCCACGAACAGGAAGTTCCAGCCCACGCCCAGCAAGGTCAGGCCAACGACGAAATTGTCGTAGGCCACGCCGGACAGCGCAATCGCGACATGCCCTGCCAGGCACGCGGCACCGACTGCCATCACGGG
Source organism: Rhodocyclaceae bacterium (assembly GCA_047600765.1). Classification (GTDB taxonomy): domain Bacteria; phylum Pseudomonadota; class Gammaproteobacteria; order Burkholderiales; family Rhodocyclaceae; genus Viridibacterium. The sequence continues at coordinate 2,163,886 of JASGKF010000001.1, forward strand.
CAACACACCGAAGCGTTTGATCAGATTTCCCGTGAAGAATGAAGGCACAAACATGCCCAGCACATGCCACTGTATGACAGTGGCTGAACTCGCCAGCGGCAGGCCGCACATCGACATGGCGAGCGGTGTGGCGGTCATGACCATCACCATCACGGCGTAGCCTGCGGTGGAACAGAGGGTCGAAACGATGAACAAAGGCTGGCGAACGATCTCGCCGAGTGGTCGCGCATCGGCTGCGTGGGTCTTGTCGTCCCCACTCGTTGGGCCGCCCAGTTGCAGACGCGCTACGACGGCAGCGGCGAGCAGACCCAGCACGACCATGGACAACAGCGGCACCATGTATTCCGCCAGATGCAGGCCGTGCAGCAGTGCATCACCATGTCGCAGGATGGCCGGCCCCAGCAGTGCTGCGAGCACACCACCCGCGACAACCCAGGAGATCGCGCGGCTGCGGAACGCCGGACTGGCCGCATCGGCCGCTGTGAAACGGTAGTAGCCCGCAAATGCGCCATAACAGCCCAGCAAGGCATTGGCGACGAGGAACAGCGCAAAGCTGCGCAATACGACCGCCGCTGCACCAACGAGGCCTGCCGCAATCCCCAGCGCCGCACCGAACAGGAAACCGCCACGCCAGCCCGCGCGCTGCACCAGCCATGCTGCCGGCATGCGCCCGGCCGTGCTGGCAACCATGACGACGGCCAGTGGCAAGGTCGCCAGTCGAGGATCGGGGGCGAGCTGCAGGCCGATGAGGCCACCGACGGTGACCATCACGATGGTGGCGGTCTGGTATAGGGCCTGCGCTGCGGCGAGCAGCAGGGCGGTCTGGCGTTCGGTCATGGCGTTGGGTTCAGGGGTGGGGCGGCCAGCGTAACAGCCGCTTGTCATTTCTGCTGCTTCAGATGGCAGGCAGCACTACTTGCGTAGAGAACTTCGCGCGCTGCGTGGCGAAGAAGCTGCGCACATTGCGCACATTGGCGTCCTGCGATAGCAGGCGCTGCGCGAAGGCGTTGTAGGCCGCCATGTCGGCGACCTGCACGATCAGCACGAAGTCCGGCCCGGTCGATACGCGGTAGCACTGCTGCACGGCAGTGTCGGCGGTGGCGCGGGCTTCGAAGGCGTCGAGGTGTTCGACGCCCTGACGGTCCAGCGTGATTTCGACGATGGCGGTCAGGCCGTGGCCCAGATGCATGGGCGACAGGATGGCGACCTGTCGTTCGATGATGCCGGCCTCCTGCAGGCGCTTGACGCGGCGCAGGCAGGTGGCGGGCGAGACGTGCACGCGCCCGGCCAGATCCTGGTTGGAGAGGCTGGCGTCCTCCTGCAACTGGGCGAGGATGCGCAGGTCGATGGCGTCCAGCGGGGCGGGGGCTGTTTGCTCTGGCATAAACATTCAAATTTGTTTTAATGTTGAAACTATATTTCTCTGTGCTGTTGTTGTGCAATAAAAATGCGTACGGACGTGCATTTCGCACACATCCGTCACTGATGCCTGACTACCATCGCCGCACATTCACCTGAAACGAGGTCTTCCCCATGTGTGGCATCGTCGGCGCCGTCAGCACCCGCAACATCGTTCCCATCCTGGTCGAAGGCCTCAAGCGCCTCGAATATCGTGGCTATGACTCTTGCGGTGTGGCCGTGCATCAGGACGGCGCGCTGCGCCGCGCACGCAGCACCTCGCGCGTGGCCGAGCTGGATACGCAGATCGTCGCTGACAAGGTCGAAGGCGGCATCGGCATCGCCCACACGCGCTGGGCCACTCACGGTGCGCCGGCTGTTCACAACGCCCACCCGCACTTCTCGCGTGAGCGCATTGCCCTTGTGCACAACGGCATCATCGAGAACCACGACGAGCTGCGTGCCGAGCTCAAGGGCAAGGGTTACGAATTCCTCAGCCAGACCGACACCGAGGTCATCGCCCACCTCGTCGATCATCTCTACGACGGCGACCTCTTCGAAGCCGTCAAGGCAGCCACGCTGCGCCTCAAGGGCGCCTACGCCATCGCTGTGTTCTGCCGCGACGAGCCGCACCGTGTCATCGGCGCGCGCCTCGGTTCGCCGCTGATTCTGGGTGTCGCTGAAGGCGAGCGCTTCCTCGCGTCCGACGCGATGGCACTGGCTGGTGTCACCAGCCAGATCGTCTATCTCGAAGAAGGCGATGTCGTCGACCTGCAGCTCGGCAAGCACTGGATCGTCAGCCGAGAGGGTGACAAATTCCGTTCTGTTGATCGCGAAGTGCGCACTGTGCACGCCCACACCGGCGCTGCCGAACTGGGCCCGTACCGTCATTACATGCAGAAGGAAATCTTCGAGCAGCCGCGCGCACTGGCCGACACGCTGGAAGGCGTCGAGGCTTTCGTGCCCGAGCTGTTCGGCGAAGGCGCGGCGCGCATCCTGCGCGACGTGGATTCCGTCCTCATCCTCGCCTGCGGCACCAGCTACTACTCCGGCAGCACCGCCAAGTACTGGCTCGAATCCATCGCGAAGATTCCCACGCAGGTCGAAGTTGCCAGCGAGTACCGCTATCGCGACAGCGTGCCCAACCCGCGCACCCTGGTCGTCACCATCTCGCAATCCGGCGAAACCGCCGACACCATGGCCGCGCTCAAGCACGCGCGCAGCATGGGCATGGAAAACACGCTGACCATCTGCAACGTGTCGACCAGCGCCATGGTGCGCGAGAGCAAGCTCGCCTACATCACGCGCGCTGGCGTCGAAGTCGGTGTTGCCTCGACCAAGGCTTTCACGACGCAACTCGGCGGCCTGTTCCTGCTCACGCTGACGCTTGCCAAGCTGCGCAATCACCTCAGCAACGAGCAAGAGGTGCAATGGCTGCGCGACCTGCGCCACCTGCCTGCCGCGCTGCAATCGGTGCTCGCGCTGGAACCGCAGATCATTGCCTGGAGCGAAGACTTCGCGAAGAAGCAGAACGCGCTGTTCCTCGGCCGTGGCCTGCACTACCCCATCGCACTCGAAGGTGCGCTCAAGCTCAAGGAGATCACCTATATCCACGCCGAAGCCTATGCCGCCGGTGAGCTCAAGCACGGCCCGCTGGCACTCGTCGACGCCGAAATGCCTGTCGTCACCGTCGCGCCCAACGACGCACTGGTCGACAAGCTCAAGAGCAACATGCAGGAAGTGCGCGCGCGTGGCGGCGAGCTCTACGTCTTCGCCGACGCCGACAGCCACATCGAGAGCGAGCAAGGCATCCACGTCATCCGCATGCCCGAGCACTACGGCGCGCTGTCACCGATCCTGCACGTCGTGCCGCTGCAACTGCTGTCGTATCACACGGCCTGCGCGCGCGGCACTGATGTCGACAAGCCGCGTAACCTCGCCAAATCGGTGACCGTCGAGTAAGTACGCACGTGGCATTGACGTTGTACGGCATTCGAAGAAAAAAGCCGCATCAGCGGCTTTTTTCTTGCAAAGTTCAGAACTGATATCGCAAGCGTAAATCTGCTGTGTGAGAGCTGTAGCCACTGGCGGCCTCCAGCGTATAGTGCGCCGCCAGGCTCAGATTCTGGCTGCGCGCCAGCGTAGCACCCAGTACCAGTACGCCGGTGTCAGCGGCGCCTGTCGAACCACGTGTCGTGAAACTGGTTGCGCCGTTGCCGTCCGCTGCAAAGTTGGCGACCGTCTGCACGTCGGTGTCGCAGAATTCATGCCTCCAGATCAGCTGCGCCTGCGGCGTGATTTCGCCATACGAAGTCTTGAGGCTACGTTCCAGTTTCGCACCCAGGCTGCTCTTCAGGGAATTGGTGTTCGTGGCGTTGACATGCAGGGCGGCAACGCTGCCGGTTTCGGTATAGGCATTCTGGCGCAGGTAGCTATAGGTCAGGCCCGTGATCGGCGTGAGCGTCGTCGTGTCGTCAAGCTTGACCGGATAACCTGCAAGCGCCGACGCAATGTATTGCCAGCCTTCGAGCTTGCCCGTCGCGTTACCGCTGAAGCCGGTATAACTGACGCTGCGCTGCGTTCTGTACTGCTGCTGCACGACGCCACCCGACAGGTTCAGATACCAGCGCTCTGCCGTATAGCCGCCATAGCCGAGCAGTCCGTAGCTCTTGATGTCCGCTGAGCTACCGGTATTGTTGCCGGTGTTGTCGACCGAAGTAGCCGCATGGTTGATCAGGCCACCGATACGCCACTGATGGTTGAGCTCCGTATCGGCACCGACCAGCAGACCGCTGTAGTCCGCACGATAGCCGCTGGTGTCGCTACGATCAGCCTGATGCGCCCGGCCTCCGAATGCTTGGCCCCACGAGGCGACATTGCTGCCTTGCTCGCCGGTCAACACGCCGCTGCCGGCAACCGGCGCCGTGCGCCAGAGATTCATGCGGGATGACACAACGTCTAGCACCGCTTGCGTTGGTGCCTGCGCCGACTGAATGGCTGCGGCAGTCGTTGCGGCCGGACTCAATTGCGCGCCGGCGCGGTTGGCTTCTGCTGTGGAACCAAGGGCCGCTGCGGCATTGAACATGGTCAGCATGTTCGCGTTGGTGCCACCATAGTTGAACAAGCCGGATAGCGCCGAGGCGGCATTCGTCGTCGTTGCGGAATTAGTCGGTGCGGAGGTGCCCAGGGTCACCAGGAGGACCGTCTTGGTGCTGTCGTCACTATCGGTGACGCTTGAGCCGTACATGCTGTCGCTGTAACCCTCTGCTGAATAGTTCAGCGAACCGACGTTGTAGTTTGCGCTGCCATTGTTTGCCTGCGCCACGACAAACTTCTGTCCAAGGGCAAAGTTGTAGGTGCTGAGTTTCTTGAGGGCAACGCTGCTGCCCGCATCAAATGTTGCAACGCCCGTTATCACCAGCCGGCCATAGCCGCTGTCGGCGCTGATGACGCCGGTCGAGACGGCCCCGTTGGCTACGCCAATATTCAATGTTCCCCCGGCGTTCTGGGTGTAGTTGCCGGTAATGGTGATCGAATTATTGACTTGCAGCGTTCCGCCAGAATTGACTGCAGTGTTGCTGCCGACATTGATATGGTTGTTCAGCAAGAGGTTGCCTGAACTGAAGACCAGATTTGACGAGGTATTGGTGAGGGTGCCGATGTTGCCGGAGCCAATGCCGCCGCCTGAACCGGTCAAGGTGCCGAAGGTCGATCCTGAACCGCCGGTGATGGTCAGGGGGGAGCCCGATGTGCCCTGGATGTTGCCGGCAATGAGGCCGCCATTGTTGGCGATCACGCCAAAGACCCCTTTGAGGGCAAAGCTGCTGCCGCTGATGAGCCCCACGTTCGTTAGCGTGCCGATCGTGGCGCCGCTGCTCAGGATCGCGGTCTGGCCACTGATGGTGCCGGTGAGGGTGCCACTTACGTTATTGAACAGCGAGGTGATATTGGCTCCTGTGCCAAGGCTTATCCCCGCTGTAGTGCCTGTGATCCTGCCTGTATTCGTCAATGTGCCGATGGAGCTCCCTGCGCCACCGGACAGTGCTACCCCCGTGCCGGTGATCGTGCCGCCGTTATTGTTTATAGCCGCAATGGTGCCGCTATTCAGGACGCCGATGCTTGCACCACTGATCAATCCGCGGTTGGTCAAGGTGCCCGGGAGCGACCCGGTTGCTTGCACCTGCGGACTTGAAGGGCCGTTGAGGGTTCCGTTATTGGTGACGACTCAGATTTCCACCGGCCCAGGTCAGGCAAGTTGAGGTCGGGCCGGTAACCGTGGCGTTACTGCTGAGGGTTATGCATGCCTCTACTTCGGCAGATGCCATCATCGCCAGCGCTGCGGTCAGGGCCAGGCTCATCAAGGAACGCCGGGCTGGGGGGACTTGTCCTGCGTGGATTTTCGTATGCATGTTCATTCAGGACGTCCTTGATCGATTGCAGGCATATGTGTCTTCACGTCTTATCGACTTTGTTGCAATGTTCTGAAGAGCGTTTTTACGAAAAACCCAGGCCTGGGCACAACGCGTCAAGGTATTGATAAGATTTGGCAAATCATCGCGGAGCGTGATTTTTCGGGCTTTTTTCGAGCGCCAGCACTGCCTGCAAACAACCTAGACTCTGCGACTCATATGCCTTGAATGCTGTGGAGCACCTTTGAGCCAGAACAACTACCCTGTCGCCTCCCCCATCACGGTCGACGAGGCGCTCAATCAGGCCAATGCGCACTGGAATGCCGGACAGGCGCAGCAGGCCGAGTACCGTTGCCTGCAGGTGCTGCAAGTCATTCCGCATCATCCTGATGCGTTGCATCTGCTGGGCTTGATCGCACACGCCTATGGCAAGCTCGACCTCGCCATCGACTACTTGCGGAAGGCTTGCCTGTCCCCTGTCGTGCCGGCCACGTATTGCAGCAATCTGGCAGAAATGTGTCGCCAGAAGGGTTTGCTGACAGAAGCGGAACAGGCCGCTCGTCGAGCATTGGAACGAGAGCCGCAATTGGTTGCAGCCTGGAACAACCTGGGCATCATCCTGCAGGAAAGTGGCAAGTTCGAAGCGAGCCTGGAATGCCTGCAACGTGTCGTGTCGCTACAGCCTGACAATGCAGAGGCGTACAACAACCTTGCCAATACCCACAAACGCATGGGGCAGCTCGAACAGGCACAAACGGCCTACCAGCGTGCGCTTGCGCTGCGCCCCGGCTATGCCGAGGTGTACAGCAACCTCGCATATCTGTTGAACGATCGTGGTCAATTCGATGATGCCGTCGCGGCTGCGCAGCGCGCCATCGATATCAACCCGCAACTGGCGGATGCGTATTTCAATCTGGCCCAGATCGAGATGTCGCGCATGCGTTATGCCGATGCCCGACGCTGGATCGATGCCCTCATTTCATTTGCGCCACAACACGCCGGTGCATTGACCGCGCGTGCGCAACTACTGTTGAAGAGTGACCAGCTTCAGGAAGCGCTGGCGTACGCGCGCCAGGCCCTGAGCATCGCACCTGACAATGCCAATGGGCACAATGTGCTGGGGCAGGTCTTGCAGGCACTGGGTCAACACGACGAGGCTGGCGTCTCTTTTGAGCACGCTGCCGAATTGCCGGGGACGATCGCCGAAGAAGCCCTGGTCGGGCGGGCACTGCTGTTCATGGAAGCCGGACGCAATGACGATGCAATAGCTGCTTTCGAACGTGCGCTGGAACGTTTTCCCGGTTCCGCGCGCGCCTTGGCCGCGAGCTCAGATACCAAGACATACCGTAGTGACGATCCGGATATTGCTGCCATGGAAGCAGCGCTTGTTCGTGAGCTGACGCCGACGATCAGTGAGCAGATGAGTCTGCATTTCGCGCTTGGTAAAGCCTATCTGGACACCGGCAATTCGGACCGCGCTTTTTTCCATCTGAACAAGGGCAACGCCATGAAGCGTGCCACGTTCAGCTACGACGCGGCGCAGACCGGTGCCTGGATGCACAAGATCGCTGCTGCCTTCACCCCGGCACTGATGGACAAGTTCAAGGATGCGGGCGCGGCATCCGAGCGACCGGTGTTCATCGTCGGCATGCCGCGTTCCGGCACGACACTGGTAGAACAGATCCTGGCATCGCATCCCGGCATTCACGGCGCGGGAGAGCTGGGCGCCTTGCGTCAATCCGTTGAACGAGCCGGCGCGTTTCCCGATGCGTTGGCGCATTGGGACAGCGAGGACTTTGCACGAATCGGGTGCGACTACCTGACACACACAGACAGCCTGGCGCCCGATGCGCTGCGCCTGGTCGACAAGATGCCGGGGAATTTCCTGTATGCCGGATTGATACCCTTGATTCTCTCTGGCGCGCGCATCATTCATTGTCGTCGTGACCCGGTGGACACCTGCCTGTCCTGCTACAGCAAGCATTTCATGGGCGAGCAGTTTTTTGCATATCGTCTCGATGAACTGGGCGCGTTTCATCGCGACTATCAGACTTTCATGGAAAGCTTGCGCAAGGTATTGCCGCCGGAACGCTTCCTTGAAGTCGACTATGAAGACGTGGTGGACGATCTGGAGAGCGAAGCGCGGCGTCTCGTCGCTTTCGTTGACATGCCATGGGATGACGCTTGCCTGAGTTTCTACAAGACGCGTCGCGTGGTGCGTACCGCCAGCGTGAGCCAGGTTCGGAAACCGATCTATGCGACCTCGAAGGGCCGCTGGCATCGCCATGCTTCGCAGCTTGGTCCTTTGCTGGCGGCGCTTGGGGTAGCTCAGCCTGCTGAAGAGGCACGATGAGCGTGTTGACCGGAACCATGTTCGATTACGACGCGATTTTTCAGCAAGCGTCTGCACTGCTCAAGGAGGCTCGCTTCGAGAAGGCTGAGGCGATACTGCGGCCGGTATTGGCAAGCGGATCGGGCCCCATTCCGCTCTGGAAGCAACTGGTATTTGCCATGCGTCCGCAAGGCAAGGTCGAGGAGAGTCGGCAGATTCTGGAGATGATCGTACAGACCACCCCGGGCGACATGGGGGCCAGGTTCGACTTGTCGGAAATTCTGCTCTTGCAAGGCGATTTCACTCGCGGCTGGCGTGAATACCGTTTTCGCTACAAGCTTGACCATACGCTCATGATCGAGCGGCACATGCAGAAGCCGCGCTGGGAAGGCCAGCTCATCAGCGGCAAGACCTTGCTGATTCACGATGAGCAGGGCTTTGGAGACACCTTCCAGTTCCTGCGCCTGGTGGCCTGGGCGCGCGAGCGCAGCGGCGCCCGTGTGATTCTGGAAGTCAATGCCGAGAGCCGGGCACTGGCCAAACGTTGTACCGGCTATGACGAAATCATCGCGCGAGGCACGATTCCTCCGGCATTCGATTTTCACTGCGAGCTGATGAGCCTGCCCATGGCCCTAGGCCTGCAATTGACCGACCTTCCGGTAAGCACAAGCTATCTGAGTGCCGATCCCGCGCGCGTCGAGAAATGGCGTACGCGCCTGGCGGCCTTGCCGCGTCCCCTGGTCGGACTGGTGTGGGCGGGACGCCCAGCGCACGGCAATGACGCGCGACGTTCGATGACGCTGGCCGACTTCGGGCCGCTGGCTCAAGAGGGAGTCACCTTCGTCGCCTTGCAAAAAGGCACGGCTGCAGCGCAAAGCGCGAACCCGCCTCCGGGTATGGCACTGGTGTCGCTGAGCGATGAGATTCAGGATTTCGACGACACGGCCGCGATCATGACGCTGCTCGACACACTGGTATCCGTGGATTCATCGCCGGTGCATCTGGCGGGCGCCTTGGGCTGCCCGGCCTGGGTGTTGCTGCCCTTCTTGCCGGACTGGCGCTGGCTGCTGCAGCGTGAGGACACCCCGTGGTATCCGTCGGTACGCTTGTTCCGCCAGCAAACCAGGGGCGAATGGGGGCCGGTCATGCAATCTGTTTCCGCTGCGCTAGCCAGGCTAAGCGATGGTGTGACATGACGCGTACTGGCATTTCCATCCGCACAGCCCATCGCAGATGAGCTTTCAGCAGACGTTGATATCGGCGCTCTGCTTACTGGTGTCCGCGTGTGCGACGGATCCGCGCATGCACGCACATGTGATCGCTCAAGCGGCCGATTTGCGTCATGAGAACGTTGCGGCGGGGCCGTTTTTACTTACGACCTATGTGCGCATTTCTGATGTCAGCCGCCCGCTCACTGTTTACATCGAAGGCGATGGTCTGGCTTGGCGAACACGAACCCAGCCCTCGGATGATCCGACCCCGCGCCGGCCGATGGGTCTAAGCCTGGCCGCTGCCGATCGCAGCGAAAATGTGGTGTATCTGGCGCGCCCCTGCCAATACACCCCGCTCAATGACAACCCGTCCTGCAACCTTACTTACTGGACAGGAAAGCGTTTTTCCCCGGAAGTCGTTGCCGCGATGAACGACGTTGTTACGCACTACATGACTCGCATGCCGGGGCAACGCGTGAACCTCGTTGGCTATTCTGGTGGCGGTGCAATCGCTGTTCTGGTCGCAGCCCGACGCCGGGATGTGGCGTCCTTGCGCACGGTGGCCGGCAATCTGGATCACGATGCGGTCAATCGCCTGCATCAGGTTTCTCTCATGCCCGATTCGCTCAATCCTTTCGCTGTTGCGGCAAGCGTGGCGAACATTCCACAGATCCATTTCGCCGGTTCGGACGACACCGTTGTTCCACCGATGATCGCGCATGGTTTCGTCACGAAAGTCGGCGCGTGTGCGCAAGATAAAGTAATCAACGGTTTGTCGCACGAAGGAGCGTGGGATGTACTTTGGCCCCAATTGCTGGCCATGCGACCACGCTGTGTGCTGGAAGAAGCGTCAAGCTGAGCTTGCCCTTTCTGCCCGGGTTTTAATGCGTTGCGTGTGTCAGAATCCACTTGTGGCTGCTTCGGTTGTATGGGACTTAACGGTGAGTTCCTCCGGAGCTTCAACGTTCTGTGGGATTCATGTGTGTGACTAATAGCACGTTGACGACCGACAAGGACCACGTTGACTATCTCGATGGCTGGCGCGGGCTAGCCATTGTGATGCTGCTGTGGGGGCACTTCTTCCCCGTGCCCGGCATCAATCTCGGTGTGCTGGGCGTCAATCTGTTCTTCGTGCTGTCCGGGCTGCTGATGGGGCGCCTGCTATTCGTGAAGCAGACGCCGCTGCCCACCTTTTACCGGCGCCGCATTTCACGCATCGTGCCAGCGCACTTTCTGTTCGTTGGCGCCGTGCTGCTTTGGTTCGCGATCAACGGGCAGGCGATCAACTGGACCGAATCGCTGGCGGCGCCGCTCTTCGTCAAAAACTACATCACTGGCGACATCGGCAATACGCTGATGCCTTTCGGCCACATCTGGTCGTTGTCCGTCGAGGAGCACAGCTACATCGCGCTGTCGCTCGTTGCACTGGCCGTGCGCAGGCAATGGATCGGCGCGCTGCCTGCCGTCGGTGTGCTGACGGTGTGTCTGTCTGTCGTAGGCTTCTGGTACGCGAATCGCTACGTGGCCGATGAGCTCGAGTTCAGCAAGTGGATCCGCTCCGAGGTCTCGGCTTACGGCATCTTCGTTTCCACGCTGGTGCTGCTGGCACGGCAGCGCTGGCCTGTACTGCGCGTGCCAGCCTTGCTGTGCCCGCTGATGTTTGCAGCTGCCGTGACCCTGCACTGGTGGTCGGTACCCTTGCCCGTCAAGACGACCGTCGGTGTCGGTCTGCTGGCTCTGGTCGTCAATCTCTTGCCGCAAGCGCCGATGGCCTTCATCCGTGCGCTGTCGCTGCGCCCCTTGAGAACGCTTGGGTTTTGGTCATTCTCCATCTATCTCTGGCAGCAACCGTTCTACATCGCGTCGCATAACGCTCAGATGTCGCCGTGGCTGGCACTGTTGCTTGCCGTTGCCTGTGGTGTGACATCCTTCTACGTGCTTGAGCGACCGGTGCGTCATTTCCTCAATGCGCATTGGGGGCAATCACGGAGCACGGCCATACCCGATGGCGCAGCGAGCGTGCGCAATCCGTCCTGAAATGCCGGAGGCAGCATGAAGATGATCCTGACTGCAGCAAAGACCGCTGACGAATACATCGATTGTCTGGACGGTTGGCAGGCCAGTTATGCACGAGCCTTGCGAGCGGCCGTGCTGGAGGCATGCCCGCAGCTGGAAGAGCGTTTGAAGTGGGGGCATCTCGTCTACTTCCTGAATGGCCCTGTGTTGCTGATCCGTGCCGAGCCTACCCGAGTGCTGTTCGGCTTCTGGCGCGGCAAGCAGTTGCGGCACATCGAGTCTCGCCTGAAGCCGGGTGGCAAGTACGACATGGCAACGCTTGAGCTGCGGACGGACACGCCGCTGGATCGGACCGTCGTGATTCAACTGGTGCAGGCAGCCTGTGCGCTCAATCAATCTCTGGGTAGTCCTGTGCCTGCAGCGGAATAGGGCAGCACCTTGTCGTGCGGGTTGCCGCCTAGGGGTTTCCGGAAGTCCCGGTGTGTCTTTCTGTGGCAGAGAAGTGAGAGTGTGATTGAAGTCTTCTTGCGGCTTCTGGCGGTGCCAACCGGTCACATACTTGCGCTAATCTGGAATCACCCCACTCGCATGGATTGAAGAGGTCTGGCGCCTGTGCATCGACCTCTCGTACAGAGATCATGGACTCCATACTCGATCGTCTTTCCGCCTCGGTTGTCTCGGCGAGATCCCTTGAAGAGCTGACCCGCCCGTTGCTCGAATTGCTCGAAGCCGTTACCGGGCTGGAGTCGACCTATCTCACCGTGATCGACCTTGAGAAAGGCCTGCAGCACATCCTGTATTCGCGCAACACCGACAAGCTGACGATCCCGGAGGGCCTGTCCGTCCCCTGGGGCGACACGCTGTGCAAGCGTGCGCTGGATTCGGGCCAGACCTTCACCAACGACGTCAGCGAATGCTGGGGAGATTCGGAAGCGGCGCGTGCGCTGGGCATCCAGACCTATCTGAGTACCCCCGTGAAGCTCGAAGGCGGCGACCTGTACGGCACCTTGTGCGCCGCCAGTGGTGCATCACACACGCTGGACGAATCCGCGCAGCGCACGCTCATCATGTTTGCCAAGCTGATTGGTCAGTACGTTGAGCGCGAGAAGCTCATGAGTGATCTGCTCGAAGCCAATACGCGTCTGGCCGAGTTTGCCGCGACAGACCCGCTGACCCGTCTGCCCAATCGCCGCGCACTCCAGCAAGACCTCACACGCATGCTGGCGCACGGCACGCGGCGCAAGACCGCTGTGCTGATCGCCTTCATTGACCTCGATGGCTTCAAGCAGATCAACGATACCCACGGCCACGATACCGGTGATCGATTCCTCATCGCGGTGTCGCAGCGCATCCGCGGTGCCTTGCGCACAGAGGACCTCGCGGCGCGTATCGGCGGTGACGAGTTCGTGGTCATCGGTCCCGTTCCGCAACCAGACACCAACATGCTCAACGCCAGCCAGGTATTCCAGGAGCGCATCTTCCAGGCCACGCTGGGGAGTTACGAGCTCGATGATGTGCGCCTCAACTACGCGGGTGCCAGCGTAGGCGTGCTGGCCGTCGAGCCCGGTACGCTCGACGCCGTGCAGGCCATCAAGGAAGCCGACGCGGCGATGTACAAGGTCAAGCAGGTGCGCAAGGCAATGGGAGCAGGCACGCGCGTGCTGGAGTCCTAGCGCAGCAACGGAGCGGCCTGACGCTGTGCGTGCGCCTTGAATTGACGCAGTCCAGCCCCTATCATGAACCTGTTGATCCCGGTGTTGTCCGAGTCGTCATGACAAACATGTTCCCGACCCTGCTGTCCCTCTGCGCCCTGCCTGAAGCTGGCAGGCGCTTTGCTGCGTCTGGTGACCGGACGATTACTGCTGCCTTCTCATAGCCTTCGACCAGACAGGTTGGAAGGCTCGCTGCCTTCCGCACAGAACCCCCGGATGGCAGTGCCCACCGGGGGTTTTTGTTTCTGGAGGCCTTATGCGCACCTTTGACAAGCTGATCGCCGCAATTCCATCTCGCCAGGGCGCGAGAGGCTTGCGCGCGTCCCTTGGCGATAGCCGTGCCGCATCTGGCGCGGCCGGTACCCCGCGAGTATCCGGCTGACCTGTTCGAGAGTTCGAAAGGTCTGCCAAAGATCTTTCGAATGGCCTTGTGGAACAAGGCAGAACAGGATTCATCATGCAACGCAAACTACGCAACATCGGCATCATCGCGCACGTCGATGCCGGCAAAACCACGACCACCGAACGCATCCTCTACTACACGGGGCGCAGCCACCGTGTGGGTGACGTGCACGACGGCAACACCGTCATGGACTTCGACCCGCAGGAGATCAAGCGCGGCATCACCATCAACAGTGCGGCCACGACGGTGTTCTGGAAAGAACACCAGATCAACGTCATCGACACGCCGGGCCACATCGATTTCAACATCGAGGTGAACCGCTCGCTGCGCGTGCTGGACGGGGCTGTCGTCGTGTTCGACGGGGTGGCCGGTGTTGAGCCGCAGACGGAAACGAACTGGCGCCTTGCCGACCGTTACCACGTGCCGCGCATCTGCTTCGTCAACAAGCTCGATCGTGTCGGCGCGGACTTCCAGCGCGTCGTGGCCATGATCGGCGAACGTCTGGGCGTGACCCCGCTGGTGACGCAGCTGCCCCTGGGTAGCGAGGGCGAATTCCGTGGCGTCATCGATCTGCTGCGCAACGTCGCCATCGTCTGGCATTCGGATCAGGCGCAGGACGGCTTCAGCGAGCAGGCGGTGCCGGCGGAGTACGTCGCGCAGGCTGACGTCTGGCGTGCACGTCTCGTTGAGCTCGCGGTCGAGCAGGACGACGCGGCGCTGTCGGCGTACCTCGATGGCCGTCCGGTGGATATGCAGCTGCTTGAAGCCTGCATCCGCAAGGGCACGCTGTCGGGCGCCTTCGTGCCCGTGCTGTGCGGTTCGGCTTTCAAGAACAAGGGCGTGGAGCCCTTGCTCGACGCGGTCGTGGCCTATCTGCCTGCGCCGGAAGAAGCGCATACGGATCTGCCGTCCGACGCCGATGAGCCGTTCGCCGCGCTGGCCTTCAAGGTGACGCGTGATGACCACGGCCCGCTGACCTACCTGCGCATCTACCGCGGGCGTCTGTCGGCGGGCACGCAGGTGCTCAACGCGACGACCGGGCAACGCGAGCGCATTGCGCGGCTGTACCAGGTGCATGCCGACAAGAAGCTCGACGTGGCACAGGCCGAAGCGGGTGACATCATCGCCGTGGCTGGTCTGAAGGACACGACGACGGGGCACACGCTGAGCGCGCTCGCGCACCCCGTGGTGCTGGAGCAGATCAGCGTGCCGGAGCCGGTCATCGACGTGGCGATCGAGCCGCGCAGGTCAGCGGATCAGCAGAGTCTCTCGAAGGCCCTGCATGCGCTGCTCAGCGAGGACCCGAGCCTGCACGTGCGGCAAGACGACGAGTCTGGTCAGACCATCCTGTCCGGCATGGGCGAGTTGCAGCTGGATGTGGCGCTGGAGAAGCTGCGTGCCGTGCATGGCGTCGAGGTGCAGACCGGCAAGCCACAGGTGGCTTACCGCGAGACCATCACCCAGGCTGTGGATGTGCAGTACACGCACAAGAAGCAGACGGGTGGTCCCGGGCAGTTCGCCGAGGTGAAGTTGCACATCGAGCCGCTGCCGCGTGGTGATGGCCTGCAGTTCGAAAGTCGCATCGTCGGTGGTGCCGTACCGCGCGAGTTCGTGCCGGGCGTCGAGGCCGGTGTCAGGCGCGCTGCGGGTATGGGTGTACTGGCCGGTTTTCCGGTTGTGGACCTCAAGGTCACGCTGGTCGATGGCAGTCATCACGAACGGGACTCGTCCGTGATGGCATTCGAGCTGGCTGCGGCGGCTGCGTTCCGCGAGGCCGTGCAGAAAGCCGTGCCGCGTCAGCTGGAGCCTGTCATGGCAGTCGAGGTCGTCACACCGCTAGACCACGTGGGCGACTGCATCGGCGACCTGAACCGTCGGCGTGGCACGGTGCGCGCGCAGGAGCCGCGTGGTAACGCGGCGGCCATCGAAGCGCATGTGCCGCTGAAGGAGATGTTCGGCTACATCGGCAGTCTGCGCGCGCTGACATCGGGACGTGGTCAGTTCTCGATGCAGTTCTCGCACTACGCCGTGGTGCCGGCCGGAGCCTCAGCGCTGACGGCATGAGCCTTCAACTTGATGGAGCGGGGAAACCCTCTCCATTTTTTTCGGCCGTCAGATGCCCGCGCTCTGGCGCAGCAACTTGCGATAACCGGGAATGGCTTGCGGGTTGTAGAAGTGCGGCCGCTCGCAGAGGCCCTGTGCGAAGTTCGACGGGCCGCAGGCTGGCGAGGGATTGCAGCTCGTGGATGAAGTGCGGCTGGTCGTAGAAGCCGGCATCCATCACGGCGGCGGCCACATTGGGCGCCAGACCCAGCGCCATGTTGCGTGCGACCTGCTGCAGGCGGGCAACGCGGGCGAAATACTTCGGGGACACGCCGTAGGCCTGCGCGAACAGGCGCTCGAAGTGACGCAGTGACCAGCCGCCTTGTGTGGCGAGATCGGTGATGCGCGTTTCCGGGGCAAGGTAGAGCAGGTCGTGCAGACGGTCGAGGCGCGCGTCGCATTGCGCCGGCAGACAGGTTTCGAGGAATTCGCCGACCAATGCCATGCGCATTCCATTGTCGCGACACAGCGCCAGGCGCTCCTGCAATGTGCTGCAGCGGGCGTTGCCCCACAGCCCGGCGGCGCACGTGAAGCGGTCCTGCAGTTCCGAGAAACTCGCAGGCACGAGGTAGCGCAATCGCCCGGGGCGGAAGGCGACGATGATCAATTCGAGTGCGCCGTCACAGGCGAGGTCGAGCACCGTGTGGCGGTTGCAGATGACGAAGGGCGTTGTGAATTGCGAGCGTGTGCCGCTGTGCAGGTTGTGCAGCTGTAGCGTGCCACCCAGCGGGATGCACAGCAGCGCACCGCTGCCGGGCAGGATGCGTGGCAGTGCGCCGGCGGCATCGCGGCTGACGAGCTGGAAGTTGTCGGCGAACTGCAGAAGACGGGCATCCGGCGTGAAGCACTGACCTGCACGCAAGCCGTGGCTTGCACGCGGCGCGGCGGGCCAGGTGGCCCGGCCGGATGATGATTGCATGCTGCGCATCGTCCGCCTCCTGCACGAGCGGCCACGATGGCCGCCATCAGCTGGTTGCCCGTGAGCCGGACGACGGTGCGTGCCGTGTGACTCAACCGGGAAGGTCGGCCAAGTATATAGCAGGCTCTCCTTCGAAATCGGAGCTGAAAAGCACCTGCGTTTCGTCCGGCGTAAAGCCCGGGTGCGGGTGTGTGACCTGGCGGTTGGCGCGGTACTCGCGCCACGAAGAGTTGTGCGCGCAGAGCGGTTTGCTGGTGCGGCTCTTGAGGTCGAAGAGGTGGATGAAGGGGTCGCTGTCGCGCTCGAAACCCTTGGTGTCGGCCATGTCCTGCGGTGTGCCCGAGCCGTCGGCAACGGCCAGCGAGCCGTCGTGGTTGCTCATGATGTGCGAGCAGGCCGGCATGGGCATCAGCACGTCGTTCTGCATGGTCACGGGGTCGGCCACGCAGATCCAGCGGTCGTGGCCATCGCGGTTGAGGTAGGAGACGTACATCAGCTTGCTGCCATCCGGCACCCAGAATTCGTGCGTGCAGCGCTCGCCGGCTTCCTGCTTCTTGACCGGGCGGATGTGGCTGCCGTCTTCATCCATCAGCCACATGCGCGTCTCGACCAGATCGAGCGGCCCTTCATGGCAGAAGGCGACGGTGTTGTCGTCGAAGGGGCGGTAGATCGGGTGGCCGGTCCAGCGTGCGTGACGCAGCAGGGAGTCAGAGGTGCCGGTGGCGATGTCGATGCGCACCAGCGAGCAAGTCGGGTTGCGCAGGTACTGCTCGCGGAATTCCTGCCAGGTGGCGAGTGCCATCAGTTCCTTGCTGACGACCTCGATGCCGACAAGCTTGGTGCAGTCCGAATTCGCGGTCCAGGTGCCATAACCCGTGTAGCCCTCGGCGACGCGGTAGACGATTTCTTCGGCCAGCGTGTCGAGACGCAGGCGACGCAGCTCGCGACCGCCCTTCACGTAGTAGAGGTATTGCTCGTCAGGCGACAGGAAGCAGCCGAAGGTGTTGTCGCCCGCGCCCTCGGTGAGTTGTGTCGTGACGCCGGTCTGGCGGTCGAGCAGGTAGCAGTTCCAGTCGTTGTCGAACCAGGCGCCGAACAACAGGTGGCGGCCATCGTCGGTGAAGCACTTCTGGTAGAAGTAGTTGCGGTGACAGGTTACATCGGGTGGTGTGAGCCGCGTGACGCGTGCGCCGGTGTGCGGGTCACGGAATTCGTGGAACTGGAGCTGTGTCTGGCTGCCTTTGGCCATGTTTCGTGTCCTGGATGAGTGGGTGGGGACGTTCAGTTCAGCGTGCGTAGAACCACTGCTGCGGCAGGGACGGGCCGGGTGTGGGCCAGGTCCAGCCGGAGGGCATCTTTTCGTACACGTTGCTGAGGTTCTTGCGGCGGATGGCGTTGTCGCGCGGCGGGCGCACGACGCCGATGACTTCGAACTCGTCGGCCGCGATGGCGATGATTTCGCGGAACAGCTTGTCCGCCTCGACATCGGTGCGGGCCACGCGCCACTGCTCGTAGAGATCGAGGCGCTTCTTCATCGACGCGCTGGGCTCTTCGCCTTGCTTGCCACCCGACAGGTACCACTTGCTCCACTGCACGCTCTGGCGTGCTTCCGGGTGGGTGGTGATGAAGGGGCGCGGGTTCTGCGTCGCGTCCATGCCGCCGGGAGCGGCATCCACGCAGGCGTCATAGTCGTTGGCAAGCGCGCGGTCGAAGGTCAGCGAACGCTCGGCGGACTGGATCACGAGATCCACGCCGATGGCACGCCACTGCTTGCGCATCAGTTCCAGTGCATCGATCTGCTGCGCCAGCTGGATGGCGACGATGGTGTCGATCGCCACGCGTTTGCCATCCGGCAGCAGGCGGTAGCCCTCTGCATCGCGCTTCGTCAGCCCCAGGCGGTCAAGAATCTCGTTGGCCTTCTTCGGATCGTGCTGCAGGTACTGGGTACCGAACTTCTCGTTGTACCACTTCGATTCCTTCACCGGCGCCACTTGCCAGGGCTGTGCCTGACCGACGTAGACGAGGTCGTTGATCTCCTTGCGGTCGGTGCCCAGTGACAGCGCGATACGGAAATCCTTGTTGCGGATGAAGGGGCGCAGGCTGTCCTTCTTCGTCGACTGGTTGAGGTAGTAACCCACCGAGTTGGCATTGATGGACTGCAGGCTCATGAGGGCGTAATTGCCGACCTGCGCGTTCTCGGCCAGCACCGTGCGGTTCTGCACCGCGAAGATGTGACGGTGCTGGAAATCCAGCTTGCCGCTGATGGCCGCCAGCAGGATGGTCTCGACCTCCGAGATCACCTGGAACTGCAGGCGGTCGATGTAAGGCAGCTGCTGGCCCTTGCTGTTGACCTGCCAGAAGTAGGGGTTGCGTTGCAGGGTCACTTGCGTCGCGCTGCCGTTGTAGGGTTTCTCGATCACCCAGGGGTCCAGCGTCGGTTTCTCGGGGTTGCCCCAGCGCGTCGCCACCTCGACATCGCCGCATTTGAGACGCATCAAGGTGCCCCAGTCCTTGGTGCGCGTGTCCTTCAGCAAGTCGTCGATGCGATTGCTGTACTTCGGGTGAAACTGGCTGCAGTACTTCTTCTGCCACAGCACGGGGTATTGCCCCAGCGGCGTCGCCAGCAGCTCGGGGAAGGCGACGTAGCTGCCGGCAAACTTGAAGCGCACGGTGTAGTCGTCGACCTTGCTGACTTCGGCCATCTTGTCCTGCACCACGAAACCGCTGGGCGGGTTGCCGAGGAACTGCTTGTTGCCGGCCAGATCGTTCATCGAGAACAGCACGTCGTCGGCTGTGAAGGGCGTGCCGTCAGACCAGCGTGTGCCGCGTCGCAGGTGGAAGGTGTACTCGCTGGCGTCGGCGCTGACTGTCCAACGCTCGGCGAGGTTGGGCTGCGCCGAGTTGAAGTCCATGCTCCAGCGCGCCAGGCCTTGGTTGCCGACGATGCGCAGGATGGCGTGGTAGTCGGCGTTGCCGCGCAGCGCAGAACGCAGGGTGCCACCGTACTGGCCGGGGCGTTGCAGGGGCTTGATGACTTCCGGCTGGGCCGGCAGGCGGTTGGCCACCGGTGGCAGCTTGCCGGCTTTCACCAGCGGGTCGAGTTCGCTGGCTTGCAGATAGGTCGGGGCAGCGTGGCCGGGCGCGCTCAGCAGCAGCAAGGCCAACAGGGGTGCGGTGTGCTTCATGTCTCCTGCTTTCTTGTGTGACGGACTTGTAGATCCAGTCTGCACAAGAGCCGGTGGCCGATCTTGTACGTTTGCGACATGGAGCAAGCGCCATGCAGGATGCGTGAATCCGGACTAGGATGAACCGGAAGCGGCGTGAGGCCTTGGTTTCCCGGGTAGTCGGTACGCCGCAGCAAACTGACAGGTGCACATGCAAGGAACCTACGACGGCGTACTGGTCCTGCTGTCCATCGTGACGGCGGTGATCGCCTCATTCGTCGCGCTGGACATGGCATCGCGTGTCGCGGCTGCGGCCGGGCACCCGCGACGTGCCGCGCTGTGGCTGGCCGCCGGGGCCCTGGCGATGGGAACGGGCATCTGGGCCATGCACTTCGTCGGCATGCTGGCCTTCTCCTTGCCAGTGCCGCTGGCCTACGAGATCCGCATCACCCTCGCCTCCTGGCTGGTCGCCGTGCTGTCGTCTGCGCTGGCCCTGCACACGGTCAGCCGCAGCGAACTGCCCTGGCGGCGCCTGCTGGGTGCCGGCTTGATGATGGGCCTGGGCATTGCGACCATGCACTACCTCGGCATGGAAGCCATGCAGATGCAGCCGGGTATCCGCTACGACCCGCTGTTGTTCTGCCTGTCCGTGCTGTTCGCCATTGCGGCTTCCAGTGCGGCGCTGATGATCTCGTTCCGCCTGCGTCATGAAGGCGTCATCAGCGGTCTGCCCAAGCGCCTGCTCGCCGCGCTGGTGATGGGGTTGGCCATCGT
Organism: Rhodocyclaceae bacterium; assembly: GCA_047600765.1. GTDB lineage: Bacteria > Pseudomonadota > Gammaproteobacteria > Burkholderiales > Rhodocyclaceae > Viridibacterium. Next base: position 2,184,327 of record JASGKF010000001.1, read on the forward strand.
CGGCATGCATTACACCGGCATGGCTGCCGCGGACTTCGCACCCGACAGCATCTGCCGCGCCGAGCTGCCCGGTGCCCTCGGCTTTGGCGGTGCCTGGCTGGGCGCCATCATCAGCGGCCTGACCGCCGTCTTCCTGCTGACGACGCTGCTCAGCTCGATTTACGGCGCCATCCCGCCCACCGTGCGTTCGCGCCTGGTGTTCCTCGTGGTGGCGTCGGTCCTGCCGGTGTCGGTGATGGCCATCGTCGCCATGCTCTACGGCTACCAGCGCCAGCACAGTCAGCAGGCCGACAACCTGATCGTGACCGCACGCACGCTGACCACGGCAATCGACAAGGAGCTGGCCAGCGTCGAAACGGGCCTGCGTGTGTTGTCCACATCGCGCGTGCTGGCGTCGGGCAATCTGGCGGCCTTCGAAGTGCAGGCCGACGAGGTGCGCCAGCATCTGGGCGTTGCCGTGATCAGTCTGCAGGCGCCGGGTGGCGCGGTGCTGGCGAGTACAAGGCGTTCACCGGATCTGGCTGCTGGCGACATGGCAGACGCTCCTGGCATCACCGTCGCCTTGCCTGCGCCCATGGGCGCGCAGTCCGGGCGCATGCTGCATGCGCAATTGTTGCCCGCCAGCACGCAGGCGCTGCTGCGGCGCCAGCAGCTGCCAGTCGGGTGGGCTGTGGCGGTCTACGCCCCGGGTGGCAAGCTCGTCGCAAACAGCGAAGCCAGCCAGCGCGCCGCAGACGCCACCGTTTCGCCGCTGTTGCAGCAGCGCGCCCGGAATGCCGACGAGGGGTCCGCCGATACTGTCTCGCTGGAAGGCGTGCCGGTGCTGTGGGCGTTCAGCCGTTCGGCCGCCACGGGCTGGTCGGTGTCGATCAGCATTCCGCAATCGGCGCTGAGCGGCCCGCTGCTTGGGTCGCTGGCCTGGTTGCTGGCGGGGCTGGTGGTGGTGATGGCCTTCAGCCTGCTGCTGGCCTGGCGTATCGGCGGCATCATCGCCAAGGCGGTCGAGGCCTTGACCGAGCCCGCCTTCGCGCTGGGGGCCGGTGCTGCCGTGTCGGTGCCACCACTGGGCCTCACCGAAGCCGACCGCGTCGGTGCGGCGCTGAGTCAGGCGGCGCGCCTGCTGGACAACGCCCAGCATGAAGCCAGCCACGACACCCTGACCGGTCTGGCGAACCGTCAGCTGTTCAGGCAGGTGGTGCATCAGCAACTGGCGCTGGCCCAGCGCAACGGCACAGGGCTGGCCGTGCTCTACCTCGATCTCGACGGCTTCAAGGCCGTCAACGACAACCACGGTCACGCCATCGGCGACTCCCTGTTGAGGCAGGCCTCCTTGCGTCTGCTGCGCAGCGTGCGTGCGGGCGACCTCGTGGCGCGTCTGGGCGGTGACGAGTTCGCCGTCGCGCTGGTCAACCCCGGCAGGAACGGCGGCATCATGGTGGCGGAAAAGCTCGTCGAACGCCTTGTCAGAGCCGTTCCGTATCGAAGGCCTGACCCTGACCATTTCCGCCAGCGTGGGCGTGGCGAGCCACGGGCCGGAGAGCACACAGCTCAGCACGAGTGGTGATGCCCTCATCGAACAGGCTGACGCCGCCATGTACCAGGCCAAGCTCGCCGGCAAGCGGCGCTACGTGCTGGCCAGCGAGTCGTCCGTGCGCTGAGTCGCGCGGGCCAACGGGGGGAGGCCGTCGTACTGGGCGGTGGCACTCACTCCCCCTGCTTTCTCGCGTGACGGACTTGCAAAAAACCCGTCTACACAAGAGCCAATAACCAACTTTGTACGTGGCGACATGGCGTTTCGCCCTTCGTTACGCGCAGACAAAGTGCTTGACAAACATAACTACGCAACTAATCATGTAGTCATGAGAAAAGAATACCTTGGCCGTATCCCGAAAGAGTGGACGGATGTTTCCAGCGTCTTCGTGGCGCTTGGGGACGAGCACCGCCAGCGGATCATGCTCAGCTTCGAGGTTGGGGAGCGCCTCAATGTGAGCGAGATCGTGGCGGTGAGCACTCTCAGTCGCACAGCTGTTTCCCATCACCTGCGAGTGCTGCGGGAGGCCGGTGTACTTGAGAGCGAGAAGGTCGGCAAGGAAGTTTTTTTCTGGGTCAATAAAAAGCACATGACGACGGTGCTTCAGCGTGTTCTCAACTACGTCGAGAAGAACACTTGAAGCCTCGGCTGATGCATAAGGAAAAGATATGTTGAACCTGCGGTTGATTGCGACGGGGAGGGCAGAGCCGTCGGTTGAGGTCAGTGCAAAAGCCATTGACGAAAAATTGAACCTGAAGCCTGGTGAGTCGCTGAAGTGGTCGGGCGTCGAGTCGCGTCGCTTTTCGCCGCCGGAAGAAACACAGAGCCAGCTGGCCGCGAGAGCGCTATCCCATGCAATGAAGAATGCCGGGTTGTCAGCGGGGTCCCTGGATCTGCTGATTGCGGCGTGTGGTGTGCAGGAGCAGGCACTGCCATCGACTGCTTGTGCAATCGGCGCCCATGCCGGATTGCCGCCGGGTACGCCGGCCTTCGATATCAACGCAAGTTGCCTGAGCTTTGTGATGGCGCTGCAGTTGGCAGGTTCACTGTTGAATACAGGAACCTATCGGCGAGTTGCGGTTGTTTCTGCGGACCAGCCTTCTCGAGGCGTCGATTGGGAAATACCTGAGGCATCGATGATATTTGGTGACGGTGCGGCTGCTGCGATTGTCGAGAAAGGGCATGGGCAGCAAGGTATCCGCTCGTTCCTGTACAAAACCTATGTGGAAGGCAGGCAGTACTGCGAGATCCGCGCTGGTGGAACGCGGCGCAATCCTTCGTCAGGCTCGGTGCCGAAAGATTATCTGTTCAGCATGAACGGCAAGCAGTTGCTGAAGCTGGCTCTTAACGTGATGCCGGGATTCATGCGCGAATTGATGGACCAGCAAGGCGTATCACAGTCCAGCGTGGACGTTGTGGTGCCCCATCAGGCGAGTCACTTGGGCATGTCCCATATGGTGAAGAGACTGGGTCTGGATCCGAAGCGCATCGTGGACATCTACCGGACTCACGGCAACCAGGTGGCTGCGTCGATTCCGACGGCGTTGCACCATGCGCTCGAGTCTGGGCGTCTTGGCCCGGGCAAGCGGGCATTGCTGATCGGTACCGCGGCGGGGGTCAGTATCGGTGGCATGGTGCTGGACCTTTGACCATGCGCATACTGGTAACCGGCGCAACGGGCGGCTTGGGCCGTAACGCGGTGGAGTGCTTGCACGAACAAGGTGTAAACGTTCGTGCAACCGGCAGGAATGTGGCGGTTGGCAAGCAACTGACCAAGGCCGGGATACGCTTCATCCCGATGGATCTTGCTGAGGCAAGTGATGACGATATGGCGGGTCTGGTGCACGAAGTGGATGCCGTTTGGCATTGCGCAGCGTTGTCAGCGCCCTGGGGAAGCCGGCAGCAGTTTGAATCCTGTAACGTCAGAGCGACAGCGCATCTGCTTCGCGCATGCGGCGCAGCGGGTACGGGGCGCTTCATCCATGTTTCCACGCCGGCGATCTACTTCGACTACACGCATCGATTGCAGATAGAAGAATCATTTCGTGCCCGTAGGCCTGCTAACGAATACGTGCGAACCAAGGCGCTGGCTGAAGCGTTGGTGCAGGGAAGTGGCGAGAGTTTCCCCGGTATGTGGACAGCGATCATCCGGCCACGCGCAATTTTCGGCCCCCATGACCAGGTGCTCATTCCGCGTTTGAATCGCGTTATCGAGAGCAGGAACGGGCGCTTGCCATTGCCGCGTGGTGGCAACGCAGTGATCGACATGACCTATGTGGAGAATGTCGTGCATGCGATGTGGTTGGCCACGAACAGTACAGATGTTCCGACCGGCCTCGCGTTCAATATCACCAACGATGAGCCCGCCCGGATTGCAACGGTGTTGGAAAGCCTGTTCGTCGAGCAGCTGGGTCGTACGATGGACATCATTGACGTGCCTTACCCTGTGGCAGACCTCGCGGCGCGATTCATGCAAGGCGCCTCTCTCCTGACTCGCAAGGAACCGGCCTTGACGCGTTACAGCGCTGGTGTGCTCGCGTACGACATGACGCTGAGCATTCGGCGCGCCAGAGATCTGCTCGGTTACATTCCGCCCGTTTCCATGCACGAAGGCATTCGCAGGACGGCGGCCTGGATGAGTCATGGCTAGCATCCGCACGTTCTCTGTGGGGTACTGCACCCACCCGGCCTGCATGGCGCTGAAGGGGGGCGGGCTGGGTAGCCGCTGTTTTCCGACACGAGCCTATCTGTTGCAGACAGCGCACGGTCTGCATCTGTGGGATACGGGGTACGCCTCCCATTTCTTTGACGCGGCCCGCGGCATCTACCGGCTGTATCCGCTGGTGACACCTGTTCACCTTGAGCAGCATGAGCCTCTGGTAGTCCAGTTGCGTAAGGAGGGAATTCAGCCGGCCGATCTGCGCAGCATCGTTGTTTCGCACTTTCACGCCGATCACATTGCCGGCTTGCGTGACTTTCCGGGGGTGCGCATCGTATGTGCTGCTGAAGGATGGCAAAGCATACAAGGGCTGACGGGATTGCGAGCCTTGCAGCGAGCTTTCTTGCCGGGCTTGATACCCGATGACATGGCACAACGGCTTTGTTTCGTAAACGAACTGCCAACGCAGGCGCTGCCGCCAGAGCTGGGACCTTTCTCTCACGGTGCTGCGCTCGATGAAAGCGGAGAGCTAATGCTGGTCAGTTTGCCGGGCCACGCCATAGGTCACCTTGGAGCGTTCGTGCGTCAGGGTGACGGGTGGACGCTGCTGGCCTCCGATGCGGCCTGGGCGCATGAGAACTACGTGGAATTGCGAGGCCCTTCGGAAATTTCCTTCCTGATCCAGCATCGTCGTGCGGAGTACTACAGCACCCTGCGGAATCTCAATCATCTGCACTCCCGAGGCATCGACATTCGCCTGACACACGGCCCACTTGGTACCGACGAAGCATGATCCGATTGATCAGAGTCTTGTGGTCATACTTCCGGGCCCGTCGGCTTGTGTTCGATACACGCGAAGCCTTGTTGCGATATCAGAAGCACCGGGTTGAGGAGTTTCGCCGGCAGCTGGTTGCGCGCAGCCCTTACTACCGCCAGTTTGCAGGCAAGGCGGTGGAAGAGTGGCCCGAGAGTGACAAGTCCAGCATGCTCGCCAACTTCGATGCCATGAATACGGCCGGTCTCCGGTTGCAGGAAGTGTTCGACACGGCCATGGCTGCCGAGCAGTCACGTGATTTCAGATCGAAGCTGGGTGACGTCAATGTCGGCTTGTCTTCTGGCACTTCAGGTCAGCGGGCAGCTTTTGCCATCAGCGACAAGGAGGCGGCCATATGGGCTGGCGTAATGCTGGCGCGCATGCTGCCGGATGGTCTGCTGGCAGGCGAGCGCGTCGCCCTGTTCCTGCGTGCCAACAACAATGTCTATGAGTCCGTCCGTGCGCGTTGGCTGAGCTTCCGCTTCTTTGACCTCTTCAATGATTTCGAGGCCAATCTGCAAGCGCTGAGCGACTATCGCGCAAGCATTCTTGTGGCGCCCGCTCAGGTTTTGCGCGAGATCGCGTTGCGGGTGCTTGCAGGCAATGTTGCCATATGTCCAAAGCGCGTCATTTCCGTTGCCGAAGTCCTCGATGCACACGACCGTCGGCTTCTTGAGCAAGCGTTCCCGCAAGTGCACGAGGTGTACCAGGCAACGGAAGGATTTCTGGCAAGTACCTGTGAACAGGGGCGTCTTCATTTGAACGAGGAGTATCTGATGATCGAGCCGCGCTGGCTGGATGCTGAACAGCGCCGCTTTGTTCCAGTCATCACGGACTTCACGCGACTGACGCAGCCCTTCGTACGCTACAGACTGGATGACGTGCTGATAGCCAGCGAAAGGCCGTGTGAGTGTGGCCGTGTTACGCGCGCGCTCGATGCCGTGGAAGGTCGTTGTGATGATGCGTTGCTGTTACCAGGCCGTGCCGGTCAGCGCCTCACGGTCTTTGCTGACGTTCTGACACGCGTGTTCGCGCGCAATCTGCCGCGGGCCGCCGACTATGCCTTGATCCAGAGGGGGGCGACCCGGCTCAGCCTGCATGCAACGCTTGATCCAAGCGGCTTGGCCCTGCTGCAACAGCAGTTGTGTGAAGCCCTGGAGAACCTGGGTGTTCAGATCGGGGAGATCACTTGGGAGTCACATGGCAGTGTGCCGGCGTCAGGGGAGGGCAGGAAGCGACGACGCATACGTCGGGAGAGCATGGTGGGTCATGCATAACAAGCGAGACTGGCAAAGCGTGGCCTATCTGGCCCTGCTGCCTCTGCTGGTCGCCTGGGTGTGGCAGCAACCGGGCTTCAGCGTTGTGGCCTATGGCGGCATCCTTCTGCTCGTGATCGGTGTCTGCTGTATCGGGCACAACCATGCACACGTGCCGATCTGGCGTAGTCGCGGTATGAATCAGTTGACCGATATGTGGATTGGCACACTTCAGGGGCAGCCGGTTTTCCTGTTCCAGCCAGCCCATGTTGATAGTCATCACCGCTTCAACCAGGGGGAGGGTGATCTGACCCGGGTGATGCAGTACGACAGAGGTAACACGATCATGGGTTACCTGCTGTTTCCGTTCAAGGTACTGCCCGCGCTGGGTACGGTTCGTCGGCGCTACCTGGGCTCACTCTGGCATCACGACCGGAAAGCATTCTGGTGGACCCTCGCGCTTTATCTGCCCTTGCTGGCGGTATGGATCGCTGTGGGAATGCTGGACCCAGGCAAGGCGCTGATCTACGTGTACTTGCCGCAACTGGTGGCTCTGCATTTCCTGCTGGCATCCAACTACCTCCAGCATGCACATGCCGTTGCCGGTTCGCGCTACAACCATTCGCGCAACTTTGTCGGTGCCATAAACTGGCTGTGGTTCAACGTCGGTTATCACACGGCACACCACGAACATGAAGATCTGCACTGGTGCACGTTGCCCGCCGCGCACGACAAGCTGCGCAGCCGGATCAACCCCGCCCTGATCGAGCGGAGCTTCTGTGTTTACGTCTTCCGGACACTTGTGCTCGGACAGTTCATTCCACGATTGCGCTCGAGGCTGCTGCACGAATGAACGGCGCACAACCCGGAGCCGCTACGAACTTGCGACAGCGCATCACCCCCTACGAATGGTTGCACCTGGGGGGCGCGGCAGCATTTTCGCCCTTTGCCATCCAGCTGCAGATCAGCTTGCCAGTGCTGCCGCCTCCAGAGCGCCTTGAAGAAGCACTCGTCGTTGCCGCAGAGGCCAATCCGGGGGCCAGGTTCGTCGCGGCAGGATGGGCATGGCGTGATGGTGGTGTCGCGCCACGAGTACGAGTCATTGATGAGGCAGAGGTTTTTTCTCTCTCGCACCCTTTGTTGCGCAGCGCTTTGCCCGCGGGCAAAGCAGCCATCGAAGTCCTGCATTGGCAAGGCATGGGCTTGATTTTCCGGTGCGCACATGCGCTGATGGATGCGGCGGGCTTGCTGTTCTTTGCCCAGGAGAGTTTCCGCGCTTTGCGCGGGGATACTTTGCTGGGTAGCTCAACACTAGCGGGGGATCGTGACTACCTGGAGGCGGAGACACGTTTGTCCGTCCGTCCCTGGCCCGCCCGTGACCAGCCGTCGCCATTGGGCGAGGTGAAGGGGCATGCACAGGGTTTTGTGTGGGAGCGTGGGTTTGTTCCAGGATGTATCACGCCGGTCGCAGCACATATCTCCGCGGCTATTGCCAATCAGTCGGGACTGCGGGGTCAGGCGTGCTTCAGAGTCATGATGCCGGTCAACTTGCGCTTGTCCGACCGCGCATTGCGCACGACCAGGAATCTCAGTACGCCACTGCTGCTCGATCTGCCCGTGGGGGGAGACTGGCATCGATGCTACGGAGACATGCTGGCGGCGTTGGGGAGGCACGACGAGCGTCCGGCTTTTGCGTTCGACGCGTTCTCCCGGTTCGTACCACGACGCATTCTTGGAGCCGTGTTCGACCGTTTGCAGAGGCGGCAGGTGGCACAGAACGGATATCTGTTTTCTGCTGTGGTCTCCAGTGTGGGACCTGTCCCCTTACAAAGTTTCCGTTTCGACGATTGCGAGGCGGGTGCTGTCTCCCTGCTGCCGTTTGATATACCGGGCTCGGCATTGTCGATACAGGCCATTCAGCATGACAACGGCACAGAGATCGCCGCTTCATGTCCGCTTGCGACGGGAGGCGATGGGCGACTACAAGGTTTTGTGGAAAAGCTGTGCGAGTCGCTGCGCAATGCGACGGTTGGTGGGGCAGAGGCATTCTCGTCACAGTACGCGGCCTCACGACTGATTGCCGTAGCGTCTTCTTTTGTGGCCGAGCCGATGGAAGAGGTGCTTGCCTACTGGATGCGGCGGTTCGGTGTGCCATGCGATATCAGTTTCGCGCCATACAACCAGATCCTCCAGTCTCTGCTGGATCCGGCAGGCGCATTCCTGAGCAACAAGGGTGGCGTCAATCTCTTGCTGATGAACCCAGCCGACTGGTTGCGTGACGTATCGCCGGGAATCAGTTTGCAAGAACGCATCGACATGTTGTGCCGCAACGCGGACGAATTCATTTCTATCGTACGTGGAGCTACGACGAAGATGTCTGTTCCGCTTGTGATCTGGATTGCGCCGCCACTTGCGGGCACGCACGAGGATATCCAGGGGCCCTTGCGCAGTGTGGCCGAGCGCATTACGAACGGCCTGGACAAGGTGGCCGGCATTCACCTGATTGCGCCGGATCAAGCCCAACAAGGCTACGTTGTTTCCCATGTTGCGAATCCCCATGCGGATCGTCTGGCGCACGTTCCGTACTCGCGTGAAATGTATGCGGCACTGGCCACGCAATTCGCGCGCAAGCTCATCGCGCTCTGGAAACCGCCTTGCAAGGTCGTGGTGCTCGATGCGGACAACACCTTGTGGCAAGGTGCTTGCGGTGAGTTGGGTGCAAGCGGTGTGGTGGTGACGGCAGAGCATCGCTTTCTCCAGCAATTCATGCTCGCGCTGGAGAAGCGCGGCGTCCTGCTATGTCTTTGCAGCAAGAATGATCCTGAGGACGTAGCTGCGGTGTTCATGGGTCGTACGGACATGCTTTTGCAGCAGGAGCATTTTGTCGCCACGCGCATCAACTGGCACCCCAAGTCTCACAACCTGCAAGCCATTGCGGCGGAGCTGCGCCTTGGTCTGGACAGCTTTGTCTTCATCGATGACAGCCCGGTAGAGTGCGCCGAGATACGGGCAAATTGCCCTGCCGTGCAGGTGCTGCAGTTGCCCGAGTCCTCCGGGCAGATTGCAGGTTGCCTGCAGAACTTCTGGGCCTTCGATGAAGCAGTCATTGCACCGGAAGCGGGACTGCGCACCCGGCGATATCAGGAGGAGCGTTTGCGTGACGCCTTGCGCAGCGAGGCAGGAGACTTCGGTGAGTTCCTGCGTTCGCTGGGCTTGCAGCTGGATCTGATCCCGCCAGGTGACGAACAGCGGGAGCGCGTTGCAGAACTCACCCGACGTACGAACCAGTTCAACATGCGGCCTGTACCGTGCCAGCTAAGTGAACTACCTGCCTTGATCAAGGGCGGGCGTTGCCTGGCCGTCGAGGTCCGGGATCGTTTCGGCGCTTATGGTTTGACCGGGGCGCTTGTTTATCACGTCCAGGCGGACACGCTGCTCCTGGATTCCTTCATGCTCAGCTGTCGTGTGCTTGGCCGTGGCGTGGAGCACCGGGTTCTCGCTGAGTTGGCGCGCATCGCACGCAACGAGGGATGCAGGCGTGTTGCGATCGCCTATCGCCGGACAGCCAGGAATCGGCCTGCACTCGATTTTCTGGAGGCAGCAGGACATGCGGTGCTGTTGTCTGATGAAGGTGTGGTCTCGCTGAGTGTCGATCAGGCTATGCAGTTGCAAGCTGTTGCGGGCGAGGCGTACGAGTTGACTGCCGAGGGGCGGAGCTCTGCGTTTGCAAGTGGACCATTCGTGAGCAAACCGGGGCTGTTCGAGGCTATCGCCAACGAAGCTGGTTCGGTGGACAAGATCCTGGAGGTGGTCGCTGCCGGGAGAGCAAGTGCTTCAGCGCGGATCGATGAATACTTGTCCCAACCAGACCGGGCGCTTGTGGCGCATGTTCGTACGCTGATCGATCTGGAGGTCGTGCCCTTTGATCAGTCCTTGATCGCACTGGGTCTGGATTCCGTTGGCGTGGTGAGTTTGCTCGCCTTCTGCGTGGAAAGCATGGCGCCAGATCTGACACCGGCGCAGCTGGATGCCTGTCTGGATGACTTCATCCGTAACCCCACGCTCAATGGCCTGAAAGCGAGCCTGCTTGTGTCATCCAGCGCACGAGAAGATGCCGTGCAGCAGTTGGAGCTTGATGCATGAGTAAACCTGATGGCACGCCTCGCGCAGACCGCTGGAAGGCCTACCTCTGGTGGTTGTTGCTGGACAACCTGGTTTTTCTGATCGCCTACCCGCTGTGTAACTGGATTTCTGCTGAGCGTGGCCACACGTATGGCCTGTATTTTGCGGCTGAGCTCGGCCTGCCTTTCGTACCCGAGTTCATCTGGGTCTACCTGTCCATCAATCTGCTGTTTGTCTGGCCTCCGTTTTTGCTGGGTCTTGACGAGATCCATGCGCTGGGCAGGCGCATCCTGTGGGGCTCATTGATCTCCTGCGCCCTTTTCCTGATCGTTCCGTCACACCTCGGTTTCGAACGTAGTTTGCCTGCCGAGCCGTTGTATCGTGCAATGTTCGCCGTGATGTTCCAGGCAGACCAGCCGCACAACCTGGTGCCCTCGTTGCACGTTGTCTACAGCGTGATCACGGTGCTTGCCTACGTCAGTGCCACGTCAAAGGCAGGCCTGAAGCTCTTCTGGCTCTTCTGGTTGCTTCTTATCGTTGTGTCCACCGTACTCGTACATCAGCACCATTTCATCGACATCATTTCCGGACTGATTCTGGGAGCAGTCCTGCACCTAGCCGTGCAGTCCCGGCCTCGTGCGTGTTTTGTAAAGCTGGCTTGATCCAGTCGGGTGTGCGCACGCTTCGAGCTTCCCCGGGGGCAACCGCTCGCATGTCAGGTTTGGCTTGACCGGTCGGTCTACTGGGCGAGGCTGAATGGAAAAGTCGCGTAGTGGCCCCATGTGGGTCAGATGACCTACCATTCCCGTAAAGACTGGGCCAATAAACAGATGTGCTTGGCTCTCCCCCGTTTTTCAGGAGCAGTGCAATGACCCGTTACAGCAAGACCCCTGAAGCCATCGCGAAGCTCACGCCCGAGCAGTTCCGCGTCACGCAGCAGAGCGGCACCGAGTACCCCGGCACGGGTGAGTATCTCCACAACAAGCAGGTCGGCATCTATGTCAACATCGTGTCGGGCGAGCCCTTGTTCGCCTCGGGTGACAAGTACGAGTCCGGCTGTGGCTGGCCGAGCTTTACCAAGCCCATCGAGCCGGCCAACGTCGCCGAGTTGCGCGACGTCACGCACGGCATGATCCGTACCGAAGTGCGTTCGGCGAACGGTGACAGTCACCTCGGCCACGTCTTCGAAGACGGCCCGCGTGACCGCGGCGGCCTGCGCTACTGCATCAACTCGGCGTCGCTGCGCTTCGTGCCGCGCGACGAGATGGTGGCGCAGGGCTATGGCGACTATCTCGATCAGGTGGAGGGCTGAGCCATGGCGACGACTGAACGTGCCGTGCTCGCCGGTGGTTGCTTCTGGGGCATGCAGGAACTGATCCGCAAGTTGCCCGGCGTGATCTCGACGCGCGTGGGCTACACCGGTGGCGATGTGCCGAACGCGACTTATCGCAACCACGGCACGCACGCCGAGGGCATCGAGATCGTGTTCGACCCGGAGACGATCAGCTTCCGCCAGCTGCTGGAGTTCTTCTTCCAGATCCACGACCCGAGCACGCCCAATCGGCAGGGCAATGATCGCGGCCCCAGCTACCGTTCCGGCATCTACTTCACGAGCGCCGAGCAGAAGCGCGTGGCGGATGACACCATTGCCGACGTCAATGCCTCCGGCCTGTGGCCCGGCAAGGTCGTCACCGAGCTCGCACCAGCCGGCCCGTTCTGGCTTGCCGAGCCCGAGCACCAAGACTACCTGCAGCACTTCCCCAACGGCTATACCTGCCACTTCATCCGGCCGGGCTGGAAGCTGCCGAAGCGCGGCTAACTCGTCGCGTTGTTCTCTCGCCAGTGCTTGCGGTAGCGCGCGGGCGGCAGTTCGAAGCGGCGCTTGAAGGCGCGGTTGAAAGCCGCCTCCGAGTCGTAGCCGACTTCGGCTGCAATCTGCGCGACGCTGCGACTGCTGCTGCGCAGGGCGTCGGCAGCGAGTTCGAGGCGCCAGTCCGTGAGGTAGCCCATCGGCCCCTGGCCAAAGTGTCGCGCGAAGCGCTCGGTGAGCGCTGAGCGTGACAGGCCGGCCTCGCGGCCCAGCTCGTCGAGTGTCCAGTCATGCGCTGGGCGCTGGTGCAGGGCGGCCAGCGCGCGGCCCACGGCGTGGTCGGCCGCCCCCGCCAGCCAGTTGCTGGCACCCGGTGGCAGTTGCAGCAGGTAGCGCCGCAGGCTCTCGGCGAACAGCACTTCGGCGAGGCGCGCGCCTATGGCCTTGCTGCCCGGTGCGTCTTCGCCGAGCTGTGTGACGGCGTGGCGGATCATCTCGGCAATCGCGCGGCCATAGGCATCGTGGTGGAGGCTTACGCGCACCACGCGTGGCAGGCCGGCCAGCAACGGCTGCAGCAGGCGCGCCTCGCAGGCGAGGTAGCCGCAGATCAGGTGTGTCTCTTCGCCGTCGCCATCACCCAGGCGCGACAGCCGCACCTCGCCGCGTAGCAGCTCGGCCATGGCGGCTTCACCGGCGGGCGAGTCGCTGTTGAGTGCGTCGGAACCCAGCCCGTTGCCCATGACGTGGGCGTCACCGTGCGGCAGCATCACGATGTCGCCAGCTGCCAGTGGCGTGGTCTCGCCACCGACGCGGATGTAGCAGCGCCCGGCAGCGATGAAGTGAAACTCGATGACGTGGCTGGCCCCCGGCGCGAGGTACTGGCCAAGGCGCTTCGAGGGCGGCGACTGCACGCACCACGGGGCCGCGCAGAGGGCGTTGAAGAACATCGCGCCAGAGAGGCGCACGGCACGCAGCAGTTCGGACAAGGCATCCATGCCGCGATGATTCCGTGCGCGCGTGCTGGATGCAAGCGCGCTGGTTGCCGGAGCAAGCTTTCCGGTTGCGCGATCAAGCGGCATGACTGCGCTGGCCGTGCGGGCAAGTGTGCTGGCGCCTGTGCAAAGTGGCGCAGCGCGGCCGTCACGACAATGCGGGCTCTTCATTCAACCCAAGGAGCATTGTCATGAACCAGATTGACGAACAGAAACTGCACGCCCTACTGGGCCGTGCGCTGGTGGACGTGGGTGCCGTGTCCACCGCACCGCTGGTGATGCTGGGCGACCAGCTGGGCCTCTACCGCGCGCTGGCCGAACATGGCCCGCTGACGCCGGCCGGCCTTGCCGCACGCACCGACACCAAAGAGCGCTATGTGCGCGAGTGGCTCAACGCGCAGGCGGCGTCGGGCTATGTCGACTACCTCGCCGACAGTGGTTGCTACGCGATGAGCCCCGAGCAGGCCATGGCCTTCGCCGATGAAGACAGCCCGGCCTTTGTCGTCGGCGGCTTCCAGACCGCGCTGGCCGCCGGCCGCATTGCCGACACGCTGCGCGACGCCTTCCGCACGGGGGCCGGCATCGGCTGGCACCAGCACGACCATGCGCTGTTCCACGGCATCGAGCGCTTCTTTCGCGCGTCCTACATCGGCAGCCTCATCTCCAGCTGGCTGCCGGCGCTGGAAGGCATGGAGCAGCGCTTGCGCAAGGGCGCCATCGTTGCTGACGTGGGCTGCGGGCACGGCGCTTCCACCATCTTGATGGCCAAGGCTTTCCCGAACTCCTACTTTGTGGGCTTCGACAATCACGAAGCGTCGGTGGTTGAAGCCCGCAAGCGTGCTGCCGAAGCCGGTGTGGCCGCGAGCTGCCGTTTCGAAGTGGCCAGCGCCAAGGACTTCCCCGGCCTCGACTACGATCTCATCACCGTCTTCGATGCCTTGCATGACATGGGCGATCCGGTGGGTGCCTCGCGTCACGTGCTCGGCAAGCTTGCGCCAGACGGTTGCTGGATGATCGTCGAGCCCTATGCCGGTGACCGTGTCGAAGAGAACCTCAACCCGCTGGGGCGTGCCTACTACGCAGGCTCGACGCTGATGTGCACGCCTTGTTCGCTGTCGCAGGAAGTCGGCCTCGCGCTGGGTGCACAAGCGGGCGAGGCGAGGTTGCGCGAGGTGGTGACCAGCGCGGGCTTCAAGCACTTCCGCCGCGCTACGCATACGCCGTTCAACCTCGTGTTCGAGGCGCGCCGCTGAGCCTTTCAACCGCCCGGCGTTACTGCCGGGCGGGCGCAGGCGGTGTAGAGTCGCGACCGGGCGCTGTTGCCCTGTTCCCGGTCTTGCTGCCATGCCTGCCACGACGCTTTCCACTACCCTGCTGCGCCCCCTGTTGTGCTGGAGCCTGGCGGCCCTGTGTGTGCCGGCTGCGCTGGCTGCGGAAGACAAGCTGTCGGGCGATGCGGGCCTGATGGTTACGCATTCGCAATCCATCATCCGCAATGGCAAGGGTGCGACGGGCTTGATGCCGTTCCTGGCGCTCGATTACGGGCGCGCTTTTGCGCGCCTTGATACCTTTGGCGTGAAGACCCTCAAGTTCGGCTACGGGCACTTGGAGCTCATCGGACGTTACCGCCCGGATGGCTACGACGTGGATGGGCTGACGCGACGCGGCACGCCGGTGCCATTCGGCGTGGGCTCGCTGCAGGTGACACCGATCGGTGCCTTCGAGTTGAACGTGGTGCGTGACTTCAATGACTCGGCCGGCACGGTGGGCATGGCGCGCTACATCGCCAAGTTCGCCAAAGGCCCGGTCAGCGTCTATCCGGAAATCGGCGGTGAGTACCTCAACCGCCGCTACGCGAACTACTACTACGGCACGCGCGAAGCCGATGCGAGTACGGTGGGGCGCAACTACACGGCCAGCAACGCGCTCAATTTCTTCGTCGGCAGCCTGCTGCGCTATGACCTGAGCGACAAGTACGCGCTGCAGGCTTACTGGCGTTACACGCGCTACGACGACACCATCACCGACAGCCCGCTGGTCCGCCGCAGCGGTCGCCACAGCGGCTTCCTTGCCGTCACGCGCAGCTTCTGAGCAGTCCTCCGCGCCAAGTCCTGTAACACGGCTTGCAGACAATCCAGCTCCCGGCAATGCCTGCCGGGTTCAGGGGCCTGTCTGCGCGATGTCGTTTCTGCTTGCTGCCTGTCGTCTGTTGCCGTGCCTTCTCGCTGCATCCGGCTGCAGCACGCTGCTGCATGCCGAAGTGAAGCCGGTGGATGACAAGCCGGTTTATCGCAGCGAGGCTGGCGTGGGCTTCGTGCGTACGCAGTCCGTCATGCATGGCGGGCAGATGTCGAGCAGCGTAATGCCCTACCTGATCCATGAGGAAGGGCCGTTCTTTGCGCGCATCGATACCTTCGGCATCAAGACCGTTAAAACGGGCTACGGGCATGTCGAATTGCTGGGGCGTTATCGCGGCGATGGCTATTCGGTGGCAGGTCTGACACGACGTGACAATCCGGTGCTGCTGGGCCTGGGCACGCTTCAGATCACGCCGTTCGGCGCTGTCGAAGCCACCCTGCTGCGCGACGCAGGGGACTCGGCCGGCAGCATTGCACAGACGCGCTACATCACGCGCGGCACGCTGTGGCGGCTGACCTTCTACCCGGAGCTGGGCGTCGAGTTTCTCGACAGTCGCTACACGCGTCACTACTACGGCACGCGGCAGCAGGATGCGACGACTGTGGGGCAGACCTATCTACCGTCCAGTGCGACCAACCTGTTCGCGGGTCTGCTGGGCAGTGTGCGCATCACCGAGCGCATCGCCTTCAACGCCTACATCCGCCGCACCTGGTACGACGATGCCATCGAGGACAGCCCCCTCGTGCGACGTGGCTCGCGCAACAGCTTCTTCCTTGCGCTGGCGCGCGCCTTCTGAGTGCGGTGGTGGCTAAGGGGCCAGCTGCGTGCTGTCTGTGCTGCGTATCGCCGCTTCGAGCACGCTGCCCGGCAGGGCCTTGCCGAACAGGTAGCCCTGGTAGCGTTCGATGCCGCGTTGCATGAGCAGCTGGAGCTGCTCATGGCGCTCGACGGCCTCGGCCAGAACCTCGACCCCCATGGCGTTGGCGATGGCAATGACGCCGGCCACGATGGCCTGGCTGACGGCATTCTCGGTCACGTCTTCCACGAAGGCACCGTTGATCTTGATCTGGTCGAAGCTGAGGTGCTTGAGCGTTTCGAGCGATGAGTAGCCGGTGCCGAAATCATCCAGCGCGAAGCGCACGCCGCGCACGCGCAGCTGGTTGATGACGCGTGCGGCCTTGGGCAGGGATTGCGGCTTGATGTGCTCGGTGAGTTCCAGGTACAGCTTGCCGGGAGGCAGCTTGTACTTGTCGAGCAGGCGGACGACGGTCTGCACGAAAGCCGGGTCTTCGAACGAGCGTGCCGTGATGTTCACCGACAGGGTCATGTCCTTGAGCACCGGGTCGTGCTGCCATTTGCCCAGCGCCGCGCAGGCGGTGTCGAGCACGAGCTTGTCGATGTCATGCACGAGGCCTGTGTGCACGGCTTCGGGCAGGAACTCCATGGGGTTGAGCAGGCCGCGGGTGGGGTGGTGCCAGCGCAGCAGGGCCTCGGCGCCGATGGGGCGCAGGTGGCGATCAACCTGCAGCTGGTAGAGCAGTTCGAGCTGGCGGGTTTTGAGCGCGGCACGCAGCTCGGTCTCCATGTTGTCCTGGTAGCGCAGCTCGGTTTCCATGCTGTACTGGAAGAAGCAGGACAGGTTGCGGCCCTTGTTCTTGGCACGGTACAGCGCGATGTCGGCGCGCTTGGTGAGTTCGTCTACGGTCCAGCCGTCGTCGGGGAAGCAGGCTACGCCGATGCTGCCGTAGGAGTGCAGCTGCAGGTCGCCGATGAGGTAGGGCTGCGCGAGGATGTCGAGGACGCGCGTGCAGAGGGCTTCGAGATGGGCGCGGAAGCTGCCGCCTTCCTGCTCGGGGTCGCGGATCAGTAGCACGAACTCGTCGCCGCCGAAGCGCGCGATGAGGTCGCTGGAGTCGATGCAGGTCTGCAGCCGCTGCGCCACCTGGCACAGCAGGATGTCGCCTACGTCGTGGCCGTAGAGGTCGTTGATCTTCTTGAAGTTGTCGAGGTCAACGAAGAGCAGGCCCGAAGGATGTTGCTCGACACTGACGAGTCGATGCAGGCGTTCGTTGACGGCGCGCCGGTTGTGGAGCCCGGTGAGCGGATCGGTAGTCGAGAGTTTTTCCAGGTGATTGTTCATCTGGTCCAGCTGCTGGTTCTGGGCCGACAGCAACTGGTTGATGCGCGACAGCTCTTCTTCGCGGCGCTTGCGCTCGTTGATGTTGAAAGTCACGCCGATGAAGCGGTGCATGCCCACGTCGGCCGCACCGTTCATGACCTTGCCGTAGTTGGCGTACCACATCCACTCGCCGGCCTTGGAACGCAGGCGGAACTCGCTGCGGTAGTTGTCGGCACGTCCGGCGCGGTAGGCGTCCAGCGCTGCGCCCACCGAGGGCATGTCGTCGGGGTGGAGGATGTCGAGCCAGAAGGCGAGGCTGTCGCCGACCTCCTGCGGTTCGTAGCCGAGTTCGCGGAAGGTGCGCGCAGCGGGATGCGTCACCTTGCCGGCGACGAGATCGTTCTCCCACAGGTCGAGACCTGCGGCTTCAAGGGCGAGCTGCAGTCTCTTGTGATCATCGCTGGCGCTCATGCGCTGACTCCCTCGTTGGAATCCGTCGTGGCGCCCCGGAGAGCGCCACTGTTCTTGTTCAGTCAGGTGGGCAGGGCACCGGCGTAGCCGATGGAGCGCAGCAGTGTCGTGAACGATTGCAGCACGCCGGGGGTGGCAACCAGCCTGGGTGCCGCCTTCACCTGGATCAGGCTAACTTTCTTGCCGGTGCTGCGATTCGCGGAGAAGTCGTAGTAAACCTCGAGATCCGGCGTGGCATTGGAGAAGCCGGCGCCTTCGTCTTCCGAGTAGTAGCAGATCGAGTCGGGCGCCACGATCAGGGGCGTGCTCTGGCTCGACGAGTAGGCGATCAGGTTCTCGTTCATGTTGTAGAGGTACACGGTGTTGGTGCTCTTCGCCGGGTCCGGATCGGTGTCGAGGCGGATCACGCCGGCATCCAGCGAGGCCGAGCTGGTGGCTTGTGTGACCTGCGTGATGTAGTAGTTGGTGACAACGGCCGTTGCGTTGCGGCCGGTGAGGGTGGTGATCTGCGTTGC